>NZ_CM181222.1:0-2397653 GCF_059278825.1 Cupriavidus sp. MEYA8
ATGATCACGCTAGAAGCCGCCCAACTCGACGCCTATTGCGCGCGGCTGGGCATCGCCGCCCCGCCCTCGCCCACGCTGGAGGCGCTCGACGCCGTGCTCGGCGCGCAGCTGGCCAGCATTCCGTTCGAGAACATCGACCCGCTGCTGCGGCGGCCGGTCAGCATCGATGTCGACGCCGTTTTCGACAAGCTGGTCACGCGCGGGCGCGGCGGCTACTGCTTCGAACTCAACACGCTGCTGGCGGCGGCGCTGGCAGCGTTCGGCTTCAGCGTGACGCCGCTGGCCGCGCGCGTGCGTTGGGGCGTGCCCGATGCGGTCGAGACCGTGGCGTCGCACATGCTGCTGCGCGTGGAAGTGGCGCATCGCAGCTATGTCGCCGATGTCGGCTTCGGCGGACCCACGCCGTTTCGCGCGATGGCGCTGTCCGCGCCTGCCGACGACGACTTCCCCTACCGGCTCGCCAGCTCCCCGCCGGAAGCGGCCGGCAGCGCATTCCACAGCTTCGACCTGGAGGCGCGCGGCGATACGGGCTGGCTCAAGGTCTACCGCTTCGACCTGACGCCGCAGCCATGGATCGATTTCGGGCCGCGCAACTGGTATGTCTCGACGCATCCGGACAGTGTGTTCCTGCGCCGGCTGATGGCCGCGCGCACCGACGGCGGCACGCGCGTGACGCTGGCCGATGGCGATCTGGCCGAACGCGCGCCGGACGGCAGCGTGCGGCGCCAGCGGCTGGAAACGCCTGAGGCCGTGGTGCAGGTCCTGGACGAACGCTTCGGCATACGGCTCGACGATGCCCTGCGGCACGAACTGATGGCGGCGCTGCCGCCCTTGCTCGCGGCTAACGCGCACGCATGACCGCATGAAATGCGCGGCGTGCGCGCCACCTTGCAGCGTTGCCGTGCCGCGCTGCACCAGACCTTCATGCACGCCGCGCATTGCCCGCAGAAAGAATGCTGATATGGCCGTCATCCGGGCCGTTGCGCTGTGGACTCGGCTGGCGCGCCACCACCATAATGATCCGTCGATGCAGCGTTTGCGCCGCATCGCCAGGACCACAGCGCGGCAGACCCGCCGCCTGCATGAAGCCGGCCGCTGACGCCGGCGCAGCTATACAGGAGACTCCATGTCATTGTTCGATCTGACGGGCAAGGTTGCCATCGTCACCGGCTCCTCGCGCGGCATCGGCCGCGCCATCGCCGAGCAGATGGCCGTCCAGGGCGCCAAGGTAGTGATTTCTTCGCGCAAGGCAGAGGCCTGCCAGGAAGTGGTTGACGCGCTCAATGCACGCCATGGCGCCGGCACGGCCATCGCGGTGCCCGCCAATATCTCGTCGAAGGAAGACCTGCAGCACCTGGTCGACGAAACCAACCGGACCTTCGGCAAGATCGACGTACTGGTTTGCAATGCCGCATCCAACCCGTACTACGGGCCGATGGGCGGCGTCTCGGACGACCAGTTCCGCAAGGTGCTGGACAACAACGTCATTTCCAACCACTGGCTGATCCAGATGGTCGCGCCGCAGATGATCGACCGCAAGGACGGCTCGATCATCATCGTGTCGTCGATCGGCGGCCTGCGCGGCTCGCCGACCATCGGCGTGTACAACATCTCCAAGGCCGCGGATTTCCAGCTGGCGCGCAACCTCGCGGTGGAATTCGGGCCGCACAACGTGCGCGTCAACTGCATCGCGCCGGGCCTGATCAAGACCGACTTCGCGCGCGCGCTGTGGGAAGATCCGGAGCGCTACAAGCAGTCCACGCAGGGCGCCCCGCTGCGCCGCATCGGCGAGCCGATCGAGATTGCCGGCGCGGCCGTGTACCTGGCCTCCGCCGCGAGCAGCTTCATGACCGGCCAGGCGCTGGTGGTCGATGGCGGCGTGACGATCTGACCGGTATCTTGAGTTGTACCTGAGCTTCTGACGCAAGCGTTGCGCGTGCGCCGGCCTGTCCGGGCGCACGCCGCTTTCTTTGCATTGCCCTCAACCTGCAGCGCAGTTACGGGAGGCAGTCATGTCAAGCAATCCGCAAGCGGCCGGCAACTGGCCGGTCATGTCCCTGGCCGAGGCCCATGCCCGGCTGACCGCGCCCGGCTCGCCGTTCGAGACCGAGTCGCGCGTGATCCGCGGCATCCCCACCACAGTCTGGAAGCACGCACCCGCGACGCTGTACGACCTGTTCCGCGCGACCAGTGCCTTCGGCGACCGCACCTTCGTGGTCTACGAGGACGAGCGCGTTTCCTACGATGCCTTCCGACGCGCCGCCATCGCGCTGGCGCATGCGCTGGTGCGCGACGGCGTGCGCAAGGGCGACCGCGTGGCGCTGGCGATGCGCAACCTGCCGGAGTGGCCGGTGGCGTTCTACGGCGCGCTGCTCGCGGGCGCGATCGTGACGCCGCTGAACGCGTGGTGGACCGGCGCCGAGCTGGAATACGGCTTGGCCGACTCCGGCAGCCGCGTGGCCATCGTCGATGCCGAGCGGCTCGACCGCATCCTCGAGCATCTGCCCGGCTGCCCGTCGCTGGAACGCGTCTACGTCTCGCGCACCGGCGCTGCGGCCGGCGATCCTCGCGTCGCCGCACTGGAAAGCGTGATCGGCACCAGCGCCGACTGGGCCGCGCTGCCGCAGCAATCGCCGCCGCAGGTCGGTATCGACCCCGAGGACGATGCCACCATCTTCTATACCTCCGGCACCACCGGCAAACCCAAGGGGGCGCTGGGCACGCACCGCAACTCCGCCACGGTCGCGGCCGCTGGCAGCTTCAGCCCGCTACGCAACCTGCTGCGCCGCGGCGAGCCGATTCCGGCGCCGGACCCCGCGGCCCCGCAGAAGGCCATGCTGCTGGCGGTGCCGTTCTTCCATGTCACCGGCTGCATGGCGGTACTCAACGGCGCGCTCGCCACCGGCGGCAAGATCGTGCTGATGCACCGCTGGGACGCGCTGCGCGGCATGGAGCTGATCGAGCGCGAGCGCTGCACCGCCGCCGGCGGCGTGCCCACCATCGCCTGGCAGATCCTCGAGCATCCGGAGCGCGCGCGCTTCGACCTGTCTTCGCTGGAGAACGTCAACTACGGCGGCGCGCCGGCGTCGCCGGAACTGGTGCGGCGCATCGGCGACGTGTTCCCGACGGCCGCGCCCGGCATCGGCTGGGGCATGACCGAAACCTCTTCGACCTTCACCAGCCACAGCGCCGAGGAATACGTGCTGCGGCCCGACAGCAGCGGTCCGGCGCTGCCGATCGGCGAAATGAAGGTGGTCGACGGACGCGGCCAGGCGCTGCCGCCGGGCGAGACCGGCGAACTGCTGGTACGCGGCGCCAACGTCGTGCGCGGCTACTGGAACAAGCCCGAAGCCACGGCGCAGACCTTTGTCGACGGCTGGCTGCGCACCGGCGACATCGCGCGGCTGGACGAGGAAGGCTATGTGTATATCGTCGACCGCATGAAAGACATGCTGATCCGCGGCGGCGAGAACATCTATTGCATCGAGGTGGAAAGCACGCTGTACGAACATCCTGCGGTGATGGACGCAGCGGTGGTCGGCATGGCGCACAAGACGCTGGGCGAGGAACCGGCGGCCGTGGTCAGCCTCAAGCCAGGCATGCACGCAACCGAAGCCGAATTGCAGGAGTTCGTGCGCGAGCGGCTGGCGGCGTTCAAGGTGCCGGTGCGCATCCTGCTCTACCGGGAGATGCTGCCGCGCAATGCCAATGGCAAGATCCTCAAGTCGAACCTGCGCAAGCTGTTCGACCAGGCAGCCTGACCAGCCGGCGGCAAACCACCAGCCGGCGGCGCTCTACTTGACGGGAATCGTCGTGCCGGCCGGAACCGGCACGGCGGTCACGCTGTTCTGCGGGCTGCCGCTGACGATGCGGTCCGAATAGGTCAAGTAGACCAGCGTATTGCGCTTGCGATCGACCGCGCGCACCACATGCAGGGTCTTGAACAGCACCGACATGCGCTCGGAAAAGACGTTGTCCTGCTGCTTCAGCGGCCCCTTGAAGGCGATGGTCCCCACCTGCCGGCACGCGATCGAGGCTTCCGGCGGGTCTTCTGCCATGCCCAGCTGGCCCTTGATGCCGCCGGTGCGGGCCCGCGACACGTAGCAGGTGATGCCCTCGACCTGTGGGTCGTCATAGGCTTCGATGACGACCTTGTCGGAGCCGGTCACGCGGAAATTGGTGCTGACGCTGCCGATCTCCTCGGCATGCGCGCCGCCCGTGGCCGCCGCGCAGGCGGCCAGGGCCAGGATCGTGCAGGATCGCTTCATCATGGTGGATGGCAACGTGTCAGGTCACCGACGACTTGATGTCGCCGTGGCGCTTTTCCATTTCCTGGCGCAGTGCACGGCGCTGCTGGGCGGCGGCAAAGCGCTGGCGCTCGACTTCATCGCGCGGCTCAAGCGGCGGCACTTCCGCCGGGGCGCCGTTGTCGTCGACCGCCACCATGGTGAAGTAGCAGCTGTTGGTGTGGCGCACCAGCTTGCTGCGGATATTCTCGGTCACGACCTTGATGCCGATCTCCATCGAGCTGCGGCCGGTAAAGTTGACCGAGGCCAGGAAGGTCACCAGCTCGCCCACGTGGATGGGCTGGCGGAACACCACCTGGTCAACCGACAGCGTCACCACGTAGCGGCCCGCATAGCGGCTGGCGCAGGCATACGCGACCATGTCCAGGTACTTCAGGATGGTGCCGCCGTGGACGTTGCCGGAGAAATTGGCCATGTCCGGCGTCATCAGCACGGTCATGGAAAGCTGGTGGGACAGGTCGTTCATGATGCGGGGAGTTCGGATCGGGGGCGCGGATTGCGGGGGCGGTCGCCCGGGCCGGCTGGCGGCATCCAGGCGCCGGCAGTTTAACCCGGATCGGCCCCGCCGTTGCCGGTCATCGCGCACGGCGCGCAAAACAAAAAAGCGGCCTGCCTGGCCGCTCTTTCACGCTGTGGACGCAAACTGCTTACTTCTTCTTGTTCACCGCGTCCTTGAAACCCTGTCCGGCGGAAAACTTGACCGTCTTGGCGGCCGGGATCTTGATGGTTTCGCCGGTGCGCGGATTGCGTCCGGTGCGCGCGGCGCGCTTGCCGGCGCTGAAGCTGCCAAAACCTACGAGCGTGACCGAATCACCCTTTGCCACTGCCTTCTTGATGCTGTCCAGCGCTGCGTTGAGCGCGCGCTCAGCGGCGGCGTTGCTCAGTTCTGCTTCCGTGGCGATGGCCGATACCAGTTCACCTTTATTCATGGCTGATTTCCCTTGTTGGTCGTCGTCACCGATGTGCTTGCCTGGCGGCAAAACATCGATCGGCGCAGTCTAATCTGCCCCTTGTGCGTTGAGCAATCCCCAGTGGCACCAATGCAACGAAAAAACCCCGCAAATCCTTGCTTGAGGCCGGTTAGCGGGCAATTTCCCGCTCTTTTCGCGCTTGTCACGGGCCCGCTTTGGCTGGCTGCGGCGTTGCGCCGCAAGGCAACGCTGTCACGGGCCCGGACCCGGCAAATGCCCGGAATTGGGGCGTCGCACCAAAACGGGTCAGCCGAACATGCCGGCGAAGCGCCATTCTGGCGCATATCAGGCACGGCCGCCGGCGCCCGGCTCCGACGTCCTGCGGGCCCGGTTCCCTGCGCGCGGCATTCCGGTGCGGATTCCGCCCACTCCGGTGCAGCCGGCACCAGGATGCAGCCGCAACTGGAATGCTTTTTGCGTACCCATGCGCCCATTTTGAGCATGAGGTCACTATGGACAACTGGAAGACCGGCACCGACGCCATGTTTATCCTGCTTGGCGCCATCATGGTGCTGGCCATGCACGCCGGCTTTGCTTTCCTCGAGCTAGGCACGGTGCGCAAGAAAAACCAGGTCAATGCACTGGTAAAGATTCTGGTGGATTTCGCAGTTTCCACGATTGCCTATTTCTTTATCGGTTACACCATTGCCTACGGCGTGCAATTCATGTCCGGGGCAGAAACGCTGGCCCAGAAAAGCGGTTACGACCTGGTCAAGTTCTTTTTCCTGGCGACTTTTGCCGCCGCCATTCCGGCGATTATCTCGGGCGGTATTGCCGAACGTTCGCGCTTCAATCCGCAACTGGTCGCGACCTTCGTTCTGGTCGGTTTTGTCTATCCCTTCTTCGAAGGCATTGCGTGGAACCAGCGCTACGGGGTGCAGGACTGGATCACACAGGTTGCCGGCGCGCCGTTCCATGACTTTGCCGGCTCGGTGGTCGTGCATGCGCTGGGCGGCTGGATCGCGCTGCCGGCGGTGCTGCTGCTCGGCGCGCGGCGCGGGCGCTACCAGAAGGACGGGCGCATCAGCGCCCATCCGCCTTCCAATATCCCGTTCCTGGCGCTGGGTGCGTGGATCCTGGCAGTGGGCTGGTTCGGCTTCAACGTGATGAGCGCGCAGACCGTCGACAAGATCAGCGGCCTGGTTGCGATCAATTCGCTGATGGCGATGGCCGGTGGCACGCTGGCGGCGTGGGCCGCCGGGCGCAATGATCCCGGCTTTGCCTACAACGGCCCGCTGGCCGGGCTGGTGGCGGTATGCGCCGGTTCGGACCTGATGCACCCGCTGGGCGCACTGATCACGGGCGGAGTTGCGGGCGCCCTCTTCGTCTATATGTTTACGCTGGCGCAGAACAGGTGGCATATCGACGATGTGCTGGGCGTCTGGCCGCTGCACGGGCTGTGCGGCGCCTGGGGCGGCATCGCCGCGGGCATTTTCGGGGCCAGGGCACTGGGCGGGCTGGGCGGCGTGTCGCTCGGCGCGCAGCTGATCGGCACGGTGCTGGGGATCGTGGTGGCGCTGGCGGGTGGCACGCTGGTATACGGCGCGCTCAAGAAGCTGGTCGGCATCCGGCTCGATGCCGAAGGCGAGTTCAACGGCGCGGACCTGACGCTGCACCGCATCTCCGCCACGCCGGAGCGCGAAACCAACTGGTAAGGCGGTTGCGCCGCCCGGCGGCGCCTGGGCAAGCTGGCCTGCCGGCCCGCTTGTCTTGACAATTATTTGCTTGCACTTCGAGGCACGGCATTCCAATAATTGCCGTGCCCACGTATTGCGCCGCGTCAGCGCGCAGGGCTGCACCACTCACCCAAACCGAGAGGACACGCCGATGGATGCCACGACTTTCGACAACCTCAAGACCCTGGTGGTCGCCTATGCCACGCAGTTCGGGGTCAAGATCCTGGCAGCGCTAGCGTTCTGGGTCATCGGCCGATGGCTGATCCATTTTGTGGTACGGATGGTGCAGAACGCGCTCGGCAAGCAGAAGGTCGACCCGACGCTGCTGCGCTATGTGGGTTCGATCGTCACGGTCACGCTGAATGTGGTGCTGGTGATCGGCATCCTCGGCTACTTCGGCATCCAGACCACCACCTTCGCCGCGCTGATTGCCGCCGCCGGCGTGGCCATTGGCATGGCATGGTCGGGACTGATGTCGAATTTCGCGGCCGGCGCGTTCCTGGTGGTGCTGCGGCCGTTCAAGGTGGGTGACTTCGTTACCATTGGCGGCGTCACCGGCACGGTGCGCGAGATCGGGCTGTTCGCCACGTCGCTCGATACGCCGGACAACGTGCAGACCGTGATCGGCAATAACAAGATCTTCAGCGATACCATCCAGAACTTCACCGCCAATCCGTACCGGCGCGTGGAACTGAAGGCCCAGCTCGCGGGCAGCACCGACGTGGCCGATGCGGCGGCGCTGCTCAAGTCGCGCATCGCGCAGATCCCGAACGTGCTGCCGGAACCCGCGGTCGACGTGGAGATCCTGGAATTCACGCTGGTCGGGCCGGTGCTGGCGGTACGCCCGCATTGCCACAACGACCATTACTGGCAGGTGTACTTCGACACCAACCGCATCATCCGCGAGTGCTTCGGCCAGGCCGGCTATGCCGCGCCCATGCCGGCACACATGGTGGTCGTACAGCAGGCCGCCGCCTTGCAGCAGGCCGCCTGATTCGTCAGGCAGCCGCCCGGCCAGCGCCGGAGCTGCCGTAGTAACGCATCAGCACCGCGCCAGCGCCGCATAGCGCCATCACCACGGCCAGCGGCAGCGCGGTGCCGTCGCGCCACACGCTCACGGCCGCGCCGCCGAGCGTGCCCAGCGAAAACTGCAGCGTACCCATCAGTGCCGAAGCCGTGCCGGCGCGATGCCCCTGGTGCGCCAGCGCCAGCGCCGAAGCATTGGGCGTGACGCAGCCCAGCGCACCGATAAAGACGAAGAACGCCGCCAGCAGCACCGGCAGCGTCGCCAGTCCGGCCAGCGCCGCCACGGCCAGCACCGCGCCCGCGGCGCAAGGCGCCAGCAGCGCCCGTCCCAGGACCTGGTCGAGCGTGCGACCGTGCACCAGCCGGCTGTTGAGCTGCGACATGACGATCAGGCCCAGCGCATTGGCGCCGAACACGAAGCCATAGTGCGACGGCGCAATGCCGTGCAGCTCGATCAGCACGAACGGCGAACCCGAGATATACGCGAACATCCCCGCCGACCCGAAACCGGCCGACATCGAGTAGCCGACGAATTCACGGTCGCGCAGCAGCTCGCCGTAGCTCCTGGCCACGGTGCCAAGCCGCAGCGGCGCCGCCTGGCGCCGGTCCAGCGACTCCTCCATGCGCCAGTGCACCAGCAACAGGATGGCCAGGCCGGCCGCCGCCAGCACCCAGAAGATCGTGCGCCAGCCGGCCGCCGTAAGGATCGCGCCGCCGATGACCGGCGCGAGGATCGGCGCCAGCCCCATCACCAGCATCAGCGACGAAAACGCGCGCGCCGATTCATGGGCCTCGAGCCGGTCGCGGATCACGGCGCGCGCCATCACCATGCCGGCGCAGCCGCCCAGCGCCTGCAGGAAGCGCCACAGCATCAGCGTCTCGGCATTGCGCGCCAGTGCGCATCCGATCGCCGCAACCACATAGAGTCCCAGTCCCAGATACAGCGGCGGCTTGCGGCCAAAGCGGTCGCTGAACGGCCCGTAGAACGCCTGCCCCACGGCAAGGCCGACCAGGAACGTGCCGAGGGTCAGCTGTACCTGGCCGATATCGACGCCAAGGTCGCCCGCCAGCGCGGGAAAGCTCGGCAGGTACATGTCGATCGACAGCGGCGCGATCGCCATCAGCGAGCCGCATATCAAAAGCCAGGCGGGAAAGCGCGCGGTCGAGGCAGCGCTCGGGGAACGGGACATGGAAGAAATCCGGTGCATGCGGTTGCGTGGCGATCACCGCCGCGGGCGATGCCGGGGCGCGGCTGCAAGCCGTTGGAAAGGGGCAATTGTTGCACAACATAACGAAAGCGATGCCGCAGCGGGTTGCACAGGTTTGAAGCACTCGTTCAGGAATATTGCCCTGCCAAGGTCGGGTTCGATGAAGTTGGCAGGATTGGCAAACTTGCCAGATGGTGGAATCAAGCGAGCATCTGACCGGAATGCATGCCATGCGTGCACTGACGCCATGATGGCAGGCGTGGCGTGCCTTTCACGCCTGGCAAGGTGAAGGGTACAATGCCAGCCTGTCGGCGTGAGTGTCGCGTGACATGCGCGGCCGGCCTCGCAGAGACGGACGACAGTACCGCTCCCGGCAACGTTAGCCTGCATGAGAACACGACACACGCCGATTTCCGCTTCGCCTGGCCTGGCCACCCCTGCATGGGTGGCCGCGCTGCTGTTGCCGCTGGCGCTGCATGCGGCACCGGTGCCGGTGCCGGTGCGCAATGCCGCCGCGGCGTCGGCGCCGGCTGCCGCGGTCGACGAAGCCGAACCCCTGTCGCGCATGCTCAAGGGGGCGGCCACGGGCCAGAATACCGGCGCCGCCGGCGTGCCCGAACTGTTGCGCAATACCACGCGCCCCGACAACGTGCTGGCGCGCGCCTGCCGCCAGCTCAACGATGCCCTGCCGATCGAAATCGACGGCGAAACGCGGCTGCGCCGCTGCCAGTCGGTGCCCGGCAAGCACGTGCTGTTCCAGCTGGAACTGACCAATTACCGCGGGCCGATGCTGGATCTCGCCAGCTTCGAGGTCAACTATGCCGCGCCGCTGCAGCGCAATATCTGCGCCAACCGCGACGTGGAAATCCTGACCAAGCTCGGCGTCAGCCTGATGTTCCGCTACATGACCCGCAAGGACCGCGGAGAGCGCCGCATCGGCGATGTCTACATCAATGCGCCGATCTGCACGTCGGCGCTGCGCTGAAGCCGCAACCCGCCAGGAAACAAGAATCGATTGCAAATGACACCACGGTAATGCCGATGGGTGCCGGTTGGCGGTGGTTGGTGCCGGTACCGCCGCCAGCAAAAAAATGGCCCGCATCAGCAGGCCATTTCTTGTTCAGCAGGCAATCGGCGTCACGCCGCGCGCGGCCGCAATGGCAGCACGTTGGCCGCCCTGCGCACCAGCATGCGCGTATCTTTCCAGCCGGCATCGGCCAGCGGCGAACCCCACACCAGCTCATGCAGCCGGGCCAGCGCGAACGGGTTGCCCAGCAGCAGGTGCTTCTGCGCCGGTGTCAGCGCGCGCGGACCATGGGTCAGCGCATGCTCGACCAGCGTTTCGTGGCGCCGGCGTGCCGCTTCGGGCTGCACCGGCCGCGCCGTCGCGGTCGCGCACATCAGCGCATTGGTGACCGGGTCCACCACCGCATCGACAAAGTCAGGCGTGTCCGCGGCGTTCTCGACATGCTGCTGCGTCTCGACGATCTCGCGCGGCACCAGCGTTTCTTCCGGGATCATGAACAGGCCCGCATTGCGCGAGGCACGGCCCAGCGACACGCGCGACAGCATCACCGACAACGGGATCGACATTGCCAGCGACCCGACGATCGGCAGCAGCCACAGCACGTACGACGGGTTCAGCCAGTAGACCAGACCGCCCCACGCAAACCCCAGCGCGGTGTGCCAGCCGTGGCGGCGGAACGCCTCGCCCCAGGTGGTCTCGGCGTCTTCGCGCGGCGGCGATTTCCACGAGATGCCCCAGCCGCTGTAGGCGGCAATCACAAACTTGGTATGGAACAGCATCCGCGTAGGCGCCAGCAGCGCTGACAGCAGCACCTCGACCAGCATGCTGGCAAAGAGCTGCACCGCGCCGCCGTAGCGCCGCGCCTGCTTCATCAGCAGCACCACGCTGGCGAGCTTGGGCAGGAACAGCAGCGTGGCGGTCGCCGAGAACAGCGCCAGCGCCTTCTCCGGGTGCCACTCGGGCCAGGTCGGGAACAGCTGGTACTGCTGCGTGAAATACTCCGGCGGCACCAGCGCATGCTTGGCCAGCATCGCCGTGGACAGCAGCAGGAACAACAGCCACAGCGGCGCCGACAGGTAGGCCATGATGCCGGTCAGGAACACCGCGCGGTGCACCACGTGGAAGCCCTGCTTGAGCCACAGCCGGAAATTCATCAGGTTGCCCTGGCACCAGCGGCGGTCGCGCTTGACTTCGTCGAGCAGGTTCGGCGGCAGTTCTTCGTACGAGCCCTCGAGGTCGTACGCGATCCACACGCCCCAGCCGGCACGGCGCATCAGCGCGGCTTCGACGAAGTCGTGCGACAGGATTTCGCCGGACAGCGGACCGCGGCCCGGCAGCGGCGCCAGCGCGCAATGCTCGATGAACGGCTTGACGCGGATGATGGCGTTATGGCCCCAGTAGTGCGATTCGCCCAGCTGCCAGTAATGCAGGCCCGCGGTGAACAGCGGCCCGTACACGCGCGTGGCGAACTGCTGCACGCGCGCATACAGCGTCTCGCGGCCCACGGCCAGCGGCGCGGTCTGGATGATGCCGGCACCGGGGTTGGCCTCCATCAGCCGCACCAGCGTGGCCAGGCATTCGCCGCTCATCACGCTGTCGGCATCGAGCACCACCATGTAGCGATACTTGCTGCCCCAGCGGCGGCAAAAGTCGGCGACGTTGCCGGTCTTGCGCTTGACGCGGTGGCGGCGCCAGCGATAGAAGATGCGGCCGAAGCCGCCGACCGCGCGGCACAGTTCCATCCACGCATCGTGCTCGGCGGTGCGCAGGTCCGGATTGCCGCTGTCGGACAGCACGATGAAATCGAAATTGGACAGGTGGCTGGTGCGCGCCAGCGATTCATAGGTCGCGCGCAAGCCCGCGAACACCCGCGTCACGTCCTCGTTGCAGATCGGCATGATAATCGCGGTGCGCGCCTCGGGCGCGAGCGGCCCTTCGGGTGCGGCGGAGCGCGAGATCAGATGCCGGTCGCCGCCCTTGGCCAGCACTAGGAAGCCCATCATCGCGGTCCAGAAGCCCGCCGACACCCAGGAGAACAGGATGGCGAACAGGCCCAAGATCGCGATCTCGAGCGGATCGGCCCCGTGGTATGGCAGCACGCTGGTCATGAAGTAGGTGGCCAGCACGGTCTGGATCAGGACCAGGCCCAGCAGGACCCAGCGCCGGTGCGAGCCGGCCGGATGCCACATGCCTTCGGCATCGGGGCCGTCGTGCAGCGTGTCCCAGGTCTCGGGCACGGGCGGGCGGCCCAGCATGCGGCGCCAGGCATTGCGCAGCCAGCCGGTGACGATATGCGGCGGCCACTGGCGCGGCACCATCGAGCTGCGCTCCGGCTCGGGGCCGGTGTCGACCTTGACGGTGCCATCGTCGCGGCGCTGCAGCAGCGGCTCGCCGCCAACCTGAGGGTTGCCGTAGGCGATGGTGAAACGGCGGCCGACCGACGCGTAGGCGCCGCCGCCCTGCGCGGCGGGCGCGTCCTTGGCGGCAAGGCGCGACTGCAGGCGCGAGATCGCTTCCTGCGCGTCGCGGCCGTCGCGGCCATCGCCGCCGACCGGCATGACCGTGCTGACCGGTGCCAGCGATGCCACCGGTGCCGCGGCCGCGGCGGGCATGTCGGCCAGCAGTTCGCTGCGGATTTCAGGCGATACGGGCAGGCGGTCGACATAGCGCTCGCATGCCGCTGCCTGGGCCGGTCGCTGCTTTAGCCTGGGGGTAAGATGTAGCTCCACGTCTCGGATAGGGTTGTATTGCCGTTGCGAAGATAGCCGCGCAACTCTACCGGCTTGGTTTCATCCTTGCGGCGCATCACCATGGTCATGCGCCAGCCGCCGGTCGCTTCATTGCGCTGTACCGACGTCTTCAGCAGTTCACCGTTGGCATCGGCCGAAACCACCGGGTCGATGCGAACGTCAGCGGGCAGCCTGCGGAAGCCCGGGCCTTCAAAGTCCACCACCAGCGAAAAGCTCGTGTCCTCCTTGCTGGCCGACTGGCCCCGGCCCAGCCGGGTCTGGCTCACCCATGACAGCGGCGGCAGCTGTTCGCCGTCCTTCTGCCACAGCAACCGGTACTCGTAGTCGAAGGCCTGCTTCGGCTTGGGCGGGTTGTCCGGCACCCAGTACGCGACGATGTTGTCGTTGGTCTCGTCCGGCGTCGGGATCTGCACCAGCTCGACCCGGCCCGAGCCCCAGTTGCCGCGCGGCTGCACCCAGCCGCTCGGGCGGCGTTCATACCATGCGCCCAGTTCCTGGTAGCTGTTGAAGCTGCGGTCGCGCTGCATCAGCCCGAAGCCCTGCGGGTTGGTCGCCGCGAAAGACGTCACCAGCAGGCGCTTGGGATTGACCAGCGGGCGCCAGACCCATTCGCCGGTACCCAGGTGGATCGACAGGCCGTCCGAGTCATGCACCTCGGGGCGGAAATCCTGCACCGGCGACGGCTGGTTCTCGCCGAACAGATACATGCTGGTCAGCGGCGCCAGGCCCAGCTTGGTCACGTTCTCGCGCAGGAACAGCCGCGACTTGACCTCCATCGCGGTCTCGGCGCCCGGCTTGATGGTGAAGCGGTAGGCGCCGCTCATGCGGCGCGAATCCATCAGTGCATAGACGATGAGCTCCTTGGCATTGGGGCCAGGCCGCTCGATCCAGTATTCGACGAAGCGCGGGAATTCCTCGCCGGAATTGAGCGCGGTGTCCACCGCCAGGCCACGCGCCGAGAGGCCATACCACTGGTCCTTGCCGAGCGCACGGAAATAGCTGGCACCAAGGAACGACGCCAGTTCGTCCTTGCGCTTGCCCTGGTTCAGCGGATACAGGATGCGGAAGCCGGCAAAGCCAAGCCCCTTGAGCTTGGCGGCGTCGACCTTGTGGGGTCCGTAGTTGAACGCGGCGGGATCGAAGCGGAATTCACGCACGCTGTTGCCCACCACTTCATGGATGCGCACCGGCTGGTCGAACACCATGCCCTCATGGAAGAACGACAGCTCGAACGGCGAGCGCGTGCCGCGCCAGGCGAAACGCTCGGGCTTGTACTCGATCTCGCGGTAGCGCTCGTAGGACAGTTCGCGCAGTTCGCGCGGCAGGTTCTGCAGCGGGGCCTTGTATGGCGATGCTGCCAGTTGCTTGGCGCGCGCGGCGACGGTATCGAAATCGAACGCCTGCGCCGTCATGGCGCACAGTGCCAGGATGCTGCCGCCCAGCCATGCCGCGATCCGTACCCCGGCGCGCGCGCTGCGGCGACGGGCCGGCCCGGGGGCGGGCGCGGAAAATATTGCGGACAAGCGTGGCGTGGCGATCTGTGACATGTATGCCAGGGGAACAGTTAAAACGGAATGACCGGCATCGGCGGTCGGGGCGAAGAGCCTTGCAGGCGGCGCCGCAAGGCACGACACAGCAAGAGGCGGGCCGGGTCCAATATGGCGTGGCCCGAACACGGGTCTCGGCGCCCGCGAGGCACTGTGTCCGGTTTGTTGCGATGCGCAATAAACCATAACAATTCGAGACGCCAAAGTCACGTTTCGACCACGCAAGGTTTGAAACAAAATGTTGGTGGGGTTGCCCGAAAGCCGCTCCGGGCAAGGCTTTGCGGGCGTTCAGGTCACACCGGGTCAAGCGCCGGCGAGCGCAAAGCTCGCCGGACCTCCGGACCAGCGTGATCGGCCGGGGTGCGGCCGTCACCCCGCGCTCGACACTTTTAATACGGTGTTACTTTTTAGCGCCTTCGCTGTAGGGATCGAACTTGCCGCTCTTTGCGCCTTCGGAATAGGTATCGAACTTGCCGCTCTTCATCCCGCCCTGGCTGTATGAATCGAACTTCTGCGCCCCGCCCTCGATCGGCTCCATCTGGTCAGGCCGCGCCCCGGGGTTGAGCGAAGTCACGTTGTCGCTTTTTGCGCCATCGGTGTACGTGCTGAACTTGTCCTGCTTGGCCCCATCGGTGTACGTGCTGAATTTGTCCTGCTTGGCGCCGTCGGTGTAGGGATTGAACTTGTCGGCCTTGCCGGTCTGGGCGTGCAGTGTGCCGAAGGCACAGGCACCGGCCAGGCCAATGATGAGATAGCGCAGCTTCATGGAATCTCCTCTCGGGGGAAAGGCGCTTGCCTTTGCGTGTGCGCCGCTGACAGCCGCTGCGGAACAGGGGATGGCAAGCGTTGGGGCAGCAATCAACGCTAGGTCAGCGCTACGCCGGTGTCAACCGCGCCGGCGCCGCCGCAATGCGGCAAAGTGGTCGTCGCCAGCCCGGCATTGCGCTTACAATGCCACCCAAACGACCCATCCGGCTTGCCCGCGCAATGCCTTCCGTCGGCTCGCGGCACGCCAACATGAAGCCAAAGGAATCGTCATGCTGCCTCGGCAAACAGACCGCACTGCCCGCCCGGCCACCCGCGCCGCCATCCGTGCCGCCATCGCCTGCGTGCTCGGCTCCACGCTGCTGCTGGCCGTGGCCGCGCCGGCCCAAGCGTACTTCGACAACTACCTGAGCGGTTCCATCATCGGCACGCTCAACGAGAAGGAAGGTGCCTCGCTGTCGCAATCGGTGCGCAAGGCGCTGAACGATACCGCCGACGGCCAGTCGGTGACGTGGACCTATCCGGCCAGCGGCCGGCGCCAGCAGGTGGATGGCACCATCACCCCTGTTGAAAGCAAGACCGACAAGGGCCAGCAGTGCCGGCGGCTGGAGTCGGAACTCAAGCGCGGCAGTTCGCAGGAGCACTGGAAAGGCTGGTTCTGCAAGCAGCCCAGCGGGCAATGGAAGGCCCGCCACGTCGACGGCTGAAGCAGGCGCCCCGCGCGCGCACGAGCAGTGCTTAGGCCACGCTCATGCGGCGCGCGACGGCGCCCGCTGCGGCCGCGCAGCCGGATCGATCTGCGCGCTACCCGGCCGCTCGAACCATTTTGCTTCAGGCACGTAGACAGTCTTCTCCGGCTGCGCCATGAAGTGCGGCGACATGATCTGCACGCCGTGCGTGTTGAACTGATCCTGGATCGCCGCGTGCAGCGCGGATAGCGCATAGAAGCGGTTGCGCGGGTCATCCAGCGCGGCAAACAGTTCGTATTCGACATAGAAGTCCGACAAGCCACGCTGCAGCACGAACGGCGTCGGTGACGCCGCCACGTGCTCGGCCTGCGCGGCCGCGGCCAGCAGCATGGCATGGACCTGCCGCCACGGCGTGTCGTAGCCGATGGTGACCGAGGTCGAAATCATCGCGGCCTGCCAGACCTCTTTCGTGCCGGTATCGCGCACGCTGCCGTGCCGGGTGTAGTTGTGGATCGCGCTGCCGACCACCACCGCATTCGGCAGCGTCACCTCTTCATTGCGCAGGTTGATGACCTTGACCGACAGCGCATCGAGCGAGGCCACCGTGCCGACGGTGTCGCCGATGCATACCATGTCCCCGCGCCGCAGCGCGCGCGAGTACACCACCACCATGCCGCTCATCAGCTGGTTGACCACGTTGGCCGAGCCCAGCGTCACCATAAAGCCGAGCAGCACCGACAGGCCCTTGAACACATCGCTTTCCGAGCCCGGGATATACGGGTAGGCGAAGGTGAAGCCCAGCGCCCAGATCAACGCCGCGGCCAGGCGCCGCGTGGCGCCGGCGGTCTCGGCATGCAGCCCGGGCACCGAGATCTGGCCCTTCTGCACCGCCTTGAAGATATTCGATACCAGCCGCTGCACCGCGCGCGTGATCAGCAGGATCACCACTACCGTCACCAGCCCTGGCACCGCCCCAACCATCGACACGGCAATGCCTGACAGCAGGTGGAGGATGAACGCGCCCATGCGGTCGCCCATCGGCTGCGTCAGCGGAAACTGTTCGAGCGCGAAGTCCAGCCAGGCAAAGGCCAGCACCAGGACCACGCCGACGGCAACGATCTGCACCAGGCGCGCAACCAGCTGGTAGAGCGTGCCGGTCCAGTCGAACTGCCCGGCCCGGCGTTCGAGGTGCTGCGCCACGTGGCGCTGCAATGCCGAGCGCAGGCGCGCGCGCAGCGTCACGCTGGCGCGCGCGACGCCCCAGGCCAGCGCGGCCAGCACGCCCAGGCCGAGCAGGCTCAGCGCCCCGCCGCGGAACAGGTTGGGCCAGTGCAGGTGCGCACGCCGCGCGGCAATGGCCTGGCGCAGCGCCGCCGCCGCCTGCGCGCCGGCAGCTTCCAGCGTGAGGTTGTCTTCCGGGGAAAGGTCTTGCATGGCCAGGGCGAACAGCAACCGGTCGCCGAGCCGGAACGCGATCATCGGCGCGTCGCCGAGGGTGCCGCTGAGCTGCCCGAGCGGCTGGGCCAGTTCGGCTTCGGTGAGACCGTCGAACAACTGCTGGGCGCGCGCTACGCGCATGGCCGGCGTCGCGCCGCCGATGGCTGCGCGCAGCGTGGCGATGGGACGGTCCATCAGCCGCAGTTCCGCGACTTCGCCGCTGGGCACGGCGATCGGGACTGGTGCCGTTGCCGGTGCCAGCGTGGCCGCCCATGCCGGCAGGCACAGCAGCGCCAGCGTCCACAGGATTGCGATTCGCCGCCACCAAGCTGCAAGCGCTGCCATAGACGCTCCTGTCCGAGGGTTGCATTGCGCCGGCCCGGCACTGCAGGCCAGGCCGGCACGATGCCCGCTAGCATAGCGTGCACAGCTGCGCACGCAAAGCCGTCGCGCAGGAACGAAAAAAAGGAGGCCGTAGCCTCCTGTCTCGATCCGCCGCAACGACCCTGCCTTTCCCCCCGGAAGGCACGGCATGGCGTGCCACAGGGCTGTTGTTCACGCGGCAGGGTCATGTGGACATGGCCCCGCCGTCGTGCCACGCCATCGCAGCGCAGCGGCATGGCGGCACGGACGCCGGCCGCTTCCCCGCTTCCCCGCTTGCCGGGGAACCGGGCACCGGGCGCCCGCCGCCATCGGCAGCGCGCTCAGGCGCCTTTCTTCGTCATCGGGTCCTTGGTAGAGGGAGCGTGGCTCTTGTTTTTCTTGGCGCTGGTCTTCTTGGCCTTGGCCTTCTGCTTGCCGTCGGCCTTGGCCGGCGCAGCCTTGTCGGCAGCCGGTGCCGCCGGCGTGGCGGGGGTTGCCGGAGTGGCCGGCGTTGCCTGCGCCATCGCGCCCGCACCGAACATTGCCAGCGACAGCATGACGATCCACTTCTTCATTTCGGTCTCCTCGTGAGCCCTGCGTGTAGGAATGCCTGCAATGACCGGCACGCGATTCGCGCCGGGTCATTTGCATCAACGAGGACGGTTTGCACGCGGTTGACCGGGACAAACCCTGACAGGAGCATCGGCGCCGCCGGCGGGGTCCGGCTCAACTCAGCGCCTCAACTCAGCGGCACAGCCTGCGCAGCAGTTCACCCGCGATCGTGCCGGGGCCGGCAGGCTGGAAGGTGCCGTACCGCGGCGCGCGGATCGTATAGAGCGAATTGCCGCGCGCGTAGCGCTTGCTGTACAGCGTCTGCTCGACCACCGCGAACATCGACGTGGCACAGTCGAGCACCATGCGCTTGAGCGACGAGCGGATCGGTTCGCCGTTGGCGGTGCGGATCACCCCAGACGGTGAATTGCGCATCAGCACGACACCGACCTGCGTGCCCTGGCGCCGGGTCGCCGACTGGTCGAAGTACGAGACCACGCCGTTGGCCCCCATCAGCGGCAACCAGCGCTGCGGGTCGGGTGCACCAGGGTCGGGCGCTGCCACCAGACGGCAGCCTTCCCTGGGCGTGGAGCGGAACACGGTGCCGGCGTCCGGCGCCTGGCACTCGTAAAGGCCGGCGGCCGCGGCCGGACGCTGGGCCGGCATGGCGCTGCCTTCGGCATGAGCGGCCGGGACGGCCAGGCCGAACATGCAGCCCGCCAGCGCGGCCGCATGCCCAAAAACACGGAACATCATTGAATTGCCCTCGTATAGACGGGAAAAGCGAGCCGCATTGTCGCACACGAAAGGCACGATGTGGCCGCTATGCACCGGTTGCGCACACGCACGCAAATGTCGTCGCCCCGCCCTCCGGGCCAGCAATGTGCTAACTCGTGTACTACAAATAGGGTATGGAGGCCGGCCATGCGTGGCGACGCCCGTTGCGGCGCCGCCCCATGCGAGGTCCGACAGCAACGCAGCACCCCAAGCCTTGCTTCCCATGCCACGACAAGACCAAGAAGCCTGTCAGGACCGCCATGCAAGTTGTTGCGATCTCGCTCCCGCGCCCACAGCGCGTACCGGTCGTCGGGGGCACCGGCAGCGTCGCTTTGCCGCACGCTCAATGCCGCTAGTCGTCCGACACACCGCCGCGGCGAGCCTGCTGGCCCTCCCCCTTTGCCTCGGCACCGCCCACGCCGCGCCGGCCGTGCAGCTGGGCTACGGCTTCGACGAGACCCATCACGTGCAGAAGGTCGAAATGGCCATGCTGTGGGATTCAGGCTTTGCGTGGGGCAATCCGCAGGGCTGGCTGGTCGACCTCCAATGGGAAGTCAATATCGCGCGCTGGAACAGCAGCAGCGACAACAATCCGCATGACCTGTGGGAGTTCGGCGCCTCGCCGGTGGTCCGCATCGGCTGGTGGAAGCACGCGTGGGCGCCGTTCCTCGAACTGTCGGTCGGTCCGCGCTTGCTGACGGGAACGCGCACCTCGGACGACCATGTCATTTCCACGGCGTTCCAGTTCTCGGAATACGCGGGCCTGGGCGTAACCTTCGGCTCGGACCGGCGCTTTACCGCGGGCTACCGCTTCCAGCACCTGTCCAATGCCGGCATCAAGGAGCCCAATCCTGGCACCAGCTTCCACGTCATCTATCTGCGCTACCGCTTCTGAGCGCCGCTGGCTGCGCGGCGCCCAGCGTTTCAAACAGGGCGCGCGTGGCTTCATCGGCGGGGAAGAAGGACTCGATGCGCAGCTCCTGCAGCGTGATGTCCTGCGGAATGCCAAGCGTGGTCAGCGTCGAGAACAGCGACGCACGGAACGCGCCCGCATGCAGCACCACCGGCAGCACCGGCGGCGGCGGCCCTTCGGCGCCGTCGTCATCGGGGAGCAGTGCGCCGCCGGGGCCGACCATGTCGGGATGCCACGCGGCGATGCGCCGGAAGATCTCGCGCGCGGTCTGGTCGTGGGCCTGGCTCTGCAACTCCTGCCAGACGCGCCGCAGCAGGTAGCGTCCGACCTGGCGCGCGTTCTCGATCACCGGCCACAATCCCTGTGGATCGAACACCGACAGCATCAGGTTGACCCGGCGCGGACCGCCGCCATGCCCGCCGCCCCGCCCGCCTTCGTCCTCCAGCGACGCGGGCGCGCGTCCGTCGAGCAGCGTATCGAGCATGCGCCGGTAAGCCTGGTTGGCGTCGACCAGGTTCCAGAACCGGTCCAGCACCACGGCCGGGTACGGCTCCTGCTTGGACAGGATCAACGCGATCGCCTGCTGCACCATCTGCAACGGCGGCGAGGCCAGCGCATGCTCGCTGTAGGCCGGGGCGAAGCCGCCCGCCAGCAGCATGCGGTTGCGCTGGCGCAGCGGCACGCCGAGTCGCTCGGCCAGCGCCAGCACCATTTCGCGGCTGGGGCGGGCGCGGCCGGATTCCAGGAAGGAGATGTGGCGCTGCGACACCCCGGCGGCCAGCGACAGCGCCAGCTGGCTGTAGCCGCGCTTGCTGCGCCAGTAGCGCAGCAGGCCGGGGAAGTCGAGAGTGGTTTCGGAGGCGGGGGTCAGCGTTTCCATGCACTTATTAGAGCATGGCCTGGTGCTGGGAGCGACTACCTGCCAGGTAATAGCAGCAATTCCCTGTCAGCGATTGCCTTGCCGCCGCTGCGACGCAGGCGTCACAGCGACGACTTCCTGTAATAGTCCGAATGGTATGCTTGCCCTCTTTGAACTCCCGGCGCGCAAAGGGCGCGCACTTTGATGGAAATTGCCATATTACTGGCGCTGATCTTGCTGAACGGCGTATTCGCGATGTCCGAGATCGCGCTGGTCACCGCGCGCAAGGCGCGCCTGCAGCGGCAGATCGAGAACGGCGACCGGGGCGCGATCGAAGCCGTCAAGCTGGGCGAGGATCCCACGCGCTTCCTTTCGACGGTGCAGATCGGCATCACGTCGATCGGCGTGCTCAACGGCGTGGTCGGCGAATCGACACTGGCGCAGCCCTTCGGCGACTGGCTGCACAGCAGTGTTGGCATGTCAGAGTCCACCGCCGGCTACGTCGCCACCGCGATCGTGGTGGCGGGCCTGACCTATTTTTCCATCGTGCTGGGCGAGCTGGTGCCCAAGCGCCTGGGCCAGATGGCCCCCGAAGCGATTGCGCGCCTGGTGGCGCGCCCGATCTCCTGGCTCGCGGTGGCGTCCACCCCCTTCGTCAAGCTGCTGTCGAGCTCCACCCGGCTGGTGCTGCGCCTGCTCGGCACCAAGACCGACAGCGGCCCGGGCGTGACCGAGGAAGAAATCCACGCCCTGCTGGTCGAAGGCTCCGAGGCCGGCGTGATCGAGCAGCACGAGCACACCATGGTGCGCAACGTGTTCCGCCTCGACGACCGCCAGCTGGCTTCGCTGATGGTGCCGCGCGGCGACGTCATCTACTTGGACGTGGACGCACCGCTGGAAGAAAACCTGCGCCGTATCGAGGAATCCGACCACTCCCGCTTCCCTGCGGTGCGCGGCGGCATGCACGACATCGTCGGCGTGGTCAGCGCGCGCCAGCTGCTGGCGCGCCGACTGCGCGGCGAAGAGGCCGACCTGATGGCAGTGATGCAGCCGGCGGTGTTCGTGCCCGAAAGCGTCACCGGGATGGAGCTGCTGGAAAACTTCCGCGCCTCGGGCGGCCAAGTGGCCTTTGTCATCGACGAATACGGCGAGGTGCTGGGGCTGGTGACGCTGCAGGACCTGATCGAAGCCATCACCGGCGAGTTCAAGGCCGAGGCCGCCGGCGAGGAATGGGCGGTGCAGCGCGACGATGGCTCGTGGCTCCTCGACGGCCTGATCCCCATCCCCGAACTGAAGGACCGCATCGGGCTGCGCCAGGTGCCTGAGGAAGAAAAGGAGCGCTACCACACGCTGTCGGGCATGCTGCTGCTGCTGCTCGGACGGCTGCCACAGATCGCCGACCGCGTCGAGTGGGGCGACTGGCGCTTCGAGATTGTCGACATGGATGGCAAGCGCATCGACAAGGTGCTGGCTTCGCGCCTGCCACCTGAAGACGGCCCGGAAGAAGAAACGACCGGCTGATGCCGCGCGGTGTTCAGGCAACCTCTTCGAGTGAAGCGCCAGCACCACATTGCCCCCCCGTCAAACGATAGGTGCGTAGTCCGCAACTTGTCGCAAATTGCAAGGTCTTGCCCCCGGCTTGGCTTAAGATCTGGCCTTGCAGCCCGTTGCGCTGCAGCAGGCGCGCGCAGTCACGCCTGACGAGAGCAGCCGGCCCGCGCCAGCGGTCCTGCCAGACGTGGACCACTGACAACGGGGAGACGCGGGACAGCGCCGCCAGCACGGCCTCCGCCCGCAGCACGATTCATGTATCCAGATGCCGACGATCCCGGCGGGACGCCATTGGGCGCATCGGGAAGCCCACAAGCGCCATCCGATGCGGACGCCCCGGCGCGGCCGGCCGGACTGCTGCGCTGGCGCAGCCCCGTGCTGGGGCGCGTGGCGCCGCAGGACTTCCTGCCGGCGCTGGAAACGCTCGGGCTGGTTGAACGCTTCGGCGGCTGGCTGCTCGACAGCGTGCTGCCGCTGGTGCGCAGCTCCGAAGCGTTTGCGCCGCTGCAATTTACGCTGCTGGCCTCAAGCGCGCAGCTGCACCGCCCGCAAATGGTCGGTGCCCTGGCACGGGCCATCGACACCGGCGGCATTGCCGCGGAGCGCCTGTGCATCGAGCTGCCCGCCAGCGCGGTGCCCCCGGTCGCCGGTATCCTCGATTGCTTTGCAGACTTGCGCCGGCTACCTGCTGGCGCAACCTTTCCCGGCGGCCTGGCTGGTGCAGACGCACGCCGCTATCCGGCGGCGCGCCCGCGAGCTGCTGTCGCCGGCAGGCTGAAGCGGCCAAGCCGGGCGGCGCCAGCGGCGCCAGCTGTTGTACCAGCTGTTGTACCGATTGCACGATTTACAAATTGGCACATACCAGATATCAACCGCGCTGACAGCGGCGGTAAAATCTGCCTCAAACCCTCAACCTAATGGAAAGGAGCCCGGCGTGAAGAAAGGTTGGATCTGGTGCGTTCTGTTTGCCACCCTGTTGGCTGGCTGCAACACGATGGCAGGACTCGGACAAGACATTCAGCGCGGCGGCCAGAAGCTGGAAAGCTCGGCGGACCGGCACAAGTAAGCCGGACCGCCACAACCGCGCAATGACGCGGCCTGGCCGCGTCTGCAGCAAAAACGGCACGCCCCGCGGCGTGCCGTTTTTGCATTGCGCTCAGCCCTTGCTGCGCAGCGCGCGTGCCTGCTCGGCCAGCGAACGAATACGGCCCCAGTCCTTGCCGGCAACCGCGTCCTTGGGCACCACCCACGACCCGCCCACGCACACCACGTTGGGCAAGGCCAGGTAGGTCGGCGCCAGCGCGGCATCGATGCCGCCGGTCGGGCAGAAGCGCAACTGCGGCAGCGGTCCGCCCAGCGACTTGAGCATCGGCACCCCGCCGGCCGCCTGCGCCGGGAAGAACTTCAGGAAGGTGAAGCCGGCCTCCAGCGCCAGCATGGCCTCGCTGGCCGTGGCCACGCCCGGCAACAGCGAGATCCCCGCGCCCTGCGCGCCCTGCGCCAGCGACGGGGTCAGGCCGGGCGACACGGCAAATTTGGCGCCGGCATCGCGCACGGCATGCAGCTGCTCGACCGTCAGGACCGTGCCGGCGCCCACGTACGCCTGCGGCAGCGCGGCGGCCACGGCCTTGATGGCTTCCAGCGCGACCGGCGTGCGCAGCGTGATCTCAAGCAGCGGCAGGCCGCCGGTGACCAGCGCCTCGCTGACGTGCAGGGCCTCATCCACCGAATGGAATTCCAGCACGGGGATCACCGGCACATCGGCCAGCAGGGGGAGCAGCGGGGAAGTCTGGTTTTGCATGTCGGTCTCGGGATAAAGGGTTCAGGAAAGCAAAGTCAGGGAATGCAGCCGGCTTAGCCGCCGCTCAGCCGCCAATCACCGAAACCGATTCGGCCAGCCGGGCCATCACGGTCTGCGCATCGGGGATCGGCGCCACCGCGCCATAGCCGGTGGTGGACAGCGCCGCGGCCACGTTGGCGTAGCGCGCGGCCTCGAACGGGTCGGCGCCCGCCGCCAGGCGCGCGACGAAGCTGCCGCCAAAGCAATCGCCGGCACCGGTGGCATCGACCGGCTTGACCGGATACGGCGCCACCAGCGTGCGCGACTCGGGCGTGGCCACGTAAGCGCCCTCCTCGCCCAGCTTGAGCGCCACCAGGCCGATGCCGCAGCCGAGCAGGTAATCGACGACGGCATCGCGGTCGTCCAGCCCCGTCAGCACGGTGATGTCGTCCCAGCTGGGCAGGCACACGTCGGTCAGCGCGAACGCTTCGCGCATGATGCCGCGCGCGCGCGCCAGCGACCACAGCCGCAGGCGCAGGTTGGTGTCGAGCGTGACTTTGGTGCCGGCCTTGCGCGCATGCTCCATCGCCGCCAGGCCCGCATCGCAGGCGCTGGTGCTGATGGCCAGGCTGATGCCCGACAGGTGCAGGTAGCGCGCCGCGGCGATCGCGCCCAGCGGCAGTTGCTCATGCTGGTAGCGGCTGGCGGCGGAACCTTCGCGCAGGTAGTCGAAGCGGTGGCCGTGGTTGTCGTGCGAGACAAAGTAGACGCCGGTCGGCGCGGACGGGTCCACGTGGACGTAGCGCGTATCGACCCGCTCCTGCGTCCACAGCGCGCGCAGGCGCTCGCCGAAGGTATCGGCGCCCACCGCGCTGATATAGCCGGTGCTGGCGCCCTGCCGCGCCGCGGCGATGCAGAAGTTGGAGGTATCGCCACCAAAGCCCTGCAGGTAGCGGTCGGGATCGTCGGGCTGCTGGTTGAACTCCACCAGCGGCTCGCCGTAGGCCAGGATATCGATGCTCATGGGGTGGCCCGCCTCAGAAGAAGGTTTGCACAATGTCGATCACGCGCAGGTCATGATCCAGCACCGGGATATGGCGCCACTTGTCGAAGGTCAGGCAAGGGTGCGAGATATCGAAGGCGACCATGTCGCCGACCTGGATGTCGTCGCCCGGCTTGATTTGCAGGTAGGCGTGCTGGTCCATCATGCCGGTCACTTCCCAGTGCGCGGGCACGTCGACCGGCGCCTCGCTGCCCGGGCGGTACAGCTGCGCGGGAGTCGGCATGCCGGCATCGAAGGCAGCATCGCGCTTGCCCATGCCGATGATGACGCGGTCCGGCTCGGGGATCGACTGCACGTAGGCCCATAGCTGCAGCGCCGGCAGCAGGCCCTCGCGCATCTTCTGCGCGACCGGGTTGCTGGCCAGGATGCGCTGCTGCGCGGCGCGATAGATGCCCACGTCATGGGTCAGGTAGCAGCCGGGGCGCAGCACGATGTCGATCGGCGTGCCGATGTCGGTGCGCGCGAATTCCTCGGCAACCACGTCATACCAGGCCGAGCCCGCGCCCGACATCACCACCGGGCTGCGGCCGAAGCGGCCCTGCTGCGCCAGCTGCCGCGTCACCGCCACGGTGCGCTGCAGGAAGGCGCGGATATCGGCCTCTTCCTTCAGCACGCCTTCATAGATCTCGACACCCGCCAGCGACAGCGCCTGCGGCCAGCGCGCCAGCGCGTCGAGCACGGCCTGTTGCTGCGCGTCGTCGCGCACGCCGGTGCGCCCGCCCGCCACGCCCAGCTCCAGCAGCACCTGCAGCGTCTGGCCGCGCTCCTTGAAGAACTTGCCGAGCTGGTCGACCAGCGCGGCGGAGTCCACCAGCGCGAAGAACTCGAAGCCCGGATCGTCGCGCAGGAGGTCCGCAATGATTTCCATGTTGCGGCGGCCCACCAGCTGGTTGGCCATCAGCACCCGCTTGACGCCGTGCGCATGCGCCGCGGCGGTCTGGTGCGCGGTTGCCAGCGTGATGCCCCACGCGCCGGCGCCAAGCTGGCGCGCGAACAGCTTGGGTGCCATGGTGGTTTTGCCGTGCGGCGCAAGCTGCACGCCGTACTCGCCCATAAAGCGGCGCATCCATTCCAGGTTGTGCGCAAGCCGGTCTTCGTAAAGCACCGCGGCCGGCAGGCTCAGTTCTTCCTGCAGCAGGCTCCAGCCGGTGCGGGCGGCGTCCGGTGCCAGCGGGGCCTCCAGCCGCCCCAGCGCCTTGTTGAGCGGATCGATCACGCCGGCCTGATACTTTATTTCACGCATGCTTGTCATCACCCTGAAAAAATCTGATTGACGTAATGATACCCCTGAAAATAAGATATTTCATCCTTGTTATAAAGTAACACGTTGACAGCACACAGGGAACCGCAGAGACAACGCCCAAGCTCGCGCCCGTCACTGTTATAGCCCTTGCGGACAGCGTCCGCCGCCTGCGTCACTTTGCCTCACGGCCCTGCCCCCAGCCACCCAACCATGACCGCGCCCTTCGACATCCTGACCCGCATCGCCGAGCGCGGCCCCGCGCTGCGCCTGGCCGAGCAGAAGGTCGCGCAGGTGGTGCTGGAAGACCTGGCCGGCGCCGCCGCCGCGAGCATCAACGAGCTGGCGCGCAAGGCCGGCGTCAGCGAGGCCAGCGTGACCCGCTTCGCCAAGGCCATCGGCTGCCGCGACGTGCGCGACCTGAAGCTGCGGCTGGCACAGGCCACCGCGGTGGGTGCGCGTTTCCTGCAACCCGGCGGCGCCGATGCAGCTGCCGAAGCCCCGGCAACGCTGGCCGACAGCATCCATGCCGACATCCTGACCGCGCTCGAAGTCAACCGCGGCCTGCTGGACGCGCAGCGCATCGAAGACGCCGCGCGCCTGTTGCTGGGCGCACGCATGGTCTACGCTTTTGGCATGGGTGGCGGCTCGTCGTTCCTGGCCGACGAGGCGCGCCACCGCCTGGCGCGGCTGGGCCAGCCGGTGGCCAGCTACCAGGACGGGCTGCTGCAGAAGATGGTGGCGGCCACGCTGAGCCGCGACGACGTGGTGCTGGCGTTCTCGGCCAGCGGGCGCGTGCCGGAAATGCTGGCCAGCTGCGAGATCGCGCGCGAATACGGCGCAAAGCTGGTCGCGGTGACCGCGCTGGGCTCGCCGCTGGCCGCACGCGCCGACGTGCTGCTGCCGGTGCGCACGCTGGAGACGGATTTCATTTTCAAGCCGTCGGCGTCCCGCTACGCGATGCTGATGGTGCTGGACGTGCTGGCCACCCAGTGTGCGCTGCTGCAGCAGGACCAGAGCAAGGAGCGCCTGCGCCGGCTCAAGTACGTGCTGGACAGCCACCGCGGTGAGAGCGGCCCCACCCTGGGCCCGGACAGCCGCCAGCCGCTGGGAGACTGACCATGCCACACCTGTTCGATACCCTGATCCGCCTTGTCACGCTGATCGACGGCTCCGGCGCCGCCGCGCGCCTGGCCGACGTGGCGCTGCGCGACGGCCGCATTGCCCGCATCGATGAAGGCGGCGCGATCGATCCCGATGCCGCCGCGCACGTGGTCGAAGGCCACGGCCTGGTGCTGGCACCGGGCTTTATCGACGTGCATACGCACGACGATACCAACGTGGTGCGCCAGCCCGAGATGACGCCCAAGCTGTCGCAGGGCGTGACCACCGTGATCGTCGGCAACTGCGGCATCAGCGCCGCGCCGGTGACGCTCTCCGGCGAGCCGCCCGACCCGATGAACCTGCTCGGCCATGCCGACGCGTTCCGCTACCCCAGCTTCAAGGCCTACGTCGACGCCGTCGATGCCGCGCAGCCCGCGATCAACGTCGCCGCGCTGGTGGGCCATACCGCGCTGCGCAGCAACCATATGGACCGGCTCGACCGCGCCGCCACGCCCGCGGAAATCGCGGCCATGCGCGCGCAGCTGGAAGAGTCGCTGCAGCACGGCGCGCTGGGCCTGTCCACCGGACTTGCCTACGCCAATGCCTTCAACGCGCCGACCGAGGAAGTGCTGGCGCTGGCCGAGCCGCTGGCCCATGCCGGCGCGCTCTACGCCACGCACCTGCGCAGCGAGTTCGCCGAGATCCTCGACGCCATGGACGAAGCCTTCCGCATCGGCCGCCATGCGCGCGTGCCGGTGGTGATCTCGCACCTGAAATGCGCGGGCGTGGACAACTGGGGCCGCAGCACCGAAGTGCTCGACGCACTCGACGGCGCGCAGCGCTGGCAGCCCGTGGGCTGCGACTGCTATCCCTATACCGCCAGCTCGTCGACGCTGGACCTGAAGCAGGTCACCAGCGACTTCGACATCATGGTGACGTGGTCCGAAGGCGCGCCCGAGATGGGCGGCCGGCTGCTGGCCGATATCGCCGCCGAATGGCAGGTCGACCTGTACGAGGCCGCGCGCCGGCTGATGCCCGCCGGCGCCGTCTACCACTGCATGGAAGATGCAGACGTCGACCGCATCCTGAGCCACCCCGCCACCGTGGTCGGCTCGGACGGCCTGCCCAACGACCCGCTGCCGCATCCGCGCCTGTGGGGGGCGTTCCCGCGCGTGCTGGGCCACTATGCGCGCGACCGCGAGCTGTTCCCGCTCACCGTCGCCGTGAACAAGATGACCGGCCTGTCCGCCGAGCGCTTCGGCCTGCATGGCCGCGGCTTCGTGCGCGAAGGCTACTGGGCCGACCTGGTGCTGTTCGACGCCGCGACCATCCGCGACGCCGCCAGCTTCACCGACCCGATGCAGCCCGCCGAAGGCATTGCCGCGGTCTGGGTCAATGGCGAGCTGTCATGGCAGCAGCGGCAGCCGACCGGCATCCGCGCAGGACGCTTCCTGGCGCGCGGCGCCGACTGATTCGCTCCCTCTCCCTTTTCTTTCAATTTTTTCCCGGCAACAAATTCCAGGAGTACCCATGGACATCAAACGATTCGGCGTGGAAGGCGGCACCGGCCAGGGCGGCGCGCACATGCCCTTTGCGCGCGCAGTGGCGGCCGACGGCTGGCTCTACGTTTCCGGCCAGGTGCCGATGGTCGGCGGCGAGCTGATCGATGGCGGCATCGTGCCGCAGACCCACCAGGCCATCAAGAACGTGCTGGCGATCCTGGCCGAGGCCGGCTACGGCCCCGAGCACGTGGTCCGCTGCGGCGTGTGGCTGGACGATGCGCGCGACTTCGCCTCGTTCAACAAGATCTTCAAGGAATACTTCGGCGCCAACCCCCCGGCACGCGCCTGCGTGCAGTCGAGCATGGTGGTGGACTGCAAGGTCGAAGTGGACTGCATCGCGTACAAGAAGCCGGCGGCCTGAGCCTGCTGCCTGGTTGATTAACTGCTTCCCGACTGTTTGCTCCCCTCTCCCGCGCGGGGGAGAGGGCCGGCGTCACCACGAAGTGAGCCGCCACGGTGCTTGCCACGCGCCCGCCCTCTCCCCAATCCCTCTCCCGCAAGCGGGAGAGGGAAGAAAACAACAAGCCTAAACCTCTGCTGCCGCCACAAGCGGCCTTTATTCCACACAAGGAGACAATATGGGTCCCGTCACCGGAACCACGCTCTTGGTGTATGCGCTGATCGCCGTGATCGCACTGGTGGTGCTGATCGCGCGCTACAAGCTCAACCCCTTCATTACCCTCGTTGTCGTCTCGGTGCTGCTCGGCTTTGCCGTGGGCATGCCGATGGGCGACATCGTCAAGTCATTCGAAGCCGGTGTCGGCGGCACCCTCGGCCATATCGCGCTGGTGGTGGGCCTGGGCACCATGCTCGGCAAGATGATGGCCGAGTCGGGCGGCGCGGAACGCATCGCCAACACGCTGATCGATTTCTTCGGCGCCAAGAACGTGCACTGGGCCATGGCGACCATCGCCTTTATCGTCGGCCTGCCGGTGTTCTTCGAGGTCGGCTTCGTGCTGCTGGTGCCGATCGCCTTCAACGTGGCCAAGCGCACCGGCACGTCGATGGTGGTGGTCGGCATCCCGATGGTGGCCGGCCTGTCGGTGGTGCACGGCCTGATCCCGCCGCATCCGGCCGCGCTGCTGGCCGTGACCGCGTACGGCGCGGACATCGGCAAGACCATCATGTACGCGCTGATCGTGGGCATTCCCACGGCTGCCATCGCCGGGCCGTTGTTTGCGAAGCTGATGGACCGCTATGTCAAGCTGCCCGAGGTCAACCCGTTGGCCGACCAGTTCACCGAAGAGGATGAGCGCGTCAAGGAATCGCACGAACTGCCGGGCTTCGGCATCACGGTGTTCACCATCCTGCTGCCGGTGATGCTGATGCTGATCGGCAGCTGGGCCGACGTCTTCACCACGCCCAAGACCTTTGCCAACGACTTCCTCAAGCTGATCGGCAACTCGGTGATGGCGCTGCTGATCGCCGCGCTGGTGAGCTTCTACACCTTCGGCAAGGCGCGCGGCTTCAACCGCGAAACCATCCTGAAGTTCACCAACGAGTGCGTGGCGCCCACCGCCATCATCACGCTGGTGGTCGGCGCCGGCGGCGGCTTCGGCCGCATCCTGCGCGACTCGGGGATCTCCACGGCCATCGTCGATGTCGCCACCAGCGCGCAGGTGTCGGTGCTGGTGCTGGGCTGGCTGGTCGCGGTGATGATCCGCATCGCCACCGGCTCGGCCACGGTCGCCATGACCACCGCCGCCGGCATCGTCGCGCCGATCGCCGCCAGCGTGCCGGGCACCCGGCCCGAGCTGCTGGTGCTGACCACCGGCGCCGGCTCGCTGATCCTGTCGCACGTGAACGACGGCGGCTTCTGGCTGGTCAAGGAGTACTTCAACATGACCGTGACGCAGACCTTCCAGACCTGGTCGGTGTGCGAGACCATCATCTCGGTGGTGGCGCTGCTGCTGACGCTGGGCCTGGCCACGGTGGTCTGAGGCGCGAAAGCCGTACCGCGCACCTGTCCGCCGGGTGCGCGCGGCGGTGCCCGCGCTGCGCGGCGTGCCGGATAACGCACTGAAGCAACGGTTTACAAGGCTCCGGCAAGCGCCTAAGGTCAACCAGTGTATGACCCGTCCCGAAGCGCTTCCATGCCAATCGACCGCCGCTCATTCCTGGCCCTGGCCGCCGGGCTGACCGCCAGCGCCGCCGCCATCGCCCCTCTATCCGCCGGGGCCGCCACCGTTGCCGTCCCGATGCGCCGCAACATCCCCGGCACCACCGAGGCCCTGCCCGTCGTGGGCATGGGCACGGCCGACACCTTCAACGTCAGCAGCGAAGCCACCGAACGCAAGCCGCTCGCCGAAGTCATGGCGATGCTGTTGCGCACCGAAGGCTCGGTCATCGACACCGCGCCCAGCTATGGCAACGCCGAGGCAGTGACCGGCGACCTGCTGCGCGCGGCCAACGCCCGGCAGCGCGTGTTCCTGGCGACCAAGATCTCGGCCCAGTCCGGCGCCCCGGCGCAGGCGCAGTGGGGGCGCTCGCTGGCCGACCTGCGCGTGGACAAGGTCGACCTGCTGCAAGTGCACAACCTGATCGACTGGCAAGGCAACCTGCGCTTCCTGCGGGAGCTGAAGGAACAGGGCCGCATCCGCTACCTGGGCATCACCCATTACCGCGACGACGCGCACGAGGCGCTGGAGCGGATCGTGCGCAACGAGCGCGTCGATTTCGTCCAGGTCAATTACTCGGTGGCCGAGCGCAATGCCGAGCGCGTGCTGCTGCCGCTGTGCCAGGAGCGCGGCGTCGCGGTGCTGGTCAACCGCCCGTACCAGGACGGCCGCCTGTTCCGCGTGGTCAAGGACCGGCCGCTGCCGCAGTGGGCCGGAGACATCGACTGCGGCTCGTGGGGCCAGCTGTTCCTGAAATTCATCGTCAGCCATCCGGCGGTGACCGCCGCCATCCCCGCCACCTCCAAGCCGCGCAATATGGCCGATAACCTCGGCGCCGCGCTGGGGCGCATGCCCGATCCGGGCCAGCGCGAGCGCATCGCCGCGCTGCTGGCCTGAGGCGCGACGGGCCGCATGGACGAACCCGATCGCGACGCATCCGCCGGCGGCGGCCTGGCACGGCTGCGGCGCGGCTTCGGCATCCGCCCCGGCGAGGCCGGCGCGGTGGTGGCCGGCTTCCTGTTCTTCTTCTGCCTGTTCGCCAGCTATTTCATGCTGCGCCCGGTGCGCGAGACCATGGGCATCGCCGGCGGCGTGAAGAACCTGCAATGGCTGTTTACCGCGACCTTCGTCGTCATGCTGGCGGCGATCCCGGTGTACGGCGCGGTGTGCGCGCGGCTGCCGCGGCGGCGCTTCGTGCCGTGGGTCTACGCGTTCTTTATCGCCAACCTGCTCGCCTTTGCCTTCGCCACGCGCGCACGGCCGGACGATGTCTGGCTGGCGCGCGTGTTCTACGTGTGGCTGTCGGTGTTCAACCTGTTCGTGGTGTCCGTGGCGTGGAGCCTGATGGCCGACGTGTTCCGGCCGGAGCAGGCGCGGCGGCTGTTCGCGCTGCTGGCCGCGGGCGCCAGCGCGGGCGGGCTGGCCGGGCCGGTGCTGGGCGGCTGGCTGGTGCCGCGCATCGGGCTGACGGGGCTGATGCTGTTGTCCGCGGCGCTGCTCGCCGCGACGCTGCCGGGGGTGGGCTGGCTGTTCGGCTGGCGCCGCCGAGCCGGCGCGGGCCATGAAGTGCCCGCGGATGCCGCCAGCGATCCCGCCAACCCGGTCGGCGGCGGCCTGTGGGCGGGGCTGGCGTTGTTGCTGCGCTCGCGCTACCTGCTCGGCATCGGGCTGTTCGTGATCCTGCTGGCCACGGCCAGCACCTTCCTGTATTTCGAGCAGGCGCGGCTGGTGGCCGAGGCCTTCCCCGAGCGCACACGGCAAACCCAGGTCTTCAGCGCGCTCGACGCCACGGTCCAGGCGCTGACCATCCTGGTCCAGCTGTTCTTCACCGGCCGCATGGCGCGGCGCTACGGCGTCACGCTGCTGCTGACCGCGGTGCCGCTGGCGGTCGCGGCGGGCTTCGTGGTGCTGGCACTGGTGCCGACCTTCGGCGTGCTTGCGGGCGTGATGATCCTGCGGCGCGTGGGCGAGTATGCGCTGCTGCGGCCCGGGCGCGAGATGCTGTTCACGGTGGTCGATCCCGAGACCAAGTACAAGGCCAAGAACGTGATCGACACCGCGGTCTATCGCGCCGGCGATGCGGTCAGCGCATGGGTCAAGACCGCCATCGATACGATTTCCGGCCAACCCGCCACGGTCGCCCTGGCGGGTGCCGGGCTGGCGCTGGCATGGGCAGCACTGGGATGGTGGCTGGGGCGGCGGCACGAGACCGAGCTGGCGCCGCGGGAGGCGAGCCGCCACGCCGGGGCCGAAGGCGCGACCACGACTTCGCGCTGATCCCTGCTTCAGAACCTGGCACTGGCCTGGTGTCACCGGATGGTCGTATAGTCTTGCTCTTGCGCTCGGGCCTGCGTTGCCGGTGTCTTTGCCCGCCGCCGAGCCCATCCGTACATCTTTTCCCCGGAGGACCCCATGAAGACCAAAGCCGCCATCGCCTGGAAAGCCGGCGCCCCGCTGACCATCGAAGACGTGGACCTGGACGGCCCGCGCGCCGGGGAAGTGCTGGTGGAAGTGAAGGCCACCGGCATCTGTCATACCGATTACTACACGCTGTCCGGCGCCGATCCCGAAGGCATTTTCCCGGCGATCCTGGGCCATGAAGGCGCCGGCATCGTCACCGACGTCGGCCCCGGCGTGACCTCGCTCAAGCCCGGCGACCACGTGATTCCGCTGTACACGCCGGAATGCCGCCAGTGCAAGTTCTGCCTGTCGCGCAAGACCAACCTGTGCCAGGCGATCCGCGCCACGCAGGGCAAGGGCCTGATGCCGGACGGCACCTCGCGCTTCTCGCTCGACGGCAAGCCGATCTTCCACTACATGGGCACCTCGACCTTCGCCAACCACATCGTGGTGCCGGAGATCGCGCTCGCCAAGATCCGCCCCGATGCGCCGTTCGACAAGGTCTGCTACATCGGCTGCGGCGTGACCACCGGCGTGGGCGCGGTGCTGTTCACCGCCAAGGTGGAAGCCGGCGCCAACGTGGTGGTCTTCGGCCTCGGCGGCATCGGCCTGAACGTGATCCAGGCCGCAAAGATGGTCGGTGCCGACAAGATCATCGGCGTGGACCTGAACCCGGCGCGCGAGGCCATGGCGCGCAAGTTCGGCATGACGCATTTCATCAACCCGAAGCAGGTCGAGAACGTGGTCGACCACATCATCCAGCTGACCGATGGCGGCGCGGACTACTCGTTTGAATGCATCGGCAATACGCAGGTCATGCGCCAGGCGCTGGAGTGCTGCCACAAGGGCTGGGGCAAGTCGATCATCATCGGCGTGGCCGAGGCCGGCGCGGAGATTTCGACGCGACCGTTCCAGCTGGTGGCGGGCCGTGAATGGAAGGGTTCCGCCTTCGGCGGCGCGCGCGGCCGCACCGACGTGCCCAAGATCGTCGACTGGTACATGGAAGGCAAGCTCAATATCGACGACCTGATCACGCACACGCTGCCGCTGGAGCGCATCAACGAAGGCTTCGACCTGATGAAGCGCGGCGAGTCGATCCGCTCGGTGGTGTTGTACTGAGGACGGCGCCGACATGGAACTGTTGGAACTGATCTCGCAACACGGCTGCCATGGCGGCGTGCAGCGCTTCTACCGCCATGATTCGGCGGCGATCGGGCTGCCGATGCGCTTCTCGGTGTTCCTGCCGCCGCAGGCGCAGGGCGGCGCCAAGGTGCCGGTGCTGTTCTACCTGGCCGGCCTGACCTGCACAGAAGAAACCTTCATGATCAAGGCCGGCGCGCAGCGCTTTGCCGCCGAACACGGCCTGATGCTGGTCGCGCCCGACACCAGCCCGCGCGGCGCGGGCGTGCCGGGCGAGGCCGATGCGTGGGACTTCGGCGCGGGCGCGGGCTTCTACGTCGACGCCACCGAGGCGCCCTGGAGCCGGCACTGGCGCATGGAAAGCTATGTCGCCGAGGAACTGTTCGACCTGGTCACCACCGCGCTGCCGGGCGAGGCGTCGCGCGTGGGGATCTTCGGGCATTCGATGGGCGGCCACGGCGCGCTGGTGCTGGCGCAGCGCCACCCCGGGCGCTTCCGCTCGGTGTCGGCATTCGCGCCGATCGCCGCGCCGATGCGCTGCCCGTGGGGCGAGAAGGCCTTCACCGGCTATCTCGGCATCGACCGTGGGGCATGGACGCAGTACGACGCCACCGAGCTGATGGTGCGCCAGCAAGGCGCGCCGTTCCCGGCCGGCATCCTGGTCGACCAGGGCCTGGACGACCAGTTCCTGCAGACCCAGCTGCACCCCGACGCATTCGAGGCCGCCTGCCAGGCGGCGGGCCAGCCGCTGACGCTGCGCCGGCACAGCGGCTACGACCACGGCTATTACTTCATCACGACCTTCATCGCCGACCATATCCGGCACCACGCCGGGCAGCTCTAGCGCCTGAGCGCTCAAGCGCACCCATAGCCCCGCACCGGCCCCCATTCAGGGGATGCCCGGTGCCGGCCCCGATCCCATAATTGCTGCTCGACCGGCCTCAGAGCCGGAACAAGATGGGGTCACATCATGAACCACGTCGTCTCCCTTGGCGGCTATATCCTCGGCTGCCTGGCAGCGCTGCTGATCGCGGTGCGATGGTTGTTGCGCAATGACCCGGTGCTGCGCACCGACGAGCCGCACGAACCGCCACGACGAACCGACTAGCCAGGCGCCGCGACAGCGCCGGCACAAGCGGCGGCAACCTCACATCCCACGGACGGCACGACGGCGCGCCCCTGGCGGCGCCCGCTGGCCCTGCTCGCCCCGTATCATTACGGGTCGCGCCGGACCGGCGCATTACCGTCACGCCGCAGCCAGCCCTGTCCGATGTCCGTCCCGATCGCCCTGCTCACCATCACGACCGCGCTCAGCGCCATGATGCTGGCCATCGTGTGGTCGCTGCGCCGCTGTGGGCTGCCGGGTGTAGGCGAATGGTGCAATGCCAACCTGACCGCGACCGGGGCGCTGGTGCTGTTCTCGCTGCGCGGCATGATCCCGGATTTGTTGTCGGTTGGCGTTGCCAACGCCGCGCTGGCGTGGTCGCTGGCCCTGTTCTACGCCGGCAGCGTGCGCTTCTGCGGCGGCGTGCCGCCGTGGCGGCGGTTGCTGGCGGCGACGGCGGTGACGACTGCAGGCGTGATCGTCTGGCGCTATGCCGTCGACGTCTTCACCACGCGCGTCGTCATTGTCTCGGTCTTCCATGCGGTGCTGTGCGCGCTGATCGCGCTGACCTTGCTGCGCCGCCGCCCGCGCGGACAATCGGCACGGTTCTTCATCACGACCGCCTGCTTCGCGCTGTTTTTCGCCGCCGGCCATGCGGTGCGCGGCACGCTGTCGGCGCTGCAGTGGCTGGGCAATCCCTACCTGCAGGAATCCATGTTCCTCAACACGGTGTTCCTGACCCTGGGTGCGCTGGTGATGCCCGCGATGACCATGGGCGCGGTGCTGATGATCCATGACGCCATCGTGCGCCGGCTCGAAGCGGTCGCCAATACCGATACGCTGACCGGCGTGCTGTCGCGCAAGGCGTTCGAGGAAGGCGCACAGCGCGAGCTGGCGCGCGCCGCCGGCGGCAAGCCGGCGCCCGCACTGCTGATCGTCGACATCGACCATTTCAAGTCGGTCAACGACACCTACGGCCACGCGGCCGGCGATGCCGTGCTGCAGGCGTTCGCAAGGCTGGTGGCGGCGCAACTGCGGCCCGGCGACCTGCTGGGCCGTCTCGGCGGCGAAGAGTTCATGGTACTGCTGCCCGCCACCGGCGAGGCCGGCGCCGGCGCGGTGGCCGAGCGCATCCGCGCCTGCGTGCAGCGCCATGCGGTCACGACGGCAGCGGCGGACGGCGGCACCCACACCGTGCGCTATACCGTCAGCGGCGGCACCGCCGGCTGGCACCCGGGCCTGACGCTGGCGCAGCTGAGCGCGCGTGCCGATGCGGCGCTGTATCGCGCCAAGGTGGGCGGGCGCAACCGCATCGCGGCGCACAGCGGGCCTGCCGCGGCTACGCAGGCGGCAACGGAGACCGCGCAGGCGCTCGATGCCTGAGTCGCTTCAATCCCCCGTCAATCCCGTCAATCCTCTTCCACCACGCGGCGGTAAGCGCCGGGCCGCGAGCCGGTCCAGCGCCTGAATGCCCGGTGGAACGCGCCCGGCTCGGCAAACCCCAGTTCCGCCGCGATATCCGCCACCGGGCGGCCCGAATGGCTGAGCGCCTCGATGGCAAGGTCGCGCCGCAGCCCGTCCTTCAGGTCCTGGTAGCTCACGCCCTCGTCCATCAGGCGGCGCCGCAGCGATGAAGCCGACAGGTTCAGGCTGACCGCCAGCGCCTCGAAGGTGGGCCACAGCTCGGGCCGCTGGTTGCGCAACAGCCGGCGCACGCGCGCCCCGACGCTGCTGCGGTCGGAATACTTCACCACCACGTTATGCGGCGCATCGCGCAGGAACGCCTTCAGGCTGCGCTCGTCCTGGCGCACCGGCTGGTCCAGCAGCGCGGCGTCGAACACCAGCGCCGTGGCCGGCTGGTCAAAGGCAAGCTGGCGCGAGTACATCACGCGGTATTCGGCGCTGTAAGGCGGCTCAGCGTAGTCGAACGCCGCGAGCCGCACCGGCACGCGCCGGCGCAACAGCCAGCTCATCAGTCCATGCAGCATGATCAGCATGGTTTCCTTGGCGAACACGCCGGGCTGCCGCCCCAGCGCCGCGTTGGGCGCGGTCAGCACCAGCGCGGCCTCGTCCCCGTGCCGGTCCAGGCGCACGCCGATATCGTCCAGCAGCAGCCGGAAATACCGCGTAATGCGCTCCAGCCCCTGCCCCAGCGTGCGGCTGCCGAAGACCGCGTGGCACAGCATGGCAAAGCTGCCGCACTTCATGCTGCGCGAATCCTGGCCGAAGAATTCGTCGTCCAGAGCGGCGGCGACCCCCAGCCACAGTTCGCTGTAGCTGGCCGCCGACACCCTGGCCTGCGGCACTGCCAGCAATTCGGGCGCGATGCCGGCGCTGCGCAGCACCGGCCCCGGGTCGATCCCGCGCGCCTGCAGCCCGGCGATGGCGTGGTGGACAAAACAAAGCGCGACGCTGCCTTTTTCCATGGTCCGGCGGGTGGCAAACGAGTTCATGAAGATTGGCGGATTTTGGCATAGGAGCCCGCCCGCGGCGTTCCTACACTGCCCGCAGGCCACGACGCCGAGCGCGCATTCTGCCTCAGATGCGGCGCCGCGCCAACGCGCTTTACATAAAGCCCCCCGCTGAACACCACCACGCCAACCTGCCATGCACAGCGACTACACCGAACAGCAACAGATGATCCGCGACAGCGCGCGCGCCTTTGCCAGCGAGCGCCTGGCCGCCGGCGCCGCCCAGTGGGACCGCGACGGCCGCCTGCCCGAAGAGGTCGTCGCCGAAATGGGCGCGCTGGGCCTGCTCGGCATGATCGTGCCGGAGGACTGGGGCGGCACCTACACCGACTATGTCGCGTACGCGCTCGCCATCGAAGAAATCGCCGCGGGCTGCGCCGCCTGCGCCACGCTGATGAGCGTGCACAACTCGGTCGGCTGCGGCCCGATCCTGCACTACGGCACCGATGCGCAGAAGGAACGCTACCTGGCGCGGCTGGCCAGCGGCGAACTGATCGGCGCCTTCTGCCTGACCGAGCCGCAGGCCGGCTCCGAAGCCCACAACCTGCGCACGCGCGCCCGCTATACCGACAATGGCTGGGTGCTCAACGGCAGCAAGCAGTTCGTCACCAACGGCCAGCGCGCCGGCGTTGCCGTAGTGTTTGCCTCGACCGAGCCGGAGCGCGGCAAGAAAGGCATCTCGGCCTTCCTGGTGCCGACCGACACGCCGGGCTTTGTCGTCCACGCGCCGGAGAAGAAGCTCGGCATCCGCGCCTCGGACACCTGCGCCATCACGCTGGAAGACTGCACCGTGCCGCACGACGCATTGCTGGGCGAGCCTGGCGAGGGGCTGCGCATCGCGCTGTCCAACCTCGAAGGCGGCCGCATCGGCATTGCCGCGCAGGCGATCGGCATTGCGCGTTCGGCGTTCGAGGCCGCGTGCCGCTATGCATCGGAGCGCATCCAGTTCGGCCGCCCGCTGCGCGAGCATCCGCCCATCGCCAACATGCTGGCCGACATGGCCACCGAGCTGAACGCCGCGCGCCTGCTGGTGCACCGTGCCGCGCGCATGCGCAGCGAGGGCGTGCCATGCCTGTCCGAAGCCTCGCAAGCCAAGCTGTACGCATCCGAGCTGGCCGAGCGCGTCTGCTCCAAGGCGCTGCAGATCCACGGCGGCTATGGCTACCTGGAAGACTACCCGGTCGAGCGCCACTACCGCGACGCCCGCATCACCCAGATCTACGAAGGCACCAGCGAGATCCAGCGCATGCTGATCGCGCGCAGCCTGTAATCCCTTGCCAACCACATACAACCACACCGTCCGGAGACAACCATGAGCGCAGTGCCCAAGACCGACAATGCCGTGCCGACCGTACCGCTGCTGATCAACGGCGAATGGGTGGAATCGTCCGCCACCGAGTTCCGCCAGGTGGTCAACCCCGCCACCCAGGAAGTGCTGGCGCGCGTGCCGCTGGCCACCGCCAGCGAAGTCGCCGCCGCCGTCGGCGCCGCGCACCGCGCCTTTGCCACGTGGCGCCACACACCCATCGGCGCACGGCTGCGCATCATGCTGCGCTACCAGGCGCTGATCCGCGAGCACAGCAAGCGCATCGCCGCCATCCTGACCGCCGAACAGGGCAAGACCCTGGCCGATGCCGAGGGCGACATCTTCCGCGGCCTGGAAGTGGTCGAGCACGCCTGCTCGATCGGCACGCTGCAGCAAGGCGGCTTTGCCGAGAACGTCGCCTCCACCGTCGACACCTACACGCTGCAGCAGCCGATCGGCGTCTGCGCCGGCATCACGCCGTTCAACTTCCCGGCGATGATCCCGCTGTGGATGTTCCCGATGGCGATCGTCTGCGGCAACACCTTCGTGCTCAAGCCGTCGGAACAGGACCCGCTGTCGACCATGGAACTGGTCAAGCTGGCGCTGGAAGCCGGCGTGCCGGCGGGCGTGCTGAACGTGGTGCACGGTGCCAAGGATGTGGTCGATGCCCTGTGCACGCATCCGGACATCAAGGCGGTGTCGTTCGTCGGCTCGACCGCGGTCGGCACGCACGTCTACAACCTGGCCGGCGCGCACGGCAAGCGCGTGCAGTCGATGATGGGCGCCAAGAACCACGCCGTGGTGCTGCCCGACGCGCACAAGGAACAGACCCTGAACGCGCTGGCGGGCGCGGGCTTTGGCGCGGCGGGCCAGCGTTGCATGGCCACCTCCGTGGTGGTGCTGGTAGGCGCGGCGCGCGACTGGGTGCCTGAGTTGGTCGAGCGCGCCAAGACCCTGAAGATCGGCGCCGGCGTGGAGCCCGGTACCGATGTCGGCCCGGTGGTCTCGGTGGCAGCAAAGGAGCGCATCCTCGGCCTGATCGCCGCCGGCGAGCGCGAAGGGGCGAAGCTGGTGCTCGACGGCCGCAACGTGCAGGTGCCGGGCTATCCGCAGGGCAACTTCATCGGGCCGACCATCTTCACCGAGGTCGGCACCGACATGACGATCTACACGGAAGAAATCTTCGGGCCGGTGCTGGTGGTGATCGGCGTCGAAACGCTGGACGACGCCATCGCGCTGGTCAACCGCAACCCGTTCGGCAACGGCACCGGCGTGTTCACCCAGAGCGGCGCCGCCGCGCGCAAGTTCCAGAGCGAAATTGACGTCGGCCAGGTTGGCATCAATATCCCGATCCCGGTGCCGGTGCCTTATTTCAGCTTCACCGGCTCGCGTGGTTCCAAGCTGGGCGATCTGGGGCCGTATGGCAAGCAGGTGGTGCAGTTCTACACGCAGACCAAGACGGTGACGGCGCGGTGGTTTGACGATGCGACGGTGAATGACGGGGTGAATACGACGATCAGTTTGAAGTGAGGCGTGGCACGTCGCAACGGCCGACGGTCTGCTCCCCTCTCCCGCAAGCGGGAGAGGGGAGAAAACAAACGTTGTTCAAATACCTTCGCTGAAGGAGACACCCCATGCATATCGCCTTCATCGGCCTGGGCAACATGGGCGCGCCCATGGCGCGCAACCTGCTCAAAGCCGGCCATACCCTGACCGTGTTCGACCTCAATGCCGCCACCGTCGCCGCGCTATGCGCCGACGGCGCAGCCAGTGCAGACACCGCGCGCAAGGCTGTGGCGGAAGCGGATTTTGTCATCACCATGCTGCCCGCCGCCGCACACGTGCGCAGCGCCTACCTTGGCGAAGACGGCGTGCTCGCCGGCGTGCGCCCGGGCGTGCCGCTGGTCGATTCCAGCACCATCGATCCGGCCACCGTGCGCGAGCTGGCCGCCGCCGCCGAGGAGCACGGCAATTCTCTGGCCGATGCCCCCGTCTCCGGCGGCACCGGCGGCGCTCAGGCCGGCACGCTGACCTTCATGGTCGGTGCCACCGAAACCCTGTTCGCTCAGGTGCGCCCGGTGCTGGCCAGCATGGGCCGCAACCTGGTCCACTGCGGCGGCACTGGCACCGGCCAGGTCGCCAAGATCTGCAACAACCTGATCCTGGGTATTTCGATGATCGGCGTGTCCGAGGCGATGGCGCTGGGCGTGAAGCTCGGCATCGACGCCAACGTGCTGGCCGGCATCGTCAATACCTCGACCGGCCGCTGCTGGGCGTCCGATACCTGCAACCCGTGGCCCGGCGTGATCGATACCGCTCCGGCCGGCCGTGGCTACAGCGGCGGCTTCGGCGCCGACCTGATGCTCAAGGACCTGGGCCTCGCCGCCGATGCCGCGCGCAGCGTGAAGCAGCCGCTGTTCCTGGGCGCGCTGGCGCAGCAGGTCTACCAGGCCATGAGCCACGCCGGCGAAGGCCAGCTCGATTTCTCCGGCGTGATCCGCCAGTACCTGTCCGCCACCGACAAGGAGCGCCAGCCATGATCGAATTCGCCCTCGATGGCCACGTCGCCACGCTGACGCTGAGCCGACCGCCCGCCAACGCCTTCACCGCCGACGGCCTGCAGCAGCTGCGCGATCTGGTGGCGATGATCGACGCCAACCCCGAGATTCGCGCCGTCGTTGTCACCGGTGCTGGCGAGAAATTCTTCAGCGCCGGCGCCGATCTGAACGGCTTCGCCGACGGTGATCGTGCCCATGCGCGCGCGATGGCGCAGCAGTTCGGCAGTGCCTTCGAAGCGCTGCAGAACGCGCGCCCCGTGGTCATCGCCGCCATCAACGGCTACGCGATGGGTGGCGGCCTGGAATGCGCGCTGGCCTGCGATATCCGCCTCGCCGAGGAACACGCGCAGATGGCACTGCCCGAAGCCGCCGTGGGCCTGCTGCCGTGCGGCTGCGGCACGCAGACGCTGCCGTGGCTGGTCGGCGAAGGCTGGGCCAAGCGCATGATCCTGACCAACGAACGCGTCGACGCGGCCACCGCGCTGCGCATCGGACTGGTCGAGCAAGTGGTGCCGCGCGGACAGGCGCTGGCCACTGCGCTGGAGATGGCGCAACGCGCCTGCAAGGTCAGCCCGCGCGCCGCGGCGTACAGCAAGCAGCTGGTGCACCTGGCACGCCAGGGCGTGCCGCGCCAGGCAGCGCTGGCCTTGGAGCGCGAGCGCTTTGTCGACCTGTTCGACGGCGCCGACCAGCGCGAAGGCGTCAACGCCTTCCTCGAGAAACGCGCGCCGCAATGGCGCAACGCCTAGGAGCCCGCATGCGCCTGACCGAATCGGCCAACTCGCCGCACCATGCCGGCACGCAGGATGCCGCCGAGCCTGAGGCCCTGTTCGACGTCGTCAACGGCGTCGGCATTGCCACGCTGAACCGGCCGCGCCAGCTCAATGCGCTGTCGTACCCGATGATCGTCGCGCTGGGCGCGCAGCTCGAAACCTGGGCGCAGGACGACGCCATCCGCGCCGTCGTGCTGCGCGGCGCGGGTCCCAAGGCCTTCTGTGCCGGCGGCGATATCCGCGCCCTGTACGACAGCTACCGCGACGGCACACCGCTGCACCGGCGCTTCTTTATCGACGAATACACGCTGGACTACCGCCTGCACCGCTATCCCAAGCCGCTGGTGGCGCTGATGGACGGCGTCGTCATGGGCGGCGGCATGGGGCTGGCGCAGGCCGCGCACCTGCGCATCGTCACCGAGCGCTCGCGCGTGGCCATGCCGGAGACCGGCATCGGGCTGGTGCCGGATGTCGGTGCCAGCCATTTCCTGTCGAAGCTGCCGGTGCAGCTGGCGCTGTATCTCGGCCTGACCGGCGTCACCATCGGCGCCGCCGATGCGCTGCTGTGCGGCCTGGCCGATGCCGCCGTCGACAGCGGCACGCTGGCCACGCTGGAGCAGACACTGGCCGGCATTACGTGGGGCCGCGACGTGCTCGCCGACCTGCGCCATGCGCTGGTGCGCGAACCCGTGACGAGCGCCGCCGACTCACCGCTGCTGCAGGTGCTGCCCGCGCTGCTGCGCCACTTCCCCGCGCATGCCACATTGCCGGAAATCCTGGCCGGCCTGGCGTGCCAGGACGATCCGCTCTACACCGCCTGGGCCACGCGCACCATCGACGTGCTGCGTACGCGCTCGCCGCTGTCGGCGTGTGCCACACGTGAACTGCTGCTGCGCGGCCGGCGCATGGACCTCGCCGACTGCTTCCGCATGGAGCTGGCAGTGGTGGTCAACACCTTCTCGCAAGGGGATTTCATCGAAGGCGTGCGCGCGCTGATCGTCGACAAGGACAACGCGCCGCGCTGGCGCACCACCAGCTATGAGGCGGTGGCGCCGGATGACGCGCAGGCACTGTTCCGGCCATGGTGGGCGCCTGGCGAGCAACCGTTGCCGCTGGCCCTTCCGGCCTGAATGCAACAAGCCAGCACCTGCGCCGCACCCCGCGGCGCAGGTTGCCACGGCATCAGGCCTTGATCAGCCCATCCGCGCGGAACATCGCCTTGATGCCTCGCACGGCTTGCCGGATGCGCGATTCGTTTTCGATCAGCGCGAAACGCACGTACTCGTCGCCGTAGTCGCCAAAGCCGATGCCCGGTGACACCGACACCTTGGCCTTCGCCAGCAACTGCTTGGCGAACTCCAGCGAGCCCAGCGCGCGGTATGGCTCGGGAATGCGCGCCCAGATATACATCGACGCCTTCGGGATCTCCACCGGCCACCCCGCCTCGATCAGCCCCTTCGCCAGCACGTCGCGGCGCGACTGGTATTGCGCGGCGATCTCGCGCACGCATTGCTGGTCGCCTTCCAGCGCGGCGATCGCAGCGATCTGCACCGGCGTGAAGGTGCCGTAGTCGTGATAGCTCTTGATGCGCGTCAGCGCCGCCACCAGGTCGGGGTTGCCGACCATGAAGCCGATGCGCCAGCCCGCCATGTTGTAGCTCTTGGACAGCGTGAAGAACTCCACCGCGATGTCCTTGGCGCCCGGCACCTGCATGATCGAAGGCGCCTGGTAGCCATCGAAGACGATGTCCGCATACGCCAGGTCATGCACGACAAAGATATCGTGCTTGCGCGCCAGCGCGATCACGCGCTCGAAGAAATCAAGCTCGACGCATTGCGCGGTCGGGTTCGACGGAAAGCCCAGCACGATCATCTTGGGCTTGGGATAGCTGCCCCGGATCGCGCGTTCCAGCTCGGCAAAGAAATCGATGCCCGGCACCAGCGGCACCGAACGGATATCCGCCCCTGCAATCACCGCGCCGTAGATATGGATCGGGTAGCTGGGATCGGGCACCAGCACCGTGTCGCCACGATCCAGCGTGGCCAGCATCAGGTGCGCCAGCCCTTCCTTGGAGCCGATGGTGACGATGGCCTCGGTATCCGGGTCGATCTCGACGTCATAGCGCTCGCGGTACCAGTGCGAGATCGCACGCCGCAGCCGCGGGATGCCCTTGGACGTGGAATAGCCGTGCGTGTCGGGCCGCTGCGCCGCCTCGGTGAGCTTGGCCACGATATGCGCCGGCGTGGCGCCATCCGGGTTGCCCATGCTCATGTCGATGATGTCCTCGCCACGGCGGCGGGCGGCCATCTTCAGCTCGGCGGTGATGTTGAAAACGTACGGGGGAAGACGATCGATGCGCGCGAAGCGGCGCTTGCCGGAGGAAGCGGCAGTCATGTGGAGTCCTTTACGTAAGCGCCCGGAACCGTCCGAGCGACGTCGGCAGCCGCTGTTTCGGCTGCCTGGGGACTCATGTTAGCGGGGATGCCACCGTTGCACAACGGGTGTGTGTGCAGATGACTAGAGCCTGCCGCCAGGCAGACCGGTCGGGCGGTTGGCGGGCAGATGGCGCACGATGCAATCGAGCGCGGGAGAATCGGAGCGCCCGCCCAGCGCCGCACTGACCGAATCGCGGTACTGCTGGGCAGAGATGCGCTGGTAGTACAGGCGCGAAGTCTGGTCCAGCCAGTAGACGTAATCGTCGTCGCTGCGGCTGCCGCTGGTGCGCAGCCACTCGCTGATATTGTTCGTGCCGACCATCATGTTCGGGCACGCAGTCCGCAGCGAATCGAGATAGGCATTGAAGTCGGTGGCCTGGCGGCTGCGCACGGCGTCCGGCGCACAGGCGGCCAGCATGGCAACGGATGCCGCGGCGGCGGCGATGATGCGCGACGGCTTGGATGCAGGCAGCACGGCAGTCCTCCCGGCGGTGGCGTTGCCTGCCATCTTATGGCAACGCCGCGCCCGCGTACACACCGTGCCGCCGCCGTGGCTCAGTCGTCCAGCGTCTCGTGCACCGCCGCGTCGCCGCGCTTCCAGTAGGCCGATGTGCGGATGCGCTTCTTGTCGATGCCGCGCTCGCCGACCAGGTAGTGGCGCACGGCCTTCATCGCGGCCGCCTCCCCCGCGGCCCAGACATAGCCTTCGCCCTGAGGCAGCGTGACCTGGCGCAGCGCCCCTTCCAGCAGGCTGCCCTCGGGCGCATCGCCGCGATGCAGCCAGTGCACCTCGACATTGGCCGGGCTCGGCAGTGCGATCTGCGCGGTCGCATCGCCCACTTCCATGACGACGATGGCGCGCGCCTCCGCGCCCAGCTCTTCCAGCCGGCGCCCCACTGCGGGCAGCGCCGTATCGTCGCCGATCAGCAGATGCCAGTCGAAGCCCGTCGGCACCACGAACGAGCCGCGCGGCCCGCCCACGCCCAGGTACTGGCCCGGCCGCGCCTGCGCCGCCCACGTCGAGGCGGGGCCGTCGCCGTGCAGCACGAACTCGATATCCAGCTCCTGCGCGGCAGCATCGTAGCGGCGCGGCGTGTAGTCGCGCGCGGCCGGACGCGGCTGGCCTTCGGGAAAGCTGATGCCGTCCGGGCCCACCTGCGGCAGCACCGGCTTGTCGGCACCATCCACGGGGAAAAAGACCTTGACGTGGTCGTCGAACGAAGCCGAAACAAAGTCTTCCAGCTCGGCGCCGCCCAGCGTGACGCGCAGCAGCTGCGGCGTGACCTGCGTGGTGCGCACCACTTGCAGCAGGCGCATCCTGAGCGGATGGCGCACGCGCTGCACGGACAGATCGCGATGGGATTTAGTAGCGTTTGCAGTCATGGAGGAATTCCTTGGTTGCAGGCCCGGCGCTTGCCGGGCCTGGGTGCCGATCGCACAGGCCAGCGCCAGCGCCACGGCTCAGGCCTTGGGGCCGGCTTCGATCTCCGCAGCTGCGCGCATCAGGATCGCGGCAATGCGGCGCTGCTCGTCGGCGCCGGCTTCGCTGCGCATCACCATGGCGCGCTTGAGCGCGCCACGCGCCTGCATCAGCTCGGGCAGCCAGCCGCCCTGCTCCGGTTCCGGCTGCGGCTCGCCGCTCATGGCCCGGCGCATCCACTCCATCTTGCGGGCCACATGGCGCAGCTTGGCCACCATCACATCGACTCGCTCGCGGTTGGCAGCGAGGTGCGCCTTGCCGGTTTCGGACAACTGGTAGCGCTTCTTGTTGCCTTCGGTGTCGACGGTGGCGTAGCCGACTTCTTCCAGGTAGGTGAGCGCGGGGTACACCACGCCGGGGCTCGGCTTGTAGAAGCCGTTGGTGCGCGTTTCGAGCGCCTTGATCAGTTCGTAGCCGTGGCTGGGTTTTTCTTCGAGCAGGCTGAGCAGCAGCAGTTGCAGGTCGTCGGCGCTGAACTTGCGGCCGCGGCGCCAGTCATCGTTGTCGAAGCCGCCGGGGCCGCCGCCACTGAAGCCGTCGTCGTCTCGGTTGCCCCAGAAGCCGGCGCCGCCTCGGCCCATGGCGTGACGCATGGGGTGCGGAGCGAGTCGCATGAATGCATGGCGTACCGAGCCGTGAGTCGCGTCGGGGTACCTTTGGTGGTGATGATGGTGGCGCATGGGCTCTCCGATCTATCGCAAGATAGATCGTAAGATATATATCGTACGATCTAAAGTCAACCCCGGATCTCGCCACCCCCTGCGCCGAATGCGTGCGTTACCCGCACCAAGTGGGGTTGTCTATCCCGCCCGCCAAGCACCGGAGCCCGGTTTTTAAGCCAATCGATCTACAAAAAGAATGGCGGCAGACACCTGCCGCCATCCAATAGACGATTGCGCTCAGCCAACCTGTGGGGTCGAGAGTCGTTGGACGTCAGCAACACCATCGGGGCACGAGAACCCACGCACACCGCCGCCGACTACCCCAACCGATACCAATAGCACCCGTCCGCGCCCAGCTCACGCACCGCTTCCCTCCGATGCAGCAGGTAGTTCAGATGCGCGATGCTCTCCCCCGTCGCCATCCCCAGCAACCCGCCCGCCCCCGTAATCGGCCGGGAAAACAGTTCGCCGAACACATCCACCGCCCGCTTCGGCTCCGCCAGCGTCCCGCGCAGCCGGTCGAGCGCCTGCAGCTGGCTCGCTCGCAGGTAGTCGATACGGGCGTGCAGCCCGCGGAATGGCTCATTGTGGGCCGGCAGCACCAGCACATCGTCCGGCACGGCCGCCTTGACCTTGTCCAGCGACGACAGCCAGTCTTCCATTGGATCGGCGTCGGGCTCGGTCGGAAACACCGACACATTGGACGAGATCCGCGGCAGGACCTGGTCACCGGAGACGAGCAGCTTCAGTGACGGGCAATAGAGGCAGGCATGCTCGGGGGAATGGCCGGTGCCGACGACGACCGTCCAGTCGTGGTCGCCGATGCGGATGGTGGCGCCGTCTTCCAGGCGCCGGAAGCTCTCCGGCAAGGCGTGGACGAATTTGCCGAAGCCGCCGAAGCGGGTCCGGTAGACCTCGATGGCGTCGTCGTCCCAGCCGGCGCGGCGGTAGAACTCGATGGCGTCGTCGGGTGCGGCGCGGCCGGTATCGGCGGCCAGCACGCGGCACATCAGGTATTCCATCCGGGTCATCCACAGCTGGCAGCCAAATTTGCGCCTGAGCCAGCCGGCCATGCCGATATGGTCGGGATGCATGTGGGTGACGAAGAGCCGCGTCAGGCCATCGGCCAGCGCGCCGCCGTCGCCAAACAGCGTGCGCCACGCCTGCGCCGTTTCGGGCGTCTGCAGGCCGGAGTCGACCGCGGCCCAGCCGGCACCATCGCGGATGGCCCACAGGTTGATATGGTTCAGGCCGAGCGGCATCGGCATGCGCATCCAGAGCACGCCGGGGACGATCTCGCTGGCGCGGCCGGGCTCGGGAGCGTCGCCGCAGGGATAGTCCAGTTCGGGTTTCTTGAGGGGATTGGTGGCGGCGGCGGTATCGGTGGCAGGGGCGCTCATATTGGTCTCGGCGGGGGGGCCGGGCGTGTGCCGGTGGCCCGGCATGCGCCTGTTCCGGCGTTCTGGATACCCCTCACCTTAGCCGAGACGGCAGATTCTTGCCACGGCGGTTGTGCGCCCTGCCCGGCCCGTTGCGGTCGAACGGGCCGGTAATCGCCAGAACCTGCCAGGAGTGACGGCTCAGGGCGCCGGCAGCACCTTCCCCGGATTCAGCAGATTCATCGGATCCAGCGCCCGCTTCACCTGCCACATCAGTTCCAGCTCGACCTGCGACTTGTACCGCACCAGGTCGTCCCGCTTGGCCACGCCGATGCCGTGTTCGGCCGACACCGAACCATTACCCGCATGTGCCAGCCCATCCACCAGCGTCGACACCGGCTCATACCACTGCGCCAGGAAATCCTTCGCCTCCTGGTCCTTGGGCCGCAGCGGGTTGAAGTGGACATTGCCGTCGCCCATATGCCCGTAGATCACCATGCGCGCATCCGGCACCAGCTCCAGCACCCTGGCCGAAGCCTCTTCCACAAACGCCGCGATGCGCGACAGCGGCACCGAGACGTCGCACTTGATGCTGCCGCCAGTGCGCGTCTGCGCGTCGGAGATCTCTTCGCGGATGCGCCAGAAGGTCTGGACGTCGGACAGGCTGGAGGCGACGGCGGCGTCGAGCACCAGCCCCTGGCTGAAGCCGGACTCCAGGATTTCCATCAGCGTGGCGTTGAGGCTTTCGGCGTCGGTGCCGGAAGTCAGTTCGACCAGCACCATCCAGTCATGACGGTCCTGCAGCGGCGCGGCGACGTTGCCGAGGTATTCCAGCACCAGCTCCAGCGCGGGCCGCGAGATCAGTTCGAAGGCGCTGACGGCCTGGCCGGAGAGGCGCTTGGCTTCGCCGAGCAGCGCCACCGCGGCGGCCGGGTTCTTGACCGCGACCAGGGCCACGGCAGTGCTGCGCGGCTGCGGCATTAGCTTGAGCACCGCGCCGGTGATGATGCCGAGCGTCCCTTCGGCGCCGATAAACAGTTGCTTGAGGTCGTAGCCGGTGTTGTCCTTGCGCAGGCCGCGCAGCGACGAGAAGATGCGCCCGTCGGGCAGCACGGCCTCGATGCCGAGCACGAGGTCGCGCATGTTGCCGTAGCGCAGCACCGCGGTGCCGCCGGCATTGGTCGACAGGTTGCCGCCGATCTGGCACGAGCCTTCGGAGCCGATGCGCAGCGGGAACAGGCGCCCTTGCGCTTCGGCCGCGCTGCGTGTGGCGCTCAGCGTGACGCCGGCCTGCACGGTCATGGTGTCGTTGATGGTGTCGACCTCCAGCACGCGGTTCATGCGGCTCAGGTTGACGACCACCGCGGTGCCGCTGTCGTCGGGCACGGCGCCGCCCATCAGCGAGGTATTGCCGCCCTGCGGCACCACCGGCACGCGGTTGGCATGGCACCACTGCAGCACCTGGCTGACCTGCTCGGTCGAGGACGGCAGCACCACCACCTGCGCCTGGCCGCGGTAGATGCCGCGGTAGTCGGTGACATAGGCCTGGGTGTCGGCCTCGCCGGTGCGGCAGGCGTTGGCGCCGACGATGGCTTCCATCGCGCGCAGCGTGGATTCGTGGTTCTGGGGAACGGCATGCATGTGTTGTCCTGGAGCGGGTCAGTACGCGGCGGAGGGCTTGATGTCTGCGGAAACGGCGGCAGCGTCGGCCGGTTGCTCGCGGAACGATGCCGCCAGCTTGCGCGCGGCGTTGGCATAGACCAGCACGTCGACGCCGGTGGCCACGAAGGTGCAGCCCAGTTCGAGGTAGCGGCGCGCCAGCGCGGGATCGGAGGTCAGCGTGCCGGCGGCCTTGCCGCTGGCGATGATGGTGCGCATCGCGCCTTCGATCGCGGCCTGCACTTCGGGATGGCCGGGTCGGCCGCGATGGCCCATCGATGCGGCCAGGTCTGCGGGGCCGATGAAAACGCCGTCGACGCCTTCCACCGCGCAGATGGCTTCCAGGTTCTGCAGCGCGGTGACGGTCTCGGCCTGCACCAGCAGGCAGACCTCGTCATCGGCCACGTCGAGGTAATCGGTGCGCGAACTCCAGCGCGAAGCCCGCGCCACCGCGCTGCCGACGCCACGGATACCTTGCGGCGGGTAGCGCGTGGAGCTGACCAACGCGCGCGCCTGCTCGGCGGTGTCGACCATCGGCACCAGCAGCGTCTTGGCGCCGATATCGAGCAGTTGCTTGATCAGGGCCACGTCGCCGGACACGGCGCGCACCACCGGCTGCGACGGATAGGCGCCTACCGCTTGCAACGCCTGCAAAGTGGTCTGCAGGTCGTTGGGCGCGTGCTCGCCGTCAATCAGCAGCCAGTCGAAGCCGGCGGTGGCCGAGACTTCGGCCAGGTACGGCGTGGCCATCGACAGCCACAGGCCGATCTGCGGCTGGCGCGCGGCCAGCGCGGTCTTGAAGGGATTGTCTGCGGGCATGGGGATTGTTCCTGTTCGATCTGGCGTTTGCCCGGCGCTTCAGCCGAGCTGGCCCTGGCAAAGGTACTTGGTATGCATGTAATCGTCCAGGCCGTGGCGCGAGCCTTCGCGGCCGTAGCCGGATTCCTTGACGCCGCCGAACGGCGCCGCCTCGGCCGCGATCGCGCCTTCGTTGATGCCGACCATGCCGGTTTCCAGCGCCTGTGCGACGCGCCAGATGCGTCGCACATCGTTGGAATAGAAGTATGCGGCCAGCCCGAACGGCGTGTCGTTGGCGTCGCGGATCACTTCGGCTTCGTCGCGGAAACGGAGGATCGGCGCGACCGGGCCGAAGGTCTCTTCGCACGACAGTTCCATTGCCGGCGTGGCGTCGACCAGCACGGTCGGCGCGTAGTAGTGCGGACCGTCTTCCGTGCGCACGCGCTTGCCGCCGGTGACCACGCGCGCGCCGCGGGCGACGGCGTCGTCGACGTGGCGGGCGATCTTGTCGACGGCGCGCGCATTGATCATCGGGCCGATCTGCGCGGCGTCTTCCGTCGCGGGGCCGACATGGAGCGCGCCGACGCGTTGCGCCAGCCGCTCGACAAAGTCATCGTGGACCGCCTCATGGACATAGATGCGGTTCGGGCAGACGCAGGTCTGGCCGCCGTTGCGGAACTTGGACGCCATCAGGCCGTCGACCGCGGCGTCCAGGTCGGCATCCTCGAACACGATGAACGGAGCGTTGCCGCCCAGTTCCAGCGACAGCTTCTTCAGCGTGGCGGCGGATTCGCGCGCCAGGTGCTTGCCCACCGGCGTGGAGCCGGTGAAGGTGACCTTGCGCACGCGGCTGTCGGCCAGCCAGGCATCGACCACGGCGGGCGTATGCTCGCGCGAGGCGCTGACCATGTTGAGCACGCCTGCCGGAATGCCGGCCTGCTGTGCCAGCCATGCCAGCGCCAGCGCCGTCAGCGGCGTGTCTTCGGCGGGCTTGGCCACCACGGTGCAGCCGGCGGCGAGCGCGGGAGCGATCTTGCGGGCGATCATCGCCAGCGGGAAATTCCACGGCGTGATCGCGGCGACCACGCCTACCGGCTCCTTGAGGACCAGCAGTTTGCGGCCCGGCACCGCTTCCGCGACGATGTCGCCGCAGATGCGGGTCGCTTCCTCGGCGAACCATTCGACGTAGGATGCGCCGTACTGCACCTCGCCGCGTGCTTCCTTGAGCGGCTTGCCTTGCTCGGTGGAGATGATGCGCGCCAGGTCTTCCTGGTGCTGCAGGATCAGTGCGTGCCAGCGCTTGATCAGCTGCGCACGCTCGCGCGCGGTGCGCCGGCTCCATGCCGGAAATGCGGCGGCGGCTGCGTCCACCGCCAGGCGCGCATCGCCGGCATCGCTATCCGGCACGCTGGCAAAGGCCTCGCCGGTGGCGGGATCGGACACGGACAGGCGAGCGCCCAGGCCGGCATCGCGCCATTGGTCGTCAATCAGGTTCTGGGTGCGCAGCAGCGCGGGCTCGGCAAGGTTCAGGGCCATCGGGAATCGATTCAAAAAATGGTGGGACAGCCGGCAATCAGCTGACGATGCCGAGGTGCCAGGGTACGAACTCGTTGTCGCCCAAACCCAGAAGCTCGCTCTTGGTCGGCTCGCCGGAAGCGGCGCGCAGGATATGCCGGAAGATGCGCTCGCCCATCTCGGGCACGGTCAGTCCGCCGTCGAGCACGAGCCCGCAGTTGATGTCCATGTCCTCTTCCAGCCGCTGGTACATGGCGGAGTTGGAGGCGAGCTTGATCGTCGGGGCGGGCTTGGAGCCGAACATCGAGCCGCGGCCGGTGGTGAAGCAGATCAGGTTGGCACCGCTGGCAATCTGCCCGGTCACGGCGACCGGGTCGTAGCCAGGCGAGTCCATGAAGACAAAGCCGGCCCGGTCGATCGGCTCGGCATACTCGTACACTGCCTGCAGCGGCGTGGTGCCGCCCTTCATCGCCGAGCCCAGCGATTTCTCGAAGATATTGGCGAGCCCGCCCTGCTGGTTGCCGTGGCCGACCACGCCGTTGAACTGCGCGTTCTGGCCGGCGGTGTAGCGCTCCCACCAGGCCAGCCGGTCGAGCAGCTTCTGCCCGACTTCCGGCGTGACGGCGCGGCGCGTCAGCATGAATTCGACGCCGTGGATCTCCGGCGTTTCCGACAGGATGGCGGTGCCGCCGTGGCGCACCAGGAGGTCCATGGCCGCGCCCAGCGCCGGGTTGGCGCTGATGCCCGAGAAGCCGTCCGAGCCGCCGCACTCCAGCCCGATCTTGAGATGGCTGGCCGGCACCGGCTGGCGCACCGCGGCATTGGCCGCGGGCAGCATCGCCTCGACCGCGCGGATGCCCGCCGCGATGGTGGCGCGCGTACCGCCGGTGTCCTGCATCACCAGCGTATGCACAGCGGGTCCGGGTTCCAGGCCCTGCGATTCCACCAGCGATGCGACCTGGTTGCGCTCGCAGCCCAGCCCGACGATCAGCACGCCAGCCAGGTTGGGATGGCGCGCATAGCCCGCCAGCGTGCGCCGCAGCACATCGAAATGCTCGCTCGGCGACGACATGCCGCAGCCGCTGGTCTGCGCAAACGCGACCACGCCATCGACATTGGGATAGGCCGCCAGCCGTTCCGGCGTGAAATGCGCGGCAATCTGACGGATCACCGTCGACGAGCAATTCACCGAAGACAGGATACCGATGAAATTGCGCGTGCCCACGCGGCCATCGGCGCGCACGAAGCCGTTGAACGTGGCGCGCTGCGCCTCGGGCACGTAGTCGACCGGCCGCACGTCCTGGCAGAACGCGGGATCGCGATAGAAATCGACCAGCGTCAGGTTGTGCGAATGCACATGCTCGCCGGGCACGATATCGCGCGCGGCCACGCCGATCACGGTATCGAACTTGCGCACCGGCGTGCCGGCGGCAATGGCACAGGCCGCGATCTTGTGGCCGGCCGGCACCTGCGCGCGCACACGCACCGCGGGTTCGGCAAGCTGCTGGCCCAGCGACAGTTCATGCCGGGCGACCAGCACGTTGTCGTTGGCGTGCAGGCGGATGACGGGATTGGGCTTCACTTGGGATTCGCTGTGGTGGACGGCTGGTGGTGCAACTGCGCTCAGCTTTGCTGCAGCAGTTCCTTGAGCTTCAGGCGCTTGATCAGCTCGGTTTCCTGCGCATAGATGCTGGCCACGTACTTCTTGTAGTCGGGACCGTCCAGGTACATCAGCGGCGCATCCAGCCGTGCCGCGACCTGCTTGAACTCATTGCTCGCCACCGCGGCGCGGAAGGCATCGCGCAGCGTCTTCTCGATGGCGGGCGGCAGGCCCTTGGGCGCGCCGATGCCGTTGGGCGCTTCCACTACGACGTTGTAGCCGAGCTCCTTCAGCGTGGGCGTGTCCTTGAAGCGCGATGCGCGCTGCCCGCCCCAGGTCGCCAGCAGGCGCAGCTTGCCGGCTTCCACATGCGGCGCCCACGAGCTGGAATCCGCCAGCAGTTCCACCTGGCCCGCCAGCACGTCCTGCAGCGCGGCGGCACCGCCCTTGTAGGCGATCGCGTTGAACTGCACGCCCGCGGCCAGCGCAAACTGCTCCATGCCGACATGGGTCGCGCCGCCGATGCCGGCGTGCGCATAGGTGATCTTGCCGGGGCTCGCCTTGGCTGCCGCGACCACGTCCTGCAGCGTCTTGTAGGGCGAGCCGGTCGGCACGGCGATGCCGAAGGTCTGGCCCGAGGTGCGCGCCAGGTAGGTCAGCTCGGTGCGCGGGTCCAGCTGCAGCATGCCGAGCTGGGCAAAGCGCGTGACCGAGATGGGGATCTGGCCGATGGTGTAGCCGTCCGGCGTGGCGCGCGCCAGCGCCTTGGTGCCGATCATGCCGGAAGCGCCAGCGCGGTTTTCCACCACGATCGATTGCTTGAGGATGCCGCCGGCCACCTGGCACAGCGCGCGCATCGACTGGTCTGCCGTGCCGCCGACCGGCCACGGGCAGATAAAGGTGATCGGACGCTCTGGATACGCGGAGGCCAGCGCGCGCGAGCCCGGCAGCAGCACGCCGGCAGCACCGGCAGCAACGCCGGCGGCGGCGCCGATGAGCAGGTTGCGGCGCTTCAGGTCGATGGGGAGTCCTTGGGTCATTTGCGGGTGTCTCCATGTTTTGATTATGGGCGACCGGTGCGGGCCCGGCGTCGTCATGCCAGGCATTCTCTCGCCGCCGTACATAACAATCCAATCAAAAACCAGCATTGCTTCATAACGTTTTCGTTAGGTAGACTGCGGGCCATGGTCAAGATCGATCGCGCGCTGCGCTCCAATATCAAGCTGCGCCATCTGCAATTGCTGGTGGCGCTGGATGAATTCCGCCATCTCGGGCGCACCGCGGAATTCCTGTCGGTGAGCCAGCCCGCGGTGTCGCGGGTGCTGACCGAAGTCGAGAAGATGCTGGGGCTGACGCTGTTCACGCGCTCGACGCGCGGCACCGAGCCCACGCCCGCCGGCGAGTCGCTGGTGCGCTTCGCGCGCTCGGTGCTGGCGCAGTACGAGCAGACCCGCGATGAAATCGCGGCGGTGCAGAGCGGCGCGTCGGGACGCGTGCAGGTGGGCTCGATGGGCGCCGGCTTGCCTGTTCTGGTGGCGCGCGCGGTGGGGCTGCTCAAGGACCGCCATGCGCGTGCCACCGTGCTGGTGGAGGAAGGCGACCTGACGCACCTGCTGCCCAAGCTGCGGCTGCGCGAACTGGACCTGATCGTCGGCCGGCTGGAGCCAGGCTACGCCGCGCCCGATCTTGTGACAGAGGCCTTGTATGACGAGCCGATGGTGGTGGTAGTCAAGCGCGGCCACAAGCTCGCGCGCAAGACGCGGCCGGGCTGGGCCGACCTGGCCGCGATGCCGTGCGTGCTGCCGCCGCCGTGGGCATCGCTGCGGGTGAAGATCGAGCAGGCGTTCTACCGCTACGGGCTGCATCCGCCGCAGGACGTGATCGAGACGTCGTCCTACCTGGCGCTGGCGACCTTCGTCGGCCAGCGCGGCGCGGCCGGGTTCATGGCGCAATCGGTGGCGCGGGCCATGCAGGCTGAAGGCAGGCTGCAGGTGCTGTCGATCGATGTGCCGGTGGAACTGCCGCCGGTCGGCATCATCACGCTGCGCGAACGCGCGCCGTCGCTCAGCGCGGAACAGATGCTCGCCTGCCTGCGCCAGGCCGCCGCGGAAGTGGCCTAGCCCCGCGCCAGCAGCGCCGGCACCCGCAGTGGCACCTGCTGCACCGCGCAAAACTGATACGGTATTTTTTCGTGGAGGTGATGCTGTTATTCCTGAGGACCGATCGGTAGGATGATCTCCGGCAGTCGGCCCAGGTTGTGCCCGCGCCGCCCACTGCGGCGAAATGTCACTCGCCCGGCATGCTGCCCATCGCGCTGCACGCGGCGTACACTACGCTTACCGCACGCGCCTACGGCCCGCGCCCCCGGCGCGCCCCCGCCGACTGGCCGGCCTGCCCCCCGCAGCGCCGCGCCGTCCGCAGGCGTGCGCCAGGCCAGCGCCACGGAGAACAACTATGTTTGGTTTGACCGCGCTTGACCTCGCCCGCATCCAGTTTGCCTTTACCGTTTCTTTCCACATCATCTTTCCCGCGATCACCATCGGCCTGGCCGCCTACCTGGCGGTGCTGGAAGGCTGCTGGCTGCGCACCAAGCGCCCGCATTACCGCGACCTCTACCACTTCTGGTCCAAGATCTTTGCCGTCAACTTCGGCATGGGGGTCGTCTCCGGGCTGGTGATGGCCTACCAGTTCGGCACCAACTGGAGTTTCTTCTCCGAGTTCGCCGGCAGCATCACCGGGCCGTTGCTGACCTATGAAGTGCTGACCGCCTTCTTCCTGGAGGCCGGCTTCCTCGGCGTGATGCTGTTCGGCTGGAACCGCGTCGGGCCCGGGCTGCATTTCTTTGCCACCGTGATGGTGGCGCTGGGCACGCTGATTTCCGCCACGTGGATCCTGGCGTCGAACAGCTGGATGCAGACGCCGGCCGGCTTCGAGATCATCAACGGCCGCGTGGTCCCCACCGACTGGTTCGCGGTCATCTTCAACCCGTCCTTCCCCTATCGCCTGCTGCATATGAGCGTGGCGGCGTTCCTGGCCACGGCGCTGTTCGTCGGCGCGTCGGCGGCGTGGCACCTGCTGCGCGGCCGCGACAACCAGGCCATCCGCAAGATGCTGTCGATGGCGATGTGGATGCTGCTGATCGTCGCGCCGATCCAGGCCGTGATCGGCGACCTGCATGGCCTGAACACGCTCAAGCACCAGCCCGCCAAGATCGCCGCGCTTGAAGGCCACTGGGAAAACCACGGCAACGAAGGGCTGCCGCTGCTGCTGTTCGGATGGCCCGACATGCAGCGCGAGGAAACACGCTTCGCGGTCGAAGTGCCGCGCCTGGGCAGCCTGATCCTCACGCACACCTGGGATGGGCAGATCCAGGGACTGAAGGAATTTGCCCCTGAGGACCGGCCCAATTCGACCATCCTGTTCTGGTCTTTCCGCGTGATGGTGGGCCTGGGGCTGCTGATGATCGCGCTGGGCGCCTGGAGCCTGCTGCTGCGCCGGGGCGAACGGCTGTACCGCGCCCGCGCCTTCCTGCATATGGCGCTATGGATGGGGCCGGCCGGCGTGATTGCGATCCTGGCCGGCTGGTACACCACCGAGGTGGGCCGCCAGCCGTGGGTGGTCTACGGGCTGCAGCGCACCGCCGACGCGGTCTCGCCGCACGGCGTGCCCGAACTGGCGCTGACGCTGGGGATCTTCGTGATCGCGTACTTCTTCGTGTTCGGCGTCGGCATCGCCTACATGATGCGGCTGGTGCGCAAGGGGCCGGTGATGGAAGCGCCAAGGCCGGAAGGCGGTCCGGGACGCGAGCATACGCCGGCCCGCCCGCTCTCCGCCGTGGACGACGACGAAGTCCTTGCCCCCAACCCCGCCGTGCGCACCCGGAGCTGACACCATGGGCATCGATCTCTCCCTTCTCTGGATCGTCATCATCTTCTTCGGCGTGATGATGTATGTGGTGATGGACGGCTTTGACCTGGGCATCGGCATGCTCTTTCCGTTCGTTCCCGACCGCCATGACCGCGACGTGATGATGAACACGGTGGCGCCGGTCTGGGACGGCAATGAAACCTGGCTGGTGCTGGGCGGTGCCGGGCTGCTGGCGGCGTTCCCGCTGGCGTACTCGGTCGTGCTGAGCGCGCTCTACCTGCCGCTGATGCTGATGCTGCTGGGCCTGATCTTCCGCGGCGTGGCGTTCGAGTTCCGCTTCAAGGCCAACGACCGCGAACGGCCGGTGTGGGACGCGTCCTTTATCCTGGGATCCGCCACCGCCAGCTTCTTCCAGGGCGTGGCGCTGGGCGCCTATATCGACGGCATCAGGATGGAAGGCCATCGCTTTGCCGGCGGCCCGCTGGACTGGCTGGCGCCCTTCCCGCTGTTCTGCGGCGTCGGGCTGGTGGTGGCGTACACCGTGCTGGGCAGCACCTGGCTGATCATGAAGACCGAGGGCGACCTGCAGCAGCGCATGATCAGGCTGGCCGGCGCGCTGGCGTGGCTGCTGCTGGCGGTGATCGCGGTGATCAGCCTGTGGACGCCGCTGACGCACCCGGAAATCGCCGAGCGCTGGTTCAGCCTGCCGAACCTGTTCTGGTTCTCGCCGGTGCCGATCCTGGTGGCGCTGTGCATGCTGATGCTGATGCGCGCGCTGCGCCGCGAGCCGAACATGGCGCCGTTCCTGTACGCGCTGGGGCTGGTGTTCCTGGGCTACAGCGGCCTGGCGATCAGCGTCTGGCCCAATATCATCCCGCCCGGGATCTCGATCTGGGACGCTGCCGGGCCGCCGCAGAGCCAGGGCTTTGCGCTGGTCGGGGCACTGTTCATCATCCCCTTCATCCTGATGTACACGGTGTGGGCGTACTACGTGTTCCGCGGCAAGGTCCGCCACGGCGAGGGCTATCACTGATGGCCGCGCCGTTGTGGCTGCGCCGGCTGGGCTGGCTGGCGCTGATCTGGCTGGCGAGCGTGGCGGCGCTGGGGGTGGCCGCCTGGGTGCTGCGCATCATCATGCAAGGCGTCGGCTTCCGTAGCTGACGGCCCTTCTTTTCCCCGGCCCCCGATGCCGCGCGAATTTCCTGTGCCCCCGCGCGGCATTGTCACGCCTGCCTTGTCTGCAATGCCCGAAAGAATCTGAATAACCGCATCAGCATTCTTTCGCCCTCTGTCACCGCGGTGACAACCCCTGTTTTTACTCTGCGAGCGCATTGCGGGAAGCGCAATCCGCCACGCGGCACCGGCCGCCGGCGCAGAACAGCAGACAGACAGGGGAATGACAGATGTCAGGAAAGCATGCAGCGCGCAGCGCACACGACAACGGGCGCGCGCGGTCCCGCGCGGCGCTGGGCGCGGCGGCAATGGCCGCGACGCTCTCGGCTTGCGGCGGCGATGACACCGCGGCGAGCGGGCCCGCGCCGGCCGACGTGACGACGGCGCCGGCGCCCGCCGGCCAGGGCGGTCCGCGCGTGCTGCTGGTAGGCATCGACGGCGCCACCTATGCGCAGGTCCAGGGCGCGATCCTGCGGCGCGAGCTGCCCAACCTGTCGCAGCTGAACGTGGTGCCGGCCGCCACCGGCGGCGTGCCGGGCACCGTCACCGCGCAACCGACGCTGGACGCGCCCAGCTGGGCCACGGTGCTGACCGGCACCTGGGTCAACCGCCACGGCGTCAACGACGACACCGGCGGCACGCCGCTGCAGGCGCCCACCGTCTTCCGCCACCTTCGCGATGCCGGCAAGCCGGGGCTTCAGCAAGGCGCCACCATCAGCTCGCCGGTGTTGCCGGCCCTGCTCAAGGCCGAACAGGAAACCGGGGCGCTCGATACGCTGGTCGACTGTGCCGGCGTGGACAGCTGCGTCACGCAGAACGCGCTGCGCCAGCTGCAATCCGGTTATGGCGTGGTGTTTGCCCAGTACAGCGCCCCGGCTGCCGCGGCGGAAATCGGGGGATTCGGCGGCGGGTTCGGCGGCGGCGCCTATGCGCGCGCCCTCGCCGACACCGACAAGGCACTGGGCGAGCTGCTGGCCGCCGTCGCCGCGCGCCGCCAGGCGCAGCCGGGCGAAGACTGGCTGGTGCTGGCCACCACCAGTCACGGCCTCGATGCCACCGGCGCCACCACCACGGCGCCGACCGTGGAAAACCGCACCGCATTCTTCGCCACCAACAAGACGCTGAACGCCGCGCTGGCCCGGCCCGGCGCCGCTGCGCCCATCACCGCGGCAGAGCTGTCGGCGCTGCCGACCGAGGCCGATCTCGTGCCGACGATGCTCGCGCACGCCGGCGTGGCCGCCGACCCCGCCGCCAGCCGGCTCGACGGCGCACCGCTGCAGGCGGCCTTTGCCGGCGTGCGGGCGATCGGCGCCAGCGTCGGCCGCTACAGCGACGCCATCACGCTGAGCTGGCAGAACCCCACCGAATCCTTCGGCACCACGCGCGTGCTGCGCGACGGCGTGGTGATCGCTTCGCTGGCGCCCGGGGCGCGCGAGTTTACCGACAGCGCCTTCGACATGCCCACCGGCCTGTACCGCTTCAACTACACGCTGGTACGCAACGACGTGCCGGTGTCGTACCTGGCGCAGATCCACTACGTCAAGCCCGTCACGCTGGCGCCCACGCTGCGCGATGGCCTGGCCACGTACTTCAGCATGGACAGCAAGCCGTTTGCCGACAGCAAGGGCGGCGCCACGCTTGGCCCGTGGGTTGCCGGCACCGACGGCGGCTCGCTGGCCGACGACAACTTCACCGGCAAGTCGCTGCGGGTCGATTCCAATATCGACGCCTACAAGCTGGTGCACAACGGCGCCGACATCGCGCTGAGCCCGCAATTCACCATCGGCTTCTGGTTCCGCACCGACTGCACCCAGGGCAACGGCACCGGTGCGCCGGTACTGGCCAACAAGAATTACTTTTCGGGCAGCAACCCGGGCATCGCCATCGGCCTGTTCGGCAGCTGCGAACTCCGCTTCAACCTCGGCAGCGGCGGCAAGCGCGACGATATCAACGGCATGAAGGTATCGGCCAGCCAGTGGGCCTACCTGGCGCTGTCGGTCGATGCCACGGCCAGGCGCTTCAGTGCCTATGTCATCGACCCGGTGCTGGGCCTGCAGAAGACCGAGAACAAGGCCATCGCCAACACCGATGTCACCAAGCTGGCCGGGCTCGGCACCGGCTGGGGCGTCAACGACGACGCCACGCACAACTACGTGGGCAACAACCCCGGCGCGCTCAAGGGCGTGATGGGCTTCAATGACCTGGCGATGTGGACGCGGGTGCTGACGCTCGACGAGCTGAAGACCATCACCGGCGCGCGCCAGCCGCTGTCCACGCTGAACCCCTGAACCGCGGACCCCGCGTCCGACCACTCTCCGGGGCGCCGCGCGCCCCATCCCTGCAGGAGCACGACACCATGACTCTCCGATCTTCCACGCTGGCCGCGCTGCTGCTGTGCCTGGCGCTTGCCGCCTGCGGCGGCGATTCCGGCGACAGCCCGGCCACCGGCACGCCGGGTGGCACGCCCGGCGGCACCCCGGGCGCCGGCGGCAACGAACCCGGCCAGCCGCCCGCGGTCACGCCGCAACTACGCTGCGCGCCCTGAGCCGACGCCGGCAGCCGCCCGCCTCGCCTACCGCCTCGCCTATCCTGAACCCATCCGGCCCAGAACCAATGAATTCGCATAGCAGACGCAACTTCCTCAAGCTCGCCGGCGGCAGCGCCGCAGCAACCGCCGCGCTGGCAGCGTTCCCGCCAGCCATCCGCCGCGCGCTGGCAATCCCCGCCAACAACGCCACTGGCACCATCCGCGACGTCGAGCACGTGGTCATCCTGATGCAGGAGAACCGCTCCTTCGACAATTACTTCGGCACGCTGCGCGGCGTACGCGGCTTCGGCGACCGCTTCCCGATCCCGCTGGCGGGCGGCCTCAACGTCTGGCAGCAGACCTATACCAACGGCGGCACCACGCGCACCGTGCTGCCCTACCACCTCGACAGCAGTGCCGGCAATGCGCAGCGCGTCAGCGGCACGCCGCACTCCTATCCCGATGCGCAGGCCGCCTGGGACCTGGGCCGCATGAACAAGTGGCCCACCTACAAGCAGACCCAGTCGATGGGCTACTACACCGAGGCCGAACTGGACTTCCAGATGGCGCTGGCCAATGCCTTTACGCTGTGCGATGCCTACCACTGCAGCTTCCACGGCGGCACCAACACGAACCGGCTGTTCCACTGGACCGGCACCAACGATCCGGCCGGCACGCACGGCGGCCCGGTCATCGACAACAGCGGCGACTCCTTCACCGGCTCGAACACGCCCTACACCTGGACCACCTACCCTGAGCGGCTGAACGCAGCCGGCGTCAGCTGGAAGGTCTACCAGAACATGCCGGACAACTTTACCGACAACCCGCTCGCGGGCTTCAAGCAATACCGCGACGCCAACGCCGCACGCGGCAACCTGGCCAACGGCAGCCCCTACCCGCCGTACACCAGTGCCGACGACGCCATCAGCCCGCTGCTCAAGGGCGTGGCCAATACCATGCCGGACGGCGGCTTCCTGCAGGCACTGCGCGACGACGTTGCCGCCGGCACGCTGCCGCAGGTGTCGTGGATCGTGGCCCCGGCCACCTATTCCGAGCACCCCGGGCCGTCCAGCCCGGTGCAGGGCGCGTGGTACACGCAGGAGGTGCTCAACGCGCTCACCGCCAATCCCGCGGTGTGGAGCAAGACCGTACTGCTGATCAACTTCGACGAGAACGACGGCTACTTCGACCACGTGCCGCCGCCGTGCGCCCCCGCCTACGACGGCGACACGCTGGCCGGCGCGACCACGCTGCCCGCCGGCGAACTGGCGGCCGAATACCACGTCGACAAGCACCCGTACGGCCCCGGCCCGCGCGTGCCGATGTATGTGGTGTCGCCCTGGAGCCGCGGCGGCTGGGTAAACTCGCAGGTGTTCGACCACACGTCGGTGCTGCGCTTCCTGGAGGCCCGCTTTGGCGTCGTGGAGAGCAATATCAGCAGCTTCCGTCGCGCGGTGGCCGGGGACCTGGTCTCGGCCTTCAACTTCGTCAGTCCCAACGACAATCCGCTGCCCTCGCTGCCCAACCGCGACAAGGCCAGCGCCGATGCCATCCGCACCGCGCAGGGCGTGCTGCCGCAGGTGCCGCTGCCCCCGGCCGGCACCCAGCCGATGCCGCCGCAGGAGCGCGGCACGCGTCCGTCGCGCGCATTGCCGTACGAGCTGCATGTCAGCGCCCGCGAAGACGCGCGCGAACGCGTGGTGCGGCTGCTGTTCGCCAACACCGGCACGGCCGCCGCCGTTTTCCATGTCTATGACCGCCTGCACCTGGACCGCGTGCCGCGCCGCTATATGGTCGAGCCGGGCAAGGAACTGCATGGCAGCTGGGATGTATTCGCCAGCGATGCCGGCAAGTACGACCTGTGGGTGCTGGGTCCGAACGGCTTCCATCGCGCCTTCGTCGGCGACGTTGCAGCGGCCGGCGCAGCGGGCGCCAGCGCGCCCGAGATCCGCGTCTGCTATGACATCGCCAACGCCGCGGTCTACCTGGACCTGATCAACACCGGCAGCGCGGCCACCACATTCACCGTGCGGCCCAATGCCTACCGCAATGACGGCCCGTGGAGTTTCGAAGTGCCGGCCGGCAAGCAACTGCAGCAGCACTGGCCGGTGGGACTGCAGGGCAACTGGTACGACTTCACCGTGACCGCGTCGCAAGGCGGCTTCACGCGGCGCTTTGCCGGGCGTATCGAGACCGGCAAGGACAGCGTGTCGGATCCGGCCATGGGGGTGACCGGCTGAGGCCTGCCTGCCCTATGCCAAGCCCGCCAGCCCCGCCGCGGCCCACGCCGCGGCGGGCGTCGCCGTATTGTCATATTGCCCCGCTAGACTGCGCGGTCGTCCGGACCTGTCCGGTGCGCTCCCCCCAACCACCGCGGATGACCATGCTTGGCGACCTGCTGATGACCTTTTTCGAAGTGGCGCGCCAGGGCAGCATCACCATGGCGGCCCGACAGCTGCGCGTGAGCCAGCCCACCGTCACCGGCCGCATCCGCCAGCTCGAAGAATCGTATGGCGTTGAGCTGTTCCACCGCCGCGCCAGCCGGGTCGACCTGAGCGACGTGGGGCTGGCGCTGATGCCGGTGGTCGAGCAGCTGATGCAGCACGAAGGCCAGGCCGACTACCTGCTGCGCAACGCCGGCGACCTGCGCTTCGGCAGCCTGCGCCTCGGCGCCACGGGTCCCTACTACATCCTGCGCGCGGTGGCCGCGTTCCGGCAGCGCTATCCGGCGATCGAGGTGAGCCTGGACATCGGCAATTCGCAGCAGATGCTGGAAGCACTGTTCGAGTACCGGATCGACGCGGCCGTGTCGTCGCATCCGGTCGAAGACGACCGCCTTGCGCGCATCCGCCTGGCCTCCGCGCCGATGGTGCTGGTGGTGCATCCGGACCATGCGCTGGCGCGCCTGCCGCAGGTGGACCTGGCCCAGCTGCGCGGCTGCCATCTGCTGGTGCGCGAGCATGGCTCGATGACACGCAAGGCGACCGAGGATGCCCTCGCCGCCTGCGCGCAGCAGCTGCCGCGGCATACCGTGATCGGCAGCCGCGAGGCCATCTACGAAGCGATCCGCCAGAACCTCGGCGCGAGCGTGGTGCCGCTGGGCGAAGTGCCGCAAGACCCGCTGCTGCGGGTGGTGCCGTTTGCGCGCGGCGCGCCCGTGCTGAACGAATACCTGTATTGCCTGCAGAGCCGGCGCGGCACGCGCCTGGTGGGTGCCTTCCTGGCCTGCTTGACGGCGACCGATGCCGATGCCGCCGCCGAGCCGCGGGCGGCATGATCGCGCGCGCCGACGCCTTTCCTGAATACGACCAGCTGCTGGCGCTGTTCGACGCCGCCAGCCATGTGCTCGACTGCCGCGTGGTGGGCGAAGCCGTGGTGCAGGGCCACCGCTTCGGCTTGCATGTGGCCACCCTTGGCAGCCGCGACCCGCAGGCGCCGGCCATCGGCATCTTCGGCGGCATCCACGGCCTCGAGCGGATTGGCACGCAGCTGGTACTGGACTACCTGCGCTCCGTGCTGGGCCGGCTGGCATGGGACGAACTGCTGCATCGCGAACTGCAGGCCGTGCGGCTGGTGTTCATGCCGATCGTCAATCCCGGCGGCATGTGGGCCGGCACCCGGGCCAATCCCAACGGCGTCGACCTGATGCGCAACGGCCCGCAGGACGCCGACGCGCCCGTGCCGTTCCTGGCCGGCGGGCAGCGCCTTGGCGCCTGGCTGCCCTGGTATCGCGGCCCGGAAGGCGGGCCGATGGAGCTGGAGAGCCGCGCGCTGCTGCGCGTGGTGCAGGAAGAACTGCTGCCGCGCCCGCTCAGCTTTGCGGTGGACTGCCACTCCGGCTACGGCTGGCGCGACAGCATCTGGTTCCCGTACGCGCGCACGCGCCGGCCGATGGCGCACCTGCCCGAGATGTACCTGCTCAAGACCCTGTTCGAGCAGGCGCACCCGCACCACGGCTACACCTTCGAGCCGCAAAGCCACCAGTACCTGCTGCATGGCGACCTGTGGGACCATGCGTATGACCTCACGCCGGCCGGCAACCTGTTCCTGCCGATGACGCTGGAGCTGGGCTCGTGGCTGTGGATCAAGAAAAACCCGCGCCAGCTGTTCTCGCGCGAGGGGATCTTCAACCCGATCAAGGCGCACCGCACCGCGCGCGTGCTGCGCCGCCACGTGAGCCTGTTCGATTTCCTCGGGCGCGTCGCGTTTGCGCCGGAACGCTGGCTGCCGCACGGGCCGCAGCGCGAGGCACTGCTGCAGCAGGCGCGCGCGCACTGGCAGACAGAGGCGTTGCCATGAACTGTTGAGGATCGCATGAGCCGATGGGTATTCCTGCGGGGACTGACGCGCGAGACGCGCCATTGGGGGCACCTGCCCGCGCAATGGGAAGCGGCCGGGCTGGGCCGGCCGCTGCTGCCCGACTTGCCGGGCAATGGCGCGCTGTCGGTGCAGCCCGCGCCCTGGTGCGTGCGCGACATGGTCAGCGCGGTGCGCCGGCAGCTGTCGACGGCCGGCGCGCGCGGGCCGTACCGCGTGCTGGCCATGTCGCTGGGCGCGATGGTCGCCACCGAGTGGGCCAGCAGCTATCCGGACGAAGTCGGCGGGCTGGTGCTGGTCAACACCAGCATGCGGCCCTTCTGCACGCCGATGCAGCGGCTGCGGCCGCGCAACTGGGGCAAGCTGCTGCGCGTCGCGCAGCGCTGGCACGACCGCGCCTATTGCGAGCGCACCATTCACGCCATCACCTGCGCGCGCGCGGATACGCTTGCCGCCGACATCGCGGCCTGGCAAGCCATTGCCGCCGACGCGCCGGTCAGCCGCTGCGCCGCGCTGGCGCAACTGGTGGCCGCGGCACGCTATCGGGCACCGGCGAACGCGCCTGGCTGCCAGTTGCTGCTGATTGCATCGTCATCGGACCGGCTGGTCGACCCGGCCTGCTCCGCACGTATCGGACAGGCCTGGAACGCGCCGGTGCTGACGCATCACTGGGCCGGCCACGACCTGCCCCACGACGATCCGGGCTGGTTGTGCGAGGCCGTGGCGCGCATGGTGTCAGGCAACGGCTAGCGCCCGCTCCGCCCGCATCAGGCCGGTCAGCATCCCCGCGGCGGCGTCGAGCCGGTCGGTGGTGCCGAACAGCCGCGCACTGATCAGGCCGTTTTGCAGCGCGCCGAACGCAATCTCCGCCAGTTGTTGGGGCGACGCCGGGTAAGGCGCCTGCCGCTGCGCCGCCGCGCGCTCGAACAGCCGCGCAAGCCATTGCTCGTTGAGGCGGACAAAGTCGCGCATCGCGCTGCGCACGGACTCCGGCAGCATCAGCACATCCGCCGCCAGCATGCCGACCAGGCACGCTTCGTCGGTGCCGGCGCCGGCGCACAGGGGAGCCAGGTATTGGCGCGCCTGCTCGGCCGGCGGCAGGCTGCTGTCGATGGCCGCCAGCCGTGCCTGCTTGCGTGCGCCGTATTCGCGCACCGCTTCCAGCACTAGGTCTTCTTTGGTCGGAAAGTAATAGTGGATGCTCGAGGTCTTGACCCCGACCAGTTCCGCCAGGTCGCGGTAGCTGAACCCGTTGAACCCCCGACGGCGGATCAGCACCAGTGCATGTTCGACCAGTTCTTCACGTACGGACCGGGTTTTCATCGTTCCAACTCCTTCGTTCTGCACCGCGCGGCTCAGGCCGGCAGCGCGCGTGCGACGAGCGTGATGAGGGACCCGCTTGCCAGGCAAAGCCCTACCCATCCGCCCAGGATCAGCGCAGTGTCAAGCCAACGCATGATCGACTCCATGAACCGGGCTGCTCGCTGGCAGCCCGGTGGTTACAGGGGGCCGGCAACTTGCCGGCCGTTTTCCAGACGCTTGCCTCAGGCGATTGCACCGTCGGTGTAGGGGTCAGCCTTGCCGACACGTGCACCGTCGGTGTAGGGGTCAGCCTTGCCAACACGTGCGCCATCGGTGTACGGGTCGGCGCTGCGTGCCGGCGAGGCCGAGACGCCGCTGCGGTCCAGTCCGGCGACGATGCGGGCACCGTCGGTGTACGGATCAGCCTTGCCGACGCGTGCGCCTTCGGTGAACGGGTCGAACTGGCCGCTGCGTGCCGGCGAAGCCGAGACGCCGCTGCGATCCAGGCCGGCGACGATGCGGGCACCGTCGGTGTACGGATCAGCCTTGCCGACGCGCGCACCTTCGGTGAACGGGTCGAACTGGCCGCTGCGCGCCGGCGAAGCCGAGACGCCACTGCGATCCAGGCCGGCGACGATGCGGGCACCGTCGGTGTACGGATCAGCCTTGCCGACGCGTGCGCCTTCGGTGAACGGATCGAAGTTGCCGGTGCGGGCACCGTCGGTGAAGGCATCGGTCTTGCCAACGCGGAACTGGTAACCGTACTTGTCACCGGCGAAGCTGCTGTCCTGCACGCCAGCGGCGTGGGCGGCGCCACCAGCGAAGGCGGCAGCAAGGGTGGCGGCGGTGATGAAGGTCTTGGCGAACTTGGTCATGATGGGCTCCAGGGGGCGATGTTTCGGATCGCGTCAATCGGTGTCAGTGGCTTCGCGGTGCTTTTTTTTGGGTAGTTATCTACTAGTAGATAGATCACCTGCCCTGAAAAAATGACCGCCTTCGGTCATGCATGGGATCGTCGCTGGGCCCTGCTCTTCGTTGCTGCTGGCGCTGCGGCGCTTCCATGAGTCAAATACTATCTACTACTAGGTAGATAGTCAAGGAAGAATATTTCTATGGGACTGATAGCCGATAGTAAGTCTTTGATTCCAAAAGAATATAGCGAGAAAAAAAGCGGACGCGAGCCGCCAATGAAAAAAGCCGCCGCGCAGCTTTCGCCACCCGACGGCTCTGGACGCGCCACTGACAGCGCGATAGATCGGAACGCTAACCCTTAGCCAGCCACGGCTGCCATCAGCGTATCGGCCGCTGCCTCGACGCGGTCGGACGTGCCGAACAGCCGGGCTGCGATCAGGCCACTTTGCAGCGAACCGAACACCACCTGCGCCAGCCGTGGCGGCGGCACGGGGAATGGCGTGCTGCGCAGCGGCTGGGCACGCTCCAGCAGTCCCGTCAGCCATTTCTCGTGCATCAGGTAGAAGCCCTGCAGCAGCTGGTGCACGGATTCGGGCAGGCACAGGGTTTCGGTCGACAGCATGCCGCACAGGCAGATCTGGTCGGAGCCGCAGCTGTTGCGGAACGGCGCCAGGTAGATCGCGGCCTGCTCGGTGACCGGCAGCTTCGTGTCGATGGCGCGCAGGTGCTCGCTGAGGCGGGCGCTGTATTCCTTCACCGCCTCGAGGACGAGGTCGTCCTTGGTCGGGAAGTAATAGTGGATGCTGGAAGTCTTCACACCCACCAGCTCGGCCAGGTCGCGATAGCTGAAGCCGTTGAAGCCGCGGCGGCGGATCAGGACCAGGGTGTGCTCGAGCAGTTGCTCGCGTACGGATTGCGTTTTCATAAAGGCAGTGTATCTACGCGAAGATAGGCGCTCAAGCTGAAATGCCCCGGCGCCCGGGTAATCCCCTAGCGCCGAGGCATCGGCTTTACGGTTTTAGCCAGGCAGGACCTGCGCGGCGAAGGTGATCATCGAGCCACTCGTCACGCAGAGCACCAGCCATCCGCCAAGCAGCAGGATGCTGTCACGCAAACTCATGATGGACTCCATCGGGCAGCGGCCTTGCTGGCCGCCGCCGTAAAGGTGGTTAAGCCGCCGGCCGGTGGACGGCAGGGATCAGGCGAGCGCGCCGTCGGTGTACGGGTCGGCCTTGCCCACGCGCGCACCGTCGGTGTACGGGTCGAAGCTGCGCGACGGCTCGGACGAGACACCGCTGCGGTCCAGGCCGGCTACGGTACGGAAGCCGTCGGTGTAGGGGTCGGTCTTGCCGACGCGCGCACCTTCGGTGAACGGGTCGAACTGGCCGCTGCGGTAGCTGACAGTGCGAGCACCGTCGGTGTACGGATCAGCCTTGCCTGCACGGCCATCGGTGTACGGGTCGAACTTGCCGGCACGCGCGCCTTCGGTGAACGGATCGAACTTGCCGGTGCGGGCACCGTCGGTGAAGGCATCGGTCTTGCCTACGCGGAACTGGTAGCCGTACTTGTCACCGGCGAAGCTGCCGTCCTGCACGCCGGCGGCGTGGGCGGCGCCACCTGCGAAGGCGGCGGCAAGGGTGGCGGCGGTGATCAGGGTCTTGGCGAACTTGGTCATGATGGGCTCCTGGTGGCGATGTTTCGGATCGCGTCAATCGGTGTCAGTGGCTTCCTGCTGGGCTTTTCTCGCACTTCCATCTACTAGTAGATAGATGGACGGCGCTAAAAAAAGACCGCATAGCGGTATTGCGATGGGATCGCCACTTCTCCGCCCTTCCTGCTTTGCTGCTGGCGGTGCAGCGGTTCCATGGAGAGAATGCTATCTACTACTAGGTAGATAGTCAAGACAAAATTTTCCTATCGGCGCGATAGGACGGCTCATGGGGCAGAGATCCGTCCGCCCGGATGGACATTTCTTAACATGTTCATCGTAGCCTGCTAGCCTGAAATAACACGGACCCGACCATGGCACGCCGCCCTAGCATGTTCGACACGCCGCATCCCGACCCTGCTGCAACCGTCCCCGCTCCGGCGGCGCCGGGCACGCTGCGCTGGCTTGCCGTGGCGGCGGGCGTCGCGCTGGCCGCCGGCGTTGCGCGCCATCTACTGTTTCGTGCGGTGGAGCGCAAAGCATTTGTCACGCGAACGGATGAAACAAGCACCGGGACTCCCGTGCCCTGGTCATCCATGCCTGTGCGGCATACCACGTTCGCCAGCGGCGATCGGGAACTGCATGCCCGCTTTGTCCCAGCCGCCCGCCACGATGCGCCCGCGCTGATGGTCTGCCATGGCGACAATGAAACCCTGGCCGACTGGCTGCCGGTACAGGCCCTGCTGGCCGAGTCCGGCATCGCATCCTTCGTGTTCGACTACAGCGGCTATGGCCGCAGCAGCGGGCGCCCTTCGGTGCGCCACCTGCGCCAGGACGCCATGACTGCATACCGGCAGTTTGTTGCGGCCGCGCCCGCGGCGTCGCGCCGCGTGGTGCTGGGCCATTCGCTGGGCTCGGGCATCCTGCTCGACGTGGCGCGGCACTTCGCGCCGCAGCCCGACGGCTATGTCATTGCCGCCGGCTTCAGCTCGGCGCGGCGCGCCGCGGTGCAGACCGGCCGCGTGCCGGCCTGGGCAGCGTGGCTGCTGCCGGATCCCTGGAACAACGCCGCGCGTGCCAGCCGCCTCGAACGTCCGCTGCTGGTGGTGCATAGCCGCGCCGATGCCGTGTTCGCGCACGTCCATGCGGAGCGCGTGGCCGCCGCCGCGCGGCACTTGCATCAATTGGTGATGCATGACGCCATGCCGCATGGCGCCGCCATCGAGCCAGACCATATCGCCGCATTCTGGTCGCCGATCGTGCGTTACGTACATGAATTGGACACCCTCCCGCAGCATGAAACCGGCGCGCGCGTGGAGGTCGTGGAAGCAGGCGGGGAATGCAGCCAGGGCCGGAATCCGCTCGAAAACCCGCACAAAAACAGCGATCCGATGCGCGTGCCAGGCAAGCAGTGAGGGGGCGATCCGAAGTCGCCGGACAATCTACCGCAGACTCCCGCAAGCGGCAATCATCCTTGTGGGCGAGGCACCACGGCAAGGAGGCCAAGAGGCCTTTTATCGATTTCTTGTCTATATTTGACCTCGTGGCACAAGCATCGCAATTTCGCTTTGACAGAACTGGAGGTACTGCCATGCGTTGGCTTGCAAACTTGTTCAGTCCGCCGACCCCGGAAAAAATCGCCGAAAGGGAACTGCAAGACATGAGGCTGACGCTATTCCAGGCCGAGCGGAAGTTGCTCGAGGCGCAGATGCAGGTGGCCTACTACCGCGACATGGTCGCGTTCCTGGAAGATGTCTCGGCCAAGGGCGTGGAGGACGTGGTGGACAAGCGCCGCGCCACCGTGCCGGCAATGGCCGAGTTGCCCTCCGCCGCGCAGAATGCGCGCGCGCCGGGGCTGACCACCGTGCCGATCGTTCCGTCCGCCGCCTGAACCGGCAGTCGTGCCGCCCTGCCCGCATGGCGGGCGTGCGGCATCAGCGGGCCTGACCTGTGCGATACTCGCGCTGCCTGCCGCGCCCATCGGCGCGCGGGCACGCCGTCACACAGGAACCTGCCCCATGAGCGAACTGCTGCCCGCCATTGAAATCGAAACCGCGCCCGATCCCCGCTGCGCCGTGATCTGGATGCACGGGCTGGGCGCCGACGGCAGCGACTTTGCACCGGTGGTGCCGGAGTTGCGGCTGCCCGCCTCGCCTGGCGTGCGCTTTATCTTTCCGCACGCGCCGGCGATTTCCGTGACCTGCAACGGCGGTTATGTCATGCCGGCCTGGTATGACATCTATTCCCTCGACGAGGCCGGCCGCCGCGCCGATGAGGCCGGCATCCAGGCCTCGTGCAATGCCATCCGCGCGCTGGTCGCGCGCGAGAATGCGCGCGGCATCCCCTGCAGCCGCATCGTGCTGGCCGGGTTTTCACAGGGCGGCGCCATCGCCTATACCGCGGGCCTGACGCATCCGGAACCGCTTGCCGGCATCGTGGCGCTGTCCAGCTATATTCCCGCGCCGGGCACGGTGGCAGCGCAGGCCAGCGCCGCGAATGCCGCCACGCCGGTGTTTGCCGCGCACGGCACGCAGGACGATGTGGTGCCGTTGCAGCTGGGCGTTGCGGCACGCGACTTTATCCAGGCGCGCCAGCATCCGCTGACATGGCAGACGTACCCGATGGGGCATTCGGTCTGCCTGGAAGAGATCGTTGCCATCGGCGCATGGCTGGCGGAGCGCTTCGGCCCTGCCGGTGCCTGACCTGATCAAACGCCGATAACCCTGACAGATCGCCGCAAGGGCCACGCCCGCGCGGCAAGCCGTACCCATGAGCCTCGCCCCACTGCCCCGCATCGATTTCAACACCCGCAAGGCGCTGCTGTTCGCGCTGACCGCCGAGCGCCTGTCGGCCTATTACGAGCACCGCAAGTGGATGACGGACGCACAAGGCGCGACGCTCGCAGGCGAATGGCTGTCGCGCTCGCGGCTGCAGCTGCCGCTGTCCGAGCGGCGTTTGCTGTCGGAACTTAGCGACCAGTTTGCACGACAGCTGGCCGAGACGCTGTCGCGCGAAGCGGGCTTGTATGCCGCGCACGAAATGATGGAAGCGCTCGATCCCAACTATCAGTCTGCCTTTGCGCACGACATGCTCGATGAATGCGAACGGCTGCTGCGCGAGAACGGCGTGATGGAATAAGCGAATCATTGAATTTGCGAATTAGCGCTTCTCGCCGGCATTGCAGGAATTGGCGAAAACGCTAAATCGTGGATGGGGCGCGATTGCCGGAGAGCTTGCCAGAGCATCCAGACGTGGCATAACCGCTGTGTTTGCAAAGGTTGACAATCGCTTTGCGGCGGGGCGCTTACACTGCGCGCTCCAATAATGCCCCCATCGATTCCACCATGGAACGCAAGCACTGCCTCGCCTGGATCGCGCTGAGCATGATCGCAGCGGCCTTGCTGACGCTGCTGTGCCTGATCCTCAATGACCACGCAGAGACCCGTGCCGCCACCCGCATACGGCAGATGGAAGTCCGCGTAGGCACGCAGGTATCGCCGCAGGCGGGTGCGCCCCGGCCCGCGACTTCAGAACGACGACCAGGTAGTTAAGAAGGACAACGCACGGGCGGAGCGCGGGCTTGAGTCTAGTCGCGGCCCCTGGCCGCGACTGCAAAGAATTGATAACGATTGCGTCGCGTCACTGGTTCGGCCAGGACAGGCCGGCGGCCTGTGCCAGCGCCAGGTAAGACGTTGCCAGGTGGTATGGCGAAGTCGACGGCATCTCCGCACGCACCACGTCGCCTGAAGGCGCGAGGCATTCGTGCCATCCCTGCGCATGCAGGAAGCGATTGCGGAACTGCCCGGCCCACGCTTCCAGCGTAGCCAGCGACCCGGGTTGTCCATGCAGCGCCAGTGCGCGTGCATACTCGGTCTGCGCCCAGATGCGCTGGGTACCGTCGAGCAGCCCGCCACGCGCGTCCAGTGCCGCGCTGACGCCCAGCGTGCCGGGCGCCACGCCATGCCGCTGCGCAAAGTCGAAGGCCTGGCGCAGCGCGCCTTCCAGCGGCAGGTCGCCGAACAGCTGCGGCCGGCTCGCGACCAGCGAGAACCATTCGAACTGGTGGCCCGGTTCGATGCGATTGTCGGCACTGCCCTGCGGCAGCTCGGCGATACAGCCGCTCGCGGGATCGACAAAGCGCTCGAACACGGCCATCGCGATCTCGCGCAGCCGCTCGGCATACCATTCGTCGCCGGTCGCATCGAGCGCCGCCAGGTAGGCCTCGGTCAGGTGCATCACCGGGTTCTGCAGCACGCCTGCGCCTTTCGGGCGAAAGTGCTCGTTAAGCGCGGCATGGTACAGCCCGCCATCTTCAGTGAAGAAGTCCTCGACGACGTCGACGGTTTCGTCGAGCACTTCGAGCGCATCGGGATTGCCGCGCAGCGCGTGGTAGCTGGCGCAGGCAAAGATCACGAAGGCGTGCGTGTAAAGGTCGCGCGTGGTGTCCAGCGGCGAACCGTCCGGTCCCACGCTGTAGATCCAGCCGCCCGCCCCGTCGCCGAAATACGCCTGCAGCGAGCCGAACAGCGTATCGGCATGCGCATGCTGGCCCGCCACAGAAAACACATAAAGCTGCCGCGCACACGCCATGGCACGGTAGCGCGCCGCCGGCAGCGGCGCGGCCGTGGCGCCGTCGAGGGCCTCATAAGGCAGGAACAGGCCGGCATTCCAGCCGCTGGCAGTCCACAGCGGCAGCACCGTGGCGTCGTAGTGCGCCGTCAAGGCGGCGACCTGTTGGTTGAGTGCGGTCGAATTGAGCATGGTCGGTGGCGAGAAGCAGGCGCCACGTGGCGCCAGGCGCAGAAGGTTACTGGATTCGGCGCAGCGGGGGAAGCCGCGGCACGCGTATCTTGCCATGCCGCGGTTGCAATTCTCCGATGGCACCATGCGCCTGTAGTTGCTAGCATCAAATGCGTCCCACCTGCCAACGGGAGGAGCCAATGTCGACCCTGCCCCTTACGCTTTCGGACCATCACCGCACGCTGGTACTGCACGTGCTGGAAGAGCCATCCGGCCAGTACACCTGGCGCATTGTCATGGAAGAACTTTGCGGCGCGGCCGATGCCGACTGCACTGTTGAAGCGCCTTCCACATACAGTTCGCATGCCGAGGCCGAGGCAGCCTGCTGGGCCGCCGGCAATGGCATGCTGGATGGCCCGCGCGCGGCGAGCGAACTGCGCACCACCTGAAGCACGCCGCCCGCGCTGCCATGTGCAGGCGCGGGCGTCCGGGTGGCCCCGATCCTTGCGCGCTGCCGCGCATGTCCTAGTCTGGAATCGTGGCAGTGGCAACGCGGGCAGGCTATTTGCCCGCGATTCTCCGTTCCGGCCACGCCCAGGGCCTTCCCGAAGCCTGGGTGCTTCCCTGCCACCTGCCTGTCATCTTCCTGGCCTTAACTGGCCTGGTCGCCTCGCCGCGCTTGGCATCGGTGCGGTGGCAGGGCCGCAGGAGCATGAAATGGAAAAGCCGGTCGTCTCTCCGCAGCGCTTCGTCGAGCTGATGAACGAGCGCCTGAGCAAGCATCCCTTGTACCAGGAGGGCATGCGCGTCTATGCCATTCCGCAGCACACCGACCATCCGCGCAGCCTGGTGTGCGTAGGGCCGCGCGGCACTGAATGCGTGTGCGCCACCATCGAGAATATCGTGCGTGGCGAATGCGAGGTGGTCCCCGACATTGCCCAGGACTGGCACCGTCCCCGCCCTCACGGAAGTCCACACGAAGCGCGGGCACGCTGAACGCCCGATAGCGCATGCCCAGCGGATTGCATGACGAGAACGCCAGCTACCGCGGCTATCGCATCCATGTCGCGGCGCTGCGCTATGGCAGCCAGCACGATGGCTGGTGGACGCTGCGCGCCGAAGTCTGGCATCGCGGCACGCGGCTGCCATGGCCGTGCCCCGTGATGCAGACGCGCTTTGGCTGTGCCGGCGATGCCACGCGCGCGGGCATGGCGTGGGGCCGCGAAGCCATCGACTCGGATATCGCCGGACAGCGCGATGCCGAGGAAGCGGTACAGCCCTAGCAACCGCCGCGTTCAGACATCGATGGCCGCGTCCGATTTCACCTTGCGGCGCAACTCGAACTTCTGGATCTTGCCGGTCGAAGTCTTGGGCAGCGGCCCGAAGTACACCGCCTTGGGCACCTTGAAGCCGGCCAGCAGCGTGCGGCAATGCGCGATCAGGTCCTCCGCGGTGGCACTGGCGCCATCCTTCAGTTCGACGAAGGCGCACGGCGTCTCGCCCCACTTGGCGTCAGGCTGAGCCACCACCGCCGCGGCAAGCACCGCGGGATGCCGGTAGAGCGCGTCCTCCACTTCCACGCTGGAAATATTCTCGCCGCCGGAAATGATGATGTCCTTGCTGCGGTCCTTGATCTTGATATAGCCGTCGGGCATGCACACGCCGAGGTCGCCGGTATGGAACCAGCCGCCGGCGAAGGCCTCGCGCGTGGCCTTCTCGTTCTTCAGGTAGCCCTTCATGCAGATGTTGCCGCGGAACATGATCTCGCCGATGGTCTCGCCGTCGGCGGGCACGGGCTGCATAGAATCAGGATCGAGCACAGCAACCTGCGACTGCAGGTGGTAGCGCACGCCCTGGCGCGCCTTGCGCACGGCGCGGTCCTGTTCCGACAGCGTGCGCCAGTCGTCCTGCTCGGCACAGACCGCGGCCGGGCCATAAACCTCGGTCAGGCCATACACGTGCGTGAGTTCGAAGCCCATGGCCTCCATCTGCGCCAGCACCGCTGCCGGCGGCGGCGCGCCGGCGACCATGCCGCGCACCGGGCCGCGCACGCCTTCGCGCCACGATGCGGGCGCGTTGACCAGCGCGGTATGCACGATCGGCGCGGCGCAGTAGTGCGTGACGCCTTCCGCGCGCATCAGGTCGAACACGAGCCTGGGTTCGAACTTGCGCAGGCAGACGTTGACGCCCGCGCGCGCCGCGATGGTCCAAGGGAAGCACCAGCCATTGCAGTGGAACATCGGCAGCGTCCACAGGTAGACCGGGTGCTTGGGCAGGTCCCATTCCAGGACGTTGGAGATCGCGTTGATGGCCGCGCCGCGGTGGTGATAGACCACGCCCTTGGGATCGCCGGTGGTGCCCGAGGTGTAGTTCAGCGCGATCGCATCCCATTCGTCGGCAGGCATGCGCCACGCATAGTCCGGGTCGCCTGAAGCCAGGAAGGATTCATAGTCGGTCTCGCCGAAAGGCTCGGCCTGCGGCCCCAGCGCATCATGGACCGCGATCACCTTGAGCCCGGGAATTTCCAGCGCAACCTGCCGCGCAACGTCGGCAAACTCGGTGTCGGCGAGCAGCACGCGGGCCTCGCCATGGCGCAGCATGAAGACGAGGTTGGCGGCGTCGAGCCGGATATTGAGCGCATTGAGCACCGCGCCCGCCATCGGTACGCCAAAATGCGCCTCGACCATGGCCGGCGTGTTGGGCAGCAGCGCGGCCACGGTGTCGCCCTTGCCGACGCCGGCACGCGCCAGCGCGCTGGCCATGCGGCGCGCGCGCGCATACGTGTCGCGCCAGTTCTGTCGCACCGGACCGTGCACGATGGCCAGGCGGTCGCCGTACACCTCCGCGGCGCGGACCAGGAAGTCGATGGGTGTGAGCGGTACGAAATTGGCCGCATTGCGGGCCAGGCCGCTGTCGAAATCGGTTGGCATTGCTGTGTCTCCGCTAGTCGCACTTTTTCTGGGGCAAGGCTATCATCGCACACGCCCGGCGCACTGTCGTCCGGACGACAAACTTCCCGCAAACCCGCGCCGGCCAAGGCTTACGCAAATCTTACAAAGTGCCGCGCAGCCGCTCGCGCCGATGTCATGACCGCATCCCAGAACCCCACTCGCGCCCCTGAAAGCATGCTTGCCAGCCATGTGTGGTACGCCGCGCTGGCGGCGGAACACCAGGCGCTGGCCGCGCGCGAAACACTGCTGCAGTCCTTCGCCGCGGGCGCCTTCATTGCCCGGCGCGGCGAGCCTTCGCGCTACTGGATCGGGGTCGACAGCGGCCTGATCAAGCTGGCGGTGTACACGCCGGACGGACGCGGCTGCACCTTCTCCGGCGTGCCGGCCGGCGGCTGGTGCGGCGAAGGCAGCGTGATCAAGCGCGAAGACCGCCGCTACGACGTGATCGCCATCCGCGACTCGCAAGTGCTGCTGGTGCCCGAGCCGGTCTTCAACACGCTGCTGGCGCAGAGCCTGCCGTTTGCAAGCTTTGTCGTACGCCAGCTCAACGAGCGCATGGGCCAGTTCATCGCCACGGTGCAGAACGACCGCCTGCTCGGCGCCGATGCGCGCGTGGCGCAGGCAATCGCGCAGCTGTTCCATCCCGACCTGTATCCGCGCACCAGTCCCGTGCTGGAGCTGTCGCAGGAAGAAATCGGCCTGCTGACCGGGCTGTCGCGGCAACGCGTCAACCAGGCGCTGCGACGGCTGGCCGACGCCGGCATGGTGCATCTGTCCTACCAGAGCATCCGCGTGACCGACCTGCCGCGCTTGCGCAGCTTCGGGCTGTCAGAGCTGTAGCGGTCAAGGTTTGGCGGCGCTGGCCGCCAAACCATATGTCTTATTTGTGTGTCAATCACCAGAACGCGGGTTACCTTGAACCCTGCCGTTCGCACACACTCGCGCCCGCAGGGTGGGCGAGCCACCCTGTTGGCGGGGCTGCATGAGCCACGGGTCGACCAGCGCGGTCCCTGCCATAACCAGAACCACATAAAGCCAAATACAGGGATGAAAACCACAAACTTGTTTCTGACGGGTCTGGCTGTCGCCGTGCTGACAGCATGCGGCGGCGGAGGAGAAAGCGAAGCGCCGGCTTCTTCGGCTCCGACCACCAAGATCAGCGGCACGGCCGCAGTGGGCGCGGCGCTGGGCAATGCCAGCGTGCAGGCCAAGTGCGCATCGGGCAGCGGCACCGCCACCACCGCCGCGGACGGCACCTTCACCATCGATATCCCGAACGCCACGCGCCCGTGCGTGCTGAGCGTCACGACGCCGGACGGCACCACGCTGCATTCGGTCGTGGAAGCCGGCAGCGGTACCACCGCCACGGCCAACATCACGCCGCTGACCGAGCTGATCACCGCATCGCTGGCCGGCGGCGACACCGACGCCTTCTTCAACCAGTTCGATGCCAGCGCACAGGCCAAGCTGACCACCAGCGGCCTGAACACGGCCACCGAGGCCGTGAAGCTGGTACTGACCGGCGTGGTCGACCTGACCGGCGTCGATCCGCTCAAGGGCACGCTGGTAGCGGCCAATGGCAGCACTGCGGGCAACGCTCAGGATCAGCTGCTCGACCAGCTGGGCGAGCGCCTGGAGTCGTCGCAGACCTCGCTGGACGAGCTGTCGTCGGCAGTCGCCTCCAATGCAGGCGCCACGGCGATCCAGACCGCGCTGCAACCGGCGGCGGCAAGCTGCGCGGGCCTGCGCTCGGGCAAGTACCACCTGGTCGGCCTGAGCTACCCGTCCGGCACCATTGCCGAAGTCGATGCCAGCGCGCTGACGATCACGCAGAAGTCCAGCTTCGCCGCGGACGCACCCTCCGGTTCGTCGGTGACGCTGACCCCGGATGCCGCCGAAGCCTGCCGCTTCACCGTCTCGTCCGGCGGCAGCGTCACGACCGTGCTGATGTCGAAGTCCGGCGTGGGCCTGGCCGTGCCGGCAGCGCCGATGCCGAACCCCGGCGTGGCCATGCTGATTCCCGCCCAGTCGCTGACCCTGGCCGACCTTGCCGGCAACTGGAACGGCCTCGGCTACGAGCGTGAGGACGCCGGCTCGCCACTCAAGCCCAGCCGCGTCACACTGAGCCTGGATGCCGACGGCAAGGCGACCGCGGGCGCCGACTGCACCGGCATCAACAGCTGCGAAAGCTGGCCGGCAGCCGAGCTGCCGACCTTCTCCGCAATCGGCAACGGCATCTTCGGCTTCAACGACCTCTATGCCAGCGCGCAGCCCGTCTACACCTTCAAGGGCACCGATGGTCAGATGATGGCGGTGATCCCGCATGAAGACGGCTTCATGATCTTCAGCAAGCAGGTTGACCGCGCGCTGCCGGCAGTCGGCTATTCCAATGCGTATTGGGATAACGCGGTGATGTACCTGCGGCCCGCGGGCGGTGGCACGCCTGTGCTCACCTTCACCGGTACGGAGAAATGGAGCACGGTGGTCGAATCGGCCGACGCGCAGACTGGCATCTATACCCGCAAGCGCGTCGAAGACGGCCGCCTCGACAGCTGGAAGCAGAACGTGCCGGCGCCTGGCCTGCGCTATCGCGAAGCGAGCACCGCCGCAGCCGAGTCGATCGCGATGGTGCTGGGCAATACCGGCGTGAACGTGTCGATCGGCGTGAACAACGTCAACTTCTACAGCATCTCGCTCAACCGTCCGTAATCCACCGCACGGCGAATCCGGACATCCGTTGTCCGGATTCGCTCCAGGCCGGCACCGCCCCGCGACGCCGGCCTTTTCTTTGCCGATCGCAAAACCGCAGACAAAAAAATACCCACAGCCGGGTGGTAGTGGGTAACGAAAAGTGGTGCGGACATGTCGCGGAACTGTCCACGGCGAGGATCTTCGCACCGGCGCCGCGCCGGGCCAATAATCTTTCCGGACTAGTCGCGCTGACGCGTCTGGTGCATGGACAATCTCCATGAATTCTTGTCCAATGTCTGTCGACCCGTGCCCGCTGCGACGGCATCCAGACTGACCTGCGCCCCGCTGCTCACGGCGCCTGTTCCCCATGCCCCACGCCCGCCTGCTGCTGATCGACGACCACACCCTGTTCCGCACCGGCCTGCGCCTGGTCCTGGCCGACAGCCCGAGCGTCGGGCAGATCATCGAAGCCGGCTCTGTCATGCAGGCGGTACAGGACCATGCCGGCGCCGCGGTCGATATCCTGCTGCTCGATATCCAGATGCCGGGCCTGAACGGCCTGGAGGGCGTCAAGGTATTGCGGCGGCATTTCCCCGCGGCGCGCATCCTGATCGTTTCCGGCACTTCCGGACTGGAAACCATTCCGGCCGACGTGCGGCGCGAGATCGCCGGCTTCCTGCCCAAGTCGGCCGATGCGCGCGAGATCGAGGAAGCGATCGCCTGCTGCCTCGCCGGCGGCATGCATTTCTCCGATGACGCCAGTGCGGCCGGCCGTGCCGCCGCGCCGGCGCCGTATGCCGCCAGCACGCTCACGCCGCGCCAGCTGGAGGTGCTGCACCAGCTCACGCTGGGCCGCTCCAACAAGGTCATTGCCTACCACATGGGCCTGTCCGAAAACACCGTCCGCGTTCATGTGGCCGCCATCCTCGACCACCTCGGCGTGGTCAGCCGCGTCGAAGCCATCCTGGAAGCGCAGCGCCGCGGGCTGGTGCAGGCGGCGCGATGACCGCGGACCAGGCGCCGCCGCGCGTAAGGGGAGATCGCCCGCAGGGCGTGCGGCTGCTGCCGCGCTTCGACGAGCCGCGGCTGCTGGCCGCGCAGATGGCGCTGATCGACCAGAGCTTCGGCATCGCCATGCTGGGCTGCTCGCTGGCGGCCTTTATCCTCGCCGCGGGCCTGAGGCTGTCGGGCGACCGTCCCGGCGCCCTGCCCTGGGCCTGCGCGATGGCAGTGGCCTGCGCGGTGGCGTACTTCGGGCGGCTGGCGCTGGCCGGACGGCTGACCGAGGCAGGCGCGGGCCGCTATGCGCGCGGCATGACCGCCATGCTCGCGCTGATCGGCGCGCTGTGGGGACTGGTGGCATGGCTCTACCTGGACGTGAGCATGCCGGCGGTGGTGATCTGCGTGCTGTCGCTGATCGCCGGCATGAGCGCGGCGGCGCTGGCGGTGTTCTCCGCCTGCCTGCCGGTGGCGATCGGCTTCTTTATTCCGTCGATCGTGCCGGTCTGGATCGCGTTCCTGGTCACCGGCGATATCGAATACCTGCCCATGTTCCTCGGCACACCGCTGTACCTGTTCGTGCTGATCATGTTCGCACGCAACTATTCGCGCGTGGCGCGGCATTCGATCGCGCTGCGCTTCGAAAACATCGAGCTGATCTCGCAGCTGCGCGAGCAGACCGCGCGTGCCGAGGCCGCGCAGCATGCGGCGGAGCAAGCGAGCCGCGCCAAGTCGGTGTTCCTGGCCTCGGCCAGCCATGACCTGCGCCAGCCGCTGCATGCGATGGGGCTGTTCCTGGTGTCGCTGGGCCGCACCGCGCTGGATGCGCGCCAGCGCCAGTTGCTGGAGCATGTGGAGGCATCGTCCGGCGCCGCACGCGAAATGCTGAACTCGCTGCTGGACTTCTCCAAGCTCGAAGCCGGCGTGGTCACGCCGCGGCCGCGGCCGTTCCGGCTGCAGCCGCTGCTGCACAAGCTCGAGAACGAATTCGCGCCGCAGGCCGATGCGCGCGGGCTGGTGTACCGCACGCGCGATACCACCACAACGCTGTACGGCGATCCCACGCTGGTCGAACTGGTGCTGCGCAACCTGATCGCCAATGCGATCCGCTATACCCGGGAGGGTGGCGTGCTGGTGGCGTGCCGCCAGCGCCGGCTGCATGCCGTGATCGAGGTATGGGACACCGGCATCGGCATTCCCGCCGCACAGCATCGCGAGATCTTCCGCGAGTTTCACCAGCTCGGCAATCCGGAGCGCGACCAGCGCAAGGGGCTGGGGTTGGGGCTGGCCATCGTCGAGGGGCTGGCGCGGACGATGCGCACGCACGTCACGCTGGGCTCGCGGCCGGGGCGGGGGTCGGTGTTCCGCTTCGTGATGCCGCGCGCGTGGAGCACGCCGGAAGACACGCCGCACCCGGTGGCACCGGGCGGGCTTGACGGGCTGCGCGTGCTGGTGATCGACGACGACGAAGCGATCCGCACCGCCATGTCGGAGCTGCTGGGGGCATGGCAATGCGACTGCCGCACGGCCGAATCCGAGGACGAGGCGCTGACCATGCTCGCGGCGTTCCAGCCTGCACTGGTGCTTGCCGACTACCGCCTGCGCGGCCATCGCACCGGCCAGGAAGCGCTGGACGCGATCCGGCAGCGGCTGGGCCGTCATGTGCCGGCGATCATCATCACGGGAGATACGGCGGCGGACCGGCTGCGGACCGCGCATGCGGCAGGCACGCTGCTGCTGCACAAGCCGGTGGTTCCGCAGGAATTGCACGCGGCGATCGACACGCTGCTGCGCGATGCCCCCGCGCAGAATGTGCAGGACGCGCAGGGCGAAACACGCCGCGGCCATTCACAGGCCGAAGCTGATTAGGACGGCCCTCCCGCATCAAGCCGGATGGCCGCGCACCGCTGCGGGCGTCAGCCGCCCGAATGCAGCGGGGACAGCGAGTAAGCGAGCACCAGTCCCGCCACGATCGCCGGCGAACCCAGGCGAATCGCGGCACTGCGCGACAGCACGCCCAGATACACGTACAAGCACACCAGCACCATCGCAGTCACATACAGCAGGCTGTCATAGACTTGCATGGATGTCTCCCTTGGCCTTTTGTTCTTATTGCTTTACTTCGGTGGTCTGCCGGCGAAGCGTGATGCAAAGGCACTGCGTGGGGGCCGCTCCGCCGCCATGCTAAGGCTGTCTGTTACCAAGGATAGTCGGGAGTTCGCGCGGGCGTGGCAATCATGGAAATCCCTTTGCGGCGGCGCACCACGGCTGGGGCGCCGCCGCAAGGGAGGCGTGGCAGGTCAGCCGGCGGGCAGCATTTCCGGGTTCCAAGCGACCTCCCACAGGTGCCCGTCGGGATCCTGGAAATAGCCCGCATAGCCGCCCCAGAACGTGTCCTGCGCCGGTTTGACCACGGTAGCGCCTGCCGCCTTCGCCTGCGCCATCACGGCATCGACTTCCGCCTTGTCGCCGACATTGTGGGCCAGCGAAAAATCGGTGGACGCGCGCGGTGTCACCGTCAGCCCGGCGTCGTGCGCCAGGCTCGCGCGCGGCCACAGTGCCAGCTTCAGCCCGGACTGCAGGTCGAAGAACGCCACCGCGCCGTGCTCGAACTGCTGGCCGACAATGCCCGGTGTCGACAATCCCAGGCCATCGCGATAGAAGCGCACCGCGCGCTCCAGGTCGTCGACGCCCAGCGTGACCAGTGTGATGCGAGGCTTCATGGCACTACCCTCCTGCAGATGTGGTGGGCCTAGCGCTGGCCGAAGGCGGCGCCGGCAAACAGGTCCTTCAGTTCGCGCGGCTGCGAGCGCCAGTACTGCTTCGGCGCATGGACGCTGGCGCCCAGCCGCGCGGCCGCATGCCACGGCCAGCGCGGGTCGTACAGCATGGCGCGCGCCAGCGAGACCGCATCGGCCTCCTGGTTGGCAATGATCGCTTCGGCCTGCTCGGGCTCGGTGATCAGGCCCACCGCGATCGTCGGCAGCCCCACTTCGGCCTTGACGCGCTGTGCGTACGGCACCTGGTAGCCCGGGCCGAGCTTGATCGCCTGCTGCGGCGAGACGCCGCCGGTGGTGACGTGGATGGCCGCGCAGCCGCGCGACTGCACTGCCTTGGACAAGGCCACCGTGCCCTCGATGTCCCATCCGCCCGGCACCCAGTCGGTGGCCGAAATGCGCATCCACACCGGCCGCTCCGCTGGGAACGCTTCGCGCACCGCGTCGAAGACTTCGATCGGAAAGCGCATGCGGTTTTCCAGGCTGCCGCCGTATTCGTCGTCGCGATGGTTGGCCAGCGGCGACAGGAACTGGTGCAGCAGGTAGCCATGCGCGGCATGGATCTCGATGCCGTCCAGCCCGAGCCGTGCCGCGCGCCGCGCCGCCGCGACAAAGTCGTCGCGCACCTTGTCCATACCGGCGCGGTCGAGCGCGGCCGGCGGCACTTCGCCGTCGCCATGCGGCACCGCCGACGGCGCCACGGCGTGCCAGCCGCCGGGCGCATCCGGCGCGATCTGCTGACCCCCGTCCCACGGCGCATGGCTCGACGCCTTGCGGCCCGCATGGCCGAGCTGGATCGCTATGCCGATGGGCGAATGCGCGCGCATCGCCTGCACCACGCGCCCCAGCGCCGCCTCGTTGTCGTCCGAATACAGGCCCAGGTCCTGCGGCGTGATGCGGCCTTCCGGCGAGACCGCGGTCGCTTCCACGATCAGCATGCCGGCGCCTGACAGCGCCAGCGTGCCGAGATGGATCATGTGCCAGTCGCCGGCGTTGCCGTCCTGCGCCGAGTACTGGCACATCGGCGCAATGATGATGCGGTTGGCGAGCCGGAGGCTGCCGATTTCCAGCGGTTCGAACAGATGGCTCATGCGTTGCTGCTCCTTGCAGGTCATGCCGGCCCGCAGCGGGGCCGGGGGAAATCTGGATTCTAGGCCGATGCCGGGATTGCTGCCGGCGACGTTCACGGTGCCGCGCGGCGCTGGCCGGCCAGGCTCAACACCAGCGCCAGTGCCAGCGCCGCCGCGCCGCAGCCGAAGATCAGCACGTAGTTCTCATGCGAATGCGCAAACAGCCATGCATAGCCGTAGCCGGCCAGCGCCTGGAACAGCGCAAAGGCACTGGTGGCATGGCTCCATGCGGCGCGCTGCGCGGCAGGGTCGTGCGGCAGCGCCTCCTGGATCGCGCCCAGTCCGAGCGGCGCAATGCCGGGCGTGAAGGCACCGAGGACCACCGCCGCCACGCCCAGCGCAAGCGGATCGCCGCACAATGCCAGCATCGCCGCGGCAAGTCCCTGCAGCAGCAGCGCGACGCGATAGGCAACGCCGAAGCCGATGCGTTCGCCGGCAAAGCCGCACACCAGCGGCCCGGCGATCGCGCCCAGGCCATAGAGCACCCAGTACGATGCGCCGACCTCGCTGCCGCGCCCCAGCCCGCGTGCGACCAGGTCGACCAGCAGCAGCATCGCCGGCACCAGTCCGAACGCATTGATCGCGTATTGCGCGTAGAGCCATTGCAGCCGACGCCGCGCCGCTGCCGGCGGTGCCTTTGCCGCCGCGCCCGCACCGGATTGCGGCAGCGGGCCGGGCCAGCCGAACCAGCTGAACACGGTCAGCGCCAGCGCCAACGCGCCCAGCCCCAGCCAGGTCTCGCGCAGGCCGAACTGCAGCAGGCGCGGCACGAGCGTGCCCGAGGCAGCGATACCCAGGCCAAGCCCGACGAAGATCGTGCCCATCGCCAGCCCGCGGCGCGGCGCCGGGATATGCGGCAGGATCGAGGTCGCCACCAGCACCATGATGCCGCCCCCGGCCAGCCCCGAGACAAAGCGCCAGCCGAAGAACCACGCCACCGACAAAGGCCACGCGCAGGCAAAGAATGCCAGCGTGGCGGCAAGCATCAACGCGCGCAGCACCGTGCGGCTGGACCAGACCGATACCATCGGCCGGCCCAGCAAGGCGCCGGCCAGGTAGCCGGCGAAGTTGGCCGCGCCCAGCGCGACGGTCTGCGAGGCCGGGAACCAGTGCGACTGGATCAGCGGCGGCACCAGCGCGGTGTAGGCAAAGCGCGCCAGGCCGATGGCGACGAGGCTCGCGCACAGGCCGCACAGCGCGGCGTAGATCTCGCGCCATGCCAGGGGATCGGGCGCGGTGGGGGCGGCGCAGAGGCCGGCAGGTCTGGACATGGGAATCTCCGGTGTGGCCCCCGCCCTTGCGCCGGGCAAAACGGGGCCATCGGCGCCAGGCATGGCGCCGGAAAAAGGGCATGCAGCTGCCCGCCACGCTGCCTGGGCGGCGTGTCCGGGAGCTACAAACGGGAAAGGTCAGGCCGGGATGGCGGGAATCAGCCGGTGCCGGGCACCGCGGCCGCGCTCAGTGGCGGCAGGCCGAGCAGCGCCAGCGTCGGCCGCACAGCCGCCTCGAGCAAGGCGCGCTGGGGGGCGGAGCGAGCCAGCACGCGCATGCCGAGCAGCGTCGCCAGCAGCTGTGCCGAAGCGTCGTCGGCCGACACGCCGGTGCTGGCCGCGCCCTGCTGCTGCGCGGCGGCGAAACGGTCGCGGAAGAATGCGCGGATTTCGGCGAATGCGTCCGCGACCTTCTGCTGCAGGCCGGGATCGTCAGGCGTGACTTCCAGTGCGGTGTTGACCAGCAGGCAGCCGCGGTGCAGCGGATCCGCCAGTGAGCGCTCCAGGCTTTCAGACAGGTACGCCGAAATGGCCGCGCCGGGTGGCAGCGTCGTGCCCAGCCGGGCGATCCGCTCGCGCATGCTGGCTTCGACATAGCCTTCCAGCGCCAGCAGGAACAGCGAGCGCTTGTCGCCGAAGGCGTTGTACAGGCTGGGCTGGGTCATACCCATGGCACTGGTCAGGTCGCGCGTGGACGTGGCCTCGTAGCCGCGCGCCCAGAAGGCATCCAGCGCCGCCGTCAGCGCGGTCTGTTCGTCGAATTTGCGGGGTCTGGCCATGGTCGCTCGATTTTGTATCGTTCGCTATGAAACGAATTATAGATCGATCGATACAAAACACAAGGCCATGCTCGATGCAAGTGTCAGGCAAGGGTCAGGCCGGCGCCAGCGGGTCGGGCGCGACCAGCCGCAGCCAGCTCGCTATCGCCGCCACCGCGGCAAACGCGGCGCCCAGCGCCAGGGCCAGCCCCGGACCGTGGGTTCCGCCGATGCCGAAGCACAACGCCACCAGCGCGGCGCCGGTGGCCTGGCCGAGCAGGCGCGCGGTGGCAATCACCCCGCTGGCGCCGCCGCTGCGCTCACGCGGCGCGCTGGCCATCAGGGCCTTCAGGTTGGGCGACTGGAAAAAGCCAAAGCCGGCCCCGCAGATGCACATGCGGATGCCGATATCGAGCGCGCTGGGATTGTCCGGCAACAGCGCCAGCGACACCATGCCCGCACTCAGCACCGCCAGTCCCACGCCACCCAGCAGGCCGGGCGGATAGCGGTCGGAAAGCCGGCCAGCGAGCGGAGCCATCAGCGCCACCACCACCGACCATGGGGTCAGCAGGAACCCGGTCTCGACCTGCCCTCGCCCCAGCACATGCTGGAAGTAGAACGGCAGCGACACGAACGCCAGCCCCTGCGCCGCGAACGAGCACACCGCGGTCAGCGTAGACAGCGCGAACATCGGCCGGCGGAACAGGTCCAGCGGCAGCATCGGCGCGGGCCGGCCGCGTTCGCGCCAGACCAGCAGCCCGAACGCCACCACGAACACGCCGGCGGCCGCGAGCGATTCGTGCAGCGGTGCGCGCTGCGCGCCCTCGCCGAGCGCGAAGATCAGCGCGGCAAAGGCCACCACGTTGAGGAGCGCCGCGACCCGGTCGAAAGATTGCGTGCCGCGCGGCGTCTGCGGCAGCGCGCCGCGCGCGATCCCCAGCGCCAGCAGACCGATCGGCAGGTTGACGGCAAACAGCCACGGCCACGTGCCGAACGACAGGATCACCGACGCCACCGTCGGCCCCACCGCGAACGACACCCCGACCACCAGCGCGTTCAATCCCACCCCGCGCCCCAGCCTGTGCATCGGAAAGATCGAGCTGATCAGCGCCGTGTTGACGCTCATGATCGCGGCCGCGCCGATGCCTTGCAGCGCACGTGCCGCCGCCAGCGTCGGCAACGACCACGCCAGCGCGCAGATGACCGACGCGACGGTGAATACCGCGACGCCGCCAAGATAGATGCGCCGGTGCCCCAGGATGCCGCCCAGCGCCGCGAACGGCAGCAGCGTGGCGACCATGGCCAGCTGGTACGCATTGATCACCCAGACCGACGCCGCCGGCGTGGCGCGCAGGTCGGCGGCGATCGAGGGCAGCGCCGTATTGGCGATGGCGGTATCGAGGGTCGCCAGGGCGACCGCGATCAGGATGGCGGCCATGCCGCGGCGCTCGCGCGCTGTCATGGCGTTGTCTGCGGCGGCGGCAGACGCGGAGGGAAGGGGCGCTGTGCTTGACACTGTCGTTGCCGGTTACCGGTGGCCGCCAGTGGCAGCACCAGACCGACACGATACGGGAAAACGCTTCAGCGTGCTGAAGAGGGCTTCATATGTATGCACATTTCCCGCAGGATTCCCGTCCGCCGCCGTGCAGTCTGCCGGGTCAGTCCAGCGTGATGCCTTCACGCTGGATCACCGCCGTCCAGTTGCCCTCTTCCTTCTCCACGCGCTTCGCAAAGTTGGCCGGATCGATCATCACGACATCGCCTTGCTGTCCCAGCGCTGTCTTCGCCTTGCCGTCCTCGAGAACCCCCTGCATCACCGAATGGAGCTTCTGGACGATCTGCGGCGGCGTGCCGGCCGGTGCCAGCATGCCGATCCAGAAGGTTACGTTGAAGGGCGCAATGCCGAGTTCCTCCAGCGTCGGCACATCCGGCAACTGCGCCATGCGCTTCGATGCGCTGACGGCGATGGGCTTGAGCTTGCCGGCCTTGATCTGCGGCAGTGCCGTCCAGGTATCGAAGGCAGTATCCAGTTCGCCGCTGATCACGGCCAGTTGTGCCTGCGCCGCGGACTTGTACGGAATGTGCGTGGTCTTGATCTTCGCCCGGTTGTTCAGCATGGCAAAGCTGAGATGCGCGATATTGCCCGGTCCGGCCGAGCCATAGCTGACCTTGCCGGGATACTGCGTCGCGTAGCGCACCAGCTCCGGTACCGACCCGACCGAGTTCTTCTGCGACCAGTCCGGATTGGTGACAAGGATGAATGGCGCTTCGAGGACAAGGGTGACCGGCGTGAAGTCCTTCGGCGAGTAAGTCCCTTTCTTGTAGATCTGCGGATTGATGGTGATGCTGCTGGAGTTGGTGACCAGCAAGGTATAGCCGTCGGGCGCGGCCCTGGCGGCCTCGCCGACACCGATCAGCCCGTTCGCTCCGGCCTTGTTTTCCACGACCACGGGCTGGCCGAGGGATTTGGTCAGGCGCTCCGAAAGCACCCGCGCCACGGTATCCGTGAACGACCCCGCCGGAAACGGGACAATCATGCGGATCGGCTTGCTGGGCCAGCCGTTATTCTGCGCCGCAGCCGGCGCGGCTATCGTCGCGGCCAGGATGCCCAGCGCGGCTGCCGCCATGCTGAACTTGCCGGCCTTTGCGCTTGCCTGGCAGCGCTGGATCCATGTCGGTTTGTTCATATCGTCTCCGTATCGTAGTAATGGTGTGCTGAATACTTGCCGGCCTATGGCGTTTCCTTCGCGTGCTTTGGTTTCGCGACGGTGCCGGTGATGCCCTGCCGCTCCAGGCTTGCGATCTGCTCCGCGCCCAGTCCAAGCACGCGGCTCAACACCGCTTCGGTGTGTTCGCCCAGCGTCGGCGCGACATTGCGGATGGGCACAGGGCCTGGCCCGGTCCTGAACCAGGCAGTGCTGCTGGTGTAGGTGCCGATATGGGCGCGCTCGACTTCGCACCAGAATCCGCGCGACCGCAGATGGGCGTCCTGCAGCACCTGCGACATGGGACGCACCACGCCAGCGGCGATCCCGGCCTGTTGCAGCAGGTGCATTGCCTGTTCGGCGTCCCGCGCCATGCACCAGGACCCGATCGCCTGCTCGATCCTGTCCGCCTCGGCGCGCCGCCCCGCTCCCTGCTCCAGCCGCGGATCGGCGGAGAGGTCCGCCCGTCCGATCGCCCGGCATAGCGCGGGCCAGTCCGCGTCGGTAACAGTCAGCACGATCCACGCATCGTCGCCAGCGCAGCGGAAGCAACCATGGGGTGCGTACATCGGATGGCGATTGCCCTGGCGCGGCGATACGGCGCCGGAGATGGACTGCTCCAGCATGAACGGCGCGGCCATCGGCAACATGGCCTCCACCTGCGACAGGTTGATGTGCCGCCCCTGCCCCGTCGCTTGCTGGGCAAACAGCGCGAGCAGGATCGCCGCGCCACCATTGAGGCCGCCGATCGGGTCGCCGTAGGCGTATGACGTCATCGCCGGCGGGCCATCGGGGTGCCCCGTGTAGAGCGGCAGCCCGCTGGCCTGCTCCAGCGTGCCGCCGTAGGCGCGGGTATTGCTCCACGCATTGCCGAGCCCGAAGGCCGGCATCGACAGCATGACAAGCCGTTTGTTTCTGGCGCGCAGCGCTTCGTAGTCCAGCCCTAGTTTTGGCAAGACCTCCGCGGAGTAATTCTCGATGACCGCGTCGGCGCCTTCGACCAGCTGCAGCAGCAACTGCTTGCCTTCGGGGCGCGTCAGGTCCAGCGTGATGCCCAGCTTGTTGCGGTTCATCAGGTTGAAGTTCGAGTTCTTCTCGTACAGCCTGTCCCGATAGAAAGCCTCGGTGAAATTGGCGCCGCGCCACCAGTCGGGATAGCCGGTACTTTCGACCTTGATGATCTCCGCGCCAAAGTCGGCCAGCGTCCGCGCCGCAAGCGGTCCCGCCCAGCCCATCGTCAGGTCGATGACGCGGATACCTTGCAGCGGCAAGCGCTCCCCTGCCGTTCGCCTGAGGCTCAGACGCGGGCGATGATCCAGCCCCGAGGTCCGATAGTGCAGGTCATGGGAGCCTTTCGCCGGCGCATACCCGCCGGGCAGCGGACCCGCCGCGTCGAGGCGTAGCGGCACCACCGGGCCTTCAAACGATGCGCCGCCCACGCCGACCGGCACGAAGGCACCGCGCTGCCGATGCACTTCCTGGCCGAGCAGGGTCTCCATCGTCGGCACGATCACGGCGGGATGCTTCTTGCCGCCCAGGATCTCGAACCACTGCCGGGCCGTGCGCGCCAGGAACGCAGGCAGAAGCAGCGCGTCGATCTCGTCCGCGCGCGCCATCCGCTCCGGGCCGCTTGCGTAGCGCGGATCGCTGCCGAGGTCCGGACGCCCGATGGCCTCGCACAGGCCCTTCCACTGCGGCAGGGTGTGCGTAAAGATGCCGATCCACCCTTCGGCGGTCTGGTAGATCCCGGCCGGATGCGTGCCGCAGAACCGGTTGACGCCAAGGCGCTGGAGCGGATGGCGCTTGTCCTGCACCATGCCCGCTTCCATCTCGACCACGCTGAAGATGGATTCGTGGGCGCTCAGCACATAGCGGCGGCTGCCCTGCCCGCTCCCGATCAGCGCCGCGGCGGCGGCCGAGAATGCGCTCAAGCCGACCACGATCGCCGACTGCACGTCGTGCGGCATGTGTGGCGGCCCATCTGCGGGGCCGCTGCCATGCACGGCGCCGGCAAGTCCGCGGCATACTGCTTCAGCGCCAGCGTAATGGCTGTATGGTCCGCTTTCGCCGAACCAGGTGAGTGCCACCTCGATCGGCTCTTGCCCCCGCGCTTCATCGGCCATGCCCTGCCAGACCGGCGTGCCGAGGATGCCCGGGCCTTCAGCCAGCGCACGGGCATCCAGCACCACGTCGCACGTGCGCGCCAGATGGGCCAGCCATGCGCGGTCCTCGGCGTTACCGTCGTGCGCGGTGACGCTGCGCTTGTTGGTGTTCAGCCATGCAAAGAGCGCGCTTTCCGGCTGCGCGGCCCCCGCTGCGCTGACCATGGGCGGCATCCGCCGCCAGGCGTCGCCGGACGGGCTTTCCACCTTGATGACTTCGGCGCCGAAATCGGAAAACAGCTTGCCTGCGTACGCCAGCGCAGGCCCGCTGCCGACTTCGAGCACGCGCAACCCACCCAGCGCCAGCTGCGCCGGGTCAATACCATGCTTGATCATGAAAACTCCTGGCTCTGTCTGTGGGCTCGTCAGGCACGGCGCTTACCACGCATCGATGAAGCCGCGGCGCTCCCTGCGGCTGCGCACTTCCGCGGAGGCGATGCCCTGTGCGATCCACTTCCGTGTCTGCGCGGGGTCGATCACCGCGTCGATCTCGACGGCGGCCGCGGTGTTGATCGCGTGGCCGCGCTCGTAGGACTGGGCCACCAGCCGGTCGAACAGCGCCTTGCGCTCGGGACCATCCGGTACGGCCTCAAGCTCCTTCTTGAAGCCCAGCCTGACCGCGCCTTCCAGGCCCATCGGGCCGAACTCGCCGGTCGGCCACGACACGGTGAAGCTGGCCGAGCGGAAGCCGCCGCCCGCCATGGCCATGGCGCCAAGCCCGTAGCCCTTGCGCAGCGTCACCGCCAGCAGCGCGACACGCAGCTTGGCCGCCGTCAGGAACATGCGCGACACGTGCCGCACCTGTGCGCGGGCCTCGACCTCCGGCCCGACCATGAACCCGGGGGTGTCGATCAGCGAGACGATCGGCAGCCCATGCGCATCGCACAGCTGCATGAAGCGCGACGCCTTGTCCGCGGCATCCGCATCGATGGCGCCCCCAAGGTGATAGGGGTTGTTGGCCATGATGCCGATGGGCTGCCCTTCCACTCGGGCCAGCGCAGTGTGGATGCCCGCGCCGAAGCCGCTGCGCAGCATCAGCACGCTGCCGGCATCGGCAATACCCTCGATGGCCTTGCGGGTGTCGTAGACGCGCAGCCGGTTCTCGGGGACGACATGGCGCAGCGCCAGCGCCTCCGGTGCGCTCCAGTGCGCCACGCGGCCCTGGAACATCGACAGATAGTGCTTCGCTGCCTGCACGGCTTCGGCCTCGTTGTCGACCAGGATATCGACCACGCCATTGGCATGCTGCACCGATGCGGGCCCGACCTCTTCGGGGCTGAAGATGCCGAGGCCGCCGCCTTCGATCATGGCCGGTCCCGCCATGCCGATATTGGCCGACCGGTCGGCAATGATGACGTCGCAGCAGCCGAGGAAGGCTGCGTTGCCGGCGAAGCAGCGCCCCGAGACAATGCCCACCACCGGCACATTGCCGCTTAGCTCGGCAAAGGCGGCGAACGACGGCTGGTACAGCCCGGATACCGAAGGGAAATCCACGTCGCCGGGCCGGCCGCCACCGCCTTCGCCAAACAGCACCAGCGGCAGCTCGTCGCGCAGCGCCACCTCCACGATGCGGTCGGTCTTGATATGGTTGCGCTTGCCCTGCGTGCCGGCCATCACCGTGGCGTCGTAGGCCATCACCGCGCTGCGCGCCCGATCCTTGCCGACCAGTTCGCCATTGATATTGCCGATGCCCGTGATCAGGCCATCCGCCGGGGTGTTGGCAATGAGGTCCTGCTGGCTGCGGCGCGAAGCCTGCGCGGCGAGTGCCAGCGCTCCATACTCGACGAAGGTATCCGCATCGCACAGGTCGGCGACGTTCTCGCGCGCGGTGCGCTGCCCGCGCGAGCGGCGCCTGGCAACGGCATCGGGGCGCGCGGCGTCATCCAGGTAGGCATGCCGGTCCAGCACGCGCTGCAGGTCCGCGCGAATCGCGTTCGGATCGAGCTGCTGGGCGGCAGCCACGGCGATGCCATCGGCCTCGAGCTGCTCCAGCACGATCAGCACCTGGTTTTCGGCGGCCAGCGCGCCCGGCTCCAGCCGCAGGTCGACCACGCGCCCGCCGCATTCCGCGACGATGGCATGCTCCATCTTCATGGCGTCGAGCACCGCGACGGTCTGCCCCGGCTTGACGATCTCGTCCAGCGCGACGGCAATCTCCACCACCCTGCCGGTCAGCGGCGCACGGATCGCCACCAGTCCCTCGCCGACCTCCTCTTCCGCATCGGCGTGGCGCGGCGCAAGCGCGTGTGAAGCACGGGCCGGGCCGCCCAGCAAGGCTTCCTGCGCGCGCCCGGCCTGCGCGATGGCCTCCGCCGATGCGGTCAGCTCCTGCACGATCGCTTCGAAGTGCCGGGTATGGACATCCTGCGCGAGGAAATCGTCGCGCTGCACCAGCGCGCGCAGCAGGTCGAGGTTGGTCGGCACGCCGGCGATGCGGAACTCCGCCAGGCTGCGCTGCAGGCGCCGCACGGCCGCATCGAACTTCGGCGCCGCGCTGCTGACGATCAGCTTGGCCAGCAAGGTGTCGAAGTTGGGCGACGGTTCATAGCCGGCGTAGCCATGGGAATCGACGCGGACGTCAGGGCCCGAAGGCGGATCGAAGCGCTCCAGGCGGCCGTGCGCAGGGCGCGCCAGGCCGTGCGCGTCGGTCATTTCCGCGTTGATGCGCACCTGGATGGCATAGCCGCGGGGTTGCGGCGGCGCAGCGGGGTCCAGGCCGAGATCGGAGAGTGTCTGCCCCGCGGCAATCCCGATCTGCAGCGCGACCAGGTCGACGCCGGTGACCTGCTCGGTGATGGTGTGCTCGACCTGCAGGCGGGGATTGGCTTCGATAAAGACAAAATCCTTCTGCTCGCCGGATTCGGTTTCCTCGACCAGGAACTCGAAGGTGCCCAGGCTCTGGTAGTTGACGCGGCGCGCCAGCCTGAGCGCCGCCTTGATGATCTGCTCGCGCAGCTGCGGCCTGAGCACCGGGCTGGGGGCGATTTCCACCAGCTTCTGGAAGCGGCGCTGCAGGGTGCAGTCGCGTTCGCCGAGGGCAATGACGTGCGCGCCGTCGCCGGCGATCTGCACTTCGATATGGCGCGCGCGGGCCACCAGCCGCTCGGCGTAGACGGCATCGATGCCGAACGCCGAGCCCGCCTCGGAGCGGCAGCGCGCATAGGCTTCGGCCAGTTCTTCGCGCCGGCGCACCACCCGCATGCCGCGCCCGCCGCCGCCACCGACCGCCTTGATCACCACGCCCGCGCCGCCTTGCTGGTCGAAGAAGCTGGTGATTTCCTCGAGCGACGCTGCGCCGCGCGTGGCCGGCATGACCGGCACGTCGCTGTCGGCCGCCAGTTCCAGTGCCCGCCCCTTGTCGCCGAACAGCGCCAACTGCTCGACGGTGGGGCCGATAAAGCGGATGCCGGCCTCGTGGCAGGCCTGGGCAAAATCGGCCCGTTCGCTGAGGAAGCCATAGCCCGGATGGATGGCATCGCAACCGGATGCTTTCGCCGCGGCAATGATGCCTGCGATGTCGATGTACGCAGCCGGCCCGGCACCATCGAGGGCAACGGCCTCGTCGGCCAGGATCCGGTGCAGCGCGCCCTGGTCGTCTTGCGAATAGACCGCGACGGTCCCGATTTCGAGATCGCGTGCGGCACGCAGCACGCGCAGCGCGATCTCACCTCGATTGGCGATCAACAGCTTCTTCAATGCAGTCTCCTCGTTTGTATTTCGATGTCTGTGCCGTGGGTGCCTGGCCGCTCAGGGCCGGATGCCGAACCGGCTGATGCCGGCTTCGCGCAGCGGCGCCGCCAGGTTGGCGAACTCGCACAGCAGCGTGCGGGTCTCGCGCGGGTCGATGATGTCTTCGATGACGAAGGCTTCCGCGCTGCGGAACGGCGACGTCAGGCTGCGCACGCGCAGCTCGATCTCGGCGCGCTTCTGCACCGGATCGTCGGCGCCTTCGATCTCGGCCTTGTAGGCAACGTCGAGGCCGCCTTCGATCGGCAATGCGCCCCAGTTGGCGGAGGGCCACGCGTAGCGGAAATTGAAGCGCCCCATGTGCTGGTGGCCGGCTGCCGACACGCCGTAGGCACGGCGCAGGATCACCGAGCACCACGGCACCGTGGCCTGGTAGAGCGCCGACAGCGCGCGCACGCCGTAGCGCATGATTCCCGCCTTTTCGGCCTCGAGGCCGACCTGGAACCCGGCCGTATCGACCAGGTTGACCACCGGCAGGTGGAAGGCCTGCGCCATGTCGACGAAGCGCGTGAATTTCTCGGCGCTGGCGCTGTCCCAGCTGCCGCCATGGAAGGACGGGTCGCTGGCGATCACCGCCACCGGCCAGCCATCCAGCCGTGCCAGCGCGGTGATGACGGCGCAGCCCCAGTGCATGCCGATCTCGAAGAAGGAATCGGCGTCCACCAGCGCCTGCACGATGGGCCGGATGCTGTAGTCCGCCCGGTTATCCCGCGGGATTGCCGACAGCAGCCATTCGTCGCGGCGCGCCGGGTCGTCGTCGGGCTCGCTCCGCGGCGGCAGCTCGAAAACGGAAGGCGGCAGATACGACAGGAACCGGCGCGCGCACGCGAAGGCTTCCTGCTCGCTGCCGACCTCGTCGTCCACCACGCCGTTGCGGGTGTGGATCTGGCTGCCGCCCAGCTCGTTCTTGCTCAGTTCCTCGCCCACGCGGGCCACCACCGACGGCGGGCCCTCGTTGAACAGTTGCGAGGTTTCCCTGACCATCACCGAATAATGGCTGGCGGCCACGCGGGCCGCGCCCATGCCCGCCACGGATCCCAATGCCAGCGACACCACCGGCACCACGGACATGTTCTCCACCACGTGCTGCCAGACCTTCATGGTGGGGATGAGGGTATGGCCCTTGATCTCGATATTGCGCACCGAACCGCCGCCGCCGGTGCCGTCGACCAGCCGGATCATCGGCAGCCGCAGGTCGTGCGCCATCTTTTCGGCGTGGATCAGCTTGTCGCCCACTGCGCCTTCGTTGGCGCCGCCGCGCACGGTGAAGTCGTCGCCCACCAGCACCGCCGGCCGGCCGCCGACCTGCGCGCGGCCCATCACCAGGTTCGAGGGAACCAGGTCCACCAGCCGCCCGTTGCTGTCATAGCGGCCGCTGCCGGTCAGGCCCCCGACCTCGCGGAACGAGCCGGGATCGGCCAGGGCATCGATACGCTCGCGCACCGTCAGCTTGCCGGCCGCCTTGTGGCGTTCCACCTTGCCTTCGCCGCCCATCCGGGCGGCAAGCCGCCGGCGGTAGGCCAGTTCATCGATTTCGGGCTGCCAGCTCACTGTCCTCTCCTGTGTCTTTGCGCGGCACATGTGTCGCCAACACTTCCGCAGGAGCCGTGCCAGCCACAGGGCGCTCGATTACGCGTTGATTTCATTGAACAAATGCCCGGCCGCCGTTAGGATGTCCACCATGAGTACACAAACGTGTCCGCATTAGAGGCACGCATGGAGACATCAAGTGTCCTCAGTGACGACACAAGACATGAGTGGGATCGCGCTCGGGGTGCTGGTCTGTTCTCGCGACGGCTCCCGGCTGGCGGCGATCGGAGCCTGTACCGACCCGGCCATTGCCGACGCGGCGTTCACCGCATGCGCACACGCGCAGGCGCCGGGCGAGGGGCGCCGGCTTTTCCCCGTCGAGGCAGGCACCCGGCGCTTCATCGGCCTGAGCCTGGAAGACGGCGACCACCAGCTGATCCTTCTGCATCGCACCGACACACAGGCCGTGCTGCTCGACTTCCTGGGCACAGTGCCCTTCGCCGGCGCGATCCTGGACCACTTCCTGAACGATCCCTACCAGGCCATCACCGTGGTCGACAAGGAGGGACGGGTGCGCTTCATCAGCCCCGTCCACGAGAAATTCCTGGGCCTCGACACCGGTGCCGGCATCGGCCGCCCGGCGGCCGAGGTCATCCCCAATTCGCGGCTGCCGCAGGTGGTGGCCAGCGGGAAGGCGGAGATCGGGCAGCTGCAGCAGCTCGACGGCGCCACCCGCGTGGTCAACCGCATGCCGATCCGCCAGGACGGCGAGGTGGTGGGCGCCATCGGCCAGGTCATGTTCAAGGGGCCCGAAGCCCTGGGCCGCATGCACAAGGAACTGGTCGAGCTGCGTTCGGAAGTGGCGCGTTACCAGCGCGAGTTTGATCACCTGCGCGACGGCTTGCCCGAGCGGCAGCCGACCTTTGGCCTGATCGGCGAAAGCGCGCCGATGCAGCGCCTGCGCCGCGAAATCCAGACCGTGGCACGCCTTGACGTGCCGGTGCTGATCCTGGGCGAAAGCGGCACCGGCAAGGAGCTGGTGGCCCGCGCCATCCACGGCGCCGGAGCCGAGCCGGCCAGCGCCCGTCCGCTGGTCAGCCTGAACCTGGCCGCCCTGCCAGCCACGCTGATCGAATCCGAACTGTTTGGCCATGCGCCCGGCGCCTTTACCGGGAGCCAGCGCCAGGGACAGGCGGGCAAGCTCGAGCTGGCAGCGGGCGGCACGGTCTTTCTCGACGAGGTCGCCGACATCCCGATGGAGATGCAGGTCAAGCTGTTGCGCGTGCTCGAAGACCACATGGTCGAACGCCTGGGCAGCCGCCGCGCGCAGCGGGTCGACTTCCGGCTGGTCTCGGCCACCAACCGCGACATTCCCGAGTTGATCGATGCCGGGCGTTTCCGCCTCGACCTGTACTACCGGCTCAGCGGCGTGGTGCTTCGCATTCCCGCGCTGCGCCAGCGGCGCGAGGACATCCCGGCTCTGCTGCAGCATTTCGTCGACGCCTTCTGCGCGCGCAACGCCATGCCGGCGCCAGGCATCGACCACGAGGTGGCGCGCCACCTCGCCGGCCAGCCCTGGCCCGGCAATGTGCGCCAACTGCGCCAGCGCATCGAGGAAGCGCTGGTCTTCTGCGATGGCCGGACGCTGCGCGTAGCGGACTTCGCACGCGGCGAATCGGCGCGCGGGCTATCGGGGCTGGAAAGCCAGCCCCATGTGCATGCGGCCGGGCAAGCGCATCGATATGAGGCTTCCGCGGCGGACGAGCTGCCATCGCCCTCTTCCGCACTTCGCACGCCGGGCGACCCGGCCGCGGGCATGAAGGAACTGGCCTATGCCGCGGTGATGGACGCGGTCGCGCGCCATGGCGGCAACAAGAAGCGCGCAGCCGAGCAACTGCGGATTTCCCGCTCGCACCTGTACAAGATCCTGGAACGCGGGCCGAACCCGTCGCAATCGAAATAGGCGCGCGCCACCGCCCTATCGGCACCGTCGCCGATGTCGATAGAATGTGCGTCGACCGATCGCGACCGGGCCTGACCAGCGCCTGCATTCATGAGCCCGTCGCATACGAGGCCTTCGTGCGCGAACTGCGCCATGACTGACCAGCGCCCGCTTGCGCGCCATTGCGGGCTGCAACCGCTTTCTGCCCGGAGCGTTTAGGCGCCGGGCGATTCAACATAGGAACTGCACATGGAAACATCGAAGCCCCTGGACAACGGCCGCGGCCTGCTTGCGCGCCTGCATATTTCCACGCCGATCATCCAGGCGCCGATGGCAGGCGTCGGCACGCCCGCGCTGGCGGCTGCCGTGTCCGAGGCCGGCGGCCTTGGTTCGCTCGGCGTCGGTGCCATGGACGCCGAGGGCGCGCGCAAGGCGATCCGCGAGACCCGGGCACTGACCGGCAGGCCGTTCAATGTCAACCTGTTCTGCCATGCGCCGGCCCAGCCCGATCCCGCGCGCGAAAAGACCTGGCTGGACTATCTCACCCCGCACTTCCTGAAGCACGGCGGCACGGCCCCCGCCACGCTGCGCGAAATCTACAAGAGCTTCGTCGAAGACGAGGACATGCTGCGCATGCTGCTGGAAGAGAAACCCGCAGTCGTGAGCTTTCATTTCGGCCTTCCCGCGCAGCAGAAGATCGATGCCCTGCGCAGCGCGGGCATCGTGCTGCTGGCCAGCGCGACCTCGTTGCAAGAGGCGCGCCAGATCGAAGCGGCGGGCATCGACGCCATTGTCGCGCAGGGCATCGAAGCGGGCGGCCATCGTGGCGTGTTCGATCCGGCCGCCTACGACGAGGGCCTCGGCACGCTGGCGCTGGTGCGTGTCCTGGTGCAGAAGACGAGCCTGCCGGTGATCGCAGCCGGCGGCATCATGGATGGCGCGGGCATTGCCGCGGTATTGGCGCTCGGCGCGCAAGCGGCGCAGCTTGGCACCGCATTCATCGCCTGCCCCGAGACGGCGGTCGACGCCGCCTATCGCAGCGCCCTCGCGGCGGACAGCAAGCGCCCCACCACGCTCACGCGCGCCATCTCCGGCCGCGCCGCCCGGGGCTTTGCGAACCGCCTCACGGCACTGGGCGAGCATCCGGACGCGCCCGCCATCCCCGACTACCCCACCACGTATGACGCCGGCAAGGCGCTCCACGCTGCCGCCAAGGCCACGGGAAGCGCCGACTATGCGGCCCAGTGGGCGGGACAGGCGGTGCCGCTGGCGCGAGCGCTGCCCGCGGCCGAACTGGTCGGACGGCTGCAGTCGGAACTGCGGGACGCGATTGCGCGCCTGGCCTCCCTGCAACACGTGGCCGCCTAGCATCGCCATGCCGGCCGCCGTGTCAGCGATGCAGCGGGCCGGCCGGCGTGATGTCTTGATCTGCAGCAGGGATGCCGATAAGGTTGGGTATGCCTAAATCAGGTGGCCGGACCGCTCACGTAAAACATCTTTGGTGATGCCTTCCATCACTGCCGGTGAGGGATGAGAACCCCGCGAAATCGCCCGGCGCACGCGAAAAAAAGGCCACCTGTCGGAGACAGGGATTCGGTGGAAGCGCCGCAAACCGGAGCGTCCTATTCTGATACAAGGGCCCGGTAATCGGCCTATGTGCCCGCACAGGCACCTTGCCTCTCCTGATTTCCCCCGCGCGTGTGACCATGCGTCCCCTGCTGCAAGCCCGCCTCGTCAATGACGTCTTCGGCGACCCCGTCCTGTTCGTCGACTTTCTCGACGAACGGCGCGCCTTGCTCTTCGACCTGGGCGACATCACGGCGCTGATGCCGCGCAATCTGATGCGCGTGTCGCATGTGTTCGTCACGCATACCCATATGGATCACTTTTCCGGCTTCGACCACCTGCTGCGCGTACTGCTCGGGCGCAAGCCGTCCATCGCGCTGTACGGCGGGCCCGGGTTCGTGGCGCAAGTCGGGCATAAGCTGCGTGCCTATACCTGGAATGTCGTGCACCGCTATGACCTGGAGTTGGTCGTTGAGGCGTTCGAGCTTGCACTGGATGGCCACATCCGCAGCGCGCGGTTTTCAAGCCGGGACCGCTTTGCCAGTGTGGCAGTCGCGACGACTGAGCAATGCGGCGATATCGTGCATGACGAGACAACATTCCGAGTGCGCGCCTGCTTTGTCGACCACGGCATTCCCTGCCTGTCCTACATCGTCGAAGAAAAGGTCCGGCTCGGCGTCGACAAGGAGCGCCTTGGCGCATCGGGCATGACAAAAGGCGCGTGGCTGCGCGAGCTTAAGCATGCGGTCCTGACCGGTGCCCCCGTCGACACGCCGATTCCCGTGCAATGGCGCGACAGCGGCGGCGACCATGCGGTAACGCGAACGGTCGGCGAACTAAGCCGCCTGATCCTTGACGCCACGCCTGGCCAGCGCATCGGCTATGCGACCGACCTGCGCGATACCAGCGACAACATGCAGGCGCTGTCGAACCTGATGCAGGGCGTCGACCATCTCTTTATCGAGAGCGTGTTCCTGGAAGCGGATCGCGCCCACGCCCTGCGCAAGAACCACCTGACCGCCGCCCAGGCTGGCCGGATCGCGTCCTGCATTGGCGCCCGCGCGGTGACGCCGTTCCATTTCTCGCCGCGTTACCGTGGCCGTGCGGAGGAGATGGCCAGTGAAGTGCAGGCGGCCCGGGAGCACCTGCGACGTTGAGCAGCCGCATCAACCCTTATCGAATCGCGTCATGACCAATACCCATCGCACCGAAGCCGACCTGCTTGGCGAACGCCAGGTGCCTGCCGATGCCTACTACGGCGTCCACACCCTCAGGGCCTGGGAGAACTTCCAGATCAGCGGCACCCCCATCTCATCGTGGCCGGAGCTGATCATTGCGCTGGCCTCCGTCAAGCAGGCCGCCGCCGAGGCCAATGCCGAACTCGCCCTGCTGCCCGCCACGCTGCGCGACGCCATCCTGGCCGCCTGCCATGACGTGCGCGAAGGCAAGCTGCACGACCAGTTCATTGTCGACACGATCCAGGGCGGCGCCGGCACATCGACGAACATGAATGCCAACGAGGTCATCTGCAACCGCGCGCTCGAGCACATGGGGCACCGCAAGGGCGAATACCAGTTCCTGCACCCGAACGAGCACGTGAATATGGCGCAAAGCACCAACGACGTCTATCCAACCGCGCTGCGCATTGCCACGTATTTCGCCATCGAGCACCTGCTCGAAGCGATGGAAGTCCTGCGCGCCGCGTTCGACCGCAAGGCGACGGAGTTCTCCGGCCTGCTCAAGCTTGGCCGCACCCAGCTTCAGGATGCGGTCCCGATGACGCTCGGCCAGGAATTCTCCACCTACGCGGTCATGCTCGAGGAAGACATGGCGCGCCTGCGCGAAACCGCTTTGCTGATCCGCGAAATCAACCTGGGCGCCACCGCGATCGGCACCGGCATCACCGCGCATCCCGACTACGCGCCGAAGGCCCTGGCCGCGTTGCGGCGGATCACGGGCATCGACCTGTGCCTCGCGCCCAACCTGGTGGAGGCCACGCAGGATTGCGGCGCCTTCGTGCAGATCTCCGGCGTGCTCAAGCGCATTGCCGTCAAGCTGTCCAAGACCTGCAACGACCTGCGGCTGCTGTCGAGCGGGCCGCGCGCGGGCTTCGGCGAGATCAACCTGCCGCCGATGCAGGCGGGCTCGTCGATCATGCCCGGCAAGGTCAATCCCGTCATTCCGGAGGTTGTCAACCAGATCGCCTTCGAGGTGTTCGGCAACGACACCACCATCACCTTTGCCGCGGAGGCCGGCCAGTTGCAGCTCAATGCCTTCGAGCCGGTGATTGCCGCCAGCCTGCTACGCAGCTTCCGGCACCTGACCAATGGCTGCCTGACGCTGGCGCAGAAGTGCGTCGACGGCATTACCGCCAACCCTGAACGCTTGCGCGAAACCATCGAGCGCTCGATCGCCCTGGTGACCGCGCTCAATCCCGTGATCGGCTACAAGAACGCGACCTCCGTCGCCGCCGAGGCCCATGCCAAGGGCACCACCATCCGCGAAGTTGTGCTGGCGCGGGGCCTGATGACCGCCGAAGCGCTCGACGAGGCGTTGCGGCCCGAAACGCTGATCCGGCCCCGTGCGGACAAGCTCGCCGACAAACCTGCAGGCAAGCCCACCGGCAAGCCATGAACAGGATTCGCCGTGGCTCATCCCTGGCCGTAATCACGCCCGGCAGGTGTGCCGGCAAACAACGACTTCTTGATGATGGCATGGATGCCCCAGTTGCCATTGACGACCTGCGTCACCCCGAAATCGACGGCGACCGATATCAGGGTGACCGCCTCGTCTTCGGTCAGCCCCTTGACCGTCATCAGGAAGCGGCGCGCCTTGCGGAAGGCATCGCGCATGGCATCGTCGAGCGTGGATTTCAGGTAGATATCGCTCTGTGCCGTCTTGCCCAGCTCGGTCAGGTGATTGGGTGAACTGAAGCCATGCAGTATCCACTCGTCGGCGGTCTCTACCAACGGGTAGCTCAGGTCGGCAAATGGAGCCCCGCGTTCAATCATGGTGCTCTTGTGCAGGACCAGCTGGAAGTCTCCGGTGAGCGAGCATTCGATGGCCGTTCCGCATAGTTCCGAGTCTCCCTGCGAGGCATGGGGATCGCCAATCGACAGTAACGCGCCCGGAACGCCAACCCTGAGGTAGACGGTAGCGCCCCGCGTGACCCGCCAGTTGTCCAGGTTTCCGGCGAAGCTCGATGGCGGGATGGAATCGATCAGCCCGTCCTGCGCCGGCGCCACGGCGATGACGCCGAAGTGCGGCCGGACCGGTATGGCCACGTCGCGCAGCACGTCGTAGTTCTTGCTGATGGTGGCATGGTCGACCGGCACGCCGGGATAGTCGATGGTCGGATGCAGCACGCCGAAGGGATCGCGCTGCGGCGTCCAGCGAAAGCTATAGACCGCGCGCGCGCAACCGTCGGCACGTTCGCAATCGATCTCGAACACGGTGACCACCTCGCGCTCGCGCGGTTCCGTCAGCATGTCGCGGTAGTGAAACCCCCACCAGGTCGAAGCGTTGCTGCCGAAGGCCTTGCCGGCAAAGCGCGGGTTGGCGCACCGCCGCGGACGTACGTCGAGGATGCGCACCTCGAGGACATCGCCGGGCATGGCGCCACGAACCGCGACCGGGCCGGTGCAGATATGGACGCCGAAGCCTTCTCCGGCACCACGGCCATAGACCGACGCATCGATCGGCCCGGCGCCGCGCCGGTTCACGTTCTTCTGCTCCGCGGTCCAGTGGAAGACGCTTTCCGCGCCGGGATCCCCCTCGATCATGCGCTCGCGGTCGTCCGATGCGTGCTGGGTCAGCGTCTCGATCGTGACCGTGTCGCCCGACTGTACCTCCAGTACCGGCTGCAGTTCATGGCTCAGGTAACCCCAATGCACGGTCTTGTCCGTCGCCTGCAGCCAGTGGTGCCGGCCTTCGTGGCGTGCGGCATGCGCGCGCGCCTGGGCAATGGAAACCACGGCCGGGGCTGCTTGTTGCGCGCCAACCGGGCCATCACCGGGCGGCGCTGCGCGCATGCCAGGCGCAAGCCTCGCGTGCGCGGGAAGTCCGCGCGACACTTTCTGCGGTGGCCGGGGCGCGGGCGCGATCGCCATCTGGTCGCGGTATGCGCGCGGCGAGATCCCGAACTGTTCGCGAAACGCGTGGCTGAAATAGGACGGGTCGTTGAAGCCCCAGCGATAGCAGATATCGGCAATCGAGAGCTTTTCATACTGCGCGTTGGCCAGATCGGCCCGGCATCGGTCAAGCCGGCTGGTGCGCAGATAGGATGAAAAGCTGCTGCCCGATTTCTCGAAGAGCTTCTGCAGGTAGCGGGCCGACAGGCGCTCGTCCGCGGCAATGGCGGCAAGGCTGAGCTCGGGTTCCGAAAGGCGGGCGTTGATGCGGCTGCAGACGCGCGCAAAGATGGCGGACCGCGATGGCGTCATGTCCGCGGCCGGCGTTGCCCGGCTGTCCGCAAGGACCGCGCCCAGGCACGAAATGATGGTGTTCTCGAACGGCTGGAGCGCCTTGCCCTCGGCGGCCACTACCGTATCGAAACTGAGCGCCATCGATTGCAGCAGCCGGGCAAACAGCTCGGCCGAATCACCGGAAAGCATCAGCGCGGCGCCCGGCAGCGGGGCCGTGATCCTTGCGCCGAGCAAGGCCTGGCCGATGTGTACCGCCATCAGACGGAAGCCGGTGCTCAGCACCAGCTTTCGGGAGTCCTGCTGCGGCACGCATGCCAGCTGGCCCGGCCGCAGCGGCTCGCGCAGGTCCGGCGCGGCGAGGGTGGCGTTACCTTCGACCAGCATCAGCAGCATCATGCCGCGCCCGCCTCCCGCGGCAATGCTCAGGGTCTGTGGAACCGACGAGATGCACGCCAGCTCGACCCCCGCGGGCGTTGTCCGCGACTGGATCGTGCCGTGCAGGGTGTGATCCGCGCACAGGCTTTCGCAATGCAGGCGCGCGACCCTGAGTTCGTCGCGCCAGGCGGCGCCGCGCCGCTTGTGCGGATAGGCTTCGGTGGAAAAGCGCAAAAGGTGCAATTCAGCCTCCCAGGCAGCGTTCTGCAACAGCGCAATTGGCGGACATGGTTGTCCGCCAACGCTTCAGGCATCTCATGCAAGGTCCTTCAGCCCGCCGGGCTATCCGACCAGCAGTTGGCCCCGCATTGCGGCAACCAGCACGAAACCGGCAAATGTGCCGAAGATGGCGAAGATGCCGCCGAGCACGTTAGGCGCCGGTATCGGCGCACGAACAGCAGTGTAGACAATACCAGTCACCAGTCCGACGGCCGCTGCCTGCAACTCGGTCGTCCCCAATGCAATTTCGACCATGTCGTTCTCCCGCTCTCAGGAAATTCCGTTGCCCTGGCTGCCTTGCGGCGGGCGCCCGAAGGCGATCGTCCTGCGCAACGCCTGCACGATCAGGTAGCCGAGGTAAGTAAAAAGAATGGCGCAGATCCCGCCGGTGACATTGGGCGCGGGAATCGGCAAGTCCAGCCAGGAATACAGGGTGCCGGTGACCAGGCCGACGATCAGGGCCACCCATTCGTTGCGTCCTACGTAGACGTATTGCATGCGCGTATCTCCGGTTCCGCAGCCGCGCGGGCCCTCCCCGCCTTGCGGCGGTGGGCGTCCGGCGGTGCGAGGGTTCGATGAGGATGCCAGTTCAGCCCTTGCCTTTCGGGGGAAAGATCGCGCGCGGCATGGTGCAATGGATGCCCTGCGTGCCATCGACGACCTGCGTCACGCCGAAGTCGGCCGACACGCTCATCAGCGAGTAGGCATCGTCGCGCGAGAGGCCCTGCTGCTCGGTCAGCAGCTGGATCATGTCGCGGGCCGCGTTCTTGCCGGCTTCATCGAGGTCCTCGTGGAAACCGTGCACGACCCAGCAGTCGGGCGTTTCCAGCAGCGGCGAAGGGAAGTGGAAATCCTTGCGCAGGATCACCTGGAACAACACGTTCAGCGAGGCTTCAATCGCCGTGCCGCTGATTTCGCCGTCGCCCTGCGAGATATGCGGGTCGCCGATCGAGAACAGCGCGCCATCGACCTGGACGGGATAGTACATGGTGGCCCCCGCGCCGATACGCCAGTTGTCGATATTGCCGCCATGCAGCCCGGGCTCGACGGTAGTGACCCGGCCGCGCTTGTCGGGCGCGACCCCGGCCGTGCCAAGATGGGGGCGCACCGGCACGCGCACACCGGCAAGCGCCGGCTGGCGGCAGCATTCGCGGTCGTCGACCACCTTGCCGGGCGTGGTCAGCTTGCCGGGATAGTCGAAGGCATAGAGCGCATGCGCGGTGTTGGAGGCCTGGTCCAGCTCGTAGATCGTGACCCGCTCTTTCTCGAACTCCCGGTAGAGCTGCCCCCAGTGCGCCGCAACGTTGGCCCCGAAGCGAAAGCGCGGGATCATCTGGAGATAGCGCACCTCCAGCATATCGCCGGGCCTGGCATCCTCGACATAGATCGGCCCGGTCATGATATGCACGCCCGGGTTGCGGTCATCGTGCGGGATGGTCCGGTAGATCTCGCGGATGGCGGCATCCATCATCAGGTCTGGCGCATCGCCGGCGTGATGGGTCACCGCTTCGGCGCGGATGAGGTCCCCGCTTTTCACGGTCAGGGCGGGCGCCTTGGTGGCATCGAAATAGCCCCAGTGGATGGTCTCGGGGCGGGCGGGCAGGTCATGCAGCATGTCGTCTCCTGGATTTTTTTCGCAGCCGCATCCCCAGCCGCTCACTCGGTGATCGGCTGTATCCGGTCAGGCAGGGAGGGGGATATCGGCTATTCGTGTTTCTCATGAATCGCCGTCATTGAGCCCGGCGATTCACGTCCAGGCAGGGAAGCCCGGATGCCGCGCCGCAGTGCTTTCGGTGCCGCGCGGTGAATCCATACTAGAGAGGGCCGGTGCATGACCGATAGGGCGATACGCCCCAAAGACTTGTGCTGGCGCGTACTAGGGTAAACGTGCGCTGGGGCGGCACGATCTGGGCATCAGTGGGACGCGCGCGGCTTACGATTCGCTGACGGCTTCGGTTCGCGATCCACCATGCCCGCCGCGGCCACGGCACGCGCGCCCAGCACCGGCACGCCTTCGTGCCGCCAGGCGCCGGGGTTGGCCCGTTCCACGACCAGGTCACGGAAACGCTGCGCCGCGGGCCGCGGCGTGACTTCGCCATTCCAGACCACGACCACCGGCTCCACGTGGCTGCGCAGGTCGAAGCGCAGAATGCGTGCGACCTTGGCCTCGCAGAGCTGCGCGGCGATGCGCTCGGGGAAGACTGCCAGGTAATGCCCTGTCTGCATGAGGCTTGCGGTCGCGGCGACATCGCTCGTGCGGATTCCCGATGCCGGTGGCGCAACGCCAAAGGCGTGGAAGGCCGTGTGCAGCAGGTGGAGCATGCGCGATCCGGCCGCAGGTATGCACCACCGCTCTGAAGACAAGGCCTGTGCCGCGATCTTGCGGCGCGCCAGCAGCGGGTGGTCGCGGCTGGCCACAATGACGACCTTCTGCGCCGGCACCACGGGCGTGGTCCGCAATTCCGGCCGGGACAGGCGAGGGTCGTCGTAGGCAAACAGCAGGTCGAGCGAGCCGTCGACAAGCTGCTCCGTCATTTCGCCGATGCCGCCTTCGATCACGCTGATTTCCACGCGCGGATTGTCACGGTGGAAATCGGTCATGGCCTGCGCCAGCAGCGGCTGCACCGAGATCGTCCGAAAGGCGATGCGCAGCTCGCCCTGGCTGCCGGCACGCACCGCGTGCAGCGATTCCGCCAGCCGCTCGAACTGCGCCAGCAGCACCTTGGCGTGAGCCGCCATCTCGCGGCCGGGCTCGGTCAGCACCAGGCCGCGTCGGCTCCTGACATAGAGCGGCGTGCCGACAATATCCTCGATTTCCCCCAATGCCTTCGACACCGCAGCCGGACTGACGTGCAGGCGCTCGGCCACCGCCGCGGCCGTACCCGCTTCGCTGAGCGCAAGAACGAGGCGGAGATGACGAAGTTTCAGGCGACCAAGCATGGACTGGGCGGATTCCCGGACGGCGCGGGCAGGATCATTCGGCATCGGTGGAAAACTAGTGACGGGGAGATAGCCGCATTTTAAGAGTTAACCATTTGGTTTATCTACAGTGACTTTTATTCGCTTTTGGGTAAAGACCTCGATCCCTTATAGTCGGCGGCATTCCATCAATACAAGGCGGCGCAAGACCCCAGGAGGAGAACCGATGATCACGCTGAACACTATTGCCAGGATCGTACGCGGGGTCATGGCAGCCGCCACGGTGGGCACCATGCTTGTCGCGATTCAACCCGCCGCTGCCGCGGCATGGCCGGATCGGCCGCTGCGGCTGGTGGTGCCGTTTCCCGCGGGCGGTTCCTATGACATCGTAGGCCGCACCCTGGCGCGCAAGCTGGAACAGCGGCTCGGGCAGCCGGTGGTGGTCGAGAACATCGCTGGCGGCGCTACCGTGCCGGGCGTCATGTCGGTACTGAAGGAGAAGGCCGACGGCAATACGCTGCTGCTCGCGAGCGACGGCACGCTGAACATCAATCCGCATACCGTCAAGGGCTTGCGCTACAACCCCGACCGGGATTTCACGCCCGTCACCATCGTGAGTACCGTGCCGCACTGGATCGTCACGCGGGTGGACCGCAAGCAGATGAACCTGACCGAGCTCAGGGACTACATCGTCAAGCACCCGGGCAAGGTCTCGATCAGCATCAATGCTGTCGCCGGCGCGGCGCATCTCGGCCTGGCGGACTGGAAGCGACGCAACGGACTGGACTTCACCATCGTGCCGTATCGCGGCTCTCCGCCGGCCATGTCGGACCTGATCGGCGGCCAGACCGATGCCCATGTGGATGTCATCGGCTCCTCCATCAGCTACGTCGGCGACGGCAAGGTCAAGCCGCTGGCCGTGCTGCAAACGGCGGCGGTCGCGCAGTTCCCCAAGCTCCAGCGGCAGGCCGCTGACAGCAAGGATGCCCTGCTCGTCCGCGCCAACCTGGCGCTGGTCGCCAAGGCCGGCACACCCGAAGCCGTCGTCGAGCGGCTGTACCGGGAGGTGCGCGCCAGCATGCAGGAGACTGATTTCGTCGAGCGGCTGCAGTCGCTCGCCTACGAACCGGTCCTCACCACGCCCGCCGAGAGCCGCCGCCTGATCCACGCCGAGACCGTGCGCTACGGCGCCATCGCTCGCACGGTCAATCTCGAATCCAACTGACATCACGTCCGACCCATTTTCTGGAGCTCGCCCAATGCGCTTCGTCATCGCCCTGATGCGGCATGAGACCAATACCTTCTCGCCGATTCCCACGCCGCTGTCCGCCTTCAGCCGCGGCAGCAGCACCGATGGTCCGCTGTATGGCGACGACGCCGTGCGCGCCTGCCAGGGCACCAACAGCGCTGCGGCGGCGTTCATGGACCTGGTGGTCGCCCAGGGCGACCAGTTCGTGATGCCCCTGATGGCAAATGCCGTACCTAGCGGCGTGGTGACACGGGAAGCCTTCGAATCGATGTCGGCCACCATCATCGAGGCCGTGCGCGAAGGCTGCGACGCCGTCATGCTCGACCTGCACGGTGCAATGGTGGCCGAAGGCCTTGCGGATGCCGAAGGCGAACTGCTTGTCCGGATCCGCGCCGCCGCGCCGGAGGTGCCGATCGCGGTATCGCTCGATTTCCATGCCAACTTCAGCAAGGCACTGGTGGACAATGCCACGGTCATTGCCGGCTACCGGACTTATCCGCATGTGGACGTGTATGAGACCGGAGCGCGCGCTGCGCAGACGCTGATGGCGGCAATCCGTGGCGAAGTCCGCCCGGTCATGCTGTGGCGCACGCTGCCGATGCTCACCCACATGCTGCGCCAGACACCGCGCGAGCAACCGATGAAGGACATCATGGATCGAGCCATCGCCGCGGAGCGCGATGGCGAGGTGCTGAACGTGTCGATCTTCGGCGGCTTTCCGCTTGCGGATATTCCACATGTCGGCCTGACGGTGGTCGTGGTCGCCGATGCAGCCCATGCCGAGGCGGGCACCCAGCTGCTCGACGAACTCAGCGCCGCAGCATGGGAGCGCCGCGCCGACTTCGTCTTTCCGCTCGAACCCATGGAAACGTCCATCGCTCGCGCACGCGAAGCCAAGGCCGGCCCCGTGATCCTCGTCGACCACGGCGACAATTGCGGTGCGGGCGGGCCGACCGACGAGATGACGGTGCTTGGTGAGGTGCTGCGGCAGGGACTGAAGGACGTTGTCGCCGGGCCCTTCTGGGATCCGGGTGCCGTAGCCCTGATGATCGAGGCGGGTGTGGGCACGACCGTGACGGTCGACGTCGGCGGCAAGACCGACATGCCCGCGCTCGGCCTGAAAGGCAAGCCGCTACGCCTGACCGGACAGGTTCGCGCCATCACCGATGGCGCCTACCAGGTGACCGGGCCGATGTTCACGGGCATGCGGCTCAGCCTCGGCCGGACAGCGGTGCTTGACGTGGACGGCACGCTGGTCGTCGTCTGCGAGAAGCCGCAGGAGCCATTCGATACTGGCGTCTTCACCCACGCCGGGATCGACCTGTCGCGCCGCAAGTATGTCCTGATCAAGTCGCGCCAGCATTTCCGCGCCGGCTTCGAGCCGATCGCGAAGGACATCGTGCTGGTGGCAGGCCCTGGCGTCTGCAACTCGGACTACAGCCAGTTTCCCTTCCGCAACCTGAGCCGCCCCATCTATCCGCTGGACGAACACGCCGCGCTCCAGACGTTCTGATGATCGATGTATTCTCGCTTCCCAAAGGAGACACCATGCCGGTCCGATTCGCACTGCGCAACCTCGCAGTCGGCATTTCCCTTGCCTTGGGCATGGGCGTCTTGCCGGCCACCGCGCTCGCGGCCCCCCCCGATACCCCGCTGCGCATCGTGGTTGGATTCGCGCCTGGCGGCGCCCTCGACATCTTTGCGCGTGCGCTGGCCGAGAAGCTGCGCGCCTCCCTCGACACGCCGGTCCTGGTGGAAAATCGTCCGGGCGCTTCAGCCCGGCTGGCGCTGGACAATGTCCGGCGCTCACCCGGCGACGGCAAGACGTTGCTGATTTCACCGGCGCCGCCGTTCACGATCTTTCCACTGACCTACAAACAGCTGCCCTACGACCCGGACAAGGACCTGGTCCCTGTCGCGTACCTGGCAGATGTGCCGCTGGTGGCATCGACCAGCGTCGGCCAGCCGTACCGGACCATGCAGGAATACCTGGCGTGGGTGAAGCGCGATCCCTCGAAAGGCGGCGTCGGACTGGTGACCCTCGGCGGCAGCATTCATTTCGGCGTCGTCACCCTCGGCAAGGAAATCGGCGTGCCGCTGACGCCCACGGCGTACCGCGGCGTGGTGATGATGCTGACCGATGAGATCGGCGGCACGCTGCCCATCGGCATCGACGCCATTGCCGGGCAGATGGAGCTGTACCGCGCCGGCAAGATCCGCTTCCTCGGCGTTACCGGCACCAGGCGTTCATCGCTGCTGCCTGACGTGCCGACGCTGGCAGAAGCCGGCGCCCCCGGCTTCGAGACGGCCTCCGGTTGGTACTCTGCGTTCGTGCCGGCGGGCACCCCGCCCGCCGCCGTTGCCAGGTTGGAGAAGGCGCTGCTGGAGGCTGTCCGCGCGCGCGACCTCCGCGACAGGATGGCGACGCTGGGCATGGAACTGAACGGCCAGCCGGCCGCGGCACTGCGTCAGACCATCCAGGACCAGCGGGGGCGGTGGAAGCCTGTAGTCATGGCTTCCGGCTTTACGGCGACCGAGTAGTCGTATCCGCGGCAGGATCGTACGGCAGTACCCGCTCCTGCTCCTCCGGGCTGTTGCGGGCAACGATGGCGCGGGCCGGCTCGGTGGCGCTGAGATTAAATGGCTGGTGCGGAACACCGGGCGGGATAAACAGGAACTCGCCCGCCCCGGTGACCACGGAATCTCGCAAGCCGGGGCCGTAGCGGGTTTCCACCCTGCCCTCCAGCACGTAGATGGCGGTCTCGTGCTCGCAATGGACATGGGCTTCCGCGTGCGCGCCGGGTGGGACCACGACAAGGTGCATCGACAATGCCCTCGCGCCTGCCGTCGTGCCGGAAATGCCAACGAAATACGGCAGCTTCTGGCTGGTGGCGATTTCCCGGTCCGGGCGCACCGCCACCAGGGTCGACGGAATGCTCGCGCTCGTTGTCTGCATGATGCAATGCTCCGCTCTCTCGGCTCGCCAGGGGCGCCACGCCGGCATTTCCAGGCCTTATCGGCCATCGGGAAATTCATCATAGTGATTTGCCGATGGCCGTTCAATCGCGCCGCTGCGCCTGGCCGCGCATCGCCTTACTGCGCCGACAAGCCCCCATCCACGCCGATGCTCTGGCCATGGATATAGCGTCCGGCCGGCGCGGCCAGCAGCACCGCCAGCCCCGCCACGTCCTCCGCCTCGCCGATGCGGCGCATCGGCACGCCCGCGGCCAGCCGCGCTTCGCGCTCCGGGTCGCCCCACAAGGCATCGCGCGAGAATTCCGTGCGCACCGGGCCCGGGTTAATGGCATTGACGTTGATGCCGGACGGGCCGAGCTCCAGCGCAAGGCTGCGCATGGCCTGGTCGATCGCTGCCTTGGTCACGCTGTACAGGCCAAGGAACGCCGAGCCGCGCTTCGCCGCGATGCTCGACATGAAAGTGATCGAGCCATCGCGGCGCTCGGCCATCTGCGGCGCCAGCGCGTTCACCAGCATCAGGTTGCCGCGCACATTGCCGGCCATGGCCGCATCGAACAGCTCGGGGCCTTGCGTCAGCATGGAACCCGGCGTGGCGCCGGCCGCCGCGTTGAGGACCAGCGCATCGACCCGGCCGTACGCGGCCAGAGCCTGCTCGGCGAAGGCGCGCACGCTGTCGACGTCGGCAATGTCACAGGCGATGCCGGTGGCCCGGATGCCGTCCGCTTCCAGCTGCGCGGCGACGGTGCGCGCGGCTTCGCCGTCACGTCCCGATACCACCACGGCGGCGCCGGCGTTGCCGAGCGCCCGCGCCATGGCGAGGCCCATGCCGCGGGTGGATCCGGTGATGACGGCAACGCGGCCGCTCAGATCGAAAAGGTTGTGCATGGTGAATAACTCCTGAATGGGGATGGCTGCTGTTTTTCCGGCTCTATAGATGATGACTGACATCTATTGAATAAAGTATGGCCATCATCTAAACTGCAGTCAAGGCAGAATTCCGAGGAGTCCTTCACATGGCACGCGCATCACGCGAACAAGCCGACAAGAACCGCGAGGCGATCGAGCAAGCGTCGTCGCGGCTGTTCCGCGAGCGCGGATTGAACGGCGTCAGCGTCGCCGAGCTGATGGCCGGCGCCGGCCTGACCCACGGCGGCTTCTATGGCCACTTTGCTTCCAAGGACGCGCTCGCCGCGCAGGCCTGCAAGCGCGCCTTTGAAGAATCCGCCGCGCGCTGGGAACGCCGGCTGGCGCGCGCCAACGGCGACCGGCACACCATGCTGGCCAACCTGGTCGAGCCGTACCTGACGGCTGCGCACTGCGCCAACCCTGGCGCCGGCTGCGCTGCCTCATCGCTGGCGGTGGACGTTGCGCGCGAGCCCGCCGACAAGCCGGTGCGGCAGGCTTACCTGGACGGCTTCAAGGTACTGGTCGATGAGATGGCCACGACCGTAGCCAGCGATGACCCGCGGGTGCGCGAGGAAGAAGCCCTGATCCGCATGGCCATGCTGGTCGGCGCGCTGACGCTGGCGCGCGCAACCGCGGGCGATCCGCTTTCCGAGGCCATGCTCTACGCCGTCCGCAACCGTTTGCTGGGCAGTTCCGCCTAGCGCCCCCCTTAACCACGTGCCGGGCCCTTCCCCCTGCCACCTACGGGCTGGCGGGCTGGGCCCCTTTCGCCTGTCGCCACCCCAACTCCGAGGTCAGAGAAACCCAATGTTCGCGCAAGCCCTTTCCCGCCGGCTCGACCGGCGCGGCATCCACTACGCGTGGCTGGTCGCCGCCCTTACCTTCCTGGTGATGCTTACCACCTCGGCCGCGCTCGGCCTGCCCGGGGCGTTCCTGTCGCCGCTGGCGCGCGAGATGGGCTGGAACACCGACGAGATCTCGTCGATCCTTGCCTTCCGCTTTGCGCTATTCGGGCTGATGGCGCCGTTCTCGGCCATCCTGATGGAGCGCTTCGGCGTGCGCAACGTGGTCTGCGCGGCGCTGGCGCTGATCGCGGGCGGCATGGCGCTGGCAACGGTGTCGACCGAGCTGTGGCAGCTCTTCGTGGCGTGGGGGCTGATGCTGGGCGTCGGCTCCGGGCTGACCGCGCTGGTGCTGGCTGCCGTGGTCGCCAACCGCTGGTTCAGCGCGCGGCGCGGGCTGGTCATCGGCCTGCTGACCGCCAGTTCGGCCACCGGCCAGCTCGCGTTCCTGCCGGTGGCCGCCTGGCTGATCGAGCATATGGGCTGGCGCGTCGCCGTGCTGCCCGTGCTGGCCGCGTGCGCGCTGCTGGCCGTGCTGGTGCTAGGCCTGATGCGCAACCGTCCCGCCGACGTGGGCCTGGCGGCGTTCGGCGAAGTCCCGGCCGCGGCGCCGGTGCAGCCGTCCGCCCCCCCGGCGCCGCTGACGCTGCGCGCGCCGTTCGCGGTGCTGCGCGATGCGGCGCGCACGCAGGCGTTCTGGGTCCTGGCCGGCACCTTTTTTATCTGCGGCCTGAGCACCAATGGCCTGATCCAGACGCATTTCATCGCGCTCTGCGGCGACTTCGGCATGGGCCCGGTGCCGGCGGCGTCGGCACTGGCGATGATGGGCGCCTTCGACTTCGTCGGCACGATCCTGTCGGGCTGGCTGTCGGACCGCTATGACAGCCGCAAGCTGCTGTTCTGGTACTACGCGCTGCGCGGCCTGTCGCTGTTCTGGCTGCCGCATTCGACCTTCACGCTGTACGGCCTGTCGATCTTTGCCATGTTCTACGGGCTGGACTGGATCGCCACCGTGCCGCCGACGGTCAAGCTGGCCGCCACCGCGTTCGGGCGCGAGCGCGCGCCGGTCGTGTTCGGCTGGATCTTCGCGGCCCACCAGATCGGCGCGGCCGTGGCGGCGTTCGGCGCGGGGATGACCCGCACGCTGCTGCTGACCTATACGCCGGCGCTGTATGCCGCCGGCGCGGCCTGCCTGGTGGCGGCGCTGCTGGCGCTGATGGCCAGCCGCAAGCGTGCGGCAAGCATGGCGGAGCCCGTTCGCGCGTGAGCCCACGCAGTGCGCGCGGGTTCCCGCACGCACCGGGTCATTCTTCAGAACTTGGGGATGCGCAGCGTCTTGCTGACCATCAGCGTGCCCGACAGCGCGAACAGCAGCGCCAGCGGATGCAGCACGGCAGGGCCCAGCACCCAGGCGCCGCCAGGCAGGTCGCCACCCAGCTGTCCTTGCCAGGCACACCATGCCAGCACGGCGGTGAGCAGCACGCTGGTCGGGATCGGCGTGCCTTCGAAATACGCCACCTTGCCGCTGTCGCTGCCGGCGGCCAGCGTTTCGGCGGTGACGTTGAAGCGCGCCAGCCGGCTCACGCCGCAGCAGACGAAGTAGATCAGGATGGCCAGGTCCCAGCCGCCGCGCATGCCGGCGGCAAACGCCAGCGTGGCCGGCCCCACGCCGAACGAGATCACGTCGGCCAGCGAATCGAGCTCGCGCCCCAGCGCCGAATGGGCATGGCGCCAGCGCGCGATGCGGCCGTCGAGCACGTCGAAGATAAAGGCCAGCGGCGCCAGCGCCGCGGCCGTGTAGAAGTGCGACAGCTGCTGGTCCGCCACGTAGAACATGGCGAAGAAAACCGACCCCATGCCACAGGCTGCATTGCCGAGCGTGAACACGTCGGCAAGCTGCAGTTCGCGCAGCATCGAGAAATGGCGGGGACGCTCCGGCCGTGTGTTCATCGCGCGCTTACAGGGCCTGCGATACGTGGTGCACGCTCGGCGGTGCAGCGAAGGTATCGCCCACCAGCGCACGCCATTGCTGGAATTCCGGCGATTCGCGGAAGTGGACCATGTGGTCCTCCACGGTCTCCCAGTCGACCACCAGCGTGTACTGCTCGGGCTGCTCGATCGAGCGGAACAGCTGCACGCCATGGCAGCCGCGCGAGCGCAGGAAGAGCGGCTTGGCCTGGCTGACGCCCTGTTCGAGCTGCTGCTCCATGCCGGGCTTGATGGTGAGTTGAGCGATTTCCTTGATCATGGCGGTTCTATTACCTTTGGGTAGGAGGCCGGCGCACGCCGGCGGGTTCTTACTACCTTATCACGATCGACGGCGCCGCATGCCGCGGAAAGCATTCCGTTACACCGCTCGGCTAGCATCGTGGACCTTGCCACTTCGTTGCCAGAGCTGCCATGCCGACCCGCTTGCGACCGCTGCCCGGAAGTTTTTGCATCCCTGCCCTCACCATTCTTCTCTGCCTGCCCGGTGCCGCGCCGGCGTTTGGCGCCGTGCAGCCATGCGGCGCGCCGGCGACGGCCATTGCCCAGGTCCAGGACGGCGGCGCATGGTCCGGCCGGATGGTCGAGGTCGAAGCGGTGGTCACCGCGGATTTCAGCGGCGATCGCGGCCTGCGCGGCTTCTTCGTGCAGCAGGCCGACGCCCAGCGCCAGCAGCGGCCGGGCATTTCCGAAGGGCTGTTCGTCTATGCCCCGCGGGCAGTGGCGCGCACGGGCGACCTCGTGCGCCTGTCCGGAAGGGTCGAGGAAAAATTCGGACAAACACAGCTGACCTTGTCCGATGCGCCGGCGGTCTGCGCCAGCGGCATTCCGGTCACGCCGGCAACGCTGGTGTTGCCGGCCAGCGATGCCGACCTGCGTGCCCGCGCCGGCATGCTGGTCAGGATGCCGCAGACGCTGACGGTCAGCGAAACCCATGAACTGGCGCGCTATGGCACGCTGGCGCTGAGCGTGGGGCGCCCGTTCGCGCCCACGCAGGTCGCCTTGCCAGGCGCGGGCGCAGCGCAAGCCGCGGCGGCCAATTTGCGCAACCGGTTGCTGCTCGACGATGGCTCGACGCGCCAGTACCCGGAAGTGGTGCCGTACCCGCCGCCGCAGCTTGCCGCCAGCCATCCGTTGCGTACCGGCGATACCGTCAGCGGCGTGGCCGGCGTGCTGGAGAAGCGCCACGGGCAGTGGCGCCTGCAGCCGGTACGCGGCGCGCGGGCGCCGGCGTTCCAGGCCGCCAATCCGCGCCCGGGCGCGCCGGCGCGCCATCCCGCCGCAACGCTGCGGGTGGCGGCATTCAACCTGCAGAACTACTTTAACGGCGGTGGCGGCAGTGGTGGCCTCGCTTCGGGCGACAACCGCGGCGCGCGGACCGCCGCGGCGCTGGCCCGGCAGGAGGCCAAGCTGGCCGCCGCACTGCGTGCGCTGGATGCCGACGTGATCGGCCTGATGGAGTTGCAGAACAACGGCTTTGGCCCGGACAGCGCCGTGCGGCAACTGGCGGCGCGGCTCGGGCCCGACTGGCGCGTCGTCGATCCCGGAACGCCCGCGCTCGGCGGCGATGCCATCGCGGTGGGCCTGCTGTACAACGCCCGCGCCACGGAGATCGTAGGCCGTGCCGCCACCACCTGGCTGGGCGCCCGCAGCCGCCAGCCGCTTGCCGCCAGCTTCCGGGCAAAGGCCGGCGGCGCGCCAGTGACGGTCGTGGTCAACCACCTCAAGTCAAAGAACTGCGCGGAAGCCGCTGGCGCGCAAGCCGACCAGGGCGATGGGCAAGGATGCTGGAGTCCCTCGCGCGTGCAGGCCGCCGGCGCCCTGGCCGACTGGATTGCCATGGTGCCGACCGGCGCCCCCGGCGCGGGCGTGCTGGTGATCGGCGACCTGAACAGCTATGCAATGGAAGATCCGGTGCGGCTGCTGGCACGGCGCGGCTATGCGGACATGGTGGCGAAGCTGGCGGGGCCGCAGGCCTACAGCTACGTCTACAACGGACAGGCCGGCTACCTCGACCATGTGCTGGCGGATGCCGCGGCCGCGAGGCATGTCGTAGCCGTGCAGCCGTGGCATATCAATGCCGACGAGCCGGCGGCGTTCTCTTATGCGCCGGCCCCGGGCGCGCCTTCGGTGCCGGCCTACTACGCCCCCGATGCATACCGGTCCTCCGACCACGACCCCTTGCTGATCGACCTCGCCCTGGCCGCCGGATCGCCCTAGCCGGCCGACATGCGCCGCAGCAGCAATCCCTGCGCAAGGTACAGCACCACCAGCAGGTTGGCCGCCGCCAGCCCGCCATGCAGCCAGCCCGGATGGACAAAGGCTTCGTACAACTCCAGCGGGATATAGATGCCGCCGGACCAGATGCCGATCCAGTTGCCCCAGGCGAGCCCGCGCCAAAGTCCGTAGGCCTCGGCGAAGCGCATCAGCGCATAGACCGCCGCCGAGCCGCCGATCGCCCACAGGCGCGCGTTATCGGGATGCGCAAGCAGCGACAGGAAGATGGTGGGATAGCGGCTGGCGGGGTTGACGTGCAGGCGCTGGATGATGGCTTCGGCCAGCGCCTGCGCATCGCGGTGCAGCAGCGCGGCCAGCCCCAGGCCGGCGACGATCACCAGCAGGCCCTTGGCCGCCTCGAACATTGCAATGCCCTTCAGGCCCAGAGCGCCCTCACCCTGCTTTGCCATGCGTGTTCCCCGTCCGGATTGCAGTGACTGCAAAGCCGGTATTGTGCAACAGGGAAACGCCACGCAGCGGCGGTAGTCAGCGGAGGTAGTCGCGGTAGTCGCTGTAGTCCCGCTCGCGCATCGGCCCGTCGGCATCGATGCCGCCGCTGGCGGCAAGCGGGCCATCGACGGTCAGCGGTCCGGCAACGTTCAGGTCGCCATTGACCACCATGTCGCCATGCACGGTCAACGGTCCCTTGAACACCTTCAGGTAGCCGCCGCGATACGGCACAGAGCGGGCGCTGACCGGGCCGGTGAAGAATGCTGCGGTCAGCGGGCCGCTGGCATAGACGTGGCCGGCGACGGTCAGGGTGCCATGGACCCGCACCGGCCCCTGCACTTGCGCCGATCCGCCGATCGTGATCGGACCCGACTCATGCGGCTGGGCGCGCAGCGGTGCCGCGCCGAACTGCAACGCCAGTGCCAGCGCGGCGCCCAATGCCAGCCGCCACATCCAGGCTGCGGTATCAAGGCCAAGGGTACGGGACGTCATGGTGATGGCAAAGCTCCTGCAGCGGCATGGGCCGCTGTTTCCAACTTAGTGCCGATCGCCCCGCCGTGCAAGGCTATGGCGCCTGCGGTGCTTCCAGCCTCGCCTTCAGGCGCCTGACGGCCTCGGCGGACTCGGACTGCAGGCGCGAGCGCAGCATCAGGCGATTGAGCAGCGCAAAGAGCAGCGTGGGCGACTGGTAGCTGAATTCCCGTTCGAAACGCGTGCTTTCCGCTGATGGCGTCAGCGACGGCGTCATGGCCGGAGTGAGCTTGTAGGTGATGGTACCGGCCCGGCGCCCGCCCGGCACCTCGCCCGCAATCGCCCAGACGCGCGGGCGCTGGTTGATGGTGACGGTCCAGATCACCACGGCGCTGCGCTCGCCCGCCACGAAGCTTTCGGCCACGCGCTCACCGAGCGCCAGCGGATGGTCCGTGGCCCCCGCTACCGCGCCCGAGGCGGGATACCACGCCGGCCAGTGCTGCGGCGTGGCAATGTAGTCGAACACCTCGGCCGGAGTCCGGGCGATCACCACTTCGTCGTGGATGCTGGTGCGGTCCGCCCACGGCAATGGCACCAGCAGCAGCGCCACCGTGAGCGCGGCAAAGATCAATCCCCAGACCGGTTTCCTGAAGCGAAGCATGACGGCGCAACCCAGGCGCCCGCAAATCTGACGCGTGGCGCGATGCTTCCAGTGTAGTGATTCCGGGGCATCGCGCCAGCATCGGCGTCGCTTGTTGGTGCGCTTGTTGGTGCGCTTATTGTCGCGCTTATCGACGCCCTTGCGGCGCGCGGTTGCACCGCGTCATGGCGTGCCGCTGCGGCGCGTCATTGCGCGGGCACGGTGGCCGTCACCGGCTGCGTTGCCGCCACCGTCTCCGGCACCGGCCCCCAGCCGCCGCCCAGCCGGCGGATCAGCGACACCGTTGCGGCAGCGCGCAAGCCCGCCACCGCATTGGCCTCGCGCTGGGACTGCAGCACGGTGCGGTCGGCATCGATCACGGTCAGGTAGTCGACGGCGCCGGCATCGTAGCGGCTGCGCGAGATCCGCGCCGCGCGGCGCGCGCCGCCCAGCGCGCTGTCCAGCGCGCCTGCCTGCTGGCTCAGCCAGCGCACATCGGCCAGGCTGTCCTCGACTTCCCGGAAGGCCACCAGCACGGTCTGCCGGTACGCGGCCACGCTTTCCTCGTGCGCGGCACGCGCGCCGGCCAGGTTGGAACTGTTGCGGCCGCCGTCGAACACCGTCTGCGCGATGGTCGAGCCGATCAGTGGCCCCAGCATCCAGGTGCGCGACGACCATTTGAACAGGTTGGACAGGTCGGCCGATTCAAAGCCGAACAGCCCGGTCAGCGTGATGCGCGGGAAGAACGCCGCCTTGGCCACGCCGATGCGGGCGTTGGCCGCAGCCATCTGCCGCTCCGCCGCGGCGATGTCCGGGCGCCGCTCCAGCAGCTCGGACGGCAGCCCGGCCGGGATCGCGATCGGCGCGGCATCGAACGGCCGCGCCGGCAGCGAGAACGCCGCGGGCGGCACGCCGGTCAGCACCGCCAGCGCATGCTCCTGGTTTGCGCGGCGGCGCTCGATGCCGGCCAGGTCGGCGCGCGCGGTGCCAAGCTCGGCCTCGGCGCGGGCCGGGTCAAGGTCGGTGGTCTCGCCGGCGTCGTAGCGCTTCTTCAGCAGCTTCAGCGCGTCTTCACGCAGCCGGATGGTCGCATTCAGCAGGTCGCGTTCGCTGTCGAGCGTGCGCAGCGCAAAATACGCCTGCGCCACGTCGGCCTGCAGCGCGAGCTGCACCGAGCGGTACAGGTCCTCGGCCGCCTCGCCATCGGCGCGCGCGGCATTGACGCTGGACGCGACGCGGCCGAACAGGTCCAACTCATAGCTGGCGAAGGCGCGGGCCTTCAGCACGGTCTGCGGCGAGACCCGCGTGCCATCAGGCAGGCCTTGCGACGCGGCCGACGGCTGGGATCGGGTCGGATCGAGCCCCACACTGAGCTGCGGGTAGAGATCCGCCTCGGTCGCGCCGGTGAAGGCACGCGCCTGCTTCAGGCGCGCCGCGGCGATGGCGAGATCCTGGTTGGATTCGCCGGCCGCGGCCATCAGGCGGTCCAGCTCGCCGTCGCCGAAGATCTTCCACCATTCGCCGCGATGCTGGCCTTCGGCCGGTGTCGCGGTCTTCCATTGCGCGCCTTCGGCCTGCGCGGCCTCGGCTTCCTTGTAGGCCGGCACCGTGGCGGTCTCCGGCACCTTGTAGGTCGGCGCCAGCGAGCAGCCGGCCAGGATCAGCGCGGCGGCCAGCGTAGCCAGCTTCGGCAACCAGTAGTTTGTTGTCGACATTGCAGCAGCATTCATGTTGATCACCATTATTCAGCCGATGCGGTCAGGCGGGCGGCGCCCTGCTCCTGCGCCGCCGCGCGGCGCTGGCCCCGGGTGGCCAGCAAACGCAGCGCCACGTAGAACACCGGCGTCAGGAACAGCCCGAAGAAAGTCACGCCGAGCATGCCCGCGAACACCGCCACGCCCATCGCATGGCGCATCTCCGAGCCGGCACCGCTGGACACCACCAGCGGCACCACGCCCATGATGAAAGCGAACGACGTCATCAGGATCGGACGCAGGCGCAAGCGGCTCGCTTCGATCGCGGCCTGCACCACGGTACGGCCGTTATGCTCGAGCTCGCGCGCAAACTCCACGATCAGGATCGCGTTCTTCGCGGATAGCCCCACCAGCACGATGAAACCGATCTGCGTGAAGATGTTGTTGTCGCCTTGCGTCAGCCACACCCCCGTCATCGCCGCCAGCAGGCTCATCGGCACGATCAGGATCACCGCCAGCGGCAGCGTCAGGCTTTCATACTGCGCAGCCAGCACCAGGAACACCAGCAGCACGCACAGCGGGAAGATCCAGACGCCCGCATTGCCGGCCAGGATGTCCTGGTAGGTCAGCTCGGTCCATTCGAACTTCATGCCCTTCGGCAGCGTTTCCGCGGCGATGCGCTCGGCGGCGGCCTGCGCCTGCCCTGACGAGAACCCCGGCGCGGGCCCGCCGTTCATGTCGGCAGCCGTGAAGCCGTTGTAGCGCACCACGCTGTCCGGACCGAAGCCCTGCTTCACCTGCACCAGCGATGACAGCGGCACCATGTCGCCGGCGGCGTTGCGCGTCTTCAGCTGCAGGATGTCCTCGGCATGGGCGCGGAACGGCGCATCCGCCTGCACCTTGACCTGATAGGTGCGGCCGAACTTGTTGAAGTCGTTGACGTACGCCGAGCCCAGGTAGGTCTGCAGCGTGTCGAACACCTCCGTCACCGGCACGCCCAGCTGCTTGGCCTTGACGCGGTCCAGCTTGACGTCGAGCTGCGGCACGTTGACCTGGTAGTTGCTGAAGATGCCGGTCAGCTCGGGCGTGGCGCGCGCCTTGGTGGCGAAGGCATTGGTTGCCTCGAACAGCGCGTCATAGCCCAGCGCCGCACGGTCCTCGATCATCAGCTTGAAGCCGCCGATGGTGCCGAGGCCCTGCACGGGCGGCGGCGGGAACACCGCGATAAAGGCATCCTGGATCGCCCCATACTTCTGGTTGAGGTCGGCGGCAATGGCCGCGCCCGACAGCTCTGCGCTCTTTCGCTCTTCAAACGGCTTGAGCGTGGCGAACACGATGCCGGCGCTCGGGCTGTTGGTGAAGCCGTTGATCGACAGGCCCGGGAAGGCCACCGCCGATTCCACGCCCGGATGCTTCAGCGCGATCTCGCTCATCTTGCGGATCACGTCCTCGGTGCGGTCCAGCGTGGCGCCGTCGGGCAGCTTGGCGAAGCTCACCAGGTACTGCTTGTCCTGCGCCGGCACGAAGCCCTTGGGCACCAGCTGGAACACGCCCCAGGTCAGCGCCAGCATCACCGCATAGACGCCGAACACCGAACCCTTGCGGCGGATCACGCCCTTCACCCCGCGGCCATAGCTTTCCGCGCTGCGGCCGAAGAAGTTGTTGAAGCGCTTGAAGAAGCCGCCGAACACGCGGTCCATGCCGCGCGACAGCCAGTCCTTGGGCGCGTCATGGCTCTTCAGCAGCAGGGCCGACAGCGCCGGCGACAGCGTCAGCGAGTTGAACGCGGAGATGATGGTCGAGATCGAGATCGTCAGCGCGAACTGCTTGTAGAACTGGCCGGTCAGGCCGGTCATGAAGGCCAGCGGCACGAACACGGCGATCAGCGTCAGCGCGATGGCGATGATGGGGCCGCTGACTTCGCGCATGGCCTTGTAGGTGGCCTCCTTCGGCGTCAGCCCTTCCTCGATGTTGCGCTCGACGTTTTCCACCACCACGATCGCGTCGTCGACCACGATACCGATGGCCAGCACCAGCCCGAACAGCGACAGCGCGTTGATCGAGAAGCCGAACGCATGCATCAGGCCGAAGGTACCGACGATCGACACCGGCACCGCCAGCAGCGGAATGATCGATGCGCGCCACGTCTGCAGGAACAGGATCACCACCAGCACCACCAGCGCGATGGCCTCGAACAGCGTATGCGTCACCGCCTCGATCGAGTGGCGCACGAACTGCGTGGGGTCATAGACGATGCTGTAGTCGATGCCGTCCGGGAAGTTCTGCTTCAGCTCTTCCATGGTCTTGCGCACGTCATCCGAGATCTGGATGGCGTTGGAGCCCGGCGCCTGGAAGATGGGGATGGCCACTGCCGGCTTGTTGTCCAGCAGCGAGCGCAGCGCGTACTCGGACGCGCCCAGCTCGATGCGGGCAACGTCCTTCAGGTAGGTCACCGCGCCGTCGGCGGAGGTGCGCACGACGATATCGCCGAACTCTTCCACCGTGCCCAGGCGGCCCTGCGCATTGACCGACAGCTGCAGGTCGGCGCCCGGCAGCGACGGCGACTGGCCGATCACGCCGGCCGCCACCTGCACGTTCTGCTCGCGGATGGCCTTGATGACATCGCTGGTGGCGAGCTGGCGCTCGGCCATCTTCTCGGGGTTGAGCCACACGCGCATGGCGTAGTCGCCCGAGCCGAACAGCTGCACCTGGCCCACGCCCTGGATCCGCGCCAGGCGGTCCTTGACGTTGATTACCGCGTAGTTGCGCAGGTACGTCATGTCGTAGCGGTCGTTGGGCGAGACCAGGTGGACCACCATGGTCAGGTCCGGCGAGCTCTTGACCGTGGTGATGCCCAGCCGGCGCACGTCTTCCGGCAGGCGCGGCTCGGCCTGCGACACGCGGTTCTGCACCAGCTGCTGCGCCTTGTCCGGGTCGGTGCCCAGCTTGAAGGTCACGGTCAGCGTGAGCAGGCCGTCGCTGTTGGACTGCGACGACATGTACAGCATGTCCTCGACGCCGTTGATCTGCTCTTCCAGCGGCGAAGCCACGGTTTCGGCGATCACCTTGGGGTTGGCGCCCGGATACTGCGCGCGCACCACCACCGACGGCGGCACCACTTCCGGGTACTCCGAGATCGGCAACTTGAACATCGAGATGGCGCCAATCAGGAAGATCAGCACCGACAGCACCCCGGCGAAGATGGGGCGGTCGATAAAGAATTTGGAGAGGTTCATCTTGGTCTCTGCCTGCGTTGGCGTAGCGGTCCCCCTGGCGGCCCGCCGTGGCGGGCGCCATCCACATCTGCAGGGGGGCGCTAGGGGTTTTCTGCTGTCGGTAGGCGGATCAGCTCACCGGCTTGGCGTCCGCATCGCCTTTTCCGGCGGCGGCCTGCTTGCGGTCAGGCGTTGCCTGGCGCGGCTCCAGCTCGCTGCGGAATGCCATGGCCACCGCCTTGGGCTGAACCGTGTCGCCCGGCCGCACCCGCTGCAGCCCGTTGACGACGATGCTCTCGCCCGGCTTCAGCCCCTTGCGGATCACGCGCAGGCCTTCGTAGTTGGGTCCGAGCTCGACTTCGCGGTAGACCAGCTTGTTGGCCTTGTCGAGCACCAGCACGAACTTCTTGCCCTGGTCGGTGCCGACGGCGCGGTCGTTGACCAGCACCGCCGCATGCGGCGCGCCGCCGCCCATCTTGACCTTGGCGTACAGGCCCGGCAGCAGGCGGCCGTCGTCGTTGTCGAACACCGCGCGCACGCGGATGGTGCCGCTGCGGGTATCGAGCCGGTTGTCGACCGACTGGATCTTGCCCTGGTGCGGGTGGCCGTCTTCGTTGGCCAGGCCGAGGTAGACCGGCAGGTTGGCCTGCCCGCCGCCGGCGCCCGGCGCGGTGTAGCGCAGGTAGCTCTGCTCGTCGATCTCAAAGCTCGCGTAGATCGGCGACACCGACACCACCGTGGTCAGCGCCGGCGTGGCCGTGCCCGGCGCCACCAGGTTGCCCACGGTGATCTCGGCACGCGACACGCGCCCGGACACCGGCGCGATGATGCGCGTATAGGTCAGGTTCAGGCGCGCGGCTTCGAGTTGTGCCTGCGCGGCGCGCACGTTGGCGCTGGTTTCGCGCGCGGCGTGGATGCGCTCGTCGAACTCGCGGCGCGAGATGGCGTTGTCGTCCAGCAGCCGCTGCGCGCGTTCGCCCTCGCTCCTGGCGTGCCCCGCGCGGACTTGCGCGGCGGCCAGCGCGGCCTCGGCGCGTGCCACTTCGGCGGCGTAGGGGCGCGGGTCGATGGTAAAGAGCGGATCGCCCTTCTTCACCAGCGCGCCCTCGCGGAAGTGGACCGCATCGATGGTGCCGCCCACGCGCGGGCGGATCTCCACGCGGTCGACCGCCTCCAGTCGGCCGGAGAACTCGTCCCACTCCGTTATGGTCTGGCCCACCGCGGCGGCCACTTCGATCGACGGGGCCGGCGGCGGGGTGTTGGCATGGGCCTCGCCGCTGTGCCACGGGCGCAGGACCGCGCCGGCCACGCCGGCACCGAGCACCACGACGATGGCAAGGGCAATCAGGGTACGTCGCTTATGCTGCTGCATTTCTCAAACTCCTGTTCGGGTTTTCTTCAACCGGAAAAGCAAATGGCCGAACGCCGCCTGCCGGTCCGCGCAGGGCGGATCGGAACCGATTCAGATTGGATAGTCGGACTTAGGGCCGCCCGTGCAAACCGGCGGACCTGGCTCTGGCCGATACAGAGCCGGCTGGCGATTGGCTGGAGCGGCTCAGCCGGCGGGCTTGGCTCCAGGCCGGCTGGCGCTTGCGCCAGCCTGGCGTTCGGTCAGGGTGAGGTATCGTCGGCCGCAGCCAGACATCGCTGCAGGAACCGCGCACCTTCGTCGACCCATGCCTGACACGCGTCATGGGTCTCTTCCACGCCGTCGCCACAGGCGCCGGGCATGATCATGGCCTGGGCCGGCACACCGGCCTTGCCCAGCCGCTGCGCGAAGGCCTCGCCTTCAGCGCGCAGCGTATCCTGTTCCGCGACCTGGACCAGCGTGGGCGGCAGCCCGGCCAGGCGCGAAGCCATCGCCGGCGCGGCATAGGGATGCACGCTGTCCGCCGGCGTCGGCAAGTAATCGCGATAGTTGCAGGCCATGCGCCGCAACGTTTCCATCAGCACCTGCCCGCTGCCGAAGCCCGCGCACGATGCGTGCTGCAGGCAGGGGTCGGTCACCGGCCGGATCAGCCACTGGCCGCGCGGCTGCGCGGTGCCGCGGTCGCGCAGCATCTGCGCCAGCGCGATCGCAAGGTTACCGCCGGCTTCCTCACCCACCAGCGCGAAGCGGGTCTTGTCCAGCTTCAGGCGCCGGGCGTTGCGCAGCACCCATTGCACCGTGCTGTGCGCGTCTTCAGGCGCGGCCGGGAACGGGTTTTCGGGCGCCAGCGAATAGGCCGGCGTCACCACCACGGCCGGCACCGCCCTGGCCAGGTCCTGCACCAGCTTGCGCGCCCGCTCCAGGCCGCCATCGACAAAGCCGCCGGCATGCAGGTACACCAGCCAGGGCAGCCACGTGGCCGCCTCGGCGCCCGGCGCGGGATAGCCCGGCGGGTAGCACACGCACACCGCGATCTCGCGGCCGTCGCTCGTTACCGTGTGCTCGACCACGCGCGGCTCGCCCTGGCCGGTGGCGGCGGGAGCGGCGTTCTGGCGTTGGCCTGGCTTGTTTGGCATGGCGTCCGGCGCACGGGAAAAACAATGCGCTTGAGTGTTGCGATGCAACGGATTATGGTGATTGACGAGGATGGGATAAAGCGAGAGATCGCCAATGCACTGTTCCGGGATTGGAATAATCGAACCACTCCCGATGACCGAAACCCCACGCGTGACAAGGTCATCGAAAATGTGATTCACTCCAGTTCCTGGCACGCATGGCGACCCGCAACCCTGCCTTCGTTGCGGGCGCTGCTCGCCCTGACAAACCCACGCCGGCCCGCGCCCCCGCGCATCCGGCGCCAGCCAGCCGGCAGCACTCCCCCAATCACAACCACAAGCCACGCCGTGCGCGTCACGAGCGCGCGCGGCACGCCGTTCGGATCTCTCGTCGGAACCTCATCATGGACCGTCTCGTATCAATGCAGGCATTCACACGGGTCGTGGACGTCGGCAGCTTTGCGCGCGCCGCCGAATCGCTGGACCTGCCCAAGGCCACGCTGACCCGCCTGATCCAGAACCTGGAGACGCACCTCGGCGTCAAGCTGCTGCACCGGACCACGCGCCGCATCAGCGTGACCAACGACGGCGCGGCCTACTACGAACGCTGCGTGCGCATCCTGGCGGACGTGGAAGAAGCCGAGCAGTCGCTGACTCGGCAGAACAATTCGCCGCGCGGCACCTTGTCGGTCGACACCACCGCGCCGCTGGCCAATCTGGTTCTCGTGCCTGCACTGAATGACTTCCTGCAGGCCTACCCCGACCTGAAGCTCGAACTGACCATCAACGGCAAGCCCATCGACCTGCTGCAGGAAGGCGTCGACGTGGTGTTGCGCGTGGGGATCCCGCTGGACGAATCGATGGTGGCCCGACGCATCGGCCATGTAAAGCTGGCGTTCTACGCCTCGCCGATCTACCTGAACCGCGCCGGCACGCCGGGCGACCTGGCCGAACTGGCGCAGCACAAGGCGGTGAACTACCTGTCCAACCGCACCGGACGCGAGATGCCGTGGCCGATGGCGCGCGGCACGGAGCGCGGCGAGGTACTGCTGCCCTCGGCGATCTCGACCAACGATCCCGAGGTCTACGTGGGCTGCACGCTGGAAGGCCATGGCATCGCCCGCATCTCGCGCGCCATGGCCGAGCCTTACGTGGCCAGCGGCCGGCTGGTCGAGATCCTGGCCGACTGGCAGACCGACGAGTTGCCGATCTCGGCGATGTATCCGCAGAACCGGCACCTGTCGGCCAAGGTGCGGGTATTTGTCAACTGGGCGGCGGACCTGTTCTCGCGCCACCCGCATTTTGGTGCGGTCCAGCAGCGCCTCGCGGTGGCGGCCTGAGCGCGCCCTGGCGCAGGTTGCAAGCGCCGGAGCCTCCGAAACGTGCCTGGCAGGACAAAACCGGAAGCCGCGAGCGCGTTGCCCGTCCTATACTGTTTCATCCGAAATCACGACGAGAAGAGGATTCCGATGAAACAAGTGCTTATCCCCCTGGCCGCCTGCGTTGCCGCCACCGTGGTGCTGGCCGGCTGCGCCGGTTCCGGCAAGAGCGCCTCGGCCTCATCCAGCGCCACCGGCGCCAGCGCCAGCGCTGCCGCCGCATCGTCGTCGACCACGAGCGGTGCTCGCGCCGCGGCCGCGCTGCAGCCCAAGAGCGGCACCAATACCGCCGGCACCGTGACTTTCCAGCAGCAGCCGGGCGGCGTGCTGATGACCGCCTCGATCACCGGACTGCCGCCGAATACCGTCCATGGCTTCCACGTCCATGAAAAGGGCGACTGTTCCGCGCCCGACGCGATGAGCGCCGGCGGCCATTTCAATCCGGGTGGCAAGCCGCACGGCCAGATGACCATGCCTGATCACCACGCCGGCGACATGAACAACATCACTGCCGACTCGAGCGGCAATGCCAGGGTCAGCATGCTGCTGCCGGACCTGTCGGTGGGTACCGGAGCCAACAGCGTGATCGGGCGCGCAGTGGTGGTGCACAAGGATCCGGACGACTACAAGACGCAGCCGACCGGCAATGCGGGCGGACGCATTGCCTGTGGGGTAGTGGCGGCTTCGTAAGTCGCAGGTGTTTCGCACCTGAGTATCTCCGCTCGCGGGAGAGGGTCAGGGCATGGCAACATGGCGGACATTGCCGACACGCGCGGCCCCGCCCGCGGGACGCGCCGACCATCGCCATGCCATTGCCCACAGACGCTGCGTTCGTGCCCCACCACCGCCTGCACGCCAGTTCGCTCGTGCTGTGCTGCGCCGCCCTGCTGGGCGGCTGCGCGCTGCCGCCGCTGGACAACCGCACCGAATCCACCGCCATCACGCCCGCCGAGGCCGCGGCCACGCCGCTGGGCCGCGCGATCGCGGCCGCGCTGGCCGGCCACCCCGGGCTCAGCGGCATCCACCCGCTGAACAACGCCCAGGCCGCCTTCGCCGCGCGCATCCACCTGGCACGCACGGCGCAGCGCACGCTCGACGTGCAGTATTACATCTGGCGCAACGACCTGACCGGCACGTTGCTGCTGGAGGCGCTGCACGAGGCCGCCGACCGCGGCGTGCGCGTGCGCCTGCTGCTCGATGACAACGGGCTGTCGGGCATGGACGAGCTGCTCGCGGCCATGGACGCGCACCCGCAGGCCGAAGTGCGGATCTTCAACCCGTTCGTGCTGCGCCAGCCCAAGGCGCTCAATTTCCTGACCGATTTCCGGCGCCTGAACCGGCGCATGCACAACAAGTCGTTCACCGCCGACGGCGTCGCCACGATCATCGGCGGGCGCAATGTCGGCGACGAATACTTCGGGGCCACGGACGGCGTGCTGTTCGCCGACCTCGACGTGATTGCGATCGGCCCCGCCGCCGCCGACGTCGCGCACGACTTCGACCGCTACTGGGCGAGCGCTTCGGCATACCCGGTGGACCGGCTGGTGCCGCCGGTCAGCATGGAGCGCCTGGACGAACTGGCCGGCAACGCCCGCGCGGTGGAGCAGAACCCGGCCGCTGCGGCCTACGTGGCGGCGCTGCGCGAGGTGCCCGACGTGCGGCACATGCTCGACGGCACGCTGGAGTTCGAGTGGGCCAGGGCGCGCATCGTCAGCGACGATCCCGCCAAGGCCCTTGGCGAGGCGGAACGCGACACGCTGGTCGCGCACCAGCTGCGCGAGATCCTGGGGGAGCCCCAGCGCGAGCTGGACCTGGTCTCGCCCTACTTCGTCCCCTCCACCGCGGGCACCGCGTATTTCTCGCAGCTGGCCGAAAAGGGCGTTGCCGTGCGCGTGCTGACCAACGCGCTGGAGGCCACCGATGTCGCCGCCGTCCATTCGGGCTATGCCAAGCGCCGCAAGGCGCTGCTGGAGGCAGGCGTGGACCTGTATGAGCTGCGGCGGTCGGCGACACCGGACAAGAAAGAGAACCGCGCCGGCCCGTTCGGCAGTTCCGGCTCGAGCCTCCATGCCAAGACTTTTGGCGTGGATGCCAGCCGCGTGTTCGTCGGCTCGTTCAATTTCGACCCGCGCTCGGCCCACCTCAATACCGAGCTGGGCTTCGTCATCGACAGCCCGGCTCTGGCCGGCCGCATCGAATCGACCTTCGCCACGGTGGTGCCGGAAGCGGCCTACCAGGTCAAGCTCGACGAGCAGGGCAAGCTGTACTGGCTGGAGCGGCGCGGCAACGAGGTGGTGCGCTACGACACCGAACCCAACACCAGCTGGTGGCGGCGGCTCGGCATCTGGTTCCTGTCGATCCTGCCGATCGAGTCGATGCTGTAGCCGGGCCGTTCAGATCTGGTCGATCAGGCTGCGCACGACGTCGGCCAGGCGGCCGGCGCGCTGGCGGCCATTGGCGTCCAGGTCCATGGCACTGCCGCTGGCAAGGGCCTTGAGGCCGAACAGGGCATCGCCGACGTCGCGCCAGCCCGGGTAATCGGCATGGATCTTCTCCAGCGCGGCGGCGCCTGTCGCGACTTGCGCGGCAGCCGGCACATTGCCGGCCGCCAGGTCTTCCAATGCCGAGGCGGCATCGACCAGGCCTTTGCGGTTCATGCTGCGGTCTCCCCACTATGTCTTGTCATGGCCGCCACTTGCGGGCGGCGTTGACACTGTAGCAGGATGCCGGGGCCTGTGGCCGCCGGCGGCGCATGGCTCATACCTGACGCGCCACCTCGGCGCCCGCGGGTGCCATCCTACGCACACCGGCCCGGGCCTCGGTGGCGCGCCCCGCTCAGTTGCGCCCGCTTAGTTGCCCCCGCTCAGTTGCGTCCAATATCCTCCAGGATCCGCGTCATCAGGTACAGCCGCGGCACGATCGAATCCAGCTCGATGTACTCGTCGCGCGCGTGGTAGCCGTATCCCGCCAGGCCGAAGCTCTCCACCACCGCCGGCTTGCCCGAGCGCGCGGCGTAGCTGGCGTCGGTGGCGCCGCCGGTGCTTTCGGCCAGTGCCAGGGTGCGGCCGTCCAGCTCCGCGTAGATCTCCTGCGCGCGCCTGGCCAGCGCGCGGCCGCGGGCGTCGGCGATGAACGGCGGGCGGCCTTCTTCCATCGTCACCGTGGTCTGCGTGTCGGGCACCAGCTGGCCCGATCTGACCTTGTCCTGCAGCGCGACTTTCAGCCTCTCGGCGGCGCCGCTGGCCGTGGTGCGCACGTCGCCATAGGCCACCGCGCTTTCGGGGATCTGGTTGCGCACCGTGCCGGCCTGCGCCTGGGTCCAGTTCAGCTGCGAGCCGGGCACCTGCGCGCCGACGTCGCGGGTCTGCTGCAGCTGGTAGGCCAGCTCGACCAGCGCATTGCGGCCGCGCTCGGGCGCGGCGCCGGCATGCGCGGCGCGGCCCTTGACCTGCATGGTGGCGGTGGCGGTGCCGGACGCGCCCAGCAGCAGCGACTCGGCCTTGACCACGTCCTTGGCGGCAGTGGGCTCGCACGACAGCACCACGTCATGCTGCGCGGCCAGCGTGGCAATGGTTTCGCCGGAGCCGACCGAACCCACTTCCTCGTCGGGGTTGAACAGCACGGTGATCTGCGCGTAGTCGCGCCAGCCCTTGTTCTTCAGGATCTCCAGCGAATGCAGGATGACCGCAATGCCGCCCTTGTCGTCGGCAATGCCGGGGCCGTAGAGCCGGTTGCCCTCCTCGCGGATCGGCTGCGTCGCCAGCGTGTTTTCCGGATAGACCGTGTCCATGTGGGCGATCAGCATGATGCGGCGCTTGCCGTTGCCGATAAACGTGCCCTTGACCATGGTGCCCGGGCCCTTGGCGACCGGCACGCGCTCCACCCTGGCGCCCAGCGCCTGCAGCCGCTTCTCGGTGTAGCTGGCCATCTGGGCCAGGCCCTGCGCGTTGGCGCTGCCGGATTCGATCGACACCATCTCCTTGAGCGACTGCACCACCGCCGGCTGGGCGGTGCGGGCAGCGGCCAGCAGCGCAGCATCAGGCTGGGCGGCAGCGGCCAGGTGGCCTGCGCCGGCAAGTGCCAGGGCGGCGGCAACGGCAACGTGTCGAACGGAAAACGGCATGGAATCTCCTCGGGTTGGTCTTGTTGGGATCTTGGAAGCTTGTTGGGGCCATGCCGTGTCGCAACGCCGGCATGCACGGCACAACGTGCAAGATGCTAGCCCTTGCCAGCGGGCATGGGGAGGATCAATATCGCCAATCACAATGCCGATCCCGCCACGCCTGGCCCGCGATCGACCCTGCACCAATTGCCCCTGACATGCGCGCCCCCACTGATCCACTGGTCCCCGACACCCCCGCCGCGTCCGCAACACCCTTGCATGTCCGCCTGCTATGGCTGCCCCATGCGATGCCCGGCACCCTCTTCACCACGCTCGACGTGCTGCGCACCGTCGCCGGCGTGGCCAGCCTGCAGCGCCCCGATGCCGCGCCGACGTTGAGCTGGCAGTTGTGCGGCGCCAACGGCCGCATGCTGTCGGCCGACCTGCCGGGCCTGGAAGCCTCCACGCGCCGCATCCGCGCCGCGGGCAGCCGCTCGCTGCTGGTGATCCCGGCCCTGCTGGCCAGCAATGCGCACCAGCTCGGCGACATCGTCCGCGGCGATACCGCCGCGCTGCGCATGGTCGAGCGCCATGTGGCAGCCGGCGGCTGGCTTGCCGCGTGTTCGTCGGGGATGCTGTTGCCGCTGCAGCTCGGCCTGCTGGACGGCGCCCGCAGCGGCGCGCCGTGGATGTACCAGAGCTGGATGACGCACCAGTTCCCGCGCGCGGACCTGGGCGGGGACCAGGCCATGAGCGTGCACGGGCAGGTGTTCTCATGCGTGGCGCCCGCGCTGCAGGTGGAATTCATGCTGCGCGTGCTGGGCCACCTGCACGACCCCGACCTGGCGCAGGCCGCCGCGCAGCTGATGCTGTACCAGCCCGAACGCCAGCGCAGCGTGCCGGCGCTGGTGTCGCAGCGCTGGCTCAGCCGCACGGCGGACAGCCCGGTCTACCGGGCTGTCCAGTGGCTGCAGGAACATGTGGCCGAGCCCTACCAGCTGGCTGCGGTGGCGCAGGCCGCGGCGGTCAGCGAGCGGACCCTGCTGCGGCATTTCCGGCAGGTCACCGGCATGACGCCGCTGGACTACCTGCACACGCTGCGCGTGGAGCGCGCGCGCATGCTGCTGGAGGTGACGCTGCACGGCACGCAGGCGATCGCCGAAGCCTGCGGCTACAGCGACGCGGCCGCGTTCAGGCGGCTGTTCCAGCGCATCGCGGCGATGTCGATGTCGGACTATCGCGCGCGCTTCGCGCTGCGCGCGCGGCGGCGCTACTGGCGCATGGAGGATGCGGCGGCCCGGCGCGGCATGCCGGGCTAGGCGGCGGCAAGGGGCAAGGTCAGGCGCGCAGCGAGATGTGGTTGACCACGTCCTCCACGCCCTGCACGTACCACGCGTCGCGCTCGACCTGCCGGCGCGTATTCTCGCTGGCGACGCAGCCTTCCAGCGTGACCACGCGATTTTCGGTACGCACGCTGACCTGGGCCGCGTCGACAAAGGGATCGGTCTCCAGCACCAGCATCAGCGCCTCGGTGATCTCATCGTCGCGGTCGGCTTCGGCGGGTGCCACCACCAGCTCATTGACCACGCAGCGGCAGCCGCGCGACCACCAGGCCAGCACGCCGGCCAGGCGCATGTGCGACAGGCTGATCACCTGGCCCCACAGCGTCACCACGCCGTCATGCGCCTCGACCTCGATCCAGCCGCTGCGTTCGCCCACGGGCTCCCGCACGGTCTCGTGCTGGCCCTTGACGCGCGCGCAGATCCTGCAGCTACGGAATTCGATGGCATTGAGCAGGCGCTCGCATACCGCATCGCGCAGTTCGCCGTCGCCGACGGTGACGCTGCCGTTCATCACGCGCAGGTGGTCGATCACGCTGGTCACGCCGTCCACGCGCCGCAGCGCGGTGGCCGCGCGGGTCTTGTCGACGATATCGGCTACCTCGCCCTCCAGGATCAGCGCGCCGTCCGACAGCCGCAACTGGATGGTGGGATGGAGAACATGCCCCTGATAAGGCACATGCGCCAAGGCTGCGCGCGCCTGCGTCAGCACCGCTTCGCTAGTCTGCATTTTGATCGCCTCGCCCGAATGGTCTGGAGATGAGAAGACGTGCGCCCGGCCTGCGGGCGCGCCTGGCGCGGCGCCGCGGCCTCCATCACCGCCGGGGACCTGGCAACCGCTTCCTCATTATAGGAAGCGGTCCAGGGGCGTCCGGGCTCAGGCCGCGGCCGCCTCGCGGGCGCGCGCCACCTCCTGGTTGCGCAGGATGAAACGCTGGACCTTGCCGCTTGGGGTCTTGGGCAGCTCGGCGACGAACTCGATCTCGCGCGGATAGGAATGGGCGGCCAGGCGCTTGCGCACATGCTGGCGCAGCGCCTCGGCCAGCTCGGGCGTGGCCGCGTGCTGCCGGTCGAGCACGACGAAGGCCTTGATCAGCTCGGTGCGCTCGGGGTCCGGCTTGCCGATCACCGCGGCCTCGACCACGGCCGGATGCTCGATCAGCGCGCTTTCCACGTCGAACGGGCCGACGCGGTAGCCCGAGGTGGTAATGACATCGTCGGCGCGGCCGATAAAGCTGATGCTGCCATCGTCGTTGAGTTCGGCCGAGTCGCCGGTCAGGTAATAGTGGCCGGCGAACGCACTGGTCGGCGTGCCATGGTAGCCGCCGAACCAGCACATCGGCGAGCGCTCCAGGTCCAGCGCCAGCGTGCCGGGCTGCCCGGCGGGCAGTTCGCGCTGCTCGTCGTCGACCACGACCACCCGGTGGCCCGGGCTGGCAAAGCCCGCGGCGCCCATGCGCACCGGGTGCGACAGCGCATGATGGTTGCACAGCACCATGCCGAGTTCGGTCTGGCCATAGTGGTCGTGGATGGGCGCGTCCAGCTCGCTGGCGAACCAGCGGATCACTTCGGGGTTCAGCGGCTCGCCGGCGCTGCTGACCGCGCGCAGCTGCCCGCGCAGTTGTTCCGACACGGCCTGCCCGGCGGCGATCAGCAGCCGGTAGGCGGTGGGCGATCCCGCCAGGTTGGTGATGCCGTACTTGCGGATCACGCGGCAGGTGCTTTCCACGGTGAACGGGCCATCGTAGAAGGTGGTGGCGTGCCCCAGCGACAGCGGCCCCGTCACCGCATAGTAGAGGCCGTAGGCCCAGCCCGGGTCGGCCAGGTTCCAGAAGGCGTCTTCGTCGCGCAGGTCGACCGCGTCGCGCATGTACCCGGCAAACGCGGCAATGGCGTTCAGCGGCACCAGCAGCGGCTTGGCCGGCCCGGTGGTGCCCGAGGTGAACATCATCAGGAAGGGATCGTCGCCGCCGCGCATGACCGGCTCGAAGCTGGCAGGCTGGCGCGCCAGCTCGGCCCAGAAGCTGAAATCGCCGGAAGCTGCGTCCCCGGGCGCCTCGCTGGTGCCGGCCACGGTGACGACCGGCGGCGCGCCCTCCACTTCATCGAGCTTGGGACGGTTGACGGTATCCGTGACCACCACTTTCGCGCCCGAGCTGTTGAGCCGGTGCTCGATGGCCTTGGGACCGAACGCCGTGAACAGCGGCTGGTACACCGCACCGGCGCGCCAGGTACCCAGGATGGTCACGAGCAGCTCGGCCGTGCGCGGCAGCAGCCCCGCCACGCGATCTCCCGGCTGCACGCCCTGCGCCCTCAAAAAGCCGGCAAACTGCGCCGACAGCGCCTGCAGTTCGGCAAACGTCCAGCTGCGCGCGCTGCCGTCGCGGCCTTCCCAGTACAGCGCGATGCGGCCAGCCTCGGCATGGCGGTCGCAGCATTCCACGCAGGCGTTGATCGCATCGAGGCTGCCGTGCAGTTGCCGGGCCACCGCCTCGTCATAGGAAAAGCCGTCGTAGGCCTGGGCGTAGTCGCGCATGGTGTCTCCAGTTTGTCCGGCTCCTGCCTCGGACGCTGCCCGGGACATGGTGCCTGTTATCGTCTGTGATGGTCTGTGATCATCGGTGCCGCGTGGCGCGGCTGCCGCAGCAGTGTGCGGCACTGCCGGGCCGGCGGGCAATAACCGATTCCGCCAGCGCGCCTGACGGTTTTTGCCATGCCCCGGACGCAACGCGCGGTGCGCTTGACGCCATGCGGCCCGGCGCCGACGATACGTGCATCACGGCAAGGAGGGCAGCGCATGTGCACCAACTACGCCCCGGTCCAGCGCCAGATCCTGCGCGACATCTTTGGCGTGGAGCCGCCGCCGGGCGTCTTCAAGGCCGAGACCTATCCCGATTACCTGGCGCCGATCGTGCGCGCTACGGACGACGGCGTGCGGCATGCCGGGCTGGCGTCGTTCGGCATGGTGCCGCGGCAGCGCATCCCGCCCGGCACGCGCCGCTACGACACCACCAACGCGCGCAGCGAAACCGTCGGCGAGCGCCCTGCCTTCGCCCGCTACTGGCGCCAGGGGCAGCTGTGCCTGGTGCCGGCTACGGCGTTCTACGAGTACGCCTACCCCGAGGTCGCGATGCCGGGTGGCCCGCCCGGCAAGCCGGTGCGCTGGCGCGTCTGGCTGCCCGGCGAGCCCGCCTTCGGCATCGCCGGCCTGTGGCGCGGCTGGCCCGATGCGAGCCTGTCCTTCACTATGCTGACGGTGAACTCCGGGCAGCATCCGGTGATGGAGCGCTTCCACAAGCCAGGCGATGAGAAACGTTCAGTGGTCGTCATCCCGCGCGAGCAATGGGACGAGTGGCTTGCCTGTCGCGACCCCGAAGTCGCCCGCACCTTCCTCAAGTTGCTTCCCGCCGCGGCCATGGAGGCAGAACCGGCGCCCAAGATCACCGGCGCGCCGATCCCGGACGCCGACTGACCCGCCTGCAGACGGTGCCAGGCCGATGTAAGTCCGGTTCAAATCCGGTTCAAATCCGGTTCAAGGCCGGCACCAAACGCCGCGAGCCCTCCCTCAAGAGGGTGTCGGACGTTGCGAATGCTGCGCATACTGCCGCGCACACCGGCCACAAGAGCCGACATCCCCGGGTCAGTCCATCATGCAAAACGTCATCGCGTTGTGCGCGTATTTTTTCGGGTTCCTTGTCGCATTACTGTTTGCCGCGCGCTGGATCCTGCGTAACCATCCGGCGCTACGCGAGCGCCCGCCCACCCGGCCGCCTTGCGCTGCCAAGGACGATCCGCCAGGGCCCGGCTGACCAATCTAATCCTGCAGGGCGCCGTGCACCTGGTGATCCTGGCGGCCTACCTGTTCTTGTCGATCGTGCCGTAGCCGGCGCCGGGCCCTTGGCCTGGCGTCTGCGGCGTCTACACTGGAACCTCCCACCGCGAATCCGCGCATGCCTTGCCGCGCACGCACCGGAGAACGCCAATGCTGGAAGTCGCCGTCACCGCCGCCGACCATGCCGTCGGCCCCGATACCGCCAGGGTCACCGTCGTCGAATACGGCGACTTCGAATGCTCCTACTGCCGCATCGCCTACGGCGCCATGAAGATCCTGCTGGAGCACTATGGCCCGCAGGTGCGCTTTGTCTACCGGCACTACCCGATGGCCAACTGGCACCCTTCCGCCGAGCCGGCGGCCGAGTGCGCCGAGGCCGCGGCGGCACAGGATCGCTTCTGGCAGATGTACCGCATGCTCTACGAGCACCCGCAGGGGCTGAAGCCCGACGCCCTGCGCCATTACGCCGGCATGGCCGGCCTGGATCTCGATCGCTACGACAACGACATGTCCACACACCGGCACCTGCCGCACATCCGCGCCGACCAGCACGGCGGCACGCGCTGCCGGGTGCGGGGCACGCCCGCGTTCTTCGTCAACGGCACGGTGCAGGATGTGACCTTCGGCATGGAGCGGCTGCAGCGGGCCATCGATACCGCGCTGGCAGCCTAGCCGGCCGCGTCAGAAGCGGTACGTCACGCTGCCGACCACGGTACGGCGCGCGCCGAAGTAGCAATCGCCGCGTGCCAGGCAGGTGGTCAGGAACTGCTTGTCGAACAGGTTGTTGGCATTCAGCGCGACGCGCAGCGGGCCGTGGTCGTAGGCGATCATGGCGTCGTACAGCGTAACGCCGCCGACGCGGTTCTGGTCGGTGCCGTCATAGCTCGGGCCGACATAGCGCACGCCGCCGCCGGCCACGAAGCCCGGCAGCCCGAACAGCTTGAAGCGGTAATTGGCCCACAGCGACGCCATGTTCGACGGCGTGCTGGCCAGGCGCTTGCCGACCTCGGCGGCGCTGCCTTCGATCACGCGCGCATCCAGGTAGGTATAGGTCGCGATCAGGTCAAGGCGATTGGTCAGCGAGGCCAGTGCCTCGACCTCGATGCCGCGGGTGCGGGCCTCGCCCACCTGCACCTGGTCAGGAATGCCGTTGACCACCCCGGCCGCCTTCCGGTTTTTCTCGCGCATGTCGAACGCCGCCACGGTCAGCGAAGCATTCTTGCCCGGCGGCTGGTACTTGATCCCCGCCTCCCACTGCGAACCGCGCAGCGGCTTGAAGGCCTGGTTGGAGCGGTTGAAACCGGGCAGGCCCTGGAACGACTCGGTGTAGCTGACGTACGGGTTCAGGCCGATGTCCGAGCGGTACATCAGGCCGGCGCGCTTGGTCAGTTCGTTGTCTTCGCGGCTGGCCGCAGGCGTGTTGTCCTGCGCCGCGCGCGACCAGTCATAGCGCAGGCCCAGCATCAGCAGCCACTTGTTCCACGACAGCTGGTCCTGCACATACACGCCGGTCTGGATCTGCTTGCTGGGGTTCAGGTCGCGCGTGCCAGGCAGCGTGAAATTGCCGTAGACCGGGTTGAATACATCCAGCGGCGCAGCGGTGCCGCCTACGCCCGAACGGCCGGTGATCTCGGCATGCTGGTAGTCCATGCCGGCCAGCAGCGTATGGTCGACCGGGCCCGTGCGGAAGTTGCCTTGTGCCTGCGTGTCGACCACGAAGGCATTCAGCGTCGGCTGGTTCAGGTAGACCGTGCGGCGCATCAGCGTGCTGCTGCCGGGCACCCAGCCGTGCGTCGCGCCGGTGAAACCGGCGGCGTAGATGCTGCGGTAATCCACGGTGCTGTGCGAGTAGCGCAGGTTCTGGCGGACCGTCAGCGCATCGTTGACCTTGTGCTGGAACTCGTAGCCGACCGAGGTCTGCTCGGCGTTGTAGCGGTCGTAGCCCGGCTCGCTGATGAACAGGTGATCGGGAATCTGCCCGCCCGGGTTCGGATAGAGCGTGCCGCGCCACGGGAAGAAGCCGACCGAGGTCCCGCTTTCGTCGCGCTGGAAATTGGTCAGCAGCGTGAACGAGGTATCGGCATTGGGACGGTACGTCAGCGACGGCGCGATCAGGTAGCGGTTGTCGGGCACGTAGTCCACCTGCGTGTCGCTGTCGCGCGCCAGCGCCACCAGCCGGTACATCCACTTGCCCTCGGCATCGAGCGGGCCGGTCAGGTCAGCCTGCACCTGTTTGCGGTTGTAGTTGCCGAACTGCACGCCGACCTCGCGCACGGCCTCGGCCTGCGGACGCTTGCTGACGAGGTTCAGGATGCCGCCCACCGCGCCCTGCCCGAACAGCATCGACGACGGGCCGCGCAGCACGTCGATGCGCTCCAGCCCGTAAACGTCGGCGCGCACGTTGTTGTAGAAGCCGACCTGGTTGAGCAGCCCGTCGCGGTACTGCGTGAAGTCCGTGCCGCGGAACTTGCCCCAGTCCCCGCGCGCGTCATTGCCGTACGGCCCGGCATAGACGCCGGCGGTATAGCCGATAGCCTGCTGCACCGACTGCGCACCCTGCGCTTCCATCCGGTCGCGCGTGATCACCGTGATCGACTGCGGCGTCTCCATCACCGGCGTATCGGTCTTGGTCGCGGTGGCGCTGCGCCTGGCAACGAAGCCGTGCACAGGGCCGGTTGCGGTTTCATCCGCGGCAGACGCACGCACGGTCACGGCTGGCAATTCGGCGGCCGCGCCGGAGGCAGCCTGCGGTGTGGCCGCCGACTGGGCAAACACGCCGCCGGCATGCAGGCTCAGGGCCAGGGTGGTCAGCGAAAGGCCGCGGGGAGGCGCCAGCCGGGTAGGGGCAAGGGTTGGCCTGGCCCGGGAGATCGGATTGAAGGACATCACTCAGGAACGGAAATGTAGCGTGGCGTGCACACAGACGCCGGTGGCTTGCCATTGGAAATTCTTAATTGCGAATACGAACAATTCGCAATTAAATTTCGATTGTAGCCTGAATGTGTCAGAGGCGATACATTTTTTCCAGGGATGCCTCAGGAAAAAGCGAAGGCATTTGTGGCACGCCGGCGCTACCCGGCCAGACCGAAAGGCAAGCGGCATCGCATGCCGCCGCGGCGCCAGCCTGTTTTCAGTCGCCCTGCAACCTGCCCAGCAACCGCCGCCCGGCCTCGATCACAGCCGGGTCGCGGTGCATCTGGTAGCGCACGATCATGCCTTCGATGCACAGCATGGCTTCCTGCGCCACCTGTGCTGGCTCGCTCAGCCCGAGTCGCGTGGCGATATCGGCAACGAATGACGCCAGTTCTTGCTTGTGTGCGGCAGCCTGCTCGGCCGCGCGGGCATCGCCGCCGGCCTCGGCGACCACGTTGATGAAGGCGCAGCCGCGGAAGTCCGCGGCGAACCAGTCGGCCAGCGCGTCGGCAATCACGTCCAGATGCGGGCGCGCGGCCAGGCGGGCCTCGACGTTGCCGCGGAACCAGGCCATCCACTCGTCATGGCGCCGCTCAAGGAACGCCGAGATCAGGTCGTTCTTGGAAGCGAAATGCCGGTACAGCGACATCTTGGCCACGCCCGATTCCGCAATGATCCGGTCGATGCCGGTGGCGCGATAACCCTCCTGGTAGAACAGGCGGGCGGCGGTGTCGAGGATGCGGTCGCGGGCGGAGGGGTTGGCCATGGTGGCACGGCGAAAGGTCTGTGAGGGGAATCGGCAAACAGGCCGGCGGCGAGGAAACGCCAGCCGGCCTCGCTACGTCAATACTATGACAGACAGACCTGTCTAGCAATCGTGCGCGCCGGTCACGCCGCAAGCCTGGCCGCCGCGTCGCGCAGCGCCGTGCGCAAGCCTTCTTCCACCACCGGGTGGTAGAACGGCATGCCCAGCATCTGCTCGATGGTCAGGCCCTGCTGGTACGACCACGCCAGCAAGTGCGCAATGTTTTCCGCACGCGGGCCGATCCATTCCGCGCCCAGGAAACGACCGCTCGCCTTGTCCGCGTAGACATGCATCAGCCCGCGGTTCTTCAGCATTACCCGGCTGCGGCCCTGGTCTTCAAAGCTGACTTCGCCGGTGACGAAGCTGCCCTCGGCCAGGTCGGCATAGCGCTGGCCGACCATCGCAATCTGCGGGTCGGAGAACACCACTGCCAGCGGCGCCCGGCGCGACAGCCGCCTTACCTGCGGATAGCTGGCGGCGTTCTCGCCGGCGGCCTTGCCCTCGTCCGCAGCTTCGTGCAGCAGCGGCAGGATGTTGTTGGCGTCGCCGGCGATAAACACCGGCGCATTGCCGCACTGGAGCGTTTCGGGATCGAACACCGGCACGCCGCGCTGGTCCAGCGCCAGACCGGTGTTTTCCAGGCCCAGGCCGCGCACGTTCGGCTCGCGGCCGGTGGCCGCCAGCGCGTAGTCGAAGCGCTCGGTCGCGCTGCGGCCTTCGCGGTCGGCATAGGTCACCACCACCTGGTCGCCATCGCGGCCCATTTCGCTGACCCTGGCCTCCGGGTCGAGGTAGAACTCATCGTTGAAGGCCTTGGCGGCATAGGCGCGAATCGCCGGATCGGTCAGCGGCCCGAGCGAACCGCTGACGCCAAGCACGCGCACCCGCACGCCGAGGCGCGACAGCGCCTGCCCAAGCTCCAGCCCGATCACGCCCGGCCCGAACACCACCACGCTGCCCGGCAGGTCTTCCCATGCGAACACATCGTCATTGACGATGAGGCGGTCGCCAAAGGCCTTGAACGGTGCCGGCAGCGCAGGCCTGGAGCCGGTGGCAATGACCACGCGGCTGGCGCGCACGGTCGTGTGGCCGTCCACTTCCAGCGTGGTGTTGTCGATAAAGCGGGCGTAGCCGCGGATCCGGTCGGCTTCCGGGATATTCTCCACGCCGCGCACGACAAAGCCGACAAAGCGGTCGCGTTCGCCGCGCACGCGCGCCATGACCTCGCGGCCGTCGATGCGGACCTGGCCATCCACGTGCACGCCGAACGGCGCGGTGTGGCGCAGTTCGTGCGCGGCCTCGGCGGCGGCGATGAGCAGCTTCGAAGGCATGCAGCCAACGCGGGCGCAGGTGGTGCCATACGGGCCGCCTTCGATGATCACGGCGCGCTTGCCGGCGGCAATCGCGGCGCGGTAGGCGGCAAGGCCGGCGGTGCCCGCGCCGATCACGGCGACGTCGGTCTGGATGGTAGTCATGGCGTACGGTTCCTTGGTTGTCATGGCGTGATTCAGGGGTCAATCAACGGGCTGGATGGCACCGCCCCGCCCTTTGCCGGCGAACGCGGGCAAGACGGTGCCATCGGGTCCGGCGACTGCCGGTCCGCGCAAGCGGAAAGGAAGGGATCTGAGCGGCTTAGTTGGCCACTTGGTTGGCCACTTGGTTGGCCACTTAGTTAGCCACTTAGCTGGCCAGGTACCGCTGCAGCGCCTCGGCGCCGCCGACCAGCTTGCCGTTGATGAAGACCTGCGGCGCGGTCATCTCGCCCGACACGGCGCCCAGCACCTTGCCGCGCACCTTGTTGTCCAGCGGCACGTCGATGTAGTCGAAGCCGTTGTCGTCCAGCAGCTGCCTGGCCTTGGCGCAGAACGAGCAGCCCACCTTCGAGAACACCACCACCTGGTCAGGCTTGCGCGCACCCGGCGCGATGTGGTTCAGCATGGTGTCGGCGTCGGAAACCTTGAACGGGTCGCCCGGCTCTTCCGGCTCGATGAACATCTTTTCGACCACGCCGTCGCGCACCAGCATCGAATAGCGCCAGCTGCGCTTGCCGAAACCCAGGTCGGCCTTGTCCACCAGCATGCCCATGCCCTCGGTGAATTCGCCGTTGCCGTCGGGAATCATGGTGATGTTGCCGGACTCCTGGTCCTTGGCCCATTCGTTCATCACGAAGGTGTCGTTGACCGATACGCACAGGATGTCGTCGACGCCGTGCTTGGCGAACACCGGCGCCAGCTCGTTGTAGCGCGGCAGGTGGGTGGACGAACACGTGGGCGTGAAGGCGCCCGGCAGCGAGAACACGACCACGGTCTTGCCGCTGAACAGCTCGCCGGTGGTGATGGTCTTCCACTCGTTGTCGTCACGGACGCGGAAAGAAACATTGGGAACGCGTTGGCCTTCACGGGATTGCAGCATCGGAATCACTCCTTGGTCTGGGTTCATTCGGTTGTTCGGCTGCGTGTTGCAGCGAAGGCCTCATTCTGTCGACATGGATGTGATTTGTACAATTCATCATTTCAAATGAACTGATTGTCTTTGGCTATTGATACAGCATTGGAATCGGTTATTGCGGCCCGGGGCACACCGCGCGCGCGCATTCGACGCCATATTTCTTCAGCAAACCCCGGCGAGTGCCCTATCATGCGGCATCCAACCTGACACCCTGCTTCGCAATGACCTCAACTTGCCGCCCGCACCACCGGCCGACGCCACGCCGGTGGGCTGCCCTGCTTGCGCTATCGCTGCTGATCGCGCACCCGGGGCAGGCGCAAACCCTGAAGAAGCCGGCGCTGGACGCGCTGGTGAGCAGCACCCGCGCCGCCACGCCGCCCGACCTGCAGGCCTTCATGGCATCCGCCGCCAAGGCCGAGCCGGCGGTCGCCCCGGCCGTCGCCGCCTGGCAGGCCAGGGCGCCGCTGGCTGGCGACAACCTGGTCAATATCGGCCGCCTGCTGGGCGTCTACAACCGCGTCCATAACGAGACGGCGGTGATCGACACCATCGGCAAGATGGTGGCGCTGCGCACCGTGCGCGATGAAAAGATCGCCCAGCACGACAACCCCGCCATCGTGGAGTTCGGCAAGCTGGTGGAAGGCATGGCGCGCGACTTCGGGCTGGCCTACCGCAACGTGGACAACCGCGTGTTCGAAGTCACGCTGCCTGGCGGCGGCAAGGACACCTTCGGCATCCTGACGCACGCCGACGTGATTCCCGCCGTGGCCGAGGAATGGGTGCTGGACGACGGCACCCGCCTAGATCCGTTCCGGCTCACGCGCGTGGGCGACAAGCTCTACGGGCGCGGCACCATCGACGACAAGGGCTCGATCGCAGCCGTGCTGTATGCGATGAAGACCGTCAAGGAAAGCGGCGTGCCGCTGGAACGCACCATCCGCCTGATGATCGAGACCACCGAGGAGACCGGCGGCGACGGCATGAAGTACTACCGCCAGCACACCACGCTGCCGGAGTACAACATCGTGCTCGACAGCAAGTACCCCGCCGTGGTCGCGGAGAAAGGCGCCGGCACCCTGACGGTCTCGTTCGGCATCAAGTCGGCCGACGGCAAGGCCGAGCGCGGCAAGGCAGACAGCAAGGGCCCCGCCATCGTGGCCATGCGCGGCGCCGCCTCGGCCAATGCCATTCCCGAGACCGCCACCGCGCGCATTGCCGGCGGCGATGCCGCCGCGGTGGCCGCAGCGCTCGAACAGGCGAAGGCGGACTTCGTGCGCCGCAACGCGCCGCGCGGCAAGTTCTCGATCGATGTGAAGCGCGAGGGCGATGAAGTCGAAGTCAAGGTCACCGGCGCCTCCGCGCACGGCTCGCGTCCGGAAGAAGGCGTCAACCCGCTGCCGCGGCTGGCGCTGTTCCTGCAGGCCAGCGGCGTGCGCTTTGCCGACAACCACTACCTGAACGCGGTGCGCTACCTGAACGACCTGTACGGGCTTGACTACCTCGGCAACAAGATGGAGCTGGCATATCGCGACGCCTTCATGGGGCCACTGACGATGTCGCCCACGCTGGTGCGCGAGCGCGGCGAGTATGTCGACGTGGTCACCAACGTGCGCATGCCGCGCGGACGCACGCCTGATGAACTGGGCGCCCGCATCACCAAGCGCATCTTCGGCTGGGCCGCGACGCACGGGCCGGTGGAGATCAAGTACGACCAGGGCAACTGGATGGCGCGCGACCCCAAGGGCGCCTGGCTGTCGACGCTGCTCAATATCTTCGGCGACACGACCGGACTGGAAGCGAAGCCGGTCGCGACCGCGGGCAGCACCACCGCCAAGCTGATGCCCAATGCGATCAACTTTGGGCCGGCGATGCCGGGCAAGAAGTACACCGCGCACAATGCGCGCGAGTACAAGGAAGTGCCCGACCTGAACCTCGACATGCAGATGTTCACGGAAATGCTGGTGCGGATCGGCAACCTGGACAAGATGCAGTAGCGCTGGGCTGACCCGCAAGCCGCTTGTTTGCTCTCCTCTCCCACAGGGAGAGGGAAGCAAACAACAGCAGTTGGGAAGCAAACAACAGCAGTTCTTCGCTTACAGGCCCAGTTCGCTCAACCCAGGATGCCCGTCCGGGCGCCGCCCCAGCGGCCAGTGGAACTTGCGATCCGCCTCCCGGATCGGCGCATCGTTGATGCAGGCGAACCGGCGCCGCATCAGTCCCGCCTCATCGAATTCCCAGTTCTCGTTGCCATACGACCGGTACCAGTTGCCGGAATCGTCGTGCCATTCATAGGCAAAACGCACCGCGATGCGGTTGCCGTCGTGCGCCCATAGCTCCTTGATCAAGCGGTAGTCCAGTTCCTTCTGCCACTTGCGCTGCAGGAAGGCGACGATATCCGCGCGGCCCTTAACAAACTCGGCACGGTTGCGCCAGGCACTGTCGACGGTATAGGCGAGCGCCACGCGCTCGGGGTCGCGGCTGTTCCAGCCATCTTCGGCGGCGCGGACCTTGGCGACGGCGGAATCGTGGGTGAAAGGAGGCAGTGGCGGGCGGATTTCGGGTTGGGCGGACATCGGCGTTCTCCTGCAAAGCAAAAGGTGGACGGGTTGGCGGCCTGGATCGGCGCTCGAAACGAGTTGCAATGATACAGACCTGTCTCATTATTTGTAGACAGATCTGTCTTGTCAAGGCGATTTCTCGTGCAGAATTCAAAAGCAAGACCCCGAGTGCCACCGCCGGCTACCCGGCCTAAAGTGGGCACCATGCAAGCCAACACCGGAGAACGGCAGTGACGACCAAGCAGGCACAGCACCCGCAGCCACGCGCGATGGCGGTAGGCGGGCCACGCCGCCCCGTGCCGGCCCCGCAGGAAATCGGGCGCCAGCCGCCAGTGCGAGCGCCCATCGGCGCGCGCGTCGATGGCATCGACTGGGCCACGCTGGAACGCGAGCTCGACGCGTACGGCTGCGCCGCCATCCGGGGCCTGCTCGCCGAAGCGGAATGCCGGGCGCTCGCCGCGCGCTACCAGCAGGACGGGCTGTACCGCTCGCGCATCGTGATGGCGCGGCACGGCTTCGGCCAGGGCGAGTACAAGTACTTCGCCTATCCCTTGCCCGACATCGTCGGCGCCTTGCGCATGGCGCTGTACCCGCGCCTGGTGCCCGTCGCCAACCGCTGGAACGCCGCGATGGGCGTCGACACGCGCTTTCCCGCCGTGCACGCGGACTACCTGGCGCGTTGCCACCAGGCCGGCCAGTCGCGTCCCACGCCGCTGCTGCTGCGTTACGGCCCGGGGGACTACAACTGCCTGCACCAGGACCTGTACGGCGAACATGTGTTTCCGTTGCAGGTGGCGGTGCTGCTGTCCGAGCCCGGACGCGATTTCACCGGCGGCGAGTTCGTGATGACCGAGCAGCGCCCGCGCATGCAGTCGCGCGCCGAAGTGGTGTCGCTGCGCCAGGGCGATGCAGTGGTGTTCGCCGTCAGCCAGCGGCCCGTGCAAGGCAGCCGCGGCAGCTACCGGGTCAACCTGCGGCATGGCGTCAGCCGGCTGCATGCGGGCCAGCGCTACACGCTCGGCATCATCTTTCACGACGCCAGCTGAGGATCGACATGCCTGCATCCATGCCAGGGCCGCGCCACAACGCCGGCAGCACCGACAACAAATCCGCCATCGAGAACGACCCGCGCTGGGCGCGCGTGCTGGCGCACGATCCCGCCGCCGACGGCAGCTTTGTCTACGCGGTCAAGACCACCGGCGTCTATTGCCTGCCCAGCAGCCCGTCGCGGCTGCCGCATCCGGCCAATGTCGAGTTCTTCGACAACGCCTCGGCGGCCGAAGCCGCAGGCTACCGGCCAAGCCGCCGCGCCGCGCCGCCCGCGCTGGCCGCACAGCACGCCGCCATGGTGGCCGACGCATGCCGCCGCATCGAAGCGGCCGATACCTTGCCCGCGCTGCCCGAACTGGCGCGCGCCGCCGGCGTCAGCCCCTACCATTTCCACCGGCTCTTCAAGGCCGCGACCGGCCTGACCCCGCGCGCCTACGCGGCCGCGCACCGCGCCAGCAAGCTGCGCACGCAACTGGGCAGCAGCGAATCGGTGACGGAGGCCATCTACGACGCCGGCTTCGGCTCCAACAGCCGCTTCTACGAGACCGCGGACGCGGTACTCGGCATGACGCCGTCGCGCTACCGCGCTGGCGGCGCCGGCACGGATATCCGCTTCGCCATCGGCCAGTCCGCGCTGGGAGCGATCCTGGTCGCGCAGAGCAAGCGCGGCGTCTGCGCGATCCTGCTGGGCGACGATCCGCAGGCGCTGCTGCAGGATCTGCAGGACCAGTTTCCGCGCGCCAACCTGATCGGCGGCGACGCGCGGTTCGAGCAACTGGTGGCGCAGGTGGTGGGCTTTGTCGAGGCGCCAGCGACCGGCCTGGCGCTGCCGCTGGACGTGCGCGGCACCGCCTTCCAGCAGCGCGTCTGGCAAGCGCTGCAAGAAATCCCGCCGGGCAGCACCGCCAGCTATGCCGAGATCGCGGCCCGCATCGGCGCGCCGCGGGCGGTACGCGCGGTGGCGCAGGCCTGCGCGGCCAACCACCTGGCGGTGGCGATTCCTTGCCATCGCGTCGTGCGCAGCGACGGCGGCCTGTCAGGCTACCGCTGGGGCGTTGCGCGCAAGCGCGATTTGCTTGCGCGCGAAGCAAAAGGCTGAAGCTTGCGCTATCGGGCCGCCGCCAGCTGGACCTTGGCCAGGTAGTCGTGGATCTGCGCCACCACCGCGGCGCCCTCGCCCACCGCGGCCGCGACGCGCTTGGTCGAGCCCGAGCGCACATCGCCGATGGCGAAGACACCCGGCACGCTGGTCTGCAGCGGATAGGGCACCGCCGCCGCGCAGCCAAGTTCGCCGCCTCCGGTGCGCACAAAGCCCTTGTCGTCGACCTCGACATGGCAGGTGCGCAGCCAGCTCGCGTTAGGGTCCGCGCCGATGAACAGGAACAGGTGGCGCACGTCCATTTCCACCGGCGTGGGGCTTTCGCCCGGCGCGTCGTAGCGCACCCGAGACAACCAGCCATTGCCCATCAGCGCGGTGATATGCGCATGGGTATGCAGCGTGACATTGGGCAGCGAACCGATGCGGTCGATCAGGTAGCGCGACATGGTCGCTGCGAGCCCGGGGCCGCGCACCAGCATATGCACGTGCGCGGCATTCGACGCCAGGTAGACCGCGGCCTGCCCGGCCGAGTTGCCGCCGCCGACCAGCATCGCGGGTTCGTTGCGGCACAGCTTGGCCTCCACCGGCGAGGCCCAGTAGTAAACACCGCGCCCTTCGAAACGCTCCAGTGACTCGATGCCGGGCCGGCGGTATTGCGCGCCGGTGGCGATCACCACCGTATGGGTCGGGATCATGCGTCCGTCGACCAGCTCCAGCCGGATCGGGTCGGTGCCGCAATGCAGGGCCTTCACTTCCAGCGGGATGGCGATATGCGCGCCGAACTTCAGCGCCTGCACGAAGGCGCGTCCGGCCAGCGCCTGCCCGGAGATGCCGGTGGGAAAGCCCAGATAGTTCTCGATGCGCGCGCTGGCGCCAGCCTGGCCGCCAGGCGAGCGGCAGTCGATCACCGCGACCGACAGCCCTTCGGATGCCGCATACACCGCTGTGGCCAGGCCAGCCGGCCCCGCGCCCACCACGACCACGTCATAGACATGGTGCGGGTCGAACTCCGGCAACAACCCCAGGCATGACGCCAGCTGGCCCTCGTCCGGCGCGCGCAGCACGCGGCCGTCGGGGCAGATCACCAGCGGGAAGTCGCTCGCGGGCGCGTGGGCGTACTCGAGCAGCAGCGAGCAGTCGCCGTCCACGTCCATGTCGATCACGGTATGCGGGTAGCCGTTGCGCCGCAGGAACGCCTGCAGCGCCAGCAGCAGCGGCTCGGTGCCGTGGCCGACCAGGACCGGTCCGCTGCCGAACTCGATCAGGCCGACGCGGCGCAGGATCAGCGCGCGCATGATGCGCTCGCCCAGCTCGGCCTCGGCCACCAGCAGCGCGCGCAGGCGCTCGGGCGTGATTGCGTAGCCGTCGGTGTCGCTCAAGGCGACGCCGTCGACCAGGGCCGGCCGGCCGCTGAGCGTGCCGACCTCGGCCAGGAAGTGGCCAGGTCCCTGTTCAGTGATCGTGTGCTCGCGTCCCAGCCCGTCGCGGCGCACGATGCGCACGCAGCCGCTGGTGACGAGGTACATGCCACGCCCGGTCTGGCCGATCGAGAACAGCTTCTCGCCGGCGCGCCAGCGCTGCGGCGTGCCGAAGCGCTTCACCCGTGCCATGTCTTCGGCGCCAAGCTGCGGGAACATCTGGTGCCAGCGCGACTCCAGAGTGGAGTACGGCGCTTCCAGGCCGGCGCCGTCGGACGTTGCGCCCGCTCCGCCAGCCTCGCCATCGGTGGCACCCGTTGCCATCGCTTCCGCCTGTGAAATCGCCATGTTGGCCCCCCAGTAGTCGGTACGCGCGCAGCCGGTGGCAGCGCGGCCTATCGATATTAGACGGCACGCCGCAGAATGCGAGGGACGAACCAGGCGCAAACCGCGGCGCGGCAGCGCCGGCATGGCATAGTTGCGCCTGGCGCTGCCTTGCGCTTGAATGGGAGCGCGCCGCCAGGCCGGCAGGCGCCGCCCGAGTCCAACCCAGAGTCTTGATGCAACCCGATTCCGTCTCCGACGCCAGCCAGCCTGGCGAACGCCCCGCCCGCCCCGCGCCGCGGCCCCTGTCAGCCGTGGAAGGCCGCGTGCTCGGCGTGCTGGTGGAAAAACAGCACACCGTCCCCGACACCTATCCGCTGTCGCTCAATGCCCTCGCCTCCGGCTGCAACCAGAAGACCGCCCGCGCGCCCGTCATGAACGTGAGCGAGCCCGAGATCCTCGACGCCATCGACGGGCTCAAGCACCTGAGCCTGGTCTTCGAGGGCAGCAGCAGCCGCGTGCCGCGCTTCGAACACAATATGCAGCGCGCGCTGGCCGTGCCGAGCCAGTCAGTCGCGCTGCTTGCAATGCTATTGCTGCGCGGGCCGCAGACCGCGGCGGAATTGCGCCTGAACACGGCGCGCCTGCACGCGTTTGCCGATATTTCGGCGGTGGAGGGGTTCCTGGATGAACTGGCCGAGCGCGAGCCGCCCTTCGTGGTCCGGCTGGCGCGTGCGCCCGGCGCGCGCGAGCACCGCTGGATGCACCTGCTGGGCGGCGATGCGGGGCTGGAAGCCGCGCAGGAGGCGGCTTACGGCGGCGGCCAAGGTAGTGCCGACGCGGGCGCCGGGACTACCGGCGAACTTGCCCAACTGCGCGCGGAACACCAGGCGCTCTCGGAGAAGGTCGCGCGCTTGCAGGCCCTCGTCGACCATATGGCCGGCCAGCTCGGGATTGCTCCCGACGAATTCCTGGAATAGCGCAACCAGAACTTTCCGCGTCCCGGCATGCTCTGCCGGGGCCCCGGGTACTGCCAGCGAGGATCCTCCTGAGGCCAGCCGTGCCTGAAGTTGTGGAAAATTTGCGCCTGGCGGTTAATTGCATTATTCAGGCACAGAACGCCGACGTGACGGACCGGCGCTTCGGGGACACCATCATGCCGAGCCGGTCCGGTGTCGGTTATGCTTTTGCCAGGGTCGCGACACGCGAGCCGACATGCAAGGGGAGACAGCGCGGACGCACCGCGCCATCACGACAGCCATGGACAAGACAGCCTTCGTATTTGCCGGCGGCGGCAGCCTCGGCGCAATCCAGGTCGGCATGCTGCGCGAGCTGGTGGCATGGGGCGTGACGCCCGACATCGTCATTGGCGCCTCGGCAGGCGCGATCAACGGGGCCTATTTCGCCTGCAACCCAGGCGTTGCCGGCGCCGGCCAGCTGGACCAGCTGTGGCGCGGCATCCGCCGCGCCGACATCATGCCGTGGGGCTGGCGCAGCGTGCTCGGCATGGTCGGGCGCAGCCGCGGACACCTGGTCGAGTCGGCGGGCCTGCGTGCGCTGCTGGCGCGGCATTTCGGGCCGCGCCGGCTGGAAGCGGCCGAGCTGCCCCTCCACGTGGTCGCGACCGACATGAACAGCGGCGATGAGGTGCTGCTCTCGCGCGGCAACATCGTGGATGCGGTGCTGGCCAGTGCCGCCATTCCCGGCGTGTTCCCGCCGGTGCAGTTCGAAGGCCGCACGCTGATCGACGGCGGCGTGGCCAACAATACCCCCGTATCCACCGCGGTCGCCCTCGGCGCCACCCGAGTGATCGTGCTGCCCGCGGGCTTCACCTGCGCCGAGCGCCGGGCGCCGCGCGGCGCGCTGGAACATGCCTTCAATGCGCTGTCGCTGCTGGTGGCGCGCCAACTGGTGAACGACCTGCAGCACTTTGCCGACCGGGCGCATATCAGCGTGGTGCCCCCGCTGTGCCCGCTCGATATCTCGCCCTACGACTACACGCGCTGCGGCGAACTGATCGACCGCGCCGCCGCCACCACCGCCCGGTGGCTGCAGGCCAAGGGCCTGGAGAGCCGACATGTCCCGGGCGCGCTGCACGTGCATTCGCACGACGACGCGTCGCCCAGCTGCAGCACCGATATCCCGGCGGCCGCTCCGCACTGACGGCGCCCCCTGGGGGCAGGCTCCGGCACGTTGCTACAATGGCCGGCATGCCGTCCCAGACCGAGCGCAGCGCGAGTACCCGCCAGGGGCCCTGATCGAAGCCGCCGCAGCCTTGCTGATCGAGCAAGGCTATGCGAGGGCTTCAGGGCAGCCGCGCCAGCAACCGGTCGCGCCAAGTGGGTGGCAGCGCCAGCCGTCCTTGCGTTCCCGCGGCCGGGGACGCGTAAACCAGCGCCTGGCCATCCCAGCTCACGTGGACCGGACCGACGCTGGTGATGGTGCGGTGCGCCAGCAAGTGCTCGCGCCCGTCCCTACGCCCATCGCCCCGCCCTCCGCCATACACGCGCAACAGCAACCGGTCATGGCGCAGGTAACAATATTCCGCGGCGTAGCGCACAGCCGCATCCACCGCCGGCAGGTGCCGGCAGTTGTGGGCACCGGCGCGCTCCCATGCGCCGTGCCCATAGACAATCGCCGTCCAGATGGCGCCGAGCGCGGCCAGCCGGCCAATGGCAACGCGGGCCAGGCGCTGCGCCCGTTCGCGGCGTCCCTCGCGTGTGGCCAGCACCTGCAAGATGGCGCGGCCGGAAAAGAACGACAGCAGCAGCAGGGCCACCGCAGCCAGGTGGAAATAGAAGGCCGATTCCGGCAATGCCGCCAACGCATGGTTCATGACCCGTCCCCGGAAAATGCCGGCGACCAGCCAGGGAAAATCTGGCTGGAATTGCCGCGCCAAAATCCTTCCATACCCACCCGGAATGAATCGGCGGCATTCATTACCGGATATCCAGAATAACCAGCCACCGTCAATCCAGCATAATCAAGCGGCGCGCCTGCGCCAATCCGGTAAATCACCGTGCCTGATAATCACATCAACTGGCCTGGCCTTATGTCCTGGCCGCCAGAGCCGCCAGCAACTCAACCAGGCGCGCGCAGGTCGGTTCGAAAACCGCGCGGAGTGCCATCACCGTGCCGGCATCGCCACCGCGGGCGGCGTCTTCCATGCGTTGCGCCAGCCCGCGCAGCGAGTCGCAACCGACATAGTGCGCAGACGATTTCATCCGATGTGCGATGCTGCCGCACGTTTCCAGTTCGGTGCCGGCGGCGCGCAATTGTGCCAGGTCGTCCTGCGCCGACGTCACCAGCGCCTGCAGCAATTCGGCTGCGAACCCCTTGTCGCCGAGGGTCTGCGCGGCAATCGCAGCCGGGATCGCAGCCGCCTCGTGCGCAGGGAGCGCAATGTAATGGCGCTCGGCCAGCATGGCAAGAATCGCCGCTTCGGTTGTAGGCACCGGCAATCGGGCCACGAAGGCACCATGGTCCGCCGGTTTCCCGGGCGGTACCGCGACCGCGCACAGCGCGCCGGCGGCATGCCAGCCTTCCAGCAGCGTGGGCGGCACGGGCGCGCCCGGCCCCGCGATGACCAGCCCGGCCTTGCCGGCCGATGCCTGCGCAAGTGCCGAACCCGGCGCGGCGAGGTGCGGTGCAAACCCCAGCCGCTGCAGCAGCGACGCCACGCTGGCGGCCCACTGTCCGTCGTGCAGGGCGGCAATCAGCAGCGCGCAGTTCATGGCAACTCCCTGGGCAATGCGAATGAAACCAAGCCCGCCATGCTAGCCGATCGCAATATGGTGGCGCCGCGCAAAATCGATGACATCCACGATCGAGCGCGCCCCCAGCTTTTCCATGATCCGCGTCTTGTGGGTGCTGACAGTCTTATTGGAAATAAACAGGACTTCCCCAATCTCCTTGTTGCTCATCCCTTTCGCCAGCATTTGCATGATAATCAGCTCCTTGTCCGACAGGCTGGCCAGGCGCAATGCCTCATCGCCGAACTCGGATTTTCCGCCCTCGAGTTCGGGCATTACCGTGTAGCCCGCCAGCACCGATTCGGCGCAGCGCACGATTTCCGAAATCTCCTGGGTCTTGCTCACGAAGCCATGCGCGCCCGCCTGGCGCGCGCGCGGGGCAAAGGTATTCTGGTCCTGCCCCGAGATCACCAGGATGCGCACGCCCGGATGCACGGCCTTGAGGCGGGGAATCACGTCAAGGCCGTTGATCTTCGGTATGTCCAGGTCGAGGATCACCACGTCGGGCGCACACTGCCGCACGATTTCCACGGCGGCCTGGCCATTGTCTGCTTCCAGTACATGCGTGACGCCCAGCACCTGGGACAAGTGGGTCTTGAGGACGACTCGCACGGGCGGATGATCGTCGACGATCAGGATAGTGGCCACTGCATTTACTCCATTGCAAACTTTTCTGTGCCTTCGCGAAGGGCGCGAAGAAGTCAGGCGTTGCAGAATTGTGCGCAGCATTTGCCCACGAATACACCTGAAGATTCCGAGGCGTGAAAGGAATCTTCCTATCTTCGTGAGCGGGCAAGCGGGTTGTGCTGATTGTCCTATGCCGGCCCGTGTTTCGGTCGCGAGCGATGCCGCATGGATGGAGCGCGCAGGCATTGCGGTTGGCAGGGCGAATCATAGCGCCGCAATCACACTCGCAATGTGCAGAGAGCGTCGCCGGACATGCATAACTTCGGCGTGGGCGCACACTAAATCCCCGCTGCAGGCCCGCCCTTGGCAGCGCGTTAGGCACTGTCGGCACTCGAATCGGAAATTTCCACAGGCATTTTCGGCATTGTCTGAATGAGGTGGTGCAGCTTGGCTCATAGAGTGAATACCAGCCGCATTTTCCTGGTTCGCCTTGCCCCGCCTGTCCTGCCTTTCCCTCCTTTCCTGCTTGCCGGTCCGTTCGAAATCCCCCAGCACGGCATGCCGCGCCCCATCGCCACCCCGCCACGCCATTGCCGTGTTGCATCGTTGGGCCGCGATGGTCCTGTTCGCTTTCTCGACCGGCGCCGTGGGCCAGACCATGGCGCCGCTGCGCGCCGCGTCGCCTGCCCATGAACGCCTGTACGGCTGGGCCGCGATGCTGTTCTGCGGCCTCAGTGCATGCTTGCTGGCATGGATCGCCGTGCTCCATCGCGAGGTTCGCCGGCGCCGCGCGGCCGAGAGCGCGCTGAACGACCATATAGCGATCCAGTCGGCGCTGCTTGACGGCATTCCGCAGCCGGTCTACCTGCGCGATGCCTCGCTGCGGCTCATCACCTGCAACCGCAGCTACGAGGAACTCGTCGGCGTCACGCGCGAGCTGCTGCGCGGCCAGCCGCTCGATGCGCCGGGCCATGCGCATCCCATCGTCACCGACATGGCCGAGCTGGCGCGCGACTACCGCAAGGTCCTCGACGATGGCGCGCCGCTGCGAAAGGACCGTTGCCTGCAACTCGACGGGCGCAGCCATCATGTGCTCAACTGGATTACGCCGCTGCGCGGCGCCGACGGCAAGGTCAAGGGCCTCGCGGGCGGCTGCGTCGACCTGACCGAACGCCACGACATGCTGGCCGAACTGGCACTCGCCAAGGCCGAGGCGGAAGCCGCCAACCGCGCCAAATCCACCTTCCTGGCTTCGGTCAGCCATGAGATCCGCACGCCGATGAACGCGATCACCGGCATGCTGGAGCTGACACTGGCGCAATGCCAGCTGCCTGACCGCGACCGCCTGCAGCTGGTGACCGCGCATCAGTCGGCGCTCGGCCTGCTGGCGCTGATCGACGACATCCTGGACTTGTCAAAGATGGAGGCCGGCAAGTTCAGCGTCCACCCGGCGCCGGCATCGCTGCCGGCGCTGGTCAACGACACCCTGCTGATATTCGGTCCCGTGGCCGAGCAGAAGGGATTGACGCTGACCGGCGAAACCGGCGCCGGCGTCGCGCCGCTGCACCAGGTCGACGGCCTGCGCTTCCGGCAAATCCTGGGCAACCTGGTGTCCAACGCCGTGCGCTTTACCGACCGCGGGACGATCCATATCCAGCTCGAAGCCGAGCCGGCCGAGGACGGCAAGCAAGGCGTGACGCTGACTGTTACCGATACGGGCATCGGCATACCACCGGCGGCGCAAGCGCGGCTGTTCGAGCCGTTCGCGCAGGTACACGACCAGTCGCGCGCGCACGCAGGCGGCACCGGGCTCGGCCTGGCGATCTGCCGGCGCCTGGCGAGCGCGATGGGCGGACAGATTGCGCTGGCCAGCCAGCCGGGCCAGGGCACGCGCGTGACGGTGTCGTTGCCGCTGGCGCTGGCCGACGCCGTCGCTGCCGAGCCGGCGCAGCCGGTGCCAATGCCGGGCTGCGCGCGCTGCCATGCCCGCATCCTGGTGATCGACGACCACGCGCCCAACCGCCTGCTGCTGCAGCGCCAGCTGGAGTACCTGGGCCACCATGTGGCTACCGCGAAGGACGGCCGTGACGGGCTGGCCAGGCTCGATGGCGCAGTGTTCGACGTCGTGGTCTGCGACTGCGCGATGCCGGTGATGGACGGCCTGGCGTTCGCGCGTGCGGTGCGGGGCCGTGATGACGCGGTCCGCGACGTGCCCATCGTCGGCTGCACCGCCAGTGCCGTGGCGGAAGACCACGCCGCCGCGCTGGCTGCCGGCATGAATGCGGTGATCGTCAAGCCGGTGGGCCTGCAGGATCTGGACGAAGCGGTGGCACGCGCCTGCAGCGGCCGCCTTCCGCCGCCGCGGCCGTCGATGACGGTGCATGCGGTGCGATCCGAGCCGCCCGCCGAAGATGCGCCGAACGCCGGCAAGCCCGGCTCCTGTGCGGCCTGGTGTGCCGTTTGCCGCGCAATGAACGTGGCGTGCGACCGGATCGACACGGTCCCGGAGTAACGGGAACCCGCGCGGTTTCAGGCTTCCACCGGCACGGCGCTGGTGCACTTGATCTCGTCCAGGCAGACGCTGGACTTGACCGCGCTGACGCCCGGGATCCGCATCAGCGTATCGAGCAGGAAGTCAGACAACGCCTTCAGGTCCTTCGCGACCACCTTCAGCACATAGTCGATATCGCCGGTCACGGAAAAGCACTCCTGGATCTGCGCCAGTTCCGCCACCAGCCGCTTGAAGTTGGACAGCTCGCGGATATGCCCGCGCTCCATCGTCACGTGGATAAAGGCAACGACGCCCAGGCCGAGGGCAGCGGCATCCAGCCGCGCTTCGTAGCGCTTGACCAGTCCGGCCTCTTCCAGGCGGCGGTGGCGCCGCAGCGTTTGTGCCGGAGACAGCGCAATTGCCTCGGCCAGCTCCAGGTTCGAGGCGCGCGCGCGCTCCTGCAAGACCGCGAGCAGGCGGCGATCGGTACGGTCCAGCTCGATCGTTTGCACTTTGATTTCCTCACTTCAGAGATTCAAGCAATTTGATTTCATAAGCTAGGGTTTCCCTGCGTGGCTAACGAAATCCAATTTTGCTGGGCAGAATATACACTGCATCCCAAGCCAGCGACATAAAGCCAGCGCCAAGACCAGGTACGCCGGCATGACTGGCGGCGGCGCCACCCGATCCTGGCAGCGTCGCCACTGCAATAATATTTCCCGACTGACCGGTTCTGAACGCCCCCATGACCATGAACCTGCCTTCCCAGCCTGGCACGCCAGGCGCCAGCGCCAACGGCGCGGAGCGCTGAACCGGAATCCCGATCTTCGGCGCGCGCCCGTCCTGCCCGACGGCACTCTGCGGGCGCCGCACCGATCCAATCATTAACCTCCCCTTAGTTTCCCCTTAGTGAGAAAGCCATGGCCGACCTGTTTGACAACCCGATGCAACTGATGGGCTTCGAATTCGTGGAATTCGCCTCGCCCACCCCTAATGTGCTCGAGCCGCTGTTCGAGCAGATGGGCTTCACGCTGGTGGCAAAGCACCGCTCCAAGGACGTGGTGCTGTACCGCCAGGGCGAGGTGAACTTCATCGTCAACCGCGAGCCGCACAGCCACGCCGCCTACTTTGCCGCCGAGCACGGCCCGAGCGCCTGCGGCATGGCCTTCCGCGTCAAGGATTCGCACAAGGCCTATGCCCGCGCACTGGAACTGGGCGCGCAACCGGTGGAAATCCCGACCGGCCCGATGGAACTGCGCCTGCCCGCGATCAAGGGCATCGGCGGCGCGCCGCTCTACCTGATCGACCGCTTCGAGGAAGGCAAGTCGATCTATGACATCGACTTCGAGTTCATCGAGGGTGTCGACCGCCACCCGGTCGGCCACGGCCTCAAGCTGATCGACCACCTGACGCACAACGTCTACCGTGGCCGCATGGCTTATTGGGCCAACTTCTATGAAAAGCTGTTCAACTTCCGTGAAATCCGCTACTTCGACATCCAGGGCGAGTACACCGGCCTGACCTCCAAGGCCATGACCGCGCCGGATGGTAAAATCCGCATTCCGCTGAACGAGGAATCGTCCAAGGGCGCCGGCCAGATCGAAGAGTTCCTGATGGCCTTCAACGGCGAGGGCATCCAGCACATCGCCTTCCTGACCGACAACCTGATCGAGGTCATCGACAATCTGCAGCTCGCGGGCGTGCCGCTGATGACCGCGCCGAACGACTACTACTACGAAGCGCTGGACACGCGCCTGCCCGGCCACGGCCAGCCCGTCGAGCAACTGAAGTCGCGCGGCATCCTGCTGGACGGCACCACGGAAGGCGGCAAGCCCCGCCTGCTGCTGCAGATCTTCTCCAAGACCGCGCTGGGTCCGGTGTTCTTCGAGTTCATCCAGCGCCGCGGCGACGAAGGCTTCGGCGAAGGCAACTTCAAGGCGCTGTTCGAGTCGCTGGAACGCGACCAGATCGAGCGCGGCACGCTCAAGGTCGAGGCCTGACCGGATCGGCCTTCACTGACCGGCCGCCTGTGCCAGGCACCAGCCGGTTCCGGTAAGCGAACCACTCACGCGGCAGTCACCCTGCCGCGCGGGTGGTTGCGTCCCCCCGGCCCAAGCGTCCGACTCCAAACAGCCAGAGGCGCGGGCCCGCATTCCATGAGAATGGGTAGAGGAAACAACTGAATGCATGCAAGCAGCAATGACGGCACGCTCAAGCGTGGCCTGAAGAACCGGCATATCCAGCTGATCGCGCTGGGCGGCGCCATCGGCACCGGCCTTTTCCTGGGCATCGCCCAGACCATCAAGATGGCGGGACCCTCGGTCCTGCTGGGCTACGCGATCGCCGGCATCGTGGCGTTCTTCATCATGCGCCAGCTCGGCGAGATGGTGGTGGACGAGCCGGTCGCCGGCTCCTTCAGCTACTTCGCCGACAAGTACTGCGGCCACTTCGCCGGCTTTCTCTCCGGCTGGAACTACTGGGTGCTGTACATCCTGGTGAGCATGGCCGAACTGTCCGCCGTCGGCATCTACGTGCAGTACTGGTGGCCGGAAATCCCGACCTGGGTCTCGGCGCTGGTGTTCTTCCTGGTGATCAACGCGATCAACCTGTCGAGCGTGAAGTCCTTCGGCGAGATGGAATTCTGGTTCTCGATCATCAAGGTCGCGGCCATCATCGGCATGATCGGCTTCGGCGGCTACCTGCTGATGTCGGGCAATGCCGGCCCGCAGGCCAGCGTGGCCAACCTGTGGCAGCACGGCGGCTTCTTCCCCAACGGCATGGGCGGCCTGGTGATGGCCATGGCGGTGATCATGTTCTCGTTCGGCGGGCTCGAGCTGGTGGGCATTACCGCAGCGGAAGCGGATTCGCCCGAGAAGACCATTCCCAAGGCCACCAACCAGGTGATCTACCGCATCCTGATCTTCTATGTGGGCGCGCTGGCAGTGCTGCTGTCGCTGTACCCGTGGGAGAACGTAGTCACCGGGGGCAGCCCGTTCGTGCTGATCTTCCATGCGCTGAACAGCAACTGGGTTGCCAACGTGCTGAACGTGGTGGTGCTGACCGCGGCGCTGTCGGTCTACAACAGCGGCGTGTACTGCAACAGCCGCATGCTGTACGGCCTGGCCCAGCAGGGCAATGCGCCCAAGGCGCTGCTGAAGGTCAACAAGCGCGGCATCCCGCTGACGGCGCTGGCCTTCTCGGCGCTGGCCACCGCGGTGTGCGTGGTGATCAACTACTTCATGCCGGGCAAGGCCTTTGAGCTGCTGATGGGCCTGGTGGTGTCGGCCCTGATCATCAACTGGGCCATGATCAGCCTGATCCACCTGAAGTTCCGGGCCGACAAGCGCCGCGCCGGCCAGGCCACGAAGTTCCAGAGCTGGGGCTACCCGCTGACCAACTACCTGTGCCTGGTGTTCCTGGGCGGCATCCTGGTGGTGATGTACCTGACCGAAGGCCTGCGCCTTTCCGTCTACCTGATCCCGGTGTGGCTGGTGGTGCTCGGCGTCAGCTACCTGGTGCGCCAGAAGAAAGCAGCCGCCTTGCTGCAGGACGGCGTCGCCGCCCAGCAGTTGCGCTGAACGGCCAGTGCGGCGCCTGCAAACCGCGGGCGCCGCCGGTTAGAATCCTTGCTGCGCGGTGCCCGGCGCCTGCCTACGCCACGCAGCAGCCCCCTCCGACCTGATTCCATCGCATCCCATGTTCGCACACATCGAAGCCTTCCCCGGCGACCCCATCCTCTCGCTCAACGAGGACTTCCAGAAAGATCCCCGCACCGACAAGGTCAACCTGAGCATCGGCATCTACTTTGACGATGACGGCCGCCTGCCGGTGATGCAGGCGGTTGCCAAGGCCGAGGCCGCGCTGCTGGCCGACATGGGCCCGCGCCCCTACCTGCCGATGTCGGGCCTGGCGGGCTACCGCAGCGCGGTGCAGGCGCTGGTGTTCGGCGAAGACTCGCCGGCGCGCGCCGCCGGCCGCATCGCCACGCTGCAGACGCTGGGCGGCTCCGGCGCGCTGCGCGTGGGCGCGGACTTCCTCAAGCGCTACTACCCGCAGTCGCAGGTCTGGATCAGCGACCCGAGCTGGGAAAACCATCGCGTGGTGTTCGAGCGCGCGGGGTTCACGGTCAACACCTACCCGTACTACGACGACGCCACCGGCGGCCTGAAGTTCGACGCGATGATGGACGCGCTGCGCGCCATCCCCGCGCAGAGCATCGTGCTGCTGCACGCCTGCTGCCACAACCCGACCGGCGTGGACCTGAACCAGGACCAGTGGCGCCAGCTGATCGCGCTGGTCAAGGCCAACAACCTGCTGCCCTTCGTCGACATGGCCTACCAGGGCTTCGGCGCCGGCCTGGAGGACGACGCCTTTGCGATCCGCGAACTGGTGGCGCAGGACGTGCCGTGCCTGGTGGCCAATTCGTTCTCGAAGAACTTTTCGCTGTATGGCGAGCGCTGCGGCGGCCTGAGCGTGTTCTGCAACACCGCCGGCGAAGCCGCCAACGTGCTCGGCCAGCTGACCGGCGCGGTGCGTGCCAACTACAGCAACCCGCCGACGCACGGCGCGCGCGTGGTGGCCAAGGTGCTCACCACGCCCGAGCTGCGCCAGCTGTGGGAAGAAGAACTGGCCCAGATGTGCGGCCGCATCGCGCGCATGCGTGAAGCGATCCACCACAACCTGCGCGACCATGTCAGCGGCGAGGCGCTGTCGCGCTACCTGACGCAGCGCGGCATGTTCACCTACACCGGCCTGAGCGCCGACCAGGCCGAGCGCCTGCGCGAGCAGCACGGTGTCTACCTGCTGCGCTCCGGCCGCATGTGCGTGGCCGGCCTCAACGAGCGCAACGTGGGCATCGTGGCGAAGGCCATCGGCAGCGTGCTGAAGGGCTAAGCCTTTCCGGTTTCGCAAACAATGCCAGGGGCGGCGCCATTGTGCGCCGCTTTTCTTTTTGCTGGCCGGCTGGCGCGAGCGTAATTTCTACAAGCCCACGTGGAGTTATGACGCACGCGGCGGCCCCGCTTCCCTGCCACTGCTGGTACAAGCCTGCCCCGCCGACGGGCACCGAATTTGCTGTCCTTCTTGCTGCACTATCTGGCGCGACGCCATCCCCGTGGTGCCGCCCAGTCCACAAGAGGCCAGCACGATGTCCGAACACAAGGAGCCCTCCCGGCGCGATGCCACCGCGCCCGCAGGCAGTGCCGCGCGACCCGTCACGCTCAGGATCAACGGCCAGTCCCACACCCTGCAACTCGAGCCACGCGCCACATTGCTCGACACGCTGCGCGAAGTGATGCACCTGACCGGCACCAAGAAAGGCTGCGACCGCGGCCAGTGCGGCGCCTGCACGGTGCTCAGCGACGGGCGCCGCATCCAGGCCTGCCTGACGCTGGCGGTGATGCAGGAGGGCCGCGACCTTACCACCATCGAAGGCCTGTCCGGCGGCAACGCGCTGCACCCGGTGCAGGCAGCCTTTGTCGCGCATGACGCACTGCAGTGCGGCTTCTGCACGCCGGGGCAGATCTGCTCGGCCGTCGGCATGCTGGCCGAGGCGCGCGCCGGCGAGGCCAGCGCGGTGCGGCCGCTGGCAGCGCCCACGCTGCCGCTTGGCGACGACGAGATCCGCGAGCGCATGAGCGGCAACCTGTGCCGCTGCGGCGCCTATCCCAAGATCGTCGCCGCGATCCGCGAGGCCGGCGGCAAGCCAGGCGCGCACTGAGGCCGCGGCATGCAGCCATTCTCCTACGCGCGGCCCGACACCATCGACGAAGCGCTGCGGCTGGGCAGCCAGCCGGGCGCGCGCTATATCGGCGGCGGCACCAATCTGATCGACCTGGTCAAGGCTGGTGTCGAAACGCCGCGACAGCTGGTCGACGTGAGCCGCCTGCCGCTGGCGCGGGTCGAGGCGCTGCCAGACGGCGGCCTGCGCATCGGCGCGACGCTTACCAACACCGACGCGGCCAACCTGCGGTTGGTGCGCGAGCAGTACCCGCTGCTGGCGCAGGCGCTCTTGTCCGGCGCGTCCGGGCAGCTGCGCAATATGGCCACCGTCGGCGGCAACCTGCTGCAACGCACGCGCTGCCACTATTTCTACGACACGGGATTCCCGGCCTGCAACAAGCGCAAGCCAGGCTCGGGCTGCGGTGCGCTCGACGGCATCAACCGCATGCACGCGATCCTTGGCGCGAGCGAGCATTGCATCGCCGTGCATCCGTCCGACATGTGCGTGGCGCTGGCCGCGCTGGAGGCCGTCATTGTCGTGCGCGCGCCCGGCGGCGAGCGCCGCATCAGGATCGCCGACTTCCATCGCTTGCCGGAAGACAAGCCCGAGATCGACACGACGCTGGCGCCCGGCGAACTGGTCGTGGCGCTGGAACTGCCGCCCTCGCCCTACGCCGCGCATGCGCACTACCTGAAGGTGCGCGACCGGTCCAGTTTCGCCTTCGCGCTGGTCTCGGTGGCCGCGGCGCTGGAATTTTCCGGCCATACCGTGCGCAGCGCGCGGATTGCGCTGGGCGGCGTGGCACACAAGCCCTGGCGCGTGCCCGGAGCCGAGCAGGCGCTGACCGGCCGGCCGCTGAGCGCGCACAGCGCGGCAGAAGCCGCCCGCCTGTTGCTCGACGGCGCCCGGTCGTATGAGCACAACGCCTTCAAGGTCGGGCTGGCGCAACGCGCCGTGGTGCGCGCGCTGCAGGTGGCAGCCCGCCCGCAAGGCGCCTGAAGGAGCATTGCAATGAGCGTTACCGGCGCTCCCATCGACCGCACCGACGGCGTGCTCAAGGTCACCGGCCGCGCACGCTACACGGCCGACCATGTCCTGCCGGGACTGGTCCACGCGGTGATGGTGACCAGCACTATCCCGCATGGCAAGGTGGAATCGATCGACAGCGCCGCGTGCCAGCAGTTGCCCGGCGTCCGGCTGGTCATGACGCCCTTCAACGCGCCGAAGCTGCCCAGGGGCGGCAAGGCCGGGGCAGATACGCCGACCGCCGGACACGTAATGACGCTGCTGCAGGACACCGCGGTCCACTACAACAACCAGCCCATCGCCGTGGTCGTGGCCGATACGCTGGACCAGGCGCGCGATGCGGCGGCGCGGCTGGTGGTCCGCTACCGCGAGCAGCCGGCCGTGCTGGATTTCGCGCAGGCGCGCCTGCACGCCGCCAGGCCGCGGGGCGAAGACGCTGGCGAGGCCGACAGCCATCGCGGCGATGTCGACGCCGCGCTGCATTCAGCGAGCGCGACGGTCGACGCGGTTTACACCACGCCGATGGAGCACCACAACCCGATGGAACCGCATGCCACCATCGCCGCCTGGGACGACGACAACCTGACGCTGTACGACTCCACCCAGTACGTCAGCGGCGTGCGCAAGGCGGTAGCGGCCACGTTCGGCATCCCGGCCGGCAAGGTGCGCGTGCGCTGCCCCTTCGTCGGCGGCGGCTTCGGCTGCAAGGGTTCGATGTGGTCGCACGTGGTGCTGGCGGCCATGGCGGCGCGCGCGGCCGCCAGGCCGGTCAAGCTGGTAATCGAGCGCGTGCAGATGTTCGGGCCGGTGGGCGCGCGGCCCGTCACCGAACAGCGCGTACTCGCCGCTGCCGGCGGCGATGGCCGCCTGCAGGCGATGCGCCACGACGTCGTCATCGGCAGCGCGCAGCTCGAGGAATGGCTCGAGACTTGCGCCGTGCTGACGCGATCGCTCTACGCATGCCCCAACCTGCAGACCAGCCACCGGGTGGTACGGCTGCAGGTCGGCACCATGACCTTCATGCGCGCGCCGGGCGAGGCTCCGGGGAGCTTCGCATTGGAGTGCGCGCTGGATGAGCTGGCCGATCGGCTCGGCATCGATCCGCTTGAGTTGCGCCTGCGCAACCACGCCGATACCGATCCGCACAAGCAGATGCCCTTCTCCAGCAAATCGCTGCGCGAATGCTATCGCGTGGCGGCCGAGCGCTTTGATTGGTCGCGCCGCAATCCGAAGCCGCGTTCGATGCAGGCCGGCGGCAAGCTGGTGGGCCTGGGAATGGCCACCGCCACCTACCCTGCCAACCGTTCGGCCGCGAGCGCGCTGGCGCGCATCCTGCCGGACGGGACCGCGCTGGTGCGCAGCGGCTCGCAGGACCTTGGCACCGGCACCTATACCGTGATGACGCAGGTGGCGGCCGACGCGCTCGGCCTGCCGCTGGAGCGCGTGCGCTTTGAACTGGGCGATACGGATTTTCCGGAGGCGCCGGTCTCGGGCGGATCGCAGTCGGCAGCCAGCGTCGCGCCGGCGGTGCAGCAGGCCTGCGCCGCTGCGCGCGGCAAGCTGGTGGCGCTGGCCGTGGCCGATCCCGCCTCGCCGTTCTACGGCGCTCGCCCGGATGACGTGGAGGTCGTGGACGGCTGGCTGCGGCTGCGCAGCGACCCGTCGCGCCGCGAGCCGGTCGGCGCCGCCGTCACGCGCGCCGGCGGCCAGCCTGTCGAGGCCCACGCCAGCGCCAGGCCGGGCGATGAGCGCAAGCAGTACTCGATGCACGCCTTCGGCGCGGTCTTTGCCGAAGTGCATGTCGATCCCGACCTGGGCGAGGTCCGCGTGCATCGCGTGGCCGGCTGCTACGACGTGGGCCGCGTGCTGAACCGCAAGACAGCGCATAGCCAGCTGGTGGGCGGCATCGTCTGGGGCATCGGCATGGCGCTGCATGAGAAAAGCGAACTGGACCTCGCCACCGGCCGCGTGGCCAATGCCAACCTCGCCGAATACCATGTACCGGTCAGCGCCGACGTGGGCGAGATCGACGTCGACATGCTGGACGGGCACGACCCGCATATCAATGCGCTGGGCACCAAGGGCATCGGCGAGATCGGCATCGTGGGGGTCGCCGCCGCCATTGCCAATGCCGTGTACCACGCGACCGGACGGCGCGTGCGCGACCTGCCGCTGACGCCCGACAAGCTGCTGGACTGACGGCCGGACGGCACGCCGGTGGTTGCGCAAGCGGCCTTCCGATGGAGAGATGTCGCCACGGGGCAGTGCCCGCGACCTGTCTGTCCGCGCCGCGGGCCTGGAGGCTGCCGTGAACGTCCCCACCCTGAAGCGTCCGTCCCCGTGCCTCGCCGCCCTGCTGGCGGCTTCTTGCGCAGCGCTCTTTCCCGCCGCGGCGTGCCCCCAGACCCCGGCGCCTCTGGCTGAATGGCAATTCTCCGCCGGCGTCCCGCTGCAGAAACTGTTCGAGGACGACATCCCGGACTGGCAGGTTCGACTGGGCGCCGCGGCCATGGTACGGCCGCGCTATGACGGGTCGTCCGAATATATCTTCGTGGGCGGTCCCAGCATTGATATCTGCTACCGTGACCTGGCCTTTGCAATGATCGGCGAAGGGATTGGTGTCAACGTGCTGCGCGGCAAGAACTGGCGCGCCGGCATTGCGCTGTCGTACAACTTTGGCCGGCGCGGGCAAAACGAATCGCCGCACCCGGATGGCATGGGCAATATCAATCCCGCGCCGGAAGGCAAGCTGTTTGCGGAATACGCCGTGTCCAGGGAATTCCCGCTGGTGCTGCGCATCGACGCGCGCCGCAGCCTCGGCGGCCTAAAGGGGCGAAACCAGGGCATATCAAATATCTACCAGATGCAGGCCGCAGGACAAAAAACAAAAAAACAAAGACCTCAATGAAAATCCCGACTCCCCACCATCAACCTCCCCAGCAAAGGACTAAGATCCACCAGTTCCTTAGCCACAAGGTGCCGCACGTCCCCCTGCCGCTGCCAGGTCCCCACTACCCCCAGCAACGTAGCCCCCAACACCTCCTTCCGCTGCCTTTCCACCAGATCCGGCCATAAGATCAGATTGACCGTACCAGTCTCATCCTCGATCGTCGCAAAAATAGTTCCACTGGCCGTAGCAGGCCGCTGCCGCACCGTGACAATCCCGCAAGCCCTCACCCGCCGCCCATTGCCACAGCGCTGCAGCTGACTCGCGGTAGCAAACCGCATCGCCTTCAACCTGTCCCGCAACAACGCCAGCGGATGCGACTTGAGCGAGAGCCCGAGGCTGGCGTAGTCCGCCGTCACATCCTCTCCCAGCCGCGGCGCGGGCAGCACGAGCGCATCTTCCGCCGGCGGCGCCTCGTACAGCAGATCGCGGTGCGCCGCATGCTCGGCCGCCGCGCGTGCCTGCCACCGCGCCTGCCGACGATGACCCGCAAGCGGCGCCAACGCGTCTGAAGCGGCCAGCACGTCGATATCATGCCGATCCAGCGCGGCACGCAGCGCCAGGTCTTCCACACTGTCGAACGCACGCTGCGCACGCGCATCCTCGATCCGCCGCGCGGCCTCCTCGCGCATGCCCTTGGCGCGGCTCAGGCCGAGGCGCACGCGCGGATGCGTTTGCGCGGCATCGGCCTCCACCGGCTCCAGCGTGCTTTCCCACCGGCTCGACGTGACGTCCACCGGCAAGACCACCACATCATGCCGCTGCGCATCCTGCACCAGCTGCGACGGCGAATAGAATCCCATCGGCTGGCTGTTCAGCAGCGCGCACAGGAAAGCCGCCGGATGGTGGCATTTGAGCCACGAGCTGACATACACCAGCTTGGCAAAACTGGCCGCATGGCTCTCCGGGAAGCCGTATTCGCCAAACCCCTCGATCTGCTTGCAGATCGCCAGCGCAAACGATTCCGGATAGCCATTGCCGGTCAGCGCGCGCACCAGCGCGTCCTGGTGCTGGCGCAGGTCGCCGCGCCTGCGCCACGCGGCCATCGAGCGCCGCAGCTGGTCGGCCTGTCCCGGCGAGAAACCGGCTGCGTCGATGGCCAGCTGCATCACCTGCTCCTGGAAGATCGGCACGCCCAGCGTGCGGCCCAGCACCTTCTCGATCACGGCGTTGAAGTAGACCGGCGGCTTCTTCGTCAAGCGGAACGCCTCGCGCCGCTTCAGGTAAGGGTGGACCATGCCGCCCTGGATCGGGCCGGGGCGCACGATCGCCACTTCCACCACCAGGTCGTAATACGCGCGTGGCTGCAATCGTGGCAGCATCGACTGCTGCGCGCGCGATTCGATCTGGAACACGCCGATGGTGTCGGCCTTGCAGATCATGTCGTAGGTTTCCGGGTCTTCCTTGGGGATGTCTTCCATGCGCGCCGGCAAGCCCGCACGCGTCTTGTCAGGGTTGGGGATCATCTCCAGCGCACGCCGGATCGCCGACAGCATGCCCAGCGCCAGCACATCGACCTTGAGCAGGCCCAGCGATTCCAGATCATCCTTGTCCCACTGGATCACGCTGCGGTCCGCCATGGCCGCATTCTCGATCGGCACCAGCCGCGACAGCTTGTGGCGCGCAATCACGAAGCCACCCACGTGCTGCGACAGATGGCGCGGAAAGCCGCGCAGCTGCGCGGTCAGGCTGGCCCACTGCTGCACTGCCGGCGAGTCGGGATCGAGCCCGTAGCGCGCGATCTTCTCCACGAAGCCGGGGCCGTCCCACCAGGCCTGGCCCTTGACCACCTGCTCGACCACGCTGGCGTCGATGCCCAGCGCGCGGCCAACGTCGCGCAGCGCGCTGCGCGAACGGTAAGTGATCAGCGACGCCGCCAGCGCAGCACGGTGGCGGCCGTACTTCTGGTAGATGTACTGGATCACCTCCTCCCGCCGCTGGTGCTCGAAGTCGACGTCGATATCGGGCGGCTCATCGCGCTCGCGCGACAGGAAGCGGCCGAACAGCAGATTGGCCTGCTCGGGACTGACCTCGGTCACATACAGGCAGAAGCACACCAGCGAGTTGGCGGCCGAACCGCGGCCCTGGCACAGGATGCCGTTGGCGCGGGCAAAGCGCACGATGTCGTGCACGGTGAGAAAGAAGGGCTCGTACTGTTTTTCCTCGATCAGCTGCAGCTCTTCCTCCAGTTGCTTTTCCCATTCCGGCTTCAAGCCATTGGGAAAACGTTCGGCCTTGCCGCGCTTCACTTCCTCGCGCAGGTAAGAGATCGGCGTGAAGCCCGGCGGCACCAGCTCCTCGGGATATTCATAACGCAGCATGCCCAGCGAGAAATCACACTGCGCGGCAATCTTCAGCGTCTGCGCCAGCGCATCGCGCGGGTACAGGCGCGACAGCACCTGGCGCATGCGCAGGTGCTGCTCGGCATTGGGCGCCAGCGCCATGCCGCATTCGGCCAGCGGCTGGCCGAGCCGGATCGCGGTCATCACGTCCGACAGCGGCTTGCGCGAGCGCACGTGCATGGTGACCGCGCCGGCGGCGGCCAGCGGCACGCCGGTCTGCGCCGACACGGCTTCCAGGCGCGCGCGGTGCAAGCCGTCGGCATGGCCTTGCAGCAGTTCCAGTGCGATCCATGCGCGCTCGCCGAAGACGTCGCGGCACCACTGCGCCTGTTCGCGCAGCAGCTCGGGATCGGCGCAATAGTCGGGCAGCAGCAGCGCCAGGCAGCCCGGCATGCCGCGCAGGTGGGCTTCGTCGCCGGTCGGCGCGGCGATGTCCTCGGGGTGCAGCCGGTAGCTGCCCTTCTGCGCGCGGCGGCGGCCCAGCGTGATCAGCTCGGACAGGTTGCCGAAGCCGTCGCGGTGCCGGGCGATCAGCACCAGCCGCAGCGGGGGGCGGTCGGGGCGGTCGGAGCGATCCGCAGGCGGCAGGCTGAAGCGGCTGCCAATCAGCAGCGCGAAGCCGTCGGCGGCGGCGGCCAGCGCCTGCAGCCGCTGGTGGCGGCTGGCGTGCGCGGCAGGGTCGTCCTCGCCGGTATCGGCGTCGCCTTCGGGATCGAGCAGCGGCTCGTCGATGTCCGCCTCCGCGCCGCGCGCCGCGCTGCGTGCCACCGCGTCGTGCAGGCGCTTGCGCAGCGTCTGGATCGCATCGTGCGCGCGCGCGGTGCCGGCCACCGAGCATTCATCCGTCAGTGCCAGCCCGCGGTAGCCCAGGCCGAAGGCGCGTTCGATCAGCTCGCCCGGGTGCGAGGCGCCGGTGAGGAAGGTGAAGTTGGAGATGCAGTGCAGCTCCACGTAGTCCGGCAGCGCCGGCAGCAGGCCGGGCAGCGAAGGGATCACCGGCGTCATGCGAACAGCCCGTGCAGGAACCAGCGGTACTCGCTGCCCTCGTCCGCGCCGTGGCCGGGGCGCTCGCGATAGATCCAGCAGCGCAGGCCGTCGGCGCGCTCGGCGATGAAGTAATCGCGCGTGGCTAATGCACCGTCCCACCAGCCGGCCTCGATGCGCTCGGGCCGGCTCAGCAGCGCCAGCGGCCCGCCGTGGCTGGGGCGGTGCTGCTGCACCGGCAGCGGCAGCGGTTGCGGCAGCAGCCACAGCGGGCGCTCCGGCAGCGGGCCGGGCATGCCGCCAGCCTTGCCACCGGGCTGCGGTTCGTCGACCGGCACCCAGCGGTTGGCGCGCTCGGGACGGTGGTCGGCCAAGGGCCGCGGCTGCAGCACGTTGTCACGGCCCAGCCGCGCCATCAGCGTATCGAGCAGGCGGCCCAGGTCTTCCGGCGAGCCGCCGGGCTCTGGGAACAGCGCGTCGCTCTGCGGCACGCAGGCCTGCATCGCTTCCACGCGCAGCGCCAGGCCGGTGACCGGGGCGTGGAAGTTGAGCTTGTCGAGCTTTTCGCGCAGCAGCCGCGACAGGTGCGCGGGATCGCGGCTGGGCTGGGCGAGGCCGAGCGCGACCGGCGTCCCTTCGGTATCGACGCCGCGCCGGTAGCGCTCATGCTCCAGCACCAGCGCGCAGCGCGTGACGCCGGCCTGCAGCAGCGCCAGCCAGCCGGCCAGCGCCAGCAGCAGGCGCTGCGCGCCGGCCAGCACGCCTTCGGCGGATTCGATGCGCCCGGGCAGGTCCATGCGCTGCGCGAACGTGGGCGGCGCCGCGTACCAGGCAAAGCGCGCCGGGGCCTCGCCATAGGCCTGGTCCAGCCGCGCCAGCAGCGCCGGGCCCAGCCGCCGGGTCAGGCCGGCGCGCGGCAGGCGCCGCACCTCGCCCAGCGTGCGGCAGCCGATGCCGTCGAGCCAGGCCGGGTCGGCCAGCGTGTGCAGCGCCTCGACCGGCAGGCGGTCGAGCAGCCGGTGCAGCCGCGCCATGCCCACCGCCCGGCGCGCGGGCCGCACCACGCCGCGGCGGGTGCGCCGCAGCGGCTGGCGCGCCAGCCAGGCGGCGCCGTGCGCGGTCGGGCCGCTGCCCACCTGGGCAATGGTGCCGAGCTGGCGCACGCAGGCGCGCACCGCGCGGCACAGCGCGCGGTGGCCGCCAAAGAGGCGCAGGCTGGCGGTGACGTCGAGCATCACGGTGGCCGCTTCCGGTTCCTCGTCGAAGGTCACGGCCGGCGTGAAGCGCAGCAGCGCCAGCGCCACCGTTTCCATTAGCGCCTCTTCCGCAACCAGGTCGCGTTCCAGCTGCACGATGTCCGCCGACAGCGCCTGCACGCCGCCGCGGCGCATGCCGTAGCGCACGCCCAGCTGCATCGCGGGACCGTTGGCCAGCACCACCTGCTCCTGCGCCATCACCGCCACCGGCAGCGCATGGTGCAGCGTGCCGGTGACGGAGGATGGGCTGGAGGCAGCCGGCTCAGGCCAGTTGGGCTGCAGTGCGTCCAGGGGCAGGCGCGGCAGGTGCACCGCGATCCAGTACGGCATCGGTAGAAGACTGAGAAGACGAAGACACAACGGAAGGCGCGGCGGCCGGGGCGCCGGCGGGCACGGGCCAGGCGGCCGTGCGCATGGCTGCCTCCATCCCGCCCAGGCGCAGCAGCAACGGCGTATCGCGCACCGGCCCGCGTCGCTTGTGGAAGGTGATCGACAGCACATTGCCAGGCTGCGGCGCCAGCAGCAGGCGCAGCACCGCCGGCGACGACTCGCGCAGCGCCGCGGCCGGGCGCAGCGCCCACACCACCGCGTCGCCGGCTTGGGCCAGCACCTGCAGCCGGCGCAGCGCCTCGGGCCGGGCCGCGGGCAGCCACACCAGCACGCCGCCGAAGGCCTGGCTGCGCAGCACCTGCTCGGCCGCCCACAGCATGTCGGCCTGTTGCGCAGCCTTGGCCGCGCCGGCTGGCGGGCGCAGCCAGTACAGCTGGCGCGCCGGCAGGCCGGCCGCGGCCAGGCCCATGGCATTGGGCAAGCAAGGCGGCGCCACCAGCGCGATGCGGCGCCCTGCCCCGGCCAGCACGCGCAGCGCCGGCAGCAGCAGGCGCAGTTCGCCCGCGCCGCCCTGCGTGGTCAGCAGTTCGGTCAGTCCGCCCGCCGGCCAGCCGCCGCCCGGCAGTTCGGCCGAGAGCGCGTCATACCCGGTCGGGCACACCGCGGCGCTGCCGGCACGGCCAAGCTGGCCGGCGCGCCACAGGCCGGGATAGCGCTGCTCGAGCGCCGACAGCGCCTGCTGCCGGGTAGCGTGGGCTGCCGGGGCTGCCGGGGCTGCGGACCTGGCCGGCGTCGGCGCAGGGAAAAGAACGCCCTCCGCCGCCATGGGCGGGGCTGCGTACGATTGCGCAGGCATGTGAAGTCGGTGTCGCTCGCGGGAAGCGAGGAAATAGGATATTTACGATAACTGTATATTTATACAGTATCGAGGCAAGCGCAAGGGGTAGACGCGCGAAGGATGCCAGGGTGGTGCGCGGAGCACCGGAGGAACGGATCGGGCGGACGGGCTCCGCCTCCGAAGAAGAGAAAGGGGCGCGAACGCCCCGTGGGCCTACTTCAGGTATTTCATCGTGGCAACGCCGGTCGCCACCAGCAACTCCTGGTCAAGCCAGACCTCGGCACGCGAAAAGAAAATCGAGCGCCCGCGCCGATCGACGGTGCCCTTGGCCGTCAACACACTGCCCGTGCCGTTGCTCAGGAAGTTGGAAGTCAGCGACAGCGTCACCGCATGCCGCGCCGCCTCGCCCGGCGCCGAGAATAGGCCGGCATAGCCGGTGGCGGCGTCCAGCAGCGTGCAGATCGTGCCGCCATGGACCACGCGGCTGCGGTTCAGCATGCTGGACGTGACCGGCAGTTCAAGCTCCACGTAATCGGGGCGCCACTGCGTGATGCGGACACCGATGCTTTCGAGGGCGGGATTGTCGAGAGAGAAACCGCCGCCGGCGCCACCCTCCATCACGATTTCCGTTGCTTGGATTTTCATTTCACTGCTCACCACGGCTAAATTTGTCCAGGCGGTATTTCCTCGCGATTCGCGGCCCCAAACAATTCCGATTTGGCGAACAGCCACTTTGGCGTGCACGAAGCGCGCGGGCCAGTGCCGGCCCGCGCGCGCACTTCCGTCAGGGCTTCTTCGGCCGCACCGCGTCGGCGGTGCCCTGGATAAATGCCTGGATCTTGACCACGTCCTCCGCCGTCAGCTTGCCGGTGAAATCCGGCATGCCCTTCTGCACCAACGGCCCGTTGAACAGGATCTTGTCCAGGTGCTCGATCATCGGCGCGCCGACATAGGCCAGGTTGGGAATATTGCCGCCCTTGTCGACACCCGGCACGCCATGGCAGAAGACGCAGTTGTTGACGTAGAGCTTCTGCCCGTCGGCGACCTTGGCCGGGTCGTATTTCACCCCGCTCAGCAGCGGCGCCATCGCGTAGGGCGCCGACTCGGGCATCGGCTTCTTGCCGTTGAGCACAAAGGTGTAGACCCGTCCCGGCGCCTGCCTGTCGCTGCCGCGCTGGCTCAGGCCATACACGCCGCCCCAGCCCACCGCCACCGACACATACTGCTTGCCGTCGAGCAGGTAGGTCACCGGCGCCGCCACCACGCCGGAGCCGGTCGGCGCCTGCCACAGCTTCTCGCCGGTGCCGGCGTGATACGCCACCAGCCGCCCGTCCGCCGTGCCCTGGAACACCAGGTTGCCGGCGGTCGCGAGCGTGCCGCCGTTCCACGGGCCGGCATGGTCCTGGTGCCATACCGCCTTCTGCGCCAGCGGGTCCCACGCGATCAGCCGCCCCATCGGCTTGCTCCTGGGAGGCTCGGCATTGACCAGCATGCCCAAGTTCCAGCCCACGCCGCGATGCGCCTCGGGAGAGTCCTTCTGGTTGTGGGCCCACTCCTTGTTGTCGGCCAGCGTCAGCGGCACGTGCTGCGCCGGGATAAAGGCCAGCCCCAGCTTCGGGTGGAACGACATCGAATGCCAGTTGTGCGCGCCGAACGGCCCCGGCACGATATCCGCCGGCTTGCCCGAAGTGTCCGACTGCGGCGTCTCGATCGGCCGGCCGTCCTTGTCATAGCCCGAGGCCCAGTTGACGTCGACGAAGTTCTTGGCCGAGATGAACTTGCCATTGGTCCGGTCGATCACGAAGAAGAAGCCGTTCTTGGGCGCGTGCAGGATCACCTTGCGCGGCTGGCCGTCGATCTTCAGGTCGGCCAGGATGATGTCCTGCGTCGAGGTGTAGTCCCAGTTGTCGCCCGGGGTTTCCTGGTAGTGCCAGACGTATTCGCCAGTGTCCGGGTTCAGCGCCACCACGGAGGCCGCGTAGAGGTTGTCGCCGCCCTTCGGGCTGCGCAGCTTGCGGCTCCACGGGCCGGCGTTGCCGGTGCCGATGTACATCAGGTTCAGGCCGGGGTCGAACGCCATGGTGTTCCAGACCGTGCCGCCGCCACCGTTGACCCAGTACTTGCCGCTGGGGTCCCAGGTGGCCGCGGCCTTTGCCATGGCTTCGTTCTCGAAGGGCCTGGCGGGGTCGCCCGGAACCGTGTACCAGCGCCATTGCTGCTTGCCGGTCTCGGCATCGTAGGCGGTGATGTAGCCGCGCACGCCGTACTCTGCGCCGCCGTTGCCGATGATCACCTTGCCCTTGTAGACGCGCGGCGCGCCGGTGATCGTATAGGACTTGCTGCGATCGACGATGGTGTCCTGCTCCCACACCTTCTTGCCGGTGGCGGCATCAATCGCCACCAGCCGGCCGTCGAACGCGCCGACGAAGACCTTGTCCTGGTACAGCGCCACGCCGCGATTGACCACGTCGCAGCAGCCCTTGTAGGCCTGGTCGCGCGGTACCTGCGGGTCGTAGGTCCACAGGCGCTTGCCGGTGCGCGCGTCGATGGCATGCACCACGCTCCACGGTGCGGAGACGTACATCACCCCATCGACCACCAGCGGCGTCGCCTCCACGCCGCGCGTCGATTCCAGGTCGTAGGACCAGGCCAGCCCCAGGTCCTTGACGTTGCCCGCGTTGACCTGCTCGAGCTTGCTGAAGCGGGTCTCGGCGTAATCCAGGCCGTAGCTGGGCCAGTTCGGCGTGCCGGCCTCGTTGGCGCGGATTGCGGCGCCGTCCACGCGCGCGGCGGCGTTCGCCGGCTTGTGCGCCTTTTTTGCCGGGCGGGGAGCGGCGTTGCCTTCGGCGCCGAATGCCATCGGCGCCGGCAGCGCCACGCTGGCCGCGGCCACCATGCTCACCAGCAGGCGTTGCTTGTTGCTATGCATCTTGGTCTCCTCTGTCTTCTTAATTGATTTGGCGTGTCAGAACACCGACCTCCATGAAGCGCCCATAGCGAATAATGCCTACGTCCGAATCCAGGTTGCCGCCGGCGACGCCGTTGCCACCCGCATAGACGCGGTCGCGCTGCGCGACTTCCGGTTTTCTTCTTGCCTGTGTCGCCCGCCGCGCAGCGGGCGTGGCCGCGTCAGCAGGCCTGCGCGCGCGCGATATTGATCACGCTCAGTTGCGCATACTCGGCCAGCCCTTCCGGCCCGAATTCCACGCCGACGCCGGACTCCTTGGCGCCCACCAGCGGGATGTGCGGGCCGAAATGCAGGTGGTGGTTGACCCATGCCGTACCCACGTCGAGACGCCACGCCACCCCATAGGCGCGCTCTTCGTCGCTGGACCACACCGAGCCACCCAGCCCATACGGCGTACCGTTGGCGCGCGCCACGGCCTCGTCGATGCTGTCGAACTTCAGCACCGGCAGGATCGGCGCGAACTGCTCCTCGGTCACCAGCTCGCTCTGGTCGGTCAGGTCGCGCACGATGGTCGGGGCGACGAAGTAGCCATCGCCCTTGAGCAAGGCGCCACCCGCCAGGATCTTGCCGTCGCGGCGCGCGCTGGCCAGGAAGCGGCCGGCCTTGTCGTACTGCATGGCGTTCTGCAGCGGGCCCATCGTGACGCCTGCTTCCGCGCCATTGCCTACCACCGTGCGCCCGGCCAGGTCGGCCAGCGCGTCGCACAGCGCGTCATGGACCGACGCATGCACGTACAGCCGCTTCAGCGCCAGGCATACCTGCCCGCAGTTGTAGAAAGCGCTGCCGAAGATCTTCGGCGCGATTTCCGCCACGTCGGCATCGTCGAGCACGATGGCCGCGTCGTTGCCGCCCAGTTCCAGCGTGATGCGCTTCAGCCCCGGGCCGGCGCTTGCCATCACCTTCTTGCCGGTCGCGGTCGAGCCCGTGAACGAGACCTTGGCCACGTCGGGGTGCGAAGTCAGGTAGCTGCCCAGGTCATTGGCATCGGTGATGATGTTGACCACGCCCGGCGGCAGCAGGTCGGACAGGATCGCCCCAAGCTGCAGCGTTGCCACAGGTGTGGTCGGCGCGGGCTTGAGCACCACGGTATTGCCCATCAGCAGCGCCGGCGCGAGCTTGTAGGCAGCGATCAGCACCGGGAAATTCCATGCCGCGATGGCGGCCACCACACCCAGCGGCTTGTGGTGCAGCTCGATGCGGTGGGTGGCGTCGTCCTGCACCAGCGATACCGGCAGCTCCAGCCCGGCGATATGGCGCACGAAGGCTTCGGCGAACTGCAGTTCCTGACGCGCCTCGGCCAGCGGCTTGCCCTGCTCCAGCACCAGCGTGGCGGCCAGGTCCTCCGCGTTGCCGTGCAGCGCGTCGGCGAAGCGCAGCAGCAGCGCGCGCCGCTGCGGCAGTTCCAGCGCGGCCCAGCCCGGCTGCGCGGCCTTGGCGGCGGCGACCGCCGCAGCAGCCTCGCGCTCGGTGGCGCGCGACACCGTGGTGAACACCTTGCCGGTGGCGGGGTTGACCACGTCGAGCGTGGCGCTGCCCTGCACGATTTTTCCGTTGATCAGCAGTCCTGCATTGCCGTGCATCGCTTGTCTCCTCATGTTGTTCCCTGGTTGGAATGCGATGCCCTGCAACGCAAGCGGCGTGCCTGGCGCACAAATCGCGCACCTGCGCTTGTCTTTGCGCCAGTTGCGCATGGCAGCGTGGTTGCGACGCTGCCCCTGTGTGTCGCAATCTGATCCAATGTCTCGATACAGGCAAGACACGCCATCAAGGAAAAACCCCCGCCGCCACGGCGTGGCGGGCGGGGGTCATGAGGGATCGGCGGACCGGTCTAGCGGATCTTGGCGCGCGCCATCTTGCGGTACAGCGTTGCGCGCGAGATGCCGAGCGCGCGCGCGGCTTCGGAGCGGTTACCGCTGAGCTCGTCGAGGGTGCGCTGGATCAGCGCGTCCTGCGCCTGCGCCAGCAGCATCGGCTGGCCCGCCGCGGGCAGGATGTCAGTCACTGCCACGCGCGTTGCAGCATCCAGCCAGCTTTCGTCCAGGTGCTCGCGCCGGATTTCCTCGCTGAGGCCAGACAGCGCCACCGCAGTGCGCAGCACCTGGTGCAGCTCGCGCACATTGCCGGGCCAGGCATGCGACATCAGCAGCGCCATCACATCGGCATCGAGCGCCTTGCGCCGGCCGCGCGCCAGCGTCTGCAGCATCGCCGCGATCAGCTCGGGCAGGTCGGTGCGGTCGCGCAACGCCGGAACGCGGATCGCCATGCCGTTGATGCGGAAATACAGGTCTTCACGGAAGGCGCCCTGCCGCACCAGTTCCGGCAGGCTGCGGTGCGTGGCGCAGATCACCGACAGGTCGACCGGGATCGGCTTGGCCGCGCCGACGCGCGTGACGCAGCGCTCCTGCAGCACGCTCAGCAGCCGGGTCTGCAGTGCCAGCGGCATGTCGCCGATCTCGTCGAGGAACAGCGTGCCATGGTTGGCCTGCTCGATCTTGCCCGCGCAGCCGCCGCGGCGGCTGCCGGTAAAGGCGCCGTCGGCATAGCCAAACAGCTCGGCTTCGGCCAGCCCTTCGGGAATAGCCGAGCAGTTGATCGAGACAAAGTTGCCGTCCGGCCGGCTGCCCTCATGCAGCGCGCGCGCCAGCATGGTCTTGCCGGTGCCGGTCTCGCCCAGCAGGATCACCGGCACCTGCGCGCCGACCGCCATGCTGGCCTTGTCGAAGGCGCGCGCCAGCGTGGCATCGGCAATGAGGTGGCCGGCCAGCGGACCGGCGTCCTCGGCGCGTGGCGTGGCGCCACGGGAACGCGCACGTTGGGTTTCGCTCGCCGAGACATGCAGGCGCGCGCCGGCGACCGTGCGCACGACGCTTTGCACCGCGCCTCCGGGGCCATGCATGCCTTCGGCAAAGACGCTGCCGAGATCGATCGCGCCGATCTCGGCGCTGCCGAGCCGCAGCATATCGCGGGCGGTATGGTTTGCCGCCACGATCACGCCGTCGGCGGACACCGCCACGATGCCTTCCGCCGGCGTATGCAGCATGCGGCGGTCGTGGTGCAGGCGCACGATGCAGCAACCGGGCAGCCGCTCAAAGGTGCGATTGCCGATCGACGTGGCCGCCGCGCGCACATGGTTGATCGCGTAGGCCGGCAAGTCGACGCCGAAGCCGGTGATATCGAGCACGCCGATCAGGCGGTCATGGCAGTCATAGATCGGCGCGGCCGCGCAGACCACGTCGACCAGTTCGTGCAGGAAATGCTCGCCGCGACGGATTTCGACGGCACTGCCGCCCTCCGCCAGCAAGCAGCCGGGTGCGTTGGTGCCGATGCCGGTCTCGCAGATGCGCCGGCCATGCTGCAGCGGCGACGGCCCGCCAGGCCCAGCGCCCAGGCGCCCGTGGGAGGACACGATCACGCCTTCGGCATTGGTACACAGCACGATCCACTGCTGCGACGGAAAGGCGCCGGCCAGCACTTCCATGTCGGCGCCGGCCAGTTCGATCAGGGTCCGGTTCTCTTCTTCGCTGCGGCGGACTTCGCTGTGCGTGATGACATCCGAAAACAGCATGCGCTGCTCGGGACGCACGCCCGCACGCGCGGCACGCTGCCACGAACGCACGATCAGGTCGGACACCAAGCCGGCGGGGACATCCTTGCCATCGAGGAAGTCCCGCCGCGCGACGTTGGCATCGCACAGCAGGCTTGTCGGTGCAGGGGGCATTGCCTTGTCTCCAGTGGTCGGCGTCGCGCGGTGCCGCGAGGCGGCGGTCTGCGGCGATGCCGTGGCACGCCTGGCCGTCGTTGCGGCCGGGTCATCTATGCGCGCCGGACTGTGCTGCGGTGGTGGCGGCGCGAACTGGAAAGGTACTTTAAGAGAGCCCCCGGGCGAATTCAAGCGTTGCGTGGCAGGTTTGGCCAGGGCTGTCTCAGGTTGATGCAGGCGGTGTCTCAATATGAGACAAGCGCCCGGCATCGAGGGAAGCCCGCGCTACTAGAGTACTGGCTTGCCAATAGCCCTGGAAATCAGTTCGGCAGCGGCAATGACCTTATCCAGATCAACCCCCGTCTCCATCCCCAGGCTCGCCAGACGCTGCAGCAAAGCCTCGGTCGCCACATTACCGGTCGCGCCCTTCGCATACGGGCACCCGCCAAGCCCGGCTACGGAAGCATGGAAGATGCGGATGCCGGCTTCCAGGCTCGCCTCGACGTTGGCCAGGGCATGGCCATACGTGTCGTGGAAATGCCCGGACAGCTGCGCCAGCGGGAATTCGGTGGCCGCGGCCAGCATCACGATCTTTACCTTGTCTGGCGTGCCCACGCCGATGGTGTCGGCGATATCGATCTCGTCGCAGCCCAGCTCTCGCATGCGCCGCACCACGTCGACCACGGCATCGACCGGCACCTCGCCCTGGTAAGGGCAACCGAGCGCGCACGACACACTGGCGCGCAGGCGCACACCCTTGGCCTTGGCGGCCGCGGCAACGGGCTCGAAGCGCGCCATCGACTCGGCGATCGAGCAGTTGATGTTCTTCTGCGAGAACGCCTCGCTGGCCGCGCCGAAGATCACGACCTCGTCGGCGCCTGCTGCAAGCGCGCCTTCCAGGCCCTTCATGTTCGGCGTCAGCGCGGAGTAGATGGTGCCGGGGCGCCGCCTGATCGCGGCCATGACCTGCGCTCCGTCAGCCATCTGCGGCACCCACTTCGGCGAGACGAACGATGCCACTTCGATATTGGGAAAGCCCGCGTCGGTGAGCTGGTCGATCAACGCCACCTTGGTCTCGGTGGGGATCAGATTCTTCTCGTTCTGCAGGCCGTCGCGCGGGCCGACTTCAACGACCTTGACCTTGTCCGCATGCATCTGCCGGATCTCCGTAAAAGTATCAGGTACCGAACGCCAGCAACTGGGCGCCTTCGGTGACCTGCTCGCCAACACCGTAGAGCACTTCGCTGACCACGCCGTCGGCCGGCGCGCTGATGGTGTGTTCCATCTTCATTGCTTCCATCACCAGCAGCGGCGTGCCGCGCGTGACCGTGCTGCCCGCCTCGACCATCACGGCGATGACCTTGCCCGGCATCGGCGCGGTCAGCTTGCCGCCCTCGCCTTCGGCCTCGCCGGCGTGGGACAGCGGATCGATCCAGCCCAGCAGCACCTGGCGGCCCGCGGAGAACACGTGGAAGTCGTCCGCCTCAGCATGAACATGTCCATGCACGCGGCGCGTGCCGAGGTCGATTCGGATATCGTCGGCCTTGCATACCGCGGAGAACGGCACGGACTGTCCGGCGTAGGCCAGCGTGCTGCCGCGCGCATTGACCTGCAGCGTCACGTCGAGCACCTGGTCGCCATAGCCGAAGCGCAGTTGCCGCGACGCGCCGCTGTTGAGCCGCCAGGCGCCGCCGTGAGTCCATGGCGAATGCCGGTCGGCAGCGTCGATGCGCAGTTCGCGCGCCTCGCGGTCCAGCAGCGCGGCGACCGCCAGCGCGACGGTGTCGATACCGATCGGCTCGGGCTGCGGGAACAGCTCGCTCTCGTTGCGCTCGATCAGCCCGGTGTCGAGATCCGCCGTGCGGAACGCCTGCGACGACACCAGCCGCTGCAGGAAGGCGACGTTGGTCGACAGTCCGACCACGTGATACGCCGCCAGCGCCTGCCGCATCCGCGCCAGCGCCTCGTCCCGGTCCTTGCCCCAGACGATCAGCTTGGCGATCATCGGGTCGTAGTACGGGCTGATGGTGTCGCCCTCGCGCACGCCGGCATCGATGCGGATGCCGGCCGGGCCATGGGCGTCCTCGCCACGCATGAACTGCACCGCAGGCGGCGTGCGCAGGAAGCGCAGCGTGCCGGTGGAGGGCAGGAACTGCTTGTCGGGGTTCTCGGCGTAGATGCGCGCCTCCAGCGCGTGGCCGTCGATGCGCAGTTGCTGCTGCGTCAGCGGCAGCGGCTCGCCGGCGGCGACGCGCAGTTGCCATTCGACCAGGTCCTGTCCGGTGATCATCTCGGTGACCGGATGCTCGACCTGCAGGCGCGTGTTCATCTCCATGAAGTAGAAGGAGCCGTCCTGGTTGGCGATGAACTCTACCGTGCCGGCGCCGACATAGCCCACCGCCTTGGCGGCGGCCACGGCGGCCTCGCCCATAGCGCGGCGGCGTTCTTCGGTCATGCCCGGCGCGGGCGCCTCTTCCAGCACCTTCTGGTGCCGGCGCTGCACCGAACAGTCGCGCTCGAACAGGTAGACGCAGTTGCCGTGGGTGTCGGCAAACACCTGGATCTCGATGTGGCGCGGACGGGTCAGGTACTTCTCGACCAGCACCTTGTCGTCGCCGAAGCTGGCGCTGGCCTCGCGCTTGACCGACGCCAGCGCGGCCTCGAAGCCATCGCCCGACTCGACCACGCGCATGCCCTTGCCGCCGCCGCCCGCGCTGGCCTTGAGCAGCACCGGGTAGCCGATGCGGTCGGCCTCGCGGCGCAGCAGCACCGGGTCCTGGTCTTCGCCGTGGTAGCCGGGCACCAGCGGCACCGACGCCTTTTCCATCAGCTGCTTGGCCGCGCTCTTGCTGCCCATCGCCTGGATCGCGGAGGCCGGCGGGCCGATAAAGACCAGCCCCGCCGCGGCGCAGGCCTCGGCGAAGGCTTCGTTCTCGGACAGGAAGCCGTAGCCCGGGTGGATCGCCTGGGCGCCGGTCTCCTTCGCCATCTCGATGATGTGGTCGGCGCGCAGGTAGCTGTCGCGCGCGGCGGCGCCGCCGATATGGACGGCCTCGTCGCAGAAGGCGACGTGGCGGGCATCGGCGTCGGCATCCGAGTACACCGCGACGGTGCGGATGCCGAGCCGGCGGCAGGTGGCGGCCACGCGGCAGGCGATCTCGCCGCGGTTTGCGATCAGGACTTTGGTGAACATGACTTCGCCTTTCGCTCCTCGCGGGGAGCGTTCTTGAATACGATTCTGGGATGCCTGGAGGGCAGGCTTACATGCCGAATTACATGCCGAATTACATGCGGAACACGCCGAATTTCATGTCCTCGATCGGCGCGTTCAGGCTGGCCGACAGGCCCAGCCCCAGCACCGTGCGCGTCTGCGCGGGATCGATCACGCCGTCGTCCCACAGCCGCGCGCTGGCGTAGTACGGGTGGCCCTGGTGCTCGTACTGGTCGCGGATCGGCTGCTTGAACGCATCCTCTTCCTCCGCGCTCCACTTGCCGCCTTTCGCTTCGATACCATCGCGGCGCACCGTCGCCAGCACGCTCGCCGCCTGCTCGCCGCCCATCACCGAGATGCGCGCGTTCGGCCACATCCATAAAAAGCGCGGCGAATAGGCACGCCCGCACATGCCGTAGTTGCCGGCCCCGAACGAGCCGCCGATGATCACCGTGAACTTGGGCACCTGCGCCGTCGCCACCGCGGTCACCATCTTGGCGCCATTGCGGGCGATGCCTTCGTTCTCGTACTTGCGCCCCACCATGAAGCCGGTGATGTTCTGCAGGAACACCAGCGGGATCTTGCGCTGGCAGCACAGCTCGATAAAGTGCGCGCCCTTCAGCGCCGACTCCGAGAACAGGATGCCGTTGTTGGCGACGATGCCGACCGGGTAGCCCCAGATGCGCGCAAAGCCGCACACCAGCGTGGTGCCGTAGCGCGCCTTGAATTCGTCGAACTCGGAGCCGTCGACGATGCGCGCGATTACCTCGCGCACGTCATAGGGCTTGCGCGTGTCGGTGGGGATCACGCCATACAGTTCTTCCACCGGGTACAGCGGCTCGACCGGCTCGTGCAGGCGGATCTGGTCCGGCTTGCGGCGGTTCAGGTGCTGCACGATATTGCGCGCCAGGCTCAGCGCGTGGTGGTCGTTCTGCGCGAAGTAGTCGGCCACGCCGGACAGGCGCGTATGCACGTCGGCGCCGCCCAGGTCCTCGGCGCTCACCTCCTCGCCGGTGGCGGCCTTCACCAGCGGCGGGCCGCCCAGGAAGATAGTGCCCTGGTTCTTGACGATGATCGACTCGTCGCTCATCGCCGGCACGTACGCGCCGCCGGCGGTGCACGAGCCCATCACCACCGCGATCTGCGGGATGCCCTGCTTGGACAGGTTGGCCTGGTTGTAGAAGATGCGGCCGAAGTGGTCGCGGTCGGGGAACACGTCGTCCTGGTTGGGCAGGTTGGCGCCGCCGGAATCGACCAGGTAGATGCACGGCAGGTTGTTCTGCTCGGCGATCTCCTGCGCGCGCACATGCTTCTTGACCGTCATCGGATAATACGTGCCGCCCTTGACGGTGGCGTCGTTGCAGACGATCACGCACTCCTGCCCGGCCACGCGGCCGATACCGGTGATGATGCCCGCGCCCGGCGCGGCATCGTCATACATGTCGTAGGCGGCAAGCTGCGACAGCTCCAGGAACGGCGTGCCCGGGTCGAGCAGTTGCTGCACGCGGTCGCGCGGCAGCAGCTTGCCGCGCGACAGGTGCTTGTCGCGCGCGGCCTCGCCGCCGCCTTCCGCCAGCTTCGCGATCTTTGCTTCCAGGTCGGCAACCAGTGCCTGCATTGCCTGCGCGTTGGTCTTGAACGCTTCGGAACGCGCGTTCAGCTTTGTCTCAATTGCCGCCATATCAGCCTCGGCCAGTCGGTTCGTTGTAGGGTGCAGCCATCGCGTGGTGGGCTTACATCGTTTCCGCGAACAGCTCGCGGCCGATCAGCATGCGGCGGATCTCAGACGTGCCGGCGCCGATCTCGTACAGCTTGGCGTCGCGCCACAGGCGCCCGGCCGGGTATTCGTTGATATAGCCGTTGCCGCCCAGGATCTGCACGGTCTCGCCCGCCATCCAGGTGGCCTTCTCGGCCGTGTACAGGATCACCGCGGCGCAGTCCTTGCGCACCTGGCGCACGTGGTCGCTGCCGAGCGCGTCCAGGTTCTTGCCGACCGTGTACAGGTAGCTGCGCGCCGCCTGCAGCGTGGTGTACATGTCGGCCACCTTGCCCTGGATCAGCTGGAATTCGCCGATGCTCTGGCCGAACTGCTTGCGGTCGTGGATATACGGCGTCACCACGTCCATGCACGCCTGCATGATGCCGACCGGGCCGCCCGACAGCACGGCGCGCTCGTAGTCCAGCCCGCTCATCAGCACCCTGGCGCCGCTGTTCTCGGCGCCGAGGATGTTCTCGGCCGGCACCTCCACGTCCTCGAACACCAGCTCGCCGGTGTGCGAGCCGCGCATACCCAGCTTGTCCAGCTTCTGCGCCACGGAGAAGCCCTTCATGCCCTTCTCGACGATAAAGGCGGTCATGCCGCGCGCGCCCAGCTCGGGCTCGGTCTTGGCGTAAACCACCAGCACGTCGCAGTCCGGGCCGTTGGTGATCCACATCTTGGTGCCGTTGAGCACGTAGCGGTCGCCTTTCAGTTCCGCGCGCAGCTTCATGCTGACCACGTCGGAGCCGGCGTTGGGCTCGCTCATCGCCAGCGCGCCGATCCATTCGCCCGACACCAGCTTGGGCAGGTACTTCGCCTTCTGCGCGGCCGTGCCGTTGCGGTGGATCTGGTTCACGCACAGGTTCGAGTGCGCGCCGTACGACAGGCCCACCGACGCCGAGGCGCGGCTGATCTCTTCCATCGCGATCATGTGCGCCAGGTAGCCCATGTTGGCGCCGCCGTATTCCTCGGCCACGGTGATGCCGAGCACGCCGAGGTCGCCCATCTTCTTCCAGGCGTCCATCGGGAACTGGTCGGTGCGGTCGATCTCCCCCGCGCGCGGGGCCAGTTCGGCCTGGGCCCAGGTACGCACGGAATCGCGCAGCATCTCGATGTCTTCGCCGAGGTCGAATTTCAGGCCGGGCAAGGTAGTCATGGCAGTGTTGTCTTGAAAGTTCTGGTAATCGATGTCGGCGTGGGGATCAGGCCGTTTTGGATTCGCTGAGGTTCAGGTCGCGCACCATCTGGTCGCGCATCACGAACTTCTGCACCTTGCCGGTCACCGTCAGGGGCATCTCGTTCACGAAGCGGATGTAGCGCGGGATCTTGTAGTGGGCGATCTGGTTGCGGCAGAACTCGCGGATCTCTTCCTCGGTGGCGCTTTCGCCCGGCTTGAGCACGATCCACGCGCACACTTCCTCGCCGTACTTCTGGTCCGGCACGCCGAACACCTGCACGGCCTGGACCTTGGGATGGCGGAACAGGAATTCCTCGATCTCGCGCGGGTAGATGTTCTCGCCGCCGCGGATCAGCATGTCCTTCACGCGGCCGACGATATTGCAGTAGCCCTCTTCATCGATGGTGGCGAGATCGCCGGTATGCATCCAGCCATCGCGGATGGTTTCGGCGGTGCGGGCTTCGTCGTCCCAGTAGCCGAGCATCACCGAGTAGCCGCGCGTGCACAGCTCGCCCTTCTCGCCCACCGGCACCGTGGCGCCGGTGGCATCGACCACCTTGACTTCCAGGTGTGGCTGGATGCGGCCGACGGTGGTGGTGCGCTTGTCCAGCGGATCGGTGGTGCTGCTCTGGAACGAGACCGGGCTGGTCTCGGTCATGCCGTAGGCAATCGTCACCTCGGACATATGCATCTGCGATACCACGCGCTTCATGGTCTCGATCGGGCACGGCGAGCCGGCCATGATGCCGGTGCGCAGCGAAGAGAAGTCATAGTCGCCGAAGCGCGGATGGTCGAGCTGCGCGATAAACATGGTCGGCACGCCGTGCAGCGCGGTGCAGCGTTCCTCGCTGACGGCCTGCATGGTGGCTTCCGGCTCGAAGGCTTCGCCCGGGAACACCATCGCTGCGCCGGTCGAGACGCACGCCAGCACCGCGAGCACCATGCCGAAGCAGTGGTAGAACGGCACCGGGATGCACAGCTTGTCCTGCTCGGTAAAGCGCATCGCCATGGCGATAAAGCGCGCGTTGTTGACGATGTTCCGGTGCGTCAGCGTGGCGCCCTTGGGCGCGCCAGTGGTGCCGCTGGTGAACTGCACGTTGATCGGGTCGTTGCGGTCGAGCTGCGCGGTGATGGCGTCGAGCGATTCGCGGCCCACGCCGGCGCCACGCGCCACCACGTCGTCATAGCGGATCATGCCCGGGGTCTCGCCCGCGCCCATGCGGATCACCCAGCGCAGCGACGGCAGCCGCGCGGCCTGCAGCGCTCCCGGCTCGCTGGTAGCGAGTTCCGGAGCCAGCGCCTGCAGCATCTCCAGGTAGCGCGAGGTCTTGAACGCCTCGGCCGCGACGATGGCCTTGACGCCAACCTTGTTCAGCGCGTACTCCAGCTCGGACAGCCGGTAGGCCGGGTTGATATTGACCAGCACCAGCCCGAGCCGCGCGGTGGCAAACTGCGTCACCACCCATTCCACGCGGTTGGGCGACCAGATGCCGACGCGGTCGCCACGGACCAGGCCGAGCGCGTGCAGCCCCGCCGCCAGCGCATCGATGGCCTCGGCGAACTGCTGCCAGGTCCAGCGCACGCCCTGCTCGCGGAAGGCGACCGCGTCACGCTGCGCAAAGCGGGCGACGGTCTGCGCCAGCAGCTCCGGCACCGTCTGCTCGGACAGAGGGATATTGGTTTCGCCTCGTACATGCGACAGCCCGCCCAGGGGCAGGATGGTGGATTGGGACTCGCCCTGCATCGTCATACTGGTCTCCAAAGCTCGGTGGCGTTCCGTGCGCCCGGCGTTTTGTGAGTATCACTCAATTCACGCCGTGGTCATTGTCTTTGATGGGCTGGCGGGACATCACATCAGGGAAATCCCTTAAATCCTTCGGCACCTGCCCTCGCCCGCCGGTGCGGCCTGTGGCGCCGACGAGTGAAAAGTACACGCTCGGGAGGCAGAACGCAATATTAATTTTGAGCTTTACTCAAGTTTTGGCGAGCGGCGCACTATAATCCTCGCCACGAGACCGACGTCCACACCCCCGACAACATGGAAGACACCAGTTCCCGGCGCCGCGTTCCCGCCGGAGCCAAGGCCGAGCAGCGCATCCGCGACATCCTGCGCGTGAGCCGCGACGTGTTCGCCGAGCTTGGCTACGAGCGCGCCACCACCACCGAGATCGCCCAGCGCCTGGGCGTCTCCGAGGGGACGGTCTTTACCTATTTCCACGGCAAGCGCGAGCTGTGCGTGCGCGTGATCGAAGACTGGTACGACGAGATCATCAGCACGCTGGAACAGGGCATGCCGCACGGCCAGCCCACCAAGGCGCAGCTGGAGTTCTACGTGAAGACGCACCTGCGCCTGTTCCTGATCCAGGGGACCGGGCTGTGCGCGCTGGTGCTGTCGGAAGGCCGGGCCAAGGGGCCCGGGCTGGGCGAGGTGTTCCTGCCGCTGCAGCGCCGCTATACGGCGCCGCTGATGGATCTGCTGGCGCGGGCGCGCAGCAATGGCGAGATCCGTGGCGACCTGCCGCTGAGCCTGCTGCGCTCGGCCATCCTGGGGCCGATGGAACACATCCTGTGGGATGCGATCGCGCGGCAGCGCGAGGTCGATATCGAGAAGACCGCGCGTGACATGGTGGCGCTGCTGTGGCCGGCGCTGCAGCCGGTGGACCTGGAGCTGGAGAAGCTGCGGGGCTTCTACGGCGAGGTCAGCGCGGCACTGCGCAAGGCGACGAAAGACTGAGGCACGCCGGCGTGGGGCCGGCGTGCTGGCTGGCGTGCGTAAGGCTTACTTGCCTGGCGCTCAGGCGCTGAAACCGCCGTCGATCATCAGGCTGGCGCCTGTGACAAAGCCCGCTTCAGGACCCGCGACATAAGCCACCATGCCGGCAATCTCCTCCGGCGTGGCATGCCGCTGCAACGCCATCAGGCTATGCAGCGCCGCGCCGAAATCCCCCGCTTCCGGGTTCATGTCGGTATTGGTCGGTCCCGGCTGGATGTTGTTCACGGTGATGCCGCGCGGCCCCAGGTCGCGTGCCATGCCCTGCACCAGCCCCAGCAGCGCGGACTTGCTCATTGCATACGCGCTGCCGCCGGGGAACGGCATGCGTTCGGCATTGGTGCTGCCGATGTTGATGATGCGGCCGCCCTCGCCCATGTGCGTCAGCGCCGCCCTGGCCGCCACGAACACCGCGCGCACATTGACGGCCAGGGTCTCGTCGAAGTCTTCCAGCGACAGGGTCTCTACCGATCCCAGCCGCAGCACGCCGGCGTTGTTGACCAGGATGTCAAGCTTGCCGAACTGGCGCGCAGCGTCGTCGATGGCGCGGGTCAGCGCGGCGGCGTCCGCGGCGTCGGCCTGAAACGCCAGCGCGCGTCCGCCGGAGGCTTCCACTTCCTCCGCCAGCGCGTTGGCGCCGGCCGCGGAGCTCTGGTAGGTGAAGGCGACGGCGGCGCCTTCGCGCGCCAGCCGGCGCACGATTGCCGCGCCGATGCCGCGGGCGCCGCCGGTAACGAATGCAGTTTTTCCTGTCAGGGTGGCCATGGAATGCTCCGGGAAATGGTTGGTTGGCAAACCCAGTATCGTTCGCGGATTGCCCCTTCGCTAGCCACAAGCCGGCATCAGCTTTTTCAACCGTTGGTATAAGCTGAGGCCATGGAAGCCCTGAACCTGCTCGAATCCTTTGTCCGGAGTGCCGAAGCCGGCAGCTTTTCGGCGGCGGCACGCCAGCTCGGCATGACGCCAGCGGCGGTCAGCAAGAACGTGGCGCGGCTGGAGTCGCACCTGGGCTTGCGGCTGTTCCAGCGCAGCACGCGCCAGCTGACGCTGACCGCCAGCGGCGAGCAGTTCCTGCGGCAGGTCTCGGGCCCGTTCTCGACCTTGCGCGATGCCTTTGCCAGCGCCTCGCAGGACGCCGGCAAGCCAGCGGGCACGCTCAAGGTCAGCATGGCCCTCGCCTTCGGCCGCGAACACCTGGTGCCGCTGCTGGGCGAGTTCCTGCAGCGCTATCCGGCGATCGTGCCGGACTGGCATTTCGACAACCGCCCCGCGGAGCTGATCCAGGACGGTTTTGACGCGGCCATCGGCGGCGGCATCGAACTGACCGACGGCGTGGTGGCGCGCGAACTGGCGCGGACCTGCATCGTCGCGACCGCATCGCCCGCCTATATGGCGGGCAGGCCCATGCCGGGCCACCCCGGCGAGCTGGCCGCGCTGGACGGCATCGTGCGGCGCTCGGGCCCGACCGGCCGGCTGCGCACCTGGACGCTGCGCAGCGAGTCGGGCGAAGAAGCACCGGTCACGCAGCGCACGCGCATGATCTTCGACGACCCCGAGGCAATGGCGCACGCGGCCATGCTCGGCTACGGCGTGGCCCTGCTGCCGACGCCGCATGCGGCGCGATGGCTGGAAAGCGGTGCGCTGGTGCGCCTGCTGCCCGGATGGCATGCCGACAACGGGCCGATCTCGCTGTACTACCCGAACAAGACGCTGCTGCCGCCGAAGACGCGCGTGTTCATCGACTTCGTGGTAGCGGCGTTCCGCGACCACGGGCTGGCGGCGCGCTTTGATGCCGGCATCCGGCCGGTGCGTTAAGCCGCGCCAAGGCACGCTAAAGCGCGCCAAGTCGCATTGAGTCGCGTGCGGCCGGCGCATGCCCACGCGCCACGCATCTCCAGCGTGACGAGAACGGCCCTGCGGCGGCGTGCCGGCCCGTTTGACTAGGGATAGAGAACGACCTAGGCTAAGTACGCTTGAAGTCCACTTCCGTGCGCGGACGCTGCCATGCCGGCCTGCGCGATCTCGCGGCATGTGACCGGCGTAGAACAAGGAGGGCTAACCATGAACATGCGGCCGGATCCCACGTTTTACCCGTCGCCCCAGCTCGCGATGAGCGCACCGCCGGAAGAATTCGCCTACACCCTGCTGCTGAGCCCCGACGGCTCGCGCCCCGACGCACTGGCCGTGATCGACGTCAAGCCCGGCTCGCCCACCTACAGCACGGTGGTGCATACCGTGCCGATGACCAACAAGGGCGACGAGCTGCACCACTTCGGCTGGAATGCCTGTTCCTCCGCGCTGTCGCCGCTGACCGGCCACGCGTTCCTGGAGCGGCGCTACCTGATCATTCCCGGCATGCGCTCGTCGCGCATCTATATCGTCGACACCAAGCCGCATCCCACGCAGGCGCGCATCCACAAGATCATCGAGCCGGACGAGATCATCGGCAAGACCGGCTACTCGCGGCCGCACACCGTGCATTGCGGCCCCGAAGGGATCTACGTCAGCACGCTCGGCGGCGCGGGGCAGGACGGCACCGACGGGTTCCCCGGCATCTTCATCATGGACTGCGAGACCTTCGAGGTGCTCGGCCGCTGGGAAATCGACCGCGGCGAGCAGGAGAAGCACTACGACTTCTGGTGGAACCTGCCGCGCGACTACATGGTGTCGAGCGAGTGGGCCTTGCCGCCGCAGTTCGAGAACGGCCTGGTGGCCGAAGACCTGCTCTCCAACAAGTACGGCCACAAGCTGCACTTCTGGGACCTGCGCGCGCGGCGCAATGTGCAGACCATCGACCTGGGCGCCAACCACCAGATGGCGCTGGAAGTCAGGCCCGCGCACGATCCGGTGCGGGAATACGGCTTTGTCGGCGTGGTGGTCGACACCACCAACCTGGAAGGCTCGATCTGGACCTGGTGGCGCGAAGGCGGCAAGTTCCACGCGGAAAAGACCGCGACCATCCCGCCCGAGCCGGCCTCGGCCGACCTGCTGCCGCCGTTGCTGCAGGGCTTCGGCGCGGTGCCGCCGCTGATCACCGACATCGACCTGTCGCTCGACGACAAATTCCTGTACGTGTCGTGCTGGGGCACCGGCGAGATGCGCCAGTACGACGTCACCGACCCGCGCAAGCCACGGTTGTCGGGCTCGGTCCATCTCGGCGGCATTGCACGGCGCACGCCGCATCCGAACGGCAAGACCTTCGCCGGCGGCCCGCAGATGGTCGAGATCAGCCGCGACGGCAAGCGCGTTTACTGGACCAACTCGCTCTACTCCACCTGGGACAACCAGTTCTATCCAGACGGCGTGCCCGGCGTGCAGGTGATGGGACGCGCCGAGCCGGAGGGCGGATTGGCGCTGGCCGATGACTACTGGCTGGAATTCCCCGACGGCTACCGCGCGCACCAGGTGCGGCTGGAAGGCGGCGACTGCTCGACTGACTCGTTCTGCTATCCGTCGGTCCGGTCTTGACGGCGTTCTCCTGGGAGCATGCCGGCCTGTGGTCGGCGGTCCTGGCCAGCGGCATCTATCACGGCCTGAATCCCGCGATGGGATGGCCGCTGGCCGTGTCGAACGGGTTGCTGGCGCGGCAGGACCGCGCGGTGGTGTCGGCGCTCGGATGGCTGGCGCTGGGCCACCTGCTGGCGATGATCGCGGTCATGCTGCCGTTCGGCGTGCTGGCCATGGTGGCCCGCTGGCAGGCGCCGCTGCAGTTTGCCGCGGGGCTGCTGGTGATCGGCTGGGGGCTGGCGCTGCTGGCCTGGCGCCGCCATCCGCGCTCGCTGGCGCGCATTCGGCCGGGGCGCCTGGCGCTATGGTCCTTCGCCGTGGCAATCGCGCATGGCGCCGGGCTGATGCTGGTGCCGATCTATCTCGGGCTGTGCCGCGCCGACGAGGATGCCGGCCACAAGGCCGCCGCCGCGCTGATGGGCGCCAATGTCTCGATGGCGCTGCTCGTGTCCGTCGTGCATGCCGCGGCCTTGATCGCCACCGGGGGCGTGGTGGCCTGGCTGGTCTATCGCTATGTCGGGCTTAAATTCGTGTCGCGCAGCTGGTTCAACCTCGACGTGGTGTGGGCGCTCAGCCTGGTGCTTGTCGGTGGGCTGGCGCTGGCATTCAGCGGCATCCAGCTGCCATCGCCGCATTAGCGCAGACGAGCCGAACCACCCGCCCGGCATTATCGCCGCCACCAGCACGGCATCGGCCCGGAGTGGTTTGCCCTTTCCTTGCGAAGTGGATATGATGCCCTGAACCTCGTTTTCAATCTTCTTCAGAGGAACTGAGCGATGGACATCACGGCGCGCGCTTTCGATAATTTGTGCTCACGAAGCATGCATGCGCTGCCGTTTTCCCAAGTTGCGGCCAAACCCTCGCAAATGGGCGCTGCAATGACGATTCCGCGCCGGCTCGACAGCGAGCGGCCACTCCAAGGCGTAGGTCTCGCCTGCCTCTATTAGTCCGGAGCCGGCCAAGGGCGCACTAACGCGCCTGGCGGCTCCGGATATCCCCTCGGATAGCGACTCATCCCCCCGTTGTTTGTCTCATCGGGATTGCGTACCCCTGCTTCTTGAAGCCATGGCGATATTTGATCGTGGCCGGGGTGCATTCTCAAGTCGGGACAGGCACGGGTCGGGCTTCATATTTTTCGAGCGGGGCTCCAGCCGGTTCTGCCGGAGTGTCTCCACTCGGAGCGCCATACTGCGAACCGATGACTGTGGCGCTCACATGCGGGAGCGTGATCATGAATCGATTGCCCTTTGCCCAGCTTTCAGCGGCTCAGCAAGCCAATCTTGAAGTCCTCAGGGGTATGGCAGATGTACTGTGCTTTTCCGAGAAAGCATTTTCACAGTTCGAGACGCTGATGGAATGGAACCTTCAATGGTTCCATGGCGCCGTTCCCGGCACCCATGCATGCACCAGACAGTTCCTGGCAATGCAGAGGCCGCGTGACATCCTCGCAATGCAGGCCTTCGTCATGCAGTGGGCAAGCGGCAGGGCCCTCTTTCCGTCCCGGGATTCGGCATCGCCGCCGTCTGCGCCACCTGTGCCCCAGCGTCACCCGAGTTGAACAAGTGCCGCTCTTGTCACTGACAATGCATGGATTCTTGTCGGGTGCAGCAGGCGGCACCGCCCCAAGGCGCCGCCTCCAGGAATGGGAACTGGCAAGCGCTTGGCCGCTGCACCGGCCTGCTCACGATGCGGGGGGCCGCGCCTTGGTTTGACCAATATCAAGTTCCATCCAACACTGCCGCCTAGGCTGAATGCATCAGACCCAGGGACTATGCAGTCCCATCCCACAGGAGCATCGCATGTACCAGCGCCTCTTGCTCGCCGTGGACGGCAGCCACTCCTCCGACCTGGCGCTCAGCCAGGCCATCGCAATCGCCGCGGCCACCGGCGCCGAAGTCAAGGCGTTGTTTGTGGTCGATGACAGCGATGTGTACTTTGAGGCAGGCTATTTCGATCCCCGCGAACTGGCGAACCAGCAGATCTCGTACGGCCGCAAGGCACTGGACGCCGCGACGGCACGCCTCAGCCAGGCGGGAATCCGATGCCATACGCAATTGGACGAAAAGCCGGTGGCTCCCGGGCGGATCTCCACGACCATCGCCACCGAAGCCGACAATTGGAATGCCGACATGATTGTCATGGGCACGCACGGGCGGCGCGGCGTCAGGCGGCTGCTGATGGGCAGCGTGGCGGAAGGCGTACTGGCCCAGACAACCAAGCCGGTCTTGCTGGTCCGCAGCGAAATCGAAGGCTGACGCCCCACGCCGGGGCACCGACAAGGACACCTGCATGCCCGAGACCATGCGAGCCATGCAATTTGCAGGCGCGGGGCAGCCTTTGGTCCTGGTACACGGGCCAGTCCCCGAGCCCGGGCCGGATGAGGTACGCATCGCTGTTTCTGCCTGCGGCGTATGCCGGACCGACCTGCATATCGTAGACGGCGACCTGCGCCATCCCAAACCGGCGCTCATCCCCGGACACGAGATCGTTGGACGGGTGGATGCTTGCGGAGCGGGTGTCACCGCCTTCGGGCCGGGCGACCGCGTGGGTGTGCCATGGCTTGGCCATACCTGCGGCCACTGTCGCTACTGCCAGCGTCATCACGAAAACCTCTGCGATGCACCGCTATTTACGGGCTATACGCGCGATGGCGGCTACGCTGAATATGTTGTCGCAGACAGCAGGTATTGCTTTCGGATTCCGCCTGCCTACGATGACGAACACGCTGCCCCGCTGCTCTGTGCCGGCCTGATCGGCTACCGGACGCTGCGCATGGCAGGGCCTGCCGCCGATACACGCCGCATCGGCATCTATGGCTTCGGCGCAGCCGCCCACCTGGTTTCGCAAATTGCCGTGGCACAAGGCCGGGAAGTCTACGCTTTCACCCGCACTGGCGACACGGGCGCCCAGCAACTGGCATACCAGACTGGAGCGTGCTGGGCCGGCTCGAGCGACCTCCCGCCTCCGGTGCCTCTGGACGCCGCGCTGATTTTCGCGCCGGTGGGCGCACTGGTGCCCAAAGCGCTACGCGCCGTCGATAAAGGTGGCACCGTTGTCTGCGGCGGCATCCACATGAGCGATATCCCAGGCATGCCTTACGAACTGCTTTGGGAAGAGAGGCGCCTGTGTTCCGTCGCCAACCTGACGCGCGCCGACGGGATTGCGCTGATGGAGATCGCCGCCCGCACCTTGCTGCATACACACACCACCGCGTATCCGCTTGAGCAGGCCAATGAGGCTTTAGCCGATCTGCGTGACGGCCGCCTTTCCGGCGCCGCGGTCTTGCAGATTCATCGTTGATTCTCCTTCAGTTCTAGAATGCGCCCATATCAAACACGTTTTCAGACCCGTGAACATGCCGGAACGGAACTGGCGCGGGCCTTGCATGCGTATCGGGGAACCGGCGCCCTGGTTCTGGCGATCCCTCGTGGCGGAGTGCCGGTCGGGCGCGTCGTCGCCGACGCGCTGGACGCCGAATTCGATCTCGTGATGGCGCGCCGCATCACCCCAGGGATGGCGCTGGACGACACAGGCATGACGTGGTGCACGGGCGAAGCGAATGCGCATGGCGACGCCAGCCGACAGCGTGACGCCCAGTTCGACCAGCTTCGCAGGCAGCGCGCGGTCTATAAGCCGGTTCGCAAGCAGGCGGATCCGGGCGGTCGCGTGGTGATTGTCGTGGATGACGGCCTGGTGAGCGGCGCGACGATGTATGCGGCCCTCTCGCGCCTGCGCAAGCGGCAGCCCGCTCGACTCATATGCGCGCTTCCGATCGCCTCAAGAGCGGGACTGGACAGGATCCGGGCGCTGGTGGATGAAGTCATCTGCCTGGATACCCCGGAGTCCATCGAAAATCTCGCGCATTTCTATCACGAGTTCAGTCTGGTCACCGACGATTTCGTCCGGCAGGTGACAGCCATGCTGCCAGTGCAATCCCCAGGCCATGCCCGGCCAGGGGTGGAGGCGCGCGTGCCGGCAATCAGCAGAGCGATGCTGGTTCCATATGGGACGACTTGCCTGCGAGTCATGTTCGAAACCGCCGCGAATCCCATCGGGGTCGCGGTGATGATTCATGCCGGTGGCGCGGAACGCCGCGACGTCCGCAGTCATTACCTGGCACGCAAGCTACGCGCGAAAGGATTCGCCACCGTGCTTGTGGACCTGCAGCCTGACAGCCGCTTCGACGACGCGCCCGAGTCGGATGTCGATGAGCTGGTGGCAAGGTTGAACCAGACGCTGGGCTTCCTGCATGGCGGAACACCCTGCGCAGACCTCCCTGTCGGCCTGCTTAGTACCGGCACCGCCTCAGCTGCGGCCCTGCGCTCGGCCGCGTACGGCGAGGCACAACTTCGCGCGGTGGCCTGTGTTGCAGGACGACCGGATCTCGCTGGTGCCGCCAGCCTGCAGCGCCTCGATATCCCTGCGCTGCTGATATGTGCAAGCGGCGACCCAAAGAACATTCAGATCAACAATCTTGCGTTTGAGCAAATGCATTGCCCGCGGCAGTTGAGGCTCATCCCGACGAATGGCCGAGGATTCGAAGACCGCAAGGCCCTGGAAGACGTCGCAACACTCACGATAGCCTGGTTCGAGAGGCACCTTGCGCCTCAATCGTGTTCCAGGCTGGGGTACGGTGGATGACATATGCTGGCCGGCTACACCCGGTGGCGAATAGCAGCCGCCGCCGCCATCACAGACCCGACAGCCGATACCTCAAGTAACCGGCGCCGGATTGAACAGCACCAGCGCGTTCCTGATCTTCCAGTGTTCCGCCCATGACTTCTTGCCGCTGGCCACCGCCAGCAGCGTGTGGAACAGCTCCCAGCCCACCTCTTCGATGGTGGCTTCGCCGGTGGCGATGCGGCCGGCGTTGACGTCCATCAGGTCGTGCCAGCGGCGTGCCAGGTCGTTGCGGGTCGAGACCTTGATCACCGGCACCTCGGCCAGCCCATACGGCGTGCCGCGGCCGGTAGTGAAAACGTGCAGGTTCATGCCGGCGGCCAGCTGCAGCGTGCCGCAGACAAAATCGCCCGCCGGCGTGGCGGCATAGATCAAACCCTTCTGCGTGACCTTCTCGCCCGGTCCGCTGACGCCATGGATCGGCCCGGTGCCGGACTTGACGATCGAGCCCATCGCCTTTTCCACGATATTGGACAGGCCGCCCTTCTTGTTGCCCGGCGTGGTGTTGGCGCTGCGGTCGACCTTGCCTTTCTCGAGGTAGGCGTCGTACCAGGCCATCTGCTTCATCAGCGCCTCGGCCACTTCGGGCGTGGCCGCGCGCGCGGTGAGCTGGTCGATGCCGTCGCGGACCTCGGTGACCTCGGAGAACATCACTGTGCCACCGGCGCGCACCAGCAGGTCGGTGGCAAAACCCACCGCGGGATTGGCGGTAACGCCCGAGAAGGCATCGCTGCCGCCGCACTGCACGCCCACCACCAGGTCGGACGCGGGACAGGTCTCGCGCCGGCGCGCGTCCAGGCGCTGCAGGTGCTTCTCGGCCGTAGCCATGATCGACTCGATCATCGAGGCAAAGCCGACGTGCTGCTCGTCCTGCAGGCAGACCACGTCGGGCTCGCCTTCCTTCTGGATCGGGATGGTGCCGGCGCTGACCAGCCGCGCGGGCTGCAGCTTTTCGCAGCCCAGGCTGACGATCATCACTTCCCCGCCGAAGTTGGGGTTCAGCGCGATATTGCGGATCGTGCGGATGGGGATGCCGGCATCCGGCGCATCGATCGCCACGCCACAGCCGTAGGTGTGCTCCAGGCCCACCACGTCGTCGACGTTGGGGTACTTCGGCAGCAGCTCTTCCTTGATGCGCCGCACGGCAAACTCGACCACGCCCTCCACGCACTGCACGGTGGTGGTGATGCCGAGGATATTGCGCGTACCGACCGAGCCGTCCGCATTGCGGTAGCCCTCGAAGGTGTAGCCCTCCAGCGGCGGCAGCGGCCTGACGCGCGTGCCGACCGGCAGGTCGTGCAGCTCCGGCGCGGCCGGCATGCGGATCACGCGCTCGTTGATCCAGCTGCCGCGCGGCAGCTCCTTCAACGCGTAGCCGATCACGACGTTGTAGCGGATCACCTCGTCGCCTTCGCGCAAGTCCGTCAATGCGACCTTGTGACCCTGCGGCACGCCTTCGACCAGCGTCAGGCCGCAGGGGAACGTGGCGCCGGCCGGCAGCCCGCCGTCGTTGGCGACGATGGCGACGTTGTCGTCGGGGTGCATCGTGATGTAGAGGGGGCGCGATGCCGGTGCTGGAGTCGCTTCGCTCATGATTGCAGGCTTTCTTCAGGGGACGGCACTATGCCAGTCACGTGTTACGTTGTCTGACGACATTGTAGAGGCTATGGCGCAAGCTTGTGTCCGGGCTTACCCTGATTTCGAGTAGCCTATGCGTCATATTCTGCATTAAATTGCCGCATAGACGCGAATTTTTCGTTGACATCTGTTGATTTCCATCGATTGTTGTACGACAACCATGGTTTATCCAGTCGCCGACAGCCATTGATTTCATCCGGCAAAACTTTTTGGCAACGCAGAATGACGGGCGGCGACGGATGGCTTATAACGGCTTCAACCGGTTTCACGTGACGAAAACCGGACCAGGAGACCGCCGCCGTGACCACCCCGAGCACCTCGCTGCAGAAAGCCTGCCGCCTGCTGCGCGCGCTGACCGATGCCCGCAACAGCCGCCTGACCGATCTGGCGCTGGCCGCCGGCGTCGACAAGGCTTCGGCGCTGCGCCTGCTTGAAACGCTGGCGGCCGAGGGACTGGTTGAGCGCGATCCCGCCACCAAGGCCTTCACGCCGGGGCGCGAATGGCTGGCGCTGCATGCCGCCACGCTGGCGCGCACCGACCTGCGCCCGCTGGTACGCCCCGCGCTGATCCGGCTGGCCAATGCCTTCGAGGACAGCGCCATCCTGTCCGTGCCGAGCGGCTGCGAATCGGTCTGCATCGAATTGCGGCTGGGCACCTTCCCGATCCGCGCCAACTACCTGGACATCGGCAGCCGCCGGCCGCTGGGCATCGGCGCCGGCAGCCTGGCGCTGCTGGCCGCGCTGCCTGATGCCGAGGTCGACGCTGTGCTCGACGGCATCGCCCCGGCCATGCGCCGCTACCCGCGCTTCAGCCGCGACATGCTGCTGGGCCATGTGCAGGCCACGCGCGAGCGCGGCTACGCCGTATTGCTGGACGTCGTGGTCGAGCGCATGGGCGGCATCGCCATCGCCCTGCCCGGCCCCGACGGCTACCCGCTGGGCGCGATCAGCATTGCGGCGCTCAACGAGCGCATCACCAGCCGCGAGGCCGCGATGGCGCGAGCACTGCTGCGCGAGGCCGACGCCATCTGCGAGCACTGGCGCTCGCACGCCGCCGTGAAGCCAGATATCAAACCCGACATCCAACGGCCGGCTACCCGGCCACGTACGCGAGAGGAGGCATGACATGCGCTGGAAGCAACGTCCGCAAGGCTCCAACTGGGGCGATTTCGGCCCCGACGACCAGCTCGGCCGCGTCAACCTGATCGGCCCCGAGCAGGTCGTCAAGGGCGCGCGCGAGGTGTGGGCCGGCATCAGCTTCTGCCTGTCGCTGCCGCTGGACTACCCGGGCGGCAACAAGCTCAACCCGCGCCGGCACCCGCCGCAGTTGCGCCCGACATTTCGCGACGACAGCCCCTACCTCAACTTCCCGCTCGCCAAGGTCGATCCCGCCGCCACCGACGTGATCAGCGACGACCAGGTGCTGATGTGCCTGCAGTACAGCACGCAGTGGGATGCGCTGGCGCACGTGGGCGCGCTGTTCGATGCCGACGGCGACGGCCGGCCCGAGCGCGTCTACTACAACGGCTTCCGCGCCAACGAGCATATCGTCGGTCCGGTGGATTACGCCGAAGACGACCACTTCGCCGCCCACCCTTGCGGCCACGACCACAGCGCCGCGCAGGCGCTTGGCATCGAGAACTTCGCGGTCAAGGGCATGCAGGGCCGCGGCGTGCTGGTGGACCTGGCGCACGTGTACGGCCAGGACTTCCGCAACATCGGCTATGACGAGCTGATGCGCGCCATGGACGCCGGCAAGGCCGAGGTCGAGCCCGGCGACATGCTGCTGCTGCGCACCGGCTTTGCCGAGGTGGTGCTGTCGATGCAGCGCGAGCCCGACGAAGCCGTGCTGCACCACAGCTGCTGCGCGCTAGACGGCCGCGACGACCGCCTGCTGCAGTGGATCACCGACGCCGGCATCGCCGCGCTGATCGCCGACAACTACGCGGTCGAGCGCTACCCGGCCCGCCCCGCGCCCGATGGCGACCGGCACCACCCGCTGCTGCCGCTGCACCACCACTGCCTGTTCAAGCTGGGCCTGCCGCTGGGCGAGCTGTGGTACCTGCGCGAGCTGGCCGACTGGCTGCGCGCCAATGGCCGCACCCGCTTCCAGCTGACCGCGCCGCCGCTGCGGCTGCCGGGGGCGGTGGGGTCGCCGGTGACGCCGATTGCTACCGTCTAGCCCAAACAAGAACCACAACACGCCAGAGGAGACACCATGAAGCTTCGCCATTCGATCCAGCGCCGGGCCGCCGGCGTCCTGGCCCTGGCCGCGGCGCTTGCCTGCGGCGCCGCGCACGCACAGCCCAAGACTGCGATCTCCGACGACGTGGTCAAGCTCGGCATGCTGCTCGACATGAGCGGCCTGTACGCCGATGTCACCGGCCGCGGCAGCGCCACCGCGGCGCAGATGGCCATCGACGATTTCGGCGGCAAGGTGCTGGGCAGGAAGATCGAGCTGGTGGTGGTCGATCACCAGAACAAGGCCGATATCGCGGCCAACAAGGCGCGCGAGTGGTACGACACCGGCAATGTCGATGCCAGCCTCGACGTGGCCGCCTCGGCGCCGGCGCTGGCCGTGCTGGAAGTGGCGAAGCAGAAGAACCGCATCGTGGTGTTCTCGGGGCCCGGCACCGAACGCATCACCAACGACCTGTGCACGCCGGTGTCGGTGCACTACGCCTACGACACCTATGCGCTTGCCAATACCACCGCGCGCGCCACGGTGCAGCGCGGCGGCAAGACCTGGTTCTTCCTGACCGCCGACTACGCTTTCGGGCATACGCTGCAGGACTCCGCCACCGCGGTGATCAACGAAACCGGGGGCAAGGTGGTGGGCGCCGCGCGCCACCCGATCGGCGCCAGCGACTTTGCCTCGTACCTGCTGCAGGCGCAGGCCAGCAAGGCGCAAGTCGTGGGACTGGCCAATGCGGGCGGCGACACCATCAATGCGATCAAGGCGGCGTCGGAGTTCGGCCTCACGCGCAACGGCGCGCAGCGCATGGCGGGACTGCTGCTCTACATCAACGATATCCACGCCATCGGGCTGAAGACCGCGGGCGGCCTCGTGCTCACCGAAGCCTTCTACTGGGACATGAACGATGCCACGCGCGCGTGGTCGCGCCGCTATTTCGAGAAGCTGAAGAAGATGCCCAACATGAGCCAGGCCGGCGCGTATTCGTCGGTGATGCACTACCTGAAGGCGGTGCAGGCGGCGGGCACCGACGAGACCGCGGCGGTGATGAAGAAGATGAAGTCGCTGCCGATCAACGACTTCTTCGCAAGGAACGGCCGCATTCGCGAGGACGGCCGCATGATCCACGACATGTACCTGTTCGAGGTGAAGACGCCGGCCGAATCCCGGTATCCATGGGACTACTACAAGGTGGTGGCGACAGTACCCGGCGAGCAGGCCTTCATGCCGGCATCGAAGTCGCAATGCCCTCTGCTCAAGCACTGACATGCTCGCCACCTACCTGCGCGGCAGCGGCAACACCCGCTTCGGCCGCATCGAGGGCAGCACGCCGCTGGCGCTGATGGCACAGGCCGCCGATGCCGCGCTGGCCGACGCCGGGCTGGCGCGCGCCGGCATCGACGGCGTGCTGTGCGGCTATGCCACCACGCTGCCGCACCTGATGCTGGCCGACCGCTTCTGCGAATACGCCTCGCTCACGCCCGCCTACGCCCACGGCGTGGCCGCGGGCGGCGCCACCGGCGGCGTGATGGCCATGCTGGCGCATGAGCTGGTGCGCGCCGGCCGCTGCCGCCACGTGCTGGTGGTGGCGGGCGAGAACCGCCTCAGCGGCCAGAGCCGTGACCAGTCGATCCAGACGCTGGCGCAGGTGGGCGAACCGCATGCCGAGGTGCCCAACGGCGCCTCGGTGCCGGCCTACTACGCGCTGCTGGCGTCGCGCTACCTGCATGAGACCGGCATGGATGCCGATGCGCTGTCCGGCTTTGCCGTGCTGATGCGCGAGCATGCCGCCGGCCATCCGGATGCGCACCTGCGCGAGCCGCTGTCGCTCGCGCAGGCGCGCGCCGCCCGCCCGATCGCCACGCCGCTGCGGCTGTCCGACTGCTGCCCGATTTCCGATGGCGCGGTGGCGGTGATCGTTTCCGCGGAACCCGGCGCGGGCACGCCGGTGCGCATCGCCGGCGCAGGGCAGGCACACCGGCACCAGCACCTGGGCGCCATCGACGACGTGATGCAGACCGGCGCCGCCGAGGCCGCGCAGTGCGCCTTCGCCGAGGCGGGCGGCAGCGTGGACGGCATCGACTGCCTCGCGATCTACGACTCGTTCACCATCACGCTGGTCATGCTGCTGGAAGAACTCGGACTGGCGCCGCGCGGGCAAGCGCACGCGCGCCTGCAAGCCGGCGATTTCAGCCGCGCCGGCGCGCTGCCGCTCAACACGCATGGCGGGCTGCTTGCGTTCGGCCATTCCGGCGCGGCAGGCGGCCTGATGCATCTTGCCGAAGCCGCGCGCCAGCTCGCGGGCCGCGCCGGGGAACGTCAACTGAGCAAGCGCCGCCGCGCGCTGTTCCATGCCGACGGTGGCGTGCTGTCGTCGCATGTCAGCCTGGTGCTGGAGGCCGCGCCATGAGCCATCCCTATACCGACGGACTCGATGCCGGCGTGGTGCGCTACCAGTGTTGCGACGACTGCGGAGCCTGGCAGCCGCTGGAACGGCACGCCTGCCGCGCCTGCGGCAGCCTGCAGTTGCGCTGGCGCGATGCCGGCGGGCTGGCCACGGTGTATGCGGTCACCGAGATCAGCCGCGCCCCGGCCGGGGCCTTCCGCGCGCTGGCGCCCTACACGCTGGTGCTGGCCACGCTGGACGAAGGCCCGCGGGTGATGGGCCATGCCGAGCCCGGCGTGGCGATCGGCGAGCGCGTGCGCGCAGGCTTCCTGCGCTTCGGCGAAGGGACGCTGCTGCGTTTCCTGCGCGAATAGCGCCTTCCGGCGCCAGCCGGCGCGCGTCCGCCTCCATCCCAGCCGGCACCCACAACCGGAGAATCCCCTTGGCACCGAATCGATCCCGGCGGCACGCGCTCGCCCTGCTTTCCTGCCTCGCCTTGTCCGCGGCATTTATGCCGCCAGCGCTGGCGCAGTCCTTCCCCGTCAAGCCGATCCGGCTGGTGGTGCCCTACCCGCCCGGCGGCCCCACCGACATCGTTGCGCGCGTGGTCGGCCAGAAGCTCTCGGACAAGCTCGGCCAGCCGCTGGTAGTGGAGAACCGCCCCGGCGCCGGCGGCAGTATCGGCGCCGAGGCAGCGGCCCGGGCCGCGCCCGACGGCTACACGCTGCTGGTGGCCACCACCGCGCATGCCATCAACATGACGCTGTTCCGCAAGCCCGGCTACGACACGCGCAAGGACTTCGCGCCGGTAAGCCTGCTCACGCGCGGCCCGCTGGTGCTGGTCACCGCGCCCGCCACGCCCGCGGGCAATGTCGCCGATCTGATCGCGCTGGCCAGGAGCAGGCCCGGCCAGGTCACCTTTGCCAGCTCTGGCAATGGCCAGTCCACCCACCTTGCCGCGGAACTGTTCAACAGCATGGCCGGCGTGCGCATGACGCACGTACCGTACAAAGGCAGTGCGCCTGCGCTGACCGACGTGATGGGCGGCCAGGCCACGGTGATGTTCGACACCATGCTGTCGGCCATGCCGTTCGTGCGCGACGGCAAGCTCAAGGCGCTCGCGGTCACGGGCGCGGCGCGCTCGCCGGCCGCGCCGGACACCCCGACCATCGCGCAGTCAGGATTGCCGGGCTACGAGGCCAGCGCCTGGAACGCGCTGCTGGCGCCCGCCGGCACGCCGCCCGCGGCGCTCGCTGCGCTCGGGACGGCGCTGAAATCCGTGCTCGACGATGCGGACGTGCGTGCGCGCTTCGCCACGCAGGGCTTTGCCGCGGAATGGACCTCGCCACCGGCCACCGCGCGGTTCCTCGAACACGAAATCGACAAATGGGCCCGGGTCGTCAAGGCATCCGGCGCCACCATCGACTGATCCCCTACGCATAGCTCACGCATACCCTACGGCCCCTGTCATGACCGCTCCCCTCCAGTCACTGCTCGCTCCCCGCTCCATCGCCGTGATCGGCGCCTCCGACAATATCCACAAGATCGGCGGCCGCCCCATCCACTACATGAAGGCGCACGGCTACGCCGGCACGCTCTACCCGGTCAACCCGCAGCGCGACACCATCCAGGGCCTGCGCGCCTGTCCCACGCTGGACGCGCTGCCCGAAGTCCCCGAACTCGCCATCATCATCGTCGCCGGAGATGCCGCCGTGCAGGCCGTGCGGGACTGCGCGCGGCTGGGCGTGGCGGCGGCCATCGTGATCGCATCGGGCTTCGGCGAGGGCGGTGCCGAAGGCCGGCGCCAGCAGGACGAGATGGTGCGCGCCGCGCGCGCCAGCGGGCTGCGGCTGGTTGGTCCCAACAGCCAGGGGCTGGCCAATTTCGGCAGCGGCGCCATCGCCAGCTTTTCGACCATGTTCATCGAGGTGCCGCCGCAGGATGGCCCGGTCGCCGTGGTCAGCCAGAGCGGCGGCGTGGCGGCGATGGTCTATGGTCTGCTGCGCGGCCAGGGCATCGGCGTGCGCCACGTGCATGCCACCGGCAACCAGGCCGACATCACCGTCGGCGAGCTGGCACTGGCGGTGGCGCACGATCCTGGCGTGCGGCTGGTGCTGCTGTACCTGGAAAGCCTGACCGACCCCGAGATGCTGGCCGAGGCGGCGCGCGTGGCGCGGGCGCGCAACGTGCCGGTGGTGGCGGCCAAGGCCGGCCGCTCGCAGGACGGGCAGCGCGCCGCCGCGTCGCACACCGGCGCCATCGCCAACGAGGACCGCGCGGTCGATGCCTTCCTGCAGCGCCACGGCATCTGGCGCGTCGACGATGCGCATGCGCTGGCACGCTGCGCGCCGATGTACCTGCGCGGCTGGCAAGCCGGGGGAAGGCGGCTGGTGGTCGTCAGCAACTCCGGCGCGAGCTGCGTGATGGCCGCCGATGCAGCGCCGTCGTCCGGCCTGGCGCTGGCGCCGCTGTCCGATGCCACGCAGGCCGCGCTGGCGGAGCGCCTGCCCGGTTTCGCCGCCACCGCCAACCCGGTCGATGTCACCGCCGCACTGCTCACCAACAGCGCGCTGTTCGGCGAGGTGCTGCCGGTGGTGGCGCGCGATCCCGCCGCCGACCTGTTCCTGCTCGATATCCCCGTCTCCGGCATGGGCTACGACGTGCCGCGCTTTGCCCGCGACGCCGCCGCGTTTGCCGACACCGCGGGCAAGCCCATCGCGGTCGCCGTATGGCAAGCGCCGGTGGCCGATGCCTTCCGGCAGGCCAACGTGCCGACCTACGCCTGCGCGGCGCAAGCGCTGGCAGCGTTCTCGCAACTGGTCTCGCACCAGCAGCGGCTGCGGCAGATCGCGGCCGAGGGCGAGCCGCCGCTACCCGCTGCACCTGCCGTGCCGGCGTCACCGGTGAAAGGTACGACGCTGAGCGAAGCCGCCAGCCTGGAGCGTCTCGCCGCGGCAGGCGTGCCGGTGGTCGAGCACTATCTTTGCCACGACATCGACGCCGCCGTGGCCGCGTGGCAGCGCATCGGCGCGCCGGTTGCCGTCAAGGCGAGCTCGCCCCAGGTGCCGCACAAGAGCGAGCACGGGCTGGTCGCCCTGCACTGCAATGATCGGGAGGCAGTAGCGCGTGCGTTCAGCGCCCAGATGCGCACGCTGCAGGCCATGGACGCGCATTGCGAAGGCATCGTCATCGCGCGCATGGTGCGCGGCCAGCGCGAATGCATGATCGGCGCGCACTGGGATCCCGTATTCGGCGCGGTGCTGGTGGTCGGCGACGGCGGCAAGTATGTCGAGACCTTGCGCGACACCGCCGTGCTGCTGGCGCCGTGCAGCGAAGCCGATGTCGCCCGCGCTGTGGACAGCCTGCGCATCGCGCCGCTGCTGCGCGGCGTGCGCAACGAGCCGGCGGCCGACATCGCCGCGCTGTGCCGGCTGGCGGTGCAAGTCGGCCAACTGGTCCACGCGGCCGGCGGCACGATCCGCTCGGTCGATCTCAACCCGGTGATGGCGAGCGCCGACGGCGTGGTGGTGGTCGATGCGCTGATCGAGGTGGCAGGGGTGCCACGTTAGCGCAGCGTGGCGGCACCCCGCGCCCTTCCCGGCGAGGGCTGCAGCGCAATGCCGACGCATCAGTCGACATCTACTTCGGCGCGGAGCCGCGGTTCAGTCCGTCGGTTCGTTGCCGCACGGGATTCCGGGTTGGCCCGACGGGTTCGCTGAACTAGACTGGAGAGCACGTTGCGTCGGCTTCGCCACCGCACCGTTGTGCCTTCCGGACTGCCGCTCCCGAGATTCCAGGCACAAGCCTGCGCATACCAATCAACGACAATTTCCACGACTTCGGGAAGCGCTGTCCATTTACTCGATTGCCCCGAAACTCAAGCGTAAGTGCCAGACATAGTACTAAATGCAGGATGCGAATCGCACTCGCTTTCAGCCGAGGCCCTATTCCGAAAACAATTCAATAAACTCGTTGCGCAGCCACTGATTCGCAGGGTCGCGATGATATCGGGCATGCCAGAACAGGTTGATCTGGATGGCCGGCAGCGCGAACGGATGATTGATATACCTGAGCCCGAAATACTTGGCACACCGTTCCGCAAACGTCCAGGTCACGGTGGCAACCAGGTCGGTGGTGGCAATGATGTCCGCCAGTGCCACGAAATGCGGGACGCGCAGCCGGATGCTGCGCTTTACGCCGCCCTGGGCCAGCAGCTCGTCGACGCGCGCATGCCCCGTTCCCGCCGCCGTGACCACGACATGCTCGGCGGCTTCGAAGTCCCGCATGCTGACCTTCTTCTTGTCCATCGCGTGGCCGGGACGGAACAGGCAGACGTAGCGCTGGCGGAACAGGCGCCGCTGAAAAAATTCCGTACTGAGTTCAGGCAGGTGGCCGACAGCAAGGTCGATCTTGCCCTGGCTCATCTCGGCCGCCAGGTCGACCGCCGTATTGCGCACCGTGGTCACGGTCACGCCCGGCGCCCGTTGCCCGAGCGCACCCATCAGCGGCGGAATGAAGTGCACCTCGCCGATATCCGTCATGGCGATCCGGAATGCGCGCTCGCTGCGCAGAGGATCGAAAGTCATCTTGCGGCTGAGCGTTGCCTGCAGCGATTCCAGCGCATGGCCGACCGGCTCGGCCAGTTCCTGCGCAAGTGGTGTCGGCAGCATTCCCCTGCTGCTTCGTACAAAGAGCTGGTCGCCCAGCAGGGTCCGCAGGCGTGCCAACGCGTTGCTGACTGCCGGCTGGCTCAGGTTCATGGCCCTGGCCGTGCCGGAAACGGTCCCCTGCCGCAACAGCTGATCGAACACGACGAGCAGGTTCAGGTCGACGTCCTTCAGTTCCATCGCGCACCTTTATTGATTCCGTGAATATCAACTATAGCCGGGATTCTATTGGTTTATTGCGGTCGATGTCCGATGATCCTTCCCATACGAAAAGACATAGGCACATACGGAGACGCCCCATGAATCCCGCCCTTCCCTGGCGATAGCCCGCCCCGGGGAATCCCCCCCTGAAGTCACCCCAAGCACACAGACGCCGCACAGGCCCACCGGGCCCGCGCGCGGACTCCGTTCGCTCTATGGAAACCGCCATGGCAACAGCCTCCCATGAAGACCGCCCAGTGTGGGCCGACGACAGCATCAGCCGCATCCCGTTCCGCGTCTATACCGACGCGCAGCTTTACCAGCGCGAGCTCGAACGCTGCTTCTACCAGGGTCACTGGAACTATGTCGGCCTGGAGGCCGAGATCCCGCATCCCGGCGACTTCAAGCGCACCACGCTTGGCGAGCGGTCCGTGATCCTGGTGCGCGACCAGGACGGCGACATCAACGTCATCGAGAACGTATGCGCCCATCGCGGCATGAAGTTCTGCCGCGAGCGCAGCGGGAACCGGAAGGATTTCCACTGCCCCTACCACCAGTGGAACTATGACCTGAAGGGCAGCCTGCAAGGGGTGCCATTGCGTCGTGGCGTCAAGCAGGACGGCAAGGTCAACGGGGGCATGCCCGCCGACTTCAGGCCGCAGGAGCACGGGCTCACGCAGCTGAAGGTCGCCACGCGCGGCGGGGTGGTGTTCGCCTCGTTCGACCATGACGTCCCTTCGCTCGAGGACTACCTCGGGCCGGACATCCTCGGCTACTTCGACCGGCTGTTCAATGGCCGCAAGCTGAAGGTCCTCGGCTACAACAAGCAGCGCATTCCGGGCAACTGGAAGCTGATGCAGGAGAACATCAAGGACCCCTACCACCCCGGGCTGCTGCATACGTGGTTTGTCACGTTCGGGCTCTGGCGCGCGGACAACAAGGCCCGCCTGGTGATGGATGCTGATTTCCGCCATGCCGCGATGGTGTCGACCCGCGGCCAGGGCGGCAAGAGCGACGTGACCTCCGGCGTGTCCAGCTTCAAGGACCAGATGGCCCTGCACGACGACCGCATCCTCGACATCGTCCACGAGCCGTGGTGGGGCGAGCCAACCGCGGTGATGATGACGGTCTTCCCGAGCGTGATCTTCCAGCAGCAAGTCAATTCGGTGTCCACGCGCCATATCCAGCCCAACGGCCCAGACTCCTTCGACTTCGTCTGGACGCACTTCGGCTTCGAGGACGACACCGAGGACATGACGCGGCGCCGGCTGCGCCAGGCCAATCTCTTCGGGCCCGCCGGCTTTGTGTCAGCCGACGACGGCGAAGCCATCGAATGCTCGCAGGAAGGCTTCTCCCAGAAGCCCTGGCATCGCGTGATTGCCGAACTGGGCGGCAAGACCGCCGAGAACACCGAACACATGGTCACCGAGACCCTGATCCGCGGCATGTACGCCTACTGGCGCAAGGTGATGGAGGTCTGAAGCCATGGACTTTACCGACTACTACGCGCTGCTCGCGCTGTACGCCGACTACACCAGCGCCGTGGACAACGGCGAATGGGACCGCTGGCCGGAGTTCTTCACCGACGACTGCCTCTACCGGGTTCAGCCGCGCGAGAACCACGAACGCGGGTTGCCGCTCGCCACGCTGTCGCTCGAGGGCAAGGGGATGCTGAAAGACCGCATCTACGGCATCCGGGAGACGCTGTTCCACGATCCCTACTACCAGCGCCACATCGTCGGGGCGCCCCTGATCCGGGAGGCCGGTGCCGACAGGATCGTGGCCGAGGCCAACTATGCCGTGCTGCGCACCAAGCCGGACCAGATGACCGATGTGTACAACGCCGGCCGCTACCTCGACACCATCGTGCGCACGCCCGAGGGCTGGCGCTTCGCGTCGCGCATCTGCGTGTTCGATAGCGAGATGATCCCCAACTCGCTGATCTACCCCATCTAGCAGGAGCCATTCATGACTGAAACCTGGATCGAGGCAGCGCTGCTGTCCAGCGTCCCGCAGGACGATGTGATCGCCGTGGCCGTGGAGGGCAAGGAGATCGCCCTGTATGGCGTCGACGGCGACGTCTATGCGACCGACAACATTTGCACGCATGGCCATGCGCGCCTGTGCGACGGCTTTCTTGAAGGACACGAGATCGAATGCCCGCTCCACCAGGGCAGGTTCGACATCCGCAACGGCGCGGCGATGTGCGCCCCGCTGACCGAAGGCATCCGCACCTATCCGGTCCGCATCGAAGGCGACAAGGTCTACCTCGACCTCGGCTGAGAAGTGCCGGCCAGCAACCACAAGGGACGCACATGACTTCCGAACGACCACCGGGCGCGACGGCCGTAGCGACGGCCATGGCGCCAGCCGCCACCATCGTCATCGTCGGCGCGGGACAGGCCGGCGGCTGGGCCGCCCAGACGCTGCGCAGCGAAGGTTTCGCCGGCCGGCTCGTGCTTATCGGCGACGAGGCCCATCCACCGTACGAGCGGCCACCGTTATCCAAGGCCGTGCTTGCCGGCGAAGCGGCGCCCGCCAGCACGTGGCTGCACAAGCCGGAGGCGTTCGAGGCGCTCAGGGTGGAGTGGTGGGTGGACACGCGCGTGGCCCGCATAGACCGGGCCGCGAAGTGCCTGGAGATGTCCGATGGAGAGATGCTGTCCTATGACAAGCTGATCCTCTGTACCGGCGGCAAGGCGCGCGCGCTTGCCGTCCCGGGCGCGGATACGACCCCGAGCCATACGTTGCGCACGATTGGCGATGCCTTGTCGCTGGCGCCGGAGCTTCGGCCGGGCCGCAGCATCGTCGTCGTGGGCGGCGGCTGGATCGGGCTGGAAGTCGCCGCCACCGCGCGGCTGAAAGGCGCGGACGTTACCGTGGTCGAAGCGCAAGGACGGCTGTGCGAGCGTACCGTGCCGCCGGAGATCTCCGAACACCTGCACGGGCTGCATGGTGCGCACGGCACCCGCGTCATGCTCGGCGCCCGCATTGCCGGCATCGCGCCAGGCGCCGACGGCCAGGCCGTGGTGACTCTTGCCGATGGCAGCACGCTGACGTGCCACGCCATCGTCGCTGGTGTGGGTCTCGTGCCCAACGATGAGCTGGCGCGTGACGCCGGGCTGGCATGCGATGGCGGCGTGATCGTCGACCAGGGTTGCCGCACTTCCGACCCCGATATTTTCGCCGCGGGAGATGTGGCGGTGACACCGAATCCGTGGGCCGGACGGCGCTTGCGGCTGGAATCCTGGCAGAACGCGCAGGACCAGGGTATCGCCGCGGCGCGAGCGGCGCTCGGCCTCCCGGTCGACTATGCGCCCCTGCCGTGGTTCTGGTCGGACCAGTATGGGATGAACCTGCAGATCTACGGCATTCCCTTGCCGTCGCATCGCATGGTGGCACGGGGCACGCCTGGCGAGGACAGCTTCCTGCTGTGCTATCTCGACGGCGATGTCGTCCAGGCCGCGGCCGGTGCCAACGCGGCGCGCGACCTGCGCATCGCACGCCGCCTGATCGAGCAGCGCAGGCAAGTCGATCCCACCCGCCTCGCCGACCCGAACGTTCCGATGGCAAAGCAGTAATCCACTAGATAAAAAATACCGGAGACAAGCCCCCATGTCGCAAATCGACGTCCACAAGCTGGCCGACGAGGCCTCCTTCAATCGCTTCCATGCGCGCGTGCTGTTCTGGTGCGCGATCATCATCATCTTCGACGGATATGACCTGGCAGTCGTCGGCATCGCACTGCCGTCGATCATGAAGGACCTCCGCGTGGCACCGGCGCAGGCCGGTCTCATGGTCAGCTCCGCCCTGTTCGGCATGGTATTCGGCGCGATCTTCCTCGGCACCCTGGCCGACAGGATCGGCCGGCGCTGGGCCATCGCGATCTGCGTCATCCTGTTCAGCGTGTTCACCGCCGCGGCTGGCATGGTCAAGGATCCGCTGCTCTTCGGCATTGCGCGCTTCCTCGCCGGGCTGGGCATCGGCGGCGTCATGCCCAATGTCGTCGCGCAGATGACAGAGTACGCACCGAAGCGGATGCGGGCGACGCTGGTCACCCTGATGTTCAGCGGCTATGCCGTCGGCGGGATGCTCGCCGCCATCCTCGGCAAGGGCCTGATCGAAACGTATGGCTGGCAATCGGTCTTCCTAGCTGCCGGCCTTCCCGTTCTGCTTGTTCCCGCCATTCTCAGGTCGCTGCCGGAATCGATGCCCTTCCTGCTGGCAAGGGGCGACGACGAGGCATTGCGCCGCATCGTTGCCAGACTCGCACCAGGCCGCCGCTGGTCCGCAACCGACCGGTTCTCCGTGCCTGCCCAGGACAAGGCCGACAGCGCGCCGATCCGGCACCTGTTCCACGACGGCCGCGGCTTCAGCACCCTCATGTTCTGGATCGCGTTCTTCATGTGCCTGTTCATGGTGTACGCCCTGAGTTCATGGCTGACCAGGCTGATGGCAAGCGCGGGTTACAGCCTGGGCTCCGCGTTGACGTTCGTGCTGGTCCTCAACATCGGCGCCATGATCGGTGCCGTCGGCGGCGGATGGCTGGCCGATCGCTATCACATCAAGTACGTGCTTGCCGCGATGTATGCGCTGGCCGCGGTCTCGATCACGCTGCTCGGGTTCAGGCTGCCCGCGGAACTGCAGTATCTCGTGGTGGGCCTTGCCGGCGCTTCTACGATCGGCACGCAGATCGTAGCGAACGCCTACACCGGGCAGTTCTACCCGAACGCGATCCGTTCCACCGGACTCGGCTGGGCGCTGGGTGTCGGCCGCTGTGGGGCCATCCTGGCGCCAATCGTCATTGGCGTACTCGTCGCCATGAACCTGCCGCTGCAGCAGAACTTCATTGCGATTGCGATTCCCGCCGTGATTGGCATGGTGGCGGTCCTGCTGATCGATCACAGGCGGTCGGCATCGGCAGACAAGTCAGCCGCCCGCGCCTGCCTCGTCCCTCCAGTCGCCACCCAGCGCCAGCAATAGCGCAATGCGCTGGTCGAGATGATCGGCCCGCACGTTGACTAGATCCATCTCGGCGGCCACGAGTGCCTGCCGCTGTTTTAGCAGGCTGCGCGTATCCGTGGCGCCGATGGCTGCGCGCGCCTCCGTTCGCCGCACCAGTTCACGGCTTTCATCCACCCGCTCCCGCAGTTGCCTGGTGCGCCCGGCATAGCCGGATTCGGCCCGCAGTCCTGCCTCGGCCTCGCCCAGTGCCTGCAGCGCGGTGTTGCCATAGGCGATCAGGGCGGCCTTCTCTTCGGCGCTGTAGTAGTCCGCCCTGGCCTTGAGCTCGCCGCCCGTGAAGAGCGGCGCAAAGAAGGAACCATTGAGCCCCTTGATCGGGGTGCCGGCCTGGTTGAGCAGGAACACGTCGCTGCGGATGCCGGTGATGGCTGCGCTGATGGAGACCCGCGGCAGGCGTGCCGCTTGCGCAGACTGCCGCATATCGAAGGCCGCCGCGACGCGGTGCGCCGACGCGGTCAGGTCAGGCCGACGCCCGAGCAGGTTCGCCGGCAAGCCCGCGGCCGGGGCCGGTGGCATGGCGGGCAGTTCCGGCGCCGTCGCGATTTCTCCGGCGGGATAGCGGCCCAGCAGCAGCTCCAGCGCCTGCGCGGCCTGGCCTCGGGCCAGTTCGGCCTTTCCGATTGCGTCGCGTTGCGCGCGGAGTGCATTGCGCGCATCCAGCAGCTCGGTGTCCGGCGCTACCCCGATCTCGACACGCTGGCCGGTAATCCGCACCAGCTCTTCCTGGATGGCGGCGGACTGCCGCAGCCGGTCCTCCAGCTGCGCGTTCCGGATCAGCGTGAACCATGCCCTGGCAGTGGTCGCTGCCACCACGCGCTGGGCCCAGAGATAGTCGTCCCTGGTGGCCGCGTACTGCGATTCCGCCGCGCGCGACTGGGCGCGGATGCGTCCCCAGAGGTCGATTTCCCAGCTTGCGCCGAACGACAGGATCTGCGTTTCCGAATTGCCTGCCCTGCCCTTCACGCCCGCGTCCGGCAGCAGGCCGCTGCGCTGGATGGCGACCAGCGCCTGCGCCTGCTGCACGCGCACCACGGCCAGCCGGAGATCGCCGTTGTGCGCAATGGCCTCGTGCACCAGCCGTTGCAGTCCGGCATCGTCGAAGGTGGCAAGCCAGCCGTTGGCGGCGTCACCGGCTGTGGCCGCGTTCGCCCACGTGGCGTGTCCTTCGAGCGCGGGCACGGCCTGGCGCCGAAGGTCCGCGCCCTCGGGCGGTGCCTGCAGGGCGCAGCCGCAAAGCATGGCGAGCGGAAACGCCAGCAGCAAGGTCTTCATTGGTTGAAACGACGACACGGACTTCCCTTTATCAAATTTCTATCGAATCTCTGTCGAACCTCGGATCCAGTGAACCTAGTGAAGCTTGAACACCAGGTAGTTCAGCTTGGAACTGACGCGCAGGAAGACCATGCGGATGATGTGAAACACTTCCATATGCTTCGTATAGATCGCGCCCGCCCCGACTGCCCCGACCGGCAGCATCCGCCCGCGGGATTCGTCGCGCAGGTCGAACTTGACCGCGAAGCGGTTCGGCACCGCATCGGTGGCGCCGGTGTTGGGAATCATGCCGCCCTGAGCAATCTGGCCCTGCGATTGCGCCCACACGACCGAGTTGACTTTCGCCTTGATGATCTCGCCCGGATGTGTCGGCAGATAGAGCTCGGCGAGGTCGCCCGCCTTGACGTTGTAAAGCTCGTTCTGCCGGTAAATGGCAATGACTTCCTGCTGATCCTCGACAAAGCTGAACGCGGGCGAGAACGGGAACGGCACGAGCATGGTGCCCACCCGTACCTGCAGGTTCACGACGGTGCCATCGGAGGGCGCCCGGTAGACGGTCTGCTCAAGTTCCCAGCGGGCGTTCTCCAGCATGACCTCGGTTTCCGCCCGCTTCGCGCGCGCCGTGGCAATGGCGGCAAATTCGCCCTGGCTCCTGGCCGACAACTTCTGCCGGGCCTCGTCCTCGGCGGCCTGCGCGCTGACCAGTTCGCCTTCCAGTTCACGCTGGCGGGCCAGCGCGTCTTCCCGGTCGAACTTTGAACCGGCGCCTGCCGCGAGCAGCGCCTCATGCTCCTTGACGCGCTGGCGGGCAAGCGACAGCCTGGCCTGCACGGTGCCGACCCGGCCGGCCGCGCCGCGAACCGATTCGCCGAGCTGGCGCGCCGAGGCCTCGGCTTCCGCCAGCGCGGCATCGTCGGCCCGCAGCCTGCCTTCGAGTTGCCTGACCGCGGCCTGATAGGGAGTCGGATCGATCCGCAGCAGGACATCGCCCTTGCTGTAGCGCCGGTTGCCTTCGGCCGGCAGCTCGACGATGCGGCCGCGAACCTGCGGCACAACCTGCAGGACCTTGCCGACCACGCGTACGTCATGGGTGGACGGCGCCACCACATTGAGCGTCAGGATCAGCAGCAGCAGCGCAACCACGGGAATCGTGAATACGATGACCATCGACGTCGTGTTCCACGGCAGCCACTTGAACTTGAAGAAGATCAGCCAGACGGCCAGCGCGTAGACACCAAGCAGCAGTGCATCCATTCAGATCCGCTCCTGTCCGGCGCGCATGCTGCTGGCGATTTCCATCGTCGCGGCTGGCTGCCGGGTGCCATGGTCGGGCGCGTCATCGTCCTCCGGGGCCTTGTCGGTGCCGTACGCGGCGCGGTAGAACACGGGCTTCGTGTGGGCCCAGAGCCAGGCCAGGGGCCACAGCAAGCCGCCGAAGAAAAGCGACAGCAGGCATAGCGAGTGGATGGCTTCCTTTTGCGGATGGCGCTTGCGCTGCGCGATCTTCTCGGGCCAGATATGGAGCATCCAGAACAGGTAGCCCCCTGCCACCGGCACGAAGATCAGGACCACCCAGGAAATGGCGTTGGCCGCGGTCTCAAGGGCCTTGCCGCTCAGTAGGGATGCGAAGGCAGGTTCGCTCGATGCCAGCAGGCCGATGCCCGCCAGCAGATAGGGGCGCAGTTTCATCGAATTGTCTTGAGATGGAGCGTTGGCGCTCGGTTACACAATGCACTGTCCGGTCAGGAGCCGGTGGGGTCGCTGCGCGAGCCGCCCCGGTAGGCGTCCGCGCGCGCGCGTCCTGCGGACCGGCGGGATACTGCCTTGTCCTCGCGTTCGTCCGCTGCCGCACCCTCGACGTACAGAAGGTTGTATTTACTGTTGGCAGTATCGCTGGCAGCGCGGCAGCCAGCGGGCTTCGCGGCAAGTCCGGCTCCGGCGCACGCATCCGGCTGATCTCGCGTCGTTTGCGATTCCAGTCCCCGTGAGTGCTGCGCATAAGCCTGGCCAGCGCCCGCGATCAGCAGCGCAGCGCCAAGGGCCCGGACGGCCGAGCGATGGTTGTTTGTCATGTCTGCAGGTTCCTTCGAATGGATTCGGATGTCGTCGACGTGCGTTGGCACTGCCGCCACATCCCGATGGAGCGCACACGTTATGGCAATGCGTCAGTCGCGGCTATCAAAGAACTTAGAAAGTGCGGGAACGCGGCACCGATCCGCTCCCGGTACGGCGGCGCTTTTCGAATTCCATTGATAGCCCTGACGGCGTGAGCGGCCTAACCTGTCCGCCGTCGTATATCGCTCGGGTGTAGTCCAGACTTGCCCGGCCTGCAGAACCCTATGAATGTTGTTTTTCCGATCCCCGCGAGCCTGGCTGCCGTTGCCGCCGCAAGCGCCCTGTCCGGGTGTGCAATCCCGACCGCCGAATTCATCAGCCCATTCCAGGAACCGTGGCCATGGACGAAGATCGTCGCTGTCAATCGCACCGATCACGACGTGCTGGCGGTGCGCGCGGGCAATTGCGTAACCGGGAGCGCGTTGCGGCAATCGCAATCCACTCCGGCATACTGCTTCCTCGGCACCAGGCCCGAGGGGCCAATCCCGATCACCTGGAGCGATGCAAGCGTCGGCGGGGAACACGCCGCCATGGTGCCGCCGCCGCCGCTATGGCACGAAGACCCCCGCCCCGAAGACATGACGGGCGGCTACCTGTGCGTGTTGCTGGGCAATGACGCGCGAGCGAGCCTGACCGTCGTCGCCACCGCGGAAGCCTGCGCTGTGCTATAGCGTTTCGCGGCGGCAGGGCGTCAAGAGGCCACGGACAGGCGCCCGCACAACTGCCTGAGACTCCGCGCGATATACGCTGACTGCGTTTCGATCTCGTCGTCCCAGCCATCCGCATCCGCGGCGTACTCGCGCAGGTCTTCGCACAGCTCGGCCAGTTCCGACGGCCCGACGACCGCGAGGCTGCCCGCGATGCGGTGCAGCAACCGCGCCAGCCAGGTCACGTCCCGTCCGGACCGGATCGCGTCGTATTCATCGAGATCCGCCCCGGCCTGGGCAAGGAAGGCTTCGGCATACGCGGCAGGGATCCGCGGCAGTTCGGGGAGATCATCGTCACCGCACGATGCGACTGACTGCTCATCCTCATGGCCCATGCCATCGTCGCTGCGTGCTAGTACCGACGCCAGTTCGGCGAGAGATACCGGCTTGGTCAGATAGCCCGTGAATCCCCTCGCCCGTCCCTCGGCGACGTCCTCGGGCCGCGCGCTGGCGCTCACGGCATAGACGGGGATGTCGATGCCGGCGTGCCTCATTTCCCGGAGCAGGTCGAAGCCGTTCATGACGGGCATGTCGATATCGGTCAGCACCGCGTTCACGCGCTGCTCCGCCAGCGCCGCCATGGCCTCGCTGCCATTACCCGCGACGATGACGCCCGCGCCCAGCGCCCGCAGCTGGTCGCGCAGCAGGTTCCGGTTCAGCAAGTTGTCTTCCGCGATCAGCACGGCATGGCCCGCAAGCGGCGATGCGGGCCGCCCGGCAGGGCCTGCCTCGCTCCGCTTTGGCGGCTGTGCCCCGGTGATGACCGCCAGCGCTGCCGCATGGATGCCGGCAAGGCTGTAGCTGGAAACCTCGCGACCGCCATCCGGCCGGATAGTCGCGACCAGCGGCCCCAGCTGCTTCAGCCAGACCACCGAGGCCGGCTTTGGCCACCAGGCCAGGACGCGCGCAGGATCAAATGCCTCGGTCACCAGCAGGCAGTCATGGCCGTCCCCATCCACGGGCTCGTCCAGGTCTGAGCGCGCCGAAGGCGGGCACGCGCCCCAGTCGAAATGGTTCAGCACTCCCTCGATGCACTCGGGATCGCGGGACAGCACCACCGTCCGGTTCCGCGGCAAGCGCGGGCGCACCGGCGGCGGCGCGTCGGAAACGCCCAGCGGCAGACGAACCGTGACGCGCGTTCCCACGTCCAGGGTGCTGTCCAGCATGATGCTGCCGCCCATCCGTTCCACCAGCCGCATGCAGATCGACAGGCCAAGGCCGGTGCCACCCGCCTGGGCGATCCGCTTGTCGGCGACCTGCGAGAACGGCTGGAAGAGCCGGTCCCGGTACGCATCCGGTATGCCGATGCCGGTATCGGCAATGACGATCTCCAGGTTCCCTTCCAGCCATCGCGCGCGCAGCACAATCTTGCCCGCCGGCGTGAACTTGAACGCATTGCCAAGCAGGTTGTTGACGATCTGGGTCAGGCGCGCCGGATCAAGCTCGAGCTGCGAGGGAATATTGCTGCCGTACACCGCGTGGAAGCTCAGGCTGCGCTGCGCGGCAAGCGGCGCATGGGCGATCGCGATGCGGCCGAGCAGCTCCGTGACGGATACGGGCTGCACCTCGATGCGCAATGCGCCCACATCGATCCTGGAGAAGTCGAGCACTTCATCGACGATCTGCAGCAGCCCTCCGGCCGACACCTGCATCGCATCCACCCTCCTCCGCTGCTCCGGATCCAGCGGCCCCATCGCCACGAGCTCCATGTTCCCCAGCAGCGAGGCAAGCGGCGTGCGTATCTCGTGGCTCATCGACGCGAAGAACGCCACCCGGGCCCTGGCGGCCGCTTCGGTCGCGAGCCGGGCTTCGTGCAGCAGCCGCTGCGCACGCGCTGCTTCCGCATAGGTGCCGGTCAGGAAGCGATAGTTCCAGTAGCGGTACATCGCGAACAGCAAAGCAAGCAGCACCGCGGTGATGGCGCCGATGACAACCAGGTCCTCCATCATCGCCCGCCCCTGATGGCCGATCGGCAGCGCGAAAATCAGGTGCCCGAAATCCGCCACGAGTGGCGGGCGGCGCAGTGCCCAGCCATAGTCCGGGACCCAATGGAACATCCCGTCCTGCCGCGCTTCCAGCCTGGCATCCAGGCGTTGCGCGTTGGACCGTGCGCCGGCCGCGAGCAGCGGCGTGCCGAGCCTGTCGAACACGATCGGTTCGGGGATCGACAGGTTTGGCCCGGCAGGCCGCAGCAGATCGTATAGCGGGATGCGCGTCAGCACCACCGCGTAGAGCGTGTCGCCCTTTGCCACCAGCGATGCGCCAACCATCTCCGGACCGGCGCCTGCGGCGCTGCCCGGGACGCCGAGCCATTCGACGCGTTTCTCCCTCGCGGCCTGCAGGACGTCGATATCGCGACTCCGGAAGCGCTCCAGGATCATGCTGGTGATGAGCGTCGGCGGCATTGGCGGCGGCAGCGGCCGCGCCCCCGATCCCGACGCATCGGGCGATTCATAGCGATACGTCGCACCGCTGGCGATCGAGATCATTTCGATCGACGGCCGCTGGCTGGCGGCAATCAGCGTGCGGACCGACTGGTCGCAACTCTGGTGCAGAACGTCGTCGGCGGGCGCGGACGGAAACACCTGCGTGCAGAGGCCGCCCCTACGGTCCGGTGAGAGCGGAAGCGTGCCATTGGCACGCAACTCCAGGAGCAGGTTGCTGGCGGCCAGGGTGCTCCGGCGTTCGAGGACGGCATCGACGACACCCTGCTCATACAGGCGGGCCACCTGCTCCTGGGCGCGCAGCGAGCCATTGAGCCGGACCCACGCGCCCGTGGCGGCGATCGCGACGGCGACCAGCCCCAGCAACGCAATCACCATCGAGAAAACCCGGCGTTCCCGCTTCAGGTTCCGTTCAACGGTGCGCAGGTCGGGCGACGGCTCGAACGTGCCCGCCATCAGGTCAGGCCGTTGTCGCGCGCGTACGCGACAAGATCCGCGTTGCTGGTGATGTTCAGCTTGCGCATGGCCGAGCGCTTCTGTGTCGCCACGGTTGCCAGCGTGCGGCGCAGGTATCCGGCGATTTCGGTGACGGTGCTGCCCGCGGCGAACATCCGCACGACTTCGATCTCTTTCGGAGACAGCGCGCTCGCGCTTGCGCCGGCCAGCGCGCCGGCGCTCGACATCCTGGCCGATACTCCCGGCGACAGGCGCAGGCCCTGACCGGAGACCGCATCCATGCAGATCTGCCGCAGGATGCGTGGATCCTCGTTCTTCCCCACGATGCCGGCGATACCTGTCTCCTGGATACGCGTGAGCAGGCCGCCGTTGGTCAGCATCGTGAAGACGACGATCGGCGTACAGGGGCTGGCCTGCCTGAGTCGCTGGAGCAGGCGAAGGCCGTCATCGCTCTCTTCGGAATGTCCCATTGTGAAATCCGTAACAATGAGATCCGGCCGGTGCGCCTCCAGCGCAGCGAAAAGCTCCCGTCCGGAAGAACACATTGCGGATACGTGGACATTCGGGATCTCGCTCAGGGTGGTCTTGACGGCGAGTTGAATCACCGGGTGATCGTCCGCGATCACGGCGGAGAGGGTACGTGGTGGCATGCGAGACCGGGCTGCATAGGGCTCGCGATTGTACCAACCGGCCCTCACGTCCGTTTTGCAGATCGGGACAGTTGCTTGGCTGATCGTCCCACGGCCCGCACGGGGCAAACAACCAACGAAGGCGCCGCGGCGTCAGCGCCGCTGCCCCGGTACGACGGCGTCAGCCGGCTCGATGCGATGCGCCTCGGCCAGGATCCAGTCCAGAAATGCGTTCTGTGCCGCGCTGCGCGGCCGCTGTGCGTCCACGCAGATGAAATAGCCGCGCCCGGTGTCTACCGGCATGTCAAAAGGTTCCACCAGTTCACCGGCTGCCAGTTCGCGCTCGATCAGGCAGGATTGCGTCAGCGCGATACCCAGTCCGGCCTTGGCCGCGAAGATCAGGTTGATGCTCAGGTCATAGCCAGGGCCCAGCTTCGGCGCGGCCCTGAGTCCGGCCGCCTTGGCCCAGAGCGCCCAGTTCTCCGGGAAGTTCGTATGGTGCAGCAGCACCTCTTTGAGCAAGTCGCCGGGGCGTTTCAGGCGCGGCAGCAGCGATGGCGCGCAGGCGGGAACGAGCTCGCGGCCGAGCAGGTATTGCACCTGCATCCTGGCCGGCCAACGTCGCTTGGGTCGCTTCACCTCGATCCAGATGTCTACGTCGTCGCGGCTGAAGTCCTCGTCATGGCGAAACTGCCGCATCTCGACGTCCACTTCAGGATGCGTCGTCCTGAAGCGCGCGAGGCGTGGAAGCAGCCATTGGGTACCAAGCGTAGGAATCACACTCAGCCGTAGTTTCCCGTCGGCGCGCGGCCCCTGCAGCCGGTTCGCGGCCGCCTCCAGTGCCAGCACATGGCGCTCCGTCAACTTGCGCAACTGGCGGCCTTGCTCGGTCAGTGCCACGCCTTGCGAGGACCGTTCGAACAACAGGCAATCGCCCAGGTGCTGCTCGAGGCGTTGCACCGCCCGGCTGACAGCAGCCTGGGTGACGCAGAGTTCCTCGGCCGCCAGGCGGAAGCTGCGCAGCCGACAAACCGCCAGGAAGGCGTGCAGTTCCACCAGTGAAGGAGAGCGAATCTTCATGCTCAATTACATTTTGTTATCGTGATCAATGGTTTTGTCGTTTGCCTGCGGGTCTGCGTCTGCTTAACCTTGGGACATACTCTAACTCGCACGCCGGCAATGACCATCAATCGTCGCACCTTTCTCAAAGCAGCCGCCCTCAGCAGCCTGAGCGGCCTGGAGCTGCCCGCCTTCGCCGCTGACAAGTATCCTGCCCGTCCAATCTCGCTGGTGGTGCCGTTTCCCCCGGGCGGCTCGGTTGACGTGTCCGGCCGCCTGATCGCCGAGAGGTTGGGCAAGGCGCTTGGCCAGCCCGTGGTGGTCGACAACCGGCCCGGCGCCGGGGGCGCTATCGGCTCCACATACGTATCGAAAGCACAGCCCGACGGCTACACCCTCATTGTCACCTCGCAGAGCACGCATGTCGTGAATCCCGCGATGAACCCCAAGCTGCCCTATGACGCGGTGAAGGGCTTCTCGAATATCACGCTCATCAGCCGGCTGTCAAACGTGCTGCTGTGCAATGCATCGCTGCCGGTTCGCAACTTCGCCGAGCTGGTCAAGTATGCGCGCGCCCATCCGACCGCCCTGAATTATGCAAGTGCCGGAACGGGTTCGGTGTCACACGTCAGCATGGAACTTCTCAAGAATCAGGCGGGTATCCCGATGACGCATGTTCCCTATCGGGGTGCCGGGGCGGCGCTGACCGACCTGCTGGGCGGACAGGTGCACCTGACCTGGAATAACCTGTCCTCCAACCTGGACCACATCCTCCAGGGCAAGCTGCGTGCGCTGGCGGTAGCCGCACCCGCGCGCGTGCCGCAACTGCCGGATGTGCCGACCTTTGCCGAACTCAAGCTGCCTGACCTGAATGAGACTTCATGGAACGGCCTTGCCGCCCCGGCCGGGACACCGCATGCGATCGTGCAGCAACTCTATCTGGCGGTACGCAAGATTCTCGCGGAACCTGCGACCCGCTCGACCTGGGTCGCGAAGGGCATGATCGTGCCGGAAGACATTACGCCAGAGGCCTATACCAGGGAAACGGAGCAGCGTATCAGGTTCTACCAGCGCATCGCCAAAGACAATCGCATTACCCTGGACTGACGATGACCATCGATTCCAAGGCTGGTACAGCGCTTCCCGACCTGCTCCCGCTACACGACGAACTTGCTGCCCTGCGGCAGCATATCCACCGGCACCCGGAACTGGCTTTCGAGGAGCACGACACCGCGGATCTGGTTGCCGGCAAGTTGCAGGAATGGGGCTACCAGGTGACCCGCGGCATCGGAAAGACGGGGCTGGTCGGCCAGCTGCGCGTAGGAAAGGGGGACAAGCGGCTTGGCCTGCGCGCCGACATGGATGCCCTGCCCATCCAGGAAGAGACCGGGCTTCCATACGCCAGCAGCCGGCCCGGCCTCATGCATGCCTGCGGGCACGACGGCCATACTGCCATGCTCCTTGGCGCGGCAAAGCACCTCGCTGCCACGCGCAACTTCTCCGGCACGCTGAACCTGGTTTTTCAGCCAGCGGAGGAGCGCGGGTTCGACAGCGGCGCCAAGTCCATGGTGGCGGACGGCCTGTTCGAGCGCTTTCCTTGCGACATGGTATTTGCCATGCACAACCATCCCGGTGCCCCCCAGGGCCGGTTCCTGATGCGTCCGGGACCGTTTCTCGCCGCGGGCGACCGGGTGTTTATCAAGGTCGTGGGCCTGGGCGGCCACGCCGCGCGCCCTCACCTGGCGGTTGACCCGCTTGTGGCAGCGGCTGCCATCGTGATGGCGCTGCAGACCGTGGTCTCGCGCAACGTCCCCCCCAACGAGTCGGCAGTGCTCACTGTTGGCCGGCTACGGTCTGGGGACGCACTGAACGTCATTCCGGCCGATGCCGAAATCGGCATCAGCGTGCGCTCGTTCAGTCCGGAAGTGCGCGCACTACTGAAGGACCGCATCACAACGCTGGTCCACATGACCGCCGAATCGTACGGCGCGAAAGCGGAAATCCGCTATGTGGAGGGCTACCCGGTCGTCGACAACGCCGCCGACGCGGTGGCCCTGGCGGCCGACGTTGCCACGGAGCTTGTTGGCCATGAGGACGTAGACCGCGACTATCCCAGGATGATGGGCAGCGAAGACTTCGCGTACATGCTGCAGGAATGCCCGGGCGCCCTCGTCCGTATCGGCAACGGCCCGTCGGACGGTGCGCGTGGCTTGCATAACCCCCGCTACGACTTCAATGACAGGAACCTGGCCTTGGGAGCAGCGTTCTGGTGCCGGCTGGCGGAGACGTTCCTGGTCTGAGGCCTGCGCGGAAGAGATCGCGTTGCGGCGATGCCATCACGTAAGAAGGGTCATTCAGAATTGGAGCATGCGCCGTTCTCGTCAGTGGACGACGCGGGGAGACGTTTTGGTATTTTTGAACTGATGTCTCACAGCACGAAAACGGCAAGCGCCCATCCAACCAAGGCCAATCCGGCAAGGCAAGCGACAAGCGCCACGGGATCTAAAGCCGGATGGTAGTGCATGTTAAGGAGCCTCTTCTATTGATCTGTAATCATCAGCAAGGCGCCGCATCTTTATTCCATGCCTGCAGCGCGTCCCTGATGTCGATTTTCGTTCGGGTTGACGTCGCGAACTCATAATCAAGGTAGGCCACCGGAGGCTGGCACGCTTTGCCTGGTCCGCCGACTGCTTTGCAGTTCATGCCATGTGCAAGGGGAGTCCTCTGCTGGATGCCGCTGCGGGCCCTGACCATCAGGCCTTGATCGGCGCGTACCATAGTCGTTCGCTTCGGCCCGCGCGGGCGTCACATCGCTGGTTGGCGGCGTATAGTGCCTACCGGAAGCCCCGCTTGCGCCGGGCTATGCCCAGACCTGCCATGGAGCGCCTTGCAATATGCGCCTCAGATCCGTGCAAGTACTCGCCGCCCTGGTCCTGCTGGGCGCCTGCGCCGCGAACGACGGCAGGCAGCCCGGCAAGACGGCCGCGGGCGAGCGGCCTGGCATGCCCGCCGGCCCCCCGCGCGACTGCCAGGCAGAGGCCGACGCGCTTCTCGGGGCCGCGCCTCTGTCCGTTGTGCGGGCCGCGTTCTATTCCTGCATGACGGGAAACCAGGGGAGCGAGCCGGGAAAGTGAGGCCGTGGCGTATTCGCCCCGAAAACGCGCGCATGATGGAGCAAGGACGGGACAGTGGAATCCGGGAGGTGACCCAAATGACGATCGAGCAGTTTGCAGAGAGCAATCCGGGTACACGAACCTTGCCACGCTCCATGGCGGTGAAGGCTGGCGACTTTGTCTTTGTGTCCGGTCAGGTAGCCAGGAATGAAGACGGCAGCATCGTCATTGGCGGGATAGAAGCTCACACACGCCAGACGCTGAAGAACGTCGCCAATGTACTCGCTCTCGCGGGTTGTACCCTCGAGGACGTCGTGAAGACAACAGTCTGGCTTGAAGACGCAGGCGACTTCGATGCATTCAATCGCATTTACGAAGAGTTCTTCCGCGCAAACAAGCCATCACGGTCGACGTTGCAGGGGAAGAATATGGCAGGCACCAAAGTGGAAATCGAGGCCGTTGCTTATAAGCCTTAGGCAAGCAACTGCAAGGCATCGGCGAGCGACAGCACCGTTGTGCGCGAATCGAACGCCGTTGAAAAGAGATGATCGTGCACGACCTGATCCGGGTCGTAGCAGCAATCCTTGACCGCAAATAAACGGAAGTCCGCATCGCTCGCGTACGCAACCGACGACAGCACCACGCCGGTCGACGCAATGCCCACCATGACCAGGGTATCGATACCCTGCGCGGACAGCCGCACCTGCAGGTCGGTACCAAAGAACACGCTGGCGCGATGCGCGATGATGAGCGGTTCAGTGGCCTGCTGCCCAAGCTCCGGCGAGATCTTGTCGTCGACGAAAAGGCCGAGTTGCTTGATGCCCTGCCCGTTCCTGTTCAACGGACTGACTTCCGGATAGCCTGGGCGAAAGTGGATCTTGGCGAAATAGACACTGATGCCCTTGGCTCGCGCAGCATCGCACAGCTTGCGGGTATTGGAGAGCAAAGTGGGCGCAACCGATGGAAATAACTCCAGTATGTCGGTCTGATAATGCATGACCACTAAAGCGGTTTGCGCCGGAACAATTGCCGGAACCTGCACGGTCAGACTTTGCGCATCCCCCGGGCTTTCCATGCCCTGTTGGCGGTATGCTGGATCGACGGACCCACGTTCAACGGGTGGCGACATAGGGCTATGCGACAAAGAATGATGATCGACTCTACCACGAACAATCGGCTGGGCGCTCTGGGCTCGGGTGCCCTTGTCTCTATCGCGTGCGACGTCAGCGGATCTTGCAAAAGCCATCAGCCGCCCAGCGGGCGGCGCTATCCCGCGTCAGGCGAAAATCTGGCGGCACCTTGACGGTCGCGATCACGTCCCCGAAGGGATCCACTGCCGTAAGCGTGCCGAAAGGCTCGAACTCATCCGGCGTAACAACGAGCTTGACGGTCACGGTTCCGGATTCGGTCTCGAAGCTGGTCTGCTTGTTGAGTTGGGCGTGCAGTTGCTGCTCATGCCGCCGAATGACTTCGGCGGCGGTCTTGACCAGCGTCTGGTGAGCCGTGGCATCGAGCGGCTTCGGATCGACCTTGTTGCGCCCCATGGTCCAGGGACCGACAAGCGCCGGCTCTGCGCTGCCATCCCGGATCATTTCGACGGCCCAGCCGTCGCCATCCTCGTTCTTGATCACTCGGGCAGTCCAGCCCTTGTCTCGCCACAGTCGGGGTTCGTGGATGGCTGCCGGTTCTTGCTCCGAAAGTGATTCGTCGGTGCGGTGCATATTCTCTTGTACTGATCGCAAAACCAACATTCTATGCCTCGGGGGCCATGTTCTGAGGCCTCGGGCACCGGGGCCGGCTTTTTGCGGCGCCTCCCGGAGCGCTGTCCCCCCAGCGCCTCACCTTCTCCCCTCGCGCCTGAACCACGTCGGCGCATGCCCGGTCCAGCGCTGAAACGCCCGGCGAAACGCCTCCTCGCTGGCAAAGCCAAGCTGCTCCGCAATCCTGCCGATCGGCCAGTTGGTCGTGCACAGGCATTGTTCGGCGTACTCCTGCAGGTTGTGCTCGCGCAGTATCCGGTAACTGCTGCCGTCGGCTGCGAGGCGGCGGCGCAGCGTCGGTTCGCTCACATCGAAGCGCACGGCAAGTTCAGCGAGCGTGGGCAGTCGCGCGCCATGTACCAGCGCTGCATGCAGGATGCCACGCACCTGCTGGCTCAGTGATACGACCTCGACCGGCGCACCGATCAGCCGGTAAGGAAAGTCTTCCAGGAAGGCATCGAGCTCCGCTGCCTGGCGCACGACCGGCCGGTCGAGCAAGGCTTCATCGAACTCGAATCCGTAGGTCTGGGCGCCTGAGGTCACAGCGGCATGGAACAGGCCAAGGAACGGCATGGCGTCCTCACGCCGGGGATGCGCCAGGTAAACGTGGGTCGGACGTATCGGCTGGCCGATCAGCCAGCCGAACAGGAGCATGTAGAAGAAGAGCCCGGTCAGGTCCACCAGGCAAGCCGCAGAGCTTTCTGCGCGCCGCAGTGAATCCATGCGGAACACCGCCTGGCCCGCGCTTTGCCCGAGGCTGAGCGAACCGGCGCGCGGGTACAGCATCACGCAGAAGTCGGCCGCGCAGCGGATCGCTTCCCTTAGCGTCTGGCTGCTCAACACGCAACGGCACAGCAAGTCCACTTCCTGCTTGCGCATCGGAGGGTGGCCGTTGCCTTTGGCGACCAGGGCTTCCAGCTGCTCGATCGCGGCGCGATAGAGCGCGGTGAACTGCGCGGGCGGCGCATGCGCCGATGCGCCGGCGGCAGGCGGCACCTCGACGCCCTGCCGCTTCAACTCGTCCAGCAAGCGCAGCACCATGCCATCCGGAACAGGTACGGGATTCCCCGGTATGTAGGCATTCATGGTTGCTTGTCCTGATTGCTTCGGTAGCGGTTGTTGATCGTCCGGGTAGGGATCCCGTGCGGCGGGGCCTTCCATAATCATCCCGGCACTTCCACCCGCGCGACAGGTTGCGCACGGCCATGGGCCATGGAGGTTGCCACGCCATGAACGCCATGCCCATACGGGACAACCCACGGGAAACCCATGACCGCGCATTCCGCCTGCAAGTCTGCGGCGCCGACATCGCAGCCTCGCTGCACCCTGCCTGCGCCGCGCGAGACACAACCATGATCCACATACTCGATGAAATCGTGCTCGCGCCCCGGCACCTGGCCACTGTGCTGAGCCTGCTGGAGAGCCAGTACCTGCCTGGCAGCGCCGCCAGGGGCCTGGCGCTGCTGCAGCGCTGGGTTTCGCCACCGGTGGCGCTGGAAGATGCACCCAATACGTTGTGGCTGCTGTGGCAAGTGGCTGATGCGCCAGCCTATTACGCCATGCGCGCCAGCATCGACGCTCCGGCCCTCGCCTTCTGGTCAACAGTCAGCACGCTGTGCGATACCCGCCGCCGCCATGTGATGGCCGATGCGGCATGTGGCCTGCCCCAGCGCAAGGAGCCATGCGATGCGGCATGAGACAGCGCAGATAAGAATTCACCCCGGCATCTGCACCGGGGCGAATACACAGGAGCAGGCACTGCTTGCCAGGATCGAAACCCTGCCAGGCCTGCGCCAGGTTGCGATTGGCCGGAACCTGGCGGGAAGCTGGGGCGCTGGCGACTACACGCTCGACCTGCAGTTCGACCCGGTGGCGTCCTGCCCGCCCGGCCACGACCCCGGCCTGGCTGCCGCGCTGGACGGCCTGGCAGAGGTGGATCGCGTGGCCTACAGCCCGATCTCGGACGGACTGCGGGCGCCCCTGTTGCGCCAGGGGATCTGGCGCACGCTGATGTTCCGGGTCAGGCCCGAAGCACCTGACTGGCAGGTCCGCGGCCTTGAGCAGGACCTGCTGCGCATGCCTGGGTACATGCCCGGCATCCTCAACTGGCGGCTTGCCCGCGTCCTGTCGCCCGGCACATGGACCCACGTCTGGCAGCAGGAGTTCGCCAGCGCAGAGGACCTCCTGGGCGAATACCTGATGCACCCCTTCCATTGGGGCCGCGTCGACCGGTGGTTCGACCCCGAGTTTCCCGAATGGACAGTCCAGGCGATCTCCCATGCCTTCTGCCCAATCGAAACCAGCCTGATTGCCAACCACAACTGCACAGAGGAATACGCGCCATGACCGGACACGGGAAACTGACAGGAAAGATTGCGCTGGTGACCGGCGCCAGCCGCGGCATCGGCCGCGCCATCGCGCAGCGCTTCGCGGCCGAGGGCGCGCTGGTAGTTGCCACGGCCCGCCGCGCAGGCCAGTCAGAGGACGAAACCGATACGCTGGCCGAGACAGTTGGCCGGATCAGGCAGCAAGGGGGCCGTGCCATGGCACTGGCGGCAGACCTGGAGGACCCCGAGCAGCGCGACAACCTCGTGGCACGAGCAGCAAGCGCGGCGGGCGGCCTCGATATCCTGGTCAACAATGCTGGCATGGCGGAATACAGCCGCGTCGAAGCTATGCCGCTGGAAGTATTCGACAAGACGGTTGAGCACTACCTGCGCATTCCCTTCATGCTCAGCCGTGCAGCGATCCCGCTGATGCGCACGCGCGGCGCGGGGTGGATCATCAACCTCGGCTCGGTCACCGCCCTGTCGCCCTCACACCCGTATTCAGACTTTGACCGCGCCGGCGGCGTAACGGTGTACGCCGCGGTCAAGGCCGCCATCAACCGGTTCACCGAGGGCCTTGCCGCGGAACTGGAGGGCGAGAATATCGCCGTCAACGCCGTAGCCCCAAGCACGGCGATCCGCACGCCTGGCAGCGCGCGCTATATCCCGGACGGCTATCCAACCGAACCGGTGGAGTACCTGGCGGAAACAGCGCTTGCACTCTGCAGCGTTCCAGCCCGCCTGCGCACCGGCCACATCGCCCATAGCCTGCACTTTCCCCTGGCGCACGGGTTGAACGTTCGCACGCTTGATGGCCAGGGCACGCTGCCACCGCCCGTGATCCCGCCGTGGGCACACCCTGGTTTGAACCACGAAGACCTGTCCGCAAGATAAGCGATGGAGAAAAGCATGCGCGCTGTCGTCATTGACCGTACCGGCGGACCCGACGTACTCAGGTTTGCAGACGTCCCGAGGCCGGAACCCGCTGCCGGCGAAATCCTGATCCGCGTCGCTTGCGCCGGCGTGAATCCAGCCGACTGGAAATGCCGTGAAGGCTATCTGAGCCGCTTCATGCCATACCGCTTCCCGTTCGTGCTCGGCTTCGATGCCAGCGGCGTCGTGGCGGCCGTGGGAACAGGCGTCAAGGATTTCGTCCCGGGCCAGCGCGTGTTCGCGCAAACGGAGGTTGGCGCAGGCAAATGGGGCTCCTATGCAGAGTACGTTTCGGTCTCTCGGGATTGCGTGGTCCCGATCCCCGACAACCTGGGATTTGCCGAAGCAGCCGCCGCCCCGACACCGGCGCTGGCGGCCTGGACGGGACTCTTCGACGAAGGCGGACTCAAGCCAGGCCAGACGGTGCTGGTGCATGGCGGTGCCGGTGCGGTCGGCACGTTTGCTGTGCAACTGGCAACCGCAGCCGGTGCCACTGCCGCTGCCACCTGCAGTGCGGCTCGCCGCGACGAACTGAGAGCGCTCGGCTGCGACCTGGCGATCGACTATCGCGGCGACATCGCTGCCGCCATGCAGGCATGGGCGCCCGCTGGTGTCGACCTGGTTCTGGACACCGTTGGCTGCGGCACCCTGCCGAACGGCATGGACTTGCTCAGGCCCGGCGGCATCCTTGTCGCCATCCTGACACTGGTCAATGGCGACAACGGCCCGGATCCGGCCGACGCCGCTCGGCGCGGCATGCGTACCGCAGTGGCCTACAGCAAGATGCCAAGCGGCGCGCGGCTGCGCGAGATCGCGTCGCTGATCTCAAGCGAGCGCTTGCGGCCGCCTCGCATCGCATGCCTGCCGCTGGGACAGGCGGGACGCGCACTCGACCTGGTCCAGTCGGGCAAGGCGCCAGGCAAGCTGGTGCTGCGTATCGCCGAGCTGAGCAATGCCTGATCGCAGGCCGTCCCGCGCCAGCCCGTCAGCCCGATGCCGGCGCACGACCATCACGCCATTGAAATCGGAGGAGAGATAATGAAAAGCAAGACCTTAGTGCTGTGCACGATAGCCGGTGCGGTGCTAGCGGCCTCACAGTTGAACGCACCTTCCCTTGCCGCGATGACGCCCGACGAAGTCAGGCGCCTGGACGGCCCGCTCACGCCGATGGGTGCCGAACGGTCCGCCAACAAGGACGGCAGCATCCCCGCGTGGAGCGGAAAATGGCAGGCCGCGCCCGCGGGCCTGACTTTCCGGCCAGGCGACACCTACCCTGACCCCTACGCGTCGGAACAACCGCTGGCGGTGATCACGGCCCAGAACGTGGAGCAATACCGTGCTCACCTGAGCGACGGGCAGCTCGCCATGTTCAGGCTGTACCCGACGACATTCAGGATGGCGATCTACCCCAGCCATCGTGACTTCCGCTATGGCGATGCCGTCTACAAGGCGATCCAGCACCACGCCGCCAGGACGCAGCTGACGACGGACGCGAACGGCCTCAAGGACTATCCGCCCACCGCGCCGTTTCCTGTGCCCAAGAGCGGGCTGGAGCTGATGTGGAATCTCCGCTTCTCTTCCGCCATTGCCGAAGAATCAGCCGTCTACGACCAGGCAGTGGTGTATCGCGACGGCAAGATCGCATGGGGCAAGTGGAAATATGACATCTGGTCACCCGTCAACGGCGCCGCGTTTGAAAAAGGCTCGCCGCTGATCAACCGGACCTTCGCCCGCGTGGAAACCGAACTGCCTTTGCGCGAGCGCGGCAATATCATCGTCTCCCACAACTTCTGGGATCGCGAAGGCTCGGATACGGCCAGGACCTGGCAATACAATCCCGGCACGCGCCGGGTGCGGCAGGCACCCGAGTTCGGCTTTGACCAGCCGCTGGGGCCGGGCGGCTTCCGTACGGTGGACGACGATCGCCTGTTCAACGGCTCCGGCGAGCGCTATGAGTGGAAGATTATCGGCAAGCGGGAAATCTATATTCCGTACCACAACTACAAGCTGGTCGATCCTGGCGTCAGGTACGCCGAACTGCTGGGCCCCAACCATGCGACCCCGGAACTGGTCCGCTACGAACTGCACCGTGCCTGGGTGCTCGAAGCCAGACTGAAGCCAGGCTTCCGGCATCAGTATGCAAAGCGTGTGCTGTACCTGGATGAAGACACCTGGATGGCAGTGCTTGCCGACAACTACGATGCCCGCGGCCAGCTGTGGCGAACCAATATGCAATCGTCGCTTTACGCCTACGATGCGCGGCGCTACTACCCGGCGGTGGCGTTCTACCATGACCTTACGGCCGGCTCCTATCTGGCGGATCGGCTGACCAATGAAGGGAAGCCGGTACGCCTGAACAGCAGCCCGCAGTTTGGCGAAGCGTATTTTTCCCCGGATTCGATCCGGGGGGCGGGACACTGACGCCCCGGTCAGAAAGCCCTGCCGGTTGCGGCTAGCCATTGGCGTCGGCCGCAGCCTCCGGATTGGCTTCGCCGTCCCGGGTAGCGATCAATGCCTTCGGCGCCAGCGGGATCAAGGGGAGGATCAGTGCGTACACGACCGTAGTTGCGATCACGCACCACGTAAAGCCGTGCGCTGCGCCGGTGTTATAGATCCATGAGCCCAACAGGTCGCCGGCGCGCGCCGAGAGCGCGAGAACACCATCGACCAGCATCATCAGGGTCCCTTGCAGGCCCGGTGGACACGACCGCATCGCAAGATCGAAGTATGCCGCCGTGGCTAGCCCGCCCATCAGCCCTATTGGTGCCGCCAATACCAGCGCGAGATCGGCTGACCGAATAAATGCCAACGGAATCATCTGCGGCACCGCGACGATCGTCCCCCACCACAGCAGCTTGTTCAGCGATACCTTCTTGCATAGCACGCCATACAGCAGGAATGTCGGGATAAACGCGGCAGCGAAGATCCCGTTGTAGTACGAGTAGACGGAATCCGATGCATGCAGTTCATTGGCCAGGTAGAACTGCAGCGGTGTGGCCGCCCCTGGCGCGAAGTTCCACAGAAAGCAGATAAGCAGCGCCGGATAGACGGCCTTATGCTTCACCAGCCGCCTGACATTCCCGACGAAATCCGCGCGCCTGGCTTGCGGCTTGTCGTACGTATTACCGAAGACGGTGGCGGGATTCCAGAGCCCGAACACCGCAATCAGCAAAGTGACCATCGCCACCAGCAAGAAGGCCTCTTGCGGCGCAAGATGATCGGACACGTACCCGGAAGCGAACGCACCCGCCACGACGGGAACGGAGCTGACCACGTTCGACAGCGCACTCAGGCGCCCGGACATGAGCTTTTCCTGGCCCACCAGCGCGATCAACCCCTGGTAGGCGGCGGCGGTAAACCGGGACGACAGCATTGCCAGCAGCATCCCGACGAGCAGTCCAGTGTATGAGATGCCCGCAAACGCCATCCAGACGAATGCCGCCGCGGTGATGGGAGCGAAAATCAGGAAGAAGCCACGGTCGCGCAAACCCAGCGGATTCCAGTGATCGCGCGCGAGGCCAAAGGCAAATGCGATGTACACGGGGATTCCGGTAACCAGCCGGAATGTCGAGATCTCCGTCGCCGTCGCGTGCAACTCATTCTTGAGCAGGTACGACGCCTGGATATCAATCAGGTAGCCGGCCGGCGTTGCCAGATGGACAATCAACGTCAGCCAGCCGAAGTACAGCAGGGTCCGGCTATTGTCCTCGGGGCCATCGTGATCGGAAGCGGCCGGCATCATCGGAGCGCAGCGAAAGACTGGAAATTCGATCCTTGCCGGATTGCCGGCGAGAACTGCCCGCAAAGCCACATCTTCAGTCCGGCGTCGGCCGGGTCCTCGCCATCAGCGTGGACAACAGCTCCCGGCCAATAGCTCCCGGATCTGGGGTGGCGTCGTCCTTGCAAGGATAGTGCGCTAGCCAGGCCCGAACGCCCGACGCTGCGCGACCTAATCGCCACCGAGCGCGGCCTTCCGCACACCACGGCCGATGGTGTGCTTATTTCGACTCCAAAGTCGGAGGTGCCACGGGCTTGCCAACAAGGCTTCGAGAGGCGAACAAATCGCCTTAAATGTATCCCTTTTAGGGAATTACCCTCGCTTTCTTGTTGGCGAATTTCGGACACGTAGGCAAAACAGCTACGCGACGGTATTGTGGAACCGATGTCTATTAAGTAAGCGCATTACGAAGAAAACGCTTCGACGGGCGCTGGTGCAGCAATGATTAGAGCCTTACAGATCCGATCCGCCACCACTGCGGACCTGCCTGGAATTACCACGGTGCTAGACAAATGTGGATTGACGCAGAACGCATCGTGGTCTCCGGATATGTTCCACATTGCGTTAATGGACGGGCGCATTGTCGCCTGCGCCGGAGCGGAGCGGCACGCGAAAGTCATAGTCGTCTGTTCAGTTGCGGTACTGCCCGGATATAGGGATCGCGGTATTGCCAAGCACCTGGTGTCTGCCGTTCTGGTGCGGGCACGTGCAGAGGGCTGCGAACGCGCAGTCCTTGCTACCGCAAAGTGCCCCGGCTTCTTTTCTCGTTACGGCTTTTCCCTCGTCGCTACGACCTCCCTGCCCGTCAGTGTACGGAATTCGCATACCCTGACGTCGCCGGGGATGCCAGCGGGAGTCTGCATGCAATGCGAATTGAAATAGACTTTCGCGCAGGCAGATCAATTGTCCCGGCCCTGTTCCGGATTTCCAGTGTCGCGGTTCGCGACAGGCCGGCGAACATAATCGGCGACACTCCCCGCCTGGCCGCCTCAGGTTGCTGCGTCGGCCAAACGAATGGCACATTTCTCGATCTCTTTCGCAGCATCCCACTGCGGGAAAAAGGTGATGGCACCTCATTGAAGGATTTTTTCGGCTCGGCCGGCGCGCTACGGGATATCGCGCTACCAGGGCGTCGATTGCCTGGGTCGACGACTACCGCATCGCGCGCCGCCGGCGTAGCCGGTCAGCCAGCTTGCGACGCACCCAGGGTTTCGCGTTTGATCTTCCTGGCCAGCGACCATTTGTGGACTTCGGTCGGGCCGTCGTAGATCCGGAACCCTCGTACTTCGCGGAAGATCTGCTCGACGATAGTGTCGCGTGACACGCCCATCCCCCCCAGGATCTGCACGCAACGGTCCGCCACACGGAACAGCGCTTCCGAGACGGCCACCTTGGCCATCGAGCTTTCCGCGGTCCCCGACGAACCGCCGTCGAGCACGCCCGCGCACCAGTCGATCATCAGGGCGGCCTGCTGAAGGTCGATCAGGTTATCGGCCAGCATGAAGCCGACGCCTTCATGGTCGATCAGCAGCTTGCCGAAAGCCTTGCGTGTGGTCGCGTACGCGCGTGCGATCTCGTCCGCCCGCGCGGCGCCGCCGAACCAGCGCATGCAATGCGAAAGCCGCGCCGGCGACAGGCGAACCTGCGCATAGCGGAAGCCCTCGTTCGCCTGGCCCAGCACCTGGCTGTGCGGCACGCGCAGGTCATCGATCACGACCAGCGCATGTCCGCCGGGCATGGAACTATCGATGGTGTCGATCAGGCGCTCGATGCGGATGGCCGGGTGTGGCAGATCGACCAGGAACATCGTGGCCTGCGCACGCTCGCCATCTCCCGTACGCGCCATCACGATGCCCACGGCTGCGCCTTCGGCACCGGTGATGAATTTCTTGCGGCCGCGAATCACCCATTCGTCGCCATCCCTCACCGCCGTGGTCTGCAGCATCGACGGGTCCGAACCGGCGCCGCCGTCCTCCGCGGGCTCGGTCATGAAGAACGCGGAACGCGCCTCGCCGCTGACCAGCGGCGCCAGGAATCGTTGCTGCTGCGCCGGGGTGGCCACCTTTCCCAGCAAGAACATGTTGCCTTCGTCGGGCGCCATCGTATTGACGGCAACCGGCCCGAGCGGCGACAAGCCCGAGCGCATGAGCACCGCGGCGGTCTCCCGCTGGCTCAGGTGCGAGCCGTCGGGGAGGATATGCGGCGTCATGACGCCGGCGGCGCGCGCCTTGTCACGCAGTTCGGCAACCAGTTCCGGCGATGGGCCATGGGATTCACAACGCGGGTCACGCTCGTAGGGCACGACCACATCGCGGACAAAGCGCTCGACGCGCTCGCCGATGCTGCGGCTTCTTTCGGTGGGATAGTCGGTGAGCAAGATGTCGGTCTCCTTACAGCGTATTGACCAGATGGCCGCCGTCGACGGCGATCACGGTGCCCGTCATGTACCGGGACGCATCCGAGGCCAGCAGCAGCAACGGCCCGTCGAGGTCCTCCTGTTGCCCGAGCCGGCGCTGCGGGATGCGCAGAATCAGCGCCTTGCCGGCATCGGTCTGCCAGAAGTCCCGGTTGATGTCGGTGTCGATATAGCCGGGGGCCAGGGCATTCACGCGGATGCCGTAGCGCGCCCATTCCAGCGCAAGCGTCTTGGTGAGCTGCACCACGCCGGCCTTGGAGACAGCATAGGACACTACGCCGCCCGCCTGTCGCAGCCCCAGGATCGAGGCGATATTGACGATGCTGCCACCGCCGCGTTCGCGCATGCCGGGGACCAGCGCCTGCGCGAGAAAGAACATCCCCTTGAGATTGGTGTCCATCACCACATCCCAATCGTCCTCGGCGTGCCCGAGCGCCGCGCCCTCGCGCACCAGGCCGGCATTGTTGATCAGGATGTCAACGGGCTCGATATCGCGCACGAGTGCCGCGCGCGAAGCGCCGTCGGTGACGTCGAGCGCCACGCACTGCAGGCGCGCATCCGTTCCGATCTTTTCCGCGACGGCTTTCAGCGCGTCAGTACGGCGCGCGGCAAGCACCACCTCGGCACCGCGCGATGCCAGGACCTGCGCACAATGCGCGCCCAATCCGCCCGACGCGCCTGTCACCAGCGCGCGCTTGCCCCGAAGATCCAGCAATGTGTCCTGCACGGTTGTCTCCCGATCCATTGGATATGAGGATCAGATTGTAGGATGATTTCATCCCATGTCAACGTCCGACAGCTTGCTGTTAGAATGCCCGCGTGACGCCTGCGACATCTTTCCCTCCTTCTTCCCCGCCTGCCGACACCGGCGAGCCTGACCGGAGCGCCTCCGCCACCGTCTTTTTCGGCATCATTGGCGGGCTGGAGCTCGGCAGCTTCGTGCCCGGCCAACGGCTGGTCGAAACCGATCTGGTGACGCAATTCGGCGTTGGCCGCAATTCCGTGCGGGAAGCCTTGCAGCGGCTTGCCGCCGAGGGCATCGTCGAATTGCCCCGCCATCGCGGCGCGGTCATCCGGCGGCTGACCATGCAGGACACCCTGGATGTTCTCGACGTGGCGGAGCGCATGATGGGACTGCTGGCACGCGCGGCAACCCGCGGTTGTGCCGATCGCAACCATGCCCAGGCTCTGCGCGCCACGGTTCAGCAGTTGGCTGCCGCGGAAAAAGCGCACGCTACCGCGGCATTTGCGGGCGCGAGGCGGCAGTTCTACCGGACGCTGCTGGAAATGGGCGGCAACCGCGAGCTGATTCGCCTGTTTCCCACCATCCAGATGCCGATCGTCCACGCCCAGCATCGGCTCGCGTCGCTCCAGCAGATGCGGCTGGCGGACTACCGGCGCATCGCGACGGCCGTGCTGGCAGGCGAGCCGGACGAGGCCGAAGCCACCGGGGTGGCGCATGTCAGGAACGTGCGGCAGGCGATACTGGCCGAACTTTCCGCGTAGCCGGGCATCCGCCAATCGCCCGCTGGATTCCCGCTTACTTGCCGTAGTTCGTCCTGGTTCGCTGCGAAGCGCCGCGTGCCGCCTGACGGCACGATTTTTGCGCCGACCAACTGATCACAGTACGGCCACGAGGCCAAGGGAACCGGCATTTCGCGGACAAGAACGCGCAGATCGGGCAATCCGATGCAGGACCCGGACGGCCGCCCACTCAGTAATGGAAGCGTCCTGTACAAGGAGCAATACCATGGAGAAGGAACTGAAATTCGAACTGGCGGCAAATCAGGGCGCTGCCATGCGCGAATTACCTGCGCTCCTGGATGTGGAACCGGATTCGCAACAGGAACAGGCTCTGGAGAGCGAATACTTCGACACTCCGGACTTCCTCCTGCGGCGAAACGGAGCCGATCTGCGTGTCCGCCGCAATGGCGACCAGATCACGCAGACCCTCAAGTCGTCCGGCGAGCGGCGCGGCGGATTCTTCGAGCGCGAAGAGTACGAGTCCGCGCTGAAAGAGACGAAGCCCGATCTCAAGGCCTTGCGGGCTGCAGTGCCGAAGTCTTCAGCACTCTCTCATCTCTTAAAGAACGGCTCGCTGCCGGATCAGCTGGTTCCGATTTTCCGAAGCACGGTCACACGGAAGTTGTGGACGCTGAAGCTGGAAAGCGGCGAGGAGATAGAACTCGCGCTGGACAGCGGGAAAATCACAGCGGCGGCGCAGGCCCGCACCTTCTCCGAGCTTGAACTGGAACTCAAGCAGGGCGAGCCCCGGCGCCTTAGCGAACTCGGGCTGCGACTCATCGACAAGCTACCGATGAGCCTGAGCATGCAGAGCAAGAGCGACCGCGGCTACGACTTGCTGGTATCTGGCGACCGCTCGGCGGTCAAGGCACGGCCGATCGCACTGAAAAGGAATGACACGGTAGAGGAGGCCATCTGCAAGATACTGCAGAGCTGCCTGGACCAGGTACATGCCAATGCCCCGCTGGTAGCCACGGGACATTCACCCGAAGGCGTGCATCAGATGCGGGTGGGACTGCGCCGCTTCCGTTCCGCGCTCGACATGTTCGACGATGTGATCACGCTGCCGGCAGCGCTCGCCGATGAAGTGAAGTGGATCGCCGACGAACTCGGTGAATCCCGGGATTGGTATGTGCTGGCGCATTCGACGCTGCCGCAGGTTGACGCAGGCAAGGACAAGCGCGAGCAGATGGCGGAAACCAAAGCGGCGGCGGCCGAGATCGCGAAGGCCCGCCATGCCAAGGCGACAGCCGCGGTACAGTCGCCGCGCTACGCACGGGTCGCCCTTGCGCTCGATCACTGGATCACGGCGACCCCATGGCGCGATGCGTCCGACGACACACGCAAACAGCTTGGCAGGCCGGCTGCCGTGCTCGCCGATCGCGTCCTGCGCAAGCGTCATCGCAAGCTCGCGCGCCGGGGTCGAGGCCTTCACAAGCTCGATGCCCATCGCCGCCACCGCGCGAGGATCGCGGCAAAGAAGCTGCGCTACGCTGCCGAATTCTTCGCCGACCTCTTCAGGCAAAAGCGCCTGAATCCGTATCGGCGCGTGCTGGCGAAGCTGCAGGATGACCTGGGATGGGGCAACGATATGGCGGTGGCAGATGGCCTGTTAGGCCATCTGCAGCAGCACCATCGCAAGGCCTCCGCCGGCGCGAGCTACGCGCGCGGTTTCCTGGCGGCACGCGTGGCCGACGATCGGGACAATCAGCGAAAGCTGTGGAAGCGCTTCCGGAGCACAGGCCGACCAGTCGGACGACATTGACGGTTTCACGGCCGGCATTCCGCCTACGCGAGTTTTTCCGAACTCTCAAACTTGGCGAACACACGGGCCTGGACTGCGTCCATGACGGCCAGGACCTGCGGATCGGCAGGACCACTGGCCGTGACGCCCGTGGCCTTCTTGGGCTTCGCGCCCAGTGGATAAAAGACGAAAACCGTGTCGAACCTGCCTGCCGACTCCTTTTTCAGGCGCCGGTTGAGCGCTTTCAGATACCGCTTCTTGATGGTCTTGGACATAGGCTTCACGGCTCCCTGTCATTTGTCCTGGCTTACGACAGCTCTATTCACATTCATCCGGGAACGTCGCATCAGGCAAGAATTTGTGCCGGGCGTGTACCTCGTTGCACTGGCTCCTTGCGCAATTTGTGCATTGCACCGCGAAGCGCTCGATGGCTGCGTTCGTCAGCCAGGTGGAACCAGCGTTGCTTTTGGCAGCCGGCCACTGCCGATCAGGACGATAAGATCGTCCACGCGGGCTTCGGCCAGGGCAAAGGCATCCGCTTCCGCCATCGACGGCCGTCCCGCACGAAAGACTGACTGCTGCATTCCCACCATCGTGTGTTGACGGACAAGCACGAATCCCTGGTGCTTGCCGTTGCTTAGTGGCTGGGTATAAGCCTTGAACTCATAGTAGCCAGCGCGCCTGTGGCTTTCCATCATGACTTGTCCTGCTGGCGCAAATAGAGTCCGCCAGCACGCGGGGCGGACTCCGGCTCAGCATTGATTCCTTGAACGGATCGATAACCTGGGGGAGCCGCCCGAACAGGCATGCGCGACCAGAGCGGTCGCTGCCCGTTGCCCCCTGCGGCTATCGTATGGTTTAACGTTAGCATATTGTGGCCTGGCGGGAGCCACTCCCGAAGAAGTAAGGTGCGGCGCGGCTCGTGCTCGTACAGCTGTTCGCGCAAGTTGCCTGGCCCAGGGACGAATGTCAGGTGGACAGTTGTTCTGGCCGAACCTAATATTTCGTCCAGGCAAGTCGGGTCCCCGATGCAGCCTTGCCAGAAGGGTGTCATCGGCCTCGGGCCGCCCGCTCACTGTTGTTGGAACGGTGCTGCACTGCAACGACCGGGTAGAGTCACGAGGCGCTCCGCCAGGCGGACGCCCACACGGGCCGGGTCAAGCGCTAGCCGCGTGAGCAAGTGTCACGAGGCTGAGGGGGCACTATGAGGGCAGAGGACGACGATCAGGTTGTCGCGAGCATTTCACTCAAGACGGGCTTCCCTGTTGAAGTTGTGAAGAAGTGCTACCTCGCGGCACTGCTGGAACTCAGGGCGGATGCGCGAGTTCATATCTACCTGTCGCTATTTGCGGCAAAGCGCGCAGTTGCTTTGCTTCGTCAGGCAGATCCCGAGCGGGAGAGCCAAGGCTCGCCCGAGCGAGAGCCTGCCCGCACGCAGAGGCCGCCAGGCAGTCTGTTGCCGCCCGGAGGCGCATTCCACAGCCAGTCCTCTTCAGAGTCGGACCGAAGCGTATCCGATGCCCTCGAACTCGGCGGTCACGAGGTCGCCCTCGGACGCCGGAAGGATGCCGACCCACGTGCCGGTGGTGACAACCGTACCAGCCTCCACGCGCCGCCCCTCTCGCGTGACATGGCGCAGCCACGCCAGCAGTCCGTAAGCCGGATCGCCCATTGAATGGGTGCCGCGGCGCTCGATCGCTTCGGCGCCGATGTTTACCCGGCAACGCTGCGTTGCCCAGTCCCGGTCTGCATAGGCTTGCCACTCCCCGAGCACGAGTGCGCCATGGGACTGCAAGTCGGCAAGCTTCAGCAGGGCCGGCGCCGCGAGGCCTTGCTGCCAGCGCGAATCGACCACCTCGATGGACACCGCCATTGCGTCAACCAGCGCCGCCGCGCCGGCGTAGTCAAGACCGGCAGCTTGCGCCGCGTCGACACTGGCCCCGAGCCGCAGCGCGATTTCGGCCTCGATGCCGCGCCATGTGAATGGCCAGTCGCCGGACTGCGCGGGACTGGCCCAGACGCCGGCTGGCGGGAGCCGCGCATGCGTCAGCGTGGCGTCACGCGAGGCGCCTCCTGATTTCCAGTACGCGGTGCCGGCGTCTTCCCAGGCCAGCGCTCGCGCCACGATCGCCTGAACGGCATAGGCCTGGTCCGCATTTTCAAGCGCGGTGGCGAAAAGCTCCGCGTCGGCGCAACGGCCCTCGCGTCGCGCGGAGAGCAGCGCCTGCGCAACCCGGTCAATGTTGGATGAATTCATGCCTTTTAGGGTCTCATTGAGAATGATAAACATCGGACGAGGAGCCGCTCGCCCCAGCGTGCCCACAGCGCACGCTGGGGGGAACGGACCGCCCTTACAACCTGCTTGCACTGGCTGCGCTCTCGCCGACTGCCGTGCCGATTTCATCATCGGCGGCCGTCTCGCCCATCGCACGCCCGAAAGTCTCAGGCGCGAACTGCACGCTCAGCGCGAACACCGCATACATCGCAGCGAGCATGCTGAACATGCCGCCAACGCCGTAGCTTTCAAACACGCGGCCGCTGATCAGCGGCGTCAGCGCTCCCGCCAGCGTGCCGAGGGCCAGGATCAGTGAAGTGCCGAATGCACGCACGTGGGTCGGATACTGCTCCGGCGCAAAAATCCAGATCGAGGTATTCAGCAACACCACGCAGAACGTAAAGGCAGCACCGAACAGCAGCACCAGCGCTACGTTATACGTCAGGAAGCCGAAGCACAGCCCCGCCGCGCAGGCCAGCCCTGCGCCGAACGTCAGCACACGCTTGCGCGGAAAATGGTAGCCACAGTATGACGCCGCCAGCGCCCCGAACAGGCTGCCGCTCTGCATCACCATCGTAAAGAGAAAGCTCTTCGAGATGGTGTAGCCCTGCGACATCAGGATGGTCGGCATCAGCGTCAGCACCGAGATCTGCGCGCCATAGGTCATCGATACCGCGATGCCCAGTGCGATCGTGCGGCGCCCCAGCCGGCCCTTGAAGATATCGCTCAGGCCCACCCTGGTGCGCGGGGCGTCATCGTGCACCGCAGCCTTGATATAGGATGTCGGCTCGCCGCGCAGCTTGCCCAGGCGGCCGGATGCGAGGACGGAGAGCACCCGGTTAGCTTCGTCCACGCGCCCCTTGGACAGCAGGAAGCGTGGCGTTTCCGGGATAAAACGCCGGTAGAACACGACGAAGAACGCCGGCAGCACCAGGCAGGCAAACAGCCAGCGCCAGCTGTCCGGCCCCGGGAACATGGCGAATACGGCCAGGCCGAACGCCGGTGCGAGCATATTGCCCAGCCCGCCGCTGCCAACGCTGACCATGCCCACCGCGGTGCCGCGGAATCGCGTCGAGCACAGTTCGGCCAGCATGGTCACGGCAATGGATATCTCGCCGCCCAGGCCGATGCCGACAATAAAGCGGCCCGCTGCCAGCACGCCATAGTTCGGTGCCAGCGCGCAGATGATGGCGCCCAGCGTGAACAGAAGCAGGTTGGCGCTGAGCATGGTGCGCCTGCCGTAGCGGTCCGCGATATAGCCGGAGCCGATGCGTCCGAGCGCGGCAGCACTGAAGGTCAGGGTATTCAGGAAGCCGATTTCGGCGACCGATATGCCCCACTGCTCTCGCAACATGGGCCCGATCAGGCCGACGGCGTTCTGTTCAAACACGTCGAACATCACCCCCAGCATGATCAGGAAAATGATCTTCTTGTGCGACGCCGTTACGCCGATGCCGTCCATGGCCCGGTCGAGTTCGTGCTGCTGTGGGGAATTCGGCGATTGAACTACGGTTTCTGCGCCCATCTTTGTCTCCTCCTCGTATCGAGGTAGTCGTCGCGGTGTGCCCGCGACCTGGTCGACGCCATGTCTGGCCGGCGTTTGCAGAGCAGCGATAAAACTTCGTTCCGACGCGTGCCGCTATTCCAGGGCGGGTGTCGATTGCGGCGGCCGGCGGGCGCGCAAGGCCTGCTCCGCGGCATAGGCGAGCCGTATCAGCACGGGTTCCGTGTAGGGGCGGCCAAAGAATTCCAGCCCGACCGGCACCCCCTGGGGTGCATTGCCGTCCGGCGGCGAATACCCGGCCGGAATGACAATGGCCGGAAATCCGGTGGCCGACGCGAGCACGCCATTGCGCTCTGCCTGGGTCTCGCCAACCGGCACGACCAGGCGGCGCTGGTGCGGAAACACCAGCGCGTCAAGCCGATGACGCGCCATCAGGTCCAGCAGTCTCTCCCGCAATGCCTGCTGGCGCTGCAGGCGCTCGCGGTACTCCCCTTCCCGCCCGCTTAGCGCGGCAGCGGTATCCAGCGTGCCCGCCACGCTCGGATGGACATTGCCCGCGGCGATAATGTCCTTCATGGAACGAACCGGCACTCTTGATGAAATGCGCTGCAGGTAAGCGTCGAGATCGCGCTCCATTTCGTAGTGGTGCACCAGCGTGGTGGCCAGCAACTCGTCCGGGCTGATGGCGTCTTCGATTGCGACCAGCCCGGCCCCCTGGGCAGCGATAACGGCAAGCGCCGCCTGCATGACTGCGTTGACAGGACGGTGCACCGCCTGGTCGCCAAAGAAGTGGCGCAATACGCCGATCCGCGCGCCTTTGAGTCCGTCGCGGTCAAGGCTGGCGGCATAGCTCGCCGGAATGTGGGGCGCGCCGGCACTGGTGACAGGGTCGGCCGGGTCATGGCCGGCAATGACATCGAGCAGCCGCGCCGTGTCGGCGACGGTGCGGGTGATCGGGCCAATGGTGTCCTGCGTCAGCCCGCACGGGACCAGCCCCGCCCTGCTGATCAGTCCCATGGTCGGACGCAGGCCGACAAGGCCATTTGCCGACGCCGGCGAGCGGATCGAGTTGACGCCGTCGGTGCCGATGCCGAGCAAGCCGAAGCTGGCGGCAATGCCGGCGGCGGTGCCTCCGCTGGAGCCGCCGGGCGTGCGTGTCAGGTCATAGGGGTTCAGGGTCTGGCCGGACAAGGTGCTGACGGTCTCGCCACCGGACGCCAACTCGTGCAGGTTGGTCTTGCACAGTACGATCGCGCCCGCTTCGCGCAGGCGGCGGATGACAAAGGCATCGTCGGTAGAGAAATTGTCGCGCAGGCAGGCGGCACCGGCAGTGGTTGCCATGCCGGCACACTCGATGTTGTCCTTCACCAGCACCGGGATGCCGTGCAGCGGCGCCAGCGCCTGCGCCGGATTGCGCCCGGCCTGGGCGTCGATCCGTCCGGCCTCGTCCAGCGCGTGCGGATTGCATTGCAGGATGCTGCGCAGGGCGGGACCGTGCTGGTCATAGGCCGCGATGCGGTCCAGGCATGCGCTGGCCAGCTGGCGCGCCGTCAGCCTGCCGTCGCGCATCGCGGCATGCGCATCGGCAACGGTGGCTTCCACCACGCTGAACGGCGCGTGCTGGCCCGGCCCGTCCGGCACCGGTTCATATGAATTTGTCATGAGGGGATCCATGCGCCGGCAAGGGCGCGAAAGGTTGGCGAAGTGAGCGAGAGGCGGGGCTGCGGCACGGTGCCGGCGCCCCGCTTTTCCTGGCTATCGGTTGACCAGCCGGGCGGGTATTGTCCAGATGCAGAAGGCGCCCAGCAGCAGCATCCCGGCGATCATGTAGTACGCGCTGTTGCCGCTCTGGATCACGTCGCGCAGGTAGCCGATCATGTAGCCGCTGGTAAAGCCGGCGAGGTTGCCGATCGAGTTGCTCATGGCGATGGCCGTGGCTGCCGCCGCGCCGCTGAGGAAGGCCGTCGGCAGCGACCAGAACAGCGGCGTGCAGGTCAGGATGCCGGCTGCCGCGATCGACAGGAACACCAGCGACAGCGCGGTGTTGTGCATCACCCAGGGCAAGGCCAGGAAGCCGATCGCACCCATCATGCACGGGATGATCAGGTGCCAGCGGCGCTCGCGATGCTTGTCGGCACTGCGCCCGAAGAAATACATCGAGACGATCGCCGCCATGTAAGGAATCGCGCTCAGCAAGCCGATATGGAACGGGTCGCTGACCCCGGTGGACTTGATGAAGGTGGGCAACCAGAGCGTGATGCCATACTGCCCCGTGACATAGCAGAAGCAGATCAGGCTGATCAGCCAGACGCGCGGATCGGTGAAGACCTTGCCGACGCGTGCCTGCGGGTCCGCCGCCTTGACATCCTCGGTCTTGGCCAGCTCGAGGACCTGCTTCTCCTCGCCGGTCAGCCACTTGGCCTTGGCAATGGAGTTGTCCAGGTAGTAGAAGCAGAAGCATCCCAGCAACACCGCCGGCACCGCCTCGATAAAGAACATCCATTGCCAGCCGCCCCAGCCGGCCACGCCGGCCATGCTTCCCATCAGGTAGCCGGAGAGCGGGTTGCCGATGATGCCTGACAGCGGCGATCCCATGCAGTAGATGGCCATGATCTTGGCGCGCCGGTGCGACGGGTACCAGCAGGACAGGTAGTACACGATGCCTGGCGTGAAGCCCGCTTCGGCCAACCCCAGCAGGAATCGCAGCGTGTAGAACTGGGCTGGCGTCTGCACGAAGGCGAAACACGCGGAAAGGATCCCCCACGTGATCATGATCCGGCCGATCCAAACCTTGGCGCCGAACTTGTGCAGGGCCAGGTTGCTGGGCACCTCGAACAGGAAGTAGCCGATAAAGAAGATACCGGCGCCCAGCCCGTAGATGGTTTCGCTGAAGCCCAGCTGCTGCGACATCTGGAGCTTGGCAAAACCTACGTTGACACGATCGAGATAAGCGATCAGGAAGCAGACCATCAGGAATGGCACCAGCCGCCAGCTCACCTTGCGATAGGTCGCGTCCTCGAACGACCTGATCCTTTCTCCTGCCTGCAGGGTTGTATCCACAGCGTCTCCTCTCTTTTTTTGTCAGGTACGGCAGTGCTGTGCTGATCCGTTGCGATCAGCCTGGCGGGGGGGCGCTGCGCATGCGCTGCGCCCGCCCCCGCCCCGGATGGAGGTGGCTGCGTCAGGCAGCAGCCTGGAGCGACAGCGGCGTGGTGTGCGCGGCGAGATAGTCCATGGCGGCAGCCGTGCCGCTAGCGACAACCGGCACACCAGAGATCTTCAGGCCCATTTCGCAGCCGGCCAGTGTCGCCATCAGCGTCAGGTCGTTGCAGTCGCCCAGATGGCCGATGCGGAACATGCGGCCCTTGACCTTGCCCAGGCCGGCGCCGAGCGACATGTTGAAGCGCTCGTAGATGTTCCTGCGCACCACGTCGGCATCGATGCCGTCGGGCATCATCACGCCGGTCAGCACCGGGCTGTAGACGGCGGGGTCCGCGCACTGGATCTGCAGGCCCCAAGCCTTGACTGCGCGGCGGCAGGCTTCGGCCAGGCGCTGATGGCGGGCAAAGACGTTGTCCAGCCCCTCTTCCAGGATCATGTCGAGGGCTTCGGACAGGCCATAGTGCAGGTTCGTGCTGGGCGTATAGGGCCAGTAGCCGGTGCGGTTCATCTCGATGATCTCGTCCCAGCCCCAGAAGCTGCGCGGCAGCCGGGCCGTGCGAGACGCTTCGATGGCCTTGGGCGACACCGCATTGAAGCTGATGCCCGGCGGCAGCATCAGGCCCTTCTGCGAGCCCGATACGGTCACGTCCACGCCCCACTCGTCATGGCGGTAGTCGGCCGACGCGAGCCCCGAGATGGTGTCGACCAGCAGCAGCGCGGGATGTCCGGCAGCGTCGATGGCGCGGCGCACGGCGGCGATATCCGACGTCACGCCGGTCGAGGTTTCGTTGTGCACCACGCACACGGCCTTGATCGCATGCGCGCTATCGGCGCGCAGCCGGGCTTCGATCATGTCGGCCTGCACCCCATGGCGCCAGCCCTCCACGCCTGGCAAGCCAAGGAACTCGGGCCGGATGCCGAGGTTCTCGGCCATCTTCTTCCACAGCGTGGCGAAATGGCCGGTCTCGAACATCAACACGGTGTCGCCGGGGCTCAGGGTGTTAGACAACGCCGCTTCCCAGGCCCCGGTGCCCGAAGCCGGATAGATCACCACCGGATGTTCGGTCTTGAAGATCTTCTTGATGCCATCCAGCACCTTCAGGCCTAGCGCGCCGAATTCCGGCCCACGATGATCGATGGTCGGGTAGCTGATGGCGCGCAGGATGCGATCGGGCACCGGGCTCGGCCCAGGGATCTGCAGGAAGTGGCGGCCAGCGGGATGGAAGTTGAGATTGAGCATTTGACTCCTCCGATTGAGTTTTGAATGCAAAATACTTTAGCAGAGGAAATCGTGAGAAATCGGCCTGTCCGAGCTAGCGTTTACCCGCCATAAACCCGGTAGTACAAGGGTTTACGCGGGAATTACGCGGATTTTTGAGTTTCCGTGATGTGTCTGCTAGAATCGCATGCAAACGCGCGTAAGGAATTTTGAATGCCAAAAGAAGACGCCCGCGGCCTGGATTCGCCAGCCCCGGTCCTGCCCAAGCTCGAACGCCAGCGCCTTCATGACATGGTGGTGGCGCACCTGCGGACATTTATCGTCGAGGGGGTGCTGGAGCCAGGCCGCAAGCTCAATGAACGGGAATTGTGCGAGACCCTCGGCATCTCGCGCACGCCGCTCAGAGAGGCACTGAAGGTGCTCGCCGCCGAAGGGCTGATCGATATCTCTCCCAATCGCGGCGCGACCGTATCCCGGCTGTCGACGGACGAAATACTGGATACCTTCGAGCTGATGAGCGGGTTGGAAGCCTTGTCGGGCGAACTGGCCTGCGCGCGCATCACCGCTGTCGAACTGGCGGAAATCAAGGCGCTTCACTACGCGATGCTGGCGTGCAGGGCAAACGAAGACCTGCCCGGCTACTACAACCTGAATCACCAGATCCACGACCGCATCAACCTTGCGGCACGCAATATGGCACTGCGCCAGACCTATCTGTCAGTGAACCGGAAGCTGCAGGCACTGCGCTTCCGTTCAAACTACCAGAAGCCGAAATGGGACAGCGCCATCCATGACCACGAAGAGATGCTGGTGGCCCTGGAAGCCCGCGATGGCAAGCGGCTTGCCGCAATCCTGCGCCAGCACCTGCTAGACAAGCGCGATGCCGTGCTGCTGATCCAGGCGGGCGCGGCCAGCGGCATGCCGCAGGCCTAGTACCAAGGCGAAGATCAGGCGCCGTCGTTTGGCGGCTCGCCTCCTCTCCCACGAGACACAGCATTGAACTTGCCGGCATCATCGACGGCTACTGACAAGTCCAGGCCCATGCGTATCGCCCTCCTGAATCCCAATTCCAGCCAGCACATCACCGACCGCATGCTTGCAGAAGCCAGGCGGGCCACCGGCGACGCGTGCGAGATTTTCGGCCTGACCAACGCCGCAGGTCCCGCGGTTATCCGGTCGCGCGTGGACAATGCCGCTGCAATCGATGGCTTGCTGAAAATGGCCCGGACGCTGGATGCCAATGTCGAGGCCGTGATTCTGGGGGTTTCGATGGACACTGCCCTTCATGCATTGCGGCAGATGCTTGAGGTCCCTGTTGTCGGAACGACCGAAGCGGCCCTGGCAACGGCAAGCATGATGGGCGGCAGGATCGGACTGTTGACCGTCGGCCGCGCCTTGACGCCGTTGTACGGAGAACTTGCGGCCTCATACGGCTATGCCGGACGCGTGGCCGGCATCCGCGGCATCGAAACGGCAGCGCCATACGGCGCCGGACTTGCGCAAGAAGTCGGCGCAATGATGCGCGATGCCATCACTTCGCTCAGCCGGGACGACGGCGCGGACGTGGTCGTCACCGTGGCTGCCGCATTGTGCGGCTATGTCCCGGCGGTTGCCGCGCAGGCAGACGTGCCGCTCCTGGACGGCATCGCTTGTGCCGCCGTGCAGGCAGAGGCGCTCGCAAAACTAAGGCCACGCAAGGCCACCTACGGCAGTTTTGCCGCGCCCGGCCACTGAATCAAATCAGGATGCCGCCGTCTGCACAAGCTCGTCGACGCCAGGCTGTTCTTTCGTCCGGCTCTGACTGGTCTTGTTGACGCTGCCCTCCGGAGCGCACTCGCTCGGCATAACGCCTTGGTTGCGAAGGTGGGCGGCGACCGTCTCGCACCAATTGAGCAACTGGTGCTTGTCGAGATCCGCGACTACGTCTTCACCGAAGAGATTCGAAAGCTCAAGCGCGACTCCTGAAAATTCGGCGCCGTCGTCCCGAATGGTCAATACCCCGTCGCCATCCTGGTCGCACATCTCTATCCTTGTGGCAGACATATCCGATACCTCCTGGAGCTTCGTAACCGTCACTTGACTGGTGGCCGCTACTTCAGGCAGTTGCTCGCCTGGCCGGCGTATCAATGCTAGAGGATCGGCTTCCCTGCGACCAAGGGGAGTAACGGGCCTCGCGGTATTCCGCATGCCCGGGGTGGCTTGGCCGCAAGGATCGCCGGCGCGGCGCTAAATCGACGCAGACTTTTCTTGCATCCGTCCGGATACTGTATATATTTACAGTAACTGTATGGATGAACAGTAGGAGTCTGGCCATGGAACACCTGATCCGCGTGCAAAACGACTACGACCGCCAGGTGCTCGCCTGGCTGCGCGGGCGCATCGGCGATGCCGCGCTGCAGACCGTGGCGCTGCGCCTGGGCCGCGAGCGCAAGCCCTACCTGTCGACGGTCTGCCGCAGCCTGGGCATCCGCCCGCCCGGCCGGCGCCAGTTCGCCGCCGAGGCCGCGCGCATGCACCGGACCGTTGGCGACCAGTACCTGGCCCGCATCCGCGAGATCCTGGGCCAGCGTCCGGGCGATTCGGCCAGGGATGCCGCTTGCCGCTAAGTCTCGCCGGCGCGCGACCAGCCCCGCTGCCAATGTGGCGCGGGGCTTATTCTTTTGGTCCGGCCAGCGCACTATCCGCAGCCTTGCCGGCGTGCGACTGACTATGATCAGAGTTATGCGACCGCCCTTGCGCGGCGCTCCGACACAACCACCGGACACTGTCATGAGCAAGATCGGCTTTATCGGGCTTGGCGTGATGGGCAAGCCCATGGCGCAGCACATCGTCGACGGCGGGCATACCGTATTCGCCCATACCCGCAGCGGCGTGCCGCAGGACCTGCTGGATGCTGGCGTGCAGGCCTGCAGCAGCGCCGAGGATCTGGCGCGGCAATCGGACACCATCATCCTGATGCTGCCCGACACGCCGGATGTGGAGCAGGTGCTGTTCGGCAAGGAAGGCGTGGCCGACGGCCTTGCCGAGACCGCGGGCGGCGTCACGGTGATCGACATGAGCTCGATCTCGCCGATCGCCACGCGCGAGTTCGCGCGCTGCATCGAGGCGCTGGGCGTTGACTATGTCGATGCGCCGGTGTCCGGCGGCGAGGTCGGCGCCAAGGCCGGCACGCTGTCGATCATGGCTGGCGGCAAGCAGGAAGTGTTCGACCGCGTGCTGCCGCTGCTGCAGCTGATGGGCAAGAACATCGTGCGCGTAGGCGAAGTCGGCGCGGGCCAGGTGGCCAAGGTGGCCAACCAGGTGATCGTGGCCCTGACCATCGAGGCCGTCGGCGAGGCGCTGGTGCTGGCCGCGCGCGCCGGCGCCGATCCCGCGCGCGTGCGCGAGGCACTGATGGGTGGCTTTGCCAGTTCGCGCATCCTCGAGGTCCATGGCGAACGCATGATCAAGCGGACCTTCGACCCGGGCTTCCGCATCGCCTTGCACCAGAAGGACCTGGAACTGGCGCTGTCCACCGCACGCCAGCTGGGCGTGGGACTGCCGAACACTGCCTCGTGCCAGCAGCTGTTCAATGTCTGCGGCGGCCTGGGCGGTAGCGGCTGGGACCATTCCGCGCTAGTGCGGGCGATCGAGCACCTGTCGTCGTTCGCCATCGGCGACACGCCGCTCGCGGCCTAAGCCCAAGCCGCTCTGTCTAGCGTGCATACACCCCCTGGCCCGCATGCCGAGTGCGAACACCATCCTGCTGACCACCCTGGCCATGCTGGCCTTCGCCGGCAATTCCCTGCTATGCCGGGTGGCGCTGGAAGGCACCACCATCGACGCGGCCAGCTTTACGCTGGCGCGCGTCGCCGCAGCGGCAGCGGTGCTGTGGGTCATCGTGGTGGTGCAGCACCGCGTGCTGCGAGCGGACACGGCAGCAAGGTTTCCGCCGCTGGCCGGCAACTGGGTCTCGGCGCTGGCGCTGTTCTGCTACGCCGCGGCGTTTTCGTTTGCCTACCTGCGCCTGGGCGCCGGCACCGGCGCGCTGCTGCTGTTCGCTGCCGTGCAGGCCACCATGACGGGCTACGGGCTGGCGGCCGGCGAGCCGCTGCGCATGCAGCAATGGATCGGCCTGGCGCTCGCGCTTGCCGGGCTGGTATGGCTGCTGCTGCCGGGACTGGCCACGCCGCCGCTGTTGTCGTCGCTGCAGATGATCCTGGCTGGCGTCGCGTGGGGCATCTATTCGCTGCACGGCAGGCGCAATGCCGATCCGGTAACGACCACGGCCGGCAATTTCCTGCGCGCGGTACCGCTGGCGCTGGCGCTGTCCGCGGTGATGCAGGCGCAGCGTTCGCTGGATCGTGCGGGCCTGGTGTACGCGCTGCTGTCCGGCGCAGTAACGTCCGGGCTTGGCTACGTGGTCTGGTATGCGGTGGTGCCGCGCCTGCGCGCGGCCACCGCCGCGACGGTGCAGCTGAGCGTGCCGGTCATCGCCGCGGCGGGCGGCATCGTGCTGCTGGGTGAAAGGCTGACGCTGCGGCTCGCCGTCAGCGCGGTAGCCGTGCTCGGCGGCATTGCGCTGGTGATCGCCGGCAAGGCCCGCGGAGCACGGGTGCTGCGCTAGGCCGCGCCGGCGTCGATGCGCGCCACCCCTTCGCCGAAACCACCGCCATGGAACACCAGCGGCGCACCTGGCGCTGTGCCATAGGCCACCACCTCGACCACGAACACCACGTGGTCGCCGAGCGAGCGTACCGAGCGGTGCCGGCAGATGAACGTCGCCAGCGCGCCGGCGAGCAGTACCGTGCCGCACGGCCCGGGGCGGCAGTCGACGCCGGCAAAGCGGTCGACATCACGGTCCGCAAAGCGCCGGCACAAGGCCAGTTGCCCGCTGCCGAGCACGTTGATCGCATGGCAGGGCGCGGCGCGCAGCGCCGGCAGGCTGCCGGAAGCGCGCGCCAGGCACCACAGCAGCAGCGGCGGCGCGAGCGATACGGAAGTGAAGGCGTTGATCGTCACGCCCACCGGCAGGCCCTGCGCATCCGCGGCGGTCACCACCGTCACGCCGGTGGCGAACTGCCCGAGCGCGTCGCGCAGCGCGCGCCGTGCCCGGACGTCGTGGCCCATGCCGCCGGAGGCCCCGCCCAGGTCATCGCAGCCGCTGTCGTTGCAGGCCTCGGTGGCAAACGGCAGCGGGGCTGGTGCGGGCATCATTGCGCGGCCTGCCGCACCTCGCCGGGAGGCGCATCGATATCCAGGCCCAGCGCCATGCGCCCCGCATACTCCTGCTGGGCACCGGCCTGCAACGGATGGAAGCGCGCGCCCTGCGCATCGCGGAAGCGGCGCTCCAGCCCGGCGTCGCGATAGAAGCCGGCACCGCCGGCCAGGTCCATGGCCGCTTCCACTGTCGCCAGCACCGCGCGCGCCGCCAGCGTACGCCCGCACATGATGCGGTTGGTGGTCACCGCACCCGGCGCCTGGCCCGCCGCGGCGTCGAACATCGTATCCAGCGCCATGCGCGCGGCTTCCGCTTCGTTGCAAAGGCGGCCGGCCGCTTCCACCGCATGCGCGTTCAGGCGCCGCTGCCGCGCCAGTTGCAGCGCAATGTCGCGCGCTGCCTCGGCAATGCCGACGTAGACCGCATAGATCAGCGGCAACGCGATCATCGAGACCGTATGCATCATCGGATGCCAAACACCTTGCGGGCGGCGCGCGGCGATGGCGGTGTCGGGCACCAGCACGCCTTCGAGCATCACATCGTGCGAGCCGGTGCCGCGCATGCCGAGCGTGTGCCAGTTCGACATCACGCTCACACCGGGGGTCTTCATGGGCAATGCGAAATGCAGCACGGTTGGGCCGGATTCGGGATCGTCATACACCGCGCAGGTCATGAACAGGTCAGCTACCGGCGCGCCGCTGGCGAAGATCTTGCGCCCGTCCACGCGGAAGCCGCCATCGACGCGCGTGGCCTTGCCGCTGCCCTGCAGCCAGTCCGAGCCACCGCTGCCCAGCAGCACCATCTGCTCGCCCGCCACGCGCTTGAGCAGTCCTTCCACCGGCGCCTTCTGGTTGCGCCAGCGCCATGCCGCGGTGGCTACCGGGTGCGTGTGCATGGCAAAAGCCAGCGCGGTCGATCCGCAGTACTTGCCCAGCTCGCGCAGCACGCTGCCCAGCTCCTGGTGCGACAGGCCGGCACCGCCCAGTTCCTGCGGCACGGCGGCGGCAAAGAACCGGTGCGCGCGCAGGTCGTCGTAGTTCGCGCTGACGAACTGCCCGCTCGCGTCGATCTCGGGGGCGCGGGTGTCGAAGGTGCGGCCCAGCGCCGCGGCAAGTGCGAGCCAGTCGGCCTGCGCACCTGCGCTGGCATCGGGGGCGGTAACTGTTTCCATGGTGTTGTCTCCGGCTTGTCTGATCCGTGCCCGGCTGCCGTTGTCCGGCCCGTAGCACGGTGCTAGTATCGGAGCCTGGTCCCCTTGCCCGTATGATCGGGCGTCCGGCTTTCTTGCGCGAAACACCGGATCTGGAGGAAAGTGACCATGGATGCCTTGTCCGACCTGCTGCGCGCCGTGCAACTGAGCGGCGCGGTCTTCCTCAACGGCGAATTCAAGTCGCCGTGGTGCCTGGTGTCTGAAGCGGATGCTGAATTGCGCGCCGCCTTCCTGCCCGGCACCGATCGCGTCGTCTCCTACCACCTGATTACCGAAGGCGTCTGCTGGGCCCGTCTGGTCGGAAGCACGGGGCCGGGCGTGCGCGTCGAGAGCGGCGAACTGCTGGTGGTGCCGCAGGGCGAGCCGCACGTGCTGGGCAGCGACCTGCACCTGCAGCCGGTGCAGTCCGCGCCGCTGGTCGCGGACATGCTGCGCAACAGCCCGGGCGAAGTCATGCGCGTGTCGTACGGCGGCGGTGGCGAGACCACGCGCATGGTGTGCGGCTTCCTCGGATTCGACGACACCATGGGCAACCCGCTGCTGACCTCGCTGCCGCGCCTGTTCAAAGTGGGGCTCGACAACGGCATCGAATCGGCATGGCTTGCCACCGCGCTGGCCTTCGCCACCTCGGAAGCCGCCGAGCCGCGAGCGGGCACCGCCACGGTGCTGGCCAAGCTGTCGGAACTGCTGTTCGTGCAAGCGGTACGGCGCTGCATCGACACGCTACCGGACAACGAAAGCGGCTGGCTCGCCGCGCTGCGCGACCGCTACGTGGGGCGTGCGCTGTCGCGCATGCATGCGCGCCCGGCCTACCCGTGGACAGTGGACGAACTGGCCGGCAACGTCGGCCTGTCTCGCTCGGCGCTGGCGCAGCGCTTTACCGACCTGCTCGGACAGCCGCCGATGCAGTACCTGGCGCACTGGCGCCTGCGCACCGCAGCGGCGGAACTGCGCAGCGGCAACCGCTCGATCGGCGAGATCGCCGGCGCGGTCGGCTATGACTCCGAGGCGGCTTTCAGCCGCGCCTTCAAGCGCGAGTTCGGCCTGCCGCCGGCAAGCTGGCGCCGCAGCCGCACCGACGAAGAACGCGTGGCGGTCACGGCCGCGCACTAGATCCGCGCTCGGAAATTCCCGCGAACGAAAACGGCCCGTGCCTGGAGCACGGGCCGTTGTCCTCTGCGCCTGCGATCGGCAGGCGATTACATTTTCTGCTTGGTGCTTTCCGCCGCGCCTTGCACCTTCTCGCCGCCGCGTTCGATATCCTTGCCTGCACCGGCCATGGTGTTGCAGCCCGTAACCAGCATCACGCCAGCGAGGGCAAACAGTGCGAACAGCTTTCTCATGACGATCTCCTTGCTTCGTGTGGAAGCGGCATGCGCCGCCAGGATGGAATAGCTCGGGATGGCTTGACCGGGCAGCTTCATGCCCAACCGGCAATTGGATCGTAGCAACCGCCAACCGCGCGAAAAGTCGGCTTTCGTCCTACCCCGATGTCAGCCGACGGCGCGACATGTCCACGCGGTGTAGGACAGCGACCGATACCCGCGCGCCGCGGCTTCGCTTAGAAATGTAGGTCCACACCTGTCCACTTCCCGGGAGACCGCCATGACGTCACGCAGCATCCACGTGCTTCCTGCCGCAACCGACAATGACAATGCCGCCCGCGACGGCGAATGGGCCCTGACCATTGAAGGCATGGATGGCATGGATGGCATGGGCGCTGACGAGGAAGCCACGGCGCTGCATTTTCCGACCCAGGAAGCCGCCATCGCCGCGGGCTGGATGCGGGCGCGCCAGGAGGGCGTGTCGCTGTGCATCCATGGGCGCGACGGCCTGGTGCGCGAGCGCAAGATCTACTGCCGCGACCCCAGGGCCATCTCCCGCCTGGGGCATTGAATCCGGTACGGTGGGGCTGGAAACGCCCAGCCCGCTCCCGGCATTCGCTCCCGGCATTTCTCGCCATCGCCGGCAATAGTTCATTGCGCGGTCAACATTGAATTAGATCAACGGCGCAGAAATTGCAGCATGCAATTGACGGGTTCAGTGCCAATACTAAGACCAGGCACTTACAGAGACCCGTCATGTCCCGAATCCTCAGGTTCCGCCCGCTCGACATCTATCCCGACCCGCTCGAGGCCAGGATCGCCGAATTACACGAAATGGCTACCGATGTGCATGCCAGGCAGGCCCGCCGATGGCGCCGCCAGAACGCGGCCGCCGGGGTGGCCGGCGGCGCGGAACACCGGCTTCCATATGGCAATCCGCAAACCCGGCACTGAAGGCCTCCCCATGCTTTGAAAGCCTTCCCTGGACACGCCACAGAATGTGAACAAGTGTCATATCGGGTTGGCAAAGCTATGACCCTTGCGGAAGAATGGATTCCCGCATCCTTATGGCCCCAACGGGTCAGGCGGATGCCCAATCCTCTGACGCAGCGACATGGATCGAACCACCCGGGAATGCGTGCTGGCGCTGATGAACAGCCTGCGTGCCAAGGGGCCCATGCCCCGGCACCGGCTTGCCGCCGCCAGCCGCCTGAGTGCCGCGGAACTGACCCGCGCCCTGAAATCGGCCCGCCAGATGGGCGTCGTCGCTTATGCGGGGGAGCCGGACATGGCCGCGCAGGCCGACAGCTTGCTGGTACTGACCGGCAGGCCGCTGCCGCCGCCGCGCAAGGTCACGCCGGCCGCACGCGACAACTCGCCGCACTTCCAGCCGCTGCTTGACGCCTGGGGCATTGCCCGCCCGGGGCGCCGCCAGGCACCGTAAGAATTGCCTGCGCCCCATGCGCCGGCAGTGCGCTTCTTACAAAAGCAGGTAAAGCGGACACCTGCGGCCAAGCGTTGAACAATCGGCGCACACATGTCGCGGATGCATCGTCCACGCAGCGCGCCCGCCTCACCGTCATTCCCGTAGCGGTGTGCGCCGTTTTCCATCGCGGCAACGCTCCCCGGTCCCCCGGCCCACCCTCCGGTATGGAACTTGCGCGACGCTTGAGGCTTATCCCCCTGAGCGTTCGAAATGTCGCCACCGAATCCGCCTGGCACGGCCACGCAGCCACCGCCGGACACTTCGCATGCATTGCAGGAACCACCCCCGTTCAAGCTGGAACCGGGACGCAACTGCTGGTGCGTCGAACCTTGCCGGCGCTTTGCCATGCTCGTCGACGGGGATGCCTATTTCCGCGCGCTGCGCGAAGCGTTGCCGCGCGCCGAGCACACCATCTTCATCCTCGGCTGGGACATCGACAGCCGCATGGAACTCGTGCCCGAAGGCGCGCAGGACGGCCTGCCCGACGGGCTGCGCGACTTCCTCTGCGCGCTGGCCGACCGCCGTCCCGAACTGCGCATCTACATCCTGAGCTGGGACTACGCCATGGTGATGGCGATGGAGCGCGAATGGCTGCCGTCGGCCAGCGCGCACTGGCAGGCGCACCGGCACCTGTCGTTCCGCCTCGACGGCAACCATCCCCCGGGCGCGTCGCACCACCAGAAGGTAGTGGTGATCGACAGCAAGGTCGCCTTCGTCGGCGGGCTGGACCTGACGCTGCGCCGCTGGGACGACAACAGCCACGCGCCAGGCGCGCCGCTGCGCGTTGCCGAAGGCAAGCCCTATCCGCCCTTCCACGACGTCCAGTGCGCGCTCGATGGCCAGGCCGCCGCCGCGCTCGCCATGCTGTGCGCGGCGCGCTGGCTGCGCGCGACGGGCCGCAGGCCGCGCCCGCCGGCGGCAACCTCCTCGGACCCCTGGCCGCCCAGCCTGGCGCCGGAACTGACCGATGTGCGCGTCGGCATCGCCCGCACCATGCCGGTGTGCGAGGACGAGCCAGGCGTGAGCGAGATCCGCATGCTGATGCGCGATGCCATCGCCTCGGCCCGGCACAGCATCTACATGGAGAACCAGTACTTCAGCTCTGGCGAGATCGCCAAGGCGCTGGCCGGACGGCTGGGGCGCGAGGACGGCCCGGATATCGTGCTGGTGTCGCGGCGCAACGAAAGCGGCTGGCTGGAGGCGCACAGCATGGGCGTGCTGCGCGCGCGCCTGTACCGGCGCCTGCGCGCGGCGGACAGCTGGGACCGCTTCCACCTGTACTGCCCGACGATCCCCGGGCTGCTGCCGGAATGCGTCAACATCCACAGCAAGGTCACGGTGATCGACGATGATTTCCTGACCATCGGCTCGTCCAACCTCAGCAACCGTTCGCTGGGACTGGACACCGAGTGCAATGTGGTGGTGACCTCGGGCGGCGACCCGCGCGTGCGCGAGGCCATCGCGGCGATGCGGGCGCGGCTGCTGGGCGAGCACCTGGACGTCACGCCCGAGGCATTCCAGGCCAAGGTGGCCGAAACGCGCAGCCTGCTGGCGGCCATCCGCGCGCTGCAGCAAAAAGATGGCCGCACGCTCGAGGACTATGCGCCGCCGCTGCCGGACGACCTCGATGCCGCGTCGCCGGCCGACCACCTGCTCGACCCGATCGAGCCCATCGACAGCGACCAGGTGCTGGCGGAGTTCGTCAGCCACGAAGCGCGCCCGCGCGTGATGGGCCGGGTCGGCGTGATGGTGGCGCTGGCGCTGGTGCTGGCGGGACTCGCCTTCGCCTGGCGCTATACGCCGCTGCGCGAATGGGCGGATTTCCGCGCGCTGCTGGCCGTGGTCGAGCGCCTGGACGATATGCCCATGGCGCCGCTGGCGATGATGGGGATATACGTCGCCGGTGCCGTGACCATGCTGCCGGTGACGCTGCTGATCCTCGTGACCGTGGTGGTGTTCGGGCCGCTCTACGGCGCCGCGCTGGCGCTGGGCGGCACCATGCTGAGCACCGGCGCGGGCTACCTGGCGGGCCGCCTGCTCGGCCGCAATACCGTGCGGCGCTTCGGCGGCCGGCGGCTGAACCGGGTCAGCCACCAGTTGGGCAGGCATGGCGTGCTGGCGATGGTGGTGCTGCGGCTGGTGCCGATCGCACCGTTCTCGCTGGTCAACCTGGTGGTCGGCGCCTCGCGCATCGGCCTGCGCGACTGCCTGGTGGGCACGGCGCTGGGGATGCTGCCCGGCATCGTGATCTCGGCCTTCCTGGTCGACCGCGTTGCCGCCGCGGCGCGCAACCCGGGGCTGGCGACTTTTGCCCTGCTGGCGCTGGTGCTGTTGCTGCCGGCATCGCTGCTGCTGGTGCTGCGGCGCCGGCGGCGGCGCAATGCCGAACGCAACAAGGCGGAACGGCACCGGCCAGTGAATCAGCAGGACAGCCAACCGGGCAACCAGCAGAACAGCCAGCAGGACGGCGATCAGGACAGCCAGCATGACGACCAGCATCGCGGGCCAGGCGGTCCCGGGCGCCGGATGGCGCGCGTCGCCCACGCCGCGGGTGAGCGCACCTGAGCGTCAGGAGCGGGCGCCGCGCTAGCGCTTGCGACGGTAAGTCGCCTTCATGATCTCGGTCCACTCGCCGTTCTCGCCCTGCATGAACGACGTCAGCGTCCGTTCGTTGTCATCCTTGAAGGCAATTACATCGCGGTACTGGACCGTGCGGCCATTGCCCGAGCAGTCCGGTCCCTCGGCACGCAGCGTCAGTTGCTGGCCGCCCGCATCGAGGTCGCCCTCGTAGACCCAAAGGTGGGTCATCATCGAGCCGATAAAGGTGCCGACGAAATGCTTGCGGGCCGGATCGTAGCCCAGCGTCATCACGGTAGTGGCGGGGCCGCAGCCCGGCATGTCGCCCTGCGCCGTGCCCTGCACCCAAAGCTCGCCGATACCGGTCACGCTCTCGGGGATCTGCCACTTCTGCGCAGGCTGGTCCGGTCCCATCACGGCCTCGCCTTCGGCCATCCATTCGCCCGCCAGCCGTTGCAGCCAGCGGTGTTCCTTCTGTGCTTCGGTCTTCATTCAGGGTCTCCTAGCGTTTGCGGCCACCATCCCCGGCACCGGCATTTGTGGATGCCGTACACATAGACTAGCAAAGGAAATGGACAGCATCCACATTTCTTTGCGGCACACCGCGAAAGGTGGCACTGCCTGGGCTGTCGGCCGGATTTACTGCGGCAGCCGCACCTTGGGCACCACAAACTGGTTGCCCGGCGCGCGCATGACGTCGCACTGGACCTTGGCCTTGCGCACCGCGCCGTCCTGCGCGAGGTACTCGACGTCGCCCACTACGCTGTACGCGTCTTCCGCGACCTTGCGGGTCTTGGCGCCGACCCACTTGAAGCTGCCGGGGTTGGGCAGCGCGGCCTTGACGGCCTTCATGCAGGCGATCGGGGCTTCGGGGGCCTCGTCGCGCCCGCGCGGCTTTGGCGCTTCATCCCCAGCCTGCGCGGCCTGCACGGTTGCCGCGCAGCCAAGCGACAGCAACAGCACGAGCGCGGCGGACAGGGAACGCTGGGAAAGCGACGAGCGCGGCGAAAGCATCTTGGAGACTCCTGGACCGGGGGGCAAAAACTGCACGGGCGCCACATTTTAACGCCGACACCCATGCCGGTCAGTCCGCCGGCGCGTTGTAAAAGTTCCCAGGTCGCCACTGGTGCCCGGCGTGCTACAGTGATCCGCGCACCCCGACCTGCCCGCAAGCATGAAAACGCTGTTGATCGTCTATCACACCATGACCGGCGGCACCCGCCAGATGGCCGAGGCCGCCGCCGCGGCCGCGCGCACGCAGGAAGGCGTCGCCGTGGTGCTCAAGCGTGCGGCCGAAGTCGGCCCGGACGATGTGCTGGCCGCCGACGGCTACCTGTTCGCCACGCCGGAAAACCTCGCCGCCATCGCGGGGATGATGAAGGACTTCTTCGACCGCTGTTATTACCCCGCGCTGGACCGCATCAACGGCCGCCCCTACGCCACCATGATCTGCGCCGGCAGCGATGGCCAGAACGCACTGCGCCAGGTCGAGCGCATTGCCACCGGCTGGCGCCTCAACCCCGTTGCGCCCGGCCTGATCGTCTGCACGCACGCGCAGACGCCGGAGCGCATCCTGGCCCCCAAGCAGATCGAAGCGGACGACCTGGCGCGCTGCGCGGCGCTGGGCGAGGGCCTGGCGGCAGGGGTGGCGCTGGGCGTGTTCTGACCGGCCTGGAGCCTTGGCCAGCGTGACTCCCGTCCGGGAACGGGATTTGCACCGCCATGTCATCCGCCCCCTGGGCGCACCTGCGCGCAGCGCCATGGAAGATCCCGAAGTCACTGCGGCCGAAGCCCGCCGCGATCCCCTGGACAGCACCGCCCGCGGCCCCATGCGCGTGGTCGAGGCGCTGACGCAGACCGCCCTGGTATTGATGGCCGCCACGCTCGCCTGGGTGCTGTGGCGGCGTACCGATGCCTTTGCCTGGTTCGGCTCGCTCGCCCCGGCGGCATGCGCGGCGCTGGCGCTGCTGGCGACGATCGTGGCACTGCTGGGCGTCTGGTTCGGCATACATGCCTGGCGGCGCGTGGGCTGAGGCAACTGCAGGCTGGCGCCACGTGTGGCTAAACCTTACAACGCGGCGGTAAGAATGCCCTCCGCTGCCCGTCCCCGGAGGCCATCGTGGCTGATACTCCCTCTAATTCCCCATCCCCGGCCCGCGCCGGCCTGCTTGCCGTGGTCACCGGTGCCTCGTCAGGCATCGGCTACGAACTGGCGCGCTGCTGCGTGCAGCACGGCTATGACCTCGTCATCGCCGCCGATGAGCCGCAAATCGAAGTGGCCGCCGCGCAACTGCGCGACGAGGGTGCCCAGGTGGAGGCGCTGGTGGCGGACCTCTCCACGCCGGCGGGCGTGGAGCAGCTGTGCGCGGCCGTCGATAACCGCCGGGTCGACGTGCTCTGCGCCAATGCCGGCCGCGGCCTCGGCCACGCGTTCCTGGACCAGGACTTTGCCGACATCCAGCGCGTGCTGGAAACCAATGTGACGGGCACGGTCCACCTGTTGCACCGCATGGGCCAGCGCATGCGCGAGCAGCGCAGCGGACGCATCCTGATCACGGGATCGATCGCCGGCTTCACGCCCGGCACTTACCAGGCGGTGTACAACGCCACCAAGGCGTTCCTGGATTCGTTTTCATACGCGCTGCGGCACGAATTGCAGGGCAGCGGCGTAACCGTGACCTGCCTGATGCCCGGCGCGACCGAGACCGAGTTCTTCGAGCGGGCCGACCTGCTCGACACCAGGATCGCCCAGCAGAAGAAGGCCGACCCGGCCGATGTGGCACGCAGCGGCTTCGATGCGATGATGCGCGGCGAAGGCGAGGTCATCACCGGGTGGCAGAACAAGCTGCGTGCGGCGATTGCCATGGTCACGCCGGCCGACGTGCTGGCCGAGCGGCATCGCCGCATGGCGCAGCCGCGCAGCGAGGCAGACGATCGCTTGCCGCCGGAGGAACCACTTAAAGGAGCAGCAGGAGGAGCGCGCCGCGACGCTTGAGCCAGACGGCAGAGGGGCCGCGCCAGCGGCGCGCCCCTTCTCATCGCATATCGCAGATAACGTGGCAGATCAGATGCGCGTCGTGCCGCCGGTGCTGTCCCGGCCGGCACCCGGGCCGCCGCTGCCCGCCTCCATGCCGCCGCCATAGCTGCTGGCGCTCGACCCGGTCGCGCTGCCCGAACTGCTGACGCCGCTGACATGGCCGCGCCCGCCTGCGGCGGATCCGGTGCGGCGCATATCCCCTGCAGCCTCCCTGACACCCTCGGAAATCCCCGAGACGCCGAACGGCCCGGCCGCGCCCATCCGGATCCCGTTATGGACCTCGCGCACGCCGAATACGTCGTCGGCGATGTCTTCGATGCAGTATTTCTGGTGGCGATCGCGGACATTCCCGCTCAACCGCACCACGCCGCCCTCCACGTCGACCTCGACGTCCTGCACGTCGACATGGCGCGCATGGGCCAGCCGTTCGCAGATTTCTTCACGAATACGCTCGTCGCTGCGCTGGTAGCCCTTCGGGCCGACGCGGTCGCGCCCACGCAACGGCTGGCCAGATCTGCCTTCGCCCCGGTCATACTCGCTTCGGTGCGAGGCCATGCCGCCCTGGCGCCCGGTCATGGCCTGGCCGCCGCGGCGGCTTTCGCCCCACTCGTCGCGCACGTTTCCGCCCTGGTCCGGGCCGCTGGCGCGCCACGCTTCATCTTCGTCCCACGGCGCGCGCTGGCCGGAACGCTGCCAGTCTTCGCGGCCACCCTGGCGGCTGCCGTAATAGCCCTGCCCACGCACATCGTCGCCATGGCGCTGGCGGCCTTCGTAGCGCCCTTCGCCATAGTCGCGGGCCGGCCCGCCAGACTGCCCGTAGCGGCCTTCGCCATAGCCGCGCGGGTCGTCCGCGCCTGCGCGGTGCGGCGCCTCTTCGTCGCGCCACCAAGAGCTGCTGCCTTGATTCCGGAATGGATGCATGGTTCGTCTCCTGCCGATCGGAACTGCGGAATGGAAACTGCGGCGCCGGCATGCAGCGGCGCCGCACCGCTTGCCTGAGGGCGCAAGTTCCGTTCCACTGCGGCAGGCATGTCGCGCGGCCGCGCGCGGCTTGCAGTTCACGCCGGCGCAAGCCAACGCAAAGGCGGGCGCCCTGTAAAAAGCGCCCGCCTTTGTAAGGCATCCTTGCGATGCCGGAGAAACCCCGGATGTTCCTGCAAGGGACCCGGCCTGGATCCCGATGATGCATCGCCTCAGGCGGCGAGTGACTCCGCAAAGTCCAGCGCGGATCCGCTGCCGTCCTGGTCTTCCTGCATGATCAGCCCGACGCCACGCCGCTTTGCCGCGGCTTTGCCGATATTGACGGCGACGTCCCGATCCTCGCAATGAACCAGGCCCTTGCGTGCACTTTCGACCGTCAGTTCCCAGCCTTGGGGCGTCTGCCTGATGAGGAAGTTCGCAGCCATGGGTCGCTCCCGAGTCGTTTACGTGTTCTTGAAGGGTAGCGCATGGGTGCCACGGCAAAATCGGCGTCCGTCCTATAGCGTGTGGGCACTCCTCCTACACGCCCGGCATGAAAGCGCCTCTTGATTCATATCAGAGTCATAACTAAACGGAGGTCCATAAAATCCATCGCAATTCAGCGAAAACAAACCTGGGAGACGATGGATTTGCGCACTGCCACAACCCCGCCGTCCGCCGCCAGGAGCGTGCTGCATGACGTGGAGCAGACCCAGCTGGCCATCGAACTGATCGGGCTGGGCGCGCGCCTGCAGGTGCTGGAATCGGCGCTGTCGTTGCCGCGCGGGCGGCTGGTCCGGTTGTACAGGGAATTGCGCGGGACATCGCCGCCAAAGGGCATGCTGCCCTTTTCGACCGACTGGTTCGTGACGTGGCGGCCCAATGCGCATGCGTCGATGCTGCTCAATGCCTACCGCTTCATGCGCGACGCCGGCGGGCTGGCGGGTATCCGCGCGCTACTGTCGGGCTACCGCGTCTACCGGGAGCAGCTCTCCGTCACCGGGGAAACCGCGGAACTCAGCTTCACGCGCGCCTGGACGCTGGTGCGCTTCCACGAGAACGGCATGCTGCAGCTGGCACGCTGCCGGCGCTGCGCAGGCGACTACGTGGTCCAGGCGAATGGCCCGCGCCGGCACTACGTTTGCGGCATGTGCATGCCGCCCGCGCGGGCCGGCAAGGGCCGCAAGGCGGCCGCGAGCACGGTGGCCTGAGCGCGCCGGTGGCAGGCATTGTCTCCTGCCGCACTGTCAGCGCCGCCGCGCCCTCCCAAGATTGGCAAGCCAGCCAAACCGGCCAGCCGCGCGCATGCACGCGGTCTTCACGATTGCCTCGGGAGCCCCGCCGATGTTCAGGATCAACCTGCTGTCCCGCATACTCGGCGCCGCTGCGCCCTCCCAGGCCGCCAACGATGCCCACAACCTGGCGCCAGCGCCTGCCGTGCCGCCCGCGCCTGCCGTCACCGCGCCCGCGGCGCCGGCCAACCCGGACCTGCTGGCCACCAACCTCAAGACCCAGGGCGATGCCATGGTGCAGTATGGCGCGCGCCTGCTGGTGATACGGGAACTGCTCGCCGCCCTGGCCGCCGGGCTGCCGCCGGCAGCCCAGGCCGGGGTGGAACGGCGCTTCCGCGTGCGCGTCGACCAGTTGCTGGCGCTGACCGACGACCGGGGCCTGCCGGCGGAATTCCACGACACCCTGCTGGCTGAAATCAACTACTACCTGGGCGAACTGAAGCACTGAGGGCGCAGCGCTTCAGCGGTGCGACAACGCAGCCGCCAAGACTATGCCCCGCCACCGGTGCGTGGCGGACACTTTGTCGACGTTGTAACACCTCGGTACAAGCCAGCTTGGCGCAACGTGCTACAGTGCGCCCTTCGCACCGGGCCAGCGCAACTGTGCGCCTTTGTCCCCGTTCCGACATTTCCGGCGCGCACACCGTGCGCGCCAGGCGTTGCCCAATCGACGTGCCGGGCCGCCAGCCTTCGCTCTTGCCGACCGCGCGCGCCCCGCCCGCCCTCGTCCGCCACCTGCCGTGGCGCCCAATCATCGCTGTGCAGCCGCGCGCCGGAACGCCGCGCTGCCGCCATCGCTCCACAGGATCCTCATGACCCATCGGCTCCGGGCCGCACTTGTCGTCGCTGTCTTCAAATTCTTTGCCGCGCTGCCTTACGGCGTGACCGCGCGCCTGGGAGACGGCATCGGCAAGCTGCTGTACCAGATCCCCAGCCGCCGGCGCCGGATCGTGCTGACCAACCTGGCGCTGTGTTTCCCGGACATGGATGAAGCCGCCCGGCATCGGCTGGCACGGCGTCATTTCGGCCATGTCATGCGCAGCTACCTGGAGCGCGGCGTGCAATGGTTCGGCGATGCGCAGCAGCTGGACAAGCTGATCGAACTGGACAGCCGCATCGACCTGGCCACCTGCACCGGGCAACCGACCATCTTCCTGGGTTTCCACTTCGTCGGCATCGAAGCCGGCTGCATGTTCTATTCGATCCGCCACCCGGTCGCATCGCTGTACACCAGGATGTCGAGCCCGATGCTGGAAGAGATCGCGCGCGCGCAGCGCGGGCGCTTTGGCGCCGAGATGATTCCGCGCAGCGGCAGCGGCAAGCAGGTGGTGCGCACGCTGCGTGCCGGCTGCCCGGTGATGCTGGCGGCTGACATGGACTTCGGCCTGACCGATTCGGTGTTCGTACCGTTCTTTGGCGTGCCGGCCTGCACGCTGACGTCGGCCTCGCGGCTGGCCAGCATGACGGGCGCGCGCGTGGTCCCGTTCACTACCGAAGTGCTGCCCGACTACCGCGGCTATCGCCTGCGCGTGTTCGACCCGCTGGAGGGCTTTCCGTCCGGCTCCGTGGAGGAGGATTCGCGCCGCATGAATGCCTTCCTGGAAAAGCAGATCGCGACCATGCCCGAGCAGTACTACTGGGTCCACCGCCGTTTCAAGAACCGGCCCGCCGGCATGGCGCCGGTGTACTGAGCCGGCGCTAGCCGCCGCCGGCGCGCTGCCACGCGGACTGGATATCGTCCATCAGCCGCGCCAGCTTTGCCGCATAGCGGGCGTTGTCGCGCCTGCGCTCGCTGGCTGAATACGGGAAGCTGATGTTCAGGCCATAGAGCTGCTGGTCGGGGCCGCGGAACGCCGCGCCCACCGCCAGCAAATGCCCCTGCTGGTAGGCGGCGGTGCAAAAGCCGCGTTGCTGCGACTGCCCGATCGCCCGCAGCACGCGCGCCCGCATGGCCGGCCAGGCCTCGCCCTGCCGCGCCGCGATGCCTTCAAGCATGTCCTCGCGCACGCCGTCCGGCTGTGCCCCCAGCCATGCCAGCCCGATCGATGTCAGCTCCATCGGCACGCGCGTGCCCGGCACCACGCGCCGCGTGCGCGAAACGCTGTCCAGGCTATGCCGGATCGAGGCCAGGTACACCATGTCGAGCTTGTCGCCCACCGCCAGTCCCACGTTGACCTTGTCGGCCTCGGCCACCTTGCGCATCAGCGGCAGCGCGATTTCCGCGGCGCGGTTCGCATGGCGGAAGGCATCGGCCAGGCTCAGCACCACCGGCGCGAGCCGGTAGGCGCGTTCGTTGACGTCGTAGCGCAGGAAGCTGGCGTCCACCAGCGAGCGCGTCAGCCGGCTGACGGTCGGCCGCGGCAGGCCGGTGCGCGCCGCCAGTTCCGCATTGGTCAGGCTGGTGGTCCCGACGCGGAAAGCGCGCAGCAGCACCAGCCCCCGTTCCAGTGACTGGCTGCCGGCGGTATCGCGGGTAAAGCGGCCGGTCTGGTGGGTCACGCGGCGCGTCGACACCGCTTCGGGTGCTTCGGGTGCTGTCCGGGCCATCTCCGCATAATTTCAGTAAGCGAAATCCGAGTATAGCGGCGACGCGCCGCAGCGCGAATACTGTGGGCTCCGCCGGCTCTTGCACCGGCCCACAACACAGAGGAGCGCCCCGCATGTCATCCGCCGCCGATATCCAGCTCAGCCGCGACGGCCACGTCGCCCGCATCGTTCTGTCCCGTCCGCCGCACAATTTTGTCGATGCCGACGTGATGCGCCGGCTCGCGGACACGCTGCTGGCACTGGACGACGACGCCAGTTGCCGCGCCATCGTGCTGGCCTCCGGCGTCAGCGCCTTCTGCGCGGGCGCCGACTTCAGCGGCGCCGGCCAGGGCGAGATCGCCAATGACCCGGCCGGCTTCTATGTACAAGCGATGAAGCTCTACCGCAACCGCAAGCCCATCGTCGCCGCGGTGGAAGGCGCCGCCGTCGGCGCCGGCCTGGGCCTGGCACTGGTGGCCGACTTCCGCGTAACCTGCGCCGAGGCACGCTTCAGCGCCAACTTCAACCGGCTGGGCTTCCATCCCGGCTTCGGCCTCAGCGTGACGCTGCCGCGGCTGGTCGGCGAGCAGCAGGCCGCGCTGCTGTTCTACACCGGCCGCCGCATCTCCGGCACCGACGCCGTCGCCATCGGCCTGGCCGACGAACTGGTGGCCAAGGCCGAAGTCAACGACCGCGCCATGGCGCTGGCGCAGGAAATCGCCGCCTCGGCGCCGCTGGCGGTGGAAACCACGCGCGCCACGCTGCGCGAGGGCCTGGCCGACCGCATCGCCGAGGTCAACCAGCGCGAACTGGCCGTCCAGCGCGGGCAGTTCCGCAGCGAGGATTTCCGCGAAGGCGTGGCCGCGATGGCCGAGCGCCGCACGCCGGTGTTCCACCGCCGCTAAGGAGCCAACCGTGCCTGGACAACACACCCCTGCCACGCCCGCCGGCCCGCTCGACGGCATCCGCGTGCTGGACCTGACCGCGGTCGTGCTCGGTCCGCTGGCCACGCAGGTGCTGGCCGACTTTGGCGCCGACGTGATCAAGATCGAAGGGCCGGAAGGCGACCTGATGCGCGCCAACGGCGTGTCGCAGCACGCCGGCATGAGTTCGATCTACCTGGCGCTGAACCGCAACAAGCGCTCGGTCGTGCTCGACCTGAAGACCCCCGAGGGCGCCGAAGCGCTGCGCGCGCTGATCGCCGGTGCCGACGTGCTGGTGCACAACATGCGCGTGGCGGCGATCGAGCGGCTGGGCTTTGGCTACGAGGCAGTCGCCCGCATCAACCCGCGCATCGTGTACTGCGTCGCAACCGGCTTCGGCCAGGACGGCCCGCACCGCGACAAGCCCGCCTTCGACGACATCATCCAGGCCGGCTGCGGACTCGTGGCGCTGGGCGCGGGCAATGGCGAGCGTCCGGAATACGTGCCCAGCCTGATCGCCGACAAGACCACCGGGCTGGCGCTGGCCAACGCGGTGCTGGCCGCGCTGCTGCACCGCGAGCGCCATGGCGTGGGCCAGTCGGTCGAAGTGCCGATGCTGGAGACCATGGCCGCCTTCGTGATGACCGAGCACCTGGGCGGCCTGACCTTCGAGCCCGCTCCCGCCGGCGCGGGCTATGCGCGGCTGCTGCAAGGCGGCCGCCGCCCCGCGCCGACGCGCGACGGCTGGATCTGCGCGCTGCCCTATACCGAACGCCACTGGCAAGCCTTCTTCCGTGCGGTCGGCCGCAACGATCTTGCCGACCGCTACGAAGTCGGCGACCGCGCGCAGCGCAATGCCAATATCCGCGCGCTGTATGGCCACCTGGCCGAACTGACGCCCGAGCGCAGCACCGACGAATGGATGGCGCTGTTCGAGTCGCTCGACATCCCCGCCACGCCGATCTACGGGCTCGATGCGCTGGTCGACCATCCGCACCTGCAAGCCGTGGGCCTGTTCCAGGCCACGCAGCACCCAACCGAAGGCGCGTTGCGCGAAGTGCGCCCGGCCGCGCGCTTCTCGGCCACGCCGCTGTCGTTGCGCCGGCATGCGCCGGCACTGGGCGAACACACCGCCGAGGTCTTGCAGGAAGCCGGCATCACCCTACCCGCCGCGCATGCCGGCACACCCGCCGGCGCTCAGGAATAACAAGGAGACACGCATGAATTTCCAGCTCGACGAAGAACACCGCATGCTCAAGGACCTGGTCGCGCGCTTTGTGCGCGAGCAGCTAATCCCGCTGGAGCCGGCGGTGCTGGCCCGCGAGGCCGGGGGCGGGCAGCACGCTCTGCTGCCGGAAGAACAGGCGCGGCTCGATGGCCTGTCGCGCGAGCTGGGCCTGTGGGGACTGGACGCGCCCGCCGAGATGGGCGGCGCCGACCTGCCCGTGGTAGCGATGGTCGGCGTCAACGAGGAACTCGGCAAGACCATCACGCCCTATGACCTGCCGCCGGATTCGCCCAACCTGCGCATGCTGATGCTGACCGCGAACGACGCCCAGCGCGAGCGCTACCTGGACCCGTATGCGCGCGGCGAAACGGTATCGGCCATCGCCATTTCCGAGCCCGGCGCCGGCGGCGACCCGGCCATGATGACCACACGCGCCGAACGCGACGGCGACCACTGGGTGCTGAACGGCCGCAAGATCTGGATCAGCCGCGCGGCGCGCGCCGACTGGACCATCGTGATGGCCGTGACCGACAAGGCCTCGGGCGCGCGCGGCGGCATTTCGGCCTTCATCGTCGAGCGCGGCACGCCCGGCCTGCGCGTGGAGCGCCGCATCCCGATGATCGGCGGCCATTCCACCTATGAAGTCGTTCTGGAAGACTGCCGCGTCCCCGCCACGCAGCTGCTTGGCACCGAAGGCCAGGGCTTTGCGCCGATGCAGGCACGCCTGTCCACGCGCCGCGTGCAGATGGCCGCATGGTGCATCGGCCGGGCGCAGCGCGCCCTCGACATGATCTGCGAATACGCGCCGCAGCGGCAGACGTTCGGCGCGCCGCTGGCACTGCGCCAGGCGATCCAGTGGTGGGTGGCGGACGCCGCCACGCGCATCCACGCCTGCCGCCTGATGACCTACGAAGCCGCCAGCCGCATCGACGCCGGCGAAGAGGCGCGCACGCAGGTCTCGATGATCAAGGTCTTCGCCACCGAAATGGCGTGGGAAGTGATCGACCAGGCGATGCAGACCTTTGGCGCGATGGGCATGACCAAGGAGCTGCCGCTGCAGCAGATGGCCAACGAGACCCGGCTGATGCGGATCTACGAAGGGCCCAGCGAAGTGCACCGCTGGGTGATCGCGCGCGACCTGCTCGGCCTGCGCCGCTGATCTACTGACCACTTTGCACCGGCGGGAACACGCCGGGCTTTTTCGACCGAAAGGAGACACCATGCAACAGCCTTACCGTTCGCGCCGCCGCTTCCTGGGCCTCGTCGCCGCAGCGCTGGCAGGCATCGCACCGCTCCCGGCGTTTGCTGCCGACGATGCCTTTCCCTCGCGCGCGATGCGCTTTATCGTGCCGTTCCCGGCGGGCAGCGGCACCGACACCACCGCGCGCCTGTTCGCCAGGAAGATCGGCGAGCTGACCGGACAGGGCGTGGTGGTCGAGAACAAGCCCGGCGGCAACGGCTTTATCGGCGTGCAGACCGCGCTGAACGCGCCGGCGGACGGCTACACGGTGTTCATCGGCAGCAATTCCACGCTGTCGACCAATGCCGCCACGTTCCGCAAGCTGCCGTATGACCCGCTGACGGATTTCGCGCCGATCACGCTGCTGTCGCGCGGGCCGTGCGTGGTCATCGTGCCGGCCGGTTCCCCCTACCGCACGCTGGCGGAACTGCTGGAAGACGCGCGCAAGCGGCCCGGCGCGCTCAACTATGGCACGGGCTCGATCTCGTACACGCTGTACAGCGAATGGCTCAACGAGCTGGCCAGGATCAAGACCACGCCGGTGCCGTACAAGGGCGCTGGCGATGCGATCAACGGCGTGATGGCGGCCAACGTGGACTTTGCCGTGGTCGATGCCACCGGCGCGATCGAACTGGTGCGCGGCGGCAAGATCCGGGCGCTGGCCTATACCGCGCCGCAGCGCTCGCCGCTGTTGCCGGACGTGCCGTCGATCGTCGAGGCCGGCCTGCCCGATTTCCTGGCCTACAACTGGGTGGCCGCCGCGATTTCCGCCAAAACCCCGCCGGCGGTGGTGAAGCGCCTGCAGGACCTGTTCACGCAGGCCGGCAACGCGCCCGACGTGCGCGAGTACTACACGCGCCAGTCGACCAGGCTGATCCTGTCTTCGCCGGCGGAAATGCTGCAGTACCAGAAGGACGAGATCGTGCGCTGGAAGCGGCTGGCGGCGGTGGCCAAGATTCCGCTGCAATGACTTCAGGGCGCTCAGCGGCTGTGCTCGCGCAGCAGCGTCGTCAGGCGCTGCGCCAGCGGCGACAGGTAGGCGCCGCCTCGCGTCAGCACGCCGATTTGCCGGCGCAGGTCCAGCTCTTCGACTTCCAGCGGCAGCGGGCGCAGGCCGTGCTGCATGGCGTCGCCGCCCTCGTTGGCGATGCTCAGCATCTGCGTGCCCTGCATCAGCGCGAACAGCGAGGGGCTGCCGAAATCGATCTCGACGCGCGGCTGCGGCGCCGGCAGGCCGCGCTGGCGGAAGGCGGCGTCGACCTGCTGCCGCAGCGTGATATGCCCCTCCGGCAGCAGCCATTCCTGGTCGGCCAGGTCCGCCAGCCGCAGCTTGCGCCGGCGCAACAACGCGTGGCCCTGGTCCGCTACCACCACCAGCCGGTCGTCGAACAGCGGTTCCACCGCAAAGTCCGTTGAAGCCTGCACCGGCGCTACCGCGAGATCGAGTTCGCCCGCAGCCAGCAGGTCCAGCACGTCCCGCGCCAGCCGGCGCCGCAGGCGCAGCCGCGCCACCGGGCGCTCGCGCATCAGCTGCTGGCACGCGCCCAGGATCACGCCGCCCGGAATCGACGGCGAATAGCCCACCCGCAGCACGCCCTGCTCGCCGGTGCGGATGCCGAGCATTTCCTTGATGCCGTCCTCGTATTCCAGCCGGATGCGCTGCGCCCGCTCCAGGAAACGCGCGCCGGCGTAAGTGGCGGTCATGCCGTTGGCGGTCCGCTCGAACAGTGGCAGCCCGGCCTGCGCCTCCACCCGCTGCACCGCCTTGGTCAGGGCCGGCTGGCTGATCCCGAGGGCCTCCGCCGCCCTGCCGATGCCGCCGTGCGTGGCCACCGCGAGGATGTATTCCAGGTCCCGCGTCTCCATTGCCTCACATTCCTGATGGTTATGGCTTTATATCCAGCGCCGCATTGTGGTGATGGGCGTCATCTTACAGACTTAGGCGCAGAGCCGTAGCACAACACCATTCGCATCACGGAGACAGCATGAGTTTCGCGTACTTCCTGCGCCGCGCCGCGCGCTATTGGGGCGACCAGCCCGCCATCCTCTACCAGGACCAGGTGGTGACCTACCGCCAGCTGGAAGAGCGCTCCAGCCGCCTGGCCAACGCGCTGCTGGCGCTCGGGCTGCAGCGCGGCGACCGCGTCGCGGTGCAGGCGCGCAACCGGCCCGAGCTGGTGGAACTGGAGTGCGCGCTGTACAAAGCCGGCCTGGTCAAGGCGGCGCTGAATCCGCGCTTTACCGCCACGGAAGCCAGTGATGTGGTCGAAAACTGCACGCCGCGCGTGCTGATCGCCGGCCCCGGCTACACCGGCTACTCGCGCGCCACGCCGGGTTTTGGCAGCGTGGAGACGTTTATCGCCATCGGTGAAGCACCAGCAGGCTATGTCGGCTACGAATCACTGCTGGCCAACGCCGGCACCACGCCGCCGGACATCGCGCCCGCTGCCAGCGATCTCGCGGTGCTGCACTTCTCGTCCGGCTCCACCGGCAAAATCAAGGCGGCGATGCAGACCTACGGCAACCGCATGGCGGCGCTACGCAAGATGGTGGCCGGCATGGACCGCCCCGCTCGCCCCGGCGACCGGCTGGCGCTGATCGGCCCGGTCACGCACGCCTCCGGCATGCTGATGCAGCCCTACCTGTACCTGGGCGCGACGCTGGTGCTGTTCGACAAGTTCGAGCCCGCGCACTTCCTGGCAGAAGTGGCGCGGCTGCGCATCACGCACGTGTTCATGGTGCCGGCGATGATCAACATGCTGATGGCCGAGCCCTCGCTGGCGCAGGCCGACCTGTCCAGCCTGAAGACGCTGGCCTACGGCGCCGCGCCCATGGCGCCGGCGCGTATCCGCGAGGCGTGGGAGCGCATTGGCCCGGTCCTGTCGCAAGGCTATGGCGCCAGCGAATCGACCTCCGGCGTCACGCGCCTGTCGACCGCCGACCACGCCGACGCGATCGCGAACCACCCCGAGCGCCTGGCCTCGTGTGGCCGCGCGCTGGGCGAGACCGAAGTACGCGTGGTCGACGAACATGGCCGCGAGGTCGCGGCCGGCGAGATCGGCGAACTGGTGATCCGCGGCGAAGACGTGTTCCAGGGCTACTGGGGCGAGCCCGCGCTGACCGCCGAGACCATCGTCGACGGCTGGCTGCACACCGGCGACATGGCACGCGTGGACGACGCCGGCTACCTGTACCTGGTCGACCGCAAGAAGGACATGATCATCTCCGGCGGCTTCAATGTGTACCCGACCGAGGTCGAAGCCACGCTGTACCAGCACCCCGACGTGCTTGAAGCCTGCGTCATCAGCGTGCCCGACGACACCTGGGGCGAGAGCGTCAAGGCCGTGGTCACGCTGCGCCCGGGCCGCGAGGCCAGCGCGCAGCAGCTGATCGCGCACTGCCGCGAGCGCATCGCCGACTACAAATCGCCGCGTTCGGTCGACTTTGTCGCCGAACTGCCCAAGAACGCCAGCGGCAAGCTGGCCCGCAAGATCGTGCGCGAACGCTACTGGCAAGGCGTGGCGCGCCGCGTCAACTAAGGAGCCCGCCTGTCATGTTCGATCACCTGACCAACCCCGTGCTGGTGGAAACCCGCGCCGGCATCCGCCGCTTTATCGACGAGGAACTGCGCCCGCTGGAGCAGGAGCTGGGGCTCGGCTCCGAAGACCCGTGGCCGCGCGAAGTGCTGCGCAAGGTCTGGCGCCGCTCGTACGAACTGGGTTTCTATGCCGCCTGCCTGCCGGAATCGCTCGGCGGCAAAGGGCTGAATATCCAGGAGCAATGCGCGCTCAAGGCCGATCTTGCCGCCAGCGGCTCGACGCTGGCCGCGCATGTGCTGGGCGACCTGGGCGGCCCGCCGCGCGTGGGCAACATGCTCAAGTACGCCACGCCGGCGCAGCTGAAGCAGTACTTCGAGCCGGTCATCCGCGGAGAGAAGTCGACCTGCTTCGCGCTGACGGAAACGCATTCCGGATCCGACGCGCAAAGCATCAAGACCACCGCGGCCGCCGACGGCGACGAGCTGGTGATCAACGGCGGCAAGCACTACATCAGCGGCGCGCCGTTCGCGGACTTCGCCATCGTCATGTGCGTGACGGATGCCACCACGACGCCGCCGGCGATCAGCGCGGTCCTGGTCGACCTGAACCTGCCGGGCGTGACCGTGACCAACGAGTACGTGCCGATGTCGGGCCAGCATATCGACGGCGATATCCGCTTCGACAACGTGCGCGTGCCGCGCGCCAATATCTTTGGCGGCGAGGGCAACGGCTTCAAGCTCGGCATGTCGCGCATCAACGTGAACCGCTTGCTGCACTGCCCGTCGATGCTGGGGCTGGCCATGCGAGCCTATGAGTCGTCGGTGGAATACGCCGGCAAGCGGCGCCAGTTCGGCGGCCCGATCGCGCGCTTCCAGGCAATCCAGCACATGCTCGCCGATATGGCCGCGGCGCTGTGGGCCTGCGAAAGCATGATCGCGCACACCGCGGCACTGGCAGACGCCGGCGCCGATCTGCGCATGAAAGCCGCGGCGTGCAAGCTCTTTGTCTCGGAACGCTGTTTCGAAGTGGCCGACAAGGCGGTACAGATCCACGGCAACGTGGGCGTCACGCGCGGGCATCCGGTCGAGCAGACCTTCCGCAAGCTGCGCATGTTCCGCATCTTCACCGGCACGAGCGAGATCCAGCGCAACACCATCGCGCGCGCGATACTGGAGCCGCTGCAGCAGCAGGCGCAGCCGCCGAAACAGCAACAGGCATGACCGTGCCGGCGGCACGGTCGCCGCCGGCATCAGGACACTACAACAAGACCACGGAGACCTAGCATGAACCGCCGAGAATGGCTCGCCACCGCTGGCGCCGCCGCACTGGGAAGCGTCTTTCTGCCCGCCCGCGCCGCGGCCCCTGCCAACTATCCCAACCGGCCGATCCGGCTGATCGTCCCGTTCATCGCCGGCAGCACGCCGGACAATACTGCCCGCACGCTGTCGGCGGAGCTTGGCCAGAAGCTCGGCCAGCCGCTGGTGGTCGAGAACATGCCCGGCGCCGGCGGCATCATCGGCGCCACCGCGCTGCGGCGTGCCGTGCCCGACGGCTACACGCTGGGCATCCTCGCCAACACGCACGTGATCAACGTGCATATGTACCGCAAGATGCCGTACGACCCGGCGCGCGATTTCACGCCGATCACCGCGCTTTCCGGCGGGCCGACCGCGCTCGTCGTGCCCACATCGTCGCCGTACAAGACCGCGGCCGAGCTGGTCGCCGCCATGAAGAAAGCGCCGGGCAAGTTCAACTACGGCTCCGGCGGCAAGGGCAGCATCGCGCATCTGGCGGTGGAAACCATGCTCCACCAAGCCGGCTGCGACGCAGTGCACATCCCGTACAAGGGCGCGCCGGAAATCATCACCGCCATGCTGACCGGGCAGACCCAGTTCGGCATGCCGGTGCTTGGCACGGCGACCCAGTATGTGCGCAACCAGCAGGTGCGCGTGCTGGCCGTCACCGCCGCCGCGCGCTCGCCGTTCTTCCCGGACGTGCCGACCATGGCCGAAGCGCTGCCGCCCGGCTTTGTCATCGACAACTGGAGCGGGCTGTTTGCACCAGCCAACTTCCCGGCCGAGCTAACCCAGAAGCTCCATGCCGCCGTCGCCGCGCTGCAGAATGCCGGCGTGTTCGACGCGCAGCTCAAGGCCAACGCGGGCGAACTGCGCCGCAGCGCAACCCCGGCCCAGTTCGGCACGGTCGTGGCCGCGGACAACTCGCGCTATGGCGAGCTGATGAAGTCGATCGGCATGGTCGGCGACCTGGGCTGAGCGCCCTGCTTTCAAACCGGGATTGCAAATGAAACCAGAATGGTCCTGCCTGAAGGACGTCACCATCATCGACGCCAGCCAGCTGCTGCCCGGCCCGCATGCGTGCAACCTGCTGCGGCAACTCGGCGCCGATGTGATCAAGGTGGAACAGCCCGGCAGCGGCGACTCCATCCGCCAGCTCGGTCCGGCGGCGTATGCGCAGTTCAACCGCGGCAAGAAGTCCATCGCGCTGGACCTGAAGACCGACGCCGGCCGCGAGGCCTTCCTTGAACTGGCGCGCAATGCCGACGCCGTGGTGGAAGGCTTCCGCCCCGGCGTCATGAAGCGGCTGGGACTCGACTATGCGGCATTGGCCGCCGTCAATCCGGCCATCGTGCTGTGCTCGGTGTCGGGCTTCGGCCAGACCGGACCGTACGCCAGCCACGCGGGGCATGACCTCAACTACCTGGCGCTGGCCGGCTACTGGGCGACGCCGGTGCAGGTGCACGACAAGGTCTCGCGCCCGCGCGTGCGCGTGTCGGACTATGCCGCGTCAGGCTATGCCGCGCTGTCGCTGGCCGTGGCCATCATGAGCGCGCGGCAGCACGGACGCGGGCAGCATCTGGACGTATCGATCCACGACGCCATCCTGTCATGGACCGCCCACGGCGCCTGGGCAGCGCGCGGCCATGAGGCGGCGCCGCAGGAATCGCCGACTGTGATGCCGGAGAACGACCTGTTCGAGACGCGCGACGGCAGGCATCTGGCGATGGGGATTCTGGAGAACAAGTTCTGGGTCAACCTGGGCGAGGCGCTTGGGGAGGAATTTCCTGCGCTGCGCGATCCGCGATATGCCACGCGGGCCGGGCGCTATGGGCACAAGCTGGCGGTCAATGACCTGCTTGTGGCGGTGTTCCGGACGCGCGACCTTGACGATTGGGAGGCTTTCTTCGGACCGCTGGATATACCGTTCTCGCCGGTGCTGGGGGCGGGGGAATTGTTTGAGGATGCGCACATACGGGCGCGAGGGGTGGTGCGGCGCCCAGCAGGAGAAGACGGGATTGCGGTGAACTTCCCGGTCGGGTTCTCCTTAGGGTTGCCAGAGGGGGACGACTTTGTGGCCGGTCTCGGAAAGGGAACGGCGCGCTAAACGGCTCAAAAGAATTCTTTTCGTCACTTTACACCGATACGAAGCGCTGAGCCCTAACGGATTAGCGAGAATTATTGGTCAGCTATAATTATTGGAATCCAATAATTTCCAATAAGTGCGCCATGACAAACATCTATCGTCGCCCGGCCCTTGCAAGCCAGATGTCGAAGCAGTTGCTCCACCCCGGCGTGCTGGACGAAGGGCTGCGGTCAGGCTTATTCCTGTCGGGCTTACGGCGCACCGGAAAAACGACGTTTCTTATCAACGACCTCGTTCCAGCCCTCGAGGCCGACGGTGCGATCGTTATCTACGTTGACCTCTGGAGCGACACTCAACGCAGCCCTGCGTCCCTCATCCTTGCCGCGGTAAAGAAGACGCTTGCCGAACTGGAGCAGCCGGGCTCCGCCGCCCTCAGGCAGCTCAAGCGCGTGTCGGGGGCCGACCTTGGCGCCTTTGGCCTCAAATTCGCGTTCAAGCTTGAAAGCGTTGGCGAGCCCGGCGGTGCCACGCTGGCCCACGCCCTTGCCGAAGTCGTCGACAAGGCCAAGACCAACTTGGTCCTGATCGTGGACGAGGTCCAGCACGCCATCACCTCCGACGAGGGCAATCGTATGCTACTGGCACTCAAGGCAGCCCGCGATGCCGTCAATCCACGCCCCAATACGCCTGGCTACTTCATCTTTGTAGGCACTGGCTCGCACCGGGCGCTGGTTGGCGAACTGACAGCGCGCCGCAACCAGGCCTTTGCAGGGGCTACCTCGGTCTCCTACCCCGTGCTTGGTGAAGACTACATCGCACATCTGCTGGAACGCTTGTCGGCAGAGGGATTCAGCGCGCGTCCATCGCTGGACGTTGCCGTCCAGGCGTTCCGCGCACTGGGCAACCGGCCGGAAGAGATGATCAAAGCCTTGCGGCAACTGCATTTCCACTTGCCCCCAGGCAGCAATCCGGACGAGCACCTGCCGGTCATCGCCAACACGCTCCGCTCGACCGCTGCCGACCTTGAACTGATGAAGCTCGAACAGCTGGGTGGACTGGCTACCGCGATTTTCGATCGCATCGCCTGCGCAGATGGTGACGCCCGCGGCTTGTTCTCGGCCGAGTCCGCCGCGGCATACTCCGCTGCCCTGGGACGTGAAGTCCGAATCGAGGAAGCACAGCCTGTGGTCAACGAGATGATGGCGACGAACCTGATCATGCGCAAAGGGCACGGGATCTATGGCGTGACTGACCCGTTCGTGCAGGAGATCTGGCTGGAGCGCAAGTCGCTTGAAGGCAAGCTGTAGCGGGAAGCAAGATAGCCGTCGCCTTTCACAGCTCGCCTTCATCGCAATTCGTGCCGGCACTGGCCGGGTGGAAACCAGCAGAATTGTCCCTGTCCGCTACTGCCCTTCCTTGCTACTTTTCTCAAAGTCAAAGGGGCCGATTGTGCCAAGGGGAGTCAGAGCATGAAGACCATCGGACTGATCGGCGGCATGAGCTGGGAGTCGTCCGCCGAGTACTACCGGCTGATCAACCAGGACATGAAAACGCGGCTGGGCGGGCACAACAATGCCCGCAGCCTCATGGCCACCGTCTGCTTCGAAGAAATCAAGGCACTGCAGCACGCGGAGCAATGGGATGAGCTTGGCCGGCTCATGCAGCAGGCCGCGCGGCAGGTCGAGGCCGGTGGCGCGGACTTCGTGCTGTTGTGTACCAACACCATGCATCGCGTGGCGCCGGCAATCGAGTCAGTGCTAAACGTGCCCTTCATCCATATCGTCGACCCGACGGCGCACGCGTTGCGTCAGGCCGGCATCCGGCGCGTCGGCTTGCTCGGAACCCGCTTCACGATGGAGCAGGATTTCTACCGCGGGCGGATGCGCGAGCTGCATGGCATCGACGTCTTGGTGCCGGAGCAGGCCGATCGCGAACGCGTGCACGATGTCATCTATGAAGAGTTATGCCACGGCATCGTGCGAGATGAGTCAAGGGCCGAATACCAACGCATCGTCGCCGCGCTCGCGGCGCAGGGCGCCGAAGGCGTGATCCTCGGCTGCACGGAAATCACGCTGCTGCTCAGGCAGGATGACGTGGCGTTGCCGGTGTTTGATACCACGGCGCTGCATGCGCAGGCTGCGGTGACGCTGGCGCTCGGCTAAGCGGCCCTGCCCTATCTTGAGCGATTTCTGAGGTGCTGGCCGGCGTGATCCCAGCACGCCTGCTGCGCCAAGTATCGCCTTTCTGCCCTTCTCCATCGCCTGCACCGGTTTCAGGACTCAGCGATTTCCTAGCGAGCCGCGTTCCTGCAAGCTTCGCTTTCCCAATGGGAATGCGACATCTCTTATCGCCTTCGTGGCGCATCCACGAAATACTGGTTGCGTCATCGGATTGCCGGTGACCGGGCGTGGAAACCCGAGCAATTGACGCGAACAGACGTTGCCGCACCAATGGGCAACGTCTGTGTACTCGCACGGACCGATTGGTTCCATGGCGGGTCGAGCGGGGCAGCCGCAAGGCTGGGCCGGTTTTTCGCGTTCTTCCGGTATTTCCACCCTCGCTTTTGACCCGCCGCCCTCACTGACTTGGGTGGCGCAACCACTTAGTGAGGTGTCATCCATGACGATCGAACCAGTCGAAACCAGTGTTTCCCTGCATCAAATCCGCGCCGGCATTGAAGGCGTGCTCGCGCTTTTGGAACAGCTGAGCGTACGTTCCGAAGAGTGCTTCAGCGCGCTATGCCTGCTGGGGATGGTGCAGGCTAAGCTGGCCGAGTTGATGGACGCGGACCCGCTCACAGCGTAGCGGCGCATGCGTTGGCGGCGCTTCGGCATCCGCCAGCGCATAACCTCACGCTTGACGACAACAACATGACCACGACCAGCGCACTCCCCGACAGCCAGGCATACGCGCTCATCCAGCGAGAAGTCGTGGCATTGCTGGAATCCGCGCGAGGTGCAGCCGCAAGAAGCGTGAACGCCCTCATGACCGCTACATACTGGGAAATCGGCCGACGCATCACCGAGTTCGAACAGGCAGGACAAGAACGCGCCGGGTATGGCGACGCATTGCTCGGACGTCTGGCATCCGACCTTTCCTCCCGGTTCGGCCGAGGCTTCAGTAGGCAAAACCTGCAGCAGATGCGCACCTTCTACCAATTTTGGCCGGCAGAGAAGATTTGCCAGACACTGTCTGGCAAATGTGTGCACGAAAAGCCACTTCACCTTACCGTCCTGCGCAGGCCTTCCGTCTGCTGTGGCTTGTGGATCTCAAGGTTGGTAAGTTCAGCTATGCCGACGCAGGCCAAATGCACCTTTACCTGAACTATGCGCGCGAGAATTGGATGAAGCCGGGGGAGAATCCCCCGGTTGGTCTGATTCTGTGCACGGAACTGGGTGCCTCGGAAGCGCGCTACTCACTCGAAGGTCTGTCCAACACAGTGTTGGCCGCCGAGTATCGGACTGTACTACCCGATGAACGATTACTTGCCGAGAAGCTGCATCAGACGAGACGCGAGCTGGAAGCCCAGCATAGCGTCAGCAGGATAGAGAAGACCGCAGCCTCCTGACCATGGGGCCCCTCCGTCCGTAGCTACTCCAGGCTTATCCACGTAGTCTTCAAATCGGTGTACTTGTCCAGCGCATGCAGCGACTTGTCCCGCCCCGACCCGGATTGCTTGACCCCGCCGAACGGCACAGTGATATCCCCATCCATATAGCAGTTGACCCACACCAGTCCAGCCCGCAGCCGCCGCGAGACCCGGTGCGCACGCGACAGGTTGGCGGTCCACAACCCAGAGCCCAGCCCATAAGGCGAATCGTTGGCCATGCGCACGACTTCGTCCTCCGTGTCGAACACAGTCACGGCCAGCACCGGACCGAAGATTTCTTCGCGCACGATGCTGAGCGACTGGCTCGGGCATTCGAAGATGGTGGGCTGCAGGAAGTAGCCGCCGGTGTCCGTGCGGACGCGTTCGCCGCCCAGGCGCAGCCGCGCGCCTTCGCGTTGGCCGCCGTCCACGTAGGACATCACGCGGTCGAGTTGGCGCGCATCGACGATGGCACCCATGGAGGATGCCGGGTCGAGTGGATCGCCTGGCTGCATTGCTCGGGCATACGCCTCCAGCTTCTCCATGAACGGCTCATAGATGGCGCGCTGGACATAGAGCCGCGAGCCGGCAATGCAGATTTCACCCTGGTTGTTGAAGATGCCGATGGCGGCCGCCTGCGCGGCACGGTCGAGGTCGGGGCAGTCGTCAAACACAATGTGCGGCGACTTGCCGCCGCATTCGAGCCAGACACGCTTCAGGTTGGACTGGCCGGAATATTCCATGAAGCGCTTGCCGGTGGCCGTGGAGCCGGTGAAGGCGATGCAATCCACGTCCGGATGCAGGCCGAGCGCCTGCCCGGCCTGTGCGCCCAGTCCGGGCACGACGTTGAAGACACCGGGGGGAATGCCAGCTTCCGCGGCCAGCTCGGCGAGCCGCAGCGCGGTAAGTGGCGACTGTTCGGCAGGCTTGAGGATGACGCTGTTACCCGCAGCCAGCGCAGGCGCGACCTTCCAGCTCCCCATCAGCAACGGATAGTTCCACGGCACCACGGCCGCCACCACGCCGAGCGGCTCGCGCGTGATGGTGGCGAGCACGTTGCCGCCGGTGGGGGCGATCTCATCGTAAATCTTGTCGATGGCTTCGGCGTACCACGCGAAGGTGCGCGCCGCTTCCGGAATGTCGTAGGCCAGCGTATCGCCGATGGGCTTGCCCATGTCCAGCGTTTCCAGCAGGGCCAGTTCCTCGTGGTGGGTTTCGATCAGCGCGGCCAGCCGCAGCAGCACGGCCTTGCGCTCGCGCGGTGACAGTCCGGACCAGACGCCTTGTTCGAAGGCCTGGCGCGCCGCCGCGACGGCACGGTCGACGTCGGCCGCGCCGCATGCCGCCACCTTGGCCAGCACCGCGCCGGTGGCGGGGTTGATGGTGTCGAAGGTGGCACCGTCGGCGGCATCGGTCCATGCGCCGCCGATGCAGGCACGGCTTTGCGGGCGCAGTGCGGCTGCCCGGGCCTGCCAGTAAGACAGGTCGCGTGTTTCGCTCATGGGGTTCCTCGTTTGGTTGACAGGGCCGCGGGCGACGGCAGCGTCTGCGTCAGGCCAGCGACCACGATCAGGGCGATGCCGGCCAGCGCCAGCGCGTCGGGCCAACGGCCGAACCACAGCGCGCTGTAGACCAGCGCCAGCAGCAGGTGGAAATAGTTCAGCGGCGCCAGCCGCGATGCCGGGGCGCGCTGCAGCGCCAGGATCAGCAGCACCTGCGCCGCCGCGCTCATCAGGCCCATGGCCAGGATCGCCAGCCAATCGGCCAGGTCGGGCCAAACCGGGGGCGGGAAGAACGGTGCCGGCACGCCGGTGGCGACCATGCAGATCAGCGCGGCAAAACCGTATTGCACGCGCGCATCGACCTGCCCCGCCATGCGCCGGGTCAGCAGTTGCAGCATGGCGTAGGCCAGCGTGGCGGCCAGCATCAGCACGGTACCAAGCCACGACACCGCGCCGCCGGGGCGTACGATCAGCAGCATCCCGCAGAAGCCTGCGCCTACCGCCAGCCACTGGCGCGGGCCGACCTTCTCGCCCAGCATCCACGACGACAGGCCCACCACCATCAGCGGCGCCATGAAATAGATGGCGGTGGCTTCGGCCAGCGGCATCCACAGCAGCGCGGTCATGAAGCAGGTGCCGACCACCGCGAGCATCAACCCGCGCAGCAACAGCAGGCCGCGGTGCGGGGTGCGCCAGAAGCGGATCTGTCCGCGCAGTTGGCCGGACATAGCGAGCATGGCCACTGCTACCGCCAGCGTGGCGCCGTAGCGCACCGCGTTGAGGAACGGCGCGGGATAGCGGCCGACCAGGTGCTTGGCGGTTGCGTCCACGGTAGCGAACAGCGTCACCACGCACAGGAACAGCAGCCCGCCACGCCACCAGTCGGGCGCGCCGTGCGCCGCGGCGGTCATGCGCCCGCCTGCGCGACCATCGCGCCGAGCAGCACGTTGGCGCCGGCTTCCAGGTGCTCGGGCCGGGCATCTTCCACTTCGTTGTGGCTGATGCCGTCCTTGCAGGGCACGAAGATCATCGCGGTCGGGGTGACGCTGGCCATGTACACCGCGTCATGACCAGCACCGGTGACGATGTTCTGCTGGCTGTAGCCGCGCGCCACGGCCTCGCGGCGCACATGGTCGACCAGTTCCGGCGCGAACGGCGTCGGCGGGAAGTACTGCACGTCTTCGACCTTCACGTCGAACGTGGCACCAGTGGTCTGGCCCTGCGCCAGCGCCTCGCATGCGGCGCGGAAGCGGGCGTCCATCTCGGCCAGCTTGCCGGCGTCTTCATGGCGCAGGTCGACCGTGAATTTGACCGCGCCGGGGATCACGTTGCGCGAGCCGGGGTGGAGATCGACCACGCCCACCGTACCGCGGCCGTGCGGCGCGAAGTCATGCGCGATGCGAACCACTTCCTGCATCACGTGGGTGGCGCCATAGAGCGCGTCGCGGCGCAGCGGCATCGGCGTGGGGCCGGCGTGCGCTTCCATGCCGGTTACGGTCACGTCGTACCAGCGCAGCCCCAGCGATCCCGTGACCACGCCGATTACGTTGTCCGCCGCTTCCAGCACCGGGCCCTGTTCGATATGCGCCTCGAAATACGCCCCCACCGGCCGCCCGCCCACCTCGTCAGGACCGGCGTAGCCGATCGCCTGCAGTTCGTCGGCCACGCGCTTGCCTTCGGTATCGGTGGCGTCCAGCGCGGTCTGCAGCGGGAAAATCCCGGCGAACACGCCCGAGCCCATCATCACCGGCACGAAGCGCGTGCCTTCCTCATTGGTCCAGATGGCCAGTTCGAGCGGCGCTTCGGTGGTCACGCCATAGTCATTGAGCGTGCGCATGACTTCCAGCCCGGCCAGCACGCCGAAGCAGCCGTCGAACTTGCCGCCGGTCGGCTGCGTATCGATATGGCTGCCGGTCATCACCGGCGGCAGCGCATCGTTGCGCCCGGCGCGGCGGCCAAAGATATTGCCGACGCGGTCCACCGTCACGGTCAGGCCCGCGTCGCGCATCCAGCCGCACACCAGGTCGCGGCCCTGGCCGTCGAGCGCGGTCAGCGCCAGGCGCGCGTTGCCGCCCTTCGGCGTGGCGCCGATCTGCGACAGGTCCATCAGCGATTGCCACAGGCGCTGGCCGTTGATGGCGATCTTGCTAGTCATTGCAGTTCTCCTGGTATTGGTGATTGCACCATTCAGCCTTATGCGGTCGCAGGTGCGAAACCCGCCAGGAATGCATCCAGCCCGCGGCCGATCGCCTCGACCTCGTAGCCGCCCTCCTGCACCACCACCGTCGGCAGGCCCAGCGCATGGATGCGCTCGCCGATGCCGCGGTAGCCATCCATGCTGACCTTCAGGACGCTGATGGGATCGTTCTCGTAGGTATCGAAGCCCAGCGCCAGCACCACCGCCTGCGGGCGATAGTCGCGCAGCGCGTCCAGTGCGCCGTCCAGTGCCGACAGGAACTCGGCGTCGCCGCTGCCGTGCGGCAGCGGGAAGTTGAGGTTGTAGCCATAGCCCGCGCCATAGCCGCGCTCGTTCGCATAGCCGGTGTAGAACGGGTAGTAATCGGCCGGATCGGCATGCAGCGAAATCGTCATCACATCTGAGCGGTGATAGAAAATCTGCTGGGTGCCGTCACCGTGATGCGCATCGACGTCGAGCACCGCCACCTTGCCGAAGCGGGCCAGCAGCGTTTGCGCCGCGATGGCCGAGTTGTTGACATAGCAGAAGCCGGCCGCGCGGTCGCTGTGGGCGTGGTGGCCGGAGGGGCGGCACAGCGCATAGGCCATGCCGGCGCCGTCCTGCCGCTCGCACACATGGCGGGCCGCCGCGACCGCGCTGTGCGCGCCGCGCAGGATCGCGCGCCAGCTGTCCGGCCCGAGCGGGCTGCTGAGGTCGCCCAGGTAGTAGCCGGCCTGGGCGATCACCGAATCGTTGGGACACACGGGACGGCGCGGCTCGCCGACCTTGCCGTTGTGATACGGCGATAGATTGGGCAGGACTTCGATGCCGGGCTCGAAGCCGGGTCGCGCCAGTTCCTGCCAGCGCGCCCAGGCGCTGGCGAGGAAGTCGAGATAGGCCGGACTGTGCACCGCTTCCAGCGGCGCGCGCCCGCAATCGGGTGGCGCCGCCAGTTCGATGCCGCGCGCGGCGAGCGCGCGCTGCAGTGCCGCCGCGCGGGCCGGCACGTCGGTCGGCGCGCACAACCGCCCCGCGCGCATGAACTGGCGGGGTTCGTGCAGCAACTGATCATCCGAGAAGAAGGCACGCATGGTGTAGGTAGGTTGTAAAAGGAAGCGCCGGCTCAGCCTGCCGCCTGGCGCGCCAGTGCCGCCGCGCGGATGCCGGACAGGGTCATGCCGGGGGCGATGCCGTCGGGGTCGTAACGCAGCTCCAGCAGCGCCGGCATGCTGTGCGTACTGGCAAAGTCGAGCGCGCGATCCAGCGCGGGGCCGAATTCGGCGTCGCTCGACACCACCTCACCGTAGCCGCGGTAGGCGCGCGCCAGTTCGGCGAACTCCGGGTTCTCGAAGCCCAGCGCGATGGTCCGGCCGGGGAATTCGCGTTCCTGGTGGGCGCGGATCGTGCCCCAGATGCCGTTGTTGAACACCAGCACCACGATGCCGAGGCGGTACTGCATGGCCACGCCCAGCTCCTGCAGGTTCATCTGGAAGCAGCCGTCGCCCGCATAGCAGACCACGGTGCGTTCCGGATGCTCCAGCTTGGCCGAGATCGCCGCCGGCAGGCCATAGCCCATCGAGCCGACAGTCGGCGCCAGGCTGGTGCCGACGCCCTTGTAGCGGTAATAGGTGTGCGGAAAGACCGCGTAGTTGCCGGCGCCGACGGTAATGCAGGCATCCTCGGGCAGGCGCTCGCGCACAAGACAGGCGGCCTGGTTCAGATTCAGCGGACCTGGCGCGGGCAGCGCCTTCTGGCTGTCGAGGTAGTCGCGCCGCGCGCGCTCCACCAATGCCGCGCGGTTGTGTTCGCGCGCCGGGCGCAGGCCGTCCACCGCGGCCGCGAACGAGACGACGTCAGCAACGACAGGCACCTCCGCGCGGAACACGCGGCCCAGCTCCTCCGGATCGGGATACACATGCACCAGCCGCTGGCGCGGCAGCGGGCTTTCCACCACGGTATAGCCCTCGGTGGTGGCCTCGCCCATGCGGGTGCCGACGGCGATCAGCAGGTCCGACCCGCGGATGCGCGCGCGCAGTGCCTCGCCCATGCCCCAGCCGACATGGCCGGCATAGTTGGGATGGTGGTTGTCGAAGCACTCCAGCCGGCGCCACGCCAGCCCCACCGGCAGGCCGAAGCGTTCGGCAAAGCCTTCCATCTGCCGCATCGCCTCGGGGGTCCAGCCGGAGCCGCCGATCATCAGGAAGGGGCGCTCGGCCTGTTCCAGCATCGCGGCCAGCGACGCCAGCGCGTGCGGCGCCGGAGCCGAGTGGCTGCGCACGTAGCGCGGCATGTCGGCCACGGTGGCCTTGCCCCACAGCGTGTCCTCCGGCAGCGCCAGCACCACCGGGCCGGGCCGGCCGCTGGTCGCTACCGCGAAGGCACGTGCGATGAACTCGGGAATGCGGTCGGTGCGGTCGATCTGCGCGACCCACTTGGACATCTGGCCGAACATGCGGCGGTAGTCGATTTCCTGGAAGGCTTCGCGCTCGTAGAAGTCGTTGCCCACCTGCCCCACGAACAGGATCATCGGCGTGGAGTCCTGGAACGCGGTATGCACGGCGATGCTCGCATTGGTGGCGCCGGGGCCGCGCGTGACGAAGCAAACGCCGGGCTCTCCCGTCAGCTTGCCGTGGGCTTCGGCCATGTAACCGGCACCGCTTTCCTGGCGGCAGACGATCGGCGTGATCGCGTCCTGGTGGTCGTACAGCGCATCGATGCACGGCAGGTAGCTTTCGCCCGGCACCAGGAACACGCGCCGCACGCCCTGGATGCGCAACTGCTCGACAAGGATCTGCCCGCCATTGCGCTCGCGCAGGGTGGGGTTGGCTTGGCTCATTGGCAACCTCCTCCGCCCGCGGCGCCGGCCGCCGGCTTGATCTCGATTTCCACGAACACGCATTCGCCTTCGTGGGCATTGATGACGTTGTGCTCGACCCCGGCTGGGCGGTAATAGGCCTGGCCGGCAACGAGCTGGCTGGTGGCCTCGCCAGCCGGCGTCTGCAGGCGCAGCGCCCCGGTGGTCATCGGCACCACCACGTAGTCGTAGCCATGGCGATGCTGCCCGGTCTCGGCGCCGGGCGCGAAGCGCCACTCCGTCACGATCACGCGTTCGTTGTCGACCTGCACGGTGCCGACGGCCTTGGGCCGGTCTTGCGGCGCGCTCACCGGTCCACCCCGCCCATGCACAGGTACTTAGTCTCCAGGTATTCGTCGAGGCCGTACTTCGAGCCCTCGCGGCCCAGGCCCGACTGCTTGACGCCGCCGAACGGCGCCACCTCGTTGGAGATCAGGCCGGTGTTGATGCCGACCATGCCGTACTCCAGCGCCTCGGCCACGCGCCAGACGCGGCCGATATCGCGGCTGAAGAAATAGGAGGCCAGGCCGAATTCGGTATCGTTGGCCATCGCGATCGCTTCCTCGTCGGTGGAGAAGCGGAACAGCGGCGCCAGCGGGCCAAAAGTTTCCTCCTTGGCCACGCGCATGGCGGGGGTCACGTCAGCCAGTACCGTCGGCTCGAAGAAGGTGCCACCCAGCGCATGGCGCTTGCCGCCGGTGAGCAGCCGCGCGCCCTTGCCGAGCGCGTCGGCGATATGCGACTCGACCTTGGCCACCGCGTCCTCGTTGATCAGCGGGCCTTGCAGCACGCCTGGCTCGACGCCATAGCCGACCTTCAGCTTTGCCACCGCGGCCACCAGCTTTTCGGCAAAGGCGTCATAGACCTTGTCGTGGACATAGAGTCGGTTGGCGCAGACGCAGGTCTGGCCGGCGTTTCGGTACTTGGAGGCGATGGCCCCCTCCACCGCCGCATCGAGATCGGCATCGTCGAACACGATGAACGGTGCGTTGCCGCCGAGTTCCAGCGAGAGCTTCTTGATGGTGTCGGCGGATTGCCGCATCAGGATGCGGCCGACCTCGGTCGAGCCGGTGAAGCTGAGCTTTCGCACCACGGGGTTGGCGGTAAGTTCGCCGCCGATGGCAATGGCGTCGCCGGTGATCACGCTGAACAGGCCCGCCGGCACCCCGGCACGCTCGGCCAGCACAGCCAGCGCCAGCGCCGACAGCGGCGTGTCTTCAGCCGGCTTGAGCACCATGGCGCAGCCCGCCGCCAGCGCCGGGCCGGCCTTGCGGGTGATCATCGCGAGCGGGAAATTCCACGGCGTAATCGCCGCGCACACGCCGACAGGCTCCTTGACCACGACCAGTCGCTTGTCGTTGGCGGGCGTGGCCAGCACGTCGCCGCTGACGCGCTTGGCTTCCTCGGCGAACCATTCGAGGAAGGAAGCGGCATAAATAACTTCGCCCTTCGCTTCGGCCAGCGGCTTGCCTTGCTCGGTGGTCATCAGCAACGCGAGGTCGTCGGCATTGGCCAGCATCAGTTCGTACCAGGCGCGCAGCACCGCGGCGCGCTCGCGCGCGGTCTTGCGGCGCCAGCCGGCCTGCGCGGCCTGCGCGGCGTCGATGGCGCGGCGCGTTTCGGCCGCGCCCATGCTGGGCACGGTGCCGATCAGGGCGCCGCTGGCGGGATCGGTAACGGCAAACGTAGCGCCGCTGTCGGCGTCCTGCCAGTTTCCGGCAATATAGGCCTGCGCGCGCAGCAGGCCGGAGTCCTTGAGTTGCATGGCTAGTCTCTTCGGTATCGATGGATGCGGACAGGTCAGCGGGTCAGTGCCTCGGCCAGGATGTCCAGGCCTTCGTTCATCACCGCGTCCTGGATCGTCAGCGGGAACAGGAAGCGGATGACGTTGCCGTACACGCCGCACGACAGCAGCAGCAGGCCCTTCTCCAGCGCGCGGTTCTGCACCGTGCGCGTAAAGTCGGGATCGGGGCTACCGTCGGCCTGGCGGAATTCCACCGCCACCATTGCGCCCACACCGCGCACTTCGGCGATCTGCGGCACACGCGGACGCAGGCTTTCCAGGCGCGCCATCAAGCGCTGGCCCAGTTCGGCGCCGCGTTCGATCAGCTTTTCGCTTTCGAGAACGTCCAGTACTGCCAGCGCAGAAGCCACCGCCAGCGGGTTGCCGGCATACGTGCCGCCCAGCCCGCCGGGCGCAGGCGCGTCCATCACCTCGGCGCGGCCGCACACCGCCGACAGCGGCATGCCGCCGGCCAGGCTCTTGGCCATGGTGGTCAGGTCCGGCGCCACGTCGTAGTGCTCCATCGCGAACAGCTTGCCGGTGCGGCCGAAGCCGGTCTGCACTTCATCGGCGACGAGCAGGATGCCGTGCTCGTCGCAGACCGCGCGCAGCGCCTGCACGAAGTCGGTCGGCGCGACGTTGAAGCCGCCCTCGCCCTGCACGGGTTCGAAGATGATGGCCGCCACGCGCTTGGGATCGATGTCCGCCTTGAACAGGTGCTGCAGCGCCTTGAGCGAGTCGTCGGTGGTGACGCCGTGCAGCGCGCACGGATACGGCGCGTGGTAGACCTCGCCCGGGAACGGCCCGAAGCCGATCTTGTACGGCGCGACCTTGCCGGTCAGCGCCATGCCCATCATGGTGCGGCCGTGGAAGCCGCCGGAGAACGCGATCACGCCGGGCCGGCCGGTGGCGGCGCGGGCGATCTTGATGGCGTTCTCCACCGCCTCGGCGCCGGTGGTGAAGAAGGCGGTCTTCTTGGCCGAGCGGCCCGGCGCACGGCGATTGATCTTCTCGGCCAGCTCGATATAGCTGGCGTAGGGCACGATCTGGTAGGCGGTATGAGTGAAGCGCCCCAGCTGCTGCTCGACGGCTTCGACCAGGCGCGGATGGCGGTGGCCCGTGTTGAGCACGGCGATACCTGCGGCGAAGTCGATATAGCGCTTGCCCTCGACATCCCAGATCTCCGAATTCAGCGCGCGCTCGGCGTAGAAATTGCACATCACGCCCACGCCGCGCGGGGTGGCGGCGTCCTTGCGGCGAACCAGTTCGGCGTTCTTCATCACTTCTCTCCAGTTATTCTTGCGGTTGCGACGTGGTTGGTGCCCGCGCCGCTCAGGCGGCGGCGCGGATTAGTGTCGGGTCCCATGCCTTGCCGGGAATCGCGCCGATCAGGCGCTGGGTATAGGCGTGCTGCGGGGCGTCGAAGATCTGCCCCGGCGGGCCGGACTCGACCACGCGGCCCTTGTGCATCACGATCACGTGGTGGCAGATCTGCGCGGCCACGCGCAGGTCATGGGTAATGAAGATCAGGCCGATGTTCAGGCGCTTCTGCAGGTCGGCCAGCAGCTCCAGCACCTGCGCCTGCACCGAGACATCGAGCGCGGAGACCGATTCGTCGGCCACCAGCAGCTTGGGTTCCAGCGCCAGTGCCCGCGCGATGCCGATGCGCTGGCGCTGGCCGCCGGAGAACTGGTTGGGATAGCGGTCGAACGCGGAGGCCTCCAGCCCCACCAACTGCAGCAGTTCGCGCGCGCGCGCCTGCGCGGCGGCCAGCGGCACGCCGTTGGCGACCGGACCATCGGTGATGATGCGACCGACGGTATGACGCGGATTGAGCGAGGCAAACGGATCCTGGAAAATCATCTGCACGTCGCGGCGCAGCGGACGGAACTGGCGCTCGGAAAGGCGGGCGATGTCCTGCCCATCGAACATCAGCGCGCCGCCATCGATATCCGTCAGGCGCAGCAGGCATTTGCCGATGGTCGACTTGCCCGAGCCCGACTCGCCGACGATTCCCAGCGTCTCGCCGCGGCGTACCGTGAAGCTGACGCCATCCACCGCATGCACCACGCGCTTCCTGGTGAAGAGTCCGCCGCCGGTCACGTAGGTCTTGCGCAGGTCACGCACTTCCAGCACGGTCTCGCTCTCATTGCGCCCGCGCTCGCCGGCACGGCCATGCGGCACCGCGCCGATCAGGCGCTTGGTATAGGCATGTTGCGGGCGGTTCAACACCTGGTCCGCGCTGCCCATCTCCACCAGCACGCCCTTCTCCATCACCGCCACGCGATCCGCGATCTCGGCGACCACGCCGAAGTCATGGGTGACGAACATCACGCCCATGCCCTTCTCCGCCTGGATGCGGCGGATCAGGTCCAGGATCTGCGCCTGCGTTGTGACATCGAGCGCGGTGGTCGGCTCGTCGGCGATCAGCAGTGCCGGTTCGAGCGCGAGCGCCATGGCGATCACCACACGCTGGCGCTGGCCGCCAGACAGGCGGAACGGATAGGCATGCATCAGCGTGGCCGGATCGGGCAGGCCGACGAACTCCAGCAGTTCGAGCACGCGGCGCGCACGCGCCTCGCCCGGGTAGGCGTTGTGCACGCGCATGACCTCGCCGATCTGGTCGCCCACGGTCATCACGGGGTTCAGCGCAGACAGCGGCTCCTGGAACACCATGGCCATGTCCTTGCCACGCATGCCGAGCAGCGTGGCTTCGTCCTGAGTCAGCAGGTCGCGGCCCTTGAACAGGATCCGGCCCTGCTCCGGCTTCAGGTAAGCAGGTAGCAGGCCCATGATGGCGTTGGCGCTCATCGACTTGCCGGAGCCCGATTCGCCGACGATGCAGAGGATCTCGCCGGCATGCAGGTCATAGGAGATATCGCGCACCGCGTAGGGCCGGTCGCCGCCCGCGGGCAGCGCGATCGAAAGATCGCGGATCGACAGCAGGGGCGCTTGGTCGCTGGTCTTCATCACTTTGTCCTTTGCTAGTCCAGGCGGGCGCTCACTCGCCGCGGCGGCGCAGCTGCGGGTTCATGGCGTCGTTCAGGCCCTCGCCGATCAGGTTGATCGACAGCACCGTCAGCAGGATCGCCACGCCGGGCCACACGCTCATCCACCACGCTTCGCGGATCATGGTGCGGGCCGCGCCGATCATGAAGCCCCAGCTCATCATGTTGCGGTCGCCCAGGCCCAGGAAGGCCAGCGCCGATTCGGTCAGGATCGCGGTGGCAACCATGAACGAGGCCGACACGATGATCGGCGACATGGCATTGGGCAGGATCTGCGTGGCGATGATGCGCACCGGCTTCTGCCCGATCACCACCGCGGCCTGCACGAACTCGCGCTGCTTGAGCGACAGGAACTCGCCGCGCACCAGGCGCGCCACCGGCGGCCACGACACCACCGAGATGGCGGCAACGATGGAATAGATCGACGGATTGAAGATGGCGACGATCACGACAGCCATCGCCAGCTGCGGAATGGTCTGGAAGAACTCGGTGATGCGCATCAGCGCATCGTCGACACGGCCGCCGCAATAGCCCGCGACCGCGCCCACGGCGATGCCGACGGCGAGCGCCACCGCGGTGGAGATCACGCCGACCAGCAGCGAGACCCGCGCGCCGTACAGCATGCCGGCGGTGATGTCGCGGCCCAGCATGTCGGTGCCGAACGGAAGCGCCGGGTCGGTGAACGGCTGCACCAGCGGCTCGGCCACCATCAGCCACGGCGACTCTTCGTAGAACACGGGCGCGAGCAGTGCCAGCGCCAGCACTGACAGCAGCACCAGCAGGCCGATCACCGCGCCATAGTTGCGGCAATAACGTTGCAGGAAGGCTTTCATGCGGTGGCTCCCTTGCCGCCCGCGGCGATGCGCGGGTCGATAAAGCGGTAGATCACGTCGGTCACCAGGTTGAAGAACACCACCATCGCCGAGGTCACGAAGAAAATGCCGAGCAGCAGCTGGTAGTCGCGCTGCAGCAGCGCATCGAACATCAGCCGGCCGATGCCCGGCCACGAGAACACGGTTTCGGTCAGCACCGCGCCGCCGGCCATCTGGCCCAGCTGGATGCCTGCAAACGTGATCACCGGCAGCAGCGCGTTGCGCAGCACATGCACGCGGATCACGCGGCCGGCCGGGACGCCCTTGGCGCGCGCGGTCTTCACATAGTCCATGCCCATCACCTCCAGCATGGAAGCGCGCGTCAGGCGCACGTACACGGCCATGAAAAAGCAGCCCAGCGACACCGTCGGCAGGATCATGTGCAGCGCCACGTCCTTGACGCGGGCCAGGCCGGTGTAGCCGGCGCCGATGGTCTCCATGCCGAAAGCCGGCAGCCAGCCCAGCACCACCGAGAACAGGATGATGGCCATCAGCGACAGCCAGAACAGCGGCGTCGCGTACAGCAGCAGCGCGCCTGACATCACCGCGCTGTCGATCCAGCGGCGGCGGTTTTCGTAGCGGGTGCGCGCCGCGATCACGCCGAGCAGCACGCCCAGCACGATGGAAAAGAGAAACGCCCCGCTCATCAGCAGGAAGGTCGCGGGCAGTCGGTCGAGGATCAGGTCCAGCACCGGCAGGTGGTTGCGGTAGGAGTAGCCCAGGTCGAGCTGCGCCACGCCCTTCAGATAGATGCCGAGCTGGGTCAGCACGGGCTTGTCCAGCCCGAACTGCTCGCGCAGCTGGTTGACGAAGGCGGCGTCGCCGGCGCCGGCTTCGCCCGCCATCACGGTGGCCGGGTCGCCCGGCGCCATCCGGATCAGGAAGAAGTTGATGACGACCACGCCAAGGACGACCACGACGGCCTTTCCGAGACGGGCGCCAAGAAAGGATAGAAAGTTCACGGCTTGCTCCACGCTGGCGGCCGGGCTGACCACCGCGGCACTGGGATGCAGCTGGCCCTCGCCGTTCCCATGCGGGGCGCGGCGATGGCAACGGATTTCAGGCTTCAGGTCTGGCTGCCCGCGCCGCCTCAGGCGCGGGCAGTGGCTCCGGTCTCGCTCAGTTCTTCTCGATCGAGACGTTGTCGAAGGACTCGTTCAGGCCGATGGCGGTGGTCACGAGGTTCTTGACGTGCTTGCGGTACAGCGTGGGGAACTCCACCTCGAACAGGTTGGCGTTGGCCACGTCGGTCACCAGGATCTTCTGCAGCTCGCTGTACAGCTTCTGGCGCTCCGCGATGTCCATGGTCGAGCCGGCCTTGGCCCACAATTCGTCAGCCTTCGGATTGCTGTAGCCCTGCACGTTGGCGAACGGCGTGCCCTTGACAATATTGCGCGTCACGTAGAGCCGCTCCACGCCCAGCGCGGGGTCGCCGTACTGGTAGGTGTAGGTGGTGGTCAGGTCGAACTCCCAGTTGCTGACGCGCGCCGACCAGGTGCCGGCATCGGCCGACTCGATGCTGACCTTGAAGCCGAGCTGCTCGAGCATCTGCTTGACGTACTCGTCCAGGCGGTCCCAGTTGGCGCCATACGAGGTCGACAGGATCTTGACCGGGTACTTGCCCACGTCCACGCCCGATGCCTTGACCAGCTCGCGCGCCTTCTTCAGGTTGAAGTCGTACTCGGGCATGTTCTTGTCGAAGAACAGCGTGGTCGACGAGAACGGGCTGACCGCCGGCTTGCCCATGCCGAAGAAGATGTTGTTGACGATCATCTTGCGGTTGAGCACGTGCATCACCGCCTGGCGCACCTTCACGTTGTCGAACGGCGGCTTGCGCTCGTTGAGCAGCATGCTGGCCATCGGCGAGAACATTTCCCAGCCCTTGGTGGTGTACTCCACGTTGGGCAGTGCGCGCAGGCGCTTGACGTCGACGTTGTCGATATCGCCGCCGCGCAGCACCTGCACGTCGCCCTTCTCGAAGGCCACGGCGCGCGAGGCGGAATCCGGGATCACGTAGAACACCAGCTCATCCAGGTAAGGCTTGCCCGGCTTCCAGTAGTTGGGGTTCTTCGCCAGCTTGATATAGGCGCCTTTCTTCCACTCCTTGAACATGAAGGGGCCGGTGCCGACCGGCTTCTGGTTGGCCGGGTTGTTGCGGTAGTCGGTGCCGTCGTAGATGTGCCTGGGCATCATCGGCATGGTGCCGGTCTCGAACATCGAGATAAACGGCGGGAACGGCTCCTTGAGCTTGATCTCGACGGTGCTGTCGTTCACCGCGCGGATCGAGGCCATGTACTTGTTGATGACCGCGCGCGTGCGCACGTGCACGTCGCGCAGCATCTTGTCGATCGAGAACACCACGTCGGCCGAGGTGAAGGGCTTGCCGTCATGCCACTTCACGCCCTTCTGCAGCTCGAAGGTGTAGGTCAGGCCGTCCGGCGAGATGGTCCACGACTTCGCCAGTTCCGGCTGCGGCTTCAGGTCGGGGCTGTAGGTCAGCAGGCCCTGGTAGATCTTGCCGGCGACGTACTGGGTCGGCGCCTGCGAGTTCATCGCGCTCACCAGGATCGGCGGCTCGGGCTGGACGATACCGGACAGCGTGCCGCCCTTGGTCTGGGCGATGGCATGGCCCGCAGGCAATGCCAGCGGCAGCAGCGAGAGGCCGGCGGCGGCAAAGGCCATCGACAGCACGCTCTTGGTCAGTCGCATCGTGAATCGGTTCATCGGGCAGTTCCTCAGTTTGGCTCGTTTTTGGTGATGGCTTCGGGATGGCAGCGCCGGTTGTGCTTGCGCGCGGCTTCTTCAGGCCGCGTCGCCGGCCGGTTCCACGCCGCACCAGTCCACCAGGAACTGGGCCAGCGTCGTGGTCACTCGCACCATGCTTTCCAGCGACACCGATTCGTCGATGCCGTGGATATTGCGGGCCTCGGGCCCGTAGCAGGTCACCGGCGTTTCCAGGCCGATGCGGAAATGCCGGGCATCGGTGGTCGCCGTGGTCGCCTCGCGGCGGATCGGCGTGCCGTTGACCTTGCGGTGCGCTTCGCCCAGCGCCTGCATGCTGGGCACGTCGAGATCGAATTCGCAGCCGGGGGCGTGGAAGCCTTCATAGCGGATGCGCAGCTCGAGATTGCTGGCCAGGCGTTCCACCGTGGCGCGGATGCGCGCTGCCACCGTGGCCTTGGCCTCGTCGATATTCATATTCGGGAAGAAGCCGATGCGCACGCCCAGCGTGCAGGTGCACGGCACCGAAGAGTTCCACTCGCCGCCCTGGATCTGGCCGAGATTGAAGTTGATCGGGTGGGCGTGGTCGCGATATGCGGCCGGCCGGTGTTCCGGGCGGTTCCATTCCGCCTCCAGCTGGCGCAGGTCTTCCATCACCGCGATGCCGGCCTCGACCGGGTTCACGCCACTGGTCATATAGGCCGCGTGCGCCGGCTTGCCGGTCAGCTCGATGAACATCCAGAACACGCCGACCTGCGCGCTCATCAGGCTTTCGCCCAGCGGCTCGGGAATGATCACGGTGTCGAAGGACGCCAGCTTGCCGGCACCGACCGCGCTGCGCAGCGCCGCTACCGTGGCCAGCGCGCCGTTGCCGGTGTTCTCTTCTTCCAGCACGGCATTGAAGCCGACCGCGCCGGCCGGCTGCAGGCCCAGCCTGGCAAGCGCCTTGAACGCGGCCAGCGCGCACACGATGCCGCCCTTCATGTCGCCGGCGCCGCGGCCGTAGAGCCAGCCGTCCTTCACCACCGGCGCGAACGGCGACTGGCTCCACATCGATTCCGGACCGGTCGGCACCACGTCGAGATGGCCGTTGAACAGCACCGAGCGCCCACCCCTGCGGCTGGGCCGGTGCGTCGCCAGCAGGTTGTAGCGGCCGCCATCCGGGCAGCAAGCGGGCGAATACATCGGCAGGTGGCGGATGTCCTCGGTGCGCAGCGCGATGCGCTCGGAAGCCAGGCCCAGTTCGGCCAGCGCGCCTTCGATGAAGTCCGCCGCGGGCTGCTCTTCGCCAGACGGGCTTTTGGCCGCCACGAAGCCGGACAGCGTCTCGACCATATAGGGCAGGAGTTCGCGCACGGCCTGCGAGAGTTCAGCGGTGGTGGGTACCGCGGCCGGTACGGAGGCCGGACTGACCGTGAGGGAATCGGGACCTGACATGAAAACTCTCCTGGCGATGGGGACGCATGAAGGGGACGCAATGCCAACGCATCGGGCGCCACTGACAAAAACTTCGCGATGACGCCGACCACGGATGGAAAATTAAACGATCGTTGGTACCATAGGTAGGTCCATATTCACGATATTTGCTGGAGCCACTTTGAAGGAAACGATTCTGTCCGAGTTGTTGCTGCAGCGGCTGGAACGTCCGGCGGGGACGCAGGCGGAGCGCAACGGGACGCATATGAACCGCCAGCTGTATGAGCTGATTCGTCAGGAAATCCTTGCTGGCTCTATCTCCGCGGGCAGCAAGCTGCCCGCGTCGCGGCTGCTGGCGGCTGAGATTGGGGTTTCCCGCAATACCGTTTTGTACGCGTATGAGCAGTTGCTGGCGGAAGGCTATGTCACCGCATCGACCGGACGTGGCACCTTTGTCTCGCAGACTTTTCCCGACCATAGTGCATTGCACAAGGCCGGTGCCGGGATTGGCACCACGACTGTGCCTGCAGTGCAGCAAAACTCGAACCGCTTCGATCTGTCGCGGCGCGGGATGCATCTCGTGTCCAATGCCGGTGCGTCGGACCGGCAATGGGGCGCATTCATGGCGGGCGTGCCCGATGTTTCGCTGTTTCCGCATGCGACCTGGGCCCGGCTGCTGAACAAGCACTGGCGCAATCCGCGTCCGGAATTGCTGACTTACGCCCACCACGGCGGCTATATGCCGCTGCGGCGCGTGCTGGCCGAGCACCTGCGGCTGGCGCGCGCGGTGCGCTGCGAGCCCGAGCAGATCATCCTGACCACCGGCATCCACCAGGCCATCGACCTGATCGCGCGCCTGCTGGCGGATCCGGGCGACAAGGCGTGGATGGAGGACCCGGGCTACTGGGGCACGCGCAGCCTGCTGACCAACGCGGGCGTCGACGTGATTCCCGTGCCGGTGGATGACGAGGGCATCGCGCCCGACGCCGCCACGCTGCAGGATCCGCCGCGCTTTATCTTTGCGACGCCCTCGCACCAGTACCCGCTCGGCACCGTGATGAGCCTGACCCGGCGGCGCATGCTGCTGGAATACGCGCGGCAGCGCGGCGCGTGGATCGTCGAAGACGACTATGACAGCGAGTTCCGCTTCGAGGGGCGGCCGCTGGCTTCGCTGCAGGGCCTGGACGAGCACGACCGGGTGATCTACATGGGCACCTTCTCCAAGACACTCTTTCCCGGGCTGCGCATGGGCTTCATGGTGCTGCCCAAGCCGCTGGCGCCGCACTTCGCCACCGGCCTGTCGGAACTGTTCCGCGAGGGGCAGCTGATGCAGCAGGCGGTGCTCGCCGACTTTATCGAGGAAGGCCATTACGCCACGCACCTGCGCCGCATGCGCCAGCGCTATGCGCAGCGCCAGGGCCTGCTGCGCGAGGCCATCGCCAAGCGCTTCGGCCAGGACTGGCCTACTTCCACGCACGAGGCCGGGCTGCACCTGGTGATGCACCTGCCGCCGGGCGCCGACGATCTCGGCATCAGCATGGCGGCGCGCACGCAGGGCCTGTCGGCACGTCCGCTGTCGCGCTACTACAGCGACGAGCAGCGGGCACGGCAGGGGCTGCTGCTGGGCTACGCCTGCGTGCCGGAGGGTGACATCGGCCCCGCCTTCCACAAGCTTGCCGAAGTCATCGAGCCTGCCCTGGAGCACCTGGCCCGCACGCGCCAGCCGCCGCGCGAGTTCAGCGCGCGCATCAACAACGAAGCATGGAGCGGTGCATAAGATAAGCACGTGAAGCCGGGGCGCGAGGCGTGGTGCCACCGTGCCGGCGCCGATTGGCTCTTATCATCGTGCGCGGCCTTGCCCTAGCATTCTCCGCTGCCCCTGAGCCCTCTTCCCCGCTCTCGCAACTCTACCGACTCCCTTAACCGGAAAGACCCCGATGGCACCCGTGCAAGACCCCTCCGCCCTGCTGGCCGAACTGGCCGGCGTCCTCGATCCCGCCGGCCTCCAAATTGGCGATGCCATCGAAACCCGCTTCCGCAAGGACTGGTACGCGCCGCTGGACCCGCAGCCGCCGCTCGCGGTGGCGCGGCCGCGCAGCACGGCCGAGGTGTCGGCGGTGCTGGCCATCTGCAACCGCCACCGGCAGCCGGTGGTGCCGCAAGGTGGGCTGACCGGCCTGGCGGGCGCCGCCACGCCTGCCGGCGGCGAACTGGTGCTGTCGCTCGAGCGCATGCGCGGCGTGGAAGAGATCGATGCGCAGGCCGGCACCATGACCGTGCTGGCCGGCACCACGCTGCAGGCCGCGCAGGATGCCGCGCGCGCGGCGGACTGGCTCTTTCCGGTGGACCTGGGCGCGCGCGGCAGCTGCCAGATCGGCGGCAATATCGCCACCAATGCGGGCGGCAACCGCGTGATCCGCTACGGCATGATGCGCGAGCAGGTGCTCGGGCTGGAGGCGGTGCTGGCCGACGGCACCGTGGTCAGCTCGCTCAACAAGATGCAGAAGAACAACGCCGGCTACGACCTGCGCCAGCTATTTGTCGGCAGCGAAGGCACGCTTGGCGTGATTACGCGCGCCGTGCTGCGCCTGGCACCACTACCGAACTGCACGCAGACCGCCGTGTGCGCGCTGCGCAGCTACGAAGACGTGGTGGCGCTGCTGCGCCATGCGCAACGCCGCCTGTCCGGCCGCGTCTCGGCATTCGAGGCGATGTGGGCCGATTTCTATGAACTGGTGACGACACGCGTGCCCGGCGTGCGCGCGCCGCTGCCGGCAGGCTCGCCGTTCTATGTGCTCGTGGACCTGCAGGGCAACGATGCCGAACAGGATGGCGCGGCCTTCGAATCCATGCTGGAAACGGCGATGGAAGCCGGCCTGATCAGCGACGCCGCGGTGGCCTCCAGCGAGAAGGAGGCCGAGAGCTTCTGGAAGCTGCGCGACGCGGTCGCCGAGTTCCCGGTGATGTGGGCGCCCAATGCCGCCTACGACGTGAGCCTGCCGATCGGCCAGATCGGCCGCTTCGCCGAGAGCCTGCGCGGGGCTGTGCTGGCGCGCTGGCCGCACGCCGAACTGGTCAACTTCGGCCATGTGGGCGACAGCAACCTGCATGTCAGCGTTTATCTTCCCGGCGCGACGGCCGAGGACTTTCCCGAGCATGAGATCAGCGAGGTGCTCTACCCCACGGTGCGCGAGTTCGACGGCAGCATTTCCGCCGAGCATGGCATCGGCACGCACAAGAAGCCATTCCTCGGGCATTCGCGCACACCTGAGGCGCTCGGGTTGATGCGGCTGCTCAAGCGGTCGCTGGATCCGAACCTGATCCTGTGCCCGGGGCGGGTGATTGACGTGGGCTGACACCGAATCAGGCTTGCCACGCACCAGCGTTTCCTGCCGCCATGGCTAAGAGTTCCGGGGAGCTGGGCAGGCGAGACGCGTGGCGCCTTTTCGCTGAGCGAGGCGCCGACGCGAAGGTGAGAGGTTGTCCGACAGACAGATCACCCACGCTCGCCTAGAACACATTTAGGCATCAGGAGATGCCACCATTCATAGCCAGCGTTGTCCGGTGGTCTGCCAGTTGGCGACGATGGTCTCAGAGGACGAAAGCAACGAAGGCAAATTGGGGCCGCGACAGACCGCTCATATATTCATGGGGGCTAAATTGCCAACTTTCGTCCCGCCCAAGACGGCTCGGAGAAGGACAGCCCTTCTCACTTCGAGGCGTCACCGTAAGATGGCCGCCTCAGCGCACGCCTATGTCCGTGGCAGCACCGCACGCTTCTATGAATGGGTGAATGAAACCGCTGCCTCCAACCTGCCCGAGGGCCCTTCTGTCTGGATTTGCGGAGATTGCCACACCGGAAATCTCGGCCCAGTGGCCGCTGCTGACGGCAAAGTGGAGATCCAGATCCGCGATCTCGACCAGACTGTCATTGGCAATCCCATCCATGACGTGCTGAGACTGGCTTTGTCTCTCGCCACGGCGGCGCGCGGCTCCGATCTGCCGGGCATCACCATACTGCAGATGATGGAGGCGCTGGCCGAGGGCTATGAGAGTGCCTTCGGCCCTGGTGCGCAGCGCCAGGACATTAGCGAAATGCCCCCTTCGCTCAAGGTTACGGTAAGAAAAGCCTTGCACCGGACATCGCAGCAACTTGCCCGGGAGCGAATCCGGGATACCACTCCGGCAATACCGCTAGGCAGGCGATTCTGGCCCCTTGGCAGTGCGGAGCGCAAGGCACTGAAGGCGTTGTTTGAGCAAAGCAAGCTGGCCGCGCTGGCCACGTGCCTGAAAAGTCGTCTCAATGGATGCGACGTGTCTGTCCTGGACGCCGCCTACTGGGTGAAAGGCTGCAGTTCCCTTGGACGGCTGCGATATGCCGTATTGCTGGACGTCGACGGTGAGATGCTTGATGGGGACGATCTGTGCCTTATAGATATAAAGGAAGGCGTTTCAGCCGCCGCGCCTCGGGTCAGAAATGCAGAGATGCCTCGCGACAACGCTGAACGTGTTGTTGCCGGCGCCGTTCATCTTTCGCCATTCCTTGGTACACGCATGTGCCCGGCACGGCTCCTGGAACGTTCGGTCGTTGTACGGGAGCTATTGCCTCAGGACCTGAAGCTCGACATGGAGCAGCTCGCACGCCGGGAGGCCATGGAAATCTCGCGTTATCTGGGCGCGGTCGTTGGAAAGGCCCACGCACGCCAGCTAGGGGCAGACGACAGGCGTGCGTGGCGAAAAGCGATGCATTCCGCCCGGTCGCGATCCACGAATATTCCGAACTGGCTGTGGAAGAGTGTGATTGAGCTGCTGGCAATTCATCAGATCGCCTATCTGGAACATTGCCGCCGGCATGCGAAAAGTTGTCTGCGGTCTTGGCGTTGAGTTCCGCTACTGTTGCTGCGGATCGCTATTTCGGCTGGGTCGCTGCGATCCCGGCCAGGATCGAAGATTGAGGACGAGGGGAAAAATGAACGCTTGGCTGTTGGCCGTGAGTCTGATTTGCCTCGCTGCATGTGACCACCGGCCCGCTGATCCAGCGCGATCCAGCGCAACAGGCTCCGCAGCATCAGCGGCGGCAGCGTCAGCCGAGGCACGTTCCCCTGCTGTGCTTGACTGGAATAAGTTCAAAGCCAAGGCTGGATTTGAAAAGGCCACTCCCGAAGAGCAAGTTCTTATCTGGGAAACTTACCGAGACCAGTTCTTGCCAGCCATTGCGGCCGACCAAGGCGTGGCCGTCGCTGAAATGAAACGCCGGTTCGACACTCACGTGCCCCGCCCGACGCAGGCCGAAGCCGGCGGTGAAAGTTTCTCAGGTTCCCGCTGCGCGCAGGACTGCTCTGGGCATGAAGCCGGCTACTACTGGGCGGCGGACAACGATATCTCAGATCCCAACGACTGCACCGGCGACTCCCAAACCTTTGTTGAGGGCTGCCAGGAGTATGTGGAGGAGCGCCGGGAGTCCAGCAGCAAGTCCGGGAATTGAATGCGCGTCTGCCAGCATCTGCTGGCGCGGCTGGAACCCCTGCCGTCATTGGCATCGGCACGAACTAACCATGCACAAGCACGCTTCCTTTCGCCGGCGACGAGGTCTGCAATGCCACAGTCCGTCCCGCCAGACATGCCCCGGCACTATATTTAAGGACAGCAGCCAGGTCAGACCGCCAGCTTCCTCTCCGCCGCCCTTTCCCGCCTGACCACCCCCAGCGAGAACATCGACATCCCTGCCACCAGCGCCGGCACCCCGACCAGCACGAACAGCGCCGGCATCCCCAGCCCCATAGACAACATCGTCGCGCCGCCCACGGAACCCACCACGGAGCCAATGCGCCCGACCCCGTTGGCCCAGCTCACACCGGTCGCGCGGCAATCCGTCGGATAGAAACTGGCCGACAGCGCATTGGCACCCACCTGCGACCCGGAGATGCAGAACCCCGCCAGGAACACCGCAATGCCCGCGGCAACCGGCTCGGACGCAAAGCTGCCCACCGCCGCGATGCACACCGCTGCCAGCGAATAGCTGGAAGCGAGCACATAGTGCGGATTGATCCGGTCCATCAGCCAGCCCAGCGCGATCGCGCCCACGGTGCCGCCGACCTGGAACATGGTAGTGACCAGTGCCGCGGTGCGCAGCGAATGCCCGGTGCCGCGCAGCAGCGTCGGCAGCCAGCTCGACAGCAGGTAGATCACCAGCAGGCTCATGAAGAACGTCAGCCAGAACAGCAGCGTGCCGCGCAGCAGCTCGGGGCGGAACAGGTGCCGCACCGGCGAGGTGGTGGCGCGCTGCTCGCTGATTGCGAAGGTGGCGCTGCGCAGGTCTTCAAGCGGGGCGATCTTCTGCAGCGTGGCGACGATGCGCTCGCGCGACTTGCCGGTCATCACCAGGTAGCGCACCGATTCCGGCAGCATCCAGACCAGCGCCACCGCCAGCAGCAGCGGCAGCACGCCGCCGGCGACCAGCACCGAGCGCCAGCCGAAGGCGTCGATCAGCCCGGCCGAGGCCAGGCCGCCCAAGGCGGAGCCCAGCGTGAAGCCGCAGAACATGGTGGTGACCAGGAAGGAGCGGCGTTTGTCCGGGCAGAACTCGGAGGTCAGCGTGATCGCGTTGGGCATGGCGCCACCGAGGCCAAGCCCGGTCAGGAAACGCAGCAGCACCAGCGTCCACAGGTCTTGCGACCACGCCGAAGCCAGGCTGGCCGCGCCGAAGAACAGCACCGACAGCACCAGCACGCCCTTGCGGCCGAACCGATCGGCGAGCGGACCGAACAGGAAAGCGCCGGCCATCAGGCCGCCCAGCCCGGCGCCGAACAGCGGCGCGAGCTGTGCCGGCGTCAGCTGCCATTCCGCGCGGATGGCGGGCGCGATAAAGCCGATCGCGGCGGTATCGAAGCCGTCGACGGCAACGATTAGGAAGCACAGTACGACGATGGTCACCTGGAACGCCGACAGCGGCTGGCGGTCGATGAACGCGGTGACGTTGAGCGGTTGGCTGGCAGGCATGGTGTCTCCTCCTTGTTGCCAGATTCAGGGCGAGAGAGGGCCGGCGGCTTCGTCGGCGGCCAGCTCGCTATCAGGGTTTTCAGCGCGGAAAGAAGGCCGCGTTCAGTGCTTTACAGCCAGGGTGTGGGGCTCAGGCATTTGTCGGCGCGCCAGCCGTGCAGCCATTGCAGCGCGTCGTAGAACTGCGCCTGCGTACGGCCCGTCCACAGGCTGTTGCGCACCAGGCGGTCGACGCCCTTGGCGTGGTAGACGCGGCCCATGTCGCGCGCGGCATAGAGCACGCGCGCGGTGCGCGGGATGCGGGCCTGCTCGTATAACTTGAAGGCCCCGGCGTAATCGCCATCCGCGGCTTTCACCGCGGCGCCCAGCGTCACGGCATCTTCCAGCGCCTGGCAGGCGCCCTGCGCCACGTACTGCGTCATCGGATGCGCGGCATCGCCAAGGATGGTGGCGCGGCCGAAGCTCCAGCGCTCGACCGGGTCGCGGTCGGCGGTGGCCCAGCGCTTCCATGAAGTCGGGCGGTCCAGCATCTGGTGCGGCAGCGGGTGGATGCCCTCGAAGTACGACAGCACTTCTTCCTTGCTGCCGTCGCGCACGCCCCAGCTTTCCTGTTCGCGGCTGTGGAAGGTCACCACCAGGTTGTATTGCTGGCCGCCGCGCAGCGGGTAGTGCACCAGGTGGCAGTGCGGGCCGGCCCACACCACCGGGGCGTTGACCTGCAGGTCCTGCGGCATGTTGGCCACGTCGACCACCGCGCGGTAGACCACGTGCCCGGTCACGCGCGCCTCGTCGCCGATCAGTGCCTGGCGGATCGCGGACTTGACGCCGTCGCAGCCGATCACCGCGTCGCCGCGGTGGTGCTCGCCATGCTGGTCGATCACGGTGACGCCGTGATCGTCCTGCAGCAGTTGCTCGACCCGCGTGCTGGTGCGGAAGGTGATCAGCGGGTGGTCCTGCACCGCTTCCAGGATCGACAGGTGGATGTCGGCGCGATGGATGACCGCATACGGGTTGCCGAAGCGCTCGCGGTACGCCTGTCCGACATCGACCTGCGCGATGACGCTGGTGTCGATGGCGTCGCGCAGGCTGAGGTAGTCGGTAAAGACGGCGCGGCCGCGCGCGGCCTCGCCCACGCCCAGCGCGTCGAGCGCGGCGAAGGCGTTGGCGGCCAGCTGGATGCCGGCGCCGATCTCGCCGATCTGCTCGGCCTGCTCCAGCAGTTCGATGCGGATGCCCTGGCGTGCCAGCGCCAGCGCCGCGGCCAGGCCGCCGATGCCGCCGCCGATGATGAGGACCTTGCCGGTCGCGTTATTGGTCGCGTTGAGGGTGCTGCTCATGTCTGTCTCCTGGCCTGCGCCGCTGGCGTCAGGCGGTGCTTAGGCGGTGTAGTCGGGCTGGCGCGCGGGAGCGGCCTGGGCGAAAGCGGGATTGGCGCTGGCGTGTGCGTAGACGGCCATCGCGCGCTCGTAGCGGCCAAGGTCGCAGCCCATGCGCAGCGCGTTGGCCACCTGCGGCACCAGCGTGACGTCGGCCAGCGTGGGCGCATTGCCGAAGCACCACTTGCCATGGCCGTGGCGCGCAAGCAGCCGCTCGACGCCGGCCATGCCTTCGTCGATCCAGTGGCGGTACCAGGCGTCCTTCTGCCCGGGCGTGACCTTCAGCGTGTCCTGCAGGTAGCGCAGCACGCGCAGGTTGTTGACCGGGTGGATATCGCAGCCGATCAGCATCGACAGCTCCAGCACGCGTGCGCGTTGCCCAGGATCCTGAGGCAGCAGGCGCGGCTCGGGATGGCGCGCGTCCAGGTAGTCGATGATCGCGAACGACTGGCCCAACGTGAATTCGCCATCGACCAACGCGGGCACGGAAGCGGACGGGTTGATACCATCGACATACTCCGCCTCACAGTGCTGGCCGGCGCGGATATTGACGCCGAGGTAGTCGTACGGCAGGCCCTTGAGGGCCAGCGCGATGCGTACGCGATAGGACGTCGAGCTGTTGAAGAAACTGTAGAGCTGCATGATCGGATTGCCTGTGTGCTGTGCGTGGCGTGAAGTCAGACCACGCGCACGGTCAATTCGCCCAGCCCGTCGACGCCGGTGACCATGGTGTCGCCGGCCTTAACCGCGCCCACGCCTTCGGGCGTGCCGGTGAAGATGACGTCGCCCGGTTCCAGGCGGAAGAATTGCGACAGGTAGGCCACGGTCTCGGCCACCGACCAGATCAGGTGGGCGACGGTGCTGCGCTGTTTGGTCTCGCCGTTGACCGTCAGCCACAGGCCGGCCTGCTGCGGGTGGCCGATGTCGCTGGCGCGGTGGATCGGGCCGACCGGCGCCGAGGCGTCGAAGGCCTTGCCGATTTCCCACGGGCGGCCCATCTCGCGCATCTTCATCTGCAGGTCGCGGCGGGTCATGTCGAGGCCGACGGCGTAGCCCCACACGTGATCGAGCGCCTGCTCGACCGGGATATCCGAGCCGCCCTTGCCGATCACGGCCACCAGCTCGGCCTCGTAGTGATAGTTCTGCGTCTGCGCGGGGTACGGCAGGTCGAGCGTGGTGCCGGCCTGCACCGGGACAATGGCGTCGGCCGGCTTGCAGAAGAAGAACGGCGGCTCGCGGTCGGGATCGAAGCCCATTTCGCGGGCGTGGGCGGCATAGTTGCGGCCCACGCAGTAGACGCGGCGCACGGCGAACTGGTCATCGCTGCCGGCAACGGGGATGGCAACGGTGGCGGGGGGCGTGAAGACGTAGGACATGTTCAAGGCTTCCAGGGATCTGTCGGGTGAGCGCCGGCACGGCGGTGCCGGCCGGCACCGCGCGCGGCGGCATTGGTCAGGGTAGTCGGGGTGGTCGGGTTCAGGTGCGCGATTCGCGCAGCAGGTTCAGCGCGGACAGCACCGGGCGGTCGGAATAGCTGAACAGCACGGCGTCTTCCAGCGCGCCGAGCTGCACCGGCGCCCACGACGGCGCCACGAACACGTCGCGCGGCTCGAACTGGAACTGCGCATCGCCGATGCGCACCGTGCCGCGCCCTTCCACCACGCTGTACACGGTGGCGTCGGTGCTGCGGTAGGTCTTGCCCTGGAAGCCCGCGGGCAGGTATTGCATGAAGGTGGCGATGGTCGGCATCGGCCAGCCGCCGGTGGCCGGGTTGACATAGCGCAGCTTGACGCCGTCCCAGGGATCGAGTTCGCCGTTGCGGTAGAGCTGGTCCAGCGCTTCGCGCGAACGGGCATACGGGTAGCTGAAGACAGGCGAAGTGGGATCGGTCACGCGGTGCCGCACCGGCACCATGTTGTGGCCGAAGCGGGCAAAGCTGTCGCCTTCGGCGCGGGTCACGGGCTGCTGCGACTCGGGGTAGTTCTCGGCAAAGCCGGCGTCGAACTGCTGCACCAGCGGAATGTCCAGGCCATCGAGCCACACTACCGGCTCGCCGCCGTCTTCCACGCTGGGGTTGCCATGGTCATGCCAGGTCCACGACGGCGTGATGATGAAATCGCCGGGATGCATGGTGGTGCGCTCGCCGTTGACGGCGGTCCAGGCGCCCTTGCCTTCGACGATAAAGCGAAGCGCCGACTGCGTATGGCGGTGGCTGGGGGCAATCTCGCCCGGCAGGATCAGCTGCAGGCCCGCGTAGAGCGTGGAGGTGATGCTGGACTTGCCGGGGATGCCAGGGTTCTCCAGCACCAGCACGCGGCGCACCGCTTCCTCGGCGCTGATGACGCCACCGGCCTGCATTACCAGCGGGCGGATCTGCGCGTACTTCCAGATGGCGGGGACGATCTGCGGGCGCGGCTGCGGCGGCACCAGGGCGTGCAGCGACTCCCACAGCGGGGTCATGTGGCTGCGGCCGATTTCTTCGTAGTAGGCCACGCGGGCCGGGTCTGGGGTGTGCTCGGACATGCTGTCTCCGTAACTTCGTACAGGGCGTTTTGAGAGCGCTTTAGGTGGGTGCCTGTATCACTGCGCACCGTCTGTGTGTTGTCGTTATACGCCGCGCCCTATAAGATTTGAAATGAAGTTCTCATCTTATCGATACGATTTACCGTATAGGTCACACCCATGGATTGGACCCAGAGACTGCGCCTGCGCAACCTGCAGATGCTGCTGAGCCTGGCCGAGACCGGAAATATGAGCCAGTCCGCCGCCATGCTGAACACCACCCAGCCCGGGCTTTCCAAGTGGCTGAAGGATCTCGAGGACGATATCGGCCTGCCGCTGTTCGAGCGCCAGGCGCGCGGCCTGCGGCCCACGCCCTACGGCGAGTCGCTGATCGAGCACGCGCGCCGGATCGAGGCCCAGCTCGACACCGCCCGCGACGACCTGCAGGCCATGCGCGACGGCGGCAGCGGGCTGGTGGTGGTGGGCACGTCCGGGGCCTCGGCGGCAGACACGGTGCCGCTGGCCGCGCTGCAATTGCTGCAGCAGATGCCGCGCGCCAGCGTGCGGCTGCTGGAAACCACCATGGACCGGCTGATGGGGCAACTCGCGCGCAGCGAGCTGGATATCGTCGTGGGCCGTTCGGCGCCGGAGTTGCAGGATGCGCAGATGCGGACCGAATCGCTCTACATGGAGCCCATCCACTTCGTCGCCCGGCCACGGCACCCCCTGCTGCAGGGCGGCAAGGTGGCGTGGGAAGACCTGTACCGCCACCGCTGGGTGGTCTGGCCGCGCGGCACGCCGATCCGCAATGCGCTGGAAGGCGCGCTCGCCAGCGCCGGGCGCGCGCTGCCGGCGGACTGCGTCGAGAGCAATTCCACCGTGCTGAACCTGACCCTGTTCAACAACAGCGACATGGTCGGGCTGGCTTCGCACCGCACCGCGCGCCGGCTGGAAGAACTGGGCGCGCTGCGCATCGTGCCGCTACGGCTGGCGGGGTTCGGCTCGGTGTCGATGTACTGGCGCGCGGATGGCGAGTCGCGCGCGGCGGTGGCGGCGATGCTGGACTGCCTGCGGCGGGCGGCGGGGGCACAGCAGGTGCCGGCGGAGGCGCCGCTGGCGTAGGGGCGATAACCCATGGATAACCCATAGGAATGTCGCCCGTGCCCGCGGCGCTCAAGGTTGGGCGGCCGCGGCCGTCATTGGGTGTTGGCGGTCATCCCGCCGTCTCTCCCCACCTTCGCCAAGGAAACCCTCTTCATGGAAATCTCCAACGTTACCGCCGGCCTGGCTGGCGATCCGGGCGCCGATCCGGTCAGCCTGCTGATGCTGCGCAAGTCGCTGGACATGCAGGCACAAGGCGTGGCTGCACTGCTGCAGGCCATGCCCCAGCCGGTCGCGGCCAGCAACCCGCCGCACCTGGGCCAGACCATCGACGTCAAGGTCTGACTTCGCGCGGCGCAAGCCGACGCGGCGCGGGCGTCGCGGCACCGCGGGCCGGGCACTTGGGCGCTCGCCGACGCATAATGTCGGCACCTGCACTCTCCGGTGCCCGCCATGCAGCTTCTCGACGCCCGCGTCCGCGACCTGCTCCGTCATCCGGGGCGCTTCATGTGGCGCACGCTGGTCCAGTTCCGCGCGAACCAGGGCCTGTTGCTGGCCGGGGCGGTGGCCTACTACGCGCTGCTGTCGATCGTGCTGATCCTGATGGTGATCGCGCTGTCGCATGTGATCGACCCGCAGCTGTTGCTGTCGACGCTGGCACGCTACCTCGAGTGGGTCGTGCCCGGACAGTCCCGCGCGCTGGTGCCCGAACTGGCGTCGTTCCTGCGCACCCGCGCCACGGTCGGCTGGGTCTTGCTCGGCACGATGCTGTTCTTCAGTTCGCTGGCGTTCACCGTGCTGGAAAACGCCATGTCGGTGATCTTCGTCCATCGCGTCGCGATCCGGCGCCGGCATTTCCTGATCTCGGCGGTGCTGCCTTACTGCTATATCGCGGTGCTGAGCCTGGGGCTGCTGCTGGTGACAGTGGTCTCGGGCGGGCTGATTGCGATCGGCGAACGGCATGTGGAAGTACTGGGCCATGAATGGTCGCTCGACCGGCTTTCCACCACGCTCCTTTACCTGCTCGGTTTCCTGGGCGAGATCCTGATGCTGACCTCGATCTACATGGTGATGCCGGTCGGCCGGCTGTCCTTGCGGCATGCGCTGTGCGGCGCGGTGCTTGCCGCGGTGCTGTGGGAGATCTCGCGCCATGCGCTGGTGTGGTACTTCACCACGCTGTCGCAGGTGGGGCGGGTCTACGGCTCGCTGACCACGGCAATCGTGGTGCTGCTGAGCCTGGAGATCGCGGCGACGCTGCTGTTGCTCGGCGCGCAGGTGATCGCGGAATTCGAACGCAGCGGCTGGGAGCGGCCGCCTGCTTCGAACGCTCCCACCGGCGAGTTCCATACCTGACGTGCGCCACGAGGATTGCAGGGGTGCGGCGCGGCGGCTTATGCGAATCCCCCATTTGCGCGCAGCACCTGCCCGTTGATCCAGCCACCATCCTCGCCAGCAAGGAACGATACGACGCGACCGATATCCTCGGGCGTACCGAGCCGTTCGAGCGGAGCGAGCCGCGCGATCTGGTCGATCTGCTGCGCACTCTTGCCATCGAGAAACAGCTCGGTGGCCACCGGCCCCGGCGCCACGGCATTGACGGTGATACCGCGCCCGCGCAGCTCGTTGGCCAGTACGCGGACCAGCCCCTCCACGCCGGCCTTGGACGCAATGTACGGCCCATAGCTCGGGAATGACTTCGCGATGACGCTGGTCGACACCGCAATGATCCGTCCTCCCGCGCCGACGTTTTCGGCCGCCTGAGCCAGTACCAGGAACGTGCCGCGCAGGTTGGTCGCAATGACCTTGTCAAAGTCGGCCAGGCTGCCGGGCGCGATCGGTGCCAGCGGCATCACGCCGGCGCAGTTGGCGACCACGTCGATGCCGCCGAATGCCGCCTTTGTTTCCGCAAAAAGCCGGGCTACATCATCGGGGCTTCCGACATCGCCCCGGATCGCGATGGCCCGGCCACCGGCCGCTTCGATCGCCGCGACGGTGTCCCGGGCGTGCGCCACGTTGCCGGCATAGCCGACCGCAACGGCAAAGCCGTCGGCCGCGAGACGCAGGGCCACGGCCCGGCCTATGCCGCGCGATCCGCCGGTGACAATGGCCGCTTTGTTGGTGTTCGTAGTCAGGGTGTTCATGGGAAGGGCTCCAGGAGGGACAAGGCGACATGCCGTTGAAGCCAATTGTGGTTGTTCGCCTCTGCTAGATAAATGGTGCAGAATCGCCATATCAATTCAACCAGCCTCAACAATTGCCTTCCCGTGGACCGCTTCGATTCCCTGCAACTGTTCACCCGCATTGTCGAATTGGGCAGTTTCAGCCACGCTGCGGCGGCTCTCGATATGCCGCGCGCCACCGCCACCCATGCCATCAAGGCGCTCGAGACGCGGCTCGGGGTCCGGTTGCTCGAACGCACGACGCGGCAGGTCAGGCCGACGCTCGACGGCCAGGCGTTCTACGAGCGCTGCGTCCACCTGCTGGCTGAACTCGACGACGCCGAGTCGGCTCTGCAGCATGTGGCGGCGAATCCGCGTGGCGTCTTGCGTGTCGACATGCACGGTACCCACGCCACGCAGATCGTGCTGGCGCGCATCGACGAATTCCGCGCACGCTATCCGCGCATCGATCTGGTGGTATCCGGCGGCGACCGTCTGGTGGATCTTGTACGGGAAGGCGTCGATTGCGTCATCCGCGCGGGCACGCCACGAGACTCTTCACTGATTGCGCGGCGCCTGGCGCTCATGCCGCAGGTCGTGTGCGCCAGTCCGGCGTACCTGAAGGCGTTTGGCACCCCGCAACATCCCGACCAGCTCTCCCGGCACGAAGTCGTGAAATTCTTCTCGCGTAGCGGCGCGCCCGGCTATCCGGTGGAGCTGCACGTCAACGGGCAACTCCAGTCGTATTCGCTGGCCGGATGGATGTCCGTCAACGATGCCGAGAACTATGTCATAGCCGCCTTGCGCGGCTGCGGGCTGATCCAGGTGCCGCGTTTCCACGTCGACGACGCCTTGCGCGAAGGGCGGCTCGTGGAGGTCCTGAGCGACTGGCCCAGCCCGGACCTGCCGGTGTCGGCACTGTATCCGCATCACAGGCAACTGTCTCCGCGCGTGCGTGTGTTCGTCGACTGGCTGGTGGCTCTTTATGCGGAGACGTTTGGATAGTGTGAGTTCCATGCCTGACGCCTTCTGTCTCAGGCCAGTGCAGACTCCATGCTGGCGGAAATGGCATCCGCTCCCGCGGCATCGAAGGCGCCGATGAAGACCAGCGCGAATTCACCGAATTCGCCAGCATCGCCGTGCGGCATGGACCGCATCCGCATCCTGCCCCCGACCACGTGAACCTCGTGCAACCGCGGATCGGCCGCCAGCCTGACCAGGCCCTTCGCGCGCAGCAGGCGCACGGGCAGACTCAACAGCGCCTGGCGTAGCCGCGCCTTGTCGAAGCTGCGGCCGGTCTGGTAGGCGAAGCTGCGGATGCCGGCATGTGGCGCGGGCCGGGGCCAGCCGGCGTGCGCCTGCAGCACGCCGGTGCTAGCCGGCGTCGTCATGGCTGCGTCGACAAAGACTGACAAAGGCAGCTCGCCATCGCTGGCTTCCAGCACCGTGGCGCGCGGCGCAAGCGTACTGATGGTCCCGACCGTTGCCGCTGCACTGCCGGCAGCGCACAGGTCGGTCTTGGTCAGCGCCACCACCGATGCGCCCGCGATCTGCTGCCGCACCATCTCGCCGACCAGCGGGTCGCGCAGGCTGTCATGCACGGCGGCGGCATCCACCGCCACCAGCACCGCGTTGAGCCGGAACGCCGGATCGAGCAGGCCGATCTGTGCGATGCGCTGCGGGTCCGACACACCGCTGGCCTCGATCACCAGCAGGTCGGGCCGCACGTCGCGGTCGGCGATTGCCAGCAAGGCCTCAGCCAGCCGGCCACCGATGGAACAGCACACGCAACCATTCTCCAGTTGGATCACATCGTCGCTGCGCGTTCGGATCAGCGCGGCGTCGATATTGATCTCGCCGAAGTCGTTCACCAGCACGGCAATGCGCAGCCCTTGCGCATTGGCCAGCAACCGGTTCAGCAGCGTGGTCTTGCCCGCGCCCAGGTAGCCGCCGACGACGACCAGCGGGATCGGAGGCCGGGCGTTCATCGCGCAGGCGCCTGGAACACGCGGCCGCCCAGCACCGTGCCCCACACGCGCACATCCTTGAGTTGCGCAGGATCCACAGTGGCGGGATCGTCCTCCAGCACGGCAAAGTCGGCCAGCTTGCCAGGCGCGATGCTGCCGATGCGATGGTCGAGCCCGAGCGTGTAGGCCGCGCCCATTGTGACCGCATGGAGTGCGTCCGCCACCGTCAGCCGCTCGGCCTCGCCCATGTCGCGGCCCGAGGCGCTATGGCGCTGCACCGCGCACCAGGCGGTGAAGAGCGGGTTCAAAGGCGTGATCGGCGCATCGGAATGGATCGCGAACGGAATGCCGAGGCGCCGCGCGGTGCCCGCAGGGTTCATGCGCGCAGCGCGCTCCGGGCCCACGGTCTGCGTGGCATGGGCATCGCCCCAGTAGTACAGGTGGTTGGCGAAGAAGTTGATGCACAGCCCCAGGCGCTTCGCCCGCGCCAGCTGCGCCGCATCGGCAAGCTGGCAGTGCTGCAGCGTATGGCGATGGTCGGCGCGCGGATGGCGCGACAGCAGCGCTTCCAAGGTGTCGAGCACGACCTCGGTGGCTTCGTCGCCGTTGGTATGGATGTGCAGCGGCAGCCCGGCCAGGTGGAACGGCGCGAACGCGTCCAGCAGCTGCTCGGGCGGGATCAGCCACAGGCCGTTGGGCTGGCCGCCGGCGTAGCCGGGTGCGCGCAGCCGCGCGGTAAAGCCCTGGATCGAGCCATCGACGATGAACTTGACCGGGCCGAAGTGGAGCTTGTCGGAGCCGGCGGCGGCGGCCTGCTGAACGCGTGCCGGCCCGCCCCGCGCGTCGCGCTGCGGCGCGAACGCGGGCACGATGCGCAGCGGAAAGCCGTCATCCGACGTCACCGCATGCAGCGTTTCCAGGCCCCTGGCCGAGAGCTCGTTGACCAGGTCTGTCGCCGTGGTCACGCCGGCCAGTTGCGCCACACGCCCGAAGCGGCGCACCGCCTCCGCGTCCTCCGCCGCAGCCAGCGACAGGCCGCGCCCGATCACGCGCTGCACCGGGAACATCGCCGCGAACTCCTGCAGCTCGCCGGTGGGCTTGCCGCCCGCGTCCTTGTGCACGCCGTCGATGTCGGTGTCTTCATCGATGCCGGCCAATGCCAGCATCGCCGAATTGACATTCATCAGGTGCACGCTGGCATGCATCACCACGACTGGCCGCGTCGCCGATATGCGATCCAGCTCGCGCACCGACAGCCGCGCGGTGCCGAAGTAGATGGGATCGAAACCCCACGCCAGCAGCGGCGTGTCGGGGTCTTGCAGCCTGCCGGCGGCATCGGCGAGGCGTTCGATGACTTCGTCCAGCGTGCGCAGCCCACGCCAAAGCCTGCCATCGGGATCGCGGCGGTCGAAGTAGCCGACATAGACCGCGTCCCACATCGCGCCTTCCATCAGGTGGCAGTGGCCTTCGATCATGCCGGGCATCAGTACCTTGTCGCGGAAAGTGTCGAGCACCACCGCGTCAGGCCATGGCGTCATCTCCGCCGCGCCGCCGACCGCAAGGATCTGCCCGTCGCGTACCGCGACATGGGTCGCTTCCGGCTGAGCCACTTCCATCGTGAGGATCTTGCGCGCGACGAATACCTGCGTGCGCGCCGTGTCGTTGTGGGTCATCACTGGTTGCATGAGTCGTAAGGATCAGGCCGGCTGCACGCGCGCCAGGCGCGGCGTATAGTTCGCCACCACGGTCACCAGCAGGTTGACCGCAAGGCTGACCAGGCCGAGGTTGATGCCGCCGAAATCGGCCTGCTGCGCGTACAGCGCGATCGCCAGCCCCTGCCCGCTAAGGATCCCGAGCGCAATCGCCATCGGCCGCACCTTCAGCGAGAACAGGATCACGATGACGCCGGGGAAGAACTGCGTCACGCCGTAGTAGGTGGTGTTAATCAGCGTCAGCATCAGGTTGGGCGTGGCCAGCGTCATCGCGATCGACAGCACCAGGTACACCACGATCACTACTTTGGCGCCCTGTTTCTGGCGCTGCTCGGGCATGCCCGGCAGCAGGTTGCGCGTAACGATCGGGCCAATCGCCAGGCAGATGCCGGCCAGCACCAGCAGCCCCGACAGCGCGGCGCCGGCCGTCACCAGCCCGAGCAGCCAGTCCGGCAGCAGTCGCACCGCCGCCGCGAAGAAGGCTTCATTGGGCGAGGCCAGCTGCAGGTTCTGGCTGATCGCGTAGTACGACGCGAGCACCAGGAACGGGTACATCAGCATGTACAGCGGCATCGCCACCTGCGTGCGGCGGATGGTGTTGGCGCTCTTGGCGGTGAAGAAGTTCTGCACCGCGAACGGCATCACGTAGAAGCCCAGCGCCTGGAACAGCATGGTGCTCATCGAGAAACGCAGCTGCGTGTCGTTCATCTGGTTGCTGACCTGCAGGCTGGCGGCATGGAAGACATCGCCCACGCCGGCCTTCCAGCCGACCGCAACGCCGGTGGCGACGATCGCCACCACCATCAGGATGTCTTTCAGGATGGCGATGTAGGCCGACGCACGCACGCCGGAGATGGCGATATAGGTGAAGGCCAGCGCCGCCGAGATCAGCACCAGGTATACGGGATCGAACTCCCAGCCCAGCCCCTTGAGCGCCGCCACCAGACCGGTGAACTGCAGCTGGCCCCACGGCAGCAGGAACAGGATGGAAGATCCGGCGACGATCAGCTCGAGCGCGCGGCTGCCGTAGTGGCCCTTGAACAGGTCAGGCAGCGTGATCGCGTTGTAGCGCGCGCCGGCTTGCCAGATCTTCGGCCCGAGGAAATAGCCGAGCGGGTAAGCCAGCAGGATGTACCCGAGGAACCAGACGCCATACGTCGGGCCCTTGGCATAGATGCCGCCGGGAAAGCCCACCATGGTGCCGATGCTGTAGATCTCGCCGGCCGCCAGGAAGAACACCAGGTAGGCGCCGAACTGCCGCGAGGCGACGAAGAAGTCATGCACGCTCTGTGCGCCGTGGCCCTGCTTCGAGCGGATGGCGAGATAGAGCGAGAAGACTATAAAGCCGAGGAATACCGCTGTGGTCATCGCTGCTCTCCCTCACGCTTCATGGGCCGCGTCGGCGGCATGGCGGTCGTACAGCAGCCAGCACGCTAGCATGCAGCCCGACGTCAGCACGAACCAGGCGAAGATCCAGGCATAGATAAAGGGCACGCCGAGCACGAAGCGCTCGACGGTCGCCACCCAGGGCAGCAGCCCGATGACGCCGATGAATGGCAGGCCGAGGCCGATAAACAGCTTGAGCATGATGTCTCCGGTTTCCGATGGACGGTGGATGGCGGGCGCCGTGTGTGCTGTCACCGGCCCGCTCTTGTGTTCCGGTCATCATAGGGAGCGCCGATGTATGATTCAAATGCAAATATCGAACCGCTCCCATAACTGACACGCATGGGATTCCGCATGGACACCCAGAAACTTCTGCACCTGCTCGCCATCGTCGAGCACGGCACCTTCTCCGAGGCCGCGCGCGCGGTCCACCTGACCCAGCCGGCGCTGAGCCGCAGCATCCGCGCGCTGGAGCACGAGCTGAAGGCGCCGCTGTTCGACCGCGGCGCTCGGCGCGCGCGCCTGACCGTGTTCGGCGAACTGGTGGCCGACCGCGCGCGCCGGATGCGGCTGGAAGAACGCCAGCTGCGCCGCGACCTGGAGTTGCTGCGCGGGGGCGAGGAAGGCTCGCTGACGATCGGCGTGGCGCCCGCGCCTGCCGCGTTGCTGCTAACGCCGTTCCTGATACACATGGCGCAGGCGCACCCGCGCATCAAGGTGCGCACCGAAACCGGCGCCACCAGCGCGCTGCTCGACGCGCTGCGGCGCGAGACCATCGACGCCATCGTCGGCGACGCTTATGTACTGCGCGCCGCCGACGATGTCGACATTGAACCTCTGGGCGAGTTGCCAGCCGGCCTCGTGTGCCGCGCCGGCCATCCGATCCTGCGCAAGCGCCGCATCGATATCGAGGCGATCCGGGCCTACCCGGTGGCGACCACCACGCTCAGCACCATCGTCAGCCGCCAGCTGGCCGAGCTATGGGGGCCCGAGGCCGCGCCCGACAAGCTCTTCACCCTGCACTGCGACAACCTCGACATGCTGCGCAGCGTGACACTGGCCACCGATACGCTGCTGTTCGGCGTGCTGTCGATCACGCGGCAGGAACGCGCCGCGGGCCTGATGGCGGAAGTGCCGATGCCCCCCGACCCGCGCCGCTGCGGCCGCTACGGCATCGCGCGCATGGCCGCGCGCTCGCTGTCGCCGGCGCTGGAGACGCTTTACGCCTTCACGCGCGAGCACTGGAAGGAATTGTCGTCGGCGCCGGCCAGGCAGGGCGCGCGCCGCTGACCTGCCCATCACCGCTGATGTATGCTCCCGCTGATTCCCAGCTCAAACCCGGCATGACCGATTCCACGCCAGACCGCCCCCGCCGCCTCACCATTCACGACGTCGCCCGTGCCGCCGGCGTGTCGCTGACCACGGTCTCGCACGCGCTGAACGACCGCGGCGTGCTGGATCCCGCCACGCGCGCGCGCGTCAAGCGCATCGCGGCGGAGCTGGGCTACCGGCCCAGCGTGCGTGCGCAGCGGCTGCAGTCGGGCCGCGCCAACTGCATCGCGCTGCTGTCGTCGATGCCGTTCGCGGTGGCGGGCGGGACGTCGCGGCTGGGCTTCATGATGGAAGTGGCGGCGATCGCGGCGGAAGCGGCGATGGGCCGCGGGCTTGGCGTGGTGCTGGTGCCGCCGCTGGAAGGCGCCAGCGGATTGCTCGACACGCTCGATATCGACGGCGCCATCGTGATCGAGCCGATTGCCGCCGATCCGCATATCGCGCGGCTGCGCGAGCGCGGCGTCAGTATCGTGTCGATCGGGCGCGAGCCGCTGACCGAGACGCCGGTGCCCTGCGTCGACCTGCAATCGGCCGAAACCGCGCGCCTGCTGCTGGAACACCTGCACGGCCGCGGCCGCCGCCATATCGGCCTGATGATCGGCGCCGCGCCGCGGCAGTCATATGTGGAAACCGAGCGCGCCTATCGCGAGTTCACGCAGGCGGCCGGCCTGCCCTGCCATATCGTCAAGGCGCCCGAGGAACGCGGCGAAGCCGGCGGTGCCGATGCCTGCGCGCAGCTGCTGGCGCAGATGCCGCAGCTCGATGCGCTGTGCGCGCCGGTGGATGCGTTCGCGGTGGGCGCGATGGCCCACCTGCAAAGCCTGGGCAAGCGCGTGCCCGACGACGTGCTGGTGGTCACGCGCTACGACGGCATCCGCGCCCGCGGCGCGCAGCCGCCGCTCACCGCGGTCAACCTGCACCTGGAAAGGGTGGCGTCGCTGGCGGTGGAGCTGTTGTTTGCCCACCTGTCCGGCGACCGCAGCCGCACGGTGATTGCCGGGCCCGCTCCGGAACTGGTGGTGCGGGCCTCGTCGACGCCAGCCGCCTAGCCGCTTAGCCGCGCAGCAGCACCACCGCGCCCGAGACCAGCGCGAACACCAGCACGCCGATGCGCAGCATGCGCTGGTTGATGCGCCGGTGCACCAGGTGGCTGGCCACCATGCCCACGCCCAGTACCGGCAGCAGGCCAGCGGCGTAGAACACCTGCTCCATGCCGAGCTTGCCGCTCAGCGCCAGCACCACCAGCGAAATCACCTCCCCCACCAGGAAGCACAGCGCCACGGTCGCGCGCAGCGTTGCCACGGGCGCGTGCTGGTAGGCCAGCGCCAGCGGCGGCCCGCCCACGCCGGTTGCGGTCTCGGTCACGCCGGTGATCAGCCCGGTCGAGGCAAAGGTCAGCCGCCCAGGCGTAAAGGCCGGCGCCAGCAGCGATGCCAGCGCGGCGGCGATGGTGCTGCCGCCGACCAGCGCGTTGAGCCACGCCATCGGCATCGCCACCAGCACCCACAAGCCGCCGAAGGTGCCCGCCAGCCGCCCGGCGCTGATCCAGCCCGCGCCGCGCAGGTCGATGGCATGGCGCTCGCGCCAGGCCACGTAGGCGTTGAGCGGCAGCATCGCCAGCAGCAATGCCCCGGGCAGCATCGCCGGCGCGGCCAGCGCCAGCACCGGCACCACGATCAGCGCGAAACCCATGCCGGTCGCGCCCTGGATCAGCGCGCCGGTGAAGACCGCCACGCCGACGCTGAACCACGTCATGTCCATCGTCACGCTGCCTCGCCGGTTGCGACGCCGGCGGCATGGCGCGCGCGGTGCACGTCGGCCGCTTCGTGCAGCTTGCGGATCGGCGCGTTGGCGACGGTATCCGCGGCGATTGCGTGGATGGCCTGCATCAGCGCGCGCGCATCCCAGTCGGTGGGCCAGCCTTGCCACAGGCGCAGGCTGCCATCGACAAAGACCGCGCGGATCTGGTCGCGGTTGGCCAGCCGCACCAGTTCCCAGGTCAGGTCCCACGACGGCGCCAGCTCGGGCACGTCCAGGTCGACCAGCAGGAAGTCGGCGCGCTTGCCCGCGGCGATCTCGCCGGTCAGCGCGCCCAGTCCCGCGACCTCGGCAGCATCGTGCGTGGCCATGTCGACCCAGCGCCAGCCGGCGCCGCACGACGAATCTCCCACGCCGATGCCGAAGGCAAAGCGCTGCGCCGCTTCGGCGTAGTCGAGCAGGCGGAAAGCGTCGCTGCGGGTGCCGTCGGTGCCGAGGCCCAGGCGCACGCCGAAGGTCGCCATGGTTTCGGCGGGCGCTACCGCGTTGCCCTTCCAGGCGCTGGCCACGGGGTTGTAGGCCACCGCCGCGCCGGTATCGGCGAGCAGGCGGATCTCGTGCGGCGTCACCAGCGTGGCATGCGCCAGCAGCCCCGCCGGGCCCAGCGCGCCGACCGCGGCCAGGTGTTCGATGGGCCGGCGGCCGCAGGCGTTGAGCGAGCGCTCCACCGCCACCAGGTGCTCGTTGGCGTGGGTCTGGAAGATCCGGCCGGACTCGGCGCAGAGCTGGTAGACGTGGTGCAGCATCGCGTCGGAGGCCACCTCGGGGATCGAGATTGCCAGCGACGGCGCCACCAGCGGGTCGCCGGCGTACTTGTCGAGGTGCGCGGCGGCGCGGCGCAGGATCGGCGCGGCGTCGAGCGTTTCGGCGCCCGGCTTGTCGTTGCAGATCAGGCCCAGCACGCAGCGCACGCCGGCATCGGTGACCGCGCGCGCGATCGCATCCAGCCCCGCGTCGCTGCGCGTGCCGGCATCGACCACGGTGGTAAAGCCGCCGCGCAGCGATTCCAGTGCGGCCAGCTTGGACGACAGGTACAGGTGCTCCGTCGTCAGGCTGCCCTCCAGCGGTACCCACACCCGGCGGAAAATCTCCGACGGCTCGCCGAACACCAGCGACTTGCCAAAGGACTGGGTCAGGTGATGGTGCGTGTCGATCATGCCCGGCATCAGCAGCATGCGCGGCAGCGGCAGGGTTTCCAGTTCCGGGAAGCGCGCCTTGACCTCATCGGCGCTGCCCACGGCCGTGAAGCGGCCCTCCTCCACCACCACCGCTTGCCCGCGCACTGCGCCCTCGCGCAGCAGCGTCCATTCCGGCAGCAGGATGCGGGGTTGCCTGAACAGGTCCGGCTGCAGGGCCGGCGCATTTTCGCCGGGCCAGGCCGGCAGGGTTGCATCGTATCGAGTCATTGCAATCGAGGAAGCGGGATCAGTGCGTGGCGGCGGCATCGTCGCCGACCGCGGGGGCCGGGGCCGTGGCACGCAGGCCCGTGTGGAAAAACAGGAAATTGAGCAGCGCTGCGGTGATGGCGCCCATGGCCACGCCGTTGCCGACCAGGATGCGCAGGTTGGCCGGCAGCCCGCCGTAGATGCCGGGCACCAGGATCGGCAGCAGGCCCCCGGCCAGCGCCACCGCGACGACATACATGTTGGCGTGATGGCGCAGGTCGACCTTGCGCAGCATGTCGATGCCCATGGTGCCGACGATGCAGAACACCACCAGCCCGGTGCCGCCCACCACCGCCTCGGGGATCGCGCTGATCAGCGACGACACCGGCACCAGCAGCCCGAACACCACCAGGATCGCGCCCGACACCGCGGTGACGAAGCGCGAGCGCACGCCGGTGGCGCGCACGATGCCGATGTTCTCGCCGCTGGTGATGATCAGCGAGGTGCCGAACATCCCGCCCACCAGCGAGGTCAGCGCATCCGCACGGATGGTGCGCGGCACGTCGCGCTGCTGGTCCACCGGCTTGCCGACCGCGTCGCTGATCGCCAGCGTCTGGCCGGTGGCCTCCACCATCGAGATCACCGCGAACACCATCAGCGGGATCGCAGCCACCACGTCGAAGGTCGGCATGCCGAAGGGGAACGGCGTGGGCAGCGCGATCACCGGCGTCATCGACACATGGCCGACTTGGAAGGCACCCGTCAGCACCGCCACCAGCGCGCCGCCCAGCAATCCGAGCAGGATCGCCAGCTGCGCGAGCATGCCCGTCAGCAGCCGCGACGCGGCGACCGTGCAGGCGATGGTGGCAAACGCCAGCAGCAGGTTGAGCGGATCGACCGTGGTGCCCGCTGCCGGATGGCCCGCGATCAGCCGTCCCGATACCTGCGCCAGGTTGATCGCCACCAGCAGCAGCATCGTTCCCACCACCACCGGCGGGAAATAGCGCAGGCAGCGCCGGAACACCGGCAGCACGCAGAAGTAGAAGACGCCGGTCAGGATCACCGCGCCGGCCGCGGTCTGGACGTCGGTCTGCTGTGCGATCAGGATGAACAGCACGATCGGCGCGCCGCCGGGCAGCATCACGAACGGCAGCCTGGCGCCGATGCCGCGCTTGCCGAGCGACTGCAGCAGCGTGCCCAGGCCGCAGATCACGAAGGTGGCGCTGAGCAGTTGCACCGCCAGCGCCGGCGGGAAGTTGAGCGCCTTGCTCATCAGGAACACGGACGCGATCGGCGACGCGGCCATGACAAGGACATGCTGGAGGCCGAAGACGAACAGGCGCCGCCATGGCAGCAGTTCGTCCACCGGCGCGGGGGCGGCGTGGGACATGAATAGGCTCCTCGTTTGGTGTACGGGCGTTGTGCGGTGGCCGGCGGCCAGCCGCTGCGTCTGTGCGCAGTTCGCCTCAGATGTTATGAATTTCCGCTAACAAAAACGTTTTGGTAAGTGTAGGGAAATGGAAACTGCGACGCAAGCGGTTTCTCCGGCCATTGCCGGGCGGCCCCTATATCGACTGAATCGATAACAGCTAGCAGGAAAACCCGTTTCACAAGCTAACGTCGCAGGCGCAAAGTGAGCGCCACAACGCATCGCGCACGCCCCCGCGAGCGCCAAGGAGACGCCCCCATGCGAGACAAGAACACGCCCGCCGGCCTTGCCGGCGCCCCCCAGCCTGGCCCCACCCGCCGCCGCTTCGTCCGCCATGCTGGCGGGCTCGCGCTGCTCGCCTCGCCGCTCGGCGCCCTTGCCGCAAAGGCGACCGACGGCGTCACGCTCGCCGACGGCCCGCGTCCGCTGGTGCGCTATCCGGGCAAGCGCCCGCTGGTGCGCGTCAGCACCCGCCCGCCGCACCTGGAAACGCCCTTCTCCACGTTCAACGAGGGGCCGATCACGGCCAACGACGCCTTCTTTGTGCGCTATCACCTGGCCAACATCCCGCTGTCGGTAGACCTGAACACTTACCGGCTGAGCGTGGGCGGCCATGTCGGCAAGCCGTTGCGGCTGTCGCTGGACGAGCTCAAGAAGCTGGCCGATCCCGTCGAGGTGGTGGCGGTGAACCAGTGCTCGGGCAACAGCCGCGGCTTCGGCGAGCCGCGCGTGTTCGGCGCGCAGCTGGCCAACGGCGCGATGGGCAATGCGCGCTGGACCGGCGTGCCGCTGCGCAAGGTGCTGGAGCATGCGGGCATCAAGGCTGGCGCCAAGGTGGTGACCTTCAACGGCATGGATACGCCGGTGCTGCCGAGCACGCCGGACTTCCGCAAGTCGCTCGATATCGCGCATGCGATGAACGGCGAGCCGCTGCTGGCCTGGGGCATGAACGGCGAAGACCTGCCGCTGCTCAACGGCTATCCGCTCAAGCTGGTGGTGCCGGGGTATTTCGGCACCTACTGGATCAAGCACCTGTCCGAGATCGAAGTCCTTGACCACCCGTTCGAGGGCCATGACGCGTTCTTCATGACCAAGGGCTACCGCGTGCCGGACAACGATTGCCAGTGCGTGGCCCCCGGTACGCCGGCCGCCAAGACGCGGCCGATCTCGACGCTGGCCGTGCGCAGCTTTATCACCAGCGTCGAAAACGGCGGCAGGCTGCCGGCCGGCCGTACCGTCGAGCTGAAGGGCATTGCCTTCGACGGCGGCTCGGGCATCCGCACGGTCGAGGTTTCCGTCGATGGCGGGCAGAACTGGCAGGCGGCGAAGCTCGGCGAGGACCTGGGCCGCTTCTCGTTCCGCGCGTGGCACTTGCCGGTGAAGTTCGCCCGCAAGGGCCCCGCGGTGCTGATGGTGCGCGCCACCAGCAACAAGGGCGAGACCCAGCCGGCCAAGGCCAACTGGAACCCCGCCGGCTACCGCCGCAATGTCATCGAAGCCACGCCGGTCACCATCGCCTGAGGAACGCGCCATGAAAGCAACCATCGCCCCCGCGCTGCTGGCGCTCGCCTTGCTCGGTGCCGGCCATGCCGGCGCCGCGCCGCAGGACATCAAGCTGCCGGCGGAAAACGTCAAGCTCAAGCCCGCCAGGCTGCCGGGCTACGGCATCGCCATGCAGAAATGCGCGATCTGCCATTCGGCCGACTACGTCTCCTACCAGCCGCCCGGGCTAAGCCTGGCGCAGTGGACCGCCGAGATGAAGAAGATGCAGCAGGCCTACGGCGCGCCGATCGACGATGCCGAAGTCGAGCAGCTCGGCGCCTACCTGGCCGTGGCCTATGGCTCGGCCAAGGCGAAGGATCCCGAGATCGTGGCGATCGCGCAGAAGGCCGGCAAGCCGGCTGCAGCGGCGCCTGCTCCCGGCGCCGCTGCCGCGAGCGTCGACGTGCAGGGGCTGCTGGCAAAGAATGCCTGCCTGAGCTGCCACAGCGTGACGCAGAAGGTGGTCGGACCGGCCTACCATGAGGTCGCCGTGCGCTACAAGAACGATGCGCAGGCCCAGGCGAAGCTCGAAACCAGCATCCGCGGCGGCAGCAGCGGCAAGTGGGGTGCGGTGCCGATGCCGCCGTTTGCCAGCCTGAAGCCGGAAGAAGTGCGCGCGCTGGCGGCATACGTGCGCCAGCAATAAATTTCCACCTGCCAACTCGCGCCCCGGCCATTGCCGGGGCGTTTGCATTTTTCTCCTTGCCAGACGCGCCGTCGCCACGAAGACGATGGCACGCGCTACACCGCGCGCGTGATGCATCCGGACGAAGCCACGCGCAAGCAGCATGAAGAGCTGGGCTTCCACGAGGGCTGGAATACCTGCATCACGCAGCTGGAAGAATTTGCTGCGCAGCTGAAGTGAGCCGGCAAGGAGGTTGCCGCAGGCGCGCGGCGGCGCGCGCTTCAGTGCGAGAACAGCACCGGCACGGTCATCGACTGCAGCAGCACGCGGGTCACGCCGCCGAGGACCAGTTCACGCAGCCGGCCATGGCCGTAGGCGCCCATCACGATCAGGTCGGCGCCAAAGTCCGCGGCGCGCGACAGGATCAGCTCGCCAATGGTCAGGTCAGCGCCGCCGGGGCCGTGCTCGATTTCGACCGAGGCGCCCTGCCGCTCCAGCACCCGCTGCGCGTGGCTGACCGGCGTGGCATCGGCACGCAGCTCCTTGGCGGGGGTATGGGCGCCGAGCATGCGGACTTGCGCGCCAGCCAGCAGTGGTAGCGCGTCGTGCAGGGCGCGCGCGGCCTCGCGGCCGCCGTTCCAGGCCAGCAGCACGCGCGTGCCGATGGTGCTGAACTCGCCGGCGCACGGGACCACCAGCGTGGGCCGGCCGGATTCCAGCAGCAGCGCTTCCAGCAGCTGCCGGGCCACCGGGCCTTCGACGTTGTCGCCATCGTACTGGCCGGACACGATCAGCCCGGCCTCGCGCGCTTCGCGCAGCGCCAGCGTGACGGGGTCGCGATCGACCGCGCGCCAATCGGCCACGACCCCCAGTTCGCGGGTGGCGGCCTCGAAGGCGCAGTGCATGTCTTCGCGCTGCAGCCGGCGGCGTTCCTGGTCTTCGGCCAGACAGCGCTGGGCATTGTCCATGCGGTAGGACCAGCCGGGGTCGGGCACGCGCCCGGCCAGCAAGCCGATCAGCGGGCAGCCGGCGGCGCTGGCGAGGCGGCCGGCAAGGTGCAGGCGGCGGGAGGACTGTGGATTGCCGTCCAGGTGGACCAGGATGCTGTCGTAGGCCATGATGCCCTCGCTTCGGTCTTGCTTGCATCCAGTCTAGGCCGCAAGACCGATTGGGCCTTGACCCGAGTCAAGGCGGCCGGAACCCGCGCTTAATCCGGCCGGCACGGAAAGCGACAAGAAACGGACGGCAGGCGCCATCTGCCACCAGCATCACTCAGTCGTCGTGGTCTTCGTGCCAGCGGCGCCATTCACGCTCGCGCCGCCTTTGTTCGCGCCATTCGCGCTCGCGCCACTTGCGCTCCCGCCATCGTTGTTCGCGCCAGTCGTCGTAATAGGCCGGCGCCACGACCACCGGCGGCGGCGGCGCCACGTAGACCGGCGCCGGCTCGTAGTAGACCGGGGGCGGCGCCACGGCATAGCCGGGAATGCCGATGCCGATATCGACGTTGACGCGGGCCTGGGCGGTGCCCGGGCCCATGACTGCGATGCCTGCCAGAGCGCAGGCGGCCAGGATGCTTCGCATGGTGATGTCCTCCTGGCCGGCAATGTAACGGTGCGCCGCGGCGGCAGGTGTTCGCAGAAGGTTAGGCACGTAGCAACGTGTAACCGCACCGGCGCTTTTGCGGCGCTGGTGGCGCCCCGGCGCGCTGTCGCACTCCCCGTCGGCCAGCACGCGCACTTCGGGCTCAGGGTGGAGGGGCAAGCGGTGGCGCTGGCATCGCGCGCGTAATTAACCCGCTCACGCGTGCCTGGCAAGGCTGGTAAATCACCGTTGCAAAAACAAACAGAATGTCAGGTGCCTCGGCGCTAAAGTGGTCTTTCCCATGCCTGAAGGCTAATTTGGAGGTACACGCATGAAGCAACATCTGGCGAAATCCCTGTTGATGGCTGGCGCGATGGTCGCGTCCTACCCGCTGTTCGCACAGCAGGCCCAGCCCCTTCAACCGGCCCAGCCGATGCAAGCCACGCAACCGATGCAAGCCACCCAGCCGGCGCCGTCCGCGCAACCGATGCAAGCCATGCCGGCCCCCGCACCGTCCGCACCATCCGCCCAGGTCGCACAGGCCCCGGGCGCAGCCAGCCCGTACGCACCCGCAGGCCAGCCCGCGCAACCGGGCATGGCGCCGGCCCCGGTCGACCCGATGCAGGCAGCCGCACCTGCCGGCGCCGTCGATCCCGCCAGCATGAGCCTGGCCCCCGATGCGCTCGGCACCCGCCTGGGCCAGCGCAGCGGCTTCCTCGACGGCGCCTGACGCCAGTCCCCGCGCGCTAACGCGCGGACCGGTGGCGGACCGGCGGGCGCAAGCTGTGGTAGCGTAGCGCCCTGCCGATTTGACGCCACCATGACTCCGTTCGATTCCGACGCACTGAAGCGGCTGGTCAGCGTCGCCATGCCCTATGGCAAGCACAAGGGCACGGTGATTGCCGACCTGCCGGGCAACTACCTGAACTGGTTCGCCCGCGAAGGCTTCCCGCCAGGGGAGATTGGCGGGCTGCTGGCGCTGATGCACGAGCTCGACCACAACGGCCTGTCGCACCTGCTCAAGCCGTTGCGCGGGCGCGGCTAGCACCGCGCCGGCTACAGCCCCAGCGCGCGTCCGTCGCTGCGCGGGTCGTGCGCGCCGGCAAGCTGCCCTTTCGGTCCGATCCGGATCGCGCCCGGATGCCCGGCCAGCTGGCTCTGCGCCGGGATCGGGCTCAGCTGGTGGCCGCGCGCCGCCAGCTCACTGAACACCTGCCTGCCGGCGTCCTGCTCCAGCTTGAGGCTGTCGCGGCTGTCGGAGAAGGTCTTGCCCAGCAGGAAGCGCGGCCGGCCGAGCGCGGTCAGCGGGTCCATGCCGTAGTCGATCATCCGCGTCAGCACCGCCGCCAGCGTCTGCGGCTGTCCGTCGGCGCCCTGCGTGCCATATAGCAGCCGGGGGCGGCCGTCCTTGAGGTAGATGCCCGGGTTCAGCGTGTGGAAGGGCCGCTTGCCGCCCTGCAACACGTTGGGGCTGGCGGGATCGAGGCTGAACGATGCGCCGCGGTTGTGCCAGAGTACGCCCGTGTCGCCCACCACCACGCCGCTGCCCCAGTCGAAATACACCGTCTGCAGCATGCTGACGCAGCGGCCCTCGCGGTCGGCCGCGCCGATGTACACCGTATCGCCGGGCTGGTACACATGCGGCCACGGCATGGCCCGTGCCATGCGGATGCGTTGCGCCTGCGCATCGAGGTGCCGGCGCGACAGCAGCCGGTCCACCGGCACGTCGACGAAATCGGGATCGGCGACGTAGCGATTGCGATCCAGGAACGCCAGCTTCACGGCTTCGACCAGCAGGTGGTAGTAGTCGGCGCTGCCCTCGGGCACGGCCGACAGGTCGAAGCGGTCGAGGATCCCCATGATCTCCAGCGTCGTCACGCCCTGCGTGGGCGGACGCAGGCCCAGCAGTTCGCCGCCACGGTAGGCCACGCGCAGCGGCACTTCCTCGCGTGCCTGGCAGCGCGCCAGGTCATTGGCGCGCAACGGCGAGCCGGCCTGCGCCAGCCCTGCCGCAAGCCGGCCGGCGATGTCGCCCTCATAGAACTCCCGCCCGCCCTGCGTCGCCAGCCGCTCCAGCGTGCGCGCCAGTTCGGGCTGGCGGAACATTTCGCCCGGCTTCGGCATGCGCCCGTCGGGGGCGAACACGCGGCCGAAGCCGCCCCAGGCCGGCAGGTCCGCGGCGCGGAACTCCTGCCAGAAGCATTGCGACGGCGTGACCGGGAAGCCGTTGGCGGCGTACTCGGTGGCGCGCCCCAGCAGCGTCGACCATGACTGGGTACCGCCCCACTGGCTCTTGCCGAAGGCATAGGCGCGGTCCCAGATCGCGACCGTCGCGGCCGCGGTCAGCGCGGCGCCCGGCCCGCGCAACGGGATGGCGCCGCTGTAGCCCGGCGTTTCGGCGGCGGCCTGCCCGATCCCGGAGAACGAGCGCACGTTGCCGTCGCGGTCGCTGGTCACCAGGAAGGCATCGCCGCCCAGACCGGTGAAATGTGGATAGGTCACGCTCAGCACCGCGCCGATCGCAATCGCTGCCTCGATCGCATTGCCGCCTGCCTTCAGCACTTCCAGTCCCGCCTGGCTGGCGAGCCCATGCGGGCTGGTGACCATGCCCGCATCCGAATGCGCCAGGACGCCGCGCGCCGCGGGCGCGGCGTCCTGCGCCGCCTCGGCGCTTGCGGGCGCCAGGATCGTGCTGCCCGCCAGCGCTGCTGAACTTGCCAGGAAAGCCCTGCGCGAGGTGCCGCCGCAGGGGTCGACTTCAATCGTATGTTTCATGCCGCTGTTTTCCATGCCGCTGTTTTCCATGCCGCTGTTTTCCATGCCGCTGTGTTCCATGCCCTTGTGTTCCATGCCCGTTCCCCCGGAAAGACCGGCTGCCCCGTGCTGTCGCCGCGCGGGCAGCCGCGATGATGACGATGCGATGGCGGCTCAGGCTTCGCGCTTGTGCGCCTGCCACGACCGCTCGACCAGGCTTTCCGGCGCCGAGTAGCGCGCCTTGATCCAGGCATAGGCCGGGCCCATTGCATTCATGGCAATGACGGCACCCAGCGCGGCGACGGGATCGCCCGGCGTGGGCCCGAAGCCCCCGAACAGCGTGGCGAAGTAGGAGGCAAAGCCGAAGAACATGCCGGGAATGAAACGCAGCGTGTAGAACACGCGCGCCAGGAACATCATGCCGGCGTTGAGCATGAACAGGATCACCATCTCCGCCGCGATCAGCGCCGGCCCCGAGTACTGCTCGGCGGCCTGCCGGAAGCACAGCACGATCACGAACGCGAACAGCGACCCCACCGGCAAGGTCGGCCAGATCTTCTTCAGGTTCTCCGGCGTGGGCCCGCCCATGGCAAAGGTGGCGGCCCAGCTGATAAAGATGGCCCACGGCGGCAGGTGCGACGCATGCGCGGCAATGGGAACGGTGGTGATGGCCAGCAGCGAGGCCACGACTTCGGCAGGCAGCTTCTTCATGATCGTCTCCTGGAAAGCCTTGAAAGGGTTGGGGCGGTTCAGTGCGCGCAGCAATGGTGCCGGCGGATGTCGCAGCGGTGCTGCGTCACCACCGTGATCCGCCCGCGCTTGACCACCCACAGGCGCGGCGGAATGTCGATCAGCGCGTCCGCCACCTTGAAGGTGTCGAGGATCACGATATCGGCCTGCCGGCCCACTTCCAGGCCATAGCTGTCCTGCAGCCCGATCGCGCGCGCGGCGTTGTGCGTGCCCATGCCGAGCACAGCGAGCTGGTGCTCCGGCACGCCGAACTGCGCCACGTGCGCGAGCATATTGCCGATCTGCAGCATGTCGGCCTTGCCGAACGGCGTGAAGGCATTGCGGATATTGTTGGACGAATACGCGACGTTGACCCCGCCGTGATGCAGCGCCTTCACCGGCGTCAGCCCGCGGCGCTGGTTCTGCGCGTCCTTGCGCCCGCCCAGGTACAGGTCGGTCGCGGGCAGGGTCACGATGCTGATGCCGGCGTCGCGCAATTGCGCCACCAGCGGCTCCAGCTGCGCCGTGTCGAGCGCGCCCAGGCTGGTCACATGGCCAAGCGAGACGCGGCCCTGGTAGCCGCATTCGATGGTCTTGCGCGCGATGTAGTCGACCGCGGCAAAGCGCTGGTCGGCGGTATCGTCGGCAAAGTCGGCATGCATGTCGACCGGCGCGTCATAGCGTTGCGCCAGCTCGAACACCATGTCGATATGGCGCACGGTATCGGCCCAGCTCAGCTCGTTGTAAGGGCAGCCGCCGACCACGTCGGCGCCCATGTCCATGGCCGCGATCATCAGCTCGCGCGTGCCCTGCGACTTCAGGATGCCCTCCTGCGGAAAGGCCACGATCTGCAGGTCGAGCAGGTCGTGGTACTCCGCCTTGAGCTCCAGCAGCGTCTCCACCCCGATCAGCCCCTGGATCAGGTCGACGTCGGGGTGGGCGCGGATCGCGACGGTGCCATGCCGGACCGCCATGTCCAGCACCTGGCGCGAGCGGTCGAGCACGTCGTGCCGCTGCTGCTTGCTTTTCAGGATGCCGGTGACGCGGATGGCCTCGTCCAGCGTGCCCAGCCGGGCGGGCAGCCGGCGATGCAGCAGCGCCTTGTCCAGGTGCAGGTGCGGTTCCACCAGGCCAGGGATGGCGGCGCGCCCGCCGGCTTCGATCACTTCGTGCGCCGGCGCGTCGATGCCGGGTTCGATGGCGGCAATGCGCCCGTCGCGGATGGCGATGTCGGTCAGGGGCGCGTCGTCGCGGACGCACGCATCCCGGATCAGCAGGTCCAGCTGCATGGCGTGTCTCCTCAGGTCTTGTCGTTCTGCCGGAGCCGCTGCCCCGTGACCTGAAGCGTAGGTGCCGGCGCGCGCCGGCTGCATCAGGATCGGCTGAATTCGACCTAAGGATCGGCCTAGCTGCGCCGCAGCAATGCTATGGGATAACGCTCGCCTCCCCGGGCTCGCCCGCTTCCGCCAGCAGACCGTGCCGGATGGCGTAGTGCACCAGCCCGGCGGTCGACGAAAGCTCCAGCTTGGCCAGGATGTTGGCCTTGTGCGTACTGACCGTCTTGCCGCTGAGCGACAGCGTCAGCGCGATCTCGTTGATGCCCTGCCCTTCGGCCAGCATCTGGAACACCTGCAGTTCGCGCGCGGTCAGCCGGGCATGCGGCAAGGCCGCCAGCGGCTGGCGCGCCTGCCCGATCAGCTTGTCGGCGATCGCGGCCGAGACCGCGGTGCCGCCGCGCGCCACCTTGCGGATCGCACTGATCAGCTGGTCCGATTCGACATTCTTGGTGAGATACCCGGCAGCGCCGGCGCGGATCGCCTGCACCGCGTACTGCGACTCGCGGTACATGCTCAGTACCAGCACGGGCAGCGCCGGATAGCTGGCCTGCAACTGCTGGATCAGCACGATGCCGCTGCGGCCCGGCATCGACATATCCAGCAGCAGCACGTCCGGCAGGCCGGCGCGCAGCAGCGCGAGCAGTTCGTTGCCGTCGGCGGCCTCGGCCACCACCTGCATGTCCGGCACGGTGGACAGGATCTTCTTCAGCCCGTCGCGGATGATGGTGTGGTCATCGGCCAGCAGGATGCGGATCATCTGCTGTCTCCGCTCGCAATACCGGCATCGCGCGGAACCAAAGCCTCGATGCGTGTGCCGTGGCCTTTCTCGCTGCTCACCACTAGCTTGCCGCCCAGCATCAGCGCGCGCTCGCGCATGCCGAGCAAACCCAGGCTGCGGCGGCGGCCGGTGACGGAAGTATCGATGCCGCAGCCATTGTCGGCGACCACCAGCCGCAGCATGCCGCCCGCCTCGGCCAGCTCGACGCGCACGCGATCGGCCTGGCCATGGCGGCAGGCATTGGTCAGCGCTTCCTGCGCGATCCGGAAGACCGCGGTGCTGACTTCCGCACCGAGGTCCGCCACCGGCTGGAGCGCCTTCTCGCAGGCAATGCCAGTGCGCTCCGACAATGACTCGACCAGCCACTCGATCGCCGAGGCCAGCCCCAGTTCGTCCAGCACCGGCGGGCGCAGGTCGGCCGCAATGCGCTGCACGGCTTCCACGGTCGAATCGGCGATCTCCTTGAGCATCTGCACATGCTTGCGGTACGCGTCGTCGGCAGCCGGGCCCTGCTGCGCCTCGATGTAACTAAGCCCCAGGCGCAGCGCCGTCAGCGACTGCCCCAGCTCATCGTGCAGCTCGCGCGAGATGCGGGTGCGTTCCGCCTCGCGCACGGATTGCAGGTGCGCGGACAGCTCGCGCAGCTGCGCGCGCGAGGCCAGCAGTTCCTGCTCGGAGCGCTTGCGGTCGGTGATATCGCGCGAGATCCCCACCGTGCCGATGACCTCGCCGCCCGGGTTGTGGATCGGCATCTTGATGGTGTCGAACCAGCGCACGCTGCCGTCCTTGCCATGCCGGCTTTCTTCGTAGCGGCGGCGCACGCCGCTGTCGACCACCGCCTTGTCGGTATCGAGGTAGACCTGGCCCCATTCCGCCGACCAGACCTGGTCCGGCGTGCTGCCCACGATCTCGGCCTCGGTCCGTCCGCATGCGGCCATGAACGCGTCATTGACCAGCACGTAGCGCGAGCCGGCATCCTTCAGCCAGGCCTGGTCCGGGATGTTGTTCAATATGGCGCGCTGCAGTTCGACATCCATGCCTCCCCCTTTGCAAGGCAGCCCTCCGCCCTGCCACTCCGGTCCTTCGGATTGATTCGGGACGCGCATGCATTCATGCCAATTGCGCATAAATTGCGCAATCGGCGCGCTGGCAAGCCCCGGCCCTCGCAGACTATAGCCAGCGGCGGGCGGCTGCGCCCTTGTCGTTTTCCTGAATGGGCGAGAGCAACGGATGCAGTCGGGGCGTCTTGCGGCGCACGCCCTACGCCAGCACCGCGCGCGCAATCACCGCGCGCTGGATCTCCGACGAGCCTTCGTAGATGCGCAGGATGCGCGCATCGCGCACCAGCCGCTCCAGCGGCATCTCGCGCGTGAAGCCGTAGCCGCCGTGGATCTGCAAGGCGGTATCGGTGACGAAGGCGACCGTCTCCGAGGCATAGAGCTTGGCCATCGATGCATGCTCGGTGAAGGGCTCGCCGTCACGGCGCCGCACCGCGGCCTGCAGCGTCAGCAGCCAGGCGGCTTCGAGCCGCGTGCGCATGTCCGCGAACATCCACTGCAGGCCCTGCTTGCGCGCCAGCGGCTCGCCGCCGACCTGGCGCTGCCTGGCCCAGTCGACCGCGCACGCCAGCGCCGCTTCGCTGATGCCGAGGCTGGTGGCGGCCACGTCGAGGCGGCTGTTGTCGAGCACTTTCATCGCCGTGCGGAAGCCGCTGCCTTCCGCTCCCAGCCGGTTTGCCGCGGGAACGAAGCAGTCCAGCGCCACCTCGTGCGCCGGCGCGCCGCGGATGCCCATCAGCTTCTCGGCGGGCGCGACCTCCACGCCGGCGCTGTGCCGGTCCACCACGAAGGCGCTGATGCCGCGCGTGCCGGCCGCGGGATCGGTCTTGGCGTAGACGACGATAAAGTCCGCGGCGTCGGCGTTGGAGATGAAGTGCTTGACGCCGCGCAGGCGGTAGCCGTCGCTTTCGGGGGTGGCGCGCGTGGCCATGTCGGCGGGGTTGGAACCGGCGCGCGGCTCGGTCAGCGCGAACGCGCCAAGCTTGCGGCCGGCGGCGGCGTCGGGCAGGTAGCGTGCGCGCAGGCTGTCGTCGCCGCCGATCAGGATGGAGTCGGTGGCCAGGTAGTGCGCGCCGATCATCGACGAGGTCGACGCGCAGGCCTTCGCGACTTCGGCCAGCGACAGGATCAGCGCGACCGGCGAGGTCTCGGTGCCGCCCCAGCGTTCGGGCAGGTTCATGCCCATCAGGCCGAGCTCGGCAAGCTGCGGCACGTAGCGCGTGGTGGAGGTTTCGTCGCGATCCACCGCGGCGGCGTTCGGGGCCAGCTCGCTCTGCGCGAAGCGGCCGATCGCGTCGGCGATCTCCAGGTCTTCCGCTTCGACGCCCATTCGCTTATGCATGTTGCTTCTCCTTATTGAAATTACTGAAATCGTGCGCGGCAAGGATGGCCCCAGTGTGCTGGCCCAGCGCCGGCGCGGGCGTCACGCGGTTGGCGCCGTAGGCAGAGAACTTGACCGGCTGCGACGGCAGGCGCACCGTGCCGCCGTCCGTGCCGGGCACCTCGGTCAGCAGGCGGCGATGCGCCGCGTGCTCGCTTTCCAGCGCTTGCTTGACATTGCGGATCGGCGCGACCGGGATGCCGGCGGCGCCGAGCACGGCGTTCACCTCCGCCACCGTGCGCGTCGCCGACCAGCTCTCCAGCATGGCGCGCAGGTCGGACTCGAAGCGGCACCGCGTCTCGTCATCGGCAAAGCGCGGGTCGTGCGCCATCGCGGGCTGGCCGATGGCGTCGGCCAACGCCTGGAACAGCTTGTTGTTCAGCACCGCCACCACGTAGAAGCCATCCGCGGCGCGATACGCACCGAACGGCGCCGACGACGGATGGCGGTTGCCCACGCGCCGCGGCGCCAGCCCGGTGGCGGCGTAGCGCGCGACCAGCGTGGCGCTGAGGCTGAGCGTGGCATCGAACATCGACACATCGACATGCGTGCCGCGCCCCGTCTTCTCGCGCGCCAGCAGCGCGGCCAGCACGCCCCACGAGGCGAACAGGCCGCTGACGGCGTCGGACACGGCCTCGCCGAGCATGGTCGGCGCGCCGTCGGGCGCACCGGTGGCGTCCATCAGCCCGCACATCGCCTGCAGGATGATGTCGTAGGCCGGGCGGTGCGATTCCGGGCCGGTCTGGCCAAAGCCCGACACGCTGGCATAGACCAGCGGCGGGTTCAGTTCGCGCAGCGCGGCGTAACCGATGCCGAGCTTGTCCGCCACGCCGGGGCGGAAGTTTTCCACCACCACGTCGGCACCGCGGCACAGCGCGCGGGCGACAGCCAGGCCGTCGTCCGTCTTCAGGTCGATCACGATGCTCTGCTTGTTGCGGTTCATCGCCGAGAACAGGCCGCTCTTGCCGTCGGAGAAGGGACCGACCGCGCGATAGTCGTCGCCGCCGGGCGGCTCTACCTTGATGACTTCGGCGCCGAGGTCGCCGAGCAACGCGGTGCAATACGGGCCGGCGAGCACGCGCGAGAAATCGATCACGCGCAGGCCGGCTAGCGGGAGATCGGGCACATCAGGCAGGTTGGAATGCGTCATGGTCTTGCTCCTCAAGGGCTGGTGGTCCGATTCTGCGCAGCGCAGGCTATCAAGTAAAATATTGATTCTTAGTAGCACCTATAGGATTATTTAATGGCATCGCAGCCATCTCCTTCGCGCATCTCGCTGCGCCTGTTGCGCTACTTCGCCGCCACGGCGGAATCCGGCAGCACCGCCGCCGCTGCGCGGCTGCTCAATGTCTCGCAGCCTTCCATTTCGGTCGCCATCCGCGAGCTGGAAGCCTTGTTCGACGAAGCCCTGTTCGCCCGCGATGCGGGCACCAGGCTGGCGCTGACCCGCTTCGGGGCACGCAAGCTGGCGGAAGCGCGCCGGATCCTGGGCGCGGCAACGGCATTCGAGATCGACCAGCGCGGCGACGGCGATGCCGGCGAGGTGCGCATCGGCGTGTTCCGCACGCTGGCGCCGGCCTACCTGCCGGCGGTGCTGCGCGTGGCACGCGAGCGCTATCCCCGGCTCGCAGTGCGTTTTGTCGAAGGCGACCTGGCCCAGCTCGAAGACTGGCTGCACGGTGGCCAGATCGAGCTGGCGCTGACCTACGACGTGGGGCTGCCTGCCGAGATCGGCCGCGAAGTGCTGGCGGAACTGCGGCCCTACGGGCTGGTGCCAGCCGGCTCGAAGCTGGCCCGCGGCAAGGCCGCAATCTCGCTGCACGCGCTGGCGCGCGAGCCGCTGATCCTGATCGACCTGCCACACAGCCGCGAATTCCTGATGGCGCCGTTCTGGCAATTCGGCCTGCAGCCGGAGGTGCGCTACCGCGCCACGTCGCTGGAACTGGCGCGCAGCATGGTGGCGAACGGGCTGGGTTCCGCGTTGCTGATCACGCAGGCGCCGGCCTCCGGCCAGTCGGCCAGCGTCGTGGAAAAGCCAATCCTCGAGGAAACCGTGCGCCAGCCGCTGGTGATCGCGCAGGCGGGTACCGGCCAGACGCGCGCGGCGGCGCTGCTGGCGGAATGCGTGCGCGAAGCCGTACGCGATACGATGGCGGCGCGCGGCCCCAGGAAAGCCGGTACTGCGCCGTCGCGAAAACTAGGGTAGAAAGCAAGCGATAAGCGTTGCCTGTGCCCCCCGCCCCCAACCGCCACGACCAGCATGTCCAAGCACAAGATCCTGACGTATGTCGACGCCGGCGCCTCCGACTGGACCGCCTGCCTGATGCGCACCATCGGCCACCAGCTGCAGGCCGGCGCCTACGAAATCCGCGCGGTCATGGCCGACGATATCCGCCACGACCCTACGCTGTTCGACGATGCGGTGATGTTCGTGATGCCGGGCGGCGCCGACCTGCCCTACTGCGCGGCGCTCAATGGCGCACCCAACGCGCGCATCCGCAGCTTTATCGAACGGGGCGGCGTCTACCTGGGCATCTGCGCCGGCGCCTACTACGCGTGCCGGGAGCTTGCTTTTCACGCCGGCACCTCGGGCGCGATCTGCGGCGCCCGCGAGTTGCGCTTTGTCGACGCGGTGGCGGTCGGCTCGCTGCCCGACCTCACCGGCGGACGCTTGTACGACGGCACGCCGCGCACCGCCGCGGCCGTGGAGATCCGCACCACCGATCACCTGACACCGACACCGGTCTCTCTCTACATGCACTACCACGGCGGCTGCCTGTTCGATTTCGGGGGTGAGCCCGGCCCGGGTACGCAGGTGCTGGCGGTCTACACCGGCATGGCCGGCTCCCCGCCTGCGATCGTGTCCGCGCGCGTGGGCTACGGGCGCGCCATCCTGACGGGGGTCCACGTGGAGATTTCCGAGCGCGAGTGCAAGGACGCGCTGCGCGGCCACAGCGACATGGATGCCCACGTGCACGTGTGCCACCGGCTGGCCGAGACCGGCGAAACCCAGCTGGCGGTCTTCCGCCAGTTGCTGGCGCATGGCGGGCTGGCGCTGGGATAAGACTTTCTACGTGATGCCGCACTGAAGATGCTCGACGAGGAGTTTGCCGAGCGGGTGCTTCCGTTCGACGAGAACGCCGCCGTGCACTATGCCGCGCTCGTTTCACAGCGAGAGCGCAATGGTCGTCCGATCAGCATGGCAGATGCGCAGATTGCTGCCATTTGCAGGCATAACGGCGCCACGCTCGCCACGCGCAACGGAAAGGACTTCGATGGGACCGGGATCGTTTTGGCCAACCCCTGGGTGGATTGATGCCGGGCATCTATTGCGACGACTGCGGTTGCCCTCTGCGCATCGCGCGCGGCTGGTCCAGCAGCTCGATCATCAGCCACGCGTACAGCGTGACGCCGATAAACAGCCCCATGCGCACGACAAAGGCGGTATAGACGTCCTTGCCGGCCGCGCTGTCCTGCACCGACTGCCCCAGCAGGATGACCAGCGTCACCAGCGTATTGAGCCAGAAGCCGGGCGCCTGGCGCGAGGGGCTGAGCCCATAGAGCTTGCGCGCCACCAGCAGCGCAAACAGCAGCATCCACAGGAAATACATCCACAGGTGCACGAACAGGCTGAGCGCGCCCCAGAATGCGATCGCCAGCAGGCCGCCGAGCAGCGTCGAGCCCAGCAGCTCGCGGCCCGCGTTGCGCGCAGAAGTGGTGCAGCTCTGCCGGCCCAGGCTGACCGCCTTCATGATGATCGGCATGTAGGTGGTGGGATCGGTCATCGTGAGCAGGAAGGCTGGCATCACCACCAGCGCCGCGCGCAGTGCGACCCACGCCGCCAGGTCGTCCGGCAGCGCGCTGGCCGGGGGCGCCGCCGGTGTGCCCGCGGGCTCGGGAAAAAGCCAATGCCCGAGCGCCAGCGCCAGCACCGCCAGCAGCAGCCCCTTGACCAGCGCGGCAATGACCGTCACGGCCAGGCCGAAGTCGAAGGTGCCGGCCGACGAGATCATGGTCAGGCCGACCACCAGGAAGGTCGACACCAGGTTGTTGCCGCCGCGCAAGCCGTAGCGGAATGCCAGGAACAGGCACAGGCCGGTCAGCAGCACGCCGCTGACCGGGTAGTGGCGCAGCAAGGGAATCAGCAGCAGGCCGCTGCCGGTGGTCAGCATCACCACCAGCGCCAGGCCCACGCCGGTCTTGAACGCCAGCGGACGGTTCATGCTGGCGAGCAGGAATATGGCCAGCACTGGCGCGAGCATCGGGATCGGCAGGCCCAGGCCGAAGCTGGCCGCCAGGCACCACGCGGTGCCGCCGGCCAGGCGCAGCGCGCGCCGTGCGCGCGGCGAGGGCGGCGGCCGCGATGCCGCCGGTACCGTCGCCGGGCTGTCAGTAGACATAGGACAGCCAGCTCATCAGGTACAGGAAGGCTCGGCCGAGCGGGTTGAGCGGATTGCCTTCCGTCGGAAACGCCATGACCTCCGCCTGCCCGCCCACGCGCACGTCGCGCAGCGACGACAATTGGCCGGGATCGAATTCCACCGTCACCGGGAAACGCTGGGCCGGGCGCAGCCAGTCGCGGCTGTTCTGCACCGTCGGCAGGCTGCCGGGCTGCGTGGGGGGGCCGCCGACACTGACACCATAGCCGACACTGCGCACGCGCCCGGTGAAGACCCGCCCCGGCAGCGAATCCAGCACGATCGCCACCGGCGTGCCGGGCACCACGTGGCCAAGGTTGTTCTCGGTCATCTCCGCGTTGATCCATACGTCGTGGATGGTGATCAGCGTCATCACCGGATTGCCCGCAGCGGCAAACTGGCCGGTCTCGGTGCGCAGATCGGTGACCAGCCCGGCCGAGCGCGCGCGCACGCTGGTATTGGCCAGGTCCAGCTCGGCCTTTTCCAGCGCGGCGGCGGCGCTGCGCAGCTTGGCGTTGTCTTCGGCGCTGCCGCCCTCCTGCTCGCGCGCGCGCTGGACCTCGGCGCGGGCCGCGGCCACCTGCGCGGTGGCTGCTTCCAGGCTGGCACGCGCGATCTCCAGCCGGCGCAGCGATATGGTGCCCTGGTCCTCGCGGTACAGGCGCTCCAGGCGTTCGCTGTCCTGGCGCGCCTTGACCTCGTTGGCGCGCGCTGCGCGCAGCGCCGCCTGCGCCGATTCGATGCCGGCGGTGCTGGCGCCGATCTGCCGGCGCGTCGACTCCAGGTCGGCGCGCGCGCGGTCGGCGGCGATCCGGTAGTGCTGCGGGTCGACCTCGAACAGCACCGTGCCGGCCGCCACGTCCTGGTTGTTGCGCACATGGACGCGGGTCACGCGCCCCGCCACCTCCGACGCCACCGGCACCACGAAGGCCTGCACGCGCGCCTGCTGGGTATAGGGCGTGAGCCGGTCGGCCAGCAGGTACCACACCAGGCTCACGGCGATCAGCACGAGCACCCAGCGAATGCCTTTCCTGGCCGGATCGGCGGTCGCTGCCGCGGCGGGCGGCGGCGGCGGCGGCGGCGGCGGCGGCGGCGGTGGCGATGCTGGCTCCGGCGGGACTGCTGCGGGCTGTGGCGTGTCGCTCATCGGGCCTCCGCGTTGGATACCTGCCGTGGTGTCGCCGGAACGCCCGCCCCCGCAGGCACGGCCGGCCGCGCGGCTTCTTCGAACAGGTCGCCCCAGTTGGTGCGCTGCTGCATCTGCTGGCGCGTCGCCGGGTCGACCAGAGGCAGTTCGCTGTGCCAGCCGCCGCCCAGCGCCTTGTACAGCGCGATCAGGTTGCTCACGGCGCTGCTGCGGTTGAGCACGTAGGCATCCTGCTGGGCCGCCAGCGCCCGCTGCGCGTCCAGCACGCGCTGGAAGTCGGAATAGCCCTCGCGGTAGAGCGAGTTGGCCAGCGACAGCGAACGGTTGGCGGCGACCGTGCCTTCGCGCAGGATCTCTTCGCGCTCCAGCGACTTGAGCAGGCCGCTGGCGGCATCGTCGGCTTCGCGCGCGGCCTGCCGCACCGCGTCCTGGTAGGCCACGATCAGCTGCTGCAGGCGCGCGTCCTGCACCCGCACGTTATTGCGGATGCGGCCATAGTCGAAGACATTCCAGCGCAGGCTGGGCCCGCCCACCAGCGCCAGCGTGTTGGGCGTGCCGGCCAGCGTGCTGGCGGACCAGACGATGCTGCCCAGCAGCGACAGCGACGGGTAGAGATCGGCCTCGGCCACGCCGATCAGCGCGGACTGTGCCGCGATCTGCAGCTCGGCGGCGCGCACATCCGGACGGCGCACCAGCAGGCTGGCGGGCACGTCCTGCACCACGGCGCGGTCGAGCAGCGGGAGGGCCCCTTCCCGCTCCGCGAGTTCGGGCAGCTCCGGCAGCGCGCCGGGAGGGTGGCCCGCCAGCACCGCCAGCGCATTGCGCGTGCGCAGGATCTGGCCCTCGAACTCGGGGATGCTGCTGAGCGTGCCCAGGTACTGCGTCTTGGCTTGCTGCAGGTCGAGCTCGTCGGTCTCGCCGCTGCGGAACAGCCGCTCGGTGATTTCAAAGCTGCGCTGCTGCAGCCGGGCATTGTCGCGGGCGATGCGCAGCCGCGCCTCGGCGGTGCGCAGCGCGAAGTAGGTCTCGGCCACCTGGGCGCGCAGCAGCACCAGCACATCCTCGTGGTTGGCGCGCGCGGCAAAGTACGCGGCATCGGCCGATTCGATGGCGCGGCTGAAGCGCCCCCAGAAATCCAGCTCCCAGCCGATGTCGAAGCCCGCGCTGAACTGCCAGAAGCGGCTGTTCTGCGGGTTGCGCCCGCCGGCCTGGCGGCTGGAGGTGTACAGCGCATCGGTGCTCACCTGCTGCAGCTGCGGGTAGCGGCCGCTCTGGGCGATGCCGAGCTGCGCGCGCGCTTCCATCACGCGCAGGCCGGCGATGCGCAGTCCGGCGTTGTTGGCATCGGCCTCGGCGATCAGGCGCTCCAGCGTCGGGTCGCCGAATACCTGCCACCACTGCCCCAGGTCGGGCGCCGGGCGCTGCTCAATCGCGCCCTGCAGCGCCGGGCTGTCCCATGAGGCCGTCCACGCCTCGCGCTGCGGCTGGAAGTCGGGGCCCACCCGCGCGCATGCGCCCAGGCACAGCACGCCGGCCAGCAGCATTCCGTTCGGCCGGTTGCGCACGGGCATGAGGCGAACCGGCCTGCACTATTCCGCGGTCTGCTCGATCGATTCGGGCACCGGCTGCGCAGGCTGCGGAGGCGGCTGGTCTTCGACCCACTGCCAGAACAGCCGGTAGGCCACGGCCAGCATCACGGGACCGATAAACAGCCCGATGACGCCGCCTGTCACCATCCCGCCCAGCGCTCCGATCAGCACCACCGGCATCGGCACGTCCACGCCGCGGCCGAGCATCAGCGGCTTGAGCACGTTGTCGGCCAGTCCCGCGATAAAGGTGTAGACGGCAAAGATCACGGTCCCCCCGGTGGCACCCTCGGCGGCAAAGACAAGGATGATCACCGGGATGGTGATCAGCGTCGCCGGCAACTGCATGATGCCGAGCAGCAGCACCGCCAGCGCCAGCAGGCCGGCGCCGGGAATACCCTTGATCACGAAGGCAACGCCGATCAGCAGCATCTGAATGAAGGCGATGCCTACCACGCCCTGCGCCACCGCGCGGATGGTGGCGGTGCACAGCATAGCCAGCCGCGGGCCGCGCTCCGGGCCGAACACGCGCGAGGCGATCTGCCTGGCGCTGTGCGTCCCTTCCTCGCCATAGGCCATGATGATGCCGGCGATGATCAGCGCGAACAGCAGGACCAGCAGGGCCACGCCGACGCCGGCGAGCTTGCCCAGCAGCGCCAGGCTGACGCCCTTGAGTTGCGGCATCAGCTTTTCCATCACCGCTGTCATGTCGGTGGCGGCCTGCAGCCAGAAGTCGTAGAGGCGCTGCCCGACGAACGGCCACGCGGCGACCGACTCCGCCGGCATCGGGATATGCACGCGGTCCTCCCTGACCATGGCGATGGCGTTCTCCACGGACTCGACCAGCGCCTCGCCCAGCAGGTAGGTCGGCACCAGGATGATGGCGAGGACCAGCACCACGATCAGCGTGGCAACGCGCCCGTCATGGCCGCCCAGCCGCGTGCGCAGCCGAACCTGCAGCGGGTACATGGTGACCGCCAGTATCACCGACCACAGCAGCAGGTCGACAAACGGGTGGAAGATCTGGAAGCAGAAAACCGCCAGCACGGCGATCAGCCCGGCGCGGATCAGGACGTCAAGCAACCCGCGGGACAGCGCCTTCTCGGAAATGGGCGTGGGCAACATCGAGCGTCTCCCCGCGGTGAAAGCCGCAAAGGTTCACATCGGTACGCCAGGCTTGTACTCAGCGCCGGCCGAAATCCAGTCTAGGCGAGCCCGGGGGCTCGGGCAACCTTTTCGTCACCCGGGCCACAAACCCGCCCATCAACCTAGGGCTGTCCGGGCTTGCGCAGCATCTTGTCGACCTCGCCGGCATGCAGTTCCTCCAGCTGGATCGACTCGCGCGCATATTCTTCCAGCGCCACCGAGCGGCCCTCGACCAGGGTCAGCAGCTGGCGGTACAGGTCCAGCGCCTGCCGCTCGGTCGCCAGCGATTCGCGCAGGATGGTGCCGATGTCGGTGGTGTGGCTGTCCAGCAGCGCCGCGATGCCGAGCGAGGGATACGCGCCCAGCGTGGTGATCCACTCCCCGGCCTGCTGCGCATGGAGCAACGATTCGTTGGCCTGTTCGCGCAGCCAGGACACTACGGGAATGCGGCCGAAGCCGAACACCAGGAAGGAATAGTGCGTATAGCGCACAACCCCGGCGAGTTCGGCTTCCAGTATCTGGTTCAGCACCCCGACGACCTTGTCTTTCTCGATTTCCGCCATGGCATCTTCCTCCCGCGATACAGGAGACAAAACAGAGGGACAAACACAGGCTGATTCATTCTAGTCGGCGCCACGCCACACCTGAGGCTTTGCGCACCGGCGGCGAGCGCGTGCGGGCCAGCAATCCGCCAGTGGAATTCCTATCATGCAGACGTGGCGCGTGCCCGCAGCAGCCCGCGCTGCCCGCCCGGAAAACTGACAACTTCGCCGGTGATGCAAAAGGATCCAGGTTCGCCAGCCGACCAATGCGACGGCGCCGTGATGTTCGCGGACATCTGCGACAGCACGCGGCTTTACGACAAGGCCGGTGACGCGGTGGCACTCGCCGCCATCCGCCAATGCCTGGCGCTGATGAAGGCGCGCGCCGCGCTCGCGCAAGGGCGCGTGGTCAAGACCATCGGCGACGAAATCATGGTGCTGTTCCCCGCCGCCGATCACGCGATGCAGGCCGCACTCGACATGCAGGAGGGTGTGGCCGGGCTGGCACCGATCGCCGGCATAGCCTTGTCGATCCATATCGGTTTCCACCATGGCCCGATCCTGTCGGACGAAGGCGGCGACGTGTTCGGCGACACGGTCAACCTGGCCGCGCGGCTGGTCAAGCTGGCCTCGCGCGGACAGATCATCACCAGCAAGCATGCCGTGGAGCAGCTATCGGCACCGCTGCGGCAGATGACGCGCGCGCTGTATCCGATCCAGGTGCGCGGCAAGCTGCAGCTGATCGAGCTGTACGAGGCGATCTGGCAGCAGAACACCGAGCTGACCCTGGTCGCCCCGGTTGATGTCGCGGCGCGCCGCTCGCTGTTCCTGTCGCTGCGCTACCGCGACACGCTGTTCGAGATGGACGCCACCTCGGCGCCGCTGACCATCGGCCGCGACAGCACCATGAGCATCGTCATCCTCGACCGGCAGGTGTCGCGCTTCCAGGCGACTGTCGAGCCGCGCGGCGGCCGCTTCGTGCTGATCGACCGCAGTTCCAACGGCACCCATGTCCGCATCGACGGCGAAGACAGCCTGATGCTGCGCCGTGACGAGATCACGCTGCGGGGCCACGGCTGGATCACGTTCTCCGCACCCGGCGATGCCGGCCAGGAGGCGATCGAGTTCTTTGTCGAGGAAGACTGAGGCGGCTCCCGCACAGTTGCACGGTGGCGTGGAAATTCTCCTTGACTTCAGCCGGTCCGTATCCCATCATGCTTTCCATCGCATGCGATTGAAGCGTTTGCGATAGATCAGCGACAGCTGATTGTTTTTCCCCATACATATCGCATGCGATGCAATCGCAAAAGATATAAATACCACCTGACCGAAAGGAACCCCCGCCATGAGCAAGATCGACAAAGTCCTGGCCACCGGCAAGACCTACACCACCCTCAGCGCCGCCGGCAACACGCCCCGCGGGCATGACGGCACCGTCGACATGCGGCTGTCGTCGCCCGGCAGCGAAGCCAACCCCAACCATGTCTTCGATGGCAGCGATGCGCATCCCACCGCCGAGCGCCTGTTCGCGGCCGCGTGGTCGGCGTGCTACATCAGCGCGGTAGGCCTGGCGGCCAAGACGCACAAGCTGACCCTGCCGTCCGACCTGGCCGTCGAGATCGAGGTGGACCTGGGCCAGACCGGCCGCGAGTACCTGCTGCAGGCCCGCCTGAACGTGCGCATGCCCGGCGTGCCGCATGACGTGGCGACGGCGGTGGCCCATGCCGCTGACGAAATCTGCCCGTACTCCAAGGCCACGCGCGGCAACATCGACGTGGCGATCAACGTCATCACCGGCTGACGCAGCCGCGCGGCCCGGTCCGTGCCTAAAAGGCACGGACCGGGGCCCATGGGTCGCATCCGGTTATCGCATCCCCGATACAATCGCATACGACCTATAATTTCCCGCAGCGTCATCCAGACACGGGAGCCAGACCATGAAAGCCACCGACAAGGCCGCCGCCGCGGACCCCAAGCTGTCCGATTTCCTCTGCTTCGCCGTCTATTCCGCCAACCTGGCGTTCGGCAAGGCGTACAAGCCCGTCCTCGAACAACTGGGGCTGACCTACACGCAATACATCACCATCGTGGCGTTGTGGGAGGAAGACAACCAGACCGTGGGCAGCCTGGGCGAGAAGCTTTTCCTGGAATCGAACACGCTGACGCCGATCCTGAAGAAGCTCGAAGCCATGGGATACGTGGAACGGCAGCGCGATCCCGAGGACGAGCGCCAGGTGCGGGTCAGCCTGACCCGCACTGGCCGCCGCCTGCGCGAAAAGCGCCTCGAAGGCAGCCTGGCCGAAGCCACCGGCCTGGCGCCGGACGAATTCGCACGCCTGCAGAAGGCGGTGGCGACGCTGCGCAACAACCTGATCCGGTCGGTCAGGTCCGGCGACTGAAGGCGCCGGCCACCGCCCTGCATTACGAGCTACTGACATGAACCAGGCATCCACCCCGTACAGCCCGATCAGCTGCGAATTCCACGACCTGCTCGAAGCGCTGGCCACCGTGCGCCGGCCCGCCGTGATCCGCTATCGCGACCAGGATGGCGCGGCGCGGCAAGTGACGGCGACGATCACCGATATCTTCAGCCGCGAGCGGGTGGAGTTTGTCTCGCTCGGCACGGGCGAGGCGCTGCGGCTGGACCAGCTCGTCGAGGTCAACGGCGAGAAGCTCCGCGACTACTGAGCCCCGCTCCCGGCCCTACCCCCGGCTTTACCCCCGTCCTTGCCCTATCCTTCCAGGGAATACACCGGGCAAGGTGGGCCGCATGCGCGCATTGATCTTCTGCTCCGTGCAGTTCCTGCTGGCGGTCACGTGGACCCTCTACGTGGCGTTCCTGCCGCAGCTCGCCACGCAGGCAGGCATCCCGCGCGCGCAGGTTGCGTGGATCCTGGTGATGGACCAGGTGATCTTCGTAGCCATGGACCTGGCGCTGGGCATCGCCGCCGACCGTGTCGCCAACGGCATGCGCCGGCTCGGCGGCTGGATCCTGGCGCTGTCGGTGGTTTCCGCGCTGGCGTTCGTGCTGCTGCCTTCGGCTTCCTCGCCGGTGCTGCTGCTTGCCCTGACCGCGTTGTGGGCCGCCACCTCTTCGGCCCTGCGCGCGCCGCCCATGGTGATCATCGCGCGGCGGCTGCAGGGATCGGCTTCGTCGTTCCTGGTGTTGGCGTCGCTGCTCGGCATCGGCCTGGCCGGCGCGGTGGCACCGGTGCTGACGGCGCGGCTGCGCGAGGCTTCGCCGTTGATCCCCTTTGCCGCGGCCAGCGCGGCACTGGTGGTGGCCGTGGTCGCGCTGCGCTGGGTTGAATTGCCGCCGGCAAGCCAACGGGCTGACGCGGCGCCGATTGCCAGTGCCGGCCCGCGGCGCCTGTGGCTGCTGTTCGCGGCGGTCTGGCTGCTCGCGCTGGGCTTCCAGGTCCACACCGCGATCAACTCCGGACCGGCCTACCTTCGCTTCGTTGCCAGCGCCGAGCTGGTGCGGGTGATGCCGGCGTTCTGGATCGGCTTCGCGCTGTGCGTGCTGCTGCCCGAGACACCATGGCTGCGGCGCTTTCCCGCCTGCGTGCTGCTGCTCGCCGCGTCGGTGCTGGGCGCGCTGGCCTTGTCCGGGTTCATTGCCGCCGCTTCGCTGCAGGCGGTGCTGGCCGCGCAATGCCTGGCCGGCGGCATGTGGGGAATCATGTTTGGCGCGGCGGCCAATGCCGCGCTCGATGCCGGGCGTGTGGGCCGCGAAGGCAGGCTCACCGGACTGGTGTTTGCCGTGCTGGCCATCGCCGCTTTCCTGCGCATCGCCGCGGTGGCCTCCGGCGCCGCCAAGGGCGCGATACTGGCCAGCCTGATGCCGTGGATGCCGGCGCTCGCATGGAGCGCGGGGGCGCTGCTGCTGGCGTTCTTCGTCGCGGCAAACCTGCCCTATCTCGCCACGCGCGCTCAGGTAGCAAGGCCACCGGCGTGATGCCGGACTAAGGCCCCATCGTCGCCGTTCCGGCGTAGTCGCGAAGTCCTGCGACCAGCGCGGCAAACGTCACCGCGCAGCGCGCGCTGCCGCGCAAGTCCTCGTGCATCGCTACCCAGGTATCCATCGCCACCGAAAACTCGCTGCGCAACACCCTGACCAGCCCCGGGTCGCGCCCCGCGAGCGCGGCATGGCACACGCCGATGCCGAACCCGGCGCGGATCGCGCCCAGCTGGGCCAGGTCGCTGTCGGCGCGAAAGGCCAGGCGCTGGCGCGAGAACGCCGGAAAGCGCTCCAGCAAGCGGCGGATGAACAGCGTCTCCCGGTCGAAGCCGATCATGGCAAACCCCGGCAGTTCCTCCAGCGACTGCGGCACGCCGTGCGCGGCCAGGTAGCGCTCATGCGCATGCAGCCCCAGTTCGATGCCGCCGACGCGCTGGGCCACGAGCGCATCCTGCTCGGGCCGGAACATGCGCACGGCGATATCGGCTTCGCGATGCAGCAGGTCGTCGACGCGGTTCGACAGCACCAGTTCGATCTCCAGCGCCGGGTGGGCTTCGCGCAGTGCGGCCAGGATCGGCGGCAGCACTTCGACGCCGACGACCTCGCTCGCCGACAGCCGCACCGTGCCGCGCACGCCGGCGCCGTGCCCGCTGGCCGCGCGCCGCATGGCCGCGGCCGTGGCGGCGAGTCCGGCGGCATAGGGCCGCAGCGTGTGTGCGGCGTCGGTCGGGGCGAAGCCGTCGAAGGAGCGCGTGAAGAGCTTCAGGCCCAGCGCGGCCTCAAGACTGTCGATATGGCGGCCGACGGTCGGCTGCGTCAGGCCCATGGCGCGGCCGGCAGCCGACAGCGAGCCGGTTTCCAGCACGTGGAGGAAGGTGCGGTACCACTCCCAGTTCGGTTCGCCGGCCATGCCTATGCATTTTTGTTTAGCAACCAGCCGATTATAGGCAATTTTCTTTTTGCCGAGATGCCCGCAAACTGGCCTGCATCAGACCACGACAGCACCCATGCCAAGGAGAATCCCATGTCCAGGATCGCGCTGTTTGGCGCCGCCGGCGCCATTGGCCACAGCATCGCCGCCGCACTGGCAGGCCGGGGCCAGCCGTATCGCGTAGTCGGCCGCGATGCGGCGCGCCTCCACCAGGCCTTCGGGGCCGACCCGCTCGCCGAGATCGTCGCGTGGGACCCCGATTCGCCGGCCTCCGTCCAGGCCGCGGCGAGCGGCATCGACACGCTGGTCTACATGGTCGGCGTCGACTACTGGCGCTTCGACCTGCACCCGGAACTGCTGCGCAAGACACTGGATGGCGCGCTCGCAGCGGGCGTCAGGCAATTCATCCTGATCGGCACCGTCTACCCCTACGGACGCGTCCGGGGCGGCAATCCGGTCAGCGAGGACCACCCGCGCGCGCCGCATACCTTCAAGGGCCGCATGCGCAAGGCGCAGGAAGACCTGCTGATGCAGGCCGACGCCGCCGGGCGCATCCGCGCCACGGTGCTGCGGCTGCCCGACTTCTACGGCCCGGGCGTGCAGGCCAGCCTGCTGCACCGCGCCGCGCAGGCTGCCGTATCCGGCGGCACCGCGGACATGATCGGGCCGATCGATGCGCCGCACGAGTTCGTCTATGTGCCGGACGTGGGGCCGGTGGTGGCGCGGCTGGCGGATACGCCCGCGGCCTTCGGCAGGATCTGGCACCTGGCCGGCGCCGGCGCCACGACACAGCGCGAACTGGTATTGGAGATGGAAAGGCAGACCGGCCGCCGGCTCAGGCTGCGCATCGCCGGCAAGGGCATGCTGCGCCTGCTCGGGCTGTTCAACCCGTTCATGCGCGAACTGGTCGAGATGCACTACCTGATGACCGATCCGCTGATCCTGGACGATGCCGCGCTGCAGCGGCTGATCGGGCCGATCCGCAAGACGCCCTACGCCGAGGGCATCCGGCAGACGCTGGCGGCATGCCAGCCTGGCCGGCACGCCGCCAACCTCGCCAACGTCGCTAACCTGCCTGCTTGCGAAACGCCCAGCGCCCCGCCAGCACAGTGAAGCTGGCCACCAGTGCCACCAGCACCCAGAAGCCGTGCGGATGCTCGGCCAGCGGGATGCCGCCCACGTTCATGCCAAAGAAGCCGGCCACGATATTGATCGGCAGCGCCAGCACGGTCACCAGCGTCAGCGTGAACAGCGTGCGGTTGGTCTGCTCGTTGAGCTTGGCGGCGATCTCTTCCTGCAGCAGCTTGATGCGTTCGACCAGCGCGGCAAGGTCGTTGAGCACCAGCGAGAACTCTTCGGTCGATTCGCGCAGCTCCTGCAGGTCGGTTTCCTGCAGCCACGCCGGCGGCCGGTTCAGCAGCCGGAACAGCGCGCCCGGCTCGGGCGCCAGCAGCCGTTGCAGCCGCACCAGGCCGCGCCGCATCGCGCCCAGATCGGCGCGGTTGCCCTGCAGCCGCTGCGACAGCAGCTGGTCCTCGATCTGGTCGACGTTCACGCCGGTCTCGCGCACGATCTGCACCAGCACGTCGGCCTGGTCGCGCAGCAGGTGCACCATCAGGTCCGCCGGCGAGCGGAACGCCTCGCCGTGCCGCACCGCCTCGCGCAGCCGGTCCACCGAGCGCAGCGGCCGCGCCCGGGCCGTGACCAGCAGGCGGTGGTCAGCGTGGGCCCACATGGTCGAAATGTCCGTCGATGAGACGCCGAAGTTGTAGATCACATCGTTGACCACGGCCAGCAGCGCGGTGTCCAGACGCTCGATCCGCGTCGAGCGCGAGCCCTGGCGCAGCGCCTCGAAGTATTCGTCCGGCAGCCCCAGGTGCCCCTTCATCCAGCGTTCGCAGGCGCTGTGGGACAGGTTGAAATGCAGCCAGACGAAGCAGCGCTCGTGCGCGGCAGCCGGCGGCGCCTGCTGCAGCCAAGCCGCCGCGCCCCGCGAATCGATCTCGCGCATGGCCCCGCCGGGCGCGAACAGGAAACCGCTGACCAGGCCGACCGGGTCCGATCCATAGCCCGCCTCGACAATGCCCGCTTGCATGCCTGCTCCCTTCACATGGAATTTGCCTCGCGCGACGTTATCACGCCGCAATGACAGTGTCGGAAAATGAAGGCGCGGGTGGTCCCGGGTCTGGTCTGTGCGTTTGCGGCTTCCGGCGCCGCCCTGCCTTGTCGGCCCCTACAACACCGTCGCGTACTCCAGCGTCTTCGGCGTCTTCACGATCACCTCGGGCACTTCCCGACGATGACCGTGTCATCGAGCCGGAATCCGCCCAGCCCGTAGACGTACAGCCCCGGCTCCGACGAATACACCTCTCCCGCCAGCAGCGCGCGCGTGTTGAAGGCCATGTCTTCGGGATACTCGTGCAGCATCAGCCCGACCGCATGCCCGGTGCGGTGGAACACGTACTGTCCGCAGCCGGCCGCTTCGATCACCGCTTGTGCGGCGGCGTCCATGTCGCAGACGCGCCGGCCGGGCACCGCGGAGGCGACGGCGGCATCGGTCGCGCGGGCCGCGACCTGGTAGAGCCGCGCCTGCTCGTCTCCGGGCCGGCCGCAGAACCATGTGCGCTCGTTCTCGACATAGAGGCCGTTCAGCCGCGGCAGTATGAGATTGACGATGGTGTCGCCTTCGGCGATGCGCGATCCGCACGCGGCGCCGTCGCCATGCGGCGAGGCCGAGGCCGGGCCGGTGAGCGTCCAGCACTTGAGGATGTCGAAGTCCTCGCCGGGAAAGCGCCGGGCGGCTTCCTCGACCATCAGCGCCGCCATGGCGTGATCGAGTTCCTGCACCAGGCGGCCGGGGCGGATGCTCTCGCGGTAGCGGTCCTGCACCCAGTCGGTCAGTGCGCCCAGCTCGCGCATGACTTGCAGTTGGCCAGCATCGCCACGCCGGTCAGGTCCTTCGACGGGTTGTACGGCAGCTTCGGATACAGGAAAGGATTGAAGGCAAGGTTGGAATCGCCGGCGATAACTTTCCCGCCGAAAGATAACGATGCGCAACTCGCCGGCATTTCTCCCCCGGCAGTGATCGCTGCGCTATTCATGCCGATGGTTCTTAAAACCCGATAGCCGGGTCAGCGCTGGCCGGCATCGAAGGCCTTCTGCCAGACATCGTGGTCTGGCGGATAGACCGCGTCGAAATGCTCGCGCAGCGCGGCGATCTCCTGCACGATCGCGAACGAAAAGCCCTGGCGGCCGCCGCGGTCGTCGAACTGCAGGCCGTTCAGGTAGTGCCGGCATCCGACCGCATCGAACCACTTGGCGGCGACGGTATTGACGATGCGGGGGAAAGCCCGCCCCAGTTCTACCGGACGGACCGCGTCGGGCAGCTCGGCCATCCAGCGGATGGTCTCGCGGCGCAGCGTCAGGTCATCGTCCGTGGCGGTCTTGCGGTGGAAGGCGGGGTCTTGCGTCAAGGGAGTCTCCGGGTGCAGCCGGGAGGATAGCCGATTGTGGCCGGACCATGCCAGGTCCGGCCAGCCCGGGCTTTTCCCGGTTGCACGCCGGCGCTCAGGCCGCGGCCCGGCGCGCCGCCCCGCGATACTCCGCCAGCAGTGCTTCGCGGCGCGCGGCCGCTGCCTGCATGCTGGCTTCCTTGACATGGCCGTAGCCGCGGATGTCGTCGGGCAACGTGGCCAGCGCCAGCGCGGTGTCGAGCTTGTCGGCGCCCAGCGAGGCGGCGAACTCGTCGACCATGGCCAGGTAGTCGGCCACCAGCGCGCGCTCGGCGCGACGCTCCGCGGTCTTGCCGAACACGTCGAACGCTGTGCCGCGCAGGCCTTTCAGGCGGGCCAGCAGGCGGAAGGCGGTCAGCGTGCGCGGGCCGAAGCGGCGCTTCACCGGATGGCCCTTGCTGTCGGTCTTGCCCGCATTCGTCAGCGTGGGCGGGGCCAGCCAGAAGTTGAGCTGGTAGTCGCGGCCGGGCTCGCCTTCGAACTGCGCGCGCAGCTTGTCGAGGAAGGCCGGGTCGGCGTACAGGCGCGCCACCTCGTACTCGTCCTTGTACGCCATCAGCTTGGCCAGGTTGCGCGCCACCGCTTCGGTCAGCGGCAGCTTGCGGTCGGCGCCCAGCTTCTGCTCGGCGGCGCGGATACGCTCGACCGCTTCACGGTAGCGGCTGGCGTACGCGGCGTTCTGGTAGTCGGTCAGCATCGACTCGCGCTTGCGGATCAGCGTGTCGAGCGTCTGCGGCAACGCCACCACGTGGGCCGTCTGCGCCGGCGCATCCGGCAGCAGCGCCTTCACGGCAGCCTCGCCGTGGTGCGCGAGATACCGGCCCCATTCGAACGCCTGGCGGTTCTTGTCGACCGACACGCCGTTGAGTTCGATCGCGCGCAGCAGGCTGGCATGCTGCAGCGGGATCCAGCCTTTCTGCCAGGCAAAGCCGAGCAGCAGCGGGTTGGAGTAGATGGCATCGGCCAGCAGCGTCACGGCCCAGGCGCTGGCGTCGATAAACGCGCTGGCCTCGCCCACGCTGTTGCGCAGGTCCTGCTCGGCGCTGGCGCCGGGGAACTTCCACTTCGGGTTCTTGATGAACTCGGCGGTCGGGGTGTTGGCGCTGTTGACCACCGCAGCGGTCACGCCGTGCCGGGTCTTGGACAGCACCTCGGCCGAGGCCGAGACGATGGCGTCGCCGCCGATCACCAGCCGCGCGTCGCCGGTGGCGATACGCGTGGCATGCAGGTCATGCGGCGCCGGTGCGATCTGCACGTGGCTGATCACCGCCCCGCCCTTCTGCGCCAGGCCTGCCATGTCGAGCACGGTGACGCCCTTGCGCTCCAGGTGCGCGGCCATGCCGAGCAAGCCGCCGATGGTCACCACGCCGGTGCCGCCCACGCCCGTCACCAGCACGCCATACGGCCGTTCCAGCGCGGGAAGCGTTGGCATCGGCAGCGCCTCGAAATCGGCGCCGGCGCCCTTGCCGCCCGCCGCCGCGGGCTTGCGCACCTGCGCGCCCTCGGCGGTGACGAAGCTGGGGCAGAAGCCGTTGACGCAGGAGAAATCCTTGTTGCACGACGACTGGTTGATCCGGCGCTTGGTGCCCAGTTCGGTCCCCAGCGGTTCCACCGACAGGCAGTTGGACTTGGCCGAGCAGTCGCCGCAGCCTTCGCACACAGCGTCGTTGATAAAGGCGCGCCTGGCCGGATCGGGATACGTGCCGCGCTTGCGGCGGCGGCGCTTCTCGGTGGCGCAGGTCTGGTCGTAGATCAGGATGGTGACGCCCTCGGTGTCGCGCAGCTCCAGCTGCACGGCATCGAGCTGGTCGCGATGGAACACCGTCACGCCGGACGGCAGCATGCTGCCGTCGCCGTACTTCTGCGGCTCGTCGGTGACGACGACCAGCTTCTTGGCGCCCTCGGCCAGCACCTGGTGGGCAATCTGCGGCACGGTCAGCACGCCGTCGATCGGCTGGCCGCCGGTCATCGCCACCGCGTCATTGAACAGGATCTTGTAGGTGATATTGGCCTTCGCCGCAATCGAGGCGCGGATCGCCAGCAGGCCCGAGTGGAAATAGGTGCCGTCGCCCAGGTTGGCGAACACGTGCTTGTCGCCGGTGAAATGCATCTGGCCGGTCCACGCCACCCCTTCACCGCCCATCTGGCTGAAGGTGTCGGTATTGCGGTCCATCCACAAGGTCATGTAGTGGCAGCCGATGCCGGCCAGCGCGCGCGAGCCTTCCGGCACGCGCGTGGAGGTGTTGTGCGGGCAGCCCGAGCAGAACCAGGGCTTGCGCTCGGCCGAGATGCGCGGCTGCGCGGCCTCGCGCTCCTTGGCCTCGATCACCGCGACGCGCGCGGCGATGCGGGCGCGCACGGCTTCCGGCAGGTCGAAGCGCTCCAGGCGCCGGGCGATAGCCTTGGCGATCAGCGCCGGCGACAGCTCGTAGTGCGCCGGCAGCAGCCAGTTGCCGCGCGGCACCGACCATTCGCCGCCGTCGTTGCCGCGCTGGTCGAACTTGCCGAACACCTTGGGCCGCACGTCCTCACGCCAGTTGTACAGCTCTTCCTTGAGCGCGTATTCCAGGATCTGGCGCTTCTCTTCCACCACCAGGATTTCTTCCAGGCCGGTGGCGAACTCGCGCGCGCCATGCGCCTCCAGCGGCCACACGCAGCCTACCTTGTAGACGCGAATGCCGATGCGGGCGCAGGTCTCGTCGTCGAGGCCAAGGTCGGCCAGCGCCTGGCGCACGTCCAGGTAAGCCTTGCCGGCGGTCATGATGCCGAAGCGCGCATTGGGCGAATCGAGCACCACGCGGTTCAGGCGGTTCGCGCGGACATAGGCGAGCGCCGCATACCACTTGTGGTCGAGCAGGCGCGCTTCCTGTTCCAGCGGGGTATCGGGCCAGCGGATATTGAGGCCGCCGGCCGGCATGGCAAAGTCTTGCGGCAGCACCACCTGCACGCGGTCGGGGTCGATCTCGACCGAGGCGGTCGACTCGACCACATCGGTGACGCACTTCATCGACACCCACAGGCCGGAATAGCGGCTCATGGCCCAGCCGTGCAGGCCGTAGTCGAGGTATTCCTGCACGTTGGCCGGATACAGCACCGGGATGCCGGCGGCCTGCAGCACGTGCTCGGACTGGTGCGCGACGGTGGAGGACTTGGCGGCATGGTCGTCGCCGGCCAGCAGCAGCACGCCGCCATGGCGCGACGAGCCGGCCGAATTGGCGTGCTTGAGCACGTCGATGGACCGGTCCACGCCCGGACCCTTGCCATACCACATCGAGAACACGCCATCGCGCGAGGCGTTGGGGAACAGGTTGACTTGCTGCGACCCCCACACCGCGGTGGCGGCAAGGTCTTCGTTGACGCCGGGCTGGAACACAACATCGTTGTCCGCCAGGTGTTTCTTGGCCTTCCACAGCGCCTGGTCGACACCGCCCAGCGGCGAGCCGCGGTAGCCGGAGATAAAGCCGGCCGTGTTCAGGCCGGCGGCGCGGTCGCGCGCCTTCTGCAGCATCGGCAGGCGGACCAGCGCCTGGACCCCGCTCATGTAGACGCGGCCTTTGTCCAGGGTGTACTTGTCGTCCAGGCTGGCGCTGGCGAGGGTGTCGAGGAGGGTGTGGGGTAGCGGTGCGTTCACGATGTCTCCGTGCTTATTCTGGTGTCCGGAGCAGTGTAGGAATCCCGCTGGTTATCGTAAAATCAAGAATTCCCACACCTGATATCTGCAAAACGGATATCCCCGGAGACATACATGGCCAAGGCGCGCGAGAGCTCGGAGAGACTTGCCAAGGAAATCACATTGCGGCAGTTCCGCTACTTTGTCGCGGCGGCGGAAACCGGGCAGTTCTCGATGGCGGCCACGGCCGAGCATGTGTCGCAGTCGGCGGTGACCAACGCCGTGCTGGCGCTGGAGCAGCGGCTGGCCGTGCGGCTGTTCGAGCGGCGCCCGCACGGCGTGACGCTGACGGCGGAAGGCCACCTGTTCTACCAGCATGCGCGCCAGATCCTGGATTCGGTCGAGGATGCGCTGCGCGAGCCGCGCTTCCAGGTGCACGGCCTGCAAGGCAGCGTGCGCCTGGCCGCCTCCTATACCGTGCTCGGCTACTTCCTGCCGGGCTTGCTGGCGCGCTTTCGCACCAACTACCCGGACATCGAGCTGGACCTGCTTGACATGGACCGGCCGGATATCGAGCGCGCCGTGCTGGCGGGCGAGATCGAGCTGGGGATCGCGCTGCTGTCCAACCTGGAACGGCCGCAGCGCTTCAAGCGCCACACGCTGATGCGCTCGCGCCGCCAGCTGTGGACCTCGGCCAGCCATCCGCTGCTGGACATCGAGCGGCCGTCGCTGCGCGACGTCGCGGCTTACCCGTACATCCTGATCACGGTCGACGAGGCCGAGGAATCGACCATGCGCTACTGGCGCAGCCTGCGGCTCTCGCCCAATATCGCCTTCCGCACCGGGTCGATGGAGGCACTGCGCGGGCTGGTCGCGCACGGCTTCGGCGTCACCGTGCTGTCCGACATGGTATACCGGCCGTGGTCGCTGGAAGGCAAGCAGATCGAAGCCCGGCCCATCGCCAACGCGGTGCCGGACATGGAGGTCGGCATGCTGTGGCAGCCGGGACGCAAGCTGGGCAAGCCGGCCGACGCGCTGCGGGAGTTCCTGATCCACGCGTGCGGCAGCTGAGGGCTCGCCGGGCCGGTCGTCCTCACGGTTGCGCCCTACTTCACCGGCGTCAGTATCGGCGCCCCCTTGTTCTTCAGCAGCATTACCAGGAACTTCGCCGGCTGCGTCTTGCTGGCGTTGTGCCCCACCGAGTGGATATCGTCAGGGCCTTCGTGCCAGGTCTGGCCGGCGGTCAGCGTAACTTCCTTGCCGCCCCTGACGCCCATCACGATGGTCCCTTCCAGCACATAGATAAATCCATGCGCATCGTGGCGATGTACCGGGTCGGCACCGCCGGGCGGATATTCCACCATGATGATCTGCACTTCCTTGCCCGGGTATTGCGGCAAGGGCTCGGTCGTCAGCAGCGTGACCTTGGCTTCCGGGGGTGCCGCCACCGCCGGCTGCAGGGCCAGCAGTCCGCTGAGCACCAGCGCGACGATGCCGTATGGTCTGGCGCGCTTCATGCCGTTGAACAGCTCGTGCGATTGCTTGATGTTGTGGATGCGCTGCGGCATGGTATCTCCTGCTGGATGGGGACTGCGGCGCCTCGGCGGCGCCTGCAACAAAGCGTAGTTGGCTGGCATGGCCGCCGCCAGTGCATGCCGACCCAGGCCGGCACCGATGCGCATGGAGATCCACTAGGACAGCCCGTTTCCCGCGCCTAGAATAGGCTGACACCACGGCACCCCGGCGCGGGGCGCCGCTGCCATTCCCGGATCCAGGTCCCGACAAACGGAGGCGCGCATCATGAAGCCAGAACCCTTTGTGGTAACGCCGGACGCCTATGCGCGCGCGCTCAACGTAGTTGGAGAGAAGATCACCGTGCTCGCCTCCAACGCCGCCACGCAGGGCTACGAGGTCTTCCTGCAGCAGGGCGACGAAGGCACCGGCCCACCGCCGCATTGCCATGACTGGGACGAATCGTTCTTCGTGACCCGCGGGACGATCGAGATCGGCTATGGCGGGCAGGCCTTCCAGGCGGTCGCCGGCACCTTCGTCCATGTGCCGGCGGGCACGGTCCACTACTTCCGTTTCGGCGCCGGGGGCGGCGAAATGGTTTCGGTCACCAGCCACAACGGCAACGCCTCGCGCCTGTTCACGCGGCTGGATGAGGAAATCGCGCCCGGCGCACCGGATTTCGACAAGCTGCTGGCCGTGGCGCAGGAATGTGGCGTGACCGTGCCGCCACCGGAGCACTGATGCCGCTGGCCCCGCTGCCACGTTGCACCGACCTTGGCCGCCCATCGCCGCTTGCATATGGTTCTGCGTACACCTTCATTCCCCTGCAGCCATGGCTCGACTATGGTGGAAGCGTTCCCCCGGGCATGCCAGTCACCGGGGGCCGCAAGGAGGGTTATGGACCTGCTCGACTGGATCACCGCCGTGGCAGCCGTGGTTCTGGTGTATGCCGCGTTGCGTCATCCGCTCTATCCGCCCGGCTGGAACGGCCGGAAAGACGACCGCTCGTGACGGGCCGCCGCTGGGCGGCCCTTTGTGATTTTGCTCATGCCACTGACAGTGTGTAGGGTATGAAGCCCTCACGCCGCCGCGCGAGTGGGTACGGCTCTTGCGCCTGCGCTGGCACATCGGGCCCGCAGAGGAGAGTTGCCGTGCGCACACCTGCCAGTATTGCCAAACACCCGATTCCAGGATGGCGGGGCGGGAAGATGGTGCATGTGCATGGCGTCAGCGTGGTGACGCCTCCCGACCCGGTGCGCTGAAAAGGGCCGCACGGCCTGGCAGGCGTGTAAATTTTGCAGGGCGCGCAATCTCCCCGGTACGATATGCGGCGATGCAGGCGTTGCGGCGCGCTGGCGCTCGCCGCCGCGGCATTTGGCACGACCTGCGCGGCACAGGATCTCGATGAGGTAGAACGACCGCTTTGGGAAGTCGGGCTCGGCCTCGGCGGCATCACCGTGCCGCACTACCGTGGCTCGGACCAACGCGCCAGCCTGCTGTTTCCCGTGCCCTATTTCATCTACCGTGGCGAGCACCTGCGCGCCGACCGCAATGGCGTGCGCGGCAAGCTGTTCGACAGCGACCGCGTCGAACTCAACGTCAGCCTGGGACTTTCGCTGCCGGTGGAAAGCGGCGACGACGAAGCGCGCCGCGGCATGCCCGACCTGAAGACAGCGGTGGAAATCGGCCCCTCGCTGAACCTGACGCTATGGCATTCCGACTCGGACCGCACCCGCCTCGACCTGCGGCTGCCGGTGCGGCTGGCCCTGACAGTGGAATCCTCGCCCCGCGCGATCGGCTGGATCTTCTCGCCAAACCTGCATCTCGACATCGCCGACCTGGGCGGCTTCGCGGGCTGGAACCTGGGCGTCACGGCCGGGCCGCTGTTCGCCACCGCACGCTACAACCAGTACTTCTATGCCGTCGAGGCGCAGTTCGCGACCGCTACGCGGCCGGCCTACGCGGCCCATGGCGGCTACGCCGGCAGCATGGCGATGGCGACGCTGTCGCGCCGCTTCCGCCATGTCTGGCTGGGTGCCTTCATGCGCTATGACCGGCTGGACGGCGCCACCTTCGAGGACAGCCCGCTGGTCCGGCGCAAGGACGCGTTCGCGGCCGGCGTGGCACTGACCTGGATCTTCGGCGAATCAGCGACGCGGGTTCCCAGCCGGGAATAGCGGGTAAAAGCACGGCGGGTAAAAGCGCGCGCGCACGACGATCATTCCTCGCTGGTCCACTCGACATGGACGCCGAGGCTGCGCAGGTTCTCGACAAAGCGCGGATGCGCGCGCCGGATCGGCGTGGCGTTGCGGATTTCCGAGCGGCCTTCGATGCTGGCCGCGACCATGAACAGCGCGATCGCGACGCGGATGATGTACGGGCTTTCCACCACCGCCGGCGTCAGCGGATTGCCGCCGAAGGTGATCAGCCGGTGCGGGTCCGACTGGAACACATGCGCGCCGAACTTCGACAGCTCGCCGGTCCAGCCGAGCGCGCCGTCGTAGATCTTGTTCCAGAACATCGCATTGCCCTGCGCACGCACGCCCAGCGCGATAAAGATCGGCAGCAGGTCGACCGGGAAATACGGCCACGGCGCGGCCTCGACCTTGGTCAGCACATTGCTGGTAAAAGGCGTCTGCACCTTCAGCGGTCCCTGCAGCAGCGCGCGCGACCAGCCGTCCTCGTGCACTACCTGCACGCCGAACTTGGCGAAGGTGCGGTCGATCAGCGGGAAGTTGCCCGGCGTGCTGTTGCGCACCACCACGTCGCCGCCGGTGATCGCGCCCAGCGCGAGGAAAGTGGTGATCTCGTGGAAATCTTCCTCGAAGGTGAACTCGCCCCCGCGCAGCCGGCCGCCGCCGCGCACGGTCAGCCGCGAGGTGCCGATGCCGTCGATGTCGGCGCCAATCATCTGCATGAAGCGGCAGAACTCCTGCACGTGCGGCTCGGACGCGGCATTGGTCAGCGTCGATTCGCCTTCGGCAGCGGCCGCGCACAGCACGAAGTTCTCGGTGGTGGTCACCGAGGCATAGTCGAGCCAGTGGTGCGTGGGCTTCAGCGGCTCGCCGCTGCGCACCAGCAGCGAGCCGCTGGCGCGCTCCACCGCGCCGCCGAACGAGCGGAAGATGTCGACGTGCGGGTCGATCTCGCGCACGCCCAGCGTGCAGCCCTTGACGTTGTCTTCCAGCCGCGCCACGCCGAAGCGGGCCAGCAGCGGCGGCACCAGCATGATAGACGAGCGCATTTCTTCCGGGAGCCGGTGCGTGGCTGCGTCGAAAGTGGTGTCGCGGTGGTGCAGGTCGAGCGTACCGGTGGCTTCATCGAGACGGACATCGCTGCCCAGCATGCGGAAAATATCGAGGATCTTGCGGACATCGGTGATGTCCGGCACGCCGTGCAGGCGCAGCGGCTGGTCGGTCAGCAGCGTGGCGCAAAGCACCGGCAGCACTGCATTCTTGTTGGCCGAAGGGATGATGCGGCCGCGCAGGGGCGTGCCACCGTGGACGATGAGATTGGACATGGGCGATGCGGTCGGGTGGCGGGAAAGGCAGATCCGGCAGATCCGGTAAAACAAGCGTCCGGCATTGTACTGCCCCAGCGCACCACACCGGCTCGTGCAGAGAAGCGCCGCTGATTCCGCAGGCTATGAAGTGACCGGTACGCCCGTCACCGCGTGACGCGGCCTGCGCCTGCCGGCGCCGGTCAGCGCCGGAACCACAGCAGCGACAGCCCGGATGCCAGCACCAGCAGCAGCACCGCTGCCGCCGACAACAGCGCACTCAGCTCGGTTTCCCGGCGCTCCAGCGCGAAACGGGCGCTGAGCTGGCGATAGACCCTGGTCAGGTCGGCGGCCGATCCTGCCTGGAAGTACTCGCCGCCAGTCAGCGTCGCCACCGCGCGCAGCGCCGGTTCGTCGAGCTGCATGAAGTACGCCAGGCTCGACTCCGGCACGCCGCCGCCCTGGGGCGAGCCGAAGCCCACGGTATAGACGCGCACGCCGCGCTCGGCCGCCATGCGCGCGGCATCGATCGGGTCCGGCCCGGTGGTGCGGCGGCCGTCGCTGAGCAGGATCACCGCGCCATGCCGGTATGCGCCGGGCTGCATCGGCTGGCGTTCCTGCCCGCGCTTGCGCGCGGCCTCCGCGGCGGCGGCCTCGTCGAGCGACGGCGGGCGGCCGAACGGGGTTGCGCTGTCGCTGAAGAGTATCGCCTCCAGGTCGATGCCGTCATCGGGAAACAGCACCGCCAGCGCCTGGATCAGCCCGCTGCCGGTGGCGGTGCCGCGTTGCAGCTGGACCCGATCGAGCGCGTCGAGCATATCCTGGCGATTGCTGGTCGGCGGCAGCACCACGGTCGCGGTGGCGGCAAAGGACACGATGCCGAGCCGCACGCTGGCCGGAAGTCCCACGACCAGGTCACGCGCGGCCTGCTGCGCCGCGGCGATGCGCGTGGGCGGCACATCGGTGGCCTCCATGCTGCGCGAGATGTCCATGGCCAGCACCAGCGTGATCGTGTCGGACGGCAGGGTGACGGTCGCGGTGGGCCGCGCGCACGCCAGCAGCGCCGCGCCCAGCGCGACCAGGAACAGCATTGGGGGGATGTGACGCCGCAGCCGTTGGCGCCGGCCCAGCGCGGCGCGGGGCAGCGCAAGGCTGGCATACAGCAGGGCGGATTTCTTGCGCCGCGCGAGCAGGTACAGGTAGGCAGCTGCCAGCACCGGGAGCGCCAGCAGCAACCAGAGCATCTGCGGCCAGAGAAACTGCATGCCCTGCTCCTTGGCGCGTGGTTAAGAGGATGGTACTGTATTTTTTAAGGCGGGACGGGACCTCGGGGGCAGCGATGAAACGGGTGACGATCTACGGGCTGGCCTCGGCGGCGGTGGTCGTGGTCATCGCGGCGGGCGCGGCCATCGCCTGGTGGTCGCAGCCGCCACCCCGCGTGCTCAAGCAGGCAGATATCGACGCCGCGGTGCTGCACACGCTGCGGACCAAAAGCCTGCCGTCGCGCACCGCCAGGGCAGCAGAGGCGGTGCGCGAATCGGTGGTCGAGATCCGCAGCTATACGCCGGCGGAGGATCCCGTGGAAGCGGCCTCCGTGCCGAAGGCGAAGCGTGATCCCCCTGCCACACGCCGCAAGTCGTCACCAGCCTCGCAACCTGCGCCACAGGACGAGCTGGCCAAACGCGAACCGCCCGACGGCAAGGACCCGGCCGGCGGCAAGCGCGAAGCGCGCCACATCGGCTCGGGCGTGGTCGTGACCGAAACCGGCATGGTGCTGACCAGCTACCACGTCGTCGCCGATGCCAAGCGGCTGGAGGTCAGGTTCCACGACGGCCACATGGCCGAAGCCACCGTGGTGCAGGCCATCCCCGAGAAAGACCTCGCCGTGCTCCGGCCCAAATCCATTCCCGACGACCTGCCGGCGGCGACACTCGGCTCCAGCCGTGATCTGGCGCCCGGCAGCGAAGTCGTGGCGGTCGGCTTCCCGTTCGGCATCGGCCCGTCGGTGTCGGCCGGCGTGGTCTCCGGGCTCGACCGCCATTTCGTCTCGCCCGACCGCAAGCAGAGCCTGGACAAGCTCATCCAGTTCGACGCGGCCGCCAACCCGGGCAACTCGGGCGGGCCGCTGGTGAACATGGACGGGGAAGTAGTCGGCATCGTCACTGCCATCCTCAACCCTAACCAGAGCGGCACTTTCCTCGGGATCGGCTTTGCCGTCACCATCGAGAGCGCCGGCGTTGCCATCGGATCTTCTCCTTTCTGAAACGTGGGGGCCTATGAACGACCAAGCCAGGGACGCTGCCGACAGCGCAGACTTGATGGAACGCCTGCTGTACGAGGTGAAGCGCGTGGTCGTGGGCCAAGACCACTTTCTCGAACGTGTGCTGGTGGCGATGCTTGCCGGCGGGCACCTGCTGGTCGAAGGGGTGCCGGGGCTGGCCAAGACGCTGACGGTCAACACGCTGGCGCGGACCATGAGCGGCACGTTCAAGCGCATCCAGTTCACGCCCGACCTGCTGCCCGCCGACCTGATCGGCACGCGCATGTATAACCAGGGCACCGGCGAGTTCTCCACCGTGCGCGGCCCGGTGTTCGCCAACCTGCTGCTGGCTGACGAGATCAACCGCGCGCCGGCCAAGGTGCAGAGCGCGCTGCTCGAGGTCATGCAGGAGAAGCAGGTCACCATCGCCGGCGAGACCCACCGCGTGCCGTCGCCCTTCCTGGTGATGGCCACGCAGAACCCGATCGAGACCGAGGGCACCTATCCGCTGCCCGAGGCGCAGGTCGACCGCTTCATGATGAAGGTGCTGGTGGGCTACCCGAGCGAGGAAGAAGAGGTCGTGATCGTCAACCGCGTCACCGGCCCGCGCATCAACGTGGGCGCGGTCGCCACGCCCGAGCACCTGGCCGAGCTGCAGGAGGCGTGCCGCAGGGTCTATGTCGATCCCGCGCTGATCCAGTACGCGGTGCGCGTGGTGGCGGCCACGCGCAAGCCCGGCAGCTACGGCGTGGAGGACATGGACCGCTATATTGCCTTCGGCGCCAGCCCGCGCGCCACCATCGGCCTGATCGAGGGTGCGCGCGCACTGGCCTTCCTGCGCGGCCGGCACTATGCGCTGCCGGAAGACGTTGCCGACCTGGTGCCCGACGTCCTGCGCCACCGCCTGGCGCTGTCTTACGAGGGCATGTCCGATGGCGTCACGGCCGACCATCTGGTCGGCCGCATCCTGCAGGCGCAGCCGGTCCCCGAGCGGCCGCTGGAATCCCATGTTCGGGCGGCTGAGCGCTAGGCGCCGCCGGGAGGCGGAGGCCGCGGCGCAGGTCTCCGCTGCCGCCAACGCGGCAGTGGCCGCGGTCGGGTCCAAGCAGACCGAGGCGCTGCTGCGACGGCTCGAATGGACCGTGGTGCGCCGCCTCGACGGGCTGCTGCAGGGCGACTACCGCACGCTGTTCCGCGGCTTCGGGCTGGACCTGGCCGACCTGCGCGAATACCGCCCCGGCGACGACGTGCGCCATATCGACTGGAACGTGACCGCGCGGCTGCAGACCCCGCACGTGCGCGAGTTCCAGGAAGACCGCGACGTCTCGGCGTGGTTCGTGCTGGACCTGAGCGGATCGGTCGAGTTCGGCTCGGGCGCGGTGCGCAAGCGCGACCTGCTCACCGACTTCACCACGGTGATGGCGCTGCTGCTGACGCGCTACGGCAACCGCGTCGGCGCCGTGCTCTATGGCGGCGCCACCGAAAAGGCCGCGACCGTGATCCCCGCGCGCTCGGGCCGGCGCCAGCTGCTGCACGTGCTCGACCGCATGCATGCCACGCCGGCGGCCTGCCCTGGCGAGACCCGACTGCGCGACCTGCTGGAGCAGGCACGCCTGGTTGCCAGGCGGCGCTCGGTGGTGTTCGTCGTGTCCGACTTCATCAGCGCGACCGGCTGGCAGGCGTCGCTCGGCATGCTGGCGCGGCGCCATGAAGTGGTGGCGGTGCGGCTGGTCGATCCGCTCGAACTGGCCCTGCCCGACCTGGGCCTGGTGGTGCTGCAGGATGCCGAGACCGCCGAGCAGATCTTCGTCGACACGCATGACCCGGCCTTCCGCAAGCGCTTCGCCGCCGCGGCCGAGGCGCGCGAGGCCGAGCTGCACAATGCCTTCGCGCGGGCCGGCGTGCAGTGCCTGACGCTGTCGACCTACGTCCGGCTGGACCTGGCGCTGCTGAGTTTCACGCGCCAGCGGCGCCACCGGCAAGGAACCGCCAGGGGTGCGGCATGACCGAAGCGATAACCCGCCTGCCCGTCTTCAGCTTCCTATGGCCGAGCATGCTGTGGGGGCTCGCCACCGTGCTGGTGCTGGCGGGCGGCTACCTGTGGCTGGATGCGCGCCGCCGGCGCGCGACCGTGCACTACCCCGCGCTGAAGTCTGTCGGCGTGCCCGTCCGCGGCGGCGCGGGCTGGCGCCGCCATGTGGCACCAGCCCTGACGCTGCTGGCGCTGACCGCGCTGATCGTCGCCATCGCCCGGCCCCAGGCCCTGCTGACGCTGCCCTCGCGCATCAAGACCGTGATCCTGGTCATCGACCTGTCCGGAAGCATGCGCGCGAAGGACATCAAGCCCACCCGCATCCGCGCGGCGCAGCAGGCCGCCCGGGTCTTGCTGGAAGACCAGCCCGCGAGCGTCAGCGTCGGCGTGGTGGCGATGGCCGGCACCGCGGCCGTGGCGCAGGCCCCAAGCCGCAGCAAGGACGACGTGGCTGCCGCCATCGAGCGCCTGAAGCCGCAGGGCGGCACGGCGCTGGGCAATGGCCTGCTGATCGCGCTGACTGAGCTGCTGCCGCAGGCCACCAACGAGGCCGAACGCCTGATGAACGACGACAGCCCGCAGCCGAAGAAGCCGGCGGTCCCGGGCAGCGCCTCCTCGTCCCCCGACAGCGACACGGAGCCGGTCTCGCCCGGCTCGTACGGCGCGGGCGCGATCGTGGTGTTCTCCGACGGCGAGAGCAACGCCGGCCCGGGCGCGCTGCAGGCCGCGGAGCTGGCCGCCAACTACGGCGTGCGCGTCTATACCGTGGGCGTCGGCACCCCCGAGGGCGTGGTGCTGTCGGTCGACGGCATGTCGTCCCGCGTCAGGCTGGACGAGAAGGTCCTGAAGCAGGTCGCCAACGCAACCGGCGCCGAGTACTTCCGGCTGGAAGACACGGCCCAGCTGAAGAAGGTGTACAGCGCGCTCAACGCCAAGCTGGCCTTCGACAAGCGCGACCAGGTGGAGGTCACCGCGTTCTTCACCGCGCTGGGCGCGCTGCTGGCGGCGATGGCGGGGCTGCTGTCGCTGTGGTGGTTTGGCCGGGTGATGTAGTGCCGCGGCTTAGGCCAGGCGTTGCGCGCCGGGCGCTGTGTCAGGCGCTGAATCAGGAGCCTCCGGCGCCAGCGCCCGGCATGCCGCCGCGCGCGCCGCGTCGAATTCCTGCCGCGTGCGCGCCACCAGTTCTGCCACCGACTCCACCTGCGCGACACCCGACACCGAGTGCCCCGCGCTCCAGATATCGCGCCAGCGTTTGATGCGGCGCCCCGGGCCGAGGCATGCGCGGAGCGCATGCCCTGTTGCCGGCATCAGGGCAAACCCTGATATCCGATGCCTTGCCCTTGCCGGCGGCGCGGCACAAGGCTTTGCGCCCCGCTGCCCGCCAGCCTTGGCCCGGCGCGGCTTTGCCGTGATCCCCCGCCCGCTTCGCCCGCCCCGCCATGCGCTGCGCGCATGCCTCCATGCGCAGATATCGTTTTTTTTATCATCGGGCCGACACCTATCATCGGCTTGCCTACCGATGCGCCCCGGCATCCCCGTAGCCCCTAGCCCCCGATCTGTCGCCTGGAGTGGAGTGACATGCAAGCCAGCACAACCCTTGACCGCGTGAGCGCGCCGATCGGCGCCAGCCAGCGGCGCCGCGCCATCGTTGCCACCGTGATCGGCAACGGTCTCGAGTGGTTCGATTTCACCGTCTACAGCTTCTTCGCGGTCATCATCGCCCGGCTGTTCTTCCCCACCGGCGACGAACTGTCGTCGCTGCTGCTGGCCGTCGCCACCTTCGGCGTCGGCTTCTTCATGCGGCCGGTGGGCGGCATCATCATCGGCATCTATGCCGACCGCGTCGGCCGCAAGGCGGCGCTGTCGCTGACCATCCTGCTGATGGCGGTGGGCACCACACTGATCGGCATCGCGCCGACCTACGATCAGGTGGGCCCATTCGCGCCGATGCTGATCGTGCTCGCGCGCCTGCTGCAGGGCTTCTCCGCCGGCGGCGAGATGGGCGGCGCCACCGCCTTCCTGACCGAGTACGCACCCGAGCGCGAGCGTGCCTACTATTCCAGCTGGATCCAGGCCAGCATCGGCGTGGCCGTGCTGCTGGGCGCGGCGGTCGGCACCTTCGTCACCTCGTCGCTGCCGCCCGAGGCGCTGAACAGCTGGGGCTGGCGCCTGCCCTTCCTGATCGGCATGCTGATCGGCCCGGTGGGCTACTACATCCGCCATCACCTCGATGAGACGCCCACGTTCCAGCAGACCAAGGACAAGACCGATTCGCCGCTGAAGGAAGTGCTGCGCGACTACCCGCGCCAGACCGCCGCCAGCTTCTCGATGGTGATCCTGTGGACGGTGTGCACCTACGTGCTGCTGTTCTACATGCCGACCTACGCCGTCAAGGTGCTGAAGGTGCCGCAGTCGTCGGGCTTCGTCGCCGGCATGGTCGGCGGCATGGCGATCCTGGTGTTCGCGCCGCTGGTGGGCCGCCTGGCCGACCGCTTCGGCCGCCGCATCCTGCTGTCGGGCTCGGCCGCGCTGATCTTCGTGCTGGCCTGGCCGATGTACGTGTACATCAACCAGGTCCCGGGCCTGTTCTCGCTGCTGGTGTTCCAGCTAGTCTTCGGCGTGCTGATCGCCGGCTACACCGGCCCGATCCTGGCGGCCTTCTCCGAACTGTTCCCGGCCAAGGTGCTGTCGACCGGCCTGTCGGTCGCCTATAACCTGGCGGTCACCATCTTCGGCGGCTTTGCCTCCTTCATCATCACCTGGCTGATCGCCACCACGGGCAGCACCATGGCGCCCGCGTTCTACGTGATGATCGCCGCCGCCATCAGCTTCGCCGGCACGCTGCTGGTGCGCGAACCGGCCTATCTCCGCAAGCAATGACCATGAACCAGATCCTGCTGAAGGGCGGCAACGTCCTGGATCCCGCCCGCGGCACCGCGCTGCCGCGCGCCGATGTGCTGATCGAAGGCGAGCGCATCGTCGAAGTCTCCGCGCAAGGCATCGTGGCGCCGCATGCGCGGCAGATCGATGTCGCCGGCAAGACCGTGATGCCCGGCCTGATCGACTGCCACGTGCACGTGCTGGCGTCGCTGGCCAACCTGGGCCTGAACGCGGTGCAGCCCAACGTGCTGGTGGCCTTCCGCGCCATGCCGGTCATGAAGGCGATGCTGGAGCGTGGCTTCACCACCGTGCGCGACGCCGGCGGCGCCGACTGGGGCCTGTCGCAGGCGGTCGCCACCGGGCTGATCCCCGGGCCGCGTATCTTCCCGTCCGGCAAGGCGCTGTCGCAGACCGGCGGGCATGGCGATTTCCGCCCGCGCGCCGACGTGCTCGAGCCCTGCTCGTGCGCCTTCCGTGCCGGCGCCATCGCGCGCGTCGCCGACGGTGTCGACGCGGTGCGCCTGGCCGTACGCGAAGAGATCCAGAAGGGCGCCACGCAGATCAAGATCATGGCGTCGGGCGGCGTGGCTTCGCCGACCGACCCGATCGGCAACACCCAGTACAGCGAGGACGAGATCCGCGCGATCGTGGCCGAGGCCGAAGCCGCGCAGACCTACGTGATGGCGCACGCCTACACCGGCCGCGCCGTCACGCGGGCGATCCGCTGCGGCGTGCGCACCATCGAGCATGGCAACCTGGTCGATGCCGCGGCGGCGCGCGTGATGCGCGAGCACGGCGCCTTCGTGGTGCCGACGCTGGTCACCTACGACGCGCTGGCCCGCGACGGCGCGCGCCTGGGCCTGCCGCCGGAGTCGGTCGCCAAGATCGAGACCGTGCGCGAGGCCGGCCGCAACTCGCTGGCGATCTACGCCGAGGCTGGCGTGCCGATGGCCTTCGGCTCCGACCTGCTGGGCGAGATGCACCACTACCAGTCCGACGAGTTCCGCATCCGCGCCGAGCTGCTCGGCGCGCTCGAGACCATCCGCTCGGCCACCTCGATCGCCGCCGCGGTGCTGCAGCGCGAGGACGAGCTGGGCACGGTCAGGGCCGGCGCGCTGGCCGACCTGCTGGTGGTCGACGGCGACCCGCTGCAGGACATCGGCCTGCTGTGCGGCCAGGGCGAGCATATCTCGCTGGTCATGCAGGCCGGGCGCATCCACGCGCGGCAGGGGTGAGCCTTCCGGCTTTCCCTTAAGATGGGCGGCTGGTTCCCCGACCTCCGGCCGCCCCCATGCGCATCTCCCCGCTTCCTCCCCTTCCCTGCCTGGTCGCCTTCGAGGCGGCCATGCGGCACGGCAACTTCACCCGCGCGGCCGCGGAACTGCACCTGACCCAGAGCGCGATCAGCCGGCAGGTGGCGCAGCTGGAACGCTTCCTCGGCAAGAAACTGTTCGAGCGCGGGCCGCGCGCGCTGAGCCTGACCGTCAGCGGCCAGCAATACGCCGAGCAGATCCAGCGCCTGCTGGTCGACTGCGCCGAAGCCACCGAAAGCGTGATGCGGCGCAAGGGCAGCACCGAGCTGACGGTGGCGGCGTCGTCGGGCGTGTCCACGCTGTGGGTTGCGCCGCGGCTGGCGCAGTTCCGCGCCGAGCATCCGGACGTGCAGGTGCGGTTGTTCGTCAGCGACGGGCTGGCGTCGCTGGTCGACACCAGTTTCGACGTGGCGCTGTACTACCTGCGCGAAGGCCCGCCGCAAGGGCTGGCCGCGCAGCGGCTCTACGACGAGGAAGTGATACCGGTATGCGCGCCCGGCTACCTGCGCGGCCGGCGGCTGGCCGTGGCCGACCTGCCGGCCGAGACGCTGCTGGTGCTGGAAGACGCGCAGCGCCAGTGGATGTCGTGGCCGGCGTGGCTGGCGCAGAACGGGCTGGGCAAGGCGCGCGTGCAGAATACGGTGGTGTCGAACGCCTACCCGATCCTGGTGCAGCTGGCGATCGAAGGCCACGGCATCGTGCTGGGCTGGCGCCACATGATCGACGGCTGCCTGAAGGACGGCCGGCTGGTACGCGCGTGCGAGGCCACCGCCACGCTCGGCGGCGGCTACTACGCGCTATGGCACCGCGACCGGGTGGAGACCTCGGTCGCGCGCACCTTCCGGCAATGGCTGGTGCAGCAGAGCGGCAGGCCGGCCTAGGCGTTCGCCGCGTTCGCCGCGTTCTCCATGTGCTCCACGTGCTCCGGCCACGGCTGGTCCACCAGGAAGCGCTCGCATAGCAGCGCCCAATACGCCGCGCCAACCGGTATATTGCCGTCGTTGAAGTCGTAGCCGGGGTTGTGCACCATGCAGCCCCCCTCGGCCCCCTCGCCGTTGCCGATCCACAGGTAGCAGCCGGGCACCTCATCCAGCATGAAGGCGAAGTCCTCGCTCGCCGCGATCGGCGGCGCCTGGCAGTCGACGTGGCCGGGCCCCAGCAGCTCCAGCGCAACCTGGCCGGCAAGCGCCGTTTCCGCCGGCGTGTTGACCAGCACCGGGTAGCCGCGCGCGTAGTCGATCCGCGCCGTCACGCCATAGCTTTGCGCCTGCGCGGAGACCAGTGCGCGGATGCGCTGCTCGAGCTGGTCGCGCACGCGGCGGTCCAGCGCGCGCACGCTCAGGCGGAGCACGGCCTGCGCGGGAATGATGTTGGAGACGGTGCCGGCCTGGAACGCGCCCACCGTGACCACCGCCGTTTGCAGCGGGTCGACATTGCGCGCCACGATGGTCTGCAACGCCATCACGATCGAAGCGCCGGCCACGACCGGATCGGCCGCGTTGTGCGGGAACGCCGCATGGCCGCCGATGCCGGCGAGCGTGATGGTCACGCTGTCGGCCGAGGCCTGCGCGGCGCCCTGGCGCAGCAGCAACCGGCCCGGCGCCGTGCCGGGGACATTGTGCATGGCGAAGACGGCATCGCACGGGTACTTGTCGAACAACCCCGCTTCCATCATCCGCTTTGCCCCGCCCAGCCCTTCCTCCGCCGGCTGGAAGATCAGGTTCAGCGTGCCGCTGAAACTGCCGTGCCGCGCCAGATGTCTGGCGGCGCAGAGCAGCATGGCGGTATGCCCGTCGTGTCCGCAGGCGTGCATCACGCCGGGATGGCAGCTGGCATAGGGCAGCCCGGTGGCTTCGGCCAGCGGCAGCGCGTCCATGTCGGCGCGGATGCCGAGACTGCGCCTGCCGCTGCCCCGCCGCAGCCGGCCAACGACGCCGGTAGTGCCGAGCCCGCGTTCCACCTCGTAGCCCCATTCGGCGAGCAGGCTGGCCACGATGTCGCTGGTGCGGTGTTCCTCGAAGCCGAGTTCCGGATGGCGATGGATATCGCGGCGGATGGCGACGAAGGCTTCCGCACTGTCTTGCAGCGTTTCCAGGAGGGGATGCATGGCGTCCTTCATTGCGGCTGCAGGCCGATGGCACGCGCGATGCCGCGGTACTGGTCGATGCTCTGCTGGTACGCCTTCTGGCTTTCCGCCAGCGATGCCGGACGGGATGCGGGCAGGTTCGCGGCATCCAGGCTGGCACGCACCGCCGGGTCGGCCAGCGTCTGCGCCAGCGCCTTGTGCAGCGCCTGCACGACCGGCTCGGCGGTGTCCTTCTTCACGAAGACACCGGCCCAGGTCGAGTAGTTGAAGCCGCGCAGCGCCTTGCTTTCATTGACGCTCGGCACGGACCTGACCGCGTCGAGCCGCGTCGGCGACAGCACCGCCAGCATCCTGACCTGGCCGGTGCGCATGCGCTCGATGTCGGGCTTGCCGAACGGCGAGATAAAGATATCGACGATGCCGCCCACCAGGTCCTGGATCACGGGCGCGCCACCCTTGTAAGGCACGTGCGTCATCGGCGCGCCGATGGTCTGCGACAGGTGCGCCCCGAGCAGGTGGTAGAGCGACCCGATGCCGACGCTGGCATACGTCAGCGGCTTGCCCGCCCGTGCTGCCTGCGCGGCATGGGCCGCGAGCTCATCGACATCCTTCACCGGCAGGTCCTTGCGCGCCAGGATGGCCAGGTCGACCGCGCCGACCATGTGGACCAGCCGGAAGTCCTCGCTCTTGTACTTGATGGCCGCGTTCGCCAGCGGCGTCGTGATCAGTTCGCCGGGGCCGGCCTGCAGCAACAGGTGCCCGTCGGCCGGCGCATGCAGGACCTTCTGCGCGGCGATCGCGCCGCCGGCGCCGCCCAGGTTCTCGACGATGACCGGCTGGCCGAACTGCCGCCCCAGCGGCGCATTGAGGTTGCGGGCGACCACGTCCGACAGCCCTCCCGCCGGGAACGGCACCAGCAGCGTGACGGGCCGGTCGGGGTAGGCGTGGGCCGGCGCCAGGCCCACGCACAGCAGGCCGGCCACCGCGCCGCGCAGCAGCCGGCGGGCAATGTTCTGGAATCGGATTCGGGTCATGGCAGTCTCCTCGGCGCCTTGCGTCGCTTCGTGTGGGTGTTGTGCGACGGATCGTATCGGCCAGCCCGCTATGTGTCCAATGCATTACTCGTCTAAAATTTATTCATAAAACTCATCCACAAGGCATCGATGCACCTCAAACACCTGCGGCACCTGCTCATGGTCGCGGACGTGGAATCGTTCAGCCGCGCCGCGCAACGGCTGCACCTGACCCAGTCGGCGCTGAGCCGCAGCATCCAGGCGCTGGAGGACGAGCTTGGCGGCAAGCTCATCGACCGCCATGGCCGGCGCAATGTGCTGACCCCGCTGGGCGAACTGATCGCCGAGCGGGCCCGGCGCATGCTGTTCGAGGAAGCCGAGCTGCATCGCAGCGTCGAACTGTTCCACCGCCATCACCTCGGCGCCATCCGCGTCGGGCTGGGCGCTGGCCCCGGCGCGGTGCTGATGACGCCGTTCCTGCGCCACATGGCCATGCACCACCCCGGCATACAGGTGGCGGTGTCGCTCGGCACTTCCGACGCGCTGATGATCCAGCTGCGCCAGCGCACGCTGGACGCGGTCATCGTGGAGGTCACCAGCGTGGCGCCGGCCACCGACCTGCGCCACGAATTGCTGGCGCAGCTGCAGGGCCGCTTCATCTGCCGCGCGGGCCATCCGCTGCTGCTGCAGGCCGCCGCCGGCGAGGCCGTGACCTTCGACGATGTCATGCGCTATCCGCTGGCGTCGGCACCGCTGAGCCCGGAAGTCGCGCGCGGGCTGGTCAAGCGCTTCGGCCCGCGCGCCGATCCCGAGCATTGCCTGAGCCTGCGCTGCGAGAACGTGCGCAGCCTGGTCGAGGCCGTGCTGGTCTCGGACGCGATCCTGTTCAGCATCGTCGCGGCCGTGCGGACGGAAATCGCCGAGGGGAAGCTGTGCGAACTGGCGACCACGCCCGCGGTCGACGACGGCCCCCGCTACGCTTTCTTCACGCTGGCGGGCCGGACCGAGGCGCCGAGCATGGCGCTGTTCCGGCGTTTCGTGGACGAGCACCTGCACGACTGACCCCGGCACGCCGCCGGTGGCTTACCGCTGCCAAGTCAGGGCGCCAGCAACGCGGCGCGGCCGGCCGCCAGCACCTCGCGGCTCAGGCCGTCGAGCAGGCCGGACGCGGCGCGCGCGTATTGCCAGTGCAACGGCACGTCCAGCGGCGTGCCCGGCACCAGCTCGACCAGCGAGCCGTCGCCGAGATGCTGCGCGATCAGCGACTGCGGATGCAGCCCCCAGCCCATGCCGGCCAGCGCCGCAGTCACGAAGGCCTGCGAGGAAGGCAGCATGTGCCTGGGCAGATCAACATGCCGATGGCACAGCCGCCGCGCCCAGCGCACCTGCAGTTCATCCTTGGTGTTGAACAGCAGGCTGGGGGCCTTCGCCAGCGTGCCGGCTCCCACGCCGCCGGCAAAATGCTGCCGCACGAAGGCCGGGCTGGCGGCCGCCAGGTAGCGCATGGCCCCCAGCGGCTGGCTGTTGCAGCCTGCCGCCGGGCGCGCCGTCGCGGTCACGGCGGCCAGCACGGTGCCGCTGCGCAGCCACTCGGTGGTGTGATCCTGGTCGTCCACGGCGACTTCCATCAGTACGGGGCTGGCCGCGGCGAAGGCCGCAATGGCCGACGCGGCCCAGGTCGCAAGGCTGTCGGCATTCACCGCGATCGGCAGCGCGACGCGTGCGATGCCCTCCGGCGCCAGCGCCGGCAGCGCGCCCTGCAGATCCTGCTCGAGCAGCCGCACGCGGTCGACGTGCTGGCACAGCCTGCGGCCCGTCTCCGTCGCGCGGCAAGGCTGGTCGCGCACCACCAGCGCGCAACCCAGCCGCTCCTCCAGCAGCCGGACGCGCTGGGAAATGGCCGACGGCGTGACATGAAGCGCGCGCGCGGCACGCTCGAAGCTGCCTTCGCGTATCACGGCGGCCAGTGCGGAGAGGGCCGAATAGTCCAGCATCGCCTTAAGTTTTCCTAAACCAGATAAAGGAAAGATAGTTTGTCTTCATCTGCGCGGCCAGGCAAGCTGCCCCCATGATGACGCCGCTCGCCACTTCCTCCCTCTCCTTGTCTGTCTGGCTCCAGGGTATGGCCCTCAGCCTGGGCCTGATCGTCGCGATCGGCGCCCAGAACGCCTTCGTGCTGCGCCAGGGCCTGCGCCGCGAGCATGTCGGCAGCGTGGTGCTGTTCTGCGCCGTCGCGGATGCCCTGCTGATCGCAGCGGGGGTCATGGGCATGGCCCGGGCGCTGGGCGAGAACCCCGGCCTGGCGCGCGCGCTGGCGCTGGCCGGCGCCGCGTTCCTGGCGCTATACGGATGGCGAGCCCTGCAGCGCGCGCGCCAGTCGCACCAGCTGCGGGCGGGGGCAGGACAGGAGGGCCTCAGCCGCGGCGCCGCGCTGGCGCAGGCGGCTGCGTTCACGCTGCTCAATCCCCATGTCTATCTCGACACGGTGCTGCTGGTCGGCAGCATCGGCGCGCAGCAGCCGGCGGCGCTGCGCGGCTGGTTCGTGGCGGGCGCGAGTTCGGCCAGCCTGTTCTGGTTCGGGCTGCTGGGATTCGGGGCGCGCTGGCTGGCGCCGTGGTTCGCCCGGCCGTTGGCCTGGCGCGTGCTGGACGGGTTGATCGGCGTGACGATGTTCGTGCTGTCGGCACTGTTGCTGCATCACGCCGTTGCTGGAGTCTGAAGGTCATTCCCGCGGCAGCGGAAATGACCATGGGGGATGCGAAAGACGGCCGTCAGGCGATCCAGTCGCGGATCGATTGCGCCATCACGCCCGCCGAGATGCCATAGCGGTCGTGCAGCGTGGGCAGTGCGCCGGCATCGAGGAATGCGTCGGGCAACCCGACCTGCCGGAACGGCACCATGGTGCCCGCCTGCATCAGCGTGGCCGCGACCGCCTCGCCCAGGCCGCCGATCACCGTGTGGTTCTCGGCCACCACCACCAGGCGCCCTTGCCGCTTCGCTTCGCGCACGATGGTTTCGGTATCGAGCGGCTTGATGGTCGGCACGTGCAGCACCGCCACGCCGATGCGGTCCTTCTCCAGCGCCTTGGCCACCTCCAGCGCTCGCATGGTCATGATGCCCGACGAGATCACCAGCACCTCGGCGCCATCGCGCAGCAGCTTTGCCTTGCCGAGCTCGAACTTGTAGTCGTACTCGTCCAGCACCACCGGCACGTTGCCGCGCAGCAGGCGCGCGTACACCGGGCCGTTGTGCGCGGCAATGGCCGGCACCATCTGCTCGATGTCGATCGCGTCGCACGGGTCGATCACGGTCATGTTGGGCATGGCGCGCATCAGCGCCAGGTCCTCGGCGGCCTGGTGGCTGGGGCCGTAGCCGGTGGTCAGCCCGGGCAGCGCACAGACGATCTTCACGTCGAGGTTGTCCTCGGCGATGGTCTGGTGCATGAAGTCGTAGGCGCGGCGCGTGGCGAATACCGCGTAGGTGGTGACGAAGGGCTGTGCCCCTTCATGCGCGAAGCCGGCGGCGGCACCCATCAGCAACTGTTCGGCCATGCCCATCTGGTAGTAGCGCTCGGGGAACGCCTGCGCAAAGATATGCAGGTCGGTGTACTTGCCCAGGTCGGCGGTCATGCCGATCACGTCCTGCTTCTGGCGCCCCAGTTCCACCAGCGCGTGGCCGAATGGCGCGGATCGGGTGGCCTGTCCTTCGCCGGCGATGGAGGCGATCATGGCCGAGGTCTTCAGCTTAGGCTTGGTGTTGGTGTTGGTGCTGGCGGTGGCGATGGTATTGCTCATGCTTGTCTCCCGGCTTCCAGGGCCTGCAGTGCGAGTTGCCATTCGTGGGCATCCACGCGGATAAAGTGGTTCTTCTCGCGCTGCTCGAGGAACGGCACGCCGCACCCCATGCGCGTATCGCAGATGATCATGCGCGGCTGCGCGCCGCTATGTTCGCGCGCCGCACGGAAGGCGGCAGCCACGGCGTCGATGTCGTTGCCGTCGACGCGCTGCGTGAACCAGCCGAATGCTTCCAGCTTCGGCACCAGCGGCTCGAACGCCATGACCTGCGTGGACGGGCCGTCGGCCTGCTGGTTGTTGACGTCGACGATCGCGATCAGGTTATCCAGCTTCCAGTGCGCGGCGGACAGGATGCCCTCCCAGATCGCGCCCTCGTCCAGCTCGCCGTCGGAGAACAGCGTGTAGATGAAGTTGCCGGAGCCCTTGCGCCTGAGGCCGAGGCAGCGGCCCACGGCGATGGTCAGGCCCTGCCCCAGCGAGCCGCCGGACATTTCCATGCCGGGCGTGTAGCTGGCCATGCCTGACATCGGCAGGCGGCTGTCGTCGCTGCCATAGGTCTCCAGCTCTTCGGCGGGCAGGATGCCGGCCTCAAGCAGCGCCGCGTACAGCGCGATGGCGTAGTGGCCGTTGGACAGCAGGAAGCGGTCGCGCCCTTCCCATTCGGGATCTTCGGGGCGGTAGCGCATGGCGTCGAAGTAGGCCACGGCGAGCACGTCGGCGATATCGAGCGCCTGGCCGATATAGCCCTGGCCCTGGACTTCGCCCATCAGCAAGGCGTTGCGGCGGATGCGGTAGGCGCGTTCCCGCAAGGACACTGCCTTGTCGGTGGTTGCTTGTTGCATGGTGTCTCCAGCAATCGGTTCGATCAGAGTTTCAGAAATTCGGCAAAGAGGGGGTGTCAGCGGTTCACGGACCTGGCGGGGACCAGGAGCACCAGCATCGCGCCGAAGACAACCGTGCCCGAGATGAACATCAGGCCGGCGGTGGACTTCCCGGTCAGGTCGTTCAGCCAGCCCACGATGGCGGGCGAGAAGAAGCCAGCCAGGTTGGCCACGCAGTTGACCGCGGCGATGCCCGCTGCGGCCGACATGCCGCCCAGCAGCGCGGTAGGCAACGCCCAGAACTGCGACGACGAGGCCAGGATGCCGGCGGCGGCGATGCACAGGCATACCAGCGATGCACTGACACTGCCCAGCAGCGGCAAGGTGGCAAACCCGGTGGCGGCGACCACCATCGGCACGATCAGGTGGAAGCGGCGCTCGCGGCGGCGGTCGGCGCTCATGCCCACCAGCGGCAGCGCCACGATCGCGCACAGATACGGCAGCGCGGTGTAGATGCCCACCCACAGCGGATCGGCGACGCCGGCCTTGCGGATGATGGTCGGCAGCCAGAAGGTCAGCCCGTACTGGCCCAGCACCACGCAGAAGTAGATCGCTGCCATCAGCCACAGGCGGCGGTCCGCCATGAACGAGCGGATCGACATGTGTTCCATCTTGTGCACGTTGTCGCCCTCGATATTGCGCTTGAGCAGGGCCTTCTCGGCGTCAGTCAGCCAGTGCGCGTGGTCGATGCCGTTGTCGAGGTAGAACAGGATGGCCACGCCCAGGCACAGCGAAGGCAGCGCTTCGATCAGGAACAGCCACTTCCAGCCGGCCAGGTCGCCCACGCCGTGGAAGGCATGCATGATCCAGCCCGACAGCGGCCCGCCCACGATGCCGGCCAGCGGGATCGCCATGAAGAACATCGACAATGCCTTGGCACGCCGCTCGGAGGGGAACCAGTACGTCATGTACAGGATCACGCCCGGCGCGAAGCCGGCCTCCGCCACGCCCAGCAGAAAGCGCAGCACGTAGAACTGGGTTGGCGTGGTGACAAAGGCGAAGCACGCCGAGATCACCGCCCAGGTCAGCATGATGCGCGCCAGCCAGCGCTTGGCGCCGACCCGGTGCAGGATCACGTTGCTCGGCACTTCGAAGAGGAAGTAGCCGAGGAAGAAGATGCCGGCGCCGAGGCCGTAGATGGTTTCGCTGAACTGCAGGTCGCTCAGCATCTGCAGCTTGGCAAAGCCGACATTGACCCGGTCCAGGTAGGCGCCCAGATAGCAGAGCATCAGGAACGGGATCAGCCGCTTCACCACCTTGGCGTAGGTGCGGGTCTCGAAGGTGGCGGAATCGGCGTGCAGCGTCGCTTCGCCGCCGATGGGCGAAGCCGCGTATTTGGTCTTCATCGGTTGTCTCCTGCCTGGTGGCGCCGCGCTGCGGTGCCCCGGCTGTTGAAGGCTGCGCCTCTGTCGGGCGGCTTCACTTGAATTTAGTGGATCAGCATGCCGCCGTTGACGTCCAGCGTGATGCCGGTCAGGTAGGCGGACATGTCGCTCGCCAGGAACACGCAGGCGTTGGCCACGTCGGCCGCGTTGCCCAGCCGGCCCAGCGGGATGCCCTTGATGATGTCGGCGCGCATCTCGGGAGTGAGCTTGTCGCCGGTGATGTCGGTCTGGATCAGGCCCGGCGTGATCGAATTGACGCGGATGCTGTCGGGCCCGAACTCGCGCGCCATGGCGCGCGCCAGGCCCAGCACGCCGGCCTTGGCGGCGCTGTAGTGCGGCCCGCCGAAGATGCCGCCGCCACGCTGCGCCGACACTGACGACATGCACACGATGCTGCCGCGCTTCTGCTCGCGCATCTGCGGCAGCACCGCCTGCGACATGTACAGCGTGCCGCGCAGGTTCACGTCAAGCACGGCGTCGTAGTCGGTCGCCTGGATATCGAGCGTGCGCACCGGCTGGGTGATGCCGGCGTTATTGACGAGCGCGTCGATGCGACCGTAGCGCTGCAGCACGGTCTGCGCCGCGCGTTCGCAGGCGGCCTTGTCGGTCACGTCGCAGGCCAGGCCCAGGTGGCGGTCACCCAGCTCACCGGCGGCAGCCTGCGCGTCTTCGAGGCGCAGGTCCAGGATCACCACGGTGGCACCCTGCGCGGCGAAGGCCCTGGCGGTGGCCCTGCCGATGCCGCGCGGCGAGGCGGCGCCGGTGATGATGACTACGTTGTTCTCGACCAGCATCTTTGTCTCCTTGCAATTGGACTTGGGATGTGTCGAGTTTTGTCGCTGGCGGCCTGACGATCAACGCGGTCTGCCTCAGCTATTGCTGAGAAATTTTCAAACATCGGCAGACGGTCGCCTCGAAGCGCGCCGTCTCGTTCACTTCATCGGCCGCGCATGTGGCATCGCGCGTTCAGCGCGGCGCCGGCAACTGGCGGTCGAGCCAGGCCAGGAAGCGCGCCACACGCGGCAAGCCGGCGTTCTGCGCCGGGCAGACCACGTGGTGGCTGCCCACCTCCAGCGCGTGGCTGTCGTCGAACACGGGCATCAGTGCGCCCTTGCGGATCTGCACCGATGCCAGCAGCGTGCTTTCCAGCGCCACGCCCAGGCCCAGTGCGGCGGTCTCCAGCGACATGTAGGAGCGGTCGAAGCTGAAGTCGAAGGTCTTGTGCGAAGCCCGCACGCCGAACCGCGCGAACCACTGTTGCCACTGCACCAGCGGCGTTTCGGAATAGATCAGCCGCTGCGCCAGCAGATCCTCGGGCGTACGGATCGGATGCTTTTCGAGATAGGCAGGAGAAGCCAGCGGCGCGATCGTCTCGCGCCGCAGCGTCTTCACCTGCAGGTCGCGCCAGTGCGCGTAGCCATGGCGGATATCGACATCGTAATAGCCGCCGGTGAACGATACGTCTTCATACGAGCACGACAGGTTGAGCTGGATATCGCCATTGTCGGCCTGGAACGATTCTAGCCGTGGCAGCAGCCACATCAGGCCGAAGCTCGGGCTCGAATGGACGCGCAGGATCTCGATATTGGCCGGGCTCGAGGCGCGTTCGGTAGCGCGGTTGAGATCGGCCAGCACGCCGGTGATATCGCGCAGGTACTGCTCGCCCACCGACGTCAGCGCCAGCCCGCGCCCTTGCCGGAAGAACAGCGGCTGGCCCAGGATCTCTTCCAGGTTGCTGAGCTGGTGGCTGACGGCGGAAGCGGTCAGGCCGAGTTCATCAGCGGCGCGGCTGACGCTCTTGGTCCTGGCGACGCTTTCGAAAGCGATGATGGCCTTTACCGGGGGAATCCGCATGGCATGTCGAGGGGATGGAGTCGCAGCGATTCTACTTGCCGCTATGCCGATCTCCTCCGTCATTCGTCGCGCATTGCGGCTGTGTTCCGGAACGCGCCGGCCGAAATGCCAAACGAAAACGAAAAAAACAAAATCGTACAGAAACGCTGAAGCCATCGGGGAATCCCCCTAGGCCTGCGGATCACATTGTTTAGAGTGCTTACTCTAAAATTGGGCGCGAATGATGCAACGCAGCACGCCGGGCGTCTCCTCCGACGCACTCCTCCGGTCGTGCGTTCACCCGCAAACCTGTCGTCGGGCACCATGCCCCGGCGGATCCAAGGAAACCATTGCATGCCCGATTTCGCGCCCGATCAGTTCCCTGCCAGTCACGGCAGCGGCTTCGCTGACTGCTTCGCCTACTCCAGCATCCTGTTTGCCGGCTTCCAGCGGATCGCCGAGCTGAACCTGCAGACCGCGCAGGCAGCCTTCGACGAAAGCCAGCAGCGGATGCAGGCGCTGCTGGCCAGCAGGGACCTGCGCAAGGTCCTCGACATGCAGAACGGCCTGACGCCCGTTGCCGCAGACAAGGCCTGCGCCTACACGCGGCAGCTGTATGAAATCGCGTCCGAAACGCAGGCCGGGCTTGCCCAGCTAGCGCAGGCCCGCTTCCAGCAAGCGGTCGAGCTTGCGCAATCCAGGCTGAGCCACGCCACCATGTCGCCAGTCGCAACGCGAGCCGCCGCATAAATCACGGCCGCCGGACGTACGATGCCGCATGCCGCTCCCTGCCGCGGCCGCGGCGCCGCGTCCGCGCGCAAGAGAGACATGTGCAATGAAGGTGCTGTTGATTGAATCCCACGCTTTGCTGCGGGTGGCGTTGCGCAGGTCACTGGAAAACGTCGACGCCGTCGGGGAGCTCGTTACCGCCGACCCGGCTGAACTCGCGGGGCACTGCGCTGCCGGCGAAGCCATCACATTGGTCGTGCTGGGGCTGCCGGACGATCCGGAGGCTGCATGGCAGCTGCTGTGCCAGGTCGGCAGGATTTGGCCCGCGGCGCGGCTGCTGGTACTTTGCGACATCGCGCCCCGGAACTGGGTCGATGACAAGGTCACGGCGGGCGTCGTGGGTTGCCTGCCGAAATCGGTGCAGCCCGATGTGCTGGAAGCAGCGATCCGGCTGGTCGGCAGCGGCTACCAGGTCAGCCTGAGGCCGTTCAGCCGGCGGGCGGCGCTGGAACCGGATATGGCACCGGATACTGCGCCGGCATCGCACGATGGCATGCGCCAAGGCAGCGCCGGACGAAACGCGGAGCGCCGCGCCAAAGGCGCCTTTACTGCAAACGACGACACGGTGGCCGACGTCCGTTCGCCCGGCGAGGCCCACGCGCTCGGCCTCACGCCGCGCCAGTACGAAATCCTCGTACTGCTCGCACGCGGCTATCCCGCCAAGACCATCAGCCGGCAGCTGAACGTTTCAGTGGCGACGGTCAAGTGCCATTGCAACGCCCTTTACAAGGCGCTCGGCGTCCGCAGCAAGGGCGAAGCCGTCCATGTGGCGCTGCAACGCGGTGCGCGTCTGGGACAGGCCCTGGCTCCCGGCCCTGGGCAACCGGCACCGAAGCCCGTGGCAAGCACAACCAAGCCGGTGCCGCGTGCGGCTGTCGCGGATCCGGAAGACTGCGCCGCACTGTAACCGACTGGCCCAGGTGCTTGCCCAGCGGCTGGCTCAGCGCACGCGCCACGGCGTCGGCCTGCGATCCCGGCTGGGTTGGCACGATCAGCCTGACCGGCCTGGTTTCCTGGGCGTTGACCGCGCCAGGCAGGCCGCCCAGCATGGCCAGTGTGGTGATACCCGCAAGCGCATGGCACGCCCGCCGAAACAGCGTTGTCCGCATTCCTTGTCTCCGTTTATTGAAATCGCACCGTGGGCGGTGGCCTTGGGTCGGAGTGTAGGGCTGCGTCGCTGCGCGGCAGAGTGCTAATCCGCTGGACCGGCTATCTCAGCCCGGCATAGCCTCCGTGGTGCCTGGCTGGAGCGCGCGGATCATGGCCGCGATCGCGCGCAGCCGCGGCTGCTTGTAGGGCGCGTAGATCAGCAGCTGCCGCTCGCGCCATGGCTCGTCCAGCGGCACGCGCACAAAGCCGCGCGTGCCGGCATAGGCAGCGCCGGCACTGGCCGGCAGCACGGCGATGCCCAGGCCGGCCTCGACCATGCGGCATGCGGCTTCGAAGCTTGACACCGTCACGCTCTGGTTGAACGGCAGGCGCAGGTTCGCCGCCTGTTCGCGCAGCTCCTGGTCGAGCGCGCCGCCGGGCTGCACCACCACCAGCGGATGCTCCAGCACTTCGGCATAGCGGATGCGCTTGCGCCGCGCCAGCCGGTGCGACGACGGCAGCACGACATTGAGCGGATCGCTGGCGAACGGCCACGACTCCAGCCCAGCAGGCGTCTTGGCCGCGACGCCGATGCCGATGTCGACGCGGTCATCGAGGCAGGCGCGGATCGATTCGGCAGTGGAACGTTCGTACAGCGCGATCTCGACCAGCGGATGCGCCGCCTTGAACGCATGCAGCCGCTCCGGCAGGAAGCCGATGATGGCCGACGGACTGGCCGACACGCGCACCACGCCGGCCACCTGGTCGCCGAGATCCTGCACTTCGCGCGCGAAGCTGGCGATGTCCTCATTGAGCTTGCGGCCCAGTTCGAGCGCGCGGGCGCCAGCATCGGTCAGCACCACGCCGGCGGGCGAACGCACGAACAGCACCACCCCAAGGCTGCGCTCCAGTTCGGCGATGCGCCGGCTAGCGCCGACTGCGCAATGTGTTCGGTCTCCGCCGCGCGCTTGATCGAGCCTTCGCGTGCCGCGGCCAGGAACAGCTGGATATTGACGGGGTCGATGCGGTGCATGGTCTTCAGGATGCCGGCGGCGAGCCGCGTGTCGCCGAATACTAACGCCTGCGCACAGGCCTGCCGCATGCACCACGCCGAACACATGGGTTAACCCTGATATGCCACCCGCAGATAGCAGACATGCCGGATCAGCGCTTCGTGCCGGCGCGATGCAGCCAGTAAAGTGCCGCCAATATGCCACTGGAGACCCGCATGAGCGCCCAAGATTTCGCAGGCCGCATCCTGTTCCTCGCCGACTCGGCGGATGCCATGGCGCGCCAGCTGCAAGGCGAGGCCCTCACGCCTGAGCAAGCCGGGCCCCTGCGCGACGACGTGTCCACCGACGAGATCACGCCGGTGCCGATCCTGACGCACTATGACGACAAGCTCGGCCGCTACCCCTATACCGGCTACAAGGTCGGCGGCACCTGCCCGGTCGCGCCCGGCGCGATCCGCGAGGGCGGCTTCTCGGTGACGGTCGCGGGCAACCGCTACGGCAAGGGATCGTCGCGCGAGCATAGCCCGGCGGCAGAGAAGCTCGCCGGCATCCGGCTGGTGATCGCGCGCAGCTTCGAGCGCATCTACCGACAGAACGCCGACAACATCGGCCTGTTCACCTCGACCGACTTCGGCCTGCTAGCGCGCCTGCAGGCCGGCGAGCCGATCGCCGCGCAAGCGCTGGTGGCCGGGCGCGACGCGCTGGCCGCCGCCATCCTGCTGAGCGGCGGGCTGCTGAAGTTCGGCCAGCAATACCTGGGCAAGGTCGAACCGGCCGCCGCGACGCCGCCCGCGGCACCGCAAACCCTCTTTGAGAAGATCGTCCACCGCCACCTGCTGGCGACGCCCGTGACGCCGATATCCCTGGCGGGCCCGCAACCGGGCGACGGCATCTTCGTGCGCGCGGACTGGCGCTTTATCCACGAGTACTACACCGGCATGTGCGCCCACATGCTGCACGCCACGTTTGGCAGGCCGCTGCGGCTTGAGGATCCCGAGCGCATCGTGGTATTCGAGGACCATACCTCCTACGTCAATGAAAGCCCCGCGCATGTGCGTGGCGGGCTGGTCGACAACATTGCCCGGATGTGCGCGGCACAGCGGGAGTTCGTCGACGCCTACCAGCTGCGTTGCCACCGCACGCTCACAGAGGAAGCGTCCCGCACCGACGACGGCAGCCACGCCGCGGGCATCTCGCACGCGATGATGGCCGAGCGCTATGCACTGCCGGGACAGGTCGTGGTGGGCACCGACTCGCACACCCCCCATAGCGGCGCGCTGGGCTGCGTGGCCTTCGGCGTCGGCACGACCGACATGGCCAATGCGTTCATGACGGGTGCGGTGCGCATGACCATGCCCGAGGGCATCCGCGTCGCGCTCCACGGGGCACTTGCGCCTGGCGTCACGGCCAAGGATGTGGTGCTGCACCTGCTGGCGCAGGCCGGGATCAAGGCAGGCGCCGGGGTCGGCAAGGTGTTCGAGTTCACCGGTCCCGTCGTGCGCGCGATGTCCATCGACGAACGCGCCACGCTGACCAATATGTGCGCCGAGTTGGGCGGCTTCACCGGCATCGTCGCGCCGGATGCGCAGACGGTGCGCTTCCTCAGGGAGCGCCGGGGCATCGATTTCGTGATCGAGCCGTGGATGCGCAGCGATGACGATGCCGCCTTCGCAGCCACCATCGAACTGGACTGCAGCACGCTCGGCCCGATGGTGGCCCGCCCCGGCGACCCCGGCAACGGCTTGCCGCTGGCCGCGCTGGACCGGCGCGTGCGCGTGGATATCGCCTACGGCGGCTCCTGCACTGCCGGCAAGCGCGAGGACTTCGACCTGTACCACGAGGTGCTGCACTGGGCGGTGCAGCGCGGCCTGCGGCTGCCGCCGCATGTCACGCTCTACCTGCAGTTCGGCACCACCGACGTCCGGGACTACTGCATCCGCCAGGGCTACATGGAAACGTTCCATGCGGTCGGCGCGCGCATCCTGCAGCCATCGTGCGGGGCGTGCGCCAACTGCGGCCCGGGTTCGTCGGAACGGGCCGGGCAAGTGACAGTGAGTTCGATCAACCGGAATTTCCCCGGGCGCTCGGGTCCCGGGCAGGTGTGGCTGGCCAGCCCGCCCACCGTGGCTGCCAGTGCGATGGCCGGCGAGCTGGTGTCATTCCATGACTTGCAGCGGCGCCATGGGTAAGCCCGCCGGGCCGGCGAGGTAGCCCGCCGGCGCGCCCAGGCCTGTCGTCAGTACGGCGGATTGACCACGACGTACTGCGCGCCCTGCGGCATGTACCAGGTACTGCCGCACTGCTGGTAGACCATGCCGCCGTAGTTGACCGGCACGCAGCTCGGCGGGACCGAGCGCACCATGGAACCCACCACCGCCGACGTCACGGCGACAGTGGCCGTGACCGCAGCGGCCGTCGCCACCGGGTGGTAATCGTTGTCCCAGCCGCAGCAGCCGCCATGACTGTCGACGTTCACGTTGACGTTACGGCTCGTATTGACGTTGACGTTGCGGTTGGCGTTGACGTTGTTGACGCTGGTGTTGCGGACGTTGTTGGTGCGCGCGTCGGCACGCTGGTTGTTCACCTGTCGCGCTTCGCGGTTGGCGCCGCCGGCAGCGGCGCGCTGGCCGCCGGCAGCGTGTCCACCGCCCGCGGCAGGTCCGCCACCGCCGCCATGCCCGCCGCCACCGCGGGCGGCCTCGGCCACCGGTGTCCAGCCGGAGGCCACCAGCACGAGCGCGGCCGTGCACACTGCGAGCGGCTTTGCGAATGTGTAGGTCATGGCAATGCTCCTTTTGTCCATGGTCCCGTTACCGGGTGGCCTTCAGTGGAACGAACTCCGCCTTCCTGGCGTCCTTGGGCGGCGTGAAGGCGAACGCCGAATTGCCGAACTTCGGATTGAGGTTCCACTTGTACAGCGTGACCGATTGCGGCCTGGCCTCGTCGGCCCGGTTGGTGATGACGAGCTTGCGCGGCAGCGGACGGTTGCCGCTGGCGATCCATATCTGCCAGTCGAGCTGCCCCTGGCGGAAGGCATAGTGGTCGCACAACTCGCCGCCGATGATGTCCTGGCCGGCGTTCATCGCCGATTCCATGTTGTCCAGCGGCGCCGCGGGCGTGCCCCACAGGAACAGGTCGGCCGACGGAATCTCCACGCCGAAGCGTTCGCGCAGCCGCTGCGCCAGCACGCCCAGGTTGTCGCTGAAGTTGACCTGCGAGTACGACTTCTGCGCGGGCGAATACAGCGTGACCTGCTTGCCGTCATAGATCAGGTCGCGCTGCGAGCGCGCGCTGCGCATCAGCGCGCGCAGCCGGTCCGGCCGCTGCACATCCAGGTCCGCCATGGCGGTGTGCTGCAGTTTCTGGCCGTCCTGCAGCACCCGTTCACCAGACAGGTCGATAAAGACCTCGAACTGGCGCAGGGATTGCAGGTACTTGCCCATGTCGTTGAGCGCCTGGATCGCTGCAGGGTCGACTGCGTTCGGCTGGGGTTGCGCCTGTGCCTGCACGTTACCGGCCGGTCCCGCGGCGGATGCGGCCGATGACGCGGGCGTTGCGGGTGGCGGCGCGGGCGGCGTACTGCTGCAGGCCGCCAGCGCGATGACAAGCAGGGTCAGGGCCGGTATGCGTGCCATGGTGAACTCCCAATTGACTGGACAATCGCCCGGCCGCATGCGGCTTCAGGCCGGAGATGGAGATGCTGGGGAATCTTCTATGACGGAAGGTGGGAAGTGAAGTGAATCTTTTTGTGGGAGCGGTAAGCCGTGTTGTAGTGGGGGTGCAGTGGGTCGTACCGGCGGGCGGATGGAAGCCGAGCCAGACCGGAATGCCGTGCAAGTCATTTCGGATTCACCCCAGGAACGAGGAGGCGGTCAAGAAAAGCGAAATTCTTGTGTGCCGGGGCTGTTTTGCTGCTGACCAAGAAGTCGCCGAAGGAACTACTGGCCGCAATCAGGAAAAACGCGCCAGAACAGGCGCGTTTTCTCTCAACCGGCTCCGCTCGATACAGAGGGACGACAGGCCTCAGTCTTGCGCAGCCAGCGCGGAATCCGGTGCGCGGCGAAAGCTGATGGCAAGCCGGTTATAGGCATTCATCAGGCTGATCGCCATCGTGAGGTCAGCGAGTTCTTTCTTGCTGAACACCGCGGCCGCGGCCTTGAAGTCCTCCTCGGGCACATGTGTGTCCGCCACCAGCGTGACCGACTCAGCCCATGCGAGTGCGGCCTTCTCGCGGTCGCTGAACAACGGCCCTGCTTCATGCCAGGCTTGCACGAGCGCGAGCTTTGCAGGGGTGATGCCCTTCTTGATCAGGTCACGGGTATGCATGTCGAGGCAATAAGCGCACCCGTTGATCTGGCTCACGCGCAGATAGACCAGTTCGACTAGCACGTCTTCAAGGCCCGATTGCATGACATAGCCGTACACGCCGCCAAATGCCTTGACACCGCCCGGCGATGCTTTGGTGTAATCCAGTCTCATTTCAAACTCCTAGTTGTCGTTGATCGTCAGTTCCTTGTCGGCCGAGTCGACCACGAACACGGCCAGCAGCTTTGCCGGCTTTGTCTTGCTCGCGTTGCGGCTCACCGGATGGCGGGAGCCAGGCTCCTCGAAGAAGCTCTCCCCCGCCTTGTACACACGTTCCGGTTCGTCATTCACCTTGCTCGCGATGCTGCCCGAAACGACGTATGCATAGATGAACGACGATTTGGCATGGCTATGCGGCAGCGAAGCGCCACCGGGCGGATAGAAAACCTCCACGGCAATGAGCGACTTGCCTGGGATATTGGGAATCTCTTTCGAGAAGTTGGGCTTGACCGTGTCGCCCGCGCCGTGGGCCGAAGCGACCCCGGTAAAGGCCATGCCCGTAGCCGCCACCAGCGAGAGAAGAAAGCGTTGCAGTTTCATGTTTGGCTCCTTGGAGGCTAGAATCATGCGCTCCACCTGGTTCACAAAAAAGAACCAAAAACGCAATTTCTGAATGCACCAGAAGCGATGACGAAGATCCTGGCGCTGAAGCTGGACCGTGCGTCCAGGACTTCACTGGCGGAACAGATACGGCTGGGTATCACCGCTGCCATCGAGAGTGGCGTACTCGTTCCGGGCGCCAGATTGCCTTCGTGGATGGACCTCGCTGCCCAGCTTGGAGTGGCTCGAGGCACCGTCAAGACAGCGTACGAGCGGCTGACCGATGCGCAACTGGTGGTCTCGTCGCGCGCCGGCGGGACCAGGGTTTCCGACCATACCGCGGTCGCAAGGCCTGTCGCGGAACAGGCGCGCTCGGTCGAGTCGGATCTGCGCTCGGAGCTGTACCAGCACTTCCTGCCCGGTCCCGCGGTCTTTCAGATGGGCGTGCCGGCATCGGATTGCTTCCCTGCCACCTTGTTCGCGCGGCTGCGATCGCGTGCGGCACGTGACGAGGTGGAGGCGCCGGCGGCCTACCCGGATCCGCGCGGCGAGCATGAACTCCGGCGAGAAATCGCCGCACACCTGGCCTTGTCGCGAGGTATTGAATGTCAGCTCTCGCAGATCTTCATTACCACAGGCTTTTCGGGGGCGCTCGGTGTAACGCTGCGGGTGATTCAGGCCGAGGGCCGAAAAGCCTGGGTCGAGAACCCCGGATTTATGCCCAGTCGCAGGGCCATGTCACTTTCCCGGCTCACGACCGTTCCCGTTCCTGTGGACGAAGATGGCATCGACGTCAGCTATGGCGAAGAGCATGCACCGGATGCCGCGGTGGCCCTGGTCACCGCAGGGCAACAGGCGCCTCTGGGCCCGACACTGTCGCTCGGTCGTCGCGTGCAACTGCTCGAATGGGCAAGCCGCGCGGGTGCCTGGATCATCGAGGACGACTACCTTGGCGAACTCCAGCTCAGGCGCCGGGCGGCTCCCGCACTGGCATCGCAGGATCGGGCGGGACGGGTCATCCATATCGGGTCTTTCAGCAAGACGCTCAGCCCGACGCTGCGGCTCGGCTTCGTCGTCGTGCCGCCCGGCCTGGTATCGCGCTTCGATGAAGTCGTCGCCTGCCTTGCTTCCGCGCCCGGGCCGGCGGTGCAGATGGCGACGGCCGAGTTTATGCGCGATGGGCACTATATGCGGCATCTGCGTCGTATGAAACGCATTTACGCAGCCCGCAGCGATGCGCTTCTGGCGGCGCTCAGTGCCAGGGGATTCCAGGCCTATCCGGCAGGCCTTGCCGTAGTGGTGAGGCTGCCGGACGGCGCCGACGACAAGAGGATCGCCCGGGAAGCCTATGCCTACGGGCTGGCGCCCGCACCGTTATCGGGCTGGTACTGCTCTGCCTCCACGCAGCGGTCTGGCCTGCTTCTTGGTGTCGCGACAGCGATTGAACACCAGGTCCCGGCCGCCTGCGATCGCTTGCAACACCTGATCCGCAAGTTTTCGTAGGGCAAGGGCACTGGACCCGGCGCCGCGGCCTGGCCGCCTGGCTGGCGTGGCGGCTGCATTCCGTCTATGGCACGCCGTGGGGCGACGCCGCCTGGAACGGGCTGTTCCATGCCATTTCCCGCGTGAGCGCGGCGCCGCCAGCCGCGCCTGCCCTGCCCGCCTATCGCGCCGGCGCCGACCGCAGGAAGCCGGCCGAAATCTCCGCCGCCAGCTGGACGATCGCGTCGGCCTCCTCCGCGCTCAGCGCACCGGTGAAGCGCGCGTCGCCCCAGTCGCCGCAGATCAGGGCCACGCAGCGATTGCGCACCCGCACCGGGATCAGCAGCAGCGCGCGGGCATCGGGCATGGCTTCGCGATACCAGCGCGGCACGCGGTGCGCGGCCTCCCTGTCAAAGGTGTCCTCGATCAGCAAAGGCCGGTCCGCCAGCGTGGCGAAGTGGAACACGTCCGGAACGAAGCCCTCTTCGAAGGACAGCTGGTCGAGCTTCTCGCGCATGCCCTCGCCAAAGCCGAGCCGCGCGCCGAAGCGCCTGGCCGATGGGTTGAGCAGCATCAGGAAGCAGCGCGAGAAGTTCAGCGCGCGCATTGCCGACTCCAGCGCAAAGGGCGCCAGCTCGGCAATGGACATCGCCCCGCCCTCCTGCCGGACTTCCGCGACGGCGCGCTGCAGCCTGGCCAGCGCATCGGCGGGCTTGCTGCCTTGCTGGCCGGCGTCGTCGCCGGCCTGGCTGGCGGCGTCCGTGGCTGCCATCGAGGTCGTCAGCGCCCTGGCCTGTGCCAGCGCCTGCCCGAGATGCGCCGGCTCCAGGCCGAGCCGTTGCGCCGCGGCCAACAACGGATTGGCGGCCTGCAGCGGACTGTCGGCGCGTAGGGAACTGTTGGCCCGAACAGGGCTTTCGGCCAATGGATCATCCTGCCCCGCCAGGATCGAAGCGGCCGCCTGCGACGACAGCCGGGCAACGGCGCCCAGCCAGCCGGCATGCGTCTCCGGCATGGCGCCTTCCGGTAACGGGGGCGCGCTCATGGCGCCGGCGATCAGCGGGGGCAGGCGCCATTTGACGGCAGCCGCCCGGGCGATCTCGCCCAGCGACACGCCCAGGACTTCGCGGCAGGCATCGTCCTCGCCGATCTGCTCGCCGGCCTCGCACATGGCGGCAATGCGGTCCCACGCCTCCGGCACATACAGGACCAGCAGCAGCCGGCTCACATGGTGCATCAGCGTGCAGACCACGGCCTCTTCCCCGTCGGCGATGCCGCGCGCTTCGGCCAGTGTCCGGGTGAATTCCGCCGCCACCATGGCCTGCTTGAGCGCTTGCGCGGCCCGTGGCCGGTTTTCCGGCATGGTCTGGAAAAAGTCGAGCACGCGCACGCCCAGCGTCAGGTGGATGACCGTATCCACCCCCAGCACCATGATCGCGCGCGAAACGGTGGTGACCTCGCCGCCGAACGACCGGTACATGGCGGAATTGGACAGCCGGATGATCTTCTGCGACAGGCTGAAGTCCGACAGGATGCTGCTGGCCATTTCGCCGACGTTCCGCTCCGCATCGAGCGAACTGAAGACATGATCGATGCAATACTGCAGCGTCGGGAAATCGCCCTGCTCGGCGAGCCTGGCCCATAGCTGGTCGAGGAATGCCTGCTTATCCATGGCCATGCCTCACCGCGGCAGCAAGGTCGGGGCGTCCAGGCGCCACCTGCCCGCGGCGAAAGCCGCCTCGAGGTCGGCGGGACTCATCGCGCGCCCATAGTGCCAGCCTTGCGCCATCTCGCAGCCCTGCGCGGCCAGCAGCTCGCGCTGGCATGCCGTCTCGACGCCTTCGGCGATTGCCGCCAGCCCAAGCTCGCGCGCCAGCGAGAGCACCGCATAGACGATGGTCTGCGCGTGCGGCGAGTCGGCCATGTCGGCGACGAAGCTGCGGTCGATCTTCAGTGCCGACAACGGAAACCGGCGCAGATACGACAGGCTGGAGTAGCCGGTGCCGAAATCGTCCACGGCAAAGCGGATGCCCAGCGCCCGCAATTCGGTCAGCACGCTGCCCGCCGCTTCGGGATCGATCATCAGCGCGCCTTCGGTAATTTCCAGCACCAGCCGGCCGGCGCTGACACCGGTATCGCGGATCGCGCTGCGCACCTGGTCGGCGAAGCCGGGATGGCTGAACTGTACCGGCGACACGTTGACCGACACGTAGCCGACCTGCGCACCCTTCGCATCCCACATGGCAAGCTGGGCGCAGGCGCAACGCAGCACCCAGGCGCCGAGATGATGGATCAGGCCGTTGTTTTCCGCGACCGGCACGAAAACCTCGGGAGACACGGCGCGGCCGGCCCGCTCCCATCGCATCAGCGCCTCGACCGCGCACAGGTTGCTGCCGTCGAGGCTGACGATGGGCTGGTACTGCAGCGACAATTCGCCGTGATGCACGGCCTCGAACAGGTCTTGCTCGATGCGGAACTGCTCGTTCAGCTTCTCGTCGAACTCCGGCGAATAGCGGAAACAGCGATTGCCGCCCAGCGCCTTCGCCTCGTACATGGCCCGGTCGGCGCGTCGCAGCAACTCGGCGTCGGAATCCTCGCCGCCGGTGGCGAAGGCCAGCCCGATGCTGGTGGTGACGCGGATCTGGCGCGCCGATAGCTGGAAGGGCTGCCGGCAAATCCGCATGACCTGGTCCAGGATGTCTGCGGCGGCCTCGTCGGTTGCGATGTCTTCCAGCAGCAGGACGAATTCATCGCCGCCCAGCCGCGCCACGGTGTCCGTCCCGCGCAGCACGCCGCGCAAACGGGCCGCCATTTCCTTCAGCAAGGCATCGCCGGCGCCATGCCCGAGGGAATCGTTGATCTTCTTGAACCCGTCCAGGTCCATCAGCGCGACAGCGAGCCGGTGTCCCGCCGGATGCTGCCCGGCCAGGTACTGTTCAATCCGGCCGCGAATGAGGTCGCGGTTGCCGATCCCGGTCAACGGATCGATCTGCGACTGTTCCGTCAGCTGCTGCAGCTTCTGCGTCCACGCCGTGACATCGGTCCCGAACAGCAGCAGCGACGCCTGCCCCGCCTCGTCGGTGTCGCGGCGGATCCGCATATCGAAATAGCGGCTTCCCGCCGAGGCATCCGTGAACCGGACGGTGGTCCGGCGGGCCTGGCCATCCAGCAGGCAGGCCTGCCACAGCGCGGCGGTGCGTTCGTATTCTCCCAGGGGAAGAATGTCGCGCATGGCCGCACGGGCCAGGTACTCGTACGGAAGGCCCAGCAGCGCCCCCGACGCACGGGTGGCGTGCAGGATCTGGCCGGTCGCGCTGACATGCAGGGCCAGTCCTTCCGACGCTTCCAGCAAGGCCCAACCGTGCCGCCCGGCGGGGGATGGCGGCGCGCGATCCGCCTCGTCGTCGCGGGCCCATTCCGCTTCGTCATTCGCCAGGACGGCGTCATACGTGAATGCGTGCATACGGTGAATCGACCCGCCCTGCCCGGCCACGCTGTCGCCGGGAATCGTTGTCATGCCGGGACCTTGACGACAGGGCGCGTCAAGCCTGTCGGTACCCCGCACGGTATTTTGTGAAGGCCCGATTCTATTACGGCGCAAGGCGAATAAGGAAGCACACGAGCCGGGCTGTGGAAACGCCGCGACGCCCATGCGGCCAGCGGCGCTCGCGGCCGGATTGCCGGCAACGCGCCGTATGCCGAAAAACCGGATCTAACGTACAGTGAGCCGTCCCGGCGATGGACAAACCGTTGTGGATTGCCGAGACTTGACCAGGTCCGCGTGCGTCGCCCTTGATTACCCCTGTGCCGTCCTCTGCCATGCCACCGTTGCCCGCACCTTCCCTACTCGATGCAACGCTTCGCACCGTCGCGCGCCGCTACCGCCTGCCGGCCAGTGCCGCTGCAATTTCCGGACTGCAGTCACCCAGCCCGGCCACCACGCTCGCGCTCGCGATCGAACAGGCGCGCGCCACCGTGGCACGAGGCGAAGCACCCGCTGCGGCACTGAAGGAACGCTTCATCGACGCGCTCGCGCAACTGATCCGCGAAGCGCTGCGCGCGGATGCGGGCGACCCGGTGTTCCTGGCCATGGTCATGCGGCACCGGGCGCCGCACGTGCGCGAGTACGCCTCGCTGTCCGCGGGCGCCGACCAGGACCGCCGCGAAATCCGGGCCGCCGTCAATGCGATCGCCCATCCGGGCCGGCAGCAACGCCTCGTGCCAGGTCCGTGGCGCGAGGCATTGGCCCGGCTCCACGCCTGCGCCGCCGCGTCATCGTGGTCCGCGCTGCACGATGCCGTGCGCAGCCTGGCCGATCTGCCGGAGATCGCGAACGGGGCCCCGGGCCTCGCCAGGCTGCTCGACAGTCCCGCGCTGAAGCGCTTGCAGCGTCTTGATGCGCTGGCGTCCGATGACCAGGTGCGCCAGTACCAGCTGCTGTGGGAACGGCATGGCCCCCGCTCCGGCAGCGCCGGCGCCAGTGCGCAAGGCGTCGCCGCCCGCCAGCGGGGCGCTGCCACCGAAGCACAGACCGCACAGGCACTGGAGGCACTGGCGCAGCGACTCAATGAGGCCGAGCGAGCGAGCGCGTCATACCGCGTCGTGACCTCGATGCGCGTACCGGCTTCGATCCCCGCCGAGCATGAACGCGCCAAGACCGAATGGGATGCGGTCCTGCTCAGGCAGCTGCCGCCGATCGAGGAAATACCGGTTTGGGAGATCTGCCTGCTCGCGGAGGCCAAGGCCTCCGTCGATGCCGCCACTACCGACCTGCCCAAGCTGCTGCGCGGCTTGCGCTTGCTGGCGCATGCCGACAAGGACGCGGTCTATGCGTTCGAGACGCGGCAAGGAACGGTACGCCTCCATGGTGCCTCGCTGAGCGCGCTGCGCGCCGACGCGGCCGGCGTTGCCGGCACGGTGCTGTATTGCTGCGATGCGCCAGCCGAAGCCGGACCGCGCCTGCTCGGCGCCGCCAGCCGGATGCAGCTGCTGTCGGCGCACGCCAGCCTTGAATTCGCCAGCGCGCTGGCGCTCGCGCAAACGGCGCAAACCTCGGATACCGCGGATACCGCGGATATGGCCGTACTTGAGCCGGTCTGGCACCAGCTATTGGAATCGCCCCGCTGGCACAGCGTGCTCAACCAGTATCCCACGCTGTGGCAAGTGCGCGAACTGATGGTCCATCCTGATGACCTGATGGCCGCGATAAACAGTATCCGCGACTGACGTGCCCGGGGCGGCAACGCTGCCCTACTGCGCAAACAACGTCATCTGCCCCGTCAGCAGCCGCTCGAAATCATCGTCCAGGAACGGCAGGATCGCGTCGGCAATCGGCTGCAGCTGCTTGCCGACGTAGTGGTCGTAGTCAATCGGGGCCGAACGGCACTCGAGCGGCTCCGGCCCTGCCATGGTCATCACATAGCTGATCCAGCCGCCCTGCTGGTACTGGCGCGGGCGCCCGTGGCGCTGGTTGTAATCATCGGCGATGCGGGCGGCCCGCACGTGCGGCGGCACGTTGCGCTGGTACTCCTCCAGCTTGCGCCGCAGCCGCTTGCGATAGACCAGCTGCGCGTCGAGCTCCCCCGCCAGCGTGCGGCGCACGATGTCGCGCACATAGTCCTGGTACGGCTCGCGGTTGAAGACCTTTTCATAAAGCGTCTGCTGGAACTGCTGCGCGAGCGGCGACCAGTCGGTGCGCACCGTCTCGAGCCCCTTGAACACCATCTCGACCGTGCCGTCTGGCCGCTCCACCTGGCCGGCGTAGCGCTTCTTGCTGCCAAGGTCGGTGCCGCGGATGGTCGGCATCAGGAAGCGGCGGAAGTGGGTCTCGAACTGCAGTTCAAGCGCGCTTTCCAGGCCATAGGTCTGCCACAGGTGGTCGCGCCACCAGTCGTTGACGTAGGCCACCAGGCTGCGGCCGATCTGCTGCGCATCGGCTTCGGTGCGCGCGCGGCGCAGCCACACGAACGTGGAATCGGTGTCGCCATAGATCACCTCGTAGCCGCGTGCCTCGACCAGCGCGCGCGTCTGCCGCATGATCTCGTGCCCGCGCATGGTGATCGACGAGGCCAGTCGCGGATCGAAGAAACGGCACCCGCTTGACCCCAGCACGCCGTAGAACGCATTCATGATGATCTTGAGCGCCTGCGCCAGCGGCTTGTTGCGGTCGCGCTTGGCCGCCTCGCGTCCCTGCCAGACCCGCGCGACGATCGCCGGCAGGCAGTGCTTCGTGCGCGAGAAGCGGGCGCCGCGAAAGCCGGGCACCGAGTCGGCATCGTCCGGATGCGCCAGTCCCTCGACCAGGCCGATGGGATCGATCAGAAAGGTGCGGATGATCGACGGATAGAGGCTCTTGTAGTCCAGCACCAGCACCGATTCATAGAGTCCGGGGCGCGAATCCATGACGAAGCCGCCGGGGCTTGCCTCCGGCGCCAGCTCGCCGAGGTTGGGCGCGACATAGCCCTGGCGGTGCATCAGCGGCATGTAGAGATGCGTGAAGGCCGCCACCGAACCGCCACTGCGGTCCGCCGCCAGCCCCGTGACCGTGGCGCGCTCCAGCAGGAACGACAACAGCTCCGTCTTCTCGAAGATGCGCGTCACCAGCTCGCAATCGCGCAGGTTATAGCGCGCCAGCGCCGGCTTGTCCTGCTCGAACATGCGGTCGATGGCATCCATGCGGTCGTACGGATTGTCGATCGCCTTACCCTCGCCGAGCAGGGCCTGCGCCACCGATTCCAGGCTGAACGACGGGAAGCTCCACGTGGCCGACCGCAGCGCCTCGATGCCATCGATGATCAGCCGGCCCGGCGCGCTGGCGAAATAGTGCTGCTGCGCGTTGTGCTCGCGCCATTCCATCTCCGCGCCGCCGCGGCCGAGGCGCAGCGGTAGCTGGAACCGCCGCGCATGCTCGACCAGCACGCGCAGGTCGAACTGGACCAGGTTCCAGCCGATGATCGCGTCGGGGTCGTGCCGGGCCAGCCACTGGTTTAGCTTCTCCAGCAACTCTGGCCGTGTCGCGCAGTATTCAAGGGAGAAACCGGCAGCGGCCGGCTCCTGCGGCGCAGCGCCCAGCATGTAGACCTCGCGCTGGCCGCAGCCTTCGAGCGCAATCGAATAAAGCTCGCCAAATGCATTGGTTTCGATATCGAGCGACACCAGCCGCAGCGTGGGCCGGTAGTCCGCCGCGGGTTTCAGCTGGGCGCTGCACAGCACGCCGTCGCTGTCCGGTTCGCCCTCGAACCAAACCGGCGCCGTGATGAAGCGCTCCATCAGGTAGCGCTCGGGCGGGCGGATATCGGCTTCATAAACGTCGATGCCGGCGTCGCGCAGCGAACGGCCGAGCTGGATCAGTTGCCGGTGCTGCTGGCAATACAGGCCCATGACCGTCCTGCCCCGAAAGTCCTGCAGCTTCAGCGGGCGCAACTCGACCTCGCGCTCGCGGCGTAGCAGCGCCTCGGCACGTTCGCGCTGTGCCTCGGGGATGAATGCGATCGACGGCTGATACGGCAGGCGCAGCCGGCGCGGCCCCTCGTCGGTGGCCAGCCAGACCTCGACCTCGGTGCCGGCCGGGGTATCGCGCCAATGCCGGGTAAGGATGAAACCCTGCTGGAGTGCCACGCTTAGGCCTTCTGTGATGAAACCATGATCGAGGCGATTTTAGCGTCACAGCATGCGCGCAGCCTCATCGAGCAGCTGCATCGGCGACAGCATCCCGGCGCGGGCCACGCACACCAGCGAGAAAGTGCGAACCAGCGGCGGATTCCCCGGAACCCGCGCGGTCATCAACTGGAGGTCCGCGCCGGGCCCGGCACTGCCCGGCGGCACGACGATGTTCATGGGGCTCAGCCGCACCGCCTCCCGCTCCACCACGAAGCTGGCTTCGGCATGCGTCAGCACGTCGACCAGCGCCTGCAGCTGCCTGTCCGGCATGCCGGCCCGGCCGCCCGGTGCGTCAGGCGCTTCAGTTTCACTAAGGGCGGCGAGCGCGGCCTCGTTCTGTGCCACCTGCTCGCGCAGCCGCTCCGACTCGTCGGCTTGCGTGTCGGCGCTTTCGCCAAGCACGCTGCGCATGCCGACGCCCTGCTTCTCCAGCAGGTGCAGCCGCGTGGTCAGCAACGCCTGTTCGCGCTCGATGCGGTCGCGGCGGGTCGTGCCGCCGGCGACCTCGGCCAGTGCCTGCAGCGCGAACTGGTCCAGCATGCGGCAGGCGATTTCCTCGCGCAGCGCCGCTTCGGTCGCTGCGCAGATCCTGACCCGGTGATCGACGAAGCTGACCGTGGTCTGGGGCACCTCCGTGCGCATCACATCGCCTTCCAGCGCCACGCCCAGCGTGCGGCGTTCCTGCTTTTCCATCCCGAGCACGCAATAGGCCTCGGTGGCGGACGCCGAGCCGCTGAAATAGTCGCGCAGGTCCGATGACCGGCTGAATACCGGCATGACGTCCTGGGCCGTGGCAAAGAAGGCATGGATGTACGGATCGCTGTTCCAGGTGGCTTCGCTTGCTGGCGAAGCCGGCGGCAAACCCGCCACGACATCGCGCACGTACCGGTCTGCGATGGCCAGCGCCGGGGCAAGCCGCTTGCGATAGCCGCCGACCAGCCGCACGTAAGGACAGAGCCGGGTCACGCGCTCCGCCAGCGCGGCGCGCTCCGCATCGCGCGCTCCGTCAGAATGCTTGCCGCGACGGCGCAGCCAGTTGAGGACAGTCATCGCATGGCACCTCCATGGCGCGATCGGTTGGCTTGCGGCGCAGGCAAGCCCGGCAGGCTACTGGCCATCCGCTTCGGCCTGCCGCGGTGCCGCGCGAGTGCGCGGCAGCTTGCGGTGGGCGAGCAACAGCAGCGGTGTCGTCGCCATCGACAGCGCCACGACGACCGTGACGACGGAGAGCTGCTCGGCATCGATCAGGTTCGCCGCCTGCGCGGCGCCCATCACGACAAAGGCGAACTCACCGCCCTGCGACAGCAGGATGGCGAAGTAGACGCGATGCTGGCGCGGCATGCCGATCTGGTTCGCCAGGTACATCAGCGCGAGGAACTTGCCCACTACCAGCGCGACTACCAGCACCGCCACCAGGAGGGGCCTGTTGGCCAGCACCGAGAAATCGATCGACATGCCGACTGCGATAAAGAACAGGCCGAGCAGGATGCCCTTGAACGGGGCCATGTCCGATTCGATCTCGTGGCGGCATTCGGACCCGGCCAGCAACAGGCCGGCCAGGAAGGCGCCAAGCGACATCGACAGGTGGACCACATGCATCAGCAGCGCGATGCCGATGACCCACGCCAACGCAAAGATGGTAAAGATCTCGCGGGTGCCGCTGCGCTGGATCATGCGCAACACGTACTTGAGCACGAAGCGCCCAACGAGGACGACCGCCGCGATCATGGCCAGCGCCTTTGCCGCCGAAACCCACCCGCCCGACATGCCGTCGCCCGCCGCAACCGGCGCAAGCAGTGGCAACAGCGCGATCATCGGGATCGCGGCGATGTCCTGGAACAGCAGGATGCCGAAGCTGGATTGCCCGACCGGCGCCTCCATCAGCCGGTTCTGCTCCAGGATCGCGATCACCATCGCCGTGGAAGACAGCGACAGCGCGAAGCCGGCCGCCACGCCCACGCGCCACTGCACGCCGAAGACAATGAAGATTACCGCCAGCAGCGCCGCGCACAGCGCAACCTGGATCCCGCCGTAGCCGAAGATGGAGCGGCGCATTGCCCACAGCTTCTCGAAGTCCATTTCAATGCCGATGATGAACATCATCAGCACGATGCCCAGCTCGGACACGTCCAGGATCGAGTTGACGTCCGTGACCAGCCTCAGCCCCCAGGGGCCGATCACCGCGCCCGCAACCAGGTAGCCCAGCACGGAGCCAAAGCCGAAGCGCACCGACAGCGGCACGGCGATCAGCGCCGCGGCGAGGAAGATTACCGCGTCAACCAGCAGTTGTTCCACATTCCCCTCCCGAGGAGATGACGGGGCGATAGCCCGCGTCGTTTCGTGGTTCCCCGCTGCAAGTCGGGCACAGGCCGACCTTTGCGCGAGGTAACGGCTTGGATACGTATTACATCATCCACGGCGAAGTATAGGCCGGACGGCGCTCGCCGGATCGCGTTCCGCTATGCGCCCGGCGGCACACGCGGCTGTCCTGGCCGGTGTCACCGCTCAGTCCAGCCGGTCGAACAAGGGCTGAACCAATGCAAAGAGGGCGACCCACCGGATCGCCCTCTTCTCTTCCTGCGCCCCGTCAGGCGACAACGATCCGGCGCGGGTCAGCCAGCGCCAGCGCTTCGGCGCGGTCCGCGCTCGGCGGGTAGATCCACTCGGAATTGATCCGCGTCTTCAGCGCCTTGGCGACGCCTCCGGTCAGCTTGACTTGCCGGTTCCAGCCTTCCGTGTAGACAGCACCCCACGGCCCCAGGTCCAGGCAGGTCACATACTTCGGCTGGCTATACGGGATCAGCGTCTCACCCACGAGGTCCGCCGCCACGTTATGCCCTGCCGAACGGCCGAGGTTCATCGCATGCTGGCAGGACATTGCTGCAAAGTTGCCTTCGTCATCGGTCGCGGCGTAGGCGCAATCGCCGGTGGCGAACACCGACTCGACACCCTTTACCCTGAGATCGCGGTCGACGTGCAGCCGGCCAAGGCCATCGCGCTCGGCCGGAATCTGCGCGGTGAGCTCGCTGGCGCGGGCGCCGGCGGTCCAGATCACCGTATCCGCCTCGATGCGCTCGCCGTTCTCGAGGGTGACGCCGGTCGCATCGACGGCCGCGACGCCGGAGCCGAGCTTCCAGGTCACGCCCAGTTCGGTCAGCGCCTGCGTGATCACCGGCCGCGGCCCCGCGCCCAGGTCAGGTCCGACCTCGGCATTGCGCTCCACCATGATCACGTTCACGGCAGCGTCCTCGCCCAGGACTTCACGCAGGCGGGCCGGCATTTCCGCGGCAGTCTCGATGCCGGTGAAGCCGGCACCCGCGATCACCACGGTATTGCGACCGGCGCGCTCCGGGCGGCTGGCCAGCCCATGCAGATGCGATTCGAGCTCCGCGGCGTCGGCGATCTGGTCGACATTGAACGCATGCTGGTCCAGGCCGGGAATCTGCGGACGGAACAACCGGCTTCCCGCAGCGAGCACCAGGCGGTCATAGCCGACGCGCTGGCACGAGCCATCCCCACCGGCGGCCGCAATGCTCACTTCGCGGCTCGCGACGTCGATGTGTTCCACCTTGCCCCGGATAAACCGCACGCCCACGGCCTTGAAGATCTCCTGCAGCGGCGCCTTCATCCCGTTCGGGTTCTGCTCATAGAGACGCGGGCGGACGTGCAGTTCGGGTTCCGGTGCGACCAGCGCGATTTCCACGTCGGTGCGCCCGACCTGGTCAAGCAGACGGGCCGAAGCCAGTGCGCTCCACATGCCGGCAAAGCCGGCGCCAATGACAAGAATACGTTTCGACATCCTCAAGCTCCTGAATCAAACCTCGGTTTCATGTAACAGGGCCGGTGCGAGAAGCGACGACCCTTAACTACGATCATATGAGTCGTAGTTTAAATGCGCAAGATCTTTTTTCGCCGGTGACGCAAAGCGAACCCGCGCGCCGGGCTTGCGCTTTTGCGAACGATCCACTGAAACGGCGAAGGAGGAAGGGAGCGGGAAATGAGACTGGACTGCGCGTGTGTCGGCAAAGCCTCATGCGGCATGTACCCGCCTTCACATTGGCGCCTGTCCTTGACAAAAATACCGATTGGTATATTCTGGCCTGCATGAACAAAGCCGAACGCACCCGCCAGCTGATCGTCGAGAAGACAGCGCCCATTTTCAACACGAAGGGCTATGCCGGAACATCGCTGGCAGACATGACCGCGGCCACCGGCCTGACCAAGGGCAGTGTCTATGGCAACTTTGCCAACAAGGAAGAGGTAGCGCTGGCGGCATTCGACCACAATTGGAAGCAGGCGCAAGCCGCGGTTCGGGACCAGATGGCCACCAAAAGCACCAGCAAGGAAAAGCTGCTTGCCCTGACTGGCGTGTTGGGGAATCTTCCTGCGTGCTTCCCGAAGGGTGGATGCCCGCTGCTCAACACTGCGATTGAAGCCGACGACACCCACCCTGCCCTGCGCGACAAAGCCATGGAAGCGTTCCGGGGCTGGAAGGCGAATCTCGTCTCGGTCATCAAGGCGGGCATTGCCTCCAGCGAGTTCCGGAAGGACGTCAACCCCGAGGAGACTGCCATCACGCTGATCGCATTGATCGAAGGCGCGATCATGATCTCCCGGCTCACCGACAACCCGGCCTACAACCTGGCCGTCATGTCGGCGGTGAAGAAGACCGTCATCGATCTCACCTGATTTTTTTGAGCAAAAATATACCAATCGGTATTTTTTACGGAAAGGAAGTAGCCATGAACGTGCAACTGAAACGGAAAGTCGCCTTCGCGCTGTCGATGGGTGTCGTGACGACGGGGATCATCTCGTTCGCCCTGCTTGCCCTCAACATGGGATTCTCGGAAGGCTTTGCGCTGACCTGGCTGCGCTCGTGGGGCATCGGCTATGTGATCGTGATCCCCGCGATCCTGCTGGTCGGGCCGCGCCTGCAAGCGCAGGTCGAGCGCTGGGTCCATTGATGCCGCATGCCGTTTCCACGAACTACTGACATGCCCAGACCCCTGCTGCAGCGGCTGCTTGCCTTCGTGTTCATCCTTGGCGCTGCCATGGCGTCGGCCATCGCCCATGCCGCCCCCGGCGCCAGGATGCCTGCACCACAGCCCGAAATCGGATGGATCGAAATTGACGCGGACATTTCGCTGAGACGGATGGTCGTGCACCAGCCCGGCGCCAAGGGAACCGTCCTGTTCCTGCATGGATTCCCGGAAACGCTGTACGCATGGAAGGACATCGCCCAGTCGCTGGGCGACGAATTCGAAGTGCATGCCATCGACTGGCCTGGCTACGGGCTCTCATCGCGTCCAACTGCCGACAGGTTCTCCTATGCGCCCCGGGACTATGCCCGTGTCCTGCAGGCATACATCCGCAAGGCTGGCATCGACACGTCGCAGCTGGTCATCTACGCCACCGATATCGGCGCGCTGCCGGCATTGCTGCTCGCGCTCGAGGCGCCGGACATTGCAAGAGCGATCATCGTCGGCGACTTCGCCCCGTTCGACAGGCCGCAGTACATGTACGAAAGCCTGCAAAGCCTGAAATCGCAGCCGTCGGCCGAACTGGCTCGCGTCCAGCTGAACAAGAACCGCGACGATGTCCTCAGGAACGCCTACCGGCGCGGCCTGCCGGCACACGAGCAGTTCGACATCCCGCCAGAGCTCCAGGACGACATGGCGCGCGGATGGAGCCACGGCGCGATGACGTCTGCCGACGCCTTCTATCACTACTACTCGCACTTCACGCGGGACCAGGCGTACCTGGAGGCGAACCTGCACCGGCTCAAGACACCGGTCAAGGTGGTCTGGGGCGAGAAGGACCTCTATATCCGGAAAGAAATGGGCATCGAATTCGCGCAGAAGGCGCATGCGGAATTCACCGTTCTGCCAGGCATCGGGCACTACCCGCATCTGCAGGATCCCCGTCGAACCGAGGCAGACGTTCGCGCCGCATTTCGTTGAATCGCATCAGCAGGCGGCACACGTCAGCAGTCCGATCCAGTCCGCCTGCATCGCGCCGCCGGTACGGCCACCCCGGCGACGCTCGACTCCGCGTGGCAAACCAACTCTCACTCTGGACCATCCTGTTCCAAACCTGCCTCATGAACATGTCCCGACTTTTCCGCCCTGCCAATTGCCGGCGGCAGCCTGCCCATGCTGAACACGCAGCCCCATACCGATATCGAGCGCTGCTGGTACCCGCCAAGCCGTCCCGCCCGACGAACGCGCAATGAAAGAGCATTCCATGAACGCCAAATCGTCGAATAACGCCACCGACCCGTCGCGCCGGTCCCTATTGCTGGGCGGCGTGGCAAGTGCGGCGCTCTCGCTGTTTTCGTCACGCCTGGCTTTCGCCGCGCAGCCCGCGCCAGCGCGCGCCGTGGCGTCGGATGCGATCCGCCCGTTCCGCGCACGCATTCCGCAGCCGGCGCTGGACGATCTGCGCCGCCGCCTGATGGCGACGCGGTGGTCCGATCCGGAAACCGTCGCGGACCGGTCCCAGGGCGTGCAAGTCGACAAGCTGCGGCCGCTCGTGCGCTACTGGGCCACGGGGCATGACTGGCGCAAGGCCGAGGCAAGGCTGAATGCCTGGCCCCAGTTCGTGACGAACATAGACGGTGTGGACATCCACTTCATCCATGTTCGCTCGCGCCATGAGAACGCGCTGCCTCTGGTCATGACGCACGGCTGGCCCGGCTCCGTGTTCGAACTGCTCGACAGCATCCGCCCGTTGACGGATCCGACCGCTTACGGCGGCAGCGCGGCCGATGCGTTCCATCTCGTGATCCCATCGCTGCCGGGCTTCGGCTTTTCACAGAAGCCCAAGGACACCGGCTGGAATGCGGACCGCATCGCCCGCGCGTGGGACGTGCTGATGAAGCGGCTTGGCTATGCGCGTTACTTGTCGCAAGGCGGCGACTGGGGCGCGATCATCTCCGACGCACTTGGCCGCGCCGCGCCCGAAGGGCTGCTCGGCATCCACGTCAACCGAATCGAACGCGGCACGACGCTGCCGCCCGCGCTCGCCATGGCGCTGAAGACCGGCGAGCCCGCACCCTCTAACCTGAGCGCCGGGGAAAAGCAGGTGTTCGACGAGGCCAGGGATTTCCTGAACAAGGGATTCGGCTACGCCGCCCTGATGCAGACGCGTCCGCAGACCATCGGCATTGGCCTGGCCGATTCGCCGGTGGGGCTGGCGGCCTGGATCTATGACAAGCTGGCCGACTGGGTCTACACGCGCGGCGATCCCGAACGGGCGCTGGGCCGTGACGCGATCCTCGACAATATCTCGCTCTACTGGCTGACGAACACCGGCGAATCCAGCGCACGGATCTACTGGGAAACGAGCAACACACCGGCAAGGACCGGCCCCGTTACCGTTCCGGCGGCAGTGACAGTCTTTCCCGGCGAGGTCTACCGGCCACCGAAGGCCTGGCTGGCGCGGGCGTATCCCAACCTGGTCTATTACAACCAGGTCGCCAGGGGCGGTCACTTTGCGGCCTGGGAAGAGCCGGAGTTGTTCAGTGCGGAGGTCAGGTCGGCATTCCGGCCGTTGCGCCAGACAGCCCAATAGATCGGGATAGGCCGTGTCGTGAACTGGTCCTGTACTGCATTTATGCAGCCTGTGACTGTCCCGGCACGGACTGGCTTCTGGCAGCCATCAGGCCCGGGATGGAGTCCTATGGTAAGGTTGGCAGCATGATTTCACGGACTTCGACTGGTGATGTATGGGGCGCATTTGTTTGGTGCCGGGAGAGTGATGCAGCGTGAGTGATGCGAAGCGGGAAACGCAACGCACGCTGGCCGAGAAGGTTTCAACCAGCAGGGCCTTGCGCCTGAGCGTGCCGCCAGAGGCCAGGCCCGCGCCGGTCAACCGGAGGGACTGGCTGCGCCAGAGGAAAGAGCAATTGCAGGCTGCCCGCGCCGCCGCAAGGAAGAGGCGCGAACTGCTGAGAGCCGAAATCATGTCGGCCGTGCAGGATATTGCCCGCGAAGAGCGCGCAGCCGCGCGGCTGGAAGCCGAACGCCTGAAGGCGGAAACCAGGACCGCGCAGGCGTTCGCGCGCGAGGACGCGCGTGCCGCCGCCAAGTTCGAGCGCGGCCAGCCAGCCCGCCCGACGAACAAGCGAAAGACGCTTTCCAATGAGAAACGCAAGCTGGTCTCCTACGGCGACCTGTTGCGGATGCGCGGGTGATCGGGCAGAAGTTTCGACAGAGCGGAAGCGGGCTTCTCACCCATCGCAGTCCTGCTCATCCCGCGGGCTCTGCGGGATAAGCTACGTCAGCGCTCCGGGCTCCTGGCAAACCACTTCGATGTTGTGCCCGTCCGGGCCAATGACAAACGCTGCATAGTAGTTCGCGTGGTAGTGCGGGCGCAGACCAGGCGCTCCATTGTCCTTGCCGCCCGCCTCCAGCGCCGCGCGATAGAAAGCATCGACCTGCTGGCGATTCTCGGCCGTGAATGCCAGGTGAAGATGCGCGGGCTTCTCCTCGGTCTGGAACAGGCACAATGAGGCCTTGCGCTTCGAGCTAAGCTCGACACCATACGTTGGCACCCCCTCCGAGACCACAGCAACACCGAGCGGTTCTAGTGCCTTGAGGAAGAACGCCTTGCTCGCTGCATAGTCGCTGACGCCGAACTTGACGTGGTCAAACATGAGTTCTCCTGAGGTCTGTAGGCCTGCGCGAGGATTCTAACCCTTCCATCCAGGGACTCAGTGCCGGCCAGGGCGCCCGCTTGCTGGCCGTGCCGGAGACGGGGAGCGAACACGCCGGTGTTGGTACTCCGCCCATCCCTGATCGCACCAGTGTACGGCGCCACCCAACACCGCATGGGATGCGCGCGCCGTCAGCATCACCCCCGAGCCGCTGGCATGTTGAAAGCTGCGCCAACCCCCGACAGGCACGATGATTGCGATTCCCGGTCAGAGCGCCCCGCTCGCCAATCCTTGGGAGAACTGCCATGAGTACCCTGATCATCCGCGACCTTGCCGGTTACCGCACCCTCGACACCAGCGCCATGTCTTCGATTCACGGCGGCATCTATCGCACGCCGCCGCAGATCCTGGCGTTCGAGCTCACCCATCTGCCGGCGACGCCGGATGGCCGTGTGCTTGGCACCGATGGCCAGTTGCATGTCCCTGTGATCTGACGGCTTTCGCCCGGGGGCGGGTACGTACGCTGGTCAGTTGAACACGTCCTGCCGATAACGCCCCGCCGCAACCAGCGCCGCGAGCCAGTCCGAAGCCGCCGCTTCCGTCATCCCGCCCTGCTCCGCGGCGATCCGGATCAGCGTTTGCCTGACCGCCGGCGCCATGTGCCGGCCGTCGCCGCAAACATAGAACACAGCGCCTGCGTTCAGCTGCGCCCAGACGTCCGCCTGCCGCTGCCAGAGCAAATCCTGCACGAAGCACGGTGCGCCATCGACGACCGAATACGCCGCATGGACTTCGGCCACGCCCTGCTCTTGCCAGCGCGCGACGTCGTCACGGTACAGCCAGTCGTGCGCAGGGTGCCGGCAGCCGTAGTACAGCTGCACCGGCCTCACCGCCTCCCCCGCGGCCTGCTGCGCCGCGCGTTCCTCCAGGAAGCCACGGAACGGCGCGATGCCCGTCCCGGGCCCGACCAGGATCATCGGTACGTCCGGCGCTTCGGGTGCGAACGGCGGATGGGGCGTGCGGATCGCGCCCGCTACCACCGCGCCCGGCGCCAGGCCCTGCAACCAGGTGGACGCGACGCCACGGAACAGGCCACGGCCAGACAGCGCCGGCGCGCAGACCGTGCCGACGGTGATGGTGGCCACATCCGGCGAGACCAGCGGCGACGACGCGATGGAGTAGAACCGTGGCCGCATCGGCACCGTGCAGGCGAGCAGGCCGGCCAAGTCCAGTCCGATCGCAGGGAACCGGTCGAGGATGTCGCCCAGGCCCAGCCTGCGCTGCACCACCTGTGCGGCATAGCCAGCCGCTTCATCGTCCGAGGCAAGCTGCTGCAGCGACTGCCGCGTGAACGGGCAAGGCGTTGCCTGGGCGAGGCTGCGCAGCGTCTGGCGCGACACCACGTCCTGCAGCTCCACGAAATGCGTCAGCAGCTGCCGCGCGGAGAGCGCCTCGCCAACCGGCAGCCCGCGCGCCGCCCCTGGCGCGGCGGACAAGGTGACGATGGCGTCCGGGTCGACATCGATCCGCTCGCAAATCGCCGTGACAGTTTCAGGCTGGTTCTGCGGATAGACGGCCAGGTGGTCGCCGGTGTGGTAGCGCACGCCTTCCGGCAAGCGCAGCCGGATGTCGCGCGTGGATGTCCGCGGCGCCTCGCGCGCGAAGTCCCACAGGCCGTCGGGATCGTTCACCAGTTCGGTGTTCGATAGCACAGTGAAGCCCTGCGCATTGGGCGGCAGCGTCGTCGCGCGGATCTCAGCCACGCCGCGCAGCTGTACCTGCACTGCTGGCACTTGCGGCAAGGCGCTGGCGGCGTCGCCGCCCTGCAGCGCCTGCCACAGCAACGCCAGCCAGCGTTCCGCGGCCTGATCGAAGTCGCCGTTGCCATCGGCCTCGCCACGCGGCAGCAGTGGCGTGGCGCCGGCGCTGGCGAAGAATTCGAATACCCGGCGCGGGAAGGCCTGGTACGTAGGCCATTGCGAATTGCCGCAGCCCAGCACCGCAACGCGCAGGTCCGGTGCGCGGTAGTCGCTGGCTGCGCCGCTGTTGAGCAGGTCCTCGAAGCGGCGCGCCGAGTCCGGCGCACGGCCGTTGTAGGTGGCGGCAACGATGACGGCCAGGCCGCTGGCCGGCAACGCATCGGCAATCTCGTCGAGGTCGCGCAAGGTGGCGTCGAAGCCCGCTGCAAGCGCGCCGGCGTGGACCTGCTCGGCCAGTTCGCGCGCGGTGCCCAGGCTGGATCCGCACAGCACCGCAAGCGCCCGTCCCGCGCCTCGCACTTCCGCGCCAGCCGGCGGCGCCTGCTCTGCCCCGGCGACCGGCATCCCGACGATGCGCTCGTGCGGCCGGCGCCGTCGCGCGCGCACGGTGAAGCCGTCAGGCTTGATCGTCAGCGTTTCCTTGATGCGGAACTGGTAGTCGTGCGCATCGGTGAACTGGAAATTGCGCAGCATCAGCGCCAGCGCCAGCTTGGCCTCGGTCAGCGCGAACTGGCGGCCGATGCAGGCGCGCTCGCCATTGCCGAACGGCATGTAGGCGTGGCGCGGCAGCCTGGCTTCGTTATCGGGCAGGAAGCGGTCGATGTCGAAGCGTTCGGGATCGGCCCAGACCCTGGGGTCGCGGTGCAGCGCGGTCAGCACGACGGACACGCGGCGGTCCTTGCGGATCAGGTAGCGGCCGCCGAGCAGCGTGTCCGCGTACGGCGCGACGGCGAAGGCGGGCGCGGTGGGCCACAGGCGCAGCGTTTCCTTGAGCACGCGGTCGAGCACCGGCAACCGCGCCAGGTCGGCATACACCGGCGCAGCGTCGCCGGGCAATACCGCATCCACCTCGGCATACGCCTGCGCCATCACGCCGGGATTGCGCAGCAGCTCGTACAGCGCGAAAGTCAGCAGCCCGCTGGTGGTCTCATGGCCGGCGATCAGGAAGGTGATGACCTGGTTGCGGATGTTCTCGTCGTCCAGGCGCTGGTCGGTGTCGGGATCGCGTGCTTCGAGCATCAGCCCGAGCAGGTCCATGGCGGTGCCCTGCCGCCCGCCTTCGTCGGCGGCGCGGCGGCGCCTGATCACGTCGTCGACCAGTTCGCGCATGAAGCGCGTGTCTTCGTCGAACTTGCGGTGCGCCGCGTGCATGAAGCGGTCCTGCAGGCCAAGGCGCGTGAGCCTGGACATCGCCTCTCCCAGCGCGCCGACCATGGCCTCGATAAACGGGTGCAGTTGCGCACTGGCGAACGAGTCGAAGTCATAGCCGAAGCCGGACAGCGCGATGGTGTCGAGCGTCAGCCGCGTCATGTCGTCGGCCACGGCGATATCAGCGTCGGGGCCCTGCCGGCCCCATTTGTCGACCAGCCGGTTGGCCACGCGCAGCATCACCTCGAAATACCCCTTCATCGCGCGCTGGCTGAACGCCGGCATCAGGATGCGGTGCGCCTTGCCCCAGTTGGCCTCGTCGGTGTGCGCGGTGAACAGGCCGTCGCCGGCCATGCCGCGCAGGTAGGACAGCGGCGGGCCGATGTATTTGCGGAAACGCGCCGCATCGCACACCTCGGCCGCCAGCGCGACCGACGTCACGAACGGCACGCACCGTCCGGCGAAGTCCAGTTCGAAGATGCCGTCATGGTGGCGGCTGCGCGCCAGCAGGTGCTGCCCCACCGTGCCCGGCTTGATCTGCAGCAGGTTGCCGACCAGGGGCCAGCCGGGATCGCGCGGGATCGGCTCGGGCGCGGTCGGGGCGGCGGGATGCGCTGGCTGGGCAAGGGCTTCGGTGCCCGGTGACACGGTAGGCTGCGGCATGACTCGGGGGCGATCTGCGCTATTTGTAGTGAGGTCCGGGGGCCGGCGGGGCGATTGCCATCTGCCGCCACTTCGTCTAACGTAGACAACTGTCTACACCCGGCGAAGGGTAGACAAGCGTAGACACCGTGTCAACGCAGCGTGTCGACCAAAAACCGAGCATCACTACTAATCCGCATGGAAGCCATTGCCGACGGCAAACGCCGCCTGATCGACGCCGCGCTGAAGCTGGCCGCCGCCAAGCGCAGCTTCGCGGCCCTGAAGCTGCGCGAAATCGCGCGCGAAGCCGACCTCAACCCCAATACCTTCTACCGGCATTTCCACGACATGGAAGACCTGGCGCTGACTGCAGTGGCCGAGGCCAGCGCCGAGTTGCGCCCGATGCTGCGCTCGGTGCGCTGGGCCGCGGCGCGCGACAACCCCAACGAGGTGGCCAGCCGCGCGTGCGAGGCGCTGTTCCTGTATGCCCGGCGTCACCCCGATGCGTTCGTGGTTGGCGTCTGCGGCATCACCGGCCCGCAGCCGGCGCTACGTGCGGCAATCCGCGCGGTGCTGCACGACATCGCCGCCGAGATGGCCGACGACATCGAGCGGCTCGAACTCTGTCCGCAGCTCTCGCGACCGCTCGTCGATGAATTCTGCGCCTATGTCGTGCCCCACCTGTTCCACCAGTGCGTCGACTACATCGAAGCCGACAGCGCCGGGCGCCGCCGGCTGATGGAGCGTTCGGTGCAGCTGTGCTGCTGGCTGCTGGTCGGGGCAGCGGGAGCCCACGCGGCGAAGCCGCATACGCAAGGCCGCGCACAGAAGGCAGCGGCCCATTAGTTTGCAAGCGGGACTACGGGGGCTACGGGGTCTTGGGCGGCACGATGGTCGCACCGGGCTCCACGGTGCGCTCGTGATGCATCTTGGGCATCATGTTGCTGTTCAGGTGGAACATCACCCACAGTGACCCGGTCAGCGTGATCACCACCAGCGTCAGCGTGAACATCAGCGACAGCATGTTCCATCCGCCTTCCGATTTGGCGTTCATGTGCAGGAAGTAGATCATGTGGACCACGATCTGCACTGCACCGATCAACAGGATGACGATGGCCGTGGTGCGGGATTTTTCGAACACTCCGCCCATCACCAGCCAGAACGGTATCGCGGTCAGGAAGACCGACAGCACGAAGCCGGTCAGGTAGCCGCCCAGCGTGGCGTGCGGCCCCACGTCTTCCTCGTGCTCGTGGCCATGCCCGTGGCCGTCCAGCGTCTCGTCGTGCGCGCTCATGGCAGGGCCCCCATCAGGTAGACGAAGGTAAAGACGCCGATCCACACGACGTCCAGGAAGTGCCAGAACATCGACAGGCACATCAGCCTGCGCTTGTTGGCGGTGATCAGCCCGTGCCGCGCCACCTGCGTCATCAGCACGACCAGCCAGATGATCCCGAAGGTCACGTGCAGCCCGTGCGTGCCGACCAGCGCGAAGAACGAGGTCAGGAACGCACTGCGCTGCGGGCCGGCGCCCTGGTGGATCAGGTGCGCGAACTCATACAGCTCGACCGCCAGGAAGGCCGCGCCGAAGACGCCGGTGATCGCCAGCCAGATCTGCGTGCCGGCGATCCGGTTCTGCTGCACCTGCAGCATGGCAAAGCCATAGGTGATCGACGACAACAGCAGGAAGGTGGTGTTCAGCGCCACCAGCGGCAGCTCGAACAGCTCGGCCCCGGTCGGCCCGCCCGCGTATTCGCGGCCCAGCACGCCATACCCCGCGAACAGGCACGCAAAGACCAGGCAGTCGCTCATCAGGTAGAGCCAGAACCCGAGCAGCGTGCCGTTCTGCGGGTGGTGCTCTTCGGTCAGGTGGAAGGTGAAGCCCCCCGGTGGCATGTCATCCGCCGCGGAGGTGCCGCTCACGTACTGGGGATAGGTGGTCTCAGCCATGGCCAGCCATCAGTTGTGTGCGCGCCGATTCGGTCCCGACCACCTGCTCGGCCGGAATGTAGTAGTCGCGCTTGTAGTTGAAGGTATGGATGATCGCGCCGATGATGATCGCCGCGAACGACGCCACCACCAGCCACCAGATGTGCCAGATCAGCGCGAAGCCGCACAGCGTGGACAGCCCCGCCAGCACGATGCCGGCCGCGGTGTTCTTCGGCATGTGGATGGGGTTGAAGCCCTGCAGCGGCCGCTGGTAGCCGTTCTGCTTCATGTGCCACCAGGCATCGGTATCGTGCACCACCGGCGTGAAGGCAAAGTTGTATTGCGGCGGCGGCGACGAGGTGGACCACTCCAGCGTGCGGCCGTTCCACGGGTCGCCGGTCAGGTCGCGCAGCTCCTCGCGGCGCACGAAGCTGACCACCAGCTGGATGATGAAGCAGGCGATGCCGATGGCAACCAGCGCGGCGCCGAAGGCGGCGACCTGGAACCAGATCTGCAGCGACGGATCGTCGAAACGGTTCATCCGGCGCGTCACGCCAAGCAGCCCCAGCCAGTACAGCGGCATGAAGGCAAAGTAGAAGCCGGTCAGCCAGAACCAGAACGAGGCCTTGCCCCAGGACGAGACCAGGCGATAGCCGAATGCCTTGGGGAACCAGTAGTGGATGCCGGCCATCAGCCCGAACACCACGCCGCCGATGATCACGTTGTGAAAGTGGGCGATCAGGAACAGGCTGTTGTGCAGCGAGAAGTCCGCCGGCGGCACCGCCAGCAAGACCCCGGTCATGCCGCCAATGACAAAGGTGACCATGAAGCCGATGGTCCACAGCATCGGCGCCTCGAAGCGGATCTTGCCGTGGTACATCGTGAACAGCCAGTTGAAGATCTTGGCGCCGGTCGGGATCGAGATGATCATCGTCGTGATCCCGAAGAACGAATTGACGCTCGCGCCCGACCCCATGGTAAAGAAGTGGTGCAGCCACACCAGGTAGGACAGCACCGTGATCACCACCGTGGCGTAGACCATCGACGCATAGCCGAACAGGCGCTTGCGGCAGAACGTGGCGACCACTTCGGAGAAGATGCCGAACACCGGCAGCACCAGGATGTAGACCTCGGGGTGGCCCCAGATCCAGATCAGGTTGACGTACAGCATCGCGCTGCCGCCCTGGTCGGCGGTGAAGAAGTTGGTGCCGACGTAGCGGTCGAGCGACAGCAGCGCCAGCGCGGCGGTCAGCACCGGGAAAGCGGCGATGATCAGCACGTTGGTGCACAGCGCGGTCCAGGTGAAGATCGGCATGCGCATCAGCGTCATGCCTGGCGCGCGCATCTTGACGATAGTCACCAGCAGGTTGATGCCGGATAGCAATGTCCCGACCCCGGCCACCTGCAACGACCATATGTAGTAGTCGACGCCGACATCCGGACTGTGGATGATGCCGGACAGCGGCGGATACGCCAGCCAGCCGGTGCGCGCGAACTCGCCGAGGAACAGCGACATCATCACCAGGATGGCGCCGCCCGTGGTCATCCAGAAGCTGAAGTTGTTGAGGAACGGAAACGCGACGTCGCGCGCGCCGATCTGCAGCGGCATGACAAAATTCATCAGCCCCGTGACCAGCGGCATGGCCACGAAGAAGATCATGATCACGCCGTGCGCGGTAAAGATCTGGTCGTAGTGGTGCGGCGGCAGGTAGCCCGCGTTGTCGCCGAAGGCGATGGCCTGCTGGATGCGCATCATGACCGCGTCGGCAAACCCCCGCAGCAGCATGATGATGCCCAGGATCACGTACATGATCCCGATCTTCTTGTGGTCGATGCTGGTGAACCACTCGCGCCAGAGATAGCCCCACAGGCCGTACTTGGTCACCGCGCCGACCAGCACCAGCCCGCCCAGCACCACCACAGCAAAGGTGCCGATCAGGATGGGCTCATGCAGCGGGATGGCTTCCCACGTCAGCCGTCCGAAGATCAAATTGGCGAGTTCCGAGCGCTCGGGCATGTTTGTCACCTGGGGCCTGAAGTAACCAACCGTGGCCGATGGTAGCTGGCCAGTACCGCTGGGAGAAAAGGGGATCCGCGCCTTACTGCAGCAGCAGCCGGCCCTCGTTGCGTGCAGTGCCGTCCGCGAACGCAGGCGCAACCGCCTGGGTGTTGCTCGCGGTGCAGATCTCGCGTGACGGGTCGAACTTGCCGCGGCTGCGGTCGAGTGCCATGGTGTCGGCCAAGCACCGGCCGCCGCTCACGCAGCGGTTCAGGATCAGGTCATAGAGGCCGGGCGCCACGCTGGCGTAGCGCTGCACTGGCACGCGCTCGCTGGGCTGCGCGAGCTGCAGGTAGGCATCCGTCGACAAGCCCTGGCCCGAGGACTTGACCTGCTGGATCCAGCGGTCGAAATCTTCGTTCGACAGCCCGTGGAACTTGAAGCGCATGTTGGTGAAACCCTCGCCGCTGTAGTTGGCCGACATGCCCTCGTATTCGCCGGGCTTGTTGATCACGGCGTGCAGCTTGGTTTCCATGCCGGGCATGGCGTAGACCATGCCGGCCAGCGACGGCACGAAGAATGCATTCATCACCGAGGTGGCGGTGATGTGGAAGGCAATGGGCCGGTCCACCGGTGCCGCGACCTCGTTGACCGTGGCGATGCCCTGCTCCGGATACAGGAACAGCCATTTCCAGTCCATCGCCACCACCTGCACCGGCAGCGGCTTGACGTCTGCGGTCACGGGCCGGTTGGCGTCGATGCGCGTGAGCGGTCGGTAGGGATCGAGCTGGTGGGTGCTGACCCAGGTCACCGCGCCGAGCGCGATGATGATCAGCAGCGGCGCGGCCCAGATCGCCAGTTCCAATACCGTGGAATGGTCCCAGTCCGGGTTGTAGGGCGCGTCGGTCGCGCTTTCACGGTAGCGCCACGCGAATGCCAGCGTGAGGATGATCACCGGCACGATGATCAGCAGCATCAGGCAGGTGGCGATGATGATCAGGTCGCGCTGCCGCAAGGCCATGTCGCCGGATGGCGAAAGCAGCACTGCATCACAGCCGGACAAGCACGCCATGATGACTACCGCGCCACATCCTTGCAGTAGTCTTCTCGGTACACGGGAATGCGGGACTGCAGTGTCGAAGTGGCCCATAGTCACAGAAGTGGCGTCTGAGGAATATCGGTATGCACCGATGAATCCACCTTTCGATTTTCTATGGCAGTTTAGGCGCTATTCTTGTGACTGTGCGAGTTTAAGTGCAGTATCGAAGCACTCCTGTCGAGAGGAGACTGACGATGGCCAGCCTGACCCACCAGCACCGAGCGTCGCCGACTGCACCTCCGGCCCCCGGCCACCATGATGTGGCACCTGCCGAAATCGCCACTGGCGTGGTGATCGGGCGGGCGTCGGAGTACTTCGATTTCTTCGTCTACGGCATTGCTTCCGTGCTTGTCTTCCCGGCGGTCTACTTTCCGTTCGCGAGCGAGCTGGCCGGGCTGCTGTACAGCTTCACGATCTTTTCCTTCGCGTTCATCGGGCGGCCGTTCGGCACGGCCCTGTTCATGCGCATCCAGCGGCGCTGGGGGCGCGGCATCAAGCTGACCGCATCGCTGTTCCTGCTTGGCACCGCCACGGTGGGCATTGCGTTCCTGCCGTCGTACGCATCGATCGGGGCCGCGTCGATCTACCTGCTGGCACTGTTCCGCTTCCTGCAGGGCATCGCCTTCGGCGGTTCATGGGACGGCCTGCCGTCGCTGCTGGCGCTGAACGCGCCGGAAGACAAGCGCGGCTGGTATGCAATGGTGGGCCAGCTTGGCGCGCCCTCCGGCTTTATCATCGCCGGCGCGCTGTTCCTGTTCCTGCATACCAGCCTGACCCCGCAGGAGTTTATCGAATGGGGCTGGCGCTATCCGTTCTACGTGGCCTTCGCCATCAATGTGGTGGCGCTGTTCGCGCGGCTGCGGCTGGTGGTCACGCACGAATACACGCGTTTGCTGGAAGAAGACGAACTGGAGCCGATCAGCACGCTGCAGATGGTCAATGCCCAGGGCTTCAACATCTTCCTGGGCGCGTTCGCGGCGCTGGCCAGCTATGCGCTGTTCCACCTGGTCACGGTGTTCCCGCTGTCGTGGGCGGTGCTGCACCAGGAGCAGACGATTTCCGCGGTGCTGGCGGTGCAGATCGCGGGCGGCTTTATCGCGTTTATCGGCACGCTGATCTCGGGCTGGCTGGCGGACCGCATCGGCCGCCGCACGACGCTGGCGACGATGGCGGTGCTGATCGGTGTTTTCAGCCTGGTCACGCCGTGGCTGCTGGGTGGCGGCGCCACTGGCCAGAATATTTTCATCCTGGTCGGATTCGGCCTGCTGGGGCTGTCGTACGGGCAGGCGGCGGGCGTGGTGACTTCCAACTTCGAACCCCGCTTCCGCTACACGGGGGCCGCTCTGACCACGGATTTCGGCTGGTTGTTCGGCGCGGCGTTTGCGCCGCTGGTGGCGCTGGGGCTGTCGTCGCTGTTCGGGCTGGTGGCGGTCAGCCTGTACCTGCTGTCTGGCGTGATCAGCACGCTTGCGGCACTGCGCATCAGCCGGGCGCTGGGGACGCCGGAGCTGTAAGGGGACGCGCCCGGTACGCGCCCATCTGGACAAAAGGAAGAAAAAGAAATGAAGACGTTGGCGCTGCGCACGCGGTGAAACTAACCGCGGCAGCGCCATGCGATTGCCAGCTCTGGATCAGCGCAGGCCGAAGAAGCTGAGCACCGCGAGGATGATGACAACCGCGCCAACTAGCCAGACGATATTCATGGCGGCTCCTTGGTGATGTCCGTAGGGACGTGGACGAGGTGACGGGCCGGATGGCTCACCTGCCCTTGTCCAGCAACAAGCGTGCCGTAGCTGCGCAAGCACTATTTCACGTTGCGCGGGCAGTATGCTGCCCCGGCGTGGGGGACGCGCCGCCAGCGCGCCAAGGGCCAGTGCAATGGCGTGAGGCGCTTATTACAAAATCGTTTCAACCGGCGTGACGGATGCGGCGCGGGCTCATGAGCCACCCGTGGCCGCAGTTGTCAACGCGCCCGGCCCGACTGGCCCGAGCGCTACGCAGCCTGCGGCTCGACGCCGCGCGCCAGGCGCCGGATCGCCTGCGGCGGCTGGCCATAGGCCCGCAGGAAGGCCCGCCGCATGCGCTCGCGGTCGCCGAATCCGGTATCCCGCGCCACCACATCGATGGCATGGCGCCCGCTCTCCATCATCAGCCTTGCTGCCTCGACGCGCAGGTGCTCGACCGCCTTCGCCGGCGTCTGGCCGGTCTCGTCCCGGAAAGCGCGCGCGAACTGCCGCGGGCTCAGGTGCGCCGCCTCCGCCAGCTGCTCCACTGAGAGTTCGCTTTGCAGGTTCTGCCGCGCAAAGTCCAGTGCGGCACGGATGCGGTCGGAGCGCGGCTCGAGGTCGAGCAATGCCGAGAACTGCGATTGCCCGCCGGCACGGCGGTGGTACACAACCAGCTTTTTCGCCACGTCGCGCGCGACCGCGCCGCCGGCGTCTTTCTCCACCAGCGCCAGCGCCAGGTCGATGCAGGCCGACATGCCGGCCGACGTCCACACCGGGCCGTCGATGATGAAGATCCGGTCCTCTTCCACGCCCACGTTGGGAAAGCGCCGCCGCAGCTGCTCCGCGTAGTACCAGTGCGTGGTGGCACGGCGGCCATCCAGCAGCCCGGCCTCCGCCAGGTTGAAGGCACCGGTGCAGGTGGCGCCGATGCGCCGCGAGGTACGCGCCGCACGCTGCAGGAACCTGACCAGCGCCGGCGGCGTGGGCGTGATGTCGTTGTCGCCGACCACCAGCACGGTGTCGAAGCGGCGCCTGCCGAATGGCTCGGTGCTGACGGCGAAGCCTCCGGAGCACATCACCGGTCCGCCATGCTCCGAGAGCAGATGGACCTGGTACAGCGGCGTGCCGAGGGTCCGGTTGGTGAACTCCAGCACCGTTGTCACCGCCAGGTTCATCGCCTGGAAACCAGGGTACAGGGCGAGCGCTACGTGATGCATGATCGGCGTCCTTGAGTGGCAGGAAAGGTGGCATATTCAGTTTTGATGCCACGCCATTGTGCCCCGGATCACGGGATGGCGCGCGGCGGTCCGCCGCTCTCGACTGAATTCAGGACTGCCAGCCATTCGAAGCCGCGCGCAGCGCACTTCCGGCGGACTCTCGCGTGGCGTGGACGCGGCTGAATGCCGCCCGCAAACGGCATCCCGGGCACGTGTTTGTACCGCTTTGTATCCGCCGCCAGCATCGATACGAGTCCTGACAGAATCGCCTTTGACCCGCTACAGGGCAGATACACCGGTCTTCTTTAATGCTTCTCGTGGCCGGCGGCAAAGACAAAGCCCCGGCCGCGCAGGTACGCAAACCCAGGCAGATCCACTGACATAAAGGAAACCGATCATGGCTACCCAATTCACCCAACGCATCATCTTCGCCATCGCCCTGGCCGCTGCCGCCGCCGGCGCACAAGCCGCACCGGGCGCACGCGACCCGTTCAGCGAAGGCGCACGCGCCGTCCAGGATGCACGTAGCCCGTTTGCCGATGGCGCGCGCAGCGTGCAGGACGCTCGCAGCCCGTTCACCGATGGCGCACGCGGCGTGCAAGACGCTCGCAGCCCGTTTGCCGATGGGGCACGCATCGTCGATCCGTACAGCGACGGCGCACGCACCCTTGCTGGCCTGGACCGCACCGGTCCGTCCGCCGATCCGGCGCGCTCGATCGATCCCTACCTGGACGGTGCGCACGCGTGAGGGCGCGGCATGCGCCGCGCGCACATCCAGTGCATGACTGAGGGCAGGCTATCCGTTGCATCCGATGCAACGATGCCTGCCCTGCCCCTTCAGATCTGCGGGAACGCCTTCATCACGTGCCGCAGCATGCTGCCGGCCACCGGCGAAAGATGCCTGCCCGCCCGCGTGATGATATGGATGCGGCTATTGTTCAAAATCGGGTTGGCCAGCGGCAGCGACACCAGTTGCCTGAACTGCGCGCCCTTCAGCGGCACCGAGCGCGGCGTCAGGATGTAGCCGAGCCCCATCGCGGCAAACTCCCAAAGCACCTTGAATGAGTTGGTCACCAGCATCGGCTTCAGCGTGATGTGCTCGTCCAGCTCGGCCGCCTGCACGTGCTTGCGCACGCCAAACGATTCCGCCAGCGCCGCGCCCTGGTGCGCGGCCAGGTCCGCCAGGGTCAGCGCGCGCCGGCGCCGCGCGAGCGGATGGTCCTTGCGCACATGCACGCGGATCGGCGACAGCCGCGAATAGTGCGAGCGCAGCCGCACGTCGTCGGGCGGTTGGAAGGCGAAGCCGATATGCGCCAGGTCTTCCAGGATATGGCGGACGGTTTCGTCGGTGCCAGCCACCTGGATGCTGCAGGTGACGTCCGGGTGCTTGCTCAGGAAGCCTTGCAGCACCGGCTCCAGCACGAGGTCCACGAAGCCCTCGCCGAATACCAGCTCGACATGGCCGCGCTGGGCGTTCTTCAGGTTGTTGACCTCGGCCAGGAAGGTATCGTTCAGATCCTGCTGGCGCCGCGCGAACAGCGCCAGCAGGCGCCCCGCGTCGGTGGCGACCACGCCGCGCCCGCGCCGCTCCAGCAGCGTCAGGCCGGTGTCCTGCTCCAGCTTGGCCACGGCGCGGCTTACCACCGAGGGGTCCAGCTCGAGGACCTCGGCCGCGCCGCGCACCGTGCCGGTTTCAATGATCTGCAGCAGGCACATCGCCCGCTTGCGGTCCAGCACGTCATCCATCTTTGCTCCCCTTTGCGTGGTCATGCCCGGTCATGCCGGGCCGTTTTTGGATTGTTGCTATTTATACAACGTTTCTGCCACAGCATTGTCATGGATGCCGCGGCCAAGGGCGGAGAGAATAGGCCAAAGACCACGTACGCCGACAACCATGACCCAGTCCCCCACCGCCAGCCTGCGGCAGGCCGTCCAGGCCATCGCGCCCGAGTTTGTCCGGATCCGCCACCAGATCCACGCCCATCCCGAACTCGCCTTCGAGGAGCGACGCACCAGCGACCTGGTCGCTGAACAACTGGCGGCGTGGGGCTACACGGTGCATCGGGGCCTGGGCACGACCGGGGTGGTCGGCACCCTGCGCAAGGGCGACGGCAGCAAGGCCATCGGCATCCGCGCCGACATGGACGCACTGCCGATCCAGGAGCAGACCGGCCTGGCCTACGCCAGCACCATCGCCGGCAAGATGCACGCGTGCGGCCATGACGGGCATACGGCGATCCTGCTGTGCGCGGCGAAATACCTGGCCGAGTCGGTCGATTTCAACGGCACGCTGAACCTGATCTTCCAGCCGGCCGAGGAAAACGAAGGCGGCGCGCTGCGCATGCTGGAGGATGGCCTGTTCGAGCGCTTCCCGTGCGACGAGGTCTACGCGCTGCATAACTCGCCGGGAATGCCGGTCGGCCAGATCGGCGTGATCGCCGGCCCGGCGATGGCATCGTTCGACCGCGCCACGGTCACGCTGCGCGGCCGCGGCGCGCATGGCGCCATGCCGCACCACGGCATCGACCCGATGCAATGCGCGGCCAGCATCGTGCTGGGCCTGCAGTCGATTGTCAGCCGCGAGATCGATGCGCTGAAGTCGGCGGTCATCACGGTGGGCTCGATCCAGGCCGGCAGCACCTACAACGTCGTGCCGGAAAGCGCGACGATCAAGATCGGCGTGCGCACGCTCGATCCCAAGGTACGCACGCTGGTGGAAACGCGCATCCGCGAATTCGTCACGACCCAGGCGCAAAGCTACCAGCTCCAGTCCGATGTGGTCTACGAACGCAAGTACCCGGTGCTGGTCAACCATGCCGCGCAGACTGAATACGCGCGCGAGGCCGCCATCCGGCTGGTGGGCGCTGACAACGTGGTCGAGCGCCCGCCGGTCATGGGCAGCGAAGACTTCGCCTACATGCTGGAACAGCGGCCCGGCGCCTATATCAGGCTCGGCAACGGCCTGGGCGAGGACGGCGGCTGCATGGTTCACAACCCCCTGTACGACTTCAATGACAAGGCCCTGCCCGTGGGCGCCGCATTCTGGGCGCACCTGGCGCAGCGCTACCTGGTTTGAGCATCGCTATTTTCGGGAGTCTTCATGCATTCACTGAACCGCCGCCGCTTCCTGCAACTGGCCGGCTGTGCCGCCGGCAGCTCGGCACTGGGCACACTACCCGCGCTTGCCGCTGAAAGCTTTCCCGCCCGACCGCTGGCGCTGGTGGTGCCGTATCCGGCCGGCGGGGCCAGCGATACCTCGGCCCGGATCTTCGGCGAATCGATCGGCAAGAGCGTCAAACAGCAGGTCGTGGTCGAGAACTACGGCGGCGGCACCGGCCTGATCGGCGCCAACAAGGTACTGGCCGCACCGGCCGATGGCTACACCTTCTTCCACGGTTCGATCAATGAAGTGTTCCTGGCCCCGCTGCTGAACCCGGCCGCGCGCTACAAGCCGCAGGACTTCATGCTGGTCGCGCCGATCAGCGATGCCAATATCGTGCTGATGGCCAGGAACGGCCTGGCCGCCGACAGCCTGGACAAGTTCCTCGACCTGGCGAAGCAGAGCAAGGCCAAGCCGCTGACCTATGCGACCGTCGGCATCGACTCGATCTATCACCTGATGGGCGACGCGCTGGCCGCCAGGCTCGGCGCACCGCTGCTACACGTGCCGTACAAGGGCGGCGCGCCGGCGCTGCAGGGCCTGGCGGGCGGCGAAGTCGACTTCGCCATCCTGCCCTACCAGTCGAGCTTCGACGCGATGCAGCAGCAGGGCCGGCTGCGGATCCTGACCAGCTTCTCCAGGGCGCTGCCGCCGGCGCTGAAGCACGTCCCGCTGATTTCGCAAAGCAAGCAGATCCCCGACTTCGAATACACCATCGGCGGCGGCTATTTCGTCAAGGCCGGCACGCCGGCGGACCGCGTCACGGTGCTGCGCAAGGCGATCGGCGAAGCGCTGGTCAAGCCGGATATCCTGGGCAAGCTGGAGGCGGAAGGTCGCACCGTCGCCAAGCCCATCGACAGCCAGGCGCAGGCGAACCAGGCGTTCGACCAGTACATGACGCGGGTCACGCAGCTGATCCGCAGCGTGGGGCGCAAGACCAACGCCTGATTTGCGGTCCCGCCGCTGCGGACCATGCCGGTGTTGGCGGATAATGCGCGATTCGCCAACACCGCCTTCGCCATGCAAGCAAGCCGCGCCGGCTCCGGACGCATCGACTGGACCACCCTGTTCCTGCTGACTTTCCCGCCGCTGAGCTGGGCGGGCAACGCCATCGTCGGCCGCCTTGCAGCGGGCACGGTGCCGCCGATCACGCTGAATTCCGTACGCTGGGTGCTGGCCGGCCTGCTGCTTGCGCCATTCGCCTGGCGCGGTGTGCTGGAGCATCGCGCGGCGCTGCGCCGGCACGCCGGCGTCATCATGGCCATGGGCGTGCTGTCCATCGGCAGCTATAACGCGCTGCAGTACCTGGCACTGACCACGTCGACGCCGATCAACGTGACGCTGATCGGTGCGTCCACGCCGCTGTTCCTGATCGTGATTGGCGCCCTGTGCTTCCGCGAGCGGGTCAAGCCACTGCAAGTGGCGGGCGCGCTGCTGTGCCTGGTCGGCGTGTCCTTCGTGCTGGTGCGCGGCGAGCCGGCACGGTTGGCCCAGCTCGACCTCGTGCCCGGCGACCTCTACATGCTGGCCGCCACCATTGCCTGGAGCGCCTATACCTGGCTGCTGCGCAAGCAACGGCCCGACGTACCGCTGCCGGTCCTGCTGTTTGCCCAGATCGTCGCCGGCGTACTGGCGAGCGCGCCGGTGACGGCATGGGAACTGATGGCCCAGGACCAGCCCCTGCCCTGGAACGGCAAGGTCGCCGCGATCCTGCTCTACGTGGCGACGATTCCTTCGCTGCTCGCCTACTTCGCCTGGGACCGCGCCATTGCCAGGGCTGGCGCGCAACTGCCGGTGTTTTTCATCACGCTGACACCGGTGTTCGCGGCGCTGCTGTCCACGCTGCTGCTGGGCGACTGGCCGCGCTGGTATCACGGGGTGGGGCTGGCGGCGATCGGGGCGGGGATCTGGCTGGCGCAGCGGCGGTAGGCGGCTGCGTGAAGATTGCCCTGGCGGCTTGCCCAGGGCCTCACATCGATACCCGTCACCGCCATCGCCTGTCGCGGCCCGAGCCGGCGGGCGCACAGCGCTATTAATTGCAGGCCGCCGGCCTACAGGCGCGCTCGGGAAAGCCGTAGAATCCGCGGTGACCTATCGATCCCGCCACGCAAATCCGTCCAGCCCCCTGAAGATGAAGAAAGCTTTCCCCCACTGCGCCGCCCTGATGGCCGCGTTTGCAGCATTGGCCGCGCATGCCGCCCCGCAGGCAGCGGCCACCGCCCCCACGACTACCGTCACCACCACCGCTGCCGCCTCCAATACCGCGGCACCACTGGGCTTGGAGCTTGGCAAGTCGAAATGCGCACGGCTCGCCCCGGCGGAAAACCATGCCCGCACCGGCAAGTCCGAATGGGCCGGCGGCGATACGGTGGAGCTCAAGCGCCTGGAGCGCTTCCACCTCGCCGGCCTGACACGCGTGACGCTGAACTGCGACGCGCAGGATACGGTGGCGCTGATCACGATGACCTTCGACCGTGCGGCGCTGGAAGACGTGCGGGGCAAGCTCGATGCGCGCTACGCGTCGCTGCGCAAGACCGAAGCCTCGGCGGAGAACGGCTATGCGGAGTGGGCCGCGGCCAATGGCAGCCTGGAACTGCTGTATGGCCGTGACGGCAAGCACTTCACCATGGCCTACTGGGCCCGCAACGCCAAGGCAAAGTACTTCTCCTACAGCGGTGCCGGCAGCAAGCCGGCCGCTGCGGCCGCTGCGGCTGCACCGGCAGCGCCGGCAGCGCCGCAGCCCGCGCCGCTGTAATGCAACGCGGGCGCTCCGCTCAGTAGCCGGCCCGCCGGTCGACCTGGTTCAGCAGCGGCCGCCCGTCGCGCGCGCGGCGCAGGTTTTCGATGCACTGCTGCGCGACCAGCTCGTACGACGGATCGGCGGCGATATGCGGCGTCGCCTCGATGCGCGGGTGGGTCCAGATCGGGTCGTCGGCCGCCGGCGGCTCCTTGGCGAACACATCCAGCGCCGCGCCGGCAAGGTGGCCTTCGTCGATCAGCGCGAGCAGGTCGGCTTCGACCACATGCTCGCCGCGCCCCACGTTGATGAAGTAAGCGCCCTGCGGCAGCCGCGACAGCGTCTTGCGGTCGAGCATGCCGTTGGTCTGTGGCGTCAGTGGCAGCGTGCAGACCAGGATATCGGTCTGCGCCAGCATGGCGTCCAGCCCGTCGTCGCCGGTAAAGTCCGCCACGCCGGGCAGGTGCTTGGGGCTGCGGCTCCAGCCCGCCACCGGGAAGCCGATGGCCGCGAACATGCGCGCCACCTCGCTGCCGATCTCGCCCAGCCCAAGCACGCCCACGCGGCAGCGCGACAGCGCGCGCCCGCGATGGCGTTTCCATTCGCCGCGGCCCCGCTGCTCGGCATACACCCCCAGTTCGCGGGTATGGCGCAGCGCCATGGCCAGCACGAAGTGGGCGATGCCGGTCTGCTGGCCGGGATCGACGATGCGCGTGACCGGCATGTCCTGCGGCAGGTCCGGCGCGGCCAGCAGCTTGTCGACGCCGGCGGTGGCGGCGCAGACCAGCCGCAGCTTCGGGTATGCGGGCAGCACGCCCGGCTTCAGGCCCCAGGCGATGATGGCCTCGACCTCTTCCGGCACGGCGGCTTCGCGGCCGTTCCAGATGGTGATGTCCGGCGCTTGCTCGCGCAGCAAGGCCGTGATGGGGACCGCCATGAACGACGGCAGGTGAACAAGAATGGCCATGGTCAGGTGTGGCTCAGTTGCGGCTCAGTTGCCGGCTCAGTTGCGATAGTCGGGGTTAATGCGATCCAGGCGGCGCAGCAAGCCGGGCCAGGCCAGGTTAGAGCCCTTGCCCTTGGTCGCCTGGCGCGCCTGCTGGCCCATGTTGGCGCTGGCGGCTTCGGGCACCATGGTCAGCGGCGTGCCGCCGCTCTGCGCCAGGATCTGGATGCGGCAGGCCGACTCCAGCGTGTACATGGTCAGGAAGGCATCGGACACGGTGCGCCCGCACGTCAGCAGTCCGTGGTTGCGCAGGATCATCTGCTTGCAGCGGCCGAGGTCGGCCACCAGCCGCGCCTTCTCGTCCTCGCGCAGCGCCACGCCTTCATAGTCGTGGTAGGCCAGCCCGGTCAGCGCGAACATCGATTGCTGCGAGATCGGCAGCAGGCCCGCCTGCTGCGCCGAGACGGCGACGCCGTGCGAGGTATGCGTGTGCATCACGCAGCCGACCTCGGGGCGTGCTTCGTGAACGGCGCTGTGGATGATGAAGCCGGCCGGGTTGACGTCGTACGGCGTCTCCAGCACGGGCTGGCCCTCGTGGTCGACCTTGACCAGGCTCGACGCCGTGATCTCGTCGAACATCATGCCGTACGGATTGATCAGGAACTGGTCCGGCGCATCGGGCACGCGCGCCGAGATATGCGTGAAGATCAGGTCGTCCCAGCCGAAGTGGGCCACCAGCCGGTAGGCCGCGGCAAGGTCGACGCGCATTTGCCATTCCGCGTCGGAAACGCGGTCTCTTACTGAATCGACGAGCTGGATCTGCGCCATCTGCATGGTCTCCCGGGGGTGAGGTGTGTGACTGGACGCAGGCATTGTCGCGGCGCACCGTGCCAAAGTCTGTTAAGTATTGGACAATCTCGGCTCAACCGGAACGGCAATGAGAAAGCAGGTGGCCAGCAAAGTGAAGCGCATCGAACCCGTGCGGGCGCTGCCGCGCAGCGTGCTGGCCAGCGGCTGGCTGCGCAATGCGCCGCCCCGCGTGCTCGACGCCGTGGCCGGCGCCGCACGCCGGCTGCGCTTTGCCGATGGCGAGATGGTGTTCGCGCGCGGCGATCCGCCGACTTACTTCTGCATGGTGGTGTCGGGGCGCGTGCGCATGAGCCGCGTCAGCAGCGGCGGGCGCGAGTCGGTGTATTCGGTGATCGGGCGCGGACGCTGGTTCGGCGAGATCTCGCTGCTCGACGGCAAGCCGCGCACGCATGACGCCTTCGCGGTCGGCAATACCGAGTTGCTGGTGCTGGACCGGCGCGCATTCGACCGGATCCTGGCGCAGCATCCGGAGGGGATGCACCTGATCGTGCAGCAGATCTGCGCGCGGCTGCGCGTGGCCTTCGACCACGCCGAGAGCGCGGCGCAGGCGCCGGTCGATGCGCGCATGGCGGCGCGGCTGCTGGAACTGGCCGACCGCACCGACCATGTCGTGCAGATCAGCGCCGAAGACCTGGGCGACATGGTCAACCGCTCGCGCCAGACGGTAGCCAAGTACCTGCAGGCATGGGAAGACGCCGGCTGGATCCGGCGCCAGTACCGGCAGATCGAATTGCTGGAGCCGGGCGCGCTCAAGCGGCTGGCGCGGCGCTGAGCACGCCCCGGGATAGCTCAGCTCAGTCGGCCGTGATCTTGCCCACCTCGATCACCTTCTTCCAGCGCGCATACTCCGACGCCTGGAACGCCGTGAACTGCTCCGGCGTATTGGCGACGATCTCGAAGCCCAGGTCGAGCAGCTTGGGCTTGACCGCGGGATCGTTGAGCGCCGCCACCACGGCCGAATGCAGCTTCGCCTTGATCTCCGGCGCCAGCCCCTTCGGCGCCGCCACGGCCTGCCACGAGTAGACCGTCACGCCCTTCACCCCGGCTTCATCCATGGTCGGCACGTCAGGCAGGATCGGCGAGCGCTTGCTGCTGGTGATGGCCAGCGCGCGCAGCTTGCCCGCCTTGATATGCGGGATCGCGGTGTTGATGTTCATGAAGGTGGCATCAACCTGCCCGCCCAGCAGATCGTTCAGCGCGGGCGCGCCGCCCTTGTACGGCACGTGCAGGCCGGCGGTGCCGGTCTGCTGCCAGAACAGCTCGGCGGTCAGGTGGTCGCTGGTGCCGTTGCCGGCAGAGGCGAAGGTCATCTTGCTGGGATGGGCCTTCTCGTAGGCAATCACGTCCTGCAGGCTCTTGTGCGGCGAGTTAGCGGGAACGGCCAGCACATTGGGCGCCTGCACCGCCACGCTGATGTAGTCGAAGTCCTTGAGAGGATCGTAGCCGGCGTTCCGGGTCAGGTGCGGCCCGATCACGAACGGGCCCAGCGACGACACGAACACCGTGTAGCCGTCGGCCGGCGCACGCTTGACCATGGCGGCGCCGATCATGCCGGCCGCGCCCGGCTTGTTGTCGACCACGAAGCTGCCGCCGAACTGCGACTGCATCTTGGCGCCCAGGATGCGGGCGACGTTGTCGCTGGAGCCGCCCGCGGGGAACGGCACCAGCAGCGTGACGGGCTTTTCCGGCCAGGCGGCGTGCGCGGTGGCCATGGCTGCGCCGAGCAGCAGGGATGCGATCAGCTTTTTCATGGGTTGTCTCCTGTTTGCTGTGTGTCTTGTATATGGGTTGTTCGGGGTTACGGCTGCTGGCCGAATTCCGCCTGCTGGCGCGTCCAGGCCCTTGCCTGCTCGCTCAGGCTCAGGCCCAATCCCGGCGCGGTCGGCACCTGGATGCGGCCGTTGCGGATCTGCAGGCGCTCGTTGAAGAGTGGCTCGAGCCAGTCGAAATGCTCGACCCACGGCTCGCGCGGATACGCGGCGGCAAGGTGCACGTGCAGTTCCATCGCAAAATGCGGCGCGAGCATCAGCCCCGCATGCTCGGCCAGTGCCGCCACCTTGAGGAAAGGCGTGATGCCACCGACGCGCGGCGCATCGGGCATCAGGTAGTCCGCGGCGCGGTGGCGGATCAGGTCCCAGTGCTCGGCGGCGCTGGTCAGCATTTCGCCGGTGGCGATCGGGGTGTCGAACTGCGTCGCCAGCGCGGCGTGGCCTTCGTGATCGTAGGCGTCGAGCGGCTCTTCGATCCACACCAGGTTGAACGACTCGAAGGTGCGGCACATGCGCTGCGCGGTCGGGCGGTCCCATTGCTGGTTGGCGTCGACCATGATCGGCACCGCGTCGCCCAGGTGCTCGCGCACCGCGGCCACGCGCTTGATGTCGAGCGCGCCGTCGGGCTGGCCCACCTTGAGCTTGATGCCGCCGATGCCGCGCTCGACCGAAGCCGCGGCATTGACCTTCAGCTGGTCCAGCGGCGTATGCAGGAAACCGCCCGAGGTGTTGTAGCAGCGCACCGCGTCGCGATGCGCGCCCAGCAGCTTGGCCAGCGACAGGCCGGCGCGGCGGGCCTTGAGGTCCCACAGCGCCACGTCGAAGGCGCCGATGGCCTGCGTCGACAGGCCGCTGCGGCCGACCGACGCGCCCGCCCAGCACAGCTTGTCCCACAGGCGCGCGATATCGCTCGGGTCTTCGCCGATCAGCGCCGGCGCGATCTCGGCCGCGTGCGCGAATTGGCCGGGGCCGCCCGCGCGCTTGCTGTAGCTGAAGCCCAGCCCCTCATGGCCGTTGGCGGTGCGGATCTCGGCAAACAGGATCGCCACCTCGGTCATCGGCTTCTGCCGGCCGGTCAGCACCTTGGCGTCGCTGATCGGCGTGGCCAGCGGCAGGTAGCTGGAAGACAGCCGGATCCAGGCGATGCTGTCGGCGGGTTGGGTGGACGATGTGGTTGCAGTCATGTTCAGGATCCGATTTCGTGGTTGGCCAGCAGCTCCAGCGCGCGCACCAGCGCGGAATGGTCCCAGCCAGCACCGCCGTGGCTCACGCAGGCGTTGAACAGCTCCTGGCAGGTCGCCGTGCTGGGCAGCGACACGCCCATTTCGCGCGCGTTGGACAGCGCGAGGTTCAGGTCTTTCTGGTGCAGCCCGATGCGGAAGCCGGGCTCGAAGGTGCGCTTGATCATGCGCTCGCCATGCACCTCCAGCACCTTGGACGAGGCAAAGCCGCCCATCAGCGCCTGGCGCACGCGCGCGGGGTCGGCGCCGGCCTTGGCGGCGAACAGCAGCGCCTCGGCCACGGCCTCGATGTTCAGCGCGACGATGATCTGGTTGGCGACCTTGGCGGTCTGGCCGGCGCCGTTGTCGCCGACCAGCGTGATGTTCTTGCCCATCAGCTCGAACAGGGGCCGCACGGTCGCGAAGGTTGCTTCGGGCCCGCCCACCATGATCGAAAGCGTGCCGTTGCGCGCGCCGACCTCGCCGCCGGACACCGGCGCATCGAGGTACCGGCAGCCCAGCGCGTTGATGCGGCTGGCGAAGCCCTTGGTGGCGATCGGCGAGATCGAGCTCATGTCGACCACGATCTTGCCCTCGCTCAGGCCGGCGGCCACGCCGTCTTCACCGAACAGCGCCGCTTCGACGTGCGGGGTGTCGGGCACCATCAGGAAGATGATGTCGGCGCCCTGCGCCACTTCGCGGCCCGACGCGCAGGCGATGCCGCCCAGGTCGACCAGCGCCCGCGGCGCACCGCTGCGGCTCGACAGCCTGACTTCATGCCCGCCGGCGATCAGGTTCTGCGCCATCGGGCTGCCCATGATGCCAAGGCCAATGAATCCGAGTTTCACGTTTTGCTCTCCTTGCGTTCGGTACGGTTCGGTGTTGTTTGTGGCCAGGCGGGCCTAGTAGCCGCTGCTGCCGGGCGCCGGGGCCGCGGTCTGCCGTGGCTGTCCGGCGCGCATCTCGGCCATGACCTGCTGCGCGCCTGCAGCCATCAGCCGCGCATCGGAACTGACCGTGACGAAGCCGAAGCCTTGCCCGATGCGGCGCAACGCGGCCGCCGGCGCGCCGTTATGGACGCCCGCGAGACGCCCGTGCGCCCTGGCTCGGGCAACCACGTGCTCGATGGCCTGTGCCACGGGCGGGTCGACGTCGTCGAAGGTCGGCCGGCAGCCCAGCGCGAGCGACAGGTCGGACGGGCCGATATAGACGCCGTCGAGCCCGTCGACCGACAGGATCTCGTCCAGGTTCTCCAGCCCTTGCCGGGTCTCGATCATCGCCAGCACCACCACGGTGTCGTTGGCGTGCTGGGCGTAGTCGGCGCCGCCGTACAGCAGCCCGCGGATCGGACCGAAGCTGCGCGCGCCCAGCGGCGGATAGCGCGTGGCGGCCACCAGGCGCTCGGCGTCGGCGCGGGTATTGACCATCGGGCAGATCACGCCATACGCGCCGGCATCGAGCACCTTCATCAGGATGCCGGGCTCGTTCCACGGCACGCGCACGACCGGCACGGTGTCCGTGGTCGAGATCGCTGTCAGCAGCGCCAGTGCATCGGCGTAGTCAAGCGCGCCATGCTGCAGGTCGATCGTGAGCGAGTCCCAGCCCTGGTGGGCCATGGTCTCGGCGGCAAAGGCGCTGGGGATGGACAGCCAGCCATTCACCACGGCCTGGCCCGCCGCCCACATCTTCCGGATCCGGTTCTCGCGCATCTGGGTCTCCCTTGGCATTCGTAATACGTTGTCGTACAACATTTTATGAGGATACGACAAAGATTGTGCTGGGGATTACCCGGTATACTTGGTACTTCAGTCGGAACAATGTGCCGTATATTGGCCTATAAAGTTGCAAATTCCGCCGGTTTAAAACTTTGAGTCCGCCAGAATCCGCCAAGGCGTCGAATTGCTCAATGTTATATGATGACTGATGATGGCTAGGTGGCGACCGAGTAACAATCTATTACACCCACGGCTAGCAAGCTCGGCTATGCTCCCGTCGCCCGCACGAAGCCGCGACACATCCGTCTGCCACGTGCCGTACGGCACCGACGACCGGAACCTTCCATGCCTCGACTTCCTGCCCTCCCCCTTGTTGCCGCCGCGCTGCTGGCCGCGGCTTCCGGCATCGCCCATGCGCAGCACGTTACCGGCGGCATGGGCGAGCCCGTCAGGATCGGGGCATTTTCCGCGCCGGCGGAGCGCATCGACGGCGACCGCCGGCTGACGGCGCCTCGCGGTACCGGGCAGGCCAAGGCCGGCCCGGCACGCCGGCAAGGCACCGCGGGCCAGGCCGCCCGCCCCACCGGCGCGCCGGCATCCCGGCTGCCCGGCCGGCACCTGCCGTAACGTCGCGGCTCGAATATTCCAGCACGCATCCGGGCGCCATCCCCGGCGCCGGGCGCGGCTCGTCTATTCACTATTCCTTACAATTGACGACAGGCCGACGCACTATCCTGCTGCGCATTCGGATCCCCCACAACAAGGAGAAATCGATGAAATCCGTCCTGGCATTGCTCGTTGCGTGTAGCGCCCTGCTCGGCGGCTGCGTGGTTGCCCCGTATGACACGTATGGCGGCGGGGGTCCCGGCTGCCCCCCGGGCCAGGCCAAGAAGGGCAATTGCCGCGTCGACCCGTACGGCAACGAATCCTTCTGTCCGCCGGGCCAGGCCAAGAAGGGCCGCTGCTGATCGTCCCGGCGGCGCCCGGCGCCCCGGCACGTCGGGCACCTGTTGCGCCGGGCATCGCACTGGTCAGAGAATGGCGGATGCGGGCATGACGCCCGCAGGAGAACGCCATGCAGCTTCGCATGCAACTTCGGCTCGCCGGCCGCCTGTGCGCGGCCGCATGGCTGGCCGGCACGCTCGGGGGCTGCGCCACGCTGCAGCCCGTACAGACCGGACAGAAGTTGATCGGCAGCCCGGAAAGTGCCGTGCGCCAGACCTTCGGGCCACCCACCGAGACTTTCCGCCTGGCCGACGGCACCACGCGCTGGCTGTGGTCGCGCCAGCCCTTCGGCCATGAGGTCTACGCCGCCGATTTCGATGCCGGCGGCAGGCTCACCAGCTACCGCCAGATGCTGACCGAAATGGAGGTCTATCGTGCCCAGGTCAATGTCTGGACCAAGAAAGACATGCAGGAGCATTTCGGCCTGCCCCGCGAACCCATCCAGTACTATCCCCTGATGAAGCGCGAGGCGTGGTCGTGGCGGATGTACAAGGACGGCCTGCAGAGCGCGCATTTCAGCGCTTACTTCGATGACGGCGGAGTGCTGCGCCAGACCATGATCATCGTCGACCCGCTCGGCGGCGACTCGCGCCGCTCGCGCTGAACCGGCACGGGGCAACGCACGGGCGCGTTGTCCCAGGCATGCCGGTGTCATTGCCGGCAGCAGGGACTCCCGGGGTCCCGTGCCGTTTTGCGCGCAGAATGGAGGGTAGACCCATCCCTCCACGCGGAAAACGAACGTGACCACTGCGATCCTGCTCGAGAACATTCACCAGAGCGCCACCGCACGGCTGGCCGAAGCCGGCTTGCAGGTCGAACGCCGGACCGGTGCACTGGCCGGTCCTGAATTGCGCGAAGTACTGGCCAGCCATGACATAGTCGGCATCCGCTCGGCCACGCACCTGCGCGGCGACGATATCCGCAGCGCCCCGGGGCTGCTGTCGATCGGCTGCTTTTGCATCGGCACCTCGCAGGTCGACCTGGAGGCCGCCACGCATGCGGGCATTCCGGTATTCAACGCGCCCTTTTCCAACACGCGCTCGGTGGCCGAACTGGTCGTGTCCGAAGCGGTGATGCTGCTGCGCCGGATCCCCGAGAAAAACACGCTCGCGCATGCCGGCAAGTGGGCCAAGGGGGCCAGCGGCGCCTTCGAGGCGCGCGGCAAGACCATCGCCATCGTCGGCTACGGCAATATCGGCTCGCAGGTCGGCGTGCTGGCCGAATCGATGGGCATGCGCGTGGTCTACTACGACGTGCTGGCGCGGCTGTCGCACGGCTCGGCGCGTGCCGCGGGCTCGCTCGAAGAAGCGGTGTCGCAGGCCGAGGTGGTGACGCTGCATGTCCCGGCCACGCCGCGCACCAGGAACATGATCGATGCGAGCGTGCTGGCCGCGTTCAAGCCTGGCGCGATCCTGATCAATGCCTCGCGCGGCAGCGTGGTCGACATTGGCGCGCTGGCCGCGGCGCTGCGCGAAAAACGCCTGGGCGGCGCCGCCATCGACGTGTTTCCGCAAGAGCCCAAGACCAACAACGATCCGTTCATCAGCGAACTGCAGAACCTGTCCAACGTGCTGCTGACCCCGCACGTCGGCGGCAGCACCGAAGAGGCGCAGGAGAATATCGGCGCCGAGGTCGCGGCCAAGCTGGCGCACTTCCTGGCGACCGGCGGCACCATCGGCGCGGTGAACTTTCCCGAGGTCGATCCAGGTCCCCTGCAGGCACCGGCGCGGCTGCTCAACGTGCATGGCAACGCGCCGGGTGCGCTGGCAGCGCTCAATACGCTGCTGGCGCAGGAAGGGGTCAACATCACCGGCCAGCACCTGCAGACGCGCGGCACCACCGGTTATGTGGTGACCGATCTCGACCGCGTGCCGTCGGACCAGCTGATGCAGGCGCTGCGCACGCACGCCGGTTTCGCGCGCTCGCGCCTGATCCTGCGGGAAGGCACTGGCCAGGCTGGCTGATGCTGTTGCAGGGCGCCCTGCGCCCCGCTTGCCGGAGCAATGGTCACAGCATTGTTCCAAGTCCCAAGAAATCACTATTGCGGCCACTATCATCAAGTGGCGCATGTTCTGCCCCTACCGTTCGCGCAGTGGCAGCACCGCATCGCTCGGGGCTTGCATCCGCACCACACCGACAGCGGAGTGATGACATGAGATCAATGAAACGAAGCGGGGCAGTTCCCGGCATCACCGGGCAGCTGATAGTGGGTGGAGTCCTGGCGCTGGCCCTGGCCGGCATCGCGGTGGCGCAAACGGGCACGATCACGTTTCGCGGGGCCATCGTCAATCCGTCATGCGGCTTCACGCCCACGGCGGTACAAGTGCACGCGCGCTGCGTCGATGCTACGGGACGGACGGTCTCGGCACCAGTGCCGATGCCGCCGGTGCGCGCCGGCGCGCACGCGCGTGTCGCCACGGCGACGATGCGCGTGGAGCCGGTGTTCCGCAGCCTGCTCGGCGGGCGGCGCGGCAGGCCGGACGGCTACATGATGGTAGTGACTTACCAGTAGGCGTGGCACACGGGCGGCGCGGCCGCCCGTGCTTTCGTTCAATCGAGCCGGATATCCGAGGCGCGGATCGCCTCGGCCCAATAGGCCTGCTCCTGCTTCACTACGTCGGTGAACGCCGCCGGCGATGAACCCTTCAGCAAGATGCCGAGGTCAACCATGCGCGCGCGCAGGTCGGCGTTGGTCAGCACGCGATTGACGTCGACCGACACCTTGTCGACGATGGCGCGTGGCGTTCCCGTTGGCGCGAACAGGCCGATCCATCCCTGCCGCTCCAATCCCGGCACGCCGCCCTCCTGGAACGTCGGCACGTCGGGCAGCAGCGGCGAGCGTGCCTGCCCGGCAACGGCGATCACCTTGAGCTTGCCGGTACGCGCATGCTGGCGCGCCGACACCGCGGCCACCATGGCGGCAGGCAGCTGGCCGCCGAGCAGGTCATTGAGCATCGGGCCCTCGCCCTTGTACGGCACGTGGGTCAGCGGCACGCCCGCGTTGCGGCCGAAGATCTCCATGTAAAGGTGTCCGCTCGAGCCCAGCCCGTACGAACCGTACGGCAGCGGCTTGCCGAGCTTGCGAATGTAGTCGACCAGCTGCCTGATGCTGGCGGCGGGCACGTCGGGCTGCACCACCAGCGCGAGGTGCGACGTTGCCAGTTCGGAGATCGGCGCAAAGTCCCGCACCGGGTTGAAGGTCGCCTTGGTATAGAGGCTGGGCGCCTGCACCAGCCCGGTCAGCGCGAACAGCAGCGTATAGCCGTCGGGCTCGGCCTTGGCCACCATGTCGGCACCGATCATGCCGCCGGCGCCGGGCCGGTTGTCGACCACCACGGCCTTGCCCCAGGCCTTGGCCAGGCCGTCGGCGATGGCGCGCGCGACCACGTCGCCGGTGCCGCCCGCCGCGTACGGCATCACGATGCGCACCGTGCGTGCCGGATAGGCCGCGCCTTGCGCTCGTGCCGTCCAGCCGGTGCCCGCCAGGGCCGCGCCCGCGGCGCCAAGACCCAGTTGCCGCAGTACCCTGCGCCTGCCTTGCTGCATTGCTTGTCTCCTTGGTTTCCTGTCATGGGGCCGGTGGCATCCGGGCAGCGCCCGTGCCGGCCTGTACTGCGCCACGCTGCCGGCCGGCCTCTGCGTGCCGTTCCGGGCAGGTGCCGGTATGGCTCCCTGCTGCGCGCCCAGCGGCGCGTGCGGGCCACTTTAGGCGCGGCACGCGGCGGTGTCGTCCATCGAAAGGAGCAAAATCCCACCGGCCGCCAAAATCGTCCAAACGAACTAGGACGCAACCCTGAGGCACGTGGAAGAATCGGCCGCACTCAAGCCCCGCCCGCGCCATGGCGCCCCAGGAACGTCTCGCACCCGCCTGCCCTTCACGCCACCGCCGGGGCCGTCCGGCCCCGGCCCGCCGTCCTTGCCTCCAAGCTCGCCCCGCCGGTGGCGCATGCGGCCATGTTGCACCGCCCGCACCTGGTGGCGCAGATGGCCGAAGCGCGCGCGGCACGCGTGATCGTGCTGCGCGCCGCCGCCGGCTTCGGCAAGACCACGCTGATGCAGCAATACGCCGCGCATTGCCTGGCGCAGCACCATGCGGTCGCCTGGCTGCGCCTGGACGCCGGCGACAACGACCTGGAGCGCCTGCTGGTGCACCTGGAAGCGGGCCTGGCGCCATTGCGCGGCAAACGTGGGGCGTCGGCCGAGACAGGTGACAGCGGCCCGCGGCTGGCGCACGCCCTGCTCGAGCGGGTGGGCAGCGCGTCACAGCCGTTCGCGATCGTGCTGGACGATCTCGAAACGCTGCATGGCGCACCAGCGCTCGACTTCCTGCAGCAGCTGATCGCGGCTCTGCCACAGTGCGGCACGCTGGTGGCCGGGTCCAGGGCCACGCCGGAACTGGGCCTGGGGCGCCTGCGCGCGCGCGGCCAGCTGCTGGAGATCGCGCCGGCGGCGCTGCGCTTTTCTCTGCAGGAGACCTCCGAGCTGCTGCGCGGCCGCTGCGCCCTGCCGCTGCGCGACCCCGACATCGCCACGCTGCACCGCGGCACCGAGGGCTGGGCCACGGCGATCTACCTCGCGGCGCTGTCGCTGCAGCAGCGCAGCGACCACGCGGCCTTTGTCGCGTCGTTCTCCGGCACACACCTGGAACTGGGCGAGTTCCTTGCCGAAGACATCCTCGCGCGGCAGTCCGACGCCTGCCGCGCCTTCCTGCTAGACACCAGCGTGCTCGGCCAGCTCAGCGCACCGCTGTGCGATGCCCTCACCGGCCGCGACGACGCGCGCCAGATGCTCGACCACCTCGAGCGCGCCAACCTGCTGCTGTTCCCGCTCGACGCCGAGCGCAACTGGTTCCGCTACCACCGCCTCTTCGCCAGCTTCCTGCAGCACCGGCTGGCCGCGCAGGCACCGGGCCGCGCGCCGCAGCTGCATCTTGCCGCCGCGCGCTGGTACCTGGCCAACGGCTACCCGGTACCGGCTGTTGACCACCTGCTGCAGGCAGGCCGCCACGACGAAGCGCTGGCCGCAATCGCCAGCGAATCGGGCGCGCTGCTGGCCACCGGCCGCGTGCGGCTGCTGCTGCGCTGGTTCGACCAGGTTGCACCGGCGGCGCTGGGCCGGTTGCCCACGCTTGCGCTGACGCGCGCCTGGGCGCTGCTGCTCAACCGCCGCCACGGCGAGGCCATGGCCGCGGTCGAGCCCTTCCTGGCGCAGGCAGCGGTTGCCGACACCAGCGTGGCCGTGGAGGCGCAGACGCTGCACTGCGTGGTGCTGGCCATGGCCGACCGGGTCCAGGCCTGCCGCGACGCCGCCACGGCCCACCTGCACCGGCTCGCGCCGGACGACAGCTTCCAGTACTGCATCCTCGCCAATTCGCTGGCCTATGCGCTGATCTGCACGCACCGCTACGACGAGGCCCGCAGCGTGCTGTCGCGCGCCATGCAGCGCGCGCCGCGCCCGCTGCCGATGCGCGGCATCACCGACAGCCTGGAAGGCGTGATCGATCTGGTACAGGGCCGGCTCGGCAATGCGCTGGCACGCTTGCGCGCGGCCTCCGGCGGCAGCTGGGGCGGCTGGAGCGCGACGCCCGGCGAAGTCACCGGCGGCAAGCCTTCCAGCGACATCTGCTGGGCGCAGGCACTGTACGAGCACGATGCCATCGACCATGCCGAGCGGCTTCTCGCCGGCGCGCTGCCCTACAGCAAGGGCAATGGCCCGCCCGACGCACTGATCGCCTGCCACGTGCTGAGCGCCCGCGTGGCGCTGTTGCGCGGCGACCGCGGCCAGTGGCTGCAGCGCCTTGCCGAACTCGAGCAGCTCGGCCAGCAGGCCGGTGCCGCGCGCGCGGTGTGCTCGGCGTGGCTGGAGCGCGCGCGCGTCGCCACGCTGGAAGGCCGGCTCGAAGCCGCCGCCCAAGCCGTGCGCGCCGCGCAGCTGTACGGCGCCTGGGAAGCCGGCGACGCCGCCGGCCACGCCAACGATATCGAGCGGCCGAGCGTGGCGCGTTGCCGCCTCGCCATCGCGCAAGGCGAATTCGCCCACGCTCGCGACCTGCTCGAACCTGCCATTGCCACCGCGCTGGCACACCAGCGCTACTGGCGCCTGATCCGCCTGCGCCTGCTGCGCGCCGCCGCGCTCGACGGCCTGGGCCAGCGCGATGCGGCACTGCAGGATATCACCGAGGCATTGCGGCTGGCGAGCCATGAAGGCTTTGTGCGCAGCTTCCTGGACGAAGGCGAGCGCGTGGCCGCGCTGCTATGCGGCTGGGCTGCCACGCACCTGCCGCAGGCTGCGGCGCTGGGTGTGGCGGCGCCGTTCGTGGCCGGGCTGCTGGCACGGCTGCAGCAAGGCCGTGATGCCGGCACGCAGGCAAGCCCGCCCGCGGTTGAATCGCCCACGGCCAGGGCTGGATCGGCCGATCCGCTGACCGCGCGCGAACTCGAAGTCCTGCATATGCTGTCGGCCGGATACCGCAATCGGGTTATCGCGCAGAAACTGTTTGTCTCGGAACTGACGGTCAAGTCGCATCTGCGCCGCATCCATGCCAAGCTGGGCGCGCAGAGCCGCACCGAGGCCGTCGCGCTGGCGCGGGCGCGCGGGCTGCTTGCGTGAGCCATCGCACCAGATCTTGCAAAAGCCGCCAGAACGCCGCACGAGTGCAGTCTTGACACCTTCGACCGCGCTTCCTTTAATGGTGTTACGCATCAGGTGCATTGCCTGACCACTTTCACCGATTACTTCAAGTCATGATGGAAACCGGGGAAGTCCACGATCCGCAGCGCAAGAAAGAAGAACTGCGCAGCTTCCTGTTCCTGACCGCCGTGATGGTGCCGGTGCTTTCCGTCATCGTCGTGGCAGGCTATGGGTTCATTGTCTGGATGACCCAGCTGGTCAGCGGCCCCCCAACGCACTGAACGCGTGGCGCGCCTTTGGCGCCATTGATGTTAGATAAGAACAAGCTGCAGCACAGACTGAAACGGCATTGAACCGGAGCTTCCGCATGCCCGCAGCCAGATGTGCGATCCCCATCCAGCCGCTGCCAGCCAGCGACGAGTGGCATATTGCCGGTATCGTCGTGCATGCGCATCCGGCCAGCGTGGCGCAAGTGCGCAGCGCCATCGAATCCCTCACCGGCGCAGAGGTCCACGCCGCCAGCGATGCCGGCAAGCTCGTGGTCACCATCGAAGCGCCCACTTCGCGCGCCATTGCCGCGCACCTCACCTACCTCCACCAGCTCCCCGGCGTGCTGTCGGCCGCGCTTGTCTACCAGCACAACGAAGACGCCGATGCCATGAGCGAGACCATCTACGAGGAGGGCGCCAGATGAACATCTCCCGCCGCGATTTCATCAAGCAGACCGCCGTCGCCGCAACGGCATCGGTGGCCGGCGTCACGCTGCCGGCCGGAGCCGCCAACTTTGTCACGGACAGCGAGGTGACAAAGCTGAAATGGTCCAAGGCGCCGTGCCGCTTCTGCGGCACCGGCTGCGGGGTCACGGTGGCGGTCAAGGACAACAAGGTGGTTGCCACGAACGGCGACCCGCAGGCCGAGGTCAACAAGGGGCTGAACTGCGTCAAGGGCTATTTCCTGTCGAAGATCATGTACGGCCAGGACCGGCTGACCAGGCCGCTGCTGCGCATGAAGAACGGCCAGTACGACAAGAACGGCGAATTCGCGCCGGTCACTTGGGAACGCGCCTTCGACGAGATGGAGCGCCAGTTCAAGCGCGTGCTGAAAGAGAAAGGCCCGACCGCGGTGGGCATGTTCGGCTCGGGCCAGTGGACCGTATGGGAAGGCTATGCTGCGTCCAAGCTGTACAAGGCCGGCTTCCGCTCCAACAATATCGATCCCAATGCACGCCACTGCATGGCATCTGCGGTGCAGGGCTTCATGCGCACCTTCGGCATGGACGAGCCGATGGGCTGCTATGACGATTTCGAGGCGGCCGATGCCTTCGTGCTGTGGGGCTCGAACATGGCCGAGATGCATCCCATCCTGTGGACCCGCATCACCGACCGGCGCCTGAGCCATCCCAAGACCCGCGTGGCGGTACTGTCGACCTTCACCCACCGTTCGTTCGACCTGGCCGACATCCCGGTCATCTTCAAGCCTCAGACCGACCTGGCGATGATGAACTACATCGCCCACTACATCATCAAGAACAACAAGGTCAACAAGGACTTCGTCAACAAGCACACGGTGTTCAAGGAAGGCGTGACCAACATCGGCTATGGGCTGCGTCCCGAGCATCCGCTGCAGAAGGCGGCCAAGAACGCGGCCGATCCCGGCGCCTCGCGCCCGATCACGTTCGACGACTTCGCGCGCTTCGTGGCCAAGTACGACGCCGATACCGTCAGCAAGCTGTCGGGCGTGCCCAAGGCCAAGCTCGACCAGCTGGCCGAGCTCTATGCCGATCCCAACATCAAGGTGATGTCGCTGTGGACCATGGGCTTCAACCAGCATACGCGCGGCAGCTGGGCCAACAACATGGTCTACAACCTGCACCTGCTGACCGGCAAGATCGCCACGCCGGGCAACAGCCCGTTCTCGCTGACCGGGCAGCCGTCCGCGTGCGGCACCGCGCGCGAGGTGGGCACCTTCTCGCACCGGCTGCCGGCGGACATGGTGGTGACCAATCCCAAGCACCGCGAAGAAGCCGAGCGCATCTGGAAGCTGCCGGCGGGCACCATTCCCGACAAGCCGGGCTACCACGCCGTGCTGCAGAACCGCATGCTCAAGGACGGCAAGCTCAATGCGTACTGGGTGCAGGTCAACAACAACATGCAGGCGGCGGCAAACCTGATGGAAGAGGGCTTGCCGGGCTACCGCAATCCCGCCAACTTCATCGTGGTGTCTGACGCCTATCCCACCGTCACCGCGCTGGCGGCGGACCTGATCCTGCCCAGCGCGATGTGGGTCGAGAAGGAAGGCGCCTACGGCAATGCCGAACGCCGCACGCAGTTCTGGCACCAGCTGGTCGATGCGCCGGGCGAGGCGCGCTCCGACCTGTGGCAGCTGATGGAGTTTTCCAAGCGCTTCAAGGTCGAGGACGTCTGGCCCGCCGACCTGATCGCTAAGAAGCCGGAATACCGTGGCAAGACCCTGTTCGACGTGCTCTACCGCAACGGGCAGGTCGACAAGTTCCCGCTCAAGGAAGTCAGCACCGAGTACCGCAACGCCGAGGCCAAGGCCTTCGGCTTCTACGTGCAGAAGGGGCTGTTCGAGGAATACGCCACCTTTGGCCGCGGCCATGGCCACGACCTGGCGCCGTTCGACGCCTACCATGAGGCGCGCGGCCTGCGCTGGCCGGTGGTCAACGGCAAGGAAACGCGCTGGCGCTACCGCGAAGGCAGCGATCCCTACGTGAAGGCCGGCACCGGCTACCAGTTCTATGGCAACCCCGACGGCAAGGCGGTGATCTTCGCCCTGCCCTACGAGCCGCCCGCCGAATCGCCCGATCAGGAGTATCCGTACTGGCTGGTCACGGGGCGCGTGCTGGAGCACTGGCATTCCGGCTCGATGACGCGCCGCGTGCCCGAGCTGTATCGCGCCTTCCCCAACGCGGTGGTGTTCATGCATCCCGAGGACGCCAAGGCCATGGGCCTGCGCCGCGGCGTGGAAGTGGAAGTGGTGTCGCGGCGCGGGCGCATGCGCTCGCGCCTGGAGACCCGCGGGCGCGACGCGCCGCCGCGCGGGCTGGTGTTCGTGCCGTGGTTCGACGCCAGCCAGCTGATCAACAAGGTAACGCTGGATGCGACCTGTCCGATCTCGCTGCAGACCGACTTCAAGAAGTGCGCGGTCAAGATCGTCAAGGTCTAGCGCGGCCGATACCACAGGGAGACGCCATGAAACCGAGTCGATCCTGGCTGCCACTGCTGGCTTTGCTCACGCTGCTGCTGGCGGTGCTGGCGGCGTTGCCGCTGCCGGCGCGCGCGCAGCAGCAACAGCAGCAGGGGGTGGTCGATGCCATGCGCGGGCCCACCCCCATCGCCAACGAAAGCAAGGCGCCGATCCTGTACCCGACCGAGAACAAGGACATCCGCCGCAACCGCAACTACACCATGCAGCCGCCGACGATCCCGCACAAGATCGACGGCTACCAGCTCGACAAGGACTTCAACCGCTGCATGTTCTGCCACGCGCGCACACGCACCGAAGAAACCCAGGCGATCCCGGTCAGCATCACGCACTACATGGACCGCGACAACAACGTGCTGGCCGAGGTGTCGCCACGCCGCTATTTCTGCACGCAGTGCCACGTGCCGCAGGCGGACGCCAAGCCGCTGGTGGGCAATAGCTTCATCGATGTCGAGCAGATGCTCAAGCGCAAGCCCGGCGCCAAAGGAGCGGCCGACACCAAGGGAGCGGCCAAATAAGGGAGCAACCAAATAGCAGCGCCCGGCCCCGACTTCAACCTCATTGCGGATGCGCGCCATGCTCGACCTGCTCAAGCGCTACTGGCGGACCATCAACCGGCCCAGCGCGTATTTCAGCCTGGGCTTCCTGACGCTGGGCGGCTTTATTGCCGGCCTGGTGTTCTGGGGCGCGTTCAATACCGCGCTGGAACTGACCAACACCGAGCAGTTCTGCACCGGCTGCCACGAGATGCGCGATAACGTCTACCAGGAGCTGCAGGGCACCATCCACTTCACCAACCGCAGCGGCGTGCGCGCCAAATGCTCGGACTGCCACGTGCCGCACAACTGGACCGACAAGATGGCGCGCAAGATGCAGGCGTCCAAGGAGGTCTGGGCCAAGATCTTCGGCACCGTCGACACGCGCGAGAAGTTCCAGGCGCACCGGCTCACGCTGGCGCAGCACGAATGGGCCCGCTTCAAGGCCAACGATTCGCTGGAATGCCGCAACTGCCATGACTACCAGTCGATGGATTTCACGCGGCAGAGCCCGCGCGCGCAAGCCATGCACTCGACCTACCTGGCCAACAAGGAAAAGACCTGCATCGACTGCCACAAGGGGATCGCGCACCACCTGCCGGACGTATCCAAGGCCGAGGAGAAATGACGCGTGCTGCCACCCGCCGCCCGGCCCGGTTCGATCCCTCCCGCGCTGAGCGGTGAAGGACTCGGGCTGTCGCGCGCCGGCCGCCCGGTGCTGCGCGGCATCGACCTGGCGCTGTCGCCCGGCTGCCTGCTGCAGGTACTGGGCGCCAATGGCAGCGGCAAGACCAGCCTGCTGCGCGTGCTGTGCGGCCTCGCCGTGCCGGACCAAGGCACGCTGCACTGGCACGGCCGGCCGCTGCGCGCCGGCGATCCTGCCTACCTGCAGGCGCTGGCCTATGTTGGCCATGCCAATGCCATCGACCCGGACCTGAGCCCGGCTGAAAACCTGCGCTTTGCCGCGCGCATGGCCGGCACCGACGCGGCCGGCACGGTCGCGAGTGCCCTGGCCGCGCAGGCGCTGGAGCGTGTCGCGCACACGCCGGTGCGCGCGCTGTCGCAAGGGCAGCGGCGGCGCGTAGCGCTGGCGCGCCTGTCGCTGGCGCGGCGCGCGCTGTGGCTGCTCGACGAACCGGTGGCAGCGCTGGATGCCGACGCCTGCGCGCGCTTCGACGCGCAGCTCGACGCGCACCTGGCAGCGGGCGGCATGGCCGTGATCGCCACCCACCAGCTGCTGCGCGCCGGCGGCACGGTGCTGCGGCTGGAGGCGGTGGCATGACCCGCACCCTGGCCGCCATCGTCGCGCACGACGTGTCGCTGTCCTGGCGCCGGCGCGCCAGCCTGTTCGGCAGCGTGGTGTTCTTTGTCATCGCGGCGAGCCTGTTCCCGCTGGCGATCGGTCCCGAGCCGCAGCAGCTGCGCGCGCTGGCGCCCGGGATCCTGTGGGTCACGGCGCTGCTGGCGTCGATGCTGTCGCTGTCGCGGCTGTTCGCGCAGGAGCACGCCGATGGCAGCCTCGACCAGCTGCTGCTGTCGCCGCATCCGCTGGCGCTGCTGGTGCTGGCGAAGATCGCGGCGCACTGGCTGACCAGCGGGCTGCCGCTGTTGCTGCTGACACCGTTGCTGGCGCAGCAGTACGGGCTGCCATGGGGTGCATCGCTGCTGCTGTCGGCCTCGCTGCTGGTTGGCACGCCGGCGCTCTCCCTGATCGGCGCGGTGGGCGCCGCGCTGACGCTGGGCGTGCGCGGCGGCGCGGTGCTGCTGTGCATCCTGGTGCTGCCGCTGTGCGTGCCGGTGCTGGTGTTCGGCGCCAGCGCCGCGGCCGCGGCCGACGCCGGGCTCGACGTGGTGCCGCAGTTCTCGTTGCTGGGCGCGTGCCTGGCGCTGTCGCTGTTCCTGTGCCCGCTGGCCACTGCCGCGGGGCTACGCATCGCCATGGAGACACCGGCATGAGCCAGCCGCTGCCATCGCTGCCCACTGCCGGGGCGCCGCGGGCGCGTTTTGCCTGGACGGCATACGCGGCGCCAGTACGGTTCTATCCGCTGGCCGGACGCATGGCGCCGTGGTTCTTCGCCGCGGCGGCGGTGTTCGCCCTCGCCGGCTTGTATGTCGGCTTTGCCCTGGCGCCCACCGACGCGCAGCAGGGCGAGGTCTACCGCATCATCTTCATCCACGTGCCGGCGGCATGGATGTCGATGTTCATCTACCTGGTCATGGCCGGCTACTGCGCGCTGGCGCTGGTGCTGCGCACACAGCTGTCGTCGATGATGGCCTCGGCGCTGGCGCCCACCGGCGCGCTGTTCACGGCGCTGGCGCTCTGGACCGGTGCGCTGTGGGGCCAGCCGACCTGGGGCACGTGGTGGGTCTGGGATGCGCGGCTGACCTCCGAGCTGATCCTGCTGTTCCTGTACCTCGGCTTTATCGCACTGGAATCTGCCATCGACGAGCCGCGCCGCGCCGAGCGCGCCTGCGCGGTGCTGGCGCTGGTGGGCGTGGCCAATATCCCGGTGATCTACTTCTCGGTGCAGTGGTGGAACACGCTGCACCAGGGCGCTTCGGTCAGCCTGACGGCGGCGCCGTCGATGGCGGCCACCATGCTGGCGGGCATGCTGCTGATGACGCTGGCGTGCTGGATGTACACCATCGCCGTGGCGCTGGTGCGCGTGCGCTGCATCCTGCGCGAGCGCGGCGAAGTGCCGGTTACCGGAGAGACATCATGACCCATTCGCTGCTCCCGCAGGTGCTGCCATACGGGCACCATGGCCTTTTCATCGCCGGCGCGTTCGGCATGAGCGCGCTGCTGCTGGCGCTGGAACTGGTGCTGCTGGCGCGCCGCTGCCGCGCCAGCGCGCGACAGGCCAGCACGCGCCAATGACGCCGCGCCAGCGCCGCTTCGGCATGCTCGCCGCGGCCCTGGCCTGCGGCGGCATCGCGCTGGCGCTGGTGCTCAATGCCTTCCGCTCCAACCTGGTGTTCTTCTTCAGCCCCAGCCAGGTGGCCGCGCAGGAAGCGCCGGTGGCGCGCAGCTTCCGGCTTGGCGGACTGGTCGAACCCGGCTCGATCCGGCGCGAAGGCGACGGCATGACCGTGCGCTTCGTCGTCACCGACACCGCGCGGCAGGTGCCGGTGCGCTACCGCGGCCTGCTGCCCGACCTGTTCCGCGAGGGCAAGGGCGTGGTCGCGCGCGGCAAGCTGGAAGCCGACGGCACCTTCGTCGCCAGCGAGGTGCTGGCCAAGCACGACGAGAACTACATGCCGCCCGAAGCCGCCGATGCTCTCAGGCAGGCTGAACAGGTGAACCGCCGCATGGCCGGTGCGCCGACGCAGGGAGCGCGTCAATGATCGCCGAACTGGGGCACTTCGCGCTGATCGTCGCGCTGCTGGTCGCACTGGTGCAGGCGGCAGTGCCGCTGGCCGGCGCGGCAAGCGGCAGGCTGGCGTGGATGGCGGTGGCGCGGCCGGCGGCGCGCGTGCAATGCGTGCTGGTGGCATTGTCGTTCGCGGCGCTGGCATGGAGCTTCGCCGCCAGCGACTTCAGCGTGCGCTATGTCGCCGCCAACTCCAACAGCGCCCTGCCGCTTGCCTACCGCATTGCAGCGGTATGGGGCGGGCATGAAGGCTCGATGCTGCTGTGGACGCTGATGCTGGCGCTGTGGTCGCTGGCGGTGGCGCGCTACAGCCGGCAACTGCCACTTGCGGCGGTGGCGCGCGTGCTGGGCGTGATGGGGGCGATCAGCGCGGGCTTCCTGCTGTTCCTGCTGTTTGCCTCCAACCCCTTCATACGGTTGCTGCCGCCGGCGATGGCGGGGCGCGACCTCAATCCATTGCTGCAGGATCCCGGCATGGTCTTCCACCCGCCGCTGCTCTACATGGGCTATGTCGGTTTCTCGGTGACCTTTGCCTTTGCCGTGGCGGCGCTGCTGGCCGGGCGCGTCGACGCCGCCTGGGCGCGCTGGTCGCGGCCGTGGACCACGGTGGCGTGGGCGTTCCTGACGCTGGGCATCATGCTGGGCAGCGCGTGGGCATATTACGAGCTGGGCTGGGGCGGCTGGTGGTTCTGGGATCCGGTCGAGAACGCCTCGTTCGTGCCATGGCTGGCGGGGACCGCACTGATGCATTCGCTGGCGGTCACGGAGAAGCGCGGCGCGTTCCGCGCGTGGACCGTGCTGCTCGCCATCTTCACGTTCTCGCTGAGCCTGCTCGGCACCTTCCTGGTCCGCTCCGGCGTGCTGACCTCGGTGCATGCGTTCGCGGTCGATCCCAGGCGCGGCATCTTCATCCTGGCGCTGCTCGGCCTGCTCACCGGCATCGCGCTGGCGCTGTACGCATGGCGCGCCCCGCGCTTGTCGTGCGTGTCGCGGCGGGCCGAGTTTGCCGCGGTCTCGCGCGAATCGCTGCTGCTGGCCAACAACGTGCTGCTGGCGGTGGCGGCGGCGACGGTGCTGCTCGGCACGCTCTACCCGTTGCTGGTCGATGTGCTGGGACTGGGCAAGATCTCGGTCGGCCCTGCCTACTTCGAACAGGTGTTCGTGCCGCTGATGGCTCCGGCGGTGCTGCTGATGGGCGCGGCGCCGCTGGCGCGCTGGCGCCATGGCAGCCTGCCCGACATGGCACGGCGGCTGCGCTGGGCCGGCATCGCCAGCGTGGCCATCGGCCTGGGGCTGCTGCTGGTGCTGCGCAACGCCTCCGCCATGACCGGGCTGGGGCTGCTGCTGGCGGCATGGTGCGTGCTGAGCGCGGTGGCGAGCCTGGCGGCCCGGCTGCGCCACCAGCAGGGGCGCAGGTTCAGCGCGCTGCGGCAGCTCGCGCCCAGCTACTGGGGCATGCTGCTGGCGCATGCCGGCGTCGGCATCTTCATCGCGGGCGTGACGCTGGTCACCGGGCAGGAAAGCCTGCGCGAACTGCCGATGCGCGCGGGCGATACCGTCAGCGTCGGCGGCTACGACTTCCGCTTCGCCGGCGTGAGGCAGGTCGCCGGTCCCAACTACGACGCGCTGCGCGGCACGCTGTCCGCATCGCGCGACGGCAAGCGCGTGGCGGTGCTCTATCCCGAGCGCCGCATCTACCGCAGCCAGGACATGCCGACCACCGAGGCCGCGATCGACAGCGGCCTGACGCGCGACCTGTATGTGGCGCTGGGCGAGAACGTGGCCAACAGCGTCGATGGCAGCGCCTGGGCCGTGCGCATCCACGTCAAGCCCTTTGTCGACTGGATCTGGGCCGGCTGCGTGCTGATGGCGCTGGGCGGATTGGTGGCCGCGTGCGACAAGCGCTACCGGCTGCGCCGCCGCGTCGCGGCCGAAGCCGCGCCCGCACCGGTGACTGAACCTGCCGCGCCCGCGCTGGCCTCCACGCGCGAGGAGACGCCGGCATGACCCGCTTCCTGCTGCCGCTCGCCGCCTTCCTCGCGCTCGCCGTTGCGCTGGCGGCGGGGCTGCGCCACGATCCGCGCGAGCTGCCCTCGCCGCTGGTAGGCAAGGCCGCGCCGGCCTTCACGCTGCCGCTGCTGGAACCGGAAGGCCGCACGCTGGCGTCCGCCGACATGCGCGGCAAGGTGTGGCTGCTGAACGTGTGGGCCTCGTGGTGCGCGGCCTGCCGCACCGAACATCCGGTGCTGGTCGACTTCGCCGCGCACGCGCCGGTGCCGCTGTACGGCCTGAACTACAAGGACGAGGCCGGCGCCGCACGCGACTGGCTGCAGCGGCTCGGCAACCCCTACACCGCATCGCTGGTCGACGCCGACGGGCGCGTGGGCATCGACTACGGCGTCTATGGCGTGCCCGAGACCTTTGTCATCGACCAGCAGGGCGTGGTGCGCTACCGCCAGGTCGGCCCGGTCACCCGCGAGGTGCTGGAGCAGAAGCTGATCCCGCTGATCGAGCGGCTGCAGCGCCAGGGAGGCGGCCATGCGTAGGCTGCGCGCTGCGCTTGCCCTGTGGCTATGCTGCCTGCCGCTGCTGGCGGCTGCCGCGCCGACCGAGGCCGAGCTCGATGCGCGCGTGCATGCGCTGTCCAATGAACTGCGCTGCCTGGTGTGCCAGAACCAGACGCTGGCCGATTCCAACGCCGACCTGGCCGTCGACCTGCGCCGCCAGATCCGCGAGCAGCTGCGCGGCGGCGCCAGCGACCAGGCGGTCAAGGACTACCTGGTGCAGCGCTATGGCGACTTCGTGCTGTACAAGCCGCCGCTGCGGCCGCTGACGTGGCTGTTGTGGTTTGGTCCGCTGCTGCTGGTTGCCGGCGTCGCATGGGCAATCGTGCGGGCTCGCGCGCGTCACCGCAGCACGGGCGCTGCACTTGACGACAGCGCGCGGCGCGACCTCGAAAGCCTGCTCAACGCCTCCGCCGATCCTGCCGGCCCCAGACAACCATGACGACCTTCTGGCTGCTCGCCGCCGCGCTGATCGCCGCCGCCATGGCCGGACTGCTGTGGCCGCTGCTGCGCCGCCACGCCATTACCGACCCTGGCACGCCGGAGCGCACGCTGCTGGTCGACCTGTACCGCGACCAGTTGCGCGAACTCGACGCCGACCTGCGCACCGGCACGCTGAGCGCGGCCCGGCATGCCGAGGCCCGCGACGAACTCGGCCGCCGGCTGCTGGATGAAGCCGCGGACACCGCCACCGGCACACCCCGCGCGAGCACGTCTGCACTGCTCGCCGCGGCGTTGCTGGCGGCGTTGCCGAGTGCCGCCATCCTGCTCTATCTGCACCTGGGCAACCCCGTCGCTCTCTGGCGCGCCGGCGACATGCCTGAGGCCGGCGGCAGCCAGCACCAGCTCAGCGGCGCGCAGGTAGAAGGCATGGTCAACCAGCTGGCGCAGCGGCTTCGCGAAGCGCCGGCCGATCCCGCAGGCTGGGCCATGCTGGCGCGCTCCTACAGCGTGCTGGAGCGGTATGCCGACGCGGCCGCGGCCTACGCCCGCGCCGTCGAGCTGGCGCCCGAGGTGGCATCGCTGCGCGCCGATTACGCCGACGTGCTGGCCAGCCTCAACAACGGCTCGCTGCAAGGCGCGCCCATGGCGGAGATCAGCCGGGCACTGGCGCTGGATCCGGATGACCCCAAGGCCCTGGCACTGGCGGCCAGCGCTGCGGTGGAGCGCGGCGACAAGCAGGCGGCGATCGGCTACTGGGAACACCTGCACCGGCTGCTGCCCCCGGACTCGCAGACCGCGGCGCGCGTGGCCGCCAACCTCGCCGCGGCGCGTGGCACGTCCGCCGCGCAGCCGGCGCAGATTACCGGCATGGTCACGCTCAGCGAAAAGGCCGGGCGCACGCCGCAGCCGGGCGACACCCTGTTCGTCTACGCCCTGCCCGCCGACGGCTCGCGCATGCCTCTGGCGGTGCTGCGCCGGCAGGCGCGCGACCTGCCGCTGACGTTCACGCTGGACGACGCGATGGCGATGCGGCCCGACCGCAAGCTGTCGGCACACACGCAGGTGGTGGTGGAGGCGCGCATTTCCGCGAGCGGGAATGCCATGCCGCAGTCGGGCGACCTGGTCGGGCGCAGCGGTCCGCTGGCAGTCGGCAGCGAAGGCGTGCGGATCGCCATCGACGCCGCCGTGCCATAGCGCTCAGGCGGCCAGCGCCGTCCTCAGGTTGGCCAGCATGTCCGCGACCATTTCCTCCAGGCCGTACTGCGCCTTCCACCCCCAGTCAGCGCGCGCCACCGAATCGTCGATCGAATCCGGCCAGCCTTGCGCGATCGCCTGGCGGTAGTCGGGTTCGTAGCGGATCTCGAAGTCCGGCACATGCTTGCGGATCGCCGCGGCGATCTGCGCTGGCGTGAAGGTGGTGCCGGCGATGTTGTAGCTGCCGCGCTCGCCCAGCCGTTCCGCCGGCGCCTCCATCAGTTCGATGGTCGCGCGCAGCGCGTCGGGCATGTACATCATCGGCAGGGCCTCGTCTTCCTTCAGGAAGCACGTGTAGGGCTCGCCCTTCACGGCTGCATGGAAGATGTCGACCGCATAGTCCGTGGTGCCGCCGCCCGGCGGCGTCTTGTGCGAGATCAGTCCCGGATAGCGCACGCTGCGCACGTCGACGCCGTGATTGGCGTGGTACCAGCGGCACCAGCCCTCGCCCGCCTGCTTGGAAATGCCATAGACGGTGGTCGGCTCCATCACGGTCTTCTGCGGCGTATCCACGGCTGGCGTGGTCGGTCCGAACGCAGCGATCGAGCTGGGCCAGAACACGCGCTCCAGCCCGGTCTGCCGCGCCAGCTCCAGCACGTTGAGCAGGCTCGTCATGTTCAGGTTCCATGCCCACTGCGGCGCCTTTTCGCCGGTGGCCGACAGCGCCGCCGCCAGCAGGTAGACCTGCGTGATGCCATGGCGCTCCACCACGGTCGCGAGTTCGCCGCGGTCGGTGGCGTTGAGCATCTCGTGCGTGATGTGCACGTGGCGGCCGGTCGGCACTACGTCGGAGGTGATGACGCTGGTACGGCCGTAGCGCTCGGCCAGCGCCAGTGCCAGCTCGGAGCCGATCTGGCCGTTGGCGCCGACGATCAGGATCCTGGGAGTGCTGTCGGCCATCAGATCAGCCCCAGTTCGCGGCCGGCCGCGCCGAACGCATCCAGCGCCGCCTGCAGCGCGGCCTCGTCATGCAGCGCGCTCATCTGCACGCGGATGCGGGCCTGGCCCTTGGGCACCACGGGATAGAAGAAGCCCACCACGTACACGCCCAGTTCCAGCAGCCGCTGCGCGAGCTGCTGCGCCTTCTCCGCGTCGTAGACCATGATCGGAATGATGGGATGCTCGCCCGCCTTGACGTCGAAGCCCAGCTTGTCCAGCCCCGCGCGGAAGAACTTCGTGTTGCGTTCCAGCCGGTCGCGCAGCTCGGTGCTGCCTTCCAGGATATCGAGCACCGCGATCGATGCCCCGACGATGGCCGGCGCCACGGTATTGGAGAACAGGTACGGCCGCGAGCGCTGGCGCAGCAGCGCCACCACTTCCTGGCGCGCGCTGGTAAAGCCGCCGGACGCGCCGCCCAGCGCCTTGCCCAGCGTGCCGGTGATGATGTCGATCTTGCCGAACACGCCGCGCAACTCATGCGTGCCGCGCCCGCGCGCGCCCAGGAAGCCAGTGGCGTGGCATTCGTCGATGCCAAGCAGCGCGCCATGCTCGTCGCAGATCGCGCGCATCTCGTCCAGCCGCGCGATGGTGCCGTCCATCGAAAACGCGCCGTCGGTAAATACCAGCACGAAGCGCGCGCCGTCCGCGCGCGCCTGCGCCAGCTGCACGCGCAGGTCGTCGAGGTCGTTGTGCTGGTAGCGGTAGCGGCGCGCCTTGCTCAGGCGGATGCCGTCGATGATCGAGGCATGGTTGAGCGCATCGCTGATGACTGCATCCTCGGCTCCCAGCAGCGTCTCGAACAGCCCGCCGTTGGCATCGAACGCCGAACCATAAAGGATGGTGTCCTCGGTGCCCAGGAACGCCGACAGCCGCGCTTCCAGCGTCTTGTGCAGGTCTTGCGTGCCGCAGATAAAGCGCACCGAACTCAGCCCGAAGCCATGCGTGCGCAGCGCCTCGTGCGCGGCCTCGATCACGCGAGGGTGCGACGACAACCCAAGGTAGTTGTTGGCGCACAAATTGATCACCTCGCGGCCGTCGGTGGTGCGCACCCGCGCGCCCTGCGGCGTGGCGATCACGCGCTCCTGCTTGAACAGCCCGGCCTCGCGGATCGCGTCGAGTTCGGTGCGGATGGATGCGTAGAATGCCTCGGCATTCGACATGGCTGGCTCCCGGTGAGGTGCAGTGGTGTGCTGGGGATATGCTACGATTCGATCGATAAATCGAACGTGTTCTGTATATCGAACATTTTGCGCAATATAACGAACGTTCATCCATGACGCAAGCCCCGGTCCAGACTCCGCAAGCCGAAGGCCCGCCGGCAGTCGGCCTGGCGCTGCAGGCATTGCGCCAGCAGCAGCGGCTGTCGCTCGACGAACTGTCGCGCCGCGCCGGCGTATCCAAGTCGATGCTGTCGCAGATCGAACGCAACCTGGCCAACCCGACCGTTGCGGTGCTGTGGCGGCTGGCCAATGCGCTGGGCGTGAGCCTGGCCGACTTCCTCGCTGGCGGCGCCGCCGAGCGTCCCGGCGCCGGTATCACCGTGCTGCAGCCGCACGCGATCCCGTCGCTGAAAAGCCCCGATACCCGCTGCGACCTGCGCATCCTTGGCCCGATCGAACTGGCCGGGCGCTTCGAGTGGTATGAACTGACCATCCAGGCCGGCGGCGTGCTGGCCTCCGAGCCGCACGAGGCCGGCACGCAGGAACACCTGACGGTATTGGGCGGGTCGATGACGGTGCGCGCCGGCGCCGACGAGAAGAAGCTGCGGCACGGCGAGACCGCGCGCTATGCGGCTGATGTCGCACATGCGATCTCCAATGGCGGCAAGACCACTGCCACCGCACTACTGGTTGTAGTGCATCCGGGGTAAGGCGGGCAAGGGAGGCCACGCCCCTACCTTCCCCCAACCCGGCCAGCGTTGTTCAGCGGGCGCCGAACAAGCGCTTCACACGCTCCCACAGTACGCCGAAGAACACTGCCACCGGATTCAGGCGCACGGCCTGGTTCCGTTCGGCGTCGGAGAGCGTCGGGTCCATCCTGCGCGATACCGATTTGCCGAAGTCGGCGATCATCCGCCGCACGAAGTCCCGCACCAGCCCCGAGCGCGAGAACTGGGCCAGCGGCCCTTGCAGCGAATACTGCAGATCGACCGCGACTTCGGTCCCGCCGGCGGACAAGGCCCTGAGCTGGTAAGCGATATCGCCCGCGGCCTTGGAATTGCTGAGCGAGTCCTGTCCCGCACCCTTCAGCACGCCGCGCTTGTTCGCATCATCGCGCTGCAGGCGCGCGGCCCCCTCGAACCTTGCCGACATGGGGCCGAACTTGATCGCGATATGACCCCTTACCTTCTCCCCGGCCACTTCCGTCAGCACCGCGCCGGGCAGGCAGCCGGCCACGGCCGGCAGGTCCGCCATGAAGGTCCATACCTCGTCCAGCGCATAGGGCACGTTAAAGCCGCCTTCGATGCGCGACCAGCCCTTGCGGTCGGCCGAGCGCTCGGGCTCGGCGCTGCCCGCCGCAGCCAGGTGCGGCTGCGTGCCGAGCGCCTCGTCCGCGACCGTGAAGCCCGCAAACGGCAGCGGTGCGGCGGCCGCGCCGGCATGCCGCGCGATCACGCCGGCGGCCGCGCGGCGCGCGTCCAGCACCGAACGGATCGCGGCGACGATGCCCATATAGCCGGTGCAGCGGCACAGGTTGCCCGACAACTCACGCCGGATGGTGGCTTCGTCGGCATCGGGCAGGCGCAGCACGATATCGCGTGCGGTGGCCAGCATCCCGGGCGTGCAGTAGCCGCATTGCAGGGCGTGGTGCCGGTTGAAGGCGGCGCGCAGGTCGGCCATGACCGCGTCGTCCTCGTAGCCCTCCACCGTGACGATGTCGGCGCCCTGGCAGGCGGCGGCAAAGGTGATGCACGAGCGCACCGGCTTGCCATCCACCAGCACGGTGCAGGCGCCGCACACGCCATGCTCGCAGCCAAGGTGCGTGCCGGTCAGACGATGCGTGTCGCGCAGGTAGTCGCCCAGGTGCGTCCGGTCCGCGCACGCGCCGGACACCCGGCGGCCGTTGACGGTGAATTCGATGGTCTGCACGGGGTGCTCCTCAGTTCAGCAGTTGCGCGACGCAGCGCGTCACGACGGTTCGGTACAGCTTGCGGTCGATGGCGTCCTTGCCCGGCGCGGCTTGCGCGACGGCTTCGGCCACGGCGTCAGCCGTCAGGGCGGCCGCGCCCTGGGCCGCGACGGCGCGCGTCAGGCCGGGCAGCACCATGGGCGGGCCGTCCAGCGCGCCGAGCACGACGCGGGCAAAGCGGCGGCTGGCGTCGAAGTACGCGGCGCAGCTGGCCTCGGCGAATTCGCCGGTCTTGCGGCACAGCTTCTGGTAGCCCCAGCGGGTGTGCGCGGTCTTCGGCGGCACCCGCACCGCGGCGATCAGTTCGCCGTCGGCCAGCACCGTGGTGTAGGCGCCGAGCATGAACGACTCCATCGGCACTGCGCGCGTGCCGGCGGCGGACGCGATCTCGATATGAGCGCCCAGCGCGGTCATGGCCACGACCCAGTCGGCCGCAGGGTCCGCATGCGCGAGGCTGCCGCCAACGGTGCCGCGGTTGCGGATCGCCCGATAGGCGATGCCGCCGGCAACGGCCTGCAGCAGGGTGCCGCGCAGCGGCTCGAACACGCCGTCCTCGATCTGCGCGTGGGTCACGCAGGCGCCGATGCGGATGCCGTCGGCAGTTGCGGTCACGTCGCGGAGTTCGCGCAGCGCCGACACGTCGACCACCGTATCGGGCCGGGTCAGGCGCAGGTTCAGCATCGGCCCGAGCGATTGCCCGCCGCCCATGGCCTTGGATACATCGGTGCCCGCGCCCAGCCGGGACAGCGCCTCCGGCAGCGAGCCGGGTGCGTGGTAGGAGAATGCAACGGCTTTCATCGGTCAGGCTGCCTTCCGGTTATGCGCATCGGCCTCGGCCGCTTCCAGCGCTTCCAGGATCTTGCGCGGCGTCAGCGGCGTCTCCTTCAGCTCGACGCCGAAATCGCGCAGCGCGTCGTTGACGGCATTGAAGATGGCCGCCGGCGGCGCGATCGCCCCGCCCTCGCCCATGCCCTTGGCGCCGAACTCCGTATGCGGCGACGGCGTCTCGAAATGATGGATGCGGATCGACGGGATCTCGGTCGGCCCCGGCAGCATGTAGTCGGCCAGCGTCGATGCCAGCGGCTGGCCGTTGCCGTCGTAGTGCATGGCTTCGAACATCGCGGTGCCGATGCCCTGCGCCACGCCGCCGTAGGTCTGCCCTTCCACCACCATCGGGTTGATCATGGTGCCGCAGTCCTCCACCACGACGTAGTCGAGGATCCCGACATGGCCGGAATCAATATCGACTTCCACTGCCACGGCATGCGTGGCGTAGGTGAAGCTGCCGGTGTCGACGGCAGGCTTGAAGCCCATCGTCACTTCAAGACCTTGCGCGTCGACGTCCGGCGGCAGCAAATGCGGGTTGATGTACCAGGCGTTGGCGATGCGCGCGATATCGGCTGCGGTGCCCGCGTTCCCGGACGCCACGGCGCCATCACGGAACGCCACGGCATCCTGCGGCTGGCCGAGCATGTGCGCGCCGATCTTCAGCAGGCGGGGCAGCAGCGCCTTGCATGCGCGCGACACCGCACCGCCCGACATCACCAGCGAGCGCGACGCATATGTGCCCGTCGAGAATGGCGTCAGGCCGGTATCGCCGTGCACCACCTTGATCCGCGCGATATCGATGCCAAGGATCTCGTTGGCGATCTGCGCGAAGGTGGTCTCCATGCCCTGCCCGTGCGAATGCACGCCCACGCGCACCTCCAGCCCGCCGTCCGGCGTGATGCGTACCGTCGCCGAATCGAAGCCCGGGATCACCGGCGTGCCCCACGCGGCAAACACCGAGGTGCCGTGCGCCGATTGCTCGGTGTAGGTGCCAAAACCCACGCCGACATAGGTGCTGCCCTGCGGCCCCGCCTGCTTGCGCGCGCGGATCGCTGGCAGGCCGATCATTTCCATGGCCTTGCGCACGCTGGCCGGGTAATCGCCGCCGTCGAAATGCTTGTTGGTGACGTTGACATAAGGCATCGCTTCGGGCGGCACCAGGTTTTCGCAGCGCACCTCCCACGGTTCGCGTCCCACTTCGCGGGCGATGGCGTCGATCATCAGTTCCATCGCAAAGCAGACGCCGGTGCGCGCCACGCCGCGATAGGGCACGAAGCCCGGCTTGTTCGTCGCCACGCAAGTGGTCTCGCAACGGTAGCCGTCAAAGGCGTACGGTCCCGGCAGGTTGCCAATCGCCTGCCCGGGCTCCAGCCCGATGGTGAACGGCCACACCGAATAGGCGCCGCCATCGATCACGATCTTCGCATCGAGGGCCAGCAGGCGGCCGCGCGCATCGGCATACGCGGTCAGGTCGTAGTGATGCTCGCGCGAGTTCGCGCCGGCGGTCAGGTGCTCGCGCCGGTCCTCGATAAAGCGGAACGGGCGCTTGTACGTCAGCGCCAGCCACGCGACGCACAGCTCTTCCTGCTGCAGCACGCACTTGTAGCCGAAGGCGCCGCCCACGTCGGGCGAGATCACCCGCACGCGCTCCTGCTCCAGTCCCAGGCAATGCGCCAGGATCGTGCGGATCATGTGCGGCACCTGCGTCGCGCTATAGACCACCAACTGGTCGAACTGGTGGTCCCAGTAGGCCAGCACCGCCTTGCCTTCCATCGGCACCATGCACTGGCGCGCCAGGTCGATCTTGCGGCGCACCACGACCGTGGCCTCGTGCTGGCGCGCCTCGAAGTTCTTGTCGGCGGTCAGCGTCAGGAAGGTGTTGTCGCGCCAGTGCTCGTGCACGCGCACCTCGCCGGCGAGCTGGCGCGCCTGGGTCACGTCGGCCAGCGCGGGCAGTTCGTCGAACGACACGGCAACCTGCTCGGCAATGTCTTCGGCCTCGGCGCGCGTAGGTGCGAACGCCATCGCCACCGGCTCGCCGACGAAGCGCACCTTGCCGCTGGCCAGCGGTGGCTGCGCCGAGGGCTGGTAGGACGGAAAGGCCGAGTCGGCGACGATGTCGCTGGCCGCCGCCATGTCTTCACGCACGATCACCGCGGCGGCGTGATTGGACGGCTTGGTCACCGACAGCAGCCGGGCGTGCGCCACCGGGCTGCGCAGGAACGCCACTTCCTGCAGGTCCGGCATGGCGATATCCGCGACGAAGCGGCCCTTGCCGTGCAGGTGCCGCGCGTCCTCCTTGCGCGCCACGCGGGCGCCGACCCCCTGGCCGCGCGGGCTTTCCGGGTGATCCGGTTCCATCGACGATGTCATTGCCCTGTCCGTTCCGATGATAAGCGTGGTTTATTCAGCATACTGACCAAAATCCTATGGAAATGCGGGCGGCCCTGTCAATTGCGGCTTTACCGCATCCCGGCGGCCGCCCAGCGCCATTCAGGCGGCTATTCCCGCACGCCGATGGCGGCAAGCCCCTCGGCACGCGTGGCGACGGTTGCGTACTTCTGCGCCATGTCGAACAGGTTGGCCTCATGCGGCCCCAGCGCGCGGTCGCCCACGCAGTCGGACAGCACGAGCGGGCGGAAGCCGTACTGCATCGCATCGACCACGCTGGCGCGCACGCACCCGCTGGTCACGGCGCCGGCCACCACCAGCGTGCACACGCCGCGCTGCGTCAGCCACGCCGCCAGCGACGTGCCGAAGAACGCCGACGGCACAGTCTTGCGCACCACCAGTTCGCCCGGCTGCGGCGCCAGTTCCGCCACGATGGCGCTGTTGAAGGCACGCTCCTTCAGCGTCAGCATGTTCGGCACCTTCATCGAGAAGACGTTGTGGTCGGCACCATCGTCGGCATAGACGATGCGGCTGTGCGCGACCGGCCAGCCTTCGCGCCGCGCCACCGCGAGCAGCGGCACGGTGCTGGCGATGGCGTCGCGGATATTGCCGCCGCCGAAGACCGCCGGATCGGCAAAGCCATTGACGAAGTCCACGATCAGCAGCCCGAAGGGCCCATCCATCTCCAGCGCATTGCCGAAGCCCTGGCGCTGGTACGCGCCGATTTCCTTGTGCATCACGACTTGTCCTCCGGGTAGCGGAAACCGTCGGTCACCTTGCCCGCCGTCACCACGTCGACGCCGTCCAGGCGCACGGTGCAGCGCCGCACCGGGATGTCGATATGGCAGGCCGTGGTGCGATGGCCGCCGGCCTCGTTGTTCGGGCCGAGCGAGAACAGGAAGTTGCCCTCGAACGCGCGCGCATCCATGCCGATGGTGGCCTCGCGGTCGTAGAGGCCCAGCGTCGACCAGTGCGCGCGCGGCTGCAGCCCCCAGCCGATATGCGAGATCGCGTACGCTTCCGGGTCATTGAACGACGCCATGTACTCGCTCAGCAGCTCGGCATGGAGCCCGCCTTCGATGCGCGTCGCAAAGCCCGCTTCGACCGTCAGGCGGATCGGTTCGGTGACGTAGGTCTTCTGCGGCAGCAGGATGTCGCCTTTGTCCAGCACGATGGTGCCGTGGGCGGCGCCTTCGTTCGGCCAGGTGAGCGCGAAGCCGCTGGGCCAATGGTCCCAGCGTCCGGGCTCGTCGACAAAGCCGTACTCGCTGATGGCAGGGAATTCACCCAGCGGGCAGCGCAGGTCGGTGCCGGCGGGCGAGACGACGTGCATTTCCTGCGCGCTTGCCAGCCGCTGCGAGGCCGCCTTCACCCGTTCGCGATCGGCCTCGCAGGGCACCATGCGGGCCAGCACCTCGGGCGGCTCGACGGCCAGCAGGATTTTGGTGCCGCCCTGCAGGATCTCGTGCTGCTCGGGCGAGAACAGCAGCGTCATCAGGTCCAGCACCAGGTCGCTCGCCTTCAGCGCGGCGATGGCGGCCGGGTTGCCGGTCAAAGGCGTGGTGCCGAGGTAGGCGAGCGCATCGCGGCTCAGCGCCTTTTCGCCGTTGACGGGCGGCAAGTCAAGCCGGTTGACGATGGCGCCCATCGACTGCGTGGCGGTAAGCGCCGTGGACAGCGTCTGCGGGTAGGTGGCGGCGCTGGTCAGGATGGTGACGGTCTGTCCCGGCTCCAGCCGGGACAGCCGCAGCACCTTGCGCCAGGCCTCGATCATCTGGTGGTCACTTACCGGCATGTCGGCTCCTTGCTCGCTGATTGCGCCAGCGGCGCGCCGAGAAAATCATCTAGCGCCGCGTAAAAGCCCGCTTCGTCGTCCCACGGGATCATGTGGCCGGCATTGGCGACGTGGCTGACCAGCACGCCGGGCAGCAGGGTGCGGATTTCCGCGACGTCTTCGGGCCGCACCACGTCGCCACGGCCTGCGATCATCAACAGCGTGGGCACCCCGACCCGCGGCATGTCGGCGTGGATGTCGTCACGGTGGAAGTCCTCGAAGCTGCGCACCACCGCGTCTGCGTTGCAGGTGTGCAGCCATTCGGCGCGCAGGCGCAGTTGCGCGTCGGTCCAGGTCGGGCAGAAGCGGCGCATGCCTTCCAGATCGGTGCCTTCCCGGGACAGCCGGATCGAATCCACGTACCACGGCAGTTGCGCCGGATATGGGCGACGCCCGGGGCCCGAGACAGGCGGGTCGACCATCACCAGCCGCGCCAGCCCGTGCGGCTTTCCCGCCGCGGCACGCAGGCCGATCCGTGCGCCCATCGAATGGCCGACCACGCTGTAGCGTCGCAGGCCCAGCGCTTCGGCAAAGGCGACGACGTCGCGCGCCTGCGCATCGAGGCCATAGTCGAGCCCCGGCTCCGCCGACGACAGCCCGCGGCCGCGCACGTCGAGGATGTAGGTGTCAAAGCGCGTGCCGAACTGCTCGCCGACAAAGCCCCACGTGATCGCGGGGCTGGTGATCCCCGGCACGATAACGACCGCGTCGCGCTCGGCACGCCCGCCCTCATTGCCGCCGTAGCGCAGGTAATGCTGGCGGATGCCATTGGCATGAACCTGGCCTCCGTACTGGAAGGTACTCATGGCCGCTCCTCAGTATGCGCCGGACAGCAGCGCACCCGCGCCCGGCACGACCGGCTCGAGGTCGAGCGCACGCAGCATCGCGTAGGTGGTGGCAATGGCGGCGGTCAGCACCGGCTTGCCGGTCATCGCCTCGACCTTCGCCACGGCCGGCAGCGACGGCATCTGCACGCAGGCAGACAGCACGATCACGTCGGCATCCCGCGCGTTCATCTGCGCGACGATGCCCGGCAGCCGCGCGGGATCGTGCCGGGCGACTTCCAGGTTGTCGGGGATTTCCAGCGCGCGATAGTCCACGACTTCATAACCCTCGTTGCGGATGTAGTCCACGACCAGTTCGGTCAGCGGCTTCATGTAGGGCGCGACCACCGCAATGCGCTTCGCGCCCATCACCTTCAGCGCATCCACCAGCGCGCCGGCACTGGTGATGACTGGCGCGACGCCGCCGTTCGCGGTGGTATGTGCCTTCAGTCGCTGTTCGGATTGCCGGTGGTAGCCACGGCCCATCGCCATGATCGCGACCAGGCAGGCGTAGCCGAGCACGTCAACGCGGGCATCGCTCAGTTCCACCGCGCAGCGGTCGGATTCGGCATCCATTGCCGCCAGTTCTTCCTTGACCACCTTCTTCATCCGCATGCGGCTTGAATGGAAGGTGAAGCGTTCCGGGCGGATCTGCTGGCGCGCCATCAGCATGGCGGGGATTTCGGTTTCCATCGTCGTGTTCGAGCTGGGGACGATCTGGCCGATACGAAAGACTTTTTGCATGGGGTTTCCAGGTTGTGCGATCAGAGCTTGAGCAGGCGTTGCGCGTTGCCGTGGCAGACCAGTGCGCGCGTGGTGCCGTCGAGCGGCGCGCTGTCGATGAACCGCGCAGCCACTTCGGTGGATTCATAGGGATAGTCGACCGAGAACATCACCGCCTCGGGTCCCAGTTCGGCGATGGCGCCCATCAGCGCGCCGTGCGAGCACACACCCGAGGTGGTGATGACGATATTGCGGCCGATGTACTCGGACGGCGCGCGCTCCAGCTTGACGCCGTGTGAATAGACCGCGAAGCGGCTGTCGAAACGCCAGCGCTGGTAAGGCAGGCCCTCGCCCATATGGCCGAGGATCAGCTTGAGGCGCGGGAACCGGTCGAACACGCCGCTGAACAACAGCCGCAGCGCGTGCGAGGCGGTTTCCACACCCCACCCCCACGCGGCCCCGGCCAGCTCCGGATGGCCGGCGAGCACTTGCGGCGACACGAAGGCATCGGTCGGATGCAGGTACATCGGCACGTCCAGCGCCTGCATGCGTTCCCAGAACGCGTCATACGCCGGGTCGTCGTAATAGCGGCCATGCGTATGGCCGTTCACCAGCGAGCCCTTGAAGCCGAGCTGCAGCACGGCGCGCTCCAGCTCGGCCGCTGCCTGTCCGGGATCCTGCATCGGCAGCGCGGCAAAGCCGGCATAGCGCGTCGGATGGCGGGCGATCTGCGCCGCCAGGAAGTCATTGCTTTCGCGCGCCCGTGCCAGCGCCAGTCCGGTATCGGCTTCGCCCTGCACGCCGGGTCCGGTTTGCGACAGCACGGTGATGTCGATGCCGCACCGGTCCATCTCGGCAAGCCGCTCCTCGTCGAAATCGGCAAGGCGGCGGCCAAGCCCGGCGAACACCGCCGGATCGATATGCTGTGTGAACCCTTTGGAATAAGCCTGGAAGCCGGGGGTCATGAAATGCTCTTCCAGGGCGATCTTCTTCACGTTGGTCATGCTGGTGGGGGCTCCTGATGAGTGGAATCGCTGCGTGCCGAGCTTGTCCCGCGTGCGCAAACGCGTTGCTTCGTTAATTGCTCAGTACACTGATTAGTTTCGGATTCTAGTCAGCGGATTTTCAAAAGTCCAGACGCCGCGCGGAGGGTTAACACCTATAACGATGGCCGGGGGCGCTCAGTACACTGATTCCAGATGCTCAGTATGCTGACAATATGAAATAGCCATTTAATTCGGGCTTTCCGGCGCCTTCGCTAGACACCACGCGGCGCCGGTGTTGGCCCGCATTTTGCTCAGCATACTGCGTATCTCATCAGCATACTGACTGATGCACCGGCAGGATGCGGCGCTGCACATTGGCGGGTCATGGATGACCCTCACCACCGGCGCCGGCACCTCCGGGAAGCAAACAAACAATAGAGACAACGGCCTGACCAAGGAGCCCCCGCCATGACGATCAGCCTGACCCGCGCCAAAACACGCGCCGAAACGCGCGCCCCCGCCTCCGGCATGACCGCCGAAGAACGCAAGGTCATCCTTGCCTCATCCTTCGGCGCCCTGATGGAGTGGTACGACTTTTACATCTACGCGGCGCTGGCGGTGTACTTCGGCGCACTGTTCTTTCCGCCGGGCAATGAAACGGCCGCCTTCCTGGCCAGCCTGGCCACCTTCGGCGCCGGCTTCCTGATCCGGCCGGTGGGGGCGCTGCTGTTCGGCCGCCTGGGCGACCTGATCGGCCGCAAGTACACCTTCCTGGTCACCATCCTGCTGATGGGCGTGGCCACGGTGGGCGTGGGCGTGCTGCCGACGTACGGGCAGATCGGCATCACTGCCACGGTGCTGCTGGTACTGCTGCGCTTGCTGCAGGGCCTGGCGCTTGGCGGGGAAGTGGGCGGAGCGGTCACCTACGTCGCCGAGCACTCGCCAACAAGCAAGCGGGGCCTCTACACCAGCTCGCTGCAGACCACCGCCACGCTGGGGCTGCTGTCCTCGCTTTTCGTGGTCTACCTGCTCAAGACCTTCCTGACCGAGGCGGAGTTCCGCACATGGGGCTGGCGTATCCCGTTTATCGTGTCGCTGGTGATGCTGGTGATCTCGGTCTATATCCGCGGCAAGCTGCATGAATCGCCTGTGTTCGCGCGCATGAAGGCGGGCAACGCCACCTCGAAGTCACCGATCCGCGAAAGTTTCACACAGTGGCAGAACCTGAAGTCGGTGCTGCTGCTGTTCGTGGTAGCCGCCGGGCTCGGCGCGATCTTCGGCACCGGCCACTTCTACAGCATGTTCTTCCTCAACAAGACGCTGCACGTGCCCATCGAAACCGTGCACAAGCTGATCGCGATCGCACTGGTGGTGGCCACGCCCTGCTACCTGTTCTTCGGCTGGCTGTCGGACCGCATCGGCCGCAAGTACATCATGATGGCGGCATGCCTGCTGGCTGCGCTGTGCACCCAGCCGGTGTTCAAGGGACTGACTCACTACGCCAATCCGGCGCTGGAGCAGTTCCAGCGGCAAGGCACGGTGCAGGTGACCGCCGGCGACTGCAAGGCGCGCCTGTTCGGCGAGCCGGTGTCGGCCTGCGACAAGATCCGCGGCTACCTGACCGACCTGGGCGTGGGCTACACCTTCGTGCCTGCCAGCGATCCGGCACAGGCGGAAGTGCGGATCGGCGAGCGCACGCTGCAGGGCTTCGACCGCGCCGGCATCAAGGGCGCGCTGATCGAGGCCGGCTGGCCGGAGCGCGCCGATCCCGCCAGCATGAATACGCCGATGGTGTTCATGCTGCTGCTGGTGCCGATCCTGTTCCTGGCCATGGTCTATGGTCCGATGGCCGCCTTCATGGTCGAGCTGTTCCCGGCCAGGGTGCGCTACACCTCGCTGTCGCTGCCCTTCCACCTTGGTGCGGGCTGGGTCGGCGGCATGCTGTCGTTCGTGGTCACGGCGATGAACGTGTCCAGCGGCGACGTGTACTTTGGCCTGTGGTATCCGGTGGTCATCGCCGGACTCGCCTTCGTCATCGGCATGGTGTTCGTGCCGGAGACGCGAGGCCGTGACCTGTCCACCTGAGCTGCTTCCCGGCGCAATTGCAGGGCGGAGAAATCCGCCCTTTTCATCGGCACATATTCAGCATGCTGACTTGTTTCCCGAGCGAGCACGGCGATGGCGCCCGCGTCGGGCGAATGCAGCCGTCGCCAACTTCCATCCCTTCGCGCAGACAACCTGGAGCCCCCATGTCCACCTCTCGCATCCTCCGCACCCTTGCCGCGTCATCCGCCCTGCTCGGCCTGGCGCAGGCCACGCCCGCCCTGGCCGACGCCAGCGGCGTGAAGATCGGCGTCATCACCGATATGTCCGGCTCCTATGCCGACCTGTCCGGCAAGGGCTCGGTCGTCGCCGCCCAGATGGCCGTCGAGGAGTTCGGCGGCAAGGCGCTGGGCAAGCCCGTCACGGTGCTGTCCGCCGATCACCAGAACAAGGCCGATATCGCCTCGTCGCTGGCGCGTCGATGGTTCGATACCGACGGCGTCGACATGGTGATCGACTTCCCCAACTCATCGACGGCGCTGGCGGTGCAGGAAGTCGCGCGCCAGAAGCAGAAGATCGACATCGTCTCCACCGGCGGCGCCATGGCGCTGACCAACCAGAACTGCTCGCCCACGGGGTTCCACTGGGCCTGGGACACTTACTCGGTGTCGTATCCGCTGGTCCGGCGCCTGATCGACCAGGGCCGCAACAGCTGGTACTACATCACGGTGGACTACGCCTTTGGCCAGTCGCTGGAAGCCGATTTCCGCAAGGCGGTGGATGCCGGCGGCGGCAAGAACGTGGGCAGCACGCGCCATCCGCTCAATGCCAGCGACTTCAGCAGCCCGGTGGTCGCGGCCTCGGCGTCCAGGGCCAAGGTAGTGGTGCTGGCCAATGCCGGCAATGACATGATCAACGGCGTCAAGGCCGCCGGCGAGTTCGGCCTGATCAAGGCGGGCCAGACGGTCATCACGCCGTCCACCTTCATCACCGATATCAAGAGCCTGGGCCTGCCCGCCGCGCAGGGCCTGACCTATGTCGATCCGTTCAGGCTCGACCTCGACGCGAAGTCGAAGGACTTCGTCGAGCGCTACTACAAGCGCCACAAGGCGTATCCCACGCACGGCCAGATCGGCGTCTATTCCGGCGTGCTGCACTACCTGAAGGCCGTGGAAGCCGCCAAGACCGTCGAGGGCCCCGCGGTAGCGGACAAGATGCGCGCGCTGCCCGTCAACGACGCCTTCGTGCGCAATGGCAAGGTCCGGATCGATGGCCGCATGGTGCACGACATGTACCTGGCCCAGGCCAAGACGCCGGCGGAATCGAAAGGCCCGTGGGACCTGGTCAAGTACATCGGCACGATCCCCGGCGACGAGGCCTTCCGCCCCCTCTCCGCCAGCGAATGCACGCTGGTCAAGAAGTGAGCGCGCCAATGCCTGAGCAAGACGTGATCCTGCGCACGCAGGGGCTGACCAAGGCGTTCAAGGGCTTTACCGCCGTCAGCCATGTCAGCCTGTCGGTGCGGCGGGGCTCGATCCATGCGCTGATCGGGCCCAATGGCGCCGGGAAGACCACCTGCTTCAACCTGCTGACCAAGTTCCACGCTCCCTCGTCGGGCTCCATCCATTTCAACGGTGCCGACATCACCGCGCTGCGCCCGGCGCAGATCGCCCGCATGGGCGTGATCCGTTCGTTCCAGATTTCCGCGGTGTTCCCGCAGCTGACCGTGCTGGAGAACGTGCGCATCGCGCTGCAGCGCAAGCTGGGCACGTCGTGGCATTTCTGGCGCGGCAGGCGCTCGCTGTCGCAGCTGGATGCGCGCGCCATGGAGCTGCTGGACGACGTGGGCCTGGCCGGCTTCGCGCACCTGGGCACGGCCGAACTGGCCTATGGCCGCAAGCGCGCGCTGGAGCTGGCCACCACGCTTGCCACGGATCCCGAGCTGATGCTGCTGGACGAGCCCACGCAGGGCATGGGCCATGAGGACGTCGAGACGGTGACCGCGCTGATCAAGCGCGTGTCGGCGGGACGGACCGTGCTGATGGTGGAGCACAACATGAGCGTGGTGTCGTCGATCGTCGATCGCATCACGGTGCTGCAGCGCGGCGCCGTGCTGGCCGAGGGCACGTATGACGAGATCTCGCGCAATCCGCAGGTGAAGGAAGCCTATATGGGAACCACGGAAGACCAGCAGGAGGCCGCATGACCGCAACCGCCACCCCAGCCCTGGAACTGCGGGGCCTGCATGCCTGGTATGGCGAATCGCACATCCTGCACGGCGTCGACCTGTCGGTCCAGCCGGGCGAAGTGGTGACGCTGCTGGGCCGCAACGGCGCGGGACGCACCACCACGCTGCGCGCCATCATGGGCCTGGCCGGCACGCGCAAGGGGTCGGTACGCGTATTCGGCAAGGAAACTATCGGCATGAAGACGCACCGCATCGCGCCGCTGGGGCTGGGGTATTGCCCGGAGGAGCGCGCCATCTTCGCCAGCCTGTCGTGCGAAGAGAACCTGATGCTGCCGCCGGCTTTCGAGGCAGGGCCGGGCGCGACGGGGCTGCGCGAGCCCATGTCCGTTGCAGAGATCTACGAAATGTTCCCCAACCTGCATGAGCGGCGCAAGAGCCAGGGCACGCGCATGTCGGGCGGCGAGCAGCAGATGCTGGCGGTGGCGCGCATCCTGCGCACCGGCGCCAGCGTACTGCTGCTCGACGAGATCTCCGAAGGGCTGGCGCCGGTGATCGTGCAGAAGCTGGCGAAGATGATCGCCACGCTGCGCCGCCGCGGCTACACCATCGTCATGGTGGAGCAGAACTTCCGCTTCGCGGCACCTCTGGCGGACCGCTTCTTCGTGATGGAGCACGGCCGCATCGTCGAGGCCTTCGGTGCCGGAGAACTGGAACGGAAGATGCCCGCGCTCAATGCCCTGCTGGGCGTGTAAGGAGACCTTGTCATGGAATTGTTTGGAGTGCCCCTGCCCGCGCTGCTGAGCCAGCTGCTGCTGGGGCTGGTCAACGGATCGTTCTACGCGATCCTGAGCCTGGGGCTGGCAGTGATCTTCGGCCTGCTCAACGTCATCAACTTCGCGCATGGCGCGTTGTTCATGCTCGGCGCTGTGCTGGCCTGGATGGGACTGAACTACCTCGGCATCAACTACTGGGTGATGCTGCTGCTGGCGCCGCTGGTGGCCGGCGCGCTCGGCGTGGTTCTGGAGCGCACCATGCTGCGCCACCTGTACCGCTTCGACCACCTGTATGGGCTGCTGCTGACGCTAGGCATCTGCCTGCTGATCGAAGGCTTGCTGCGCTCGGTCTACGGAGTTTCCGGCCTGCCCTACCCTACGCCGCAAGCGCTGACCGGTGTCAGCCAGCTCGGTTTCATGGTGCTGCCCAACTACCGTGCCTGGGTCGTGGTGGCTTCGCTGGCAGTGTGCTTTGCCACCTGGTACATGATCGAGAAGACCCGGCTGGGCGCGTACCTGCGCGCCGGCACCGAGAATCCGCGCATGGTCGAGGCCTTTGGCGTCAACGTGCCGCTGCTGGTGACGCTGACCTATGCCTTCGGCGGGGGCCTGGCGGCGCTCGCCGGCGTGCTCGCCGCCCCGGTGATGCAGGTGTCGCCGCTGATGGGGCAGAACCTGATCATCACGGTGTTCGCGGTGGTGGTGATCGGCGGCATGGGCTCGATCCTCGGCTCGATCTTTACCGGCCTGGGGCTGGGTGTGTTCGAAGGCATTACCAAGGTCTACTACCCCGAAGCTTCCGCGACCGTTGTCTTCGTCGCCATGGTCTGCGTGCTGCTGGTGCGGCCGGCCGGTTTGTTTGGAAAGGAGAAATGATGGCAAGCCCCACTTACGCAACGCGGCCGCTGCTCGCGTACGGACTGGTGCTGGCAGCACTGCTGCTCGCGCCCTGGCTGGGCGCCTACCCGGTGCTGGTGATGAAGCTGCTGTGCTTCGCGCTGTTCGCCTGCGCCTTCAACCTGCTGCTGGGCTATACCGGGCTGGTGTCGTTCGGCCATGCCGCCTTCTTCGGCGGCGCGGCCTACGCCTGCGGCTACGCGATGAAGTCGCTGCAGCTCACGCCGGAACTGGCGCTGCTGGGCGGCACCGCCTTCGGCGCCCTGCTGGGGCTCGTGTTCGGCGCGCTGGCGATCCGCCGCCAGGGCATCTACTTCGCCATGATCACGCTGGCGCTGGCGCAGATGTTCTACTTCTTCTGCCTGCAGGCACCGGTCACCGGCGGCGAAGACGGCATGCAGGCGGTGCCGCGCGGCGAGCTGTTCGGCGTGTTGCCGCTGGCGTCCGACCACACCATGTACTACGTCGTGCTGGCGATCACCGTGGCTGCCTTCCTCGGGATCATGCGCATCGTCAACTCGCCCTTCGGGCAGATCCTGCGGGCGATCAAGGAGAACGAGCCGCGCGCGGTCTCGCTGGGCTATGACGCGGACCGGTTCAAGCTGCTGGCGTTCGTGCTGTCCTCGGCGCTGGCGGGGCTGGCGGGGGCGCTCAAGACGCTGGTGCTGGGCTTCGCCACGCTGACCGATGTCCACTGGATGATGTCGGGCTCCGTGATCCTGATGACCCTGGTCGGCGGCATGGGCACCCTGTCCGGCCCGCTGGTCGGCGCGCTGGTCATCGTCGCGCTGGAGAACAAGCTGGGGGATGCGGGCAACGCGCTGGCGGCGATGACCGGGATCGGCTGGTTCGATACGTTGGGCGAGTCGGTGAGCATGGTGACAGGGCTGATCTTTGTGGTCTGTGTGCTGACATTCCGCCGCGGCATCATGGGCGAGATCCTGGCGCGGTCGCAGGCACGTCCGACGCTGCAGCACAATGCCGCGGCTACGCCAGGGACGGCACGCACCAGCCAGGGTTAACGAGGATATTTCGCGCCCAAAACATCAGTACACTGATCTCATATATTCAGCATACTGACAAATTAGATTCACGGAGATGACCATGGCATGGATTCACATCGATGCGGCCGACACGCTGCAGAACGACGAGGTGATGCCGCTGACGCTGGGCGATCGCCAGCTTGCCGTCTATCGCAGCGATGACGCGTACTTTGTCACCGACAACGTCTGCACGCACCAGTACGCGCTGCTGTCGGACGGCTACCTGGAAGACGGCTGCATCGAATGCCCGCTGCACCAGGCCCGCTTCGACATCCGCACCGGCAAGGCGATGTGCGCGCCCGCCACCGGCGATATCCGCACCTACCCGGTCAAGATCGAAGACAGCCGGGTGTGGGTCGAGCTGTAAGGGAGCCGGTCATGACACAGCACACGCCCATCCTGATCGTCGGCGCCGGCCAGGCCGGGGCCATGGCCGCCGCCGCGCTGCGCGGCCTTGGCTATGGCGGCCGCATCGTCATGGCAGGCGGCGAACGGCACGCGCCATACGAGCGCCCGCCGCTGTCCAAGTCCGTGCTCGCCGACGCCGGACAGGACGGCAAGATCGGCGTGCACCCCGCCAGCTTCTATGCCGACCAGGGCATCGAGCTGCGGCTCGGCACCTGCGTCACCGCGCTCGATGCCGCGCGGCAAGTCGCGCACCTGGCCGACGGCAGCGCCATCGGCTATGGCGCCTGCCTGCTCGCCACCGGCGGCAATACCCGCGCGCTGCCCGCGCTGCCGCCCGGCACGCCCCATGTGCATTACCTGCGCTCGCTGGATGACGCGGCGCGCCTGCGCGACGCCATGCAGCGCGCAGGCGAACTTGCGGTGATCGGCGGCGGCTTCCTTGGCCTGGAGACCGCTTCGACCGCTGCAGGCATGGGCCTGAAGGTCACGCTGGTCGAGAGCGCGGACCGCCTGCTGGGTCGCGCGCTGCCGCCGGAGCTTGGCGCATGGCTGGCGGATCGGGTGCGGGCGCAAGCCGTGACCCTGCGTCTTGGTTGCGGCATCGCTCACTGCGATGTCCAGGGCGATGGCGTGCAAATGCGGTTCGACGACGGCTCCGCGCTGCCCGCTCCGCTGGTGGTGGTCGCGATTGGCCTGATACCGGAAGTGGCGCTCGCCGCCGGCGCTGGCCTGGCGCTGCATCCGCAGAATGGCGGCATCCAGGTCGACGAACAGTGCCGCACCAGCGCGCCGTCAATCTATGCCGCTGGCGACTGCTGCAGCCAGTACCAGCCGCTGTTCGGCGCCGAGATGCGGCTCGAGTCCTGGCAAAGCGCCAATGAACAGGCGCGCATCGCGGCGGCGGCGATGCTGGGCGTGGCGGCGGAGCCCGCGGCGCTACCGTGGTTCTGGACCGACCAGTTCGGATGCAACGTGCAGATGCTCGGCGCCGCGCATCCGGATATCCGCTATGCCTGGCGCGGTATCGCGGCCCACGATGCCGCCGCCCCGAAGTTCATGCTGCTCGGCACCCGCCACGGCCGCCTGCGCCATGCCATTGCCGTGAATGCCGGCGGCGACCTGCGCCAGCTGCGCGCACTGGTCGGACACGACGTCTCGGCGCATCTGGCACGCCTGTGCGACGACACATTGCCGCTGCGGCAGGTCGTCCGCGAACGGCAGGCGGAAGCAGACAGCTCCATCACACTCTGAGAGGACTCCCACATGTACCAGACACAAGCGGTGATCCAGCACACGCTGGGCAAGAAGAACCCGGGACTGGATGAATGCCGATGGCCCGAGGACGGACTGCACTACATCCCGGACTGGGTCTACACCAGCCAGGCCGTCCATGACCTGGAGCTGCAGAAGATCTTCCGCGGCCGCTCATGGAACTATGTCGCGCTAGAAGCCGAGATCCCGAACGCCGGCGACTTCAAGCGCTCGTATGTCGGCGCGACGCCGGTGGTCGTGTCGCGCGCCGAGGACGGCTCGATCCATGTCTTCGAGAACCGGTGCGCGCACCGCGGCGCGGAGTTCTGCCGCCACAGCCAGGGCAATGCCAAGGAATTCGTCTGCCCTTACCACCAGTGGTCCTACGATCTCAAGGGCAACCTGCAGGGCGTTCCGTTCAAGCGCGGCGTCAACCGCGCCGGCGGCATGCCCCGGGATTTCCGCAACGAAGACCACGGGCTGGTAAAGCTGCACGTGGCGACGCGCAACGGCGTGATCTTCGCCTCCTACGCAGCTGACATGGAAAGCCTGGAAGACTACATGACGCCGGAAATCCTGAAGGATTTCGACGTGGTCTTCAACGGCAAGCCGCTCAAGGTGCTCGGCTACTACAAGAACGAACTGCCGTGCAACTGGAAGATGTACCACGAGAACCTGAAGGACCCTTACCACGCCACGCTGCTGCACTCCTTCCTGGTGGTGTTCGGCCTGCTGGTGGCGGGCAACGAGTCGGCAATGATCGCCGACCCCGTGCACGGCCGCCACGGCACCATGGCATCGGCCAAGAAGGAGGACAAGTACGCGGCCGTCAGCGACGAGAACAAGAAGGAGATGCGCTCGTACCACGAAGGCATGCGCCTGGAGGACGAGCGCTTCCTGGAGTACGTGCGCGAGTTCGACTCGCCGTGGTCGGTGACGATGCAGACGATCTGGCCGAACCTGATCGTGCAGCGCGAGATGAACACGCTGGGCGTGCGCCAGATCGTGCCCAATGGCCCGGACAGCATGCTGATGCTGTGGACCATGTTCGGCTACGAGGACGATACCGAGGAAATGACGCAGCACCGCCTGCGCCAGGGCAACCTGATGGGCCCCGCCGGCTTCCTCGGTCTGGAGGACAACGAGGCGATGAAGTTCGTGCAGGAAGGCGTGCGCCGCTCCAGCAGCGACCTCAACGTGCTCAAGCTTGACGCGCAGCAGGTCGGCACGTCCAGTTCCCTGATCTCCGAATCCGCGATCCGCGCGATGTACCAGTACTACCGCGGCGTGATGGGGTTCTGAGGGCGGCCTGACGGGAATCCAAAAGCATATGAAACCGATGAACTACTCCCTCTATCGCGAGAGCACCCTCGGCACCGCGCGCGCGATCGAACTGCGGCTGGAGATCGATGCCTTCCACGCGGACTATTGCGCGGCACTGGACGCCGGCGTGGTCGAGCGCTGGCCGGGCTTCTTCACCGACGATGCGCTTTACCGCATCACCGCGCGCGAGAACGCCGAACGCAACCTGCCCGTCGGGCTGGTCTATGCCGAAGGCATCGGCATGATGCGCGACCGCGCCGCGGCGATCGCCAGTACGCAGATGTTCGCGCCGCGCTACAACCTGCACCTGGTGACCAATACGCGGGTCAGCGATGAAACCGCCGACGGCGACATCGTGGCGCAGGCCAACTTCATGCTGTTGCAGACGCTGGTGGAGGGGCCCACCACGATCCATCTCGCTGGCACCTATCACGACCGCTTCCGCCGCCAGGGCGGCAGGCTGCTGCTGCGCGAGCGCCAGGTGGTGTACGACACCACCATCATTGCGAACGACCTGGTCTATCCGGTCTGAGGCAGCTGACAGGTCAAACCGGCGATGGTGGTCTCCCCTCTGCCGCAAGCGGGAGAGGGGAGCAAACCGACGCCCGCCGTTGTTGCTTACTTCATTACATGCTCCGCAGCACCGTGCGGCTGTACTGGTTGTTGGCTTCCACCAGCGTCGCCAGCAATTCCATGAACACCTCCCGCTGCGCCGGCTTCAATGGAGCCAGCATGCGTTCCTGCGCGCGCGCCATGTCGGCGCGCAGCGACGTGACCACGCTCTTGCCTTCGCGCGTCAGGTGGACATGGCGCGTGCGCCGGTCCGCGGGGTTCTCGCGGCGCTCGACCAGGCCGCGGTCTTCCAGCCGGCGTACCACGTCCATCGTCGTGGTCCGGTCCAGTCCCACTTCCTGTCCAAGCGAAGTCTGGTCCAGTCCCGGCAGCACCGACAACACGGTCAGGATGGCGTACTGCACCGGCGTGATATTGGGCGCCTTGCACTCCTCGAAGAACATCGCCACGTGGATCTGATGAAGCCGCCGCACAAGAAACCCGGGACGTGCCCAGAGCAACTCCTTGGCGGGATCCGCTTCCGGCACCGCAGTTGCCGTACTGCCGTTTTCACTCGTTGCGCTGCGCTTTGCTCTCGGAGACATCGCCTTCACCATTTTGTATGCACACTGACAGTATATATGAGGCACGGTGAAGACGACTCGCCCTGAACGGGCCAACAGCGCGTCGCGTGGATGGCCCGAAGCGCCGGCGCCTCAGCGCGCGCCAGCGGCGCTGAGAATGCGCTCGATCTGCGCATGGCCGCGCTGGCGCGCATGCTGCAGCGGGGTGACGCCCTCGCCGTCGGCGAGATTCACATTGGCGCGCGCCTGCACCAGCAGGCGTACGATCTCGGTATGCGCGGCGCCGCCGTTGCCGAGGATGATGGCCTCGAGCAGCGCCGTCCATTTCAGCCGGTTGACATGGTCGACGTCCACGCCCGCCGCGATCAGCATGCGCACGGTCTCGACATGCCCGCGCTCGGCGGCGGGAATCAGCGCGGTGCCGCCGTAGCGGTTGGTGCTGCGCAGGTCTGCGCCGTGGGCCAGCGCCATGCGCAGGATCTCGTTGTGGCCGCGCGCGCCGGCGTAGAGGTAGGGGCTGTCCTGGATCGCATCCTTGGCATTGACGTCGGCGCCGGCCTCGATCAACGCCTTTGCCGCCTGCACCTGGTTGTGATGCGTGGCGACCAGCAGCGCGGTACGTCCCTGCGCGTCGCGGGCGTCGATGGTAGCGCCGCTGGCAAGCAGCGCCCGCACGCGTGCGGCGTCGCCGCTGGCAGCGGCGGCATGGAGTTCGGTGGCCGGCAAAGCGCCGGCCGCGGAGGAAACGTGGGTCAGCATGGCAATGACAAAGGCAAGGCAGAGGAGCAGGCGCGCGGCCAGCATGCAGGAACTCCGTGCGAAATGAGAATGAGAAGATAGCGGCCATGGTCGCGCAGCAGGAGCGGCCTGGCCGCGCATTCTGTCACGCCGGCACCGCGCGCCGGAAGTTAAGGTTCTGAATGGGATCCAGTGCCAAAGCGAATGGCTGGCCGCGTGTGTCACTGGCCAAGCCCACGCCACCGGCATGGCCATCACACTGTCATCGTCGCTGGCCGATAATGGCTCCGACACCGGTGCCCGCGAGGCAACTTGTAACGGCAAGTACTGGCAAGGAACCGTGCGCCACCGGTGCCGTCAAACAAGCTAGCCGCTTGAGACCGGACATGCCACCGGGCACCGCGCTGCAGCATTCGTGCCGCAACGCAGCACGCACGGCCGCACGTGCCAGGGTCTCCACGGCGCGCTTCTTCGCGCGGGCGCCGCGTGCGCCCTGCAGACTCCCAGCAAACGCCCCCTCTAGCCAAGGAGATGAACGTGCTGAGCCCGCATGAATTTGCCACGCTATTGCTATTGAGTGACGGCCCCGACTCCCTCGATTCGAGCGATTCCCGCCAGATAGATCCCACCGACCTGAAGGCCCTGGTCGAAAAACAATTGGTCCAGCTGGAAGTCCTGCACGGTTGCCGGCAGGAACCGCGCATCACCAGCCACGGCTATTCGATGCTGAAAGCCATGGGACGCTGAGGCGTCCCGCCCATCACCCAACCGGCTGACCCACATGGACGTGCGCCCTGCCGCCGGTATTGTCGGGACAGCCCATTCCGACACCGCGCGCCGCCGCTTCCTGCAAGAACTTGCGGGCCTGCTCGCGCTCGTCGGCGCCGGCACCGCAGGAGCGCAGGCGCCGGCAGCGTGCCTGCTCACCCCCGAGGCAACCGAAGGACCCTTTTACCTTGACGACGCGCTGCTGCGCGCCGACATCCGCGACGGCCGCCCCGGCCAGCCGCTGCGGCTGCGGCTGCGCGTGGTCGAGGCACGGCGCGGCTGCGCGCCCGTCCAGGGCGCGCTGGTCAGCGTGTGGCACTGCGACGCCAGTGGCAGCTACAGCGGCGAGAGCGCCACCAATCGCCAAACCCGCTACCTGCGCGGCGTGCAGCCCACCGGCGCCGACGGCGTGGCGACGTTCACCACGATCTATCCCGGCTGGTATCCGTCGCGCGCCATCCATATCCACTTCAAGGTGCTGCTGGCGCACGCGGAAGTCCTGACCAGCCAGCTGTATTTCGACGATGCGCTCAGCCGCCAGGTGCTAGGCAGCCACCCTGCCTACCGCGCGCATGGCGTGCCGACGCGCCCAACCACAGGGGATCCGATTGCCGGCAGCAGACCCAGCACTGTGCGCGTGAACCAGCCCGGGGAAGCCGGCGGCGCGCTCGAGGGGGAGTTCACGATAGGGATTGTGCGCGCCTGAATCTTGCGGCAATGCCGCATCGGCGTCCGCGCTGCAACGCCAAAGTGAGCCAGCCCTCACCGCCCGGGTAATCCCTACATTGTGGTTCTCTGTCCATTTCCTACCATGAAGGGAATCAAGGGCCACCCTGCGCAGCGCGAGCGCAGCCTCCTGGTCCAGCGCTTTCCCGATTTTCCCGACTTTTCCGGTGTTCAAGACAGTGGCGAGCTGCCTCGGCCCATGGCCGGCGCTCGCGGTCATCCACCCACACATGGAGGCAATCATGGCATCCAGGACGAGGAAAACGCAGGCGAAGCAGGCTGCTGCGGAGACTGGCGGCGGGGGTGGCGTCTCGCGGCGCGGCTTTCTCGGCGGCGCCGCCGGGGCAGCTGCCGGCGCTGCGGCAATGGGATTCCCCGCGGTCGTCAAGGCACAGGGCCCGATCACCATGCGCTGGCAGAGCACATGGCCGACCAAGGACATCTTCCACGAGTTTGCCGGCGATTTCGTCGCCAAGGTGAACAATATGTCGGGCGGCGACCTGAAGATCGAACTGCTGCCCGCCGGCGCGGTGGTCAAGGCGTTCGACCTGATCGATGCCGTCAGCAAGGGCACCCTCGACGGCGGCCACGGCGTGATCGCGTACTGGTACGGCAAGAACTCCGCCCTGGCGCTGTGGGGCTCCGGCCCCGCCTGGGGCATGGATCCGAACATGCTGCTGGCCTGGCACAAGTACGGCGGCGGCAAGCAGCTGCAGGAAGAGATCTACCGCAGCCTGAACCTCGACGTGGTCTCGTTCCTGTACGGGCCGATGCCGACGCAGCCGCTGGGCTGGTTCAAGAAGCCAATCACCAAGCCACCGCGTTCGCGCCGGGCTTTGCCTTCTTTGCCGCTTGCCGCTTCCTGACCGGGCTGGGCATAGGCGGCGAATACGCGGCAATCAATTCCGCCATCGACGAACTGATCCCCGCGCGCGTGCGCGGGCGCGTCAACCTGGCGATCAACGGCAGCTTCTGGCTCGGCGCGGCATTGGGCGCGGGCCTGAGCCTGCTGCTGCTCGATGCGCGCGTGCTTGGGCCGGTATGGGGCTGGCGCGCTTGCTTTGCGCTGGGCGCGCTGCTGGCAGTGGCGATCGTGCTGGTGCGCCGGCACGTGCCCGAGAGTCCGCGCTGGCTGGCCACGCACGGACGTCTGGAGGAAGCCGAGCGCGTGGTCGCCACGATCGAAGCCGAGGTGCGCGCGAGCCATGGGCCGCTGCCGCCGGTTGCTTCCGATTGCGCCGCGGTCGCGATGCGCCCGCGCGCTGCCCCCGGCGTGGGCGAGGTCTTGCGCCTGCTGCTGCGGCGCTATCGCCAGCGCAGCACGATCACGCTGGCGCTGATGGTGGCGCAGGCGTTCTTCTACAACGCCATCTTCTTTACCTATGCGCTGGTGCTGACGCGCTTCTACCACGTGCCGGAAGCGAGTGTGGCGCTCTACATCTTCCCGTTCGCGCTGGGCAATGCCGCCGGGCCCTTCCTGCTGGGCCCCCTGTTCGACCATATCGGACGCCGGCGCATGATTGCCGCGACCTATGTGCTTGCCGGCATCGGGCTGGCGCTGACCGGCTGGGCCTTTGTCGAAGGCTGGCTCGATGCGCGCGCGCAGGCGTTGTGCTGGTCGGCCGTGTTCTTCCTGGCTTCGGCGGCAGCGAGTTCCGCCTATCTCACCGCCAGCGAAGTGTTCCCGCTGGAAATGCGTGCCCTCGCGATCTCGGTGTTCTACGCCCTCGGCACGGGCACCGGTGGCTTTATCGCGCCATTGTTGCTGGGTGCGTTGATCGAGAGCGGCAGCCGCGAGGCGGTGGCAGCGGGCTATGGCCTCGGTGCGGCACTCGTCACCATCGCTGGCCTGTTGGCGTTGCGTTATGGCATCGATGCCGAACGGCGTCCGCTGGAACAAGTCGCGCCGCCGCTTGCTGCGGATGATCACCCGCAACGGTAAGCCAGCGCTTAGTCAGCGCCTGTCCGAAAGTCTGCAGCCCGCGCCAGACAACGTTCCCGGCCCCTGCGCGCGCCCGTCGCGTCTTGCTGTCGCAACTGCCATTATGAAGGCCGTATTAAGCAGGACTAGGACCTCCCCTTACACATTCTTACAGCAAGCCAAGGGGCAACTGACTAGCCTTAACTCACGCGCGGCGGCCTGAGTGCATGAATCTTAGCGTCAACAGGCTGCCACCTCGTGGCCATCGCCTTGCTGCTCGCAGCAGCGATCGGCCATTGTTCAACGCTGCCCGAAACAGACCGGGCAAATCCACGGACCGGACCGAGGTCCGATGCAAAGTGCGCCGCAGCGGCTGACTGCCTCAGCGCGCGTGCTGCAGACAACAAGCTGAATTGGGGACTAGCAGGCCCGGGCATCGCGCGACAGCTCTTGCGCGACGCCACGCGCTTGCCTGCGAATTTGCTCTTCCGGCATGCGTTGCGTGCAGCCGGAAGGGACGCTTTTGACTTGCTTGCCGGAGAACAACGACCATGGCCGACCAGCGCAACAACCCACCTCCGCCTTCCACACACCCGCCGCGTAACACGCTGGCCCCCGCATCGCAACGCCAGCCGCACGGTGACGGGGTGGTCCAGCGCCAGCAGCCGGTCGCCATACCGCTGTGGCATATCGTGCCGCGCATGGCCGGCTATGGCGTGGTGCTGTTCATTGTGTGGGCGGTGCTGACGATTATGTTTCCGAATGTGTTTACGCGTTCGTCGGAGCGTGCCGTGATCAATAGTCCCGTCAGCCTGGTGACCTCGCCGGTCGAAGGCATCGTCATGCAGCAGAAGGTGGCAGCGGGCCAGAGCTTCACCGCCAACCAGCCGCTGATGGTGGTGCAGAACCCGAACATCGACCGCTCGCTGCTGGTCGAGCTGACCGGCAAGAAGCTCGATACGCAGCAGCGCTACGATTCCGCGCGGGCGCGGCTGGAATCGAACCGCCGGCTGATGGGCGCCACCGAGCAGGACCTGCAGCGCTACAACAGCGCCGCGCAGCGCGAGCATGCGACGCGCGTGCGTGCGCTGCAGGCGCGGCTGGCGTCGGCCACCGCGCAGGAGGACCAGCAGCAGGAGGTCGTCAACCGCAACCAGAACATGCAGTGGGCAGGCGCGGTGAGCGAGGCCTACACCAATGCATCGCGCTACCAGTTGTCGATGCTTACCAACGCCAAGGCCGCGGTGAAAGCCGAACTGGACAGCGCCGTCGGCGAAAGCGAAGCGTCGCGCAACAAGGTCTATGCCTCGTCGGCGGACGGCCCCAGCGCTTCTCTGTCGCAGCGGCGCCAGGCGCTGAGCGCCGAATCCGCGCAGCTGACCGCCGAACTGGAGCAACTCGAGGCGTACGGCAAGTCAGTCGACGAGCTGCTCGCCACCGAGCAGCAGCGCATCGACCGGCTGTCCAACCTTGAGATCCGCTCGACCGAGGCCGGCACCATCGAAGACCTGATCGCGCAACCCGGCATGCGCGTGGCAGCGGGCGCCACGCTGGCACGCGCCAGCAACTGCGCGCAGACGCGCGTGGTGGCGGTATTCCCGCGCAGCCTCAGCGACAACCTGTTGCCGGGGGCGCGCCTGAACGTGCATGTCGACGGACTGCCGGCGGCGCTGCCGGCATCGGTGGCGGAGGTCCTGCCGCGCGCGCCCGACGGCGACCAGGCGCGCTACTTCGTGCCGTTCCCGCCGATCGAGAAGAACGAGATCTACGTCATCGCCAAGCTCGACCGGCCGCTGGGCAAGCTGCCGGACAAGCCGAATGCGGCCGCATCGGCGACCACGGCCAGCGCGGGCGGTACCGCACCGGCGACCTCGGGCCACTGCGGCATGGGCCGCTGGGCACGCGTGACGCTTGATCAAAGCTGGCTGGGGCAGCTGCGGGCATCGCTGACTTGAGCCACCGACCTGAACGGGCCTGAACGGACACCACGGAGACGAGCATGATCCGACCACCGTTGCCTCCACCGCGCATGCGCCGGCTAGCCGCTGCACTGTTGCTGCCGGCAGCGCTCGCACTCGCCCCGGCCGCCGCGCATGCGCAGGCGTCGCAGCAAACCCTGCTGGCCGAAGGCTGCAAGGTACTGGCCGAGCGTGTCGGCCGTGAAGCCGGCAACGGCCCGGTCTTCCTCGCCAGCTATGAGCCCGCACCGGGCGGCGAGCCGCTGGTGCCGGCGCTGCGCAACGCCGCCTTCGTCTACGACAACGCGCTGGCCGGCATCGCGCTGGTGGCGTGCAAGCGTCCCGCCGAAGCGCGCCGCATCGCCGACGCCGTGCTGCAGGCGAGCCGGCAGGACCGCCACTATCGCGACGCACGGCTGCGCAACGCCTATCGCGCCGGCCCGCTGCCCGCAGGGCCGGCACCGTTGCCCGGCTGGTGGGACGAGCCCAGCAAGCGCTGGTTCGAGGACGCCTACCAGGCCGGCACCGCCACCGGCAACGTCGCCTGGGCCGCCCTGCTGCTGCTCGCCGTGCACGAAGCCACGCGCGACGCACGCTACCTGGACGGCGCCGCTGCGCTGATGGGCTGGGTCCACGCGAGCGTGCCCGATACCGGTGCGCCCGCGGCCTATACCGGCGGTTTCTTCGGCCACGAGCCCAGGCAGATCCGCCAGGGCTGGAAATCGACCGAGCACAACGTCGATACCTATGCCGCCTTCAGCTGGCTCGCCAGCCTGCGCAACGACCCGCGCTGGCGCGACGGCGCGGCGCTGTCGCGCGGCTTTGTCAATGCCATGTGGCAGCCGCGCGAGGGCCGCTTCGTGATCGGCACCAAGGACGACGGCCGCGGCCTCAATGCCGGCCCGTCCGCACTCGATGCCGTGCTGTGGCCGCTGATCGCCCTGCCCGATACGCCGCGGGACTGGTACCGCGCGCTGGGCTGGGTCGATGCACGCCATCGCGCCGGCGCGGGTTACGGCTTCAAGGCCAGCCCGGACGGCATCTGGACCGAAGGCACCGGCCAGGCCGCGCTGGTGCTGCAGGCCGCTGGCCGCGCGCAACAGGCGCAGCCGTTGTGGCCGCTGCTGCTGTCGCAGCGCGCTCCCTCGGGCATGCTCTACGCCACGCCCGATGCGCGCATCAGCACGGGGCTGTCGATCGGGCCCACGTCGACCACCGAAGACTTCCACTACTTCCACCTGCCGCATCTTGGCGCCACCGCGTGGGCCGTGCTCGCGGCAGCGCGCTGGAATCCGTTCCGCCCCGGCGGCTGCCTGGACCCGTCGTGCCCGCCGCCTGCCATCGCCGCGGCCAATACCGGCACCACCAACGCCACCAACACCAACGCCCCCGGCAAGGACTGACGATGTTCACCCTCTTTCTCGAGAACCAGTCGCTGCTGGCCATCAACGGCGGCGTGCTGCTGGCGATGGTGCTGCTGACGCTGCTGTGCCGCCAGGAGCGGCCGGCTGACCGCATGCTGTTCGGCGGCATCACCTTCCTGCTGCTGATGGTCTACGTGACCTGGCGCGTGCGCGAGACGCTGCCCCCATGGCAGCCGACCTTCGCCAGCGCATGGGCGCATGTGTTCTTCGCCTTCGAGTGCATGACGCTGGCCTACACGCTGCTGTCGATCGTGGTGCTCAGCCGCAACAGCAACCACTCGCCCGCGGCCGACGCCGGCGAATCCGCGCTGCGCCGCGCCGCACACGTGCCGCGCGTGGACATCTTCATCGCCACCTACAACGAAGGACTGGACATCCTGGAGAAGACCATCGTTTCGGCGCTGGCGATCGACTATCCCGATTTTCGCGTCTGGGTGCTCGACGACACGCGCCGCGACTGGCTGCGTGAATTCTGCGGCCGCGTCGGCGCCTACTACGTGACCCGCCCGGACAATGCGCACGCCAAGGCCGGCAATCTCAACAACGGCCTGCGCCACAGCGCCGAAGCCGGCGGCGCGCCGTACATCCTGGTGCTCGACGCCGACTTCGCGCCCCACCGCAACATCCTGCTGCGCACCGTGGGCCTGTTCGACAACCCGCGCGTGGGCGTGGTGCAGACCCCCCAGTTCTACTACAACGCTGACCCGATCCAGTACAACCTGCGCGCCACCGAGTGCTGGGTCGACGAGCAGCGCGCGTTCTTCGACGTGATGCAGCCGGCCAAGGACGCGTGGGGCACCGCGTTCTGCATCGGCACCTCGTTCGTGGTGAGGCGCGACCTGATCGAACACATCGGCGGCTTCCCGACCGGCACCGTGACCGAAGACATCCACCTCACCTACCGGCTGCTGCGGCACGGCTATATCACGCGCTGGCTCAACGAGCGGCTCAGCGTGGGACTGTCCGCCGAAGGGCTGCCCGAGTACATCAGCCAGCGCAGCCGCTGGGGGCTGGGCACGGTGCAGGTGGCGCTGACCTCCGACGGGCCGCTGCGCGGTCCCGGCTACACCGCGGTGCAGCGGCTGCACTACGTGCACGGGCTGCTGCACTGGATGTCGCGGCCGTTCACGCTGATGCTGCTGGCGGGGCCGCTGCTGTACTGGTATTTCGGCGTCTCCACGCTGTACGGCGAGCCGCTGCAATTCCTCGCCTACGGCCTGCCCGCGCTGGTGGCGTACTGGGCCTACAGCATCTGGATCACCGGCCAGCGCGCGCTGCCGATCTTTACCGAAGTCACGCAGATCGTCGCGTCGCTGGCGGTGACAGTGTCGCTGGTCAGCGCGATGTTCAAGCCGTTCGGGCGGCCGTTCAAGGTCACCAACAAGGGACTGGACCGTTCGAAGCTGGTGATCCACGGCAAGTTCGCGGCGCTGTACGCGAGCCTGCTGGCGTTATCGGCGCTGGGACTGGGGCGCGCGCTGGTGGTCGATGCCGATGCGCAGGGGCTGGCCTTCAATACGATATGGACGGGCGTGGCGCTGATGCTCTACCTGGCTTCGTTCCTGGTCTGCGTGGAGCTGCCGCGGCCGCGCAAGGAAGAGCGTTTCCCGCATCGCGCCGCGGCCTTGCTGCGCGTGGACGGGCGCGAATACCGCGTCACCACGCACGACCTGTCCTGCAACGGCGTGGCCGTGACGACGCCGCTGGCCGCCGCCTTCCACCCTGGCGCCGAAGGCGCGCTGTGGCTGGCGCAGACCGGCTGGATTCCATGTCGCGTGGTACGGCGCGATAACCAGTTGCTTGGCATCGCGCTGCATGCCGACATGGCGGCGCGTCACAGCCTGATCCGCCTGCTGTTCAGCGATCCCGCGCACAACATTGCCCGCCAGGGCCAGCCGCGGCTGGCGATCTCGCGCTTCATGCGGCGCGCGCTGCTGGGCTAAACAAAGACTGCCTTTCCCTGACTCTCCGGAAACCCTTCATGCGAAGCCTGAGCCGCCACTCCTCCCCTGCACAACGCTTGCTGCCCCGCGCCTCGGTGTTGGCGCTGTCACTGGCGCTCGCAGCCTGCACGCTGGAGCCGCAATACCAGCGGCCCGACGCGCCGATCCCTTCGGCGTTTCCGGATGGCGCCGCCTACCGCACGCCGCAGGCCGCCGCCGGCCAGCCTGGCCAGCGTGCTCAGGCGGTACAGCCGCCCGGGCCTTCCGCCGCCGATCTCGGCTGGCGCGATGTCTTCCTCGACCCGCAGTTGCGCCAGCTGATCGAACTCGCGCTGGCGAACAACCGCGACCTGCGCATAGCCACGCTTTCCATCGACGAAGCCCGCGCGCTCTACCAGATCGAACGCGCGGCGCAGTTCCCGACGGTGGAGGCCAATGCCGGCATGGCGTCGCAGCGCCTGCCGTCGCGGGTGCGTGCGCCGGGCCAGTCGCAGCAGATCACCACCTACAACGCCGGCATCGGCTTCACCGCATTCGAACTCGATTTCTTCGGCCGGGTGCGCAGCCTCAAGCATGCGGCGCTGGAGCAATACCTGGCCACCGAGGAAGCGCGCCGCAGCGCGCAGATTGCGCTGGTGGCGGAGGTTGCCAACGCCTACCTGACGCTGCGCGCCGACCGCGAGCTGCTGCGGCTGTCGCAGGACACGCTGAAGACGCAGCAGGAAGCGGCCGAAATGGTGCGGCGCGGGCGCCAGGCGGGCGCGATGGCGCAGCTGGACCAGCATCGCGTGCAAACCCAGGTGCAGACGGCGCAGGTCGGCGTGGAACAGTACACGCGGCAGGTGGCGCAGGACGAGAACGCGCTGACACTGCTGGTCGGCACCCAGTTGCCGAAGTCGATCGCCGAGGGGGGCAACCCGGCCGCGGGCGCGGCGGCAGACCCGCTCGAGCCGCGCACGCTGATGCAAGAGTTCCCGGAGGGGCTGCCATCGAGCCTTCTGACGCGGCGCCCCGACATCCTCGACGCCGAGCACCAGCTCAAGGCCGCCAACGCCAATATCGGCGCCGCACGCGCGGCGTTCTTCCCGCGCATCTCGCTGACTGGCGCGCTGGGCGTGGCCAGCACCAGCCTGGCGGGGCTGTTCTCCGGCGGCATGGCCTGGCTGTTCGCGCCGCAGCTGACGGTGCCGATCTTTGATGGCGGGCGCAATCGTGCCGGGCTGGATGCCGCCAACGTGCGCAAGGACATCAACGTGGCCAACTACGAGAAGACCATCCAGACCGCCTTCCGCGAAGTGGCCGACAGCATGGCGGCGCGCGCGACCTACGAGCGCCAGGTCAAGGCGCAGGAAGCGCTGGTGCGCGAAGGCAGCGAGACGCGGCGGCTGTCGGAGATGCGCTTCAAGAACGGGGTCGATGACTACTTCGGCGTCTTCGATGCGCAGCGCCAGCTCTATGCCGCGCAACAGTCGCTGGTCACGTACAAGCTGGCGGGGCTGACCAGCCGGGTATCGCTGTACAAGGCGCTCGGCGGCGGCTGGCGGGAGGTAACGGACAACGGGGGCAATGGCGCCCGCCCTGCGCCACCCGGACCGGCGGCACCGGCCGCGCCGCGGGCGCCGGCTGCGGCAGCGCCACGCCCGGCGCAAGCACCGGTCCCGGTAGCTGCAGCGCCACGTGCGGCGCAGGCGCAGGCGCAGGCACCGGCAGCCGCACCGGCCCCTGCACCGGCCCCTGCACCGGCCCCTGCACCAGCACCAGCACCAGCACCAGCACCAGCACCAGCACCAGCACCTGCACCTGCACCTGCACCTGCTCCAGCTCCAGCTCCAGCTCCAGCTCCAGCACCTGCAGCGCCACGCTGAACGGCACGGCGGCAGATTGGCAGAGTTGCCGGGGCGCTGCCCCCGACTACGCGCGCAAGGCGGTGCATAGCCATCGAGCGCGGGCGCGGGCCGGAACAACTGTACAGCGCCGCGCACCAAAACCTGTATATGGCGCCCTGGAGGAACTTGCCGCATGATGCGGCTGCATCGCGCACCAGACGCGAGCGTTCCCCCAGGACTCCAATTGCCGCACACCACCTCCGGAAAAAGCTCGACCCTTATTGCTGTCCTGGCCCTGACCGGCTCGATGGCCTCGCTATGCGTCGGCACGTCGTTCGCCAAGCATCTGTTCGACGCGCTCGGCGCGCAAGGCACCACGGCGCTTCGCGTCAGCTTCTCGGCCCTGATCCTGCTGTGTGTATGGCGGCCGTGGCGCATCCCCCTGACGCGCGCCAATGCGGAGGCGATCACGCTGTATGGCGCGGCGCTGGGCGCGACCAACCTGCTGTTCTACATGTCGCTGCGCACGGTACCGCTGGGGCTGGCGATTGCCATCGAGTTCACCGGGCCGCTGGCAGTGGCGGTGCTGTCGTCACGGCGCGCCATCGACTTCCTGTGGATTGCGTGCGCGGTAACGGGCCTGCTGCTGTTGCTGCCGATTGGCAAGGCGGCCGGCACGCTCGATCCGGTCGGCATCGGCTACGCGCTGGCCGCCGGCGTGGGCTGGGCGCTCTATATCGTATTCGGGCAGAAGGCCGGCAACGCGCACGGCGGCCAGGCTACCTCGCTGGGACTGACCATGGCAGCGCTGGTGGTGCTGCCGTTCGGGGTGGCGCACGCCGGCAGCGCGCTGCTCAGCCCGCCGCTGCTGCTGGCGGGGCTGGCGGTGGGCGTGCTGTCCAGTGCGATTCCCTATTCGCTGGAAATGGTGGCGCTCAAGCGCCTGCACCGGCGCACCTTCGGCATCCTGCTGAGCATGGAGCCGGCCATGGGCGCGCTGGCGGGGCTGGTGTTCCTGCATGAACAGCTGAGCCCGCTGCAGTGGCTGGCGATCGCCAGCATCATCACCGCTTCGGTCGGTTGCACGGCGACTTCGCGCGGCAAGCGCGATGCCGGCTGAGCCTGGCGTAGCGCTCAGTACGCGCCGAACCAGTCCGCCGGCACGCTGCCCGCTTCCTCCCGCAGCGTCATCGAGACTTCGTGCAGGAAGCTGTCCTCCGGATTGCGCCGGCTGCTGAAGCCCAGGCCCCGCAGGATCGCCAGCATGCGGCGGTTCTCGCTGAGCACGTCGCCGCGCATGGCGCGCAAGCCAGCCGCGCGGGCATGGTCGCGCAGCCGCGTGATCAGGCGCCGGCCCAGGCCCTGCCCTTGCCAGCCATCGGCGACGACCACCGCAAATTCGGCGACACGGCCGGTCACGACGTATTCGGCGCTGGCGACGATCGCCGGCGTCCCTTGCGCGTCGGGCGCGACTACCACCAGCGCCACGCTGCCCGGCGCGGGCCGGGCCAGCCCGTCGACGACCTGGTCGACCACCCGCCCACCGGTCAGGAAGCGGAAGTAGCGGCTTTCACGCGACAGTCCATCGATCATGGCGCGCAACGCGCCGCGATCCTGCTCGTGCGTGCGGCGCACCATCACCTGCCCACCCCGGCCCACCGGCCAGCTTTCTGCCAGTGGTTCGCTGGCTGCGTGCGCTGTCGTCGATCGGCTCCTGCCTGTCATGCCATACCCCTGAATACACTATTCGTAGTCAGAGTATAGGCAATAACCTGACTTTTGCAAATGAAGTCAGCATGCTAAGCTTCCGGCATGATGAACGCCACCGCGTCTGACCTCCGCCAATGCTCGATCGCCGCCACGCTTTCGCTGGTCGGTGAAAAGTGGACGATTCTTATCCTGCGGGACGTATTCCACGGCGTCACGCGCTTCGACGAGTTCCTGCGGCGGCTCGAATGCTCTCCGGCCGTGCTGTCCGCACGGCTCAAGACGCTGACCGAAGCCGGCCTGCTGCGTAAGGTCAGCTACCGCGAGCCCGGCGAACGCGAGCGCTTCGAGTACCGCCCCACGCGCGCCGCCGTCGAGTTGTTGCCGGTGTTGATCGGCCTGATGCAATGGGGCGACAGGCACATGACGTCCTGCGGCGAAGGCCCGGTCCAGATCCGCTCGCAGTCCAGCGGCAAGCTGGTGCGCGCGGCGCTGGTCGACGAGGACAATGTGCTGGTGTCTCCGCGCGACATGCAGGTCGTTCCCGTTGCTCCACGCCGCACCGAAGGCAAGCAATAACCCGCTGCCGTCCCTTGCTGCGCCGCACCGGCGCGGCACACCGCACTGCACCATGACTGTGCCGGCGGTCCGCCAACCGCCCCAGCACAGCGCATCGGGGCTTGCCGCCGGCGCCACTGCGCGCTCCAAACCCCCATTCACCGTCACTTCGCGTTCTGGCACACCCCTTGCGTAATGTGGTCCGGGCCCGTCAACGGCGACCGGCCCATCCCACACAGCGCAGCGGCTATCCCATGTAGCGGCTGTCAGGACAACGGCGTCCCCTGAACTGGCTCATCAGACCATCGATGTGCCGGCTCGCGGGACGCCATTTGTTTTTTTTTGGAGCAAGTGACGATGACCGGCAAAGCCACCCGCATCGAGCTGCTGAGCTTGAGCACCCCGCAGATGCGCGCCTTCCACCTGACCTGGATGGCGTTCTTCGTCTGTTTCTTCGCGTGGTTTGCCTGCGCGCCGCTGATGCCGGTGCTCAAGGGCGAGTTCGGCCTGACCCCGGGCCAGATCGCCAACATCAACATCGCGGCGGTGGCCGTGACCATCCTGGTGCGCCTGGTGATCGGGCCGATGTGCGACCGCTTCGGCCCGCGCAAGACCTATACCGGCCTGCTGGCGCTGGGCGCGCTGCCCGTGCTGGGCGTGGCGCTGGCGCAGAACTACGAGACCTTCCTGGTGTTCCGCCTGCTGATCGGCGCGGTCGGCGCCAGCTTCGTCATCACGCAGTACCACACCTCGGTGATGTTTGCGCCCAACGTGGTCGGTACCGCCAACGCGGCCGCGGCCGGCTGGGGCAACGCCGGCGGCGGCGCCGCGCAGGCCATCATGCCGCTGCTGCTGGCCGCCGTGCTGATGATGGGTGCGGATCACGCCTTCGGCTGGCGCATCGCGCTGCTGGTGCCGGGCGTGCTGATGCTGGCGATGGCAGTGGTCTATTACCGCTTCACCCAGGATTGCCCGGAAGGCAACTACTCGGACCTGCGCGCTCAAGGCATCGCTATCAGCGGCAAGGATGGCGGCAAGGGCGGTGGCTGGGCCAGCTTCCGCGCCGCCAGCGCCAACTACCGTGTGTGGCTGCTGTTTATCACCTACGGCGCGTGCTTCGGCGTGGAAATCTTCATCCACAACATCGCCGCCATGTACTACGTCGACCAGTTCGGCCTGAGCCTGAAGGCCGCAGGAATGGCCGCGGCAAGTTTTGGCCTGCTGGCGCTGTTCGCCCGCGCACTGGGCGGCTGGCTGTCGGACAAGGCGGCGCGCCGCCGCGGCCTGGATGCGCGTACCACGCTGCTGTTCGTGCTGATCCTGGGCGAAGGCCTGGGCCTGCTGTGGTTCGCACAGGCCGGCAACGTGGCCATGGCCGTGGTCGCGATGCTGATGTTCGGCCTGTTCACCCACATGGCCTGCGGCGCGACCTACGCCCTGGTGCCCTTTATCGATCGCAAGGCGCTGGGCGGCGTGGCCGGGATCATCGGTGCCGGCGGCAACGTCGGCGCGGTGGCCGCGGGCTTCATGCTCAAGGGCCTGGGCAACGTGCAGCAGACGCTGACGGTGCTGGGCGTGCTGGCCACCATCGCCGCCGTCTGCGCCATCGCCATCCGTTTCAGCGCCGAGCACAAGGCCCGCGAACAGGCGCTGTACGACAGCGCGCTGGCCAACTGAATTTGGTATCGCCCCACAGCACTGCAAGCACTACAAGCACTTCAAGCACTTCAAGCACTTCAAGCACTACAAGCACCACAAGCACCACAAGCAGCAAAGACTGACTACCGGACAAGGAAAGCATCATGAAACTGATCATCGTCGGCCACGGCATGGTAGGTCACAAGTTCCTGGAATCGCTGGCGGAAGCCGGCGCAGACAACCTGGAAGTGACCGTCCTGTGCGAAGAACCGCGTCCCGCCTACGATCGCGTGCACCTGTCCGAGTTCTTCTCCGGCAAGTCGGCCGAAGACCTGTCGCTGGTGCCGGCGGGCTTCTTCGAGCAGCACAACAATATGCTGCTGCGCCTGAACGCCCGTGCGGTGGAGATCGATCGCGCCGCGCGCACGGTCAAGGTCTCCACCGGCGAGACCCTGTCCTATGACAAGCTGATCCTCGCCACCGGCTCCTACCCGTTCGTGCCGCCGGTGCCGGGCAAGGACCGCAAGGACTGCTTCGTCTATCGCACCATCGAAGACCTGGAAGCGATGCAGGAATGCGGCGCGCGCTCGAAGACCGGCGTGGTCGTCGGCGGCGGTCTGCTCGGCCTGGAGTGCGCCAAGGCGCTGCGCGACATGGGCCTGCAGACGCATGTGGTGGAATTCGCGCCGCGCCTGATGGCGGTTCAGGTCGACGAAGGCGGCGGCCGCATGCTGCGCCAGAAGATTGCTGGCCTGGGCGTGACCGCGCACACCGGCAAGAACACCGTCGAGATCGTCGACGGCGAGGACGGCACGCATCGCATGGTGTTCGCCGACGGCACGCATCTGGACACCGACATGATCGTGTTCTCGGCCGGCATCCGCCCGCGCGACGAGCTGGCGCGCGCCACCGGCCTGGAAGTCGGTGCGCGCGGCGGCATCTCGGTCGACAACAACTGCCGCACCTCCGACCCGGACATCTACGCCATCGGCGAATGCGCGCTGTGGGACGGCAAGATCTACGGCCTGGTGGCCCCGGGCTACGACATGGCCCGCGTGGCCGCGCGCCACCTGCGCGGCGAGGCGGCCGAGTTCGGCGGCGCCGACATGAGCACCAAGCTCAAGCTGATGGGCGTGGACGTGGCCAGCATCGGCGACCCGCACGGCACCGTGCCGGGCGCGCGCATCTACCAGTTCAGCGACGACCGCAAGGAGGTCTACAAGAAGCTGGTGGTGTCCGATTGCGGCAAGTACCTGCTCGGCTGCGTGCTGATCGGCGATGCCAGCGAGTACGGCACGCTGCTGCAGATGATGCTCAACAAGATCGAGCTGCCGGAGTCGCCGGAATTCCTGATCCTGCCCGACAGCAGCGGCAAGGCCAAGCCGGCGCTGGGCGCCGACGCCCTGCCTGACACCGCGCAGATCTGCTCGTGCAACAACGTCTCCAAGGGCGAGATCTGCGGCGCCGTGTGCGATGGCGCCACCAGCATCGGCGCGCTCAAGAGCTGCACCAAGGCCGGCACCGCCTGCGGCGGCTGCGTGCCGCTGGTCACGCAGATCATGAAGGCCGAGATGAAGAAGCAAGGGATGGCGGTCAACAACCACATCTGCGAGCACTTCCCGTTCTCGCGCCAGGAGCTCTACCACCTGGTGCGCGTGGGCAAGTTCAAGACCTTCGACGCGCTGCTGGAAGCGCACGGCAGCGGCATGGGCTGTGACATCTGCAAGCCGGCGGTGGGCAGCATCCTGGCTTCGTGCTGGAACGAATTCGTGCTGAAGGAAGAGCACGCCAGCCTGCAGGACTCCAACGACTACTACCTGGCCAACATCCAGAAGGACGGCACCTACTCGGTGGTGCCGCGCATGCCGGGCGGCGAAGTCACGCCCGAGGGCCTGATCGCCGTCGGCCAGGTGGCCAAGAAGTACGGCCTGTACACGAAGATCACGGGCGGCCAGCGCGTCGACCTGTTTGGCGCGCGCGCCGAGGAGCTGCCCTTTATCTGGGAAGAGCTGATCGCCGCGGGCTTTGAATCGGGCCATGCCTATGGCAAGGCGCTGCGCACGGTGAAGTCGTGCGTGGGCTCGACCTGGTGCCGTTATGGCGTGGGCGACTCGGTCGGCCTCGCCGTCGAGCTGGAGAACCGCTACAAGGGCCTGCGCGCGCCGCACAAGATCAAGTTCGGCGTATCGGGCTGCACGCGCGAATGCGCCGAGGCGCAGGGCAAGGACGTCGGCGTGATCGCTACGGAAAAGGGCTGGAACCTGTACGTGTGCGGCAACGGCGGCATGAAGCCGCGCCACGCCGAACTGCTGGCCAGCGACCTCGACCACGACACGCTGGTGCGCTACATCGACCGTTTCCTGATGTTCTACGTGCGCACCGCCGACCGCCTGCAGCGCACCAGCGTCTGGCGCGACAACCTCGAAGGCGGCCTGGACTACCTGAAGGCCGTGGTGCTGGACGACAAGCTCGGCATCGCCGCCGAGCTGGAGACCGAGATGCAGCACGTGGTCGGCACCTACGAAGACGAGTGGAAGAAGGCCGTGACCGATCCCGAGACGCGCAAGCGCTTCCGCCATTTCGTCAACAGCGATCGCCGCGACGACAACCTGGTCTTCATCGAAGAGCGCGGCCAGATCCGCCCGGCCACGCCGGAGGAACGGAAATTGCAGCGCTCCCGGCTGGGCCACATTCCCGTGGTCGCCGTGCCCGCAAAAGCAGCCTGATCGTGCAAGCATTCAAGGAGAACGTGATGAGCCATCCCCACCATCCCGACACCTGGACCGCGGTCTGCACCGTTCGCGATATCGTGCCCAATACTGGTGTATGCGCGCTGGTCGACGACAAGCAGATCGCCGTGTTCCGCATCGGCCGCGGCGAAGAGGTCTATGCCATCGATAACTTCGATCCCAACTCGCAGGCAGCGGTGCTGTCGCGCGGGCTGGTTGGCAACCTGGGCGAGCGCCTGGTGGTGGCCTCGCCCATCTACAAGCACCACTTCGACCTGCGCACCGGCGAATGCCTGGAAGCGCCGGAGCAGTCGGTCAACGCCTATGGCGCGCGCGTCTACGACGGCAAGGTGTGGGTTGCCGCCAGCGTGGCAATGCGCGAGGCCGAGGAAGAACTGGCCGCCTGATCCGCCCTTTATCCAACTTCCTGGTCGCGCCCCCCGATGCTCACCACCGCCTTCACGCCCAGCCCCGGAGATGCCGGCATGACGCCGTCCGATTCCACCCAGGCCCGTCCGCGCCTGGTCGTCGTCGGCAACGGCATGGCCGGCATGCGCACCGTCGAGGAGCTGCTCAAGCTCGCCCCGGACCTGTACGACATCACGGTGTTCGGCGCCGAGCCGCATGGCAACTACAACCGCATCCTGCTGTCGCCGGTGCTGGCTGGCGAGAAGACGGTGGCGGACATCATGCTCAACACGCGCGAGTGGTATGACGAGAACGGCATCGAGCTGCTCGCCGGCGACCCCGTGGTGTCGATCGATCGCCCGCGCCGCGTGGTGCGCTCGGCCTCGGGACGCGAGGTGCGCTATGACCGCCTGCTGCTGGCCACCGGCTCCAAGCCGTTCATCATCCCGGTGCCGGGACACCAGCTCGAAGGCGTGATCGCGTTCCGCGACATCCAGGACGTCGAGACCATGCTGCATGCCGCGCGCAATCACCGCCACGCGGTCGTGATCGGCGGCGGGCTGCTCGGACTGGAAGCTGCCAACGGCCTGCTGCGCCAGGGCATGGACGTGACCGTGGTGCACCTGGCCGACAGCCTGATGGAACGCCAGCTCGACAAGCCCGCCGCGACGCTGCTCCAGGGCGCGCTGGAACGCAAGGGCCTGCGCTTCCTGCTGGGCGCGCAGACCGCGGAGATCCTCGGTACCGAGCGCGTCACCGGCGTGCGCTTCAAGGACGGCAGCGAAATCCCCGCCGACCTGGTGGTGATGACCGCGGGCGTGCGCCCCAATATCGAACTCGCCGCCGGCGCGGGCCTGCACTGCGAACGCGCCATCGTCGTCGACGACACGCTGCAGACCTATGATCCGCGCATCTATGCCGTCGGCGAGTGTGTCCAGCATCGCCAGGCCACCTTCGGGCTGGTCGCGCCGATCTGGGATCAGGCGCGCGTGTGCGCCGCCCATCTCGCCGGCGCCGGCCATCGCCGCTACGTGCAGCAGGCCACCGCGACTAAACTGAAAGTGACCGGCGTCGACCTGTATTCCGCCGGCGATTTCATCGGTGCGGAAGGCTCCGAAGACCTGGTGCTGCGCGACGCGCGCCGCGGCGTCTACAAGCGCCTGGTGCTGCAGGACGGCTGCCTGGTCGGCGCCGTGCTGTACGGCGACGTGCAGGACGGGCCGTGGTATTTCGACATGATCCAGCGCCGCACGCCGGTGGGCGCGCTGCGCCAGCGCCTGCTGTTCGGCAAGGCGCAGTGCGAAGCGCTCGCTGCCTGAGCCTTACCAAAGCCATATAACGCCCCCGCACGGAGAACGCGTGAACCTGTCCGACATCCCGGTTGTATCTGCAACCCTGACCACTACCACCGCCACGACCTGCCCGTACTGCGGCGTCGGCTGCGGCGTGCGTGCCACGGTGCGCGCCGACGGCCAGGTCGAGATCGAGGGTGACGCACAGCATCCGTCCAACCAGGGCCGGCTCTGCGTCAAGGGCTCGGCACTGGGCGAGACCGTGGACCTGGAAGGCCGCCTGCTCCATCCCAAGCTGCGCGATGCCGACGGCCAGCTGCAGCCGGTGTCGTGGGACCGTGCGCTCGATACCGTGGCGCAGGGCTTCAGCGACATCATCCGCCGCCACGGCCCCGACTCGGTCGCGCTCTATGTCTCGGGCCAGTTGCTGACTGAGGACTACTACGTTGCCAACAAGCTGATGAAGGGGTTCATCGGCAGCGCCAATATCGACACCAACTCGCGCCTGTGCATGTCGTCGGCCGTTGCCGGCCACAAGCGCGCCTTTGGCGAAGACCTGGTGCCGGGCAGCTATGAAGACCTGGAACTAGCCGACCTGGTCGTGCTGGTGGGTTCCAATACCGCGTGGTGCCACCCCATCCTGTTCCAGCGCCTGAGCAAAGCCAAGGAAGCCCGCCCCGAGATGAAGATCGTGGCGATCGACCCGCGCCGCACCGCCACCTGCGAGCTGGCCGACCTGCACCTGGCGGTTCGTCCCGGTACCGACGTCTGGCTGTTCAATGGCCTGCTCAGCTACCTCGCGCGCGAAGGCCATACCGATGCGGCCTTCATCTCCGCAAGCACCGCGGGACTGGATGAAGCGCTGCAGGCGGCCGCCGTCGATTGCTCCGACCCGGCCGCCGTGGCCCGCGCCTGCAAGCTCGGCGTGCAGGACGTGCTGGACTTCTATGCGCTGTTCGCCGGCACGGAAAAGACCGTGACCGCGTTCTCGCAAGGCGTCAACCAGTCTTCCGCTGGCACCGACAAGGTCAACAGCATCATCAATTGCCACCTACTGACCGGCCGCATCGGCCGGCCCGGCATGGGCCCGTTCTCGCTGACCGGTCAGCCCAATGCCATGGGCGGGCGCGAGGTCGGCGGCCTGGCCAACATGCTGGCCGCGCATATGGAGCTGGCCAATCCGCTGCATCGCGATGTGGTGCAGAGCTTCTGGCAGTCGCCAGTAATGGCGGACCGCACCGGCCTGAAAGCGGTGGAGCTCTTCGAAGCGATCGAAGCCGGCCGCGTCAAGGCGGTCTGGGTGATCGCCACCAATCCCGTCGTCAGCCTGCCAGATGCCGACCAGGTGCGCCGCGCACTCGCCAGGTGCGAACTGGTGGTGGCCAGCGACATCATCGAACGCACCGATACCAACGCGGCCGCGCACGTGCTGCTGCCCGCGCTGGGCTGGGGTGAAAAGGACGGCACCGTCACCAACTCGGAACGCCGCATTTCGCGCCAGCGCGCCTTCCTGGCCGCGCCGGGCGAAGCGCGCGCCGACTGGCACATCCTCTGCGACGTGGCACGCCGCATGGGCTTCAATGGGTTCGACTATGCCGGGCCGCACGAGATCTTCGACGAGCACGCGCGGCTGAGCGCCTGGCGCAACGACGACGCGCCGCGCGTTTTCGACATCGGCGGACTGGCTGGCCTGGACAAGACCAGCTACGACAGCCTGGAGCCGATTCAATGGCCGGTGCCAGCCAATGGCGGATCCGACTCGCAGCGCCTGTTCGGCGATGGCCGCTATGCGCACGCCGACGGCCTGGCCCGCTTCGTCGCCACGCCGACGCGCGCACCCGCCAATGCACCGGACGACGATTTCCCGCTGATCCTCAACACCGGCCGCGTGCGTGACCAGTGGCACACCATGACGCGCACCGGCAAGTCGGCACGGCTCGCAGACCACCTGCCCGAGCCCTTTGTCGACATGCACCCGCAGGATGCGCTGCTGTGCGGTGTGGGCGAAGGCAAGCTGGCGCGTGTCAGCACCCGCTGGGGCGCGATGGTGGCGCGCGTGCGTCATGGCGGCGGCATCCCGCGCGGCAGCGTATTCGTGCCGATTCACTGGAATGGCCAGTTCAGTTCCGATGCGCGCGTTGGCGCGCTGGTCAATCCGGTGGTCGATCCGGTTTCGGGCGAGCCGGAGTTCAAGCACACGCCAGTGCGGGTCGAGCCGTTTGGTGTCAGCTGGCACGGGTTCGTGCTGAGCCGGCGAGAACTGCCTGCGGAGGCGCTGACCTACTGGACCCGCGTGCAGGGCCGTCAATTCCAGCGCTATGAGTTTGCTGGCCGCGAAGTCGTCTCCGAGCGTGCCACCTGGGCGCGCGAGTTGCTCGGCGTGCAAGATCCGGAAGCGGACTGGCTCGAATACGAGGACCGTACTGCGGGCGTTTATCACGCTGGCTATGTCGTCAACGACAAGCTCGAAGCCTGCGTCTATGTGTCGACCCGGCCCGAGTTGCCGTCGCGGTCGTGGCTGTCAGGCTTGTTCGGTCGCGAGCGGCTGGAAGATGCGGATCGTATCGGATTGCTACTCGGCCAGCCGATGGAAAAAGGTGCTGATGCCGGGCCGACGGTTTGCTCGTGCTTTGGCGTGGGGCGTAACACCATCTGCGATGCAGTGCGGAAGCACGATCTGAAGACGCCGGCTGAGATCACCGCCTGCGTCAAGGCTGGTGGCAACTGTGGGTCTTGCGTGCCTGAGCTTAAGAAGTTGTTGGTGGAGATACGGGTGGTTGAGGTGGCATGAGGGGTTTTGGATTGCGGCTGGTGACATGCTGGCGGCGGCTTTTAGCGCCCGCTGTCGCTGTTGATGACATGCTCTCGGCCGTTGAACCGTCTGGTTCCGCCCTCCTGGGCGGGTCACTTATATGAACGCGCCCCGTTTGCAAGGTAAGACGACCATTCTGGCTTGAGCAGGACTGGTTGCAGACTTATATCCGGCCTTGCGGTGCAGGCGAGCCTGCGGGCCTTCATGGATATGCGCCGGGAGCGTCCCTATCTTTTTGTCGTGCTTTGAGGCACCTGTTACCCGTTGGGCTTGCGCTCCCGCGGTCCGACCTGTCTTGCCATGAGGTTCATCTAACCGTCGCAACCTGTGGGACGGGTCCTGCCTTCTTTCCTCCTTGCCAGCCCGGCCTGCCATCAGGCAGGCCTGACCGAGACGTAGTCTCGGTCATAAGCCCGGTCATGCGCCAGCAGGGCCCAGAGCGTGCGGGCCATCTTGTTGGCCATGGCGACGGCCACGACGTTGCCAGGGCGGCGCTGCGCGAGCGTCAGAGGCCAGCCGGGCTGGTTCTTTCGACGCAGATGGCTCAGCACGGCCCGGGCACCGTGAATGAGCAAAGTGCGCAAGTAGGGGTCACCGCGTTTGCTGATGCTCCCGAGCCAGACCTTGCCGCCGGTGCCGGTCTGTTTAGGCACCAGTCCCAGATAGGCGGCCAGTTGCCGGCCGGACTTGAAGGTGCGGACATCGCCAATGGTGGCGACCATGGCCGTGGCGGTGAGCATGCCGATGCCAGGGATGGCGAGAATGGTCTGGCAAGCCTGGTTCTGCCGCCCCCAGGCGTCGATCCGCTGGTCGAGGCGGGCGATTTCGGCATCGAGCCGCTCGATGCTCTGCAATTGCTCACGCACGAACTCGAACAGCAGGGGCGGCACGCTCTGCTCGATGTCGAGCATGTGCTGCACGATCTCGTGCAGGCCGGTGCGCAGTCCACGGGGGAAGTGGACGCCGAATTCGAACAGCGTGCCGCGCAGCTGGTTGACCAGCATGGTGCGCATCTTCACGCGCAGCCGGCGCATGGCGTGCAGACTGAGCACGCACTGCTGCGGCTCGGTCTTGGGCGCCACGATCGGCATGCCGGGCTGCTGCGCCGCGGTCCAGATGGCCTTGGCGTCGGCGGCATCAGTCTTGTTGGTTTGCACAAACGGACGCACGTAGTTGGCGTGCAGCAACATTGGCTCGTGGCCGAGGCTGCAAAGTTGGCGGGCCCACCAGTGAGCGCTGCCGCACGCTTCGAGCGCCACCCGTGCAGGCTGCCGCTTGGCGAGGAACTCGATCAGTTGCTGCCGGCTGAAGCGGCGATTAACACACTTGCCGTCGGACTCGACCCAATAGAGCTGGAATACAGTCTTTGCAATGTCCAGGCCGTAAGTCGTAGTATTCATTTCGGGTCCCTCCATCCTGTGTGGACTGTGAGAACTTCCACTCTGGCACATTGATGCCGTTTCGCGATGGGGGACCCCCTTTCCTCAGACACCTCCCCGCATGCTCTCACTGAACTACGCTCTCATTGACGGCAGGTAGGGGGAACGGGGCGCGTTCATTCCATCTTTTTGCCCGAGCGGCAAAAAGTAACCAAAAAGCGCGTTTACGGCCCTGCGGGCGGCCGCTCTTATCGTAGTGTTCCGGGGCTTTCGTACGGGGCTTTGCTTCGTTGCAGGGCAGGACTGCCTGACGCCGTGGTGCGCCACGGTGGCCTGGGATAAAAGCGATGTTTGAACGAGCCCAGAGCTGGGCATGGCCCCTGCTGCCGGCGGCGACGTAGGAACGCCTACGGCTGCGCTGCGCGCCGGCCCTAAGGTGGCGGGCTGCGCCCATGTCCTCGGCCCAGATTCGGCCCCGGCGTCTTTCACGACGGCGCTGTGCGAGCGCAGCGATGCACTCCGTGCCCGATCCCCCGACCTACGATACCGAGCCCGCGCAGCGCAGCCGTAGGCGTCCCCGCGTTGACGTCGGCAGCAGGCGGCCTACGCCCGGCATGGGGATCGTTCAATAGTCGGTCGACGCAGCCACCATCCCAGTAACCGTCAGCGGAACCCGTGTTGACCTGTGAGTACTGCTTCAGCAGGTCATTGGCGTTGTGGTGTCTGCGGATGCTATGGCATCACGGCTGACGATCTGATGTCAGAACTGATAGCCACGGTCTCGCCAGTACTGCCAATCGGCAATGGCCTGCTGCGTCATCTCGTCGCTCGCCAGTGGCACGAGTTGCGCTAGTGGTACAGCCAGCTTGCGCTTGTTCCATCGTATCCACACAAAGGCTTCAGACTCGCACACGTCCTCCGGAGCCATTGCGATTACCTGAACCCGGTCGCCGGGGCTGAGCGGCGAGGTTGGCGATCTCTTGCGAACCTCAGCTTCAAACGGAACGGTGAGTTGCTCCTCGAGGTAGTAGTACCACGCCATCGATCGCTCCTCTGAACCGTAAGCGTCGACGACTATTTCCATCGTGATTCGCTCTTCACGATCTGGATCGGACTTGGGTCTAGGCATGCTTATCGTGTGAATGGCGAAGCAATCAGAGATCGACGACCTTGCGCAGTAGCGCGAAGGAGACACGCCAGTGGCCTTCGTTCGGGTCGCACTCGATGGAGGCGGTCTTCTGGTTGATGCGCACGATGGTGCCGATGCGCTCGCGCAGGTGCTGGTCGGTGAAGCTGACAGTATCGCCGACCCGGAAGTCCGCACGCTGCGCCCGGGGCGGTGGTGGCGGTGAAGCGTGCGGCGGTTGCTGCGCAACAGTAGTGGGCTCGGCGAGCACGGCGGCGTAGGGCAGGATCCAGTTGCGGCCGCTGCTGGTGTCCTGGACCACGGCCTGGGTCTGACGCAGCTCGAGGACGCGCCCCTGGCGCAGCGGCTGGGTCAGGTCGTCGGCGACGTAGCCCACGGTCATGCCGATATGCAGGTGCCTGCGGACCTCGAGGATACGCTTGGGGTCGTTGATCATCCGCCCGATGGTCAGATACAGGCGGTACAGGTCGGCACTTGGGGCCAGGCGCAGGGCGTCAGGGATGTCCATGACGCGCAGTGTACCGGTCAGCGCGCCAGCGGCAACAGTTCGTGGACCTGGCTGATCGGGTGGGCCGGCAGGCGCTCCAGTGTCTCCTTGAGCCAGCCATAGGGCTCGATGCCGTTCAGGCGGCAGGTGCCCAGCAAGGAATACATCGTGGCCGCGGCGCGCGCGCCGCGCGGGGAGCCAGCGAACATCCAGCCCGCCCTACCCAGGGCAATTGGGCGGATCGCGCGCTCGAGGCGATTGTTATCGGGCTCGAGGATGCCGTTCTCGGTGTAGCGCACCAGCGCCTGCCAGTGCCGCAGTGCGTAGCCGAAGGCTTGTGCCAGCGGCTGCCTGGCGAGCAGGCCGTTGGCATTACCCTGCAGCCACTGGTGGAACTGCGCCAGCAGCGGCACAGCCTCGGCCTGGCGCACCGCCAGCTTGTGCTCCGGCGACTGGTCCTTGACGCCGGCTTCGATGGCATACAGCTTGGCAATCCACGCCAAGGCCTGCGCGGCCAGCCCTGGTGTCTTCTGGGCCTTGGCGATCTCGAAGAAGCGTCGACGGCAGTGCGCCCAGCATCCGACCTCGATGATCCGGCCGGTACGGTAAAGCGCATCGTGGCCGCTGTAGGCATCCGCCTGCAGGTAGCCATGATAGTTGCGCAGGAAGTTCAGGGGATGCGCGCCGGCGCGCGATTCGGCGAACTCGAACAGCACCGCTGGCGGGTGGTCGACCCATAAGCCGTTCTCCTGCCGCTGCCCGGCCCCGAGGTAGCCCCATAGATAGGCCTGCCGCGTGGTGGTGCGCCCGCGCTCGAGTAGTGGCAGCGTGGTGTCGTCCAGATGCAGGCGCGGCGCCTGCAGGACGTGGTTACGCAAGGGTGGCAGCAGCGTTGCCAGCAGCTCGGCAGAAGCCAGCTTCCATTCGCACAGAGTGGCCCTTGGCAGGTGCACGCCCAGGCGCGCATAGCGCGTCTCCTGCCGATTGATCGGCAGGTGGTCCACGAAGGTGTCGACCTGGATACTGGCCAGCAGCCCGGCGCTGGCGTTGCTCTTGGGCAGCGGCGAGGGCTGCGCGGCGGCGGTCACGATGGTGGACTCGCCATCCTTGGTGGCCACATACTTGAAGCGGATGTGCTCGATCACGCTGAGCCTGGCCGGCTCGTAGTGCAGTGTCTCGCTGCGCTCCTCGCCGATGCGCTCCAGGGTGTCGAAGCCTACCTTCTGCACCTCGGACAGGTCATATTCGATGCGCGTGCGCGGCAGGTCCTTGGGCAAGGCCGGGCGGCCCTTGCGGATGTGGCCAGTCACCTTCACCTCCGGCGTCGCCGGCGGTGTCGGCAGGTCCAGCGGTTGCGCAAAGAGTTCGGCCTGCCCCGGCAGGCGCTCGGAACTGGCGCCGAACTGCGCGCGGTTAAGCTGCGCGACCTGGTGCTTCAGAATCTCGAGTTGCTCCCACAGCGTGCGGGCGAGCCGGTTCTGCTCCAGCGCGAGAGTACGTACCGCCTCGAGATCGGCTGGCAGGTCGGAGGGCGTCAGTACCGGAAGCATGGTGCCATGATGCGCCAGCGCCGACAGGTTTACAAGTCACAAGACGCGCGTGGCCGTGACAGTGCGGTGGGGTCGAACCGCCGGGATCTCGATGCCTTCGAGCCAGGCGTTCAGTTCGGCCAGCGTGAAGCCACGCTGGGCTAGCGTCGCGGGCGAGGGAAACCGGCCGTGCGAAAGCCGCTTGTACCACAACGCGAAGCCGGTGCGGTCCCAATACAGAATCTTGACCTTCGATCGATCGCGGCCGACGAAGACAAACAAGTGCCCCGACAGCGGACTCTTGGCCAGCAACGGCTCCACCAGATACGATAGGCCGTCGATGGACTTGCGCATGTCGACCGCGTCACGGCAGATGAAAGCCTGCACATCGCCGCCGATCAGCACCGGCCGCCTCCCAACTGCCCCAGCACGAAGCGCACGATGCGTTCGGCATGCATCCCACTCAGCTCGATACGCGCGCCGCCGAGCGTGACGACCACTTGGTCGCGAGACTTCGACGGTAGTGGGTCGCTCGCCGGCACGACAGTCGGCACTGCGACCGTTGCCGCGGCGATGAATGCCGTGTCCGCGGTCAATGCCATTGGCGGCGCCACGGGCGGTTGCTGCTCGTGGCTCAAGCGCTTGCGCCACAAGCCGAAAGTGCTAACCGCCAAGCCCTGCTGCCGACAGAAGGCGCGAATGCTCCCGCCGCTGCTCCGCCATTGCGCCAGTAGATCGCGCCAGAAAGCCTCATCGTGGCGGTCATGCCTTGCCCGAGATCGTCCGCTCTTGCCTTCCCGTTGATCGGCCATCGCTTCACTCCCAAAGATCGTGAAGCCCCTACCTTCTCATCGCCGCCCACTACTCGCCAGACGGGTTCCGCTGACGGTTACCCATCCCAGACTCACCTGGCGTAGCAGGTCCGAACCACCAGCCACATCGAACGGAAATCACCACCGCCCGAACCACCGACGCCGGTGAATTGATAGCCAGCCGCTCAGGCGACGCGTTTTTTGGTTACTTTTTGGCGCTCGGACAAAAAGTGACCCACCCAGCAGGGCGGAACCAGGCGCTTCAACGGCCGACAGCTGTCACCAGCAACGCCAGCATCGCCAACCACCTTGTAGCAAAAATCAAAACTCAAAAAGCAAAAACCCCTCGCAGCACACGCTGTCGAGGGGTTTTGCACAATAAGAGCCTGGCGATGACCTACTTTCACACGGGTAATCCGCACTATCATCGGCGCGGAGCTGTTTCACGGTCCTGTTCGGGATGGGAAGGGGTGGTTCCAGCTCGCTATGGTCACCAGGCATGAGGGGTTGTGGCGCTGGGGTTCAAGCCAGCGTCACGAATCGGGATGTAGTTGGGGTTGTGCGTATCTGGCACAGACACGATCACACACACCAGGTGAAACACACTGGTTATAGGATCAAGCCTTACGGGCAATTAGTACTGGTTAGCTTAACGCATTACTGCGCTTCCACACCCAGCCTATCAACGTCCTGGTCTCGAACGACCCTTCAAGGAGGTCAAGCCTCCAGGGAATCCTCATCTTCAGGCGAGTTTCCCGCTTAGATGCTTTCAGCGGTTATCTCTTCCGTACATAGCTACCCTGCGATGCCTCTGGCGAGACAACAGGTACACCAGCGGTACGTCCACTCCGGTCCTCTCGTACTAGGAGCAGCCCCCGTCAAGATTCCAACGCCCACGGCAGATAGGGACCAAACTGTCTCACGACGTTTTAAACCCAGCTCACGTACCTCTTTAAATGGCGAACAGCCATACCCTTGGGACCGGCTACAGCCCCAGGATGAGATGAGCCGACATCGAGGTGCCAAACACCGCCGTCGATATGAACTCTTGGGCGGTATCAGCCTGTTATCCCCAGAGTACCTTTTATCCGTTGAGCGATGGCCCTTCCATTCAGAACCACCGGATCACTATGTCCTGCTTTCGCACCTGCTCGACTTGTCGGTCTCGCAGTTAAGCACGCTTTTGCCATTGCACTTTAGGTACGATGTCCGACCGTACCAAGCGTACCTTCGAACTCCTCCGTTACACTTTGGGAGGAGACCGCCCCAGTCAAACTGCCTACCATGCACTGTCCCCGACCCGGATTCACGGGCCAAGGTTAGAACCTCAAACAAACCAGGGTGGTATTTCAAGGACGGCTCCACGTGAACTGGCGTCCACGCTTCAAAGCCTCCCACCTATCCTACACAGATCGGTTCAAAGTCCAATGCAAAGCTACAGTAAAGGTTCATGGGGTCTTTCCGTCTAGCCGCGGGGAGATTGCATCATCACAAACACTTCAACTTCGCTGAGTCTCGGGAGGAGACAGTGTGGCCATCGTTACGCCATTCGTGCAGGTCGGAACTTACCCGACAAGGAATTTCGCTACCTTAGGACCGTTATAGTTACGGCCGCCGTTTACCGGGACTTCAATCAAGAGCTTGCACCCCATCATTTAATCTTCCGGCACCGGGCAGGCGTCACACCCTATACGTCCACTTTCGTGTTTGCAGAGTGCTGTGTTTTTATTAAACAGTCGCAGCCACCATTTTATTGCAACCCCTTCACCCTTCTGGCGCAGGCCAGTCAAGCTACCAGGGCGTACCTTATCCCGAAGTTACGGTACCAATTTGCCGAGTTCCTTCTCCCGAGTTCTCTCAAGCGCCTTAGAATACTCATCTCGCCCACCTGTGTCGGTTTGCGGTACGGTCTCGTATGACTGAAGCTTAGAGGCTTTTCTTGGAACCACTTCCAATTGCTTCGCAGCACTAGGCCGCTCGCCCCACATCCTTGAATCCCGCGCCCGGATTTGCCTGAGCGCCTTCTCCAATGCAGGGACCGGGACTTCCAACACCCGGACAACCTTCCGCGATCCGTCCCCCCATCGCATCATACGACGGTGCAGGAATATTAACCTGCTTCCCATCAGCTACGCATCTCTGCCTCGCCTTAGGGGCCGACTCACCCTACGCCGATGAACGTTGCGTAGGAAACCTTGGGCTTACGGCGAGGGGGCCTTTCACCCCCTTTATCGCTACTCATGTCAGCATTCGCACTTCTGATACCTCCAGCATCCTTTACAAGACACCTTCACAGGCTTACAGAACGCTCTCCTACCACGCACTTGCGTGCGTCCGCAGCTTCGGTATATAGCTTAGCCCCGTTACATCTTCCGCGCAGGACGACTCGATCAGTGAGCTATTACGCTTTCTTTAAAGGGTGGCTGCTTCTAAGCCAACCTCCTGACTGTTTTAGCCTTCCCACTTCGTTTCCCACTTAGCTATATTTGGGGACCTTAGCTGGCGGTCTGGGTTGTTTCCCTCTTGACACCGGACGTTAGCACCCGATGTCTGTCTCCCGTGATTGCACTCTTCGGTATTCGGAGTTTGCTATGGCGGGGTAATCAGCAATAGACCCCCCAACCATGACAGTGCTCTACCCCCGAAGGTGAGACACGAGGCACTACCTAAATAGTTTTCGGAGAGAACCAGCTATTTCCAGATTTGTTTAGCCTTTCACCCCTATCCACAGCTCATCCCCTAACTTTTCAACGTTAGTGGGTTCGGTCCTCCAGTACGTGTTACCGCACCTTCAACCTGGCCATGGATAGATCATCTGGTTTCGGGTCTACACCCAGCGACTCAACGCCCTGTTCGGACTCGCTTTCGCTACGCCTGCCCTAATCGGTTAAGCTTGCCACTGAATGTAAGTCGCTGACCCATTATACAAAAGGTACGCCGTCACCCGTTTCCAGGCTCCGACTGTTTGTATGCATGCGGTTTCAGGATCTATTTCACTCCCCTCCCGGGGTTCTTTTCGCCTTTCCCTCACGGTACTGGTTCACTATCGGTCGATCACGAGTATTTAGCCTTGGAGGATGGTCCCCCCATCTTCAGACAGGATTTCACGTGTCCCGCCCTACTTGTCGTACACCTAGTTCCACAACGCTGTTTTCGCATACAGGGCTATCACCTGCTAGGGCCGGGCTTTCCATCCCGTTCTGCTAACAACACTGCTAAAGAGTACAAGGCTCTTCCCATTTCGTTCGCCACTACTTTGGGAATCTCGGTTGATTTCTGTTCCTGCAGCTACTTAGATGTTTCAGTTCGCCGCGTTCGCTTCCCACACCTATGGATTCAGTGTGGGATGACCCATACGGGCCGGGTTTCCCCATTCGGACATCTCCGGATCAAAGCTTGTTTGCCAGCTCCCCGAAGCTTTTCGCAGGCTACCGCGTCCTTCATCGCCTGTGATCGCCAAGGCATCCACCACATGCACTTGTTCGCTTGACCCTATAACAAGTGTGTCTCAAGCTTGCGCTCATGACACCGCTCACTACAGGTTGAGTTCTCGCATTTGTGCCGTATTCCAAGTCATCTTTCGATCACTTTAAATACATTTTGGTTGATACAATCACAACCCGGTATCGCGTTTGCTACTGCAGCGTCTCATCAACGCTCGCGCGACACCTTTACTACATCCCATATTGTTAAAGAACAGCCGATCTTGCGATCGCTTGGCAATGCCAAATGCAAACGCTCAATTCTTAAGCGCTTGCATTTGGCGGCCAACCAAAGTTACCAGGCAGTGGTGGAGGATGACGGGATCGAACCGACGACCCCCTGCTTGCAAAGCAGGTGCTCTCCCAGCTGAGCTAATCCCCCCTCGGATAACTTGGTGGGTCTGGTAGGACTTGAACCTACGACCCCCGCCTTATCAAGACGGTGCTCTAACCACCTGAGCTACAGACCCTTGGCTGTAACAGCAAACAAACCGATAAGTGTGAACGCTAGGCTTGAGACACAAGCCTCTGGAAAGGAGGTGATCCAGCCGCACCTTCCGATACGGCTACCTTGTTACGACTTCACCCCAGTCATGAACCCTGCCGTGGTAATCGCCCTCCTTGCGGTTAGGCTAACTACTTCTGGCAAAACCCACTCCCATGGTGTGACGGGCGGTGTGTACAAGACCCGGGAACGTATTCACCGCGGCATGCTGATCCGCGATTACTAGCGATTCCAGCTTCACGTAGTCGAGTTGCAGACTACGATCCGGACTACGATGCGTTTTCTGGGATTAGCTCCCCCTCGCGGGTTGGCAACCCTCTGTACGCACCATTGTATGACGTGTGAAGCCCTACCCATAAGGGCCATGAGGACTTGACGTCATCCCCACCTTCCTCCGGTTTGTCACCGGCAGTCTCTCTAGAGTGCTCTTGCGTAGCAACTAGAGACAAGGGTTGCGCTCGTTGCGGGACTTAACCCAACATCTCACGACACGAGCTGACGACAGCCATGCAGCACCTGTGTCCACTTTCCCTTTCGGGCACCTAAGGCATCTCTGCTTCGTTAGTGGCATGTCAAGGGTAGGTAAGGTTTTTCGCGTTGCATCGAATTAATCCACATCATCCACCGCTTGTGCGGGTCCCCGTCAATTCCTTTGAGTTTTAATCTTGCGACCGTACTCCCCAGGCGGTCAACTTCACGCGTTAGCTACGTTACTGAAGAAATGAATCCCCAACAACTAGTTGACATCGTTTAGGGCGTGGACTACCAGGGTATCTAATCCTGTTTGCTCCCCACGCTTTCGTGCATGAGCGTCAGTGACGTCCCAGGGGGCTGCCTTCGCCATCGGTATTCCTCCACATCTCTACGCATTTCACTGCTACACGTGGAATTCTACCCCCCTCTGACATACTCTAGCCTGACAGTCACAAGCGCCATTCCCAAGTTAAGCTCGGGGATTTCACGCCTGTCTTATCAAACCGCCTGCGCACGCTTTACGCCCAGTAATTCCGATTAACGCTCGCACCCTACGTATTACCGCGGCTGCTGGCACGTAGTTAGCCGGTGCTTATTCTTCCGGTACCGTCATCCACGCCAGGTATTAACCAGCGCGATTTCTTTCCGGACAAAAGTGCTTTACAACCCGAAGGCCTTCTTCACACACGCGGCATTGCTGGATCAGGGTTGCCCCCATTGTCCAAAATTCCCCACTGCTGCCTCCCGTAGGAGTCTGGGCCGTGTCTCAGTCCCAGTGTGGCTGATCGTCCTCTCAGACCAGCTACTGATCGTCGCCTTGGTAGGCTCTTACCCCACCAACTAGCTAATCAGACATCGGCCGCTCCTGTAGCGCGAGGCCTTACGGTCCCCCGCTTTCACCCTCAGGTCGTATGCGGTATTAGCTAATCTTTCGACTAGTTATCCCCCACTACAGGGCACGTTCCGATGTATTACTCACCCGTTCGCCACTCGCCACCAGGCCGAAGCCCGTGCTGCCGTTCGACTTGCATGTGTAAGGCATGCCGCCAGCGTTCAATCTGAGCCAGGATCAAACTCTTCAGTTCAATCTCTGTGTGGGTCCGAAGACCCTCGCTCTTTCGAGCGGTCGCTCACTCTCAGAAAACTGACTGACCAGATCCGAAGACCCGGTCACGTTTTGCTGTGCGAGCACTGTATAACTTGTGAAGCAACACTGTCCGAAGACAGCGGCGTCCGCTACCCAGCGCCCACACTTATCGGTTGTTTGTTTGTTAAAGAACTTCGCTTCCCGGCTTTGCCGTTCAGCGCGCTGCGTTGTCTGCAGCAGAGAAACGAGATTATGCAGAGCTTTCTTCGTTTCGTCAACCGTTGCAGCAATCTTTTTTTGCTGCGGCCAGCGCTGCCAACTTCGCTGCGCCAACCTTGCGGTCGACCCCGCAACCCTTGCTGCGTCTGCCTTGCAGCGCCGCGTTGTGTTGCGAGGGGGCGAATATTAAGGGACCCGGAGGTGGCTTGGCAAGGGGTTTCTGAAAACTTCTTCGTGCCGCCATCGCCAGGCACTTAAAATCGGCTGATGCCGGATATGCCCACTTACCTGCCGTCGCGCATGCCCGCGGACGGCAAGCACTTTGCAGACGCCCTCGCGCTCGCCGCGGCGCTGTCGCGCCCGATCGTCTTCGTCGACCTCGAAACCACCGGCGCCGATGCCCAGCGGGACCGGATCACCGAGATCGGCGTCGTCGAGGTCGGCCCGGACGGAATTACCGAATGGGATACCTTGCTGGACCCCGGCATGGGGATCCCGCCGTTTATCCAGCGCATGACCGGCATCTCCGACGAGATGGTGCGTGGCCAGCCGACGTTCGAGTCACTCGCCGAGCCACTTGCCGAGCGCCTGCAGGGCCGGCTTTTCGTAGCCCATAACGCACGCTTCGATTATGGCTTCCTGAAGAACGCATTCCGCCGCGCCGGCGTTACGTTCCGTGCGGATGTGCTGTGCACGGTACGCCTGTCGCGCTCGCTGTACCCGTCGGTGGAACGCCATGGTCTCGATGCGCTGATCGCCCGCTTTGGCCTGACGCCTAAGGGGCGGCACCGCGCCCTGGCCGATGCCGAGCTGCTTTGGCAGTTCTGGCAGAAGATCCACGACACCTATTCGGTCGAGCTGGTCGAGGCCGCGGTGCGCACCCTGGTGCGTCGCGCCAGCCTGCCGGCTGGCCTGGACGAGACCGCGCTGGAAGACGTGCCCGCCGCTCCCGGTGTCTATATCTTCTACGGCGATGACGACGTCCCGCTGTATGTAGGCAAGAGCGTGCACCTGCGCCAGCGCATCGGTGCCCATTTCTCGGGCGACTACCGCTACGGCAAGGATATGCGGCTGGCGCGGCTGGTGCGCCGGGTCGAGTGGCGCGAGACCGGCGGCGAGACCGGCGCGCTGTTGCTCGAGGCCAGGCTGGTCAAGACGATGCAGCCTGTCCACAACCAGCTGCTGCGCAGCAATGCCCGGCTCTACGCATGGGAGCTGCCGCCGCAGTTGCCGGTGCCGCGCCTGCGCACCAGCCGCGACACCGATTTCTGCCGGCATCGCGATCTGTTCGGCGCCTTTGGCAGCCGCGGTGCGGCCGAGGCGCGCCTGCGTGCGCTGGCCGAAGAGCACGGCTTGTGCATGGCCACGCTGTCGCTGGAAAAGACCACGCCGCGAGGCAACCCGTGCTTCGCGCGGCAGGTACACCGCTGCGCCGGCGCCTGCGTCGGCGCCGAGCCGGCCGCCGCGCATCGCGCGCGCCTGGCCACCGCACTGGCGCCGCTGGCACTGGTGCCGTGGCCATTTGACGGTCCGGTGGCATGGCGCGAGGAGCATGCCGGACGCACGTGGTGGCATGTCGCCAACGACTGGTGCTATCTGGGCTGCTCACTCACGCTGGACGAGGCCCGCGCGCTGGCCGTTGCGCCGGCGCACTTCGACCTGGACACCTACCATATCCTCGCCCCGCGCATGGCGCAGTGGATGCCGGAAACGGTCCCGCTGCCGGTAGCGAGCCTGTTCGAGCTGACCCCGCCGGCGAAGCCGCAGGAGCAGGATGTACTGCGGCCGGTGCGTGCTACCGCGGCGACCGCCCCACGCAGGCCAGCCCGCGCGGCCGGTCAGCAAGCCCTGGATCTGTTCGCGGACTGAACCGCGCCGCCGGCTGCCCGCTGTGTGGGCTGGCGCGCAGACCGTGCTTGTGGGCAGGCGTGCCCTTCCGTTAGTCTCGACGGACCGCCCTTGCCGCCGGGCGCGCCGATGCGGAGTCTCAATGCCTGCCAAACTGTTCCGTCCTGCCGAATCGGCCCGCGGCGCCGCGCGGGTGCGCGCGTGCCTGGCCATCCTCTGGGCCGGAGCCTTCACCGGCGCGTGTGCCAACCTGGGCGGCGGCGCCATGCAGGAAATCTTCGACTCCTGGAAGAACGTCTCGGTCGACGAGGCCAAGCGCCAGTGGGGACCGCCACAGGCGGTTCAGGCGATACCGTCCGGCACCGCCTATGTCTGGAACGAGACCATCCCGGCAGCCCGCGCGCCAGGCAGCGGCCCCCGCGATGCCGGCATGGAACGCACGCCGGTGCCGGGCCATTGCCAGCGCAAGCTGATCGCGGGCCCGGACGGCATTGTCATCGGCGGCGAATGGAGCGGCGATGCCTGCTGCATCAGCACGCTGGTCGGCCGCTGTGCCGCACTGAAATACCGAGGGCCCGGCTGACCGGCGGCACGGCGCCTTGAAGTCCTTGAAGTACTGCATGACCAGCAGGACCGGGGCCGCCATCAGCTGCGCCTGCCCTCCCGTCGCAGAGCGGAAGCGCCATTCAGGCCGCCGGCCACGCGCCGGTGGCAGCCAGGACCGGCGAGTATTCGCGCAACTGCCAGCGCATCGGCAGCACCGACGGGCGCCGCATCACCTGCTCGACATGCAGCCGCACCAGCCGCTCCGCCCCGGCGAATGTCGCCAGCTCGGCGCCGTCCCAGATCACTTCGGCATGGCCACCGACATGGAGCAGCGCGCCTTCGGCAAAATCGGGCACCACCAGCCCGGCGCGTGGGTTCTGCAGCAAGTTGCCGACGGTATTGAAGAAGTTGTTGCCGTTGAAATCCGGGAAGGTGAGCGTGCCATCGCCGTCCACGCGGATAAAACCCGGCTTGCCGCCGCGGTGCGATACATCGACGCCGCCGGTGTGCGCGCCCTCCTCCGGCGAGGCAGCATGGCTGGTGGCAATGAACAGCGTATCGGCGGCCCGCAGCCACGCTGCCGCGGCGTCGTCCAGCACCGTGCCGTGCCATGCGGGCACGGGAGCTCCCGGTTGAGCCATGGTGCCTTCGCGCAGCTGGATATAACGCGGGCAGTTGCCGAAGCTCTGCTCGACTTCGACCGTGAACCCGCGCTGGTCGCGCGCCACGATGATGCCGTTCATCCGGTTGCGCCGGCGCGTGGACAGCTCGATGCCCAGCAAGCCAACGCTCGCACCGTGCTCCAGGGCCTGTTCCAGCGGATCGCCAGGCAGCGGCAAGGAGTCGATGCGCAAGTGCGTGGCATCGGGGCTATATGCAAACCCCGGCGCACCGGCAAGCACCGATGCCCACGGCAAGCCACCGGCATCGACCGCGCCAACCAGCAGGATCGGCAGCTGGGCATAGAAGTCGCGATGCTGTGCGGGCATTTCGCCGCGGATCACGCGCGCGCCGGCCGCAGCCATGCGCTCGCGCTTGCCGGCGCGCTCCTGCGCGGCCAGTTCCCCGGCGTGGAAAGGCAGGCCGGCATGCGGCCAGACGGGCAATTCCATGATGGACTCCTTGGCTGATGCAGCCGGCGCTCGCGCGGCGGCGTCCGGTTATCCGGCCTCAGGCAGCCCTGCCGGGCCGGGATACGATCATCGGCACGAAGCCGGGCAGCGCCTCGATGCGGCGCAGCCACGCGTTCAGTGCGGGATACGGCGCCAGGGGCACGTTGCCTTCTTCGGCGCGGGCAATGTAGCTGTAGGCGGCGACGTCGGCGAGCGTGGCATGGCTGGCTGCCAGGAACGGCTGCTCGGCCAGCAGGGATTCCATCAGCACGAACAGGCGCTGCGCGCGCGCGATGGCGTCGTCCAGCGGCACCGGCCGGCCGAACAGCACGCCCAGGCGCGCCGCGGCGGGGCCGAAGGCGATTTCCCCGGCGGCCACCGACAGCCAGCGCTGCACGCGCGCGGCTCCGACCGGGTCGCGCGGCAGCCAGCGGCCATCGTCATAGCGCGTGGCCAGGTAGACCAGGATCGCGTTCGAATCGCCGATCACCGCGCCGTTGTCGTCCAGCACCGGCACCTGCCCGAAGGGATTGAGCCGCAGGAACGGCTCGCGATGCTGTTCGCCGCCGCGCAGGTCGACGTCGACCAGCCGGTACGGCAGTCCCAGCAGCGACAGGAACAGTTCGGCGCGATGGGCGTGGCCCGAGAGCGGCGAGCGATAAAGGACGAGCGGAACGCGGGGCTCGGCGGGATGGCTGGCGGCTTGCATGACACACTCCTCGGGGGTTGGGATACCGGGATTCTGGACGCGAAAGGCGCTGCAATAAATGGGGCGCCTGATATTTGACTACTCCAAAAATCGGAGTAATGTGTGGCGCCATGGACAAGCTTCGAGCCATGCAGACCTTCGTGCGCATCGTCGACGCGGGCAGCCTGACTGCCGCCGCGGCGACTCTGCACACTTCCCTGCCCGCGGTGGTGCGCACACTGGCCGCGCTCGAGTCCGAGCTGCAGGTGCGGCTGCTCAACCGCACCACGCGGCGGCTGTCCCTGACCGGCGAGGGGCGCAGCTACCTGGACAGCTGCCGGCGCATCCTGGCCACCATCGATGAAGTCGAGGCCGGCCTGACCGCCAGCCATGTCGAGCCCAGCGGCCAGCTCACGCTGACCGCGCCGGTGCTGTTCGGGCAGATGTATATCGCGCCGGCAGTCACGCGCTTCGTGCAGCGCTATCCGCGCGTGCGCTGCCGCATGGAATTCACCGACCGCGTGGTGAACCTGCTGGAAGAAGAACTCGACGTCGGCGTACGCATCGGCCCGCTGGCGGATTCGACCCTGGTGGCGCAGCCGGTCGGCCATATCCGGCGCGTGGTGGTGGCCACCCCCGCCTACCTGCGCAAGCATGGCACGCCGCGCCATCCCGACGACCTCGCGCGCGCCAATTGCGTGCGCTTCACCGGCAATGCCGCGCACTGGTGGACGTTCCAGGAAAACGGCAAGCCGTTCCAGGTGCAGGTGACGGGCAACCTCGAATTCAACCAGACCGCGCCGGCCGTGGCCGCTTGCGCGGAAGGCGCCGGCTTCGGCAATTTCCTGTCGTACCAGGTGGCGCAACTGGTGCAGGCGCGCAAGCTGCGCATTGTGCTGGAGACGTTCGAGCAGCCCGCCTGGCCGTTGTCGCTGATCTATCCGCATGCGCGCTTGCTGCCGGCGCGCACGCGCGCCTTTATCGACTGGATGCGCGACGACCTCGGTCCGCGCTTTCGCTGAGACAGCGTTCCCGCGGTGCGCGAGAGCAAGACCAAGACGCAGAGATGCCGATTCCATGCCCCTGGCCAGCGCTCCAACTCCGACGGGCTTCGGCGCCCGCTTGCGCCACCTCATCCGCCGACCCAGCGGCAATGCGCTGCGCGCGGCGGTGCTTGGCGTCAACGACGGCCTCGTCTGCCTGGTGATGGGGCTGGAGGGCGCGGCCGCCACGCGTGAAGCCGTGATCCTGGCAGGGCTCGCCGGCCTGACCGCGGGTGCCTGCTCGATGGCACTGGGCGAATGGCTGTCGGTCACCAACAGCCGCGAGATGAACAACAAGCGGCTGCGCGACATGGCGCAACAGATCGCGCACGATACCGCCCGCGCGCGGCAGCGGCTGGTGGCGGTGCTGTCTGGCAAAGGCATGCCTCCGGCGGATGCGGAACGTGCCGCCGACGAGATCATGCGCGATCCGCGCGCCACGCTCGATATGGTATTCGGCTCGCTCTGATGCTGCCCGCCAGGGTATCCACGACGCGGAGCAACAGGCATGCGTACCTTGCGCGCACGAGTGGCGACCCACCCGTTCGCAGCGACCGGCCACCCGACAAAAGCCTTGACGCCGCGCGGCGCGCACCGGTATTTTTCAAAAGCGAATCTGCATTCGAATACGGAAAATCCCTATGCCAGCGACGTCGTCCGGCCTTCCGGCCACCTCTTCCTTCCCCCGTATCGATACGCCCTCGATCCTGCAGCCGCCGCGGCAGCGGCGCGCGCGCGAGACCGAGCAGGCGCTGCTCGGCGCGGGCCGTGAACTGCTGGCGAAGCGCGATTTCGCCGCGGTTTCGGTGGCCCAGATCGCCGCTGCGTGCCAGGTGTCGGTGGGCGCTTTCTATGGCCGCTTCCGCGACAAGATGGCTTATTTCGAGGCATTGCGCGCGCTGGTGATGGAGGAAACCTCGGCATCGATCGACCGTTACCTCGCGCAGGAGCGCTGGGAAGACGTGCCGACCGCCATACTGCTAGACAAGGCCGCGCGCTTCATGGTGCTGGGCACGCTGGCCAATCGCGGCGTGATGCGCGCTTCGCTGCGGCATGCCTCGACGAAGCCGGAAGAGTGGCAGCCGCACCGCCAGAATGGCGAAGCGATCGTCGAGCGGATGGTGCAGTTGCTGGTGCCACGGCTGTCGCTGCCCGCGGATATCGCCGATCTGCGTGTGCGCTTTGCCATGCAGGCGGTCTTTAGCGTGCTGGTCAATGCGGTGCTGAACGATTCGGGGCCGCTGCATCTCGACGATGAGCGAATGATCCCCGAACTGAGCCGCATGATGGCGGGGTACCTCGGCGTCACAGGCAACGCCCAGGCCTGAATTCGCGCCGTAGTGCAGTCTGGTAATGCAGCGCGCCCATGGCCGCTATGAATTCGGTGGTGCTTGCTTGGCGGCGGCGCACGTCCTCTCTAGAATGCGTCCACGCTGACTGCATCCACGCCCACTGATACCGCACATGGCCACGCTTTTCCTCGTCCGCCACGGACAAGCCTCGTTTGGCGCCGCCAACTACGATTGCCTGTCGGAGACAGGCCGCCAGCAGGCGCGCTGGCTGGGCGAGTATTTCAGCGAGCGCGGCTTGCGCTTCGCACGCGTGGCCGCGGGCAACCTCGTGCGGCAGCAGGACACCGCGCGCGAGATCCTGGCCGCGATGGGCCAGCCGCAAGCGGAAATTGCCACGCATACCGGCCTGAACGAATATGACGGCGAGGCGCTGTACCGCTGCCACACCGGCGGCGCCGACCATCGCGCCCACCAGAACGGCGATTACAACGACTACTGGCGCACTTTCCGCGCCGCCTACCATGCCTGGACCCAGGATGGGCTGACCGACATGACGGAAAGCTGGGCCGATTTCGGCGCGCGCATTGCCGGCGCGCTGACGCAAGCCTGCGAAGGCACCACGCGCGAAGACGCCATCCTCGTGGTCAGCTCCGGCGGCGCCATCGGCCGCGCCACGGCCGACCTGCTCGGCGCCCCCGCGGCCACTGCCATCGAAATGAACCTGCAGTTCCGCAATACCGCGTTCTGCGAAATCATCGTCGGCCGCGGCGTGCAGCGCTTGCTGAGCTTCAACAATATCCCGCACCTGGACCGGCCGGAACGCCGCAGCGCGCTGACCTTCGCCTGAAGGCCACAGGCACCACGCGCAACAATGACAAACCCGCCTGACGGCAGGTTTCTGTTTGGCGTGGAATGCGGCGGCAATCGCTCCGGCAACTGGCGCGGGCACTTTGACATGCCCGCGCCGCCGGTCCTTCTCCCTTTACTACCTTTTCTGCTGCATTCCTGCTCGGGCGCCCGACACGGACGCCAGTGCCTTACAGGCGTTCGACGATGGTCACGTTGGCCAGCCCGCCGCCTTCGCACATGGTCTGCAGGCCGTAGCGCTTGCCGTGCGTATGCAGCGCATGCACCAGCGTCGTCATCAGCTTGGCGCCCGAGCCGCCCAGCGGATGGCCCAGCGCAATCGCGCCGCCATGCACGTTGAGGCGCTCCGGATCGGCGCCCGTTGCCTGCAGCCAGGCCAGCGGCACCGGTGCGAAAGCTTCGTTGACTTCGAACAGGTCGATGTCGTTGATGCTCAGGCCGGCCTTCTTCAGCGCGTGCATGGTCGCCGGCAGCGGCGCTTCGAGCATCACCACCGGGTCGTGGCCGATTACGGTCATATGGTGCACGCGCGCCAGCGGCTTGACGCCGAGCTTCTTCAGGCCAGCCTCGTTGACCACCAGCAGGCCGGCGGCGCCGTCGCAGATCTGGCTCGACGAGGCAGCGGTCACGCGCCCGCCTTCGGCGATCAGCTTGACCGCGCCGATGCTGTCCATCGTGGCGTCATAGCGGATGCCTTCGTCCGCGGTATGCATTTCGCCGTTGGCGCCCTCGGCGGTGCGCACTTCGACCGGCACGATCTCGGCGTTGAAGCGGCCCGCCCTGGTCGCTGCCGCGGCGCGCTGGTGGCTGAGCAGCGCGTAGGCATCGAGCTGCTCGCGCGACAGGTTGTACTTGCGCGCAATCATCTCGGCGCCGGTGAACTGGCTGAACTGCACGCCGGGGTAGCGCGCCTCGACGCCCGGGCTCTTGGGCACGCCGAAGCCGTTCTTGGCCGGCAACTGCGACGACAGGCCCATCGGCACGCGTGTCATGCTTTCCACGCCGGCCGCGATCACGATGTCCATCGCGCCCGACATCACCGCCTGTGCGGCAAAGTGCAGCGCCTGCTGCGACGACCCGCACTGGCGGTCGACCGACGTGCCCGGCACGCTTTCAGGCAGCCGCGACGCGAGGATGGCGTTGCGCGCCACGTTGCCAGCCTGCTCGCCGACCTGGCTGACGCAGCCCATGATGACGTCTTCGACCAGCGCGGGATCGGCGCCGGTGCGCTCGACCAGCGCATCGAGCACCTGCGCGGCGAGGTCGGCCGGATGCCAGCCCGACAGCTTGCCGCCCTTGCGCCCGCCGGCGGTCCGTGCCGCGGCGACGATATATGCCTCTGCCATTTGATCTCCTTGTTCGGTGCCAGCCGCCCCGCGGCCGGCCGGTGCTTGATGCGGGGTGCCGGCGGCTGCCGGCAGGTTGGACCCTATTGTTGTCCCGGGCCGGCCGGCCAGCGTCGTCGGAAGCGACGAAGTTGGCCGGCCGCCTCAGGGCGATGTCAGGGCGATGTCAGGGCCAAGTCAGCGCGGTGTCAGCTGCGCGGGCCGAGCACCGCGAAGATCGCGGTGGCGCGCAGCAGGCAGCGCTCGCCGCTGACCAGCCGGCAGCTGCCGTAGCGCAGCCGCGAGCCGAGCTTGTCGAACTCCACGCGCGCCTCGACCCAGTCGCCCAGGCGCGCCGAGTCCAGGAAGTCCAGGCTCAGGTTGGCGGTGACCGCGCTCTTCTCGCGGCCGGTCTCCAGCGACATCATCATGCCGATGGCGGTATCGGCCAGCGTCGCCAGCATGCCGCCGTGCGGGATGCCGAGGTTGTTGAGATGGCTCTCGTCGATGCGCACCGCCAGCGTGCGGCGTTCGCGGTTCAGGTAAAGCTGGCCGAAGTTGGCCATGTAGCCTCCCGGCTGCCGCAGCGGCACGAAGCCCTCGGGCACGGCAGAGCCACTGGAGCTTTCGGCCGCCTGCGGCATCGCCGCCTCGATTCCGGCTTCAGCCATGGCGTCAGGCGAAGTAGCGCGAGGCCGAGCCAAGTTGCTCGCGGCATTCGCGGACCATGCGTGCGAGCAACTCCTCGCAGCTCGGCACGTCGTCGATCAGGCCCACGCACTGGCCGGCGCTGATGATGCCGCCGTCGGTCTCGCCCGCTTTCAGCGCTGCCTTGCCGCGCACACCGGCAACCAGGTGCTTGACGTCTTCGAACTGCGCACCGCCGGGGCGGCGCTCGATGCTCACGACCTCATCCGACACGGCGTTCTTCAGCACCCGTGCGGTGTTGTGCAGCGTGCGGAAGATCAGGTTGGTGTCGCGCTCGCTGGCCTGCACCAGCGCCCGCTTGACGTTGTCGTGGATCGGCGCTTCCTGGGTGGCGCAGAAGCGCGTACCCATGTTCACGCCCTCGGCGCCGAGCACCAGCGCGGCGGCCATGCCGCGGCCGTCGGCGATGCCGCCCGAGGCGATCACCGGCACCGACAGCTTGCGTGCCGCCAGCGGGATCAGCACCATGCCGGGGACATCGTCCTCGCCCGGGTGGCCGGCGCACTCGAAGCCGTCGATCGACACCGCGTCGACGCCCAGGCGCTCGGCCGACTGGGCATGGCGGATCGCCACGCACTTGTGGATCACCTTCATGCCTGCGGCCTTGGCGCGCGCGATGTGTTCCCTGGGGTTGTTGCCGGCGGTCTCCAGCACCTTGACGCCGTTTTCGATGATGACGTCGAGGTAGCGCGCGTATGGCGGCGGGTTGATCGAAGGCAGCAGCGTCAGGTTCACGCCGAATGGCTTGTCGGTCATATCGCGGCAGCGGCGGATTTCCTCGCCCAGCGCCTCGGGGGTCGGCTGCGTCAGCGCGGTGAGGATGCCCAGCCCGCCGGCGTTGGAGACGGCAGCGGCCATCTCCGCATAGCCGACCCATTGCATGCCGCCCTGGATGATCGGGTAGCGGATGCCAAGCAGTTCGGTGATTCGAGTCTTCATGATTGTCCTTTTTGCTGTCAGCTAGCGGGCCTTGCCGGCGTTCGGGCCAGTCTACGGCGCGCGCGTGCGCGATGCTTCGTCGGAAGCGACGATTGCGGGCGGCGCATTCTGCACTAGTGTTGGCTGCCCCCGCGCCGTTCCGGGCCCTTGCCGCCCTCCGGCCCGCGGCACCCGCCCCCTTCCCTCAGCAGGAGTCGCCATGACGCAAGCCACGCCTTCGTTCGAAACCCTGCGCTACGCCGTCGAAGACGGTGTCGCCACCATCACGCTGCATCGCCCGGACCAGCTCAACGCCTTCACCGCGCAGATGATGCAGGACCTGATCGCCGCCTTCGACGCCACCGATGCCGACGACAACGTCCGCGCGGTGATCGTCACCGGCTCGGGCCGCGCCTTCTGCGCCGGTGCCGACCTGTCCGGCGGCAGCTCGACCTTCGATTTCGAGAAGCGCTATGGCGCCAGCCCCGACACCGCGCACCGCGACGGCGGCGGCCGCGTGTCGCTGCGCATCTTCCGCAGCCTCAAGCCGGTGATTGCCGCGGTCAACGGCGCCGCGGTCGGCGTGGGCGTGACCATGCAGCTGCCGATGGACATCCGGCTGGCCTCGACCGACGCCAAGTTCGGCTTCGTGTTCGCGCGCCGCGGCATCACGCCCGAGGCCGCATCATCGTGGTTCCTGTCGCGCGTGGTCGGCGTTTCGACGGCGCTGGAATGGTGCTATACGGGGCGGGTGTTCTCGGCGCAGGAGGCGCATGAGCGCGGGCTGGTGCGCTCGCTGCACGCGCCCGAAGACCTGCTGCCGGCAGCGCGGGCGATCGCGCGGGAGATTGCGGACAACGCCGCGCCGGTCTCGGTCGCGATCTCCCGCCAGCTGATCTGGCGCATGGCCGGGGCCAGCCACCCCATGGAGGCGCACAAGCTCGACAGCCGGGCGATCCAGTCGCGCGGGCGCTCCGCCGACGTCAAGGAAGGCGTCAGCGCATTCCTGGAAAAGCGCCTGGCCGCGTTCCCCGACACCGTCTCGCACGACCTGCCGGACTTCTTCGACTGGCGCGGCGAGCCGCCGTTCGCCTGAAGCGCCTGAAGCCGGCGCCACCACGTACCCACCGGAGTCAGCATGAAAGTCAGTCAAGCCGTCGCCAGCCGCAAGTCCGTTCGCGGCTTCCTGGACAAGCCCGTGCCAGCCGACACCATCCGCCGCGTGCTCGACGCCGCGGCGCGCGCGCCGTCGGGCGGCAACCTGCAGCCGTGGCATATCCACGTGATCGGCGGCGAGGCGCTGGAGCGCTTGCGCGGCATCATGCGCGAGCGCATCGCGCACACGCCCAAGGGTGAAGACCGCGAATACAACGTCTATCCGCCCGAACTGGTTGCGCCTTATCGCGACCGGCGCTTCGAGGTGGGCGAGGCGCTCTACCACTACCTTGGCATCCCGCGTGAAGACAAGGCGCGGCGCCTCGCCCAGTTCGCCAGCAACTTCACGTTCTTCGGCGCGCCGCTGGCGCTGTTCTGCACCGTGGACCGGCGCATGGGTCCGCCGCAGTGGTCGGACCTGGGCATGTACCTGCAGACCGTGATGCTGCTGCTGCGCGAGGAAGGGCTCGACAGCTGCGCGCAGGAATGCTGGGCGATGTATCCGGAGACCATCGGCAGCTTCCTGCAGCTGCCGGCCGAGCGCATGCTGTTCACCGGCATGGCGATCGGCTTCGAGGATCCCGAGGCGCCGGCCAACCAGTTGCGCGCGGCGCGCGCACCGCTGGCGGAGTTCGCCGAGTTCATCGGCATCTGAGAACTGGCACCGCGCGCAGTTACGCACGCGGCGCCAGGATCAGAGCAGCCCCAGCTGCCGCGCGATCGCCACCGCCTGGGTGCGGTTGCTGGCGTGCAGCTTGGCGCTGATATTGCGCAGGTGCGTGCGCACCGTGGTCTCGGACACGAACAGGCGCTCGGCCATGGCGACATTGGAAAAGCCTTCCGCCAGCAACTGCAGCACCTTCTGCTCCTTGGGCGTCAGCGGCTCCACCAGCGCCGGCGGTGCGGGGCGGCCGGCCGCCCCGCCAGGCGCTTCGCCGGCTTGCTGGCCGCATGCATGCAGCAGTTTTTCCACGTAGGCGGATGGCAGGCTGGCGCCCTGGCGGGCGCAGGCGTCGGCCACCAGCCGGCGCACGTCGTCACCTTCGTCGGCGAAAATCCGCACGAAGCCCTCGGCTGCCCCGAAGCGCAACGCCTCGCCCATCACCACCAGCGCATGCGTGCCGTCGCCGCTGCGCTGGCACGCCTGTGCCAGCAGGATGCGCAGCTTGAGCGCGCGGCGCATCAGCTGGTTGCTGGTGGCGGCCGCCAGTTCGCGCTCGATCGCGTCGCGTACCTGCGCCCCCGGGCGGGCATGCACGTCCAGCCGCAGCCTGCCGACAAAAATGTCCTCGACGTCGCTGGCAAACGAGCTGACGCCCGGACGCGTGCGCCACAGCGCCGGGTCGGCGGCGCGCTCGATCGCCTCCTGCGCGGCGTGCACGTTGCCCTGGCGCAGCGCCAGCCGCGCGCGCTCCAGCATCGCCGCCATCACCAGCCGGGTCAGGCCGCGGTGGTGGCCGAGCGCCTCCAGCTGCGCCAGCCATTCATGGGCCTGGTCGGTCTCGCCACGCTCGAAGGCGATGCGGGCCAGCACGGTATGGCCGGTGATGATCTGGTCCGGCAGGCCGAGGTCGCGCGACAGCGGCAGATACACGGTAAGCAGCCGGCTGGCGCGGTCGGTATCGCCGCTCTCGTACAGCCCTTCGGCCAACAAAATGCCGGCCATGGCGTTGCCGTTGGTCGGGCCGAAGCGGTTCGGCAGCATCGTGCGCGCGGCGATGCGGAAGCGCCCGAGCGCCTGCTGCAGCCGTCCCTGGCGCAGGTCGATCAGGCCTTCGACCGATTCGGAGAAGATCTTGTTGAAGTTGCTGTCCGAGCCGCGCACGGCCTGGCGCGCGATCTGGAGCAGCCGGCGCGCCTCGGGATAGTCGCCGATGACCGCGGCCAGCCGCGCCATCGACGTACCCAGGATCGCATCCGGGAAGGCGTAGCCCATCGGCAGCGGCGGCACCTCGTTGCGGGCGAAGGCACGCGCGTCGTCGAAGCGGTCCATCATGTTGAGCAGCACGTGGCGCAGCGCGCGGATATGCGCGAGCAGGTCGCCGGCCGCGCCTTCGGTCGGGATCGCCTGCAGCAGCGCGATCGCGTCGGCCGGGCCGCGCGTGAATGACACCGCCCACGCATGCGCGATCTGCAGCTTGGGCCAGCGGGCCAGCTGTTCGGCCGGTACCGCCTCCAGCCAGCGCGTCAGCAGCCGCATGCGGCCCTGCCCCAGCAGGTCATCGACGGCGCTGTCCAGCAATTCCAGCGCATGGCCCAGCGCGCCGGCCGCGAGTGCGTGCTCGATGGCGGGCACCGGGCGGCCCTGAGATTCGTACCAGCGCGAGGCAGCCAGGTGCAGTGGCGGCACGGCGTCGGGCATCGACTGCGCCAGCTGGCCGCGCAGGAAGCCGGAAAACAGGCTGTGATAGCGGTACCACTGCTCCGCTGCCGCGCCGGTGCCGCGCTCGCCGTAGCGCTCGCTCTCCAGCGGCAGCAGGAACAGGTTGGCGCGCTCCAGCCAGGCCAGGATTTCGTCGCTGCTGCCGGCGCCGCCCCCGGATGGCGGAGCGGCCTGGCAGACCGCGTCGCACAGCGGGCCGCAGAGCTGGTCGAGGATCGAGGTCCGCAACAGGAAGTCCCGCACCGCATCGGGCAGGTGCAGGAAGACGTCTTCGACCAGATAGTCGGCAATTGCCGCGTTGGAGCCGGAAAAGCCGGCAATGAACCCCTCGGGCTGGCTGCGCCGCTCCATCGCCACCGAAGCCAGCCACAATGCCGTGGCCCAGCCTTCGGTGCGCCGGTGCAGCGCGCTGATCGCGGCTGGCTGCAATTTGAGCCCACGGGCCTCGCGCAGGAAGGATTCGGTCTCGCTGGCGCTGAAGCGCAGTTGCGCGGGCTCGATCTCGAGCAGCTCGCCGCGCGCGCGCAGCCGGCCCAGGCCGCTCTCCGGCACCCAGCGCGTACCGATTACGACACGGCAGCCCGGCGGCAGGCTTTCGACCATCTGCCACACCAGGCCGCTGACGGCGGCGTTCTGGATCGATTCGAAGTCGTCGAGGAACAGCGTGAAGGCGCCGCTGTGGCTGCCCAGCCGGTCGATCAGCGCGAGCGCCTGCTCGCCGGGATCCTGCATCAGCCCGGAGCGGGGCGGCTGGGCCGCTGCGCCGAGCGCCTGCGCGATGGCGGCCTCGACCGAGCCCAGGAAGCGGGTGGCATCGTTGTCGGAGCGGTCAAGGGTGAGCCAGGCGGTGCGCCCGCCCGCGGCTTCCAGGCGCGCACGGCACTGGAGCATGGCGGTGGTCTTGCCAAAGCCTGCGGGCGCGCGCACCAGCACGAGCTTGACGAAGTCCGCGGCGCACACGGCGTCGCAGATCGACGCGCGCTCGACCTGGAACGGCGTCAGCAGCGGTGGACGCAGCTTGGCGGCCAGCGCAGCGGCGCCGGTGGCGGACGGCATGCGCCGCCCGGTCTCCTCGATACTTGCCATTGGCGATTTGTCGTCTTCCGCGCCGCAGCGCCCTTGCGGCAATGCGAAGGGCAATGCGAAGCGATGCGCCCGCCCGCGCAGCAGCGCGGGCGGGCGTGACTGTGATGGAACACGGAATTATGGCGTAAACGCGCGCGGCCGCGCGCCGCCGAGGGTTCGGGGTCTCTTCAGGCGGCCTTCCGGCTGGATTAAGGGGCTCCCGGACCGCAGCGCCGCTGCGCTCGCCGGGCACAAGCCGGATGCCGGCGCCGCCTTCACACCAGCTTGTTGCCGTGGCCGGTCCAGTAGCGGTCGCGCAGCAGCCGCTTGAGCAGCTTGCCGGTCGGCAGGCGCGGCAGCTCGGACTCGAAATCGACCGAGCGCGGGCATTTGATGGTGGACAGGTTGGCGCGGCAGAACGCGATCAGCTCGGCTGCCAGTTCCGGCCCGGCCTGCGCCATGTCGGCCGGCTGCACCACAGCCTTGACCTCTTCGCCAAAATCCTCGTTAGGTACCCCGATCACCGCCACGTCAAGCACCTTGGGGTGCGTCATCAGCAGGTTCTCGGCTTCCTGCGGGTAGATGTTGACACCGCCGGAGATGATCATATTGGCCTTGCGGTCGGTCAGGAACAGGTAGCCGTCGGCATCGGCATAGCCGACATCGCCGATGGTGCTCCAGTCCGGATGCCGGGGATGGCGCGATTCGGCCGTCTTGGCCGGGTCGTTGTGGTATTCGAAGGCGCGGCCTTCGGCAAAATAGATGGTGCCGGGCTCGCCGGGCGGTTGCAGTTCGCCGTCGGGGCCGCAGATGCGCAGCTTGCCGACCATGGCCCGGCCGACGGTGCCCTTGCGCTGCAGCCATTCCTGGGTGCTGACCACGGTCACGCCGTTGCCTTCGGTGCCGGCGTAATACTCCCAGATCACCGGCCCCCACCACGCGATCATCGCCTCCTTGACCTGCACCGGGCATGGCGCCGCGGCATGGATCGCCACGCGCAGCGACGACACGTCATAGGCCCGGCGCTGTGCCTCGGGCAGTTTGAGCATCCGCGAGAACATCGTCGGCACCAGCTGCGTATGCGTGATGCGGTGCTGCTGCACCAGTTGCAGGTATTTCTCCGCGTCGAAATGCTCCATCACCACCGCGGTGCCCCCCAGCGCTTGCACCGACATGTTGTAGCGCAGCGGCGCGGCATGGTATAGCGGCGCCGGCGACAGGTAACGGGTCTCGGCATCGAAGCCATAGAGCCGCTGGCACAGGCTGGTCAACGTGGTGGCATCCTCGATGCGCGGGCTGCCCGGCGGCGCGAATACGCCTTTGGGCCGGCCCGTGGTGCCCGACGAATAGAGCATGTCGCCGCCAGTCACCTCGTCCGCGACGCGCGTCGTCGGGCAGCTTGCCAGGGCCGGTTCATAGGCGTCGTAGCCGGGCACCGTGCCGTCCAGCATCAGCCGGCGCTTCAGCGCCGGCGTCTGCGCCACCAGCGCGGCCGCGATCTCCGCCTGGGCGTGCGTGGTCACCAGCACCTGCGCGGCGCTGTCGTTGACGATGTAGGCGGCATCGGCCGCGTTCAGCTTGGTGCTCAGGCAGATATAGACGATGCCGCTGCGTTGCGCGCCCCAGCATAGCTCGAACATGCGCGGATGGTTCTCCAGCATGAACGCCACACGGTCGCCAGGGCGCAGGCCCAGCGTGCGGAACAGGTGCGCCACCTGGTTCGAGCGCTCGTCCAGCTCGCGGTACGTGACGACTGCGCCGCTGCTGCCCATGATGACGGCCGGCTTCTCCGGCGTGCGCTGCGCGTGGATGGACGGATGCATGGCGTTGGGCTCCTCGACAGGGGTTCGCTGGATTGGGATGGTGATCCCGCATTCTGTGAACGACCCGCCGGTTCAACCATCGTCGGAAGCGACGAAGCGTGGCGCCGGCATTTTGATGCGGCGCCGCATGAAACGAGCAAGTGCGGGCGTTGAGCGGCGCCTGCGCACCTTCGTCCGATGCGACGATGCGCCGCCCGTCGGCGTGCCCGGATCATGCTGACGCAAACTATCGCAGCCACGCCATCCCCCATTCCCGAAGGAGCCGAGGTGGATTTCAAGTTCAGCGAAGAACAATCGATGCTGCGCGACACGCTCGCGCGTTACCTGGCCGACCACTACGCTTTTGAAGCGCGCCGCGCCGCGGTCCAGTCCGCAACGGGCTGGCGGCCCGATTGCTGGCGTGCGTTCGCGCGCGACCTCGGCATCCTGGGCGCGGGCTTTGCCGAGTCGGTCGGCGGGCTGGGCGGCGGCGCTGCCGAGCACATGATCGTGATGGAACAGTTCGGCCGCCACCTGGTGCTCGAACCTTATCTCGGCACCGTGGTGCTGGCTGGCGGCGCGCTGGCGCAAGGCAGCCCGGAACTGGCGGCGCAGTGGCTGCCCGCCATCATCGGTGGCGAGGTCACCGCGGCCTGGGCGCATGCCGAGCCCGCCAGCCGCTATTGCCGGCATGACGTGCAAGCCAGCGCCACGCGCGCTGGCGACGGCTACAAGCTGAGCGGACACAAGCACGCCGTGGTGGGCGCGCCTTCCGCGTCGCACCTGGTGGTCAGCGCCCGCACCGCTGGGGCGCGCCGCGACCGCGAGGGCATCAGCCTGTTCTGGATCGCACGCGACACGCCCGGCGTGACCCTGCGCGAATATCCCACCTTCGACGGCATGCGCGCGGCCGAGGTGCTGCTCGATAACGTACAGGTGCCGGCCAGCCAGCGCATCGGCGCAGAAGGCGAGGCCTTAGCGCTGATCGAGCGGCTGTGCGACCACGCCCTGGTCGCGCTGGCCGCGGAAGCCAACGGCGCGATGGCGCGCATGCTGGCCGACACCATCGACTACGCACGCCAGCGCAAGCAGTTCGGCGTGCCGATCGGCACGTTCCAGGTGCTGCAGCACCGCATGGCCGACATGTATATGCAGCTGGAGCAATCCGTGGCACTGACGCAGGTCGCGGCGATGCAGGCCGACGGCGCGCAGGCGGACTTTGCGCAGGCGGCGTGCGCGGCCAAGGTCCAGGCCGGCCAGGCCGGGGCCTTCGTCGGCCAGGGCGCCGTGCAGATCCACGGCGGCATGGGGGTCACGGAGGAGCTGGCGGTGGGCCACTATTTCAAGCGCGTCACGGCGATCGACCTGCAGTTCGGCTCGGCCGAGCACCACCTGCGCCGCTACGCCGACCTGCTCTATCCCGTCGCGGCCTGAACCGCCAACCCCTGACGACTACCCCAGCGAGGCCCGTCGATGCATCTCGATTTTTCCCCGCAAGACCAGCAATTCCGTGAAGACGTGCGCGCCTGGATCACCGAGGCGTATGACGACGAACTGCGCGCGATGATGGCGCAGTCCAAGAACGGCTATCTCGACAAAGCCGGCCAGGTGCGCTGGCAAAAGGCACTGCATGCGCGCGGCTGGGCCGCGCCCAACTGGCCGCAGGAATACGGCGGCCCGGGCTGGACGCCGACGCAGCGCTTTATCTTCCAGTCCGAGCTGGCCACGGCCGGCTGCCCGCCGGTATCGCCGATGGGGCTGAAGATGGTGGCGCCGGTGCTCATGAAATACGGCACGCCGGCGCAAAAGGCGCGCTTCCTGCCGCCGATCCTGGCATCGGACGTGTGGTGGTGCCAGGGTTATTCAGAGCCCAATTCCGGCTCTGACCTCGCGTCCTTGCAGCTGCGCGCCGATCCCGGCACCGACAGCGACGGCGAGCACTACATCCTCAACGGCTCCAAGATCTGGACGACGCATGCGCAGTGGGCCGACTGGATGTTCTGCCTGGTCCGCACCAGCCGCGAGTCGAAGCGGCAGGAAGGGATCTCGTTCCTGCTGCTCGACATGCATACCCCCGGCATCACGGTGTCACCTCTGCCGACGCTGGACGGCCCGGTGGCCGGGCAACAGGAAGTGAACCAGGTCTTCTTCGAGAACGTGCGCGTACCGGCGGAGAATCGCATCGGCGACGAAGGCAAGGGCTGGACCTATGCCAAGTACCTGCTGGAGTTCGAACGCGGCGGCACCTACAGCCCGATGCTGCGCAAGCAACTGGCCAAGGTGGCGCAGATCGCCGCCGAGCAGACCGCCGACGATGGCGGGCGGCTGCTCGACGACCCCTCCTTCCGGCGCAAGCTGGCCACGCTGCACGTGCGCACCGCCGCGCTGGAGGCGGTCGAACTGCGCGTGTTTTCGGGCGTGGAATCGGGCACGTCGATCGGGGCCGCGTCGAGCATGCTGAAGCTCACCGGCACGGAGACGTTGCAGGCCGTCAGCGAGCTGGCGGTCGAGGCCGCCGGTCCCGCGGCATTGCCGTTCGTGCAGGACACCTGGGCCGGAATCCAGGGCCGCGAGGCCGCGCTGCGCGTGGGGCCGGACTATGCGGCCGTGCTGGCGCCGCGCTACTTCAACTACCGCAAGGCGTCGATCTACGGCGGATCAAACGAGATCCAGCGCAATATCATCGCCAAGCTAGTGCTGGGGCTTTGACGTGGCGTGCCGGCAGGTTGGTCCTGCCGGCTGGGCCTCAGACAAATTCCTTCAGGAACGCCAGCCTGGCGTCAGCCGATACCTGGGCGTGAACTGCCGCCTGCAGCGTCTGCGACGGCAGCCAGGGATACGGCAAGGCAGCCTGCAAGGCCGCCAGCATGGCCGCGCCGGCATCCGGCACCACGTCCATCCGCGCGATATGGATGTGCAGGCTGCCGATGCGGTACGTCCCATCTTGCTGCCGCGCAAAGCCCCAGCGGTAGACGCCCTTCCCCGCGCGCAAGGTATGCGCCGCCTTCTCGCGCATCAGCACCAGCCACGGCACCGTCAGCGTGGCTCCCGCCTCCGCCAGCGACAGGTCGCCGACGTAGTAGGTCCGGCAGCGGTCGAAGGTCTGCGCGAAGTCAGTCACCAGCGTCGCCGCGATCGCCGCGGCGCCTTCGGTCTTTGCCGGGAAGCTGATGGTGTCGGTGTCGATCGAGAAGGTCAGCGTCGCATCTTGCGCGAACGCCTCGTGGATCAGCGCGGGACGGTTGTTGTCCTTGGCCTCGACATAGCTGGCCAGCAGCGCTTGCGCTTCGGGTAGGGAGATCGGGTTCATACAGGCAACGCGTTGGCGTAAAAAGTGAGGCCGGGCAGCACGGCAGGCCGCGCGGCGAGTTTGGTAGAATTTGGCACAAAGCTTGCATTACAAGCTAATTGAACAATCCGCCGATGGCTACGACTCCTGCAAACAAGACCCTGACAATCACGCATCCGGCTTGCCTGATCGATGGCTCGGACCGCGAGTTCCGGCACCTCGTCAATGGCCTGCTGCCGTTTGCCGCGCGGCTGCTGTCGGTGCGGGACGGCTTTGGCAACCTGGTCGGGCTGACCGGCGTGCAATATTCGCTGATCCGCTCGATCGCCCACCTGTCGCAGCAGGGCGAGGTGACGGTGAACCAGCTGGCCGACCACCTGCACCTGAGCGGGCCGTTCATCACCATCGAGACCGGCAAGCTGAAGAAGCTCGGCCTGATCGACAAGAAGGCGCACCCCGACGACAAGCGCAAGATGCGCCTGACCATCACCACGGCGGGCAACAAGCTGCTCAATGAACTGCTGCCGGTGCAGCAGCAGATCAATGACGTGCTGTTCGACGGCGTCACGCGCACCGAATTCAAGGTGCTGTGCTCGGTGGTCGATCGCCTTGTCGCCAACGGCGACCGTGCCGCGCTCGACCTTGAGCACCTGCAGGCGCGCCGCCTGAAAGGCTAGGGACATGCCCCTGTCAATGCGCGGCCCATTGCACCGTGCCGACATCGATGCCCTCCTGATGCATCTCCCATAGCGGGCTGAGCTCGCGCAGCTTCGACACCGTGGCGCTGACCTGGCGGATGACTTCGTCGACTTCGGCCCCGGTGGTGTAGCGGCCCAGCGTGAAGCGGATCGAGCTGTGCGCCAGCTCGTCGCTGCGGCCCAGCGCACGCAGCACGAACGACGGTTCCAGCGAGGCCGAGGTACAGGCCGATCCCGAAGACACCGCCACGTCCTTGATGCCCATGATCAGCGACTCGCCTTCGACGTAGTTGAAGCTGATATTCAGGTTGTGCGGGATGCGGTGTTCCAGGCTGCCGTTGACGTAGACCTCGTCCAGCCGCGACAGGCCCGCCAGCAGCCGGTCGCGCAGCGCACCGACACGGCGTCCTTCCTCTTCCAGTTCCAGCCGCGCCAGCCGGAACGCCTCGCCCATGCCCACGATCTGGTGCGTCGGCAAGGTACCGGAACGCATGCCGCGCTCATGGCCGCCGCCGTGGATCTGCGCCTCCAGCCGGATGCGCGGCTTGCGGCGCACGTACAGCGCGCCGATGCCCTTGGGCCCGTAGACCTTGTGCGCGGTCACGGTCAGCAGGTCGATCTTCAGCGCCGCCAGGTCGATGGGGATCTTGCCGGCGGCCTGCACCGCGTCGCAGTGGAACACGATGCCAGCAGCGCGGCAGATCTCGCCGATCCGCGCGACCGGCTGGATCACGCCGATCTCGTTGTTGACCATCATCACCGACACCAGGATGGTGTCCGGCCGCAGCGCCGCGCGCAGGACATCGAGATCGACCAGGCCGTCCGTTCCCACATCGAGATACGTCACCTCGAAGCCTTGCCGCTCCAGTTCGCGGCAGGTATCGAGCACGGCCTTGTGTTCGGTCTTGACCGTGACGATGTGATTGCCCTTGCCGCGGTAGAAATGCGCCGCGCCCTTGATCGCGAGGTTGTTGCCTTCGGTGGCGCCGGAGGTCCAGACGATCTCGCGCGGGTCGGCATTGAGCAGCGCCGCGACGTGCGCGCGCGCGGTTTCCACCGCCGCTTCCGACTGCCAGCCATAGCTGTGGCTGCGCGATGCCGGGTTGCCGAACTGCTGGTGAAGGAACGGCACCATCTTGTCGACGACGCGGAGGTCCACCGGCGTCGTCGCGCTGTAGTCCATGTAGATGGGAAGGTTGTCTTGCTGGTTTTGCATGGGGCGCATTCCTGGCTGCGGAGGGAGTACGACCGGGGGAGAAAGTGAAACCGCGCGAACCGCGCGAACCCGCTGGTCAGGGAAAGTGCGGCCGAGTCTAGCACCGGGCCGCGCGGCCGGGGGCGGGCCGCCATGCTGCCGATAGGGTTGCTCCGTGCTGTCGCACGCGCCATCCGCAACGCCCCAACCCCCAATTCCACTTCCCGAAAACCTTTGTGCCACAAGGCTTTCCGGCATTCACGCGGCGGCGCAGCGTGCGCGCCAGGCTCCTCGCCTAGGGTTTCCACCAACTTGAATACCGCAGTTTGTTAGCATTCAATGAAACCTAAGTTACAAAGCTAATTAAGAAAACAAACCGCGGCAGCCACAGCGGTTGCCCAAACATGCGTAGGAGTCGTGATGGCTGAGTCATCTGTCGATCAGGGCGTCGTAACGGACGCCGATGCGCAGCGCCGCTTTCGCAACGCGCTGGCCATGTTCGCCACCGGCGTCGCCGTGATCACCGCGCCGCGCGCCGGCGAGGTCCCGGTCGGCATCACGGTGGCGTCGTTCAACTCGGTATCGCTGGATCCGCCGCTGGTGCTGTTCTCGGTCGATCGCCGCTGCCTGAGCCTGGCTGACCTGCGCAGCGCGCCGCGCTACGCGGTCAACGTGCTGGCCGAGGCGCAGCAGGATCTCTCGAACCGCTTTGCCCGCGCCAGCTCGGGCAAGTGGGATGGCATCGACTTCGGCAACGTCAGCGACAGCCATGTGCTCTTGCCAGACACGCTGGCGACGTTCGAGTGCGAGCCCTATGCGATGCATGACGGCGGCGACCACGTGATCTTTATCGGTCGGGTGGTCCGCCATCAGGCCCGGCATGACGGCCGGCCGCTGATCTTCTTTGGCGGCAAGTACCGGGCGCTGGAATACAGCCCCACCGCGGCCTGAACCCAACAACACAAGCAGTCAGCTACAGGAGAACGACATGATCAAGACCGGCACCCAGCACATCGCCATGCTGCGCGATGGGCGCGAAGTGTACCTCGATGGCAAGCGCGTCACCGACGTCACGGCGCACCCCGCCTTCCGCAACTCGATCCGCAGCTATGCCAATCTCTACGACTTCCAGGCGCGTCCAGAGAATGCCGACAAGATGACTTTCCGGCCCGAAGGCAGCGACCGGCGCGTCAGCCGCATCTGGGAGCTGCCCACCAGCTACAACGAACTGGTCGAGCGCCGCGAGATGCTGGAAGCCTGGACCGCGCTGCACTACGGCTTCATGGGCCGCTCGCCCGATCATGTCGCGTCGTGCATCTCCGGCATGTACATGGGCATCGACGTGCTCGAGCAGGCCGATCCGGCGCGCGCCGGCGCCTTGCGCGACTACTACCGCTACGCCCGCGACAACGACCTGTTCCTCACCTATGTGATCGTCAACCCGCAGGCCAACCAGGCCAAGGCGGCGCACGAGCAGGAAGACAAGTACCTGGCGGTGGGCATCGTCGACCAGGACGCGGAAGGCATTACCGTGCGCGGCGCCAAGATGCTCGCCACCAGCGGCATCATGGCCAACGAAGTGTTCTGCAGCTGCATCCAGCCGCTGCGCGAGGGCGACGAGATGTATGCGCTGTCCTTCGCGGTGCCGATGAACAGCAAGGGCCTGAAGGTGATGTCGCGCAAGTCGTACGAGGCCAGCGCCACCTCGGTCTTCGACAACCCGCTGGCGAGCCGCTTCGACGAGAACGATGCGGTGCTCTACTTCGACGACGTCAAGGTGCCCTGGGAACGGATCTTCGTCGCGGGCGACGTCGCTATGTGCGCGAAGCAGTTCCATGCCACGCCGGCGCACGTCTACCAGAACTACCAGTGCCAGGTGCGGCTGATGGTCAAGCTGCGCTTCCTGGTCGGCCTGGCGCACCGCATCACCGAGATCAACGGCACTGCCGGCTTCCCGCAGGTCAAGGAGCTTCTGGGCCAGCTCGCCGCCGAGGCAGGCATGGTCGAGGCCTGGGTCTATGGAATGGAAGCGAAGGGCCAGGTCAACCAGAACGGCTACTTCATTCCCGACCGCGGCATGCTGTACGGCTCGCAGGTGGTGACGCAACAGCTCTACGCCAAGGTGCTGAACACGCTGCGCGAGCTGGCCGGCGGCGGCATGATCATGCTGCCCTCCAGCATCGAGGATTTCGCCAATCCCACGCTGGCCGACATCATCGCCAAGACGCAGAAATCGCCGGTGTGCAGCCCGGAGGAGCGCGTCAAGTTCTTCAAGCTCGCCTGGGACGCGGTCGGCTCCGAGTTTGCCTCGCGCCACAACCAGTACGAGATGTTCTACGCCGGCGCCACCTTCGTCACCAAGGGCCATGCCTACCGCACCTACGACTGGAAGCGCGCGTCGGGCCTGGTCGACAGCATGCTCGGCAGCTATTCCCTGCAGGACGAACTGGCCCGGCTGCCGCAGGCCGCCTGACCCGCTCCCCTCCCGTTCCCCACCCTTGCCTCGATAACGGAGATCAGCATGGCGATCAACAAACTTCACGACGAGTTCCATACCCTGGACCTGGCCTCCGGCTGGGAAGTGCCCGAAGGCTACCCCGCCGGCATCCAGCAGAAGATCCTGTCCGGCGCGCTGGACGAAAGCGGCCGCCGCGGCAGCCGTACCCGCCTGCTGCGCTTCGACGCGGGCATCTTCACCAGGGCGCCGTTCGTCCACGACTACTGGGAGGAGGTGTACCTGCTCAGCGGCGACCTGACCGTCGGCAACGATGCCAACGGCGACGGCGGCGAAGCCTTCGCGCCCAATACCTACGCCTGCCGCCCTCCCGGCGCGTTCCACGGCCCGTTCCGGTCCAACGGCGGCTGCATGCTGCTGGAAATCCACTACTACGACCCGGCCTGATCATGGAAGCGACCGTAGCCACCGCCAGGCGCCAGCTTGCCGACGGCAGCGCCAATGCGCTGTCCCTGCTGGCCTCCTGTGTCGAACGCATCTGCAATCCGGGCGGCGAAGGCGCGCGCGTCTTCCCGCACGGCGTCAGCATGGCCGCCCGCAAGCAGGCGCAGGCCAGCGACATGCTGCGCGAACAGGGCGTGGCCGGTGCCCTTGCGGGGGTGCCGGTGTCGGTGAAGGACCTGTTCGACGTGCAGGGCGATGTGACCCGCGCCGGCGCGAAGGTACTGCCGGAACGCGCCGCCAGCGCCGATGCCCCGGCCATTGCGCGGCTGCGCGCCGCGGGCGCGGTCTTCGTCGGCCGGACCAACATGACCGAGTTCGCCTATTCCGGCGTCGGCATCAACCCGCACTACGGTACGCCGCGCAACCCGTTCGACCGGCAAGCCGGGCGCATTCCGGGCGGCTCGTCGTCCGGCGCTGCGGTCTCGGTAACCGACGGCATGGCGCTGGCCGCGATTGGGTCGGACACTGGCGGCTCGTGCCGCATCCCGGCAGCGCTGTGCGGGATCGTCGGATTCAAGCCCAGCGCGAGCCGGGTGCCGCTGCAAGGCGCGGTGCCGCTGTCGCCCAGCTACGACTCGGTCGGCTGCCTGGCCAATACCGTGGCGTGCTGCGCCGCCGTCGACGCGGTAATGGCCGGCGCAGCGCCGCCCGCGGCGCCGGCCAGCCTGGCCGGACTGCGCCTGGCCGTGCCCGGCGGGATGGTGCTGGATGCCATCGACTATGCGGTAGCGCAGGCGTTCAGCGACGCCCTGCGCCGGCTTTCCGCCGCCGGCGCGCTACTGCACGACGTGGACTTCGACACCTGGGGCCAGCTCGGCGACCTCGGCCACGGCGGCGGGCTGGTGGCCGCCGAGGCCAGCGCCTGGCACGGCAAGCTGATGGCGGCGCACGCCGACCGCTACGACCCGCGCGTGCTGTCGCGCATCCGGCTGGCCGACGGGCAGCTCGCCGCCGACTACCTGCGCATGCGCGACCGCCGCACCGCGCTGTGCCGGCAGGCGGATGCCGAACTGGCGGGCTTCGATGCCGTGGTGCTGCCAACCGTGCCGATCCTGGCGCCGCGCATCGCCGACCTCGATGACGACAACGCCTTTTTCGCCACCAACCGCCTGCTGCTGCGCAACCCCGCCATCGCCAACATGCTCGACCTTTGCGCGCTGTCGGTCCCTTGCCATCGCCCTGGCGAAGCGCCGGTGGGCCTGATGCTGTTCGGCCGGCACGGCGCCGACCGCAGGCTGCTGGCGATCGGCATGGCCGTGGAAGCGGCGCTGCGGCAGTGCCACAGGTAGCCGCAGCCTGAGCAGTACTCACTATTCCTACAAAACCCAAGGAGACAACATGCCTGATATCCGCATCGGCGCGGCCGCGCTCGCCTGCGCCGCCCTCATCTCGGGAACCGCCGTGGCGGCCGATCCCGCCCCCGTCAGCGATGGCGTCGTCAAGATCGGCGTGCTCACCGACATGTCGTCCATCTTTTCCGATATCGGCGGCAAGGGCTCGGTGATCGCCGCGCAGATGGCTGTCGACGACTTCGGCGGCAAGGTGCTCGGCGCACCCGTGCAGGTGGTCAGCGCCGACCACCAGAACAAGACCGACGTCGCCGCCACGCTTGCGCGCGGCTGGTTTGACAACCAGAAGGTCGATGTCATCCAGGACGCGCTGCCGTCGTCGGTGGCGCTGGCCGTTTCCAACCTGGGCAAGCTCAAGCACAAGATCGTCATTGCCAGTGGTGCCGGCACCACGCGGCTGAGCAACGAGGACTGCTCGCCCTATACGATCCAGTACTCGTACGACACCTACGCCTTCGCCGCCAACACGGTCAAGGCACTGACCCGCCGCGGCGACAACAGCTGGTACTTCCTGACTGTCGACTACGCCCTGGGTGCGTCGCTGGAGAAGGATGGCACCGAGGCGCTGTCGAGTGTCGGCGGCACGCTCAAGGGCAAGGCGAAGCATCCGATCAACTCCGCCGACCTGTCGTCGTACCTGCTGCAGGGGCAGGCGTCCGGCGCCAGCGTGATCGGGCTGGCCAACGCCGGCGCCGATACCGTCAACGCGATCAAGACCGCGGCGGACTTCGGCATCAACGGCAGCAAGCAGCGGCTGGCGGGCCTGCACATGTTCATCAGCGACATCCACAGCCTGGGGCTGCAGGCCGCGCAAGGCATGACGCTGACGACTTCGTTCTATTGGGACCGCGACGACGCCACGCGCGCGTGGTCGCAGCGCTACTTCGCCAAGACCGGCAGGATGCCGACACTGGTCCATGCCGGCGTGTATTCGTCGACCATGCACTACCTGAAGGCGATCCAGGCCGCGCGCACCGACGAAAGCGACGCGGTACTGGCCAAAATGCGCGCCACGCCGGTCAATGACTTCTTCGCGACCAACGGCACCATTCGCGCCGATGGCCTGATGGTGCATGACATGTACCTGGTCGAGGTCAAGCGGCCACAGGAATCGAAGCGCCCGTGGGACTACTACAAGATCAAGAGCGTGATCCCCGCCAGCGAAGCGTTCCGGCCGCTCAGCGCCAGCGCCTGTCCGCTGGTCAAGAAGTAAGCCAACCCGTCCATGCGGCCGGCGCTGACGCTGGCCGCCCCTCCCCCGCACAGAGAGCCCCCGAACATGAAGACCCTTACCTTTGATATCGACAGCCGCCAGGGCAAGTCGCAACGCGCCGTCGCCATTCGCCAGCTGGTGGTGGCGGGATGGACCGGCCGCGACGTCGAGGCCATGGAAGCCCATATCCGCGAACTGGAAGAACTTGGCGTCAAGCGCCCGCCCTACACGCCCGTGTTCTATCGCGTCGCCGCAGAACGGCTGGGCGCCGCGCCGGAGATCCAGGTCAGCGGCGAAGCCAGCAGCGGCGAAGCGGAATTCCTGCTCGTGAACGACGGCGGCGAGATCCTGGTGGGCATCGCCTCGGACCACACCGACCGCGAGGCCGAGATCTATGGCATCACTGTGTCCAAGCAGATGTGCGAGAAGCCCTGTGCGCAGACCCTGTGGAAGCTGGCTGAAGTGGAAGGCCACTGGGACCGGCTGGTGCTGCGCTCTTACGCCACCATCGACGGCGAACGCGTGCTGTACCAGCAAGGCGCGGTGACGGCGATGCGCTCGCCGGCCGACCTGCTCGACCGCTTTGCCGGGCATGGCGGCAGCTTTGGCGAGGGCTCGGCGATGCTGTGCGGCACGCTGCCGGCCATCGGCGGCATCCGCCCGGCGCAGCGTTTCGAGATCGAGCTGGAAGACCCGGTGCTGGGCCGCACGCTGCGCCACGCGTACGCGATCGCGACGCTGCCGGTGGAGGGCTAAGCATGGCGCGCTATCTCTTTCGCCACGGCAACGTGGCAGCCAACGATAAGGAGGCACGGCCATGCCGCATGACGACCTGATCCTGGCGACCCGCGATCTCGGCAAGTCGTTCCGCGGCTTTACCGCGGTCAACGGCGTCAACCTGCAAGTCCGGCGCGGCTCGATCCATGCATTGATCGGCCCTAATGGCGCAGGCAAGACCACTTGCTTCAACCTGCTCGCCAAGTTCCTGGAGCCGACCACCGGCACCATCGTATTCAACGGCATCGACATCACCCGCGAGAAGCCCGCGCAGATCGCGCGCCGCGGCGTGATCCGTTCGTTCCAGATCTCGGCGGTGTTCCCGCACCTGACGGTGATGGAGAACGTGCGCATCGGGCTGCAGCGACAGCTTGGCACCGCGTACCAGTTCTGGCGCAGCGAGCGCTCGCTCGATGTGCTCAACGACCGCGCCATGGAGCTGCTCGAGCAGGTGGGGCTGACCGAGTTCGCGCACACGCTGACGGTGAACCTGCCGTACGGGCGCAAGCGCGCGCTGGAGATCGCCACCACGCTGGCGATGGAGCCGGAGCTGATGCTGCTCGACGAGCCCACGCAGGGCATGGGCCACGAGGACGTGGACCGCGTCACGCAGCTGATCAAGAAGGTCTCCGCCGGCCGCACCATTTTGATGGTCGAGCACAACATGAGCGTGGTCTCGTCGATCGCCGACAAGATCACCGTGCTGCAGCGGGGCGCAATCCTGGCCGAGGGGCCTTACGCCGAGGTGTCGAAGGACCCGCGCGTGATGGAGGCCTACATGGGCACGGCCGATGCCGAGCTGCAGGGCGCGCACTGAAGCGGGGGACGAGCAAATGAGTACGATCAGCACGAACAACACTCCCGCCCTCGAAATCAAGGGCCTGCAGGCCTGGTATGGCGAATCGCACATCCTGCACGGCGTCGACCTCACGGTGAACCGCGGCGAAGTGGTGACGCTGCTGGGCCGCAACGGCGCCGGGCGCACCACCACGCTGCGCGCGATCATGGGCCTGACCGGCGCGCGCAAGGGCTCGATCAAGGTCAACGGCAACGAGACCATCGGCCTGCCCACGCACAAGATCGCGCACTACGGCATCGGCTACTGCCCGGAAGAGCGCGCGATCTTCTCCAGCCTGTCGTGCGAGGAGAACCTGCTGCTGCCGCCGCAGCTCAAGGGCAAGGGTGGCGAGACGACCGCGGGCATGAGCGAGTCCGAGATCTACGACATGTTCCCCAACCTGAAGGAGCGCCGCCAGAGCCAGGGCACGCGCCTGTCGGGCGGCGAGCAGCAGATGCTGGCGGTGGCGCGCATCCTGCGCACCGGCGCCAACCTGCTGCTGCTCGATGAAATCTCGGAAGGGCTGGCACCGGTGATCGTGCAGGCGCTGGCGCGCATGATCCGGATGCTCAAGCAGAAGGGGTACACGGTGGTGATGGTGGAGCAGAACTTCCGCTTCGCCGCGCCGCTGGCCGACCGCTTCTACGTGATGGAGCACGGCAGCATCGTCGAGCGCTTCGATGCCGGCGATCTGCAGGCAAAGATGCCGGTGCTGCATGAACTGCTGGGCGTATGAGTCTGACGAGGAGCACCCATGAACCTGTTTGAAATCCCCCTGCCGGCCCTGCTGTCGCAACTGCTGCTGGGGCTCGTCAATGGCGCCTTCTTCGCCATGCTGAGCCTGGGCCTGGCCGTGATCTTCGGCCTGCTCAATGTCATCAACTTTGCCCACGGCGCGCTGTTCATGCTGGGCGCGGTGCTGGCCTGGGCCGGCATGTCGTATGCCGGCCTGAGCTACTGGGCGATGCTGGCACTGGCGCCGCTTGCGGTGGCCGGCGTCGGCGTGTTGATCGAGAAAACCATGCTGCGCTGGATCTACAGGCTCGACCATATCTACGGCCTGCTGCTGACGCTGGGCATCACGCTGGTGATCGAAGGCGTGCTCCGTTCGGCCTATGGCGTTTCAGGCCTGCCCTATGCCCCGCCTGAAGCGCTGCAGGGCGCAACGGACCTGGGCTTCATGCGGCTGCCGAACTACCGCGTGTGGGTGGTGGTCGCATCGCTGGCGTCGTGCCTGTCGACGTGGTACGTGATCGAGAAGACCAGGCTCGGCGCGTATCTGCGCGCCGGCACCGAGAACCCGAAGGTGGTCGAGGCATTCGGCGTCAACGTGCCGAGGATGGTGACGCTGACCTACGGCTTCGGCGTCGCACTGGCCGGCTTCGCCGGCGTGCTGGCGGCGCCGGTGATGCAGGTGTCGCCGCTGATGGGGCAGAACCTGATCATCGTCGTGTTCGCGGTGGTGGTGATCGGCGGCATGGGTTCGATCCTCGGCGCGATCCTGACCGGCCTGGGGCTGGGCGTGATCGAGGGGCTGGCCAAGGTGGTCTACCCCGAGGCGTCGTCGACGGTGGTGTTCGTGGTCATGGTGGTCGTGCTGCTGCTGCGCCCGGCCGGACTGTTTGGAAAGGAGAAGTGATGAACGGATCGACTATCGCTACCCTCGGCATGCAGCCGGCACAGGCCGCGCGCCGCCTGCCGAAGCGGGCGCTCTACGGCGCGCTGCTGGCTTGCCTGCTGGCCGCGCCGCTGGCTGGCGCGTATCCGGTGTTTGTGCTCAAGGTGCTCTGCTTCGCGCTGTTCGCGTGCGCGTTCAACCTGCTGATCGGCTATGCCGGCCTGCTGTCGTTCGGCCATGCGGCGTTCTTCGGCGGTGCGGGCTATGCGGCCGGCCACGCCATAAAGGTGTGGGGCGTGACGCCCGAGATCGGGCTGCTGCTGGGCACGGGAACCGGCGCGCTGGTCGGCCTGGTGATGGGGGCGCTGGCGATCCGGCGCCAGGGCATCTACTTCTCGATGATCACGCTGGCGTTGGCGCAGATGCTGTTCTTCCTCTGCCTGCAGGCGCCGTTCACCGGCGGCGAGGACGGGCTGCAGGGCATCCCGCGCGGCAAGCTGTTCGGCGTGCTGCCGCTGTCCAATGACCTGACGCTGTACTACGTGGCGCTGGCGATCGTCGTGGCGGCGTTCGCGCTGATCGTGCGCACGGTGCATTCGCCGTTCGGCCAGATCCTGAAGGCGATCAAGGAGAACGAGCCGCGCGCGATCTCGCTGGGCTATGACGTCGACCGCTTCAAGCTGGCTGCCTTCGTGCTGTCGGCGGCGCTCGCGGGTCTGGCGGGTTCGGTCAAGGCGCTGGTGCTGGGCTTCGAGACCCTCAGCGACGTGCACTGGTCGATGTCGGGGCTGGTGATCCTGATGACGCTGGTCGGCGGGCTGGGCACTTTGGCCGGCCCCATCGTCGGCGCCTTCGTGATCGTGGCGCTGGAGAACAAGCTGGGCGACATCGGCAACCTGCTGGCCTCGGCCACCGGGCTCCAGTGGTTCAACGGGCTTGGCGAATCGGTGTCGATGGTGACCGGCTTCATCTTTGTCATCTGCGTGCTGGCGTTCCGCAAAGGCATTGTCGGCAGCTTCGGGCGGCAACCGGACTAGCTGCATTCGCTACGCGTTAACCCTTGGTTGACCCGCTGCCCCACTCGCGCATAGACTTTTTATGAACATATAGTTCATTTATGAACATAAAAGTCAGCGCGTGCCCGACCGATTCCGGAACGCCCCGCTGGCGTTACCGGAACGGCAACATGACTTTGAAGATCGGCATCAACGGCGCCGGCATCGGCGGACTGGCCGCGGCCATCGCGCTGCGCAGGCTCGGCCTGGACGCGGTGGTGTATGAACAGGCGCCCCGCTTTGCCCGGGTCGGCGCGGACATCAACCTGACGCCCAACGCGGTGCGCGCGCTGGACGGCCTTGGCGTCGGCGACGCGCTGCGCGAGACCGCCGCGCGGCCTTCGCACCGGATCAGCCGCATGTGGGATACCGGTGAAGAAACGTCGCGCCTGCCGATGCAGGAAGATGCCGAGCGCCGCTACGGCGCTCCGCAGCTCACCATGCACCGCGCCGACCTGATGACTGCGCTGGAAGCCGCGGTGCCCGCCGCGACCGTACGCCTGGATCACAAGGCCGTGGCGATCGTGTCGGACGCCGACGGCGCCACGCTGCGCTTTGCCAGCGGCACGGAAGAGCGTGTCGACGTGCTGGTCGGCGCCGACGGCATCCATTCCACGGTGCGCACCGCGCTGCTGGGCCAGGAAAGCCCGATCTTCACCGGTGTGGTCGCGTACCGTGCCGTGGTGCCCGCCGATAAGCTGGCCGGCGTGCCCAACCTGGGCGCCTTCACCAAATGGTGGGGTCCGGATGCCGCCACGCAGATCGTCACCTTCCCGCTCAACCGTGGCCGCGACATCTTTGTCTTTGCCACCGTGGCACAGGAAGCGTGGCGGCACGAGTCGTGGACCACGCCGGGCCGCGTGGAAGACTTGCGCAGCGCCTATGCCGGCTTCCATCAGGAAGCGCGCGCGCTGCTCGATGCCTGCGACGACGTGCTGATTTCTGCGCTGTACGTGCGCGATCCGCTGCCGCGATGGTCGTCCGGCCCGGTCACGCTGCTGGGCGATGCCTGCCATCCGATGATGCCGTTCATGGCGCAGGGCGCCGGCATGGCGATCGAGGATGGGGTGGTGCTGGCGCGCTGCCTGGCCGATGCGGCGAAAGATGGCGCTGCCGCCGTGCCCGCGGCGCTGGACCGTTACCAGGCTGCGCGCCATGAGCGCACCAGTCGCATCCAGATCGGCTCGCGCAGCAATGCGTGGCTCAAGGAAGGCGGCAATGCCGACTGGGTGTACGATTACGACGCCTGGAACGTGGCGCTGGGGTGAACGTATCCTTTGGGGGGTTGCTCCCCCACTCCCGCTTGCGGGGAGCGCCTGCCAGGGGTGGTAGTGAACCATAGCGCGCTCACATACCAACGGGCCCGCACTAGAGATCACCAGCCTGACGGCCGCGCGCGCGGCCGTCTTCCGTTAACACCAAAACCTCAGATGCCCAAGTCCCGTCCGCCGACCGAACCCGACCTCGACGACAGCGCCGAAGCCGAAGACGCCCGCGAAGCCCAGCTGGTTTCGCCGGTGATCCGCGGCCTGCGTCTGCTGCGCTATATCGCCGAAGGCGGTCCCACCGCCAACCTGAGCGAGGTCGGCCGCCGCATCGACGTGAACCGCGTCACCGTGATGCGGCTGCTGGACACGCTGGAGCACGAAGGCATGGTCGAACGCCTGCCTCATGGCGGCCACCAGGTCGGCTTCAATTTCCTGAAGCTCGCGTCGCGCGTGCTGGCATCGAACGACCTGACCAGCCTGGCCGCGCGCGTGCTGGCCACGCTGAGCGGTTCGCTGCAGCTGTCCGCGTACCTGGTGGTGCGCGACGGCGGCGACGCGCTCTACCTGCTGCGCCACATGCCGGCAGCGACGCTGGTCAGCAATATCCAGGTGGGCAGCCGCGTGCCGGCGCACCTGACCACGCCCGGCCGGATGCTGATCGCCGGCCTGCCGCCGGAAACACTGAAGGAATTGCTGGGCCCGGACCCGCTGCCGACCGTCACCGGCCAGAGCCCGGCCACCCATGCGCGGCTGGCCGATATCCTGGCCGCCGACCGCGAGCGCGACTGCGCGTGGAGTTTTTCGGCCTACGAACCGGGGATCGATTCGTGCGCGGCGCCGGTGCGCGGCGCCGATGGCGAAGTCGTCGCGGCCCTCAGCGTGGCGGGACCGCAGCAGCGCTTCGAGTCGGACGGCACGCTGCGCGCACGCGTGGAAAAGGAAGTCAAGGCAGCGGCGCGCGACCTGTCGGCGCTGCTCGGCCATCGCCCCGAGCGCCAGCGCTGACGCCAGCGGCAGCTATTTCGCCGTCATTCCGCGGTAATCCCGTACTCGCGGATCAGCTTTGCCCACGACGCGGTCTCCTGGCGAATGCGCGCGTCCAGCGCCTGCGGCGTGCTGCCGGCGGGCTCCATGCCCTGGCGCTGCAGTTCCTCTCGCACTGCCGGCGTAGCCAGCAACGCGCGCACGTCAGCGCTGAGCGCATCCGCCGCCGGCTGCGGCGTCGCCCTGGGCACCAGCAGCGCATACCAGGAACTGACATCGATGCCGGCCACGCCCTGCTCCGCCAGCGACGGCACGCCCGGTGCCGCAGGCGAGCGTCTGGCCTGCGTCACGGCCAGCGCGCGCAGCTGGCCCGACTGGATGAACGGCGCCAGCGTAGGCCAGGTGCCGAACAAGATCGGCACCTGCCCGCCCACCACGTCATTGAGCGCCTGCGTGGTGCCCTTGTACGGCACGTGCAGCAGCGCAATGCCGGCCTTGTGCCGGAACAGCTCGCCCGCCAGGTGCAGCCCGCTGCCGACGCCTGGGCTGGCGTAGCCCAGCGGCTTGCCGCTCTTGTCCGCCTGCTGCGCCAGCTTCACCAGCTCCTGCACGCTGTTGGCCTTGACCGACGGATGCACCGCCAGCACGTTGGGCGACCCTGCCAGCAGCGACACCGCGCGGAAATCGCGTTCGACGCTGTAGGTCAGCGCCGGCATCAGCGTGGGATTGATGGTGAGGTTGCCGGCCGGCGCCACCAGCAGCGTGCAGCCGTCGCCAGGAGCGCGCCGCACGGTGTCGATGCCGATATTGCCGTTGGCGCCCGGCTTGTTGTCGACCACGAACGGCGTGCCGCGCTTCTGCTGCAGGCCGTGCGCGAGCGTGCGCGCCAGCTGGTCGGCCGGGCCGCCGGCGGGAAACGGCACCACGATACGCACATTGGCGCAACTGGCCGCCTGCGCCACGGTCCACGGCATCGCCGCCAGGGCGATTGCCGCGCCCAGCCATCGGCGTCGTCGCGGCGAATGCTTCGATTGCCTGGATTGCTGCATGTCGCTGCCTGTACAAACGCCTATACAAACGGTTTCGGCATGACCGGACGGTAGTCGAGCAGGCGCGACAGCTCTGCCGCCGCCTGCCGGACTTTCTCGACCATGCCGTCCAGCTGGTCGGGTTCGATGCGCGCGGCGGGGATGGTGGCACCGAGCGCCGCCACAACCTTGCCGGTGCGGTCGCGCACCGGCGCCGCGATGGTGGAAATGCTGGCCTCGAAGAAGCCTTCATGCAGCACGTAGCCGCGCTCGCGGTCGCGCTGGACCATCTCATACAGCTCCTGGACCGTGCGCGGGGTGCTCTCGGAATACACTTCAAGGCGGTCTTCGGGATACAGCGCGCGCAGTTCTTCCAGCGTCAGGTCTTCCAGCAGCACCCGGCCCAGCACGGTGGCGTGCGCCGGCAGCCGCGTGCCGACGTTGACCGTGCTGGCGAACGGCCGCGCCGCGACCGACTTGGCCACGTAGACGATCGAGCGCCCGTCGCGCACCACCAGGTTGCACGGATAGTGGATCTCGTCGCGCAGCCGGTCGAGCAGCGGCCGGCCCAGTTCGGTCAGTTCCAGCGAAGCCAGGTAGTCAAAGCCCAGCCGCAGCACCGCCATGCCCAGGCGGAATTCGCGCCCGCCATCGGTGCGCTCGACAAATCCCATCATTTCAAGCGTGGCCAGCAGCCGGAACACGGTCGAGCGCGGCACCTTGAGGCGGCGCGCCAGGTCGGCGGCGGACAGCGTGCGCTCGCGGCTGCTGAACTCGCCCAGCAGCCGCAGGCCGCGCTCCAGGCCGGGCACGATGTACTTGTCCTGGCCGCTGTCCTTGTCGTCCTCTGGCGGCGTTTCGGTGGTCATGGTCTGTCTCTGCAGGTTTCGGTCTTGGCGTAACGCTTTCATATACCACGCCTGAAACCGATAGGGTACCTGTTCCGGGGATGAGACCCGCGATTCGGCCAGGTTTGGGGGCTTGACGACCAGCACTTTGTTGTTGCTCCGGCCCTCTCCCCCGCTCCTCTCCCGCGAGCGGGAGAGGGGAGCAAACAAGCGGGATAGAAGGGATTGCGGGCAGCGCCGCGACGGCGCCACGCGGGCGGAACCGGGCATCCCAAGCGCCACCAGATATCAGCCGCAGCGCTAGCCCCCAAGAGCCTCACCGCAAATACTCCCGCAACCAAGCCAGACACTGCTCCCCCTGCGCCGCCGGCCACCGCACCACAATGGTCTCGTCGCGACGCCGCAACTCAACGCAAATATCGCTCAACGGCCTAGCATCGCCACGCCCAAGCAGCCGCGCAAACAGTCCCGGCGCAGCAATTGGCGCCCGAACCGCATGACCATTGGCCGCAGGCACGGCAGCGGGTTGCAAGCGCACCGCCGAAGACAGCTGCGGTTGTGCCTGCCCTTGCGGCGGAGCCTGCAATTGCCCCTGCGGCGACAACCGCACCAGCAGGTTGGCGCCAAACTCATCCCACATCCGGTCTGCCTTGGTCTTCATCACACTCAGCCCGAACGTGCCGAGCCGCCCCAATACATCCACCTGCACCCTGATGCGCAGCTGCGTCGAGCCATCTTCCTGTGGGGTCAGGAAGATCTCGCTCGACTGGCGCAGCGAACTTGCCACCGACGCATCCTCGCCGGTGCCCTCGGTGCGCAGGTAATGCGGGGCGCGGGTTTCGACGATCTTCGTATGCAGCCGGAAGCGCGCGTTGATAAAGGCAATCTTCACCGCCATGTGCGCGATGTACTCGACATCGCTCAGCACCTCGATCGATTCCATGCCGGGGACGCACGCGCCCATTACGTTGGGGTCGAGCAGCAGTTCCCATACGCGCGCCGGCGGCGCCGCGGTCACAAGGGTCTTTTCAATTTCCACGCATTTTCTCCGCGGCGGACAGCACGGATTCGACGATGCCCACATAGCCGGTGCAGCGGCACAGATTGCCGTTCAGGCCGTGGCGGACTTCGTCCTCCGTCGGGTTGGGATTGTTGGCAAGCAGCGCGCACGACGCCATCAGGAAGCCCGGCGTGCAATAGCCGCACTGCAGCCCGCCGTTGTCCATGAAGCACTGCTGCAGCGGATGCAGCTGGCCGTCGGCGGCCAGCCCTTCCACCGTCATCACATGACGCCCGCGCGCCTGCACGGCAAGCATCAGGCAGGACTTGACCACCTCGCCGTCGACCAGCACGGAGCAGGCGCCGCAGATGCCGGTCTCGCAGCCGCGCTTGGTGCCGGTCAGGTTGAGGCCGTCGCGCAGCAGGTCGGAGAGCAGGCGCCGGGCCGGCACTTCCACCTGGTGTTCTTCACCATTGACGGTGAGTTCGATGCTGACTTTGTTCATGGCGATTCCTTACTCCGAGGCCACGCCGAACAACTCGGCGATAGTGCGGCGCGCGACCACGCGCACCATCTCGCGGCGGTACGTGTCCGAGCCGCGCATGTCCGAGACCGCATTGATGTCGGTGGCGACGATGGCGGCCGTCTCGGCAGCCAGTTCGGCGGTCACGATCTTGCCGGCGAGCAGCGCTTCGGCGCGGCCCAGCCGCGCCGGGATCGGCGTCGACGCGCCCACTGCGAGCCGCGCTTCCACGCAGAAAGCGCCTTCACGGCGCACCGCCAGCGCCACGCTGGCAAGCGGCCGGTGCTCGGCGGCGGTACGCAGGAAGCGCGCGTAGCGGCCGTCGGCGCCTGCGCCCGGCGCGGGCACGCGGATCTGCGTGAGCACCTCGTCGGGCGCCAGCGCGGTCACGTAGTAGTCGACCAGGAAATCTTCGATCGGGATCGCGCGCTCTCCGCCGCTGCCGCTGACCACGACCTGCGCCCCCAGCGCCAGCAGGCAGCCCGGCGGATCGGTGGCCGGGTCGGCGTAGCAGAGGTTGCCGCCGATGGTGCCCTGGTTGCGCACCTGCGGGTTGGCCACGCGCGCGGCCATGCTGGCCAGCATCGGGTAATGCGCCTGCACCAGCGTCGAACGCGCCACCTCGGCATGCCGCGTCAGCGCGCCGATGCGCAGGCCCTCGCGCGCATCGAAGCTGATGCCGCGCAGCGCTTCCAGCCTGCCCAGCGACACCAGGTGGCCGGGCGTCAGCATGCGCTGCCGCATGCCGAGCATCAGCGCGGTGCCGCCGGCAAAGACGCGGCAGCTGTCGCCAAGGTCGGCCAGCATGCGGCTGGCCTCGGCCACCGACGCCGGCTCCAGGAACTCGAAATCACGCATGGGCGGCCTCCCCGTCCTGCTGCTGCAAGGCGCGCAAACCCGCCAGCACCTTCTCCGGCGTGATCGGCAGCGACTGGATGCGCACGCCCACGGCGTCGAATACGGCATTGGCGATCGCCGCCGCACCAGGCAGGATCGCGGTTTCGCTGGCACCCTTGGCGCCATACGGCCCGTTGGGATCGTTCGATTCAACCACGTCGGTGCGCAGCATCGGCACCGCGTCGGCGGTGGGCATGGTGTAGTCGGCAAGGTTGCCGTTCATCAGGCGGCCTTCCTCGTAGTGCAGGTTTTCGTACAGCGTCCAGCCGATCGCCTGCACCGTGGCGCCATGGGTCTGGCCATGCACCGCAAGCGGGTTGATGGCCTTGCCGCAGTCGTCGGCGACAAAGCTGTCGACCACGGTGACCTGGCCCGTGCAGGTATCGACTTCCACCTCGACCGCATGCGCCGCGAACGAGTGCGACGGCGCGACGTTGCCGTAGTAGTTGTCGTCATGCATCACGGTGGGCGCGTCGTAGGTGGCGCGCACATGGATGCCTTCGCCTCCGTGGCGGAAGATGTGCAGCCGCGCGATCTCGGCCAGCGTGGCGGATTTGTCCGTCTGTCCGGATGCAACGATGCGGCCATCGGCAATCGTCAGGAGCTCGGCCGCGACGCCCAGCTTCTCCGCCGCCAGCGCCAGCAGCTTCTGCCGCGCCTCGCGCGCGGCGCGCAATGCCGCGTTGCCGGCGATGATGGTCACGCGCGACGCCAGCGATCCCAGGCAGAACGGTGCGGTGTCGGTGTCGGGCACCATCACCGTCACGTGCGACAGCGGGATGCCCAGCTCCTGCGCGCAGATCTGGCTGAGCATGGTGTTGGCGCCCTGCCCCATGTCGCATTCGCTGGTCTGCAGCATCACGCGGCCGTCTTCGTTGAGCTTGAGCAGGATAGTCGAGCCGTCCCAGTTGCCCAGCGTACGGTTGCCGCTGACATGCATCGCCGCCGCGATGCCGACGCCGCGCCGGCGCGTGCCGGTGCCGCGCGCGGCGAAGTTCAGGGTGGCGCGCTTCTGATCCCATCCGATCGCCTTGCGCGTCATCTCCAGGCACTCGGCCATGCCGGTGCTGCTGATCTTCCAGCCATGCACGCTGGTCGCGCCGGCGGGAATCGCATTGCGCTTGTGCACTTCAATCGGGTCGATGCCGAGCATGCCGGCCAGCACCGTCAGGTGGCAGTTCAGCGGAAACTGCATCTGCTGGCCGCCGAAGCCGCGGAACGCGCCGCGCGGCGGGTTGTTGGTATAGGCCATCACCGCGTGCGAGCGCACGTTGCGCACCTGGTGCATGTTGTCGCTGCGCATGGCGGTGACATGCATCACGTCGCCGGCCAGGCCGGCATACGCGCCGCACTCGGCGGTGATGCGCACGTCCTTGGCCACGATCATGCCGTCCGCGGACAGGCCCATGCGCAACCAGACCGTCATCGGCACGCTGGCGCGCGCGCCCTGGAAGTCCTCCAGCCGGCTGTTGACCAGCCGCACCGGCCGGTCCAGCCTGCTGGCCAGGAACGCACAGATCAGGCTGTTGTTCTCCTCGACGATCTTGGCGCCAAAGCCGCCGCCGGTGGTGGCCTGCACCACGCGGATGGTCGACACCGGCCGGTCCAGCGCCTCGGCCAGCCGCATGCGAGCCAGGAACACCGACTGGGTCGAGGCCCACAGCGTCAGCCGGCCGTTGCCGTCCTGCGCCGCGACCGACGCCATCGGCTCCAGGTAGCCCGGGTACTGCGAATGCATGTCGTAGGTGGCCTCATACACAACGGCGGCGCCGGCGAAGCCCGCTTCCACGTCACCGCGTTCGATCCGCATCTGGTGGCCGATATTGCGCGTGCCGGGGTGCAGCTCAGGCGCGCCTTCGGCCAGCGCCGCTGCCGGCGTCAGCAATGCCGGCAGCGGTTCATACTCGACGCGGATCAGGTCCAGCGCATCGCGCGCCACCTCGTCGCTGACTGCCGCCACGGCCGCCACTTCCTCGCCCACGTGGCGCACCACGCCGCAGGCCAGGATGCGCTGTTCCTTGCGGTGCGGGCCCCAGCTGCGGGTGGGCACGTCGTGTCCCGTTACCACCAGCTTCACGCCGGGCAATGCGCGCGCCGCCGACGTGTCGATGCCGACGATGCGCGCATGCGGGTGCGGGCTGCGCAGCACCTTGGCGTGCAGCATGCCGGGCAGCTTGATGTCGCCGGCATACTGCGCGCGCCCCATGACCTTTTCCCGCGCGGTCACCTGCGGCGTGGACGTTCCCACGATGGCCTTGCTCATGCCGGCCTCCTGCGTGTCGTGCTGCAAATAGCGTGTTGCATGAATCGATGCGCTGGCTGCTCTCACTCCGCGGTGATGCCGAGGTCGCGGATCACCTTGCCCAGGCGCTCGTAGTCGCCCGCATTGACCTTGTCGAGCGCGGCCGGCGCGCCGCCCACCGGGATGGCACCGAACGTGGCCATCTTCTCGGCCACGTCGGGCAGGCGGATCACGTCATTGAGCTGCTGGTTCAGCACCTTGACCACTTCCGGCGGCGTGCCCTTTGGCGCCATCACGCCATGCCAGGCACCGACTACCACGTCCTTGTAGCCAAGCTCGGCCAGCGTCGGCACGTTGGGCAGCAGCGGCGAGCGCTTCGCGTCCGTGATCGCCAGCGGGATCAGCCGGCCAGTGTTGATGTACTGGGCCACCGGACCCAGCGTGACGTAGGCGAAGTTCACATGCCCCGCCACCACGTCGTTGACCGCCGGCGCCACGCCCTTGTACGGCACGTGCTGGATCTTCACGCCGGCGGCGCGGTTCAGCATTTCACCGGCGATGTGCATCGGCGACCCGGCACCCGGGCTGCCGTAGGTGAAGGTCTTGCCCGCCCTGGCCGCCGCGATCATTTCCGGCAGGGTCTTGACACCAGCGGCCGGGTTGGCCACCAGCAGCACCGCCTGCACCGCTGTCTGGATCACCGGCGTGAAACCGTGCAGCGGGTCGTAGCTGGCGGCCGGCGCCAGCTTGAGCACCATCGGCGCGAGCGTGAACGGGTTCGGCGTGTAGAGCAGCGTGTAGCCGTCGGCGGGCGCCCGGCTGACAAAGCTGGCGCCGACCACCCCGCCGGCGCCGGGACGGTTCTCGACGATCACCGGCTGCTTCAGGCGCGCGGACAGCTTGTCGGCATACAGCCGCGCCATGGCGTCGGTATCGCCGCCGGGCGGATAGGCGACGACCATGGTCACGGTCTTTGCCGGATAGGGCGCGGCCACCGCGCTGCCCGCGGCAAGTGCGAGCGCGGCCATGGCAGTGGCGGCGAGAAAATGGCGGCGGGGGCGATCATGTCTCATCAACAGCTCCTGAGGGGGCGCAGTCGCGGCGTTGGAGGTGGGCTGTTGTGCACACCGCGAAACAGGGTTGGCTTATGGATCACAACACTGCGGTTGTTTTATTGGTAAAACACATGTTCACATCAGGAACGTGACTACTGTAGGTGGCAAATATTGACAACTCAACTTACTGAAAACACCAATTGACTTTTTATATTCGCTCATTGATTTTTTCTGGTGGTAATGACGAGACATTGGCACCGGACTCGCTGCGGCCTGTGAGACAATCTGGCCCGCCCACCGGCCCCGACCAACCTGCCGGCAGACCCCAGACAAGAGGACCGCATGCCCCGTGACGCCGCGCCCGCCCAGGGCCAGCCCGCGCCAGAACTGACCGCCAGCCCCTGGACCGATCTCGACGAGGCCGGCAACGGCCTGACTGTCGACAATTTCCTGACCACCATGCTGAGCCAGCTGGTGACCGCGCTGCGCAGCACCGTCACCAAGCCCTACGCCGAGCAGTTCGGCCTGACCGTGCCGGAGTGGCGCATCCTGGCGCTGCTGGCGCATGCGAAAGAACTGCCCTTCTCCGAGCTGGTCACGCAATCGACCTCGGACAAGGCGCTGGTCAGCCGCACGCTGCGGCTGCTGGAAGACCGCGGGCTGGTACGCCTGACTTCGGCCGGCAACACGCCGCGCAAGAAGCTGATCTGCGCCATCACCGAGGCCGGCTCGACGCTGCACGACCAGGTGATGCCGCTGGCACGCAAGGGCCAGGCAGAAGTGATCCGGATGCTGTCGCCGCAGGAAAGGGAGGCGGTTTATCAGGGGCTGCGCAAGCTGCTGCGGGCGCAGGGATAGCGCAGCGCCAGGTCGCACAGCAAAAGAAAAAGGCCGCCCCGGATCCCGGCGCGGCCTTCAAAGATAAACGGGACAAGCACGCGCCCGTTCAGACCTCCAGTTCCTCCAGCACCTGCCCCTTGGTCTCGATGCCGAAGAAGTGAACGGTGACGGCTGCCAGCGCGGGCACCACGGCCAGCGCGAAGAACGCCACGTTGAGGGTGCCGTTGCCGATGGTGCCGGCGATCAGCGTCGGCGCGAAGATCGCGGCCAGTTTCAGCCAGGCGCCGCCCAGGCCGCAGCCCATCGCGCGCACGCTGGTCGGGTACAGCTCGGGCGTATAGACATAGGCGGTGATAAAGCCGCTGGCCAAAAAGCCCATCGCCAGCGCGCAGAAGGTCGCCACCACATACACCGACGCGGCGTGGAACACGCCGGCCAGCACCAGCGACAGCGCGCACAGCAGGAACGACACGTTGATCACCGGCTTGCGGCCGACCTTGTCGACGATCATCGCGCACACCAGCGAGCCGACCACGCCCAGCACCGAGGCGCCCGCGGCCAGGTTCAGCGCCAGCTGCAGCGGCGCGTGGTAGACGGTCTTGTAGACCGTGGGCAGCCAGGTCGACAGGCCGTACTGGATAAAGCCGCAGGTTGCCCACAGCATCCACACCGCGATCGTGCGGCCCAGGTAGGCCTTGCTGACCAGGTCGCGCACGCGCCGGCGCGGATGCTGGGTCATGCGGTCATAGGCGCTGGCATTCTGCGGCGGCGGCAGCGGTCCCCTGGCGCGTGCCTCGAACGCACGCAGCGCCGCGTCGGCTTCTTCCAGGCGGCCCTTCTCGGCCAGCCAGCGCGGCGATTCCGGGATCACGCGCTTCAGGATGAAGAACAGCACCAGCGGCACGCCGCCGATGAAGTACATCACCTCCCAGCCGTAGTGCGGCACCAGCCAGGCGCCGACGCCGTTGGACACCATCAGGCCGATCGGGAACACCACCTCGTACAGCAGCACGAAGCGGCCGCGGCCATGCGCGCGTGTGACTTCATTGATATAGGTGGCGGCCACCGGCAGCTCGCCGCCCAGGCCCAGGCCCTGCACGATGCGCAGCAGCAGGAAGATCTCGAACGACGGCGCGAAGCCGCAGGCAATGCTCATCAGGCCGATGATGCCCGCGCTCCAGCCGATCGAGCGCAGCCGGCCGAAGCGCTCGGCCAGCCCCGGGAACAGCAGCGCGCCGACCAGCTGGCCGACCGACGGCGCGGCGATCAGGACCCCGATCTGCGCCGGCGTCAGCGACCATTGCGCGATCAGCAGCGGCAGCGTGGCGGCAATGGCGATGACATCGAAGCCGTCGAAGAAGGTGGCCAGGCCGATCAGCAGCCGGGCGCGGATATGCATGGCGTTGCCCGGCATGCGTTCAATGCGGGCGACGATGTTGCCGCGCGTGACCGGGCCGCTGCGGGCAGCCGCAGCGCTTTGGCCGGCGCTGTCGGCCGTGGTCACGATACCTGCGGTGGCGGCCACCGGTGCGCCGGGGGACGCTGCGTCTTGTCTCTGTGTGAACACGGTACTTCTCGGTTTGATTCTTCGGGGGTTGCTCCCCTCTCCCGCTTGCGGGAGAGGGGTTTGGGGAGAGGGCAGGCGCTGCAGGCGGCATACGCCCGGCTTGCCCGGCGGCCTTGGATGAGGAAATCGGGACCTGGCAACGCGCTGGCTGCGGCCAGCGCTGGCCCTCTCCCCCGCCCCTCTCCCGCGCGCGGGAGAGGGGCGAAAACACTCTCGGAACGAGCAATCGCGAATTACAAGTCCAGCACCAGCTTGCTGCCCTTGCACCCGGACACGCATACCATCATGGTCTTGTTGCTGGCGCGCTCGCTGTTGCTCAGCACGCTGTCGCGGTGGTCCGGGCAGCCTTCCAGCACGGCGGTTTCGCACGAGCCGCACACGCCTTCGCGGCAGCTGTACTCGACCTCCACGCCGGAATCGAGCAGCGCATCGAGCAGCGACTTGCCCGACGGCACCTTGACCAGCGAGCCGGTGCGCGACAGCTGCACCACGTATTCGCCCTCCTGCACCGCCTCGGTCGACGGGTCGGCGGCAAAGCGCTCGATATGGACATTGGGGTAGGCATGCGCCTCGCATGCGGCCTCGAACGCATTCAGCATCGGGCCCGGGCCGCAGCAATAGAAATGCGTCTGCGCGTCCTGTCCGCCCAGCATCGCCTTCAGGTCCGGCGGCGCGCCCGCTTCGTCGTCGAAGTGGAAGCGCACCGCATCGCCATAGGCCGACAGCGGTTCGACGAATGCCGCCTCGGCGCGCGAACGGGCGCAGTAGATCAGCGTGAACGACTTGCCCAGCTCCGCCAGCCGGCGCGCCATGCAGACGATCGGCGTGACGCCGATGCCGCCGGCCACCAGCACGGTATGCGCGGCGCTCTCGTCCAGCTCGAAGTTGTTGCGCGGCGCACCCACCGTCAGCGTGGCACCCACGCGCAGCTGCTCATGCACGTAGCGCGAGCCGCCGCGGCTGCCGCGGTCCAGCAGCACGCCCACGGTGTAGCGGTTGCGCGCTTCCGGCGCGCCGCACAGCGAGTAGCTGCGCACCAGGCCATTGCCCAGGTGCAGGTCGATATGGGCGCCCGGGCTGTACTCGGGCAGGGTCTTGCCTTCGGGATCTTGGAGTTCGATGCTGACCACGCCGCGCGCTTCAAAACGCATGGCCTGGACGCGCAGGGTCAGGGACTGGTGGGCACTCATTGCTGCTTCCTTCTGTCGCGCTTCTCTCTCTTACCGCTTCTCGGTCAGGAACTTGCCTGCCGGGCCGCCTGCGTTCTTCTGGCGGCGGGTGTTGCCGTCGATGCCGCCCTCGATCGCCCATTCGGCGAACATGGTCGGACCCGGCTCGAAGGCGCGCGGCTCCCAGTGCTCGTCGAGCTGGTCTTCATCGGCGTAGTATTCGATCAGGCCGCCGGCCGGGTTCTTGAAGTACCAGAAGTAGGCCGAGGAAATCGGATGCCGGCCCGGGCCGAGCTGCGTGTCCCAGCCCTTGCGCGAGACATGCATGCCGCCGCCGAAGACTTCATGGATGTCGCGCACGGTGAAGGCGACGTGGTTCAGGCCGCTCTTCGGTTCCGGCAGCTGTAGCAGGAACAGGTCGTGGTGGCCGCCATCCGCGGTGCAGCGCAGGAACGCGCCGCGGTCCGGGTAGCGGTCCGACGGCACGAAGCCGAACTTCTCCACATAGAACTGCTCGGTGGCCTTGACGTCCTTCACGAAGAACACCACGTGGCCGACTTCGATCGGCGTGGCGTGGTCGTAGATCGGGCTGCGCTGGTTCAGGCGCGGCTTGTCGTTCCACGTATTCATCAGCGCGCATTCGACCTGCACGTCATGCTTGCGCGTGACCTGGAAGCGCACCGCCAGGCCGTTCGGGTCGGTGCAGCCGATGCGCAGCGTGGCGCCTTCGCCTTGCTTCACGAAGCCCGGCGCATCGGCGATCGCGTCAGCCAGATGGTCGAGCGATGCCTGCGACTCGACGCCCCACACCACTTCGCGCAGCGTCGGGCCGGCCTCGATCGCAGGCGGCAGCGAAGCATCGTCGATGCGGCGCACCAGCACGCGGCAGCCGTTCAGCGTTTCGAAGTCCAGGCCCTGCGCGTCATCGCGCTTGATGGCCAGGCCCCAGTCCGAGAAAAAGCCACGGCAGGCGTCAAAGTCATCCGCGCCGTAGACGATCTCGTCGATTCCCAATACCTTGATCATTGCTTCTCTCCTGCCTGCCGGGCTCAGTGGCTGGCCCACGGCAGCGGTTGTTCGTTCAGGCCCCAGTACACGCTTTTCTGCTCCATGTACTGCAGGATGCCCAGCCGTCCCTTCTCGCGGCCCAGGCCGCTGTCGCGCCAGCCGCCGAACGGCGTCGAGATCGAGAACTGCTTGTAGGTGTTGATCCACACATTGCCCGCCTGCACCGCACGGGCCACGCGCCAGGCGCGCTTGTAGTCGCGCGTCCAGATGCCGGCGGCCAGCGCGTAGACGCTGTCGTTGGCCTGTCCGATCAGGTCGTCCTCGTCGTCGAACGGGATCGCCACCAGCACCGGCCCGAAAATCTCTTCCTGGCAGATGCGGGCGTTGTTATCCAGGCCTTCGATGATGGTGGGCGTGTAGAAGTAGCCGTTGGGCAGGCCGGCCACGTCGGGACGCACGCCGCCGGTGCGCAGCTGGCCGCCTTCGTGCACGCCGGTCGCGACGTAGGATTCGATGCTGTCGCGGTGGCGGTCGGTGATCAGGGGGCCCATCTGGGTACGTTCATCGGCGGGGTCGCCAACGCGCAGGTGCGAAGCGGCGGCCGCCAGGCGGTCGATGAACGGCTCATACTGCGAACGCGCGACGAACAGGCGCGAGCCGGCGATGCACGACTCGCCCGACGAGCTGAAAATGCCGTACAGCACGCCGTTGACCGCGTGGTCGAGGTCCGCGTCGTCGAACACCATGGTCGGCGACTTGCCGCCCAGCTCCAGCGACACCGGCATCATCTTGTCGGCGGCGATATGCGCGATGTGCTTGCCGGTGGTAGTGCCGCCGGTGAACGACACGCGCCGCACCAGCGGATGCTTGGTGATGGCATCACCGATCACCGAGCCCTTGCCCGGCAGCACGCTGATCAGGCCCTTGGGCACGCCGGCTTCTTCGCAAATGCGCGCCAGTTCCAGTGCCATCAGCGGCGTGACTTCGGCCGGCTTGACCACCACGGCATTGCCGGCGGCGAGCGCGGGGGCCATCTTCTGCGCCTCGCTGGCGATCGGCGAGTTCCACGGCGTGATCGCCGCGACCACGCCCATCGGCTCGTAGACGCTCATGGTCAGGCAGTCGCCGCGCTGCGGCGTGATGGTTTCTTCCAGCGTTTCGCAGGCGGCGGCAAAGAACTGGAAGGTGCCGGCTGCGCTGGCGACCAGGGCGCGCGTTTCGCTGATGGGCTTGCCGTTGTCCAGGCGCTGCCGTTGTGCCAGCGGCTCGGCTTGTGCGCGGATCAGTTCGGCCACGCGGTACAGCACAGCGGCACGCTCGTGCGGCTTGCGCTGGGCCCAGCCGCTGGTAAGGAAGGCATGGTGCGCGCCCTGCACGGCTTCTTCCACGTCAGCCGGGCTGGCGGCATTCAGTTCTGCGACGACCTCGCCGGTCGCCGGATAGCGCGTGCCGTAGCGGTCGCCCGTGCCGAGGCGCCATTCGCCGGCGATGCAGATGGGGAGGACTTCTTGTGGGTTCATGTCGTTGCCTGCTAAGTCTGTGGGGCGTGGCTGCCGGAACTAGATCGATACCGCATGCGCGCGGTTGCCCAGCGCCCGCACCACGCTGAACACCGTCAGCGCCGACGTCTTCGGATTCGCCGCCAGCGGCTTGCCCCGCATCGTCAGCTCGAACCCGCCAAACGCCCCGCGCGCTTCCACGTGATGCACGTTCTCCACCGCATGCGGATCGGCCAGCAGCTTCACCGCAGTGCGATCCAGCCCGAGGCCGGCCAGCGACACCGTGGCGGCGACGTTGGCGTTCTTCGGGTACAGGCGCGCGGCGTCGCGCGCCGTGCCTTCGAAGATCACCGTCGCCTCGGTCAGCGCATCCAGGTCGAACAGCTTCTCGGCCGGGGTGCCAGCCCAGGCGCGCGCCGGCTTGCGGCCGGTGTAGATCACTTCATCCAGCCCGCCGACGCGCGCCGCGGCCAGCGCGTCGATGGCGCCGATGGCACCGGACAGCAGCTGCACCTGCGTGCCGCCACGGCGTGCCGCCGCTTCCAGCCGCTCGGCCATGCCGGGCTCGGACAGCGCGCCCACCGACACCACCATGCACGGGATGCCGCGCTCCAGCGCCGGCACGATGTGCTCTTCCAGCGCATGGTGGCCGGCGCACTCGACCAGCAGGTCGGGGCGCTGGTCGTCAAGGTGCGTGGCCACGCGGGCGCTGGGCGCCAGCGCGGACAGCGCGCCGCGGGCCTCGTCCATCGCGCTCTCGGGCACGATCACCACGTCGAAGGCGACGTCGGGATCGCTCTTGAGCAGCTCAAGCACGCCCCGGCCGATCGCACCGCACCCAATCATGGACACATGCAGCATTTTTCTGCTCTCCTCAGGCGCTGACGGTGGCCTGTTCCGAAGCCGGGGTTTCCTTGTTCACCGGCGGGCCGGCAAACACGGTCTTGAAGCTGCCGATCGACAGCATGTCGATTTCCAGCAGGAACGGGCCGGGCTCCACCGTGGCCTGCTCCAGCGCGGCGCCGACTTCGGCCAGGCTGCTGACGCGCGCATGGCGCAGCGACAGCGACCTGGCCAGCGCGGCGTAGTCGGGCGTATGCAGGTCGACGTAGTGGCGGCGGCCGCCGTACTGCGCGTCCTGGATGTTCTTGATCACGCCGTAGCCCTTGTCGTTCATCAGCACGATGACCATGTCGGCACGTTCCTGCACGGCAGTCGCCAGCTCACCCAGGTTCAGGATGAAGCCGCCGTCGCCGGCCAGCGTGAAGGTCTTCTTGCCCGACGCGGTGGCCGCCGCGCCGATCGCGGCGCCGATGCCCATGGCCAGGCCCTGGCCAATGCCGCCGCCCAGCGCATGCACGCCGGCGCGCGAGTCGAAGATGCGCAGTTCGCGATTGCCCCAGGTGCTGTTCGACACGGTCACGTCGCGCACCCAGTTGAAGTTGCGGCCGACTGCGCCTTGCAGCGCCTGCACCAGTGCCGAGTACGGGCCCAGGCCATCGACCAGGCCGTTGACGGCGACGTCATGCGCGCGGCGCAGGTCGGCGGCGAAGGCCGGATCGACATTCATGCGCTTTTCGAGCCGGTCTGCGAGCGCGTCCAGCGCCAGCGCGGCATCGCCGCTGACAAAGTAATCGCTCTGGTAGCAGCGGCCTTCGGCGGCGGGATCGGCGTCGATGCGCAGCAGCGGGCGCGGCAGCTTCAGTTCGTACTTCAGCGTTTCATTGCCGCGCAGGCGCGAGCCCACCACCAGCATCGCGTCGCAGGTCTGGTAAAAGGCCTCGACCGGCTTGTGCAGGTTGTAGGCGCCCAGCGAGCGCGGATCGTCTTCCGCCACGATGCCGCGGCCTTGCGTGCTGGTGACCACGCCGAAGCCCAGGTCCAGCAGGCGCTGCACCTGCTTGCTGGCGTGGCGGGCACCGCCGCCCAGCCACAGCAGCGGGCGTTTGGCATTCACCAGGCGCTCGGCCAGCGCGTCCAGCGCGTGCGCCGACGGCACATGCTTAGGCACCGGCAGCGGCTGCAGGTCGGCCGGCAGGTCGATCAGCGCGGCCTGTATGTCGATGGGGATCTCCACGCTGACCGGGCCGGTCGGCGCCGTCAGCGCGGTCTGCACCGCCAGCTTGATGGTGCTGATCGCGGTGTCGGCGCTGCGGATGCGGAAGGCGGCCTTCGACACGGCCTTCAGCATGGTGAGCTGGTCCGGCGCTTCGTGGATGTAGGCCAGGTTCTGGTCCAGGTACGGCGTCTCGATCTGGCCGGTGATATGCAGCATCGGCGTGCCGGCGGTCAGCGCTTCGACCATGGCGCCGGCGGCATTGCCCGCGGCGGTGCCGGTGCTGGTCAGGCACACGCCCAGGCCGCCGGTGGTGCGGGCGTAGGCGTCGGCCATGTTGGTGCCGCCCGCTTCGCCGCGTGCCGGCACGAAGCGGATGTGGCCGCGCTCGCCCATGGCGTCGAGGATCGGCATGTTGTGGATCGAGATCACGCCGAACGCGGCCTTGACCCCGCACTGCTCGAGAAACGCCGTGATGGCGCAGCCGACGGTGACCTGCTGTTGTTCGTACTGGTGTTGATTAGGCATGACGGGAGTGTCCTCCGGAGATATCGATATGGCTGCCCGTGGTGTACGAAGACAACGGCGAGGCAAGGAACAGGATGGCGCGGGCTGCCTCGACGGGCAGGCCCAGGCGGCCAAGGGGAATATGTTTCTGCTGGGCCAGGCGCGCGGTCCACGCGGCCCAGTCCAGGTGGCGGTCTGCTTCAGGACGCGCCTCGAAGCGGCGGCGCCACTGGCCCGATTCGACCAGCCCGATCAGGATGCCGTTGACGCGGACACCCTTGGGCGCGAACTCGGTGGCCATCGAGCGCACCAGGTTCAGCACGCCGGCGCGCGCGGCGGAGGTCGCCACCATGTGCGGCTCGGGCTGTTGCGCCAGCAGCGAGTTGACGCAGACGATCGCGCCCTGGCCCGACTTCTCCAGCTGCGGCAGGAAGGCGCGCGTCGGGTGGATCACCGAGAAGAACTTGAGCTGCAGTTCGTCCATCCAGGCCGCGTCTTCGGTATTGGCGAAGGTGGACACGCGGCCCTGGCCGGCGTTGTTGACCAGCATGTCGACATTGCCGAGCTTCTGCTGCACGTCGGCCGCGAAGGCGGCGACCTGTTCCGGCTTGAGCACGTCGCAGGTGGCGGCATGGAGCCGGCACCCGGGGAATTTCTCGCGCAACTGCGCTTCGGCGCTGCGCAGGCGGGCTTCGTCGCGGCCGCACATGGCGACGGCGGCGCCCGCTTCGAGCAGCAGTTCGACGGTCGCCAGCCCGATGCCGGAGGACCCGCCGGTAACGACGGCAACCTTGCCGCCGAGTTCAATCATGGACATTGTCCTCACTCCCGATACAGATTCACGACCTTGCCGGCGCTGTGCAGCGACAGCCGGTAGTCAAGCAGGCGCGACAGCTCGCCCGCTGTGCTCCTCACCTTCTCCACCATCGCGTCCAGCTGTTCCGGATCGATATGCGCAGCGGGGATGGTGGCGCCCAGCGCCGCCACCACCTTGCCGGTGCGGTCGCGCACCGGCGCGGCAATGGTCGAGATGCTCGATTCGAAAAAGCCTTCCTGCAGCACGTAGCCACGCTCGCGGTCGCGCTGGACGATGGCAAAGAGCGCATCGACCGTGCGCGGCGTGCTGTCTGAGAACACTTCCAGCTGCGCCTCCGGATACAGCGCGTGCAGTTCCGCCAGCGGCAGGTCTTCCAGCAGCACCCGGCCCAGCACCGTGGCATGCGCGGGCAGCCGCGTGCCGACGTTGACCGAGCTGGCGAAGGGCCGCGGCGACACCGCCTTGGCCACGTAGACGATCGAACGCCCGTCGCGCACCACCAGGTTGGTCGGATAGCCGATCTCGTCGCGCAGCCGCTCCAGCAGCGGGCGGCCCAGTTCGGTCAGCTCCAGCGACGCCAGGTACTCGAACCCCAGCCGCAGCACCGCCATGCCCAGCCGGAAATCGCGGCCGCCATCGGCGCGCTCGACAAAACCCAGCATTTCCAGCGTGGCCAGCAGGCGGAACACGGTGGAGCGCGGCACCTTCAGGCGGCGCGCCAGTTCGGCGGCCGACATGGTGCGGTCCTTGCTGCTGAACTCGCCGAGCAGGCGCAGCCCGCGCTCCAGGCCCGGGACGATGTACTTGTCCGGGGTTTCGTTGGCGGCTGGCGTCGTCGGGATGGCGTTGGTGCTCATGGTCAGTGCGTGCGAACAGGCCGATGGCGCATCAGCGCTTGATCTTCGCGAGCGGGTGCTCGGGCGGGTAGGTCGGCGTGACCGGCTTCTTGGCGCCGAGCATCACGCACATCAGCGCGTCTTCCTCGCCGATATTGATTTCCTCGCGATACACGCCCGGCGGCACCGAGACCAGGTCGCGGTCGGTCAGGACGGTCTCGAAGCGCTCGCCATCCTTTTCCAGGATCAGCTTGATCTTGCCGCGCAGGACGAAGAACACCTCTTCCACGTCGGTGTGGATATGCGACGGGCCTTCATGGCCGGCCGGGATGATCATGGTGGAGAAGGTGAAGTGCTCCGACGGCACGGTGTTGGTGTCCGCGGCCACGCCGGTGCCGCCGGTGCCCAGGTAGCGCATCTGCGCGCGGCGGTACTTGGGGTCGTAGTCGGCCTGGAACTTCAGCGCGTCCCAGTCGTACTTGCGCGTGGAGAAGCGCGCCACGCGGCTTTCCATCCACTGGTCGAACGAGGCGCCGTCCGGCTGGTCCCAGGAACGCTTGATGTTTTGCTGTTGGGAAAGATCGCTCATTTGGATTCCTTCGGTTTTCTTCAGTGGATTTCGGATCAATGCATGACAAAGCCGCCGTTGACCGCCAGCGTCTGGCCGGTCACGAAACGGGCAAGGTCGGACAGTGCGAACAGCACCGCGCCGCAGACATCGTCGGGCAGCTGCTCGCGCGAGATCGCGCGTTGCTCGCGGTACAGGTCGTGCCGGTGCTGGGGCACGTACTCGGTGGCTTCCACCAGCGTCAGGCCCGGGGCCACCGCGTTGACAGTGATCTGGTCGCGGCCCAGCTCGCGCGCCAGCGAACGGGTCATGCCAATGATGGCGCTCTTGCTGGCCACATAGGCGAGCAGGTTGGGCGCGCCCCACAGCGGCGTGTCCGAGGCCAGGTTGACCACCGCGCCACGGCCGCTGGCGCGCAGCGCCGGCAGGCAGGCGGAAGTCATCAGCCAGGTGCCGCGCACGTTGACATTCATCACGCGGTCCCAGGTGGCGATGTCGATGGCGCTGGCATCGCGGCCGCCCGAGTCGGTCACGGCGGCGTTGTTGACCAGCCCGTCGAGGCCGCCCAGTGCCTTCACCGCGGCATCGGCGCAAGCCTGCACCGAGGCGGGGTCCGACAGGTCCAGCAGGACCGGCACCACCTTCAGGCCGCGGGCGCGCAGCGCATCGGCTTCCTGCTGCAGGCGTTCGGCCAGGATGTCGGCCATGGCCACGCTGGCGCCGGCTTCCGCCAGCGACTTCGCGAAGGCCAGCCCGAGGCCGCGTGCGGCGCCGGTGACCAGCACCTTGCGGCCGGCCAGCAGAGCGTTGTTGGTGATGGCCTCAGGCATGGCTGGCGGCTCCGGCGGCTTGCGTGGGCTTGAGCATCGCCACCGGCTCGTCGGCGATTTCCTGGTCGGCGCGGCGCTTCAGCAGACGGCGCACGCGCGTGATGCCGGCGTCGTGCTGGTACAGCATCTCGTGGTCGCGTGCGTTGGGGGCCATCATTTCCAGCACCACGCGGTCCTGCTCCAGCACGTCCCAGTGCAGCTGCTCCAGGCGGTTGCGATACAGGAAGCGCCACACGTCGCGCTCCCAGCCCTGCACGTGGCGGGTGCGCCAGAAGAACACCATGCAGTGGTCTTCATCCACCGGCGTGGCCATGCCGACGATGCCGAACGGGCCGCCGGGGCCGACCTTGGCGCGGTACGGGATCGCCAGGCGCAGCCACAGCGTGCCGGTCTCGCCGAACTCCACCCAGTCGAAGTTGACGCCGCGCTGGCCGGTCTTCTCGAACACCAGGCCGTGCTCGGTCTCGCGGATCTGCATCACGGCGGACTTCTCGCCGGATGCCATCGAGTGCGACACCGCGTGCAGGTAGGCGCCGTGCATCGGGTCCATCACGTTGTCGATGGCGTAGCGGTAATTGCAGTCCCAGTGCGCCACGCACAGGAAGTTGCTGTGTTCTTCGCTGACCAGTTCTTCCGGCAGGCGCAGCTCGTCGGGGCTGCCTTCGCCCTGCGGGGCCTGGTCGCCGAACCACAGGAAGATCGCGCCGGCCTTTTCCTGCACCGGGTAGCTGCGCACGCAGGTGCGGCCTTCCAGCGGGCAGCTTTCCACCGCCGGCACGCTCTTGACCTGGCCGTCGCCGCCGACTTCCACGCCGTGGTACCAGCAGGCGACGCGGTCGCCCAGGTTCCAGCCCATCGACAGGCGCGCGCCGCGATGCGGGCAGCGGTCTTCCAGCGCGTGGACCTGGCCGGCGCCGTCGCGCCACAGCACGATGTTCTGGCTCAGGCGGGTGATGCCGATCGGGGCATGGCTCACCGCCCACGAGGCGGCGACCGGGTACCAGTAGTTGCGCAGGCCGGTGTTCAGGCGGGCTTCGGCGCGGGCTTGCTTGTTCGATTCCATGTTGTTCTCGCTATGGTCGCGATGCGGACGCGGTTCAGGCGCCCAGGCGGCGCATTTCGGAGAGGAAGCGCTCTTCGGTCCATGGCTGGCCGTCGACGCCCAGGAAGCCGGCGGCGTTGAACGCGCGCACGATGTCCTGCGGGTTCTGCGCGCCGCCTTCGAAGGCGGCCTCAAGCGCGTCGCCCAGCGCGTTCTCGTAGGCGCTCGGCGCGGTGGCGCGGGTCTGCCAGACAATGTTGGCAACCTTGCCGGGTTGTTCGATATGGCCCTTGCCTGCGACGTTGTTCGGCGCCGGACGCTCCCAGGGCACCAGGTTCGGGTTGTACGAGAGGCTTTCCATTGCGCTTTGCTCCATGTCTTGCAGCTTGGGGGACCGTGTTCCGACGCCGCCCGGGCGCGACCTGCTTTTGCGCCCGTCGTGTTTTACTAATGAAACACTGGTTTAGATATTGAACACAGGTACGACTATAGACAACACAACCGTAAAAATTGACTGGGGTAAACCCGCGAAGCCGGAGCCAGGTGGCGCAAGCGGCGCGCCAAGGGAGCGGCGCCAAGCGGCTGGCGGCGCCGGGTAGGGTCAGGCGTCGCCTTGGGGCGGCAGCGCCGAGCGGATCAGCCGCGCGGTCGCGGCGGCCTGCTCGATGTAGCAGGCATGGCCGGCGTCGGGGATGAGCGCCAGCGGCAGGTCGAAGCGTTCGGCCAGCGTGCCGCAGGCCAGCGGGGTGGTCACCACGTCGCGGCTGCCGCAGGCAATGCGCGTGGGCAGTGACGCCGGACGGCGCGACAGATAACGGTCGATATCGTCGCCGCACAGCATCGCCACCGCCTGGCGATAGCCGTCCGGGTTGAGCCGCTGCATATTCCACTGCACCCACGCCTGCGCGCCGGCATCGGCCAGCTCGCTCAGCAGCCGGGCCGGCCCGCGTTGCGCCAGCCCTTCAACGCCAAGCGTATCCAGCGCCGCCAGCCGCTGCTGGGCCACCTGCTGCGCCTGCGCCTCCTTGCCCGCCGCGCCATAGCCCTGCGCCACGCTCAGCAGCAACAGCCGCGCCGGCAGGTTGCGCGCGTTCGCGACATAGGCCGCGGCCATCAGCGCACCCAGCGAATGGCCGACGATCAGCGCCGGCTGCATGCCCAGCGTCTGCAGCAAGCCATCGAGCCGCAGCGCGTAGTCCGATGCCAGCGGGCGCGCCTGCGCCAGCGGCGTCGAGTTGCCATAACCCGGCGCGTCCCAGGCGATCACGCGCGCCTGCGCCGCCAGCAGGCTGGCGCAAGGCAGCCACGAGGCCGCGCCGGAGCTGATGCCGTGCAGCAGCACGATGGCGGGCCCGCTGGTCCCGCCGCTGCGGTAGGTCACCTGCGCACCGCGGTCGACCGTCACCACGCGTTCCGCAAACCCGCTGCTCAGGGCCTCCAGTAGCTGCCGATCCGGCTGAGGAGGAATGGGGGGCTGATTTTGTTCCATATATAAAACTTAGGTTTGCGAATAAAACTTTTGAAGCATAGGCGTGCGCCTCGGGAAACGGGATGAGGGTAAACGATAGGCCTATCCGACACGGAAACGTCAACGCGCCGGCCTGGTGCACGCGCCGGTTTGCAGGGTGCGGCAGGCCTTGGCCCATGGCATCCGGCGCAGCGCCTTTGCCGGTGCGGCAAGACGCCTGGGCGACCGGGCCGCCGGTGGCGCGCGCCGCGCAGTGCCGATGCACCGCCCGTGCGCACGCCCGGCCCTGCGCGGGTGCAGCCAGCGGCTGTCCGGCGCGTCGTCGCCTTGCCGCACTAGGGATAACCCTCCTCACAGCTTTTGGAAACTCGCGGCTATATTTTGCTCAACGTTTCTTATGTTGTTTGATGTTCCATATATAAAACACAAAAGCGGCTATGGCAGCATTTTTGCTAGACACTGCGGCTTTTGACAGCCTGCGGGATCCACAAGAGGAGAACACCCTGCCAATAACAAGCCTGCCCTGAAACCCGGGCGCCATCGCAGCGGCCCGGACCACAAAGACGATTACAAGACGGAAAAACGGAAGGAAACTGGTAGATGAAACTTGCACGAACCGCCGCGGCGCTGCTCGCGGCTTCCCCCCTGCTGGCCTCGGCCCAATCGTCGGTGACGCTGTACGGCGTCATCGATAGCGGTGTCGAGTACGTGAGCAATGTCGGCGCCAACGGCGACAGCCTGGTGCGCATGCCCAACAACACCGCCACGGTGCCGTCGCGCTGGGGCATCCGCGGCACGGAAGACCTCGGCGGCGGGCTGAAGGGCCTGTTCGTGCTGGAATCGGGCTTTTCGCCGGACACGGGCAACGCCAACCAGGGCGGCCGCCTGTTCGGGCGCCAGGCGCTGGTCGGCCTGAGCAACCAGTATGGCCAGCTGTCGTTCGGCCGCCAGTACACGATGCTGTTCTGGGCCATCCTCGACAGCGATATCCTCGGGCCGAACGTGTACGGCTCGGGCTCGCTCGACAACTACCTGCCCAACACGCGCGCCGACAACGCGGTCGCATACAAGGCCAACTTCAACGGCTTCGTGGTCGGTGCCACCTACAGCTTCGGCCGCGACGCGGTCAACGCCGGCCCCAGCCCGGCCGGCACCAACTGCGCCGGCGAGAACCCGGCCGACAAGAAGGCCTGCCGCGAGTGGTCGGCCATGATCGGCTATGACAGCAAGACCTGGGGCCTGATCGCAGCCTACGATTCGCAGCGCGGCGGCCCCGGCGCCTTCGGCGGCCTGACCAACAGCAACCTGACCGACGACCGCCTGTCGCTGGGCGGCTACATGCTGCTGAAGAACACCAAGCTTGGCGCCGGCTGGATCCGCCGCGACAACGAAGGCAGCCCGACGCCGATCAGCGACCTGTACTACGCCGGCGTCTCCTACGACATCACTCCGGCGGTCAACCTGGCCGGCCAGGTCTACTTCCTGAACTACCACGGCAGCGACAACGAGGCCATGCTCTACGCGCTGCGTGCGACATACAGTTTCAGCAAGCGCACCTCGGTCTACGCCACCGCGGGCTATATCAATAACGACGGCCAGCTCGCCATGTCGGTGAGCGGTGGTTCGCCCGGCTCCAACCCCCGCCCCGGCGCGAACCAGTGGGGCTCGATGCTGGGCATCAAGCACATCTTCTGAGTCGGCTGAGTTGGCCACCATGCCCCGGCGCCGCGCGCCGGGCTTCACCAGCCGCTTCACCAGCCATGTTGGCCCCCGGCCCCCGCCGGGCGCCAAGTCTTACCGAGGTCTGAACATCATGAAGTCTGCACGCCGCAAAGTCCTGGCCACGCTGGCCGCCGCCACCACCGTGCTTTGCACCGGCGCCGCCCTGGCCCAGGGCGCGTACCCGAACAAACCCATCACCATCGTCGTTGCGTATCCGGCCGGCGGCGATGTCGACGTACTGGCCCGCATGTTCGCGGAAAAGCTGGCACCGCGGCTGAAGCAGTCGGTGGTGGTGGAAAACCGCACCGGCGCCGCCGGCACGATCGGCAGCGCCTATGTCGCGCGCGCCAACCCCGACGGCTACACGCTGCTGCTGGCGCCCAACACGGTCGCCATCGCTCCGCTGGTGCTGAAGGCCGGCACCGGCGCCAGCTACGACGTGCAGCATGACTTCACGCCGATCTCGCAGATCGGCACGCAGTCCCTGTTCGTGGTGGTCAACAAGGGCACCGGCATCACCAAGGTCAGCGACCTGGTGGCACGCGCCAAGTCGGGCAAGGTGGAAACCTATGCCACGCCGGGCAACGGCTCGCCGATGCACATCATGGGCGAACTGTTCAACAAGTCCGCCGGCATCAAGATCAGCCAGGTGCCGTATCGCGGCCTGGCGCCCGCCATTGTCGACGTGATCGGCGGGCAGGTGCCGGTGACCTACGTCACCTACGGCGCGGTGGCGCAGTACGTGGGCAACGGCAGCCTGGTGCCGCTGGCGGTGGCGGACCTGAAGCGCTCGCCGTTCGCGCCCAACGTGCCGACGCTGGCGGAGCTGGGCTACAAGGATGTCGAGATCGGCGCCTGGCAGGCGCTGCTGGGTCCGAAGAACATGCCCGCCGACGTGGTGCGAACGCTCAATACGCACGTCAACGACATCCTGAAGATGCCCGACGTGGTGTCGCGCATGGCCACCATCGCGGTCACGCCGGCGGGCGGCGAGCCGGCCGCGCTGTCGAAGCTGATCGCCGCGGATACCACGCGCTATACGAAGATCGTGAAGGAGTTCGGCATCCAGGCCGACTGATCCTCGCACCGGCGGCTTCCTGCGGAAGCAGGAGCCCGCCCGGCTGCGCGACGGCAATCCGTACGCAGCCGCTGCAAGAATTACCGTCAGCGCGGCGGCGTGGCGTGCACAAGCGCCATCGCTGCAAAGTGGTCCGGAAGTTGCTGTGTTTCGGGCATGGACTTCTCGTTCGACTGGCGCGAAGCGCTCTTCTTCACCGTCTCGCCACTCGAGATCGTCGTTCGCGGCACGGTGATGTACTGGGCGCTGTTCCTGCTGTTCCGTTTCGTCGTGCGGCGCGACATCGGCTCGATGGGCATTGCCGACCTGCTTCTGGTCGTGATCGTTGCCGACGCGGCGCAGAACGGCATGGCCGGCAAGGGTGAAGGCGTTGCCGACGCCATGCTGCTGGTCGTCACGCTGATTGCGTGGAACCGGTTGATCGACCTGTTGGCCTACCACTTCCCCACGTTCCAGCGCTTTGCCGAAGCGAAGAAAATCCTGCTCGTGCGCGACGGCACCAGGCTGCAAGAAAACATGCGGCGCGAATCGATCACCGACGACGAGCTAGAAGCCAAATATCGCGAGCAGGGGGTAGAAAAGCTCGAGGAGATCAAGGCGCTGTACCTGGAGGCGGATGGCAAGGTCAGCGTGATCAAGAAGAAGTAGATGCTCCCCGCCCCGCTCGCGGGACAGGGAGCCAGGCTCAGTTCACCTGCCGGTTCATCCCCTCCCAGAACGGCTCGCGCAGCTTGCGCCGCAGCAGCTTGCCGGACGGATTGCGCGGCAGCGCGTCGACGAACTCGATGCTCTTCGGCACCTTGAAGCCGGCCAGCCGCTGGCGCGTCCACGCGATGATGCCGTCGCGATCGGGCGATTGTCCCGGCTTCAGCACGACGATGGCCTTCACCGCTTCGCCCCACTTCTCGTCCGGCACGCCGATCACGGCCACGTCAGCCACCTGCGGGTGGCCGTAGATCGCGCTTTCGACCTCGGCCGGATAGACGTTCTCGCCGCCGCTGATGATCATGTCCTTGACGCGGTCGTGGATGTACAGGTAACCCTGCGCATCCATGTAGCCCGCGTCGCCGGTGCGCAGCCAGCCATCGGCGTCGATGGTGCGCGCGGTCTCCTCGGGCTGCTTCCAGTAGCCGGCCATGTTGTGCTGCGAGCGCACCACGATCTCGCCGACTTCATCGGGACCCAGCCCGCGCCCCTCATAGTCGACCACCTTGATTTCCACGCCTGGCAGCGGCTTGCCCGCGGCACGCATGCGCGGCACCTCTTCGGTGGTGTGGTCCTCGGGCGGCAGCGCGACGATGGTGCCGGTGGTCTCGGTCATGCCGTACTGCTGCACGAAGCCGCAGCCGAACACCTCGATGCCCTCGCGCAGCAGCGCCGCCGGAATCGGCGCGGCGCCATACAGCAGGTACTTCAGCCGCGAGTAATCCACTTGGCGCGCGCGCGGATCGCGCAGCACGATCTGCATGGCCGCCGGCACCATGAACAGCTTGCTGACGCGCTCGTGCTCGATGAAATCCAGCACCGCGCGCGGGTCGAATTCGCGCGCGACCACGCCCTTGGCGCCAGACAGCAGATTGCGCAGTCCCCAGCCCGAGCCGCCGATATGCGCGACGGGCATCGCCACCAGCGAGATATCGTCGGCCGTCCAGTGCGACCAGGCAATGCCTTCGCGCTCGCTGACCTCGGTGCCGATGGTCAGGTTGCGGTGCGTCAGCATCGCGCCCTTGGGCCGCCCGGTGGTGCCAGAGGTGTACAGCTGCAGCACCACGTCGTGCGGCGCCGGCCGGTGTGCCGGCGGCGTGGCCGGCTGCGCGTCGCGCCAGTCGGTGTAGCAAGGGGCATCGCCGCCGTCGGCGCACGGCTCCATCAGCACCACCGTGCGCACCATCGGCAGCGCCGGCAGCAGCGACTTTGCCATCGCCGCCGATTCCGGCCCGACGAACAGCACCACCGCGTCGCAATGGCCGACGATAAACTCGATCTCCGGCGGCGCCAGGCGCCAGCTGGCCGGAGTGGTGACGACGCCAGCCTTGGCCGCGCCGAGCAGCAGTTCGAAGTAGTGGTCGCTGTTCTTGCCGATATAGGCAATGCGGTCGCCGGCGTGGATACCCTCGGCCAGCAGCGCCTGCGCGACCCGGTCGGTATTGCGCTCGAAGTCGGCGTAGGTAGTCTGGCGGCCCTCGAACGCATATGCCACCGCGTCGGGCCGCAGTCCGGCGAAATGGCGCACGGCATCGGGCAGCGTGCTCAGGTAGCTGAAATCCATCCGCGTCTCCGTGTTGATTCCATCCAGGCCGCTTCGCTCAGCGCGGCGCCATCCGGATGGCGCCGTCCAGCCGCACGGATTCGCCGTTGAAATAGCCGTTGCGGCACATCTCGACGGCCAGCGAGGCGAACTCTTCCGGCTGGCCCAGGCGCTTGGGAAACGGCACCGAAGCGGCCAGCGCGGCCTTGACGTTCTCGGCCGCGCCCTGCAGCAGCGGCGTATTGAAGATGCCCGGCAGGATGGTATTGACGCGGATGCCCTCGCCCGCGAGGTCGCGCGCGATCGGCAGCGTCATGCCGACCACGGCGGCCTTGGACGCCGAGTACGCGGCCTGCCCCATCTGGCCATCCTGCGCCGCCACCGATGCGGTGCTGATGATCACGCCGCGCTCGCCGCCCGCGGTGTCCAGCGTCAGCATGCCGGCCGCCGAGCGCGCGATGCAGCGGAAGGTGCCGATCAGGTTGATCTGGATGATGCGTTCGAAGGCATCGGAGGGAAAGTGCTTGATCTGGTCCGGCGCTTCCTTGGAACGCGACGCGGTCTTGATGGCATTGCCGGTGCCGGCGCAGTTGACCAGGATGCGCTCCTGGCCGATGGCGGCACGTGCCCTGGCGAAGCCGGCCTCGACTTCAGCTTCCGAGGTCACGTTCACCTGGCAGAACACGCCGCCCAGTTCGCGCGCCAGCGCTTCGCCCTTCTCGGCGTTGAGGTCGAACAGCGCCACGCGCACGCCGTGCGCCGCCAGCGCGCGCGCCGTTGCCGCGCCCAGGCCCGAGGCGCCGCCCGTGATCACTGCCGATACCGATGCATTGAGTTCCATGCCGTCTTTCCCTTGTGTCTTGTTGCTGGCCGGACGGGCCACCGGTTCTGGTGCGCGCGCCCGCGATCTGAGAGTGGCCGGCGGGCGCCGAAATGCCCACGCCGGAGTGGGTTCGAGATTCGTGGATCGGCGCAAGCGACGCATCGTCCGAAGCGACGAATGGTTCCGACGTGGACCCAGACGTGGACCCGGGGTGGCCCGACGTGCCGGATGCGGCGGTGCGTCACCCGGCACCGCCGATGCGCTACAGTGGCGCGATCGACGTTCATTCCCGCGCCTCCGCCGGCAGCGTCACGCCGGGCCAGGTGCGGACATCCAGCCATGCGCAAACCCGATCGCAACGCCCCCTCCCGATCGATGTGGCCACGCCGGCTCACGCCAGGTGCGAGCCTGGCCATGCATGCCGCGCTGCTGGCGCTCGCACTGCTGTGTTGTACGGTCCCAGCGCCCGCTATGGCGGCAGGCCCGCTTGCCACCCTGCTGGCACCGGCCAAGCCCGCTCCGGCGCCGGCCAGCGCGCCGGCGGCCCCGGCCAGCGTGCCGCTGGCGCAGTCGCTCGACCAGGTCATCGCAACACTGCAGGACGATCGCGAACGGCGCGCGCTGGTCGGCCAATTGCAGGCCTTGCGGCGCGGCCTGGACGCTTCCGCGGTGGCGCCGGCGCCGGCGTCCGCCGCTGCGGCCGGCGCTTCGGCACCCGGGCTGATCGGAGCCGTGGCCGAGGTGCTCGACGAAGTCGACACGCACCTGCGCAAGGACCGCGGCCCGTGGCAATACTGGGGCTGGCGCTCGCGCTTCGCAGGCGAGGAATGGCGCGCCGCGCTGACCCACCGGGGCACCCGCTCGGGGCTGGAATCGCTGCGCGAATTCGCGCTGGTGCTGGCGGTATGGGCGGCGAGCGGCTGGGGCCTGTGGGAGATCGGCCATCGCATCCGGCGCCGGCGCGCGCCGCCGCGCCCGCGTACCGAGCGCGCCAGGCTGCCCGAGGTGCCGTCCTGGGTGGATGTCGGCGTCTTCATGCTGCGGCATATCGGGCCCTGGGTGATCGCATTCGGCATCACGCTGCTGATGGCGACGCGCACCTTCGCGCAGTCGCCAGCAGCCGTGGCCGCGGTGCTGGTCGCATACGCCATCGTGGCGGGTGCCGTCGCCGCCGCGATGTGCCAGGTCATCTTCGTCCTGTTCCGCACCGCGCACCGCCAGCTTGCGGTCCGGCAGCTGCTGGCGCGCTCGCCGTGGCTGCTGTTCTGCACCGGCGCACTGGCGGCCCTGGGCGACAGCGCCACCGACAGCCGCGTCGTCGCGGTGCTCGGCACCAACCTCGCCGCGCTGGTGTCGACCACGGCCAATATCGCCGCAGCACTGGGCATCGGCGTGTTCGCGCTCGTTTTCAGTCGCCAGATCGGCCAGCTGATCAGCCACCGGCCGCTGGCCTTCCGCCAGTCCCACCCGGGCCTGACCGACCTGCTGCGGCTGATCGGCCAGGCCTGGCACTTGCCGGTGCTCGCGGTGGTGGTCGCGTCGGTGATCGGCACGCTGCTCGCCGCCGGCCACGCCGATGTATTCCTGCGCCGCACCGTGGCTTCGGTCGCGCTGTTCGTGGCGGCACTGCTGCTGACGATGGTCGCCAGGCGCTCGCCCAAGGCAACGGCACGGCCGCCCCGCTTCCGCGACCGCCGGCGCTCGGCCTATGTGCAGCGCTTTGGCCGCTTCGCCATGGCGCTGCTGCGGGTGGCGATCTGGGTGGTATTTCTTGCCATGGTGATGCGCGTCTGGGACACGTCGCTGATGCAGCTGGCGGAATCTTCCGCAGCGGGCCGCCATATCACCGAGACCGTGTTCAGCGTGACCAGCACCGTGCTGCTGGCCTGGCTGGTCTGGCTGCTGATCGACACCGCCATCACGCAGACGCTGTCGCCCGCGCATGGACGCGGCGCGCAGCCCAGCCTGCGCGCCAAGACCATCCTGCCGCTGGTGCGCAATGCCTCGTTCATCGGGCTGCTGCTGATCGCGGTGATTGCCGTGCTGGCCAACCTGGGCGTCAACGTGACACCGTTGCTGGCCGGCGCGGGGGTGGTCGGGCTGGCGATCGGCTTCGGGGCGCAGAGCCTGGTGCAGGACCTGATCACCGGATTGTTTATCGTGGTCGAGGACTCTATCGCCATCGGCGACTCGATCGAGCTGCCTGACCATGCCGGCGTGGTCGAAGGTATGACCATCCGCACGGTCAAGCTGCGCGACGGACGCGGCGCGCTGCATACGCTGCCGTACAGCCAGATCAAGGCGGTCAAGAACCTGTCGCGCGGCTATGGCTATGCCGTGTTCAGCATCGGCATCAGCTACCACAGCGACCTCGACCGCGCCCTCGAGCTGATCCGCACCACCGGCACGGAAATCGCGCGAGATTTCCGCTACTCGCGCAACCTGATGTCGGGGCTGGACATCCTCGGCCTGGACCGCTTCGACCCGAGCGGGCCGGTGGTGATGGCACAGTTCAAGACCCGGCCGCTGACGCAGGCGGAAATCACGCGCGCGTTCAATGCACGCCTGAAGCGCAACTTCGACGCCCACGGCATCCGCATGGCATCGCCCAGCCTGACCATTCAGGTCGATGGCAAAGGGCTGCAGGTGGGGGGCGACGAGCAAGCGAACCCGGCGGCGCCATAGCAGCCGGTTCGAATGCCGGTTCGAACCGGCCCGTTCGCAGAAACGGGTATGGCAACCTATTCTCGGCCCGGCAACGGGGTCTTTTTGCCGCCAACATTCTGGACACGTGTGGCGTGTGTGAAACGCCCGGCACTATTTCCGTGCTGAAAATTTCGGCGTTCTCGTCACCCGCATTACCATCACGCCTCACAAGTCGGTAGTGCGCCCGACCTCCCATACGCTGCAAAGCAGCAATTTGGTATGGCCCCAGCTAAGTGTTATGCCTGCAATCCGTGTTTTCCCTCCCGACACGGGGGACAAAAGAAACAACATTGTTTGGCATGATTGCCTTATCGCAGCGCGCCGGATGAGCCTGACGGGACCGCTGCGAGCCGTATCGGCGCAGGTACAGAACGCCAGAGCGGCACCGATAACACAAAAGAAAGTGGCCACTTGCCGTGGCACAAGCAGGAGGCGTTTGCCGCCGGGGGGAATGTGAACATGGGCGAACACCCGACTACGGACGAGGACTTCCATCGTCTGGTCGACTCGATCTACGAGTCCGCGCTGGACGTTGCGGCAATGCCGGCGGCACTCGACCTTTTCTCCCGGTACACCTCCACCGGCAGCCCGCGTTACCTGATCTGGGACAAGCTCGCCGGCCATGCACGCCTGGGCGTCACGCCCCACGGCTGCTTCACCAACGGCGCAAGCGTTGGCGGCTGGCTGCCCAATCCGCTCGAGCTGCCCTACGCCGGCGCCTGCTGTATGCCGGCCGACACGCCTGACAGCCCCGCCTGCGCGCCGCTGCACACGGCCTCTCACGATGGCGCCGTGGCCGAGCGTCCAGTCTCCACGCTGGCATGCAGCGGACTCGAACATGGCATCCGCCTGGTCGAGAACGCCGAGGTCTGCGTACTGATGAGCGGCACCAGCGCGGGCAGCATCAGCGCCGGCCAGCGCGAGCGGCGCCTGGCCCACGTCATGCCGCATTGGGTGCGTGCCGCGCGCATGCAGCAGCGCAACTTTGAACTGAGCGGGCTGGCCAGCCTTGGCCTGGCCGGGCTCGATACCCTGGATTTTGGCGTGATGGTGCTGCAGGCCGACCTGCGCGTGCGCTACGCCAACAGCTGGGCCGAGGCGCTGGTGCAGGCCGACAGCCACCTGTCGCTGCAGGACGGCGTGCTGCGCGCCCACAGCGACACGCTGCAGGCGGTGCTGCGCAAGCTGCTCGACGGCGCCATGCGCGGCCGCGGCGCCGAAGCCGCGTCGGGCTCCTGGATGCACATCACCTCCGGCGGGCAGCCGGTGCCGATCATCGTCACGCCGCTGGTCTCGCGCCAGCCGGTGGAAGGCCCGTGGCAATTGCCGGCCGCGATGATGCTGTTCGGCAATTCGGAATCGCGCGCGGTGCTCGATGCGGGCGTGCTGGCCTCGCTGTTCGGGCTGTCGCGCAAGGAAAGCATCATCGCCGTCCGTCTCGCCGCCGGCGAGACGCTGAATGAAATCGCCGAGCGCGAGTTCCTGTCGCCGCATACGGTGCGCGTGCATATCCGCGATACGCTGCGCAAGACCGGCACGCACCGCCAGTCCGAGCTGGTGCGCCTGCTGCACCTGCTGCCGGGCGTCAATCTCGAACGCGCCGGGGTGACCTCGGCGGTCCGGCCGCGTACGCCGCGAGCGGGGACGGCCTGAAGCACTGGCACCGGCCCCCAAGGGTGACCCGGCCGGGGGGCACCTCCATATCGAATCGGTATCGCTTCCCAATAAATCAATATTGGACTGGCGCTCGACGCGTGAACTACGCTGTGGCCCACCCTGAGCCATCCGGAATGCAAGGCAGCCGCCGCCGCGTTCCGCAGGGCTCGCGTGCCACAGCTACCGGACTTCACCGTGACCGCCTTGCTATCCACCTTCGACCTGACGCCCCTGCCGCCGCACGCGCTCGCGTTCCGCGCCGAGGTCCGCGCCTTTCTTGACGAGCACCTGCCCGCCCTGCCGCCGGAAACCCGCGCGCGCTCGTGGATGGGGTTCGATGCGGCGTTCAGCCGCGCACTTGCGGCGCGCGGCTGGGTCGGCATTACGCTGCCGGCGCAATACGGCGGCGCCGGCCTCGATCCTTACTCGCGCTTCGTGCTGGTGGAGGAGTTGCTGGCCTGCGGCGCGCCGGTGTCGGCGCACTGGATCGCCGACCGCCAGAGCGGCCCGCTGATCCTGCGTTACGGCAGCGACGCGCAGAAGGCCCGCTACCTGCCCGCGATCTGCCGCGGCGAGGCGTTCTTCTGCATCGGCATGAGCGAGCCGAACTCCGGCTCCGACCTCGCCAGCGTGACGACCCGCGCCGTGCGCCAGCCCGATGGCTCGTGGCGCCTGACCGGCCGCAAGATCTGGACGACCAACGCCGACCGCTGCCACTTCATGATCGCGCTGGTGCGCACCTCGGGCACGCCGCAGGACCGGCAGGCGGGCCTGTCGCAGTTCATCGTCGACCTGCACGCGCCCGGCGTCTCGGTACGGCCGATCCACGACCTGGCCGGCGATGCGCACTTCTCCGAGGTCACCTTCGACGACGTCGCGCTGGCCCCGGATGCGCTGGTCGGCCAGGACGGCAGCGGCTGGGAGCAGGTCAACGCCGAACTCGCGTTCGAGCGCAGCGGCCCCGAGCGGCTGTACTCCAGCGTGGTGCTGCTCGACACCTGGCTCGACGCCATGCGCCGCCTGCCGCCGGCACGGCGCGACACCGTGACCGCGGGCCGCCTTGCCGGGCACCTGGCGGTGCTGCGCGCGATGTCGCTGGCGGTGACCGCGCGCCTGGCGGCCGGTGAAAGCCCCGTGGTCGAGGCCGCACTGGTCAAGGACCTGGGCACGACCTTCGAGCAATCGGTCCCCGCGCTGGTGGAAGCGGCGCTCGGCGACGAAGCGGCACTGGCCGCCGACGGCGCGCTCTATCGCACGCTGGCCTACGTCACGCAGATCGCCCCGTCGTATTCGCTGCGCGGCGGCACGCGCGAGATCCTGCGCGGCATGATCGCGCGCGGCCTCGGCCTGCGCTGAAGACCCGCCGCACCGTCCCGACGTCCTGCCCCCCCGACGAGACCCATCATGCATAACGCTTACTCCGACGCCCTCGACGCGCTGCTGCGCGATTGCTGCACGCCCGCCACGGTCCGCGCGCTGGAACGGCAGGCCGATCCCTCTCCCTTGTGGCAAACTCTGCGCGACAGCGGCTTTGCCGACTGCCTGCTGCCCGAGGCCGCCGGCGGCGCCGCGCTGCCGCTGCCTGAACTGGCCCCCGTGCTGTTCGTCACCGGCCGCCATGTCCTGCCGCTGCCGCTGGCGCAGACCATCTTCGCCCGCGCCCTGCTGCACGCGCAGGGCATCGCCCTGCCCGACGGACCCATCGCCCTGGCGGGCTTCGACGACGGCGCGCCCGCTGCGCTCGTCGCCGATGCGCGCCATGCCCGGTGGTTCCTGGTGCAGGACGGCGAGCGTTGCCTCTTGCTGCCGGCGGCCGACGCGCGCGCCGAACTCACCGGCGCGCACGCCGACCTGACCCTGCGGCTGCCGCGCCCGGAGGCGGCCATGCCGGCTGCGTTCCGGCTGGCGCCCGGCACGCTGCGCACACTCGGCGCCTGCCTGCACGCGGTCCAGCTGGCCGGGGCGCTGTCGCGGGTGCTCGACCTGACGCTGCAGTACGCCAACGACCGCCAGCAGTTCGGCCGCGCCATCGGCAAGTTCCAGGCGATCCAGCATCAGGTCAGCGAGATGGCCGAGCATGTGGCGGCAGCGCGCGTGGCGGCGCAGCTGGCCTGCGCCAGCACCACCGGCCAGCCCGAGCGCCTGCGCGCCGCGCTCGGCAAGCTGCTCGCCAGCGATGCCGTCACGCCAGTGGCGGCCATCGCCCATGCGGTGCACGGCGCGATCGGGATCACAGAGGAATACGACCTGCAGCTCTGCACGCGCCGGCTGCATGCGTGGCGCGTGGCGGACGGGTCGGAGCGCTGGTGGAGCCGCGTGCTGGGCGAGGCGGTGCTCGACGGCACGGACAGCCGGGCGGTCGAACTGGTGCGTGGATGGTGCGAGTGAAAATGAAAACGCGCATTGCCTGAGGTTTCAGGCAACGCGCGTGGCAAGCACTGCGAAGGATCAGGCGATCACGCGGCCAGGCTCAGCCCGCTGTGCGACTTGCGGTGCCGGCGCTCCGGCTTGCATTCGTACTTGAGTTCGGTGCGCCCGTCTTCATAGGCCACTTCCAGGCGCACGGTAAAGCCCCACAGCCGCGTCACGTGCCGCACCACTTCGTCGAAATTGTGCGCCAGCGGCCGGCGGTCATTCTGCAGGTGGCGCAGCGTCAGCGAACGGTCGCCGCCGATATCGACATTGGTGACCTGGATATTGGGCTCCATGGTCGACAGGTCATACTGCGCCGCCATCAGCTGGCGGATCGCGCGATAGCCCTCGTCGTCGTGGATGGCGGTGACGCGCAGCTTGCCCTCGCGGTCGTCGTCCAGCACCGAGAACAGCTTCAGTTCGCGGATCACGCGCGGCGACAGGAACTGCAGCAGGAAGCTCTCGTCCTTGAAATTGCGCATCGCAAAGTCCAGCGTCGTGCGCCAGTCGCTGCCGGCGATCTCCGGCGCCCAGCGGTAGTCCTCGTCGGTCGGGTTCTCGCACATGCGGCGCAGGTCCTGGAAGATCAGGAAGCCCACCGTGTACGGGTTCAACCCGCTGTAATACGGGCTGTGGTACGGCGGCTGGTAAATCACGTTGGTGTGCGCCTGCAGCAGCTCCATCATGAAGGCATCGTTGACCAGCTTTTCTTCGTAGAGCTGGTGGATGATGGTGTAGTGCCAGAACGTTGCCCACCCTTCGTTCATCACCTTGGTCTGGCGCTGCGGGTAGAAGTACTGCGCGATCTTGCGCACGATGCGCACGATCTCGCGCTGCCACGGCGCCAGCTTGGGCGCGTTCTTCTCGATGAAGTACAGCAGATTCTCCTGCGGCTCGGGCGGGAACGTCATTTCCGGCGCCTCTTCGTCGGCCGTCAGCGCGTGCGGGCGATGCTTGGGCAGCGTGCGCCACAGATCGTTGACCTGCATCTGCAGGTAGTTCTCGCGATCGGCCTGGCGCGCCTTCTCTTCGGTGATGGAGAGCTTCTTGGGCCGCTTGTAGCGGTCCACCCCGTAGTTCTGCAAGGCATGGCAGGAGTCGAGCAGCAGTTCCACTTCCTGTTCGCCGTAGCGCTGTTCGCACTCGGCCACGTAGTTCTTGGCGAACAGCAGGTAATCGACGATGGCGTCCGCGTTGGTCCAGGTGCGGAACAGGTAGTTGCCCTTGAAGAAGGAGTTGTGGCCGTAGCAGGCATGCGCGATCGTCAGCGCCTGCATCGGCATGGTGTTCTCCTCCATCAGGTAGGCGATGCAGGGGTTGGAGTTGATGACGATCTCGTAAGCCAGGCCCATGTGGCCGCGCTGGTAGCTGCGCTCCGACGCCAGGAAGTGCTTGCCATAGGACCAGTGGTTGTAGCCCACCGGCAGCCCTGCCGACGCGTAGGCGTCCAGCATCTGCTCGGCCGTGATGATCTCGATCTGGTTGGGATAGGTATCCAGCCCGAACTCGCCGGCGATGCGGGCGATCTCGCGGTCATACCGGTTGACCAGCTCGAAGGTCCATTCCGAACCCGTGGACAGATAAGCCATCTTCGCCCCTTGTTGCGGGCAAGGCGCCAACCGCGCAGGCGCGCGCTGGCGCGCCGCGTGGTCCGCGTTGCCTTGCCACCAGACTTCACTGCGGCCTTCGCTGCCGGTTGCCCCGGCAGCAGGCCCCAACTAAGCCGCCCGCTTCTGGAACAGGTCGTGCAGCACCGGGTAGATTTCGTCCGCGCCGATGATGCGCTGCATCGCAAAGTGCTCGAACTGGCCCTTGACCGTCAGATACTCTTCCCAGAGGTTCTGTGGTTCCTCGGACGCCACTTCCACGTATGCGTAGTACTGCACCAGCGGCAGGATCGACTCGCGCAGCAGGCGTCCGCACAGTTCGGAATCGCCAGCCCAGTTGTCGCCGTCGGAGGCCTGCGCGCAGTAAATGTTCCACTGGCTTGGCGGATAACGGTCATGGACCACCTCCACCATCAGCTTCAGCGCACTGGACACCACGGTACCACCGGACTCGCGCGAGTGGAAGAAGTCTTCCTCTTCGACTTCCTTGGCCACCGTGTGATGCCGGATGAACACCACGTCGATACGCTCGTAGTTGCGCTTCAGGAACAGGTACAGCAGCATGAAGAAGCGCTTGGCCAGGTCCTTGCGGCTCTCGTCCATCGAGCCGGACACGTCCATCAGGCAGAACATCACCGCCTGGGCCTGCGGGCGCTTCTTGAGCACGCGGTTGTTGTAGCGCAGGTCGAGCTTCTCGATAAAGGGCACGCGATCGATGCAGGCGCGCAGGTGCCGCATCTTCTCCATCAGTTCGAGCGTGCCTTCGGCGTAGGGGCCGTCCTTGTCCAGCGCCTCGGCGTACTCCAGCTCCAGGTCGCGCAGGCGCTTCTGGTAAGGGCTGGACAAGGCGATGCGCCGCCCGATCGAGCTGCGCATGGTGCGCAGGATCGACAGGTTGGACGGGGTGCCGTCGATGGAATAGCCGGCGCGCACCTTGCGCACTTCGGCGATCTTGGCAAGGTGGCGCTTGGCCAGGTCCGGCAGCGCCATGTCCTCGAAGAAGAAATTGAGGAAATCCTCGCGCGACAGCGTGAAGACGAAATCGTCCTCGCCTTCGCCGCTGTCGCTGGCCCGCGAACCGCTCCCGCCACCGCCCTGCTGCTGCCGGTCGAAGGAATCGCCCTTGACGAACTTCTTGTTGCCAGGGTGGATCCACTCGCGCCGGCCGCCCGGGCCGTGGTGGAAGATCGGTTCGGTGATGTCCTTGACCGGAATGGACACCTGGCCGCTCTGCTCGATGTCCATGATCTTCCGGCCGGACACCGCCTTTGCCACCGCCTGCCGAATCTGTTCGCGGTAGCGCTTGATGAAGCGTTGCTGGTTGACGGCACTCTTGTTGCCGCCGTTCTCGCGCCGATCGATGACCGTAGCCATATGTTGCCCTCGTTGAGAGACTGCTTCCGCGGCGCCGTTACGATGATTTTCTTACGCGCAGATACCACTCCACCAGAAGTCTCACTTGCTTGGGCGTGTACCCCTTCTCGACCATGCGGTTGACGAAGTTCTCGTGCTTGTCCTGGTCTTCGCGAGAAGACTTGGCGTTGAACGAGATCACCGGCAGCAGGTCCTCCGTGGTGGAGAACATGCGCTTCTCGATCACCATCCGCAGCTTTTCATAGCTGGTCCAGACCGGGTTCTTGCCACTGTTGTTGGCCCGCGCCCGCAGCACGAAGTTGACGATCTCGTTGCGGAAGTCCTTCGGGTTCGAGATACCCGCCGGTTTTTCCACTTTCTCCAGCTCGTCGTTCAGGGCGTTGCGGTCGAGGATTTCGCCGGTGTTGGGATCACGGTACTCCTGGTCCTGGATCCACAGGTCGGCGAACACCACATAGCGGTCGAAGATGTTCTGGCCATATTCGGAGTACGACTCCAGGTAAGCGGTCTGGATCTCCTTGCCGATGAACTCCACGAACGGCGTGGTCAGGTACTCCTTGATGTACGACAGCAGCTTGGCTTCCTGCTCCGGCGGGAACTGCTCGCGCTCGATCTGCTGCTCGAGCACATACAGCAGGTGCACCGGGTTGGCCGCAACTTCGGTATTGTCGAAGTTGAAGACCTTGGACAGGACCTTGAACGCAAAGCGCGTCGACAGCCCGTTCATGCCCTCGTCGATGCCGGCGTAGTCGCGGTACTCCTGGTACGACTTCGCCTTCGGGTCCACGTCCTTCAGGCTTTCGCCGTCATAGACGCGCATCTTCGAGAAGACGTTGGAGTTCTCGGGCTCCTTGATCCGGGTCAGCACCGCGAACTGCGCCATCATCTTCAGCGTGTTCGGCGCGCACGGCGCGGCCGACAGCGAACTGCAGCGCAGCAGCTTGTCGTAGATCTTCACCTCGTCGGACACGCGCAGCACGTACGGCACCTTGACGATATAGATACGGTCCAGGAATGCCTCGTTGTTCTTGTCCGACTTGAAGGTGGTCCACTCCGCCTCGTTCGAGTGCGCCAGGATGATGCCGTCGAACGGAATCGCGCCGAAGCCTTCCGTGCCCTTGTAGTTGCCTTCCTGGGTCGCGGTCAGCAGCGGGTGCAGCACCTTGATCGGCGCCTTGAACATTTCGACGAACTCGAGCAGGCCGCGGTTGGCCAGGCACAGGCCGCCGGAATACGAGTACGCATCCGGATCGTCCTGCGGGAAGTCCTCGAGCTTGCGGATGTCCACCTTGCCCACCAGCGACGAGATGTCCTGGTTGTTCTCGTCGCCCGGCTCGGTCTTCGAGATCGCGATCTGCGACAGCACCGACGGGCGCAGCTTCACCACCTTGAACTTGGTGATGTCGCCGTTGAACTCGTGCAGGCGCTTGACTGCCCATGGCGAGGCAATCGTGTTCAGGTAGCGGATCGGGATGCCGTAGTCCTCTTCCAGGATCTTGCCGTCTTCTTCCGGCGAGAACAGGCCCAGTGGCGACTCGTGGATCGGCGAACCCTTCAGCGCGTAGATGGGGATCTGTTCCATCAACGCCTTGAGCTTCTCCGCGAGCGAGGACTTGCCGCCGCCGGGAGGCCCGAGCAGATACAGGATCTGCTTGCGCTCTTCCAGGCCCTGCGCGGCGTGCTTGAAGAATGAGACGATCTGCTCGATCGTGTCCTCCATGCCATAGAAGTCGCGGAAGGCCGGATAGATGCGGATGACCTTGTTGAAGAAGAGCCGGGACAGCCTCGGATCGTGGTGGGTGTCCACCAGTTCAGGCTGGCCGATCGCGGCGAGCATGCGTTCGGCAGCGGTCGCGTAGGCAGTCGGATCCTTCTTGCAGATCTCCAGGTACTCCTGGATGCTGTATTCCTCTTCCTTGCGGGCTTCGAAGCGCGTAGCGTAATGGCCGAAAATGTCCATACCTCACTCCCGTCAGAGTTCACATCCGAGGCGAAGGTAGTTCTACCCTTCAAGACTTCGCAAGTTCCGCGGTTCGCCACCCCGGCTTGACGACCGGTGAATGTTGCGAAGACTTTACTTCATCATAGTCAAATAACGGCGATGGTGGAGTCCGAGTTGACGAATCTTGCATCGACGCAACGCTTGTTTCCACGCTGCGTTTATCGCCTGATTCCGCTGGTGGCGCTGTCAGCTTTTGGCTGATATTTCCACTCGGTGCCGCACCCCGCGCGCGACGGGCCATTGACTATGCTTGTGACACACCTTACACCTTTCCGCCGATCCGTGCACAGCCGGTTTTGTAACCGGAAACACAAAAGCCGGCATCCTGTGCCGGCTTTTGTGTTGCTTTCAGAATTAGCTTAGACGCGCATCAGCAAACGCAGAGTGCTGATAGCAGTTGGCACTGCGCGCGGCCATCAGAGCGTGCGTGCCACCAGCTCTTTCATGATTTCGTTGGAGCCGCCGTAGATCTTGCCGACGCGTGCGTTGGCGTACATGCGCGCGATCGGATATTCCAGCATGTAGCCGTAGCCGCCGTGGAACTGCAGGCACTCGTCGATGATCTCGCAATTCTTTTGCGTGCACCACCACTTGGCCATCGCGGCGGTCGCGGCATCCAGTGTACCCGCCATCAGGCGCATCATGCAGTCGTCGACGAAGGTGGAGGCGATGGTGGCCTCGGTCTTGCACTCGGCCAGGCGGAAGCGGGTGTTCTGCAGGTCGGCCAGCGCCTGCCCGAAGACCTTGCGCTCGCGCACGTATTCGGTGGTGAGCTCGATCGCGCGATGCATCGAAGCGCTCGCGCCCAGCGCGATGATCATCCGCTCCTGCGGCAGCTGCTGCATCAGTTGGTAAAAACCCTGCCCTTCCTGCTCGCCGAGCAGGTTCTCGCACGGCACCAGCACGTCGTCGAAGAACAGCTCGGCGGTGTCCTGGCCCTTCTGTCCGATCTTCTCGAGGATGCGGCCGCGGCGGAAGCCTTCGAGGTCGCGCGTCTCGATCATGATCAGCGAGACGCCACGCGAGCCGGCTTCCGGATCGGTCTTGGCGACCAGGCACACGAGGTCGGCGTGGTAACCGTTCGTAATAAACGTCTTTGCACCGTTTATGCGATAGCAGTCTCCGTTTGCGGTCTGTTCGCGCACCGCGCGGGTGCGTACCGATTTGAGGTCCGAGCCGGCGCCAGGTTCCGACATGGCGATGGCCGCGACCATCTCGCCGCTGGCCATCTGCGGCAGCCACTTCTTCTTCTGCGCTTCGGTGCCGTAGTTGAGCAGGTAATGTGCCACGATGCCGCTGTGCACGTTGTTGCCCAGGCTGGTGAAGATGGCGCGCGCCATCTCGCGCGTGATCACGGCTTCATGCGCGAAGTTGCCGCCGCCGCCGCCGTACTCTTCGGGGATGCTGGCGCACAGCAGGCCGGCCTGGCCGGCGCGGCGCCACACGTCGCGGTCGATATAGCCCTGCTCGGCCCAGCGCGCTTCATTCGGTGCCAGTTCGCGCTCGATAAAGCGGCGTACGGTGTCCTGGAACATTTCCAGGTCTTCGGTCATCCAGGGAGTCTGGCGTGCGGCGGGCGCCGCATGGTGGTGTTGGGTTGCCATAAGTATTCGGATACGGGGATAGACGGATGATCGACAGGGGCAAGCGGCGTCTCGCGCGGCCTGCCTGTATACGTAAACAACTGTGAGTCGCCATGCTGCGGAGCAACATGGCAGCGGCGCTCAGTCGGGCCAGCGGTAGCGCAGCGGCTGCCTGGCCATGAAGCGGTCTGCGGCCTCGCGGCGATAGCCGGTGGAAAAGGCGATGCCCTGTCCGTCCGCTTCCATCGCCAGCATGGTGTGCAGGTCCTGGTTGAGCGACGCGTTCAGCGCCTGCTTGGTCAGGCCCACCGCGACCGGCGAGGCCTCGGTGAAGGCGCGTGCCAGCGCTTGCGCGCGCCCGGCCAGGCTTTCTTCCGGCACGATTTCCATGACGATGCCAAGGTCTTGCGCGGCCTCGGCATTGAGCTCGCGCATCGAGAACATCAGCGCCTTGGCGCGCTGCAGCCCGATCATCCGCGGCAAGGTGTAGAAGACGCCACAGTCGGGAATCAGGCCCATGCGCAGGAACGGCAGCCCGAAGCGCGCCCGCGGCGTGGCCAGGATGATGTCGGCGGTCAGCGCCAGGCTGAAGCCGGCACCGTAGGCCGCGCCGTTGACGGCGGCAATGACCGGCACGTCCAGCTGGATCAGGTCTTCCAGCCAGCCGTGCGCCTGCTGCAGCCGGCGGCGGCCCCGCGGCGCGTCGATCTCGACCTGCATCGAGCTGATGTCGCCGCCCGAGCAGAAGTCGGTGCCGGCGCCGGTCAGGATCAGCGCGCGCACGCTCTCGTCGGCACGCACCTGGCGGATGGCTTCGCCGATTTCGCCGCGCATCGGGATCGACAGCGCGTTCTTGCGCTCGGGGTAGTTCAGGGTCAGGGTGGCGATGCCGTCTTCGATGGCAAAGCGGATGGTTTCCATGGATAGACTCCGGTATGCGGTGCCGTGGGCGCTCAGTCCAGCTGGATGTTGGCGTCGCGCACGATCTTGGCCCACTTGGGCATGTCGCCGCTGACCACCTCGGCCAGTTCCTGCGGGCTCGAGCCGACCGGCTGCAGGCCCATGCCGGCCAGCTTCTGCGAGACCTCGGGCAGCTTCACGATGCGCGCGGTCTCGGCCGCCAGCCTGGCGGTCACGTCCTTGGGCGCGCCGGACGGCAGGAACAGCGCGAACCAGCCGTTCGGCTCGAAGCCCTTCAAACCCAGCTCGGCAAAGGTCGGCACATTGGGCAGCGCCTTGTAGCGCTGGCTGCCGGTGATGCCGAGGATCCTGAACTTGTTGCTGCCCAGGTAGGGATTGGCCGACGTCACGTCGACAAAGGCCGAATCCACCTGCCCGCCAAGCACGTCGCTCATCAGCGGCGCGGCGCCCTTGTACGGGATATGGGCCATGTCGATGCCGGCCTGCTGGCGCAGCAGCTCGCCATGCAGGTGCGACGAGGTGCCGTTGCCGTAGGAGCCGTAGCTGAGCTTGCCTGCCTTGGCCAGCGCCAGGAACTCGCGCATGTTGCTGGCCGGCACGCGGTTGGGCACGACGAACAGGTCCGAGGACTTGGCGATCAGCGACACCGGCGTGAAGTCCCTGGCCACGTCGTACGGCATGCGCTTGTATAGGCTGGGCGACTGGATCATCGCGGTGATGGCCAGCAGCAGCGTGTAGCCGTCGGCCGGCGCCTTGGCGACGGTGTCGTTGCCGAGCATGCCGCTGGCACCGGGCTTGTTCTCCACCACCACCGGCTGGCCCAGGATCTCGGCCAGGCGCTGGCCGACCAGGCGGCCGACGGTATCGGTGCCGCCACCGGCGGGATACGGCACGATCAGGCGGATCGGCTTGCTCGGATACGGTTGCTGGGCGAAGGCCTGGCCGGTGCTGCCGAGGATGGCCGCGCCGGCCAGGGTCCCGGCCTGCGCCAGCCAGTTGCGTCTGCTTTGCTGCATGCTGTGTCTCTCTTTGTTCCGGGTTTCGCCGCCCTCAGGCGCGCGGGGCTTCGGCCTGCATCTCGCGTTCCTGCAGGGCGCGCCACTGGATCTTGCCGGTGCCCGACTTGGGCAGCGCCTCGACGAACTCGACGATGCGCGGCACCTTGTAGGCAGCCAGCCGCTCACGGCACCAGGCCATGATGCGTTCGGGATCGGCCTCGGCGGTGCCGCGCGCCTCGGGGCGCAGCGCGATCACCGCCTTGACGGTCTCGCCGCGGCGCTTGTCGCGCGCGGCGATCACGCAGGCCTCGTGGATGGCCGGGTGGCCATACAGCAGGTTTTCCACCTCCGCCGGCCAGACCTTGAAGCCCGAGGCGTTGATCATGCGCTTGAGGCGGTCGCGCATGAAGAAGTAGCCCTCTTCGTCCATGAAGCCCAGGTCGCCGGTGCGCAGGAAACGCTTGCCGTCGAGCTCGACGAACGAGGCCTCGTTGGCTTCGGGGTTGCGCCAGTAGCCCTGCATCACCTGGCCGCCGTGGGCGACGATCTCGCCGGTCTGGCCTTGCGGCAGTTCCTGCAGCGTCTGCGGGTCGATCACGCGCGCGTCGACGCCGAAGGTGGCGATGCCCAGGCATTCGCGCTTGGGCTTGTTGCGCGGGTTGGACAAGAGGAACGAGGCGGTCTCGGTCATGCCGTAGGCTTCCACGTAAGGCAGGCCGAAGCGTTCCTGCAGCATGTTCGCGACCGCGTCGGGCATGGCCGCACCGCCGCCGCCGAGGAAGGCCAGGCTCGACAGGTCGCGCTGCGCGATGCCGGGCTGGGAGAAGAAGTCCACCATCATCGCCGGCGGCGCGCCCCACACCGAGACGCGGTAGCGCTCGATCAGGTCGGCGGCGAGCGCACGGTCCCAGCGCGGCATCAGCACCACGGTGGCGCCGAGGTAGATCGGCGAATTCATGCAGTTCTGCATGCCCAGCAGGTGGAACATCGGCGCCACCGCCAGCACCACCGATTCGGGCGTGCTGCTGCGCCAGATCTGCGAGCCGACTGCGGCGGTCATCATGGTGCCGTGCGTATGCATGCAGCCCTTGGGATTGCCGGTGGTGCCCGAGGTGTAGGCCAGCATGCACAGCGTGTCGAAGCCGGCCTGGTGCGGCAGCGGGCGATGCCCGGCCGCGCTGGCGGTCTCCCATGCCACCGGCATCGCGCCGGACGGCGCCGCCCGCAGCGCCGGCGCGGGCTCGCGCAGCCATGCCGGCACCGGCAGGCCGCCGTCGTCGCGCAGCATGCCGGCGTAGTCGTGCACGATCACGTGGCGCAAAGCCTGGCCATGCAGCGGCGACAGGCACTGGTACAGCTCGCTGCCGGCAAAGGCGGCAACCGCGCCGCTGTCGGAGACCACGTGCGCCAGCTCGGCCTCCAGCCACATCGGGTTGGCGGGCACCACCACGCCTTCGGCGCGCAGGATCGCGTAGTAGGCAATGATGAACTGCGGGCAGTTCTGGCTGAACAGCAGCACGCGGTCGCCGGGCTGGATGCCGCAGGCCTGCTGCAGGTAGCCGGCCATGCGCTCGATCTCGTCCTGCAGCTGCGCGTACGAGATCGCGGTGCCGAAGTACCGGATCGCGGCCTTGTCCGGATAGCGGCGCGCGGCGGCCTCGACGTTGTAGTACAGGCTGGTGCGCGGCGTGTGCAGCGTGGCGGGCAGGTCCGGCGGCCAGGCCGGAGAGCGGAACGGCAGGTTGGTACTTGTAGCAGGCTTCATTTGCAGCAGGGGTGAGCGGTTCAAGCGGTTCAATTCAAAATGGAAAATCAGTCCAGCCGGATGTTGTTGATACGGATCACCTTGCCCCAGCGGGCGTAGTCGGCCTGCACGGTCTGCGCGAAGGCGTCTGGCGTGCTGCCGGTCAGCACGATCCCCATTTCGCCCATGCGCTTGCGCAGCTCGGGCTGGGCCAGGATGCGGTTGACCTCGGCGGCGTACTTGTCGACCACCGCGCGCGGCGTCGCCGCCGGCAGGAACAGGCCGAACCAGCCCTGGCCGTCCATGCCGGCCACGCCGGCTTCGCGGAAGGTCGGCACATCCGGGAGTTGCGGCGAGCGCGCCGCGCCGGTCACGGCGAGCGCGCGCAAGCGGCCCGAGGCGTTGTGCGGCTTGGCGCCCATCACGGAAATGACGGCGGCCGGCACCTGGCCGCCAAGCAGGTCGTTCAGCTCCGGCGCCTCGCCCTTGTATGAGACGTGCACCATGTCGAGCCTGGCCGACTCCTTAAAGATCTCGCCGTACAGGTGGCCGCTCGAGCCGGTGCCGTACGAGCCGTAGGAGAACTGCTTCGGCTTGGCGCGGACCAGTTCGATGAATTCCTTCAGGTTGTTGGCCGGCACCGAGCTGTGCACGGCAAAGACGAGGTTGGTGGTGGCAAGCTCCGACACCGGCACGAAATCCTTGACCGGGTCGAACGGCGGCTTGGCGTAGAGGCTGGGCGCCTGCACCAGCGTGGTAATCGTCAGCAGCGCGGTATGGCCGTCGGCCTCGGCACGGGCCACCGCTTCGGAGCCGATCATGCTGCTGGCGCCGGGGCGATTCTCCACCACCACCGGGCGCTTCCAGGCCTTGCCCAGGCCATCCGCCACCGCGCGCCCCAGCACGTCGGTGGCGCCGCCGGCCGGATATGGCACCACCAGGCGCACGGCCTTGCTCGGGAAGGCTGCCTCGGCCCAGGCGGTGCCCGAAGTCAGCAGGCCCACGCCCACCGCCGCCAGCAGCCCTGCACCGAAGCGCCTCGATGCATGACGAAGATCCGCACCACGACGATTTGCCTGCATGTGTTGTCTCCTTTGGTTTTTTCCGGGGCGGTTGGGGCGCCTGGCCCCGGTTCACCCGGTACTGGCCGCGCTGGCGGGCCGGTTCTCTTGTATTAGCCGGAGAGTGCGCGATGCTGCGGTGCGTGGACAATGACCAGACGGGCCAAAATGATTGGCCGAATCGTTCAGGCAAAAGGCAGGCTTTGGCAAATCCCGATTGTGCGGTGCTGCAGGCGCTTGATAAGGTGGCGCAAAGACCGGAAATGTCCGCGCCGGCGCGTCACGTGACGAGGAGACCCATGCACACCGCTGTCCTGCCATCGCTGCGCCCTCCAGTACCGGGCAAGCTGCACTTCGCCGGCGCCCTGACGCAGGGTCCGCTGCCCGGCAGCGCCGCGCGCCTGACCGGCGCGGCACAAGCCCAGGGCGCCAAGGGAGCCGTGGCAGCCACGACTGCCCAGGCCCCGGCACGCCACACTGTCGCGATCCAGCACGTGCACCGCATCCTGCAGGGTGCGCGCCGCCTCGGTCACGACGTCGACGCATTGCTGCGCCGCGCCGGCGTTTCGCCGGCGCTGCTGGCCTCGCCCAGCGCGCGCGTGACACAGGGGCAGTACGCGGCGCTGATCCGCACGCTGCGCCGCGTCATGCGCGACGAGCTGTGGGGGCTGCTGGAGCGGCCGGTCCCGCCCGGCACGTTTGCCCAGGCGGCGCGGGCCATGATCCATTGCGCCACGCTGGAAGACGCGATCCACGCCGCCATGCGCCTGTACCGGCTGCATCTCGATGCCTTTACACCGCGCCTGCATGTCAGCGCCGACGGCAGGGTTGCCTCCATCCGGCTGCAGCGGCGCGCACCGACCTCCGCCTGCCGCAGCTTCGCGGAATCGACCTTCGTGTTCCAGGGCTATGCGCTGGTGAGCTGGCTGGTGGCGCAGCATATCCCGCTGCTCCGCGTCGACCTGGCCAACGAACGCCCGCAGGGCGGCAGCGACACCGAACGCGTGTTCAAGACCGCCGTGCACTACGGCCAGCCGTTCACGGCGCTGCATTTCGATGCCGCCTGCCTGCGCCTGCCGGTGATGCAGGACGGCGACAGCCTGCGCGCCTTCCTGCAGGAAGCGCCGCGCAACCTGCTGATCCGCTACCGCGACAGCTGCTGCCTGGCCGAACGCATCCGCCAGCACCTGCGCTCGCATCTGAGCGACGAACTGCCATCGCTCGAGCAGATGGCGCAGATGCTGCGGCTGACGCCGCAGACGCTGCGCCGCCGGCTGCGCGACGAGGGCCGCGGCTACCAGAGCATCAAGGACAGCCTGCGCCGCGATGTCGCCATCGGTATGCTGGAACACCCCGGCATGACGCTGCAGGAAGTGGCGCTGCGGCTCGGCTTCTCGGAGCCGAGCACCTTCCATCGCGCGTTCAAGAAGTGGACCGGGGTGGCGCCAGGCGAGTACCGGTTGCGGGGGATGCGCGGCGAGCTGGAGCCCGCCTGAGCCGCGCTATTCAAGCTGGATCTCGCCGTCGAATTTCGCCTTAAGCTTTGCCGCCGGCAGTTCCAGCGTCATCGTCACCGGAAAGCGTCCGGTGGCGGAGATGGTGCCATCGGCAATGGCCTGGGCGATCGCCTGCTCGATCTCGCGCTGGGAACTGACGCCGACGACCTTGAGGAACTTGCGGATGCTGAGGTTGAAGGTTTCCTCATCCATGTGCTGTCTCCGGGAGTTAGGCGCGCGCTGCGCCCTGGAAACAGCCTAGGCGATGCGGGGGCCTTGTGCAGGCGCCCCCGGGGACCTGTGCTTCAGATGACGCCCTGCTCCCGCAGCGCGGCAATGCGTGCGGCGGACAAACCCAGCACGTCTTCCAGCACGCGCCCGGTATGCTGTCCCAGCCGCGGCGGCGGCGCATCGTACTGCACCGGCGTTGCCGACAGCCGCAACGGGCTCTTGACCGTCGGGCACAGGCTGCCGTCGTCGCGCACCAGGTCGACCTGCAGCTCGCGGTGCCGCACCTGCGGGTCTTCCAGCACCTGGCCGTAGTCGTTGATCGGCCCACACGGGATGCCCTGCGCCTCCAGCGCCTGGACCCAGTGGGCGGTCTCGCGCGTGCGCATGTGCGCCTCCAGCATCGGCACCAGCGTCTCGCGGTGGACGATGCGGCCGGGGCCGGTGGCAAAGCGCTCGTCGGCCGCCAGGTCAGGGCGTTCGATGCCGCGGCAGTAGGCCTGCCACTGCCCGTCGTTGCCCGCCGCCACGATCATGTAACCGTCGGCGGTGGCGAACACATGGTAGGGCACCATGTTGGCGTGCGCGTTGCCAAAGCGCGGCATGGCCTTGCCGGTCACGCGCTGGGCGATGATCGGCGTGGCACCGACCGCCACCACCGCGTCGAGCAGCGCCATGTCGATATGCTGGCCCTCGCCGGTACGTTCCGCATGGCGCAGCGCGGCCAGCACCGCCACCGTGGCATACATGCCGGTCAGCATGTCGACCACCGCGACGCCGACCTTCTGCGGCCCGCCGCCGGGCAAGTCGTCGCGCTCGCCGGTGACGCTCATCAGGCCGCCGAGGCCCTGGAAGATGAAGTCGTAGCCGGGCTTGTGCGCGCTCGGCCCGGTCTGGCCGTAGCCCGTGATCGAGCAATAGACAATCGCCGGGTTGACCGCCTTCAGGCTGTCATAGTCCAGCCCGTAGCGCTTCAGGTCGCCGACCTTGTAGTTCTCCAGCACGATCTGCGACTTCGCCGCCAGTTCGCGCACGATCGCCTGCCCTTCCGGGCTGGCGATATCCAGCGTCACCGACTGCTTGCCGCGGTTGGCGCCGGCAAAGTAGGTGGCGTCGCGCGACGGCTGGCCGTTCGCATCGGGCAGCCAGGGCGGCCCCCACGAACGGGTGTCGTCGCCGGCGCCGGGGCGCTCCACCTTGATGACCTCGGCCCCCAGGTCGGCCAGGTTCTGCGCGCACCACGGTCCGGCCAGGATGCGCGACAGGTCAAGCACCCGCACGCCCTGGAGGGCGCCGCGGGCGGTGCCGGGCAGCGATTGCGCCCCCGCCATCTCAGATCGGGTCCCAGCCGATCACGTCGGGCGAGCGCTCCAGCTTGAAGAAGCTGTTGCGCATCGCCGGCATGGCGATCTCGGCCACGCTCTCCGGGGTCCAGCCTTCGCTCATGTGCACCGAGCGCACCGGGCGCGGCTGGCTCATCAGCATGATCTCGTTTGCGCGCACCGCGAAGATCTGGGCGTTGACTTCGGACGCGGCGTCGCTGGCCAGGTACACCGCCACGGGGGCGATCTTGCCGGCTTCCATCTTCTGCAGCTTGGCGACACGGGCCTTCTCTTCCGGCGTTTCAGCGGGGATCGAGCTGGTCATGCGGCTCCACGCGAACGGCGCGATGCAGTTCGAGCGCACGTTGAAGCGCTGCATGTCCAGCGCGATCGACTTCGACAGCGCGGCGATGCCCAGCTTGGCCGCCGAGTAGTTGGCCTGGCCCAGGTTGCCGATCAGGCCCGAGGTCGAGGTCATGTGCACGTAGGCACCGCTCTCCTGGTCCTTGAAGTAGCTGGCGGCGGCGCGGCTGACGAAGAAGGTGCCGTGCAGGTGCACGTCGATCACCGAGCGCCATTCTTCTTCATTCATCTTGAAGAACATGCGGTCGCGCAGGTTGCCCGCGTTGTTGACCACCGCGTCGATGCGGCCGAAATTGTCCAGCGCGCACTGCACGATGGCGTTGGCGCCGTTCCAGGTCGAGACGCTGTCGGTGTTGGCCACGGCCTCGCCGCCGGCGGCGCGGATTTCTTCCACCACGCGCTGCGCGGGGCCGGTGTCGCCACCCTCGCCGGTCATCGACACGCCCAGGTCATTGACCACCACCTTGGCCCCGGCGGCGGCCATTGCCAGCGCGATGCCGCGCCCGATCCCGCCACCCGCGCCCGTCACCAGCGCGACCTTGCCTGCCATCAAACCGCTCATTGCCTTGCTCCTCTGAAATCTTCTGAAATCCTGTCGTCCGGTCACTGCCGCCGTGGGCGGGGTGATCACCGTGCGTACGGCGCGATGATCGTCCGGATTCGCCGTTCACATGCCGGTCCGGTCCAAATTCCGGTGCGATTATCGGCACGGCGCGACCGGCGACGCCCGAGTGCTGTCATTCCGGATGTCAATGCCACGTGGGATACGATAAATTGGCACCCGCGTCTTTGGAATTCACGAATCACAAAAGTGGCCTTTGGCCTGACGGAAGCCCATGCATTACGACCTGACCGATCTGCGCCTTTTCCTGAACGTCGGCGAGACGGAAAACCTCACCCGCGCCGCCGAGCGCAGCTTCCTGTCGCTGCCGGCGGCCAGCACCCGGATCAAGCAGCTGGAAGAGGCGTTCCAGACACAATTGCTGATCCGCCAGGTCAAGGGCGTGCGCCTCACCCCGGCGGGCGATGCGCTGCTGCGCCATGCGCGCGAAGTCTTCCGCGAGCTGGAATGCCTGCACGCAGACCTGCGCCCCTATGCCAAGGGCATCAAGGGGCGCGTGCGGCTGCTGGCCAATACCACCGCCACCAATTCCTTCCTCGCCACCGGCGTGTCGCGTTTCCTGACCGAGAATCCCGACATCGATATCGAACTGGAAGAGCATCTGTCGCAGGAAATCGTGTCGGCCATCAGCGCGGGCGCAGCCGACCTCGGCATCGTGGCGGGTGAAGTCGCGACCCAGGACCTGGACGTGATGCACCTGTGCAGCGACGAGCTGATCGTGATCGCACCGGTGAACCACCCGCTGCCGGCGTTCAAGCGGCTGCATTTCGCCGACCTGCTCGATACCTGCCGCTTTGTCGGGCTGAACCAGTTCAGCGCGATCCAGTCGTTCCTGGACCGCATCGCCAGCGGCATGGGCAAGCGCATCAGCCTGCGCATCCAGGTCGGCAGCTTCGACGCGGTGTGCCGCATGGTCGAGGCCGGCGCCGGCATTGCCATCGTGCCCAACAGCTGCGCGCGGCGCTACGCCAGCCGCAAGGTGCTGCGCTTTATCCAGCTGGAAGACGAATGGGCCAAGCGCGAGCTGCGCCTGGTCCGGCGCCCCGGGCGCGAGCTGCCCCAGTTCGCCGAGACCCTGATCCAGTACCTGGTCGACGCGTCGCGCGAGCCGGTATAAGCGCCGGTATAAGCGCCGAGCCCTAGCCGGCGGCCAGCCCCGTGGAGTGCGCCACCAGCCCGGCCAGCGGCCGCAGCGAGACCGCCATGACCGCCAGAAGCAGCCCCATGGCGAAGACTCCCGGCCAACTGGTGCGGCCGCAGCGCGCCAGCGAATCGTGGACCAGTTCCGGCGACCAGTGGTATTCACGCAGGCGCCGGATGGTGGACTCGGCCTGCCAACGGTACAGCTGGTTGCCATACATGCCCAGCAGCAGCGCCAGCGCATAAAGCAGCGGCCGGGACAGCGCCAGCGGCATGTCGACGCGGAATAACGCGTGCAGCACCGGCTCCATGCAGACGATCAGCGCATAGACGCCGACTTGCCAGTACATGCGCCGGTAGGCCATCCAGAACGGGCCGAACAGGCACGCCGCCCAGTTCCACGACATGCCGCCGCGCGCCTCGGCCAGGGCCCAGCGGCCGCTGTAATACGCGTAGCGCGGGCCCACGAAAGCGGCCAGCGCCGCATCGTCACGGATCGATGATTTCATGCCCCCTCCCCTGCCTGCTGCCTGCCCCGTCATCGCGGAACAGCATTTGCAGCATAGGCCGGTACGCGCCGGCGCAGCGTGCGCTGGCGCGCATTGAAAGGAGATTGGCGCAGTCCGGTGGGAGAACCGGCCTGTAGTGTCCCGAAGCGCTATTTCAAGCGCAGCAGGAGCTGCAGGATGACCAGCGTGAAAACCGTGGCGATGACTGCCGTGGTTTCGCGCCCGAGGCCGGCCGCCACGCCGATTGCCGCCACCATCCAGATGCTGGCTGCCGTGGTCAGGCCCTTGATATCGGATTCGCTGCCGTGTTTCAGGATCGCACCCGCGCCCAGGAAGCCGATCCCGGCGGTCAGCCCCTGCAGCACACGGCTGATGTCCGCCAGCGGCACGCCCGCCTGCAGCGGCACCAGCACGAACAGCGCCGAGCCCAGCGCCACCAGCATATGGGTGCGCAGCCCCGCGGCCTTGCCCGAGGCCTCCCGCTCATAGCCGATCAGCCCGCCCAGCACCACCGCCATGGTCAGCCGCACCAGCAGGCGGGTGGCTTCGCCGGCGTCGGGCAAATCGCTGAATTCGGCGCGAAGGGCGCCGTAGATTTCCGACCAGACCCCGTCCATCGCTCGCCCCCAAGGTGCTTTGGTACAGACCTGAGCCTAGCACGCACCGCTGGCCTCCGGCGCTGGCCGCAGCCGAATGCGGCTACGCCTTACCTGGCCGTGCGGCGGCGTCCTACACGGCAAGCGGAACCTCCCCGACAGTGCCGCCACGGGCCCGACCCTATATTGGAATCACCACGACTAGTGCAAAACAGGAGCTACACCATGCCCTACATCCTTGCCTGGCTACTTGGTGTCCCGGCCTTTGTCCTGATCCTGATCTGGCTGTTCGTACACTGATACCCACCCGCAGGCCCGCGCGTCTGCCTTTGAAGCGCCCCTGAAGCGCCCCCCGGACGCCCGGCACAGCCGGGCGTCTTGCGCTATGCAACCAGGTGCACAGCGCGCCGCAAGCGCTTCCGGCGGCCCTAAGCCGCTCTTTCGCAAATCCGAATTTCGGCGGGCAGGGGGGTCGGGAATAATGGCCCCATTCGAAATAGACGGGGCCTCCCCATGCTTGCAGAACAGGATCCGGAACTGCTGTATCCCGAAATCCGCGAGGCCGTGCGCGACCTTTGCGCCGGCTTCGATTCGGCATACTGGCAGCGCGTGGAAGAGCAGGAAGCCTTTCCCGAGCGGTTCGTGCAGGCGCTGACCCAGGCCGGCTGGCTGTCGGCCCTGATTCCCGAGGCCTACGGCGGCTCGGGCCTGTCGCTGACCGCGGCCTCGGTCATCATGGAAGAAATCAACCGCAGCGGCGGCAATTCCGGCGCCTGCCATGGCCAGATGTACGTGATGGGCTGCCTGCTGCGCCACGGCTCCGAGGGACAGAAGCGCCGCTGGCTGCCCGGCATCGCCTCGGGCGAACTGCGCATGCAGTCGATGGCCGTGACCGAGCCCACCACCGGCACCGACACCACCAAACTCAAGACCACCGCGGTGCGCCAGGGCGACAAGTACATCGTCAATGGCCAGAAGGTATGGATTTCGCGCGTGCAGCACTCCGACCTGATGCTGCTGCTGGCGCGCACCACGCCGCTGGACCAGGTCAAGCGCAAGTCCGACGGGCTGTCGGTGTTCGTGGTCGACCTGCGCGACGCCATCGGCAAGGGCCTGACGGTCAAGCCGATCCGCAATATGGTCAACCACGAGACCAACGAACTGTTCTTCGATAACCTCGAAGTGCCGGCCGCGAATCTGATCGGCGAGGAAGGCAAGGGCCTGAAATACATCCTCGACGGCCTCAACGCCGAGCGCATCCTGATCGCCGCCGAGTGCATCGGCGACGGCTACTGGTTCGTCGGGCGCGCCAGCAACTATGCGCGCGACCGCATCGTGTTCGACCGCCCGATCGGCCAGAACCAGGCCGTGCAGTTCCCGATCGCGCGCTCGTACGTCAATGTCGAGGCCGCCAGCCTGATGCGCTACAAGGCGGCGCGGCTATTCGATGCCGGCAAGGCGTGCGGCAAGGAAGCCAATATCGCCAAGCTGCTGGCCGCCGATGCCTCGTGGGAAGCGGCCAACGCCTGCCTGCAGACGCACGGCGGCTTCGGCTTTGCCGCCGAATACGACATCGAGCGCAAGTTCCGCGAAACGCGCCTGTACCAGGTCGCGCCGATCTCCACCAACCTGATCCTGTCCTACGTGGCCGAGCACGTGCTCGAACTGCCGCGTTCGTTCTGAGGTTTTTTTCGCATGTCCCCCAATAACTCCAAGGGCATCCGCCCGCTCGACGGCATCCGCGTGGTTTCGCTGGAGCACGCGGTTGCGGCCCCCTTCGCCACGCGCCAGCTTGCCGACCTTGGTGCCCGCGTCATCAAGATCGAGCGTCCCGGCGTGGGCGACTTTGCGCGCGGCTATGACCAGTCCGTGCACGGCCAGGCCTCGTACTTTGTGTGGCTCAACCGGGGCAAGGAAAGCCTGACCCTGGACCTGAAGGATCCAGAGGCGCAGACCATCCTGCACCGGCTGCTGGCTGATGCCGATGTACTGGTGCAAAACCTCGCCCCCGGAGCGGCCGCGCGCATGGGCCTGGACTTCGACAGCCTGCACGGCAAGTACGACAAGCTCATCGTCTGCGACATCTCGGGCTATGGCGACTCCGGCCCCTATCGCGACAAGAAGGCCTACGATCTGCTGATCCAGGCCGCCGCCGGCCTGGTGGGCCTCACCGGCGGCCCCAACGAGCCGTCGCGCGCCGGCGTTTCGATCGCCGACATCTCGGCCGGCATGTACGCCTACAGCGGCATCCTTTCGGCGCTGCTGCAGCGTGGCCGCACCGGCAAGGGCCTGCGCGTGCAGGTGACCATGCTCGAGGCGATGGCCGAGTGGATGAACCAGGTCCTCTACTTCGGCCACTACGGCGGCAAGCCGCCGGCGCGCTTCGGCGCTTCGCATCCGACCATCGCCCCGTATGGCGTGCATCGCACCGGCAACGGCAGCGTGATCTTCAGCGTGCAGAACGAACGCGAGTTTGCCAGCTTCTGCGAGATCGTGCTCGGCAACCGGGAACTGGCGCAGGACGAACGCTTCTCCAGCAATACGGCCCGCGTGCGCAATCGCCCCGAGCTCACCGCCATCATCGAGGAGCGCTTCGCGTCGATGACCGTGGCGCAGGCCGAGGCACTGCTGGACGAGGCGCAGATCGCCAATGCCCCGATGAACGACATCGAGGGCGTATGGAACCATCCGCAGTTGCAGGCACGCCAGCGCTGGCGCGAAGTGGCCACGCCGGGCGGTCCGATCGGCGCGCTGCTGCCGCCCGCCAACCTGTCGGGCGTGGAACCTGTCATGGGCGACGTGCCGGCACTGGGCGCGCACAGCCGGCAGATCCTGGCCGAGCTCGGCTATGCCGATGGCGACATCGCCGCGCTGGCCGACAAGCAGACCATCTGAAATCGAACACACCACGCCCGGTCATCTCGCAACTGGGCCCCGGGCTTTTTCCATTTCCACGAAATCCAATTCCGCATCGGAGCCTGCATGAGCCAAGCCGCAGACACCAACTACCCGACCCGCCAGCTGTGCCAGTTCCTGGCCGACTTCAAGCTGGCGCACGTGCCCGCGCCCGTGATCGAGCGCACCAAGGACCTGTTCCTTGACTGGATCGCCTCGGCCATCGCCGGCAAGGACGCACCGGCCGTGCGCCGCCTGCAGGAATTCGCGGCCGCCATGGGTCCGGGCCAGGGCGACGCCGAAGTGCTGGTCGACCGCCGCCGCACCTCGCCCTACTTCGCCGCGCTGATCAACGGCGCTTCGTCGCACGTGGTCGAGCAGGACGACGTGCACAACGGCTCGGTGCTGCACCCGGCCGCGGTGGTGTTCCCGGCCGTGGTGGCCGCGGCGCAGGCCGAAGGCAAGACCGGGGCCGAAGTGCTGCTGGCGTCGATCGCCGGCTATGAGGCCGGCATCCGCATTGGCGAGTTCATGGGCCGCTCGCACTACACCGTGTTCCACACCACCGGCACCGTCGGCACGCTGGCCGCCGCTGCCGCCGTGGCCAAGCTCTACAACCTGGATGCCGAAGGCATCAACCAGGCGCTGGGCTCGGCCGGTACGCAGGCCGCAGGCCTGTGGGAATTCCTGCGCGACGCCGCCGACTCCAAGCAGCTGCACACCGCCAAGGCCGCGGCCGACGGCCTGCAATCGGCGTGGCTGGCGCGCGCGGGCTTCACCGGCGCGAAGCAGATCCTGGAAGGCAGGCAAGGCATGGCCGCCGGCATGTCGAGCGACGCCGATCCCGCCGCGCTGACCGACGGCCTGGGCACGCGCTGGGCCACCGCCGAGACCTCGTTCAAGTTCTTTGCCTCATGCCGCCACACGCATCCGGCAGCCGATGCACTCAAGGTGCTGATGCAGCGCGAAGGCCTCAGCGCCGACCAGGTCGCCAGCGTCACCACCCATGTGCACCAGGGCGCGATCGACGTGCTCGGCCCGGTGGTCAACCCGGTCACCATCCACCAGGCCAAGTTCTCGATGGGCACGGTGCTGGGCCTGGTCGCCGTGCACGGCCACGCCGGCCTGGCGGAATTCGAGCAGCACGCGCTGCCCGATGCCAAAGTCGTCGACTTCCGGGAGAAGGTCACGATGGAACTCGACCCGGAGATCAACGCCGCCTACCCGCGCCAGTGGATCGGCCGCGTCACGGTGAAGACCACCGACGGCCGCACGCTGGCCGCACGCGTGGACGTGCCCAAGGGCGACCCGGACAACACCCTGTCGCGCCCCGAGCTGGAAGCCAAGGCGCTGCAGCTGGGCGCGTTCCGCAACGGTGCCAGCGAGGCCGAGATGCGCGCCATCATCGCGCGCGTGTGGGCACTGGAGCAGGCGCCCAACGTCAACGACTGGCTGCCCGCCGCACGCTGAGGAACGCTGCATGACTACTGCCGTCACCTACCTGTTCGTCCCCGGCGACCGGCCGGAGCGTTTTGACAAGGCCGCCGCCGCGGGCCCCGACATGATGATCCTCGACCTCGAGGACGCCGTGCACCCCGACGCCAAGCCCGCCGCGCGCGAGGCGATCGGCGCGTGGCTGGCGGGCAAGCCCGCCGCGCGCGCCATGGTCCGCATCAACGACAGCGCCTCGCCCGCGTTTCCCGCCGACCTGGCCTGGCTGCGCTCGCTGCCGGCCGGCACGGCGCTGGCCGGGCTGATGGTGCCCAAGGCCGAAGACGCCGCCGCGCTGGCACAGATCGCGCAGGCGCTGCACGCCATCAATCCGCAAGGTGAGCTGGTCGCCATCATCGAGACCGCCCTAGGCCTGCACCAGGTCGACACGGTGGCCACGGCCAGCGGCGTGGCACGGCTGGCGTTCGGTTCGCTCGACTATGCGGTGGACCTCGGCTGCAGCCACACCCGCGACGCGCTGGCGTTCGCGCGCGCCCGCATCGTGCTGGCTTCGCGCGTGGCCGGGCTGCCGCCGCCGGTGGACGGCGTCACCACCGCGCTGAAGGATGAAGCCGTGCTGGCCAGCGACGTCGCCTACGCGCGCGAACTCGGCTTTGCCGGCAAGCTGTGCATCCACCCGGCGCAGCTGGGCGCGGTGCGCGCAGGCTTCCTGCCCAGCGCAGAACAGCTCGACTGGGCCCGCCGCGTCCTCGCAGCCACCGCCAGCGGCAGCCATGCCGTGCAGGTCGATGGCAAGATGGTCGACCGGCCCGTGATCGAGCAGGCGAAACGCCTGCTGGCGCTGGCGCAATAGCGCCCCGCTTTTCCTGTCCACCCCGAACCTGCAAGCCCATGACTGACGCCACTTCCGAACTCGAACGCCTGCGCGGCTGGATCGGCCGCAGCGAATCGCGCACCGAAACGCTGTCGCCCGAACCGGTGATCGGCCTGGCCGCGACCTTCGACCTCGACCCCGAGGCGGTCGCCGCCGGCCCGCTGCCGCCGCTGTGGCACTGGCTGTATTTCCTGCCGCGCGCGCAGCAACGCGACATCGGCCGCGACGGCCACCCGCACCTCGGCGGCTTCATGCCGCCGGTGCCGCTGCCGCGCCGCATGTGGGCCGGCAGCGAACTGACCTTCAGCCATCCGCTGCATATCGGCGATACCGTCACGCGCACCTCCACCATCGCAGACGTGCAGTACAAGACCGGCCGCAGCGGCGAACTGTGGTTCGTCGCGGTCGACCATGAACTGACCGTCAACGGCAAGACCGCGATCAACGAGCGCCACGACATCGTCTACCGCGCCATGCCGGACCCGTCCAAGCCGCAGCCGCCGCGCCCGCGGCTGGAACACACCGCGCAATGGCAGCGCACGCTGCAGGCCGACCCGGTCATGTTGTTCCGCTATTCGGCGCTGACCTTCAACGGCCACCGTATTCACTACGATCGCAGCTATACCCGCGATGTTGAAGGGTATCCCGGCCTGGTGGTGCATGGGCCGATGCAGGCCATGCTGATGCTGGACCTGGTGGCACGCGAGCAGCCGCAGGCGCGCGTGAAGCGTTTTGGGTTCCGGGGGCTGGCGCCGCTGTTTGATCAGGACACCATCACCGTTGGCGGCGCGGCCGATCCGGAGCAGGCTGGCCGGCTGGTGCTTTGGACGGGCGATGATGCTGGTGGGCAGGCGATGCAGGGGTGGGCTGAGATAGAAGGGTAAAGGGGCGAGGGCCGCAGGCGGATGCTGCAGGCGCTGATTCTCTGAGCATGAAGGGCGCCTGCCATCTCAGGGAATCAGCGCCCAACCTCGATTGGTTACCCGGGCATCGCGTCCTCAATTCCCTCCGCGACTTGTTCTACCCTGTCGGCCAGCAATTCAAGTGAGGTCCGGCAGAGCTCTCGCAAGGCATCCAGCGTAGTCGCCCGCAAGACTACGCTTCCTTCTTCCTGTGCGTCGCAATCGCTGTGTGTCACCAATGTCAGTACGCAGGCCGCGCCTCGCACAATCGCATCGGCTTGATCCAGCAGATTCAATAACAAGAGTTGCCGGGGGACAGGTAGCGCGTCCTCACGCGCTGCGCGCCGGGTTTCGGGACTGAAACGCGAAAGCGAATCATCTAGTCGAGGCGGGATGAAGGCGTCGGGTTCGAGGCTGGATTGGAGCATTACTGACCTCCGTAAGGTCGAAGACGAGGTAGCGTTAACCAGGTTCTCACTCCCGGCTCCTGCTGTGTCAGGAGCCCAGTCAGTCTAGAGCCGCTTGCCGTTCACAATCAAGGCGCAGATTGTGAAGGATCGATACGTCAAGGCAGTTTCAGAAGCGGCCAAGCTCCATGTTGCGAAGAATTGCGGGTTCGGGCCACGACTTGATCTGTGGCACTGGTGAAATGTTGTCGCAGTTTGAACCGCCTGGTTCAACGGCCGACAATCAAAGGCGCCATGCACGGGCACGGCGAAAGGACGCCGAGCTAACCGTAGCGCCCCCAAAATCCCCCTTAATCCGCCTGAATCCCCGCCTTCTTCACCACCCCACCCCACAGCGCCAGCTCCCGCTGGATCCGATCCCCAAGCTGCTTCGGCGTGCTGACATTGACGTCATACCCACCCGCCGCCATCCGCTGCCGATAAGCAGGATCGTCGCCGATGGCCTTCTGCGCCTTCACCAGCTTGTCGACCACATCCGCCGGCAGCTTCTGCGGCCCGATCAGGGCATACCATCCAGTCAGGTCATAGTCCTTCTGCCCCGACTCGATCATGGTCGGCACCGTGGGCAGCGCCGGATTGCGCGTCTTCGACGTGACCGCCAGCGCGCGCACCTTGCCGCCGTTGATATGGCCGATGGCGGTGCCGGTGATATCGAACATGAAGGTCACCTTGCCGCTCATCACGTCCGCCATCGCCGGCGAGTTGCCTTTGTACGGCACGTGCAGCATCTTCACGCCATTCATCTGCGCCAGCAGTTCCGCCGACAGGTGGTTCGATGCGCCCACGCCGGCCGAGCCGAACGAGACGTCCTGCGGATGCTTGCGCGCGTAGTCGACCAGTTCGCCGACGTTCCTGGCCGGGAAGTCCTTGTTCACCAGCAGCACGTTGGTGTAGTCGGTGATCAGGCCGATGTAGGTGAAATCCTTGACCGGGTTGAAGTTGACCGAACGCTGGATCAGCGGAGTCATGGTCATGGTGGGGCTGGCGACAAAGTACAGCGTGTAGCCATCCGGCGTCGCCTTGGCGGTCATGTCGGCGGCAATGGCGCCGCTGGCGCCGGCGCGGTTGTCCACCACCACCGGCTGCTTGAGCACGCGGCCCAGCTGCTCGGCGTAGATGCGCGCGGCGGTGTCGACCGGGCCGCCGGGGGCATAGCCCACCAGCAGCTTGACCGGCCGCGACGGGTAGGCGTCCGTCGCCCAGGCCGCGCCCTGCAGCAGCAGGGTCGTGGTCAGTGCCGCGAGTGTGGTCCAGGTTTTCATTGTTGTCTCCTCCAGATAGGGCTGAAATGCCCGGGCCGGCGTATGACGCCAGCCCGGTAAAGGGATTCAGGCGCTCAGTCCAGCAGCGCGCGCAGCGGCTGCTTGAGCAGCTTGCCGCTGGCAGTAGTGGGAATGACATCGACGGTGCGGATCTCGGCCGGGCGCTTGTACGGTGCCAGGCTTTCGCGCAGGTAGACGTCGAGCGCCTTGGGATCGACGCTCGCGCCTTCCTGCGTCTCGATAAAGGCGACCACCTCTTCGTTGCCGTCGCTGGCGGGGCGCCCCACCACCGCCGACTGGCGCACGCCGGGGAAGGCGTTGATCACCGACTCGACTTCGATCGGGTAGACGTTGAACCCCGAGCGGATGATCAGGTCCTTGGAGCGGCCGGAGATAAACAGCGCCCCGTCGGCATCCAGGTAGCCCAGGTCGCCGGTGTTGAGCCAGCCGCCCGGCAACAGCGCATCAGCCGTCTGCTCCGCGTTGCGGTAGTAGCCAAGCATCACGCCGGGACCGCGCACGCGGATCTGGCCGCGCTCGCCTGCGGGCAGAGGCGTGCCGGCATCGTCGGTAATCTCGATTTCGACGCCTTCGACGATATGCCCGGCCGAGCAGTCGGCACGCGGCGCGTCCAAGCGCGTGATGAAGAGCGAGCCGGCATATTCGGTGATGCCGTAGCCATGGTGCAGCGGCTGGCCGAACAGGGCTTCTACGTCGCGCTTGAGCGTGGGATCGAGCGGCGCGCCGCCGGTGTACAGGTAGCGCAGGCGCGGATACTTGCCCGGGCCTGCCCCATGTTGCGCCGCCACCGCAAGGATGCGCGTGAACATGGTCGGCACGCCTTGCAGGATGGTGACGCCGGGCGACGCCAGCGCCTCGAACACGTCGTTGCCGTCGAAGCGCGGGCGCAGGAACAGGCTGGCACCGGCGTAAAGGGTAGCCATCAGCACCGTGGCGATGCCGAAGATATGCGACATCGGCAGTGCCCCGTAGGCCACGTCCGCCTGCCCCATGTCGCGCGAGGTGGCGGAGATGCGGGCAAAGTGCGTCAGGCCGACATGCGGCACCATCACGCCCTTGGGCGCGCCGGTGGTGCCGGAGGTATAGATCAGCGTCGCGACCTGGCGCGCCTGTTCGCTGGCCACGCGTTCCGGCGCGCTGGCTGCGCGCAGTGCGAGCATGCCGTCGGCAAAGACGGGGCAGGCGCTGGCCTGCGCGCCGAGCCGCGCACCGTGCGCGGCGGCCACGTCGGACACATGGCCGGTGAACAGCACCAGCGCCGGCTGGGCGTGGTCGCGGATATTGTCGATTTCGCGCGCGGACAAGCGCGCGTTGACCTGGATCGGCCAGGCATGCAGCAGGCTGCTGGCGAACAGCGTCACCACCATCTCGTTGCAGTTCTCGCCGACCATCATGACCCGGTCGCCTTCGCCCACGCCCTGCGCCGCCAGCCAGTCGCGCGCCGCTTCGATGCGCTGCCACAGTTCGCCATAGCTGATCACCGCGCCGCTTTCGAACAGGCAAGGCGCGGCGGGCGTCTGCGCGGCCCAGTGGCCGGGGATATCGTGGATGTATTCGGGGCGGAAGGAAGACATGCGGCTGGGCTCGTTCGGGATACGGCTGGGTTGGCGATGCTTGCCGGCGGCAAATGCGCCGGAATGCACCCCGACGCACTTGAGCAGGCCGTGCCAGTTTGCGGCAAGGCTGCGCGCCGCGGTATTTGGAATTGGCTAAGGCCGTGTTCGTCCACGCCACCACCACCCGGCTCAGGTGGTTCCGCCGGCACGAAGGGCGACTTTATGATTGATAAAGCAATGGAGAACGCCCCGCGCCCTACAATCGGCCGGCACACCTAGGGCTGCACCGGTTGCTTGCCAGCAGCGGACGCCCGCGTAACGAGGGGACATTCAGATGGATTTGCGTTTCACCGCCGAGGAACAGGCCTTCCGCGAGGAAGTCCGCGCTTTCGTGCAGGCCAGCCTGCCGGAAGACATCCGCAACAAGGTGCTCAACCACCAGCGCGTCGAGAAGGACGACTACGTCCGCTGGCACCGCATCCTGCAGGCCCACGGCTGGGGCGCTCCCACCTGGCCCACGCAATGGGGCGGCACCGGCTGGACCGCGCTGCAGCGCCTGATCTTTGAAATCGAGACCTTCCGCGCCGGCGCGCCGCGCATGCTGCCGTTCGGCCTGACCATGATCGGCCCGGTGCTGATGAAGTACGCCAGTCCCGAGATGCAGCAGCGCTTCCTGCCGCGCATCCCGGGCGTGGAAGACTTCTGGTGCCAGGGCTATTCCGAGCCGGGCTCCGGTTCCGACCTGGCCTCTCTGAAGACCCGCGCCGTGCGCCGCGGCGACAAGTACATCGTCAACGGCCAGAAGACCTGGACCACGATGGCCCACTTTGCCGACTGGATCTTCTGCCTGGTGCGCACCGATCCCGATGCCAAGGCGCAGGAAGGCATCTCCATGCTGCTGATCGACATGAAGTCGCCCGGCGTGACGGTGCGCCCGATCAAGACGCTGGACGGCGGCCACGACGTGAACGAGACCTGGTTCGAGGACGTGGAAGTGCCCGTGGGGAACCTGGTCGGCGAAGAGAACCGCGCGTGGACCTACGCCAAGTACCTGCTCGGCCACGAGCGCACCGGCATTGCCGGCATCGGCCACTGCCACCGCGAGCTGCGCCAGCTCAAGCATTACGCCAGCCAGGCCACCGACGGCGCCGGCCGCCCGCTGATCGAAGACGTGCGCATGCGCGACAAGATCGCCCGCGTCGAGATGGACATCATGGCGCTGGAAATGCTGCTGCTGCGCGTCGCCACGCAGGCCGCCGGCACGCCCGGACCGGAAGCGTCGATCGTCAAGATCCGCGGCTCGGAGGTGCAGCAGGACCTGGGCATGCTGATGATGGAAGTGGCCGGCCCCAACGCCTGGCCGTATTCGCCGGACTGGCTCGAGCCGGGCGCCACGCAGCCGGTGTCCGGCCCAGAGTGGGCCGCCCCCGCCGCCTCCACCTACTACGACATGCGCAAGACCTCGATCTACGGCGGCGCGACCGAAGTGCAGAAGAACATCATCTCCAAGATGATCCTGGGTTTCTGAAGGGATAGCTGACATGGACTTTACCTACAGCGAAGAGCAACAGATGCTGGCGGACAGCCTGCGTCGCTTCATCGATACCGAATACACCTTCGAGGCCCGCCGCAAGAGCGCGCGCCAGGGCGAGAGCCTGGATCGCGGCGTGTGGAACAAGCTCGCCGAAATGGGCGTGCTGGGCCTGACCGTGCCGGCGGATTTCGGCGGCTTCGGCGAAGGCCCCGCCAGCCAGCTGGTGGTGCAGCGCGAGCTGGGCCGCGGCCTGGTGCTGGAGCCGGTCACGCCCAGCGGCGTGATGGCCGCGGCCATCCTCAACGCCTACGGCAGCGACGCGCAGAAGCAGGAATGGCTGCCCGCGATCGCCTCGGGCGAACGCATCGTCACGCTGGCCTACCTGGAGCCGACCACGCGCTACCGCCCGGAATCGGCCCGCGCCAGCGCCGAGCGCAGCGGCGACGGCTACGTGATCAGCGGCACCAAGAGCGTGGTCTGGCACGGTGCCGCCGCCGACGCCTACCTGCTGACCGCACGGGTTTCCGGCAGCAACGAGATCGCGCTGTTCCTGGTGCCGCGCGACAGCAAGGGCCTGGGCGTGACCGCCTATCCCACCATCGACGGCCTGCGCGCCGCCGACCTGTCGCTGCAGAACGTCACCGTGCCGGCCAGCGCACTGGTGGGCCAGGCCGCCGACGGCCTGGCGGCGCTGGGCGTCGGCCTCGAGCACGGCATCGCTGCGCTGTGCGCCGAAGGCGCGGGCGCCATGGAAAAGCTGATCCAGATCACCGGCGAATACCTGGGCACGCGCCAGCAGTTCGGCAAGCCGCTGGCCAGCTTCCAGGCACTGCAGCACCGCATGGCCGACATGCTGGTGCAGAAGGAACTGGCGCTGTCGATGGCCTACGTGGCGGCGCAGGCGCTGGACGAAACCGATCCTGCCGCGCGCCGCCGCATGCTGTCGGCTGCCAAGGTGACGGTTGCACGCGCCGGGCGCTTTGTCGGCCAGCAGGCGGTGCAGCTGCATGGCGGCATGGGCATGACCGACGAGCTGTCCGTGGGCGACTACTTCAAGCGCCTGACCATGCTGGACCAGTTGCTGGGCGACAGCGACTACCATATGCAGCGCTTCGGCGAAGTGATGGAAGCCTGATCCGGCCAGCGGCCGCTGGCCGCCAGTTGCTATGAGGCCGGGTAATTACCCGGCCTCTTTTTGTTTACACCTCGCTCCACAGGCTAGGGAAATCCACTAGTCCGTTCCAACGATTCCCGGCTGCGGCGCCGTCACTACCCTGTGACCACAGGCACGGACGTCGCCGGCCATTCCCCTAGGAGCGAGACTGCAATGACATCCACTACACATAGACTGCTGCGCGGCAGCCTGCTGGTGACCAGCATGGCACTGGCCGCGGCATCGTGGGCGAAGGTCACCCCCGAGGACCTCAAGCAGCTTGACGGCAACCTGACGCCGATGGGCGCGGAACGGGCCGCCAGCAAGGACGGCGATGTGCCCGCATGGGCCGGCAAATGGCTGGGCACGCCGCCAAACGTCAAATACCAGCGCGGCGAACGGTATCCGGACCCGTATGCGGACGAAAAACCCCTGTTCGTCATCACCGCGCAGAACATGGCGCAGTATGCGGAGCGGCTCAGCGACGGCCAGAAGGCGCTGTTCAAGAAGTACCCCGACACCTTCAAGATGCCGGTGTACGCCAGCCACCGCGACTTCCGCTACGAAGACACGGTCTACAAGGACATCCGCACCTACGCCACCACCGTCAAGATGACGGGCGATGCCAACGGCCTGAAGGACGCGGGCCCGCAGGTGCCATACCCGATCCCGAAGACGGCAATGGAGCTGCTGTGGAACCAGCGCTTCTCGTCGGCAGTCGGCACCGAGAAGGCGCAGTACGACCAGGCCGTGGTCTACCCGAATGGCTCGATCGCATGGGGTCGGGTCTCGTACAGCATCCTCTCGCCGCGCAACAACGGCAAGTTCGACCCGCACAATGCGCTCAACGAGCGCTCCTTCTTCCGCACGGCGACCGACCTGCCGCTGCGCGACCGCGGCCAGGTGATCGTGGGTTATGCCGTGTGGGACCAGGAAGGCTCCGACACCAACCGCACCTGGATCTACAACCCGGGCACGCGGCGCGTGCGCCAGGCGCCGGAATTCGGCTTCGACCAGCCGCAGGGCCCCGGCGGCTTCCGCACCGTGGATGACGACCGCCTCTTCAACGGCTCCGGCGAGCGCTACAACTGGAAGATCGTCGGCAAGAAGGAGATCTATGTCCCGTACCACAACTACAAGCTGCTGAGCACGTCGATCAAGTACAAGGACCTGCTGGCCAACGGCCACGCCAGCCCAGACGTGATGCGTTATGAGCTGCATCGCGTATGGATCCTGGAAGCAACGCTCAAGTCCGGCTTCCGGCACCAGTATGCGAAGCGCGTGCTGTATCTCGACGAAGACACCTGGCAAGCCCTCGCCGCCGACAACTACGATGGCCGCGGCCAGCTGTGGCGCACCAACCTGCAGGCCTCGGTCTACGCCTACGATGCGCGCCGCTATCATCCGACCGCGGTGTTCTACCATGACCTGATTTCCGGCGCTTACTTTGCGGACCGCCTGACCAACGAAGGCCCGATGTTCCAGCTGAACAACAGCCCTGAGTTCACCGAAGCGTTCTTCTCCCCGGACGCCGCGCGCGGATCGGGTACCTGACCACATCGCATGATCCGGCCGGGCGAGTCTTCGCCCGGCCGCGCCACGTCTCCCCTTCCTTCCTCCTTCCCTCGCCACTGCGCCGGCGTAGCCATGCGCCATAAGCCCCTCGTGGATTGGCCGCAAGCCCACCTTTGAGAAATTCCCGTCTCAAAGTCGGATTCGTCCCAGCAACTTATCGGCCTGCCGTCGATACCCTTGCACATTGCGGTGCGTGCCTCCTGCCGTGCACCGCTGCTCTGGCGGTGACCTCAACCCGTCCGCCTTTTCTTTGACCGCTGGCGATCCAGGCCCGGTGCACATCAACGATGGCAGCGCGATGCCAGTGCCCGGGGACGGTGTTCTCGCCGGGTGAAGCTGTGCAAGACAAGAGCCATCATGAACACAAGACTCTATCGGCTGGTATTCAATGCCGTTCGCGGCATGCTGGTGGCAGTTCGCGAAAGCGCGACGGGATGCGCCAAGGGCCGCCATGGCGGAACGCGCGGCGGCGCGACAACGGCGTTCGTGCCGGTGCTATGGCTCACCGCTGTGACGACGGCAATGATGGGCGTCCCCGTAGCGGCGCAGACGCTGCCGATCCAGGCGGACAGGAATGTGCCAGGGCAACGTCCGGTGGTCGGGGTCGCGTCCAATGGCGTCCCGGTCGTGAACATCGCCCCGCCCCAACGCAACGGTGGAACCAGCGTCAACAATTTCATCCAGTACAACGTAGGCCCGTCCGGCGTGGTGCTGAACAACGGCGGCCAGAACTCGCAGACCCGGATTGCGGGCTGGGTTCAGGGCAACGTGCAGCTGGGCAACAGCAGTGCCGGCAATATCGTGGTTCAGGTGACGCAACCCAATCCGTCACAATTGCTAGGGGCGCAGGAAATCGCCGGCAATCGCGCCAACCTGGTCCTGGCCAACCCCGCGGGCATCACCTGCTCGGGCTGCGGCGTGATCAATGCAGACCGCTTCACGCTTTCAACGGGGCGCCCGGTGTTTGGGGCCGATGGCAGCCTGACCGGGTTCGATGTGCGGGAAGGCCATATCGGGATTGATGGCCCAGGCCTGTCCAGCCCGCAGGCGCAGGTCGATCTGCTGGCGCGCTCAATCAGCATTAACGCCGAACTGTGGGCCAGGCACCTGAACGCCATTGCAGGCGCGAACCATATTGACCACTCGACGCTCAACGCCACGCCGCAGGCGGGCACGGGCGCCGCGCCGCAGTTCGCGCTGGATGCGGCGGCGCTGGGGTCGATGTACGCGAATTCGGTACGTCTCATCGGGACCGAAAAAGGCATCGGCTTCAATGTCGGCGGCGGCATCACAACCCGCGCTGGCGATATCGTCGTGGACAACAATGGGGACGTGCGCATCGTGCCGGGTGGCCGCCTGCAGTCCGAGGGTGGCGCCAACGTTGCCGGGACCAACATCGATAACGCCGGCACCATCACTACGCGCGGCGCCATCAATGGCAGCACGCCGGGGCAGCTGGCCAACAGCGGAACGATGGCGGCCGGCACGGATCTGCTGGGCTTCGCCGAGCGTATTGTGAACACCGGGACCATCGGCGCCGGGGTCGATGCCAATGCCAGCGTCACCGGCGCGGGCACGGCCAGCCTTGCCGCGCGCACCGCCATCCAGTCCAGCGGCAAGCTCGTCACCGGGGCCGATTCCAACCTGTCGGCGCCAACGCTGGACCTGTCCAACGGTACGACCGTCGCGCACAACACTGCCACCCTGAACGCCTCGGGTGACATCACGCTCCAGAACGCGCGGCTCGAAGCCACTGCCTTGCAGGTCAATGCCGGCGGCAGGGTGGATAACCGGGGCGGCGCCATCGTGGCCGGCACCAACGGCGGCCAGGTCAGCGGCGCTACCGTGTTGAACCAGAACGGCGCCATCACCAGTGCCGGCGCACTGCGCGTCGCCGCATCGCATACCGTGGACAATGCCTGCGCCACCGTAGCCGGCACCGGAGCGACGACTGTAGCTGGGGCGACCATCGCCAACCGCGGCGGCGTGATCGGCTCCGTGCAGGACAACCTGACCCTGAATGGCGCTCTGGACAACACCGCCGGCAAGGCCCTGGCGACCAGGGACTTGGTCATTGTCGGCGGCGCCATCACCAACGACCATGGGCAACTGTCGGCAGTCCAGGCGCTCAAGGCCGATACCGGCGGCCAGGCGCTCACGAACAACGCCGGTGAGATCTCGGGTGCCAGCGTCCAAACCGACACGGGCCTCTTCGACAACCGCGGAGGTGTGGTGCAGTCCACCGGACTGCTGGTGGCAGACACGCACGGGCACCTGTACGACAACGGCAACGGTGGCCTGACAGTCGCCGACGGGCCATTGACGCTCGCCACGGGGGTCTTCAGCAACCAGGCCGGGACGGTCTCCGGGCAGCAGTCGGCTAAGGTCAATGCGACGATCCTCGATAACTCCGGAGGCAAGTTCGTTACCGGTGGGCCGCTTGACGTGACCGCCGGGAGCCTGGCCAACAACAGCGGCTATCTCGCCTCGAAAGGCGACGCGACAATCCGCCTGACCGGCGGCTTCGACAACACGGCGGGCTTTGCCCATGCCGGCGGCCTGCTCGACGTTCAAGCGAGCACGGTGGTGAACCGCAGCACGCTCGGCGGGACCGACGCGGCGCCGAAAGGTATGGAAGGCGGCAGCGTCCGGATCGCCGCCAGCACCATCGACAATATCGATGGTGCCCTACGGGCCGACACAGCCATGACGGTCGCCTCGGCGACGTTCAACAACACCCGGGGCGAGATGACTTCGGGCGGCACCGCGCAGTTCAATGTCGGCGCCACCACCAACACCGATGGCCTGCTGGCGGCCGACACCCGGCTCGCCATCGTTGGCAATAGCCTTTCCGGCGACGGTACAGTGCGGTCCAAGGGGGATGTTGATATCCACCTGACCAACGACTTCACCAACACCAAAACGCTCGCCGCCGGCGGGAACCTGACCTTCGACACCGCTGGCAATATCGTCAACAGCGGCAAGATGCTGTCCGCCAACTCGATCGACGTACATGCCCGCAATGTCGACAACTCGGGGGAGTTGTACGGCGAAGTCGCCAACACCGTGCGCGCCGACGAGGCAGTCACCAACAGCGGCCTGATCGAAGGCGGCACGGTGCGTGTGCAGGCCGGCACGACGGTCACCAATACCGACCGCATCTTCGGGGACGCTGTTGCCATCGGCGCAGGCGTGCAGATCCTGAACGACCAGGACGCCGCCACTGGCAAAGGGGCCGTGATCGCCTCGCGCACCGGGGATGTCAACCTGGGCGCGCCGGACATCGTCAACCGCGAGCACGCGCTCATCCTGTCGTCGCAGGACCTGAACGTCGGCGGTGCGCTGGACGCCGAGGGCAAAGCCACGGGACAGGCCAGCTCGCTCACCAACGCCTCGGCCGTCATCGATGTGGCACGCGACGCCAACATCAACGCGGCCAGCATCCGCAACGAAAACAGCCATTTCGAGGCCCAGGAGACGGACACCGGCGTGAAAAGGACTCTGGTCTACCGCCTCAAGGGGTCAATGGACGATATCGACCCGACCACAGCGCTTATCTTCGACTGGAGCGGCAAGGACGATTACTTCCATCCAGGCACGGACCTTGGCTGGCTGTACCGCGATGGCAACCAGAAAGGCGTGGCACGCGTGCTGCTGCTGCCCTCGGAGCAATATCCATTTGCTGAATTCGGTCCGCCGTTCGACTGGTCGCGCCGCCCCGACGGCGAGGCCGGACCAGTGATGCCTTGGCAGGACCCCTATTACCTGGACTACTACGGCGGCCTGCCACAAGAACAGTGGTCGCCGCTGGGTCTGGCCTACACCTCGCACTACGAGAAGGATGCAAACGGAAATCCGGTGCTGGTGACGCAGCAGTACAACTATCCACCCGACCACCCGATCTGGGACAAGCTGAAGGTCGAGCGTCCCGACAGTGCGCCTCCTCCTTATGCCGCACCGTGCGAGATCGACGCCCCGCCGGCGTGCAATGCCGCATACCAGAAGTACCGCGACTGGCAAGGCGCCAATGTTGCGAAATATGAAGCGCTAAACGAAAGGATCGTTGCCTTCAACAAGGATTTTCACGCGCGCACTGTCGACAACTTTTATTCCGTGGACAAGCAGACGCAAGTGCGCGAGGAGGTGGTCTTGCATACCGATCCCGCCCGATTGCTGGTTGGCGGCAATGCCACGATCAACGGGGCCGTGGCCAACGACAAGAGCGAGATTGCCGTCGGCGGCACACTGACCGCGCCGGCACCAGTACGCAACGAAGGCTATACCGGCACCCGCTTCGAGACTAGCACCGGCACCCAGGCGTGGCACTACATCAATCGCGGCGTCAACGCACCGGACCGGCGCAGCGACAGCTCCCCCTTGGCTCCGCTCAATCTGACGCTTCCGCTGGTTCTGGCAACGGGCACCACGCAGGAGCATCTGCAAACGGTCCCTGGCAGCGGTGCGTCCGTCGACCCGAAGGCCGGCACCGGCCCGATTGCCAGCGCGCCAAGCTTGATGCAGGTGTCGCTAAATCCCGGCGGCAGTACGGCCGGAGGGCGCCTGGGCGGCGAGCTGATCCGCACTGTCACCCCGTCGCTGGCGATGCCCGGCAACGCGCTATTCGTCACGCGCACCGACCCCGGCGCGCGCTACCTGATCGAGACCGACCCGCGCTTCACCAACCAGCGCCAGTGGCTGTCCAGCGATTACATGCTGACCCAGCTCGGCCAGGACCCGACCAGGGCCCTCAAGCGCCTGGGCGACGGCTTCTATGAGGCGCGGCTGGTGGCCGACGCCGTGATGCTCGGCACCGGCCAGCGCTTCGTTGGGGACTACACCGACAATGAGGCCCAGTACAAGGCGCTAATGCAGTTGGGCGCCGAATTCGCCAAACAGTTCTCCCTGACCATTGGGACGGCACTCACCGCTGAGCAGATGCAGGCGCTCACCACCGACATCGTCTGGCTGGTCGAGAAGACCGTCACGCTGCCGGACGGCTCCACGCAGCAGGTGCTGGTGCCACAGGTTTACCTAAAGGTGCGCGAGGGCGACCTCAAGGGCGACGGCACGCTGATCACGGCGCGCAACATGGCGATCCAGACCGGCGGGGATGTGAAGAACACCGGCACCATCGCGGCGCGCGACGTGATGCTGATCGATGCCGGCAATATCCGTAACGAGCGCGGCACGCTGTCAGCCGGCAACATGGAATTGCACGCGAAGCAGGATATCGAGAATCTGGCGGGCAGGATCAGTGCCGGCGAGTTGGCAGCCACGGCCGGCAGGGACATCAACCTGTCCACCACCACAGCCTCGGACAGCAACAAGGCCGGCGAATCCACCGCCAGCCGCACCGTAATAAGCGGCGTCGCGAGCGTGGACGTGGACAATGCCGTGCTCGTAGCGGGCCGGGATATCAATAGCCAGGCGGCCAGCATCACGGCAACCGGCAGCCTCGGCATGGGCGCCGGGCGGGATATCAACCTGGACACGGTGAAGGTCGCCGAGAGCTTCGATGCCGTCGCGGACGCGAAGAACCGCTCCAGCGTGGCGCGCAGCGCGGAGCTCGGCTCACAGATCATCGGCCACGATGTAGCGCTCGTTGCCGGCCGGGATATCAATGCCAAGGCCGCGTACGTGAACGCTGACGGCGCCCTCGCCGTCAGCGCGACCCGTGACATCAACGTGAAGGCCGTTGAGGCAAGCGCGGCGATACGCGACGAGCAGTCGAAGCAAAGCGGCGGCGTCCTGTCGAAGAAGTCCACCCATACCATCGACGCGGCAAGCCGCACTGAGGCGCTCGGCAGCACCTTCTCGGGCGACACGGTTGACATGACGGCGGGTCGTGACCTGAACACCTCTGGCAGCACCATTGCCGCCACGCACGACGTGACCCTCGACGCCGGACGCAATATCGCCATCGGCACGGCAGAGACCACGTCCTCGTCCTACAGCTTCAAGGAGGAGAAGAAGACCGGATTTGGCGCCACCGGTTCCGGCCTCTCCTACGGCAAGCGCGAACAGAAGGACACCGTCAGCGACAACAGCACGCAGCAAGTGGGCAGCCTGGTAGGCTCCACGGGTGGCAGCGTGCACATGAATGCGGGCAGTACGCTGAAGCTCACTGGCAGCGACCTGATCGCCGCCAAGGACATCACCGGTGTGGGCGCCGACGTGACCATCGAGGCCGCGCAGAACCGCCAGCACCATGACGAGACGCATGAGGTCAAGCAAAGCGGCTTCACGCTGGGCGTGTCGGGCGGCGCCATCGGCGCGGCGATCAATGCGGGCAACAAAGTCATCTCGGCCAGCCAGAGCCAGGACGGACGCGCCTCGGCGCTGTGGGGCATGGCCGCCGGGCGCGATGCCTACGACGCCGCCACATCGCTCGCCAAGGATGGACTTGCCGGCGGCGCCGCGCTTACCCTGTCTTTCGGCAATAGCCGGAGCAAGCAAACCCTTACCGAGGACAGCACCCTTCACAATGGGTCCAACGTGTCAGCGGGCGGCACGACCGCCTTTACTGCCACGGGCGTGGATGCCAATGGCAACGGGACGGCCGGCAACCTGAACATCATCAGCTCGAACATCGACGCCAACAAGGTGGTGCTCGGTGTGAAGAATGACATCAACATCGTGTCGGCCACGGACACGAACGAGAGCCACAGCACCAACAAGTCGAGCAGCGCCAGCGTCGGTGTCTCCTACGGCATGGGTCCGAACAACGCAGGCTTTGGCGCCTCGGCCTCGGCCTCGACGGCCAGAGGCAACGCCGACAGCCAGGGCGCCACGCAGGCCAACAGCCATGTGACCGGCAAGGAGTCCGTCACCTTGGTGTCGGGCAACGACACCAATATCCTGGGCGCCACGGTGAGCGGTGGCAAGGTGCTGGGCGATGTCGGCGGCAACCTGAACATTGCCAGCCGCCAGGACACCGAAAAGGTGCGCGCCCGGCAGGAAAGCACGGGTGGCGGCTTCAGCATCAGCCAGGGCGGCGGTTCGGCCAGCGGCTCCGCGAGCCAGGGCAAGGCCAGCGGCAACTACGCGAACGTGAGCGAGCAATCGGGCATCTACGCAGGAGAAGGCGGCTTCGACATCCGGGTGGAGGGCAATACTGACCTCAAGGGCGCGGTGATCGCCAGCGCCGCCGGCAAGGACAAGAACCAGCTCGACACCGGCACGCTCAGCTTCAGCGATATCCGGAGCCACTCCGACTACAGCGCAACCTCGTTCGGCGTTTCGGGTGGCATTACCGCTGGCCCACAGAACAGCGAGAAGAACAGCGGCCAGACCTCGGGCAGGAACACCGGCGGCATCAGCCCGATGATCCCGCAGCATGAGAGCGGCAGCCAGGACGGCGTGGCGCTCAGCGCCATTGCGGATGGCACCATCGCGATCCGAGACGAGGCGCATCAGAAGCAGGACTTGTCGAGCCTCAAGCGCGACACCGCCGCCACGAACACTACGGTGGAAAAGAATCCCGACCTGAAGAACGTGCTCGACAAGCAGGCGGACACGATGGCTGCGGCGCTGGCGGCGGGCGAGGCAATAGCGAAGACGGTAGGTCAGGTTGCCAATGCTAAGCAGGCGGCGGCGGAAGAACGGTACAAGGCTGCTGCGGAGGCGTATCGCCAGGATCCGAGCGCCGAAAACCAGGCGGCCATGGCGGCAGCCCAGTCCGATATCGACGGCTGGAAGGAAGGGGGTGAGTATCGCGCTGCACTCCACAGCGCGGGCGGTGCACTCGTCGCCGGCCTGGGTGGAGGCAATGCGTTGGCCGGAGCGGCTGGCGCGGGCGCGGCATCCTTGGCCGGCGGCAATTTAAGCCAGTTGGCTAACGCCGCCAATAGCGCAGTTAGCACCGGCAGCAGCGAACTTGATCAAGCGATTGGTAACCTTGCAGCCAATATTGCTGCAGGCAGTATTGGTGCGGTTCTCGGCGGCGGCTCCGGCGCGGCTACGGCGTCCACTACGGATCGCTTCAACCGCCAGCTCGGCAATGACGAACGAGCATTGGCGATCAAGCTGGCAAAAGACAGCGGCGGAAAGTACACGACAGAGCAGATCGAGAACGCGATGCGCGCGGGTGGCAACTCCCTGCGTGGCGAGAATGTGACGAGCGGCATGGTTGTCGATGGTAAGAACAACCCCAACGGTGTCAGCGACATGGGCGCAAAATGGGAGGTGGGTCAGGACGAAAACGGAAATGGCCGCTATTTGGTTCAGCAGGTTCAGTCCAACGTTGATCCCGGGCTTGCCGCCTATATTCAGGGGAAGACCGGGGGAGAAATGTCGCCCTACAACTGGAGTACGGATACCCTCGGTCAGTCAACTGCATCGACATCAACTTCTCCGCAGAACCTGTTTACCCCTGCTGCTAGCGGATGTATCACTGCGGAATGTGCCGCTGGCATCGGAGGTACCGGTGGCCGTGGCTTGCTACCCGACTACGTAACAGTCAGCGGAGGAGCATTGTCGGGCACCGTCGGCGGAGCGATGAATCTTCATGACGGCACGAAGTATCTTTCCACGGGGGTGGTCCTGACAAATCCATCCGCAGTTTCATTTTCACTTGGTGGAGCAATGAGCTTTGGCTGGATATTCGGGGCAAACAATGGGAATGATACCAATTCGTTCATAAATGGCGACGGAAACCAAGCCTTCATTTCTATTCCAACACCTTTCCGCGTCAATGGTTATGCCGCGATTACGCACGCGTACGGCGGTGCCACGGCAATTGAGTTTGGCGTTGCGTCACCAGGAAGGATCAGCTTTGGCTTAATGCCATGGGGTCATTCCTCACCGACAAAAGAGAATTCAAGGTAAAGGAAAAAACTATGGCAATCGGCGGTGGCCCAACACCGGATCAATGGAAGAAGATGAGTCGATCGGAAAAGATCTCCTACGTCCTATTCCTTGCATTCGTCTTCGGCGTGATTCTCTATTTCGCCTACGAAAAATGGATTGCATAGCGTTACAGGTTGTGCAAGCCCGTTTGATGTTTCTGGCATTTTAATTCATGCTTCCCAAGACCAAGAACGCGCGTCACAAGGCGCGCGCTACCTCTCCATTTGTCCCGTTCCTCCTGTCGTTCCCCTCGCTGGCGGTTGCCCAGGCATTGCCGTTCTTCCCGGCCGTCACTCCGAACGACGCCATCGAGCGCCGCCAGGAACAACAGCAGGGGGCCGCGCGTGAACGCGCCCTGGCCCGTCCCGACGTATTGACGCCCGCGCCCGAGACACCCACCGTAACCGGGCAGCTGATCCTGCCCACCGAGGCGCCGTGCTTCCCGATTCTGACCGCGGAATGGGAAGGCGCCGAAGACTTCGAATGGCTGCGCGCCGAGGCCGGCATCCTGCCCGGCCAATGCGTCGGCGGCAAGGGATTGGAGACTATTCAGCAATACTTCGCCGCACGCCTCGTCGCCCTGGGCTATGTGACCACGCGCGTGCTGATCCCCGAACAAAACCTCGCCAGCGGCACGTTGCGCCTGCGCGTGGTGGCCGGGCGCATCACCGGCGTCAAGGCCGACGGCACGCCCGGCTGGTGGCGCACGGCCCTGCCGACTGGTCCCGGCGGACTGGTCAACCAGCGCGACCTCGACCAGGGCATGGAGAACATGCGCCGCCTGCAGGGCCAGGCCGATGCCGGCATCGACCTCGTGCCCGGTGACAATCCAGGCGACACCGATCTGGTCGTCAAGCCCGGCACGGGCAAGCGCTGGCATGCGCTGGTGACAGGCGACAACGGCGGCCTGGAGTCCACCGGCAAGTACCAGATGGGCGGCACGCTGACCGTAGATTCGCCGCTGTTCCTGTATGACAGCCTGACGATCTCGGGCAACACCAATGCCGACGTCGGCAACGGCGCCGCCGGCACGCGCTCGTCGGCCATCAACTACAGCATTCCGTTTGGCTACTGGAACGCATTCGTCGATGCCAACCAGTCGAAATACCACCAGACCGTAGCGGGCTTCGAGGGCGATATCGTCTACGGCGGGCGCAGCACGCAGATCGAGGCGGGCCTGGGCTATGTGCCATTCCGCAATGCCTCGGGCAAGACCAGCCTGTACGGCAAGGTTTTCCGCAAGACAGCGAGCAGCACGCTGGACGGCATCGACCTCGCCGTGCAGCACCGCGACTTCGTCGGCCTGGAGTTCGGCGCAGCACACCGCCAGTTCTTCGGCGCCAATGTGTTCGACATTGGCGCGGCGTGGCGCAGATCGCTGCCGGCGCACTCGAAGGCGCCGGGCTTCGTCCTCGGCGATCCGTCCTGGGCTGGCAAATCGGAGATCGTGCTGGCGAATGCCGGTCTGATGGTGCCGCTCCAGGTGGCTGGCCAGCACCTGCGTTACCAGACCAATGTCCGCATGCAGTACGCGCGCACACGCATCCTGCCATCCGACTATTACACCATCGGCAACCGCTATTCGGTGCGCGGCTTCGATGAGCAACTCACCCTGGCGGCCGAAAACGGCATCACTTGGCGCAACGACCTCGCCTGGCAACTCGGCAACGCCCGTCAGGAGGCGTTCGTCGGCTTTGACGCCGGTCACGTAGGCGGTCCCTCCGCGCAGTTCCTGGTGGGCCAGACACTGATCGGCGCGGTGATCGGGGCGCGCGGGCGCTGGGCCATGTGCCACGATGCGGCGCTGACTTACGAAGTGACGCTTGGCTGGCCCGTCAAGAAGCCGGAACTGTTCCGCACCAAATCGCACAACGTCGCCGCCCAGGTCGGGCTCGAGTTCTGATCCCCCTATGCCACGGCAAGGCTTTCCGGCCGTGTCGCGAGGGCAAACCAGGCGGCATTGGCACATGCCGCCACCGCTTCAGAACGTCAGCGGACGCTGCGCGGCATCGACGCCGCCGTCGATGAACACCACGTTGCCATGCATATAGCCTGCCTGCGGCCCGCAAAGGAAAGTAATCAGACCAGCCACCTCCTCAGGCTGCGCACGGCGACCCAGCGGTGGCAGGAAATCGCGTATGGCATCGCCGTAGCGCGGATCCTTCAACCCCGCCTGCAGCAGCGGTGTTTCCACCGCACCCGGCGCCACCACGTTGAGGCGAACACCCGCCTGCCCCCAGGCTCCGGCACGTTGCCGCGCAGCTGCCGTCACCGCATGCTTGGAGCTGGCATAGGCGATATAGCCAGCCTGGTCCCGCGTCGCTTCCGCCGCCGCGGCAGCTTCGAGCAAGGCACGCACGCCGGCCTCATCGACGGCGAGGTAGGCATCGCGCAAAGGGCTGCCCTCCCAGCACTGCAGCGTGGCGGAACTGGAAGACACCACCACGGCGCACGGATCCCGCCCGTGGCGCAGCGCATCGAACAAGCCATCCAGCAACGCCACCACGCCGAAGTAGTTGACCGACGCCACCAGTGTTGCAGGATCGACATGCGGGCCCAGGCCGGCGCAGCAGATCAACTGGTCGATGCGGCCGTCCGAATGCGACAGCACAGCATCGATCGCCGCAGCGCGGCCTGGCCCGGTGGAAAGATCGGCAAGAATGTCCGCGTCGCGCAGGTCGACGCCGATGACCCGGCAACCGTCGGCCAGCATGCGCGCCCGCACGGCCGCGCCCATGCCGGACGCGGCACCGGTAATGACTGCGGTTTTCATGGTCAGTCCTCGAACACGTGCCGCAGGGCCGGCGGCACGATATTGCCCGGGTTCAGCTCGATCACGCGGCGCGCCACGCTGGACGGCCGCACCTGCTCGATGTCGGTGTAGAACTGCTGGTACCAGTCACGCATCTGGTAGATCGGCCCGTCGCCTTCGCACAGCAGCGGGTTGTCGATGCGGATCTTGCTGTCCCAGATGGCCACGTCCTCATAGAAGGCCTGGCGCGCCTGCTCGACGTAGGCTTGCGCCATGGCGCGGTTCTGCTCGTCGCTCAGCCCCGGAATCTTCTTCACCAGCACGCCGTAGCGCAGCACGAAGCTGTTCAGGTCGATCGGCACATGGCAGTTGAGCAGGACGGAGTGGATCTCCTGGTCGCCCATGCGGCCGCTCATGTCGGTGATGTGGTACGCCGGACCGAAGTAAGTCGACAACGCCGTCAGCTGCGCATCGCCCGACAGCCGGGCACTGCGCCCGATCATCAGCTGTGTGGCCTTGTGGTCTTCGAACAGATTGGCGAAATAGTCGACCGGCGACCCGTGTACGGTGCCGAAATGCGCCATGTCGGAGATATTGTCTACCAGCTCCCGGCAGTTGGTGCGGATCACCATCTCGTCCATGGCCCATTCCGACCACTCCGGCGAGAAGCAGGCCTCGATGCGCGGAATCGCCACCTCCGGCGGCGCCGGACGGCCCTCTGGATCGTGCCAGATGAACAGCAGCCGGTTCTGCTCGCAGGTCTGCCACGCGCCGACGCGCGCCTTGGGCGGCACGCGTTTGCAATAAGGGATCGACTTGCAGCCGCCGTCGCCGCCCCACTGCCAGCCGTGGAACGGGCATACCAGGTTGTCGCCCTGCACTGTGCCGGTGCTGAGGTCCGCGCCCATGTGCGGGCAGAAGCCGTCGATCACGCGGATGGCGCCGGTAGAGTCGGCGAACGCCGCCAGGCGCCTGCCAAAGATATCGAGTGTGTGCGGCTTGCCGTCGCGATAGGCGTCGGCCAGGCCGAGGCAGTGCCAGCCGCGCGCGTAGCGGGCCTCGGGCGGGCGTGATTCGATCTTGTAGCCGCTGATGCCGGTTTGGCTCATGGTGTCTCCTTGAAATCCCGTGGGAACTTCAAGATAAGAGCCTCCGGCCGCTGCCTCATCGTCCCATCGGACTACTGCAGTGCGACCAGGCGCGTCAGCGCCGGATCGTTGCCCGGGCCATGCACGCAGCTGACGCCGGCGGGATCGTAGATCCTGGCCACGCAGCCATTGCAGCTGTCGCAGGCCGAGCGCCGCACCGCGCCGCTGCGCCAGTTGGCGACCAGCGCGGGATCGTGGATCAGCGCGCGTGCCAGCGCGATGCAGTCGAATCTTTCCGCCATCAGCTGCGCCACGTTGTCGAGCGACTTGACGCCGCCGACATAAGCCAGCGGCATGTGCACCGCCTGCCGCACCACGCGCGACGCCTCGATGAAATACAGCTCGCGGAACGCCAGGTCGCGCGGCGTGCTGCGCTCCAGCATGGTGATGCCGAAGCGCGCCAGCGCGGTCGGGGCCGCGGCCTTCATCTGCGCCGTAGGCATCGGGCTGCCGAACAGCACCCACGGGCTTTCCACGTTGCGGCCGCCGCTGAGCGTCAGCAGGTCGGCCCCTTCCGCCTCCAGCATGCGCGCGGTCACGGCGGAGTCCGCGGGCTGGTTGCCGCCCGGCACGCCGTCGCTGACGCTGAGCTTGCAGCAGACGGCCAGTCCGTTGCCGACGGCATCCTTGACCTGCCGCAGCACCGCGGCCGGGAAGCGGGTGCGGTTCTCCACGCTGCCGCCGAACGCGTCGCGCCGCCGGTTGCTCAGCGGCGACAGGAACTGGTTGAGCAGGTAGCCGTGGCCCATATGGATCTCGACCGCGTCGAAGCCGGCTTCGCGCGCCAGCCTGGCCGCCGCGGCAAACTGGCCGGCCACGCGCGCCATGTCCGCCTCGCGCATGGCGCGCTGGAAATACACGCCGTGCATCATGCCGAAGGCATTGAGACCGGATGAGGCGCTGCCCGGCGCGCGGCTGCCGCCGTGGCGCATGGTGGTGAACGACCCTGCATGCGTGATCTGCAGGCAGGCCGCCGCGCCTTCGCGATGCACTGCGTCGGTCAGTACGCGCAGGTATGGCACCTGCTCCGGGCGCATGCTGAGCTGGTGCGCGAAGGTCAGTCCGTCGTCGGCCACGGCGGCGTAGGCCACCGTGGTCATGCCCACGCCGCCGGCGGCGAGATCGCGGTGGTGCCCGACCAGCGCCTGCGTCGGCAAGCCGTGCGGCGTCATGCCTTCATTGGCGCCCGCCTTGATGAAGCGGTTGCGCAGCGTGAGCGGACCGATGCGCAGCGGCGTGAAAGCCGTTGCTGCGGATGCCTGGGTGTCGTGCATGCTGTCTCTCCGCTTTTTATCCGCGACGTTCAAGCCGCATCGGACTTGAGGGCACGCGCGGGCGGCGTCGTGTCTCCGCCTGCCGCAATATCTGCCGCAACGCCTGCCTTCACGCGGGCGCGCTCCTCCTGCTCGACACCCAGCCACGCGGCCAGCGCCGGCAGCAGCGACACCGCGCCGAACAGGTTCACCAGGAACATGAAGGCCAGCAGGATCCCCATGTCGGCCTGGAACTTGAGCGCGGCAAAGGCCCATGTGCCGACCCCGATGCACATCGTCAGCGCCGTGAACAGCGCCGCCGAGCCGCGCTGGCGCATCGCCTCGGCGAATGCCTGCGGCAACGCCTGCCCTTCCTCGCGGATCTGGTGCTGGATGCGCTCGTACAGGTAGATGCCATAGTCCACGCCAACGCCAACACCCAGCGTGATGACCGGCAGCGTCGATACCTTCAGGCCGATGCCGAGGCGCGCCATCAGCGCATTGCACAGCACCGACACCAGCGTCAGCGGCACGATGATGCACAGCACCGCGCGCCACGAGCGGAACGTCAGCAGGCACAGCAGCGTGATCGCGCCGAAGATCGCCAGCAGCATTGCCACCTCGGCCTCTTCCACGGCCTCGTTGGTGGCGGCCATCACGCCGATATTGCCGCCTGCCAGCCGGAACGCGACATTGGGAGTCTTGTCGGCGGCGGTAAAGCGGCGGATCTCACGGACGATATGGGCAATGGTGGCGCCCTCGTGGTTGGCGGTGTAGATCAGCACCTGGATCGCCTGGCAGTTGGACGTGTTCATGCCGTTGTCCGGGTCGTAGGCCTTGGCGCCCTGCCCCAGGCCCTCGCTGCTGCGCGGCAGCGCCTCCCAGCGCGGGTTGCCCTCGTTGTAGGCGCCGATCACCACCTTGGCCAGCGACGACACGCTCACCACCGACTGCACGCCGGACACGCCGCGCATATGCATTTCGAAGCGTTCCACCGCGCTCATCACCGGGTAGTGCAGGCAGCCGTCGTCGAAGCCGGTCGGCTCCACCACCACGGTGAGCGCATCCGAGCCGATGTTGTACTGGCTGACGATGCTGGCGCTGTCGCGGTTGTAGCGCGAATCCGCGCGCAGCTCGGGCGCGCCGCTGCCGACATCGCCGATCTTCAGGCCGCGCGACTCGATCGCGCCCGCCGCCAGCAGGGCGAGCGCGGCGACGAAAACGCCGAGTGCCGGAGCCGGACGGGCCAACGCGCCGAACTTGTGCCACAGCCCGCCGCCACCCTGCGCGCGCCGCGCCTGCGACCGTGCCAGCGCCGACGGCTCCAGCCGCGTGTACGACAGCAGGATCGGCAGGAACACCTTGTTGGTCACGATCATCAGCAGCACGCCCAGGCAGGCGGTGATGCCAAGCTCGCGCACGATATCGATCTCGATGCGCATGATGACCATGAAGCCCAGCGCATTGGTCAGCAGCGCCACCGTGCCGGGAATGAACAGCTTGCGGAAGGCCGCGCTGGCGCTCTCCCGCGGGCTGTGCCCCTGCACCACCTCCTGCTTCCAGGCATTGGTCATCTGCACCGCGTGCGAAACCCCGATCGAGAAGATCAGGAACGGCACCAGGATCGACATCGGGTCGATGCCATAGCCCAGCAGCGGCAGCAGCCCCAGCAGCCAGCCCACCGGCAGCAGCGCTACCACCAGCGCCAGCACGGTGATGCGCAGCGAGCGCGTGTACAGCCACAGCAGCAGCGCCGTGACGGCAAAGGCCAGCGCGAAGAAGCCCATCACGCCGGCGATGCCCTCCTCGACATCGCCCACCAGCTTGGCAAAACCGACGACATTGACTTCGACGTCCTGGCCGCTGAATTGCGCGCGGATCTTCTCCAGCTGGCGCGCGACGGAGCCGTAGTCGATGGTCTTGCCGGTGGCCGGATCGGTCTCGCGCAACTCCGCGCGGATCAGCGCGGACCTGAGGTCATTGCTGACCAGCCGGCCGATCTGCCCGGAGCGCGCCACGTTGCGCCGCACCTTGTCGAGCTCGTCCGGCGCGCCGGAGAAACGGCCCGGCACCACCACGTCGCCGCGGAAGCCGGCCTCCGTCACCTCGGTGTAGCGCACGTTGGGCGTGAACAGCGAGAACACGCGCGAGCGGTCCACGCCCGGGATGAAGAACACTTCATCGGTGGCGTGGCGCAGCTTGTCCATGAAGGCGGCGTTGTAGATGTCGCCGTCGCCCTTCCAGCGCAGGCTTACCAGCACCGTATTGGCACCGGAGAAGGTGCTCGCGTACTTGGTGAACACCTGCATGTAGGGGTGCTGCAGCGGGATCATCTTGTTGAAGCCGGGATCGAGCCGCAGGCGCGTGGCCGAGAAGCCCAGCGCCACGGTCACGGCCAGGCACAGCAACAGCAGCAGGCGGCGCCGGTGCATCAGCACGCTGGCGCAGGCATCGACGAAGCGGCCCAGGCGGCCGGAGGATTGGGGGCGGGTCATGATCGTTCTCGCGTTCGGTCAGGCGGGGGTTCAACCGGGGGTTCAGCGATTTGCGGCGAGCGTCGCGCCGGCCAGGCCGCTGCTGCCGCCCAGCGCCAACTTGTCCGTGCCGGCAGGCACCAGCGCGGCCAGCGTCTGCGGGCTGCCGGCCGGCAACGGCGCGAAGTGGCGTCCGCCATCCGCGGACATCACCAGCGTGCCGCCCTGCCCGGCCAGCACGATGCGGCCATCGGGCAATTCGGCGCCGCCGAAGAACGAGGTCCGCAAGCCGGTTTCCGCGGCCTGCCAGGTGGTGCCGAAGTCGTCGCTGCGCAGCGCATTGCCGCGCATGCCGAAGGCCAGCCAGGCGCCGTCGCGCAGCGGCAGCACGCCGTACAGCGAGCCTTCATAGGGGGTCTTGACTGGCTCCCAGCGGCTGCCGCCATCGGTGGAGCGCAGCACCAGCCCGGCTTCGCCGACCAGCATCAGGCGTCCGTTCCCGTCGCCGGCGATGGCGTTGAGATGGCGGTCCTGCATGGCTGAGTTGGCATTGCGGGCGGCCTCTTCCCAATGCCTGCCCTGGTCGCGCGAGACCAGGAACCGCCCGAAGCTGCCCACGGCGAACCACGGCCCGTTGCGTTGCGCCAGGGCACCCAGCAAGGGGTCGGACGATTTCGCGTCGAAGGCGACCTGCTGCCAGTGCGTGCCGCCATCTTCCGTGCGCAGGATCAGGCCGCTGTGGCCGACGGCGATGCCATGGCGGCTGTCGGCAAAGGCCACCTGCGTCAGCGTGGCGCCCTGGGGCTTGTCCACGGCGGCCACGCGCCAGTCGCCGCCCCGGTCATCGCTGAACAGGATCTTGCCGCGCTCGCCCACGGCCACCAGGCGCTCGCCGGCGCGGGCGATGCCGTTGATCTGCAGGCCGTCGGCGCGCAGTGCGGTGGCCGGGAACGGCGGCAGCGGGCGCGGCGCGAAGGCCCAGACCGCGGTGGCCAGCACCGCCAGCGATATGGCGAGGCCGATCAGTCGTTTCATGATGTGTCCTCCGTGTGGAGCGGTGGCAGGTGGCCTCGTGGCGGGCCGTCCGTGCCGGGGCTGCTTCCATAAGCTGAATGTTTGCTACAGGACGTCGAACAGCGCCGCAGCACCCATCCCGCCACCAATGCACATCGTCACCACCGCCTGCTGCACGCCGCGGCGACGCCCTTCGACCAGCGCATGCGCAGTCATGCGCGCGCCCGACATGCCGAACGGATGCCCAACCGAGATCGCGCCGCCATTCACGTTCAGCCGCGCATCCGGGATACCCAGCTCCCGCTGGCAGTACAGCACCTGGCAGGCAAAGGCCTCGTTCAGCTCCCACAGGCCCACATCCGCCACCGTCATGCCATGGCGCGCGAGCAGCTTCGGCACGGCAAACACCGGACCGATGCCCATCTCGTCCGGCGCACAGCCCGCCACCGCCATGCCGCGATAGCGGCCCAGCGGGCGCAGGCCGCGGCGGCGCGCCTCGTCCGCGCTCATCAGCAGCACCGCGGCGGCGCCGTCAGACAGTTGCGAGGCATTGCCGGCGGTGATGTGCTCGCCCTCGGCCACCGCCTGCCCGCCGCTCCAGACCGGCTTGAGCGCAGCCAGGCTTGCAGCCGTGGTATCGGGCCGGTTGCATTCGTCCTGCGCCAGCGTTACGGTCTCGTGCCCGGCCAGTGCGCCGGCCTTGTCGAACAGCGCGCGGCGCGTTGCCAGCGGCACGATCTCGTCGTCGAAGGCGCCGCGCCGCTGCGCCTCGGCGGTGCGCTGCTGGCTGCGCCAGGCGTAGGCATCCTGCTCGGCGCGACTGATGCCGTAGCGGCGCGCCACCACCTCGGCGGTCTCGATCATCGCCATGTAGGCGGCCGGCTGGCGCGCCACCACCGCTTCGGACTGGGCGCGGTAGCCGTTCTTATGCTTGTTCTGCGTCAGCGAGATCGACTCCGCGCCGCCGGCGACGATGATGCCGGCCTCGCCGCACTGGATCGCACGGGCGCCCGCGGCGATCGTCATCAGGCCCGAGCCGCACATGCGGTCCATGGTCATGCCGGGCACGCTGTCCGGCATGCCGGCCGCGACCGCGCACAGGCGGCCCAGGTTGTAGCCCTGCGTGCCCTGCTGCGCGGCCGCGCCGATCAGCACGTCGTCCACCTCGGCCGGGTCCACGCCGGCGCGCTCGACCACCGCGCGCACCACGTGGCCGCCCAGCACCGGGGCTTCGGTATCGTTGAAGGCGCCACGGAACGCCTTGCCGATGGGGGTGCGCGCGACGGCGACAATGACTGCTTCATTCATGCTGGATTCCTGTTTCAGAAGTAGTAGCGGCTGATCGTCTCGGCCACGCAGGCGGGCTTGGCTTCGCCTTCAATCTCCACCGTCATGCGCACCACCGACTGCACGCCGCCCTGCAACGGCTCGGCTCGTATCAACTCACCCACGCCGCGCACGCGGGCGCCCACCCTCACCGGGGCCGGGAAGCGCACCTTGTCGCAGCCGTAGTTGACGCCGAACTTCATGCCTTCGACGGTGACCAGCTCGGGCAGGAACTGGTTGACCAGCGCTAGCGTCAGGTAGCCGTGGGCGATGCAGGCGCCGTAGGGACCTTGCGCGGCGCGTTCGGGGTCGACGTGGAGCCACTGGTGGTCGCCGGTGGCGTGGGCGAACTGGGTGACCTGGTCCTGGGTGATGCGCGTCCAGGCGCTTTCGCCGAGGGGTTGGCCGACAGCGGCGTGGATGTCTTCGGCTGAACGGAAGATTCTTGGCATTGCTGTTTCCTGTGTTTCTTCACCATGGCGGCCTGACTTGCCGACGAGTCCATCACTCCCGTCTGGTTTGCTCCCCTCTCCCGCGCGCTGGAGAGGGGAGCGCCTGCGAGGGGTGGTGGCTAGCCCCAACGCTTTCGCATACCGCCGGCACCAACTTTCAGCCTTTCAGGCCCGCTGGCTGCTCACCGGCAACACTTCCCCCGTCATGTACGACGCATAGTCACTAGCCAGAAACACCATCACATTGGCCACCTCCCACACCTCCGCCGCACGCCCGAACGCCTCGCGTTCGCTGAGTTGCCGCAGCAGGTCCGCCGGCGCCGACTTCTTCAGGAAGTCGTGCAGCGCGATGCTCGGCGCCACGGCATTGATGCGCACACCAAATTCCGCGGCCTCCATCGCGCTGCAGCGCGTCAGCGCCATCACCCCGGCCTTGGCCGCGGCATAGTGCGACTGCTCCTTCTGCGCGCGCCAGCCGAGCACCGACGCGTTGTTGACGATGGCGCCGCGCCGGCGCGCCTGCATATGCGGCAGCATCGCGCGCGTCATGCGGAAGGTGCCGGTGAGGGAAATATCGATCACGCGCGACCACTCGGCATCGTCCATATCAACTAGGCGGCGCGAGCCGCCCAGGCCGGCGTTGTTGATCAGCACGTCGGTACCGCCGAGCGCTTCCTCGGCAGCGGCCACGAGTGCGCGTGCCTGCGCTTCGTCGGACACATCGCACAGCTGGCCGTGAATGGCTTGCAGGCCGGTTTCCGCGCGCAGGCTTTCGACCGCCTCGTCCAGCCGCTTCGGATGGATATCGGAAATCATTAGCGCGCGGCAGCCCTCCTCCGCACAGCGGCGCGCGGCGGCAAAGCCGATGCCGGCGCCGGCCGCGGCGGTAATCAGAACGCTCTTGCCGGCGAGCAGTTGGTGGCCGGGCACATAGGCCGGCACTGCGGGAGCTTCGGTGTTCAGGGTCATGACTGTCCTCGGGCCTCGCGCGGCATGCCCAGCCCGCGTTCGGCGATGATGTTGAGCTGGATTTCGTTGGTGCCGGCGTAGATGGTGTCGGCGCGCGAGAACAGCGCCATCTGCTGCAGCCGGGTGCGGCGCGTGTCACCGGGGTCGAGCACGTTGGCGAGCGGGCCCAGCACGTCCAGCGCGAGCTGGCCAAGGTCGCGGTGCCAGTTGGACCAGTAGTACTTGTAGATCAGCGCCTCCCGCTGCAAGGCAGTGCCGCCGTCCTGCCCGGCCTGCGCCGCACCGGCCAGCATGCGCAGCGCATTGGCGCGCATCACGCGCAGGCCGGCCCAGGCGCGCGCGATGCGCTGGCGCACCAGCGCGTCGCGGCTGCTGCCGTTGTCGCGCGCGGCCTGCGCCACCCATTCCAGCTCATGCGTGAACTGCATCTGCTGGCCGAGCGTGGAGATGCCGCGCTCGAAGCCGAGCAGCGCCATGGCGATGCGCCAGCCGTCGCCGGGCTCGCCCAGCACGTCGGCGGCCGCGGCGCGCGCGCCGTCGAAAAAAACCTCATTGAATTCCGCGCCGCCGCCCATCTGGCGGATCGGGCGGATCTCGATGCCGGGCTGGCCCAGCGGCAGCATCAGGAACACCAGCCCCTTGCTACCGCGCGAGCCGGGCTCGCAGCGCGCCAGCACGAAGATCCAGTCCGAGTCGTGCGCGAGCGAGGTCCACACCTTCTGGCCGCTGACCAGCCAGTCGCCGCTGGCGGCATCGCGGACCGCGCGCGTGCGCACATTGGCCAGGTCCGAGCCCGCGCCGGGCTCTGAATAGCCCTGGCACCAGAATGTGGTGCCGTTGCGGATGCCGGGCAGCAGGCGCGCCTTCTGGTCCGCGGTGCCGAAGGCGATCAGGGTCGGGCCAATCAGCCCTTCGCCGATATGACCCATGCGGCCCGGGCCGCCGGCGCGCGCGTATTCCTCGTGGAAGATCACCTGCTGCATCACCGGCAGCTCGCGCCCGCCATGCGCGCGCGGCCAGCCCAGCCCGGTCCAGCCGCCCTCGGCCAGGCGCCGTTCCCACGCCTTGCGCAGTTCGGGGAAGGCCTCTTCGTCGCCGGGGCCGCCGCGGTGCTTCAGGCAGGCGAACTCGCCGGCCAGGTTGGCGACCATCCACTGCGCCACCTCGGCGCGGAATGCCTGCTCTTCATGCGCGCTCATGCTGTCCTCCAGGCTTGCGGGCCATGGTCTGCGAGATATGCGAGCGCTGCCCGGGCGCCGCCCAGCCAGTGGCCGGCAGCCTGTGCGCGCTTGAAATAGAGCTGGGGGTCATATTCCCAGGTAAAGCCAACGCCGCCATGCAGCTGGATGGCCTCCTGCGCACAGAAGCGCAGGGCATCGTCGGCCGCGACGGAAGCGGCGGCGATGTCGAGGCGGGCCTGGTCGGCAGGCTCCGATTCCCACGCCTGCGCCGCGCCATACACCGCCGAGCGCGCGGCCTCGACCAGCACCATCATCTGCGCGCAGCGGTGCTTGACCGCCTGGAACGAAGCGATGGCGCGGCCGAACTGGATGCGCTCCGACGCATAGGCGACGGTCAGGTCCAGGCACTGCTGGGCCGCGCCGAGCTGCTCCGCCGCCAGCATCAGCTTGCCGTGCCACCAGGCCCGGGCCAGGCCCTGCGCCGCGTCGTTCCCGCGTACCAGGCAGGCACCTGGCGCAACGGACAGGCCGTCCAGCTGCAGCGATGCCAGCGGCCGCGTGCGGTCGAGCGTGTCCAGCGGCGCCAGCACGAAACGCACATCCTGCGCCAGCGCAGCGGGTTCCAGCAGGAACAGCGCGGGCGAGCCGTCATCGAGCCGTGCCGGCACCAGCAACCAGTCGGCGCCAGCGGCATCGGCCACCTGGCCGGCGCTGCCGCGCAGCACGAAGCCGTCCGCGCCTGCCTGCGCGGTGATCGCGACACCGTCGTAGTGCCAGCCGCCATCGTCCGGCAGCACTGCCGCGGCGCGGCACTCGCCAGCAGCCAATCGTTCCAGCCACTGCGCGCTGTGGCCGACGCTGCCCTGCAGCCACGGCGCCGCCACGCACGCCGTCGACCAGAACGGCACGCAAGCCAGGCGCTGTCCCAGTTGCTCCTGCAGCAGCACCAGCCCGGGAGCGCCCAGGCCGGCGCCGCCCACCGCTTCGGGCAACGCGATGCCGCACCAGCCAAGCTCGCCCGCGATTGCGCGCCACAGCGCGTCATCGTGCGCCGGACCCGCCTCGGTCGCGCGCCGCACCGCCGCCGAATCGCTGTGCACGGCGAGGTAGTCGCGCGCGCTGTCGCGGACCATCTGGTGTTCGACGCCAAATTCCACGGAATGAGAGAAGTCCATGGCCGTCGCGCTCAGGTGCCGTAGACCGCCTGCGGCGGCTGCGCCTGCGCCAGCAGTCCGGCCACCGCCGCGCCCACTTCTGCCGGCTGCCAGCGCCCGCCCTTGTCGGCTTTCGGCCCGGTGCGCCAGCCATCGGCAAGCGACACCATGCCGCCGGCCGCCTCGAACATGCGGCCGTTGACCTGCGCCGAGTCCGCGCTGCCGAGCCACACCACCAGCGGCGCAACGTTGGCCGGATCGTAGTAGTCGAAGCCGCCTTCCGGCGCCTTCATCATGGCGGCGAACACCTGCTCGGTCATGCCGGTGCGCGCGGCCGGCGCCAGCGCGTTGGCGGTGATGCCATAGCGGCCCAGCTCGGCGGCCTGCACCAGCGTCAGCGCGGCAATGCCGGCCTTGGCGGCGGCGTAGTTGGACTGTCCGACCGAGCCCTGCAGGCCCGCGCCGGAGCTGGTGTTGATGATGCGCGCGTCGACGGCGCGGCCGGCCTTGGCCGCATCGCGCCACCGCCTGGCCAGCAGGTTGGCCAGGCAGAAGTGGCCGCGCAGGTGCACACGCATCACGTCGTCCCAGTCCGCCTCGGTCAGGCTGACGAACATGCGGTCGCGGCAGATGCCGGCGTTGTTGACCAGCACGTGCACCTCGCCGAAGGCCTCGACCGCGGCATCGACGATGCGCTGCGCGGTGGCCAGCTGCGTGATGTCGTCATCGCTGGCCAGCGCACTGCCGCCGGCTGCGCGGATCTCCGCGCAGACCGCCTCGGCCGCCTCGCGCCGGATGTCGTTGACGACCACATTAGCGCCCTCGGCGCCGAAGGCCAGTGCATAGGCGCGCCCCAGCCCGCCGCCGGCGCCGGTGATGATGACAGTGCGTCCGTCGCAGATTCCCATGGCGGTCTCCTTACAGCCGTTCGATGATGGTGACGTTGGCCAGCCCGCCGCCCTCGCACATGGTCTGCAGGCCGTAGCGGCCGCCGGTGCGTTCGAGTTCGTGCAGCAGCGTGGTCATCAGGCGCGCGCCGGTGGCGCCCAGCGGGTGGCCCAGCGCGATCGCGCCGCCGTTGGGGTTGGTGCGCTCGGGCGCGTAGCCGGTCTCGGCCAGCCAGGCCATCGCCACCGAGGCGAAGGCTTCGTTGATCTCGACCACGTCGATATCCGCCAGGCGCAAGCCGCTGCGCTCCAGCGCGCGCTTGGTCGCGGGGATCGGCGCCGTCAGCATCCACAGCGAGTCGTCGCCCATCACGCTCATATGCGCGATGCGCGCCCGCGGCTTGAGCTGGTAGCGCTTGAGCGCGTCTTCGGAAACGATCAGCAGCGCGGCGGCGGCGTCGGCGGTCTGGCTGGACACCGCGGCGGTCAGCGCACTGCCCGGCATCAGCGGCTCCAGCGCGGCCATCCTGGCCAGCGTGGTATCGGGGCGCGGCGTCTCGTCATGCTTCACGCCCTCGCACGGCACGATCTCGCGGGCAAAGCGGCCGCCCTCGATCGCGGCCGCGGCGCGCTGGTGGCTTTGCAGCGCATAGGCTTCCATCGCCTCGCGCGACAGCTTCCAGTGCTCGGCAATGCGCTGCGCGGCATGGAACTGCGACACCGGCGCATCGCCGAAGCGCGCCTGCCAGCCCTTGCTGCCCGAGAACGGATCGGCAAAGCCCAGCGCCTGCCCGGCCAGCATGGCCGACGAGATCGGGATCTGCGTCATGGTCTGCACGCCGCCCGCGATCACCACGTCCTGCGTGCCGCTCATCACCGCCTGCGCGGCAAAGTGCACGGCCTGCTGCGACGAGCCGCACTGGCGGTCAACGGTCACGCCCGGCACCGTCAGCGGCAGGCCGGCGGCCAGCCACGCGCTGCGCGCGATATTGCCGGCCAGCGGGCCGATGGTGTCGACACAGCCGAACACAACGTCGTCGTAGTCTTCCGCGGGAATGCCGTTGCGGCGCACCAGCTCGGCCAGCACGAAGCCGCCCAGGTCGGCGCCGTGCACGTGCGACAGTCCGCCCTTGCGGCGCCCGGTGGGCGTGCGCAGGGCATCAACGATATAGGCGTCTTTCATGGTCATGGTTCTCCTTGGGATCGGGCAATTCAGGCAAACGTGGCGCCGGCGCCGAGGGCATGCTCGCCGTCCAGGATGTGCGCGCCCAGGCGCGCCTTGTGGAAGGCGCGGTCGCCCCAGCTTCCCGCCAGGGCCCAGGCACGCTTGGTGAAGATCTGCAGGTCCAGCTCCCAGGTGTAGCCCATCGCGCCATGCACCTGGATGGCCTGGCGTGCCGCGGTCCATGCGCAGCGCGCGGCCGCGACGCGGGCATGCGAGACATGCATTCCTGCGTGCGGCAAGCCATGCGCCAGCGCCGCGGCGGCGCGCAGCAGCACCGGCTTGGCGAACTCGAGCTGGATCGCCACGTCGGCCAGCAGGTGCTTGACCGCCTGGTAGGCGCCGATGGCCTTGCCGAACTGCTTGCGCTGCGCGCTGTAGTCGATCGCCAGGTCCAGCATGCGCTGCGTCAGGCCCATCTGCTGCGCGGCCACGCCGAGCGCGCCGCGGTTCAGTGCCATGTCCCACAGGCCAGTGCCGGCGGGGATCAGCTCAGTGTCAGGGGCCGGCGTCCACGCCAGCTCGAACAGCCGGCGCGACGGATCGAGGCCGCTGCGCGCCGTCAGCGTGGCCTGGGCTGGCCGCAGCAGGTGGACCGTGCCTTCATGCGCGCACAGGATGGCGTCGGCGACATGGGCGTCGGCCACCAGCCGCTCCTGCGGATGCGCGACCGCCACGCGGGCATCGCCGCCGGCGATGCGCTCCAGCAGCGCGGCGCAGCGCTCGCGCGCCGCCGCGTGGGGCGCCGGGTGTGGCCCGAGCGCCAGTGCATCGCGCAGCAGGCCGGTTGCCACCAGCGCGGTGTCGAGCAGCGGCTCAGGCAGCGCGAAGTAGCCGCATGCCTGCGCCAGCGGCGCCCATTCCACCTCGCCCAGCCCCAGCCCGCCCTGCTCCTGCGGCACCATCAGCGCGGTCAGTCCCTGGTCGGCAAGCTGGCGCCACAGCGCGTCGGAGCGGCCGGTCCCGGTGCTCCACAGCTCGCGCGTCAGCTCGGGCGTCATCTCGGTCATCAGGAAGCGCCGGATCGCCTCGGCAAACTGTTCCTGCTCTTCGGTCAATGCGAAATCCATGGTGTTTCCCCCGGGTGCCGTCATGCGCGCGGCATGCCAAGCAGGCGCTCGGCGACGATGTTGCGCTGGATCTCGTTAGTGCCGGCATAGATCGGCCCGGCCTGCGAGAACAGGAAGCCATCCAGCCAGTGGCCGAGAGAACCCGGCGGCTGGCCCGCTGGCGCGACTTCTGCGGCCTGCCCCAGGATGGCCAGCGCGGTATCGTGCATATGGATGTCCAGCTCGGACCAGAACACCTTGTTCGTGCTCGATTCCGCGCCGATATGAGCATTCGGGCCGCCCCGCACCAGCCGGCTCGCGGTGGCGTAGGTCGAGAGCGTGTAGGCCTCCGCATCCATCCATGCGCGCAGCACCGCGTCGCGCAGCGAGGGGTCGCGGTCAGCCGCATCGCGGTTGGCCTGGTACAGCCTGACCAGCGCGCGGGCGGTCTCCTGGAAGCGGGCGGGCGAACGCAGCATCAGTCCGCGCTCGAAGCCGGCAGTGGCCATGGCCACCTGCCAGCCGGCGCCTTCCGCGGCCAGCCGGTTCTCCACCGGCACGCGCACGTCGTCGAAGAAGATCTCGGCAAAGCCGGTCTGGCCGTTGAGCTGGCGGATCGGGCGCACGGTGATGCCCGGCGTATCGAGCGGCACCAGCACGAAGGTCAGCCCGTGGTGGCGCGTCGAGGCCGGGTCGGTGCGGAACAGCCCGAACAGCCAGTCCGCCCAAACCGCCCGCGTCGACCAGATCTTCTGGCCGTTGATCACATAGTCATCGCCATCGCGGATCGCGCTGCAGCGGATCGCGGCCATGTCGGAGCCGGCGTTTGGCTCGGACCAGCCCTGCGCCCAGATATGCTCGCCGGAGGCCATGCGCGGCAGGAAGCGCGCCTTCTGCGCCGCGGTGCCGAACTCCATCAACGTCGGACCGAGCAGGAAGATGCCGTTCTGGTTGACGCGCATCGGCGCGCCGGCACGCCAGTACTCCTCCTCGAAGATCAGCCACTCGATCAGGTCGCAGCCGCGCCCGCCCAGTTCGGCCGGCCACGTGACCATGCTCCAGCGGCCCTGGTTGAGGGTGGCTTCCCAGGCGCGGTGCTGGGCAAAGCCTTCCCCGGTGTCGAAGCTGGCCAGCGGCGAACGCGGTACGTGCGCGGCCATCCAGTCGCGCACCTCGGCGCGGAAGGCGCGCTGGGCGTCGGTGTATTCAAGCTGCATCGCGCGCCCCTTGTGAAAAGCTGGCTTCGCGCCGTTCGACAAAAGCGGCGCGCGCCTCGCCGGAATCCGCACTCATATAGGCCTGCAGCGTGAAGCCCTGCTCCCAGCGGTACTTGTCCTCCAGGTTGCCGTCTTCGACGCCGTTGAGCGCTTCCTTGGCGAGCTGCAGCATGGCAGGGCTCTTGGCGGCGATCTGGCGGGCCAGGGTCATGCCCGCGTCGCGCAGCTCGACACGCGAAACCACGCGCTCGACCGCGCCGAGCCGGTACGCTTCGGCGGCATCGATCATCTCGCCGGTGAAGTACATCGCCCTGACCTTCTGCACGCCGAACATGCGCTGCAGGTGCGCGCCGCCGCCCATGGCGCCGCGGTCGATTTCGGGCACGCCAAAGCGCGCGCAATCCGACGCGACGATGATGTCGGCGGCGCCGCAGATGCCGATGCCGCCACCGAGCACAAAGCCGTGCACGGCCACGATGACCGGCTTGGGATTGCGGTGCACGGCGCGGAAGGTGGCGTAGTTGCCGGCATTGACCTCGACGATGCGCTCGGGGTGTGCGGACAGCTCCTTGATATCGACGCCCGCGCAGAAGCCGCGCCCTTCGCCGCGCAGTACGATCACGCGCACGGCGGGGTCCGCGCCCAGGCGATCAATGGCGGCCGCCAGCGCGTGCCAGCCGGCGTTGTCGAGCGCGTTGACGGGCGGATGGTCGATCACCAGTTCGGCGATGCCGTCGGCGGTGTCGATGCGGAACGGCCCGGTCTTGTGGTTCATTTGCATGGTCTCCTCTGTCTGTAGGTCAGGCCGCTGCAGCCAGTCCGGCTCCTGCCAGCGCCTCGAGCCGTGCCTGCGCCTGCGCGGCCATGCCGGAAACGATCTGCTCGCACGATTCGATCGCGCCGATTACCGCCGCTGCCTGCCCGCTGGGCAACACGCCTTCATCCGGACACCCTTCCACCATCGCGCGCTGGATCAGCACCGGCGCGTTGGCGGCCATCAGCGTCTGCGCGGCGCTGTAGTCCTGCTCGCGCATCGCGCGCCACGCAGTCGCCAGCATCTGTGCGCTGCGCATGCCGGTGCGCGCCTGCCATTTGCGCGCGGCCGACAGCGCCAGCCAGGTGCGCCGCCACGGGCCGGCTTTCTCCAGTTCCAGCAGCAGCGTGTTGTCGATCATCCGCTGCGGCAGCCCGTCAATGGCCAGCGACACGCGGATCCGGCCCGGGTCGCGCACCTTGACGTAGCGCTCCAGCGTCTGCGCCGGCACCGGCGATTCGGCCGACATCAGGAAGCGCGTGCCCATGGCCACGCCGGCCGCGCCATAGGCCAGCGCGGCGGCCAGCCCGCGGCCGTCGAAGAAGCCGCCCGCGGCCACCACCGGCACGCTGACGCTGTCCAGCACCTGCGGCAGCAGCAGCGTTGTCGGCGTGCCACCGGTATGGCCGCCACCCTCGCCGCCCTGCACGGTGACCACGTCCGCACCCATCTCCACGGCCTTGGCCGCATGCTTGCCGGCGCCGACCGTCGGCATGCAGACGATCCCCGCCGCCTTGAGCCGGCCGACCATCTTCGCGTCAGGGCCGCGCCCGTAGCTGACCGCGCGCAGCCGGTGGCGGATCGCCATTTCGATCACTTCGTCCGCGTTCGGCTGGAACATGTGGAAGTTGATGCCGAAGGGCCGGTCGCTGAGCGCCTTGACGCGCAGGATCTCCTGCTCGACCTCGCCGGGCGGAATGGTTGCGCCGGCCAGGAAGCCAAAGGCCCCGGCGTTGCCGCTGGCGGCGACCAGCTTCGCGTCCGCCACCCAGCCCATCGCGGTCTGGACGATGGGGTAGCGGCAGCCCAGCAGGTCGCAAAGCACTGTGTGCAGGCTCGCGTTGCTCATGCCGGTGCTCATGCCTTCTCCTCGCCGCCGCTGCGTTGCGACGCCGCCATGGCGCGCGCGTCATAGCCGCCGAGCTTGTCGCCGCTGACCAGCTCGTTGTGCGCATGCGCGAAGTGGTGCCAGGCAAAGACCGCATCCATCGCCGTACGCTTGCCCTGCAGGTCTTCCACATGGTTGACCGCCTGCTTGGTCAGCGTCAGGCCCAGCCGCGGCATCTGCGCGACCCTGGCGGCCATGCCGTAGACGGTGTCCTCCAGCGCATCCCGCGGCACCACGCGGTTGACCATGCCCATGCGCTCGGCGCGCTGCGCGCCCATGCGCTCGCCCAGGAACAGGAACTCCTTGGCGATGCGCGGGTGCAGCTCGTAGGCATGCGCGAAGTACTCCACGCCCGGGATGCCCATGCGCACCACCGGATCGGCAAAGAAGGCATCGTCCGAGGCCACGATCAGGTCGCACACCCAGGCCAGCATCAGGCCACCGGCAATGCAGGCGCCGTGCACCATCGCAATGGTCGGCTTGGGCAATTCGCGCCAGCGCCGGCACATGCCCAGGTAGACCTCCTGCTCGCGCGCATAGAGGAACTCGCCGCCGGGCTTGTTGACGTGGTCGTACCAGAGCGAGGCGCGCTCGAACGACTCGTTGATGTCGCGCCCCGGCGTGCCGATGTCGTGCCCCGCGGAGAAGTGCTTGCCGGCGCCGCGCAGCACGATGACCTTGACCGCGTCGTCGGCGGAAGCGCGCCGATAGGCCTCGTCCAGCGCATACGTCATCTTCGAGTTCTGGGCGTTGTGGAACTGCGGCCGGTTCAGGGTCACGGTGGCGATGCCGTCCGTAACCTGGTAGAGCACCTCGGCGTTCGGGCCCAGGCTGATGGGTTCGATGGCAGGCGATGTCATGTCAGTTTCACGCGCGTCCGGAAGGGTTGCCGCGCACGATCGTGGCGCGCAGGTTGTGCGGATCGAGCCGGGCCATCAGCCGCAGCTCTTCCGGCGTCGGTGGCGCCGTTTCCGGCAAGGCTTCGCCGGGGGCGTTTGCCAGCGCAAAGCCGGTCGCCGCCTGCACCTGCTCGAAGCTCACGCCCGGGTGCAGCGAGCGCACGCGGATGGCATGGGCAGGCCCGCCGAAATCCATCACGCACAGGTCGGTGACGATCACGCGCAGGTCGACGAAACTGCGCATGCCTTCGATCTGGCGCGCCGGGTTGTAGCCGGCGCTGCAGACCATGTCGACTTCGCCGCCGACAAACGCGCGCGTGCTGTGCCCCGGCACGAAGAAGGAGTTTGCGTGGTGGATGCTGTTGCCCGGGAAACCGCGCGCGCCGAGCAGCTGCGTCTTAGGCTGCGCATGGGTGCCGCCCAGGCAGGAAATATTGGCCTGCCCGAAGCGGTCGATCTGCGTCGGCATCACCAGCGCGTGGCGGCGCCCGCCCCACAGGCAGTCGAACACGCGCGAATAGCCCATCCAGCCGCTGGCGCGGACCTTGTAGCCGGCCTCGCGCGGACCCAGCGGCACCGGCGTCTCCACCAGGTAGGCCTCGCCGTCGGTCATCAGCAGCCCTGGGTTGTGCGCAAGCCGCGCCAGGCCGGCGGCGATGCGCGGGCCGGTGCCGATGCCGGTGGCCAGCACCTCGCCGTCGTCGCGCCAGGCGCGGGCGGCGGCGGCGATCATTAGCTCGGCGCGGGTGAATTCATAAGTGGCGCTCACGGTCGCTCCTTGGGTTGGCGGGTTCAGACGGCGGTTCAAAGGACGGGCAGCGGCAGGTCGTGCACGTGGCCGAGGCCGCCGATGCGCTCCAGGTAGGCCGCTTCGCTGGCGCCCACCACCTCGTCGCGGTACGCGCGGAAGCCGTCATCCTCGGCCTCGGCGCTGGCACAGTACGCCTTCAGCGCCGGCAGGTCCCAGCCATAGGCGGGTGCGCACGAGGTGGGATGAGCACCGGCGGGCGCGTGCACCACGCCCGTTACCAGCGAGCGTTCGAAGGGGTTGCTGCGGGCGTGGGCCAGGTCCTCCTCTTCAAGACGCGGATGCAGCGTTTCGCAGCTCACATAGCAGCGCCGCGCGGCGCGGGCGAACCACTCATCGAAGAACGGATCGGGGCCGTCGATGCGGGTGTTGCCGAGCACATCGCTCTCGTTCACATGCAGCAGCGCCGCGTCGAGTTCGATCGCCGGCATCGCCAGCAGCACCTCGCCATCGGCATAGGGCGAGCGCACGGTCTTCAGCTGCGGATTCCTCGCCTGCACGTCGGTGCCCAGCGATGCGCGCGTCGGCAGGAACGGCAGCCGCGCCGCCGCCGCGCGCAGGCCGAGCTGCAACATGCCTTCGTCAAGCTCGGTCACTTCCAGCGAGCCACGCTCGCGCGCCTGGCGGAAATATGGCTCGAGCGGGATCACGTCGAGCGAGACAAAGCCGAACACGAGCCGGCGAACCTTGCCGGCCGCGCACAGCATGCCGACCTCGGGGCCGCCATAGGCGACCAGGGTCAGGTCCTTCAGCGGCGAGCGCAGGATCTCGCGCACCAGCGCCATCGGTTTGCGGCGCGGGCCCCAGCCGCCGATGCCGATGGTCATGCTATCGGCGAGCTGGCCGACCACGTCGGCCGCGCTCATGGTCTTGTCGATTGTCTTGGTCATGGTGTCTAGCGGTATCCGATGCTGAAGTCGTGTCCCCACAGGCTGACGCGCGTGGCTTCGTAGGCGGCGTGGTGGCCCCAGTCCACCACCAGTCCGCCGTGCCCGTATTCGAGGTCGAAGCCGCCCGGCGTCTTCATGTAGAAGGAAGTCATGCGGTCGTTGCAGTGCTGGCCCAGCGTGGCGGACAGCTTCACGCCGTGCTGGTGCACGCGGTCGAGCGCGCGCCCCACCTCGGCCATGTCGGGCACTTCGGCCATCACGTGGATGCAGCCGGCTTCCGACGGCATCTCGAAGATCGCCAGGCTGTGGTGGCGGCCGTTGGCGCAGTGCAGGAAGTGGATGCGCTTCTCCGGCTCATCGGGATCGCCGCTGAAGCGCACGCGGTAGATGTCGGACAGGCCGAAGCCCATCACGTCGCGCAGGAAGGCGTAGGTCTGGTCGAAGGCCGGCGCGGGCAGCACGGTATGGCCGGCGCCCATCGGGTCGGTGATGAAGCGCGGCACGCCGACCGGCGAGACAAAGCGCAGGAAGTCCGAGCGCATGCCCCATGAAATCTCGTGGCGGTTGCCCGACGGATCGGTGAACCACGCCATGGCCTGCACGCGGCGTTGTGCCAGCTCCGCGGGGCTGGCGTGCACGACTTCGACGTCGGCATGCCGCAGCGTGTCGAGCGCATGGCGATAGGCCAGCTCGTCGGCCAGTTCCCAACCCGATGCGAGATAGCGGTCTCGCGCGCCCCGCACCACCAGGTAGCGGTAGTCGCGCTCATCCATCTTCACGTACAGCGCGCCGCCCGGGGCGCCGGAGCAGGCCATGCCCAGCACCTGCCCGGCATAGTGCCGCCACCGCTCCAGGTCGGTGGACTCGACCACGATGTAGCCAAGCGCACGGATATCCAACATGCCGGTCTCCTCTGTTCGTTGCCACTGCTGGCTGATGAGACCTATTCTTCCGTGCGCGGCCACCCGGCACATCGTCCAGTGGGACTAGCCGATCCGGGGCCGGATTCAGGCGCTGGCGGGGCGGACGACGTACTGGCTGGTGGGGACCACGTCGATCCTGTCGAAGTCGATGAAGCGCTGGCAGCTGGCCATCATGGCCTGCAGGTTGCGCTGGAACTTCTCTTCATCGCCGACGGCGTCGAAGAACGCCTGCGGGTCGGTCATTGCCGCGTCGGGGAAGCATTCCTCGACGATCGCGTCGCAAGGTGGCGCGGCGTAGCTGAGCGGCCGCACCACCACGTTCTGCACGTACAGGAAGTTGTCCTGGGTCTCGACCGCCACCTGGGTGTGATGGTTGTGCCAGGTATCCAGCCACGCCTGCGGCGTGAGCCGCGGCGGGCGCGTCAGGAAGGCCAGTTGCGCGAAGCCGGGGGTGCGCTCCCCCGTCGCGACGGGGAAACGCGTATTGCGGATCGGCTGGGACTCCGTGACGAGGTACGCTGCCATGCGGCCGACCGCGGCCTCGACCGCCTGGTCGAACGGCTGGCGCAGGCGGTCGACGGCGCTGTCGATCCAGAGCGAGACCAGCCCTTCCATTTGCGGCCGGGTGTTCGTCTGCCGCAGGCCCGCTGCAGGCAGCACGGCGTCATCCGCCACGTTGACCTGCAATCCGCGCGCGCCCAGCGCCAGCAGCTTGTCGGCCAGCGTCGTGCGCAACCGGCGCGCGAACTCCGCCGGCTCGTTCCGCGGATCGCGCCAGACGATATAGATGACTTTTTCCATGCTCCACGCTCCCTGGTAAAGTTGCCGGCCGTGGCCGGACAGGTTGAAGCGTGCGCGGAACCGGATTGATTGCGGAACCCATGCCTCGCTGCGTCCGCATGACGTGCCATCCGGCTGCCGCGCCCGCTGGTCCTGTGCATGCTAGGCGCGTGGATGGCGGCGATCATCCTCCAGTCGGACTAGAGGGAGGACGACACGCTGGCGCTCAGCCGAGCGTCACGACACTGCTCAGCAGCATGCGCACCAGCGTGGCCTGCCGCGTGACCCCGGTCTTGGAGAAGATCGCGCGCAGGTGGGCGCGTACCGTGTTCTTGCTGGTACCCAATGCCTCCGCGGCTTCGTCAAGGGTCATGCCGTCGGCAAGCACCAGTGCCAGCGCCGTTTCGGCGGGGGTGAGGTCGAACAGCTTGCGCACCACCTCGTGCGAGGCGCGCGACTTGCGCTCGGGATCGCGGATAAAGACCGCGCACGCTGGCCGGTGCCGGTTTTCTTCGGACCATTCGCTGAGCGGGATGGTGCGGATCAGCACGCCGAGCTTGCCGCGCCCGGACGGGCGGGTGATGGACATGGCTTCGGCCAGTGCCGGCGCGCTGCCGTGGTGTCCCATCTGCGCGCGGCGCAGCAGGTACTGGAACTTGCGGCTCTCCTGGGCGTAGGCAATCTCGAAGATGTTCCCGTTGAGGCGGATGCCGTCGTTCTCCGCCAGGATCTCGTCGGCCTCGGGATTCTTCTTGAGGATCGTGCCGGAGGCGTCGAGGATCACCATGCCCACCAGCATGCGGTCGATCGCCCCCGCATAGAGCGAGCGCTCGGATTCGACCACGTCCAGCCGGGAATGCAGCCGGATCGCGCGCTTCAGGTGCGGCAGGATGGCGCCACAGGCCGCCTTGTCCACTTCGGAGAAATCCTGCGTGTCGTCCTGCCGGCAGATGCGCAGGCGGCACTCGACACCGTCCTCGGTACGAATGTCCGCGCCCAGCAGGTAGCGGATGCCTAGCGGCTGCAGGAACTGGCGGTAGATCTCGCTGCGGCACCAGTTGCCCGCGCCCAGCGCCTCGTCGACCGTCACCGCGCGGTCGGTGGGCAGGTTGATGAACGGATCGATCGCGTAGTAGTAGCTGTTGTAGGAAGCCTCTGCCTCCAGCGAGGTGCCGTGCGCCGATGCATGCACCGCCAGGCCGCTGCGGTCGCTGGCGGGCGAGCGCAGGATAAAGCTCACATAGCTGGCATCGAGTTGCTTGCGCAGCATTTCGAGCGCGCGGCCCCAGGGCACGGGTTCCATCGGCCCTTCATAGACCGCGGCCAGCAGCGCGCCGAACTGCGTGACGCTCAGGCCTGACTGCGCAAGCAAAGGCGACGCCATTTCCTGCGCCTCAACGGTCGCCATCAACATACCTTGTCTCCTGTTTCCACACCACGTGTGTGCCTGCCGGCGCTCTGCGGCACCTGGAGGCAGCGCAGATTATAGGGATGCTGCCCGCCCGTTGCCCGCCAATGCGCAGCCCTCGGTGTTTTCCCTGACCTGCAATCGGACGATGTTCGTCCCGCCAGCCGCGGATCAAATGCGCGCATTCCCGCAGTGCAACCGAAGGAGAGCAACCGAGATGGATTTCACCGACAAGACCGTGCTGGTCACCGGCGGCGGCGCCGGCATCGGGCTCGCTACCGCGCAAGCCTTTCTGGACCAGGGCGCGCGCGTGGCGATCATCGAGATCGACGCGCAGCGCGCCGACCATGCCCACACGCTGCTGGGCAAGGCCGGCGCCGATGTGCTGGTGGTACAGGGAGACGCCGCCGACGCCGGCACCGTACGCGAACTGGCCGCGCAGCTCGAACAGCGGTTCGGGCGGCTCGACGTGCTGGTCAACAACGTCGGCGACTTCCTGCGCATCGCCAAGCCGTTCGAGCACTATGACGACGCCGAGATTGCCAGCCTCTACGCGGCCAACCTCGGCCACGTCTTCACCGTCACGCGCGCCATGCTGCCGCTGCTGCGGCGCAGTGAAGCCGGCAGCATCGTCAGCGTGTCGTCGATCGAGGCCTTCCGCGGCATTCCGTACTGCAGCGTCTACGGCGCCTTCAAGGCCGCCATCACCGGCTTCACGCAGAGCCTGGCGCTGGAGCTGGCGCCCGCGGGCATCCGCGTCAACCTGATCGCCCCCGAAACCACCGAAACGCCGCAGGTCCCCGTATCGCAGATGGTCGCCGCGGAGCACCAGCACCATATCCCGCGCTGGATCCCGCTGGGCCGCTTCGGCACGCCGCAGGACATCGCCGACGGCATCCTGTTCCTGGCCAGCCCGCGCGCCGCCTGGATCACCGGCACGGCGCTGCATGTCAACGGCGGCGCGCTGGCCGCCGCCGGCTGGTACCGCGATCCGCAGGGCGCGTGGACCAACATGCCGGTCATCGGCGGCAACGGCATGAACCTCTGATGGCGGCGCCACGCAGCCACACCACCCGGCCACACCATCCAACCAAGGAGACAAGCATGAAGATACTGATCGTCGGCGGCGCCGGCATGATCGGGGGCCACGCGGCCCTGCACCTGCGCAGCCGCGGGCACGAAGTCACCATCGCGGGCCGCAACCGACCCGCCCCCGGAACGCCGCTGGGCGGGCTGGACTTCCTGCGCTGCGACTACATCGCCAACGACCTGCCTGCGGCGCAGCTCGGTGCCTTCGATGCGCTGGTTTTCGCCGCCGGCAACGATGTGCGCCACGTCCCGCCTGGCGGCGACGAAGCGGCACACTGGGAACGCGCCAACGTCGAAGGCGTGCCGCGTTTTTTCCGCGCCGCGCGCGATGCCGGCATCCGGGTCGCGGTGCACGTCGGCAGCTTCTATCCGCAGGCGGCACCGCAACTGGCCGAAGACAACGCCTATATCCGCTCGCGCAAGCTGGCCGACGCAGGCGTGCGCGCACTGGCGACGGCTGCCTTCCGCGTCAGCAGCGTCAATGCCCCGTTCGTCGTGGGCACGGTGCCGGGCCTGACTGTTCCGATGTTCAAGGCCTATACCGACTACGCCAGGGGCGGCTTTGCGCCGATGCCGGACTTCGCGCCGCCGGGCGGCGTCAACTTCATCTCGGCCATGTCGCTGTCCGAAGCGATCGAAGGTGCCTTGCTGCGCGGCGAGAATGGCAAGGCCTACCTCGTGGGCGACGAGAACCTGACCTTCCAGGAATACTTCGGCGCATTCTTCCGCGATGCCGGCCGCCCGGTACCGCCGGTCATCGACCAGGAGCACCCGTTGCTGCCTGACTCGGCGATCTGCTTCGGCCGGGGCAACACGCTCTACTACGAGCCGGACGCGGCCGAGACTGTCCTGCTCGGCTATCGCCGCCGCGACATCCTGCGCACGGTGAGCGAAATCGTGGCGCAGTACAGCTAAAGGCGGCACCGCGGCGGCCCGCGCAGGCCGCCGCGGCGGGTCTTACAGCCCCGAGATCAGTTGCGCGTTGTCGATGCGCAGTTCCGCGCCATTGATGAAGCGCGATGCGTCCGAAGCCAGGAACAGCACCAGGTTGGCCACATCCTCCGGCTGGCACATGCGTGCCATCGGGTCCGTGCCGATGCCCAGCGCCACCGGGTCAAGATCCGGCACCAGCGCCTGCGTCATCGGTGTCCAGATGCCGTCGGGGTGGATCGAGTTGCAGCGGATGCGATAGCCGTTGCGCTTGCAGTGCACGGCCACGCTGCGCGCCAGCGCTGTCACGGCGCCTTTCGCGCCGCTGTACGCGCACATCATCGGCAAGCCGCCCAGCGCTGCCACGGACGACATCACGATGATGGAGCCGCCGGCCGGATTGCCTTTCATCGCCTGCACGCCGAACTTGCAGCCGAGGAAATACCCGTCGGCATTGACGCGCATGACCTGCCGCCAGCAGTCGAGCGAGGTTTCCTCGATCGATCCCGGCGGGCAGATGGCCGCATTGTTGACCAGCACATCGAGCCGCCCGAAGCGGTCCTGTGCCGCGGCCACGGCCTTGCGCCAGTCGTCTTCGCTGGCGATGTCGTGGCGTATAAACAATGCCGCATCGCCGATCTCGCGGGCGAGCGCCTGCCCGGCTTCCTCATTGACGTCGCTGAGCACCACGCGCGCGCCTTGCGCAGCCAGCAGCAGCGCGTCGGCGCGCCCTACCCCACTGGCCGCGCCGGTGACCAGCGCGACCTTGCCCTTGACCTGATCCATCTTCTCTCTCCTTGTGTGGTCCGCTTCACGCGGCGTCGGGAATCCTGCCGGCCAGCACCGCGTGCAGCGCGGCTTCGCCGTACACCGCCGCCACGGTTTCGTCGAGGATGGGATTGCCGCGCAACTCGCTGCCGCCATCGACGGCAATGCTCTGGCCGGTGACCCAGCCCGATTCCGGCCCAGCCAGGTAGCGCACCGCGCTGGCAATGTCGTCCGGTTCGCCGGCGCGGCCGAGCGGCATCTGCGCGACGAACTTGTCGAGCATGGCGGGGTTGTCGAACATCGGCCCGGTCGCGCCGGACCGGGTCAGGCCCGGGCGCACCGCATTGACGCGGATGCCGCAGCCGGCCAGTTCCTCGGCCGCCGCGCGCACGAAGGCTTCCAGGCCCGCCTTGGCGGCGCAGTACCCCGACAGCCAGCGGCAGGTCATGCGCGCCGCGTTCGACGAAATGCAGACGATCGCGCCGCCATGCGGCGCCATCAGCGGCGAGGCGTGACGGATCGCCAGGAAGGCGCTGGCGATATTCAGCCCCAGCTCCGCCATCAGTGACGCGGTGTCATGCATCAGCATGGGACGGAAGCCGCCGCCGCCGACCGTCGCCACGACGATATCGAGGCGGCGTTCCATCTCCCAGGCCTGCCGCAGCGCGGCCTGCACATCCGCCTCGCGGCATGCGTCGCCGACGTTGATTTCAACCGCGGCGCCGGCCACTTGCGCAAGCAGGTCGCGCCGTGCTGCTTCCAGCGCTTCGCGGCGCCGCCCCATCAGCACTACCGCCGCGCCGTCGCGCAGCAGCGCCAGCGCGCTGGCCGCACCGATGCCGCCCGCGCCGCCGGTAACGAGGGCGGTCTTCCCTTCCAGTACACGATTCGTCGTCATCATGCCCCCCCGCAGCGGCAGGTCCTGCGTCCAGTCGACCACCAGCTCGCGCGCTGCGATGCGCCACCGGCCCTGCCATCGCTCGAAGCGGTCCTGGTAACGGATGCCCCAGTCCAGCTTGCGCTGCATGCCGTCCTGCTCATACAAGTGGTTGGCGACGCAATAGGTTTCGCCGGTGGCGGCATCGCCATCGAGCTCAACCAATTGCTGGTGCATGTGGTGCTGCGTGGCGCTGTACTTGCCGAGTGCCGACATGCCCTCGGCAATCGCTTGCGGTCCGTCCATGCAGAAGCCTGGCCCGGTGAGCCGCGCATCGGGAGTGAACAGATCCGCCAGGCGCGGGAAATCGCGCCGGTCCACCGCCTGCGCATAGCGGCAGGTCAGCGCGTGAATGGCTTGCTTGTGCTCCAGATCGGACATGGCCAGGCTCACTCCTTGGTTGTGACCGGCCGGGGCAGGATGCGCGACCGGTCGTTGGGATGGCGACTATCGTCAACCCTGCCGCGCAGCCGGCCATCGTCCGCGTGTAGTAACCGGTACGGATGCCGTTTAGTCCGAACGAAGGATGTAGCGGTGCCTCGCCCGCCCCAAGCTTTCGACGAGGACGGGCGGCCCCAACGGCGCCCGCATATCACTGATACAGGAGACAGAAATGAAGCAGACGGAACAGCCCATCGTCGCGGTCGTCACGGGCGGCTCTCGTGGTGCCGGCAAGGGCATTGCGCTGGCGCTCGGCGCTGCCGGTGCCACGGTGTACGTGACCGGGCGTACGGAGCAGGAAGGCAGCGCGCCGCTGCCCGGCACCATCCACGCCACGGCGCGCGAGATCGATGCGCTGGGCGGTCGCGGCATCGCGGTCGCCTGCGATCATCGCGACGATGCGCAGGTGGCGCAGCTGTTCGTGCGCGTGCGCGAGGAGATCGGGCGGATCGATATCCTCGTCAACAACGCCACCTTCCTGCATGACGAACTCATCATGCCCGGCCCCTTCTGGCAGAAGCCGCTGGAGATGACCGGGATTCTCGACGTTGGCCTGCGCTCGGGCTACGTGGCCAGCTGGCATGCGGCGCCGATGATGGCGGCGCGCGGGCGGGGGCTGATCGTGTTCACGTCGTCGTTTGGCGCCAACTGCTATATGCATGGCCCGGCGTATGGGGCGCAGAAGGCCGGCATCGACAAGTTTGCCCATGACATGGCGGTCGACCTGCGCCCGCACGGCGTGGCGGCGGTCTCGGTGTGGATGGGGCCGTTGCGCACCGCGCGCACGCAGCGCGTGTGGGAACAGCATCCCGACAAGTACGCATCGTTCGCCACCGTGGCGGAGACCCCTGAATTCACCGGGAAAGTCATTGCGGCGCTGTATCGCGATCCCGGGCTGATGGAGAAATCCGGCCAGGTGCTGATCGCGGCGGAGGCCGCGCTGGGGTATGGGATTGTCGATGCGCAGGGGGTGCAGCCGCCTTCGTACCGGGAGGTGCTGGGCGGTCCGCCGGCGGTGCATCCTGCGATCGTGGAGTAGGGCCTGGGCTAGCCAACGCCCCACGCATACGCTCCGCTCTCCCGCGCAGTGGGAGAGGGGAGCAAACAAGCGAGGTTTTAGCTGCCCTGCGACAGCAACGCCGTCGTAAACTCCGTCGACCGGATCAACCACACCCCATCGATCCGCACATACTCATCCGCATAGCGCCCGGTCAGGAACGTGCGCGAACCGTTGACGTCATCCAGCGCCAGATACGCCAGATCCCAGCTACCCTGCGCCGACGCCTCATCCAGCACCCGGATCTCCGACTGCCCGGCAAAATGCATCTCCCGCAGCGTAGGCCGGCAAGCCAGCTCCGCAAAACACTGCACCAGCGCATCACGCCCGGCAAAGCTGCCAATGCGGTCATAGTGGATATGCGCGTTGTCCGGCACGAAGCAGGCCCGCATGGCTTCCGGATCCTTGTCATCGCACGCCCGCAGGTAGCGCAGCTTAAGCGCCCGGATCGCATCCGCGGCTTCCAGCCGTGAAAGGCGGTCGGCAATGCCGGCAATCTCGGTCATATTCAATCTCCGTTGATCAGGCTTCACGCAGCTGATACTTCAGCACCTTGCCCGCCGCGCTCACCGGCAGCGATGTGACGAAAAGCACCTCGCGCGGCACCTTGTAGTTGGCCATGTGCCTGCGCGCCCAGACGATCAGGGTCTCGGCATCCAGGCGTGCGCCATGGCGCAGCACCACGTAGGCGCGCCCCACTTCGCCCAGCCGCTCATGCGGCATGCCCACCACCGCGACCTGGGCCACCGCCGGGTGGGCCGTCAGCAGCTTCTCCACCTCCGCCGGATAGCAGTTGAAGCCGCCGACGATGAACATGTCCTTGATGCGGTCGGTAATGCGCAGGTAGCCCCGCGCATCGAGCGTGCCGACATCGCCGGTATGCAGCCAGCCGTCGGCGTCGATGGCTTCGGCGGTCGCCTCCGGCAAGCCAAAGTAGCCCTGCATCACGTTGTAGCCGCGCACCAGCACCTCGCCCGGCTCGCCGGTCGCGACCGGCCGCCCCTGCGCGTCGACGCAGCGCAGCTCGATCCCCGGCATGGCGCGGCCGGAGGTGCCGGCCACCGTTTCGGCATCGTCGCCGGCGCGGGTCAGCGTGGCAAAGCCGCACGATTCGGTCAGGCCATAGCCGGTGATCACGGTGTCAAAGCCCAGTTCCTCGCGCATGCGTTCGATCAGCACCGGCGCGATCGCCGAGGCGCCGGTCACCGCAACCCGCAGCGATGACAGGTCGAACTCGCGCAGCCGCGGCGCGTTGAGCAGCGTCTGGTAGAGCGTCGGCGGCCCCGGCAGCACCGTAATGCGCTCGTTCTCCACGCGCGTCATCACGGCTTCGGCATCGAACACCAGGTGCGGCAGCACCGTGGCCCCGCGCGACAAGGCGGCAAGCCATCCCGCCTTGTAGCCGAAGGTGTGGAAGAAGGGATTGACGATCAGGTAGCGGTCCCCGGCGCGCACGCCCGTGATCGCCGCCCAGCCGTCGATGGCGCGCAGGTTCTGTGCGTGCGCGGTCATCACGCCCTTGGGCCGCCCGGTGGTGCCCGAGGTGAACATGATGTCCATCGGCGTGTCGCCGCGCACCCCGGCCTCGCGCTGCGAAAACGCCGCCATGTCCACCTGCTGCGCCAGTCCAAGGAAGCCATCCCACGCCAGCTCGCCGTCGCCCAGCGCCCTGCCCTGCCCCGGCCGCAGGATCACCAGCCGCTCCAGCGTGGCTGGGCGATGTGGCGCCAGCATCTGCGGATAGCTTTCGCCGAGAAAGTCGTCGACGCAGACCAGCAGCCGAGCGCCGCTGTCGGCCAGCACGGCGCCGGCTTCGGCGCCCTTCATGCGCGTATTGAGCGGCACCAGCGCGGCACCCACGCTGTGCGTGGCCAGCGCCGCGATGATCCATTCCGAGAAGTTCGGCGCCCAAACCGCAACGCGGTCGCCCGGCTGCACGCCGAGCGCCATCAGCGCGCGGCCCGCTTCGGTCCGGCAGGCATCCAGCGCGGCGTAGCTCAGGCGCAGCCCGTCCTCCTGGATGGCGATACGCTCGCCGTGGCGCAGCGCCGCGCGCCGCACCAGCTCGGGAATGGTGGCAGCGATATCCTCGTTGGCGGCGGCTTCCTGGGCGTCCTGGCCGGCCAGCACCGCAATGTCGTCGATGGTGTCAGATGGGGTCATGTCAATCCGGGAACTTCAGGTGGAGTTCGTCGCTCGCGGGGCGCGCCTGGCAGGCCAGCGTCCAGCCCGCGTCGAGGTCGGCGCGATCGAGCACGTGGTTTTCGCCGAGCGTCACGTCGCCCTGCGTCACCTGGCACATGCAGGCGCCGCACAGGCCCGCACGGCAGGAACTGGGGGCGGCGACGCCGGCGCGCTGCAGCGCATCCAGCACCGTCTCGTCGGGCGCGACATTGAGCTGGTGGGCTGCGCCGTCGAGCTGCACGGTCAGCGCCGCGCCGCGCATGGCGGCGGGCTCGTTCGGGACAGGCGCCGCCGGTGTCTTGGCCGCTGCCACATCCGGCAGGGACACGAAGCGCTCCACATGCAGCTTGCCGCGCGGCACGCCAAGCTGCTGCAGCGCCGCCTGCGCCGCGTCCATGAATGGACCAGGCCCGCAGACAAAGCACTCGGCCAGGCTCCACGGCCGCACCAGTTCCTCGACCTGGCGCTGCGTCGGCGGCCCCTGCACGCTGTCCAGCCAGTGGATCACGCGCAGCCGGCCGGGGTGGCTGTTCGCCAGCTCGCCGAGCGCCTCGCGGAAGATGACGGAGCGCTCGTCGCGGTTGGCATAGACCAGCGTCACCGCGCCGCGCCCCTGGCGCAGTGCGGCCTTCGCGATCGACAGCACCGGCGTGATGCCGCTGCCGCCGGCCAGCAGCAGGAAATCGCCATGCAGCGTGGGCGGGGTGAAGACGCCGGCCGGCGGCATCACCTCGACCGTATCGCCCGCGCCGAGGTGGTCGCAGATCCAGTTGGAGACGCGCCCGCTTTGCACCCGCTTGATCGTCACGCGCAAGGCGTGGTCGACCTCGGGTGTGCTCGACAGCGAATAGCAGCGCTGCAGCGGCACGCCGTCGACGGCCACGCGCAGCGTCAGGAACTGGCCGGGACGGTAGGCAAAGGCGTCGCGCAAGCCGTCAGGCAGCGCGAAGACCAGCGAATGCGCCTGCTCCGTTTCCGTGATGACTTCGGCGATCTGCAGCCGATGGAATTGCACTGGCGCCATGATTTCCTTCTCTCGCCGGGGGTGGCGTCAGGCCACGCCCATGATGGTCTGTGCGTTGTCGATGCGCAGTTCCGCGCCGTTGATGAAGCGCGATTCGTCCGACGCCAGGAACAGCACCAGGTTGGCGACGTCGCGCGGATGGCACATGCGCTGCATCGGCTCGGCGCCGCCCACCTCTTCCGGCAGGGCCGCCGCGCCGCCCGGCAGGAAGGCAGCGGTCATCGGCGTGAGGATGCCGTCGGGATGGATCGAGTTGCAGCGGATGCGGTAGCCGCTCTGCTTGCAATGGCCCGCGACGGCACGCGTCAGCGCCGCCACCGCGCCCTTGCTGGCGCTGTAGGCGCAGAACGCACCCATGCCGCCCAGTGCTGCCACCGACGACATGTTGACGATGCTGCCGCCACCTGCCTTCATCGCGGCCACGCCGTACTTGCAGCCCAGGAAGTAGCCGTCGGCGTTGATGCGCATCACGCGCTGCCATTGCTCCAGCGTGGCATCCTCGACCGAGCCCAGCATCAGGATGGCGGCGTTGTTGACCAGCACGCCGGGCGCGCCGAAGCGCTGCTCGGTGCGCGCCATCACCTGCTGCCAGCCGGCTTCGCTGGCGATGTCGTGCGGCACGAACAGCGCGGTCTCGCCGATCTCGCGCGCCAGCGCGTGGCCCGCTTCCTCGTTCAGGTCGGTCAGCACCACGCGCGCGCCTTCGCGGGCCAGCAGCAGGGCGTCTTCCTTGCCGACGCCGCTGGCGGCCCCGGTGACGATCGCGATCTTGCCTTCAGTACGTCGGCTCATGGGTAATCTCCTCGTTGGTGTGTGCCTGCCGCTCGCCGGCGGGCTGTTGTGTCAGGTGGCGGCCGGCATTGCGCCCCGACCAGATGCAGTCGGCAAGCGACAGGCCGCTTACGTAATGGTTGGAGGCGATGCCCACCGCGGTCCGGCCGACGGCGTAGAGGCCCGAAATGGGGGCGCCGCCTGCGACGGCCAGCACACGGCCGCTCGACTCTTCCACGGACAAGCCGCCGAGCGTGATCGCCGGACAGGGGAAGACGCGGGAGTTCGCCGAGATGTCGATGGCGAGCCATGGCCCGGCCTCCAGCGAGGCGCACATCGGCGCGGACTTGCCGGCCGGGTCGGGAATCTCTCCGCGGGCAGCGGCGCTGCAGGCGTCGACGGTAGCGCGCAGTGCGGCCGGCGGCATGCCCAGCTTGCCGGCCAGCGCCTCGATGCTGGACGCACGCCTGGCGCCGGCGAGCAACAGCATCGCCGCGGGCAAGGCCTGGAACGCCCACAGGCGGCCGCCCAGGCATTCACGCAGTGCGGCGCGCGCCAGCGCGCGGTCCAGGATCAGCCAGGCGCGCCCGCCATGCCGCTCGCAGATGGCGTGGCCCAGCGTGGCGCCATAGGTTTCCTCGTTGCCGATGCGCTCGCCCCGAGCGTCGACCACGCAACCGCGCGCCCAGTCGAACGGCGGATTGATAAAGCGCCAGGCCGACACGCGCTCCAGGTGTCGCGTGGCCGCGCCCGCCGATTCGCCGAGCCGGATGCCGCTGCCGTCGCACCCGGTCGCGCCGAGGCGCCAGTTCTGCAGGTACTTGCCGGCATGGCGCGCCACCATGGCGCGGTTGAAGATAAAGCCGCCGGTGGCCAGCACGACGGCGCGGGTGCGCACTGCCACGCGCTGCGCATGGCGCAGCTCGAGCTGCAGCACGCGCTGGCGCAGCAGGTCGGCAACGCCCGGCATGGCGTTGTGCAGGCGCTCGGCCAGCCGCGCCAGGCGCGCGTGGCGCTTCTGGTGGCGTTCCGGCGGCACCTGCCACAGCTCGATGCCGATGACTGCGCCGTCCTTGTCGACGATCAGCCGGCGCGCCGCGGCCTGGCGCATGACCGTGATTTCCGCCCGGGCTTCCACGGCGCCGCGCAGCGCGCCGTACAGCGTGCGCCCGGACATGCCGGGGCCTTTCACGCGATGCCCGCGCGGGGCCGGTGCGGCATGCTGCGCGTACGCCGGCACGGCTTCGTTGCCGGAGTAATAGAGGTAATACGGCTGCGCCGGGTACGACGTCTTGCGCGGCGGCACGGTGGCGGCAAAGCGCACGCCCACGTCTTCCAGCCAGGCCAGCATGTCGCGGCTGCGCTCGCAGAAGGACTGCAGCGTGCCTTCGCTGACGACGCCGCCGGTCTCCTGGCGCAGGTAATCCGCCATCGCCCGCGGCGTATCGGCATAGCCCGCGGCGGCCTGGTAGGACGTGCCGCCGCCGGCATACACCACGCCGCCGCTCTTGGCGCTGGCGCCGCCGCCTTCGAAGCGCTCGGCGACGATCACGCGCGCGCCGCCGCGCGCGGCTTCCAGCGCTGCGCAGGCACCGGCGGCGCCGAAGCCCACTACCACAGCATCGCAGGCGGCCTGCCACGGATGCGCGTCCGGGTCATCGAGCCGCAGCGGTGCGTAGACCGGCGTGACGGAATCGGGATGCATGCTGGCGCCTCCGGGGCTCAGGCGGAACACAGCGCGCGCAGCGGCGCGGAGGTGGTATAGGCGCCGTCGACATAGACCAGCGGTGACACCTCGCCTGCCAGCCGCACCTCGCGCAGCCGGCCGATGAAGACAGCGTGGGTGCCATAGTCGAAGCGGCCGTCCTGCCGGCACACCAGGTTGGCCTGGGCATTGCGCAGGCACGGCACGCCGAGCAGGTCGTCCTCCCACTCGCCGCTGGTGAAGCGTTCCTCGCCCTTGAGGCGGCCGCTGCAATCGACCGCGATGTCCTGGTGGTCGGCGGCCAGCAGGTTGATGCAGAAATCGGTGCCGGCATCGAGCGGCGGATAGATCGACGAGTTGCGGTTGATGCAGATCAGCAGCGATGGCGGATCCGCCGACAGCGAATCGACCGCCGTCACCGACATCGAATAGCGGCGCTCGCCATCGCGGCAGCTGATGACCGCCACCGAGCGCGCCATGCGGCGCATCGCCTTCAGCATGTCGTCGCGCAACGTCTGGCTGGATTCCGGATTGGCGCTCATAGGGCCTCCTGTACGGTTTGAGCGTGGGGCGCGGCGGCAGGCTGCCGCGCTTGCTGCGCGATCACGTCCGCAGCGATATAGCCGAAGGTCATCGCGGGCCCGAGCGTCGAGCCCGCGCCGGGATAGCTGGTGCCCATCATCGAGGCACTGGTATTGCCGATGGCGAACAGCCCGGCGATAGCGCTGCCGTCCTCCCGCAGCACGCGCGCGCTGGCGTCGGTCACCAGTCCGCCCTTGGTGCCGATATCGCCGGCATCGAGCCGCACGGCGTAGAACGGCGCCTTGCCGATCGGCGCCAGGCACGGGTTGGGGCGCACCGCCGGGTCGCTGTAGTAGGTATCGAACAGGTTGTCGCCCTTGCCGAATTCCTCGTCCACGCCGGTGGCGGCGTAGCGGTTCATGCGGGCGACGCTGCCGGCGAGCCCGTCGGCGTCCACGCCGATCCGCTGCGCCAACTGCGCCAGCGTGTCGGCGCGCACCAGGATGCCGGACAGGCCGGCCGGAATGCTGCGGTCCGGCATCACCGAGGCAGGCAGGATCGGCCCGCACGGGTACTTGTGGCGGAAGGTGGCGTCGAACACCATCCACGCCGGCACGCTGCAGCCGGTCTTGTCGTGGTCGCGGTACATGGCCGGCACGAACTCGGAATACGGCGCGGCCTCGTTGACGAAGCGGCGGCCCTGCCCGTTCACCACCAGGCAGCCCGGCATGGCGCGCTCGATAAAGAGCGCGCGCTGCTTTTCCTCGCCCTGCACCTGCACAGTCGGCGCGCCCCACACATGCGACATCAGGGCGACGCCGGCGCCGGCGGCCTGCCCCGCGCGGATCGCGTCGCCGGTGTTGTTGGGCGGCGTCGCGCTCCAGCCGGCCTGCGTCGGCTGCGGCAGGTATTGCTCGCGCATGGCCTGGCTGCGCTCGAAGCCGCCGGCGGCCAGGATCACGCCATGCAGCGCGCGGATTTCCACCACCTGCCCGTCCTGCACGGCGCGCACACCGCGGACCGAGCCGTCTTCGACGACCAGGTCTTGCAGCGCGGTGTCGAGCCACAGCGGGATCGCGCGGTCCATCATTGCCCGCCGCAGGCCGCCGGCCAGGCTGTTGCCGAGCGTAAGGCGGCGGTCGCGCCGGGTCTTGCGGCGCCAGCCGAAGTCGAGCCAGTAGCGGGCGAACTGGCGCACCGCCAGTCCGAACCAGCCGGGCGAGCGGCACAGCAGCGCGTGCGCCTCGCCGGAGGTCACGGCCACGCGGCCGCCCACCAGCGTGCCGGGTGACGGCGGACGCAGCCGGTCGAACTCCTCACGCAGGCGCGCACCGTCGAACGGCATCGGGTCGAGCGCGCGGTAGCCGGGCATCGCGCCGGGCAGCTTCTGGAAGTAGTCGGCGTAGCGCGGCAGCGTGTAGTAACGCACACCGGTCTGCTGCTCCAGGTATTGCAGCATGCGCGGCGCCTGCTCCAGGTAGGCGCGGATCCGCCGCGGGTCGCCGTCGTCGCCGGTGCAGGCGAGTATGTACTCGAGCGCCTTGGCGTAGTCGTCCTGCCCGCCCGCCGGCGCGATATGGTGGTTGAGCGGGATCCAGATGCCGCCGCCGGACACCGCCGAGGTGCCGCCGTACTGGCTGCTCTTCTCCAGCACCACCACCGACAGCCCGCGGTCGGCGGCCCGGCAGGCGGCCAGCATGCCGCCGGCGCCCGAGCCGACCACCACCACGTCAAACTCCCTGGCCTGCAGGCGCGCTGTGTTCTGGGTCATGATGGGTTCCCTTGCCGGTGCGCGGCTTCAGATGAAGAAGTCGGTGTTGGCGCGGCCCATCATCACGCCGCCCAGGTTCTGGCCGAAGCGGTCCAGGTTGTTGGCGTAGTGGGCGCGTGCCGCGTGCAGGTCGAGGAAGCGGCGCACCATCGGGTTGGTGCGGTAGATGCCGTTGCCGCCGGCATAGCGCAGCAGGCTGTTGGCGAGCTGCGCGCAGCGCTCGGCCACCTGCGACGACTGGTAGCGGAAATGCAGCCGTCGCGGCGTCTGCACCTGGCCGCCTTCACGCGCTACGGCCAGCAGCTCGTCGAAATTGCGTTCGAGGACGGTGCGCATTTCGTCGACGGCCACCTGGGCATTGGCGCAGGCCAGTTGCGCACCGCCGTCCTCGGCGGTCTTGCTGCCGCCGTTGCTGCTGACGCGGCCGTCGGCGTAGGCGACGAAATCGTCAAGGGTGCCTTCCAGCGCGCCGATGCACGCGGTGCACACGGCACGCACGAAGATCTGCGCGAACGGCAGGCGATATAGCGGCACGTCGTTGACGGCAAGGCCCGGGCTGGTGCCCATGGCGCCATCGACGGCGCGATGGGTGCGGTAGTCGGGGACGAACACGTCATCGACGACGATATCGTGGCTGCCGGTGGCGCGCAGTCCCAGCACATCCCAGTTGCGCACGATCTTGTAGTCGGTGCGCGGCAGCAGGAAGGTGCGGTAATCGTAGGCACCGCCCGGTTCGGACGGCGGCACCAGGCCCCCGAGGAAGATCCAGTCGCACAGTTCGCTGCCGCTGGAGAACTTCCAGTGGCCTGAGAAACGGTAGCCGCCTTCGACCGGGGTGACCTCGCCGACCGGCATGTAGGTCGAGGCGATCAGCGTGGTGGGATCGTTGCCCCAGACCTCTTGCTGCGCGCGTTCGTCGAACAGGGCGAGCTGCCAGTTGTGCACGCCGACCACGCCGTAGACCCAGGCGGTGGACATGCAGCCTTTGGCCAGCGCCATCTGGATGCGGAAGAAGGTCTGCGGGTCGAGTTCATAGCCACCGTAGCGGCGCGGCTGCAGCACCTTGAAGAAGCCGGCGGCCTGCATCTCGGCGATAGTTTCGGCGGGGATACGCGCTTCGGACTCTGCCTGCGCGGCGCGCTGCGCCAGCACGGGGATCATCTGCTCGGCGCGCGCGATCAGGCGTGCGGCCAGTTCCTTGGGGTTGTTGTCGTGATGCACCGCGGTCTCCTTTTCGCTTTGTCTTGTGGCTGGCGTTGATGTTTGCATCGGGCGGGCGGGGCGCCATCGTCTGATGGGACTAGCTGTTTCCTGCGGCACTTCGTGGATGCGCCGGCCCTCTCCCCCGGCCCCCCTCTCCCGCTCGCGGGAGAGGGGAGCAAACCATCGATCAGCAAACGTTCACGCCACCGCGCTCAGCTTGCGGCCCTGCTTGCGGAAATGCGGGATCACGTGCTCGCCGATATTGCGGATGGTCTCCATCTGCGCCCACTGCGGCACCGTGCCCATCTGGCAGATAAACAGGATCTCGTCGGCGCCGGCATCGATCAGCCGCTGCACGTAGCCGATGCAATCCTCCACCGTGCCGTAGGCATGGTTCGGGTTCAGCATCATCATCGAGGGGTCGCTGAAGTCGACCGAGACCTTCTCGGAAGCGAACCTGGTATTGATGACGGCCTTGCCCTGCGCGTCGGTGGCGGTGACATGCTCGTCGTCCCACGCGGACGGATCCGGGCGCTCGCCGCCGGCATACCAGTACGACAGCGACTCCATGAAATAGCGCTGGCCCTTGATGCCGATCTTGCGCGCAGCCAGGCCGTCTTCCAGCACGATGGTCGGGCACAGCGCCGCCAGGTGCTGGTGCGGGCGGAAGCCCACCTGGTCCTCGGCCTTGCGGCTTTCCCACGCGGCGCGATAGATCTCGTTCTTCTTCGCCACATCCTCGGGGCCGCCAAAGCCGAGCACCAGCGCGCCCATGCCGCGCGCGCCGGCGCGCTGCAGCGTATCGGCATTAGTGCAGGCCAGGTACATCAGCGGATGCGGGTCCTGGCGCGGCTTGGGGTGGATCGGGCGGCGCGGGATCTTGATGAACTCGCCATCGTGCTCGATCTCGTCCTGCGTCATGATCCTCGGGATCAGGTACATCGACTCGTCGATCATCGGGTGCAGGCTGTTCAGGTCGTAGCCGAACGTGCCCGCCTCCTGCTGCGTGCCGCCCTTGCCCACGCCGAAGTGCACGCGGCCGCCGGACAGGATGTCGAGCGTGGCGATGCGCTCGGCCACCTTGACCGGGTGGTTCATCGCCGGCGGCAGGCACACCACGCCGTGGCCGATGCCGATGCGCTGCGTGCGCCCGGCGACAAAGGCGAGGAAAGTCTCCGGCGCGCTCATGTGCGCGTAGTTGGTCAGCGCGGTGTGCTCGACCGCCCAGACCACGTCGAAGCCCATGTCCTCGGCCAGCACCACCTGTTCCATGATTTCATCGAACACCTTGTGGTCGCCGGCGCGCGAGGCATCGACGGTCTGTGCTTCATAGATCAGCGAAAAACGCATTGCAGTCCCCTTCCCTGGCATTGATGGTTCAGGACCGCTGCCGGGACGCCGCCGGTTGCCGCGCCTCGGGCCGGAAGCGGCCTGTGTGCTTGCAGTGTGGGCGGCGCAAGGCGTTGCAACATCGTCTGATTGGATTATGAGCAGTGCCTGGCCCATCCCTATCATGATTCGCGGGCAACGATGCCCGCTTTTGACCTTCGAAAGGACCAAGACACATGCAAGCCAGACTGCTGCTTTACCCCGTCACGGACATCGACACCGCGCTGCCGTTCTTCACGCAAGGACTCGGACTCGCCGTGAAATTTCGCGACGGCGACCGCTATTGCGCGCTGGACGCGGGCGCGCTGACGCTGGCGCTGGTGGCCGGTGAAGAACGGCTGGTCGACCAGCCCGCGCTCGCGTTCAAGGTGGATGAGGGGAAAGACTTTGCCGCGGCGATTGCGCGGCTGGTGGGTGCGGGGGCCAGCGTGACGCTGCCCGCGGCGCAGGGCCCGCATGAGACCCGCGCGGTACTGCAGACCCCGCAGGGCTTTGCGCTGGTGCTCAGCGCAAAGCCCTGACGCTTACATCAGCCCAGCGAAATCACGCTGCTCAGCAGCATGCGCACCAGCGTGGCCTGCCGGGTCACGCCGGTCTTGGAGAAGATCGCGCGCAGGTGCGCGCGTGCCGTGTTCTTGCTGATGCCGAGTTCATCGGCGGCTTCGTCGAGCGTGAGCCCGTTGGCCAGCTGCAGCGCCAGTTGCGTCTCCGCCGGCGTGAAGTCGAACAGCTGGCGCACCACATCGTGCGAGGCCTGCGAGCGCCGCTCCGGATCGCGGATGAAGACCACGCAGGCCGGGCGCTTGCGGTTGTCCTCCGACCACTCGCTGAGCGGGATGGTGCGGATCAGCACGCCCAGCCTGGCGCTGCCGGACGGACGCGTGATCGACATCGCCTCCATCACCGCCGGCGCGGTGCCCAGGTGCCCCATCATTGCCTGGCGCAGCAGGCGCTGGAACTTGCGGTTCTCCTGGCCGTACTCGACGTCCAGCCCGCCCTTGGCAATCCGGATGCCGTCCTTGGCGCCCAGGATCTCGTCGGCCGCGGCGTTGGTCTTGATGATGGCGCCGGTCTCGTCCAGGATCACCATGCCGACCAGCATGCGGTCGATGGCGCTGGCATAGACGGTGCGCTCCGACTCCACCACGTCGAGGCGCGAATGCAGGTCCACCGCGCGCTTCAGGTGCGGCAGCAGCGCGGTGCACAGCGCCTTGTCCGCGGCCGAGAAATCGCGGCCCTCATGCTTGCGGCAGACACGGAAGCGGCATTCGACGCCGTCGTCGGTACGCAGGTCCGCGCCCAGGATGTAGCGGATGCCGACGTCCTTGAGGAACTGCAGGTAGATCTCGCTCTGGCACCAGACGCCCGGCCCTAGATGCTCGTCGATGGTCACCACCCGGTCCGACGGCAGGCCGATGAAGGGATCGAGCGCGTAGTAGTAGTTGTTGTACGAGGTCTCCCCCGGCAGGGTCGAACCGCCATGCTCCGAGGCATTGATCATGAGCCCGCGCCGGTCCGTGGCCGGCGAACGCAGGATCAGCGTGACGTAGTTGGCGTCGAGCTGCCTGCGGATCTGCTCCAGCGCCTTGCCCCATGGCACCTGCTCCATCGGTCCCTGGTAGATATTGCCCAGCAACGCGCTGAAGTCAGACAGCGACACCGTCGTCTGCGCGAACAGGTGCGCGGCTGCCTGATTGTGGCTCGCCTCCATCAGCATTTCCTCTGTCTCCATTGTGGCGTGCGCAGCGCACCGGACGTGCCGGTCGGCTGGCCTTCCTGTGCGGGCTCTGTGGCCCTTTTTTTGTGCCCCGATTATAGGGACGGCGCAGGGGTCGCGGCTTGCCCCCCGCCTTCATGGTTTGCCCTAGTCCACGCCGGCATGGCACGCATGCCGGACTAGTCCCGAGGGACAGGCCAATCCTCACGCGCCGGCGGCGCAAACACATACTCCAAACAGACTAAGGACCAACCCATGGCCGTCCGGCTGCGGGCAAACCCCTAGGCGTCATGGGGTGCCATGTGACGCCATGTGAATCCGCATGACGCCAGGTGGCGCCGCCCCACCCAAACAGACGATGCCGCGCCGCCGCGGCGCCGCTACAAGTCGTGCATGGGCGGCAATCCCCGCCTTTTTCCACGTCTTTTTCCTACGGAGAACCATCACCATGGCGGCAAACCCGCGGCAGCAGGCCGCAGTGATTACCGGTGCGGGCAGCGGCATCGGCGGCGCGCTGGCGCATGCATTGGCGGCGCAGGGCTATGCGCTGGCACTGGCGGACATCGACGCCGACGCGCTCGAAGCGACGCGCGCGGCGCTTGCCGGCCAGGGCGCCATCGCGATCGCGGTCCCGACCGACGTATCCGACTTGCGGCAGATGGAGCACCTGTGCGCTGAAGCCTTCCTGCGCCTGGGCCGTGTCGACCTGCTAGTCAACAACGCCGGGGTGCTGGCCACGGGCCGCTGCTGGGAGCTGGCGCCGGAGGTCTTTGAGCGCGTGCTGCGCATCAACCTGTGGAGCGTGCTGTACGCACTGCGCTGCTTCGTGCCGCGCATGGCGGCGCAGGGTTCGGGCCATATCGTCAACGTGGCGTCGATGGCCGGGCTCGCGGTCGGCCCCTGGCTGGCGCCCTACACGCTGTCCAAGCAGGGCGTGGTAGCGCTCAGCGAAGGACTGGCGCTGGAGCTGCAGGCGGCCGGCCTGCCGATCCGGGTGTCGGTGGTCTGCCCCGGCCCGGTCGCCACCGGCATTGCCGCGGGCCTGGACGGCGCCGGGCCGCAGGAGGTGAACCAGATGAACGGCGCGCTGCGCAGCGGCATTGCCGCCGGCATGACGCCGGACGAGGTCGCGCGCGTGATCCTCGACGGCGTGTCGGCCGGCCGCTTCTGGATCCTGCCGCACGAGCAGGCGGCGCACGCCGCGCTGGCGCGCGCGCAAGGCATTGCCGCCGGCAGCCAGCCAGCCTTCGCGCTCTGAGATCGCGCTCCGAACTTGAATCCTCAACCGCAACCGGGAGACACCATGCCGCTCGACCCCCAGGCCCGCGCCATGCTTGATGCCATGGCCGCCTTGCCCAGCCCCGACTTCTCCACGCTGCGCGCCGCCGACTACCGTGCCGCGCTGGCGGCCATGCCCGGATTCGCACCCGGCGATGCCATCGCCGCGCAGCACGACCTGATCCTGGACGGTGCGGCCGGCCCGCTGCGGGCGCGCCTGTACCGGCCGGACGACAGCGCCGCGCTGCCGCTGGTGATCTATTTCCACGGCGGCGGCTTCGTGCTGTGCGGCCTCGATTCGCACGACAACATCTGCCGCAGCCTGGCGCGCCGCAGCGGCGCGCTGGTGCTGTCGGTCGACTACCGGCTCGCGCCGGAAGCGCGCTTCCCGGCCGCCGCGGAAGACGCGGTCGCGGCGGTGCGATGGGCGGCTGCGCATGCGGCGCAACTGGGTGCGGATCCGGCGCGGATCGCCGTGGCGGGCGACAGCGCCGGTGGCAACCTCGCCGCCGTAGCCTGCCAGCAGGTGCGCGGCAGCGGCATTGCCCTGCGGCACCAACTGCTGCTCTACCCTTACCTGGACTGCACCGATGCCGCGACCGGCAGCGCCAGCTACCGCGAATGCGCAACCGGCTACTTCCTGAGCGCGGCGGAACTGGACTGGTATCGCGCCCAGTATCTCGGCAATCGCGCCGATGCCGCGGACGTGCGCGCCAGCCCGCTGCGCCAGCGCGACCTGCATGGCTTGCCACCGGCCACCATCATCACCGCCGAGTACGACCCGCTGCGCGACCAGGGCGAAGGCTACGGCGAAGCGCTGCAGCGCGCGGCCAGCAGCGCCACCGTGCGCCGCTGGCCGGGGCAGTTCCATGGCTTCATCAGCATGCAGGGCGTGATCGATGCCGCCAGCGACGCACTGGATGCGGCCGCAGCGGCGCTGCGCCACGCGTTCGGCAGCAGCCGGCAGGAGGCAGCATGAGCACGGCCAACGCCTTGCCGCCGATGGCCGACGTGCTTGCCGCACTGGCCGCTGGCCAGCGCGTGGTGGTGATCGAGGACGAGACCACCGAGGCCACCGGCTGCGTGCTGGTTACCGCCGAACGCACCACCGAGGCCGACGTCAACTTCATGGCCGCCGAGGCGCGCGGCCTGGTCTGCATGGCCATCACCGAGGCGCGCCGCGACCGGCTGCAGTTGCCGCCGATGGCCGCCAGCCAGCGCCAGCGCGAGCGCTACACGGTGTCGATCGAAGCGGCCACCGGCGTCAGCACCGGCATTTCCGCGGCGGACCGGGCGCTGACGCTGCGCGTGGCGGCAGCGGCGCGCGCCCAACCGGCAGACCTGGTCCAGCCGGGACACATCTTTCCGGTGGTAGCGCAGGCCGACGGCGTGCTGCGCCGCGCCGGCTTTGCCGAGGCCTGCTCCGACCTGCCGCGGCTGGCCGGGCGTGTCGCCGCCGGCGCCTATGCGATGCTGCTTGATGACGACGGCGACCTGCTGCGCGGCCCCGGCCTGCTGGCGTTTGCGCAACGCCACGGGTTAGCCGCGGTCTCGATCAGCGGGCTGATCCACCACCGGCTGCTGACCGAAGGCGCGCTGCGCCGTACCTGCTCGACCGGGCTGGATACGCCGTTCGGGCGCTTCACCGTGCACGCCTACCACGACGCCCCTGCCGACGCGCTGCACCTGGCATTGGTGCTGGGCGAGCCCGATCCGTCCAGGCCGGTACTGACGCGCGTGCAGGCGGTGGAAATGCAGCGCGACGTGCTGGCCTTCGGCACGCCGGCGCAGTCCACCTCTCAGCCCGCCTGGAACCTGGAACGCTCGCTCGCCCGCATCGGCGCCGAGGGCTGCGGCGTGCTGGTGCTGCTGGACGAGCGCGAATCGCCGCAGCAGCGGCTGGCGCGGCTGGCCGCGCCGCCTGCCGCCGCGCCGGCGCCGGCCTTCGCGCAGCGCGCGCTGGGGGTCGGGGCGCAGATCCTGCGCGATGTGGGCGCGCACAAGCTGCGCCTGCTCAGCCATCCGGTGCCTTACCGCGCGGTCACCGGCTTCGACCTGGAGGTTACGGAGTTTGTCCCGCCGGGCCAGCCTGGTTGAACGGCGCGCCGAAGCAGTCGGCAAAGCTGCGCGTGAAGCGCTCCACTTCGGCGTCGGGCAGGTGGTTGATGCCCCCGGCCAGGCGCCGGCCGCCTCCGGTCTCGAAGGCGCGGCAGAAGTCGGCCGCACCGGTGATGCTGTGCGCCGGCACGCGCACGCTGACCGCAAAGCCGCCGCCGGATTTGGGCGACAGCAGGCCGATCGCATCGCCGGGACGTCCGCGCACCAGCTCGTTGGCCAGCACACCGATCGCGCGCCGTGCCCACGGTGCGTCCGGCAGCACCAGCAGCGCGGCGCCGGGGACTTCATGCACGGGCGACAGGCGGCGCGCCTGGGCCATGTCGTCCTCGTAGCCATCGCACAGCAGCGCGTAGGTGGCGCACTGCGCGGCGAACTCCAGCGGGTCGGCGAACGGCAGCATGTGCTGCGCCAGCTCGGCGGGATCGCAATGCAGGTCCGCCACGCACTCGCCATACGCGTTGTAGTTCAGGCAGGTGCCGAGCCGTTCCAGCATCAGGGTTTCGCGCGCGTCCAGCCGCGCCTGCGCCGCCATCGCGCGCGCCACGTCGCCGAGGTTGTCGCCAAAGGCGGCGGTGATCGCCCAGCGCCGGTGGCGCCCGTCGAGGTGGCGGTCGACCAGGATGCTGGTGCAGACCGCCGCGCTTTCGTCGATATGCGCGCGCAGACCGGCATGCGACGGCAGCTCGCCGGCGTGGTGGTGGTCGAAGTAGTCCACCTGCGCACCGGCGGCGAGCAGCCGCAGCAGCCCGTCGCGGTTCTGTTCGAGCGAGATGTCCAGCGCCGTCACGGTATCTCCGGCACAGGCGTCGATCCGCTCGAGCAGGCGGATATCGCGCTTGACGCCGGTGACCAGCGCCGCATCGCCGGGGTGCAAACGACGGGCCAGGCGCAGCTGCTGCAGGGCACACAGGCCGTCGGCGTCGCCGTTGAAGGCAAAGTAGCGGGTCATGGCAGTTGGCAGTAGAGCAGTCGGTCCGGCCGGTCAGGGCATGAAGTCGCCACCGTTGGCATCCAGCGAGGCCCCGGTGATCGCACGGGCGTAGTCCGACACCAGGAACAGCGCCGCGCGCGCGCAGTCGTCGTCCGTCGGCATGCGGCCCAACGCAATCTGGGAAGCCACCGGTGCGATGATAGCGTCCTCGGCGACCCCCTGTTCGGCCGCGGCGTGGCGCACATAACCCTGCACCGGCGCGCCCCACATCCAGCCCATGAAGATGCTGTTGGCGCGGATGCCATGCGGCCCCAGCTCGCGCGCCAGGTACTTGACCGCCACCGCCAGCGCGCCCTTGGACGCGGCGTAGCCCGATTCGCCGGGCATCGGCTTGCGCGTGGCCTGGGTGTTGATCATCACGATGGCGCCGCCGCCCTGCGGCTTCATCAGCGCGGCCACCTCCTGCGTCAGCGTCATGGTGCCGAAGACATTGGTGTCGAACACCTGGCGCCAGACGTCCAGGTCGGCGGCTTCCACCGGCTCGGGGAAATTGCCGTGCTGGAAGGCGCTGTTGACCAGCGCGTCGATGCGGCCGAAGCGGCGCACGGTCTCGCTGGCGAGATGGCGGGACTGGGCGCGGTCGGTGATGTCGGTCACCACCTTCAGCACTTCACAGTCGGCGCCCAGTGCATCGATGCGGGCCTGGGCCTCGTCCAGCTTCGCGGCGGTGCGCGCGGCGATGGCAACGGCGCGGGCGCCCTCGCGCGCGGCCTCTACCGCCAGCTTGATGCCCAGACCGGGGCCGATGCCCGATACGATCACGATCTTGTCTTTCAGCAGCATGTGGATGTCTCCTCGGTGTGTTTTCGGTATCAGTCGCGGCTCAGCACATGGCGTGCGCGATAGCCGGCGAAATCGCGTGCCAGCTGTGCCTGGCTCAGCCCGAACTGCTCGGGCGTATAGGCGTGCGCCGCGCGCCGGTTGCGCGGATTGCTTTCCATCCATGCCCACATGCCGGCGCGCGCGGCCTCGGTCAGCGGCATGCCGGCGAAGCGATAGACCGCCTGCGCCACACCGAAGGGATCGCGCACCGTATCCTCGAAACGCACGTCGAGGAAGCGGCCGGCGGGCATGGCGTCGCGCACGGCCATGGCGTGATCGGTGCCGCGCCGCATCTGTTCGCTCCATTGGCGGCCTACCGCGACCGGATCCGGCGCATCGGCGTACATCTTCCACAACGTATGCGCCATGCTGGCCATCGACGGGATGGTCTGGACCGGATCGCGGTGGGTCAGCACCACCTGCGCGCCCGGGAACACCCGGAACAGGACTCCCAGCGTATGCAAATGCTGCGGGGTCTTCAGCACCCAGCGCTGCGCGGTCCCCTCGCCGCGCTGGCGCTTCTGCCACTGCAGGAACTGCAGCATGGTCTTCAGGTAGTCGTAGACCTCGGTGCGGTCCTGGCACGCCAGCCAGCCGGTGTAGCCGGGCACGTTGGCGTAGGAGTCCATTGCGCACAGGAATGAATGCTCCATCAGCATGAATTCCTCGTCGGCGGCCATGGCGTCGAGCGGATGGATGGCGAGGATGTCCGGGATGAAGCGGATCATCTGCGCCACTTCGTCGCGCGCCAGCGCAATGCGCCGGCTGGCATCGCGCACGTCCTCGCCGGGCAGCGGCGCGGGGTAGCGGGTTTCCCACCACGCCGCCGAGCAGAAGCGCGCGTCGGTAGCCAGCATGCGCTGCAGCAGCGTGGTGCCGGTGCGCGGCAGCCCGACGATGACCAGCGGGTCTTCCACGCGCTCCTGCAGGATCCCCGGATGGCGCCGGCAGTAGTCCTGGATCACCAGCCGGTTCACCAGCTGGGCCTGCAGCTTGGCTTGCAGCAGTTGCTCGCCTTGCTGCGAGAGGCCGGCCTCGCGTGCCAGCGAATCGGACAGCACGTCCAGGGCCTCGCGGTAGTTGCCCGGGCCGAAGTCGGCCAGGCCGCCGGCCTGCTCGCTCGCCTGCGCAAGCAGGCCCTTCACGTTGATGCCCTTCATGCGTTGTTCTCCCTGAGCGATGCGAGCTTGACCACGCGCGTGCGCGGATGCGCCGGCTGCGCCGCGCCCACCCAGCGCCAGCACATGGTGCCGTTGCGATGGCCGGCGGTCTCCAGCCAGTTGGACAGGCCCGGATCGCCCGCACTGAGGATGACGGTGACGCCGCCACCGGCATCGAGCCGGGCGCCGTGCTTGTTGATGCAGATGTCGTGGTAGCGGTAGTCGAGCGACTCCATCCAGTAGTTGTTGATCTGGAAGTTCCAGAACTCGCAGTCCGGCACCCGGTCGACCTCGACCACCAGCGCCTCGTCATCCGCGAGCTGCCAGCAGGAGTGGTAATAGAAGATGTTGGGATCGCCGCCCGCCGCCTGGCACACGGCCTGGTCCGCGGGCGGCAGGGCGTTGACGTGGCCACCGTAGCCCCTGGCCCAGTCGGCAAAGATGCGCGCGGTGCTTTCGACAAAGCCGGCGGCGCGCAGCAGGCCGCCGTGCAGGCGCTCGGCGCTCAGCGCGGGCGGCTTGCCGTTGCCGTCAACGCGTTCGATATGCAGTTCGGCCGGGGTCTCTGCCTTGCGGTCGAGGAAGGTCTGGCGCACCACCAGCGCATTGGTGGCCGGCTCCATGCGCACCCAGTTGCCCTGCTGCGGCTGAGCGCCGAGGACGATCTCGAAGCTGCCGTCCGCCGCCACCGCCAGCTGGCTGCTGTCGATAAAGCCGGTCTGGACCATGCGTCCATCGGTTTCGTAGCCACCCTTCTGCGTGCCGAAGCTGAGGTACGCCACCGTGCCGCGCCGGCCGCGGATGCGGTACGCCGCATTGCCGTCCAGGCGCGCGTAGCGGTACAGGTTGTCCGGATTGTCAGCGCCGATCTTGGCGGTCTCGTGCGACGGCGAGAAGAAGCCGGGAAACGCCGGATCGGCGAACTCCACATGCATCTCCAGCGCAATGCGCAGCAAGCGGCTCAGGTAGCGGAAGCCCTCTGCGCGCGTGAGCGCGTCGGTCGGCGCTTCGGGGCGCAGGATCTGCTGCCCGCTGCGCTTGAGCACTTCGCAAAACTCGGCCCAGGTGTGGCCGCTCAGCAATTGGTCTTCGGCGGAGGTCGCCATCTGCCTGCTCCCGTGGTTCGTCGGCGAAGCAACGATACCCAGTGCAGGCCCAGCGCTTCCTCGTCCGGGCGGACTAGGAATTGCATGCCGCGGCCCGCGATTTCCTAGTCCGCCCGGACGAAGTGGCGCGGGGCCCCGGCTCGCTACCTTGTGGCCATGCCAGGCCACCGCGAGATCCGTGCATGGGCCGGCAAACCAAGAGGAGAACCCGATGTTGACCCACCTGGAGCAACTGGAGGCGGAGAGCATCCACATCATGCGGGAGGTGGTGGCGGAATGCGAAAACCCCGTCATGCTCTATTCCATCGGCAAGGACAGCGCCGTGATGCTGCACCTTGCGATGAAGGCCTTCCACCCCGCGCGGCCGCCGTTCCCGCTGCTGCATGTCGATACCACGTGGAAATTCCGCGAGATGATCGCGTTCCGCGACCAGACCGCCGATCGGCTCGGCCTGGACCTGCGCGTGCATATCAACCCCGAAGGGGTGGAGCGCAATATCAGCCCGCACGAGCACGGCTCGGCCGTCCACACCGACGTATGGAAAACGCAGGGCCTGAAGCAGGCGCTGGACCACTACGGCTTTGACGCCGCTTTCGGCGGCGCGCGCCGCGACGAGGAAAAGTCGCGCGCCAAGGAGCGGGTGTTCTCGGTGCGCACCGCCCAGCACCGCTGGGACCCGAAGATGCAGCGCCCCGAACTCTGGCGCCAGTACAACACCCGCAAGCGCAAAGGCGAGAGCCTGCGCGTGTTTCCGCTGTCGAACTGGACCGAGCTCGATATCTGGCAATACATCTACCTCAACGACATCCCGATCGTGCCGCTCTACTTTGCCAGGGAGCGTCCGGTAGTCGAGCGCGACGGCACGCTGATCATGGTCGACGACGAGCGCCTGCCGCTGCGCCCCGGCGAAACGCCGCGGATGCGCAAGGTCCGCTTCCGCACGCTGGGCTGCTACCCGCTCACCGGCGCGATCGAGAGCGAGGCCGACACGCTCGGCGGCATCATCCAGGAAATGCTGCTGGCGACCACGTCGGAGCGCCAGGGACGGCTGATCGACAGCGATTCGGCCGGTTCGATGGAGAAGAAGAAGCAGGAGGGATACTTCTGATGGCAACGCTGATCGACACCGCGCCGCCGATGGCGCAGCCTGCGGGCACGCAGAGCGAGATCGCCCACTACCTCCATGCCCAGCAAGGCAAGAGCCTGCTGCGCTTCATCACCTGCGGCAGCGTCGACGACGGCAAGAGCACGCTGATCGGCCGGCTGCTGTATGAGTCGAAGATGCTGTTCGAGGACCAGCTGGCGCAACTCGAAGCCGATTCGAGGAAGATGGGCACGCAGGGCGACAACCTCGACTTCGCGCTGCTGGTGGATGGCCTGGCCGCCGAACGCGAACAGGGCATCACCATCGACGTGGCCTACCGCTTCTTTGCCACCGACAAGCGCAAGTTCATCGTCGCCGACACGCCGGGGCACGAGCAATACACCCGCAACATGGTCACGGGCGCGTCCACCGCCGACCTGGCCATCCTGCTGGTGGACGCGCGCCGCGGCGTGCAGACGCAGACGCGCCGGCACAGCTACCTGGTGTCAACGCTGGGCATCCGGCGCGTGGTGCTGGCGGTCAACAAGCTCGACATGGTGGACTACTCGCGCGAGGTCCATACGCGCATCGAAACCGAGTACCGCGAATTCGCACGCCAGATCGGGCTGACCGATATCACCTGCATCCCGATGTCCGCGCTGCGTGGGGACAACATCACCACGCCCAGCGCCAGCACGCCGTGGTACCAGGGCCCGACGCTGATGCAGCACCTGGAAACCGTGCCGATCGACAGCGCACCCGTGCAGGACGAGTCGTTCCGGCTGCCGGTGCAGTGGGTCAACCGGCCCAACCTGGATTTCCGCGGCTTCGCCGGCACCGTCAGCGCCGGCGAAATCCGCCGCGGCGACCGGGTGCGCGCGCTGCCCTCGGGCCGCGAAAGCCGCGTTGCCGCCATCGTCGGCGCCAATGGCGAATGCGAGCATGCGGTACGCGGCCAGGCGGTGACGCTGACGCTGGCCGACGAGATCGACATCAGCCGCGGCGATGTGCTCGCGTGCGCGGAAGACCCGCCCGCGGTGGCCGACCAGTTCGAAGCCACGCTGGTGTGGATGAGCGAGGATGCGATGCTGCCCGGCCGCCCCTACCTGCTCAAGCTCGGCACGCGCACCGTGGGCGTGACGGTCGCGCAGCCCAAGTACAAGGTCAACGTCAACACGCTCGAACACCTGGCCGCGCGCACGCTGGAGCTCAACGAGATCGGCGTGTGCAACCTGCACCTGGACCGGCCGGTGGCGTTCGACCCCTATGCGCGCAGCCGCGAACTGGGCGGCTTCATCGTAATCGACCGCCTGACCAACAACACCGTCGGCGCCGGCATGCTGCATTTTGCGCTGCGCCGGGCGCAGAACGTCCACTGGCAGGCCATCGACGTAGACCGCCGCGCCCACGCCGCGCTCAAGCACCAGTCGCCGCGCATCGTCTGGTTCACCGGGCTGTCCGGCGCGGGCAAGTCCACCATCGCCAACCTGGTGGAAAAACGTCTGCATGCGCTCGGCCACCACACCTACCTGCTCGATGGCGACAACGTGCGCCATGGGCTGAACAAGGACCTGGGCTTCTCCGAAGCCGACCGCGTCGAGAACATCCGGCGCGTGGCTGAAGTGGCAAGGCTGATGCTCGATGCGGGGCTGATCGTGCTGGTGTCGTTCATCTCGCCGTTCCGCTCCGAGCGTGAGATGGCGCGCACGCTGGCGGGCGACGGCGAATTCGTCGAGGTCTTCATCGATACCCCGCTGGCGGTGGCCGAGCAGCGCGACCCCAAGGGCCTGTACCGCAAGGCGCGGCGCGGCGAGCTGAAGAACTTCACCGGCATCGATTCGCCGTACGAGGCGCCCGACCGGCCCGAGCTGCGCATCGACACCACCGCCGACACGGCTGAGCAGGCGGCGGAACGGATCGTGGCGTGGCTGCGGGATAGGACTTAGGCTGAATGGACGATGAGGCCGTGGTGGGGGTGGGTACGATGGGCGAATCCGAGTTTCTGCCGCAGATCCTGACCGCGCCCACCCGGGACCAATGCGCTTGCATGGCCGACTGCTTGCTCCCTCTCCCGCCTGCGGGAGAGGGAGCACACCGGCCATCAACCCACACGCCTCGACCATGCTGCCACATTCCCTGCAGGCCGCCGAACTCAGCGCCCTGCTCGCCCAGCTCTACCAGGGTCCCACCGAAGCCGTCCCCTGGGCCGGCTTCCTCGAAACCGTGCGCCAGCGCCTCGAGGCCGTCTTCGTCACGCTGGTGCTGCGCCACCCCGCCACCGACCGCCCCGGCCTGATCGTCAACGCCTCCGCCTACGGCCCGCACCTGCCCGGCGAACCCTCGTACAGCGAGCAGTACTACGCGCTGTGCCCCTTCCTCGACCTCCATCCCGACCGCCTCTTCAGCGCCGATGAACTGTTCGGCGAAGCCGGGTGGCTGGCCCACCCGTTCTATACCCAGTACCTCGCGCCGCTGGACCTGCGCTATATCCTCGCCGCCAACCTCGTCACCGCCGACGGCGTGGAATGCGCGCTGTTCATCAGCCGCGGCGAGGCCGGCCAGGATTTCGGCGCCACCGAGAGGGCGCTGCTGCAAGGCCTGCTGCCGCACCTGAAGCGCGCGGTCGACCTGCATGCCGCGCTCGACCTGCTGCAATCCGAGCGCGCCCTGTACGCGGAAGCCGTGGACCGGCTGCTGGTCGGCACCATCATCCTCGACGAACACGGCAAGGCCATCCGCAGCAACGACGTCGCCAGGCGCCTGCTGCAAGAGCGCGACGGCCTCCATCTGTCCGGCGGCACGCTGCACGCACACTGCCCGGTGGAAAACCGCCGCTTCCGCAAGATCCTCGAAGACGCCGCGCAAGCCCACGCACTGGCCACCTCGCGCAGCGAAGTCACGCTGCTCAGCCGCCCCGCGGCGGCCACGCCGCTGAGCGTGCTGGTGCGGCCCATTCCCCTCAGCTACCGCACCGAAGACAAGGCCCGCCGCCCCGCGGTCGCGGTATTCATCCGCGACCCGGCCGGGTCGCCGCGCAACACGCACGCCAGCCTGCGCAAGCTGTTCCACCTGACGCCAACGGAGATCGAGCTGGCCTTGCTGATGGTCGATGGCCTGACGCTGGATGAAGCAGCCGTCAGGCTCGGCGTGAAGAAGAACACGGTACGCGCGCACCTGCGGGGGATCTTTGCCAAGACCGGGGCGACAAGGCAGGCGGTGTTGGTGAAGATGCTGTTGTCTAGTGTGGTGGGGATGGGGTGAGGCACCCACAGCTCTGGGCTCGTTCAACAATCGCGTCAATGCCGAGCCGCAAGCCAACATTCCATAAAAAAAATGCCGACCATCACCCCCAAGGCCGGCACCAAGCTCACAGCATCCGGAGACTCGCGGAGCATACCCCCAGTATCCCCCAGCAACACCAAATCATCATCGTCCACCCAGACTCGTCCATTCAGGGTATGCGCCCCGCACAGCCCAGCCCTAGTGTTGGATTCCCAAACAAAGAAATGAAAGGAGACAACAGAATGGCCAAGCCAGAAAATCTGGTCACCTCAATCACCGTGGAAATCGAAGCCCCCGCTTCCCTGGTATGGGAAGTCCTGACCGACTTCCCCCGCTACGCGGAATGGAACACCTTCTGCCCCGGCCTGGAAACCACTGCGAAGCTTGGCGACATGGTCCGCATGCAAGTCCGCATCCCGGGCACCGACCAGATCATCCCGGTCAATGAGTACCTCGTGGCATGGGAACCGGAACGCCTGCTGTCGTGGGAGCAACGCCCCACCGACGCAAACAAGGACGCCGCCCGCCGCGACCAGTACATAGAAGCAATCGCACCCGCCCGCACCCGCTACTTCACCACCGACCTGTTCCTGGGCCTGAACGCCGAAACCATCATGCGCGAACACGGCGCCTGGGTAAAACAGGGCTTCGACCAGGTGGCAAGGGATGTCAAGGCGCGCGCCGAAGCGCTGCACGCGCAGCGCCAGGGCTGACCCATAGCGTGGAAGACCACCCCGCCGCCGTCATTGCGGCGGGCGCTGGCTGAGCACCACCATGGCCGCAACGCCCCGGCTGCGCACGCAGGCAGCATCGCACCCATCCGGACCCGCCGTGCCGGCAGCACGGGCTTCATCGTGGCCGCCGTATGCCACGGCGACCCCATTCCCGCCTGCAAGCACCCAGGCCACTCCCAGGCCGGCCCCTACCGCGGCCAGCCCGGCCGCCCAACGCAATCCGAGCCGCTTCATCGCTGTCTCCTCCGCACCCTTTCCGGGTCCTTTGACAGCATCGTAGGCGGCGCTCGCCGCCGTCTCTTCGTCCGAGCAGACTAGGGGGTATCCCGAGGAAATGCCGGGCCGGTGGCCCCGTCCGGGCATGCACCGCGTTGCATACCAGGTGCCGCATACAGCCGCGCCAGCGATGCCGCGCACCCGGACAAGCCGGACGGCGCCAGCTGCAGCGCATGGGCGCTGAGCAAGCCCCACAGGTGCGCGACCAGCAGGCCAGCCTGGGCTGGCTCGGCCATCCGGGCCGCCAGCGCGTTGCGCAGGGTATTGGCACCCTGCAACACGCGCGCGCGCAGCGGACACAGCTCGCAGGCGGTGCCGCACTTGTGCTGCAGCAGGAACGCCAGCAGGCTGACATGGCATGCCATGCCATCGCCATCATCGCCATCGAGCAAGGCGGCAAGCGCCGGCTCCAGCAGGTCCGTGGCCGCGCCGGCGGAGCGCCGGGCCAGCGGTGCGAGCCGTTCGGCAAGATCCGCTTCGGCACAGGACAGCAGCGCGCCCATCAATGCGGCGCGCGAACGGAAATGGGCATACACCGCCCCGCGCGTCATGCCGATGGCGCGGGCCACATCCTCCAGCGTGACGCAATGCACGCCCCGCTGGCGCATCAGTTGCTGCGCGCTGGCAAGAATGCGCCCGCGCGTGGCTACGGCATCGTCTCGGCTACGCCGGACCATCGGTGCGGTGGGTGCGGTGTCGTCTTAGAGGAAATGCACGTCGTCCGGCGCCCAGTGGGCGCGCATGCTCTGGATGCGCCCGTCCGCGCCGAACGTCATGATGTCGGTCACGTCGATGCGTGCGGCCCGTCCTTCAAGCCGCGCATGCACGGCAAAGGTCAGCGCCGCGGCGTTGCCGTGCGAACCGCGCGGCGGCGCCACCATCTCCAGGCGCGCGCCGAGCGAAGTGGCGTGCTGGTAGAAGGCAAGGATGGCCGGCTTGCCGGCAAGCGGCTGCGCGCCGACCGGATCCTCCACCGTGGCATCGTCCGCGTAGAGCGCGGCGATGCCCTCGGCATCGCCGGCATTGAAGCGTTCGACATAGGCAAGCAGCGTGGCTTTCATCGCGGCGCTATCGGGCATCGTGCTCTCCTCGTCCTGTCAGCGCGCGGTGTAGCCGCCGTCGATCACCAGCTCGGCGCCGGTGACATAGCGTCCGGCATCGGAGACCAGGTACAGGATGCCCGCCGCGATGTCGCGCGGCTGCCCGACTTGGCCGACCGGCGTCAGGCCGCCGAGATAGTCGAACAGCGCCTCGCCCTGCCCCGAGGCCTGGGCCACGTGCTCGAGCATTGGCGTGCGGATATAGCCGGGATGGATAGAGTTGGCGCGAATCCCCTTGGCCGCATAGAGCATGGCATCGGTCTTGGCCATCATCCGCACCGCGGCCTTCGACGCATGGTAAGGCGGCACGTCCGGCCCCGCGGCAATGCCATACATCGACGACACGTTGACGATGGCCCCGCTGCCGGCGCGCTCCATGTGCGCGATGGCATGCTTGGTGCACAGGAAGGTGCCGGTCACATTCACCGCCATCACCTTCTGCCATTGCTCCAGCGCCACCTGGTGGGTCGGTTCGTTCGGGCCTTCGATGCCGGCGTTGTTGACGAGGATGTCGAGCCCGCCGAAGCGCGCCGCCACCGCGCCCAGCACGCGCGCCACGTCGCTTTCGCTGGTGACGTCGAGCTGCCAGAACGCGGCCTCGCCGCCTGCGCCGCAGATGGCCTCGGCGGCGGCCTTGCCGTCGGCTTCCAGCACATCGAGCACGGCCACCTTCGCGCCTGCCGCCGCCAGCACACGGGCGGTTTCCGCGCCGATGCCGCGCGCGGCGCCGGTGATGGCGGCTACCTTGCCGCGCAGGTCGAACAGGCTATACGGGTATTCCATGATGTCTCCTGAGATGTCGTTGTATGGATATGCGCGCCAATTATGCCGCCACGGCCTGCGCGGTATCGGCCAGGAAGCCTAGGCATTCGCGATTGAAATACGCGGCGTGCTCGACCATCACCCAGTGCCCGCAGCGGTTGATCATGACAAAGCGGGCATCGGCGCAGCCGCCGAGGAACTTCATCGCGCCCGAAGCAGGATTGAACTGGTCCTCCGTGCCCCAGAAGCCGAGCACCGGGCAGCGGATCTCGCCCAGCCGCTCCGTCAGGTTGGGCACCCTCATGGTGGCCAGCACCTCGCGCGGCTGCTCGCGGCACACCGCCATGCGCTCGTCCACCAGCGCGTCGGTGACCAGGCTGGCGTCATGCACCAGCAATTGCAGCAGCTGCCGCATGGTGTCCGGGTTCATGTGCCCGCCGGTGAACAGCGACACCATGCGCTGGATGCCTTCCATCTGGAAGTAGGTCTCGCGCTCTTCCACGCCGCCCGGGGCCATCATGACCAGCCGGCTCACATGCTCGGGATAGTCCAGCGCGTACTTCAGCGCAATCGCGCCGCCGAGCGAATTGCCGACCAATACGCAGCGCTGCAGCTCCAGTGCCACCAGCTGCTCCCGTAGCGCGGCGACGAAGAAATCCAGCGTGTATTCGACGTCATCCGGCTTGGACGACAAGCCATAGCCGGGCAGATCCACCACCACGGTACGGAAGCCCGCCGCAGCGAAGGCCGGCACGTTGAAGCGGAAGTTGCTGTGCCCGCTCGCGCCCGGGCCGCTGCCGTGGATAAAGACCACGGGTTCGCCACTGCCAGCGTCCAGGCTGTGCAGCCGCAGGCCCCCGGACGTGGTGACGAAGCGCCCGACCGGCAGGTTGGGATGCAGGGATGAAGGCGGTTGCTGTGGCGTAGCGGACATGAGGGCGTCTCCCGTGGAATCGTGCAGCGATATTGCGCAGCCACGGCCTGCCGGGCATCGTTCATTCGGACTAAGAGCGATCCCTCCACTTCTCCTACGATGGGCCCTCCATGCATCAGGGGGGACCCCATGACAGGATTCGACTACACCGGCCAGGCCGTGCTGGTGACCGGCGGCATGCGCGGCATCGGCCGCGCCATCAGCGAGGCTTTCCTGCGCGCGGGCGCGCAGGTCTTCGTCTGCGGACGCACCGCGCCCGCGCACGACGGCGAGCTGCCGAGCGCAGACGGGCGCAGCGCCCGCTTTATCGCCGCGGACATACGCGACCTCGAACAGGCCGATGCCATGCTGGCCGAGATCGCGCAGGCCAGCCCCACGCTGGACGTCGTGATCCACAACGCCGGCGGCTCGCCGTACGCGCTGGTCGCCGAAGCCTCGCCACGCCTGCTGGAATCGGTGATCCGGCTGAACCTGGTGGCACCGCTGCAGCTGGCGCAGCGCGTCAATGCCCGCATGCAGCGGCAGCCCGGCGGCGGCACGCAACTGTTCGTCGGCAGCGTCAGCGCGCTGCGGCCCTCGCCCGGCACCGCGGCCTATGGCGCCGCCAAGGCCGGCATCCTCAACGCGGTGCGCACCCTCGCGGTGGAATGGGCGCCGCGCGTGCGCGTTGCCGCGGTCAGTCCGGGCATGGTGCTGACCGACACCTCGCGCGACCAGCACTACGGCGATCCCGGGGCACTGCGCGCGATGGCCGCGACAGTGCCGCTGGGCCGCCTGGCACAGCCTGATGACATCGCCAATGCATGCCTGTTCCTGGCTTCGCCGCAGGCGTCGTATGTGTCGGGCGCCAACCTCGTGATCGATGGCGGCGGCGAACGCCCGGCCTTTCTCGACGCGGCATCGCTCAACCGCGTGCCGTAGGGAAACCGCCTAGTCCGTTCTGCCGATTTGTGCAGGTCTCCCCCTCTCTACGCTTGCGGCCAGATGCGCGCCATTCGAAGTGCCAGGCCATGAACCACCACCGAAACCAAGGGGAGACCACCATGCAACAACCACCACGCGGCCCAGTGAAGCGCCGCAGCCGGCTGCGGCCGATCGCCGCCGCGGCACTGGCTACGCTGGCCACGCTGCTCGCGCCTGCCGCGCATGCCGGCGACACCATCGAATTCGGCCGCGGCACCACGCTCGACTACAGCGTCACCGCATCCTACGGCGCCGCCGTGCGCACCGGCCACCGCAGCGACACGCTGCTGAGCCCGGCGAATATCAACGGCGACGACGGCGACCGCAACTTCAAGCCCGGCGACATGATCGCCAACCGCGTGTCGCTGCTGGGCGAGGCACATCTGCGCCACGGCGCCTTCGGCGCGCTGGTGCGCGGCAGCGTGTTCTACGACTGGGCCTACCGCGGCACCAACTCGAACAACGCGCCGTTCACGGTCAACCACAGCGGCCCGTTCAACCAGTTCACGGAATCGGCGCAGGACTACCACGAGCATCGCGCCCAGCTGCTCGATGCCTATGTCTACGGCGCCACGCCGGTCGGCGGCACCCAGCTGAGCTTCAAGCTGGGCAACCAGGTGGTGGCATGGGGCGAGAGCCTGTTCTTCGCCAATATCGCCGGCGCGCAGGGGCCAGCGGACGCCACCAAGGCGTTCGTGCCTGGCGCAGAGGTCAAGGACATCCTGCTGCCGGTGCCGCAGGCCTCGCTGCAGCTGCAGGTCACGCCGTCGTTCAGCCTGATGGGCTATTACCAGTTCACCTTCAAGCCGAACCAGCTGTCGGCGCCGGGCAGCTATTTCAGCACCAGCGACGTGGTCGGCCCGGGTGCGGAGTTCATCATCGGGCCCGGCTTCCGCATCCCGCGCGGGCCGGACGTGCGTCCGTCCGACTGGGGACAGTGGGGCGTGGGCGCGCGCTGGCGCGTGTTCGAGGGCACCGAGCTCGGGCTCTACCAGCTGCGCTACCACGACAAGAACCCGAGCGTCGTGACCTCGCTGCAATACCAGGAGAAGTTCTTCGGCGGCATCAACCTGACCGGCGCCAGCTTCTCCACCCAGGTGCTCGGCGCCAACATCGCCGGCGAAGTCAGCTACAAGGACGGCATCCCGATGCTGGTAGACGTGGCCGGCTCGCCCACCGCCTCGCGCGGCAAGGCACTGCAGGGACAGCTGTCCGCGATCTACTCGGTGGGGCCGACCTTCCTCGCCAACTCGCAGTCGCTGCTCGGTGAAGTCGCCTACCTGCATGTGCTGAGCGTCGATCCGGTGATGGGCTTCAGCCAGCTGACCAACACGCGCAACTCGGCGGCGTTCCAGCTCGGCTGGTCGCTGACCTACAACAACGTGTTCGATGGCTGGGACCTGACCGTGCCGCTCACCTACGCGCACCAGTTCAGCGGCCGCTCGGCGGTGGCCGGCGCCTTCGGCACGCTGATGGGCTATGGCGACCGGCGCGCCAGCGTGGGGCTGACCTTCAAGTACCTGAACAACCTGGAGCTCAACCTGACCTACGCGGCGTTCATCGGCGGGCCGAGCATTACCAACCGTCCGCTGGCTGACCGCGACTACGTGGCGTTCAACGCCAAGTATTCGTTCTGACGCCTGCTTCGTCCCTGGCTGCCGCGGCAGGTCCGCGGCAGCGCAACCCGTTCCTCCCCATGCACCCGGACCAGATCGCCACGCTCAGCCAAGAACTCCACCACGCGCTCGTCACGCGCTCGCCGGTGCCGCCACTGAGCGGCCGCGGCCTGGCGCTGGATGTGAACGACGCCTATCGCATCCAGCAAGGCTTCATTGCCCACCGCCTCGCCGCGGGCGACCGCGTCGCCGGCAAGAAGATCGGCGTGACCAGCAAGCCCGTGCAGCAGATGCTGGACGTGCACCAGCCGGACTTCGGCATCCTGCTGCAGAGCATGCACTACGCGGCGGGCCAGCCCATTCCGACCGATACGCTGATCCAGCCCCGCGCCGAGGGCGAAATCGCCTTTTTCCTGCGGCGCGACCTGCGCGGGCCGGGCGTGACGCGCGAGGACGTGCTCGCCGCGACCGAGTCGGTGGCGGCGTGCTTCGAGATCGTTGACTCGCGCATCCGCGACTGGCGCATCCGCATCGAGGACACCGTCGCCGACAACGCATCCTGCGGCGTCTACGTACTCGGCGACGAGCGCGTCAGCCCGCACGGACTCGACCTGGCCGCCTGCGCGATGACGCTGGAGAAAAACGGCGAATGCGTAGCAACGGGCCTGGGCAGCGCCGCGCTCGGCCATCCCGCCGATGCGGTGGCCTGGCTGGCCAACACGCTGGGCAGCTTCGGCATCCCGCTGCTGGCCGGCGAGGCCATCCTGTCGGGCTCGCTCGCGGCGCTGATCCCGGTCCAGGCCGGCGACCGGCTGTCCATGCACATCACCGGCATCGGCGGCTGCAGCGCCGCGTTTTGCTGACTTCCTTGCTGACTTCCTGATTCCTTCCACTTGCCACGCGAGACACCATGAACAAGATCCGATGCGCCCTGATCGGGCCCGGCAATATCGGCACCGACCTGCTCTACAAGCTGCGCCGCAGCGACATCCTGGAACCGGTCTGGATGGTCGGCGTGGAGCCGTCATCCGAGGGCCTGGCACGCGCGCGCGAGCTCGGCCTGAAGACTACCAGCGACGGCATCGACGGCCTGCTGCCGCACCTGGAGGCCGACGATATCCGCATCGCCTTCGATGCCACGTCGGCCTACGTCCACGCCGGGCACTCGGCCAGGCTGACCGCGCGCGGCGTGCGCGTGATCGACCTGACGCCGGCGGCGATCGGGCCGTTCTGCGTGCCGCCCGTCAACCTCGAGGCCCATATCGGCAGCAACGAGATGAACGTGAACATGGTCACCTGCGGCGGCCAGGCCACCATTCCGATGGTGTTTGCGGTGTCGCGCGTGCAGCCGGTGGCCTATGGCGAGATCGTGGCGACGGTGTCGTCGCGCTCGGTCGGGCCCGGCACGCGCCGCAATATCGACGAATTCACGCGCACTACGGCAGGCGCGATCGAAGCCGTGGGCGGCGCGCGCCAGGGCAAGGCCATCATCGTGATCAACCCGGCCGAGCCGCCGCTGATCATGCGCGACACCATCCACTGCCTGACCGACGAGGCGCCCGACGTCGCGGCGATTACCGCGTCGGTGCACGACATGATCGCCGAGGTGCGCAAGTACGTGCCCGGCTACACGCTGAAGAACGGCCCGGTGTTCGACGGCAAGCGCGTCTCGATCTTCCTGGAGGTCGAGGGCCTGGGCGACTACCTGCCGAAGTACGCCGGCAACCTAGACATCATGACCGCCTCCGCCGCCCGCACCGCGGAGTGCATCGCCGCCGCGATGCTGTCCAGCGCCACCACCACTGCCTGAGGAGCCACGCCATGGTCCAACGCATCACCCTGCACGACATGACCCTGCGCGACGGCATGCATCCGAAGCGCCACCAGATCTCGCTGGAACAGATGAAGGGCATCGCCCGCGGCCTGGACGCCGCCGGCGTGCCGCTGATCGAAGTGACCCACGGCGATGGCCTGGGCGGCGCCTCGGTCAACTACGGCTTTCCGGCGCACAGCGATGAAGAGTATTTGCGCGCGGTGCTGGGCGAACTGAAGAACGCGCACGTGTCCGCGCTGCTGCTGCCCGGCATCGGCACCGTCGACCACCTGCGCATGGCGCACGACATCGGCGTGCAGACCATCCGCGTCGCCACCCATTGCACCGAGGCCGACGTGTCCGAGCAGCATATCGGCATGGCGCGCCGGCTCGGCATGGATACCGTGGGCTTCCTGATGATGGCGCACATGGCGCCCGTAGAGGTGCTGGTGCAGCAGGCGCTGCTGATGGAAAGCTATGGCGCCAACTGCCTGTACATCACCGACTCGGCCGGCCACATGCTGCCGCACGACGTCACCGAAAAGCTGACCGCGGTCCGGCAGGCGCTGCGTCCCGAAACCGAACTGGGCTTCCACGGCCACCACAACCTCGCCATGGGCGTGGCCAACTCGCTCGCCGCGATTGCCGCCGGCGCCACCCGCATCGACGCCGCCGCCGCGGGACTGGGCGCCGGCGCGGGCAACACGCCGATGGAGGTGCTGGTGGCGGTGTGCGAGCGCATGGGCATCGAGACCGGCGTCGATGTGTTCCGCATCGCCGACGTGGCCGAAGACCTGGTCGTGCCGATCATGGACCAGCCCATCCGCATCGACCGCGACGCGCTGACGCTGGGCTATGCCGGCGTGTATTCGTCGTTCCTGCTGTTCGCCAAGCGCGCCGAGGCCAAGTACCGCATCCCCGCGCGCGAGATCCTGGTCGAGCTGGGCCGGCAGCGCCTGGTGGGCGGCCAGGAAGACATGATCGAGGACACGGCGATCACGCTGGCGCGCGCGCGGGGATTGCTCGCGGCGTAGGGCGCCGCTTCATCGGTTCGCTTCATTACTTCTACCCGGCGCCGCGGCCATGCAGCGCTTTCCACACCATCAGAACGAGGAACTGGTTCCATGCTTCGACTTCCCGCCGCTTTGCGGCTGAGTCTCGCTGCCGCGGCCCTGGCCGCTGTGGCCACCCCCGCCCAGGCGCTCAATGTGCTGCTGACCAATGACGACGGCTGCGCCGCGCCCGGTATCACCGCGGTGCGCAAGGCCTTGCAGGATGCCGGGCACCGCGTCATCACGGTTGGCCCGGCCAGCAACCAGAGCGGCTCCGGTGCCGCCTATGCCGTGCCCGACGGACGCACGCGGCTGGTGGTGGAACCGCTGGCCGGCGGCGCCGACACGTACTGCGTGCACCGGGTCAAGCCCACCTACGTGGCCGGCGGCGCGCTCAACGCCACCAATGCCGACTACATCGGCAGCGGCTCGCCGGTCGATGCCACCGCCATGGGCCTGAAGATCGTCGGCCCGGAAAGCGGTTTCACGCCCGACCTCGTCGTCTCCGGCGCCAACTTCGGCGAGAACCTGTCGGACTCGATCCCGCATTCGGGGACGGTGATGAACGTGCTGTTCGCCGCGCGGCGCGGCGTGCCGGCCATCGCGTTGAGCGTCGGCGTCGACTTTGCCGAGGCGCGCAGCGGGTTTCCGGCAACGCTGGCAGCCTTTCCCAAGGCCGGGGCCTTCCTGGCCCGCGTGATCGCCAGCCTGGAGGCCACGCGGCGCGCGGGGCAGCCGTTGCTGCCCGTGGCCAATCCGCTCAGCATCAACTACCCGATCACCGCGGGCGGCCAGGCCCCGGCCGGCGTGCGCCTGACCGTGCCGGGCACGGTGGATTCGTTCACCACCGCATACAAGCGCAATGCCGACAACACGGTGTCGATCGAAGCCGGCGCAGCGGATGCCGAGTTGAAGGCGCTCGCCCGCACCGCCGAGACCCCGGCGTTCCTGGCCAAGTTCATCACCATCTCGCCGCTCGACGTGGATTTCCGCCCGACACCGCTTGCGCGCGGCCTGTTCAACCGCTCGCACCGCGACCTGGCCGCGCTGGCGCCCTGAGGACGACACTGAGGAAGACATCATGGGCAAGCAACCTGGAAACTGGCGCCACCTCGTGCTCGCAGGCGCGGTGGCGGCCCTGGCGGCATGCGGGGATGACGAATCGCGCGACATCGGCGGCACCGCCGCGGTCGGCGCGGCCCTGGCAGGCGCATCGGTCCAGCTGCGCGACACGCAAGGCCAGGTGCGCCAGGCCACCGCCGACGCCAGCGGCGCCTTCCGCCTGCACAGCGTGCCGGACGGCGCGGTGATGGTGCGTTGCGACGGCGGGCAGGCACAGGGCGAGGCCAACCGGCAGCGGCTCCACGGCCTGGTGCTGGCCGGGCAAACCGTCAATTGCACCCCGTTGACCGAACTGGCACTGTGGAAGCTGCTGGACGGGCCGCCGGCGCAAGCCTTCGACAGCTTCGGCCCGCAGCACGCGGCGCGCCTGGGCGCCGATGCCATCGCGGCGGCCGAGCAGGCGGTGCTTGACGCGCTGGCCGAGGGCGCCGGTGTCGGCATCGATCCCGCCGCCGTGCCGCGCCGCTGGCATGACACGCCGCTTGCGGCCGGCAACCCCGCCGATCCGCACGACGCCGCGCTGGATGCCATGCGCGAGGCGATCGCCGACCAGCCAGCCCTGGACCTGATGGGAGAGATGGTGCTGCACGGCGTTTGCCTGGCAGACGACTCCTGCGGGTAAGTGGCACGCCGGAGTGGACGGAGTGAAGCGCGGGCGACTTGCCGTGCTTCCGCGCCGGTGCTTCTCCTACCAAACCGCGCGGAAATGTCCCCTTTGGCAAGAGGGTGGCTTTTCCGCCTTTTTTATTCGCCGTTGAATCTTTTTTAGAGCGCTGTCGCAAAGTGGAGCCCCGGGGTGCATTTGCAGCTACACTTGCGCGACCGTTATCAGCCAGAAGCCGTACCAGTTGCCGCAACATTGCGCCGTGCCATCGCGGCGGGTATCAAAGTTCCCGCGCCGCGTGGGCCGTCCGCCCTGGAAGCATGCAAAGGAACTGCCATCCTGCCCATGACCCGCTCCGTCCCGCCCCGCTTCCACCGGCCCCCGCTACACGCCGCCGCCGGCCTGCTCGCCCTGTCATGCCTGTCGTGGCCGGCGGGCGCGCAAGCTCCGGCCGCGGGCGCCGCGTCCGTGCCTGCCGCAAGGCCGTCAGCCACGCTCCTCACGCCTGCCGCAACCGCGCCGGCCAACTCCGCCACCCACGTCCTCACCCTGCGCCAGATGGGCGCCTACGGCCCGATCGCGCTGCGCGGCGTGGACCACGCGCGCCAGCTCGATATCGGCGTGCGGCTCGATGAAGTGGTCACGGCGGCCAGGCTCAAGCTGGCGTTTACCTATTCGCCGGCGCTGGTGTTCCCGCTGTCGCATATCAAGCTGACGCTGAACGACGAGGTCATCGCGACTTTGCCGCTGGAAGAGAAGGAAGCCGGGCGACTGGTCACGCGCGAGCTCGATATCGACCCGCGCTTCTTCACCGACTTCAACCACCTGCGGGTGCAGCTGATCGCGCACTACACGCTGGATCATTGCGAGGACCCGCTGCACTCGAGCCTGTGGGCCGACATCAGCCCGGCCACCACGCTGACGCTCAATACCTCGCGCGTGTCGCTGCCGGATAACCTGGCGCTGCTGCCGGCACCGTTCTTCGACCGCCGCGACAACCGCCGCGTGACCGTGCCGTTCGTGCTGCCGGCCGGCGCCGACAGCGCGACGCTGCGCGCCGCCGGCGTGGCGGCATCGTGGCTGGGCGCGCTGGCCGCCTGGCGCGAGGCGCGCTTCCCCGTGGCGCGGACCGCGCCGGCCGGCAGCGATGCCATTGCCTTCGTCACGCCGCAGACCATTCCGGCGGGCCATAACCTGCCGGCGATCGCCGGCCCCACCGTGAGTCTCATGCCCAACCCGGCCAGCCCGGACCGCAAGCTGCTGGTGGTGGCCGGCCGCAATGCGCAGGAGCTGCAGACCGCGGTCAATGCCCTGGTGCTGGGCAAGGTGGCCATGGCCGGCAACAGCGCGCGGGTGGAGTCGGTCGACATAGGCAAGCCGCGCCGGCCTTATGACGCGCCGGCGTGGGCGCCGACCGACCGCCCGGTGCTGTTACGCGAACTGGTGGCGGACCCGCGGGACCTGCAGGTCGCCGGCGGCAACCCGAACCCGATCCGCGTCAACCTGCGCGTGCCGGCGGACCTGTACGACTGGACCCGCAGCAACGTGCCGCTGAACCTGCGCTACCGCTACACCGCGCCGCCCACCTACAACGACTCGGTACTGAGCATCGACATCAACGACCAGCTGGTGCGCTCATACCGGCTGCGCCCGCTGGCCAGCACCGACGACCACAACGTGGTCAGCGTGCCGCTGCTGTCGGGCACCACCGCGTCGGCGGCGCAGCGGGTCGGCATCCCGGCGTTCCGCGTCGGCAGCAACAACCAGATGCAGTTCCAGTTCCATATCGATTCGCAGAAGACGGCGCTGTGCAGCTCCACCGCGACCGACGTGGCCCGTGCGGCGATCGATCCCGACTCGACCATCGACTTCAGCCAATTTTCCCACTACACCGGCCTGCCCAACCTGGCGTACTTCGCCAACAGCGGCTATCCCTTCACCCGGCTGGCCGATCTCGCCGACACCGCCGTGGTCGTGCCCGACGCGCCAACCGCGACGGACCAGGAAGCGCTGCTGTCGCTGCTGGGCCACATGGGCAAGTGGACCGGCCTGCCGTCGCTGCGCGTGACGGTGGTGCCGACGGCAAAGATCGATACCGTGCGCGACCATAACCTGCTGCTGATCGGCACCGGCAGCGGCGCCGCCACGCTGGAAAAATGGGGCAAGTCGCTGCCGCTGCTGATCGCGCGCGGCAAGACCGAGATCTCGCTGCGCGACCAGCGCACCAGCATCCGGTCGAACTGGCTCGCCGGCATGCGCGAAGACCCGGTCACGCCGGTGGGGCGCGCCATCCTGTCAGCCGATGGCCCGGTGGCGGCGCTGGTCGGCTTCGAATCGCCGCTGGCCGACGGCAATACCGTGGTCGCGCTGACCGCCACCGAGGACCGCCGCGTGGCCGACGTGCTGGACGCCCTCGAGAACCCCGGCAAGGTGGCGCAGATGCGCGGCGACCTGACCGTGATCCGGCAGGACCAGGTCGATGGCCTGCGCCTGGGCGAGCGCTACTACGTCGGCGACCTGCCGTGGTATGCGCGCATCTGGGTGCGGGTGTCGGCCTTCCCGAGCCTGATGGCGATCGGCGGGTTGCTGGCCGGACTGGTGGTGGCGCTGTCGCTGTTCTGGACATTGGGCAGGCTGGCGGCGCGGCGCGGCGGGAGCTGACATGCGGCGCACGCTGACAGGGCTGGGCCGATGGCTGGCGGCCGGCGCGCTGGCCTGTGCCGCGCTGGCCCCCATTGCGGCCAATGCCGCGCCCGCACCGGCCTGCAAGTGGGCCGACTGGGATGCCTTCCGCCAGCACCTCATGAGCGCCGACGGGCGCGTGATCGACCGCAGCTCGGACCAGCAGGCCACCGTGTCCGAAGGCCAGGCCTATGGCCTGTTCTTCGCGCTGGTGGCCAATGACCGCGCCAGCTTCGAGAAATTGCTGGCCTGGACCGAGAACAACCTGGCCCAGGGCGACCTGGCCTCGCGCCTGCCCGCGTGGATCTGGGGCAAGCTCACGCCCGCGCAGGCAGCCAGCGCCGGCCATGTGGACAACCCGGGCAGCGGCTGGGGCGTGATCGACAGCAACCCGGCATCCGACGCTGACCTGTGGATCGCCTACGCGCTGCTGGAAGCGGGCCGGCTGTGGCAGGAGCGCCGCTTCACCGCGCTCGGCACCTTGCTGGCGCGCCGCATCCTGCGCGAGGAAACCGCGCTGCTGCCCGGCCTGGGCCGCACTGTGCTGCCGGGTCCGCAGGGCTTCAGGCTGGGCGACAAGCGCTGGCGCCTGAACCCCAGCTACGTGCCGCTGCAGGTGATGCGCCGGCTCGCCGCCGCGCTGCCGGAAGAGCCGGCGTGGCAGCAGATGGTCGGCACGTCGGCGCGGCTGATGCTGGACACCGCGCCGCGCGGCTTTTCGCCCGACTGGGTCGAATACGAAGCCGGCCGCGGCTTCCTGCCCGACGCGGCCACCCGCGCCGAAAGCGCCTACAACGCGATCCGCGTCTACCTGTGGGCCGGCACGCTGCCGGCCGACGAGCCCCAGCGCGCCGCGCTGCTGCGCACCTTCACGCCGCTGGCCGACTATGTCGCGGCCAGGGGCTACCCGCCCGAGCGCATCGATACCCAGACCGGCCAGCCCGGCCCCAACGCGGGCAACGGCGGCTTCAGCGCCGCGGTGGCGCCTTACCTGGCCGCGCTCGGCCGCGCCGACCAGGCCGCCGCGCAGGCGCGCCGCACGCGCGAGCTGGCGCAGCGCGAGCCCGGCGGCCAGGCCGGCTACTACACCCAGGTGCTGACGCTGTTCGGGCTCGGCTATCTCGACGGCCAGTACCGTTTTGCCCAAGACGGCGCGCTGCTGCCCGCATGGAAGACCGGATGCCCCGCGCGCTGAATCCGATCCTGCTGCCGGCACTGTTCGGCGCCGCCACGGTGGCACCGATGGCGGCCGCGCCGGCGCTGGCCCAACCGGCTGCAAAGCCCTCGCCCGAGCTGGCGCAACTGCTGTCCGCGGCACGCATGTGGGAAGCCAAGAACCGCACCGACGTGGCCCGCGGCATCCTCGACAAGGCGCTGCTGATCGATCCCAACCAGCCCGACGCGCTGATGCTGATGGGCCTGATCGAGCTGCGCTCCAACCGCCCGCTCGAAGCCGAGAAGATCCTGCGCCGGCTGCGCCAGGCCAACCCCGGCCATCCCGCCACGCTCGAACTGGAAGACGCCTGGCGCATCGCCACGCGCGACAAGGCCGAGATGGCGCGCATCCGGCTGCTGGCGCGCGCCGGCAAGTCCGACGAAGCGATCGCCCGGCTGCACAGGCTGTTCCCGCACGGCGCCCCGCGCGGCGAGCTGGCGATCGATTACTACCGCATCCTGGCCGGCACGCCCGCCGGGCGCACCGCCACCATTGCCGAGCTGCGCACGCGCGTGCGCCAGAACCCTGACGACCTGCGCCTGCAGATGGCACTGGCCAGCCTGCTGACCGACCGCGAGGCGACGCGCCAGGAAGGGCTCGGCATCCTGCAGCGCATTGCCCGGCGGCCCGACGGCGACCGCAAGGGCGCGCTGGAGATGTGGCGGCGCACGCTCTACAACGTCAGCGACGATCCCGCGTACTACAAGTGGTACGAGGCCTACCTGCAGGAAGTGCCGGACGACGACGCCGCGCGCCAGACGCTGGCCGAGCTGGGCAAGCACGGCACCGCGCGCCAGCGCGAGCAGGCCAGCCCGGCCTACCAGGCGCGGCGCGAGGGCGAGAAGCAGCTGGCGCGCGGCAATGTGCGCGAGGCCGAAACCGCGCTGGAGAGCGCCAACCGCAAGCGCCGCAACGAAGGCGAGACGCTTGGCAACCTGGGGCTGGTGCGCCTGCGCCAGGGACGCCACGACGAAGCGCGCGAACTGTTCACGCGCGCCGCCGAGCTCGATCCCGGCAACCGCGGCAAATGGCGCAGCCTGCAGGGCACCGCCACGTTCTGGGGCACGCTGGCGCGCGCGCGCGAGGCCAACGCCCAGGGCAAGCCGGCGCAGGCCGAAGCGCTGGCGCGCCAGGCGCTGCAGCAGCAGCCGGACAACGCCAATGCCCGCGCCATCCTCGCCGACGCGCTGATCGCGCAGGACCGGCCGGCCGAGGCCGAACGCCTGCTGCGCGCCAACCTTGCCGGCCCCGAGCCGGATATCGGCAGCCTGCGCACGCTGGTCAGGCTGCTCAATGAAAGCGGGCGTGGCGACGAGACCGGGCCACTGATCGCCAGCACCGCAAGCCGCCTCAAGGACTCGGCCGAAGAGCTGCGCAGCCTGCGCGCCGAACTGCTCGCGCTGCAGGGCGAACAGCTGCTGGCGCAGCGCAAGCAGAGCCCGGCGCTGGCACGGCTGGAAGAATCGATCCGGCTGGCGCCGCAGGATCCCTGGACGCGCTTCACGCTGGCACGCGCCTACCGCGACCTGGGCCTGCCCGTGCTGGCCCGGCGCGTGATGGACGAAGGCGTGGCCGCCGCCGGCAACGCCGAGATGCGCTATGCCGCGGCGCTCTACCTGAATTCGGTCGACGACATCGACGCCGCCAGTGCGCTGCTGGCTGGCGTGCCGGACGCCGAGCGCTCCGACGGCATGCGCCGCCTGTCCGGCAACCTGGCCGCGCAGCGCCTCCTGCGCGAAGCGCGCCAGCTGTCCGCGCAGGGCCGCGAAGACGAAGCCATGGCCCGGCTGCGCGCGGCCGCAGCCGAGGTGCCCGACGATCCGCAGATGCTGGCCTCGGTCGGGCGCGAATGGATCGCGCTGGGCCAGCCGGACACCGGCCTGAAGCTGGTCACGGACTGGCTCGACGCGCATCCGGACGACCCCGCCATCGACGTGCGCATCCGCTATGGCGAACTGCTGGCCGCGGCCGGGCACGACGATGCGCTGCGCGCGTGGATCGCCGACGTGCGCGCGCGTCCCGGCCTGAACGCCGCGCAGCGCGCCGATCTCGACGACCAGTCGCTGCGGCTGGCGGTGCGCGAGAGCGACCGCCTGATTGCCGAGGGCGATTTCGCCGGGGCGCAGCGCACGCTGATGGCCGTGCCCGCAGCGCAGCAGCGCGAGCGCCGCTGGCTGCTGGCGCTGGCCGACCTGCGCGAGGCCCGCGGCGACTATGCCGGCGCCGCCGACGCCGCGCGCCAGGTGCTGGCGGCCAACCCGACGGACGCCGGCGCGCGCCTGATGGTGGCCAACATGCTGGAGCGCCAGGGCGACGAGAACCAGGCGCTGGAGATCGTGCGCGCGGTGCTCGCCGATACCCCGGGGGACGACATCGACACGCGCCTGTCGATCGCGCGCCGCTTCACGGCGATGCGGCGCGAGGACGAGGCGGTGGCGGTGGTCGGCCCGCTGCGCCAGCGCTATCCCGGGCACGCCGACATCGCGGTGCAGGCCGGGCGCATCGCGCAGTCGCGCGGCGATTTCGACCAGGCCGCGGCGCTGTACCGCGAGGCGCGCGTGCTGGAGCAGCGCGAGGGCGTCAGCCCGGGCCCCGAGGGCGCCGAAGGCACCGCGGCCGGCCGCGCGCTGGCCTCGCTCGAAGCCCGGCGCGAAGGCCAGGTGGCCTCGGCGGTGCTGTTCTCGCACAAGACCGGCGATCCCGGCATCTCGCGCCTGCTGGCAACCGAGATCCCGCTGTACGTGCGCATTCCGCACGGCTACACCGGCCACACATTCTTCCATGCCGACACGGTGCTGCTCGATGCCGGCACGCTGCCCGCCGACAACCTGTCCGCCTCGCGCGACTTCGGGCGCATCCGCGCGCTCGGCAACACCGGCCTCGGCCCGATCGGCCAGAACGACCGCGGCGTGGCGCTGGCGGCCGGCTACGAGTTCAACGGCGCCTACAACAGCTGGCGTGCCGACATCGGCACCACGCCGCTGGGCTTCCTGCGGCAGAACATCGTCGGCGGGCTGCGCTGGCGCGGCGAGATGGGGCCGGCATCGACCACCATCGACGTCTCGCGCCGCGCCGTCACCAGCAGCCTGGTGTCGTACGCCGGCGCCACCGATCCCGCCCATGTCGACCCGACCACCGGCGTGGTCTCGCCCGCGGCCACCTGGGGCGGCGTGGTGCGCAACGGCGTGCATGTGCGCTATGCGCGCGACGTGGGGCGCTTTGGCCTGTTCGCCGATCTGGGATACGGCATCTACACTGGTCACAATGTCCTGACCAACCGCGAGTTCACCGTGCGCACCGGCTTCGACGTGCCCGTCTTCGTGCGGCGCGACCAGCGCCTCACCAGCGGCCTGGTGCTGAACTACTGGCGCTACAGCGAGAACGAGCGCTACTACAGCTTCGGACACGGCGGCTACTACAGCCCGCAGCGCTACCTGTCGTTCGGCATCCCGCTGGACTGGACCGGGCGCCGCGACAAGCTGTCGTGGCGCGTGCGCGGCTCGGTGGGGCTGTCGAGCACGTATGAGAAGTCGATGCCGTACTACCCGACGGATTCCCGGCTGCAGGAACTCTCCGGCAATGCCACCTATGGCGGCGGCTCCGGCGGCGGCTTCAGCTATACCATCGGCGCGGCGATCGAGTACCGTCTTGCCCCGCACTGGGTCGCCGGCGCGGTGTTCGAGATCGACCGCTCGCGCGACTACGCGCCAAACCGCGCGCAGGCCTACGTGCGCTATATCTTCGACAAGCAACAGGGCCCCGTGCCCTACCCGCCCACCCCGGTGCGGCCGTATTCGACTTACTGAGCCATCCCGACACGATGAACGACGCCAGCCGCCCCACCGCCCCGCCGCCGCCGCGCACGCGCAACAAGCCGCGCGCCTGGCTGCAGGCGCGCCCGGCGCTGGCCATCGATGCGCTGCCGCCGGCGCTGGCGGCGCTCGAGCCCACCGCCGTGCACGTGGTCTATGCCGACGCCACGCCCGCCTGCGACGCGCTGTTCTGGCAGAGCGCGGCACGGCTGCTGCGCGCACGCACCACGGTGCTGTCCCCGCGCGAACCGGCCGGGATCGCCGACATGCTGCGCGCGCACGGCCTCGACATCGAACGCTCGCGCACGCTGCATCCGCGCGCCAACGTCTGCACGCTGCGTGGCGTGCCCGGCCGCTCCGGCATCGCCGTGCTGACCGAAGCGCTGCAGGCCATGGTGGACCAGTGCGGCGCACAGGGCAGCCAGTTCCTGGTGGAAGGCGCGCAGGCGTATTTCCGCTGGGACGACCCGGTCGCGCTGGCCGATGACGGCGAGCTGCTGGCACGATGGTGCAGAAGCAACAGCTGTGGCGTGCTGCTGGTGATGGCGCCGCCCGGCGGCACGGAAGCGCTGCAGCTGGCGTCGCTGGCGGGGTTCCACCGGCATTTCGCCGGCGTCGCGCGGCTGGCGCAGCAGCACGGGCACTTTGTCTGGGAAGTCGGCTTCTGGCGCCACAAGGACGCGATCCTGCCGCCCGAGATGGTGCCGCTGCGCTTCTCGCCGGTAGACCGCGGCCTGGTGGCTGGCAGCGGCGCCGACGAAGCCATCGCGCCCGGCGAGGCGCCGACGCTGCTGGCCCCCGACGAGGACCGCATCATCGTCAGCCGCGCAGCCGTGCTGCGCGAACGCTGGATCCCCGCGCACTGGCAGGTGGTCGACGACAACGCCGCCGCGGTGGCCGCCGCCGCCGGAGCGGTCGCGGCCACCGTGGTGTTGCACTACGGCCAGATCGCCGAGCTCGAGACCCTGGCCGGCCAGGTGCACCAGCTGCGCCATGACGGCGGCAAGGCGCTCAAGATCGTGGTGCGCGAGGACCACGAGATCCTGCGCCAGCGCTACGAGCTGCTGATGTTGACGCTGGGCGCCAGCCTGGTGATCCACCGCAACACGCCGTTCGCGCGCGTGCAGACCATGATCGAGGCGATCCAGGGCCAGGTGTTCTCGCGCCCGATCCTGCCGGACTACAAGAACGCGCTGTCCGCGGTGGTGGCCACCGCCGCCACGGGCTACGTGCCGCCCGCCGACTTTGTCTCGCTGGTGCGCACCACGCTCGAACGCAGCAGCGTGATCCGGCTGCCGCACGTGCTGCTGGAGCTGCCGCTGCTGCCCGAGGTGGCGCATGTCGACGCGCTGCGCGCGTGCCAGATGCAGGATGCCGGCGACCTGTGCACCGCCGGCAGCAACGCGGTCTACGCCTTCTTCTTCGCCTGCCGCATGGAGAACGTCGAGACCGCGTGCCGCCATGTGTTTGTGCGGCCGATGTCCGAGCTGTTCGGCGGGGAGCTGCGCTGCGGCGATCCCGAATCGATCCTGGGCTCGCTTAAACGGCTCGAATCCGATCTCGCGCAGCGCCCGGTGCAGGACTACAGCGGCTGGCTGGCCAGCCAGCCCGGTCCGTCGCCGGTGGCGGCGCCGGCGGAACTGCCGCCACAGGACGCGCCGATCCCGCTGCCCGCGACCTCGCGCGCGCGCCGTGGCCGGCGCGCGCAGCCACAGGCGTTTGCCATCCCGCTGAAGCCGCAACGCTAGGCAAGATCGACAGGAAACACCATGGACTTGTTTCTCGGCTATTTCATCTGGGGGCTGATCCTGGCCGTGCCGGTGGCCTGGGTCGTCTGGCACTTCCGGCTGCTGCGCCTGCTGCCGCGCTGGCGCCTGCCGCGCGCGCGCCGCGCGGTGCGGCTGCCGCCCCAGCTGCAGCCGGTGGTGATCCGCGGCCGGCGCTGGCGCGAGGCGAGCGGAGAGCGCGAATGAAGACCGTGGCCATCGTCTCGACCGTCGGCGGCGCGGGCCGCACCACCGTCACCGCCGAACTCGCCACGCTGCTGGCCTGGCACGGCCATCCGGCGCTGGCCGTCGAATGCGACCCGCGCGGGGTGCTTGGCTTCCACTTCGGCCTGCGCGCGCCGGCCGGCGCAGGGTTGTGCAACAGCGCCAGGTGGAATGAAGCGGGACAGCGCAGCGACGACGGCGTGCTGTTCGTGCCGTGGGGCGATCCCGGCAGCGCGGCCGAGCAAGGCCGCATGGCCGAGCGGATGGAGCGCGATCCGCACTGGCTGCGCGGCCTGCTGGCCCAGGTCGACCTGCCGAGCAATGCTTTGGCGCTGGTCGACAGCGCGCCGTGGCCGTCGCCGCATGCGCGCCAGGCCATTGCCGCGGCCGATCTCGTGCTGGTGCTGGTGCCGCCGCAGCCGCAGACCTGCGCCACGCTGCCGCCGCTGCGCGCGGCGCTGCGCGAGAGCGGCGCCGCCGTGGCCTGCGCGGTCACGCGGCTGCAGCCGGCGCGCCAGCTCCATACCGATATCTCGGTGCTGCTGCGCGCCACGCTGGACGGCGAGCTGCTGCCGTATGAAGTGCACGAGGACGCCGCCGTGCCCGAAGCCTTTGCCCGCGGCGAGAGCTTCTGCCGCAGCACGCCGTACTCGCAGGCGGCGCATGACCTGCAGGGGTTGGCCTCGTGGGTATCGGGCTGGAGCCTGCTGGCCGTGCGCGGCAACGCCGGACCCGCCAGCGTGCGCGACATGGGCGCCCGCCAGATGGCCGCCGAGGCCGACCGGACATGATGCGCGCGCTGCTGCCCCTGCCGCTGCGCCAGCGCGCGGCCGACTGGTTCCAGGCGCTGCGCCGCGCGCTGGCGCGCGAGCTGGGCGTGGCCGCCGAAGCCCCGGTCAGCCTGTGGCTGCTGCGGGTGTTCTTCCGCACCCCGCCGCGCGGGCGCCCCGACCTGGCGCTGCTCACCGCCAGCTGGATGCGGCGGCGCCTGCGCCAGCGCCTGGACATCCCGCGCCACCGGCACGGCCCCGGCATCTGGCTGAGCCGGGCGCTGCTGCGGCCCCCGCGCGCACTGGTGCCGCTCGCCGCCGACGTGCACCATCGCCGCAAGCCGCAGGCGCCGCCCGAGCCGAGCGCGCTGCGCCGCTGGTTCCGCAGCTGGCTCGAGCCGGTCTACTTCCGCGCCAAGCGGCTGCGCCGGCGACTGCTGGCGCGGCTGCCGGGCATCGACTGGAAGCGCGTGGGACTGCGCCTCGAGTCGCTGTCGCCCACCTTGTCCGGCGTGCCGTGGCTAATGCCGGCGCTGCTGTCGCTGGCCGCCGCCGCGGGCATCCTGCTGTGCACCACGCCGCTGCCGCTGCGCGACCAGCTCCTGCTGGCCGTGCTGATCATCCTGGGGCTGCTGGTGCTGCGCCGCATCCCGGGGCGCGCCGCCACGCTGGCCATGGCCGCGCTGTCGGTAATGATGGCCGGCCGCTATATCTGGTGGCGCATCACGACCACGCTGCAGTTCGAGAGCGTGCCGGAGGCTGTCTTCGGCTACCTGCTGTTCGCGGCCGAGGTCTATACCTGGATCGTGCTGTTCCTGGGCTACGTTCAAACCATCTGGCCGCTCAACCGCCAGCCGGCGCCGCTGCCTCCCGATACCGCGAGCTGGCCTACCGTCGACGTGCTGATCCCCACCTACAACGAGCCGTTGCGGGTGCTGCAGCCGACCGTCTACGCCGCACTGGGACTGGACTGGCCGCAGGACAAGCTGCGCATCTATATCCTCGACGACGGTGCCCGCGACGAAGTGCGCGACTTCGCGCGCGACGCCGGCGTGGGCTACCTGGCACGCACCGAGCACGCGCATGCCAAGGCGGGCAATATCAATTCGGCGCTGCGGCACACGCAGGGCGAGTACGTCGCGATTTTCGACTGCGACCACATGCCGGTGCGCTCCTTCCTGCAGATGACGATGGGCGAGTTCCTCGCCGACCCCAAATGCGCGATGGTGCAGACGCCGCACCATTTCTTCTCGCCGGACCCGTTCGAGCGCAACTTCGACACCTTCCGCCGCGTGCCCAATGAAGGCAGCCTGTTCTACGGCCTGATCCAGGACGGCAACGACTTCTGGAATGCCACCTTCTTCTGCGGTTCGTGCGCGGTGATCAAGCGCGCGCCGCTGGAAGAAGTCGGCGGCATCGCGGTGGAGACCGTGACCGAGGACGCCCACACCGCGCTCAAACTGCATCGCCGCGGCTACAACAGCGCCTATATCCGCATCGTGCAGGCCGCCGGGCTCGCCACCGAGAACCTGGCGGGCCATATCGGCCAGCGCATCCGCTGGGCGCGCGGCATGGCGCAGATCTTCCGCATCGACAATCCGATGTTCGGCAAGGGCCTGCACCTGTTCCAGCGCCTGTGCTACACCAACGCGATGCTGCACTTCTTCTACGGCGTGCCGCGGCTGATCTTCCTGACCATGCCGATCGCGTACCTGTATTTCGGGCTGCATGTGATCCATACCTCGGCGGTACTGATCATGGCCTACGTGCTGCCCTACCTGTTCGTCGCCAACGTCACCAACTCGCGCCTGCAGGGACGCTACCGGCATTCGTTCTGGGCCGAGGTCTATGAATCGGTGCTGGCGTGGTACATCGTGCTGCCGACCACGATGGCGTTCATCAACCCGAAGCTGGGCAAGTTCAACGTCACGGCCAAGGGCGGACAAATCCGCGAGGAATACCTGGACTGGACCATTTCCAAGCCTTACCTGGTATTGCTGGCGCTGAACGTGATCGCGCTGCTGCTGGGGCTGGGGCGCATCCTGTTCGATCCGGCCTTCGAGCCCTCGGCGATCATCATGAACCTGGGCTGGGCGCTGGCCAACCTGGTGATGCTGGGCGCGGCCATCGGCGTGGCGCGCGAGGCGCGCCAGGTGCGCGTGTCGCACCGCATCCCGATGCGCGTGCCGGCGACGCTGCTGCTGCCCGACGGCCGCACGCTCGCCTGCAAGACCGAGAATTACTCGCTGGGCGGGCTGGGCCTGGCGCTGCCGGTGGAGGCCAGGGTCGAGCCCGGCACGCACGTCGGCGTGTGCCTGTCGCGCGGCACCCGCAGCTACCATTTCCCGGCGGTGGTGACGCGCAATGTCGAGCGGCAGATGGGCGTGCGCTTCGACGGCATGGACGCGCGCACCGAGCAGCAACTGGTCCAGTGCACCTTCGGCCGCGCCGACGCCTGGATCCACTGGGTCGACGAGCAACCGGTGGACGTGCCGCTGCGCGGTCTCAAGGAAGTGATCGAGATGGGCTACCAGGGGCTGCTGCGGCTGGTCGATGCGTTCCGCGGCGCCACCACGGCGCTGGCCGAGCGCGTGCGCCCGCGACGGCTCTGAACTCAAACACAACGGAAACGCGGCCACGCCACGCTTCGGACAATGGGCATCTGGAACCTTTACTTCATCGCCAAGCTGTACCTGTTTTTTATCGGCCGGCTGCATCCGCAATGGCTGCTGAACCTGCTGTTCGCGCTGGTGCTGGTGGTGCGCATCCGCCATCCGGCGCTGTCCGCGCTGCGGCACATGCTGGCGGTGGTGGCGGGCGCCGCGCTGATGTACCGCGAATCGGAGCTGCCGCCCTTCGCGCGCGTGGTCTCGCAGTTCACCAGCCTGCAGGCGTTTACGCCCGCGTACATGCTGGAACTGGCGCAGCGCGTGATCACGCGCGAGATGCTGCTGGTCGCGCTGGCCGCGCTGGTGATCTTCTGGCTCGTGAACCGCTGGGTGCGGGTGACAACGCTGGTGCTGGGCGCGCTGGTCGCGGTTCCGCTGTGGCAGGCGCTGTACGGCGCCGGCGAACCGGGCGGCATCGCGGGCGCCCGCGCCGGCACCGCGACCGCGGCGCTGACCACGGGCGCTGCGCTGGGCACTGGCGGTGCCGAGGTCGCCGCAAGCGGCCCGGATGCCCGGCTGGCCGCGTTCCGCAACCAGGAAGCGCTGCGCCAGGTCAGCTTCCCGCGGATGGCGGCCACGCCAGACACGCAGTACGACGTGATCGTGCTGCATGTCTGCTCGCTGTCATGGGACGACCTGGACACGGCGCGCGCGCGCGACAACCCGCTGCTGCAGCGCTTCGATTTCCTGTTCACCAATTTCAGCTCGGCGGCCAGCTATAGCGGCCCGGCGGCGATCCGCGTGCTGCGCGCGGCCTGCGGCCAGCCCGAGCACAAGGCGCTGTACGACCCGGCGCCGGCCCAGTGCCACCTGTTCCAGGCGCTGGCGCAGGCCGGTTTCTCCACGCGCATGCTGCTCAACCACGACGGCCACTTCGACAACTTCCTGAAGGAAGTGCAGAAGGAGATCGGCGTCGACGGCGTCGCGCCGCCCCCCAACACCGGCCTGCCGGTGGCGATGCGCTCGTTCGACAACTCGCCCGTCATCGGCGACTTCGACGTGCTGCAGCGCTGGTTCCGCGATCGCCAGCAGGCCGGCGGCGGGCCGCAGGCGCTGTACTACAACACCGTGACGCTGCACGACGGCAACCGCATGACCGACAACCGGCTGTCCAGCCTGGAGTCCTATCCGCTGCGGCTGTCGCGGCTGCTGGGCGACATCGACAAGGTCATCGAGATGGTGGCGCAATCGGGCCGGCGCGCGGTGATCGTGTTCGTGCCCGAGCATGGCGCGGCCTTGCGCGGCGACGCCAACCAGATCGCCGGCATGCGCGAGATCCCGACCCCGCGCATCATCAACGTGCCGGTGGGCGTCAAGCTGGTGGGACTGCCCAGGCCCAACAACAGCACCGTCACCATCGATGCGCCCACCAGCTACCTGGGCCTGTCGCAGCTGCTGTCCAACCTGATTGCCGAGAACCCGTTCGCCGCGCAGGCGCCGGCGCTGGCCAGCTATGCCAGCGACCTGCCGCAGACGCAGATGGTCGGCGAGAACGAGGCCACCGTGACCATGCGCGAAGGCAACGGCTATGTCGTGCGCACGCCGGACGGGGTCTGGATCGAGGGCAAGCCATGAAGCCGGCCAACGCACGCGGACAGCCGCTGGCGCGCAGCGATATCGACGTCCTTGGCAGCGAGGTCGACGGCTTCGACCCGCGCCGGTATTTCGACCACCAGGAACGGCGGGCCGCGCAAGCGGCCGCGCGGCGCTGGCCGCTGCTGGCGGGGTTGCTGGGCTATGACGCGGAGGCGCCGCCGCGCGACGCCTGACCGCCGCGGCCGCCGTACCGGCACGGCCGTTGCATGGCTCGACGGCGTGGCCGCTATCGTCCGGTCAGATCACCAGCTCGATCAGGAACGGTCCCTTGCGGCCGTTCGCCGTCCGGAACAGGTCGGCGAAGGTCTCCATGTCCTTCGCCCGCGCTCCTTCCACGCCCATGCCGTTGGCCAGCTTGACCCAGTCCAGGTCCGGTATTGCCAAGGCCCAGCATGTCGAGCGCGGTCTTGCCGGGGCTTGCCCCGACGCCGGCCAGTTCGCCCAGCAGGATCGCGTACTTGCGGTTGGCGAGCAGCACCACGGTGACATCGAGCCGTTCGCGCGCCATGGTCCACAGCGACTGCAGCGTGTACATGGCCGAGCCGTCGGCCTGCAGCGACACCACGCGCCGGTCCGGTGGCGCCACCGCCGCGCCGACCGCCAGGGGCAGGCCGTCGCCGATGGCGCCACCGGTCAGAGCCTTCGGTATCGGCGGTCAGCGGCGCATCGAGCGGCCGGTGGCAGGTGGCCTGGTCGCCGATGATGTTGCGTGCCACACCATGCACATCAGCGCACCGCATCCGGCCAGAATGCCAGCATGCCCCGACCTCCCCGGGGCAGGCGCGGCTGCCGCCTGCAGCCCTTTCAAGGAGTCAACACATGTTGATGCGAGACGTGATCCCCCAAGTCCTGAACCACGCGACGACGATGCCGGAGCCAGGCTCGCTCGAGGCCGGCGAACACAAGACCTTCCACCATGCAATCGACATCTACCTCAAGGATTCCAACGCCTTCATGAATACGTACTTCGCCCGCTATTTCGAATGGCAGGGCATCTGCCGCGAGCGGTGGTTCCATGAATGCATCCATGACAACCTGCTGGCCGCCGGCGGCGTCTTCGTGACCAAGCGCGCGCACCAGGAGTATGTCGAGGAGACCTTCCCGTTCCAGCGCGTGGACTGCTACCTGAACACCTTCCAGGTGCGCCAGTGCTCGGCCTACCTGCTGTTCCGCTTCTGCGTGGGCGGCAAGCCGGTGTCGCTGGGTTACCAGCAGATCGTGTTTGCCGACCGTCAGAAGCGCATTTCGCGCTTCCCGGCGGGAATCATCGAACGGGTGAAGGAGTATGAGCTGGCGTTGCCCCGGTTTGCCAGCTGATGCAGCGGCCCGGCGTGGCATGCGTCAGTGCAGCGCCTGGCCTGATACCCGCTGAAATGCACGCTGAAAGGCAGCAAGACGTTGTGGCATGACCCCTACCGCCGGCGTGGTTCAGCCGGCGGTGCTGGTGCGCAGCCGGCTGTCGGCCATCGGGGTGAAGCGCGGCAGCCGCAGCGTGAAGGTGGTGTGCACCCTGGGCACCGACTCGCACTCGATGCGGCCGCCAAAGGTCTCGATCACGCGGCGGCAGAATGCCAGCCCGAGGCCGGCGCCGAGGCCATGCGCCTTGGTCGAGAAAAACGGCTCGAAGATGCGCGGCAGCACGTCGGCCGCGATGCCGGGGCCGGAATCGCGGAAGCGGATCACATGGTGCTGGCCTTCGGTCGCGCCGGTGATGTCGATGCGCCCGCCGCCGGTGGCGCGGATCGCATGCAGCGCATTCTTGAGCAGGTTGAACAGCACGTAGACCAGCAGCGTGTCGGAACCGACGAAGCGCCAGCCCGCATCGATGCCGCGCACATGCACCCAGCCGCGCTCATCGCCCTGGAACGGGTAGCGCTCCAGCGCCGCATGGACACAGTCGGCAATGCCGTGCGGCGCGAAGGTGCTGCGGTCCAGCCGCTCGAGCGTGACCGAGGCCAGCGCCATGTCGATCACCGTGCTGGTGCCGTCGACCTCGCGCGTGATCGCGCCGACCAGGCTCGACACGCGCTCGAGCTGCCCGGGGCGCATGCGGTCTTCGCACAGGCCCTGCTCGACCGCCAGCTGGTAACCCTGCAGCACCTGCGGCCAGGTGCGCGCCAGCTCCTGCGCCTGCATGCGGATCGTGGCCAGCGGCGTGCGCACTTCATGCGCGACCGTGGCCGCCAGCGAATACGGATGCATCAGGTCGTAGCGCACCACGCTGACAGCCAGCATGCCCAGGCTCGCCGCCACGAAGACCACACCCGGCGGGTAGAAGGCCACGCCGTAGTTGACCAGGTAGTCCACCGCCGCCAGCGAATACAGCACCACCGCCACCAGGCACAGGTTGTAGCGCTTGCGGCGTTCGGCGGTGGCGTTGCGGCGGGCCTCGGCCAGGATCCAGGCGCTGCGGATCGCCACCAGCACGGTCTGCGCGAGGTGCAGCGGATGCAGCGGCCCGGCCTTGGGATAGTCGCCGAAGAAATAGGTGTAGTAGCCCGACACCACCTGCCCGGTGGTCAGCAGCAGCACCACCAGCACCAGGCTGAGCCCATAGGAGGCCAGCAGCAGCGGCCGTTCCCGGCGGCGCTCGGTCACTTCGGCGATGAAGTGGTAGAACGTCGTCGGCAGGAACAGGATGAACAGGTAACCCAGGCGGGCCAGCAACAGCGCCACGTCGGGATGCGTGGCCTGGTACAGGAAGACCCACGTGCCCTGCCAGGCGAAGGTGGTCACGCACAGCAGGAAGAACGATGCCGACACGCGCGTGACCCCCTTGGTCACCAGCACGTAGAGGCCGTAACCGAGGAAGGTGGACGAGACGAAGGCAGGCAGGGCAGCGTACATGCGCGGTGCGGGTAGCCAGCAGGCGTATAGCGGCAGGTCGGCGCCTATCGCTGGCGCGCTGCCGCGACGCGACATGTTATGACGTCTGCGCGTGATGCGTGCTTCATTTCTTTGCATACAGAGCTAACGCCTGCTTAATGCAGCGGGGATCACTCCCCACGACGTGGGGGTATCCAGAGCGCAGCCCGGGCAACAAAGAAGGCGGGACGTCCAAGGACGTCCCGCCTTATGCTGCCGTGACAAACCGGCTTACCAGCGCGAGTCGTTTTCCCACGCCTTCATCTCTTCCTCGGCGCGCTCCTTGGAGTAGCCATAGCGCTCCTGGATGCGGCCGGCGAGCTGGTCGCGCTTGCCATTGATCTGCGCGATGTCATCGTCGGTGAGCTTGCCCCACTTTTCCTTGATCTTGCCCTTGGCCTGCTCCCACTTGCCTTCGATCTGGTCCCAGTTCATGTTGTGCTCCTTCATGCGGGGGCGGACGGGCCGCGCGGTGGCCGCCCGCCATTGCGTCGATGAATGGTCCGCCAGGGGCTGGCGGGCGGCCCGGCTGGACCATGCCGGCGACTGCGCCGGCATGGGCTGCCTGTCGACTTACTTGCCACCTTACTTGCCGTACTTGGCCTTTACGTCAGCCTGGCACTTGTCCTTGGCATCGCCGGACATTGCATCGCAACGTTCCTTGTCGGCCTTGTAAGCGGCGTCCATCGTGTCCTTCTTGGCATCTGCGCGGGCTTCCGCCACATCGGTGCGCGAGCCGGTTGCCGCGGCCTTGTCGACCTTGGCGGCGGTCAGGGCCTTTTCATGGGCAGCCTTGGCGTCCTTCTTGCAAACGTCCTTGTCGTTGCCCTTCTTGTCGTCGCACATTTCCTTGGCAACGTCGTAGTCACGGTCGGCCTTCACTTTCTCGGCCTTGGCCATGGACTTCTGCGTGCCGTCGCGCCGGGCTTCGGCCTGGGCCTTGGCCACGTCGCGGTCGCGCTTGGCCTCGGCCTTGCACACGTCCTTGGCGTTGTCCTTCATGCCGTCGCACTTGGCGGTGGCAGCCTTGTAGTCCGCATCAGCCTGCTTGGCCGCGGCGTCATAGTCGGCGCGGGTGCCAGCGGCGGCCGTGGTGGCCGGCGGCGTGCCGGGCGCTGTCGCCTGGGCCAGGGCATAGCCCGCGGGGGCCGCGACCATCATCGAACACACTGCTGCAGTGAGCCATTTCTTCATCATGTCGAGCTCCTTTCCAGTTGGTTGCGTGGTCGTACGCATAGTCGTACGCATAAGGGGCCGGCGGCGATGCGCTGCTGGCCACGCCGTATGTACAGCGTAGGCTGCAGGGGTAATGGGAAGCAGGCGTTGGGTTCCGAAAGGCGCGTCAGACTATTCCGACACCAGGGTCCGGGAGCGGCACTTGCGGGGATAGCGCGCAAAAAAAGAATCCCCTGTACCGCTCACGGAACAGGGGAGGACACCAGCCGGGGAGCCTCAGCCGGAGATAGACGTCGTCAGCCTGTTCTCGTCAGGCGCCGGGGCTTCTTCGTCCGGCCAGTTGCGGCCGACCATCCATTCGTACAGCGTCGGCAGCACGATCAGCGTCAGCACCGTGGCGGTGATCAGGCCGCCGATGATGACGATGGCCAGCGGGCGCTGCGTCTCCGAACCGATCGCACGCGAGATCGCCATCGGGAACAGGCCAAGCATTGCCAGCAGCGCCGTCATCAGCACTGTGCGCAGCCGGTCCATCGAACCGGTCAGCACGGCCTGGCGCACCGGCATGCCCTCGTCGCGCAGCTGGTTGAAGTAGGTCACCATCACCACGCCGTTGAGCACGGCCTGGCCGAACAGTGCGATAAATCCGATCGCCGCCGACACCGACAGCGGGATGCCGGTCAGGAACAGCGCGAACACGCCGCCGACCAGCGCGAACGGGATGTTCGAGATAATCAGCGTCGCGCTCTTGAACGACTTGAACGCGTTGAACAGCAGCAGGAAGATCATCAGCACCGACAGCGGCACCACGATCGCCAGCCGCGCCATGGCGCGCTCCTGGTTCTCGAATTCGCCCGACCAGCTGATCTTGACGTCGTCGGCCTTGACGTTCTTCTTCACCAGCGCCTGCATGTCCTTGACCACGCTGCCCATGTCGCGGTCGCGGATGAAGATGCCGATCGAGGTGGTGCGCTGGCCGTTCTCGCGGCTGATGTTCATCGCGCCCGACGCTGCGCGGAAGGTCACCAGCTGCGACAGCGGCACCTGCGCGCCATCGGCGGTCTGCATGAAGATATTGGGCAGGTTGGGCAGCTCGCGCTCGGACGGCTTCAGGCGCACCGCCACGCTGAAGTGGCGCTCGCCTTCCCACAGCTCGGTGGCGGCCTTGCCCGCCAGCGCGGTTTCCATCAGGTCCTGCACGTCGGCCACGTTGATGCCGTAGCGCGCGGCCTGGGCGCGGTCGAACTCCAGCACATACTGCGGCAGCTCGCCGTCGCGGTCGATAAAGGCGCGCATCACGCCCTTGACCGACTGCACGTTGGCCAGGATCTGGTCGGCCACCTTTTTGTTCTGCTCGAGGCTGTCGCTCTGCACCTTGATCACGATCTGGCCCTTGATCTGCGAGATGCTTTCCAGGATGTTGTCGCGCACCGGCTGCGAGAAATTGGGCTCGATGCCAGGCAGCTGGCGCAAGTTCTTGTCGATTTCGCCGATGATGGCGCGCTTGTTGAAGCCATCGCGCCATTGCTTCTCGGGCTTGAGATCGACCAGGACCTCGACGGTGTTGATCAGCTTGGGATCGGTGCCGTCGTCGGGGCGGCCCACCTTGGAGATGGTGGTATTGACCTCCGGCGTCTTGCGGATGATGCTGCGCAGCAGCCGCGCCTGGTCGCGCGCCTCATCGACCGAGACCGAGGCCGGCAGGTCGAAGCTGACCCACATCGAGCCTTCGTCCAGTTCGGGCAGGAATTCGCTGCCGAGGAACTTGCCCACGCCCACCGTCACCAGCAGCAGGCCCAGCGCGGCACCGATCACCAGCTTCTTGTGGTCCAGCGCCCAGCCCAGCATGGGCTCGTACAGCCGCTTGCAATGGCGCACGATGAAGTTGTCGTCGTGCGCGATGTTCTTCGTCAGCAGCAGGTGGCACAGCAGCGGCACCAGCGTCAGCGAAATGATCAGCGAACCGATCAGCGCACCCGTCACGGTATAGGCCATCGGCGCGAAGATCTTGCCCTCGTGCCGCTGCAGCGTGAAGATCGGAATGTGCGCGGCGATGATGATGACCATCGAGAACACGGTCGGGCGGCCCACCTCGGTGGTGGCCAGCAGGATCGCGTGCAGCCGCGCCTTGCTGTCGCGGATCTGCTGCTCCTTGAGCTCGCCCAGGCGCTTGAAGATGTTCTCGACCACGATCACCGCGCCGTCGACGATGATACCGAAGTCCATCGCCCCCAATGACAGCAGGTTGGCCGGGATGCCGACCCAGGTGAGCCCGATGAAGGTCGACAGCAGCGCCAGCGGGATCACCAGCGCCACGATCGCCGCGGCGCGCACGTTGGCCAGGAACAGGTACAGCACGGCCATCACCAGCAGCGCGCCTTCGACCAGGTTGCCGAACACCGTGTGCAGCGTCTTGTCGATCAGCGTGGAGCGGTCGTAGTACGGCACGATTTTCACGCCCTTGGGCAGGATCTGGTCGTCGAGCAGGTCGATGCGCTTCTTCAGCGCTTCGAGCACCAGCGACGGGTTCTCGCCCTTGCGCATCACCACGATGCCCGAGACGATGTCGTCTTCGTCGTCCTGGCCCATCAGGCCCTGCGGCGGCGCGCTGCCAACCTTGACGTCGGCGATGTCCTTGACCAGGATCGGCGTGCCGTTGTTCTCGGCCACCACCACGTTGGCGATGTCGGCCGAGGTGCGGAAGCTGCCCAGCGAGCGCAGCAGGAACTGCTGGCGCCCGTGCGCGACGGCGCCGCCGCCGGCGTTGGCGTTGGCGCGCTGCAGCGCGGTGAACAGCTGCGACAGCGAGATCTTGGCGTCGCGCATGCGCGCGAGGTTGGGGTTGACCTCGTACTGCTTGATGGTGCCGCCGATCGTCACCAGGTCGGCCACGCCCGGCACCTGGCGCAGGTTCTTCTCGACCACCCAGTCCTGCAGCGTGCGCAGCTCCTGCGGCGTATAGCCCTTGCCGGTCAGCCGGAAGCGGAAGATCTCGCCGATCGCGGTCGACAGCGGCGCCAGGTCCGGATGCACGCCGTCGGGCAGGTCGACGCTGCGCAGCCGCTCCAGGATCTGCTGGCGCGCGGTCACGTCGGTGGCACGGTCATTGAAGGTCACCATCATGAACGACAGGCCGAACTGGGTGTGCGAGAACACCCGCACCGCGTTGGGCGTGCCGGCCAGCGCGGTCTCGATCGGGATGGTGACCTGCCGCTCGACTTCTTCCGCGGCGCGCCCCGGGTACAGCGTGATGACGTTGACCTGGATGTCGGATACGTCGGGGAAGGCCTCGATGGGCAGGTTCTTGAACGCGGCCAGGCCGCCGCCGACGAAGATGAGCAGGCCCAGCCAGACAAAGAGCTTCTGGTGCAGGGCAAAGCTGACGATGCGCGAGATCATGTGGCGACCGTCCTCACTTCTTGTCGGCCGCACGCGCCGCATTGACTGCTGTGGCATCGCGCAGGATGTCCTGCAGGTAGAGGTTGCCCTCGGTCACCACGGTCTCGCCTTCCTTCACGCCTTCCAGCAGTTCGGTGGTGCCGGGCATGGTCACGCCCACGCGCACCTGGCGGCGCTCGAAGGTATTGGGGGCGGTGCGCACAAAGACATAGTTGCGGTTGTCGGCCAGGAACACGGCCTTGGATGGCACCGCGATGCCTTCGAACGACGCCGCGGGCAGGCGCGCCGTGACAAACATCTCGGCCTTCAGGCGGCGCCCGGGATTGGGCACGCTCAGCCGGACCTTGATGCTGCGCGCGGTCGGGTCGACATAGTCGGCGATCTTGACCACGGTGCCGGTGAAGGTTTCGCCGGGGTAGGCGGCGGTGACCACCTGCACGATGACACCGTCGCGAAACAGGCTGAGGTCGGATTCACCGGCATCGACCTGCGCCCACAGCGTGGTGGGGTCGGTGATCAGGAACAGCGGCGCGGCCGGCGGCTGGTCGGGGCGCAGTTCCATGCCCTGGTTGATGTTGCGCTCGACCACCAGGCCGTCGATCGGGCTGCGCAGCGCGAAGCGCTGGTTCACGCCGTCGCTGCCCGCCGCTGCGCCGTACTGGCGCAGCGCCGCCTGCGTGCGCTGCAGGTCGGCCGCGGCGCGCGCCGCGTCGGCCTGCGACTGTTCCAGGTCCTTCTGTGCGATGACGCCGGCGCCGTACAGCTCGCGCTGGCGCGCCAGCGCCTTGGCCGCGACCGCGCTGTCGGCGGCAGCCTTGCGTGCGTCGGCCTGGGCCACGCCGAAGTCCGGCGACGTCAGGCTGGCCAGCGGCTGGCCGGCTTTGACCGTGGCGCCGGGCTGCACCAGGACCTCGGTCACGCGGCCGGCAAAGGGCGTGGACACGCGCACAGTCTTGTCCTCGTTCCAGACCAGCCGGCCCGGCAGGTTCAGCATGCGCTCGCCGCCGGACTTGGCGGGTTCGCCGGCAATGCCGGGCAGCGATTTCACGCTGGCCGGGAACTGGATGGTGTTGCCGCTGACCTTGGGATCGTCATCGGGCTTGGGCGGCTCGGACTTGCCGCAGGCGGCGAGCACCAGCGCGCACAGCGCCATGGCGCAGACGGAAGACAGCCGTGCGGGCACGGCGGTGGAAAGCGGACGATGGGTGCAGGACGTGCGGCGGAACATGCGTGACAAGTAAGACATGAAGAATGCGCGGGAACTGCGGTATCAGGGACGTGCCTGCGAGGCCACGGGCGCGCCCGCGGTGCCAGAGGTCTTGGAGGTCTGCAAGGCGGCGCGGTAGGCCGACAACGCCTTGGCGTATGCGCCCTGCGCTTCGACGGCGTCGAGCCGGGTCTGGCGCAGCGCACGGCGCGCGTCGAGCAGGTCGAGCACGCCGGTGGCGCCCTTGCTGTAGGCGAACTCGGCGCTGCCGGCGACGCTTTCCGCGGCGGGCAGCACTTCGTCGCGCATCTGGCGCAGCGACTGGCGCGCGGTTTCGAGCTGGCTGCGCAGCCGGTCGATTTCGTTGCCCGCCTCCAGCATCACGCGGTTGCGGTCGTCCAGCGCGGCGTAGTAGTCGACTTCGGCACGCCGTGCCTCGCCGCTGTTGCGGTGGCGCACGAACAGCGGGATCGACAGGAACACGCCGAAGCTGTTGCCGGTGCCATAGGAGTTGGTGGGAGAGACCGGATAGTGCTCGGCCTGCGCCCCAATGGTCACGTCAGGCACGCGTCCGGCGCGGGCCAGGTCGCGCGCGGCGGCGGCCGCTGCCAGGCGGGCCTCGGCGGCGGTCACGTCGGGGCGGCGCTCGAGCAGGTAGGGATCGGGTTGCGGCGCCGGCGCATCGAGCGCTGGCCAGTCGGCGACCAGCCGGTTATCCGACAGCGTGCCGGGAACCCCCATCGCCTGCGCCAGCGCGGCCTTGTCGCTGTAGTGGTCGGTCATGGCCTGGCGCATGTCGTTCTGCGCGCGCAGGACGTCGAGCTGCAGCTTGTTCACGTCGGCGCGCGCCACGTCGCCTGCCTTCAGCCGCGTTTCGCTGGCCTGGCGGGTACGCTCGTACAAAGCCAGCGTTTCCCGGAGCACCGCCACGTGTTCCTGGCTGACCAGCGCCTCGAAGAAGGCCTGCTCGACCGCGGCAGTCTGCTGCGCCACCACGGCCTGCACCGCCTCGCCCGCCGCGGCGCTGGCCTTTTGCGCGGCGTCGACGCGCAGGTTGCCCTTGTTGGCGGTCTCGATGAGCTGGTCGACGCGCAGCTTGGAGTCCACCGTCTTGCTGCGCAGGTTGCCGGAGCCGACGCCGGCGTGCGGGTTGATGTTCTCCACACCCAGGCTCAGCACCGGGTTGGGCCGCTGCGACGCGATCTGCACATCGGCCTGGCTGGCTTCCACGCCCCGGCGCGCGGCAATGATGGTGCGGTTGCAGCGCAGCGCGTCCAGGCGCGCCTGGGCCAGCGTCAGCGTGGCGCCGGCGGGCGGTGGCGTGCAGGGGGCGGCGGCATCGACGGTATCGGCGGCGGCGGTATCGGCGGCGGTATCGGCCGCAGGCTCGGATTCGGCGGCAATGCTGGCCGCAGGTGTGGCGAGAACGCCCAGCAGGAGCAGGGTTCCCGCGGTGGCACGGGCAAAGACAACGGGCACGGTCAGTCAGGCTCGGTTCGAAAGCGGTTTTGCGGTCAACGGTCTGCGGTAAACGACCGTGCCCCCAAAGCGGTGCACCGACCGATGAATTTTCATCCGTCTGGCAGCTGCTCCGGCGGTCGCCCGGCTGGGCTGTCATGCCGCGTCCTCGCGCGCCCTCGCCCTGCTATCCCGATGCTTCAAACGCCACCCGGGCACGATCTCCCGACGGCATTCAAACCGAATCGCTTTACAAACGGCTTTCATATCGCTGACAAAAGCCTTTAACTGCGTGAAAACCCCAGTCCGCGCGACTTCGATCAAGAATGCAAGCGGCCCGGGAATCACCGACGCGTGCGTCGGTGATTCCCGGTCCGTTATTCCAGCCTTGGCCGCCCTGGTGGCTTATGCCTTGGCGCGGTCGTCCAGCCCGAGGCTGCGCCCGATGATTTCTTTCATGATTTCGCTGCTGCCGGCGTAGATTCGCGAGATCCGCGCATCGGTGTACATCCGGCAGATGCGGTACTCCTCCATATAGCCGGCGCCGCCGTGCAGCTGCACGCCCTCGTCCACCACGCGGCCCTGCAGCTCGGAGGTCAGCAGCTTGGCCGACGCCGCCGTCTCCACCGTCAGCGTGCCGGCGTTATGCTGCAGCACGCACTGGTCGACAAAGGTCTGGATCGCGTCGAGCTGGGCGCGCAGCTCGGCCAGCTTGAAGCGCGAGTTCTGGAAGGTGCCGATCGGCCGGCCGAAGGCCTTGCGTTCCTTGACGTAGTCCAGCGTCAGGTCGAACGCCACCTGCGCCGACGCCATGTAGCCGCAGGCGCCGATCAGCCGCTCCTCGGCCAGGTGCCGGGTCAGGTAGCGGAAGGCCTGGCCGGGCTCGCCGAGCACGTTGGCCTTGGGCACCTTCACGTTGTCGAAGAACAGCTCCGAGGTGTCCTGCGAATGCAGGCCCATCTTGCGCAGCTTGCGGCCGCGCTCGAAGCCCGGCATGCCTCGCTCGACGATAAACAGCGTCAGGCCGTGGCTGCGCTCGGGGTCGGTGCGCGCCACCACTACCACGTAGTCGGCCAGCTGGCCGTTGGAGATATAGGTCTTGGCGCCGTTCAGCACCCAGTGGTCGCCATGATCCTCGGCCCGGGTGCGGATGCCGGCCAGGTCGGAGCCGGTCTGCGGCTCGGTCATGGCGATGGCGAAAATCGCCTCGCCGCGCGCCGCGGCCGGCAGCAGGCGCAGGCGCTGCTCTTCGTTGCCGATGCGGCCGACATACGGCGCCACCAGGCGCGAATGGAGCGTGCCGAAGAAGCCGGAGTCGCCATGGCGCGCGTTTTCCTCGATCAGGATCTGCTCATAGCGGAAGTCATCGACGCCGGCGCCGCCGTATTTCTCGTCGGCCCACATCAGCAGGTAGCCCTGCTCGCCGGCCTTGCGGAACACCTCGCGGTCGACGCAGCCCTGCTCGCGCCAGCGCTCGCCGTGCGGCCCGACCTCACGCTGGTAGAAGCGGCGGGCGGATTCGCGGAAGGCGTCGTGTTCGGCTTCGAAGATCAGGCGTTGCATGGCTGGAGTCCCCCTTCTGGTGTGATGTTCGGATCGGTTGAGTGTCTGCCGTGCCGCGCGCCTGAGGTTCGTCGGAAAAGATGATTTTTCTACAACCCGTGCCCACGCTGGCGTTGCCGGGACAGGCCATTCAATGCAGTTTTATTGATATGAACCCATGATAACTTTCATTTACCCGCGGGCATGGTTTGTGCCAATACTAGGAGACACCGACACTTATTCGATGGAGCGGGAAATCATGGAAACCGTCCTCTGGATCGCGCTGGCGCTGGCGCTGTTGGCGCTGGGAGGCACTGTTACCTGGCTGATCGGCACGCGGGTACCTGAACCGGTATTCGAGCGCGTGCAGCGGCATGGCCGCTTCGCCGGCCTCGAACCCAGGCCGCCGCGCCGGCCGCGGGGCGGCAAGCGCGTGCGGCAGTACCGGCTGGTGCCGGCCGGCATGCCCGGCTGGGCGGGGCTGTCGGCGCGGCCCATGCCAGTGCGCGCCTGATGCCGCGGGCGCCCGCTACAGTGGCACGTCCCAACGCTGCGACCAGTCCGATTCTTCGCGCACGATATCGCGCAGCATGCGCACGGCCTCCTGCGTCATGCCGGCTGGCGTCCTGGCGCAAACAAGGAAGACCGGATACGAGAATTCCGATGCGCTGTCGACTCGCACCAGCGCGCCGTTGTCGAGGTAGCTCTGCACGACCCGCGTACGGAAATACCCGCTGCCGCCGAACTGGAGGATGTACTGCAAAGCCAGTGGCCCGAGGTTGAAATACAGCGACGCGCGCGCATGCTGGGGCAGGACGCTGTCATGCTGGCGCCGGAATTCCGGCCCCCAGTCAACGTAGACATAGGGGCCGTCGCGCTGGGCCGAGCGGATCAGGATCAGCTTTTCCTCCATCAGCGCCTCGACATGCATGCCGGGCGCGTACTCCGGCTGGTAGACCAGCGCCGCATCGAGCGTGCCCGACTGCAGCTTGTACTGCAGCGCCTCGCCCTCCCCCACTTCAGCGCGCACCGCCAGCGCCGGCATCTGCTGGCGCATGCGCGTGGCCCACAGCAGCGCCAGCGGATTGCCCAGGCTGATCTCGGCGCCAAAGCGGAACAGGTTTGCCAGCCCAGCCGGCAGTGGCAACTCGCGGCAAGCCGCCTCCCAGGTCTGCACCAGCTGGCTGGCATAGCCCAGGAAACGCTGGCCGTCGGCGGTGAGGCGCGCGCCGGCCTTGTTGCGCTCGAACAGCCGGCAGTTCAGCTGTGACTCCAGGCTCTTGATCCGGGCCGTTACCGCGGTTTGCGTGACGTGCAGCTTGTCGGCCGCCGCCAGCAGGCTGCCGGTGCGCACGACTTGCAGGAAGGTGCGGGCGAGTTCGATGTCCATGGTCGGAGCTGCGTTGGGCCGGTGTGACGGATTGTAAGCAGATCCCAACCGAGAATCGGAAATCTCACACTGACTCCCTTGCATCCCGCTCAACGAACCCGCGGCTTTGCCGAAACCGGTCGCATCGCCGCGCCGGCATCTCCCGCACTCGGCCCACGCACCTCGCGCGGCTGCCGCAGCGGCGCGATGCCTTCCGGTTCCCGCCACGCCACGCCATTGTCATAGCCGGTGGACACGGCCTCGAGGTAGCCGGGGGCGAATTTCTGTTCAGGGGTGACAGCCGCTGCCGCGGGAGCGGCGGGCTGCGGGGCTTCGGCCTGTGCGCAGGCGACGCTGTTCAGGCACAGCCCCAGCACACGCAGCAGCACGACGGCGCGGCGGGTGCGGTGCAGCAGTTTCTTTTGCGGGCGCGATGCGGCCTGCCCGCGCTGGCAGGGGGATTGGGGGTTCATCGGTGTTCTCCGGGGAAGCCATTGCTGGCGGGTGGGACAACGAGCATCGGCGCCGCGCTCGCTGTCCATTCCGCAATGACCGTGCCACCACCACTACGCCGCCTGCGGCGCGGTGCAGGGCACTTTCCGGGCTGTTCCGCTGATCATTCGTTGGCACCGGGCCGACGACCAGCGAAAAGCTGTCGGTATCCGTCCAACACCGCATGAAGCTCAGGGCAGGTACCCCAGCAGCCGCCACCAGAGGTAATCCAGCGGCAGCAACGCCACCACCGTGATGGCCGCCAATGCCAGGCACAGCCGCGTGCCATGGCGTAGCCCGACGCCGCCCAGCTGCATCGCGATCACGATCGGCGGCGACTGGTAGGGGAAGAACACCGTGGAGAACACCGGCACCTGCAGCATCAGTACCGTCTCCAGCGGCAAGCCGGTGGCGCTGGCAAATTCCCGCGCCAGCGGAGACAACACCGCCGGCAGGCTCGGCAGCGTGGTCATCAGGCCCATGCTGGCGCCCACGGCGCCGAGCGCGCCGACGTTCGCCACCGTGTGCCCCGGCGTCAGCTGCAGCCAGTTCAGCAGCGCGTGGCTGACGGCAGTGCCCAGGCCGGTCGACTCCACCACCGCGCCAAGTCCGAGGAAGCCCGCCACATAGAGCAGCGGCACCAGGTGAACCTGCTCGGCCAGCGCCCTGGACGAGACCAGCCCCACGCCCGGCAGCAGGCAGACGATGCTTGCGGCCAGCGCGATCCAGGCCGGCGAGATGCCATGCAGCGCGTCGGTGGCGAATCCCACCACGGCGATCGCCAGGATGACCGCCAGCAGCCGCTCCTGCCGGCCCATCGGCGCGCGCGCTGCCGCCGGCGCCGCGGCCAGCGGCGCGTCGTGCGGGAACAGCCGGCACACGAGCCAGACCAGCACCACGGTCTTGAGCAGGCCCAGGATCGGGAAGTGCAGCAGCAGGTAGCCGCCGTAGCTGAGGTTGATGCCGTACAGCGAGCTGGCCGCGCCCAGCAGCACGCTGTTGGGGATATTGGCGGGCAGGATGGTGGTCGGCGGCATATAGCTGGCCGCAGCCACCGTCAGCACCAGACCGATACGGCCGTTGGAGCCGGGGGCCAGGCCCACGCGGTCCGCCAGCGCCAGCACGATCGGGATCAGCAGCAGCACGCGGCCGGTGGTGGACGGCATCAGGAACGCGAGGCCCACGGCGCTGGCCGCGACCAGCGCGACCAGTTGCGGATACCCGTGCACCCGGCGCTGGAAGATGGCGTCGGCCAGCCGCAGCGCCAGCCCGCTGTTGCGCAGCGCCACGCCGGTGACGGCGCCGCCGAACATCAGCCACCACGCGGGCGACGCAAAGCCGCTGAACACCACCTTGGGCGGCGCAATCTGGAATACGACCGCGCACAGGAAGAACAGCAGCGTGGCGGTGGGCTCGGGCAAGGCGCCGAGCGCCCAGCAGCACACCGTGGACAACACCAGCGCCGCGGCCCAGACCAGCGCCGGCGGCGCGTCGATGGCGTGGCCGGCGCTCAACACCAGCGCAATGCACACGCCGATGGCAAAGGCGGCCCTGCCGGATTGCCGCAGGCCGGGGTCGGAAATGGTGTCCCGCACCGGCGCGGTGGCGGCCAGCGTGGCATCCGGGCCGCTCAGGCCGAAACGCGCCGCGGCGCGGCGTACGAATGGAGGCATGGAAGAACATCTCGTCTATGGCGCCGGTCCCATGCCGCGCGCGATTTCGGCGGGCCGGTGCCTGTTCGGCAATCGGCCGGTCACGTTTCCGGTCGCGGCCGCTCGATGCATCGTAGGCCGACCGCGATTGGCGGAGTTACACTAATCAGGCAATTTCTTACGATTTCATGCCACACGACGTCGCCCCCGCCCCTGCCCTGCCTGCCGCCTCGCCGCCCGCCCCGGCCCGCCGCCGCCCGGTCTACTCGCCGGTGCCGCGCGCACGTCCCAGCGCCGCCGACCCGGTGATCGCACACCTGCGCCGGCCGCCTCCCAACGCGGTGATCCACCCGCACCGCCATCCGTGGGGCCAGCTGTCGTTCCCGATCAGCGGCAGCCTGCGCATCACCGCCGGCGGCACCACATGGCTGGTGCCAGCGATGCGCGCAGTCTGGATCCCGCCCGACGTGGAGCACAACGTGGTGGTGCTGGGCACGGTGCGCTTTTACGCCTGCTATATCGCGCCGCAGGCCTGCGCGCTGTCGGCCGATTCATGCGCGGTGCTGGAGGTGTCGCCTCTGTTGCGCGAGCTGATGGAGGCCCTGGCCCACGACGACACGCTCGGCGAGCGCCGCCGCCAGCTCTGCGCCAGCCTGCTGGTGGAGGAACTTGCGGCCGCGCCCACGCTGTCATTGGGGCTGGCGCTGCCGTCGGACCGGCGGCTGCAGGCGCTGTGCCACGCGCTGATGGAAGATCCCGGCTCCAGCCTGACGTTGTCCGAATGGGCGGCCCGCACCGGCGCCAGCGAGCGGACGCTGGCGCGGCTGTTCGAAAGCGAGCTGAAGACCAGCTTCGGCAGCTGGCGCCAGCAGTTGCGGCTGGCCCATGCGATCGACCTGATGAGCCGCGGCCGGCCGCTGGCGCATGTGGCCGCGGAAACCGGCTACGCCCACGCGGGCGCGTTTTCGACCATGTTCCGCCGCGCGCTCGGGCAAACCCCGCGCGACTTCATGGCGCGCCGGCGCCGCGTGCTGGCTTGAGGTGACGCACGGGAGGTGACGCGGGTGGGTAACGTACAGCGGCGCCGGGTCAGGGCTTCACCGCGGCGGCCAGCACCGCCGGCATCGGCACCTCGAAGCCGCTGCCGCGCATATAGCCGGCCACCGTACCGCGCAGCACGGCCCGGATCTCGTCGCGCGCCCGCGGGGTCTGCGCGCGCAGCGTGGCGGCCGCGCGCACGGTGCCTTGCGCAAGCGCATCGAACAGCTGGTCCGGCGTGGAAAAGCGCCATACCTGGTGCACGTGCCGGCACGACGGGGCAACGAAGCCGGCCTGCTGCAAGGCGCTGCGGCACTCGTTGGGATCGCTGAAGAGAAAGAAATTGGGCCCCGCCGGCAGGTCGACCTCCATCGAGCCATAGGCACGGATGGCGGCATAGACCGCGCCGAAGCCCACCGCGCGTTCGGGGGCATCCCACACCGTGAAGGCTATGCGACCGCCTGGGCGCAGCACGCGGAAGGCTTCGCGCAGCGCGGCATCGGGATCGGACAGGTGGCACATGCCGAAGCCGTTGACCACGACATCGAAGCTGGCGTCGCCGAAGGGCAGCGCCTGCGCGTCGGCCTGCTGGTAGTCGATGTGGGGATACAGCTTGCGCGCCAGCTCCACCTGCGCCAGCGAGAAGTCGATGCCGATGGCCTCGGCGCCGCGCCGTGCCGCCGCCGCGGCGATATGGCCCGAGCCGCTGGCGACATCGAGCACACGCTGCCCGCTGGCGGCGCGCGCGTCGTCCAGCAGCGCCTCGATCGATTGCCGGGTCACGTGCGACAGGTGCTCCTGGTAGCGGCTGACGACTTCGGGGTCCTCCCAGCCAGCCAGCTCAAAGGCGCGAAACGAATCTCCGGTGTGATCCATGCCCCCCTCCCAGGCGTCGGTGTCCAGGCTGCGGTTTGCGCGGGGACGAAGCAGGCACGATTGATGCCCCGCGGCCCCCTCCAAGCGAAGTATAGTCAGCGTGGCGCCGGCGCAATGGCCTGGAAATGGTCAGCAGATGGCCAGGCGATGGCCCCGCTCACACGCAGCGCAGCGTGGCAGCGCCGGGGCAGTCCGGCATGGGCCTGGCCGCTATTTCGCCCCGCTCACACGCCAGATGACATTGCCGACGTCGTCCGCCACCAGCAGCCCGCCGCGCTTGTCGATCGCCACGCCCACGGGCCGGCCGCGCGCATTGCCCTCGCCGTCGACAAAACCGGTCAGCACGTCGAAGGGCGCGCCGTTCGGACGGCCTTTGCTGAACGGCACGAAGATGACCTTGTACCCCGCCAGCGGCCGCCGGTTCCAGGACCCATGCTGGCCCACGAACATGCCCTCGCTGAAGCGCGCCGGCAGGCTGTTGCCGGTGGCGGCCGCGAGCCCCAGCGGCGCGGTATGCGCGCCGACCGCGTAGTCGGGCACGATCGCCCTGGCCACCAGGTCGGGCGCCGGGGGCTTGACGCGCTTGTCGACGTGCTGGCCGAAGTAGCTGTATGGCCAGCCATAGAAGCCGCCGTCGCGCACGGTGGTGATGTAGTCGGGCACCAGGTCGCTGCCGAGCTCGTCGCGCTCGTTGACCGCGGTCCACAGCGCGCCGGTGACCGGCTCCCACGCCATGCCGTTGGGATTGCGCAGGCCGCTGGCAAAAATGCGGTGCGAGCCGTTCCTGGGATCGACCTCCCAGATAGCGGCGCGGCCCGCTTCCTTGTCCATGCCGTTCTCGGCCACGTTGCTGTTAGAGCCCACTGTCACGTAGAGCTTGCGGCCGTCGCGGCTGGCGATGATGTTCTTGGTCCAGTGGTGATTGAGCGGCCCGCCGGGCAGGTCGACCACCTTCTGCGGCGCCGCGGCGATCTCGGTCTGGCCGGGCTGGTACGGGAAGCGCAGCACCGCGTCGGTGGCAGCCACGTAGAAATCGTTGCCGACCAGCACCATGCCGAACGGCGAGTTGATGTTTTTCAGGAATATCGACCGCTGGTCGGCGACACCGTCGCCGTTGCTGTCGCGCAGCAGCGTGATGCGGTTGGCGCTGGGCGTGCCGGCGCCGGCGCGCTTCATCACCTTCTTCATGATCCAGCCCTTGATGCCCTTGCCGTCGTCGGGCTTGGGCGGGGCATTGCTCTCGGCCACCAGCACATCGCCGTTGGGCAGCACGTAGACCCAGCGCGGATGATCGAGCTTGTCGGCGAAGGCGGTCACCGCCATGCCCTCGGCCGCCACCGGGCGCTGCCCTTCGCCCCAGCCGACGGCGGGCGCGATCTTGACGGTGGGGATGGCGGTCTCGTTCGGCGGCGGCAGCTGCGGCGTGGGTCCGAAGCCGGCCTCGGAAGGCAGCTTGGCCGATTCGCCGCACGCGCCCAGCGTCGCGGCGGCGCCCGCCAGCAGCACTGCGCCACACAAGCGGGAAGAAGGCGGGAAGGGCTCGGGCAGCGGCATGGTGCGGACTCCTCGGGCGAGGCAGGATGCGCCCGCTACTCGACTATAGGATGCGTGCCGCCGTCCCCTCTGTAGGCCCCTGGGAAGGCCCGGTGTAGGACAACGCCCACGCCGGCCCACCGCATGCCGGCACTCAGCCGCGATGCGGCGTATCCAGCCCCTTCACCACCGCCGGGCGCTGCACGAACGCCTCCAGCACGCGCCGCACGTTGGCAAAATCCTTGAAGCCGACCAGGTCGCCTGCCTCGTAGAAGCCGACCAGGTTGCGCACCCACGGGAAGGTGGCGATGTCTGCAATGGTGTACTCGTCGCCCATGATCCACGCGCGCCCGGCCAGGCGCTGCTCGAGCACGTTGAGCAGGCGCCGGCTTTCCGCCACGTAGCGGTCGCGCGGGCGCTTGTCTTCATAGGCCTTGCCGGCAAACTTGTGGAAGAAGCCGACCTGCCCGAACATCGGGCCGATGCCGCCCATCTGGAACATCAGCCACTGGATGGTCTCGTAGCGCCGTGCCGGATCGGCCGGAATCAGCTTGCCCGACTTGTCGGCCAGGTACAGCAGGATCGCGCCCGATTCGAACAGCGGCAGCGGCTTGCCGCCCGGGCCATTGGGATCGAGAATCGCGGGGATCTTGTTGTTGGGGTTGAGCGACAGGAATTCCGGCGAGAGCTGGTCGTCGGTGTCGAAGCGCACCAGGTGCGGCTCGTACGGCAGGCCCGTCTCTTCCAGCATGATCGATGCCTTGACGCCGTTGGGCGTCGGCAGCGAATAGAGCTGGATGCGCTCGGGATGCTGCGCCGGCCATTTGCGGGTGATGGGGAAGGCGGACAGATCGGACACGTGGGCTCCGGTGGTGGCATGGTGCCAGACGCGCGGCCGGCACCGGATGGCTGAAAGCCCGGATGATAGCCCGGCGCGGCAAACCATGCCGGGAGGCTGGCCAATATGCAAAACCCCGCATCTCTCGCGAGATGCGGGGTTTTGTTTTTGCCGTGTGGGGCGCTGTTGTGCGGCGGCGCCCCGCCGCCCTTACCAGCTCAGTGCGACGCTCAGACCGTCACGCCGTCAGCCACTTCCTTGAAGTCCTCGATCTGGTCGAAGTTCATGTACTTGTAGATCTTGTCGCCATTCTGGTTGATGACGCCAATATCGGCCATGTACTCGTCCTTGGTCGGGATGCGGCCCAGGCGCGAGCAGATCGCTGCCAGTTCGGCGGAACCCAGGTACACGTTGGTGTTCTTGCCCAGGCGGTTCGGGAAGTTGCGGGTCGAGGTCGACATCACCGTCGCGCCTTCGCGCACCTGTGCCTGGTTGCCCATGCACAGCGAGCAGCCCGGCATTTCGGTGCGGGCACCGGCGGTGCCGAACACGCCGTAGTGGCCTTCCTCGGTCAGCTGCTTCTGGTCCATCTTGGTCGGCGGCGCCACCCACAGCTTGACCGGGATGTCGCGCTTGCCTTCGAGCAGCTTGGAAGCCGCGCGGAAGTGGCCGATGTTGGTCATGCACGAACCGATGAAGACTTCGTCGATCTTGGCGCCGGCCACGTCCGACAGGGTCTTGACGTCGTCCGGGTCGTTCGGGCAGGCCACGATCGGCTCGTGCACGTCGGCCAGGTCGATCTCGATCACGGCGGCGTACTCGGCGTCGGCGTCCGGCTCCAGCAGCTTCGGATCGGCCAGCCACGCTTCCATGGCCTTGATACGGCGCTGCAGGCTGCGCGGGTCCTGGTAGCCCTGGGCGATCATCCACTTCAGCAGCGTGATGTTGCTGTTGATGTATTCGATGATCGGGTCCTTGTTCAGGCGCACCGTGCAACCGGCGGCCGAGCGTTCTGCCGAGGCGTCCGACAGTTCAAACGCTTGCTCGACCTTCAGGTCGGGCAGGCCTTCGATTTCCAGGATGCGGCCCGAGAAGATGTTCTTCTTGCCTTGCTTGGCCACGGTCAGCAGGCCTTGCTTGATCGCATACAGCGGGATCGCGTTGACCAGGTCGCGCAGGGTCACGCCCGGCTGCATCTGGCCCTTGAAGCGGACCAGCACCGATTCCGGCATGTCCAGCGGCATCACGCCGGTGGCGGCGGCAAAGGCCACCAGGCCCGAACCGGCCGGGAAGCTGATGCCGATCGGGAAGCGGGTGTGCGAGTCGCCGCCGGTGCCGACGGTATCCGGCAGCAGCATGCGGTTCAGCCACGAGTGGATCACGCCGTCGCCCGGGCGCAGCGAGATGCCGCCGCGGGTGCTGATGAACTCGGGCAGGGTGTGGTGGGTCTTGACGTCGACCGGCTTCGGATAGGCGGCGGTATGGCAGAACGACTGCATCACCAGGTCGGCCGAGAAGCCCAGGCAGGCCAGGTCCTTCAGCTCGTCGCGGGTCATCGGGCCGGTGGTGTCCTGCGAGCCCACCGAGGTCATCTTCGGTTCGCAGTATGTGCCCGGGCGGATGCCCTTGCCTTCGGCCAGGCCGCAGGCACGGCCGACCATCTTCTGCGCCAGCGTGAAGCCCTTGCCGGTATCGGCCGGGTTTTGCGGCAGGCGGAACAGCGTCGACGGGGCCAGGCCCAGCGCTTCACGCGCCTTGGCGGTCAGGCCGCGGCCGACGATCAGGGGGATACGGCCGCCGGCACGGACTTCGTCGAACAGCACGTCCGACTTGACCTTGAACTCGGCGATCACTGCGCCGTCCTTCAGGGCCTTGCCTTCGTACGGGCGCAGTTCGACCACATCGCCCATTTCCATCTTCGACACGTCCAGCTCGATCGGCAGTGCGCCGGCGTCTTCCATGGTGTTGTAGAAGATCGGGGCGATCTTGTTGCCCAGGCACACGCCGCCGAAGCGCTTGTTCGGGATGAACGGGATGTCTTCGCCGGTGAACCACAGCACCGAGTTGGTGGCGGACTTGCGGCTGGAGCCGGTACCGACCACGTCGCCCACGTAGGCAACCAGGTGGCCCTTTTCCTTCAGCGATTCGATGAACTTGACCGGGCCGCGCTTGCCGTCTTCTTCCGGCTGGAACGCCGCGCCTTCGCGCTTGTTCTTCAGCATGGCCAGCGCGTGCATCGGGATGTCCGGGCGGGTGGTGGCGTCCGGGGCCGGCGACAGGTCGTCGGTGTTCGTTTCGCCCGGCACCTTGAACACGGTGATGGTCAGGCTTTGCGGGACTTCCGGACGGCTGGTGAACCATTCGGCGTCGGCCCAGCTTTGCAGCACTACCTTGGCGTTGGCGTTGCCCTTGTCGGCCTTCTCCTTCACGTCGTGGAAGGCGTCGAACATCAGCAGGGTCTTCTTCAGCGCGTCGGCAGCCACGGTACCGACTTCAGCGTCGTCCAGCAGCTCGATCAGCGGCGAGATGTTGTAGCCGCCCAGCATGGTGCCGAGCAGCTCGGTAGCCTTGGCGCGGGAGATCAGCGCGCACTTTTCCTTGCCCAGGGCAACGGCGGCCAGGTACGAGGCCTTGACCTTGGCGGCGTCGTCCACGCCGGCGGGAACGCGGTTGCTGATCAGGTCGACCAGGTTCTGCTCTTCGCCTGCGGGCGGGTTCTTCAGCAGTTCGATCAGCTCGGCCGTCTGCTTGGCGGTCAGGGGCAGAGGAGGGATACCAAGCGCGGCGCGCTCGGCCACATGTGCGCGATAGTTTTCAAGCATGGGAACCTGCTGAGTAATTAGGTTTTGAAAAACTTCCTTTGACGTTCGCGATTGTAGTCGGTGTGGGGGCTTCGGTCAAATGTCTTATATCTTATATAAGAGTTGGGTTTTGAAAATCCTTATTAATCAATGGGGTTCTGGATAGAAGAGTTGGTGGGTTGCAGGGGGACTACTTGAGTAGGGGAGTCGGGAATGGTGGCTTTGTCTTGGATATGTGGCTTTGGCATGGCATTTGATGGGTTCGTGCGCCTTCGGCTTGGTATCTAGTGGTGATGGATGCGCCCTGTTCCGCCCTCCCGGGCAGGTCACTTTTTGGCCGAGCGCCAAAAAGCCACCAAAAAACGCGTTTACGGCCGTGCGGGCGGCCACTCTTATCGTAGTGTGCCCGGGCTTTCGTACGGGGCTTTGCTTCGTTGCAGGGCCTCGCAGGGGTCGGCTTGAGCGAATTGGTTGGGCTTCACTCCGTGGCGGCTCCGGCCCTCTCCCCCGCCCGCAAGCGGGAGAGGGGAGAAAACGGTGGCCGCCCGCAGGGCCGTTACGCGCTTTTGGTTACTTTTGCCGCTCGGGCAAAAGTGACTCGCCCCTTTAGGGGCGAAACCGGGGCATATCAAATCCCGCCAGATGCCAGCCGCCAGGCAAAACAAAAACACAAAAACAACCACATCCCACCCCCACCACCCCCAAACTCAAGTTCCCGCCCCACCACTCGTTAACCCCCCTGCAGGCGCGCACCACAAAGCGCCCGCTAGCGTAGCCATGCCTGCTCCCTTTCCGCTCAAACGGCCAAGCTGAAAGGGTTTCCCCCTTTTTTTCGGCCCTTTGCTGGCCTGCGATTCCGGAAGAATGGCAGGCATTCCGACACAGGCTTCTCATGGCGAACACGGCTTCCCCTTCCCAGACTGGCAGCAACACAGGCAAGCGCGGCCGGCTGCTGCTGATCGGCGGCGGCGTGCTTGTCGTGGCACTGGGTGCCGGAGGCTTTGTGCTGGGCAGCGTGCTGAGCAACCGCCTGCCGGCGGCGCCCGCCGCGCCCGCCGCCCCGGTCATTCCGCCACCGATCTTCGTGCCGCTGGATGCGTTCACCGTCAACCTGAAGAGCGAGGACGGCGACCGCTTCCTGCATACCGGCCTGTCGCTGAAGGTGGCGGATGCCGAGACGCAGGCGCGCCTGGCGCAGTACCTGCCCGAGGCACGCAGCCGCATCCTGCTGCTGTTGTCGGCACGCCAGCCCGCGGATCTGGCCACGGTCGAAGGCAAGCGCAAGCTGGCCGACGACATCCGCACCACCATCGCCCAGCCCTTCGCCACCGGCCTGCCGGCCCAGCGCGTGCTGGATGTGTTGTTCACCTCTTTCGTGGTGCAGTAAGCGCCCGCTTGCGCCCTGCCCCGCCCGCAAACCGATATGAAACCGTCCGCCGCCACAAAGGCCCGCCCTGCACACGCATGCCGCCGGGCACGGTGATGCGCGCCTGGCCATGCCGCAACGGTTTCATCCATAACGACGCCGCATAAAGCCGCACAAGGGGCAGGACACCAGATGGCCTACGACAAGTTCCTCTCGCAAGACGAGGTCGACGAGCTGCTCAAGGGCGTATCCGGCGAGGCCGATACGCCCAAGGCCAGCGAGCCGGCGCTGGACGACAGCGGGGTGCGCCCGTACAACCTGGCGACGCAGGAACGCATCATCCGCGGCCGCCTGCATACGCTGGAAATCATCAACGAGCGCTTTGCGCGTTCGCTGCGCTCGGCACTGTTCAATTTCATCCGCCGCGGCGCGGATATTTCGGTCGGCAGCATCAGGATCGAGAAGTTCGGCGATTTCGCCCGCAACCTGCCGATGCCGACCAACCTGAACCTGGTCCACCTGAAGCCGCTGCGCGGCACGGCGCTGTTCGTCTACGACCCGAACCTGGTGTTCCTGGTGGTGGACAACCTGTTCGGCGGCGACGGCCGCTTCCACACCCGCGTGGAAGGGCGCGACTTCACCCAGACCGAGCAGCGCATCATCCAGCGCATGCTGGAGCTGACGCTGGCCAGCTACGGCAGCGCCTGGCGCACCGTGCATCCGATCGAGACCGAGTACATCCGCTCGGAGATGCACACCAAGTTTGCCAATGTCGCCACGCAGAACGAAGCCGTGGTGACCACCGCCTTCCATATCGAACTGGGCGCAGTCGGCGGGCAGCTCCACGTGTGCCTGCCGTACGCGATGATCGAGCCGCTCAAGGACCTGCTGATGAATCCGCTGCAGGACGAGAAGGAAGTCGACAAGGGCTGGGTCAACCAGCTGTCAAGGCAGCTGCGCGCGGCCGAAGTGGAACTGGTCGCCGAGTTCGCGCACCTGCAAAGCACGGTGGCCGAAGTGCTGGCGCTGCGCGCCGGCGACGTGCTGCCGATCGAGCTGCCGGAGAAGATCTTCGGCAAGGTGGACGGCGTGCCCGTGATGCAGTGCGGCTTCGGCACCATGAACGGCCAATACGCGCTGCGGGTAGAACGAATGATCAATCACCAGGACGGCCAATCCCACCTGGACACCGAGGACACCGATTATGAGTGACGGCTTCGAGGACAAGCCGGTCGATCCGATGGACGACTGGGCCAGCGCGCTGGCGGAGCAGACCAGCGCCACAGCCGCCGGGGTGCCCGCCGCGGCCCCTTCGGCGGCCTCCGCGCCCGCGGCCACCCCGGCCGCCGCCACTGTCTTCCAGCCGCTGGCGAAGGAAACGACCAGCGGCTTCCACAACGATATCGAGATGATCCTCGATATCCCGGTGCAGCTGACGGTGGAACTGGGCCGCACCAAGGTGCCCATCAAGAACCTGTTGCAGCTGGCACAGGGCTCGGTGGTCGAACTGGACGGGCTGGCCGGCGAGCCGATGGACGTGCTGGTCAACGGCTACCTGATCGCGCAGGGCGAGGTGGTGGTGGTGAACGACAAGTTCGGCATCCGCCTGACGGACATCATCACGCCGTCCGAACGCATCCGCAAGCTGAACAAATGACCATCCGGAAGTACCCCGCGCCCGGTGCTGGCCGCCTCCGGGCCGTCGGCGCCAGTCTCGCCACGCTGATGCTGGCGCTGACCCCGGCGCTGGCACTGGCCGCCGACGACAAGCCGGCACCGGCCATCAGCGGCGCGGGCAGCCTGGCCCAGGCCGGGCTGGGGCTGTTTGCCGTGATCGCGCTGATCCTTGGCATGGCATGGCTGGCCCGGCGTGCCGGACTGGTGCGCCATGCCACCGGCGGGGTGATGAAGGTGGTCGGCAGCACCATGCTGGGCGCGCGCCAGCGGCTGGTGCTGGTGGAAGTCGGCGATACCTGGCTGGTGCTGGGCGTCAGCCCCGGCGAAATCCGCCCGCTGCACAGCATGCCGGCGCACACCGCTGGCGGTTCCTCCTCTGCCTCCGCCAACCCGCTGACCCCGGCACACGCCACCGGCATGCCGCAACCGCCGACCGGCGGCACCTTCGCCGAGAAGCTGCTGCGTTCGCTGCAATCCCAGTTCAAGTCATGAGTTCCCTGCGTGCCGAATGGCGGCGCCGCTTCCGGCCCGCGAGCCTCGCCGTGGCCGCGCGCTACCGCCCGTTGTCGATTGCCCTGGTCCTGGCGCTTGCCGCCGCCGTACTGGCATTGGCCCCAGCGCCTGCCTGGGCGCAGCAGCTGCCCGGCGTGGTCAGCAAGCCCGCCCCGGGCGGCGGCCAGATCTGGTCGCTGCCGATCCAGACGCTGGTGCTGCTGACCTCGCTGTCGTTCCTGCCGGCGGCGATGCTGATGATGACCGGCTTCACCCGCATCATCATCGTGCTGGGCCTGCTGCGCAACGCGCTGGGCACGGCCACCTCGCCGCCCAACCAGGTGCTGGTGGGGCTGTCGCTGTTCCTGACCTTTTTCGTGATGGCGCCGGTGCTGGACCGCGTCTACAACGACGCCTACAAGCCGCTATCGGAAAACAAGATCAGCCTGGAAACCGCCGCCGCCAGGGCCGCCGAGCCGCTCAAGGCCTTCATGCTGCGCCAGACCCGCGAAAAGGACCTGGCGATGTTCGCGCAGATGGCCAAGGCGCCGGAGATGCAGGGCCCGGAAGAAGTGCCGCTGAGCATCCTGGTGCCCGCCTTCGTCACCAGCGAGCTGAAGACCGCGTTCCAGATCGGCTTCACCATCTTTATCCCGTTCCTGATCATCGACCTGGTGGTTGCCAGCGTGCTGATGGCGATGGGCATGATGATGGTGCCGCCGGCAACCATCTCGCTGCCGTTCAAGCTGATGCTGTTCGTGCTGGTGGACGGCTGGCAGCTGCTGCTGGGATCGCTGGCGCAGAGCTTCATGAACTGAGGCCAGTTGCCTCGCCCTTCGCATTCCTATCCGCAGGATCCGAGCCATGACCCCGGAAACCGTAATGACCATCGCCACCCAGGCGATGAAGATGACCCTGCTGCTAGCCGCGCCGCTGCTGCTGGTGGCGCTCGCGGCCGGCCTGGTGGTGAGCCTGTTCCAGGCCGCAACGCAGATCAACGAGATGACGCTGACCTTCATCCCCAAGCTGATCGCGCTGTTTGCCACCATGGTGCTGGCCGGCCCGTGGATGATCAACACCATGGTCGACTATATGCGCGAGGTGTTCCAGAGCATTCCCGCGCTGGCGCACTGACGCGCGCTCACTCCCGCCTTCCGCCAGACTGCCGTGGTCGAGTTCACTTCAGCCCAGCTCTATGGCTGGCTCGCGGCATTCCTGTGGCCCTTCTTCCGCATCCTGGCGCTGATCGGCACCGCGCCGCTGTTCGGTGAGTCGACCATCCCGCGGCGCGCCAAGATCGCGCTGTCGGCGATGATCGCGATGGTGGTGTCGCCTACCATCGCCCAGCTGCCGGCGGCGCCGGTGTACTCCTTCGAGGGCCTGCTGATCATCCTCAACGAGGTCGGCATCGGCCTGGCCACCGGCTTTGTCATGCGGCTGGTGTTCGCCACCGTGCAGCAGGCCGGCGAAATCATCGGCCTGCAGATGGGCCTGTCGTTCGCCTCCTTCTTCGACCGCGCCGCCGGCGGCCAGACCATGGTGCTGTCGCGCTTTCTCAACATCATCGCGGTGCTGCTGTTCCTCGCGCTGGACGGCCACCTGATGATGCTGGGCGCGCTGGTCGACAGCTTCAATGGGCTGCCGATCGGGGGGACGCCGCTGTCAGCGGGCGGCGCCATGGCCGTGGCGCGCGCCGGCGGCATGGTGTTCGCTTCGGGGCTGCTGCTGGCGCTGCCGATGATCGCCGCGCTGCTGACGCTGAACCTGGCCATGGGCATCCTGAACCGTGCCTCGCCGCAGCTGTCGATCTTCGCGGTGGGCTTCCCGGTGACGCTGTCGGGCGGGTTCCTGGTGCTGATGCTGGTGATGCCGCAGATGGGCACCTTCATGCAGCACCTGATCGAGGCCGGGTTGGAATCGATCGGAACGGTGCTGGGGCAGTTCGGGCGCTAGCGCCACGGCGGCACCGCGCCTTCTTTGCGGCTGCAATTCCACTCTTTTCGGCAACAAGGTAACGCGGCGCCACGCCGATCTTCAACGCGTGCGCGCATTAATCTTAGACCTCGAATATGTCTTGACACGAGGCGGCAAGGCGCTAAGATTGCGCCATGTACTTCGATCTCTAAGATTATTGACCGCAACCCCTACCCAGGAGCCCTTACATGTACGACCTCTTTGCCACCGACAAGCTGATCGACCTCTGGCTGACCGAAGACATCGGCATCTGCGACTTGACCGTCCAGACCATGATCGAGCCCGGCGAGACCGGCACCTTCTGCATGAACGCCCGCGAGCCGATGATCATCGCCGGCATCGACGTGGCGGCACGTATCTTCGCCCGCTACGATCCCACGCTGTCTGTCGACGTGCGCGTCGCCGACGGCGACAAGGTCGCCAAAGGGGCGGTGCTGCTGAACGTGAGCGGCAATGCGCGCAGCGTGCTGACGGCCGAGCGCACCGCGCTGAACATCATGCAGCGGCTGTGCGGCATCGCCAACCTCACGGCCACCTATGCCCAGGCCATTGCGCATACCAGGGCGCGCCTGATCGACAGCCGCAAGACCACGCCAGGCCTGCGGGCGCTGGAAAAGCATGCGGTGACCTGCGGCGGCGGCCTGAACCACCGACTGAGCCTGGACAATGGCGTGATGATCAAGGACAACCACATCTCCGTGTGCGGCAGCATCGCCGCCGCCGTGGAACGCGTGCGCCGCAAGCTGCCGGTGCTGACCAAACTGGAAGTGGAATGCGACCGGCTAGAGCAGGTGCACGAGGCCCTGGCCGCCGGTGTCGACGTGATCATGCTGGACAACATGTCGGTGCCCGACATGAAAGAGGCCGTTCAGGTCGTCAATGGCCGGACCAAGGTCGAGGCCTCGGGCGGCATTCGCCTGGAAACGATCCGGGCCGTGGCGGAAACCGGCGTGGACTACATCTCGACGAGCAAGATCACGCAGTCGGCACCGGCCGTGGATATTGGACTGGACGACGCCTGACGCATCGCGCCTGTCGGGGCCCAGGCGCTCCGGCATCGGTTTCACGCCTTCTACCCAAGGCATTCCCCCTCGCCGGCATGGCCGACGGGGGCTTTTTCATTGGCGCCAGCCGACTACCGCTACAGGTCCGACAACAGCCGCCCCACCTCCTGCGTGGACGGCACCCGCCGGCCGTTCTCTGCCGACGCGATTTCGTCGGCGACCAAGCGCTTGGCGATGGTAATCAGTACGCGGCGCGTAGTCAGCACATCCTCTTCGCTCACGCCTTCCACGCTGAGTTCGTTGACCTCGGTGGCCAGCGGTTCGAGCTTGCGGCGCAACGCGCGCCCGGTCTTGCTCAGGAACACGTGCACCTTCTTCTTGTTGCCGGGAAGGTGCGTGCGTTCCACATAGCCCAGCGCTTCCAGCGCCTTCACCGCCGCAAAGGTGGTCGGCTCGGTCACGCCGGCCCGTTCGCTCAGCTCCCGCTGCGACAGACCATCATGGCGCCACAGGATACGCAGAATGGTCCAGTGGCCGTACGAAACCGAATGTTCCGCCAGGCGCAGTTGCAGCGCCCGGATATAGGCGCGCGCAGCGTCCTTTACCAGGTGGGCAAGCCGTTCTTCATCGGCTTCATCCGGCGGCGTGATTTTGACCGGAGCATCCGGCTTCCTTGTGGCCATAGTTGTGACGGGAAATGAGATGTATGCATGCGGCACCATGATGCGGTGCAAGCGACAGCGCACATGATAGCGCCTCGCGAGCTCGCGCGTCCGGCACCGCGCCCCTGGCCTCCGGTCCTCTTTATGTAGTATTCACTCCATTAGTGCACCATGCGCGCAACCGATGCATGAGGCACCGGCAGCGCGCATGCGGTGACCCGTGTTTTCCCCTACGACCATGCGAATCCCGCGTACACACTGGATTTGCGGGGGATGGTCCATTGCTTGCATTACCTTAGACATCGAACTTATCTTGACACCCGTCTAGCCGGTGCTAGCATAGCCGTACAACTTCGACATCTAAGATAATCATGAAGGCAACCGGCACATTCTTTCTCGTTGTAGGGCCCAGTGGCGCTGGCAAGGATTCCTTGATCGACGGTGCGCGTGCCTCGCTCGATGACGACTATGTCTTCGCACGGCGCGTCATCACGCGCCCGGGCGGGTCTGCCGGCGAGGATCACGAGGGCGTTTCGGAAGCCGAGTTCGCACGGCGCCAGCGAAAGGGCGAGTTCCTGGCCACCTGGGACGCACACGACCTTCGCTATGGATTGCCCATGTCGCTGGTGCGCGAGCTGGAACGCGGGCGCAACGTCGTAGCCAATGGCTCGCGCGGCGTCGTCGCCGACCTTGCCGCCCGCTTGCCGCGCTTCGTGGTCATCCTGGTGACGGCACCGCAGGAGGTGCTGGCACAGCGCATCAGCGCGCGCGGACGTGAATCGGGCGACCAGGTCGCCAGGCGGGTGGCGCGAGCGGGAGTATCGATGCCTCCCGAGGTCGCCTGCATCACGGTGTCAAACGACGGCACGCTGGAAGCGGGCATGGCACGCTTTGTCGAAGCGCTGCGAAACGGCACCAGTACATCCGCCGCCAGGCAGCCGGCCAGCCGCGCCAACCTCATGGCCAAGCTGCGCGGCGAGCCGCTCGACGAAGCTGCCTATGTTGCCGTGCTGCAAGACGCCATCGCCGGGCGGTACACCGAGGCAGAGCTGACCGACTTCCTCATTGCCGCAACCCTCACGCTGACCGATGACGAAGTGGTGGCGCTGGCACGCGCTCGGACGGCCTTCACACCCCGCATCGACTGGGACGAGCCTCTTGTCGTCGACAAGCACTCAATGGGCGGCGTTCCCGGCAGTCGCATCACGCTGGTCGTGGTGCCGATTGTCGCGGCCTACGGCCTGGCCATGCCCAAGACGTCATCGCGCGCTATCACATCTGCTGCCGGCACCGCCGATGCCATGGAAACCATCGCGCGGGTCGACCTGACGCACGAGGACGTGCGCCGATGCGTGGCGCAGGCGCGTGCATGCATTGCATGGAACGGACGCCTGAACCATTCCGTGATCGACGACGTGATGAACGCGATCACCCGGCCCCTGCGCCTCGATTCGCGACGCTGGTCGGTGGCGTCGATCCTGTCGAAGAAGTTCACCGCCGGCGCCACCCATGTCATCGTCGACCTGCCCTTCGGGCCGCAGACCAAGCTGGCGACGCGCGCCGACGCCGAGGCGCTTGGCGCACTGTTCGAACACGTCGGCAAGGGACTGGGCCTGCACGTGCGCGCGCTGGTCACGGACGGCAGCCACCCGATAGGCCGTGGCATCGGCCCCGCGCTGGAAGTGCGCGACGTCCGGCTGGTGCTCGACAACGATCCCGCGGCTCCCGCGGACCTGCGTGAAAAGGCCCTGCGCTTTGCCGGCGGAATCATCGCCTTCGATCCGCGCGTGGGCTGCGCCGAACAAGGCATGCGCATTGCGGCTGCGCTGCTGGACGAAGGCAAGGCAAAGGCCGCATTCGACCGGATCGCCGCAGCGCAGGGTATTCGCTCCCGCCCGGTGGCGCCGGGTACGCATACACGGATCGTGGCCGCCACGACGCGGGGCCAGGTGACGGCCATCGACGGCTTGCAGATTTCCGGCGTGGCGCGCGCCGCCGGGGCACCGCGCGCTGCGGGTGCAGGCATCGACCTGCTGTGCACGCTCGGTGCGCAGGTGGCGCCAGGGCAACCTCTCTACCGTATCCACGCCGACTCCGCTGCAGCACTTGAGGCGGCATCGGCACTGGTCGGCGTTGGTGGCGAGTGCCATCAGGCAGTGCGTATAGATTCCGATTGACCAGCGTTTCCCCTTCCTTCAACCTAACCGACGAGACATATTGATGAGACCCCTATCCGTCGTCAACAGCCTGGCATCGCTCCTGTTTGTTGCAGGGAGCCTGGGCACCCTGCCCGGGCGCGCCGAGGCCAATATCGCCAGTACCTTCCCGCAGAAGCCCATCCGCATGGTGGTGACGTTCCCGGCCGGAGGCGGGACCGATTCCCTTGCGCGCGTGATCGGAGCGGACATCAGCAAGTCGCTGGGGCAGCAGGTAGTCGTCGACAACCGGCCCGGCGCCAGCGGCAACATCGGCGCCGAGTACGTCGCCAAGAGCCCTGCCGACGGCTGCACGCTGCTGATCGTCAACAGCAGTTTTGCCATCAACCCGAGCGTCTTCAAGAAGCTACAGTTCAACCCGAAGTCCGATTTCAGCGCCGTCATCACCTTTGCTTCGGTGCCGTCGGTGATCGCCGTGCCATCGCACTCGAAGATCCGCACCTTCAACGACTTGCTGGCGACGGGCAAGAGCGCCTCCCCCCCCAGCTATGCCTCGTGCGGTAACGGCACGCCCCAGCATCTGGCCGGTGAATTGCTGAAGGTCTCGGCAAAGATCGCTATGCTTCACGTGCCGTACAAAGGTTGTGCACCCGCCATCGCCGACGTGCTCGGCAATCAGGCCGATGTCAGTATCAATACGCTGACCAACACCATGCCCTACCTGAAAAGCAACAGGTTGCGCGCGCTGGCCGTCACCTCGAAGGCACGTTCGCCGTTCCTGCCCGACGTGCCAAGCGTGAGCGAGCTTGGCATCCCCGGCTATGACGTCGACCAATGGTTCGGCATCCTGGCTCCGGCGAACACGCCGCCCGAAATCGTGCAGAAGCTGAACACGGAAATCGCCAGGGCCATCTCCAAGCCCGAGGTCAGGTCTTCGCTGGAGCAGCTCGGCTTTGCCACGACCACGAGCACCCCTGCCGAATTCCAGAAGCTGGTGACCTCCGATATCGATCGCTGGCAGAAATTCGCGACGAAGATCAATCTGCTGGTCGACTGACCACCCGGGTGACCGGCCGGGCCACAGCAGCCGGAGCCCTGCCTTTCTCCCTTGCATTGTTGCCGCGCGGGCCTTGTCGCGCCTACCCCTTTACACACACCACCTGCCGCAGCGTATGCACCACCTCGACCAGGTCCGACTGCGCCGCCATCACCGCATCGATGTCCTTGTACGCCATCGGGATCTCGTCGATCACCGCGGCGTCCTTGCGGCATTCCACCCCTTCGGTGGCTTGCTTCTGGTCAGCCACGGTGAAGCGGCGCTTGGCTTCGCTGCGGCTCATGGTGCGGCCCGCGCCGTGGCTGCATGAGCAGAACGATTCCGGATTGCCCTTGCCGCGCACGATGAAAGAGCGCGCGCCCATCGAGCCGGGGATGATGCCCAGCTCGCCCGCGCGCGCACTGACCGCGCCCTTGCGTGTCACCAGCACTTCCTTGCCGAAGTGATGTTCCTTCTGCACATAGTTGTGGTGGCAGTTGACGGCTTCGAGCCGTGCCTGGAACGGCTTGCGCAGCACGCGCTGCGCCGCGGCCAGCACCGCTTCCATCATCAGCTCGCGGTTGCGGCGCGCGAACGCCTGCGCCCACGACACCGCGAAGACATAGTCCTCGTAGTGCTGCGAGCCTTCGACAAGGTAGGCCAGGTCGCGATCCGGCAGGTTGGCCAGGTGGCGCCGCATGTCCTGCTGCGCCAGCGTGATGAAGGTGGTGCCGATGGCGTTGCCCACCCCGCGCGAGCCGGAGTGGAGCATGAACCAGACCGCTTGCGACTCGTCCAGGCAGACCTCGATAAAGTGGTTGCCGGTGCCGAGCGTGCCCAGGTGGTTGCGGTGGTTGGTGCGCGCCAGCTGCGGGTATTTGTCGGTAATGCGGCGGAAATCCGCGGCCATGCCCGCCCACGCCGCGTCGACGTGCGTGGGCACCGAGCCCCAGGCGCCCTGGTCGCGCCGCCCGCCCTGCGCCGTGCGGCCGTGCGGCACGGCGTGCTCGATCGCGCTGCGCAGCGGGCCGAGGTTGTCGGGCAGGTCCGAGGCGGTCAGCGAGGTCTTTACCGCCATCATGCCGCAACCGATATCCACGCCCACCGCGGCCGGGATCACCGCGCCCACGGTCGGGATCACCGAGCCGATGGTCGAGCCCTTGCCGAGGTGCACGTCCGGCATCACCGCCAGGTGGCGGAAGATAAACGGCATCTGCGCGGTATTGACGAGCTGCTGGCGCGCGGAGTCCTCCACGGGGACACCGCGGGTCCACATCTTTGCCGGCTTGCCGGCGCCGGTATCGAGAACGTCATAGTGCTGCCTGGCCGTCATGGTCTGTCCTGCTCTGGCGTTGCGTTGCAGGTTAGACGGCCGGGCGCCGCACGGATTCCGGATAACGCAAGGCAGTCGCGGCTCAGCTCGGCTGCCCCTGCAGGAAGCCGGCAAAGCTGCCCAGGTCGACATTGCCGCCGGAAACGATGATGCCCACATGCTTGCCCCGCACATCGAGCTTGCCATGCAGCACGGCGGCCGCGGCCAGGCAGCCGGTGGGCTCGACCACGATCTTCATGCGGCCAGCGAAGAACTTCATGGTCTCGACCAGCTCGGCGTCCGAAACGGTCACGATATCGGTCACCCGTTCGCGGATCACGGCAAAGGTGTACTGGCCGAGGAAGGGAGTCTGGGCACCGTCGGCGATGGTGCGCGGGGTGTCGATGCGGACGATCTCGCCGCTGCGCAGGCTGCGCTGGCCGTCGTTGCCGGCTTCGGGCTCGACGCCGTAGACCTCGCAGCCGGGCGACATGGCGTGCGCCGCCACGGCACAGCCCGACAGCAGCCCGCCGCCACCCAGGCACACCGCCAGCATGTCCAGCGGGCCGGTTTCCTCCAGCAGTTCCTTGGCCGCGGTACCCTGCCCGGCCATCACGTGCGGATGGTCGTACGGCGGGATCAGCGTCATGCCGCGCTCGGCGGCGATGCGCCGGCCCAGGGCCTCGCGATCCTCGGTGTAGCGGTCGTACAGCACCACCTCGGCGCCATAGCCGCGCGTGGCCTCGATCTTGATCGCCGGTGCGTCCTGCGGCATCACGATCACCGCCTGTACGCCGAGCAGCCGAGCCGACAGCGCGATCGCCTGCGCGTGGTTGCCGGAGGAGAACGCCAGCACCCCGCCGGCCTTCTGCTGCGGCGTGAACTGGGCGATGGCGTTATAGGCGCCGCGGAACTTGAAGGCGCCGATGCGCTGGAAATTCTCGCACTTGAAGAACAGCTGCGCGCCGGTGGCCGCATCGGCGGTCGCGGAAGTCAGCACCGGCGTGCGGTGGGCCGCGGCGCGGATGCGGTCGTGGGCGGCGGCAACGTCTTCGAAGGAGATCGGCAGGTTGGGCATGACGGTGGCGATGGAAGGGAATGGGACAGGCAAGTCTACCCGTCCCGCGCCGCCAATGCATCCGCCGGTTTGCTCTCCTCTCCCGCTTGCGGGAGAGGAGCCGGGGGAGAGGGCATGGCCGTGGCATACCGCTGCGCTGACATCGTTGCTACGCCGGCCCTCTGCCCAACCCTCTCCCAGAGGGAGAGGAAACAAGGCAGCGCTATGCCGTCGCCAGCGAGCCTGCCTGACGGCGCGCCGCGACTGCCGCACCCGGCACCGCACGCCCGCCACCCTCACCCGGCAGCCGGAAGAACGACACCACCTCGTTCAGCTCGCGGCCCTGCTCTTCCAGCACGCGCGATGCCATGGCGGCCTCGTTCACCAATGACGCGTTCTGCTGGGTCACCTGGTCGATCTGCACGATGGCCTGGTTGACCTGCTCGATGCCGCGGCTCTGCCCGGCCGACGCCGTGGCGATGTCTTCCACGATACCGGTCACGCGCCCCACTGCCTGCGACGAGCCGTCCTGCACCTGGCGGCCCGAAGCCTCGATCAGCTCCTTGACTTCCCTGGCCGCGCTCGACGACCGCTGTGCCAGCCCGCGCACCTCGCTGGCCACCACCGCGAAGCCGCGCCCCTGCTCGCCCGCGCGCGCCGCCTCGACCGCGGCGTTGAGCGCCAGGATATTGGTCTGGAAAGCAATGCCTTCGATGATGCCGGTGATCTCGGCAATCTTGGCCGAGCTGGCGCTGATGTCCTGCATGGTGCCGACCACGCGCTGCACGGTGGTGCTGCCGCGCAATGCCACCTCGGCGGCATTGCCGGCGGCGATCTCGCTGGTCGACAGCGCGATATTGGCGCTGCTCGCGCGCACCTGCGTGACGGTGGCGGTCGCGCCGTCCCTCAGGCAGACACCTCCCCCGGCTGCCGCTGCCCCTGTCGCCGCGCCAGCAGGTCCAGCGCCACGTCGACGATCATGTCTTCCTGCCCGCCCACCATGCGGCGGCGGCCCAGCTCGACCAGGATGTCGACCGTACCCAGCCCATAGCGTGCCGCCGCCGCTTCGGCATGGCGCAGGAAGCTGGAATACACGCCCGCATAGCCCAGCGCCAGCGTCTCGCGGTCGACCCGCACCGGGCGGTCCTGCAGCGGCCGCACGATATCGTCGGCGGCATCCATCAGCGTGTACAGGTCGCAGCCGTGGTCCCAGCCCAGCCGCTCGGCGGCAGCGATGAACACTTCCAGCGGCGCGTTGCCCGCGCCGGCACCCATGCCTGCCAGGCTGGCGTCGATGCGGTCGCATCCCTCTTCCACGGCGACGATGGAGTTGGCCACGCCCAGGCTCAGGTTGTGGTGCGCATGCATGCCGGTCAGCGTTTCGGGCTTCAGCACGTCCTTGAACGCGCGGAAGCGCTCGCGCACGTCCTGCATGCCGAGCGCGCCGCCCGAATCGACCACATACACGCATTGCGCGCCGTAGCTTTCCATCAGCTTTGCCTGCTGCGCCAGCGCCGCCGGCGTGGTCATGTGGCTCATCATCAGGAAGCCCACGGTGTCCATGCCGAGTTCGCGCGCCGACTCGATATGCTGGCGCGAGACATCGGCCTCGGTGCAGTGCGTGGCCACGCGTACCACGCGCGCGCCGGCGTCATAGGCGGCGCGCAGGTCGTGCACGGTGCCGACGCCAGGCAGCAGGAGCGTCGCCACGCGCGCATGGCGCACGGTCTCCGCCACAGCGGCGATCCATTCCAGGTCGGTATGCGCGCCGAAGCCGTAGTTGAAGCTGGAGCCCGACAGGCCATCGCCGTGGGCCACTTCGATCGAATCGACCCGGGCCGCGTCGAGCGCCGCGGCGATGCGGCGCACCTGGTCCAGGCTGTACTGGTGGCGGATGGCGTGGCTGCCGTCGCGCAGCGTCACGTCGGAGATGTAGAGCTTCTTGTTGGGCGTGTTGGACGGTAAGGTCATGTTCGTCTCCCTGCGGTGATGGGGCCGCGCTCAGGCGGACAGCCGGGTCGCGGCCAGGCGCTCGGCGCAGGCCAGCGCGGCGCTGGTCATGATGTCGAGATTGCCGGCATAGGCCGGCAGGTAGTGCGCGGCGCCCTCCACCTCGAGGAAGATCGAGGTCTTGAGGCCGCTCATCGGTCCCAGCCCCGGGATGTTCAGCGGCGCCGAGGGGTCGATGCGCTCGAACTGCACGCGCTGCTTGAGCCGGTAGCCCGGCACGTAGGCCTGCACCGCCTGCGCCATCGCTTCGATGCTCGCCTCGATCGCCGCCGTGTCGGCATCCTCCGACAAGGTGAAGACGGTGTCGCGCATCATCAGCGGCGGCTCGGCCGGGTTCAGCACGATGATGGCCTTGCCGCGCGCCGCGCCGCCCACCGAGCACAGCGCCTGGCTGGTGGTCTCGGTGAATTCGTCGATATTGGCGCGCGTGCCCGGCCCCGCCGACTTGCTGGAGATCGACGCGACGATCTCGGCGTAATGCACCTTCGCCACGCGCGACACCGCCGCCACCATCGGGATGGTGGCCTGGCCACCGCACGTGACCATGTTGATATTGGGCGCCGCCAGGTGCTGGTCGAGGTTGACCACCGGCACCACGTGCGGCCCGATCGACGCCGGCGTCAGGTCGATCACGCGCACGCCGTGCTGCTGCAGCACGCGGTTGTGGTGCGCGTGCGCGCCGGCCGAGGTGGCATCGAAGGCGATGCGGATCTCGCCAAAGCCGGGCATGGCGACCAGCCCGTCGATCCCTTCCGCGGTGGTCGGCACGCCCAGCCGCGCGGCGCGGGCGAGCCCGTCCGACGCCGCGTCGATGCCCACCATGGCGCCCATCTCCAGGTGCTGCGATTGCCGCATCACCTTGATCATCAGGTCGGTGCCGATATTGCCCGAACCGATGATGGCCACCTTGTGCCGGGCGTTTGCTTTCATGTCCATGTCGCTGTCTCTCCGTTGTCTTCCCTGTCTCTGCGCAGTGCTCAGCGCCCCAGCGCCTTGGCGGTCGTGCCGCCTATGCCGAACTGCGTCTTCGGCACCTCGGTGATCATCACGCGCACGGTTTCCACCGGCGCGCCCACCGCTTCCACCGCGGCATCGGTCAGCGCGCGGATCAGGCGCGCCTTCTGTTCGTCGGTACGGCCTTCGATCAGGAAGACCTGCATGATCGGCATGGTGTGTCTCCTTTTTCCAAACGTTCGCGGCGCGGGTTCAGGTGAAGCGCATCGAGACCGTGCCGAGATGCTGGTAGCGCACGGTGATGCTGTCGCCCGCGGCGACCGCGATGGCCTCGGTCACGCCGCCGGTCATGATGAAGGTCCCTGCAGGCAGCTCGCGGCCGCGCGCGCCCAGCATGTTGGCCAGCATGGCAACGCTGTTGGCGGGATGGCCCAGCACCGCGGCGCCGGCGGCGGTGGCGACCACCTCGCCGTTCTTCTCCAGCACCACGCCGAGGGTCTTCAGGTCGAGCCCGTCGGCGCCGCGGTGGCTGCCGCCGACCACGAAGCGCGCGGACGAGGTGTTGTCGGCAATCACGCTCTTGAGGTCGAAGCGGAAGTTCTCGTAGCGCGAATCGATCACCTCCACCGCCGGCACCACGAAGTCGGTCGCCGCCAGCACGTCGCCGATATGGCAGCCGGGGCCTTTCAGCGGCGCCTTGAGCACGAAGGCGATCTCGGCCTCGACCTTGGGGTGGATCAGCGACGACGTATCGATGGCGGCGCCGTCCATGCAGGCGCCGTAGTCGGTGAGGAAGCCGTAGACCGGATCGCTCACGCCCATCTGGCGCATCTTGGCGAACGAGGTCAGGCCCATCTTGAGGCCGGCGATGCGGGTGCCCCGCGCCAACTTGCGCGCGCGAATCGCGTCCTGGATGGCGTAGGCGTCGTCCCAGTCCATCTCCGGATGCGCGTCGGTGATCTTCGGCACCGCTTCCCGGTGCAGCTCGGCGTTTTCCAGATGCTCGGCCAGCCGGGCGATGGTGTCTTGCGTGAGGTTCATGGCTTTGTCCTGCTGAAGGGATGGAAGGGGTCAGACGAAGCGCACGCCGGCCGAGCCGATGCCACCCAGGCTGATGCGCAGCTGGTCGCCGGCGGCGACCGGCACCATCGCCGCCAGCGAGCCCGACAGGATCACCTCGCCGCGCTTCAGGCCAAGCCCCAGCCGGCCGAGCGTGTTGGCCAGCCACGCCACCGCATTGGCGGGGTGCCCGAGCGCGGCCGCGCCGGCGCCGGTGGCGACGATCTCGCCGTTCTTCTCCAGCGTCATGCCGACCGTGCCGAGGTCGAGCCGGCGCGGATCGACCGCCGCATCGCCCAGCACGAACACGCCGGAGGAGGCGTTGTCGGCGACGGTGTCCTGGATGCGGATCTTCCAGTCGCGGATGCGCGAGTCGACGATCTCGAAGCACGGCAGCACGTAGGCAGTGGCGCGCAGCACATCGGCATTGGTCACGCCGGGTCCTTCAAGGTCGTCCTTCAACACGAAGGCGATCTCGCCTTCGGCCTTGGGCGCGATCAGGGAATCGGCGGCAATGGCGGCGCCGTCGGCATACACCACGCCCGACAGCAGGTGGCCGAAGTCGGGCTGGCGCACGTCCAGCATGTCCATCACCACGCGGCTGGTCACGCCGATCTTCTTGCCGACCACGCGCTCGCCGGCATCTAGCCGGTGCTGCACCATGGCGAGCTGGATGCGGTAGGCGTCGTCGAGGGTGAGCTCGGGCCAGGTTTCGGTCAGCGGCGCCAGCGGGCGGCGGCTCGCCAGCGCCTGGTGCAGGCTGGCGCCAAGTTCGCGGATTTTTTCGCTTTGCATGTGGTGGCTCACAGTTTGACGCAGACGTTGCGCAGCTCGGTGTAGAACTCGAGCGAATGGACGCCGCCTTCGCGGCCGATGCCGGATTGCTTCGCGCCGCCGAACGCGGTGCGCAGGTCGCGCAGGAACCACGCGTTGATCCAGCAAATGCCGACTTCCAGCGCGCTGCCCATGCGGTGCGCGGTGCCGAGGTCGCCGGTCCACACGGTGGCCGCGAGACCATACGGCGTGGCGTTGGCCAGCGCGATGACTTCCTCTTCGGTGTCGAACGGGGCGATATGGCAGCACGGTCCGAAGATCTCCTCGCGAATCACCGCGGCGCTTTCCGGCAGGCCGGTCCAGATGGTCGGCTGCACCCAGGCGCCTTCGGCGAGCTTGCCCTGCATCTGCGGCACGCCTCCGCCGGTTATCACCGTGGCGCCTTCCTCGGCGGCCTTGCGGTAGTAGGACAGCACCTTGTCGCGGTGCTCATGCGAGACCAGCGGCCCCATGTTGACGCCGGTTTCCGTCGGTGCGCCGAGCTTCAGCCCTTCAGCCCTGGCCTTGAGCGCGGCGACGAAGCGCTCGAAGATCGGGCGCTGCACGTAGACGCGCTCGGTGCCCAGGCAGACCTGGCCGCTGTTCTCGAATGCCGAGCGGGTGATGCCGGCGACCGCCTTGTCGAAATCGGCATCGGCGAAGACGATGCCCGCGTTCTTGCCGCCCAGTTCAAACGACACCGGACGCACGCCGCTGGCGGCGGCCTTCATGATCGCTTCGCCGGTGCGCGTTTCGCCGGTGAAGGTGATGCCGTTGACTTGCGGATGCGCCGTCAGGAAGGCGCCAGCGGAATCCGGGCCAAAGCCGTGGACCACGTTGTAGACGCCCGGCGGCACGCCGGCCTCGTTCATAACCTCGCCCAGCAGCGTGGCGGTGGCGGGGGTTTCCTCGGACGGCTTGACCACCACGGTATTGCCGCAGGCCAGCGCGGGGCCGACCTTCCACGTCATCAGCAGCAACGGCAGGTTCCATGGGCAGACCACGCCGATCACGCCGCGCGGGCTGCGCACCGCATAGTTGATGGCCTTGCCGCCATCCGGTGTATCCATGGCGAAGCTTTCGGTGGGCACGTTGCGGATCAGGTCGGCGAAGACCTTGAAGTTGGCCGCGCCGCGGGGGATGTCGATATGGCTCGCGAGCGCATAGGGCTTGCCGGTATCGGCAATCTCGGCCTGCACGAATTCCTCGAAGCGGCGGTTGATGCCGTCGGCGACGGCGTGCAGCAGTTCGACGCGCTGCGCTACGGTCATGCGGCCCCAGGGACCATGCAGCGCATTGCGCGCGGCCTGCACGGCGGCGTCGACTTCGGCCTGGCCGGCTTCGTGGACATGGCCGATCACGGTGTTGTCGGCGGGGTTGCGGTTGGGGAACGTGCGGGTAGTGCCGACCCACTCGCCGTTGATGAAGTTCTTGAAGTCTTTCATGTTGGTTCTCTGTGTTGGGCGACGTATCCACTACGGCTTTCCCGCTCACCGATTGGTTGCTCCCTCTCCCGCAAGCGGGAGAGGGAGCAAACCAGCTGCGGGCTGGCGCAATGCGTTCTCAAGTCAGCACATTCAAAAACGCCTCGTTCAGCTTGCGGTCGTGATAGAAAATCGCCTTGCCCAGCTCGTTGTCCGTCCACGTGATCGTCGGCTTGTCCGGATAGTGGATATAGCCACCGGAAAACACCTCGTTCCGGTTTCCCGAAGGATCGAAGAAGTAGATCGTCGCCCCGCGCGTGATCCCATGCCGCGTCGGCCCGATATCCAGCGACACGTCCTTCTTGGAAATAATGTCCGCCGCCTTCAGCACCTCGCTCCAGTTGTCGAGCAGGAACGACGCATGGTGGAAGCGGTTCTTCTCCGGGTGCCGGATGAAGGCCACGTCATGCGCCTTGTTCGAGCATGTCAGGAAGGCACCGATCAGCACCTCGCCGTCCGGCCCGGCCACCACCTGCTCCGCCAGCGAGAACCCCAGCACATCGCGGAACAGCTTCACCGTGCCGTCGACATCGTCGCCATACAGCAGGCAGTGGTCGAAGCGGCTGGGCGCCATGCCGCGCAGGTCGTCCGGCCAGGGATCCGGGTTGAGGTCTCCGGTCTTGCAGCCGGGCTTGTCCTTGTCCGCGAACAGCTCCATCGCATGGCCGGTGGGAATCGTGAAGCGGAAGCGCACGCCGGTGTGCGGATGCTCGCCCGCGGCGATCCACTGGCATTCGGTGGCCAGCCCCGACTGCTCCACCTCCTGCGCCAGCCGCTCCAGCGTGCGGCCGCTGTCGACGCGAAAACCCATGTAGTCCATGCCCGGGCTGTCGGACTCGCGCAGCACCACGCTGTGGTGGTCGTGCTCGTCCCACGCCTTCAGGAACACGCGGCCGTGCTCGTCGCGGGCGGTTTCGATCAGGCCGAGGACCTCGGTGTAGTGCTTTACCGCCGGTTCCAGCTCCAGCACGCGCAGGGCCACATGCCCCGGGCGCAATACGCCAGTCAATGCCATGTCTGTCTCCTTGTGTGTGTCTTCACTGCTTGGTCATGCGTGATTGCTTTTGCCGGCATGCCGCTCCAGGCAGCGCTGCAGCAGCGCCACCGGGCGCAGCCGGATATCGCTGTCGGGATAGGTCTTGCAGGCGAGCACCAGTCCGTCGCGCTGCTCCGACTCGGACAGGCAGGTGCGGCTCATCTTGCCCACGTGGTAGTGCCCGGCCTCAATACGCACCTTGCACACACCGCAGCCGCCACCGCGGCAGCCGGCGGGAATGCCACGCTGGCCCAGCACTTCCATGGCCCGCAACAGGTTCTGCTCCGGCGCGCATGCGTAGCGCTGGCCGCTGCCGGCGATTTCGACGGTATGCATGCATGGCCCTCCCCGATCAGATCTTGAACAGCGGGCTGCGCGCGCTGTTCTGCGCATCGCCCGCGGACAGGAACTTCTCTGTGTGGATATCCGCCTCGAACAGGCGTCCCTGCATCAACGTGCGGATGCAGGCCTCGATCATCGGCGGCGGCCCGCACAGGTAAGCCTTGTGGCCGCGGAAGTCGGCGCTGCCGTCCTTTGCGTAGAGCTGGTGCAGCACGTCATGCACGTAGCCGCGCGCGCCGTCCCAGCCGCTGCCGGCGGGCTCGTCCGACAGCGCCGGCACGTAGCGGAAGTTTGCATGCGCCTGCGCCAGCGCGTGGAACTCGTCGTCGTAGTACAGCTCATCACGGTTGCGCGCGCCCTGCACCAGCGTGATCGGCAGCGTTTCGCCGGCGGCGAGCAGGTCGAGGATCATCGAGCGCGGGCTGGACAGGCCCGAGCCGCCGGCCAGGAACAGCATCGGCACCTGCGCCGACTTGCGCACGAAGAAGCGCCCGTACGGGGCCGAGAAACGCAGTTCGCTGCCTACGGCCAGCTGCTCGTGCAGCCATGTGGTGGCGGGCCCGCCGGGCACGCGGCGCACATGCAGCTCGACCAGTTCATCGCCGGGCTTGCTGGCAAGCGAGAAGGCACGGGGCTGGTCGCAGCCCGGCACCTGCAGGTTCAGGTACTGGCCGGCCTGGAACGCGGTGCGCTGGCCGTCCTTCGGCTTCAGCCAGATGCCGAGGATGGTCGGCGTCAGCGCGCGCGTGGCCACCACCTCGGCGCGGTAGTCGGCCAGCGGCAGGCCTTCGGCGTCGGCGTCTTCCTCGATATCGGCTTCGATCACGAGGTCTGACTGCGCGGTGGCGCAGCAGGCCAGGCACTGCCCGTTGTCGCGCTCGAAGTCCATCAGCGCGAAGCCGGAGGCATCGCCCTGGTCGACCTCGCCGTCGACCACCTGCACCTTGCAGGTGGCGCACAGGCCATGGCAGCAGGCATGCGGCAGCCACACGCCGTTGCGCAGGCAGGCATCGAGCACGGTCTGCCCCGGCGCGATGGGAATGGTCTGGCCGATCGGTTCAATGGTCAGCGAATACATCTCGGTCTCCTTGCTTGCCAACCGCGCATCAGCTGCCGCTGCCGCCGATGCCATCCAGCCCTGGTGTGCGGAAGCGGATCACGTCCTTGTGGCCCAGGCCGTTCTCTGCCAGCGTGCGGTCCAGGTCGGGCTGCCACGGCTGGCCGCCGCGCAGCCACTGCACCGCGCTCCAGTCGATGCGGGCGAAGTCCGGGTGATAGCCGTAGACGCCAGGAAGCACGTCCTGCACCACCGCGCGCAGCGGCATCGACGGCGCAAACGGGAAGCAGTGCGGCGCGCAGAACAGCAGGTGGCCGTCCCAGCCGATATAGAGCAGGCGGTTGCCGTGGAACGCGTCTTCGCGGTCGGCCGGCGCGAAGGTGTAGTCGCCGATGGATACGACGGGCATGGTTGTCTCCTTGTCTGTGATGCGTCGCTCAGGCGGCCGGCGCGATGCCCTTCCAGGCATTCCAGTTGCGCTGGTCCTGCGAGCCTTCGAAGTCGAGGTTGTCGGCGCCCTGATTGATGCGGTACCACTGCAGCACCTCAGGCAGCGTGGCGCCGCCGCAATTGCCCTGGTAGATCTGGTGCACCGGCAGCCAGGCCTGCGCGTACTTGCCCGGCTCGTCGTCGAAGATGTCCTTGCAGCCGTCGGAGCAGAAGTGGAACTTCATGCCGTGGTAGCTGCTTTCGCGGTAGCAGGTCTGGGTGGGGTCGTCCGCTTCGGAGAACACCATCGGGATCTGGCAGGTCTGGCACAGCATCGGCAGCGTGGCGTTGTAGAAGCGCCCGCCGGCCTGCTGCCGATCCTGCCAGTGGTCCAGGCGCGGCTTGTAGTAGCGCTCGAAGGTCTGGGGGTATTTCTCGACCAGCCACGCCATCTCGTCGGCCTTCGGGATCCAGGTGTGGAAGCCCGCCGCGGCCGCGTAGTTGTAGAAAGTGCCCCACGCCTCGTGCGTGATGCGGTCCTTGGTCCTGGTGGCGACCTCGTGGTACTTGGGCATGCGCAGCCCGTAGCGCTCCAGGTCCTTGAACAGCGCGCCGCCGGCCTGCTCGAAGTACATCTCCCACGCCTCGGCCCACGACATCACGCGCTTGGGCAGCATGTAGTCCATCATCATCCCGACCAGCGTCAGCAGGCGGAAGCCGCGCCAGAACCATTTGTCCAGCCACTTCTGCAAGATCGGGATGTTGCCGGGGTCCTGCTCGCACAGGAACTTGACCACCTCCAGCCCCAGCGTCATGTGGCGCGACTCGTCCGACTGCGCCGAGAAGCCGAAGGTCACGGTGGCCATGTCGCCGTTGTACGCCGCGCCCGACATGAACGGCATGAACAGCAGGTTGGTCAGCACGTATTCGAACGAGAACGAGATCGCGGTGATGAACTCGAACGGCCCCGCGCTCATTGCGTCTTCAAAGTAGGACTTGGGCACCGACAGGTACCAGACCCGGTCGTGCATATGGCGCCATTCGCCGAAGCCGTGGAAGTACTTGTTGTAGACCGACAGCGTATGCAGCTGGGTCTGCGCGTGGCGCAGTTCGTCGATCGACTGCATCTGCGCCGCCACTCGCGCGCCGGCGCCGCGAAAGTGCCGGCCCAGGTGGGCATAGCCGCGGTGCGCGGCATATTCAAGCGGCGTCACGCCGGTCAGGAACAGCCGCAGCGCGTTCAGGTAGCGCGGGTCGGATACGTTGAGGTGGCCGTTGTTCTGCACGAACGAGTCGATGATCGCGTACAGCTTGCGCTCCTTCTCCGACTGGTATTTCCAGTAGGCGTCCATGGTCATGCGGAACGGGTCTTCCCACTTGTCCCAGTCGTGGATCTTGATCCCTTCGTACTTGTCGAAAGGAAAGACCTGGTCCATCGGCTCGTAGGTCGTTTCCCAGGCGAGGTCGCGCGTCATCGAGGCGTACTTCTCGCGCAGGTTGAGCTTCTTGCGTGCGTCCATGATGTCTCCGTGTTGTCCTGTATGCGTGGGGTCAGGCGTTCCAGCGCAGCGTGAAGGCGTCTTCGTCTTCGTCGATGTTTCCGCACAGCGAGATCAGGTTGAGGTGGATCTCCTGCAGGTCCCAGTCGCGGCCGAGCTTGCCGGCGACCAGCTCGCGCACGATGGTCAGGTGGCCGGGGGCGTCGATCTTGACCATGGCCGGGAACTGCGAGACCACGGCGTGCGGGTTGGCTTCGGTGATGGCGTCGATGATGGGGCGGGTGTCGTCGTTGTTCTGCAGGGCGATGTAGACGTTGGCAGCGGTCGTCATGGCGGGTCTCCTTCTTTGCAGTCAGGCAGCAAGGCCGAGCTTGTTCAGGCGGACTTCAAACTGTTCGCGGCACAACGCCACCATCTGGGCACCGTCGGCTCCGGTCAGTGCGTTGGCAACTGGGACCAGCGCTTCGGCTACCTGCGCCGCGGCGGCGTGCGCCCAGCCGGACAGCAGCGCGCGGTTCGCGTCGGACTCCGCGGCGGCGGCCTGGATCACCGCATCGACCCAGCGCGCATGCTCGTCGCGCCAGTCATTCATGAACTCGGTCAGCACGGCGAGGCCGGTGCCGCAGGCGCGCACGATGACCGCGTCGGCGTGCTGGTAGACCAGCGGGTAGAGCAGCCCGTCGAGCACCAGGTTCTGCGCGACGAAGGTCTCGAACCAGTCATCGGTGACGAAGCTGTGTTCGACATAGCGGCGCAGCGGCTGCCACGCCGCGCCTTCCAGCCACGCCACTCTCGCGCGCTCCAGCGCCACGCCGGTATTGCCGTCGAGCAGCATGCCGATGCGCGACAGGTACTGCGCGATGCCGAGGCGATCCATCGCGCAGTAGGTGCAGGCCTGCGTGATCGCCGTGCCCCAGCCATAGTCGGCGCAATAGAAGTTGTTCATGTTCGCGCCCCACTCCACGTGGCGCAGCGGCAGCAGGCCCGTGGCCAGGCGCTCCTGCCATTCAGCCGGCAACGCCTGCAGCAGGCCGCGCTTCTCGACGAAGGCGAAGTTCTTCTCGGCGGCATCCTGCTGGCGGCCGCGCGTGGTCACGTAGGCGCCGTAGTAGTACTGGCGCGGATCCTTTAGCGCGTACCAGTCCTGCATCACGATGGCGGTGCGGCGCTTGTCGTACAGCTCGAAGCCGGGGTCCCAGGTGGGGCGGTAGTGGAAGTTGACCTCCGACTGCACGTCGTAGGTCGCCTCCTGGTAGCGCGACGCGGGCTTGTCGCCGAAGCGGCGCGCCACGTGGCCGTAGGTCTGGCGCAGCGGCTGGATCTGCTGGGTCTTGATATCGACTTGCATCGCTTGGTCTCCTGTGTCCCTCTCTTGTGGTGCGGTGGGTGGGGTTGGTTCTGTCAGGCTTCGTCTTGCTGCGGGGCTTCTGCCAGCGGCGGCAGGAAGCGCACGCGGTTGACGCAGCAGAAGGCTTCGAACATCGGCTCTGGCATGATCAGTTCGACGTTGAGGTCGGGGTCGGCCACGCTGAAGGCGAATTGCACGAAGCCTTCCGGAGTACGGCCTTCGACGCGGACGTAGCGCGGCGTGGCTTCGAACAAGGGGACCGATGGGGTGGTCATGGCAGGCTCCTTCGCAATGGCTTGGGGTGCGGGGGTTATTGCGAAGACTGTGCCAAGGGCTTGGAAGGCTGGTGGGATAAGGGATTGCGGGGGATGGGCGTGGCTTGCGTCGGCGTTAACCCGCAGGCGCTGGCGTTGTGGCGATCATTCGATTGATCAAGCTGGGGGGAGTGTTTGATCAAATGATCAAAAGCCGCTTGGGGTGGGCGATTGCGGGTAGCGGGGGTATTGGGCGTGTTTGCCTTGCGGCGCAGCAGCTAGTTACACGGTTGTGCCTTTAAGTTGCTGATGTGACAGGGGAAATGCAGTGAGGCAGTGCAGCATTGCGCTACCGCGGGAACTGACAGGATGGACTGGGGATGGATTAAATGGTGAAGCCAGGTTTTGCTGTGCCTGACGGCTCGGCATCTGGCGGATACTTGATGCGCCCGGTTCCGCCCTAAAGGGCGGGTAACTCTTTGTCCGAGCGACAAAGAGTCACCAGAAAGCGCATTACTGTCCTGGGCGGACGGCCACTCTTATCGTAGTGGGCTGGGGCTTTCGTACGGGGCTTGGCTTCGTTGCAGGGCAGGACTGCCTGACGCCCTGGTGCGCCACGGTGGCTGGGATTGATTCGATTTTTGAACGAGCCCAGAGCTGTTGGGTGGCCCCTGCTGCTGGCGGCGTGGTAGGAACGCCTGCGGCTGCGCTGCGCGCGGGTCCTAGTTGGTTTGCTGGGCTTGGCGATATGGCTATCGCTAATGAGAATCCGGGGCCCGGTCTGAGGGAATTGGCTGGATGCACTTCGTGGAGGCTCCGGCCCTCTCCCCCGGCCCCTCTCCCGCAAGCGGACGAGGGGAGCGAGCAATGGGTAGGGATGCGCCTGTGGGCTCATCGGCGATAGCGCCAAGCGAGCGCAGCGACGCGTTCGTGCCGGAGCTCCTGACCTGAGATGCTGCCGGCGCGCAGCGCAGCCGTAGGCGTCCCCGCGTTGACGCCAGCAGCAGGCGGCCACCCAACAGCTCTGGGCTCGTTCAACAATGGCGTCAATCCCGAGCCACGGTGGCGCGCCAAGGCGTCAGGCAGTCCTGCCCTGCAACGAAGCCAAGCCCCGTACGAAAGCCGTTGCCCACTACGATAAGAGTGGCCGCCCGCAGGGCAGTTAACGCGCTTTTGGTTACTTTTGCCGCTCGGGCAAAAGTGACTCGCCCCTTTAGGGGCGAAACCAGGGCATATCAAATAGCTACCAGATGCCGAGCCGAAGGGATTAAAGCAATTTCAATTCCCCCCTCTCCTAATCTTCCACCGATAAGCCAACTGCGGCCGCGTAATCCCCAACAACCGCGCCGCCTGACTCATATTCCCATCCGTCCGCTGCATCGCAGCCTCCATCAACACCGTCTCCACATCCCCCAGCGCCAGCTGCTGCTCCGACAACTGGTCAAGCAACGCATGCACAGCCGCCTCACGCAGTTCGGGCAGCGTCCCGCCAGCACCAAGGCGTGGTGCGGTATCCACCGGCGGCGCAGCGCTTGCCGGCAGGAACAAATGATCCGCACCAATCTGCCCCCCATTGCTTGCAAGAATCACTCCCCGCTCAATCACATTCTCCAGTTCCCGCACATTCCCCGGCCAGTCATAGCGCCGCAGCTCCGCCAGCGCCCGATCGGTAATGCCAAGGATGCGCTTCCCATGGCGCGCGCCATAGCGCGCCAGAAAGCGTTCCGCCAGCAAACGAATATCATCCAGCCGCTCCCGCAACGGCGGAATCGTCACCGGATACACATTGAGCCGGTAATACAGATCCTTGCGGAAGGTGCCTTCCCTGACCGCCTGCGCCAGGTCGACATTAGTCGCGGCCACCAGCCGCACATCGACCTTGCGCGATCCCGAGCCGCCCACGCGCTCGACCTCTCCCTCCTGCAGCACGCGCAGCAGCTTGGACTGCGCCGATGCCGACAACTCCCCCAGCTCGTCCAGGAACAGCGTGCCGCCGTGCGCGCGCTCGAAACGGCCGGGCCGCGACTGGTGCGCGCCGGTGAAGGCGCCCTTCTCCACGCCGAACAGCTCCGACTCGATCAGCTCGTCCGGGATCGCCGCGCAGTTGACCGCGACAAAAGGCTTGTCAGCGCGGCCACTGACGCTGTGCAGCGCCTGCGCAAAGCGCTCCTTGCCCACGCCGGTCTCGCCCAGCAGCAGCACCGTCACGTTGCTGGCCGCGGCGCGCTGCAGCAGGTTCCATGCGGCACGGAAGCCAGGCGAGCTGCCGACCAGGTCGGCCGGCGTCGCGCGCGTTTCTTGCAGCGCGCGCAGGTTCTCGACCTCGCTCTGCAGCGCCATGATGGTTTCGATCACGGGATCCGGCTGGTACAGCGCCAGCACCTGCTGCCCGTCTTCCCAGGCCTCGACCGGCTTGCCGACGATGCGGCAGTGCGCATGGCCGCAGGCAATGCACTCCACCTCGCGATAGAGGATGGTGCGGCCCATCAGCGCCGAAGTGTAGCCGGTGGCATAGCCGATCTGCATCCAGCAGGCGGGCTCGTCGACAATACCGAACAGTTGCCGGTGCACGTCGCCCTCGAACGAGTCTTCCCACAGGAATTCGCCGTCGTAGATGCCGGCGGCGATATCGATATCGACCTTGACCGGCGTGACGCGGACCACGCCCTCGATGGTATGCAGGCACGGCCCGATCTCGAGCTGGCCGAAATCGCTCTGGCCGGCGCGCAGCTTCTTCGCGACCTCGGCATCGCGCATGCCGGAATGGAAGCCCATGCGCATAAACAGGCCGCGCGCGCGCTCCATGCCCATGGTGTCGACCAGCTCCTTGCGCAGCGCGCCAAGCGCCGCGGTGTGGATCAGGATCATGCGCTGCTCGTCGAGCCAGATCGCGCCTTCCTCCATGGCAAAGCGCAGCCGGCGCGCAAGGTCGGCCAGCCCGGCGCGCATGGTCGCCGAGAACTTGTCGGTTGAACTGCTCATTGTCTCCCCTCTGTGGCGGCGGGTAACCCGCTCGCGTGTGCCGTTTCACCGGCATCGCTTGCACATTATGTGCCAAAGGCAGAGGGGGTTTCTAGTGGATTTCCCTTGGAGAAACGGCCGTGCTCAGGCCCGGCAAAGCACCGCGGGCGCTTACGGTGGGACGCCGGCCCGCCACGGCCGGCGCTATATTGCGGGCCGGTCCCGGCATTACGCCAGCATCCGCACCTGCGGCTCGCGGTCCCACTGCCGCGTCTTGGCGGCCGCGATAAAGCGCGCGGTATCGCCGGCCGGCACCACCCCGTTATCGGGCTTGAGGTTGGCCTGCGCCAGCAGCGCATCGCCGCCGGCATCGGCCGCGATGGCTTTCAGGTGCGCGTAGGCAAAGCAGACGAAGTCCAGCGCCGCGCTTTCCTGCGCCAGCTGCGCCGCGCCGTCGGCGGACAGCACCACCGCCACCGCGTCGAACATCACGGATGGGGTGCCGGCAAGCTGCCCGTCGGCGGCCAGCCTGGAGCCGTCGGCCATTACCGCGCCGCCCACCTTGGGCGCGACGATCCTGACCGTGGCGCCGGCGGTGGCCGCAGCCTGCCGGATCGCCTCGACGGTCGCGCCATCGGAGCCATCGGCAACCAGGATGCCAACCTCGCGCCCCTGCAGCGTGTCTTTCATGCGGTCGATGATCTGCAGCGCCGGTGACGGCGGCAGGTCCTGCACCGGTGCGGCGGTGGGCAGCGGATCGGGCACCCGGTCCAGCGCCAGGCCGTCGGCGACGCGCCGGCCCAGGCCTTCGTCGATATTGCGCAGGTGCGCCACCATGCGCTCGCGCACGTGCACATGCTCGACCTTGGACAGCTCGAACACCAGCGCCGAGGCGATATGCGCCTGTTCTGCGCGGTTCTGGCTGCGAAAGAACATGCGCGCCTGGCTGTAGTGGTCGGCAAAGCTCTCGGCGCGGATGCGGCCCTTGTCGCCCTGCTCGGGCACGCGCGCGTTCGGGAAGCCGAGGTCCGGCGCCTCGCGCGGCGATGCGTCGTCGAGCGAGCTGGGATCATAGGCCACGCGTCCGCGCGGCACCTCCATCTGCATCTTGCCGTCGCGCTGGTGGTGGGCGAACGGGCACTTGGGCGCGTTGACCGGGATCTGGTGGAAGTTCGGCGAGCCCAGCCGCAGCAGCTGCGTGTCAAGATAGGAGAACAGCCGCCCCTGCAGCAGCGGGTCGTTGGAGAAATCCACTCCCGGCACGATATTGGCCGGGCAGAAGGCCACCTGCTCGGTCTCGGCAAAGAAGTTGTCGGGCCAGCGGTCGAGCACCATGCGGCCGACGATCTTCAGCGGTACCGTCTCTTCCGGGATGATCTTGGTGGGATCGAGGTGGTCGAACGGAAATTTCGCCGCGTCGTCCTCGGTAAAGAGCTGCACGCCCAGTTCCCATTCAGGGAAGTTGCCCGACTGGATCGCGTTGAACAGGTCGCGGCGATGGAAGTCGGGATCGGCGCCGGCGATCTTGACCGCCTCGTCCCACACGGTCGACTGCAAGCCCAGCCTGGGCCGCCAGTGAAACTTGACGAAGGTGGAGTTGCCCTGCCCGTCGAGCAGCCGGAAGCTATGCACGCCAAAGCCTTCGATCATGCGCAGCGAGCGCGGGATGGTGCGGTCCGACATGATCCACATCACCATGTGCATCGACTCGGGCGTAAGCGAGATGAAATCCCAGAAGGTGTCGTGCGCGCTGGCCGATTGCGGGAAGCCCCGGTCCGGCTCCATCTTGACGGAGTGGACCACGTCCGGGAATTTCATCGCGTCCTGGATAAAGAACACCGGGATGTTGTTGCCGACCAGGTCCCAGTTGCCTTCCTTGGTATAGAACTTGACCGCGAAGCCGCGCACGTCGCGCGGCGTGTCGACCGAACCCGCACCGCCGGCCACGGTGGAAAAGCGGGTAAAGACCGGCGTTTTCTCGCCGACTTCGGTCAGCATCCTGGCGGTGGTGAAAGCCGCGAGCGACTCGGTCAGCTCGAAGTAGCCATGCGCGGCCGAGCCGCGTGCGTGGACGATCCGCTCCGGGATGCGCTCATGGTCGAAGTGTGTAATTTTTTCGCGCAGGATGAAATCTTCGAGCAAAGTCGGGCCGCGCGGATTTGCCCTGAGCGAGTTCTGGTTGTCCGGAATGGGAATGCCCTGCGCGGTGGTCAGCGGCGGATGGCTGCTGCCGGCAGTCTGGTGCAGTTCGCCGCCGGTGCCGCGCCGGGCGTCGCCGTAGCCCGCCGGCGTGCCTGCTGCCGCCTGGCCTGCAGCGTTGTTTGCCCTGGGCCTTGCCTGTTTGTCGGCCATATCGATCTCCTTGCGCTGGGTAGTTGGAGGACGGGAGGAATGGGAACCTTCGCGATCGGTGCTCGTATCGGCTGGATAGCCGATATCTATTGAGTGCTTTACGCCGATCACAAGACCATCCAACCGCCAGCAATTGCCGCGCCTGGCGATACAGAACGTCCGGTTGCAAGACCAAGGAGACCAAATGTGCTTCGCGTCAGGCTTCTGACTGGCAAAAAAAACCGGCTCGCAGGCAGCGATGCCTGCGTGCCGGCGTGTGGAAGGGCCTAATGCAGGTCAGGCGCTCCGGCCTGGCGCTGCATTTGAGCGAGCACTACGGCGACGCCACGCCGGGATCGACGGTGTTCGTGCCGATGCAGGACATCGATGCGCTGCAGCGCGAACTGGCGGCGAAGGACTATGCGTATGCGCGCCCCGGTATCGAGACGCTCGGCTGGGGAAGGCAATTGCAGGTAGCGGATCCGTTCGGCAACCGGTTGCGCTTCTGCGAGCAGCCGGAATAGGCGCGAGCCTTCGCTACGCCCGCTAGTCTGCATCCCCGGCACCGATCGCGCCGCTGGCCATGACCTGCTCCATGCTCAGCTGCGCGATGCCCTGGTCGTAGCGGGCGCCATTGCCGCCTAGCACCCCGGTGGCCTGCCGCGCGACCTTGAGCAACGTTGCCACTGCCGCGTACATCGTCGGCGCCGCGGCAAGCCGCTGCTTCGGGCCCGACAAGGTCAGCGCGCCCACCAGCTCGCCGGTGGCGCCGAACACCGGCACCGAGGCCGAGGCGGTCTCGGCATCGCGCTCGCCATACGACACCGCCCATAGCCGCGCCCGCACTTCGCCCCATCGCTCGTCGCCGGGTTCGGTGAAAGCGCGCAGCACCTTGCCCGAGGCGCCGCGGTCGATCGGGAAGGCATCGCCGACGCCGATCGAGACGCGCACGGCGCGCGCCGGCTCGACGCGGTAGAGCACGAGGCGCTGCTCGCCCTGGCGCACGTAGAACGATGAGGTTTCGCCCAGTTCGCGGCTGACCTGCTCGAGCAGCGGCTCGATCACCGGACCGACGCGGAACGAGCGCTGGTAGATCGCCGCCAGCCGCAGCGGCTGCGGCCCGATCGCATACTGGCCGTCGTCGAGCTTGCGGATATAGCCGCCATGCTCCAGCGCCGCCAGCAGGCGCAGCACGGTGCTCTTGTACAGGTCGGTGCGGCGCGACAGTTCGGTCAGCGACAGGCGCTCGTCGGTCGGCCCGAAGGCGCCGAGGATGGCGAAGGCGCGGTCCAGTACAGCGACGCCGCTGGAGGTATCGGGGGCGCCGGCAGGTTGGGCGGGTTGGTTGTCTTCCATGGGCAAAGCGGTCGAAGTTCTGTCTAGTAGAACACAAATCCTAAGATTCTCGAAATTCGCGGGTATACCCGGATTAGTTTCGCTGCAGGACGGCATTAAAGTTCTTTTCTGTAGAACCATGTTCTATCTGAAAGAACAAAACGACGCCCCACTCGCCGCCAGTCAGGAGACCCAATGACCCGCCGATCCCTTCCTTCCCCGATGCTTGCAAAGCCGACGCGCGCGCTGGTTCGCGCCGTTGCCTGCTGCGCGCTGCCGGCGCTGCTTGCCGCCGGCGCCGGCGTCGCCCATGCCGCCGACGCCTATCCCGCGCAACCGGTCCGCCTCATCGTGCCCTTCCCGCCGGCCGGCGGCACCGACGTGCTGTCGCGGCTGGTCTTCAACAAGATCGGCATGGCGACCAAGTGGAACGTGGTGGTGGAAAACCGCGCTGGCGCCGGTGGCAATATCGGGCTCGACAGCGTGGCCAAGGCAAAGCCCGACGGCTACACCCTGGGCATGGGCCAGACCGCCAACCTGGCGATCAACCCCACGCTGTACCCCAGGATGCCCTACAACGCGCAGAAGGATTTCACGCCCGTGGTACTGGTAGCGGCACAGCCGGTGGTGCTGATCGTGCGCAACGACGCCCCCTACAAGACGGTCGCCGACCTGGTGGCCGCGGCCAAGGCGAAGCAGCTGTCGATGGCGTCTGCAGGCACCGGCACGGTCGGCCACCTGACCGGCGAGATGTTCGCGCGGCGCGCCGGCATCAGGATGCTGCATGTTCCCTACAAGGGCGCCTCGCCGGCGCTGACCGACCTGATGGGCGGGCAGACCGACTTCTATTTCGCCACGCCGCCGATCGCAATGCCCATGATCAAGGCTGGAAAGGTCCGCGCGCTGGCGGTGACCTCGGCCAAGCGCATGCCGCTGCTGTCCGCCGTGCCTACCGTTGCCGAGTCGGGCTACGCCGGCTTCCAGGCGGAAGACTGGAAGGCGCTGGTGGCGCCGGCCGGCACGCCGCCCGAGGTGGTGGCGCGGCTGAATGCCGAAGTCAACAAGGCGCTGGCGCAGGCCGACACCGTCAGCAAGCTGCGCGAGGAAGGCAGCGAGCCGCGCGGCGGCACCGCCAGGGAGCTCGGCGCCTTTATCCAGAGCGAGAACATGCGCTGGGGCGAGATCGTGCGCCAGTCCGGCGCGCGCGTCGAATAGCGGTTCAGACATCAACGGATCAGACACCAACACCATGCAAAAGCCCTTGCGCAACATCCGCGTGCTCGACCTCACCAACGTGCTGGCCGGCCCGTTCTGCTGCCACCAGCTCGCCCACCTGGGCGCCGAGGTCATCAAGGTGGAAACGCCGGGCACCGGCGACCTCGCGCGCCAGCTGGGCGCGGATGCCGAGCTGAACCAGCGCCTGATGGGCGTCTCCTTCCTGGCACAGAACCCCGGCAAGCAGTCGGTGACCATCAATCTCAAGCACGCTCGCGGCAAGGAAGTGTTCCGCAAGCTGGTGCGCAGCGCCGACGTGGTGGTCGAGAACTTCCGCCCCGGCGTGATGGACCGGCTTGGGCTCGGCTACGAGACGCTCAGGCAGGAGAACCCGCGGCTGGTCTATTGCGCGATCTCCGGCTTCGGCCAGGACGGGCCGCTGGCGGAACTGCCGGCCTATGACCAGATCATCCAGGGCATGTCGGGCGTGATGAGCATCACCGGCGATCCGCAGACGGCGCCCTACCGCGTCGGCTATCCGGTGTCCGACACCATTGGCGGCCTGACCGCCGCGTTTGCAGTGGCGGCATCGCTGGCGGACCACCAGCGCACCGAGGGCTATTTCATCGACGTATCGATGCTTGAGGCCACGCTGGCCACGATGGGCTGGGTGGTCTCCAACCACCTGATCGCCGGCAAGGCGCCGGTGCCGATGGGCAACGAGAACATGACCGCGAGCCCGTCGGGCACCTTCCGCACCGGCGACGGGCTGCTCAATATCGCCGCCAACAAGCAGGAGCAGTTCGAGGCGGTGTGCCGCGTGGTCGGCCGTCCCGACCTGGCGGGCGATACGCGCTTCGCGCAGCGGCAGGCGCGGCTCGCCAACCGCGCTGCGTTGACCGAAGCACTGGAAGCGGAGCTGGCGAAGAAGCCGGCCACCGATTGGTGGCCGCTGCTGAATGCCGCCGGCGTCCCCGCCGGCCCGGTGCTCGATGTGCCCGGCACGCTGGCGCATCCGCAGGTGCGCGACCGCGGCATGATCGGCGAATTTGCCGAAGTGCCCGGCGTGGGCCGCGACATCCGCGTGGTGCGCACCGGCTTCAAGCTCAACCGCGAGGCCCCGGCAGTGGATGCGCCGCCGCCAGAGCTGGGCCAGCACACGCGCCAGGTGCTGGAAAGCCTGGGCTACAGCAGCACGGACATCGACCAACTCAGCCAGGAGCGCGCAATATGAGCGGCATCGGCCAACCCAGCAACGCCGGCAAGGACGGCAAGGACGACATGGACCCGGGCCAGCGCCTGTCGCAGGACTGGTGGCACACCGGCATCATCGACATGAAGCCCGGCGAGATCCGCTACCGCGGCTATCCCATCGAGCAGTTGATCGGCCGCGTTTCGTTCGCGCAGATGATCTGGCTGATGCTGCGCGGCGAACTGCCGGGCCCGGGCCAGGGCGAACTGCTCGACGCCGCACTGATGGCCGCGGTCGACCATGGCCCGCAGGCACCTAGCATCGCCATCGCGCGCATGGCAGCCACCTGTGGCGTGGGGCTGAACAATGCGATGGCGTCGGCGGTCAACGTGCTGGGCGATGTGCATGGCGGCGCCGGCGAGCAGGCGGTGGCGCTGTATCAGGACGTCGCCGCGCGCATCGACAACGGCAGCAGCATGGACGATGCCGTCGCCGCGGCACTGCATGGCTACCGCGACCTGCACGGCAAGTTCGTTTCTGGCTTTGGCCACCGCTTCCATCCTGTCGACCCACGCGCACCGCGGCTGCTTGCGCTGGTCGAACAAGCCGCTGCCGATGGCGTCGTCACCGGGCGCTGTGCGTCGATCGCGCGCGCGATCGAACAGGCACTGTCCGCCGGACGCAGCAAAGCCATTCCGATGAATATCGATGGCGCCACCGCGGTCATCTATGCCGAGCTGGGCTTCCCCGCCCCGCTGGCCCGCGGCCTGTTCTGCCTGTCGCGCTCGGTCGGCATCCTTGCGCACGCGTGGGAGCAGACCTGCCAGGGCGGGCGCAACAAGGGACCCATCCCGCGCCAGTTCCTGTGGACCTATGACGGCGCGCCGCAGCGCGACGTGCCTTAGTTTAGTTAGTCGTTGATGAATCATTGCGTGGCGGCGGCACGCCTGCGCCTCGCCGCCATGCAAGACTGGCAAGCCCATGCACAACGCATCGCGGCACCAGTCATCCTTTTCCTATATCGATGTCGGCGCCTCACCGACAGCGAAGACAGAAGGCGGCCACTAGTATCCATGCAACAAGCAGTCACGCTCCCCACAAAAAGCTGATGCCCTCTCCGGCGTCCGGGCCGCGGCTGCGTTCCGCAACCCGAGAGTAGGAGAACGATCATGGATCGACGCCAGTTCCTGAAGTGGGGAAGTTTCATGACCGTCACGATCGCCACCGGCGGCCTGACCGCCTGCGGCGGCGGTGACGACGGCGATGAGCCCGATACCGGCAATCCGGAAAACTTCAATTTCGTACATGGCGTCGCCTCGGGAGATCCCAAGCCTGACAGCGTGGTGGTGTGGACCCGCGTCGAAGGCAACAACGGCAAGCGGCCCGTGGTGGTACGCCTGCAAGTCTCGACGCAGCAGGATTTCGCGCCGCAATCGCTGCTGGTCAACGAGCCGCTGATGGCCCGTCCGGAATGGGACTACACCATTCGCAACAAGGTCACGGGACTCACCGCCGGCACGCGCTATTTTTACCGCTTCCTGCTCGGCAACCGCGCCAGCACCGTGGGCCGCACGCGCACCGCCGCTGCGGCCGGCACGCCGCTGTCGCAGCTGCGCTTTGCCTTTGTCAGCTGCCAGGACTGGAACGCCAACCATTGGGCCGGCATGGAAGAACTGGTGCAGCAGGACCTGGACTTCATCGTCCACGTGGGCGACTACATCTACGAAGCGGTGCCCGGCGGCTCGCGCGCCGGCCTGGTGGAAGACCGCCACACCGCGCTGCAGCTGCCCAACGGCACGGTGCTGCCGGATGCCAGCGTCTACGCCACCACGCTCGACGACTACCGTTACCTGTACCGCAGCTACCGCAGCGATACCCGCTTGCAGGCGCTGCACGCGGCCTTCCCGATGATCGCGATCTGGGACGACCATGAGTTCTCGGACAACTGCTGGCAGGACCGCCAGACCTATGACTCGGACGACGACCAGACGCCACGCACCGCGCGCCGGCGCGCGGCCAGCCAGGCCTGGTTCGAATACCTGCCCGCAGACGTCAGCCTCGACACCAGCAACCCGTCGTTCCAGAACATCCAGATCTACCGTTCTTTCACCTTCGGCAACCTGGCGACGCTGCTGATGACCGACGAGCGCCTGTACCGCGCCAACCACGTCATGCCGGAGGAAACCATCGGCCGCACCGTGGGCAGCCTGTACCTCGTTCCCGCCGACACGCTGGCCGCCACCGAGGCGCAGAAGATCAGCGCCGCCGGCAATGCGCTGACGCCGGTATCGATGCTCGGCGACACGCAGCGCGCATGGTGGCAGGACCGCGTGGGCGGGGCGAATACCACGTGGAAGCTGTGGGGCAACCAGCTGTCGCTGCTGCGCATGCAGGTCGACGTCACCAAGGCCATCGCCGACCTGATCGCGCGGGCGCTGGTGCAGGCCCACAGTGCGCTGTCATCGCTGCAATCCGCCATCGCCAGCGCGCTGGAAAGCGACCTGGCCACGGCCAAGGCGGCTGGCACCTATGCCAACCTGGCGTACACCGAATTGCGCAACCTGCTGTCGCAGGCCGGCATCGATGCGGCGGCCTTTGACGCCAACATCCGCCCGCTGATCGAAAGCCGGCTGCCGGCGATCTCGCTGCTCGACCGGTTTATCCTCAATACCGACCAGTGGGACGGCTTCAATGCCGAGCGCAAGAACCTGATGGCGTTCCTGAAGGCCAACAGCGTGCGCAACGTGGTGGCGCTGAGCGGCGACATCCATGGGTTCTTCGGCGGCCAGGTCATGGACGACTACGATGCGGCCTCGCCCATGCCGGTGATGGTCGACCTGGTCACCGCAGGGTTGTCCAGCAATTCGCTGCTGAGTTCGTTCCGCGCTATCGTCGACAACGACCAGGAATTCGCCGCGTTGCGCGAACTGGTTTACAGCGACGTGGGCGGTGTGCTGTTCAACGCGTTCGACAACACGCTGCGCGCCTTCAATTCCTGGATCCGCCACGCCGACACCAACGCGGAAGGATACGCGCTGGTGACGCTGACGCCGGACAAGCTCAGCTGCACGTACCATACGCTGAAGTCCATCAGCGGCGGCGTCGCACCGGCGCTGCCGGCGACCGCAAGCACGCGGGTGCTTGAAGTGGCGGCAGGCACGGCGGATGTGAATGTGCTGTAGCAGGATGGGTGCGGTGCGGTACGGTGGGTGTATTCGGCTGCTGCGCCAGTCCGCTCAGGCGCCAGCCATACCCGCCGCGATCTTGCCCGCAATGCCAGCCAGCGGCGCCACAAACTTCGCCTCCGCCTCAGCCGGCTTGAGCGCGCGCGACAGGTAGACCACGTTCAGGCTTCCGAGCACGCGTTCCCCCGCGCGCAGCGGCACGGCAATGGCGCTGATGTTGCGCTGCTCGCTCCAGTCGCCATGATTGGTGCTGAAGCCATCCTGCCGCACACGCTTCACCAGGTTCTGCACGAACTGCGCATCGCTGGCGAGCGCGGCCTGGTGCTCGCCCCCGGCACCTGAGCGCAGCATCGCGACGATGCTCTCCTGCTCGGCCTCGGTGCAGTTGGCAAAGTAGGCGCGCCCCGACGCCGTCAGCAGCATCGGCAGCCGCCGCCCCACCATGGCGCGGTGGAACGACAGCGGGCTGAAGCGGTGCGTGGTCTCGCGGATGATCATCGCGTCGCCGTCGGGGGTGGTCAGGTCGGAGGGCCATACCACTTGCTGCAGCAGTTCGCCCATCAGCGGCGCGGCGGTGGTGGAGATCCATTCGTCGTCGGTGAAGCCTTCGCTGAGCGCGCGCACCTGCAGCGTCAGGCGGAAGGTGTCGTCCGACTCGCTGCGACGAACGAAGCCCTGCGCCACCAGCGTCTCCAGCAGGCGCCGTACGGTGGTGCGATGCAGCCCCGTCTCCTGCGCGAGTTGCTGGGCCGTCGCGCGCCCGCTTTCCATGCGGTTCAGCGCCCGCAGCACATCCAGGCCACGCGTCAGCCCCCTGACATTGGCGTAAATGGCATCCCGTTCCAGCGCCATAAAAAATCCTTTTAAATCAACGTTGTGCACTCCTTGCACAGTTTGCACATTTTTTTTGCCGCGAGCAATGCGGTCTCTAGACTTCCGTTCAAAGCAAGCCCCCCGAATGCAGGCACCCTGCACAGAACCTGGAGACAACCGAATGTCGACGCAAGCCGTCCCGGCCACCGCCCTCAATACGTCCACCACTGCCGCCAAGCCGTTCCAGAGCATCTGGGCCGACCTGCGCGGCGTCAGCTTCACCCAGGGCTGGCTCGATGCCGGCGGCATCCAGACACGCTACCTGCACGCCGGCGACCGCAGCAAGCCCGCGCTGATCCTGCTGCACGGCGTCGGCGGCCACGCCGAAGCCTATGTGCGCAACCTGAAGGCGCATGCCGAACACTTCGACGTCTGGGCCATCGACATGATCGGCCACGGCTGGACCGACAAGCCCGATGGCCCGCGCGAGGTGTCTGCCTATGTCGACCACGTGATCCGCGTGCTCGATGCGCTCGACATCGAACGCGCCTCGTTCAGCGGCGAATCGCTGGGCGGCTGGGTCGCCTCGCAGTTGGCGATCGACCATCCCGGTCGTGTCGAGCGCCTGGTACTGAACACCGCCGGCGGCTCGCAGGCCGACCCCGTGGTGATGGAACGCCTGAAGACGTTGTCGATGCGCGCGGTCGAAGACCCGAGCTGGGACTTCATCAAGGCGCGCGTGGAATGGCTGATGGCCGACAAGTCCAAGGTCTTCGACGACCTCGTCGCCACGCGCCAGGCGATCTATGCGCAGCCCGGCATGGTCGAGGCGCAGCGCGGCAACATGGTGCTGCAGGACATGGAGACGCGCCAGCGCAACATCCTGCGCGCCGGCGACTATGGCCGCATCCAGGCGCCGACGCTGGTGCTGTGGACCTCCGACGATCCCACCGCAGATGTCTCGGAAGGACGGCGCATCGCCACCATGATTCCCGGCGCGCTGTTCACGGTGATGGATGGCTGCGGCCACTGGCCGCAGTTCGAGGATGCCGACACCTTCAACCGCATCCAGCTGAACTTCCTGCTCGGCAAGCCGGTGCCCGAGGCCACCGCGGTCTGATGCGCTGCGCGCATCCCTGACGACTGGGCTGCGCACATCCCTGACGGTCCGGGCCGCGCCCGGACACCCACAACACATAACGGAGACAGACATGACCCACGCCATCGCCATGGCGGGCGGCGACGCTCGTCCTGACACTGTCGATTGCGATGTCGCCATCGTCGGTGCCGGGCCGGTCGGCCTGATGATCGCCAATATCCTCGGCCTGCAGGGCGTCAGCGTGGTGCTGGTGGAAAAGCTCGCGCAGATCATCGACTACCCGCGTGCCATCGGCCTCGACGACGAAGCGCTGCGCGTATTCCAGTCGGTCGGCCTGGCGCAGACGCTGCTGCCGCACACCACGCCCCACCACTGGATGCGCTTCGTCACCGCGGGCGGGCGCTGCTTTGCGTCGATCGAGCCGCGCACCGACGAGTTCGGCTGGCCGCGCCGTAATGCCTTCATCCAGCCGCTGGCCGACCGCATCCTGTTCGAAGGCCTGCGGCGCTTCCCGCATGTGCGCACGCTGCTGGGCCACGGCGTGGCGTCGTTCACGCATGACGACCACGGCGTGCAGATCGAAGCCGCCGACGAAGCCGGCCGGCCGGTGCGCATCCGTGCCGCCTATATGGTCGGTGCCGACGGCGGCAACAGCCTGGTGCGCCGCGCGCTCGACATGCCGTTCGAAGGCCGCACCAAGCCCAACCAGTGGATCGTGGTGGACGTGCGCAACGACCCGATCGGCACGCCGCACATCTACATGCACTGCGACCCCGAGCGGCCCTATGTGTCGGCCGCGCTGCCGCACGGCATCCGCCGCTTCGAGTTCATGGTCATGCCCGGCGAGACCGAGGAAGAACTGTCGCGCCCCGAGAACATGGCCGCGCTGATTCGCAAGGTGGTGGCCGACCCGGACAAGGTCGACTACATCCGCAAGCGCGTCTATACCCACAATGCACGCCTGGCGCGCGACTTCCGTGCCGGCCGCGTGCTGCTGGCGGGCGATGCCGCGCACATCATGCCGGTGTGGCAGGGCCAGGGCTACAACAGCGGCATCCGCGACGCCAGCAACCTGGGCTGGAAGCTGGCGATGGTGGTCAAGGGCCAGGCCGGCGATGCGCTGCTCGACACCTATACGGCCGAGCGCCGCGCCCATGCGCGTTCGATGATCCACCTGTCGGAGGTGGCCGGCGATATCTTCGCGCCTGCCAGCCGCGCGGGCTCGGCGCTGCGCGACGGGCTGACCAGGGTGCTGAACCGCTTCCCCGCGGTCAAGCAGTACTTCGTCGAGATGCGCTTCAAGCCGATGCCGCGCTACGAGCAAGGCGTCGTGCTCCTGCCCGAAGGCCAGCGCCGCGCGCATCCCGGCCTGCTGGCCCGCTGCCTGGCGCGCTCCGGCAACTCCGCGCTGGGCCGACTGCTGGGCCTGATGAGCGAGAAGCGCGAATCGCTGGTCGGCCGGCTGGTGCATGGCCGCGACCCCGCGGGCAACTCGCCGGTGGGCCGCATGTTCATCCAGCCGCTGGTGCGCACCGAAGCCAATAACGTCGAGCGCCTCGACGATGTGATTGGCAACCGCTTCGCCATCCTCGGCTGGGGCACCGATCCCACCTTCGGCCTGACGGCGCAGGCGCGCGCGGTGTGGCGCCAGCTCGGCGGGGTGTTCGTGCTGGCCAAGCCGGATCCGCAGCTCGACTACCGCGACGACGTGCCCGCTGGCGTGATCGCCGTGGGCGACGTGCATAATCGCCTCAAGGACTGGTTCGGCAACCAGCCCGGCTCGGTGGTACTGCTGCGGCCCGACCGCTTTGTCGCGGGCATGTGCTCGCCGCAGCAGGTCTCGGATTCGGTGGTGGCGCTGGCGCGCAAGCTGGCCTTGCGCACGCCGGCGGCCGAGGAGGCCGGGGAAACCGATACGCGCGCCGCCGCCCGTGCCGCCGCGCCTTCGTACGAGGCGCAGGCCGCCGTCGTCCGGCAGCTTGCCGCGGGAGCCTGACATGCCGATTCATCTCGAATGCCTGTCGCATACGCCGCTGCACGGTTACTACGACCCGGCGCCGGCAATCGTGGCCGAGGTCGAGCGCCTGCAGGCCGCCGCGCGCGCCCGCGTGGAAGCCTTCGATCCCGAGCTGGTGGTGGTGTTCGCGCCCGACCACTACAACGGCTTCTTCTATGACGTAATGCCGCCGTTTTGCGTCGGCGTGGCGGCCAGCGCCATCGGCGACTTCAACAGCCTCGCCGGTCCGCTCGACGTGCCGCAGGACGTGGCGCTGGGCCTGGCCGAAGCGGTGATGGCGCAGGACCTCGACGTGGCGGTGTCGTACCGCATGCAGGTCGACCACGGCTGCGCGCAGGCGCTGGAAGTGCTGACCGGCGCGCTCGACCGCTACCCTGTGATCCCGGTGTTCATCAACTCGGTCGCGCCGCCGATGGCAAGCTGCCGCCGCGCGCGCCTGCTGGGCGATGCCATCGGCCGCTACCTGTCGGGGCTGGGCAAGCGCGTGCTGGTGGTCGGCTCCGGCGGGATCTCGCACGAGCCGCCGGTGCCGGAGATTGCCGGCGCCAGCGCGGAAGTGGCGGAACGCCTGATCGCGGGGCGCAACCCGCCGCCGGCTTCGCGCCAGGCGCGGCAGGAGCGCACCGTGGCCGCCGCGCGCGCCTTTGCCGGCGGCGACAGCCACCTGCATGCGCTCAACCCCGACTGGGACCGCGCGTTGCTGGCGCTGCTCGCAAGCGGCGAACTGACCCGCGTCGACGGCATGACCAACGACGGCATCACGCGTGACGCCGGCAAGTCGGCCCATGAGGTGCGCACGTGGATCGCCGCCTTTGCCGCACTCGCTGCGAGCGGCGCCTACCGCGCCGAACTGGACTACTACCGCCCGATCCCGGAATGGATTGCCGGCTTCGCGCTGATGCACGCCGCGCCCGCGCATCACTAACACTTCTCAAGGACACAGCCATGCCAGACCAGGAAACCATCCTCGCCCTCGCCGCACGCCTGCGCGAAGCCGAGCGAACGCGCACACCGGTAGCGCCGCTGCGCGGCGAGATCGCCACGGACGACGCGGCCACCGCCTACGCCGTGCAACGCGCCAACGTCGCCGTCTGGCAAGCCGGCGGCCGCCGCGTGATCGGCCGCAAGATCGGCCTGACTTCGCCCGCGGTGCAGCGCCAGTTGGGCGTTGACCAGCCCGACTTCGGCACGTTGTTCGCCGACATGGTCTACGGCGACGACGAGCCGATCCCGATGGCGCGCACGCTGCAGCCCAAGGCCGAGGCCGAAGTGGCGCTGGTGCTGCGCCGCGACCTCGACGTGGCCGATGCCACCGTGCTCGACGTGCTGGGCGCGGTGGACTACGTGCTGCCGGCGATCGAGGTGGTCGGCAGCCGCATCGCCAACTGGGACATCTCGTATGTCGACACGGTGGCCGACAACGCCTCCAGCGGGCTGGTGGTAATCGGCGCAGTTCCGGTGCCCCTGGCTGGCCTCGACCTGAAAGCGGTGGAGATGGAAATGCGGTGCGGCGACGAACGCGTCTCGCACGGCAGCGGCGCCGCCTGCCTGGGCCATCCGCTCAACGCCGCGGTGTGGCTGGCGCGCAAGCTGGCCAGCCTGCGCGACCCGCTGCGCGCCGGCGACCTGGTGCTGACCGGGGCGCTGGGGCCGATGGTGCCGGTGCAGGCCGGCAAGACCTATGCAGCGCATATCACCGGCGTCGGCACCGTACGCGCGAAGTTCGCCGACAGCTGACATGACTGCCGAAGCTTTGAACCCATAACGACAGAGAAACGGAGACAACCATGCAACGCCCCCATCGCATGCATCGCCTGATTGCCAGGCTGCTCGCCCCCTTCGCCATCGGCGCCGCCCTGGTCGGCAGCGCCGGCGCGGCCACGGCGCAGGCGCCCGCCTTCCCCAACCGCCCCGTCACCATCGTGGTCCCGTTCCCGGCGGGCGGCATCACCGACATGATCGCGCGCCAGGTCGCGCAGCAGATGCAGAGCGACCTCGGCAAGCCGGTGATCGTCGAGAACCGCCCCGGCGGCGGCGGGCAGATCGCCGCGCTGGCGGTCAAGCGCGCCGAGCCGGATGGCCACATGGTGTTCGTCGCGGCCACCGAGATGTTCGCGATCAACCCGGGCCTGTACCGCAACTTCTCATACGACCCGCTCAAGGACTTCAAGCCGGTGACGGCGCTGGCCGCCTCGCCGCTGGTGCTGGTGGTGCCGCAGAACAGCCCGGCCGGCTCCGTGAAGGACCTGGTCGCGCTGGCGAAGTCGCGCGCGGACGGGGTCAACTACGCTTCGCAGGGCATCGGCTCGATCGGGCACCTGCTCGGCGGCCTGTTCGGCGACAAGACCGGCGGCAAGTTCACCCATGTCGCCTACAAGGGCTCGGCCCCCGCGCTGCAGGACGTGATGGCGGGCCAGGTCGACATGATGTTCGACCCGGTCATCACCACCTCGCCGCTGATCAAGGGCGGCAAGGTCAAGGCCCTGGCGATCGCTTCAAGCAAGCGCTCCCCCAGCCTGCCCGACGTGCGCACGCTGGCCGAGCTGGGCGTGCCCGGCCTGGATGCCGGCGTGTGGTTCGGCATGGTGGTGCGCAGCGGCACGCCCGACGCGGTGGTCGCGCGGCTCAATGAATCCGCGCTGAAGGCGCTCAAGGCCCCGGAAGTGGCCAGGCGCTTCGCCGACCAGGGCCTCGATCCCATGCCGATGAGCCCGCAGCAGTTCGGCACCTTCCTCGCCAGCGAAAGCACGCGCTGGACCCCGCTGGTCAAGGCCAGCGGCGCCAGCGTCGAGTAACCCATCCAAGGAGAATCCCTATGACGCGCAAGCTCAAAGCCGCCATCATCGGCTCGGGCAATATCGGCACCGACCTGATGATCAAGATCCTGCGGCATGGCCGGCATGTCGAGATGGGCGCGATGGTCGGCATCGACCCCGCCTCCGACGGCCTGGCCCGCGCGGCCCGCATGGGCGTTGCCACCACGCATGAAGGCGTGGAAGGGCTGGCCCGGCTGCCGGTGTTCGGCGACATCGACATCGTGTTCGATGCCACCAGCGCCGGCGCGCACGTGAAGAACGATGCGTTCCTGCGCGCGCTGCGCCCGGCGCTGCGCATGGTCGACCTGACCCCGGCGGCGATCGGCCCGTACTGCATCCCGGTGGTCAACGGCGCCGCGCACCTCGACGCGCCCAACGTCAACATGGTCACCTGCGGCGGCCAGGCCACCATCCCGATGGTGGCGGCGGTATCGCGCGTGGCGCCGGTCCACTACGCGGAGATCGTCGCCAGCATCTCCAGCAAGAGCGCCGGCCCCGGCACGCGCGCCAATATCGACGAATTTACCGAAACCACCTCGCGCGCCATCGAGCAGGTGGGCGGCGCGCGCCGCGGCAAGGCCATCATCGTGCTGAACCCGGCCGAGCCGCCGCTGATCATGCGCGACACCGTGTACTGCCTGAGCGAGCCGGCCGACCAGGATGCCATTGCCGAATCGGTGGCGCGCATGGCCGCCGACGTGCAGCGCTACGTGCCGGGCTACCGACTCAAGCAGGCGGTGCAGTTCGAGGAAATCCCCGCGGAGGCGCCGCTCAATATCCCGGGGCTGGGCCGACTCGCCGGCCTGAAGACCACGGTTTTCCTCGAAGTCGAGGGCGCCGCGCACTACCTGCCTGCCTACGCGGGCAACCTGGACATCATGACCAGCGCCGCGCTGAACACCGCCGAAAGCATGGCCGAAGCCATGCTGGCCGAGTCCGCTGCCGCCTGAACCGGAACCACGCCATGAGCATCGACAAGACACTCTATATTTCCGACGTGACGCTGCGCGACGGCAGCCACGCCATCCGCCACCAGTACAGCGTGGCGCAGGTCCGCCAGATCGCCGCCGCGCTCGATCAGGCCGGCGTCGATTCGATCGAAGTCGCGCACGGCGACGGGCTGCAGGGCTCCAGCTTCAACTACGGCTTCGGCGCGCATACCGACCTGGAGTGGATCGAGGCCGTTGCCGACGTGGTCAGCCACGCCAGGATCGCGACGCTGCTGCTGCCCGGCATCGGCACCGTGCACGACCTCAAGGACGCCTACCAGGCCGGCGCGCGCATCGTGCGCGTGGCCACGCACTGCACCGAGGCCGATATCTCGCGCCAGCATATCGAGGCGGCGCGCGAGCTGGGCATGGAAGCGGTCGGCTTCCTGATGATGAGCCACATGACCACGCCGCAGCAGCTGGCGCAGCAGGCCAAGCTGATGGAGAGCTACGGCGCGACCTGCTGCTACGTGGTCGACTCCGGCGGCGCGCTGACCATGGACGGCGTGCGCGACCGCTTCCGCGCGTTCAAGGACGTGCTCAAGCCCGAAACGCTGACCGGCATGCATGCGCACCACAACCTGAGCCTGGGCGTGGCCAATAGCATCGTCGCGGTGGAGGAAGGCTGCGACCGCATCGACGCCAGCCTGGCCGGCATGGGCGCGGGCGCGGGCAATGCACCGCTGGAAGTGTTTGTCGCCGCCGCCGAGCGCATGGGCTGGCATCACGGCACCGACCTGTACCGGCTGATGGATGCCGCCGATGACCTGGTGCGCCCGCTGCAGGACCGCCCGGTGCGGGTCGATCGCGAGACGCTGGCGCTGGGGTATGCGGGGGTGTATTCCAGCTTCCTGCGCCACAGCGAAGCTGCCGCGGCACGCTATGGCCTGAAGACCGTCGACGTGCTGGTCGAGCTGGGCCGCCGCCGCATGGTGGGCGGGCAGGAAGACATGATCGTGGACGTGGCGCTGGACCTGCTGAACCAGCCTCTGAACCAATCGGCTACGGCTCCAGCAGCCGGCTGATCTGCGCCAGCGCGTTGAGCGTGTGCTGCAGGTGCTCGCGCATCGCCTGCGAGGCTTCTTCGTTGCGCCCGCGCGCGAGCAGGTCTACCCCGAACACGCGAGGCAGCACCTGCACGTGCTGGACCACCATGAACCACGACCGATCCATTGCCACCCATCGCGACCGCGATCCCCCGGGCTGTCATGCGTGGGGCAGCGCGCTGAACGCAGGAAAGCTTTCGAGCTGCGCCGCGAGCGCCGCCAGCGCCGGGTGCGCCGCGCGGTCGACGTGACCGGGGAGCAGCGCCTGGGTGAAGGTCCACACCACGCCGGCGGTCAGCGTGGCCTGGCTCACGGCCGCCTCATCGGCCGGCACGGGCATGCGCGCGATCTCGTCTTCCAGCAGGGCAAAGGCACTGGCGCGCTGGCCGTCGACGCGCTCCACCCACGGCTGGTGCACCTTCTCCGCCGGCCGCAGGTTGTGCTCGTACACGTGCTGCACGGCCTTCTCGCTGGCCGCCAGCGCCAGGCCGATGGTGCGCAGCGCGCGCTGGCGCTCTTCCAGCGACGCCGGCATCAGGCTGCGGCCCGCCAGCGCTTCCGCGTAGTCGATGATCAGCGTCGAGTCCATCAGCACTACGCCGTTGTCGCACACCAGCGACGGCGCCTTGACCACCGGGTTGATGGCGCGGAACTGGTCGAAGGTGCGGAACACGGAGATGGATTCGTGGGTGAACGGCAAATCCAGCAGGCGCAGCGTGATGGCGGCACGGCGCACGTAGGGGGAATCGAGCATGCCGATGAGTCGCATGGGTATGGCTCCGGGTTGGGTTGGTTGGGGATGCGAGGCTGATTATGAGCGCGCACGCGCCATGACCGCCAGCCGTTTGCTCCCCTATCCCGCGCGAGGGAGAGGAGAGCGTATGCGAGGGGCGGAAGCAAGCTCTGATGACTGCACAGTCCCGGCGCCCTATCCCTCCTCCCACCGCAATTTCCCCAACGCCGCCACCAGCGATACCACCACATCGTCCTCCAGCGCCTGCCGCCGCCACATCACCCCCACCGGCGGCAAGTCCCAGCTCAGCGCATGCGGCAAGGCCGCCGCGCCCCCGCCTTCGACCAGCTCGGCAGCCACCGCGCGCGGCACGATGGTGATAGCCGCCGCGTGGTTGCGCAGCAGCGTGGCCATGGTCTTGATCGAGTAGGTCTCGACGATCGGCACCGGCTGCGCCACGCCGGCCACCGCGAAGATGGTGTTGATGGTGCGCCGGATCGGCGTGTTCGGCGGCGGCAGGATCCAGTCGCGCTCGGCCAGCCGGCGCCAGTCGAGCGGCCCGCGTCCGAGCCGGCCGGCGGCCGCGGCGGGCACCACCAGCGCGGGCTCTTCGCGGTAGAGCGGCTGCTGGGCGATGTCCGCGCCGGGCGCGTAGAAGGTCCGCGCCACCACGCAATCCAGCTCATGTTCGCGCAGCGCCGCCACCAGCTCGTCGGTGGTGCCCTCGCGCACCAGCACCGAAACCCGCGGCGACTGGGTCAGGCCGAAGCTGCAGGCCGCATCGAGCACGGTGCGGCTGATGAACGGGATCACGCCGATGCGCAGCCGCCCCGACATGCCGGCGCCGATCGCCGCCAGCTCGCGCCCCAGCGCATCGGTATCCGCCAGCGTCAGCCGCGCATGCGCCAGCACCGCGCGGCCCGTGGGCGTGGGCTCCAGGCCGCGCCGGGTGCGGGTGAACAGCGGCACCATGAAGATGTCCTCGATCTCGCGCAGGGTCTTGGTGACGGCGGGCTGCGACAGGTTCAGCTCGGCCGCCACGCGCGACACCGAGCGCTGGCGCTCCAGCGCCAGCAGCAGCGGCAGGTGCCTGAGGCGCAGGCGGGAGACGAGGTTGTGGACCAGCTTGTCGGAGGCGGCTATGGGCACAGGAATCCTGCAACGGGGGCGCTAATGTCGTATTACCAAATGGTAATGCAACGATAACCAATCAGACTCTCGCGGTTATTCCACAATCCTATACTGGCTCGCATCACCGGAGTTGCAACCCATGTTCACTACCCGCCCCGAAATCGTCGGTACCTTTGGCGTTGCCGCCTCCACCCACTGGCTGGCCACGCAAACCGCCATGGGCGTGCTCGAACGCGGCGGCAATGCCTTCGATGCCGCGGCGGCGGCCGGCTTCGTGCTGCAGGTGGTCGAGCCGCACCTGAACGGCCCCGGGGGCGAAGTACCGATCCTGTTCTGGAGCGAGCGCGAGCGCCGCATGCGCACCCTGTGCGGACAGGGCCCGGCACCGGCGCTTGCCGATCCCGCCGCGTTGCGCGCGCAGGGCCTGGAGCTGATGCCGGGCATCGGGCTGGTGCCCGCCGCCGTTCCCGGCGCCTTCGGCGCGTGGCTGACGATGCTGCGCGATCACGGCACGTGGTCGCTGGCCGATGTGCTGGCGCCCGCCATCGGCTACGCGCGCGACGGCTTCCCGCTGGTGCCGCGCATCTCGCGCGCGATCCTGGCGGTGCAGGCGCTGTTCCGCGACGAATGGCACAGCTCGGCGGCCACCTGGCTGCCGGACGGCAAGGTGCCGCGCCCGGGCAGCCTGCACACGTTGCCGGCGCTGGCCGATACCTACACCCGCATCGTCGAGGATGCCCAGCGCCGCAGCGACAGCCGCACCGGCCAGATCGACGCCGCGCTGGATTGCTGGTACCGCGGCTTCGTCGCCGAGGAAATCGACGCCTACTGCCGCAACACGCCGGTGCGCGACACCACCGGCGACAAGCACACCGGCCTGCTGCGCTACGACGACATGGCCGGCTGGAGACCCGGGGAAGAGGATCCGGTCACGCTCGACTTCGGCCGCTACACGGTGGCCAAGTGCGGCATCTGGAGCCAGGGTCCGGTGTTCCTGCAGCAGCTCGGCATGCTGCGCCACGCCGGGCTGGCGCAGCATGCGCCCGATTCGCCCGAATTCGTGCACCGCATTGCCGAAGCCACCAAGCTGGCGATGGCCGATCGCCTGGCCTGGTACGGCGATCCCCGCTTCACGCAGAGCCCGCTTGCCACATTGCTCGACGACGGCTACCTGGCCGCGCGCGCGCAGCGCATCGGCGAGCGCGCGGCGCTGGCGATCGATCCCGGCACGCTCGATCGCATGGCGCCGCGCCTGCCCGACCTGGGTGTCGCCGAGCGCACGCTGCGGCAAGCCGACGTGCGCTTCGGCGTGGGCGAGCCGACCTTCGCCGAGCTGCCGCCGGTAGCCGAATGGGCCGAACGCGAACTCTTTGTCGGCGACACCTGCCATATCGACGTGATCGACCGCCACGGCAACATGGTCGCCGCCACGCCGTCGGGCGGCTGGCTCTCGTCGAGCCCGACCATCCCGGCGCTCGGCTTCGCGCTCAATACCCGCCTGCAGATGACCTGGCTGGAGCCCGGCCTGCCCAACACGCTGGCCCCCGGCAAGCGCCCCTGCACCACGCTGTCGCCGTCGCTGGCGCTGCGCGACGGCGAGCCGTATATGGTGTTCGGCACCCCGGGCGGCGACCAGCAGGACCAGTGGTCGCTGGCATTCTTCCTGCGCCATGCGGTGCATGGCATGAACCTGCAGGAAGCAATCGATGCACCCGCGTGGCATATCGACCATTTCCCGGGCTCGTTCTGGCCGCGCCAGACCGTGCTCAACCGCATCAGCGTGGAATCGCGCTTCCCGGCGGCAACGCTGGCGGCGCTGCGCGGACGCGGGCACGAAGTCCGCGTGGGCGAACCCTGGTCAGAAGGCCGCATGTCGGCATGCTCGCGCGAACGCGACGGGCGCGGGCGGCTGGTGCTGCGCGCCGGCGCCAATCCGCGCGGCATGCAGGGCTACGCAGTGGGTCGCTGACGATTCAAATCATGACAGCGGACCGCACCAGGTCCGCGCCAGTCCCAAGGAGGAAGGAAAATGCGCGCAGTACTGAAAACCCTGCTGGGCGGCGTGGCCGCGCTGGCGATGTGCCTGGCGGCCCCGGCCGGCGCCAGCGAAGCCTGGCCGCAGAAGCCGATCACGCTGATCGTGCCCTGGGCCGCCGGCGGCTCGACCGATATCCTGGCGCGCGTGCTGTCCGAGCACCTGACGCGCTCGCTCGGCCAGCCGGTGATCGTCGACAACAAGCCGGGCGCGTCCGGCAACATCGGCTCGGCCATGGTGGCGCGCGCCAGGCCGGACGGCTACACGCTGCTGGTGGGCTCGATGAGCACCCACGCCATGAACCCGGCGCTGATGTCCAACATGCCGTTCCGCGGCGTGGATGACTTCACGCCGCTGGGCCTGCTGGCTTACGTGACCAACACCATGGTGGTCCACCCCTCGGTGCCGGCGCAGAACGTGAAGGAGCTGGCGGCCTACGCCAAGGCCAATCCGGGCAAGCTCGCCTACGCCAGCGCGGGTCCGGGCTCCACCAACCACCTCAGCGCGGTGCTGTTCGAGAAGATGGCCGGCATCCGGATGCTGCACGTGCCGTACAAGGGCGGCGCGCCGGCGGTGGTCGATACCGTGGCCGGGCAGACCCAGCTGCTGTTCTCGGCGGGCACGCAGACGCTGCCGCACGTCAAGGCAGGCAAGCTGCGCCTGCTGGCCGTGACCGAGAGCAAGCGCTCGCCGCTGCTGCCCAACGTGCCGACCGTGGCCGAGACCCTGCCCGGCTATGAGCTGGCAGTCTGGTATGGCGCCTTCGGGCCGAAGGACATGCCCGCCGAGCTGACGGCACGGCTCAATCGCGAGATCAACGCCGTGATGGCGCTGCCTGAAGTGAAAGCCAAGATGAACGCCATCGGCGTTGAAACCGCGACCTCCACGCCGCAGCAGTTCGCCACCATCCTGCGCCGCGATGCCGACCGCTACGGCAAGCTGATCCGCGAGCTGGGCATCCAGGGGGAATGAAGTGAGCCAGGCAACGCACCCGGCCCCGCAAGCCGGCGCACCGCTGGAAGACGCCGGCTCGCTGATCGCGCAGGTCAACCTGCTGTGCGACGCGCTGCGGCAGGCGCGCGGCCCCGCCGCGGCGCTCGACGCGATCGGCGCAGCCACGCTGCGCACGCTCGGCCCCGGCCTGCTGACGATCAATGCCTGGCATGCGGAGACGGCGCGGATCGAACGTCTGTGGTCATCCGACACCGCCGCCTATCCGGTCGGCGGGCACAAGACCAAGGGCGACAGCCCGTGGCGCCGGCAATTGCTGGAGCGCGGTGAGGTCTTTGTCGGCGAGGGCGATGAAGCGCTGGCGGCGGTGTTCGATGACGTGCAGGTGATCCGCAAGCTCGGGTGCACGGCGGTGGTCAATGTGCCGCTGGGCTATCAGGGCCCGGTGATCGGCACCTTCAACTACCTGGCCGATCGCGCCATCTGGTCGGCGGCGGAGGTTGCGGCGCTCAGGCTGCTGGCGGCGCTGGCGGTGGCGCCGGTGCAGGCGCTGACCGCTGCGCGCCGCTGACGGAAGCGTCCGCCCACGCCGAACGCTACTCTGCGGTATGATTCCCCCGCCGCGTTGAAAGCACAACGAAGCACAGCGCGGCAACGTTCTCAGGGCAGGGTGAAAGTCCCTACCGGCGGTGAAGGCGTCTGACGCATAAGCCCGCGAGCGCCCGGCATGCCCACATGCCGGGGTCAGCAGATTCGGTTCAAATCCGAAGCCGACGGTGATAGTCCGGATGAAAGAGAGCGAGCAAAAATGCCCCCGTCTTCACGGGGGCAAGTCTCGTGCGCCCTGATTCTGGCCAACTCCATCCGTACAGGAACACCATGAATCAGCCTGTCTCTGCATTCCAGCGCGCCACCGCACCCGCGGCCGGCTTTTCCCTCCCCGAAGGCAAGCGCATTGCCTACATCCATGCCCAATGGCATGCCGATATCGTCCATCGTGCGCGCGACGCGTTCGTGGTCGAAATGGCAAAGCTCGGCGTCGCCGCGGATGCCATCGATATCTACGATGTCCCCGGGGCCTTCGAAATCCCGCTGCATGCGCAACGGCTTGCCAGGTCCGGCAAGTACGCCGCCATCGTCGCCAGCGGCTTTGTCGTCGACGGTGGCATCTACCGGCATGAATTCGTCGCCGATGCCGTCATCAGCGGCCTGATGCGCGTCCAGCTCGACACCGAGATCCCTGTGTTCTCGGCCGTGCTGACGCCGAAGAGCTTCCATGAGCACGACGAGCACCATCGCTTCTTTGCCGAGCATTTCGTGGTCAAGGGCCGCGAGGCGGCGCAGGCCTGCGTCCGCACGGTGGCGTCGCTGCAGAAGCTGGCGGCCTGATGCGTTGAAGGGCTGTGCCGCGCGGTTCATGTCCGCGGCATGTTCAGGAATCATGAACCGCGGGACTTGCTAAACGGCACGGCTCGCCCGCGGCGGCATCCGTTGCCGCCGCTCCCCTCCCCCGGATACTGCCTTCCGCCTCCCCGAGGCGTGTAAACTGCTGGCTTTTTGAATCCGGCGGTATGTCCCAAGAGCCCCGGCGCACAGGTTTCAGCGGTCCGACGCTAGTCCGGCTGCTGGCGCGCCTGACCGACGCCGACGCCCCACCTCCTGCAACGTCACTTTCGGGCCAGCTGAGCCAATGGCTGGGCTGGCCGGATGCGATCGCGTTGTCGGCGGCGCTGAAAGCCGCGCCGGGCGCGGGGCCGGCCGTTGCACGTGCCTCCGGCGCCACCGCCGAAGAGCAGGAGTGCGCACGCGTGCGCGCGGCGCTGAGCGACGCCATCGCGGGGGACAACGCCCTCGCCGCACGCCGGCGCGGGCCGGGGCGACCGTCCGAGGCCGTGGATGCGCAGGTGGACTTCGCCATCTACCGCCACCGCTACGTGTCGCAGCAGCAGTCCATGGAAACCGCGATCGGCGCCTTGCGCGGGCGGTTGCGGGCGGCGTTGTCGACGCGTGCGCCGGACATGGCCCGGCTGGCCATGGTCGATGCAGTAATGGAGCGCGTGCTGGGCGCGCGCGAGCAAAGCGTGCTCGGCAGCGTGCCGACCCTGCTGGAAGGGCATTTCCAGCGTTTGCGCCAGGCGGAAGCCGCGGCGCTGGCCGAGGCCCAGGCCGCCACAAAGCCGGCCGCCGCAGCCCCGGTCGCGCCCGGCGCGTGGCTGGCCGTGTTTCGCAAGGATATGCAAAGCGTATTGCTGGCCGAGCTGGAAATACGCTTCCAACCCGTCGAAGGATTGCTCGCCGCGCTGCGCGGCAGCTGACCAGGACCCCATGAACCGATACTTCTTCCATCTTGTTGTTTTCCTGGCGGGCCTGGCGGCCATGTGCTGGATCGCCGCAGGCTATGCCGGCTCGAATGCGCTGGCGTTGTCGGTCACGCTGCTGATCGGCGCCTGCTACGTGGCCGGCGCGCATGAGCTGCTGCGCTACCGGCAGGGCACGCTGGGGCTGGCGCAGGCGGTGCAGGGGCTGTCCGAAGCGCCGGCAAGCCTGGATGGCTGGCTGGAGCGCCTGCCCGCGGGACTGCGCAACGCGGTGCGCCTGCGCGTCGAGGGCGAGCGCGTAGCGCTGCCGGGGCCGGCGCTGACGCCGTACCTGGTCGGCCTGCTGGTGCTGCTGGGCATGCTCGGCACGTTCCTCGGCATGGTGTCGACGCTGCGCGGCACCGGCATGGCGCTGGAAACCGCGACCGACCTGCAGGCGATCCGCGCGTCGCTGGCGGCGCCGGTGAAGGGGCTGGGCTTCGCCTTCGGCACCTCGGTGGCCGGCGTGGCCACGTCGGCCATGCTGGGGCTGCTGTCGGCCCTGTGCCGGCGCGAACGCGTGCAGGCCGCGCAGGCGCTCGATGCGCGCATCGCCACCACGCTGCGCCCCTATTCCCGCAGCCACCAGCGCGACGAGTCGTTCCGGCTGCTGCAGCGCCAGGCCGATGCCATGCCGGCGCTGGTCGACCGGCTGCAGGCCATGATGGCGACCATGGAGCAGCAGAACCAGGCCATGGCGGAGCGCCTGGCGGCCAGCCAGGAAGCCTTCCACGGCAAGACCGAAACGGTGTACACGCAGCTGGCCGCCGCGGTCGGGCAATCGCTGAAAGACAGCGTTGCCGACAGCGCGCGCGCCGCCGGCACGGCGATCCAGCCGGCCGTGGAAGCGACCATGGCCGGCCTGGCGCGCGAGACCGCCGCCATGCGCGACGCCGTCACGCAGTCCGTGCAGCAGCAGCTCGAAGGCATCTCGGCACGCTTCGAGACCTCGACCGCCGGCGTCGCCGGGATCTGGAACGAAGCGCTGGCCAGCCAGCAGCGCAGCAATGAAGTCCTGACGGGCGAACTGCGCGGCGCGCTCGACGGCTTTGCACAGGCATTCGAGCAACGTTCGGCCGGCCTGGTCGAGCAGGTCGCGGCACGGCTGGAAACAACCTCCGCCAGCACCGCGCGGGCGTGGACCGAGGCCCTGTCGCAGCAGGCCCGCACCGGCGAGAAGCTCGCCGCCGACAACCAGCAGGCGCTGGCCGCCGCCACGGCGGCATTCGAACAGCAGGCGGCGTCGCTGGTGTGCACGGTGGGCCAGTCGCACGCCGACCTGCAGGCGGGCCTGGCATCGCATGACGAGCAGCGCCTGGCTGCGTGGGCCGGCACGCTCGGCAGCATGACCGAGGCGCTGCGCCAGCAGTGGGACCAGGCCAGCGCGCAGGCCGCGAGCCGCCAGCAGGAAATCAGCGAGACGCTGGCGCAGACCGCGCGCGAGATCGCCGCGCAGGCGCAAGCGCATGCCAGCGGCACCATCGCCGAGATCGAGCGGCTGGTGCAGGCCGCCGCCGACGCGCCCAAGGCCGCGCTGGGCATGCAGGCCGAGCTGAGCGCGCGCGACGAACAACGCCTCGCAGCCTGGACCGACGCGCTTGGCAACATGGCCGCCGGACTGCGCGGGGAATGGGAACAGGCGAGCGCACTGGCCGCGAGCCGCCAGCAGGAAATCTGCGCCGCGCTGGCGCAGACTGCCAGCGACATCTCGGCGCAGGCGCAAGCCCACGCCAGCGGCACCATCGCAGAGATCGAGCGTCTGGTGCAGGCTGCCGCCGACGCGCCGAAGGCCGCGCTGGCCCTGCAGACCGAACTGAGCGCGCGCGACGAGCAACGCCTCGCAGCCTGGACCGAAGCCCTCGCCGCGATGGCCGCCACGCTGCGCCAGGAATGGCAGCAGGCGGGCGCGCAGACCGCCACCCGCCAGCAGGAAATCTGCGCAGCACTGGCGCAGACCGCGCAAGCGATTTCCACCGAAACGCAGGCGCACGCCAGCGGCACGCTGGCCGAAATCGAGCGCCTGGTGCAGGCCGCCGCCGAGGCGCCCAGGGCCGCCGCCGCCCTGCAGGCCGAGCTGGCCGCGCGCGACGAACAGCGCCTGGCCGCCTGGACCGGCCACCTCGACAGCATGGCCGCATCGCTGCGCCAGCAATGGGAACAGGCCGGCAGCCACAGCGCCAGCCGCCAGCAGGAGATCTGCGACACGCTGGCGCAGACCGCGCGCGACATCACCGCGCAGGCCGAGGCGCACGCCAGCAGCACCATCGCCGAAGTCGCGCGCCTGATGCAGGCGTCCGCCGAAGCGCCCAGGGCCGCGGCCGAAGTCATCGCCGAACTGCGCCAGAAGCTCACCGAAGGCATGGCCCGCGACAACACCATGCTGGAAGAGCGCAGCCGCATGCTGGAAACGCTGGGCACGCTGCTCGACGCCGTGAACCACGCCTCCACCGGCCAGCGCGCCGCGGTCGACACGCTGCTCGCGACCACGTCCGAGCTGCTGGAGCGCGTCGGCGGCCGCTTCACCGAGCAGGTAGAGTCCGAGACCGGCCGCCTGGCGCAGGCCGCGGCGCAGGTCACCGGCAGCGCCGTCGAGGTGGCGAGCCTGGGCGAAGCCTTCGGCGTGGCGGTGCAGATGTTCAGCGCCTCCAACGACAAGCTCTCCGAACAGCTGCAGCGCATCGAGGCCGCGCTCGACAAGTCGATGGCGCGCAGCGATGAGCAGCTGGCCTACTACGTGGCGCAGGCGCGCGAGGTGGTCGACCTCAGCATGCTGTCGCAGAAGCAGATCCTGGAAGACCTGCAGCATCTGGGCGGCCGGCAGGCACCGCGCGCAGAGGCGGCATGAAGGACGACTACATCGACGCCGGCGCCGAGCCGACGGTGCCGGCCTGGGCGGTCTTCGGCGACCTGATGTCGGTGCTGCTGGGCGCGTTCGTGCTGGTGCTGCTGGGCGTCATCGGCGTGCAGCTCGAACTGTCGGCGCGGCTTGAGGACGAGGTGCGGCAGCGGCAGGAAGAAGCGCAGCGCCGCCAGACGCTGGAGCAGGCGCTGGCCGGCCCGCTCGCCGCCGGGCGCGTGACGCTGGTGAACGGGCGCATCGGCATCAGCGGCAGCGTGCTCTTTGCCTTGAACTCCGACCAGCTGCAGCCCGAGGGCCGCGAGCTGTTGCGCAGCCTGGCCGCACCGCTGTCGGCCTACCTGCGCACGCGCGACGAGATGCTGATGGTCAGCGGCTTCACCGACGACCAGCAGGTACGCGAGGGCAACCGCCGCTTCGCCGACAACTGGGAGCTGTCGGCGCAGCGCGCGCTGACCGTGACGCGCGCGCTGATCGATGCCGGCGTGCCGCCCGCTTCGCTGTTCTCCGCGGGCTTCGGCTCGCAGCAGCCGGTCACGGCCAATACCGATGCCGGGAGCCGCGCGAAGAACCGGCGCGTGGAAATCGCGCCGGTGCCGCGCGTGACCATGGGGACGGGGAAGCCGCGTGACTGAAGACGTCGCCGCAAGCGCACGCGCGCAGCTCGACGCCTGGCGCGACAGCGATGCCGCCGGCGTCGACCCGGTGCGCTTCCGGCTGATCGATGCGCTGGCGCGGCGCTCGGCCGGCCATGACGGCGCGGTGCGGCAGATGCTGGATGCGCGGCTGGCGGCGCTGGTCGACAGCTACCGCGAAGCCGTGGCGCAAGACGCTGCGCGGCGCGAAACGGCCGCAGCAACCGAACAGGAAGCCACCGCAAATCCGATCGGCACGCTTGCCGGACTGGTCGGCTACATCAAGGCTAATACGCGCGCTGCAGGGATCGCGTCCGCACCGAGCGCCCCTGCGCCGCGCGCCGCTGCACCGGCGCGCGCCGTGCGTCCCGAACCCGAGCCGGAACTGGTCGACTATTTCCGCGACACGTGGTCGCGCGTCAGCGTGAGCCGGCAGTTGCGGCAGTCGCAGGCGCAGTTGCCGGGCAATGCCGGACCGCTCAATTCCGACCACCTCGTGCATCGTGCGCTGACGCTGATGCATGAGGTGTCGCCAGGCTACCTGGAGCAGTTCTTCTCGTATGTCGAGGCGATGGCGTGGCTGGAGCAACTGCATCGCGGCGGCGCACCGGCCGAGAACGAAGCGGTGCGGGCCACCAGCGCGAAGAAGACCACCCGCGCCAGGCCGCGCAAGGCGGCGGGCTAGTCCGCCGTCCCTGGCGCGATCGCAAACCCGTAGAGCGCCGCGGCATTGCGCCAGCGCAGCGCTTCATTCAGCGAAGCCTCCGCCGGCGCGGTTCCGGGCCAGCGGCTGGTTTCCCCGCACTCCCCCGCCCGCTCCCCGGCTTCATGATTGGTCCACGGCCAATCGCTGCCCCAAAGCAGCCGGTCGGCACCGACCACTTCCAGCCAGCGCTGCGCCAGTTCGCGCCACGCCCCCGGCGCCACCAACCGGTATGGCGCGCTGAACTTGACCCACACCTGCCGACGCGCTCGCACCGCCGCGGCCACGCTGAACACCGGGTCCGCCACGCCCGCCGCGCCCGGCCTGCCAAAATGGTCGAGCACCACCGGTACGCCTGACTCGCCCAGTACGCCATCCAGCGCGGCCAGCACCGCGCTGCCGTCGCCGTTGTCGGTATGGAGCTCGACATGCCAGCCCAGCGCGGCGATACGTGCGAACAATGCGCGCCACGGCGCTGTGCCGATGCGCTGCCAGCCGGGATCGCGATAGAGGTTCAACCGGATGCCGCGCACGCCGGCGTCGTCCAGTTCGCGCAATGCCGCATCGGATACGTCGGGATCGACCACCGCGACGCCGCGCAGCCGCGCCGGCATGGCGCGCAGCGCCGCCAGCAGCGCGGAGTTGTCGGTGCCGAGGAAGCTGGTCTGCACCACCACCCCGAACGGATCGCCAAGCGCCCCGGCCAGCAGCCGCCAGTCCGGCAGCGTGGCGGCATACGGGGGCCGGTAGCGAGCGGAGGGCGCTGCCGGGCCGGCATCGAAGGTATGGAAGTGGCAGTCCACCACCGGCGTTTCGGGTTGATTCATCTGTCTGCCCTGCTGTGTCCGCGGGTAATTCCGGATAGGGGAAGCAAGCCCGCGTCAGTATTCTAGTCCTCTAGAGGACATGGACAACAATTTAGCACGGCTCCAGACCGACGGACAACCGATGGCGGACATTGACCTGCTTCAGAAAATCACCAGCGCGGCCGGCCTGAGCCGGTATGGCCAGATCGCCGCACAGCTCCAGGCGCGCATTGTTTCTGGCGACTGGCCGCCGGGCGAGGCGATACCCGCCGAGGGCGCCCTGGCGAAAGAATTCGGCATCGCGCTGGGAACGATCCGACAGGCGATCGCCGTGCTGGTGCAGGAAGGGCTGCTGGAACGCGTGCAGGGCCGGGGCACCTTTGTGCGCAAGGGCCTGACCGGCGCCAGCCCGATGCGTTTCTTCCGCTTCGGCGGTGCCGACGGCGACGCCAAGGTGCCGCGCTCGGAAATCCTGTCGTGCCGCGCCGTGCGCCTGGACAAGGCCATGGCGGAGCGCTTCGAACTGCCATCCGGAGCGCGCGGCCTGGCGATCACGCGCCGCCGCTGGCTGGACGACAAGCCGCGCCTGCTGGAATCGATCTGGCTGCCGCTGCCGCGTTGCGAAGCGCTGCAGCAGTTGCCGGTATGGGAATGGGGCGACCTGCTGTATCCGCTGCTCGGCAGCCAGTGCGGCATCACCGTGCACCGCGCGGTCGACGAGGTCACCTTCCGCACGCTGGCGCATGACGAGGCCGAGTTGCTGGAACTGCCCGATGCGCACCCCTGCGCGGTGGTGACCCGGCACGCCTTCGACCTGCGCGGCACCTGCATCGAATACCGGCTGACCCGGGGCGATGCCTTCGCTTTTCGCTATACCGCTGACATCCGCTGATTGTCTGCTAGCCATCCGATACCTGATCCGCATCCGAGGAGACCGTTTCATGCATTCCATCAAGGCGCTGGGCGCGGCCATCGGCGCCGCCGGCATCCTGCTGCAACTTGCGCCGGCGCAGGCCGCCGAGAGCGCCGCCACGTGGCCGTCGCGGCCCATCACGATCGTGGTCACGTATCCGCCGGGCGGCGGCGCCGACCTGATGGCACGGCTGATCGCGCCGGGCCTCGGCCGCGAACTCGGCCAGTCGGTGGTGGTGGAAAACCGCCCCGGCGCCGGCGGCCAGATCGGCGCGGCCTATGTCGCCAAGGCGGCGCCCGACGGCTATACGGTGATGGTCGATGCCTCTTCCTACGCCGTGAATCCCAGCCTCTACGCCAGGCTGCCCTACGACCCGGCCAAGGCGTTCAAGCCCGTCGGCGTGCTGGCGCGCTATCCCAACGTGCTGGTTTCCACTGCCAGCTTCCCGGCCACCAAGGTCGGCGACGTGCTGGCGATGGCGAAGCAGAACCCCGGTTCGGTAGCGTTTGCCTCATCCGGCAATGGCTCGGCGCAGCACCTGGCGGGCGTGCTGTTCGAACAGCGCGCGGGGGTGGACCTGCTGCACGTGCCTTACAAGGGCGGCGGCCCGGCCATGACCGATGTCATCGCCGGGCAGGTGCCGCTGTTCTTCGCCAATGTTGCATCGAGCCTGCAGCACATCAAGGCCGGCAAGCTCAAGCCGCTGGCGGTCACCAGCCACCAGCGCACCAACGCGCTGCCGGGCGTGCCGACGATGCAGGAGGCCGGCGTGCCCGGCTATGAAGTCTATGAGTGGAACGCAGCCTTCCTGCCGGCTGCCACGCCCGAACCGATCGTCGCCAAATTTGCCGAGGCGTTGCACAAGGTGATGCACAGCCCCGAGACGCGGCAGCGCGTGACCGAACTTGGCGGCGAGGTGGTGGCCGCGCCGCCGGCACAGGCGCAGCAATTCATCGACGGCCAGGCCCGGCTGTGGGCCAAGGTGATCAAAGACGGCAACGTCAAGCCTGAATGATCGCCGGCATCGCCAGCCGCGGCGCAATCGCCGCAATCACTACGACCGGATACCCACGGAGACCCGCATGACCCGCGTCAACCACACCCGCCGCCAGTTGCTGCAAGCGACCGCGGCACTGGGCGCCAGCGCCCTCTTCCCCACGCTCGCCCGCGCCCAGGCGTGGCCGGCCAAGCCGGTCCGGCTGGTAGTGCCGTTCGCGCCGGGCGGCAGCTCGGAAATCGTCGCGCGCTCCACCGCGGCGGAACTGACCAAGCTGCTGGGCGTGTCGGTGTTCGTGGAAAACAAGCCGGGCGCCGCCGGCAATATCGCCATGGGCGAAGTGGCGCGCGCCGAAGACAACCATACGCTGATCCTCGGCCATATCGGCACGCTGGCGGTGAACCCGTTCATCTTCCCCAAGCTGCCCTACGACCCGATCAAGGACTTCCGCCCGATCTCGCTGCTGTCCAAGGTGCCAAGCCTGTACGTGGTGCATCCCGACGTGCCGGCGAAGAACCTGAAGGAATTCGTGGCGCTGGCCAAGAGCAAGCCGGGCAAGCTCAACTACGGCTCGGCCGGCAATGGCAGCGCCGGGCACCTGGCTTTCGAGTACCTGAAGGCGGCGACCGGCACCTTCATCACGCACGTGCCGTACCGCGGCAGCGGCCCGCAGATCACCGACCTGCTCTCCGGTCGGCTGGAAGCGGCCGCCGTGGGCGCGCCGGCAATCCTGCAGTTCATCAAGACCGGCAAGGTGCGCTGCATCGCCACCGGCACCACGCAGCGCATTCCGCAGCTGCCGGATGTACCGACCGTGGCCGAGCAAGGGTATCCCGGGTTCGAGATGACGCAGTGGTATGGGCTGCTCGCGCCCGCAACGCTGCCGCAGGCGGCCGCGGACAAGCTGGCGGATGCGACCATCAAGGCCGTCAAGAGCCAGAGCTCGGTCGAGCGGCTGAGCGCGGACGCGGCCATCGTGGTGGGCAATACGCCGGCGGAGTTTGCACGGTTTATCGCGCAGGAGCAGCAGCGCTGGAAGCCGATCATTGCGCGGGCGCAGATCAAGCCGGATTGAGTGGCTTCCGGAGGATGCTATGTTTGCTCCCTCTCCCGCTTGCGGGAGAGGGAGCAAACCGCGGGGCAGCATCTATTCGATCGTCACCTTCCCGTCCTTCACCAGCTTTGCGAACTTCACCGTCTCATCCTGGATGCGGCGCGCGAATTCCTTCGGCGTGCTGGTCATCGGCTCGGCGCCGATGGCCTGCATGCGCTGCTGGAAATCCGGCGATTTCACGATCCTGACGATCTCGGCGTTGAGGCGCGTCACGACCGGCTCCGGCGTGGCGACCGGCGCCATCACGCCGAACCACGTGCCGATGTCGAATCCCTTCAGGCCGGCCTCTTCCAGCGTCGGCACGTCGGGCAGCACGGTCGAACGCTTCGCCGTGGTCACCGCCAGCGCACGCAGCTTGCCCGACTTGATGTGCTGCAGCACCGGCGTCAGCGTGTCGAACGACATGGTCACCTGCCCGCCAAGCAGGTCGGTGGTCAGCGGACCACTGCCCTTGTAAGGCACGTGCAGCAGCGGCGCGCCGGTGGCGGCCTGGAACTGCGTGCCGATCAGGTGCTGCGCGGTGCCGTTGCCGTTGGAACCGTAGGCAAACTCGGGCGAGGCGCGCTTGGCCAGCACCACCAGTTCGCTGACAGTCTTCGCCGGCGTCTTCGCGGCGTTGATCACCAGCACATTGGGCACCATCGCCACCGGGGCCACCGGCGCGAGGTCTTTCTCGAAGCTATAGGGAAGCTTCTTGTACACGCTGGTGGCGATGGTGTGGTGCACCGCGCCCATCAGCAGCGTGTAGCCGTCCGGCTTGTTCTTGGCGACATAGTCGGCGCCGACCGTGGCGCCTGCGCCAGGCCGGTTCTCGACGATCACCGGCTGGCCGAGGCTTTTGGAAAGCTGGTCGCCCAGCGCGCGCGCCAGCACGTCGGTGGTGCCGCCCGAAGGGAACGGCACGACCAGCGTAATTGGCTTGGCCGGCCAGGCTTGCGCCATGGCGCCACCGCTGAGGGCGAGGCCGGCGGCGGCCAGGGTCAATGCCGATACGCGGCGCAGAAAGTCGGTTGCATGCATGTCTTGTCTCCTGTCTGATGGATTTTCAGCAAGCCTTCATGGCTTGTCTGTCGGTTGCTGCTTCGGGCACTAGCGCAGTTGTCGCAGCGCACTGCTGCCGGCGAAGGCCGCGGCGCAGCCCAGCTCCGCTTCGATGCAAAGCAGCCGGTTGTACTTGGCCACGCGGTCGGAACGGCTGAGCGAGCCGGTCTTGATCTGCGTGGCCGCGGTGCATACGCTCAGGTCGGCAATGGTGGTGTCCTCGGTCTCGCCGGAGCGGTGCGAGATCACCGACGCATAGCCGGCACGCTCGGCCACGTCGATGGCCTGCAGCGTCTCGGTCAGCGTGCCGATCTGGTTGGGCTTGATCAGGATCGCGTTGGCAACGCCCTGCGCGATGCCTTCGGACAGGATCGCGGCGTTGGTGACGAACAGGTCGTCGCCTACCAGCTGCACCTGCGCGCCGAGTTTCTCAGTCAGAAGCCGCCAGCCCCGCCAGTCCTGCTCGGCCATGCCGTCTTCGATGGTGACGATGGGATACTGGCGCACCCAGCCGGCCAGCAGGTCGACAAAGCCTTCGGCGTCGTAGCTGCGGCCTTCCGACGCCAGCACGTAGCGGCCCTCGGCATGGAACTCCGAGCTGGCCACGTCCAGGCCCAGCGCGATATCGCGGCCGGCCCCGAAGCCGGCGGCCTCCACCGCTTGCAGGATCACTTCCAGCGCATGCTCGTTCGAGGCCAGGTCCGGGGCAAAGCCGCCCTCGTCGCCGACCGCGGTGGAAAAGCCGCGCTCGCGCAGCACGCGCTTGAGCGTATGGAACACCTCGGCGCCCCAGCGCAGCGCTTCGGAAAGACTGGGCGCGCCCACGGGCAGGATCATGAATTCCTGCATGTCGACGCTGTTGTCGGCATGCGCACCGCCGTTGATGATGTTCATCATCGGCAAGGGCAGGCGCGTCTCGGCGCGCCCTGCCCCAAGCGAGCGGTACAGCGGCACGCCCGCCGACGCCGCAGCCGCCCGCGCGGTGGCGAGCGAAACCGCGAGCAACGCATTGGCGCCGAGGCGCGACTTGTCGGCGGTGCCGTCCAGCCGGATCAGGCACGCATCCACTTCGGCCTGGTCCGCTGCCTGCATGCCGGCGAGCGTGCGGGCGATATCGACATTGATATGCTGCACGGCCTTGCGCACGCCCTTGCCGAGATAGCGGCGCGGATCGCCGTCGCGCAGCTCCAGCGCCTCGCGCGAGCCGGTGGAGGCGCCCGACGGTGCTGCCGCGAACCCTTGCGCGCCATCGGCCAGCAGCACGCGCGCGGCCACGGTGGGATTGCCGCGCGAGTCGAGGATCTCGTAGCCGAGGATTTCCTTGATGACAGCCATCTCGCTCCCCCTACCGGACCTGCGCGATGCGCAGCAGGTTGGTCGTGCCCGCGACGGTAAAGGGCAGCCCCGCCGAGATCACGATCGACTGGCCGGCCGCGCCGAACTGCTCCTTGAGCACGGTGCGGCTGGCCACTTCGGTCATCTCCACCACGTCGACCACTTCATGGCAGAGCACCGCGTGCACGCCCCACGCCAGCGCGAGGCGGCGCGCGGTGGCAAGCCGCGGCGTCATGCCGAGGATCGGCACCTCGGGCCGTTCGCGCGCCATGCGCAGCGCGGAATAGCCGGAGCTGGTATAGGCTACCGCCGCGGGCGCGCCCAGCAGGCTGGCCACGTGCCGCACGGCGTAGCCGATGGCGTCGGCAGCGTCGGCACGCGGTGCCGAATGCGAGGCCTGGATGGCTTCGTGGTAGTGCGGGTCGGATTCGGTGCGGGTGATGATGCTGTCCATCATCTTCACCGCTTCCACCGGATAGCGGCCCGACGCCGATTCCGCGGACAGCATCACTGCGTCGGCGCCGTCATAGATGGCGGTGGCGACGTCGGATGCCTCGGCGCGGGTCGGCACCGGTGCGGCCACCATCGACTCCAGCATTTGCGTGGCCACTATCACCGGCTTGCCGGCCTTGCGGCAGGCGCGCACGATGCGCTTCTGCAGCGACGGCACCTGTTCGGCAGGCATTTCCACGCCGAGGTCGCCGCGTGCCACCATGATTGCGTCGGACGCCTCGACGATCGCCTCCAGGCTCTGGATCGCGGCCGGCTTCTCCAGCTTGGCGACGATGCCGGCGCGGCCGTCGACGATCTGGCGGATCTCCTCGATATCCTCGGCGCGCTGCACGAACGACAGCGCCACCCAGTCCACCCCGAGCGACAGCCCGAAGTCCAGGTCGGCGCGGTCCTTTTCGGTCATGGCCGACAGCGGCAGCACCACGCCCGGCACGTTGACGCCCTTGCGGTCGGACAGCGTGCCGCCGTTGACGACCACGGTCTCGGCATAGTCGGCGCCGCAGCGCTCCACGCGCAGCCGCACCCGGCCGTCGTCGACCAGCAGTTCCGCGCCCGGCTGCAGCGCCGCGAAGATCTCCGGATGCGGCAGGCTCACGCGCTGCGCGCTTCCGGGCACGGACGCATCCAGATCGAGCCGGAATGCTGCCTGCGCCGCCACTTGCACCGGACCCTCGGCAAAGGTGCCGATGCGCAGCTTGGGACCCTGCAGGTCAAGCAGCACGCCGATCGGGCGGCCGCGTTCCTGTTCGATCGCGCGGACGGCGTGCAGACGCTGCTTGTGGTCTTCATGCGAGCCATGGCTGAAGTTGAGCCGGAACACATCGGCTCCCGCATCGAACAGCTGGCCGATGGTGGCCGGATCCGAACTGGCGGGCCCGAGCGTGGCCACGATCTTTGCGTTGCGAAGGCGTCTCATGTGTTGGCTCCGGAAGCGCGCGTCAGCACGATCGCGCGGAAATCATTGACATTGGTCAGCGTGGGGCCGGTCACGACCGCGTCCCCCAGCGCCTCGAAGAATCCATGGCCGTCGTTGGCGGCCAGCGCGTCCTGCGGGTTCAGGCCGGCGCGCCATGCGCGCTCGAGCGTGTCAGGGCCGATCACCGCACCGGCGATCTCTTCCTGCCCGTCGACGCCGTCGGTGTCGCCGGCGATGGCATGGATGCCGGCCTCGCCGCGCAGGGCCAGCGCCAGCGACAGCAGGAACTCGACATTGCGGCCGCCCTGGCCGTTGCCGCGCACGGTGACCGTGGTCTCGCCGCCGGACAGCAGCACGCACGGCGCGGCAAAGGGCTGGCCGTGCCTGGCCGCCGCCAGCGCGATGCCGCCCAGCACCTTGCCAACCTCGCGGGCCTCGCCCTCGATGGCGTCGCCGAGCACATGCACGGCATAGCCGGCGTCGCGGCCCGCTTGCGCAGCGGCCTGCAGCGCCAGCCGCGGCGTGGCGATCCACTCGGTGCGGATGCGCGGCAGGCGCGGGTCGCCGGGCTTGGGCGTCTCGGCCGCGTCGGACTGCAGCGCGGCCAGCACGTGGGCAGGCAGGTCGATGGCGTAGCGCCTGACGATGGCCAGCGCATCGGCGCACGTGGTCGGGTCGGGCACGGTCGGGCCGGAGGCGACGTCGATGGCGTCGTCGCCCGGCACGTCGGAAATCAGCAGGTTCAGCACCTGCGCGGGGTAGCACGCGGCGGCCAGCCTGCCGCCCTTGATCGCGGACAGGTGGCGGCGCACGCAGTTCATCTCGGAGATTGTCGCCCCCGACTTGAGCAGCGCGCGGTTCACCTGCTGCTTGTCGTCCAGCGTGATGCCGGCCAGCGGCAGCGGCAGCAGCGACGAGCCGCCGCCGGAGACCAGGCAGATCACGAGGTCGTCCTCGCTGAGGCCGGACACCAGTTCCAGCATGCGGCGCGAGGCGGCCAGCCCGGCATCGTCCGGCACCGGGTGCGCGGCTTCGACGATCTCGATGCGCGCGCAAGGCACCGCGTAGCCGTAGCGCGTCACCACCAGCCCCTGCAGCGGGCCTGGCCACGCTGCTTCCAGCGCTGCGGCCATGGCCGCAGAGGCCTTGCCGGCACCGATGACGATGGTGCGGCCGCGCGGCGCTGCGGGCAGGTGGCGCGCCAGCGTGCGTGCCGGCTGCGCGGCGGCGATGGCCGCGTCGAACATGCGCCGCAGCAGCACGTCGGGATCGATCGTTGGCATGGTCACGGCGCGCTCATGGATCATGGCTGTTTCCTGCTGATTCGGTGTTTCGTAAGGCAAACGCTCCCCCCGGCACAGCTCTGGGCGTGCTGCTTGTGGCGGAAGGCGGTGCGGCTATGCCGCTGGTTTGCTCCCCTCTCCCGCGCGCGGGAGAGGGGAGCGTTCACGACGGCTAGCGGCTAGCGGTTGGCGCGCGAACGCTCAGGCTGCCCTGGCCTGCTTGCCGGACAGCAGTTCGCACACGGCTTGCGTCACCTGCGCGGTGGTGGCCTTGCCATCCAGGTCGCCGGTATGCAGCGCCGCGTTGGCGGTCACCGCCTCGACCGCCTCCATCACACGCTGGGCCGCGGCGTGCTCGCCCAGGTGTTCCAGCAGCATCACCACCGACCAGAACGTGCCGACCGGATTGGCCAGGCCCTTGCCCATGATGTCGAAGGCCGAACCGTGGATCGGCTCGAACATCGACGGATAGCGGCGTTCCGGGTCGATATTGCCGGTTGGGGCGATGCCCAGGCTGCCGGCCAGCGCCGCGGCCAGGTCGCTCAGGATGTCGGCGTGCAGGTTGGTGGCAACGATGGTGTCGAGCGACTTCGGGCGGTTGACCATGCGCGCGGTGGCGGCATCGACCAGTTCCTTGTCCCAGGTGACGTCCGGGAAATCCTTCGCCACCTGCACCGCGACCTCGTCCCACATCACCATGGCGTGGCGCTGCGCGTTGGACTTGGTGATCACCGTCAGCTGCTTGCGCGGACGCGATTGCGCCAGCTTGAAGGCGAAGCGCAGGATGCGTTCGACGCCGACGCGGGTCATCATGCTGACATCGGTGGCGGCCTCGATCGGATGGCCCTGGTGCACGCGGCCGCCGACGCCCGAGTATTCGCCTTCCGAGTTCTCGCGCACGATCACCCAGTTCAGGTCTTCCGGCGCGCAGCGCTTGAGCGGCGCGTCGATGCCCGGCAGGATGCGGGTCGGGCGCACGTTGGCGTACTGGTCGAAGCCCTGGCAGATCTTCAGGCGCAGGCCCCACAGCGTGATGTGGTCGGGGATATGCGGGTCGCCGGCCGAGCCGAACAGGATCGCATCCTTGTCGCGCAGCGCGTCCAGGCCATCGGCGGGCATCATCACGCCGTGCTGGCGGTAGTAGTCTCCGCCCCAGTCGAAGTCTTCGAACTCGAAGCGGAAATCGGCGCCGGCGGCGGCCAGCGCTTCCATCACCTGGCGGCCCGCGGGTATCACTTCCTTGCCGATGCCATCGCCGGGGATGGTCGCGATGCGGTAGGTCTTCATCTCTTGTCTCCTGGTCAGAATCCGTGTGAATCCGTGTGTTTGCACGATTGCGTGGAATGGATTCTGGGCCGTGGACAAGGTTTTGGATCGCTTGTAAAGTTAAACCATTCTTAACCTGAGATTAAAGCTGGCATGGCATCGTCCGCAGGGATCCAGCCGTCGGAACTGGGCTTTTTCACGTCGGTGGCCACCGCCGGCAGCCTGAGCGCGGCCGCGCGCGACCTTGGCATCACAACCGCGGCGGTCAGCAAGCGGCTGGCACAGATGGAGGCGCGAATCGGCATGCCGCTGGTCACGCGCACCACCCGGCGCATGAGCCTGACGCCCGAGGGCGAGGTCTACCTGGAGCACGCGCGGCGCATCCTGAGCGAGATCGAGGACCTGGACCAGCTGCTGACGCGTTCCAAGGGCAAGCCGAGCGGCCTGCTGCGCGTCAATGCCACGCTGGGGTTCGGCCGCATGCACGTGGCGCCGGTGATTTCCGAGTACGTCGCGGCCTATCCCGAAGTCGACGTGCAGCTGCAGCTGTCGGCCGACCCGCCACCGCTGAACGAAGACGCGTTCGACGTCTGCATCCGCTTCGGCCAGCCGCCCGATGCGCGCATCGTGGCGCGCAAGCTGGCGCCCAACCGGCGCCTGCTATGCGCGTCGCCCAAGTACCTGCGCGATCACGGCATCCCCAACACGCCGGCCGACCTGCGCCGCCACAACTGCATCGGCATCCGGCAGGGCAGCGACGCCTATGGCGTGTGGCGCCTGACCACCGGCAAGGGGGCCAAGGCGCGTACCGAAACCGTGCGCGTGCGCGGCAACCTGACCACCAACGACGGCGAGATCGCGGTCAACTGGGCGCTGGAAGGCCACGGCATCCTGATGCGGGCCGAATGGGATATCGAGCGATTCCTGCGCAGCGGACGGTTGGTGCAGGTGTTGCCGCAGTACGCCACGCCGGAGGCCGACATCTACGCGGTCTATCACCAGCGGCATCAGCTGTCGTCGCGGCTCCGGCTGTTCGTCGAGTTCATGGCGGCGAAGTTCAGCGAGTTCGGCGAGCCGGCAAAAGTGCCGGCATGACTGTCGCTGCATGCAGCATTTACAACCCGGCGCTGCCTGGTGCGCCGAAAGCAAGGCCTGCGTGGATGGTGCGTTTCCTGCATGGCGCTGTACTCCACGTGCTGCGATCCAAACGGACAGGAGGCCACCGCCATGAGCATCTTCAAGGACATCCTCAACAAGCTGCTGGGCCGGGCCAAGCCGGCTGCCACGACTTCGGGCACCCCCGCCGGCACATCCGCCGGCACAGCGGCTGGCACGCCGACCTCGGCAGGCGCGGCACCCGCGCCGTCGAGCCCGTCGCCCGCGTCGGCAGGCGCCACCACGCCCGCAGGCAGCGCTGGCCAGGCCGCGGCCAAACCCACGCCGCTGTCGGGCGTCGACGTCGAATCCATCATGGACAACCTGGTCAGGGAGAGCGGCCAGACGCTGAACTGGCGCACGTCCATCGTTGACACGATGAAGGCGCTGGGCATCGACAGCAGCCTCGAGCACCGCAAGGAACTGGCGCGCGAGCTGCACTACAGCGGCGACATGAACGATTCCGCCGGGATGAATGTCTGGCTGCACAAGCGCCTGATGCAGGAGCTTGCGGCCAACGGCGGCAAGCTGCCGGCGGACTTGTCGTAAGGAAATCCGGGAAGCGTTGGCGGCTGCCTCAGGAAAGGGCCGGCGGCCGCCTCAGCCGCCGATGCCCGCCCAGCGCAGGTGCTTGTCCCAGTCGGCGTCGCCGATCACGCCGGATACGCCCTGCCGCTGGCCGTCGGCCCGATAGAAGTACGTGCGCGGCATCTCCCCCATCCAGTCGGGATCGACCGAATAGCGCAGCCTCTCCTGCGGCTCGTTGCCGAACATCCACGCGTCGCGCGTCAGGTTGACGCGCTTGAGCAGCTGCTGCACCTGCGGCAGCGCGTCGGGCCGGTCCATGGCCAGCGTGACCACGCGCAGGCTGCGATGCTTCGCCTGCAGCTTGCCGATGGCTTCGAAATTACGCTTGCAGTAGACGCAGTCGAGCGACCACACCACCAGCACGAAGGGCTTGCCCTGCTGGCTGGCACTGAGCTGCGCGGCACTGGCGGATTCGAACACCGATACGCGTTCGGCCGCGTGCGCCATGCCGGCGACGCCGAGCGCGATCGTGGCGCCCGCCAGCGCGGCGATGAGTTTGCGACGCAATGTCATGCGCCCTCCTGCGCCAGCGGGAAGACCTGGAAGCCTTCGGCCTCGGTGCGCCACAGCACGTAGGCGCGGCCGCCGTGCTGCAGCAGGTGCGGCTGGTCCGAATCGCGCGCGGTGCCGGCAACCTGGCGCGTCTGCCAGGTCTTGCCGCCGTCCTGCGACAGCATCGCCGAGAGCCGGGTCTGCTGGCCGTCGAACGATTTCCACGCCACCACGATGCGATGGTCGTCGAGCGCGACGATATCGGCATGCTGCGCGCGCGGGTCGTCCAGCGGACGCTGCGCCTGCAGCTTGCCGTCCCGGAAGCGGCCGACCGATACCGTCGGCTTGCCTGCCTTCACGTTGAACCAGACCATGTGCAGCATGCCGTCCGGCGCCACCGCGGCGCCCGGGCCGTGGTGCGGGCAGGCGTCGATGCGCCAGTCGTCGAAGGTCGCGCGCTGCATCGGCGCGGGCGTGCCGTCGGCGCCGAGCAGTGCCACCGCGTGGTCGCGCGCGTTGGGCGGGAACACGTGGCGCCACAGCGCCAGCATCTTGCCGTCCGGCGTCGGCGCGAGCGCGATGCGGCAGCATTCGCAGGACTGGTCGGCGATCTTGTAATCGCCCTGGAAGCTCTTGCCGTGGTCGGCCGATACCGCGTAGTAGATCGCAGCGCCGGCATAGGGCTGCCTGCGCGCTTCGGCGGCGACCACGTCGCGCTTGTCGATCCAGCTGACGAAGACGCGGCCGGCCGGGTCCACCGCGATCGCGTCGAAGCGGTGCGCGATCTGGTCGCGGTTGGCATGCACGGTCACCGGCGCGGCAAAGGTCTTGCCGCCGTCGGCGGAGCGCGCGAAGCGGATAAAGCCGGTATAGGGCTTGGGCAGCGGCTGGGTCCAGGTGACGTAGATCTCGCCGTCGCGGCCGGTGGCAACCTTGGGCCGGCTGTCGTGGTCAGCAGCCACGGCTTCGGGCACGCGGTTGACGTGCTGCACCGGCCCGAAGCTGCGACCCTGGTCGGCCGACGCGCGCACGGCCACGTGCTGGCCGTCCTTGTAGGCGATCCACAAGCGGCCGTCGCGATCGAAGGCGGCGCCGGTGCCGAGTTCGCTCATCGCCTTCGGCGCCGCGCTTTGCGCACCGTGGCCGGCATGGTTGCCATGGGACTGCGCCATCGCGGCGAACGCCGTGCAGGCGATCACGCCGGCGGCAAGGAAGCGGAAGCTGCGGGGCAAGCGCTGCAGGGGAATGGTCAGGATCGGACTGGTCACTGCACTCAGAAGGAAAGCTTGGCCTCGGCGTAGAACGTCCGGCCCGGGTACGGGTGGTAGACGAAGTAACGCTGGTCGGTCAGGTTGTCGATGCCAAGCCCGAGCCGCACGTTCCTGGCGGGCTTGTAGGTCACCTTGACGTCGAAGGTCAGGAAACTGCTGGTGCCGCCGAAGGTGTCGGGATTGACGTCGCTGTTATCGAGCGTATTGTACTGCCGCCCCGAATAGGTCATCGCCAGCGTGCCGGCCCATGCCGGCGTAAAGCGGTAGGTGCCGACCAGGTTCGCGCGCCACTGCGGGATGCGATAGAAATACTTGCCCACCGATGCCGGGTTATTGGCATTCTCCAGCGTCTTGGAATGGTTGTACGCGCCGCTGGCCGACAGGTCGAAGCCGCTGGTCAGCACGTCGCGCCCGTCGTAGGCAAGCTCGATGCCACGCGTACGCACGCGGTCCACGTTCTGGAAACTGGTGACGGTGGGGAACACCGTGGTATTGGTCTGGCTGACCAGCGCATCGCGGATGTCGTCTTCATACACCGACACGCGGAAGTACGAACGGTCGACCGTGCGTTCGAAGGTCAGGTCCTTCGAGAACGAGCGCTCCGGCTTCAGGTTGGGATCGTTGTTGATCAGCGAGGTGCCGGTGATGCGGCCCTGGAACAGCTCGGCGACGGTCGGGTAGCGCCAGGCCTGGCCGAGCGACAGCCGGCCCAGCCAGTCCTGACCGATGGCCTTTTCCAGCGCCAGCTTGGGCGACCAGTTGGACTCGCTGCGCACCGGGTAGGCGACATCTACGCCCGGCTGGCTGCGGCTGCCGTCATAGGCGCGCCAGTGCTCCCAGCGCACGCCCGGGATCAGCTTCCAGTCCTCGGCGAAGTACCACGCGTCCTGCGCGTACAGCGCCTGCGTCTCGGTCTTGCCGGCAAAGGCGTTGTTGAACGCGGAGATGGTGGCGGCCTGCCAGTCCGAGGTGTTGTAGGTGGTGTTGCTGAGCCTGTAGTTGTCGTAGTGGTAGCCGAGGGTGACCCAGTGGCCGCCCTTGAGCTGCTGCGGGCGGTAGTCGGCCTTCAGGTCGAGCGTGCGCCAGCCGGTGCCGTCGCCATAGGTCACCGTGCCCGGGCCATTGCCCGCGGTGCTGGCGGTGCGGCTGATGTCCTTGGTGACATCGAACAGCGATGCCACGCCGGAGAAATTCCACCCGGTCTCGTTGCGCGTGCGCAGCGACAGGCCGTAGAGCCAGCGCGCGTCCTCGCCATTGCCCGGCGCAAACGCGTTGGCGGGGATCACGTAGCGGAGGCCGCCGATATTGACCGGGCCGCTCGACACCACGTTGCCGTCGGCATCGCGCAGGTAGCTGCCGGTGGCGCTGGAGCGGTCCTGCTGCCAGTAGGCGGCGGTGAACTGCGCCTGCAGGGTATTGGTGATGTCGTAGCCGAGCTTGAGCTTGAGCTGGTCCTGCACGGTGTGCGTGACGCCCTCGCTGTTGACGCCCATCACGGTGCGGTCGGCGCCGGTCTGGTCCTGGTCGAAGTAGGCGCCGGTCACGGGCTTGTCGGCCGAAGTCGCCCGCACGCTGGAGCGCGCCGCGGTGTAGAAGCTCAGCGGCTGGCTCTTGCTGTCCTGCCGGTCGACGCTGACCAGCCACGAGAACGGCCCGGCGCGGTCGCCCACGTAGGCGTTGGCGTGCACGCCGTTGAAACTGTCGTGCGTGCCGTACAGGTTGAAGCGCTGCGTGAATAGCTGCACGCTGGCATCGCCCTCGAACTTCTCCGGTGTGCGCGTACTGATCAGCACGGTCGCGCCCAGCGAATTGCCCGGGTACAGCGCCGAATACGGGCCATACAGCACGTCGACGCGCTCGATCTCGGCGGCGTTGACCAGCGACCAGCGCGGCGGGAAAGTGAAATCGGAGCCCAGCAGGTTGGAAAGCAGCAGGCCGTCGGCATAGACCAGCCCGCGCGCCGACTGGCGCGAGCTAGTGCTGCGCACCGAGATGATCGAGTTCATATCGCCGATGAAGCGCTTGCGCACGGCGAGGTTGGGCGCGTACTTGAGCGCGTCTTCGGTGTTGACCACGTTGAAGTCCGCCATGCGTGCGGCGCTGATGCCATAGGCGGGCGATGGCGTATTGGGCGGCGTGGCCGGCGTTTCGCCGCGCCCGGTCTTCGCCGAGACCACGACTTCCTGCAAGGGCTGCGGCGCGCTGACGGGTTCATCCGGCTGCGCGCCGGCGATGCCGGGGCCCATCAGCGCGGCCGAGGCGGCCAGCGCAATCCGATTTCTTCTCACTGGAATACCTTTTCTGTTCTTCTGGCTCGCCCGACCGGTGCGCCGTATCCGGCTCGTGCTACGGCGCACTTCCTCCGCGTAGCGAGTGCTGACATTCTAGGGGGCGGGTCGGCTTGACGCAGTGCGACATAGCGCCGCGCCGGTAAAGAAGCGACTCGACCCATCCATGCGAACACGACTGGCTCTATTCGCGTTTACCCGCATATCCACTTGCGGCCTTTGTCTCTAGATTTGCGCGGATTGGCGTTCGCGCCAACGTGATGCTGGGAGAGACTGATCCGGCGGCAGCCGCCGCGGACAGCGCCGAAGGAGCAACCGCCCCGGAAACTCTCAGGCAAAAGGACCGGTATCACGCGTCACAGCACTCTGAAGAATGCCGCCATCGTCAGCCGGCATACCGAAGGAGCAAGCGGCCCCCGCCACCGGTACCCCCGGGCACCACCGGCGGCTGTCGTGAATCTCTCAGGTCAGGAACAGAGGGGGCGTCCGCCACGCATGTCGCGTGCGGGCTCCCACCCCGACGTTTCTGGACTGCCAGATCATGAAGACAATCGCCGTCATCGGCGGTGGCATCACCGGTGTCACCACGGCCTACGCGCTCGCCCGGCGCGGATTCTCCGTCACCCTGTTCGAGCGCCACCGCTACGCCGCGATGGAAACCTCGTTCGCCAACGGCGGGCAGCTATCCGCCTCCAATGCCGAGGTGTGGACGCACTGGTCCACCATCATCAAGGGCCTGAAGTGGATGCTGCGCAGCGACGCCCCGCTGCTGGTCAACCCGCGCCCGAGCTGGCACAAGCTGAGCTGGTTCGCCGAGTTCATCGCCTCGATCCCGCATTACCGCCGCAACACCATCGAGACCGCGCGCCTGGCCATCGCGGCGCGCGAGCACCTGTTCGCGTGGGCGGCGCAGGAAGGCATCGACTTCGACCACAAGCGCGAAGGCATCCTGCATATCTATCGCGACAAGGCGGGCTTCGAGCACGCGGGCCGCGTCTCGGCGCTGCTGGCGCAGGGCGGGCTGGAGCGCCGCGCGGTGACGCCGGCGGAAATGCGCGCGATCGAGCCGACGCTGGCCGGCACCTACTACGGCGGCTATTTCACCGAAAGCGATTCGACCGGCGACATCCACAAGTTCACCAGCGGCCTGGCCGCCGCCATCGAGCGCATGGGCGTGCACTGCCGCTACGGCGAGGACGTGCGCAAGGTCACCACCGATGGCCGCAGCGCCAGCGTGACCGTGCAGGAAGGCGCGGACAGCGCCACCTCGACCTTCGACGGCGCGGTGATCTGCGCCGGCACCGCCAGCCGCGCGCTGGCCGCCGGGCTGGGCGACCGCGTCAACATCTATCCGGTCAAGGGCTATTCCATCACCGTCAACCTGAACGACGCGGGCAGCCGCACCGCGGCGCCGACCGTCAGCCTGCTCGACGATGAAACCAAGCTGGTCACCAGCCGCCTGGGCGACGACCGCTTCCGCGTGGCCGGCACCGCGGAGTTCAACGGCTTCAACCGCGACATCCGCGCCGACCGCATCCGGCCGCTGGTGGAATGGGTGCAGCAGTGCTTCCCCGGCGTCAGCACGCGCAGCGTGGTGCCGTGGGCGGGGCTGCGGCCGATGCTGCCGGATATGCTGCCGCGTGTTGGGCGGGGGCGGGCCCGGTGCGTGTTCTACAACACCGGGCATGGGCACCTTGGCTGGACGCTGTCGGCGGTGACGGCGGATATGGTGGCGGGGGTGGTGGCGCAGGCGCTGGTTGAGCCGAAAGTCTCGGGCGTGGGCTCGCTGGGACTTGCCAAGGCTTGAGATTGCCAGTTGAGCGCCTCGCTATTGCCAGCGCTGGCCCTCTCCCCCAGCCCCTCTCCCGCTCGCGGGAGAGGTACGGGGGAGAGGGCGGGAGCCTCCACGGAGTGAAGCGCCATCGCCCGCCGTGAACCGCTCAGGCCGGCGCAAACACCGGCACCGGCGCCCCATCCACGCTGGGCGCGAACCTGACCTTCACCTTCTGCCCGATGCGCACCTCATCGAGATCGCAATCGACGATATGGGTCATCATGGTCACGCCCTCGTCCAGCGTCACATAGGCAATGCAATACGCCTGCGGGCCAGCCTTGCGCGTGACGCTGTACGAGTAGATGGTGCCGCGGCCGCTGGCGGTCTTCCAGACCGTATCGCCCATGCAGAACGGGCACAGCGTGCGCGGATACCAGTGCGTCTTGCCGCATGACTGGCAGTGCTTGACCAGCAGCCGGCCTTCGCGCGCGGCCTGCCAGAATTCGATGTTGTCGGGCTGTTCGTCCGGGGCCTTGTAGGCCATGGGAGTGTGCGGGGTCGTCATGTCAGTTGCTCCGGCGATCGTTCATTATTCGCGCTCGAGGATCAGGGTGGCGCTGCCGTGGCGCGAGCCCAGGTAGCCGCCGGTGCCTTGCGCCAGCGCCAGGTCGCAGTTCTTCACCTGCACCGCCGGATGCGCCTCGCCGCGCAGCTGGCGCACGGCCTCGATCACCTTGGTGATGCCGCCGCGGTTGGCCGGGTGGTTGTTGCACAGGCCACCGCCATCGGTATTGAACGGCAGCTTGCCGACGCCCGAGATCAGGTTGCCGTCGGCCACGAACTTGCCGCCTTCGCCCTTCTTGCAGAAGCCCAGGTCTTCCAGCTGCATCAGCACGGTGATGGTGAAGCTGTCGTAGATCGAGGCGTACTTGATGTCGGCCGGGGTCACGCCGGCTTCAGCGAACGCGGCCGCGCCGGAAAACTTCGCGCCCGACCAGCTCAGGTCGACCTCGCCGCCGAGCTGGCCCTTGACGTATTCACCGGCGCCGATGATCTTCACCTTCGGGCGCCTGAGCGTGGCCGCGATCTCGGGCCGCGCCACGATCAGCGCGCCGCCGCCGTCGGACACCACGCAGCAGTCGAGCTTGTGCAGCGGGTCGGCGATCAACGGCGAGTTCAGCACCTCTTCCACCGTGACCACGTTGCGCAGCATCGCGTGCGGGTTGTGCTGCGCGTGGTGCGACGCCGCCACCTTGACCCATGCCAGCTGCTCGGGCGTGGTGCCGTACTCGTACATATGGCGCATCGCCACCATCGCGTACAGGTTGACGGTGACGGGATTGAACGGCGCCTCGAACGGGGCGTCCGGCAGGTTGGCGCCCCAGTTGCGCGCCTGCGTGCCGGTCGAGCCTTCGGAGCGCGGCCGGCCCGCCAGCGTGATCAGCGCCACGTTGCACTTGCCGGCGGCAATGGCCTGCGCGGCGTGCGAGACATGCACCAGGTAGGCGGAGCCGCCGGTGTCGGTGGAGTCCACGTGGCGCACCTTCAGGCCGAGGTAGTCGACCATGTTGGTGGCGCCCAGCCCCGGCGCATCGCCGGCGCAGAAGTAGCCATCCACGTCCGCCAGGGTCAGGCCGGCATCGGCCAGCGCGCCGCGCGCGGATTCCGCGTGCAGCTGCGCCACCGACTTGTCCGGCGCCTTGCGGGTCGGGTGCTCGTAGGCCCCGACGATATATGCCTTGCCTTTGATGCTCATGGGAGTCTCGTCCTGCTTGGGATTGATATTGGGGAACTTCAGAAGCGCATCTGCACCAGCCAGGTCGCCACCATGGCCGGCCGCTCGCTGCCTTCGACCTGCATCTCTACTTTCCAGTGGCAGCGCACTTCACCGGGGCGGACTTCGTCGAGCTGCTGCAGCGTGAACGCGCCGCGCACGCGCGCGCCGGCCGGCACCGGGCCGGTGAAGCGCAGCCGGTCGAAGCCATAGTTCAGCGCCAGCTTGCGGCCCGGAAAGGTAAAGCACTGCCCGAACGCCGCCGACACCATCGACACGATCAGGAAGGCGTGCGCGACCGTGCAGCCGTATGGCGAATCCGCCGCGGCGCGCTCGGGGTCCACGTAGATCCACTGCCGGTCATGCGTCAGCTCGGCGAAGGTATCGATGGCGTCCTGCCCGATGGGGAAATACTCGCTCACGGCGGCGGGCGCGGCGCAAAGCGCGCGCAGGTCGTCGAGCGATGCAATGCTGTGCATGAGGCTCCTGTCGGTCCAGGCCTGGTCAGGCGCGGCGGGCGCGATCGGCGCGAGCGGCCTGCGCCCGGCCGGCTGTCTCCGTTGTGTTCCTTGAGTGTTCCTTGATACGGATCTGTTGCTGCACCGCAGCTTGCAATCGAGTGTAGCGACGCCGCGGAACCGGCGTCCAATATCGTTTGCCGCGCGATCGATAAGCGCTGTTTATCGACCCACCCGGCGCGCGCGGTTGCCCGGGGGGCGCGCGGCGCACTAAGATGTGGCTCCCGCATCCCCGCTGACCCCATGGAACTGCGCCGCATCCGGCACTTCGTCGTGCTGGCCGAGACCCTCAATTTCCGCCGCGCGGCAGAGCGCCTGCATATCGCCCAGCCCGCGCTGACGGTCTCGATCCAGAAGCTCGAGTCCGAGCTCGACGCCACCCTGTTCGTGCGCGAGCCGCGCGGCGTCACGCTGACCGAGACCGGCCGCGCCGCGCTGGCCGAGGCCCGGCGCATCCTGTTCCACGCCGGCCAGTTCAGCGAGCTGGTGCAGTCGGCCAGCAGCGGCATGGCCGGCATCTTGCGGGTGGGCTTTGTCGGCACCACGACCTCGCACCTGCTGCCACGGCTGGTGACGCGCTTCCGCAATGAATACCCCGGCGTCGAACTGGTGCTGCGCGAAGCGACCTCGACCCGCATCATGCAATGGCTGGAAGACGAGGCGCTGGACGTGGGCCTGGTGCGCACGCCGCTGCTGACGCCGGGCAATACCGCGCTGGCGCTGCTGGAGCGCGACCGCTTTGTCGCCGCCCTGCCGCGCAGCCACCCGCTGGCGGGCAAGCCCGCGCTGACGCTGGCCGACCTCGCGCAGGAGCGCTTTGTCATGTACGAGCAGGCCGAAGCGTCGGGCCTGCGCAGCGCCGCGCTGTCGGCGTGCCAGGTGGCCGGCTTCCAGCCGCGCGTCACGCAGGAGGCCACGCAGGTGCAGACCGTGCTGGCGCTGGTGGAGAGCGGGCTGGGCGTGGCCCTGGTGCCGTCGATCATGCAGCGCTTTGCCAACGACCGCATGGTGATCCGCGACCTGGCGGGTTATCCGGACAGTGCCGGTATCGGCCTGGCGCTCACCTGGCTGCCGGCGCACGACACCCCGGTGGTTCGGCATTTCCGCGAGGTGGCGTTGTCGGAATTCGCGGTGGATGGCGGCAACGAGGAGCGTGGCGCGCCGTAGCCCGCAGCAGGCTATTCGCCCTCTTCTTCCGCCAGGCTCAAGGTCAATCCGCCCGCCGGCAGCGGCAGCGCCGTGCGGTACCGCACCTGCTTCAGCGCGAAGCTCGACCGGATATTGGACACGCCAGGGATCTTGGTCAGCTGCTCCAGGATAAAGCGCTCCAGGCTCTGCATGCTGGGCACGACAACGCGCAGCAGGTAGTCCGCATCGCCGGTCATCAGGTAGCACTCCATCACTTCGGGCCGCTTGTCGATTGCCGCCTCGAAGCGGCGCAGCGCGTCTTCCACCTGTTTTTCCAGGCTGACCTGGATAAACACATTGATGCGCAGGCCCAGCGCCTCGGCATTCAGCAATGTGACCTGCTGCTTGATCAATCCCATTTTCTCCAGCGCCTTGACGCGGTTGAAGCAAGGCGTCGGCGACAGGTTCACGGCGCGCGCCAGCTCGGCATTGGTGATGCGGGCGTTCTGCTGCAGCTGGTTGAGGATGGCGATATCGATGCGATCGAGCCTGAGCGAGGTGTCGTTCATGATGTAACAATTCCGGATTTTGGCATCTATTGAGAATTTTTATACTGTGATACCCGCTTCTGGCAAGGAAATTCAGACACATTCTCTGCGGCTCCAGGCGTAATCTTGTTGGCATCGGCGAGCGTGACTGACATGCCGCCACAGACAAGCAACATGGACAGGAGCGGTGCCATGACCAACCTGGCAAACGGTGTGCAATCGATGCTCGCGCTGCCTTCGGCCAACGAGGACAGCGATCCCCAGGAAACGCGCGAATGGCTGGACGCGCTCGAAGGCGTGCTGGCGCATGCCGGCAGCGCGCGCGCCAGCTTCCTGCTGCGGCGCCTGGCGGCGCATGCCGCAGCGCAGGGCCTGCCGCCGCCCGGCGCCGGCCCGAGCGCCTATGTGAATACCATCCCCGTGCAGGCGCAGCCGCCCTACCCTGGCGACCTGGAGATCGAAGCCCGGCTGGGCGCCGCGCTGCGCTGGAATGCGTTGGCCATGGTGGTGCGCGCCAACCGCGCCTATGGCGAACTGGGCGGCCATATCGCCAGCTATGCCTCCGCGGCCGATCTGTTCGAAGTCGGATTCAACCACTTCTTCCGCGGCGACAGCGCCGAACAGGGCGGCGACCTGGTCTACTTCCAGCCGCACTCGGCCCCCGGCGTCTACGCCCGCGCCTACCTGGAGGGTTTCCTCGACGAGACCCACCTGCAGCACTACCGGCGCGAGATCGGCGGGCCGGGCCTGTGCTCCTACCCGCATCCCTGGCTGATGCGGGACTTCTGGCAGTTCCCGACCGGCTCGATGGGCATCGGCCCCATCAATTCGATCTACCAGGCGCGCTTCATGCGCTACCTGCAGAACCGCGGGCTGCAGCCGGCGTCGTCGCGCAAGGTCTGGGGCTTCTTCGGCGATGGCGAGATGGACGAGCCCGAGTCGATCGGCGCATTGTCGCTGGCCGCGCGCGAGCAGCTCGACAACCTGGTCTTCGTCATCAACTGCAACCTGCAGCGGCTCGACGGGCCCGTGCGCGGCAACGGCCGCATCGTCGATGAGCTCGAAGCGCTGTTCGCCGGCGCCGGCTGGAACGTGATCAAGGTGCTGTGGGGCTCGGACTGGGACGAGCTGTTCGCCCGCGACCGCTCCGGCGCGCTGGTGCGGGCCTTCGCGCAGACCGTCGACGGCCAGTTCCAGACCTTCTCCGCCAACGACGGCGCCTACAACCGCGAGCATTTCTTCCAGCAGAACCCCGAGCTCGCCGCACTCGCCGCGCACCTGAGCAACGACGACATCGACCGCCTGCGCCGCGGCGGCCACGACCTGCGCAAGCTGCACGCCGCCTACACACGCGCCATGGGCCACCGCGGCCAGCCCACCGTGATCCTGGCCAAGACCATGAAGGGCTTCGGCATGGGCACGGCTGGCCAGGGGCGCATGACCACGCACCAGCAGAAGAAGCTGGAGCTGGAAGACCTGAAGGCCTTCCGCGACCGCTTCCAGCTGCCGCTGTCGGACGACGACGTCGCCAACCTGCGCTTCTACAAACCCGCCGACGACAGCCCGGAAATGCGCTACCTGCACGCACGCCGGGCCGCGCTCGGCGGCTACCTGCCGCGGCGCCGGCAGGCCGCGACCACCGCGCTCACGGTGCCGCCGTCCGGCCAGTGGGCCGGCTTCGCACTGGCCGCGGACGGCAAGGAAATGTCGACCACCATGGCCGTGGTGCGCATGCTCGGCAGCCTGCTCAAGGACGCCGCGCTGGGGCCGCGCATCGTGCCGGTGGTTGCTGACGAGGCACGCACCTTCGGCATGGCCAACCTGTTCCGGCAGGTCGGCATCTATTCGCCGCTGGGCCAGCGCTATGAGCCGGAAGACCTGGGTTCGATGCTGTACTACCGCGAATCCACCGGCGGGCAGATCCTGGAAGAAGGCATCTCCGAAGCCGGCGCGATCTCGTCATGGATCGCCGCGGCCACCGCCTACAGCGTGCACGACCTGCCGATGCTGCCCTTCTACATCTACTACTCGATGTTCGGCTTCCAGCGCATCGGCGACCTGATCTGGGCCGCTGCCGACCAGCGCGCCCGCGGCTTCCTGATCGGCGCCACCTCGGGCAAGACCACGCTCGGCGGCGAGGGGCTGCAGCACCAGGACGGCACCAGCCACCTGGCCGCGTCGACCATCCCCAACTGCCGCGCGTGGGATCCCGCCTTTGCCTATGAAGTGGCAGTGATCGTGGAGCATGGCATGCGCGAGATGGGTGAGCAGCAGCGCGACGTCTTCTACTACGTCACCGTCGGCAACGAGAACTATGCGCAGCCGTCGATGCCGCAGCCGGCCGATGCCGTGCGCGACGGCATCCTGAAGGGCATGTACTCGCTTACGCCCGAACGGCGCGATGCCAGCCAGGTCGACCTGCTCGGCGCGGGCGCCATCCTGCCCGAGGTGATCGCCGCCGCGCGCCTGCTCGAAGACGACTGGGGCGTGGTGGCGCAGGTCTGGAGCGTGACCAGTTTCACCGAGCTGCAGCGCGACGCGATCGCCGTGGAACGCAGCAACCGCCTGAACGACCAGCATGCCCGCTCGTATGTCGAAACAGCGCTGGCAGGGTCGAACGGCCCGGTGATCGCCGCCACCGATTATGTGCGCGCGGTGCCGGAGCTGATCCGCGCGTGCGTGCCGGGGCGCTATGTCACGCTGGGCACCGACGGCTTCGGGCGCAGCGACACGCGGCAGGCGTTGCGCGCGTTCTTCGAGGTGGACCGCCATTCTGTCGTGGTCGCGGCGCTGCGGGCGCTGGCCGATGACGGCAAGCTGCCTTCCGATGTCGTGCGCGCGGCGCGGGAGCGCTATGGCAAGTCGGGGGACAAGGCCGCGTCGTGGCAGGCGTGACACGCCGCATGCCCTGACCTTCTCGGTCAGCAGGCTTGCGTCACCGGCCCCGCAATGCCGCGGCGCGCCCGTTTTCCGGGTTGCCGTTCGCAGACAAGGTGTTCATCAAGGGGCAGCAATCCTCGGTGCCATTGGCGTGGCATTGTCCGATCAGGATCTTTAGTTCCGCGCGCATCCCGCGCAAATCCCTAAGCCTTTCCTCCACCAGGCTGAGCTTGCGCTCGGCCAGTGCTCGGGCCGTGCTGCACCGGCCATGCTTCTGCTGCAGCAGTCCCCGGATCTCATCCAGCGTGAACCCGAGCGACTGTGCCTGGCGGATGAAATGCATCCGCTGCAGGCTCTGTTGCGAATACTGGCGAATTGCGCCATGGGCGCGCTCTGGCACCGGCAGCAGCCCGCAGCGATGGTAGTACCGTACCGTCTCCACGCCAACGCCAGCCGCCTTGGCCAGCTTCCCGATCGTCAGTGTTTGCTCCATCGCTTGACTCCGTACCTTGGTACGGACCTAGCCTATGCCAAACCCGCCTTTAAGTGAAGGGGATTGCATTTCGACCGCAGAATGACGGCGGCCGCCTTACGTAGCGGTATCTCTAAAAAGGTCATCATGCAATCGCGCATCATTCGTGTTCTGCCCGCGGAACATGGCTGGACATTGGAATTCAGCGGCCTCGATATCAAGCCCCAGCGGTTTCCGACCATGGAAGCGGCAATCGCGGCCGGCTGGAACGTGGCCAGGCGGCATCAGGCCGAATTGCATATCCATCGTCTTGACGGGGATGTGCATCTGCGCAGCCCGTTCGGCGACAAGCAACAGAAGCCGGAGCAGTGATGCCGCGCAGCGGCGGCGGCCGCGTGCGTGATGCAAGGCCATATCACTAGCGTGCGCCGGAAAGCGAGCCTTTTGCACAGATCTCGCGAGGAAAGGTCAGCAGTCGATACGTGGCCTTGATCAAGCGGCACGCCGCCAGGCGAAGCGCGCTCCGCATGTCCCAAATTAACAAACGAATGTCCCCGTAAAGCAAGCGGGTCCGCTTCGATCGCCCGATACTCCATCTCCAAGCAGGCCCTGAACCTGTACGCAGATCCAATCACTGCTGGAGACATGACATGGAGATCAGGCAGATCACCCCGGCCATCGGTGCCGAAATCACGGGCATCCATCTCGGCGACGCGGCGCGCGATCCCGCGCTGTTCGCCGACATCAAGGCAGCGCTGCTCAGGCATCGCGTGCTCTTCTTCCGCAAGCAGGACATCACGCGTGCCGAGCACGTGGCGTTCGCCAGCGCCTTCGGCAAGCTGGAAGACCACCCCGTGGTCGGCAGCGATCCGGATCATCCTGGCCTGGTGCGTGTCTATCGCAGCGACAACCCGCACAGCTACGAGAACAACTACCACTGCGACGGCCTGTGGCGTCCCAATCCGGCCATGGGCGCGGTACTGCGCTGCATCGAATGCCCCGACATCGGCGGCGACACCATCTGGGTCAACATGGTGAAGGCGTATGAGGAACTGCCCGACGACATCAAGGCGAAGGTCGACGGGCTTCGTGCCCGCGCCAGCATCGAGCAGAGCTTCGGCGCGGTCATGACGCCCGAGGCGCGCGCGAAGCTCGCGCAGGACCATCCGCCCGTGGAGCATCCGGTCGTGCGCACGCACCCGGAAACCGGCGAAAAGGTGCTGTTCGTCGGTGCCGGCTTCTCGACCTACTTCACCAACTACAGCACGCCGGCCAATGTGCGGCACGGCATCGACAAGGCGCCCGGCGCGGCCCTGCTGCTCAACTACCTGATCAGCCGCGCCACCATTCCCGAATACCAGGTGCGCTGGTCGTGGCAGCGGGGCGACGTCGCCGTGTGGGACAACCGCTGCACGCAGCACTACGCGCTCAACGACTACTTTCCCGCGCCGCGCAAGATGGAGCGCGCAGCCATCGTCGGCGACATCCCCTACTGAACCGAAGCCGCCTTCCGACCCGGAGACTCCCCATGAACTTCCTCGACGGCCACCTCTTTCCCGAAAACCAGCAGCCGCTGATCATCACGGCCGCACCGTATGCCCCCGGCTGGCTGCCTTCCGATTTCCCGGAAGACATTCCGGTCACCATGGAGGCACAGATCCAGAAGGCCGTGGACTGCTACAACGCCGGCGCCACCGTGCTGCACCTGCATGTGCGCGAACTGGACGGCAAGGGCTCCAAGCGCCTGTCCAAGTTCAACGAACTGATTTCCGGCGTGCGCGCCGCGGTGCCCGACATGATCATCCAGGTGGGCGGCTCGATTTCCTTCGCGCCGGAGGATGAAGGGCAGGCAGCCAAGTGGCTGTCGGACGACACCCGCCACATGCTGGCCGACCTGGATCCCACGCCGGACCAGGTCACGGTGACGGTCAATACCTCGCAGATGAACGTCACCGACCATGCGGAAGACGCTGACTTCCACGGCACCTCGCGCCAGGACATGGCGCTCTTCGACGCCTACAAGAACATGACGGTGCCCGCCAATCCGGGCTGGGTGGAAGAGCATGTGCGCCGGCTGACCGCCGCCGGCATCCAGAGCGAATTCCAGTGCTACAACATCAACAGCCTGGAGTCGGTGGAGCGGCTGATGCGGCGCGGTTTCTACAAGGGCCCGCTGAACATCAACTGGGTGGCGATCGGCGGCGGCATGGACACGCCCAGCGTCTACAGCCTGGCCAACTTCATGCGCGCGGTGCCGGACGGCGCGGTGGTGACGGTCGAGAGCAATGTGCGCAACGTGCTGCCGGTCAATACCATGGGCATTGCCATGGGCCTGCACGTGCGCTGCGGCACCGAGGACGTGCTGTGGAACCCGCGCCGCACCGCAAAGCAGGGATCCGTGGACCAGATCGAGCAACTGGTGCGCATCTCCCGCGAACTGGGCCGTGACATCGCCACCGCCAAAGAGGCGCGCGAGATCTGCCGGATCGGCGTGTTCTACGACACGGTGGAAGAGTCGCTGCGGGCCAACGGCTTCGCGCCCAACCGCAACGGCGCTACCCAGGGCTTCCTGCGCAAGACCCAGTAAGCCGCACTCCCCCGCCGACACGGCCCGCCGACAGGGCCGAGGGGACACAGAGAAACGGAGACAAACATGAAACGCTTCCCCCAGACCCGGCGCCGCGCGGTCGTGCTCGCGCTTGCCCTCGGCGCACTGCTGCCGGCCGCCCAGGCGGTGCGCGCCGCGCCGGCCACCGAGTGGCCGACCAAGCCGGTGCGGATACTCGTCGGCGCGCCCCCCGGCGGCACCGCTGACATCCTGGCACGGCTCTTTGCCCATGAACTGCAACGGCCGCTCGGGCAGCCCGTGATCGTCGACTACAAGTCCGGCGCGGCGGGAACCATCGCCGTGCAAAGCCTGCTGTCCGCGCCGCGTGACGGCTATACGCTGCTGCTGATCCAGAAGGGCATCGCCTCGGAGGTGCCGCAAGCGATCAAGGTGTCCTACAACCCGTTCAAGGACATCGTCCCGCTGGTCCAGCTCACGCGCCAGGGCCTGGTCCTGGTCGGCAATCCCGGTCTTCCCGCGAAGAACCTCGCCGAGCTGGTCACGTACGTAAAGGCGAATCCGGGCAAGGTCGATATCGCGAACTTCGGCATCGGCCTGCGCGGCCACACCATCGGCGTCCAGTTCAACCGGCTGGCGGGGCTCGATACCGGCGCGGTCAGCTACAAGGGCTCGCCGCCCGCGCTGCAGGACATCATGGGCGGGCAGGTTCCGCTGATGTTCGACGGTCCGGCGACGTCCATGCCGTTCATCAAGGCGGGCAAGCTGCGGGCCTTCGCGGTGGCCTTCCCGCAGCGGCTCGCCGCGCTGCCGAACGTTCCCACGTTTGCCGAGCTGGGCTATCCCGACCTGAGCGAGGTGGGCTGGATGGGGCTGTGGGCGGCGCCGGGCGTGCCGCCGGCAGTGGTCGCCAAGGTGCGCGAGGCCACGCTCGCGGCCATGAAATCGCCCGCGCTGCAGCGCAAGATCGAAGAGCTGGGCATGGAGATCGGCACGCCGGCCACTACGGATGAGCTTGCCAGAGACGTGCGCGAGTCCTACGAGCGCCAGGGCAAGCTGCTGCGTTCGATTCAGTTCAAGCCGGAATGACGGCAGCCGGGGCGCCTGCCTCGGCCCTGCCAGCACAATCCCTGTCAGGAGACAGCATGAAAGCAGTACGAGTACTACCGCGCGCGGAGGGTGGCCAGCTGGCCGTGCAAGATATCCCCACGCCGCAACCCGGCCCCGGCGAGGTGCTGGTGCGCGTACGCGCATCCGGCATCAACTATGGCGAAATCAAGTACATGCGGGAACACCGCACCGGTGCCCCGATGACCGCCGGCGTGGAATTCGCGGGCGAGGTCGCCAGCGTCGGCGCGCAGGTCCGCGGCTGGCGCGAAGGTGACCGGGTGATGGGCCATGGGCGTGGCTGTCATGCCCAGTACGTCATCGCGGCGCCGCTGGCGCTGATGCCGGTGCCGCCGGAGGTATCGTGGGTCGACGCGGCCGCATTCCCCAATGTGTTCATCACCGCCCATGACGCGCTGGTCAGCAACGGCGAGCTCAAGGCCGGCGAGACGGTGTTCATCAACGGCGCCTCGGGCGGGGTCGGCATGGCCGCGGTGATGGCCGCCTCCGCGCTTGGCGCGAAGGTGATCGCATCGTCGCGCTCGGCGGCCAAGCTGGAGCGGCTGGCAGGCTATGGCGTCGATGTCGGCGTCAATGCATCGAGCGAATCGCAGGTCGAGGCCATCATGGCCGCCACCGACGGGCGTGGCGTCGACGTCATCATCGATACCATCGGCGGCACGGTCTTCGAAGACCACATCAAGAGCCTGGCGGTCAAGGGCCGGCTGGTGAACCTGGCGCGCCTCGGCGGCGCCAGTACGGCCCAGGTCGATCTCAACTTGCTATGGCTTAACCGGCTGAAGCTGATCGGCGCCACCTTCCGCACGCGCACCGAGGCCGAACGCCTCGCCTGCGTGCAGGCCTGCGCGCGCGACCTGATGCACTTCTTCCGCGAAGGCAAGCTGCGCCTGCCGATCGACCGCACCTTCCAGATGGATGCGATCGGCGAGGCCTATGCCTACATCGAGCGCAGCCAGCATATGGGAAAAATCGTGCTTATTGCCGACTGACGGCAGTTCCCGCGCGCCGGCGCCCCGTGCCAGCGCGCTCCGCTGCTGGCTGGCCACCCGACACGGCTGCCTGCAAGCGCCATTGCGTGACGCTGCAGCCGAAGCTCGCGCGAAACCAATGGCTGAAACTGCTCTGGTTCGAGAATCCGAGCAGCCCCGCGATCTCGCCGAGCGGCAGGTCGCTCTCCTGCAGGTGCCGTTTGACCAGCTCGGTACGAACCTCGTCGAGCAAGTCCGAGAAGGTCAGCCCATCGACGATGAGATGGCGATGCAGCGTGCGGCGGTCCACCCGAAGATGCCGCGCCACCTGCTGGGCGGTACAGCGTCCGCCGGGCAACAGCGCCATGATCAGCTCGCGGCACGCCTCGCGCATGCCCTCGCCGCGCTGGCGCAGCGATGCCTCGAGGTAGTCCCGTGCCAGCTGGATGGCCCCGGAATGGTCGGGCGTGCGCGGCGTGTCCAGGTCGGCCGTCGCGCAGACCATGCCATTGAACGACTGGTTGAACATCGGGTTGCGGCCGAAGAATGCGCGGTGCGCCGCCATATCCGCCGGCGGCCGGTGCGTAAAGCAGACCTGCTGCGGCCGCCACTGCGGCCCGATCAGCTCGCGCAGGATCCGGAACATCATGGCGACGCTCAACTCCATCGCCTGCCGCGTTGGCGCGCCCGGCCCCGGCAGCAGGTCTTCGCGGATGACCACGGTCTGCCCGGTCTCCTCGATGCGCATGACCAGCGAAGTGCTGATCAGCTTCAGGTAGCGGCACAAGGCATCGAGCGCCTGCCTCGGCGATGGCTCCTCCTTCAGCACCAGGCTGATCGGCCCCAGGTTGGAAAGCGTGCGGCGCGCCGCCAGCCGCAGCGCAAAATCCTCCGTACCGGTGGCGCTGGCGGCCAGCTCCAGCAACTCGCGCAGCGCCTGGCTGGGAATCAGCGCCTGCGGGTCCCTGAGCAGCCGCGCGGACAGCCCGGCCTTGCGCAGCAAGGCCCCGGGATCATGCCCGAGCGACTCCGTCAGCTCGATGAAGCCACTCAGGCTGGCGCTGCGGACAAGTCTTCCGACGTTTTGCATGGCGAGGACCCGGCGCGCGCGGGGACTGCGCCGGTGCATTCGTGTGAGTCGATGGGGGCGCTGCGGGACGGGGGTCGCGCACGCGGGTGCGTGCAGTATGCCTCAAACGGAGGCCTGGGACCGGCGAGTGGGGAGCGTTGGAGATTTCAAGACACGCGATCAAGGCACGGGACCAAGGCACCAGATCAGGAGAGATCGCATGGTCGGACCGGCACATGGCACCGGTCCGTTTTGCCTGAGGTCAGTCAGACTGGTACTTGGGCGAGCGCGGCCCGTAGAGAATGCCGGCAGGCTGGCCGGCAGACAGCAGCCGGTAGCTGGCGGTGCCCGCCACACTGTAGCTGGCATCGAACGTGTGGTTCATGACCTGCGTCACCGCCGCATTGATGAGCATGCCGATCAGTCCGCCGCCACCGCTGGAGCTGTCGGTGGCTGACACGGCCGTACCGCTCCACAGGACGTCGCCCGTCTTGAGATCGACCAGCTTGGCGTTGGCGGCCACGCGGGTCACGCTGCTGATGATCTGGTATTTCGAACCATACTCGGTGACGGTCACGTACAGCGCGGCGTCGGCCCCGAAGATCTGGCGCAGCTTGGCCACCGGCACGGAATGGATGTCAGCCGGCACGGTCAGGCCGTTCTGCCGGAACGTCTCTTCAACCACTGCGACCGGCAACACGTAGTAGCCCGATTCCGCCAGCGGGACCGTCGCTTGCGACAGCATGGCATAGGTGGCCTTGACGTCCGGCGACTCGTTCAGCGGCGGCAGCACCACGATCGAGCGGGGACGGCTGGCCTTGAACGCGGAGTAGTCCACCTGCTTGTTCTGCACCGCGCAACCGGCGAACAGCAGCACGACACCCACGCTGGCGATATAGGTCAGGATCCGGCGCATCATTTGGCACTCCCTGCCGCGGGCGCGGCCTTGGCGGCGTCCGCCTTGATTTCAGTGCGGCTGTCGCTCTTGACGTTACGCAGCAGGAAATCCATGTACGGCGTGGCTTCGGGGAAAAGGGTTTTCTCGGTCTGGAATGCGCTGACCATCTGGTCCGGCTTGCCAAGGTTGAGGTACAGCATGCCAAGCTGGGCATGGTAGCCCGGCGGCACGGCGCCGCCCTTGGCCTGGATCTTCTGCAAGCCCGCTTCCAGCGCCGTAACTTGCGCCTCCCGGGACTCGCCCTTGAAATATTCGTAGACCTGGGCCTGGTACCCCTCCCACTGATACATGGGCTGTGGGGCCGCGCAGCCGGCAAGCAGGATACTGCCAGCGACAGACCATAACGCTGCCCTGCGCAGCGTGACCGTTTGCATCATCATTGTTTTCATTTTGGTAATGGAATGGTTATCTCTGACCCGGGTTCCACGCCCCGTTCTCGATGGCAGCCACGAGGTTGTTGATGGCCTCGCGCATGGCCAGGTCCATGACCTTGCCGTTCAGCGTCGAGTCATAGCTGGCGGTGCCGCCGAAGCCGATCACTTCGCGGTTCGACAGCGTGTATTCACCCGCGCCCTGGGTTGAATAAACCACTTCCGAGGTCGAGATGTTGATGATGTTCAGGTTGACCTTGGCATAGGCCACCTGGGATTTGCCCCGGCCAAGGATGCCGAACAGCTGCACGTCGCCGACTTCCTTGCGGCCAAATTCGGTGATGTCGCCGGTGACGACAAAGTCCGCCCCCTTCAGGCGCTGCGCCTGGTTCTTGATGGTTGCCTCGCGCCTGATCTCGTCCAGGTTTTCACGCTCCAGCACGTTGAAGCGGTTGGTCTGCTGCAGGTGGGTGACCAGGCTGGTCTTGGCCTGGCCGCTCAGGCGATCGATGCCGTCCGAAAAAACACCACGCATGTAGTTCGAGCGGTTGTCGAACTTGCCTACCGCAATAGGCGTGCGCACGCCGTTGTACGGGCGGCTGGCGCTTTCCACCTTCTGGACCGGCAACGCGGTCGAGGATTCGGTGGCGCAGCCAGCCATGCCAAGCGCGGCAACGACGGCGAGCAGGCAGCAAGTCTTGGTTTGTTTCACTGATTTCTCCTGGTTTGCAGTGGGGACGCGGCGGCTATTATGGCGCGGCGGCGCCCGGGCCGCGACTGGTGGCACAGCCGGCGGCGTCATTCCGGGAGGAAAGAGGGAGGGAGGTGTATCCGGCCAGCTACAGCGACCGGCCGCAGGAGGGAGCTGGAGGTAGAGAAGCCCCTGCAATGGCGGGGTTCAGGCTGCGGCCGGGGCCAGCGCGGGGGAATCGGTGAGGCCTTGCGCAACGCCGCCGAAGGGCGTTCGCGAGCAGGTTGCTGGCGAGGTTCTCGCACCTGGTGGACGACGGGATCACCGAGTAGCCGAGTTGCAGCGCCCAGGCCAGCACTACCGGGCCGGCGTCGCCTGGTGCCGCTGCGCGATCGCGCCGATCACCGGGTACGCCAAGCACCTTGCCGCACGCCAGTGTGCCCGCTTTACTTTCGCTCAAAAAGTCGTCTATAAACCAGACTGTCTTGATTTCAGATCAACAATGAACATCACGCTCGACGAAATCCAGGCGTTTGCGACCGTGGTCGACACCGGCTCGATCACCGCCGCCGCGCAGCAGCTGGACCTGACCGTGTCGGCCACCAGCCGCACGCTCGCGCGGCTCGAGGAAAAGCTGAAAACCACGCTGCTGCGCCGGACCACGCGCCGCCTGGAATTGACCGAGGAAGGCCGGGCATTCCTGCAGAATGCGCGGGCGATCATCGACTCGGTCGAAAGCGCCGAGGAACAGATGCTGGCGCGGCGCGAGAAGCCGTCCGGGCGCTTGCGGGTCGACGCCGCGACGCCGTTCATGCTGCACGTGATCGTGCCGCTCGTGCGCGGCTACCGCGAGCGCTATCCGCAGGTGGAACTGGAGCTGAACAGCAACGAAGGCATCATCGACCTGCTCGAGCGGCGCACCGACGTGGCGATCCGGATCGGCCGCCTGAAGGATTCGACGCTGCATAGCCGGCTGATCGGCAATAGCCGGGTGCGCATTCTCGCCAGTCCCGCCTATCTCGACGCACATGGCCATCCGCGCAAGGCCGACGACCTTGGCGGGCATGCTCTGCTCGGCTTCAACCAGCCCGAGTCGCTGAACGTGTGGCCGATACTTGGCGCGGACGGGGAACCGTACCGGATCGCGCCGGCCGTGTGGTCGTCGAGCGGTGAAACGCTCCGGCAACTTGCGCTCGACGGCTCAGGCATCGTCTGCCTGTCGGATTTCATGACCGCGCAGGACCGCGAGTCCGGGCGCCTCGTGCAGGTCCTTGCGCGCCAAACGCAGGACGTGCGGCAGCCGGTGCATGCGGTCTACTACCGCAACACGGCGATTTCATCGCGGATCGCGTCGTTCGTCGAGTATCTGATCGAAGTGCTCGGCAGCGGAAGCGCCGCGCGCGGGGCGCCGGCGTGGACGGACCGGTAACCTCGCGCTCAAGCCCGGTGGCACCCTGGCTGGCCCAGTTGTCGTACTCAGCCTGGCCGCCGAACCGGCCGGTATACTTCCGGCCTTCACCAGGTACCCAAGGATTATCCATGAGCGCGTTACCCTCCTGCCCGAAATGTCATTCCGAGTTCACCTATGAGGATGGGGGTCTCTATATTTGCCCGGAATGCGCTCATGAATGGTCGGCGCAGGCATCGGCACCGGCCGAAGCGGAAGCCCGGGTTTATCGCGATTCAGCCGGCAACGTATTGCAGGATGGGGATACCGTCACAGTCATCAAGGATCTCAAGCTGAAGGGATCGGCCGGTGTGGTCAAGATGGGCACCAAGGTGAAGAACATTCGCCTGGTTGACGGTGACCACGATATCGACTGCAAGATCGATGGCTTTGGTGCCATGAGCCTGAAATCGGAGTTCGTCAGGAAGGTGTGACGGGATCGAGATTGCGCTTCGCCCGCAAGGCGCGGAGACCGATGCCTATCTGGGGCTCATCAATGCCATCGATCCCGACAGGAGGTTTCCTCCGATGCATGACCAACGTGTCGACGATGGCACCCGAGATGCCCCTGCCGCGGCTTCCGCGCTGCTGACGAAGCTCTCGCCGGTCCAGCATGAAGCACTGGCTGTCTGTCGGGAACAAAGTATGGAAAGCTCAGCTTTTGGCCCCTATCAATCAGCCTGAAACCGTTGTGCCGTATGGGTTTCCGGGAAACCTTCCAACTCATCGGGAGGTTCGCTTTTCGGGCCAATTTGCCGAGAGTTCACGCATGCTGGCACCTGAGCCAGAACGGGAACATAGTTTGGAAAACCTGGCGACACCTTCACGGGTACAGACTTCCGGACCACCCGTCTTGCACTGCCGAACGGCAGCTTGCGCTCCCCAACTTGCTTTGCTTTCGGTGCCGTCGATTATCAGCGCAAGCTTCCAACGTCGGCCACGATCGGAATATAGCGGAAAGGAGACGCGGCGTCCCTCCTTCGCCGGCGCGGCCTGGGTCTCGCGAGGGGGCGGCCATCAGGAAGGGTAGCAGAACATTGATGGCTTGATCGCGGCGCAGAACACTACTGGCCCCCAGCCACCTCACCCCTCGCTCTGCGCGGCATGGCCGACCGTATCAATCGCTCTAGCCGGGCCAGCGTCGCTGTGGCGGCTTTGCGCTATTGCCGGTTCCCACGGGTCTGAGTTCCCCCTCCAATGGCAATGCATCCGGATCCAGCAGATGCTCTCCCTCGGTGGCCTTCTCATAGAGATGATCTCGTACGACCTGGCCGATCGCGATTCGACACAGCACTTCGGAGGTCTGGTCAGTTGCCGACGGCAGATTGCTATCGGTGCTTCGTACGGCAAAAGAACGTCTTCCCGTGCCGAAAAAGCTGGTGAACTGGATGCCCCCGGCATGAGTGCTGTCGCGGAAGCTGACAGACACGTGATAGGCAAGGCCCTTGCCATCGGCGAACAGCGTGCAGAGAAAACTGGATGGCGAGGTTGCGTTGTGCATGACTGGCGATCCTGGAGTTTCGGGGGAGTCTCCGACTTCAAGACCTGTTTCCGACTCTACTCCTTCCGCACCCATCACGGTGAACCAATAAAGAAAAAGCCCCGCCGGCTTTCCTGGCGGGGCTTCTTGCGCACCTTGAACGGTCGGCTTAGATCGGTTCGATCTTGGTCGCGGCCGGGCCCTTCTGGCCTACGCCAGCCACATAGCGCACTTTCTGGCCTTCCTGGAGCGACTTGAACCCGTTCCCCTGAATCTCGGAAAAATGAGCGAACAGGTCGTTTCCGCCTGCATCAGGCGTAATGAAGCCAAAACCCTTTGAATCGTTAAACCACTTTACAGTACCGGTTTCCATGTGAGGACCCCTTAAGAATTCTCGCCGAGCCGAAAAAGCGGGCGAGGCATGACAATCAAGGAGGAAACATGGAGAGAAAGTGGCGCCGCCGGGGCGTGTACCTAACGCTTCGAGGTTACGCTTGAAGATCCTGCATTTATTCTTATACAGGCATGCCGCATCGCGGTCAATGAAGATCTCACGGCGATCGATACGTACTCGCCAGGTCCGTCACAAGCCAATGCGCTGAAGACGTCCGAGAAAGAGTGCCGGATTGTTCCGCGATGCATGCTACAGTGGTACGCCTTCAGCACAAGAGGTCGGTATGTTTCTCTGCGCAAACTGTCTCGCTGTGGCGAGTGACGCCTCCGGTGCCCCTGGACATCTCGGGTTGCGCATCATCGATACCCGTCGAAGCAAGATGCCTCGGTCGGTCACGAGCACGATCAGTACATTCCGCTGCTCGGACTGCAGCGCAATCTGGAGCTACCGTGAAGCAAAGGACAGCGGTCCGCAAGGCTGGTCGCTGGTGCCGTGCGAAAAGACCGGCGATGGTGGCTGATACGCCGAGCCACATGCTGCAGACTTGCACAGATACGGAGAGACATGACCGGTCTCTTGCACCGTCTACACTCCCGCCATCACAACCTTTTGGGTCGTCGTGCCTTGGGTGACAGCACAAGCCTGTAGTCGATGGATGCCAACGCCAACACATATTTTTCAGGCAAGGACCGCGATCGAACTGGGCGGCGCTGAACCGCGGTGCATTCCGACTATGCTGTTGAGCGAGCAGAGGGGGACCACCGAATCATGATCGAGCCAATCCTGCTGGCCGTCACGTGCGTTGCCACATTCGAAGCTCAACAGGCAAAGACCAACGCCACCGGCTTTTTCTTCAAACGAGGCCAGCGACTGTTCATTGTGACAAGCCGGCACGTGCTGATCGACGAGCCGACAAGACACTTCCCGACCGGATCGAGACAGAGCTGCACGTCAATCCGGACAACTTGGCGGAGTCCATCGGCTTCTCAATTCCACTGTATCGCGACGGCAAGAGTGTTTGGCGCGATGGGCTCGATGGCGGCGGCGGCATCGACGTGGCCTTGATCGAACTCGACCGTACCGTTCTGCCGTCGAGCGGTCTACCGTGCCTTTACGCCGGCCCACCTTTACCGGCCACACGAACGCATCGAAGCAGGCACTCCGGTGCTGAGCGTCGGCTTCCCGCTGGGTTTCCATGACACGCTTCATCATCTGCCCGTCGTACGCCAGGAAGTCATCTCGTCCTCGTTCGGCATGCGCTTTCAGGGGCATGGCTACTTCCTGACCGATGCGAGGACGCATCGCGGCACAAGTGGAGCACCGGTGGTCATGCGCATACCCAGGATCGATGCATCCACGCGCGCGCTGCCGGGGATGCTGCTCGGCACCCATTCGGCCAGACTGGACGTGGGCTCGCGGGACTTTGAACTGGACGAAGCCTTGGGCTTGAATTCCGCCTGGTATGCCGACATCCTACTGCCCCTGACCGAGGCATGATCCGGTAAGGCGATCGGACCTGATGGATTCGGCACTCCATGGAATTACCCCGGATGCGCGGTACCCGCCGGCCTAGGACGCACCCTCCAGGCAGGAAATCCCCGCAGGTGGTACCATGCGTTTGTGTCGACACCAGTCGATGCCCAATGCGCCGTCCGCCAGACATCATCATTAGAAGAGTATTAGCGGCAGCACGGGCGTACACCCGAACCTTTCGCGGCAACAATCGGCCGCAATCATCTCCGACCCGCGGCGCGTCCGCTCCGTAACCAGCGCGCATGTACTAGGCGTACTGGCTAGCGCAAGCACGGTCAATCCCACGCCAGTTTCTCCGCCTGCGATGGCACGCGGGACGCGACACTGGCTTTTGCAATGGCAACCGATCGCCGGGCACGCACGTACCACACCAAATGGGAACGCTGGACATGCCCTCCGGAATCGAGCGCCTTCCGAACAAGCAACAATTTGAATCCCAGCATTACTCCGTTCACCGTTTCGGTTTACCCCATCCAACAAGAGCCCGGCGTCTGGTTCGCGAACTACATGATCTCCGAGTATAAGGACGGCGCTGAACGCATCGTCGCCAACGTCTCGATGCGGCATGCCACGCACCATACGGAAGCCAAGGCCAGGCAAGCCGCCCGTAGCGCAGGGGAAAGCGCAGTGGCACACATACGCCTGCAACCATCCCCGCATCGGCAAGCTGCAACCCATTCCACGCTACCGCGTGGCACTCGCTGAATCAGAAAGGAGCGTCCTTGGCTAAAGAAGAACTGGTGGAATTTGGCGGAAAGGTTTCGGAAGTCCTTCCGGATAACCGCTTTCGTGTCACCCTGGAGAATGGCTTCGAGGTTTGGGCCTATTCGTCCGGGCGGCTCAAGAAGAATCGCATACGTATTCTTGCCGGGGATCGTGTCACGCTCGAAATGTCGCCATACGATCTGACAAAGGGACGCATCAACTATCGCCACAAGTTCTGAGCGAATGCGGCGTTTCCACGTTCCCGAAATGGCGACCACCGTTGACACCACCTCGGTATAGGACCATCTTTGTCTTCGTCCAGGTACACGAGAGCGCAACCTCTGGATCCACATAGCACTCCAATCCACGCAGCAACAATACATGGCGTAAGCCAATAGGATCCGAGGTGCGAGATGCAACGAGACAAGTCTTTGCTGGACAGAATCCTCTTGGCGCTACGAGCCGAGATCCAGGCCTCGATGACCGACGTCCAGCTTGGCAAGGCTCTTGCAATGTCGACCCTTCCAGGCTAGCCCACCATCTCCTGCTCCTGCAGGACCATAGACTGGTGGAGAAGACCCCAAATATGGCGTGGCGCCTGACGTGGAACGGCCACGATCGAGCAGACGCCAGCCTGAAGTCTTAGCTCGCTGGCGCCAGGCGTGGTTACTGAACGACGCGCGGAACGGCTGCTCTGGCAGAATATCCCCATGAGCCAGCATCCCTTTGCAACCGCACCGGCCGTTACCGTGTAGCGATATCCAACCCTGGCGCGAACCGTCGCTTGGCGCCAGCGCTGTGCATGATCCGCATGGGTCATGGCAACCGCTCCGCAGGTCATGGCGCTCTCGAGCGGCTCTCCTTACAAGACAGCGTCATGCCGATCCGAGTGCGCAGAACAATACTACGCCGCCTTGGGTAGACCGCTTGCAGATTCGCGCGATAGTCTCATTGACTACGGTTGGAAAGCTCCGTATAACTACTGAGCAGGATCTTCAAGCAGCCATGCCACCTGCGTTGAAACGTCGGCCTCTACGGGGCGACCGTCATCAATGCCGCCTCCTTGATCTTCTCGCTGCGCCCTACTTACTGAGGCGTAGATTGCCGCAAGACACAACGCGAAGCGTGCGAATCCATATGCCAGCCAGGGTCTGCGAGAGCCCACTTCTTTTCTATTGAGCCATTCCTCATCGGGGATCGCTGAACCACTGACTGTAGAGAAACGCTATTCGTTTACGAGGGGGGGCGTGTGTTGGCAGTTTACTCTTCCAGTTTTATCCTATTTGTCCTCTCTCAGCTATTTGATTGGCGACAACGACGAAGCGAAATACCGAGCAGAATGCTCCATTGGCTCAGTGTGTTCGCCTATTCCACATCATTACTGGTGATGGTATGTGCTGTTGCAAAGATGCTCACTGACGAGCGTTCGCCATGCAAGCACGAATGAGTTGGCTGTGCCAGGAGTATCGAGGCATGTACATACACGTCGCGGCATTCGAGTCTCCCCGCGAGTGTGTTCGAACTGGCGCTCCCGGGCCGAAATGGCGCTATATGATGGCCATCCGTTACACAGCGAATCGGGACGATCGAATGCTCTGTGAATCATTCGACGAAGAGGATGATTACTACACGCGCGCGGCCGCGGAGCAGGCTGCCGTCCACTATGGAAAATTCGCTGTCGATATTATTCATGACCTGATCTGAGGCGTCGCCGCGTATCGCCATGGAAAGGTAAAAATTCCATGAGCGTTCACAGCGAATAAGAATTGTCGTGCACTAGCGGCCTTTATTTAGATCGAATATGAAGAACATAAAGTAATGCCATAGTGGATAGTCAAAAATCCTGATGAAATACCTTAACGCCATCACGAAAAGCGCATACGGGAACAAACCATACTTGGAGTGAAATGATGGACAACTATCCTGCAGCAAACTGTAAGGGCTTTGATATCTACCCGTTGGTCTATAAATTCGACGCACCTCGCAAATGGCACGAGCGCCGGCCAGACCGCTCATACAGTGCGTCCGTGGTCATCTGTCGGGAAGGTCAGCCACCTAGTGGAAATAACGCGCGGGTGTTCCACGTTCCAGATATGCACTGGGCTGACTTGGGATTGGCGAAGCGTGCCGCCGTACGACACGGCGAACACGTTATCGATGGCCTGGTCGCAGGTGAGTCGATCGTCGGCCTGTGATCGTAAACGCTGAGACCCTTCTTCGGACATACACTTGCCTACAGACAGGCTAACCATGCACAGGTCACTCGTACGGCGGCCGTAATGCGTTATTTTCCCTCGTCCGGCACGTTGTACAGCTCGCGCAGCCGGCTGGCGAAGGGGCGGATCGCCTCCAGGCACGCGGCGCTGTTGCCGCCTTCCATGGTTGACAGACTCCAGTTGCAGCCCCCGGCATCTGCGGCATGCCAGAACACGTCGCCAAAGCAAGCGCCCTCGCATTCTGTAAATTTTTCCTGTTCCGCACGAAGCATGGCGCGTAGTTCGGCCTTGTTCTTGAGCTGTCTCGACATGATGTCCTCCCCTTCTCTTTCGATCAGAGCCCATGGCATGGCCGCCGAGACTACCTCGCCTTGACGAAGGTGGGCAAGCCGTCGATTGCGTCCCTGGCCGATGACAAGGCCAGTGCGATGGCAGTGTGCGGCGCGCTGGCGAAATGTTGGATCATGGGTGGCAGCCGTCTGCGGGAACCCATTCCTGAACTGACTTGCGTGATCGTTACGGTAGCGAGGAAGCGCAGGTGGACCAGGTCGCCACCGGGGACTGCACCGGATACGTGACGCACCCTCGCAGATACCCTGAAGCCTTTGTAGATTGCGTTGTTCTGAGACATGTCGGTCTCCTTTCATCACCGAGCATACGCGGATATGCCGGGATGTGTCCGATTTACTTTCGGCGACAAGGTAGCAATGTCATCGCGAGCCTTTGCGTCTCCATAGTCAAACGCCGCATCGAGGCTGTGGAAGTAGCCGGTACCGTCAATGAGATCGTAGGAATGTACGCTGAGAAGATCACCTCTGACGGGCCGGCGGTCCGTACGAGCGATCGAGTAGCGTACTACGTAGCCAATCGCTCCGACCAACTGGGTGGGACCGAGGTGTTGCTCAGCCTCGATCAACACTTCGTATTCACCGATCGTGACGCGTCTTTGCATATCTGACCTCAACTCCCGGCCTCCGTTCATTCATCCGGTCCAAGAACAACGTCCACGGCGGCCCGCCCTGCCAGTTCCGCCACGAGGTAAGCCCAACGTCTGGAATAAGGCCCGCCAAAGACTTTGATTCGCTTGCCAAACGCCGCGACGCCCGGCGGTCTCATGGGCCCCTCGACCTGGAACCAGACGTCGAACATGTCCTTGGCTGACATATGGAGATCGACATGGATATCGAACCCACGATACTCGGTCACGCGATCCATAGCCATCTTCAATCTTCCTGGAGTGACTTTGTCAACGTAATGCCCTACCCAGTAGGAATCGAAGCTGATCTGAGCCCGGAGCAGCAGGATCCAACCATAGGCACCTGGCGATTTGACAGCCAAACTTCCTGGTGACAGTTCGGGCTTCGCCTTTTCGTTCAGCCTGCGTAACGTACGTATCCGAGGGGGCATCGCCACGGCCGATCCGAAGCGGCAATCATAGCCATCTGAAATTCGGCATCAGGTCACTATGCTCGTCGATCCTGACGCCGCCCAGTTCCTTGATGATCTGCTTCAAGGCCTCCTTCGATTTCGAATCGCAACTGGCTATCATCAACAACGGGCCCCGTGCAGTTTGCGCATTCTGCCGCCACAACCGAAGGCGACCGATCTTGCCGCCGACCAATCCGCCGGCCCACCAGCCGATCATCGCGCCAAGCATGACAGCGCCAACATACGCAACGGCCGTGGCACCGGCGCCGACGGAGACTCCGTATCGCAAGATGACAAGCGCGCCCACAAATGCGCCGACGAAGATTCCGGCGATCGCCGCCTCTTCGCGGTACGTAGTCTGGCCGATGTCAGTCTGCGGAAATCCCTCAACTGGCTGATTGTCGCGCTGGACAAACCACGGCCCTTTGACGCGTGCTGAGGTACCGGCCAAATCGCCGATTCGCACTTGTGCCAGTCGTGCCGTGGCGATGTCTTTCAGACTGAAATACAACAGCGTACGCATGAAGTTGCCTCACGCAATCTCAGTTTCCATTTCTGGCGAGCCGGCGGATGCTTGCTTGATGACTGCGACCGATGCTCCTGATGGCCCTGGTTCGGGTGCAGGACGGTGACCGCAGGTCTGGCCAGCCTTCGTTGACAGCGCGATCCCAGTCAATCAGCAGCGTGATTGCCTGACGCCATCTGGGCGCTGCCAATCGCATGACTCCGAATCGCTGGGTGTTCCTCTTCTGCGACGTGCCTACATGGCCGTCGCGCAGAAGGCGCGTGACATGTATGATCCGGTAAGTGGTCTCTGTAGATTCTCTCGGCACGATATCTTCCTTCATTGCCTGCCAGGGTGGCATGGTGATGGCAGTGTTGAACAACTGTCACCGTTGTGGGCGCTGATCTTCCATTGCCAACGGGTAATCATTTCCACCCATATCGCATTGCTCAGGATCGTTACGGCATCTTCATCACGATGAGAGCACGACTCCGCCAACGTGAAACGCGGAAGAGCAGCAACGAAGGCGGAAGCCAACTTTGCGATCGGTTTTGCGAAGAAGAGTCTCTCTCCCCAGACATCGATTGGATCGATCCTGGCGAAAGACTGCCTTGCCTGGCTACTGGGGGATTGGGCGAACGGCGGTCGCCGCGTGGCATCTTGCATGAATGTTCCAGGAATCCCCATAAGTGACTTCAGGAGTCACCAGTCCTAAGACGTCATCGAGGGGGAGGGCCCGGAAACGAGTGATAGGCGGACCAGAAGCACTTCGCTTCTGAAACGCTACACCTAGCAGTATAGGGGGGTGATTCACACCGTCCTAACCCGCTTACAAATTGGTCAAGCAGGCGCTGCGTCACGCACCTGCGGTGCCCGCTGGCGCGGACCGCTCGCCCGCTTCTGGCGCTACACTGAATTGGATGGCCAGAGCCGTTCCCGCGGCCGACACCGTCTCCGCCTTCATGTCGACACAAGGTCAGAAATGAACCGCCTTCGGTACTCGGTGAACCTGTCCTATGAGATCCTGGATCCCACGGCAGACTTTCTGTTAATTGTCGAAGCTGCGAAAACTGCAAGACAGTCCGTTGTCTCCGAGCGTCTGGCGCTCACGCCACCGGTTCACGCCGCTCGCCACACGGATCCACTCTGCAACCGCCTGCTCAGAATACATGCGAACAAGGGCCCACTGGCCATCCGCTATGAAGCTGTGGTGGACATCGACCATCGTCTGGACGATGGCATGTCACTAACGGAGGTACCCGTCGCCGAACTCCCCTTCGATGTACTTTCGTACCTGGCGCCGAGCCGGTATTGCGAATCCGATCGCATGATGGAATTCGCCATGCGCGAGTTTGGCGCCATGCGCCCCGGCTATTCGCGCGTGTATGCGATTCGGGAGTGGGTGCGCAACCATGTGCGCTTTCTTTCGCGATCCACCAATGAGCGCACCTCGGCGATCGATACGATTGTCGAGCGCACCGGCGTATGCCGGGATTTTTCCCACCTGATGATCGCGATCTGCCGCGCCCTGAGTATTCCCGCCCGTATGTCCAGCAGCGTGGACTATGGCGCGAATCCCGCCTTGGGTGCGCCGGACTTTCACGCGGTGGTTGAGGTGTTCCTGTCAGGCGGCTGGTACCTGCTTGATCCCTCGGGGGTGTCCATTCCGACTGGCCTGCTGCGGATCGGCACCGGCCGGGATGCCGCCGACATTCCGTTTGCCGCCATATTCGGCAAGGTCGCGTCGGAGCGGCCCTTTATCGAAATCCAGCCGATAGCCGACCCGGCTGCCGGTATTGGCCTGCCACTCGCAACGACAAGCGCCATCTCTACCTGGTAACCGGCATTAGCGCGCTTCGCCTTTCATCCCCTCGATTTCCATGGCGGCGTTCCAATCTTCGTATGCTGCAATCGGTTCCATGGCCTCGTCGACGAACGATGCCGCACGTTCCGCGGCAGCGAACGGTCCCAGAAGAACATCTTCCTGACCGCCATCCTCGGTCTTCGGCGGCAGCAACATGTCTTCGAGCATCCCGCGTAGTTCCGGGGTATCCCATGGCTTGCCAAGCCTCGTTTTTCTGTTCTGATAGTGGCGAACCTCCGAGTCTTGCTCGGCGGTAAGTGGCAGGCCTCGGAACGTCGGGCCTGTGTCAGGGTGGATCATGGTGCGCCTCCCTATCGGTCGGCTTACGTTGAATGAAGAGGTATCACCTTGCGGTGATATCGCGACTTGCCAGGCACTTGCCCGGCTTACGACTTCCTCTTGGCGAGACCGTCGGTCCGGACCCGCGACTGAACCGTGCTGAACGGAGTTGTCGGTGCGAAAGGCTTCTTGGGTTGCTTTAGCTTTTTCGCTTCGCGGTTGCCGCGTAGTTGGCTTTTTGCCATGAGAACTCCTATTGTGTTGCTTGCCGGTTGGCAATCCCAGCATACGCGCTTAATCTTTGGCAAAGGGAATTATTTCGTCCAACTTCGTATGGCTCCAAGGCGTGAGAGTCCCTGTCCCTCGCATCGCGACTGAACCCTTCCGCCTCGCGCCCCAGCGCGGACGCGAGCGATACGCAGCCCATTTTCCCGTGATTGGAACAAGCGTGCGTGCCGCCCAATTTCCTGACGCCGCTGTATCCACCAGCACCGGCGGCGCCACGTAGATGAAGTCTGCCTTGCCAAGACGTCCGTCGGCCCTGGCGCTTGACGTCATTGGCTTCGGTACGATGGGGCGTAACGCCTGCGTCTCCGCACTCGCTGATCTCCGGCCCATTGAAGTACCCACGATCGGCAGAGGTTTGCAGTTTGTTCCAGCCCGAGGCCTCACCCACGACCTTCGCCACCGTGCCCAGTGACGCATGGTCGCTGCCGATGTTCATGACCTCGTGCGCGACAATCAGGAGACGCTAGGCATCAACGCCCCACTGAACGTTGTATCCAACGATAGCAGTTCCCTTGACTTGTGAGCTCATCGAGCGCGCCTGGGAACCCGTGAGTGATAGCTGCGAGAACATGCGGTTAGTGGACAGGGCTACGCCACATCCGCGGCGCGGCTTTCGGAGCTCGCCCATAGGAAATCCGCGTCGCCATGATTGGATGCTTCATAGGATCGAAGGAATTGCGCTCACGGATCTGGCCATCACGATCATAAATGAAGAGCTCGACCCCGTCCTGCTTCGCCGCGTCCGTGCCAGCAGCGATTGCCTCAGCTTCCGTTGGGAATAGGACGGTGGCGCCGTTCGGGCCTTCCACTGTTACAGCCCAGCCTCGATCGCCTTCCGGCATGACGTGGATATTTCGAGAAGTCATGATCGCCCCCGGTTGATCGCGCTTACAGCCAGTCTCGCGCAGACAATTGTGCCTCCACAATCAGTCGCTGTCCCACGACGGAAAGCGCACATCTGTCCGAGCGTGTGTCGGCGGAGATCAGGCGCGCACATGCTTATGACCATTCGACAGGTCAGTCAACCCATGGCCACGCCCACATGCGCCGCAGGGAGATTGCTGTGCGCAAGTCCGATATGGCGAATGCCGAGCAACATACGGACGTGCCGCTGCCAAACGTCCGCTCTTCATCGCAGCGGCCATTCGGAGCGAACTCAGCGAATGACTGAGAGGGGTCGGCACCTGCCTTTGGCACGAAGAAGAAAGGCAACGCATTCAGACGCCGGCTATCATCTCTTGCTCGCAGACTGGCGACACCATCTGGCGCTGGTCCGGCCATGGGCCCGCCTCTGTCGAGTGCCGAGTTGAGCATTGGCCGCTGGTTCGCCAAATTTTACTTTCGAACGGCCAATCTTTAAGAGTCAATGATTTATGTCGAAGCTGAAGAGCCATGGTAGCCGGCGCGACTCGATACCCACCCTCGCTTCCCACGCTAGCTGCAATCGGTGGGTTTAAACGCCGCAGGTCTCTCTACCAACCGAAAAAACCGGTGATCGCAAAGTTGAGCGGCGGCTTTGGGGGCAGTGAAATCGCCGATTCGAACGGCCGCCCGGGAGCCGATCAGCGACAAGCGCAGTTCTGGCGACAGGTATCCGTCCGAGCCCGGCCATTCTCGGCCGTCCACCCTTGCAGCAACCACCGGTTGAATCCGCAGTCGATCAGAGACAGCCGTGGCCGGCGCTCGGGTAGCCGGCAGAAACCAGCTTCTGCCATTTCCGCTAGCGCTTCGATGGCGGAAGCATTGGCCAATACAGCCCCTTGCAGGGGATCCTGAGGGGAGGATCGGACTACAAGCGATGCCTGCTCATCGATTGTCTGCAGCGAAGCCTGTAGGTATCGCTTCACAACCGACAGCCTCAGGCCAGCATCAAGGCATAACATCCGTTCCGTCAAACGTCCGAAGTTGTGACGAATATCGACGGAAGAGGCGTTATGACCGAGTTTCCTCTGCACGCCGAGCTTGATGCGGACGAAGCAAGCAATGCGGCAGGGGCCGGTCAGATTGACCGGTTAAGGCCTCACATGGTGACGGAGCGGCGCCAAGGCTAATTGTAGAGCGTCAACTACTTTGCCCGATCAAGCGCTGGCAGCAGATCTTTTCGGCCTCGCAACTTGGCCAAGTCCTTCATTCTTTGTTCGTTCTCGAACATCGCATCCAACGAGATAGCGTGAACGTGTCACTCGATAACCTTGTATTGCTAGCGGACGCTCTAGGCGTATCTCTGAAGGATCTATTCAGTGAGCCTCCAGATCCCGCTCCTGACAAGCCGCGTCCCTCAGAAAAAGGTTGATCTCTCTGCGATATCCAACGGTTTGAGGGAAAGCGTATGGAGCTTAAATATCCGGCTTTGAAGGCTCGCCTGAAGCAGATGGAAGTTGAGATTGAAGCCGCAAGAGTTCGCGAGCGGGAGATCGCGATTGAGAAGATTCGGCGACTGCTTGCCAGTGTAGATCTCCGCCCCGAAGATCTGGGACGGCTGTTGGGGATAGGGGCACGGCCGCTCACGCATCGCACTATGCCCGGCAAGCGAAAGCACGCGGCGCTAGCGGCGGAGCGCCCCACGCGTAAGCAGCACTCTAAACGGCTACCAACAAGCACGCTGAATCAACGGGCTATGCTTGGCAAGAACCACGAGCTTTACATGGACCCGCACACAGGAAAGACCTGGTCGGGTCGCGGCAGGCGCCCAGGATGGCTTCGCGGCAATGAAAGCCGCTATCAGGTGACAGGGTTCTAGGGGAAAGCCGTCCAACTCGGCCCCGTTTTGCCACCCTCGCGCAAGTAGCCTATATTTGGGGGCGGACGCTGGCGAACTGCCTGAAGAATGGTTACTTGGGTCTTTGCGCGAGGTCTGGAGCCAAATGGACCGACAGATCTCTCGCACGCGGGTACCTCGCGCTCGGCCAAAGTCTGGAAAATCCTTGTCTGGCGCAGCTTCCAGGGTAGCGACGCCAAATTTTCCAAACTTCAGTGAAGGTCTTTCCAGACTTTGTTTCCGTCGCACACTGGCTTTGCTTATTCTGCGCGGATTTCTTGCATCACAAATACTTAAACAAATTCATTCCTTGAATCTGCATAAACGATTGCTGCGCCCCCTGCAGCGCAGTCTGCCGCTGGTAGTACTCGGTAATCGCCGCCGCATAATCCAGGTCCTGCAGCCCCGACAGCGTCTGCGAGTACGTCAGGTCGCGGTTAGTGCCGACATCGTCCAGCGCATCCAGTTCCTGCATCCGCGAACCCACCGAGGCGCGCACCGTCAGCACGTTATCCAGCGAGTTGGAAAACTGGCGCGTCGCCGTGGACAGCACGTTGCTCAGGTTGGCCTGATCGCCCGGAGTGGTAGTCGGCTTGCGCAGCGTGTCGATCACGTTCTGCAGATTGGCGAACATGTCAGTGCCGGCTTCCCTGGCAGGTTGCATGGTCAGGGTATCGCCGTCCTTCGGCTCGCCGCTGACGTTGAAGGTCACGCCGCCGATCTCGATGCGCGCCGGTGCGTTGTAGGCAGTCGGGCCGGCCAGCGCGGGCGCGGCGGGATCGGCCATGTCGGTGATGGTGTATTCCATCTGGCCGCCGGCGTTGGCCTGGAACGTAACCTGCAGCGACTTGCCATACAGCGGGTCGCTGGGATCGGTGATCGAGACCGTGCCGAAGGTGGCGCTGCCGGTGTTGGCGCTATTGCCCTTGACGACATAACCAGCACCGCCGGTGACGCTCATGAACACGTCGCGGCCGTTGTCGCCCGCGGGCATCTGGCGCGCGACGTCGACCTGCAGCAGTTGCTGGCCGGTGTCGCCGATGTAGACGCCGGCGCCGCTGGCTTGCGAAAACGGCGCCGTACCGGAGCGGGTGCCGCCGAACAGGTACTGGCCGTTGCCGTCATCGGAGTTGGCCAGGCCGACCAGCTGGTTGTACAGGCCTTCCAGCGCGGTGGCGAGCGAGCCGCGGTCGGCGTCGCTCATGGTGCCGTTGCCGGCCTGCACCAGCAGCGTCTGGATGTTCTGCGTGACGGTGGTCAACGATTGCAGCGCGTTTTCTTCCGCGGCCAGCGCGATATTCGCCTGGCTGCGCGACGTCGCGTACTGGCCGTTGACCGCCTGGGCCTGGCTGACGCCAAGGGCGCGGGTGGCCGCGACCGGGTCATCCGACGGCGTGAGAATACGGCGGCCGGTGCCGAGCTGCTGCTGGATATGCAGCAGCGAGCCCTGCTGCAGGTTCATCGACGCCAGGCCTTGCTGATACAGGGTAGAGCTTGCAACACGCATGATGGATTGCCTATTCGGATACGTTGACTTGCCGGCTGGCCTTACCGGATGCCGATGAGGGTGTCGAACAGCGAGCCGGCCGTCTGGATCACGCGGGCGTTGGCCTGGTATAGCTGCTGGAAGCGCAGCATCGACACGGTTTCCTCGTCCATGTTGACGCCCGACACCGACTGCTGGGCGGCCTTGATCTGCGTGGTGATGCTGTCCTGCGATGCCGAGGCGATCTTGACTGACTTGGCGCGCGTGCCGACGTCGTTGACCAGCTGCGCGTAGGCATCGCTGAAGCTGGATACGCCGCCGATGGTCTTGGCGTTCTGCAGCTTGGCCAGGTTCAGCATGTTGCCGTTGTCCTTGACGCCACCGGCGTTGCCGCCGAGCGTGAAGGAATCGTCTACCTTGGGCGTGCCGCCAAAGCTGAAGGTCAGGCCGCCGATGTTGTAGTCGGTATTGCTGCCATTAGGCACGCCCGTGGGCTGCGGCGTCAGGTTCGTGCCTGCCGCATCCTTGAACACGTAACCGGCCGCGGTATAGACGGCGGTGATCTTGCCCGCCAGCGGCGTGAAGCCCGGCGCAACGTTGCTCAGGCTGGCAGTGGCGCTGCCCTTGTTGCCGGGAGCGGCATCGGCCCGCGCCGGCGAGGCTGCGGCGATCCTGGCGGGATCGCTGATCGCCATGTCGAAGCCGGCCGCGGCATTGCGCGTCGGCTGGATCACGATCGAATCGTTGGTGCCCATTGCCGCATCGATCGTCACGCTGAAGCCATCGGCACTGAAGGTCAGCGGATAGGTGGGCGCGGGCGTGCCCGGCACTGGCGTGGCCACCTGCGCGTTGTCGGACAGGCGCGTCAGCGTGTAGCTGGTGCCGTCGAACTGCAGCTTGTAGTCGCTGGTGGTCAGTGCCGAGGCGTCGTCGATGGTGGCCGTGGCCACGGTGCTGATGGCAGTGTTCCTGTCGTTGGGCAGCACCGTGGCATTGCCCAGCTTGAACATGTCGGTGCCGATGTCGCCGTTCAGGTCCATGCCCAGCTTGTGCTGTTCGTTGAAGCTCTGGCCGATCGCCAGCGACAGCCGGCCGATCGCGCTTTGCGCGGCATCGAGGGTCTCGGTGCGGAACTGCAGCAGGCCGCCCAGGGAGCCGCCGGTGATCGCGCCCGGCTGGCTTTCATAGACGCTGCCGTTCGGCAGGGAATAGGCGACCACGGTACGGCCCGGGTCGGCAGCGGAAGTCACTGCCTTCAGGTCGTACGACTCGTTGCCCATCACCAGCGGCTGGCCGTTGCCGACGAAGACGTTGTAGGTGCCACCGTCCTGCACCACTACCTTGGCGCCGACGAGCTTGTTCAGCTCGGCCACCGCCTGGTCGCGCTGGTCGAGCAGGTCGTTGGGCGGCTGGCCGCCGGACGCGGCCTTCATCCGCGTGATTTCCTGGTTCAGGTTGGCGATCTGCGTGGTGTAGGCATTGACCTGCGTGACCGCGGTGCCGATCTGCTCGTTGACGCCCGACTGCAGTTGCTTGAAGTAGTTGCTGGCGGAGCGGACCTGGCCGACCAGGGCCTGGCCGGCGGAGAGCATGCCCTGGCGCGCGGCGGGGTCGGCCGGCGTGTCGGCCACTGCCTGCACCGCGGCAAAGAATTTCTGCATCAGCGGCGCCAGGCCGCCCTTCTGGTCGGCGAGCAGGTTGTCGATCTGGGCGATCTGGTCGGAATAGGTCGCCAGCGAGGCGCTGGCCGAGGTGGCGCCACGCAGCTGGCCGGTCAGGAACTCGTCATAGACGCGGATCACGGTGGTGGTGTTGGAGCCATAGCCGTAGAAGCCCTGGCTGGTGTACTGGCCGCCGGCCGATGCCACGATGGTGTTCTGGCGCGAATAGCCTTCGGTCGCCGAGTTGGCAAAGTTGTGGCTGGTCGTCGTCAGCGCGTTCTGCGCGGTGTTCAGGCCGGAAAGACCAATACTGAAGAGAGACATTGTGCTCTGACCCCGGATTCGTTGGGCTGCCCGCGGCGTGGCGCGGCGGTGGTGGATGGGGGTGTTATCGGCCGATTTGAGGTGGGACTTTAGGCTGACGTGCGGGGATAGCGCGCGACCTTGAGGTCCATATGCCGCGCAACTTGCGGCGGTTTGCTCCCCTCTCCCACTTCGCGGGAGAGGGGAGCCTCGTTCCGGCGGTGTCAGCTACGGCCTGCGCGTTAAACCGCCACCTTTTTCATGATCTTCACCAGCTTGTGCCCGTACGCAGGATCCGTCGCATACCCCGCACGCTGCAACCCATGCGCCGCCTCCTCCGCCGACCCCGCGCTCACCACGCCGGCATAGCGCGGATTATTGGTCAGCAGCCGCGCGTAGTCCGCGCAGGCCTCGTCATACGATCCATACGCGCGGAACTTCGCCTTTACCTTCTGCGGCTGGCCGTCGACGTACTCGGTGGTGGTGATCTCGGCCACGCGGCCCTTCCAGCTCGATCCGGCCTTGATACCGAACACGTTGAAGGTGGTCGAGCCATCGGCATGCAGGATTTCGCGCTGGCCCCAGCCCGACTCGAGCGCCGCCTGGCCGACGATCAGCCGTGCCGGCACGCCCGAGGCACGGGATGCGGCTTCGGCCGGCGCCGCCATGCGCGCGACAAAGGCGCTGACGTGGGCGGGCGCATCGGCAGGCAGCGGGCCGAGCACTTCGCCGCCCTGGCCGTCCTGCCCGTCCTGCCCGTCCTGGCTTCGGTCGCCGTAGAACTGCGACTGGTACTGGCGCAAGCCCGCGGTTGGGTTCCAGTTCTGTCCCGGCACCACCGTGCCGACAGCAGGCAGGTCCGCGGCTTCATTGCCGCCGGCGGAGGCCGCGCCGCGGCTGTCGAGCAATCGAGCCATCTCGGCATCGGCGGCACGGCCGGACTCGGCCGCCGTCATCGCATTCATGCCCGCGGGCATCGGCGTGCCCGCGGCGCGCGCCAGCTGGCGCACCATCACTTCGGCCAGCCCGATGCCGCGCGACGACATCTGCTGCGCGAGCTGCTGGTCCATCATCGACATATAGAGCTTGCTCTGCTCGTTGTCGAAGAGTCCATCCTGCGGCGTGGCATTGCGCATGCTCTTGAGCACCATCTGCGTGAACACCGCCTCGAACTGTTTGGCGGCCGCCTGCAGGGTGGCCGCGTTGGCACCGTTGCGCGCGCTGTGCTTGAGCGCCTCGAAGCCCTGCGTGTCGAGCGCGAAGCGCTGCGTCAGGTCCGCGGCCTGCGGTGGCATGGACGCGCTCATGATCAGATCACTTCCAGTTCCGCACGCAGCGCACCGGCGGCGCGCATCGCTTCCAGGATGGTCTGCAGGTCGGCCGGGGTCGCGCCCAGCGCGTTCAGGCCCTTGACCACGGCCGCCAGCGAGGCGCCCGCCCTGACCACCTGCAGCGAGCCGCCCTGCTGCCTCATGTCGATCTGGGACACCGGCGCCACCACGGTCCGGCCCTCGCTGAATGGCGCGGGCTGGCTGATCACCGGCTGCGTGTTGATCACCACCGACAGGTTGCCGTGCGCGACCGCGCAGTCTTCCACCGTCACCGCCTGGTTCATCACGATCGAACCGGTGCGGGCGTTCAGGATGACCTTGGCCGCGGCCTTGGCCGGGGTCACGTCGATATTCTCGATGCGGGCCAGGAAGCCCACGCGCGCGCTCGGCGCGGCGGGAGCGCGCACCTGCACGGTGCGGCCGTCGAGCGCCGCGGCGACGCCGCCGCCCATGGAACGGTTGATGGCTTCGACCACGCGCTCGGCGGTGCCGAAATCGGTTTCCTTCAGCTCCAGGTTGAGCACGCCGCCGTCCGGCTGGAACGGCGCGACCGCGCGCTCGACGATAGCGCCGTTGGCGATACGGCCCACCGCAAGCTGGTTGATCTGCACCTTGCTGCCGTTGGCCGACGCGCCCGCGCCGCCCACCAGCATGTTGCCCTGCGCGATGGCGTAGACCTGCCCGTCGGCGCCCTTGAGCGGCGTCATCAGCAGCGTGCCGCCGCGCAGGCTCTTGGCATTGCCCATCGACGACACCACCACGTCAAGCTGGCTGCCCGGCTGCGCAAACGCGGGCAACGTGGCCGTGACCATCACCGCGGCCACGTTCTTGAGCTGCATGTTCTTGCCGGCCGGCAGCGTGATCCCCAGCTGCGAGAGCATGTTGGTCAGGCTCTGCGTGGTGAACGGCGTCTGCATGGTCTGGTCGCCGGTGTTGTCCAGGCCGACCACCAGGCCGTAGCCCACCAGCGGGTTGTCGCGCACGCCCTGGAAAGTGGCCAGGTTCTTCAGGCGCTCGGCCTTGGCAGCGGTGGCGAAGGCGCCGAAGGCCACGCCCAGCGCCAGGCTGATCACGCTCACGCGCAGCAGGCGTGACAGGAAATAGGCGAGCATGGAAGCGGACATGGCGCGGTCAGAACGGTAAGACATTGAGGAAGAAGCGCTGCAGCCAGCCCATGTTCTGCGCTTCGTCGATCACGCCCTTGGCGGTGTACTCGATGCGCGCGTCGGCCACCTGCGTGGACAGCACGGCGTTGTCGCCGGTGACGGTGCGCGGGTTGACCACGCCCGAGAAGCGGATGAACTCGGCGCCCTGGTTGATCGCCATCTGTTTTTCGCCGGAGACCACCAGGTTGCCGTTCTGCAAGACTTCCAGCACGGTGACGGTGATAGTGCCGTTGAAGGTGTTGGCCGCGCTGGCGCCGCCGCTGGCCTTCATGTTGTTGCCGCCATTGATGTCGGCGTTCTGGCTGGCGCCGAACAGCCCGCCCAGTGCGCGCGGCACGGCATCGAACGTCAGCGTGGTGCTGCCGCTACGGCTGGTATTGGTGCCGGAGTTCTTGCTGGCGTTGACGTTCTCGGTGATGACGATGGTCAGGATGTCGCCCACGTTGCGCGGGCGGCGGTCCTCGAACAGCGGGTTGCCGGCATACGACGACTGGTAGATCGATCCGGAAGCCGGCCCGACCGGGCGCGGCTCGGCGCGCGCGGTGGTGGGCAGTTGCACCAGCGGCTCGCGCGGCACCAGCGCGCAGCCGCTCGTGGCCAGCATTGCCACGCCGGCCAGGCAAACCAGCGCATGCGCGCCCAGGCGGGAAAGCAAGGTGGCCATGTCCACAACTCTCAACCCATCTGCGCCAGGCGCTGCAGCATCTGGTCTGAAGTCTGCACTGCCTTGCTGTTGATCTCGTACGCGCGCTGGGTCTGGATCATGCTGACCAGCTCTTCCACCACGTTGACGTTGGACGCTTCCACGTAGTTCTGCTGCAGCACGCCGGCGCCGTTCAGGCCCGGCACGGTGGTATTGGGCGCGCCCGAAGCATCGGTCTGCACATACAGGTTTTCGCCCATGCTTTCCAGGCCGGCCGGGTTCATGAAGGTGGCCAGCTGCAGCTGGCCGACCTGCACGTTGGCGCTCGAGCCCGGCTGCGTCACCGACACCGTGCCGTCGCGCGCCACCGTCAGCGACAGCGTGTTGGCCGGGATGGTGACGGCGGGCTGGATCACGAAGCCGCTGGACGTCACCAGCTGGCCGTTCTGGTCCACCTGGAACGAGCCGTCGCGGGTGTAGGCGGTGGTGCCGTCGGGCAGCGCCACCTGGAAGAAGCCCTGGCCGATGATGGCCACGTCCTTGTTGTTGCCGGTCTGCTGCGGATTGCCCTGGGTGTGAATGCGTTCGGTCGCGACCGGGCGCACGCCGGTGCCCAGCTGCATGCCCGAGGGCAGCGTGGTCTGGTCCGACGACAGCGCGCCGGGCTGGCGGATGGTCTGGTACATCAGTTCCTCGAACACCGCGCGGCCGCGCTTGAAGCCGTTGGTCGACACGTTGGCCAGGTTGTTCGAGATCACGTCCATCTGCGTCTGCTGCGCATCGAGGCCGGTCTTGGCAATCCAGAGAGAGCGGATCATGGTGGTCCTTGCTGGGAGTCTTTCTTGTAGCTGGTAGCTGGAGCGAGGGGCGCGCAATCGGCGCGCCGCGCTCCGGTCCTGTTTTGCCGCCGCGTCAGTTGGTCGACAGCAGCTGGTTGGCGCGCTGCTCGTTGCCGTCCGCGCCCTGGATCATCTTCATCTGCATCTCGAAGCGGCGCGCATTGGCGATCATCTCGACCATGGCTTCGGTCGGGTTGACGTTGCTGCCCTCGAGCGCGCCGGAAATCACGCGCACGGTGGGGTCGGCTTCCAGCGGCTGCGCGCCGGGGCGCAGGCGGAACAGGCCATCGTCGCCGCGCGCGATGGCGTCGTTGGGCGGGTTGACCACGCGCAGCTTGCCTACCTGGGCCAGGCCAGCCGATGCTTCGCCCGGGCCGCGCGCGGTGATGGTGCCATCCGTGCCGATGGTGACCTGCGAGCCCGGCGGCACCGCCAGCGGGCCGCCGTCGCCCATCACCGGCAGGCCGGACAGGGTCTGCACCTGGCCGTCCTGCGCGACCTGCAGCGCGCCGGCACGGGTATAGGCCTCGGAGCCATCAGGCGCCTGCACCACCAGCCAGCCGTTGCCCTGCAGCGCCACGTCGAGACTGCGGCCGGTGTAGGTCAACGGACCGGCGCGCATGTCGGCGCCGGGCGTCGAGGCCAGCGTGAAGGCGCGCGTGCCGGCCTCGGCACCGACCACGGGCACCGCGCGGTACAGGTTGACCTGCGCGCGGAACCCGGGCGTCGACACGTTGGCCAGGTTGTTCGATACCGCCGCCTGCTGGTCGAGTATCTGCTTGGCGCCCGACAGGGCGGTATAGATCATGCGGTCCATCGACTTGCCTCAGCTGGTTTGCTCTTCACGCGACGCGTCGTGCCTTACATGTTCACCAGCGACTGCATGACCTGGTTCTGCGTCTCGATGGTCTTGGCGTTGGCCTGGTAATTACGCTGGGCGATGATCAGGTTGACCAGCTCGGCGGAGAGGTCGACGTTGGACGCTTCATTGGCGTTCGACATCAGCTGGCCGCGCGAGCCGCCCGGCGTGCCGATGACCGGCTGGCCGGAGGCGCCGGTGGCTGCCCACGTATTGCCGCCCTCGGCGCGCAGGCCTTCGGCGTTGCCGAAGCTGGCCAGCACCACGGTGCCGAGTTCCTGGGTCTGCTCGTTCGAGTAGCTGCCGCGGATGGTGCCGTCGGCTTCGATCGAGAAGCCGAGCAGGCTGCCCGAGGCATAGCCATTCTGTTGGGGCGGCTTGGCGTCGTGGTCGGAGCCAAATTGCGTCGTGCCGGCCAGGTCTACCTTCATCGACATGGCGCCGGCGCCGTTTGCCGCCGGCGAGGTCAATGCGAACGAGGCGGGGTTGGTGGAGACCAGTTTGCCGGCACTGTCGAACGCCAGCGTGACCGTCTGGCCGGCGGGGGTGGGCGGCGTCGTGGCGGCATCGCCGATTCCAAGCCGGTTGCCGGCCTCGTCGGTCACGTTCAGCACCCAATCGGTGCCGCCGGGCACCGTCGGCGCCCCTCCCATCTCCTTGCCGAAATAGGCAACCACCTGCCTGGCATTGCCGAGCGAGTCGTACACCGTCATGCTGGTGCTGTAGTTGTACATCGACGAGTCAGGCAGGTTGCCGGGCGTGCTGGCGAACGCGGTCGTCGGCACGGTGCTGCGCGAATCGAGGTTGTACTGCGCCGTGATGTCGGTGGTTTCCTGGGGCGGCATCTGCGCATTGGATACCACCAGCGGCTGCGGCGTGGCGCCGCCGCCGGCCGCGGCTGCCGGATAGCCGGTCAGCTGCAGGCCCTGCGCGTTGACGATGCGGCCGTCATCCGTGCGCAGGAACTGCCCATTGCGCGAGAAATGCACCGATCCATCCGTCCCGACCAGCCGGTAGAAGCCGCTGCCATTGGTGATGGCCACATCCAGCGATCGCCCGGAGGCCTCGATATTGCCCTGCTTGAACGACTGGACCACCGAGTTCACCGTGGTGCCCAGGCCGATCTTGCTGCCGGCGTAGACATCGGCGAACTGCGTGCTCGATTGCTTGTAGCCGACCGTGTTGGCATTGGCAATGTTGTTGCCGATTACATCCAGATTGGCTGCCGCGGCGTTGATGCCGCTTACCCCTTGACCGAAACCCATGGATATCTTCCTTTTGACTTGGCTGTCGTTGATGCCGGTGCGCGCAGCATGCGCCAGCGCCTGCGATTAGAGAATGCGCCGCACCTCGTCGACGTTCGCTGCCTGGCCGTCGGCCAGGTTGACCAGCACGCCGGACGCGTCACCGCTGATGCTCTGTACCTTGCCGTAGACCAGCGCCACCGGCTGCACCGAGGTGCCGTTGGCTGTGGCGTTGACGCGGAAGGTGTATTCGCCGTCCGCGACCGCGACACCGGCATCATTCTTCCCGTCCCACGCCACGTCGTGCACGCCCGAGGTCTGGCCCTTCATGTCGATGGTGCGCACCACGTTGCCCTTGTCGTCGAGCACGTCGACCGTGACGGCGTCCGCCGTGGACGGCAGGTCGACGCCGAACCTGGAGGGCACACCGCCTTCGACCGACACCTGCTTGCCCGGCACCATCACCGTGCGGCCGATCAGCGCGGCGGAGTCCATCGCGCGGCTGGCGCTGACCTGGTTCAGCAGCTGCGACAGGGTCGCATTCATGGTCTGCATGCCGCTGACGGTGGAGATCTGCGCCAGCTGCGAGGTCAGCTGCGAGTTGTCCAGCGGCTTGAGCGGGTCCTGGTTGTTGAGCTGGGTCACCAGCATCTTCAGGAAGTTGTTCTGCAGGTCGGCGGCGCTGGCGCTGCTGTTCTTCAGAGCATCGTTGATGTTGGTGGTACTGCTGTTGCTGTTGACCGAAGAAGTGGTTGTCATGTCGCGCGGTTCCTCTTTCCTTAGCTCGTCGAGGGCCGTTACTGGCCGATCGTCAGCGTCTTGAGCATCATGTTCTTGGCGGAGTTGAGCACCTCGACATTGGCCTGGTACGAGCGCGAGGCCGAGATCATGTTGACCATCTCTTCCACCGGGTTGACGTTGGGCATGACCACGTAGCCCTGCGCGTTCGCCATCGGATGCGTGGGGTTGTGGACCATGCGCGGCGGCGAAGGGTCTTCGCTGATGCCGGCCACCTGTACCCCGCCGACGTCGCTCTGGCCGGGCGTGGGCGCCATGCCGAACACGACCTGCTTGGCACGGTAGGCCTGCCCGTCCGGGCTGACCACGCTGTCGGCGTTGGCCAGGTTGGACGCGGTCACGTTCATGCGCTGCGACTGCGCCGCCATGGCCGAGCCCGCGACGTCGAAGATGTTCATTGCCGGCATGCGCTCCCTCCTTGCTGCTGGATCTGTTGCTCGCTTATTGCTGGATCGCCGCCAGCATGGTCTTGATCTTCGAGTTCATCACCGTCAGGCCCGACTCGAAATGCACCGCGTTGTCGGCGAAGGCCACGCGCTCGGCATCCATTTCAACGGTGTTGCCGTCGACGCTGGACTGCAGCGGAATGCGGTAGGCCAGATCGAACGCCTCGCGGGTCGGCGCCTGCGCGGGCAGGTGGCGGACCTGGGTGGTCGACAGCGACATGCCTTCGTTGCGATGGCCGCGTTCCACGGACTGCGCCAGCGTGCTGGCGAAATCGAAGTCGCGGGCCTTGTAGCCCGGGGTATCGGCGTGCGCGATGTTGGAGGCAATCACCGATTGCCGCTGGTTGCGCAGGCTCAGCGCTTCCTGCTGGAAGCGTAGCGACGCGTCGAGTCTGTCGATCATGCTGGCATCTCCCTGGACGACCTTCTTCAGGGGTGCCATCTTAGGCGGGGGCCTGTCGCGCCAATCGGATGAATAAGGACGGGAAATCCTTGCATTTCGGCACGCCCTCGCGCGAGGCGCTGCCTACAATCGGAACCCGATGACTGATGTAGACGGGGGCGCGCCGCCGGTCACGGGGCAGCGCGCCGGGCATGCCAGCGCAGGCCCGCCGTCCTTGCCGGGAAGACCAGATGAACCCCAATCGCCGCTCCCTCCGACGCACCCTCGGCCGCTATTCCCGCCGCAACGGCCCGCGCAAGGCGCAGACCCTGCTGGCGGCAGGCCTGCTGTGCCTTGCCGGGGCCGCCGGCGCTGCGCCGGCGCAGGCCACTCCGGTCGCCATGCAGGCACCGGCGGCCGGCCAGCACACGGCCACTGCAAGCCCCTTCACCGAGGATCCCGCACGCGCTGCCGTGGAGCGCTTCCTGCTGCAGCAGACCGCCGGCCTGCCCGGCAAGGTCAGCGTGCAGGTGGCTCCGCCGTCGGGCGGCCGCGCGCCGGAGTGCGTATCGCCCGACCCGTTCCTGCCCGCCGGCGCCTCGCCGTGGGGGCGGGTCTCGGTCGGCGTGCGCTGTGGCGGCGAGCGGCCGTGGGTGCGCTATATGCAGGCGCGCGTATCGGTGCTGACCGACTATTACGTCGCGTCGCGCGCCCTGGGTCCGGGCGAACCGGTCAGCCAGGCCGATATCGAAGTGCGCCAGGGCGACCTTGCCACCTTGCCGCGCGCGGTCATCACCGACCCGGCCCAGCTCGCCGGCGCCGTCGCCGCCAACCGCATCGCCGCCGGCTCGCCCATGCGCAGCGACCTGCTGCGCAAGGCCATCGCGGTGCGCCAGGGACAGACCGTCACGGTGTCGGTCGAGGGTGAGGCGTTCCAGATCTCCAGCGAGGGCAAGGTGCTGGCCGACGCCGCCACCGGCAATACCGTGCAGGTCCGCCTGCGCAACGGCCAGGTGGTCAACGGGCTGGTGCGCAGCGGTGATACCGTCGTGCTGCAATAAGCACTTCGAGTCTGCCGATCGTGGCTGGCAGCCGGATTCCGATGGCACCGCGGCATGCGAAAATGCCGCCGGTCCAGCCGTGCGGGCGATATGGGACGCACCCCTGGGGCACGTTCCCTAAAGATTTCCCCGCCACGGCCGTAATGCCATAGGAAACCAGCAAGGAACGCCCGTGAAGATCAACCATTCCACCTCGTCCCGGCCCGCCGACGCGCCCGCAGGCGACGCCGCCGCCCGGCCCCAGGCCGCACCGGCCAGCGCCGCCCCGCCGTCCTCCGGGCTGAGCGTCAGTCCGCTGGCCGCACAGGTGCGCGAGATCAGCAGCCGCCTGGCGCAGGAAACCGACGACGATATCGATACCGCCAAGGTCGAAGAAATCCGCCAGGCCATCGCCGAAGGCCGGATCAAGATCGACCCGGGCAAGATTGCCGATGGCCTGCTCGCCAGCTTGCGCGAGCTAGGCCAGGCCGACCCTCAATAGCCAAATCATGAGCCAAAGCCTGATCCAGTCCCTGCAGCGTGAAACCGAAGGCGTTGAAGCTTTCGGGCAACTTCTTGCGCAAGAGCGAGATGCCATCAAGCGCGGGGATTTCACTGCGCTCAGCGAGTTGCTGACGCGCAAGGTGGAAGTGGGTCAGGGGCTGTCGCGGCAGGTCCGGGCGCGGGAAGCGCAGATGCAGGTGCTGGGCCTGCGTGCTGGCGCGGACGGGCAATTGCTTGGCCGGCTCGATGCCGGCGTGGCGGAGGCCTGGCGCAAGCTGATCTTTGCTGCGCGGGTGACGCGGGATGGCAATGCGCTGAATGGCGCGGTCATCAAGGCACATCTCGATTTCACGCAGCAGGCGATTCAGGCGCTGCGGCAGCATAGTGGCGGGGATGCCGGGTTGTATGGGAAGGATGGGAAGGCGGCGACCGGGGTTGGGGGGGTGAGCCTGGCGGCAGGCTGATTTGGGTTTTGCTTTGCGGACCGGCATCGGCTTTTTGTTGCGTGCCTTGCGGATAGGTCCCCATCTGGTGGCCAGCCAGGCACCTAGAACAGATGCCTACCGAAAGCCCACAACCACCTCATTACTCCGCCCCTGCAAAACCGGCACCAGACTCCCCTGTCCCGGCACCCGAAACGCAAACACAAACCCCTTGGTAGCATCATCGCCGGAGAACGCGGACGTTAGCCCCTCGGCCTGGGGCAACATCACACACCGCTGCGCATTGCACAAATATGCCTGCAACTCGGCCGGCGGCGTCTGCGCAAAGCTGTAACGCCACCGCACCGTCGTAATCACCCCTTCAGCCTGCGGCAACACCCCCACAGGCTGAATCGGCGCCGACACCGCCCGCTGCCCCCGCCCATGCAACGCCGGCCCATTGACCGACCCGGTCCACGCATGCCGTGTCCCACCTTCGATCGCCGACCAGGCACAAGCCGACGCAGCGAGCAGCACGACGCCGGCGCCGCGGGCAAGCAGGCCACCAACACCCATCACAACAACCCACGCAACTGGTTCCGCAACCGCGTAATCGCCTGCCCCCGGATCTGGCACACGCGCGACTCGGTCACATCCAGCACCGCCCCGATCTCCCGCAGGTTCAGCTCCTGGTCATAGCACAGCGACAGCACCAGCTTCTCGCGCTCGGGCAGCCGGTCGATGGCGCGGATCAGCGCTTGGCGCATGCCGCTTTCCATCAGCACCGTCAGCGGATTGCCGTCGTCGCTGCCGGCAAGATGGCGGTCGAGGAAATCCTCTTCCCCGGAGCGCTCGAAATCCTCGTAATGCAGCAGCTGGCAGCCATAGACCTCGTTGAGCAGGACCTGGTATTCGCCCAGCGGCATCTCCATCGCCTCGGCCACCTCGGAATCGAGCGGCGTGCGTCCGAGCTTCTGCTCGAGCGAGCGCTGGGTGCGTTCGATGCGCCGCGTGAACTGGCGCAGGCTGCGCGACTGCCAGTCGTTAGCGCGCACCTCGTCGAGCATGGCGCCGCGGATGCGCTGGCTGGCGTAGGTCTCGAAGCGCGCGCCGTGGGTGTCTTCATAGCGCTTGGCGGCGTCGAGCAGGCCGATCATGCCGGCCTGGATCAGGTCGTCGATCTGCACGCTGGCAGGCAGCTTGGCGGCCAGCTGCAAGGCGATGCGACGCACCAGCTGTGCGTGCGCCTTGACCACATCGGCCTGGTCGAGCTTTCCCTGGATCGTGTACATGGTGCAATTCTCGTGAATGCTGGATTGCTGGACGGGCACGCCACGCGGCGCGCCGGCTGGCTCAGGGTCTGGTTCGTTGGTAAGGCATGGCTCGGGTGGCGCTCACGCCGGCACCGGCGTCGCGGCAGGGGCCGGCGCCTCGGCGCGCAGCGGCCAGCCGCCGATGCTGCCGGCGGTGCGTCGCAGCGCGCTGGTCGCGGGTGCTGCCGGGAAGGCCTCGACCACGCAGCGGCCAAGCTGCACGCCGCGCGCCACCAGCGGGTCGGCCGGCAGCCAGCCGGCGCACAGCACTTCCACGCCGAGGTACTGGCTGGCGGTACGCGCCAGGTTGCGCAGGATCGCCTGGACGGCGGCTTCGGTGGCGGCCATGTTGACCACCAGGTAGAAGCGGCGCCAGGCATACAGGTGATGCAGGCGCTTGATGCAGGCATAGGCGGCGGTGATCGACGCCAGCTCCGGGCGCATCACGATCACCACGTTGTGCGCGCCGCCGGCAAAGGGCGACAGCGCGCCGTCGGCATCGGCGGTGGCATCGACCAGCACGCTGCGAAAGGCCGACAGCGCCGCGGCGGGCACGTCGAGCCCCGCGCGTTGGCGGCCGGCCGGCAGCACCGATACCGCGCCGCCGGTGCCGACGCCCGCCGCGGCTTCCAGCGGCAGGCGTCCTTCCTGCACGTCGGCGAGCGTGCCGGCCGGGGTCGCGCCGGCGAGCCTGGTCGCGCGCGCCGTGGCCGGGTCTTCGTCGAGCAGCAGTACGCGCTCGCCCTGCATCGCAAGCGCGTGCGAAAGGCCCAGCGCCACCGTGGTGGCGCCGGCACCGCGTTCGCTGGCGACCACGGCGATGCGGCGCGTGGTGCGCGGCGCCAGCATGCGCCGCAGGCTTTCCGCCTGGTCCATGGCGAGCGTGCTCACTGCAGGGCTCCCATGACATCGGCCGCTTCCGCGACAGCGGGTGCCGCCGCGGCGCGGCCGGAGTAATTCTCCAGCACGTCGAGCAGCGCCAGCATGCGGCCCATGCCTTCATTGAGCACGGTGCCCGGCACCGCCGTGCCGGCTCGCACGGTGCGCCCGGCCAGGCGTGCCAGGAACGCCGGCGCGGTCGCGGTTGGCGCGTGTTCGAGGCACAGCACCGACAGGCCAAGCTGCAGCGCCGCGAGCGCGGCACTGGCGGCGTGGCCGGCTTCGGCATCCTGCGCGAAGTGGTCGATGGCATGGCGCAGCGTGCGCAGGCGCGTTTCGGCCGTATCCGACCATGGCGCCCAGTGCGCCACCTGTGCTGCATCCGGCGCCAGCGCCGGGTCGCACAGCAGATAACGGGTATCGAGCAGCTCGCCGCTGGCGCGGTCGACCAGGCGCACCACCACCAGGCAGGCATCGATGCCGCCTTCGGGAGCGCCCTTGCCACGCGCGGGGCTGTCGGGCACGCGCACGTCGGCAGTGGCCAGCCAGCGTACCGCGTCGCGCTCGCACACGATGGCGTCGCCGATGGCGTGGAAGGTCAGCGTATCGGCGAGTGCATCGAGCTTCCAGGCGGCGCCTGCGCCCACCACGCGCACGGTCTTGCGCGCGCCCGCGATCCAGCGTTCGCCGGCCTGCTGCCAGCGCGCCAGCGTGGCGGCGGACGGCATCGCGTCGACCACGTTGACCACCCTGCGCGCAGCGCTCATGGCGGCGCGCAGGTTGGCGGCCTCGGCGTCGGCCTCGCCCAGCGGCTGGCCGGCGCGGCCAGCGGCGGTGACGGTGGCGGCCAGCGGCGTGCCGTCGCGGTCGCCCAGCCACAGCGTGTGCTGCAGCGGCTGCGGCGTGCGGCGGCCGGGCACGCTGACCGGCAGCGTGGCCGCCAGCGCCAGCACGTACTGGTCGCAGGCACGGTTGACGTCGCGGCAGACCGCTTCGCGCACCTGCTGCGCCATCGCGCGCAGCGCGGTATCGCCCGCGGTGCGCTGCTGCCACAGCGAGCGCGCCAGGTCGAAGCCCAGGCCCGCGCCGTTGAGTTCCGCGACACACTGGCCCAGCGCATCGGCGCTGTCGGTGAGCGAGCGCAGCACGTCTTCGGCGCCGCCCTTCCCGCCCTTCCCGGACTGATCGTCCGCTGCCGCGTGGCGGCGGCGCGCGACGTCGGCATCGTTAAAGACCGAGCCGCGGCGCGGTGTCAGGAAAGCGCGTTCGACCAGCGCGGCGCTGCTGGCCAGCTCCAGGTGCTCGGGCACGCGCTGGCCGGTCGAGGCGTAGAACACCGGCAGCCGATGGCGGATCACCACATCGAGCACCGAGCCCAGGTGGGTAGCTTCATCCAGCTTGCTGATGATGCAGCCGTCGATGCCGCCATCGTCGGGCGCGGCGTCGTGTCGGTAGGCATGCACGACTTCATTGAGCGTGTCGCCGTGGCTGGCGCCGTTGAGCAGCAGCACGCGCTGCACCGGCGCGGGCACGCCGGCGAGCATGGCGATCTGCTCCGACAGGCTGCGGTCGCGCTGGCTCATGCCGACGGTGTCGATGATGACCAGGTGCTTGTCCTTCATTGCCGCCAGCGCGAAGCGCAGGTCGGCGGCGTCCTTCACCGCATGCACCGGCACGCCGAGGATGTCGCCATAGATGCGCAGCTGTTCATGCGCGCCGATACGGAAGCTGTCGGTGGTCAGCAACGCCAGCTTGTCGGCGCCGTGGCGCAGCACGAACCGCGCCGCCAGCTTGGCGGTGGTGGTGGTCTTGCCCACGCCGGTGGGCCCGATCAGCGCCAGCACGCCGCCCTGTGCGAACAGCTGGTCTTCGTCGCCCAGCACCGGCACCTTGCTGGCCAGCTCCTTGCGGATCCAGGTCATCGCGGCCGGACGGTCGTAGCACAGCGGCAGGCGTGCCAGCAGCGTGCGCGCCAGCTGGCCGGAGAAGCCGGCCCCCACCATCCATTCGAACAGCGATTCGCGCAGCGGGTCGCTGGCGGCAACGCCGTGGCCCGCCGCGGTGGGCGCATTGCCGATGCCGGCAAGCTGGCGCTCCAGCATCGCGCGCATCGACTGCAGCTCGCCGCGCAGGTCGCCAATGGCTGCAGGCTCCGCCGCCGGCGCGGGCGGCACATAGGCCTGCGCGCTGGCCGATACGCTGCCCAGGTCGGCATCGCGCATCGCGACGATCTCGACACCGCCCTCTACGGTACGGTTGGACAGCACCACGGCATCGGGGCCCATGGCTTCGCGCACCTGGCGCATGGCTTCACGGCCGTTGGCGGCAACAAATTTAGCTACGCTCATCGTTGGCTCTGTCGGGTGATCGCTCACGCGCCGATCATGGCGGTGATGCGGATATTGCGGTTGTCAGGCACTTCGGCATGCGACAGCACCCGCAGCTGCGGCAGCGTGCGGCGCAGGAAGCGCGCCATCAGCGGGCGCAGCTGCGACGGCACCAGCAGCACCGGGTCCAGCCCCATCTGCTCCTGGCGCGTGACCGCGCCCTGGGTCTGCTGCAGCAGCGCATCGGCCAGGCCCGGCTCGATGCCGCCGCCGTTGGTCAGCGCCTGCGACAGCACCCGCTCGAGGCCGGCGTCGAGGCCGATCACCTGCAGGTCGGCGTTGTTGGGGAACAGCTGCTGCGTGATGGCGCGGCCCATGGCCACGCGCACCATCGCGGTCAGTTCGTTCGGATCGCTGATCTTGGGCGCATGCTCGGCCACCACGTCGAGGATGGTGCGCATGTCGCGGATCGCCACGCCTTCGTCGAGCAGGTTCTGCAGGATCTTCTGCAGCGCCGTCAGCGAGATGGTCTTGGGCACCAGGTCTTCGGTCAGCTTGGGCGCGTCCCTGGCGATGCGGTCCAGCAGCGCCTGCACTTCCTGGCGGCCGAGCAGCTCGGCCGCATGCATGTGGATCAGGTGATTCAGGTGCGTGGCGACCACGGTGCTGGCATCGACCACGGTGTAGCCGTAGGACTGCGCCTGCTCCTTGATGCCCGCGTCGATCCATACCGCCGGCAGGCCGAAGGCGGGATCGCGCGTGGCCGCGCCCGGCAGCGTGCCGCTGACCTGGCCCGGGTTGATCGCCATCCATTGCCCCGGCATGGCTTCGCCGCGGCCGATCTCGACGCCCTTGAGCGTGATGCGGTAGGCGTTGGGCTTGAGTTCCAGGTTGTCGCGGATATGCACCACCGGCACCAGGAAGCCGATTTCCTGCGCCACCTTCTTGCGGATGCTCTTGATGCGGCCGAGCAGTTCGCCGTCCTGCGCGCGGTCGACCAGCGTGATCAGGCGATAGCCCACTTCCATGCCAAGCGGGTCGACCAGCGAGACGTCGTCCCAGCTGGCTTCGGTCGACTCCTGCGCGACAGCGGGCGCGCGTTCCTCGCGCTGCCTGACCTGCTGCTGCGTCGCCGCCTTGCGCGACAGGTAGCGGCCCATCCAGACCAGCGCGCCGGACAGCAGCAGGAAGGCGAAATGCGGCATGCCCGGGATGATGCCCATCAGCCCCATGATGCCGGCGGTCAGGTACAACACGCGCGGGTTGGAGAACAGCTGCCCGGTCAGCTGTTCGCCGACATCCTGCTCATTGGCCACGCGCGACACGATCACGCCGGCCGCGGTGGAGATCACCAGCGCCGGGATCTGCGCGACCAGGCCGTCGCCGATGGTCAGCAGCGTGTAGTTGTGCACTGCGGTGCCGAAGTCCAGGTCGTGCTGCACCATGCCCACCACCATGCCCGCGGCGACGTTGATGAACATGATGATCAGGCCCGCCACGGCGTCACCGCGCACGAACTTGCTGGCACCGTCCATGGCGCCGTAGAAGTCGGATTCCTGCGCCACTTCGGCGCGGCGCTTCTTGGCCGCCGCTTCGTCGATCAGGCCGGCGTTGAGGTCGGCATCGATCGACATCTGCTTGCCGGGCATCGAGTCCAGCATGAAGCGCGCGCCCACCTCGGCAATCCGGCCCGCGCCCTTGGTGATGACCATGAAGTTGATCACAACCAGGATTGCGAACACCACGATGCCGACCGCGAAGTTGCCGCCCACCAGGAAGTGGCCGAACGCTTCCACCACTTTGCCGGCGGCGTCCGGGCCGGTATGGCCTTCGAGCAGCACCACGCGGGTGGAGGCGACATTCAGCGACAGGCGCAGCAGCGTGGTAAACAGCAGCACCGCGGGGAACGCGGCAAAGTCCAGCGGCTTCTGCGTGTACATGCTGACCAGCAGCACCATGATCGCCAGCGCGATATTGAAGGTGAACAGCAGATCCAGCACGAAGGCCGGCAGCGGCAGGATCATCATCCCCAGGATCATGATGATCAGCAGCGGCCCGGTGAAGGCCTTCATCTGGCCGGCCGAGCGCAGGCCAGGCAGGTTCAGCAATGAGCTCAGAGCATTCATTCGCGGCTTTCCGGTACGGCGAGTTCATCAGGCACCAGCAGGTCCGACGGCGCCTGCGGCTGCGGGCCCTGCGAGTAGTGCCAGTGCTTCAGTTGGTAGACCCAGGCCAGCACTTCGGCCACGGCGGTATAGAGTCCGGCGGGAATCTCGTGGCCCAGCTCCACGTGGCGGTGCAGCGCGCGCGCCAGCGGCGGCGCCGACATCAGCGGCACGCGGTGCTCGGCGGCCAGCGCGCGGATGCGCGCGGCGACTTCGCCGGTGCCCTTGGCCACCACGCGCGGCGCGCCCATGCGGCCCTCTTCATAGCGCAGCGCCACGGCGAAGTGCGTGGGGTTGGTCACCACCACGTCGGCCTTGGGCACCTCGGTCATCATGCGGCGGCGGGCCATGGCGCGCTGCTGCTGGCGGATGCGGTTCTTGATATGCGGATCGCCCTCGCTCTCCTTGAATTCCTGCTTGACCTCTTCCTTGGTCATGCGCAGCTTCTTGAAGAACTCCCAGTACTGCCAGGGCACGTCGATGGCCGCCACCACCAGCAGCGACAGCGACACCACCAGGCAGCAGTACAGCACCAGGTCGACCATGTGCAGCAGCGCTTCCTGGACCGGTGCGTTCATCAGCGCGATCGCCTCAGGCAGGCGCTGCCACAGCACCCAGGCGCCGACCGCGCCGACCAGCAGCGACTTGGCCACCGCCTTGAGCAACTCCACCAGGGAATGCGCGGAGAACAGGCGGCCCAATCCGGCCATCGGCGACATGCGCGAGAACTGCGGCGCGAACGACTTGGCCGAGAACACCCAGCCGCCCAGCATCAGCGGCGCGGCCAGTGCGGCAACGCCGAACAGCAGCAGCAGCGGCAGGAAGGCGAGCAGGCTGTCCCACACCATCAGCACGAAGCGCGACAGCATGCGCGAGGTATCAAAGGCGGTTTCCCGCTCGAAGCGCAGCGCGCCCTGCATGACCTGATTGAGGCTGCGGCCCATGTGGCCGCCCAGCGTCCACAGGCCGAGGACGCCGGCGATCAGCATGATGAACGTGGCCAGCTCGCGCGAACGCACCACCTGCCCCTCCTCGCGCGCCTTTTCCAGGCGCCGGGGTGAGGCGGGTTCGGTTTTCTCGAGATCGCTTTCTTCGGACATCCACGCTCCGTGCGAAGCGGCAGACCGCTATTCGTCAGCACGGATTATCGAAGCGTGGGGGGCTTCCCATTCATGGGAAAAGGCGGGGGATTTGGGTGTTGTTTGGGAAATCGGGGGACTTGGGGGATTAACGGCGGGGGGTTGGGAGACTTTAGGGAAATCTGGAGTGGCCGTCGACCGGCGAGTGCCTTGAAACAAGCCACCGCCCGTCGTGGACGCACTCCTGTGGGTGAGCGCTGTGCTTGTCCATCAGGCATCGTCAGCGAACCTGCCAGTCGCGCGCAAAACGCCGGAAGCCTTCCAATGCCTTACGAACTCCCTGTGGGGCCTCTCGGGTTCTTCACCATAATTGGAGGTAGGCTTCACGGAGGGTGTGATGAACCACGCACTGCAAATGATTGCCGCGTTCGCTGCGATGCTCTTCGCCGGGGCCGCCTTGTATATCAACGTGGTTGAGCATCCCGCAAGAATGGTGCTTGAGACAAGGTCCGCGGCACAGCAGTGGGCGCCCAGCTATAAGCGCGCCACGCTCATGCAGGCTCCATTGGCGCTGGTCAGCTTACTGAGCGGAGTGATGGCATGGCTTTTGGGCGCCAGTATCTGGTGGTTTGCTGCCGCGCTACTGATCGGATCTGTCGTGCCGTACACCTTGCTCGTCGTAATGCCCATCAACCACAAGATTCTCGAGCCGGATCGCGATCTATCGTCGGTGGAGACCCGGGAACTCTTGCAGAAATGGGCCAGGCTGCATGGAGTGCGCACAGCATTGAGTCTTGTCGCGTCCGCCATCGATGTGTGGCAGTTGGGTGGAGTTGGAAATGGAGTCACTTGAACTGAAGATCCCGCCAGCCGGTGAATGACATGACGACCCTGAGTTCGCCCATCGCGGCGTCCGGATGAGGGCATACGCCTGACAGCTTCCGGCCTGTATCTCGAACGAAACAGATTGCACCGATTTCACCAGCGCCTCGAATCTATATGTCTGCCATAACATAATAAAAACAACACATCCGGCAGTGTTGGCATCTTTGTTGCGGCTTATTTGGGGTGACGGGCTCGCGCGCCAAGCCTGCCGAACAGCAGGGCATTTTGCATGGGTTGCGGGTATGGAAAGATTGCGGTTTGCGCCATGCCCTACCCGTTCCGCCGGGTCGCATGCCAAGACAGGTTTCGAATCCGGGGCACTTCGGCCAGGAGACTGCGATGTCCGGGAGATTCCTTCTTGTGCTTGCAATTTCATTCTTTCTCGGCGGCTGCGGCGGCGACGACAACGACAGCAACGAAGCAGCCACCACGCCGGTGCAGCCTCTGACGGTGCCGCTCAGCACAGCCATGGCAAGTCTGGCGGCGAATGGACTGACCGCAAGTTTCTCGATTTCCGGCACGGTAGAGAATGTGCCGGTATCAGGCTCCGGAACCCTGACCGCAACCCCTTTCGTTGCGACCTCTCTGAATAACACTTCGGTATTGAGGACCACTGAAACCGTCAGCGGCACGGTTGTCGCAAATGGTAATTCGATGCCGTTCTCGAACACCAGGACCATCTCCCGCAATACCGTTACCTATGCCGTGATGGTGATCGACGAGGGGGATGCCTTTGTGGTGTTCGCCGACTATACGATTCCACCGACAGTGAAGGCCGGCGACTCGGGACCTCTGGCAAGCGCCACGATTTACTCGGACAGCACACAGGCCACGAAGGTGGGAACACTTACCGAGTCCTATAGCGTTGCCGCCGATACCGGAAGCAGCCTGCTCTTGACCTTGCTCGACAAGGTGTTCGACAACAGCAATGCCCGCATCGCCGAGGATGAGACCATATTCCGCATCGACACCAGCGGCAACATCAGCTTTGTTTCGTCCAGATCCACGATGTTCAATATCAATGGGCAATCGCTGGGCACGCTGGTGTTCCAGTAGGGTAGTCAGGAGCAGGCCTATAGGCCAATCATGCGAGGCCACTGATACCTGGCCTTCTAGAATCTAACGACTCGAACGACAAAAGCGCCGGCGATCGCCTTCTCGTCCGACCGGAATCGGGCCATAAGGCGCCGTTCGACGGCGCCGAAGCAGCTCGTTCGAATGTGATGTTTGCACCTCAACATTCCGTCCAGAGCGAGGGCGCATTTGAATACCGATTCGACCCTGGCGAGGCGCCCAGGTGAATGCGCGCCACGCTCCAATGTCTCGGCCTTTTGGACCTAATCTAGAGTCAATCTTTCCCCGTTCCTCGACAGGGAGCCCGCCATGGCACTTGATCTCGAGCATCGCTTCGGCCACATCTCGCTTGGCTTCTTCCCATCGCCGATTCATCGGCTCAATCGCCTGTCCGATGTGCTCGGCATTTCGGTGTGGGCAAAGCGCGACGATGTGTCGTCCGGGCTCGCGTTTGGCGGCAACAAGATTCGCAAGCTCGAGTGGCTCGCCGCTGACGCAGTGAAGAAAGGCGCCGACACGCTCGTTTCCATCGGAAACATTCAGTCGAATCACACGCGCCAGGTTGCGGCCGTCGCGGCGGTGCTCGGCATGCGCTGCCGGCTGGTGCAGGAGGAGTGGACACACTGGGACGATCCGGTCTACGACAAGGTCGGCAATATCCTGCTGTCGCGGCTGATGGGCGCCGAGACGCTGCTGGAGGGCGAGGGCTACTCGACCGAGGTGAAGGAGACCTGGTCGCGCGCCCTCGAGCAGGTGCGCCGGGAAGGCGGCAAGCCTTATGCGATTCCGGCGGGTGCATCCGACCATCCCCTTGGTGGCCTTGGCTATGCGAACTTCACCGAGGAACTTGCGCGCCAGGAACAGGAAATGGGCATGTTCTTCGACACCGTGATTACCGCGACCTGCACCGGCTCGACACAGGGCGGCATGGTCGCTGGGTTCAAGGCGCAGGACAGGCCGCGCCGCCTGATTGGCATCGATACCGCTTGCAACGAGGCGATGACCCGCCGCGCCGTGACAAAGAGCGCGCGGCAGACTGCGGAACTGATCGGCATCCGCAAGCCGATCGACGACGCCGACGTGATCGTCGATCCGCGTTTCGCGGGCCCGGACTATGGCCTGCCCGACGATCGGACGATCGATGCGATCCGCACGGCAGCGCGGCTTGAGGCGATGCTCACCGATCCGGTGTACGAGGGCAAATCCATGGCGGGCCTGATCGCGATGGCGCAGGCGGGTGAGATTCCGAAGGGAACGAACGTGCTGTACGTGCATCTGGGCGGCGCGCCCGCACTCAACGCGTATCACAAGGCGTTCGCATGATCGGCTTGCACAAGATCGTGTGAGTCTGATAGCAAGCGCTTGCCAGGCCTGCACGTATCAGATGTCCCAAGACAGGGGAATCCGCGCGCGAATGTCAGCCGCCGGCTTCGGAAAGCTGCACGGTCCCTTGTACAGGGATTGAATCCGGGCTAAGTTGGAACAGCCGTCATGCGCCGGCGGAGGCAGATATGGTGCGATTGGCACTTCTACCGAGGTGGCTGGCCTTAGCGGCCATGCTGTTCGGACCAACGCTACTTGCCCAGCAGAGGCCATCGATGCCGCTCATACTGACATCCCCCGCGTTTGCCCAAGGCGGGGAGATCCCCACCGTGCACACGTGCGAAGGCACCGATGTGTCACCGCCACTGGCTTGGTCTGGGTTGCCACCCTCCACTGCCAGCCTGGTCCTGATTGTCGACGACCCGGATGCCCCGGACCCGGCGTCACCGCAAATGACATGGGTCCATTGGGTCGTGTACAACCTGCCGCCGAAGGCCGGCTCGCTTGCGCAGGGCATGAGCCGGCATAGCTTGCCGCCGGGCGCTCGCGAAGGTTTGAACGACTGGCACCGTGCCGATTACGGCGGGCCGTGTCCTCCAATTGGCCGGCACCGGTATTTCCACAAGCTATATGCCCTGGACGTCGTGCTGCCGGATCTCGGCAAGCCCGACAAGGCGGCGCTGGAACAGGCGATGCGGGGGCACATACTGGCCCATGCCGAACTGATCGGGACCTACCAGAAGCAGGGGCGCTGACGTAGTAACAGCCTGCCAGCATGAATGTCGGCGGGGACCAGACGGGGCAGTCATCTCTGGAAAAGATAAATAATTTCGAGGAGAAATCATGCACTACAAGAATCTGGTCATTTTGAGCATCGTGGCGCTGATGACAGGTAGCGCGCTGGCGCAGGGTTCGGGACTGACTCGCACCGTGGTCGGCCGGGCCGATGTATCCGTACCGGGTCGCGAAGCCGTGGTCGCGCGCGTGGAGGTGGCGCCAGGCACCTATGCGGGGCGGCATACGCATCCTGGAGACGAGATCAGCTACGTCATGGACGGCGAGGTGCAACTCCTGATCGACGGCCAGTCGCCGCGCACCATTAAGGCCGGAGAGTCGTTCGTGGTGCCGGCCGGCGTGGTGCATGACGCCCACAACAATGGTGGCACGGCGGCGCGGGTGGTGGGCGTGTACGTGGTCGAGAAAGGGAAGCCGCTGGCATCGCCGGCGCCGTGAGTGATGTGTCGGTCGGTGCGGGTTGGCACATCAGAAGAGGGCGCCAAGGCCTTTGACTTCCCTCAGAGGAACCATAAAGCCGCGGGAGTTCTCGTACTGATCGGCAAGAAAGGAAGGTTGGCACCGCGGGCATTCGTTCGGGGCCCCAAACAGCACCGACCTACAGGTTGAGTCCCGCTACCCCGCTGCTAATCGGGGTGGGCAGGCGCAAGGCAGGGTTAGCAGACCGGTGAGGAGGAGCCGGCGAGCCCGAGGGCTCCCCCGCCATGGCCCGCGCATGGAAGAGGCGTGCGCAGACACGGCGGATGTAAGGATACCGCCAGAAGGCGGTCGGCCAACTTTCTCACTCAGGCTGCTAAACCCGGTCGCCACGGCGCAACGACGAACCCAACGGGAACTGGGGCAGCAAGCGCGGGTATGGGCAAACTCTTAAAGGCGCGCCCAAACGAAACGTCAGAAGCCCAAACTAGCCAGCAGATCATCCACCTGCGACTGGTCCGACACCACATCGGCCTTGCCCTCCGGATTCACCTGCGGTCCGTTGAGCAGCGTCGACGGCGCCTGCGCTTCCACGCGGCGCTCGGACGGGACATTGTCGATCAGCACCTGCAGCAGTTCCTGCTCCAGCGTTCGGATCATGTCCATCATCTTCTTGATCACCTGCCCGGTCAGGTCCTGGAAGTCCTGCGCCATCATGATGTCGAGCAGGTGGCTGTTGGTGGCGCGGGCCTGGCCCGGCACCTCGGACAGGAAGGCGCGCGTGTCGAGCACCAGCGAGCGGGCGTCGGCCAACTCCACCGGCTTCTCGAACCACGCCTCCCAGCGCTTGTCCAGGGTCTCGGCCTGCTGCTCGATGCCGGACTGGATCGGCTGCGCCAGTTCGACCGCGTTCAGCGTGCGCTCGGCGGCCTGCTCGGTCATCGCCGCGATGTAGTTGAGCCGGTCGCGCGCGTCGGGAATGGCCTGCGCGGCGCGCTCGATCTCCTTGTCCAGGCCGAGCTCGCGCATATTGTCGCGCAGCATCCGCGTCAGGTTGCCGATGCGCAGGATCAGTTGCTCGGCCGAATCGTTGCTCAGCGTCGGAGTCATGGCAAAGGCTCCTCTTGATCAACCGGCGAGCTTCTCGAAGATCTTGGTGATCTTCTCGTCCAGCGTGGCGGCCGTGAACGGCTTGACCACATAGCCGTTGGCGCCGGCCTGGGCCGCGGCGATGATGTTTTCCTTCTTGGCCTCGGCCGTCACCATCAGCACCGGCATCTTGCCGATGTTCGCGTCGGCGCGGATCGCCTGCAGCATCGACAGGCCGTCCATGTTGGGCATGTTCCAGTCCGAGATCACGAACTGGAAGCTGCCGTCCCGGGCCTTCTCCAGGCCGGCGGCGCCGTCCTCGGCTTCCTCGACGTTGACGAATCCCAGCTCCTTGAGCAGGTTGCGGATGATCCGGCGCATGGTCGGGAAATCGTCCACGACCAGGATCTTGATGTTCTTGTCCACTTTGAGGGCTCCAGGTAAATGCAGTTATGGCTTGTTGGTCCGGCTTTGTTGTCGGCTTGCCGGCTCGACTAGACCCGTTGCGCGCGCGTGCCGTACGTGGCCAGGCGCGCCATCACGCGCTGGGTCATCGCCGGCAAGGGCACGATTTCATGCACGCCGCCGGTGGCGATCGCCTCCTTCGGCATGCCAAACACGATGCAGGTGTGCTCGTCCTGCGCCAGGTTATAGGCGCCGGCCTCGCGCATGCGCAGCATGCCGCGCGCGCCGTCCTTGCCCATGCCGGTCAGGATCACGCCGATCACGTTCTTGCCGCCATGCTCGGCGGCGGAATCGAACAGCACGTCGACCGAGGGCCGGTGGCGGTTGACCGGCGCTTCCTGCGACAGGTGCGCGACATAGTTGGCGCCGCTGCGCGCCAGGCGCAGGTGCGAGTCGCCCGGCGCGATGTACGCATGGCCCGGCAGCACGCGTTCGCCGTGCTCGGCTTCCTTCACGGTGACGCGGCACAGCCCGTCCAGGCGCTGCGCGAACGAGCGCGTGAAGCCGGCCGGCATATGCTGCACGATCATCACCGCGGGGCTGTCGGGCGGCAGCGGCATCAGGAATTCCTTGATCGCCTCGGTGCCGCCGGTGGAGGCGCCCAGGATGATCAGCTTCTCGGTCGACAGTAGCGGGCTGCGCAGAATCGGCGCGGGGGCAGCGACGCCTGCCGCGGGTTGCGCGGCCGCACGCACCCGCGCGCGCGATGCGGCACGCAGCTTGTCGGCAATGGTGTCGGTGTATTCGATCAGCCCGTCGCGGATACCGAGCTTGGGCTTGGTGACGAAATCCACTGCGCCCAGTTCCAGCGCGCGCATGGTGATTTCCGAGCCGCGCTCGGTCAGCGACGACACCATCAGCACCGGCATCGGCCGCAGCCGCATCAGGCGCTCAAGGAAATCCAGCCCGTCCATGCGCGGCATTTCGACGTCCAGCGTCAGCACGTCCGGGTTCAGGCGCTTGATCAGGTCGCGCGCCACCAGCGGGTCGGGCGCGGTGCCAACCACTTCCATGTCGGGCTGGCTGTTGATGATCTCCGTCATCAGGCTGCGGATCAGCGCGGAATCGTCCACGCAGAGCACCTTGATCTTGGCGGCAGTCATAGGAATTCGTGCTCGGTTGGGTCAGGGAAGCTGGCGCGTGGGAGACTGCCGCGCAAACAGTTCGGGGGTGCGCTCCGGCGCGCGCGCCGGGGTCCTGGCCGAGGTGGCGATGGCCCGTGCCAGCGCGCGTTCGTCGCGCGCCACCGAGACCTCGTCGTCCTGCCGCGTCAGGCGGCGCACCAGCGCCAGCCCGCCGATCGGGAAATAGCTGACGCGGCGCGCATGCGGGCCGCGCAGGTCCTGCGCCGCCACACGGATCTCTTCGGCCTTGAGGTAGCGCAGCACGAAATCCGCGTTGCGGTCGCCGATGTTCAGCGTGGTCATGTTGGCCAGCACCGCACCGCCGCCGAAGACCTTGGCCTCCAGCCGCTCGCGCCGCGCGCCCATCTTGAGCAGCTCGTTGATCAGCACCTCGAGCGCGTAGCTGCCGTAGCGCATCGATGGCGACAGCATGCGGTCGGCGCCAGCGCCGCCACCTTCGTCGTCGGGCAGCATGAAGTGGTTCATGCCGCCGACGCCGGCGACCTCGTCGCGGATGCACGCGGCCACGCACGACCCCAGCACGGTGGTCAGCACCACGTCCTCGCGCGTCACGTAGTACTCGTTGGGCAGCAGCTTGACCGCCTGCTTGCCGAACTCGCGGTCGAAGTAGGTGCGCGTGGCCAGCGCCTCGGGCAGATAGGGCGTGCGCATCAGGCCCTTCCCGCCCTGGCGGCATCGGGCGCCAGTTCGTAGACAGTCTGCCCGCGCAGCTGGAATGCGCGCGTGACGTAGGAAAAGTTCTCCGAATGGCCGGCGAAGAGCAGGCCGTGCGGCTTGAGCAGCGGCACGAAGCGCTCCAGGATGCGGCCCTGCGTCGGCTTGTCGAAATAGATCATCACGTTGCGGCAGAAGATCGCATCGAACTGCTCGCGGATGCCCCAGTCGGGCGCGAGCAGGTTGAGCGGATCGAACGTGATGGTGGCGGCCAGCTCGGGCTTGACCTTGACCGAGCCCGCGCGCGGGCCGGTGCCCTTCAGGAAGAAGCGCTTGAGCCGTTCGGGCGACAGCCGTGCGACCTGGTCGGCCGAATACACACCGCTGCGGGCCTTGGCCAGCACCTGCGTGTCGATGTCGGTGGCCAGCACGGTGGCGGCGCGGTCGCCCAGCGCCTCGGCCAGTGTGATGGCGATCGAGTACGGTTCCTCGCCGGTGGACGCCGCGGAGCACCACACGCTGTACGGGCGCCCTATTTTCTTCGCGTGCTCGGCCAGCAGCGGGAAATGGTGCGATTCGCGGAAGAACGAAGTCAGGTTGGTCGTCAGCGAGTTGGTAAAGAACTCCCACTCGGGCGAGCGGTCATCCGCTTCCAGGATCGCCAGGTACGAGGCAAAGTCGGCCAGCTGCAGCGTGCGCAGGCGGCGCGCCAGGCGGCTGTAGACCATTTCGCGCTTGTGGCTGCCCAGCGAAATCCCCGCGCGCTTGTGGATCAGCGCGCGGATCTTCTCGAAGTCGCGCTCGGTCAGCAGGAAGTCGCGCATCTCGTCGCGCCGCGGGTTGGCGACCGGCGCGGCGACTGCGCCCGCCAGGCCCTGGAGGCTGGCGGGAGCGCTGGCAGCAGTGCGGAACGGCGTCATGGCTGGCGTGGCTTTCAGGTTGCGGCGGCGCCGGGTTCAGGCCAGCTCGGCCTCGACCAGCGCCATCTCGGGGCTGGTCATCAGCTTCTCGATATCGATCAGCACCAGCATGCGGCCGTCGACGGTACCCAGCCCGGTCAGGTGCTCGGTCGAGATCGACACGCCGAACTCCGGCGCCGGCTTGATCGCCTCGCCGGTCAGCGTCAGCACGTCCGACACGCCATCGACCACGATACCGACCACGCGGCTGGCCACGTTGAGGATGATGACCACGGTCTGGTGGTCGTAGCGCACGTTGCCCAGGCGGAACTTCAGGCGCAGGTCGACGATCGGCACGATCACGCCGCGCAGGTTGGTCACGCCCTTGATGAATTCGGGCGCGCTGGCGATGCGCGTGACGGTCTCGTAGCTGCGGATCTCTTGCACCTTGAGGATGTCGATGCCGTATTCCTCCGAGCCCAGCGTGAAGACCAGGAACTCCTGGCCCGAAGCGTCGCTTCCGGGGGTATCGATGTGTCCGATGCCGGCCATGATGTGTTTTCTCTTCCTGTAGTGGGTCGGGGGGAATCAGGCCAACGACGAGGCCAGCGCCGGCTCCTGCCGGCGCACGCCGGTGCGCTGCAGCGCGCCGACATCGACGATCAGCGCCACGCTGCCGTCGCCGAGGATGGTCGCCGCCGAAATGCACGGCACCTTGCGGTAGTTGGTTTCCAGGTTCTTCAGCACCACCTGGTGCTGGCCGATCAGCTGGTCTACCAGCAGCGCGAAGCGCTTGCCTTCGGCCTGCAGGATCACGGCGATGCCCTGCGTCGGCTCCTGCAGCGCGCCGGCGACGTTGAAGACGCGGTGCATTTCCAGCAGCGGCAGGTATTCGCCGCGCACGTGCATGACGCGGTCAGAGTTGGCGGCGGTATGCACGTCCTCTGCCTTGGGCTGCAGCGATTCCATCACGCAGTTCAGCGGCAGGATGAAGGTCTCGTCGCCGACCCTGACCGACATGCCGTCCAGGATCGCAAGCGTCAGCGGCAGCACGATGCGGATGGTGGTGCCCAGGCCCGGGCGCGAGCTGATCTGCACATGGCCGCCCATCTCCTGGATGTTGCGCTTGACCACGTCCATGCCCACGCCGCGGCCGGAGACGTCGGTGACGACTTCGGCGGTGGAGAAGCCAGGTGCGAAGATCAGCTGCCAGACTTCCTCGTCGCTGATGTTCTCGGACACCGGCAGGCCGTTCTGGATCGCCTTGGCCAGGATGCGCTCGCGGTTCAGGCCGCCGCCGTCGTCGCTCACTTCGATCACGATATTGCCGCCGTGGTGCTGCGCGGACAGCACCAGCTGGCCGGTCGGCTCCTTGCCGGCGGCGACGCGCTTGTCGGGCGTTTCGATGCCGTGGTCCAGGCTGTTGCGCACCAGGTGCGTGAGCGGGTCGATGATGCGTTCGATCAGGCTCTTGTCGAGCTCGGTGGCCTTGCCGAAGGTGACCAGGTCGATCTGCTTGCCGAGCTTGCTGGCCAGGTCGCGCACCAGGCGCGGGAAGCGCGAGAACACATAGTCCATCGGCATCATGCGGATCGACATCACCGCTTCCTGCAGGTCGCGCGCGTTGCGTTCGAGCTGGCCCATGCCGGAAAACAGGCGGTCGAACAGCACCGGGTCGAGCGACGACGCGGTCTGCGCCAGCATCGACTGGGTGATCACCAGTTCGCCCACCAGGTTGATGATCTGGTCGACCTTCTCGGTCGGCACGCGGATCGAGCCTTCGCCGTGCGCGGCGGCCGGGGCCGGCCTGGCTTTTTCCTTCTCCTTCTCTTTCTCGCGTGCGGCGGTAGCAGGCACTGCCGGGGCGGCCGCGGCCGGAGCCGGCGCGGGCACTGCCGCAGGTGCCGGTGCCGGTGCCGGTGCCGGCGTCGGTGCGTCGGTCGCGGGCTCGATCACGATCTGGTCCATGTCGATCACGAAGCAGCACACCGCGATGATGTCGTCGGCGCTGCACTGGGTGTTGAGCCACACCACCAGTTCGCCGTTGACCTCCTGCTGCCCGGTGATCTCGCCGAGGTTGGCGAGTTCTTCGCGCAGCAGCGCCTGGTCGTTGGCCGAGACCTTGATCAGCCGGATCTTCAGCGCGCCGCCGGCAACAGGAGTCGCTACCGGTGCGGCAGCGGGTGCAGGGGCCGGCGCGGCCGCGGGTGCGCCCGCCTCGCCGGCGGCTTCCTGCGCGAGCTGCTGCAGCACGGCGCAGATGCGCGCCAGCGTTTGCGGATCGGGTTCGGTGCCGTTGCGGTAGGCGTTGAGCTGGTCTTGCAACACGTCCTTGGTTTCCAGAAAGGTGTCGATGATGGTCCTGGTCAACGCCAGTTCCCGCCGGCGCGTGCGGTCCAGCAGGTTCTCGAAGATGTGGGTGGTCTCGGTCAGCGCCGCGAAGCCGAAGGTGGCGGCTCCGCCCTTGATCGAATGCGCTGCGCGGAAGATCGCGTTCAGATGCTCTGCATCGGGAGACTCGATGTCCAGGCCGAGCAGCAGCTGCTCCATTTCCACGAGCAGTTCTTCCGCTTCTTCGAAGAAGGTCTGGTAAAACTGTGTGATATCGATATCGACAGACATGGCGTCCTGACTCACTAGGTTACTGCGCTAGGCGCGGGCGCCGCTGGTGCGGCCGCGACTGGTGGTTTGCTGTGTCATGGCTTGCGGCCCTGCGCTTCCGGGGCGGCCGCTGCCGCCGGCGCGGAGGCAGCGGCCAAACCGGCCTGCATCTCCTGCGCCGCCTTGCCGGCCTGCGCCGACACCGAAACCTCGGCGGCGCTGGCGTTCTCGGCCTCGAAGCGCGCCTGCGCCTTCTGGTTGAGCACCACAATGCTGATGCGGCGGTTCACCGGTGCGAGCAGGTCGCCCTTGTCCAGCGGCATGGTCGCGGCCAGGCCCAGCACGCGCAGCACCTTGCCCTCCTGCATGCCGCCCGCGATCAGTTCGCGGCGCGAGGCATTAGCGCGGTCGCTGGACAGCTCCCAGTTGCTGTAGGTGCGCTCGCCGTTGGAATAGTTGGCCGCGTCGGTATGGCCGGACAGGCTGACCTTGTTCGGCAGCTCGTTCAGCACCGGGCCGATCTCGCGCAGGATGGTGCGCATATAGCTTTCGACGGCGGCGCTGCCGGTGCGGAACATCGGACGGTTCTGCGTATCGAGGATCTGGATGCGCAGGCCTTCGCTGGTGATATCGAGCAGCAGCTGCGGACGGAACTGGCGCAGCATCGGGTTGTTCTCGATGATCTGCTCCAGGCGCTGCTTGAGCGCGCGCAGGCGCTGCCCTTCCTGCAGTTCGTTGCGGCGCTGCTCCTCGCTCGGCTCGTTGTCGCGCGCGCGCATGATCTCGCCGTCCTTGCGCATGACGTCCATGCCGCCGCCCGGAATCACGCTGGGCGACTGGCTGCTTTTCTCGCCGCCGACGACAGCCACCTTGAGCGGCATGCGGAAATATTCCGCGATGCCTTCCAGCGTCTTCTTGTTGGCGCTGGACAGCAGCCACAGCACCAGGAACAGCGCCATCATCGCCGTCATAAAGTCGGCATAGGCGATCTTCCAGCTGTGGTTGCCGTGCGGCCTGGCGTGCGATTTCGCCCGGCGGACGATGATCGGACGCATGTCATGTGCGCTGCTCATGGGGTGCCTCCTGCCTTGCCGTGCTCAGTTCAGGCTCTTGACTTCGCGCACGTGGTCGTCGAGCTCGAGGAACGACGGCCGCACCGTGGAGTACAGCACCTTGCGGCCGAATTCCACCGCGACCAGCGGGGCGTAGCCGTTCAGGGAGGCGAGCAGCACCACCTTGATGCACTCGTAGACCTTGACGTTCTCGGACACCTGCAGCTCGATGCGCGCGGCCAGCGGCGAGATAAAGCCGTAGGCCAGCAGAATGCCCAGGAAGGTGCCGACCATGGCGTGCGCGATCAGCGCGCCCAGCTCGGCCGGCGGCAGGTCGGCAGAACCCAGCGCATGCACCACGCCCATCACCGCGGCGACGATGCCGAAGGCGGGCAGCGCATCGCCGACGCGCGACAGCGCATGGGCGGGAATCTCGGCCTCGTGGCGGAAGGTCTCGATCTCGTGGTCCATCAGGGCCTCGATCTCGAAGGCGTTCATGTTGCCGTTGACCATCATGCGCAGGTAGTCGGTGAGGAATTCCATCACCACCGGATCCGACAGGATGCGCGGGTACTGGCTGAAGACGCTGCTGGAAGCGGGATCCGCGATTTCCTTTTCCAGGAACAGGATGCCCTCGCGTCGTGCCTTGGACAGCAGCACGTAGAGCAGCGACATGACGTCCAGGTACAGCTCCTTCTTGTACTTGGAGCCCTTGAACAGGCCCGGCAGGGCGCGGGCGGTGGCCTTGATGGCCTTGGTGGTGTTGGTGGCGATGAAGGCACCGAAGGCGGCGCCCCCGATGATGACGAATTCCGCCGGTTGATATAGCGCGCCCATGTGGCCGCCGGTCATGGCGTAACCGCCAAGCACCGCGACAACCACGACGACATAGCCAAGAACTACTAGCACGATGGGATCCCCGTCAAAAAAACGCGCGTCAATCACGCACAATGGCCCGCGCACGGGCGAACGGGGAGTGGTCCGTCCGCCAGCGCTGCAAGCTTGCCGGCCGACGGACCTCAACCAGGATCAGGCGTTGGTCTGCACGGCGGCTGCGTCTTTCGAGAGCTTTTTCACTTTCCCTGCGCGCGAGGGCGGACGGCACAGGCTGCACACGAAGTTCGCGTGCGGCTCATACGCGTGCGTGACGAACTGTCCGCCGCAACACGTGCAGCCGGACAGCTGCAGCATATTGCTCTCGAAGAACCGTACTAACGTCCAGGCACGCGTGAAACTTAAGACAATTTCGCCGCCCAGCAGCGATACGTGCTCGAGGTACAGGCGATAGGCCGCCACCACGGCTCGGATGCCCACGGTCTCGCCTTCCTGCACCATGAACTGGTAGGCAGAGAAGAACAGCGACGAGTGGATATTCGGCAGCCAGGTGGTGAACCAGTCCGTCGAGAAGGGCAGCATGCCCTTGGGAGGCGAGACCCCGCGCAGTTCCTTGTACAGGCGGATGAGCCGGTCGCGCGACAGCGTGGTCTCGGCTTCAAGCACCTGCAGGCGCGCACCCAGGCCGATCAGCTCGATGGCGAGCTGGGTCTGGTTGGCATCCTGGAGAACGCTCTTGCGGGCGGCTGTGGAGGTGGCCGTGAAACTCCGGTTCGGCTCGGCCTTCAGCAGCGCGGTCAATTGAGTGACTCCACAGGCTGGCGAGCAAGCAGGATCGCGGCGTGGATCTGCTGCATGTCATGGCTCTTGGCCGTGTGGGTGAGAGTGGACAGAAGCGCATGGTCGTCGAAGCGGAACCTGCACAGCACCATGTTGGATGCCGCGAGCTTGACGAGTTGCGCCGAAGTCAGCTTGCCGAGGATATCCGCGATTTCCTTGCTGACCCCGAGCCGAAACATGGCTTCGACCTGGTTTTCGCGCACGAGTCGTTGCGCGAGCAGCAGATAGGCGAGGTTAACCTCCCTGATCTCCTGGAGAACTTCACTGCTTTCCAATTTTTCCCCGCTACCAAAAACCCACCGTTGCCGCTTGTCCGGCGCTTACCGGGCCCGAGGGCTCCGGCGACCAGATCGTTGATTTGCGGCTGGGCGGGTACAACGTACGACCTAAAGAAACTGCGCCCTTGTCACACTGTTATCAGCCCCGTTACAAGTGTTACAGAGTGTAAGTGAGACTGGTACGTTTATATCGGCAATCTGCCCGCAATGCCAATCCCTACTTACGCGGGGGGGTTGCAAATGTCGCACGAAACATACATGAGGCCTGCGGATTTTGTAACATTTCACAGTCCCGTAGCTTGATTTCGATCAACGCTGTAACGCAATCGTCATAAGAACCAAACGCGCGAAACGCCGTCCCGGTGCCTGCTGGATTCCTCTATTGACGAAGTGCGTGCGGGGTGCTCATTGCGCACGTGGCTTGCCCTGCCCTGTCCGAAAACGGCATGTCCAAAATCCGCGGCACGGCACGCGCGCGTTCAACCGCCGAACATGCGCCGCAGCCACGCCGCCAGGCGCGCAAAGACATCGTCGGGCGCGTCGCGGAACAACGCGGGGCGCGAGCGCTCCACCTGCTCGAGCACGCGCGCGGCTTCTTCCGGCTGCACCGAGCCATATTCGAGCGCCAGTCCCAGCATGCCGCGCAGTTCGCCGACGCGCGCACGGCCCGTGGCCTCGTTGTCGTCGGTCTGCAGCGCGTACATCAGGTCATAGGCACGCTGGCGCAGGCTTTCGGCCAGCCGCCATGCCGGTGTGCGCATGCGCTCCTCGAGCGCGCGCACGTCTTCGGCCGAGGCCGCGACCTGGGTCGCAAGCGCTTCGGTGAAGGCGGCGTCAGCCCCGCATTCGGCCAGCACCTTCGCGGCCCATTCGCGCGCATGCGCAAGGCGCTGCGCCGCGTTCCAGTCCGGCTGCACCGCGAGGCCAAAGCCGAAACGCTGCGCGTCGCGCATCAGCGCCGCCAGCGCGTTGGGCAGTTGCTTGTCGAACACGCGCCGGGCCCAGCCGTACTCGCCGCCGGACAACAGCCGGTTCACGGCGCGCTCGGTCAGCGGGCCATCGTGCTGCAGCAGCCTGGCGCGCAGGAAGTCGTTGAACTCGGGCGGCAGGAACTCGCGGTCCAGGCCGGTCGAGACGCCGATGAACTGGTCGAATTCCTTGCGCAGCCTGGCCGCGTCATCAGGCGGCAGGGCCAGGGTGATCTCGCTCGTCATAGCATTGCCATCCCGGGCCGCGCCACGGCCCGTGGTTCCGGTAGAAGGCGCCGGTGGATCAGAACGCGCTCCAGTCGCCGTTGTCGGCGCCGGCCAGCGCGGGGCGCGGCGCGCGTGCGGTGGTGACCGAATGCACTGGCTGTTTCTGCTCCATCGGCTCGGCGGGGCGCGAGGCATCGGCTTCAGCGGATGCCGCCGCGTTTGCCGCAACCGGAGCGGCCGCACGCTTGTGGATGGCCGGCGTGCGCACCTTCCCCGCCGCCTTGCCTGGCACCGCAGCGGAAACTGGCTTCGTGGCAGGCAGCGAGAACGATGCCTGCGCATCCTCCGCCGCCAGGCGGAACATCGCCACCGCGCCCTGCAGGCGGCCGGCCTGCTCTTCCAGCGCGCCGGCAGCGGCCGCGGCCTGCTCGACCAGTGCCGCGTTCTGCTGCGTCACCTCGTCCATCTGCGCCACGGCCTGGTTGACCTGTTCGATGCCTGAGCTCTGCTCGGCCGAGGCCGCGCTGATCTCGCCCATGATGTCGGTCACGCGCTTCACCGCCTGCACGATCTCGTCCATGGTCTTGCCGGCCTGGCCCACCAGCGCCGAGCCGTTGTCGACGCGCTCGACGGTATCGCCGATCAGGCCCTTGATCTCCTTGGCCGCGTTGGCGCTGCGCTGCGCCAGGCTGCGCACTTCGCCCGCAACCACGGCAAAGCCGCGGCCCTGCTCTCCGGCGCGCGCGGCTTCCACCGCGGCGTTCAGCGCCAGGATGTTGGTCTGGAAGGCAATGCCCTCGATCACGCCGATGATGTCGACGATCTTCCTGGATGCATCGTTGATCTCGTCCATGGTCTGCACCACGCGGCCGACCACCTCGCCGCCGCGCAGCGCGGTCTCCGACGCATTGGCCGCCAGCCCGCTGGCCTGGCGCGCGTTATCCGCGTTCTGGCGCACGGTGCTGGTCAGCTCTTCCATGCTGGAGGCGGTCTCTTCCAGCGACGCGGCCTGCTGCTCGGTGCGTTGCGACAGGTCGTTGTTGCCGGCCGCAATTTCACGCGAGGCGGTGCCGATCGATTCGGCCGATTCCTTGAAATCGCGGACCATGTGCGACAGCTGCTGCTGCATCTGCTGCATGGCATAGACCAGGCTGCTCTTGTCGCCGGCGCGCGTAGCCACCGGCGCGGAGAAGTCGCCGTCGGCGATGCGCTTCGCGATCTCGGCCGCGTAGCCCGGCTCGCCGCCGAGCTGGCGCGACAGCCCGCGTGCCAGGAGCACGCCCAGCAGCACCGAGAGCGCCAGGCCGCCCAGCACCAGGCCCAGCATCCACAGCCGCGTCGCGTCATACACGCTTTGCGCCTCTTCCATGTTGCCGCGGGCGCGGTCGTCGCGGCGCTTGACCATCCTGGCCATCACGGCTTCCAGCGCATGGCTGTCCTTGAGCAGGTCGGTGCTCTCGGTGAACACCTGGCTCTCGAACTGCGAGGTATCGAGCGGCTGCTTGCTGACCAGCTCGACGTACTTCTCCATGCGCGCCCGGAAGGCCGGCGCCAGGTCGTGGTACTGCTTGACCAGCGCCTGCGACTCGGCGGTCGACGAGAAGGCGCCTGCCACGCTGCGGATGCGCTCGTCCATCACGCCCAGCGACTTGGCGATCTGCTCCTTCTCGGTGGCGCGCTCGCCCATGGTCGACGCGGACAGCAGGCCGATCTGCGAGCGGCTGGCGTAGACCAGGTTGATGTTGGCGTCCTGCACGGCCTTGAGCGCCTGCAGGTCGCCGTGATAGATCCTGCCGGTCCAGTCGGCCATGCGCCCCATGTTGACGACGCCCAACAGGCCCATGACGGCACCGATCACCGCGACGACCAGGAATCCGGCAACCAGCCTGGTCGTGACGCGCAATTGATTGAACCACTGCATAGCAACTCCCCCTTGTGACCCTTGTTACTGAACTTCGCACTAAGCCTGTGCCATGGACCGGGCCGCCGCTTCGCGCTGCGCGGCCGGCAGGCGTTGCGGGCGCCGTTGTGGACGAACCTCGGCCTGCATGCTGACGCGGAAGGTGGCAACCGCATCGCGCAGCCGCAAAGCCTGCTCTTCCAGCGAGCCCGCTGCTGCTGCGGCCTGCTCGACCAGCGCGGCGTTCTGCTGCGTGCCTTCATCCATCTGCGCCACGGCCTGGTTGACCTGCTCGATGCCGGCGCTCTGCTCGGCCGAGGCCGCGCTGATCTCGCCCATGATGTCGGTCACGCGCTTCACCGCCTGCACGATCTCGTCCATGGTCTTGCCGGCCTGGCCCACCAGCGCCGAGCCGTTGTCGACGCGCTCGACGGTATCGCCGATCAGGCCCTTGATCTCCTTGGCCGCGTTGGCGCTGCGCTGCGCGAGGCTGCGCACCTCGCCCGCGACCACGGCAAAGCCGCGGCCCTGCTCGCCGGCGCGCGCGGCTTCCACCGCGGCGTTCAGCGCCAGGATGTTGGTCTGGAAGGCAATGCCCTCGATCACGCCGATGATGTCGACGATCTTCCTGGATGCATCGTTGATCTCGTCCATGGTCTGCACCACGCGGCCGACCACCTCGCCGCCGCGCAGCGCGGTCTCCGACGCATTGGCCGCCAGCCCGCTGGCCTGGCGCGCGTTGTCCGCGTTCTGGCGCACGGTGCCGGTCAGCTGCTCCATGCTGGAGGCGGTCTGCTCCAGCGACGCCGCCTGCTGCTCCGTGCGCTGCGACAGGTCGTTGTTGCCGGCAGCGACCTGGTGCGTTGCCGTGGAAATGCTGGCCATGCCTTCCTGGATTTCATGCACCACTGACAGCAGGCTGCGCTGCATGGTCTGCATCGCCTGCGCCAGCGCGCCGATCTCGTCGCCGCTGCGATGCTCGAAGCGCGTGGTCAGGTCGCCCGCGCCCAGCCGCAGCGCAAAGTCCAGCATGTCGCCCAGCGGCCGGTGCACGCGCGCCAGCAGCATGGTGCCGGCCGCGAACGAGGTCGACAGCGCCAGTGCGAAGCCGCCCCACAGCCACGGTCGCAGCGTCGCGGCCCCTGCCGGGTCCAGGATCTCGACCGCTGCCAGCGCCGCCAGGAACCACACCAGCCCGCCCGCCTGCGCCCACAGGATGCGGCGCTTCAGGTTCATGCGCAGCGCGCGTTGCGCCAGGCCGGCGAGCCCCGTGCGCACCACGGCGCCGTCACGGATCGCCAGTCCCGCAGCGCGTCCCGCTCGGAAGCGCGCATACAGCGCGCCGGCGGCTTCGACCTGCTCGCGCGAGGGCATCGAACGCACCGAGGTATAGCCGACCACGCGCCCGTCGATGCGCGTGGGCGTCACGGTGGCGGTGACCCAGTAGAAGTCGCCGTTCTTGCGGCGGTTCTTGACCACGCCGATCCAGGTGCGGCCGGCTTCCAGGTTTTGCCACAGGTCGGCAAACGCCTCGGGCGGCATGTCGGGATGGCGCACCAGGTTGTGCGGCGCGCCCATCAGTTCCTCGGCTGCATAGCCGCTGGCCTCGATAAAGGTGCGGTTGGCGAAGGTGATACGGCCCTTGAGGTCCGTGCGCGAGATCAGGTAGTCAGATGGTGAGAGCTGGTATTCGCGCTGCGTAACGGGTTGGTTGTTTCGCATGGATGATATCGATACTGCTTGCCCGAAGAAACCATGGCTGCCAGGCATGGCGCAATTCCGGGCGGTACGATCCGGCAGGCGTGCCAGCCGGGCGGCGGGGGTGAACAGGCAGGTGTGGCAGGGATCAGGCCACGGCGTCGAGCGCGGCCAGTTCTTCGGTATTGAGCAGCTTCTCGATATCGACCAGGATCAGCATGCGCTGCTCGACCGAGCCGAGGCCGCGGATGTAGTCGGTAGCCAGCTCGCCGGAAAAATGCGGCGTGGGCTTGATCTGCGCGGGCGTCAGCGTCAGCACGTCGGAGACGCCGTCGACGACGATGCCGGTGGTGCGCTCGTTGAGATCGACGATGATGACCACGGTGTACTGGTCATAGCTGACGTTGGCCTGGCGGAACTTGATGCGCAGGTCGATGATCGGCACGATGATGCCGCGCAGGTTGATCACGCCCTTGATGTAGTCGGGCGCATTGGCAAGCTGGGTGACCGACTCGTAGCCGCGGATCTCCTGGACCTTCAGGATATCGATGCCGTACTCTTCGCGGCCCAGCGTGAAGGCCAGGAATTCCTCGCCCGCGCCTTCGTTCACGCCTGCCGCGCCGTTTGCCTTGTCGATATGCCGCATCGTCAGCCCCCATTCTGGTCATGCCGGTTTCCTGGCGCCGTGCGCCGGGGCGTGGTTTCGCCCACCAGTGTTTACGGCAGCAAACGGGGTGACTGAAGGCCGATGCGGCGCCTTCCTTACCCTTCCGAGGAGGGGTGCGGGGGCGCCAGCAGCGCCGCCACGGCCTGCATCAGCGCATCGGGATCGAAGGGCTTGGGCAGGAAGCCCGAGGCGCCCGCGGCGCGGGCCTGCTCGCGGATGCTGCCGTCATGCTCGGTGGTCAGCATCAGGATCGGGATGGCGGCGTAGCGCGCGCTGGCGCGCAGTCGGCGGATCAGGGTCAGGCCGTCCATGCCGGGCATGACCTGGTCGGTGACCAGCATGCCGAACGCGACATGATCCGCGGCATCGTCATCCGCAGCCGCGGTGTCGGCCAGCGCATACGCCTGCTCGCCGTCGGCCGCCTCGGTGACGTCGAACCCGCCGGCACGCAGGCATGCGCCGATCATGCGGCGTAGCGAGGGGGAATCGTCGACGACGAGAATGCTGGGCAATGACATTGGCGCCTCCGTTGGCAGGGCTCGGTTGATCCGCCGGATGCTGAAGCAGTGCTTGGCGCGGATGGCGCGCGGCCGGCGACGGACAGGCCGGCGCAGGGCCGCGCTGCAAGCGCGCGGGCCCTGCCAGCGTGGATATCGGCATGGCAGGCGCGTCGCTTTAGCGTTTTTGGCGTTTTTTCGGCCTGGTGCTTGTGCGTGCGGCGCGGCGCTCAGGCTGGCTGCGGCCCGCGCAACGCCTCGGCAAACCCTGCCGCATCGAGCGGCAGCGACAGCAGGAAGCCCTGCACCTCGTCGCAGCCCATCTCGTTGAGGATTTCCAGCTGCGAGGCCGACTCGACGCCTTCGGCCACCACCTTCATGCGCAGCTCGTGCGCCAGCGCCACCATCGAGCCGACGATGGCGCGCCCTTGCGCATCGGTGTCGAGCCCGCCGATCAGCGTGCGGTCGATCTTGAGCGTGCCCACGCGCAGGCGCTTGAGATAGCCCAGGCTCGAATAGCCGCTGCCGAAGTCGTCCAGCGCCACCTGGATGCCGAGCGACTGCAGCTCGGCCAGCGTCTCCAGCGATTTGCCGATGTCCTTCATGGCGGCGGTCTCGGTGATCTCCAGCGTGATCGCCGACGGCGGGATGTCGTGCTGGTGGATCTGCTCGAGCAGGTACTGCGGGAAATTGCGGCTGGCAAAGCGCAACCCCGACACGTTGATCGCCACCGGCACGGTCGGCAGGCCGGCGTCCTGCCACAGGCGCACCTGGCGGCAGACGCTGGTCAGCACCCAGTCGTCGAGCTTGTCGATCTGGCCGGACTGCTCGGCCACGGCGATGAACTCGGCCGGGCTGACCTGGCCCAGCGCGGGATGGCGCCAGCGGCACAGCGCCTCGGCGCCCACCAGCGTGCGGCGGCGGGCGTCATACTTGGGCTGGAACTGCAGCGACAGCGCCTCATCCTGGATCGCCAGCCACAGGTCGCGGCGGATCACGCGGGTGCGGCGGGCCCGCTCGCCGGCAGCGCTATTGAACAGGCGCACCTGGTTCGAGCCGCTTTCGCGGGCCTCGGCCAGGCTCACTCGTGCGGCTTGCATCAGCGCCTCGGAGGTCTGGGCGTCGCGCGGGTAGATGGCGATGCCGATATTGACGCCGATCTGCATCTGCAGCCCGCGCGCGGCGATGAATTCCGCCAGCGAGCCCAGCACGCGCGAGCCCAGCTCCTGCGCGCGGCCGTGGTGCACCAGCTCGGGCACGCCGACGGCGAACTCGTCGCGCGCCAGCCGGGCGAGGAAGTCGTGCGGCTCCAGCACGGCCTGCGCCAGCGCGCCGGCGTCCTGCGCCAGGATATCGTCGGCGCGGATCTCGAAGACTTCGTCGACCTCGCGGTAGTCGGCAATATGGATCAGCAGCACGGCGCAGCCGGTGTCGGCCAGCCGCGCCTGGGCCATGGCCTGGTCCAACCAGCGGCCGAACGCGACGCGGTCGGGCATCACGGTGGCGACGCTGTACTCGCCCACCGTGCCCTGCCCGCGCGCGGTGGCGCGCACCGTAAGCCGGCCGGGAATGCGGGCGCCGCGCCGCACCAGCCGCGGCTCGGCGCCGCGCACCAGGGCGGTGGCGGCATCATCGGCAAGATCCCCGGCGGGGCTGGTCTCGGTGCGCGATACCGGCAGCCAGCCGCGCGACTGCGCCCGGTGCAGCGCGAACATCAGTGCGCACAGCGCGGTCAGGCCGCCTGCCAGCCAGGCGGGATGAGGCAGTCCGGCCGCGTCGATGCAGGCGCGCGCCGAAGGCGCGCCGGCGCCGCAGGCCCGGCCCAGGTGGGTGCCGGCCGCGGCCACCATGCCGGCGCCGGCGACCACCGCCAGCACCGCCGCGCCGCGCCACAGGCGCGCGCCCTGGCGCAGCCACTGCAACAGCAGCTTGGCGGCGGCGGTGGCGGCCGCGGCGGCGGCGAAGCTGGCGGCCATCTCGGCGGTGTCGTTGGCCACCGGCACGCTGCCCGACAGCACCACCACCACCACGGGCAGGCTCACGGCGAGCTGCGACAGCAGCGCCGCCGTCCAGGTCAGCGTGCGCAGCGACCGGCTTCCGGCGCCCTCGTCCGCACGCCCGGCGCGGGCGCCGAGGGCGGCGGCCACGCCCAGCAGGGCGGCGAGCAGCAACAGGACGGTACTCAGGGCAATCATTGGGCTGCGCGGTGGTAAAGAAAATGCGCGAAGACAAAGCCGACGCGGGGCAAACCTCGCATCATGGCATCTTGCGGTCGCCGTGTGAACAACACAATACGGGGGTCCCCTGCCGGGGACATCTGTTTAGAACGCACTCCAGTCATCGTCGCGGCCGGCGGCGACCGGCGCCGGCCGCGGCGCGGTGCCGGGGCCACGGTACCGCCTGCAAGGGTAAATACCGAAACCACGTTCTTCAGCTGCTGGTGATGCGCGAGGCCAGGTCGCCGCGCGCAATGCGCTCGAACATGGCCAGCGCTTCCTGCACCGGCGTGACGATGGCGCGGTTCAGTGCCACCGTGCACAGCACCGCGACCGCCAGCCCCAGCACGACCAGCGCGATCGACAGCGTGCGGATGCTGGCAAAGCTGGCCTGCGCGGCGTCGAAATTGGCCTTGCCGGCGCCCAGCTGGAATTTCTGCAGCGCTTCATGCGCGCTGGACATGCTGCGTTGCAGATCGGGCAGTACCTTGCGGGCCAGGCGCATGCGGGTCATGGCCAGCATGGCGTCGCTCAGCGCAATGGACGAAGCCAGCTGGTTGGAATACGTCTCCTTGAGCGAGTCGTTGCCGGAGGAAATACCGTGCAGCCCGGCGCCGCCTACCAGCAACAGCAGCACCGACAGCATTCCCATGGCGCCCCGCAACAGGGTCTTGATCTGGATATTGTGGTGGAAAGACATTGTTGAAAGGAAAACGTAAGCATTCCGCGAGGCACGCTCCTGGCCTCGTTACGGCAAGACCAGACACCCACTTGATCCGCCCTGCCCGGATAACGGCGCGGCCCATCTGGTACTTGAGCAGCAGCGCCCGGCCGCGCGGCAAATGGCCGGAATTAACCCGGATGTCGGATATACGGCACGCCGCGTCTCGCGGCATGTAAGCAGACGCTTTATTCACCGGAGCGGCGCCGATTATGGCAATTTGATTTCCACCGGCGCCGGCGCGCCCCGGCGCCACTGGTTTGCGCGGATCGCGCCGCTCAGGCCGATTTATGTGCCGGCCCGACAGTACAACAGAGGTAGTGCGGCATTGCGTTCCGGTTCAAATCCGGCGGGGCGACCGGAATGGTTCACGAAAGTTCACAGCAATATCGGCTGCAAGAATTTTCGCAAAAACCATGCAGGAATAGCGCCCCGGGATTTGCAGCGGCTCGCTACCCCGTTATAATTGTTTTCAGCATTTCAGCACACCCACAGCGCTGCGCAGCATTGCGCGACACCCCGCTGTACCGACACCCACGCATATCACCCCACCGGAAACCGAGGACGCAATGGCGACTTATCAGGAAATCGTTCAGCAAATCAGTGAACTGCAGAAGCAAGCCGAGGAAATCAAGGCGCGCGAACAGGCTTCGGTGATCTCGGATATTCGCGAGAAAATCGAGCAATATGGCCTGACCGCTGAAGACCTGGGTTTTGGCGTGAAAGCGCCGGCCGGCAAGAAGGCGGCAAACCGCAAGGTGCCGGTGCGCTATCGCGACAGTGCGGGCAATACCTGGACCGGCCGCGGCAAGCGTCCGGGCTGGCTGACCCAGGCCCTGGCACAGGGCAAAACTGTCGAGGACTTCCTGATTCGCTGAAGCGCGACGCCGGCACATGGAAAAACGCCAGGGTTGCAAACCGTGGCGTTTTTGTTTGGTGTATTACCGGCGTTGCCGCTCAGGCGCCGAATCCCTGCGGGTTCATCGACTGCCAGCGCCACGAGTCCTGGCACATGCGTTCGATGTCGTGCTGCGCGCGCCAGCCCAGCAATTGGTTGGCCAGCGCGGGATCGGCATAGCAGGAGGCGATATCGCCCGGGCGGCGCGCCACGATCTCATACGGTACCGGCTTGCCACTGGCGCGCTGGTAGGCCTCGACCACTTCCAGCACGCTGTAGCCGCGTCCGGTGCCCAGGTTGACGGTCATGCCCCGCCCCTGGTCGCGCAAGTAGACCAGCGCCGCCAGGTGGCCGTCAGCGAGATCGCACACGTGGATATAGTCGCGCACGCCGGTACCGTCGGGCGTGGGATAGTCGCCGCCGAATACCATCAGTTTCTCGCGGCGCCCGCCGGCCACCTGTGCCACGTATGGCATCAGATTATTCGGAATTCCGCGCGGATCTTCGCCGATCAGACCGCTTTCATGCGCGCCGACCGGATTGAAATAGCGCAGGTAGGCAATGCGCCATGCCGGGTCTGATTTTTCCAGGTCGCGCAGGATTTGCTCGCCCATCAGCTTGGTCTGGCCATACGGATTGGTCGCCGACAGCGGGAAATCCTCAAGGATCGGCACCGTCTGGGGATTGCCATAAACCGTCGCCGAGGAGCTGAACACCAGTTGTTTCACCCCGGCCGCACCCATGGCGGCGCAGACCGTCAGCAGGCCGTCAAGGTTGTTGCTGTAATACTGCAGCGGCTGGCTCACGGATTCGCCCACCGCCTTGAGCGCGGCAAAATGAATCACGCCGCTGATGCGGTGTTCGGCAAAAAGCTGGTCCAGCAAGGCGCGGTCGCGCACGTCGCCCTGGACAAAATGCGGGGTCTTGCCGGTAATGGCAGCGAGCCGCTCGATCACCACCGGGCTGCTGTTGCACAGATTATCCAGTCCGATCACGTGGTAGCCGGCATTGAGCAGCGCGACCCAGGTATGCGAGGCGATATAGCCGGTGGCACCGGTAAGAAGCAGGGTTTCGGGCATGAAAATAAGCGTCGGATTTCGATTCAGGGCGGCGCGGTCTCATGCGCGAGCATGCAATGCCTGATACCGCACATTGAACCCGCGCAGGCGGTAGTGTCGCCTATTATCCACGATGAGTCAGCCGCACCCGCTCAGCTGGCACACACAGTTACAAGCATGGCACCGCCGGACTCAGGCGTGTCTGTCGCTCGCCTGAACCACCAGCCCCGCCCGTGCCTGCCAGGCCTCATACGCGCCGCGCAGCCGCCAGCCCGATTCCAGGTCGCGCATGCCCAGGCATTGCGCCACCTCGGCCGGCGTCGTGCCGGCCTCGAAATGCATGGCCGCGCAGGTATTGCGCAGGGTCTGCGGCGAGGCCCGTTCATGGCGGCCGGCTAGTACGCCGGCTTCGTCAAGCAAAATTTCCACGCGTCGGTAGACCGAAGCCGCATGCATCGGCCGGCCCGCCGGCATGGCCGGGAACAGCAGGCTGCCGAGCGTGCCCGACGCCTCGCGCAGCACCAGCCACGCCCGCAGCGGGGCATGCGCCAGCGCGAACAACGGCGCGGTATAGGCGCGGCCATTGTCGGGACGCACCATGCGCAGCGCCATTCGGCCCGGGGCGCCATCGTCGATCGCCTCCAGGCGCAGGGCGCGCGCTTCGCCCACCTTCAGCCCGCCGCCCAGCAGCACCGCCAGCAAGGCGGCATCGCGCGCGCGCTTCCATTGCGTCGGCGATGCCGCACGGCATTCCTCCGCCGTCGGCGGCACGCCGGCCGGGCCGAGGATGCGGGCCACCAGCAGGTCGCGCTCGCCCGGCAGCAGGAAGGCAGTGGGGTCGTTCTCGCCCTCGGCGAGGTGCGCGCGCACCGCCTGGCTTCCCGGGTTGTGCATGCCCTCGCGCAACTGGGAGAGATGGTGGAACACCCGTTCGATCAGCCGCGCATAGCGGTAGCGGTGCGACTTGTGCAACTGCTGGGCGTCGAGGAATTCGCCGATCTGCTCCGCCGACCAGCTCAGCGGCGGCAGTCCGCGCTCGGCCGACCAGCGCAGCAGCTTGCCCCACATCGCCCGGTACACCACGCTGGTGCCGTGGCGGAAGCCATGCCGCGCCAGCCAGCCGTCGAAGGCGCGCTCGGGATGGGCGCGCCAGGCGTCGAGGTCGGCATCGAATAGCGCCGCCTGGCCGGGTTGGTGCGCGGTCGACTTAGTGGTCACTGACTCTCCTGCCGGTGGCTTGCGGGCGCGGGCGGGATTCCCGCTGTGCGATGCCGCCTATTGTAGTCAACCCGTCACTGCAAGGCGCCCTGGGCGGGCACGGGACCAAAACCGGCTTGCGCAGTGCAGCAGCGCATGCTACCTTTCATCCCACTATGCAACTGGTTGCATAAGACGCGAACACAAACAAGAACACGACGTAGCCGGCGCATGCCGCGACCGCCCAGAACAGTTTAAGGAGACTGCAGTGACCACCCAGCTGATTCCCGCAGCGCAGGCCTCGCTCGACACCTGGCACCAGTTGATTGCCAGCAATTCGATGGCCGGACTCGACGCCATCGTCGCCGACGACGTTGTTTTCCGCTCGCCGGTGGCGCATACGGCCTACCCAGGCCGTGCCGCGATCGCACTGGTGCTGACCACGGTGAACCAGGTGTTCCGCGATTTCCGCTACCACCGCAGCTTCGTCAGCGAGGACGGCCACAGCGTGGTGCTCGAGTTCAGCGCCACGGTCGATGGCAAGGCGCTCAAGGGCATCGACATGATCCGCTTCAACGACGCCGGCCATATTGCCGAATTCGAAGTAATGGTGCGCCCGCGCTCCGGACTGGAGGCGCTGGCCGCCGCCATGGGCGCGCGCCTCGCCAGCCAGAAGGACGTACTGACCGGTGCCGCGTAAGCGGCCAGGCCGCCGCCCGCGCCCGCCAGATTCTCATTGCCTCACCGTACTACCCAGGAGACTTCACCCATGGCCCTCCCCGCCCTGCTGCAGAACCGGCTGTCGCTGCCGGTGGTCTGCTCGCCGCTGTTCATCATCTCCAACCCCGACCTGGTGATTGCCCAGTGCAAGGCCGGCGTGGTGGGCTCGTTCCCGGCGCTGAACGCGCGCCCGGCGCCCAAGCTGGAAGAATGGCTGGACCGCATCACCACTGAACTGGCCGAGCACAACGACAAGCATCCGGACCGTCCGGCGGCGCCGTTCGCGGTCAACCAGATCGTGCACAAGTCCAACGACCGGCTCGAGCATGACCTGGAGCTGTGCGTGCGCTACAAGGTGCCGATCGTGATCACCTCGCTGGGCGCGCGCAAGGAAGTCAACGACTCGGTGCACTCGTATGGCGGCATCGTGCTGCACGACGTGATCAACAACGCTTTCGCGCGCAAGGCCATCGAGAAAGGCGCCGACGGGCTGGTGGCGGTGGCGGCCGGCGCCGGCGGCCATGCCGGCACGCTGTCGCCGTTCGCGCTGCTGCACGAGATCCGTGAATGGTTCGATGGCCCGCTGCTGCTGTCAGGCTCGATCTCCAGCGGCGACGCCATCCTGGCGGCGCAGGCCGCCGGCGCCGACCTGGCCTACATCGGCTCTGCCTTCATCGCCACGCAGGAAGCCAACGCGCAGGACGGCTACAAGCAGATGATCGTCGACAGCAGCGCCGGCGACATCGTCTACTCCAACCTCTTTACCGGCGTGCACGGCAACTACCTGCGCGGCAGCATCGAGCGCGCCGGGCTGGACCCGGAGGCGCTGCCGCAGTCGGATCCGTCCAAGATGAACTTCGGCTCGACCAGCGTGAAGGCCTGGAAGGATATCTGGGGCGCTGGCCAGGGCGTGGGCGCGATCAAGCGCGTGGTGCCGGCCGGCGAGCTGGTGCGGCGCTTTGCCGAGGAGTATGCGCTGGCGCGCCGGCGCCTGGGGTTGGGCGAAGCCAGCCAGGCGGGTGCCCGCGCGCTCGACGTGGCCTGAGCCTGACCAAACCCCAATAAAGAGCGCCGGCCGCAAGGCCGGCGTCTTGCTTTGGCGCGCGGCGCGCTACGCCGACTGCTGCTCCAGCAGCGGCAGCAGGTCTTCGCCCCACGCCACCCAGTCCTGCTCGAAGCGGATGCCACGGCGCAGCAGCGCGTAGCGCAACCGCTGCGCGCGGTCCATGTCGGGCGCGGAAAAATCCTTGCGCTCGATCGCCAGGTAGGTCTCGAGCCGTGCCTGGTGCAGCGCGATCAGCCGCCGCATTTCATCGCCCAGGCCGAGCGGCCCGATCGCGGCATCGGCACGCAGCTTGACCAGGATTTCCTCGCGCTGGTCGAGCCCGGCCCCCGGGGTCAGCACCCAGCGCACCAGTTCGTCGCGCCCGGCCGGCAGCACCTGGTAGACCTTCTTGCGATTCTTGCGGTCGGCGCCGCCCTCGTTTTCCGCCGCCTCGTTCTCGTCGGCCGCGATCCACCCGCTGTCCGCCATGCGCCCCAGCTCGCGGTAGATCTGCTGGTGGGTGGCATGCCAGAAATAGCCGATGGAGCGATCGAAGCGGCGCGCCAGGTCATAGCCGGACGACGGCTTTTCAAGCAGGGAGATCAACAAGGCGTGCTGGGTCGACATGCGTCTTGGCAATGGCCCGTCGGGGGCGGGTGATGGTTTCGGAGATGCCATGCGGCAGGAGCGCCGGTCATGCCGGTGCGCCACGGACCGCAAAAAACTGGCGCTATGTTAGCGCAATGCCCCCCTGCTGTCGGCAAGCCGTGATGCAAGGATCGCCGCAATCCGGCAATACCTGCAAACGCCGACATATATTCGGTAAATCTGGCAATTTCGAGATTTGGCAGCAAACAGAATTAAATAATGCTGAATAGCATTTTTGCGTTACCTGCCATACATTTCATACATTGAAACGCTGTGCGAGCAAGAAAAATCCGTCCCCGGCCGCACCATGCACCGAATCTGGAGTATGCCCATGACCGGAAAACCCATTGCCGAAGAGCGCGACGTCGCCTGGGAAGCCGATGCGGGCGAACGCCCGTTCGGCCTGCTGGCGCCGCTGCGCGACAAGGCCCCGATCTACTACCGGTTGCCCGATACGCCTGACGGGCACCATATCAAGGAATTCGCCAGCGGCCTGCGCCAGCTGGTACGTTTTGTCGGCGTCGAAGAACAGGTCGTCAAATACTGCCTGACCTGACTGGCGCGCTGCCTTTCCTGTGGTTGTCTCCTCCGAGCCCGATCCTGCGGGCAGGGACTTGAACCCGCGATTGCCGCGGGTTTTTTTCTTGCCGTGACGGTGTCCGGATGCGCCCGCCTCAGAGCTGCGGCGCACGGCAGGCCGCACCGCCGGCATTGGCGGCTTCAGGCATGCCGAACACCGCCCGCGCCCCGCACTGCGAACCGAACATGCGCGCCTGGTCGTGCCCCACGCCCACCACTTCATACGCCTGATGGCGGATGGCCAGGCCCGGGCTGGCGAGGTAGCGCTCGTAGCGCAGGTAGCCGCGCGCACGCTGCAGCCGCGTCGCGCCCTCGGCCTCGGCGCCGCAGGCCTTGTCGAGTACGCGGTGGTTGGGATCGTTGTCCTCGGTGCCGGCGAGATAGGTCACCTTGCGCCCGGCATAGCGCTTGTACAGCGCCATGCCGTCGGCACCTCTCGCGTACGGCACCATGTCCTGCACGCCGTAGCTGTACTTGTCGTAGTCCGGGCAAATGGCCTTGTCATACGGCGCGAACGACTTGCCATTGGCGCCGGCCGGCCGTACCGGCGTGAAATACAGGTAGGACGACGGATTGGCCACGACGTAGCGCAGGTCGATGCCGCCCGCGCGGATGCGCTCGTCGACATTGTTCAGCACCGCGTAGCGGTGCACGACCTGGGCGCCGCCGGAATGGCCGGCCACCGTCACCTTGCCGACCTGCGGCAGCCGCGCCTTGTCGGTGACGAAGGCGAGCAGGTCGTCGAGCACCTGCAGCGAACTGACGCGGGCCGGGCCGTCGATCGCGTCCTCGCCGCTGAGCCAGCCTTGCACCGACCATTGCGGCATGCCGGTAAAACCCTTCTTCTGGTCAGGCGTGCCGGGAAAATTCGGCGCGAGCAGCAGCACCTCGTCCGGCTTGCGGCCGCTGGCCTTCAGCAGTTCGGCGCCGGCGGCATAGTAGTCGTCGCCGTTGCGCTGCAGGCCATGCTGGACAAACACGACTTCACGAATGCGCGACAGGTCGCCGTCGAGCCGGTGGTTGGCATAGACCGGGAAGTCATAGCCGGCGCCAGCGCCAAGATGCACGCGTTGCCAGTGCGGTGCGGCCACCGCGGTATCGGCAGCCTTGGCCGCGGCGGGCGGCACTGCCGTCGTGCCGGCGCAGCCGGCCAGTACCACAGTCATGGCTGCAGCGGCCAGGGCCAGGGACAGGCGAGAACGGTTGTGCTGAGGCAAGCTGGCGGTCGACAGGATCATGGCTGGGCGCCTCCGGTTGGCATGCCGGCGATGGTAGGCCAGGGGCAAGCGGTTCGGCAACGCCTGCCGTGCCCGCCATCCCTGCGTTACGCCAGCCGCCTGGCCAGCGCCGCCACGTCGGGCCAGGTCACGCGCCGCACCATGACGCGCAGGCCCGGCCCGTGGAAATCGTCTTCGAACGGTTCCGATGCCTCGCCGCCCAGCCGCTGGTAGAACTCGCGCGCCTGCGTATTGGCCTCGAGCACATAGAGGAACAGCGGCTGCCCGGGCCAGCGCTGCGCCACGCGCTGCACGCAATGCGCCAGCAGCCGCTTGCCCAGTCCCTGGCCATGGAAGGCAGGCAGGACATGCAGGTTGTCCAGGTAGATGCCGTAGCGGGGGTCGGCCTCGGGCAACAGGCAGGCAAAGCCGGCGTCCGCGCCATCGACCAGCGCCAGCGTGGCCTCCACGGGGCCATCCGCGCCGTCATGCATGCGCGCGCGCCAGGCCGCCAGCCGCTCCGGATTGGCCTGCTCGCGCAGGTACGCGTCTGGCAGCATGCCGGGATAGGTGTGCTGCCAGCTGGCGGTGTGCATGGCGGCGAGGCGGTCGGCATCGGCTGCGGTGGCGGGAATCAGCGCAATATCGGGCATGGAGTGCATGGAGTATCGGGACGAGACGGGAACGGCACAGCGACGATGCCAGAAACGCCCATTGTGCCCGTGGCACGCCAAAGCTTGCAAAAGTCCGAGGAACAGATTGCAATCGGCATGCACCGCGAACCCTGCCTTCGCCCCTGCCCTGCCGGGAACGAAGGTTGCAGCGCCTCGTGGTCACCGGCGCAATCGAGAGGAATGCCTTATGTACATGGTCTACTGGTCCGAAGCCCACGGCACCGGACTGACGCCGCACGCGCAGTCGTTCCCGAGCGACGCGATGCGCGAGGCGCTGCACTTCACCGAAGCGCTGCGCCAGCGCCAGCATGCGGGCGAGCCGGTGAGCTTTGTCACACTGTGCTCGGAAAACCCCAACTCGGTCGGCCGCGCCGGCGCGGCGGATCCGCCGCCCGACTACGAGTGGAAGAAGCGGCGGCCGTGACGATTGCGGTCAGGCACCGGCCTGCTGCGCCGCACCGGCGCGCGCCGCCGGCCGCAGCGCGGCGCGCACCACGAACGCCATCACCACCGCGAACACCAGCATCGCCGCCAGGAAGTACAGCCCCGCCGCCAGGCTGCCGGTGGCGTCCTTGATCACGCCGATGCCATACGGCCCGAAGTAGCCGCCGAGGTTGGCCAGCGAGTTGATGGTGGCAATCCCCACCGCGGCGCTGGCGCCGGTCAGGAATTCGCCCGGCAGTGCCCATACCACCGCCTGGATCGAATAGATCGAGAACGCGGTCAGGCAGATAAACAGGAACTGCAGCACCGGCGACTGCACCCAGGCGCTCAGCGCCATGGTGATCGCTGCCATCCCCGACACCACCACGATATGGCCGTAGCGCTCGCCCTTGCGGTCCGAGTGGCGCGGCACCAGGTACAGGCCGACCACGGCGAACAGGTAGGGCACCGCCGACAGCAGGCCGGTCATTGCATCGGTCACGCCGAACTGCTTGATGATGGTCGGCAGCCACAGCGATAGCCCGTAGATGCTCAGCGGGAACGGCAGGAACAGCAGCGACAGCAGCAGCACGCGCTTGTCCCTGAGCGCCTGCAGAGGATTGCCGTGCGGCTTGAGCGCATAGGCGGCCTGGTCGGCGGCGAGTTCGCGCTCGATCCAGGCGCGGTCGGCCGGTGCCAGCCATGCGGCACTGGCGGGCGATTCCGGCAGGATGCGCAGCGTCGGCAGGCACAGCAGCACCGCGGGCAGGCCGCTCAGCACGAACAGCGTCTGCCAGTTGGACATGCCGAACAGCCCCTGTGTCGACAGCACCAGGCCTGCAATCGGTCCGGTGATGATCAGCGCGATCGGCTGGGCCAGCACCAGCAGGCCGATGATGCGCGCGCGATGCCGCATCGGGAACCACTTGGTCAGGAAGTACAGGATGCCCGGATACAGGCCGGCTTCGGCCGCGCCCAGCAGGAAGCGCAGCACGTAGAAGCTGTGCGCGCCCTGCGTGAACGCCATCGCCATGGTGATCAGGCCCCAAGTCAGCAGGATGCGCGCGAACCAGCGGCGCGCGCCGAAGCGCTCCAGCGCCAGGTTGCTCGGCACCTCGCACAGGAAATAGCCGACGAAGAACAAACCCGCGCCCAGGCCATAGGCCGCGTCGCTGATGCCGATCGCCGCGTTCATGTGCAGCTTGGCAAAGCCGACCACCGAGCGGTCGATATACGCGACCACGTAGATCAGCGCCAGGAACGGGATCAGCCGGCGCACCAGCATGCCGACGATGCGGGTCTCTTCCTGCGCCTGTGCGCCGGTTTCCTGTGCTGGGACGGCGCGCTCCAGCGGCGCGGTCTGTGTGCCTTGCATGGCTAGTCTCCTCTGTTCTTGTAAGGGGTCGCGCGCGCCGCCGGGGCCGCGCGCATTCAATGCAATGGGATGGAATCAGTGCGAGTGGCGCGGCACTTCACGTCCGCGGCAGCCGACCAGGAAGTCGAGGTCGCAACCTTCGTCGGCCTGCAGCACGTGGTTGACGTAGAGCTTGCGATAACCGCCGTCGGCGAGCGCCTGCAGCGGCTGCACGTCGGCCATGCGGCGTTCGAACTCGGCGGGATCGATATCCAGGTGCAGGCGCCCGGCCTCGCAGTCCAGCTCGATCCAGTCGCCGTCGCGCACGATCGCCAGCGGCCCGCCGGCGGCGGCCTCGGGCGCCACGTGCAGCACCACGGTGCCGTAGGCGGTGCCGCTCATGCGTGCATCGGATATGCGCACCATGTCCTTGATGCCCTGGCGCAGCAGCTTGGGCGGCAGGCCCATGTTGCCGACCTCGGCCATGCCGGGATAGCCGCGCGGGCCGCAGCGCTTGAGGACGAGGACGGAATTCTCGTCGACATCGAGCGATTCATCGACGATGCGCTCCTTGTAGTGCTCCAGGTTCTCGAACACCACCGCGCGGCCGCGGTGGCGCAGCAGCTTGGGCGTTGCCGCCGACGGCTTGAGCACCGCGCCGCGCGGCGACAGGTTGCCGCGCAGGATGCGGATGCTGCCGTCGCGGATCAGCGGCTTATCCAGCGGTCGGATGACTTCGTCGTTGGTGATCGGCGCATCCCTGACGTTGTCCCAGATCGCCTTGCCGTTGACGGTCAGCGCGCCCGGATGCGGCAGCAGGCCGGCCTCGCCCATGCGGCGCAGCACCGCGGGCAGGCCGCCCGCGTAGTAGAACTCTTCCATCAGGAAGCGGCCCGACGGCATCAGGTCGACGATGGTCGGCGTGTCGAGCCCCACGTTGCTCCAGTCTTCCAGCTCCAGCGGCACGCCGATGCGGCCGGCGATCGCCTTCAGGTGGATCACGGCGTTGGTCGAGCCGCCGATCGCCGCATTGACGCGGATCGCGTTCTCGAACGCCTGGCGCGTCAGGATCTTCGACAGCGTCAGGTCCTCGCGCGCCATCTCCACGATGCGGATGCCGGACATGTGCGCCAGCACGTAGCGGCGCGAATCGACCGCCGGGATCGCCGCGTTGTGCGGCAGCGACGTGCCCAGCGCTTCGGCCATGCAGGCCATGGTCGAGGCGGTGCCCATGGTGTTGCAGGTGCCGGCCGAGCGCGACATGCCGGCTTCGGCCGACAGGAACTGGTGCAGGTTGATCTCGCCTGCCTTCAGCGATTCATGCAGCTGCCACACCGCAGTGCCCGAGCCGATGTCCTTGCCGTCGAGCTTGCCGTTGAGCATGGGCCCGCCGGTAACGACGATGGCCGGCACGTCGCAGCTGGCCGCGCCCATCAGCAGCGCCGGCGTGGTCTTGTCGCAGCCGGTCAGCAGCACCACCGCATCGATCGGATTGCCGCGGATCGCTTCTTCCACGTCCATCGCGGCCAGGTTGCGTGTCAGCATGGCGGTCGGGCGCAGGTTCGATTCGCCGTTGGAAAACACCGGGAATTCCACCGGGAAGCCGCCGGCCTCGTACACGCCACGCTTGACGTGCTCGGCCAGCTTGCGGAAATGCGCGTTGCAGGGCGTGAGTTCCGACCACGTATTGCAGATGCCGATCACCGGGCGGCCGTCGAACGCGTGCTCGGGAATGCCCTGGTTTTTCATCCAGCTGCGATACATGAAGCCGTTCTTGTCGGCGGTGCCGAACCACGCCGTCGAGCGCAGCGGCTTGCGTTGCTTGTCCTTGGAATCCGACATGTTGTTCCTGATGCGAGGGCTGCCCGGGAAGGCGGCGGGAATGGCAGGGACGACGGATCCAGCGGCCTGGCGGGCTCCACGCTGTCTCCTGTCGTTGTTGTTTTGTCGGACGGAGTGTATGCAGCTTGCCGATATGCTACTAATGAAGAGTTCGGCATTTGCGATATCGATATCGGCATTGGTATTTACCCTATGGACGCCCCCAACCTTTCCGTCGCGGCTGATGCAGCACCTGCGGCACCCGTATGGCACAGCCACACCCGCCTGAAGACGCGCCAGCTGCTGCTTTTACTGGCCGTCGCCGACGAGGGCAGCATCCACCGCGCCGCGGAACGGCTGGCGATGACGCAGCCGGCCGCGTCCAAGCTGCTGCGCGAGCTGGAAGAGATGCTGTCGGTCCCCCTGTTCGAGCGCCTTCCGCGCGGCATGGCGCCGACGGACTATGGCCGCGCGATGATCCGGCACGCGCGCGCGGCGATCGGCAGCCTGAACCAGGCGCGCGAGGAAGTGCTGGCGTTGAAGGCGGGCCGGCTCGGCCACGTGGCGATCGGTGCGATCACCTCGCCCGGCGTGCGGCTGCTGCCGCCGGCGATCGCCCGGGTGAAGGCCAGCTATCCGGGATTGCGGGTCTCGGTGGAGATCGACAACAGCAACGTGCTGCTCGACCGGCTGGGGCAGGAGAAGCTGGACATGGTGGTCGCGCGGCTGTTTCCCGAGCACGACAAGGGCCGGTTGCGCTACGAGCCGATGGCGGAAGAGCCCGTCTGCGCCGTGGTGCGGCCCGGCCACCCGATGCTGGCGGCGCCCGCCCTGTCGCTGGCCGACACCACCGACGCCGCCTGGATGATACCGCCGGCCGGCACGGTGCTGCGCCACCGCTTCGAGCTGATGTTCCAGCGCGCGAGCCTGGCGCCGCCGACCAACGTGGTGGAAACCGCCGCGCTGCTGTTCCTGACGCGCATGGTGACGCAGTCAGACATGATCGCGGTGCTGACCGCGGATGTTGCGCAGTACTACGCGGCGTTCGGCATGGTGGAGGTGCTGCCGATGGCGATGCCCTGCCATATGGACGACTTCGGCCTGATCACGCCGACCGACCGGCTGATGTCGCCCGGCGCGCTGCTGGTCGCGGATGCGCTGCGCGAGACGGCGCTGCGCATCTACGGCCCGTAGTGCTAATGCCCGCTTCAGATCATCCCTGCCCGTCCTCGCGCGCTGCGATCCGGCGCCTGACGGTCTCGTCGAACCAGCGGTCCATCATCGCCTTTTCATAGCGCAGCCTGTCGCTCTGGCTGTAGACGTTGACACCCATGTTGAAGTTCTGGTCGGAGATGCGCTGCTCGCCGCTGCCGATCACGGCACCGTCGCTGCCGCGCAGTTCATAGCGCAGCGTCATGCGCGGCCAGGTGACATCGCGCACGATGCGCACGTCATCGCCGCGCACGCGCCATGGCTCGAAATGTCCTGCGAGATCGACATCCAGCACCGCGATGCTGAGCGCATAGCCCTGCGGCAGGTAGCGTGCCGCCAGCTCGTCGAAGTGTCGGCGGATATCGTTCATCACCTGCGCGCGCTCGCGGTCGCTGCCGTATGCGCTGCGGTAGGCGGCATCGGTGTAGGTTTCGGGATGGGGGAAGGAAACTGTCAGCGTTCCGGCAGGCGGCGCGGCGAAGGCACTGAAGGCGCTGACGGCACCGATGGCACACATCAGGCCCATGGGTGCCGCGCAGGCGGCCAGCAGACGGCGGGATCTGGCCATGGCGAACTCCAGCACAAGGGCATTGCGCTTCTTGATTGTAGTGCGCCAGGGCCGGTCAGCCAGCGACAGCCCGCCTGTCAGCCTGTCAGCCGATGATGTTGAACTGGCTGAAGTACTCCTCGTTCAACTCCAGCCCCAGCCCCGGCAGGTTGTCGTCAAGCTGCAGGTAGCCGTTGTCCGGGGCCGGATCCCCCTTGAAGATGTAGTAAAACAGCTCGTTGCCGACCTCGACGTCGTGCACGGGGAAGTACTCCGACATCGGCGATGCGGTCGACGCCATGGTCAGGTGGTAGTTATGCATCTGCCCCGCGTGCGGGATCACCGGCACCGACCACGCCTCGGCCATCGCGTTGATCTTCTGCGCCGCGGTGATGCCGCCGACGCGGTTGGTGTCGTACTGGATCACGTCGACGGCGCGGCGCTCCAGCAGGTCCTTGAAGCCGTACGAAGTGAACTCGTGCTCGCCGCCGGAGATCGGGAACGGGCTCGCCTTCTTCAGCTCAACATAGCCTTCGATATCGTCGGCGATCACCGGCTCTTCCAGCCAGCGGGGATTGAACTCCGCCAGGCGCGGCAGCATGCGGCGCGCGTATTCCAGCGTCCAGCCCATGTAGCACTCCAGCATGATGTCGACGCCGTCGCCGACCAGCTCGCGCAGCAGCCGCACCTGCTCGATGTTCTTCCGCATGCCGGCAGGGCCGTCCTTGGGGCCGTAGCCGAAGCGCATCTTCATCGCGGTAAAGCCCTGGTCGAGGTAGCCTTGCGCTTCGGCCAGGAAGGCGTCGCGGTCGTCGTTGTTGTAGAGCTTGGAGGCATAGCACCAGATCTTCTCCTTGGTGCGCCCCCCCAACAGCTTGAACACCGGCTTGCCGACGGCCTTGCCCATCAGATCCCACAGCGCGATATCGACCGCCGAGATCGCCGCCATGCCGATGCCCTTGCGGCCCCAGGCCTGGGTGCGGCGGTACATCTTCTGCCACAGGTATTCGTTGTCGAACGGGTCCTGGCCGATCACCACCGGCGCCAGGTATTCGTCGACGATCTGCTTGGCCACGCGCGGGGCCAGCGCGCAGTTGCCGATGCCGACCAGCCCGCTATCGGTCTCGATCTCGACCACCATCCAGCCGTGGAAGCGGAACGAGCCCATGGCGTCGCCGCGCTCGAACAGGATGTCGGTGGCGTTGGTGCAGAAATGCGCCTGCGGCGGCACGGTCTTGCCCTTCCATTCGAAGACGCGGGCGCGGACGTTGGTGATCTTCATGTTCAGCTCCTGATGGCAATGCGTTGGCGCGAACGCTCCCCGGCCGCGCCGGGGGCGGTCATGCTGATCCGGTATGGATTGATGGTGGCTAGGCGTTTGCGGCGGCGCGCCGTTGCGCGCCCATGCGGCAGGCGATCTGGAACGCCTGCTGCGTGGCGCCGGGATCGGCGCGGCCCTGCTGCGTGATATCGAACGCGGTACCGTGCGCCGGCGTGGTGATCGGCACCGGCAGCCCGCCCTGCACCGTCACGCCGCGCGAGAATCCCATCAGCTTGATGCCGATCTGTCCCTGGTCGTGGTACATGGTGACGATGGCGTCGAACTGCCGCTGCGACGGGCCGCCCTGCACCTTCAGGAAGATGGTGTCGGCCGGGAACGGGCCCTCGACGTTCACGCCGCGCCCGCGGGCAGCGGCGACGGCCGGGGCGATCACGTCGATCTCTTCGCGGCCGAAGGCGCCGTTGTCGCCGTTGTGCGGATTCAGGCCGCACACGGCGATGCGCGGGCTTGCCATGCCGGCGCGGCGCAGTGCCTGGTCGATCAGGTCGATGGCGCCACCGACGCGTTCCGGCGTGATCATCGCCGGCACGTCCTTCAGGGCCACGTGCGAGGTGACGCGCGAGGTCCACAGGCCGTCGAGCACGTTGAATTCGCAAAAATTGCCGTGGTAGCCGAGCTGCTCGGCAAACCAGTGCAGCTCGTCGCTATGGTCCATGCCGGCGGCATGCAGCGAGCTTTTATTGAGCGGCCCGAACAGGATCGAATCTGCCTGGCCCGACTGCGCCAGCTCCAGCGCGAGCGACAGCGTGCCGAGGCTGTAGCGGCCGCCCTCGGCACTGGATGCGCCGCGCGGATAGGCGGGCTTGCCGTCCAGCTCCCAGTGGTAGAGGCGCGGCGCGCCTTGTGCGAACGCGAGGGTATCGGTCTCTGCCAGCGCCAGCTCGACGCCCGCCACCTGCATGCCGTGGCGCCATTCGTCGCGGTCGGCGATCAGCAGGATGTCGGCCTGTTCGCTGGTGGCCGGGTCGGCCAGCAGGCGTGCGATCAGCTCGGGGCCGATGCCGGCGGGATCGCCCAGCACCATCGCGATTCGTGGACGTGAAGTCATGAAATTCTCTTGAAATACAGGCTCAGTCGAGCTTGACGCCAAGCTCGGCGATCAGCTTGCCATAGCGCGCGTACTCGGCGCGCGAGAAGGTATCGAACTGCGCGGCCGTCAGCGTGCCGGGCACGGCGCCGACCTCGCTCAGGCGGCGCACGGTATCCGGGTCCTTGATCACCGTGGTCAGCGCCGTGCCGAGCTTCTGCAGCGTGGCGGGAGGCGTGCCGGCCGGCGCATAGACGCCGTACCAGGCGTTCATCTGGATGCCCGGCACGCCGGCCTCGGCCAGCGTCGGCACATTGGGCAGCAGCGCCGAGCGCTTGTCCACGGTCACCGCCAGCGCGCGCAGCTTGCCGGCCTTGATATGGTTGATCACCGACGGCATGGTCTCGAAGCTCATGTCCACCTGGCCGCCCATCAGGTCCACCAGCGCGCTGCTGCTGCTCTTGTAAGGCACGTGCAGCAGCTTGCCCTGGATCTGGCGCGCAAACGCGGCGCCGGCCAGGTGCTGGGTGCTGCCGACGCCCGACGAGCTGAAGCGGAACTTGTCCGGGCTCGCCTGGATCTGCGCCACCAGCGCCTTGACGTCGCGCGCCGTGACCTGGTTGTTGACCACCAGCACGTTGGGCACCGACGACACCAGCGCCACCGGCGCCAGGTCCTTGAGCGGGTCGAACTGCAGCTTGAGCAGGTGCGGCGCGATCGCCTGCGAGGTGACCACGCCCATCAGCAGCGTGTTGCCGTCCGGCGCGGCCTTGGCGGTGATGTCCGCGGCGATGGTGTTGGACGCGCCGGGGCGGTTGTCGACCACGACGGGCTGCTTCAGCTGTGCGGCCAGCTTGTCGGAGACGATACGCGCCATCACGTCGGTGCCGCCGCCGGGCGCGGCGCCCACCATCAGGCGCACCGGCCGTGTGTCCTGCGCCCAGGCGCTGGTCGTCGCTGCAACGGCCACCGTGGCCAGGCCGGCAAGTGCGCCGGCGAGTTTGCCGGCGCACTTGCCAACATTCCGTGTCTTCATCGCTGTCTCCGTTGTGCTGTCCGGCTCTGGTGGCGCGGATGAGCAGACTATATGGGTATCAGCGATTCGCTACTACTGACGTTTTTTGAACTGGCGATCACCTGGCGTTATACCTCGGCCGCTGGCTTCCCCGCCTGCGCTTTCAGGATCGCCACCAGTTGCCGTGCGGAAGCCGACAAGGCGCCGCCGCGCCGCGTGACGATGCCGAAGGTCTGCTGGCGCGACTGCAGGTGCACTGGCAGTATGCGCAGCATCTTCTGGCGCACGAACAGCTCCGCCACGCTGGTCGGCAGCAGCGACACCAGCCCGGGATCGCGCTGGAGCATGGCCACGGTGATCAGCGCCGACGACGTCGAAATGGCGTTGGCGGGGAAGCTGACGCCGGCATGGTCCAGTTCGCGCTGCAGCAGGGCATGCATCGGCATGTGCCCCGCGTAAGTGATCCAGCGATAACCCTCAAGGTCGGCAAAGTCCATCGCCTGCACCCTGGATGCGGGGTGAACGTGACCGACCACCACGGACACCTGCTCGTCGCCGAGCGGGTGATAGTGGTACTTGCCGGGTTCGTCGCTGACCAGCGAGCGGCCGAGCACGAGGTCGAGGTGGCCGTCGTCGAGCTGGCCGAGCAGGCGCAGGCTGGTGTCCTCGATGATCTCGAGCGCCAGGTCGGGATGCGCCTGCCGCAGTTGTTCAAGCGCCGGCACCAGCACCTCGGGCACGGCGCCCATGATCACGCCGACGGCGACGCGCCCGCCACTGCCAGCGCGGATGCCGGCCACTTCCTCGCACATCGCCCCCAGGTCCGCCACCAGCTGCCGTGCATGGCGGATCACGCAATGGCCGAAGGCGTTGGGGCGCATGCCGCGTTTGGAGCGCTCGAACAGTGGCGCTTCCAGCATGCCTTCCAGTTCCTGCAAAGACTTGCTGGCGGCCGACTGCGTCATCGCCATCGCGCCCGCGGCCTGGTGCAGTGACTGGTGCTCGTCCAGCGCGATCAGCAGTTGCAGTTGCTTCATGCGCAGTCGGCCGGTGAGGGTGTCCAGGGTGGATTTCATATCGGGACCGTGTGAGTCGCAAAAGCGATCACAAGATGGAAATGATTCAATATACAGGCCCTCCCCCCGCTCGTATATTGGCCCGACCCGATTGACTGCCCAGAACCCGCGCCGGCCGCGTGCCAGCCGCAAGGAGGAGACCATGACCCGATCCCAGCCGCCCGTCTACCGCGGCGTATTCCCGGTAGCGCCAACCATTTTCGACGAGCAAGGCGGCCTCGACCTCGACGGCCAGCGCCGCTGCATCGACTTCATGATCGACGCCGGCTCGCACGGCATCTGCATCCTGGCCAACTTCTCCGAGCAGTTCGTGCTGACCGACGACGAACGCAGCGTGCTGATGAAGACCGTGCTCGAGCACGTGGACGGCCGCGTGCCGGTGATCGTCACCACCACGCATTTCAGCTCGCGCATCTGCGCCGAGCGCAGCCGCGCCGCGCAGGACGCCGGCGCCGCCATGGTGATGGTGATGCCTCCCTACCACGGCGCCACCATCCGCGTGCCCGAGCGCGGCATCTACGACTTCTTCGCCACCGTCTCCGATGCCATCGACATCCCCATCATGATCCAGGACGCGCCGGTCAGCGGCACCACGCTGTCCGCGCCCTTCCTCGCCCGCATGGCGCGCGAGCTGGCCAATGTCTCGTACTTCAAGATCGAAGTGCCGCAGGCCGCGGCCAAGCTGCGCGAACTCATCGAGCTGGGCGGCGACGCCATCGTTGGCCCGTGGGACGGCGAGGAGGCCATCACGCTGATGGCCGACCTGGAAGCCGGCGCCACCGGCGCGATGACCGGCGCGGGCTTCCCGGACGGCATCCGCCAGGTCCTGGATGCATGGCAGGCCGGCGACGCCGAGCTGGCGGCGCAGCGCTACCAGCAGTGGCTGCCGCTGATCAACTACGAGAACCGGCAGGGCTGGCTGGCAACCAGCAAGGTACTGATGAAGGAAGGCGGGGTGATTGCCTCGGATGCGGTAAGGCATCCGCTGCAGCCGATGCATCCGGCCACGCGCGAGGGGCTGCTGAAGATTGCGCGGCGGCTGGATCCGCTGGTGCTGCGCTGGGGGCGGTAAGGAAGCGCCACGCATCTTGTAGCGCCGGCCCTCTCCCCCGGCCCTCTCCCGCGTAGTGGGAGAGGGCCGGGGGAGAGGGCAAGAGCCTCCACGAAGTCGCGGCGGGTAACCAATGCCACTGCGCATACTCCATCGCTAGCCACAACACCCTTTCAAAGGACCAACCATGACCCTCACCGGCGAACTCCTGGTCGGCCGTCAATCCGTACCTGGCACCCACGGCACCCTCCACGCCATCGACGCAACCACCGGCGCAACGCTCGAACCCGCCTTTGGTGGCGCCACGCTGGCACAACTCGACCAGACCTGCGCCCTCGCCTGGCAGGCCTTCGACACCTATCGCGAGACCGCGCCCGCGCGGCGCGCCGACTTCCTCGAAGCCATCGCCGGCAACATCCTGGCGCTGGGCGATGCGCTGATCGAGCGCTGCGTCAGCGAATCGGGCCTGCCGCGCGCCCGCATCGAAGGCGAGCGCGGACGCACCGTGGGCCAGCTGCGGCTGTTCGCCGGCATGCTGCGCCAGGGCGATTTCCTTGAGCTGCGCGTCGACCCGGCCCAGCCCGAGCGCCAGCCGCTGCCGCGCCCCGACCTGCGCCTGCGCCATATCCCGCTGGGCCCGGTCGCGGTGTTCGGCGCCAGCAACTTCCCGCTGGCGTTCTCGGTGGCGGGCGGCGATACCGCATCCGCACTGGCCGCCGGCTGCCCCGTCATCGTCAAGGCGCATCCTGCGCACCCCGGCACCTCCGAACTGGTCGGCCGCGCCATCCAGAAAGCGGTGGCGGAACTGGACCTGCCCGAAGGCACCTTCTCCTTGCTCTTCGATACCGGATTGGAAATCGGCCAGGGGTTGGTGGCGGACCGCCGCATCAAGGCAGTCGGCTTCACCGGCTCGCGCGCCGGCGGCCAGGCGCTGATGGCGATCGCCGCGGCGCGCCAGGAGCCGATTCCCGTCTATGCGGAGATGAGCAGCATCAATCCGGTGCTGCTGTTCCCACACGCGCTGGCCAACCGCGCGCAAGCCATCGGCACGGCGTTCGCCAGCTCGCTGACGCTGGGCGCCGGACAGTTCTGCACCAACCCCGGACTGGTGCTGGCGGTGGAAAGCGAGGGCCTGGACCAGTTCCTGGAAGCGGCGGCGGCGAGCCTGGCGGACATCGGCGCACAGAACATGCTGACCGCCGGCATCCTGCGCGCCTTCTGCAACGGCGTGGGCACGCTCGCGCAGCATCCGCAGGTACAGCTGGTGGCGCGCGGCAAGGCAGGCAATGCGCTGCAAGGTCAGGCGGCACTGTTCAGCACCAGCGCCGAGGCCTTCCTGGCCGACGAGACGCTGCGCCATGAAGTCTTCGGCGCGTCGTCACTGGTGGTGCGCTGCCGCGACGCCGCGGAAATGCGGCGCGTGGTCGAATCGCTGGAGGGCCAGCTTACCGCGGCGCTGCATATCGACCCCGCGGACCACGACGCGGCGCGCACGCTGCTGCCCGCGCTGGAGCGCCTGGCGGGCCGCATCCTGGTCAACGGCTTCGGCACCGGCGTTGAAGTCGGACATGCCATGGTCCACGGCGGCCCCTGGCCGGCTACGTCGGATGGCCGCTCGACCTCGGTCGGCAGCCTGGCGATCGCGCGCTTCGTGCGGCCGGTCAGCTACCAGGACATGCCGGCGGACCTGCTGCCCGCGTCGCTGCGCCCCGACAGCGAACAGCGCCATCTCTGGCGCCTCGACGGCAAGCCGCAGCGCTAGCGCGACAGCGCCCGCAGCGTATCGATCAGCAGGCTCATCGATGCGGTCGGCGGGCGCCCGCGCCGCGTGACGATGCCGTACGGCCCCAGTTTCCGCGGCAGCGGCAATGGCAGCACCGCCAGCGCGCCCAGGCGGCCGTAGTAAGCCGCCACCGACTCCGGCAGCACCGCGATCAGCTCGCTGTCGGCCAGCAGCGACGTGGTCATCAGCACCGCGGCGGTCTCGATGGTCGACGGCGGCGCCGGCACGCCGGCATCCTCGAACGAGCGGTCGATCAGCGCGCGCATCGGGCTCGGCCGTGGCTGCATGATCCACGGGTAGCTGGTCAGTTCCGCGAACGACAGCTTGCGCCGCCGCGCCAGCGGATGTTGCGGCCCGACCACGATCGCCAGCCCCTCGTCGCCAAGCTGCTCGAACTCGAGGCCGCTGCTGTCCCAGCCATCGGGCACGCGGCCCAGCACGATATCGAGCTGGTCGCGCTCCAGCAGCGGCACCAGCAGGTCGCTGGTCTCCACCTGCACCGCCACCTCCAGCCGCGGATGATCGCGATTCAGCCGGCGGATCACCTCGGCCAGCAGGCCCGGCGTCGGCGCCATCACCGCGCCGACCCGCACGCGCCCGATCTTGCCCGACTCCAGCGCCACCAGCTCGTCGCGCAAGCCATCCATGTCGGCAAACACCAGCCGGGCGTAGCGCGTGGCCGCCATCCCGAAGCGCGTCGCACGCAGCCCGCGCGCATGGCGCTCGAACAACGGCACGGCCAGCAGGTCTTCCATATCCTGCAGCATCTTGCTGACCGCGGGCTGGGTCAGCGTCAGCGCTTCGGCGGCCTGCCGCAGCGAGCCGCGTTCCTCCACCGCCAGCAGCAGGCGCAGGTGCTGCATCTTGAGGCGGCCGTGGAGTGTGCTGACGGGTGGGATCATGGGTGGGACGAGGGGCAGAAAAGCGTGAAGGCCGGCTTGCGCCTGCGATCACAAATTCTTATCGCTTCATCCCGGATGGTCAAGCCGGAGATATCGCTGCAAAGCCCACGCCCGACATTCGACTACGACTTCCTGGGCGAATCCAGCGAGACTTTCGACGGGGTGATTTCCCCGACATCCGTCCATGCCTTGGTGTCGAAACGGAATTTGGCGACGGCGCAGGTCGGCATGTCGCTGATCTCGTCCGACAAGCGCTGCGCGAAGTCAGTGAACTCGGGGTTGTGACCGAACAACATCACGCTGCCAAGCTTCTTGTCGAGCGCACGGACGACAGCGAGCAGGTCATCCGCGCTACTGGCGTACAGCCGGTCTTCGATCTCGATGTCCTTGCGGGCAATGCCGAGTTCGTCGGCGATCAGGTGCGCCGTGGTCAGCGCGCGCACGGCCGGACTCGACACGAGCAGGTCTGGCTTGACCTTGCGCTCGGCCAGGCGCTTGCCCATCTCCGGGGCGTCGCGCAGGCCGCGATCGTCAAGCGGACGCTCGCGGTCGGGCAAGGACGGGTCATCGCGACTTGACTTGGCGTGGCGGACGAGAAACAGGGTCTTCATGGCCCCTCCTGATGCATCGGGATGTTGGTCGACTGTTGTTCGATTGCGGGCGTCCGCGGACCAGCAGACGAAGGCTGGCCTCGCCGCCACGCTCGCCCTATAGTGGACTGCGATGGGGCCGATTGCAACGCGGGCAGCGTCGAAGCACCATCTTCCGGAGGGCGGCCATGCGTAGCAGCAGTGCAGATGCCAGCGAGGTTGTGATCCCCGCGGATGGCGTGGCGTTGCAAGGCATGCTGGCCTTGCCGCCAGGCGCAGGCGCCCTGGTATTGTTTGCGCACGGCACCGGCAGTTCGCGGCATAGTCCGCGCAATCGGTACGTGGCCGCCGAACTCAACCGCTGCGGCATGGGAACGCTGTTGATGGACCTGCTCATGCCGGAGGAGGACCAGGTGCAGGCGATCCGCTTCGACGTCGGGCTGCTGGCCAAGCGGCTGGCACAGGCGACCGACTGGGTGGCGCGGCAGCAAGGCGTGCCACCGCGGTTGGGCTACTTCGGCGCCAGCATAGGTGCCGCCGCGTCGATCCGTGCCGCGAGCCAGTCGCCGATCCCGATACACGCCATCGTTTCACGAGGCGGCAGGGTCGACCTGGCGGGCGCCGACGCCCTTGCGAGCCTGTCCACGCCGACCATGCTGATCATCGGCGGACTCGATGTGAGCGTCATTGAACGGAATGAGTTCGCCTTTGCCCAGCTCAAGTGCCAGAAGAAGCTGGTAATCGTGCCCGGCGCCTCTCACTTGTTCGAAGAGCCCGGCGCACTGGAATCCGTCGCCCGCCTGGCAGCGCAGTGGTTCGAGCGTTATCTGGGCAAGGCCTCGCCCTGACCACGGGGCCTGCGGATCCCGGGATCCGCTTTTCGCGCCAAAGGTACAATGCGCCCGGGCCCGGCCTGACGGCCGGGCGGGCCATGCCATTCCGCAAACCTCTCTGGGAACAGGACACCACCCATGCGCGAACCCAGCCGGGAATTCCTCCTCGGTCCGCTGCTCAAAGGCGTTTCGCGTTCGTTCTACCTCACGCTGGGCGTGCTCCCTGCCCGGATGCGCGATCCGGTCGGCCTGGCCTACCTGCTGGCGCGCGCTGCGGACACGATTGCGGATACGACGCTGGTTGCGCCGGAAAGGCGGCTGGCGTTGCTGCTGTCCTTGCGTGACCAGGTCAACGGCAACCCGGATGGCGCAGCGCCGGCGCTCAGCATCGCGACGGAAATGGCTCGCCACCAGGAGCATTCGGATGAGCGGATCCTGCTGGAGTCGCTCGATCCCGCGCTGGCGGTGCTGACGCAGCTGGAACCGGCTGACCGGCAAGCGGTGAGGCAGATCGTTTCCATCCTCAGCGAAGGCATGGAGTTCGACCTGCGCACGTTCCCCGACGAGCGCGCCGGCCGTGTCGTGGCGCTGCCTGACCTGGCGGCGTTGGACCACTACACCTACATGGTCGCCGGTTGCGTTGGCGAATTCTGGACCCGCATGACCGCGGCGCATGTGCCGGGTGCGATCAATGGCGACCTCGGCGCCATGCTGCGCAGTGGGGTCCGCTTCGGCAAAGCCTTGCAGATGACCAATGTGTTGCGCGACTGCGGCAAGGACCTGCGCATCGGCCGGTGTTACCTGCCGGCGTCGCTACTGGTTCAGCACGGGCTGGGCCCCCAGGACTTGCTGCTGCCTGACGCCTCGCAACGCGCGCGTGCCCTGATGCGTTCGCTCGCCGGCATGACGCTGGCGCATTTTCATGAGGCCATGGCATACACGCTGGCTATCCCTAAGCGTTTCGTCCGGCTGCGGCTGGCCTGCCTGTGGCCGATCCTGATCGGCATGGAGACCCTGCTGCTGCTGGTGCGCAATGAGTACTGGCTGGACCCGGCCCGCGCCTCGAAGATGCCGCGCCGCGAGGTCTACCGCATGGTTGCGGCTTCGCTTCCGATGATCTGGTCGAACGGCTTGCTGAGCAGCTGGTTTGCGCGCCAAAAGCGCAGCATCGAAAACGTCATCCGCTGACTCGGGCGCCAGGTCCGTTCAATGGCTGGTGAAGACCGTCAGCACCCCCGTATAGCCATAGAGGTGATCCCTCGCGATCTCGCCGCCGGCGAAGAAGCCGGCCAGCGGCAGGTCGCCCAGCGCAGCGCGCACGGTTTGCAGTTCGGCATGCGGCGCGCCGAAATGCGGCCCGCCCCGGCCCGAGCAGCTGATATAGAGCGCGCCACGCGCGTGGCCGCCGCCGTGTTCGATATCCGTGCGGATTTCCGTGGCGATGCGTTCCAGGTCCGCGCGCGCCGCGGCGGCGTTGCGCATGCAGAATGCCAGCCGCATGCCGGGCGCGACCTGGTCGGCAAGCGCGAGCACGCGATGCTGCACATCCAGGCCGATCAGGTGGCGCACCAGCGTATCCGCGCCGAACCGGCCCGGCTGCACCGGCGCATCGTCGGTGGCAGCGTTCAGGCCCGCAAGCGTTCCCGACAACGCTGCCGCCATCGCTTCCACGGGTGCGTCGCGCTCGACGCCCAGGTCCTGCAGCACGCAATCCAGCGCGGGCTTGCCGTCCAGCGCAAACAGAAGGTTGTGTTCGCTGCGCGTGACCGCGCGTGCCGGGCCGATCGGCTGGCAGCCCTGCGTGACGCGGGAGACGAGTTCGACTTCCGGGCCAAACAGCACGCCGGACAGGCCACCGGAATACACGCCGTCGGCAATATGCAGCGTACGGTTGCGTGCCGAGCTCAGTCCGCCGAACAGGTAGCCGGTGGCGGTACGCACGCTCAGCTCGTGCAGCAGCTCCTGCACGTCGGGTGTGCTGCCTTCGGCATGCACCAGCGCGGTATGGGGAACGAAGCCCGACGACGCGGCCGGCAAGGGCTGGCGCCCCGAGAACAGCTGGAAGGCCTGGCGCGGAAGCGGCGCTGCCAGCAGCACCATCGCCGGCTGGTCGAAGTACTCCACGCCGCTCGCCGACACGCCGAGGCCAACCGTGCCGACCCACGACACCCCGGGCCAGTTCTGCTGCAACGCGGCAAGGATCGCCTCGGCGGCGAGCGCGTAGTAATCGCTCAGGTAGCACCAGCCGAGCGTCAGCGGCGGCGCATGATCCAGCCGCGCCTGGCGCAGCAGGTCCTGCGTGTCCAGCTGCCTCTGGCAGTCAGCCAGTGCGACCTGCCACTCGACATGGGCGGCGTCAGCGTGAACAAAGGTCAGGTCATGCATGGCTTGCCTCCGGGTCCAGGCTGGCGTCATACCATTGGACTGCGGCAGGCAGCGGGTGTTCAGGTCCCGCGTCGATGCGCGTGGCCCTGGCTTAGTCCGCCTTCGCCCCCGACTCGCGTGCGACCTTGACCCACTTGTCGGTCTCGACGCGGATAAACGCCGCGAGCTGCGCCGGCGTCATGTCGCCGGCGGTCACGCCCTGCTCTTCGAAGCGCTTCTGCACATCCGGCGCCTTCAGCAGCTTGCCCAGTTCCGCCGACACCCGCTGCCCGATCGCCGCCGGCGTACCGCGCGGCGCCATCAGCGCGAACCACGTGGTGACTTCATAGCCTTTCACGCCGCTCTCGGCCAGCGTCGGCACGCCCGGATAGGCGCCTGAGCGCTTCGCGGTGGTGACGGCCAGCGCCTTGACCTTGCCGCTGCGCACGTGCTGCGAGGCCGACGGGCTGGTCTCGATCGCCATCTGGATCTGGCCGGCGATCAGGTCAGTCATCATCGGCGCGCCGCCCTTGTACGGCACGTGCGCGATATCGGTCCCGGTGAGCGAGCGGAACAGCTCGCCGGACATGTGCTCGGTGCTGCCGATGCCGGCCGAGCCGTAGTTGACCTTGCCGGGGTGCGCCTTGATGTAGGCGATCAGCTCCGGCACCGACCGCGCCGGGATGGCGGGATTGACCACCAGCACGTTGGGCGTCAGCGCCACCAGCCCCACGGGATCGAGGTCGCGCGTGAACTCGTACGGCAGGCTCTTGTAGATGGCCGGCGCCATGGTGTGCGCCACGGTGGCGAGCAGGAAGGTATAGCCGTCGGGCTGCGCGCGCGCGACATTGGCCGCGCCAATGGTGCCGCCGGCGCCGGGGCGGTTGTCGATCACAACGGGCTGCTGCAGCGCCTCGCCCAGCTTCTGGCCGACGGTGCGCGCGAGGATGTCGGTGGTGCCGCCGCTGGCGAAGGGCACCACCAGCGTGATCGGCTTGGTCGGCCAGCTGTCGGCAGCGAATGCGGAAGTGATGGCGGCGGGATTGCCCAGCACGGCGCCGGCGGCCAGCGCCGCAAGCACGCCGCGGCGGATGCGCGAAACGGAAGGCATGCAGTCTCCTTTGCGGGAAGTCATGTTGTTATGGGACGGCGGGCGGGCGCCCGCTTCTGGTGGTGCGACTCTACGCAGCCGCCATGGCGCGCGCCATCGGGCGGGCGTTAAGGGGTCTTCAGGATTCGTGAACCGCGACGGGTTTTCCGCTACCATGCCGCCAATTTGCGGCAGCGGGGATGCGACATGGAACTGAGGCAATTGCGCTACTTCGTCAGCGTGATCGAGCATGGCAGCATGGGCAAGGCGGCGCTGGAGCTTGGCGTGGTCACCTCCGCGCTGAGCCAGCAGATCAGCCGGCTGGAAAGCGAACTGTCGACGCGGCTGCTGCAGCGCACCTCGACCGGCGTGGTCGCCACCGATGCCGGCCTGGCCTTCTGGCGCCAGGCCCAGCTGGCGCTGCGCCATATCGACGACGCTGCGCTCGCGGCCCGGCAGGCGCGCTTGTCCGGCCATGTCAGCGTGGGGCTGCCGCCCAGCACGGCGGGAGTACTGGCGCTGCCTTTCATGCAGGCCATGCGCGAGCGCTACCCCGACGTGCGGCTGCGCATGGTGGAGAGCCTGTCTGGCTATCTCGGCGCCATGCTGAGCGCGCGCCAGATCGACCTGGCGGTGCTGTTCAGCGAGGAGCCGGCGCAGCGCTGGAGCGTGCTGCCGCTGCTCGACGAGCGCCTGTTCGTGATCGGCGCCGAAGGGCTGGCCGGGATGCCGCGCGGAGAAAGCACCTCGGTGGCGGCGCTGGACAAGCTGCCGCTGATCCTGCCCAGCGGCTCGCACGGCTTGCGCGCACTGGTCGCCGCCTGCTTCCGGCAGGCAAAGCGCGAGCCGCAGGTGGTGGCCGAGATCGATGGCCTGGCGATCCTGATGGATGCCGTGCAGGGTGGCCTGGGCGCCACCATCCAGCCCGGCGCGGCGCTGGCGCGCAGCCAGGGCATGCCCTACCGTAGCGTGCTGCTCACCGACACCGGCGCGACCCGCCCCAACCTGCTGGTGAGCCTGTCGGACGATGAGCTATCCCCGGCGGGGCTGGCCGCGCGCGTGGTGCTGGCCGACGTGGCCGCCACGCTGGTGCGCGAAGGGCGCTGGCCGGGGGCCACGCTGCGCCCTCGCTGACGCCTTCGGGATTGTCCCCGCCAGGGCTTCACGAAAGCTGAAGCCCCCTTGCCGCGGCCCTGATGGCGGCTGTGCGCCTTGCCGGCCAAGATGGCGCCAGCAAGGAGACAATCCCGATGGTCGACGTATTGGTGGACGTATTGATTATTGGCGGCGGCAACGCGGCCCTGTGCGCGGCGCTGATGGCGCGCGAAGCCGGGGCCTCGGTGCTGCTGCTCGAATCCGCGCCGCGCGCCTGGCGTGGCGGCAATTCCCAGCACACCCGCAACCTGCGCTGCATGCACGACGCGCCGCAAGACGTGCTGGTCGATGCCTATCCCGAGGAAGAGTACTGGCAGGACCTGCTCAAGGTCACCGGCGGCATCACCGACGAGCACCTGGCGCGGCTGGTGATCCGCGCCTCGTCCACCTGCCGGCCGTGGATGCGCAAGCATGGCGTGCGCTTCCAGCCGCCGCTGTCGGGCGCGCTGCATGTGGCGCGCACTAACGCCTTCTTCATGGGTGGCGGCAAGGCGCTGGTCAATGCGTATTACCGCAGCGCCGAGGCGATGGGCGTGCAGATCCGCTATGAAACGCCGGTCGACGCGATCGAGATGGATGGCGACCGCTTCGTCGCCGCGCGCAGCGGTGGCCAGCGCTTCACCGCGCGGTCCTGCGTGCTGGCCGCCGGCGGCTTCGAGTCCAACCGCGAATGGCTGCGCGAGGCCTGGGGCCGGAACGAACGCGGCGAATGGCCCGCCGACAACTTCCTGATCCGCGGCACGCGCTTCAACCAGGGCGTGCTGCTGCGGCACATGATCGAAGCCGGTGCCGATGCCATCGGCGATCCGTCGCAATCGCACTGCGTCGCCATCGATGCGCGCGCGCCGCTCTATGACGGCGGCATCTGCACGCGCATCGACTGCGTGTCGCTGGGCATCGTCGTCAACCGCGACGCCGAGCGCTTCTATGACGAAGGCGAGGACTTCTGGCCCAAGCGCTATGCGATCTGGGGCCGGCTCGTGGCGCAGCAGCCGGGGCAGATCGGCTATTCGATCATCGACAGCAAGGCCGTCGGCCGCTTCATGCCGCCGGTATTTCCCGGCGAGAAGGCCGACACGCTGCCCGAACTCGCGCGCAAGCTCGGGCTGCCGGAGGCGCAGTTCGTGCGCACCGTGCAGGACTACAACACCGCGTGCCGCGTCGGCACGTTCGACCATACCGCGCTGGACGATTGCCATACCGAGGGCCTGGCACCGGCCAAGACGCACTGGGCACGACCGCTGGACCAGGCGCCGTTCTACGGCTATGCGCTGCGGCCGGGCATTACCTTCACTTACCTGGGGCTAAAGGTGAACGACCGGGCCCAGGTGCATTTCGGCGGCAGGCCGAGCGGAAATCTATTTGTGGCAGGAGAAATGATGGCGGGCAACGTGCTGGGCAAGGGATATACGGCCGGAGTCGGCATGTCGATCGGCACCGCCTTCGGGCGCATTGCCGGCACGCAAGCCGCGCGGGCAGCTGGGATCAACTCGGGAGCGAGCCATGCAGAAGCTTGAAGCCCTGGCGCGAGAGGCCGCCGATCTGGCAGGCGCAGACGCTGTCGCCAGGCATGGCAACGCACGCGTGATCCGGGTGCTGCCGCTGACCGACAACGAAGCCGAAGTCGCGCGGCAGATGCAGATCTGCAATGCCTGCCGCTATTGCGAAGGGTTCTGCGCGGTGTTCCCGGCGATGACGCGGCGGCTTGAGTTCGGCAAGGCCGATGTCAACTACCTGGCGAACCTGTGCCACAACTGCGGGGCGTGCTACCACGCTTGCCAGTATGCGCCGCCGCATGACTTTGGCGTCAACGTTCCGCAGGCGATGGCCAGGGTGCGGCTGGAGACGTACAGCGAATATGCGTGGCCCGCGCCGCTGGGCAAGCTGTACCAGCGCAACGGCCTGACGGTAGCGGTGGCGCTGGCGATCGGGCTGGCATTGTTCCTGGTGCTGGCGGTGACGACGGGCGGTGCCCTGTGGCAGCGGCATGCCGGCGGCAACTTCTACGCGGTGTTCCCGCACAACACGCTGGCGGCGATGTTTGGCGCGGTGTTTGGGTTCTCGGTGCTTGCGCTCGGGGTTGGCGTGCGGCGCTTCTGGCGCGATGTGTCGGCCGGGACGGCGTCAGCGCCTGCGGTGGCCGAGGCGGCGAAGAACGTGCTGGCGCTGACCTACCTGGACGGAGGTCATGGCGATGGATGCAATGAGGCGAGTGATCGCTTTACGCTGGCACGGCGGCGCTTCCACCATTTCACGTTCTATGGCTTCATGCTGTGCCTTGCCTCGACGGCGGTAGCTACCGGGTACCACTATCTGCTGGGCTGGCATGCGCCGTATCCGGTTGCCAGCCTGCCGGTGCTGCTGGGTATCGCTGGCGGGCTGGGGCTGTTGATCGGGCCTGCTGGCTTGCTATGGCTGAATCTCCGGCGGCATCCGATGCAGGGGGATGTGCGCCAACGCCCGATGGATCGGGGTTTCATCGCGCTGTTGTTGCTGACCAGTGCTACCGGGCTCGGGTTGCTGGCGTTGCGTGACACGTTGGCGATGCCGTTGCTACTGGCGGTGCATCTTGGCGTGGTGATGGCGTTGTTTGCGACCCTGCCGTATGGGAAGTTTGCGCACGGGATCTATCGTAGCGCGGCGCTGCTCAAGTCCGCGATCGAGAAGCGGCATGGGGGCGGGCCGCAGCTGGGAAGCGATTGAGGCTTGTAAGGTCGGGCGTCTGACCCTGGCCACCAAAAAGCAAAACCCCACATTCCGAAGAATGTGGGGTTATCAACCATCTGACCAGCCCGACGGGACCGGCGATTTTCCAGGCTAAGAAAGCTTCAGGCTCAGTCTACCGTAGCACCCGAAGCCTTCACAACCTTCGCCCACTTGGCGGTTTCCGACTTCATGAACGCGGCCAGCTGCGCCGGCTTTTCCGGATTGGGTTCAGCGCCCTGGTCGGCCATCTGCTTCTTCACTTCCGGCATGGCCAGGATCTTGACCACTTCCGCGTTCAGGCGATCGACGATCGGCTGCGGCGTGCCGCCCGTGGCGTACAGCGCGAACCACGAAGTCGCCTCATAGCCCGGCACGCCCGACTCGGCCACGGTCGGCACGTTCGGCAGCGCCGGCGAGCGCTTGGCCGAAGTCACGGCGATCGCACGCAGCTTGCCCGCCTTCACATGCGGATACGACGACGGCATGTTGTCGAACATCAGGCCGATCTGGTTGCCCAGCAGGTCATTCACCGCCGGCGCGCTGCCCTTGTACGGAATGTGCTGGATATGCAGGCCGGTCATCGAGTTGAACAGCTCACCCGACAGGTGCATCGACGAGCCGCTGCCCGACGAGCCATACGACAGCTTGTCCGGATTGGCCTTCACGTAGGCGATCAGTTCCTTGACGTTGTTGACCGGCACCTTGGGGTTCACCACCACCAGGTTCGGCACCATCGCCACGCGCGTGATCGGCGCGAAGTCCTTGACCGGGTCATACGGCAGCTTGGAATACAGCGACTGGTTGATCGCGTGCGTGCCGATGGTGCCCATGAACAGCGTGTAGCCGTCGCCCGGCGCCTTGGCCGCCAGCGAAGCGCCGATGTTGCCGCCCGCGCCCGGACGGTTGTCGATCACCACCGGCTGGCCGAGCGCCTTGCCCAGTTGCAGGCCGACGATGCGGGCCAGGATGTCGGTGGTGCCGCCGGCCGAGAACGGCACGATCAGCGTGATCGGCTTGGTCGGGTAGCCGCCTTGTGCGTGCGCGGCGCCAGCGAAGCCGGCAAAGGTGGTGGCCAGCGCCACGCCGGCGGCGAGCAGGCGGCGGCGCGTGGTGGAGGTCTGGGAATCGTGTCTCATCGGTATTACTCCGGTAAAGCTGTCCCAACGGAGATTGGGGCCCGTGCAGGACGTTGTGCTGAAATGGCGTGATTGCCGTTCCCGAACGGATGCCGCGCACTCGCGCGCATCCCGGTTGACGGCCCGGCTCCGGGCCGCCATGCGTGACGTTTGGTTAACGTCTCTTCTTGTCGAATCTTTGAGTGCCGGGGCGCGCTTATACCGGCGCAACGCCCAGCGTGGTGCCGCCGCACACGTACATCACCTGGCCGGTGACGAAACCGTTGTCCGGCGACAGGAAGAACAGCGCGGCGCGCGCGACGTCTTCCGGGGTGCCCATGCGCTTGACGGTGATGCTGGCAAGGATGCGTTTGGTCTGCTCGGCGCCTTCCGGGTTGCTCTTGCGGAACAGCTCGGTGGCGATCGGGCCCGGGGCCACCGCGTTGACGGTGATGCCGTCGCCGCCAAGTTCCATCGCGAGCGTGCGGGTCATGCCGATCAGGCCGGCCTTGGTGGCCGAGTACACCACGCGCTCGGGCTTTCCCAGCGCGGCGCGCGAGGCCATGTTGACGATGCGGCCGAAGCCTGCGGCGCGCATCGCGGGCAGGCAGGCTTGCAGCAGCAGCAGCGGCGCTTGCAGGTGCAGGCCGGTCACGTAGTCCAGGTCGGCAACGGTGGCGCTGTCGGCGGTGCCGGGACGGGTGGCGCCGGCATTGTTCACCAGGCGCGTGACGGCAAAGCGCGACGTGACCTGCTCGGCCACGGCGCGGGTCGCGTCGGCGTCGGTCAGGTCGGCCTGGAAAAAGGTCATGTTGGGATGCGACCAGGCCGGCGCGGCGTAGTCGACATTGACCACCTGGGTCACGCCATCGGCCAGCAGCATTTCGCAGATGGCGCGGCCGATGCCGGAACTGCCGCCGGTGACGAGGGTGGCTACGGGGAGGGACATCTTTGACTCACTTTCAGGACTACCGCGGTCTTGCTCCCCCTCCCGCAAGCGGGAGAGGGGAGCCAACACTCAGCAATGCGACGACAACGATTAAACGCGCTCGATCACCATCGCAATACCCTGGCCCACGCCGATGCACATCGTGCACAGCGCGAAGCGGCCGCCGGTGCGGTGCAGCTGGTACATCGCGGTGGTCACCAGGCGCGCGCCGCTCATGCCGAGCGGGTGGCCCAGCGCGATCGCGCCGCCGTTCGGGTTGACGCGCTTGTCGTCGTCGGCCACGCCCAGTTCGCGCAGCACAGCCAGGCCCTGCGCGGCGAACGCTTCGTTCAGCTCGATCACGTCGATCTGGTCCAGCGTCATGCCCAGTTGCTTGAGCAGCTTCTGCGTCGCCGGTGCCGGGCCGATGCCCATCACGCGCGGCGCCACGCCGGCGGTGGCCATGCCGACGATGCGCGCACGCGGGGTCAGGCCGTGTTGCTTGATGCCGGCTTCGCTCGCCAGCAGCAGCGCGCAGGCGCCGTCGTTCACGCCCGAGGCGTTGCCGGCGGTGACGGTGCCGTCAGGGCGGACCACGCCGCGCAGCTTGGCCAGCGCTTCCATGCTGGTGGCGCGCGGGTGCTCGTCGCGTTCGACCACGATCGGGTCGCCCTTCTTCTGGGCGATGGTGACCGCGGTGATCTCCTGCGCCAGCGTGCCGTCGGCCTGCGCGCGCGAAGCCTTCTCCTGGCTGCGCAGCGCCATCAGGTCCTGGTCTTCGCGGCTGATCTTGTAGTCGGTGGCGACGTTCTCGGCGGTCTCGGGCATGGAGTCCACGCCGTAGGCCGCGCGCATGGCCGGGTTGATGAAGCGCCAGCCGATGGTGGTGTCGAAGATCTGCGCATCGCGCGAGAAGGCGCTGGTGGCCTTGCCCATCACGAACGGGGCGCGGCTCATGCTTTCCACGCCGCCGGCGATCATCAGCTGCGCTTCGCCCGCCTTGATGGCGCGCGCGGCGGTGCCGGTGGCGTCCATGCCGGAGCCGCACAGACGGTTGATGGTGGCGCCCGGCACGTCCTGCGGCAGGCCCGCCAGCAGCGACGACATGCGCGCCACGTTGCGGTTGTCTTCGCCGGCCTGGTTGGCGTTGCCGTAGATCACGTCATCGATGGCCTTCCAGTCGACATTGGGATTGCGGGCCATCAATGCCTTCAGCGGCACCGCGCCGAGGTCATCCGGGCGCACCGCGGACAGGCTGCCGCCGTAGCGGCCGATGGGCGTGCGGATGGCGTCGCAGATAAAGGCTTCGGTCATGGTGTGTCTCTCTCTTTGTGATGGATATCGATGCGGCGCTCAGGCCTGCTTCAGGGGCACGCCGGTCAGGCGCTGCAGTTCTTCAAAACTCAGGCCTTCCACCAGGTCGCGCGCGACCAGGCCGTCGGGGGTCACGTCGAGCGTGGCAAGGTCAGTGTAGATGCGCGTCACGCAACCGATGCCGGTCAGCGGATAAGTGCACTGCGGCACGATCTTGCTTTCGCCCTGCTTGGTCTGGTGTTCCATCATCACGAACACCTGCTTGGCGCCGATCGCCAGGTCCATCGCGCCGCCCACGGCGGGGATGGCGCCGGGCGCGCCGGTGTGCCAGTTGGCCAGGTCGCCCTTTTCCGACACCTGGAACGCGCCCAGCACGCAGAAGTCGAGGTGGCCGCCGCGCATCATCGCGAACGAATCGGCGTGGTGGAAGTACGAGCCGCCCGGCTTGATCGTCACCGGCTGCTTGCCGGCGTTGATCAGGTCGCCGTCTTCCTCGCCGGCAGCGGGCGCGGGGCCCATGCCGAGCAGGCCGTTCTCGCTATGCAGCAGGATTTCCTTGTCTGCGGGCAGGTGGTTGCCGACGAGCGTCGGCAGGCCGATGCCGAGGTTGACCACGGCACCTTCCGGAATGTCTTTGGCCACGCGGGCGGCCATCTGGTCGCGGGTCAGGCGTTGCATGCTGTTTCTCCTGTTGCCGCGCTCAGGCGACCTTGACGACGCGCTTGACGAAGAGGCCCGGCGTCACGATGTGTTCGGGGTTCATCTCACCCAGCTCGACAACCTTGTTGACCTGCACGATGGCGCACTTGGCGGCCATGGCCATGATCGGGCCAAAGTTGCGCGCGGTCTTGCGGTAGGTGAGGTTGCCCCAGCGGTCGGCGGTGTCGGCCTTGATCAGCGCGAAGTCGGCGTGGATCGGCGATTCGAACACGTAGCCCTGGCCATCGATGATGCGGGTCTCCTTGCCCTCTGCCAGCGGCGTGCCGTAGGCGGTGCGGGTAAAGAAGCCGCCGATGCCGGCGCCAGCAGCCCGGATGCGCTCGGCCAGGTTGCCCTGCGGCACCAGTTCCAGCTCGATCTCGCCGGCGTGGTAGAGCGAGTCGAACACGTACGAGTCCGTCTGGCGCGGGAACGAGCAAATGATCTTGCGCACGCGCCTGGCCTTCAGCAGCGCGGCCAGGCCGGTGTCGCCGTTGCCGGCGTTGTTGTTGACGATGGTCAGGTCGCGCGCGCCTTGCTCGATCAGCGCGTCGATCAGTTCCGCGGGCATGCCTGCGAGGCCAAAGCCACCAATGAGGATGGTGGCGCCGTCGTGGATGCCGGCCACCGCCGCTTCCACCGTGTCGTATAGCTTGTTGATCACTTGCGTTTCCAGGTCGGAAGATCCGCAGGCTACCGGAGCGGGCCGCAAGGCGCGGCGCATGAAAGACGGTCTCCGATAGTCCTGCCGGAAGGATGTTCGTTCGCAGCCGGCGGCATTGGCGCCGCCAGTACCGCCCGTTGAACGGTCCAGCAGTCTGCGTGGTGTTGTTTGGGGCCGCGCGGTTGCCACGGCCGCGATCCGAAAGCCGCCAGCGGTTGGCTGACCATTGTTCGCTATTAGAACTTGAATTCGCAGAATGAACAGATTACACCTGCGCGCGGGCGACGGTCAACCAGTGGGCCCGCCCAGGGCACACACGGTGGGCGATCACCGCGCGAGGTGACGGCGGCTTCCCGTGTAGGACAGAACCGACAGGGGAATCGGTTCGCTGTCGATGTTGCGCCGGGGTCGCGGGGACTATCGTTGAATCAGAGGACGGCAGCGCCCGCACAGCAGCCCCCGGACCACCCGGCTCAGGCGCGCCGCCAGGCAACAGACAAGAACGAGGAGTCAGACCATGGCCACCGTCAATGTCCCGAATGCCTCCACGCAACATGCCGCAGCCCTTGCGCGCATCCTGCAGGTTACGCAGCAGGCGTGGGGATTGGGCCAGGAAAACAAGCGAAGCATCGCGTCCGCGACAGGTCTCGGCGTTGCGCCCAAGCTGTCGCGCCGCGCGCGGCTGGCGCGGGCCGCCGCACGCGCGTTCGAGGCGCAGGTCATGGCGATCCGCTGCCGCCAGGTGTTCGTCGGCTGAGCGGCATGCCGGCCACCCCGGCCGGCAAATACGCAAATATTCTCAGGCCGCGGCCGCCACGCCGCTCAGCGTGGCGCGGCTGCCGCCAACCCCCGGCCGCACTTCCAGACGCACGTCGATGCGCTCGCGCAGTTCTGCCACGTGCGAGATGATCCCTACCAATCGGCCGGCTTGCTGCAGGTCGAGCAGCGTGCGGATGGCAAAGTCCAGGCTTTCCGGATCCAGCGTGCCGAACCCTTCGTCAACGAACAGCGTATCGAGCTGGATGCCGCCCGCGCGCGACTGCACCACGTCGGCCAGGCCAAGAGCCAGCGACAGCGACGCCAGGAAGCCTTCGCCGCCCGACAGCGTATTGGCCGGGCGCGGCGCCCCGGTGTCGTGGTCGAACACTTCAATATCCAGCCCGCCTGCACTGCGCTGGTCGGCCTGCTCGCGCACGCGCTGCAGCACATAGCGGCCCCGGCTCATCGCCAGCAGCCGCGCCGACGCGGCTTCCAGCACCTCGTCAAGCAGCGTTGCCAGCACGAAGCGCTGGAAGGTCATGCGGCGCGGGTTGTTGCCGTTGGCCACCTCGGCCAGCCGGCCCAGCACCGCATAGCGGGCTTCGATATCGCGGCCCTGCGCGTCGAGCTGCTGCAGGCGCAACTGGCATTGCTGCAGCGTGTCGCGCGCGCGGCCGCGATCCGCCTGTTGCCGGACCAGGGCTTCGACTGCGTCGGCGGCGGCCTGCCCGGCGGCGCGCAATCCGTCCAGGTCCGGCACGCCGAGCCCTTGCGCGGCGGCGTCGGCGCGCTCGCGCAGCCGGGCGGCGGAGACCAGCTCCATATCGAATGCACGCAGCGCCTGGTCGATACGCGCCATCTCGGCATCGGGCAGGCTGGCCGCGGCATGCGCCCGTGCATCGGCAAGACCTTCACGCGCCAACGCTTGCGCCAGCGCGCCTTCCGACTCGGCAAGGCGCGCGGCGGCTTGCGCCTGGGCCTGCCGGGCCGAGCCGAGCGCGGCCTGCGCGGCGGCGGCATCGGTGGCTGCCTGCCGTTCCGCCGCCTGCGCGGTGGCGAGCGCGTGCTCCAGCGCCGCGGCATCGGCCTGGGCCTGGCGCAGGGCTTCGGCCAGCGCCACCGGATCGCGCGAGTCTTCGGGGACCTGCGCGCAGGCAACCTGCCATTCGACCTGGCACTGCGCCAGCGCTTGCGAAGCCGTTTCCGCTGCGGCGGCGGCTTCGCGGCCGGCGAGCTCCGCCGCTTCGCGCGCGGCGCGGCTGGCGGCGATGGCGGCTTCGCACTGGCCAACGCTGGCCGCTGCCTGCTGGCCTGCTGCCAGCGCGGCTTCCAGCGTTGCCATGTCTGTCTTCAGCTGGCGCGCGGCCTCCTCCGAGACATCGCCCAGGGCCTGCGCGAGTTCCTCGGCGCGCTCGCGCGCCTGCAAGCTGGCGGCCTGCGCGGCTTGTAGCTGGCCGGCGCAACGCACCGCCTGCGACTCGGCCTCGAGCATGGCGCCGCGCGCCTGCTCCAGCGCCTCATCGGACAGCGGTGTCTCGACATGCTGCGCCGGCGTGGGATGCGCACTGCTGCCGCATACCGGACACGCCTCGCCGGTGGCGAGCAACGCCGCCAGCCGGGCCGCCTGGCCGGCGCGCCACGCGGCTTCGGCTTCGGCCAGCGCGGCACGGCGGCGTTCGCGCATGCGGTCGGCCAGTTGCAGCGCCGCTTCCACGTCGGCTGCCTGCGCGACGGCATTGGCGAGCGCCTGCATCGCCTGCGCGTGACGGCCGAATTGCCGCGACTTTTCCTGCAGCGCGGCGAGCTGCAGTTGCGTGCCTTGCAGCTGCGCGGCAGCCAGCTGTGCCTGCCCGAGCGCGGCCTCCGCCGCCACGGCCTCGGCCTGGCTCGCCGCCAGCCTGGCGGCGGCACGCTCGCGCGCCGCGGTGGTGGCGGCTTGCTTCTGCTGTGCCGCCTCCAGGGCCTCGCGCAGCGTGCCGAGCTGGCGCGCGCGCGGCAGCATGGCGTCCAGTTCCGCGCAGCGCCGCTGCGCGGCCGAGCGCAATCCGGCACGGCCGGTCTCGGCCTGCAATGCGGCGGCGGCCTGCGCCGCCTGCTGCGTGGTGCGTGCCGCGCCCGCTTCGGCCTGCTCAAGCGCGGTCCCGGCCGCAGTGAGGTCCCGCTGCGCGAGCTGCCACTGCTGCAATGCCGGGTTGACGCGTGCCGCCCGCTGCGCCGCCTGCAGCCGCATGCGTTCGGCCTCCATCACGGGTTGCTGTGCCAGCAACGCCGTGTGCGCGGCTTCGGCCTGCTGGCGCTCCTGCAGCCGCGCCGCGACCTGTTCGCCCGCGCCCAGCGCCGCCTGCGCAGCGGCCAGCGCCTGGCGTGCGACCTGCTCCTGTGCCTGCAGCGCATGCATTTCCGCCTGCAGCGCGGCGATGCCGTCGGCAAGCGCCTGCGCGCTCTCCATGCCGGCCTGCCGCAGCGCTTCGTCGCGCTGGATGCCGATGCGCTCGGCATCGCGGCGGATGCCGGCCGCCTGCGTCTTCAGCAGTTCTTCCACGCGGCGATAGAGCTCGGTCCGGAACAAGCGCTCCAGGATCGCCTGCCGCGCCTGCGAACTGGCGGTCAGCAGTTCGCGGAAGCGCCCTTGCGGCAGCACGATGACCTGGCGGAACTGCGCGCTGTCGAAGCCGAGCAGCTCGCGGATGGCATCGCTGACCTTGCCCGGCTGGCCAGCCTTGCTGACCCAGCCATTGCCGTCATGCTGGTCGAGCTGCGCCTTGGCCGGCTCCGTCAGCCAGCCCTCGCCGCGCTGCTTGGGCCGCTCCTGCGCGGGCGAGCGCACCACGCGCCAGCGTTGCGCGCCCAGGCTGAATTCCAGCGTGACCTCGGTGCGCAGTCCCGGCGCGGCGTTGGCGCTGCGCATGGCCTGCGCACTGCGCTCGCCGCCGGAGGTATCGCCATACAGCGCAAAGCAGATGGCGTCGAGCAGCGTGGTCTTGCCGGCGCCGGTGGGGCCGTGGATCAGGAAGAAGGCCTGGTCGCCGAGCCGCGTGAAATCGACCTGCTCGGTCGCGGCAAACGGCCCGAAGGCCTGCAGGGTCAGGTGCAGAGGTCTCATGCCGACTCCCGCTCCGCCGCCGCCATGCCGGCCAGCACATGGTCCAGCACCTCGCGGTGGCCCGGCTCCAGCTCGGCATCGGCCACCTCGCGGAAAAAGCTGGCAAACAGCTCGCCGGTGCCAAGCTGGCGCAGCTGGCGGCCCGCTTCCGAGGCCGTGCCGCTGCGCGCCAGCACCGCGCGCTCGATCGCCAGCGCATTGGGGTAGACCTGGCGCAGCTTGGCCATGGGGTCGAGCAGCGCGCCGGCATCGGTCAGGCGCGCGTGGATATAGTCGTCGCGCTGCGGGTCATCTGCGCCAGCGGCAAGCAGCGCGGCCAGTTCGCCTTCCACCACGCGCACGTCGCGCAGCGGCTGCAGCGGCACCGGCGTGATCGAGACGGTGCCATCGCCATCCAGCTCGATGCGCGACACCGACTTGTCGTGCGCGCATTCGGACAGCGAGTACTTGAGCAGCGAGCCGGCGTAATGGATGCGGCCCCCGCCAAGCGTCTGCGGCCGGTGCAGGTGGCCCAGCGCGACCAGGTCGAAACCGGCGAAGAGGTCGGCCGCCACGGCGCCGCTGCCGCCGACCGACAGCGGCCGCTCCGATTCGCTGGCCGCGCCGCCGACCACGAAGGCATGGCCCACCACCACCGCGCGCACGCCCGGGGGATGGACCGCGCGGATCGCGTCGAGCTGCGCGCGCAGCGCGGCTTCGTGCGAGGGCAGATCGGCGCCCATGGCGTCGCGCACCACCGCGGGCTCGGCATAGGGCAGCGCGTAGACGCGCACTTCGCCGTGCGCGTCCTGCAGCGTCACGCTGGCGGCCTCGGCCAGCGTGCGGCCGGCCACGTGCAGGCCCTGCGCGCGCATCAGGCGCGCGCCGAATTCCAGCCGCTGCGCGCTGTCATGGTTACCGGCGATCATCACCACCGGAACGCCGGCATCGACGACGATGCGGCCCAGCACGTCGTCGAGCAGCGCCACGGCCTCGGGCGGTGGCACGGCGCGGTCATAGACGTCGCCGGCGATCAGCACGGCGTCGGGTCGTTCGGCTTTGACCAGTTCAACGAACTGGCCAAGGATATGGGCCTGGTCTTCCAGCAGGCTGCGGGCATGGAAGAGCCGGCCGAGATGCCAGTCGGCGGTGTGCAGGAAACGCAATCTGGGATCCGGTGGATTTTGCGCGCATGTGGCGCGCGAACCCAGCATGATAAATCGTCGCGGTGCCTGCATGACCGTTCAGCGACGGTTCAGCCGCGCCGGCGCATCATCCGTGAAGACCAAGCAGAAGGTGTGGCCGGCGCAGAAGCCCGTCGACGCCAGCACCACGGTGGAGCTGGTCGGCGAGTACGACACGGAGCTGATCGGCGAATCGCACTTCGACGTGAAGGAAATCCGCCTGCCTTGATCGTTGACCGCGCGGGCATGCGCCCGTCGGGGATTGCGCCGCAGTTGACCGCGGCGAACGGGCCGCCGCCGGCCGCTCTGTAAATGCAGGAGGCCAAGCAGTCCGAAGCAGGAACGATACGCGGCGCAAGCCGCGAGCGCGCCGGGCTCAGGTCACGCGGAAGCCGACCTTCAGCGTGACCTGGAAATGAGCGATCTTGCCGTTCTCGATATGGCCGCGCGTTTCCACCACTTCGAACCAGTCGATGTTCTTGATGGTTTCGCCAGCCTTGGCGATGGCGCTGCGGATCGCCGCATCGCAGCCATCCGGCGAAGAGCCGACGATTTCGACCAGCTTGTAGGTATGGTTCGACATGTCCCTCTCCTTGGCGGGCAGGCCCGCGGGGTTCCATCCATCATAGGCGCCATGCGCCGATAGTCCCAAGGCCGGTGCCGCCGGCGCATATCCTGTTACACATCGCCCTTTGCCAGTGGCGTATGCGGCTGCTACGCTGCGGTCCCGCGCACCACAGCCCGCGCCGCGCGGCGCGCGCAGGCTGTCCCTGACCGAAGCCAGCATAAACGTCGCGACCTACGCGCCCTGACTTACCGAATGTTCCGCCGTACCGTACTGGGCCTTGCCCTCGCCGCCGCCGTATCGGCCTTCACCTCGTTCAGCCCCTTCGCCCTGATCGCGCATGCGCGTTCGGCGTCCGGCTTCGACCAGGTCACCGAGTCCATCACCAACAGCATCAGCGACACCTTCAGCGAAGCGGTAGCGAAGCACCTGCCTTCGCGGTCCGGCAAGCCGGCGCAGCCGCCCGAGGCCAGCCCCGCGCCGAGCAAGGCGTTCGCGCAGGGCAGCGGCTACACGCTGTGCTTCGTGCCCGACGGTGCGAGCTGCCAGGCGCTGCTGGTCAATGCCATCCGCAGCACGCGCCGGCAGCTGCTGATCCAGGCTTACTCGTTCACCAGCGCACCGATCGCCGAGGCCGTGGCGCAGGCGCACCGGCGCGGCGTGGACGTGCGCGTGATCCTCGACAAGAGCCAGCAGTCGGAGCGCTATACCAGCGCCACCTATCTCAAGCACGCGGGCGTGCCGGTGGTGATCGACAACAAGCCCGCGATCGCGCACAACAAAGTGATGGTGTTCGACGAACAGGCAGTGTTCACCGGCTCGTTCAACTTCACCAAGTCGGCGCAGGAGCGCAATGCCGAGAACGGCATGCTGATCCGCGGCGATGCGGCGGTGGTGAAGGCCTATACGGACAACTGGCACAAGCGCTACCGGCAATCGCGCGCATATTGAGCGCTTCCCTGACCCGGCAAACGACAGCGCCGGCACGACGGCGCGCGCGGTGGCAAACTTGCGGCTGGCGCGCGGCACGCGCCGCGCATTCCGCCGACCCGCCGCGCGTTCCGCCTACCTAGTGAGCCATTCCGGAGAGCCTTTGCCATGACAGCCATTCCCGACAGCCAATGGATCCGCGTCGACAGCGACGCGGGCAGCTTCGACGCCTACCTCAGCCTGCCGCCGGCGGGCGTCCGGCCCGGCGCGCCCGGCATCGTGCTGCTGCAGGAAATCTTCGGCGTGAACGAACACATCCGCGCGGTGGCTGACCAGTACGCCGCCGACGGCTATGCCGTGCTGGCGCCCGACGTGTTCTGGCGCGACGCGCCGCGCGTCGAACTGGGCTACGCCGGCGACGACATGACGCGTGCGCTGGCGCTGCGCCAGGCGGTCGACATCGAAGCCGCGATGGGCGACATCGCCGCCACCGTGCAGGCGCTGCGCCAGCGTACCGGCGCCGGCAAGGTCGCAGCGGTGGGCTACTGCTTCGGCGGCCTGCTGTCGTACCTGAGCGCGGCGCGCGGGCTGGTCGACGCGGCGGTGCCGTACTATGGCGGCGGCATCCAGAACCAGCTGCAGGAAGCGGCGAACATCCGCGTGCCGGTGCAGTTCCACTACGGCGCGCTCGACGCGCACATCCCGCCCGAGGCCGTGCTGAGCGTGCGCGACGCGGTGGCCGGCAAACCCGGCACCGAGATCCACGTCTACGGCAACGCCGACCACGGCTTCAACTGCTGGGCGCGGGCCTCGTACCACCAGCCCAGTGCCGCGCTGGCACACGGGCGCGCGCTGGCCTTCCTGGCGCAGACGCTGTAACAGGCCACCCGGGGGCGCTCGCCCCCTGCGCCGCCTTGCCAGGGCGAGGCGGCAGCCCTTATCCTCGGCGCTTGGCTTCAAAGACTTGCTGGACCCTCAAACCATAACGACGGAGACCACCATGCAGTCAGAGCAGCAGCGCGCCCTGCGCAACACCATCCCCGACGCCATCGCCCGCGCGGTGCGGCGCAGTCCCGCCAAGACCGCGCTCCGCTTCGGCGAGCGGGCCTGGAGCTACCGCGAACTCGACCTCGCCGCCGCGCGCGTGGCCGGCGCGCTGGCACGATGGGGCCTGCGCCCCGGCGACCGGGTCGCGGCCTTTGGCAAGAACTCGGATGCGTACGTGCTGCTGTGGCTGGCCTGCCTGCGCAGCGGCCTGGTCCATGTGCCGGTCAACTTCTCGATGACGCGAGCGGAGGTGGAATACCTCGTGACGCAGTCGGGCGCCAGCGCGATCTTTGCCGACCCGGTACTGGCGGCGCGCATCGAAGGCCTGCCGTGCCGCATCGGCGGCACGCTGCATGGCGGCGGCAGTGCGCGCGATATCCTCGCCGCGGCAGCCAGCGGGCCCGAAGCACCAATACTCGACAGCCTCGCCGACACCACGCCGGCGCAGATCCTGTACACCTCCGGCACGACCTCCGCACCCAAGGGCGCGGTGCTGACCCACCGCGCGCTGCTGGCCGAGTATGTCAGCACGATTGACGCCTGCGACATCCGCGCCACGGACTATTCGCTGGCAGCGCTGCCGCTGTACCACTCGGCGCAGATGCACGTGTTCCTGATGCCGCTGCTGCTGTGCGGCGGCACCACGCTGATCGCCGACAGCCCCGAGGCGGGCTACTGCCTGCGCACCATCCACGCGGAAGGCATCACCAGCTTCTTTGCCCCGCCCACGGTCTGGATCTCGCTGCTGCGCCATGCCGAGTTCGAGCCCGCCAGGCTCGGCGCGCTGGTCAAGTCCTACTACGGGGCATCGATCATGCCGGTGCCGGTGCTGCTGGAGTTGCAGCAGAAGCTGCCGGCGCTGCGCTTCTACAACTGCTACGGGCAGAGCGAAATCGGGCCGCTGGCGACAGTGCTGGGCCCCGACGAGCATGCGGCGCGGCCCGCGTCGGCAGGACGGCCGGTGCTGAATGTCGAGACGCGCATCGTCGACGAGACCATGCAGGACGTCCCTCCCGGCGAGCTCGGCGAGATCGTGCACCGCTCGCCGCAACTGCTGACCGGGTACTGGGACAAGCCGGAGCAGACCGCCGAAGCATTTGCCGGCGGCTGGTTCCATTCCGGCGACCTCGGCTACATGGATGCCGAGGGCTACCTGTACGTGGTCGACCGGATCAAGGACGTGATCAATTCAGGCGGCGTGCTGGTCTCGAGCCGGGAAGTGGAGGAGTGCCTGTACACGCATGGCGCGGTGGCCGAAGCGGCGGTGTTCGCGCTGCCGCATCCGAAGTGGGTCGAGGCAGTGGCCGCGTGCGTGGTGCGCAAGCGCGGCCAGGAGGCCAGCGAAGAGGCGCTGATCGCGCATGCGCGCGAAGCGCTGGCGCCGTTCAAGGTGCCCAAGCGCATCGTGTTCGTCGACGACCTGCCGCGCAATACGGCCGGCAAGCTGCTCAAGCGCCAGCTGCGCACGGATTACGCGCAGCTGTTCAGCACCGAAGCCTAGCCGGCCGGGAGCGCCATCGCATCGGCATCGGTCAGTACGGTACCGCCACGCCGTTCTCGACCTTGACGCGGTCGCCGATGCGCATCTGGTAGGCGTTGGACTGCGTCAGCGTCAGGTAGGCGTTGTCGCTGGTGCGCACGCGCACGCGGTAGGCCGACGCGCTGGTGCCGGTGCGCTTCTCGACCTCGTTGCCGGCCACCGCGCCTACCACGGCGCCGCCGATGGTCGCTACCGTATTGCCGCGGCCGCCGCCGACCTGGTGGCCGAGCAAGCCACCGACGATGCCGCCGACCACCGCGCCCGCGCCGCTGGTCGAGGGCGGCTGGCCGGCAACCACTTCGATGGCCTCTACCCAGCCGTAGCGTACGCCGTACGCCTGGTTGCCGTAGTTGCTGTTGCCATAGCCGTTGCTGTCGTAGCCGCCGTCCGGATATTGCTGCTGCGGATACCCCTGTTGCGGATAGCCTTGCTGCGGATATTGCTGTTGAGGGTAGCCCTGCTGGGGATAGCCCTGCTGCGCCGGGTAGCCGCTGATGGTGGTGCCGCTGGTGCCGTAGTTGCCGCCATAGCTTCCACCATAGCTGCCGCCATAGGCGGTATTGGTGCCGTAGCTGCCGTAGCCGCTGCCATACCCCCCGCCATAGCCGTTGTCATAGCCATACGGCGTGGCACACCCGGCGAGCGCACCGGCGCCCAGCACCGCAAGCACAACCGAACGAAAGGGGATGGACATGGCTCGACTCCTGCGCACTGCGCTTATTGATAATGGTGATGAATGCGCGCGAGTCTAGGGCCGCGCGCGGGCGGCGGGTGTCACCGGAGCTTTTGATTGGTAACCGCCTGTAACCGGATCCGTGGCACCCGGTTGGCACCCGGTTGGCGCTCGGCTGGCAGGCTCAGCCGCGCTCGGCGCCGTCGTCGTTGAACTGCGTGATGCGTGCCACGCGGAAGGTGTTGCGCAGCGATTCCAGCTCGGTCCGGTGCAGCATCGCCAGCCGGTTCAGGCTGCGCTCGCCCTTGGCCAGCAGGTGCACCTGCACCACGCGCCGGTCCTCGGGATTGAGGCGGCGCTTGACCAGTCCGGCCGCCTCGCAGCGGTTGACCAGCGCCACCACGCCGTGCTGCTTGGCCTGCAGTCGTTCGGCCAGCTCGCCGATCGAGGCCCACTCCTTGTCGGCGCTGCCGCGGATATGCAGCAGCAGCAGGTACTGCTGCACGGTCAGCCCTTCCTCGCGCGCCGCATCCTCGGAAAACCGCAGGAAGCGCCGCAGCTGGTAGCGGAAGTCCGAGAGCGCCTCGAAATCCGCCTTGTTGAGCGGCGCAGGGTTGCGGGACGAGGCTGGCTTGCTGGGCATAGGACGAGACGGAAGAACGGCGCAAGGCGCAAAAAAAAACGGGGACGTGCCCGCCGCCGGCGCAGTGCGGCCGCGGGCGCTCGCAATTATAGGGCGGCGCCGGCATGTTGGACGCGCCACAGGCACGCGACCCGGATGTGCCGACGTGACGCCGGGCTATGGCAGAATCTGTGCGGTTGCAGACACCCTAACCCCACCGGAAACCGCATCGATGTTTACGGAAATCGCCCTCTTCCTGCTGGATACCATCTTTACCTTGTTCGGCATGGCCCTGCTGCTGCGCGTCTGGATGCAGCTGACGCGGCTGCCGACGCGCAACCCGGTCTCGCAGGGCGTGTTCCAGATCACCGACTGGCTGGTGCGGCCGCTGCGCCGGATCATTCCGGGCGTGGGCGGCATCGACTGGGCCACGGTGGTGGCGGCCTGGCTGACGGCGGTCGTGTTCCTGCTGCTGGTCGCGCTGCTCAGCGGCGCCGACCTGCTGGCGTTCCTGCCGGCGGTGCTGCTGACCGCGTTGCTCTATGTGCTGAAGTGGGCGATCAGCCTGGTGATGTGGGTCACGCTGCTGATGGCGATCCTGTCGTGGGTCAACCCGCATTCGCCGATCACGCCCGCCATCGACCACCTGACCGCGCCGGTGCTGCGCCCGATCCAGCGCGTGGTGCCCCGCCTCGGGGGCTTCGATGTCTCGCCGCTGGTGCTGTTCGTGATCGCGCAGATCCTGCTGATGGTGGTCGCCAGGCTGGGCGCGAGCGTGTTCAACATGCATTTTTGAGGACCGCAGGCCGCTGCGATGGGGCCGGGCACTGGCCGGCGCATTGTCCAGATGTCTGGACAGTGTTTCGAGAATTGACGCTTTTTCTGCTTAGTGTGAAGTCCTACATTACAGGCAACGTGGCGCTGCAGCCACGCACCCTGCCAAGAAGGACCACACCATGAAGACCCTCGCACAACCCCGCAACCTGGCGCTTTCGCTGCTGTGCGCGGCCGGCCTGTCGTTTGCCGCCGCTGCCGCGCACGCCTCTGAACCCGTTTCCGATATTGCGCGCCTCGACGGCGGCATCGCCCACGCCAGCAAGGCCGATCCTTTCCTGGACGGCGCTCGATATGCCTTCCGGAACGGCCGCGCCGATCCGTTCACCGACGGTGCCAGGCAAGGCAAGGTCGATCCGTTCACCGACGGCGCCGCCATCACCGGCCGTCGCGACAGCTTCACCGAAGGCGCCTGAGTCTGCGCGTTTTCCCTTGCCACGGCCTTGCGCCGTGGTGGCCCGCCGGCGTCCTCAACCCGCAGGGCGGGCCTCTCCCTGTGCCAGGCCGCTTCCGTCCGCCTGCGCGTCGTCTTCGGGCCCAGCGCCCTCCCTCGCCCACTCGCCGGGCTCGATCCCTTCCAGGCCTGGCTCGGGCCCCAGCTCCGACACCATCATCGACTCGATCGCTTCCATGAACACGCGCACCTTGCGCGGTTGCAGGCGCCGGTCCGGCAGCAGCGCGAACACGCGCAGCGGCGGCAGCGGGAAATCCGGCAGCACCCGCACCAGGCGGCCCTGCGCGATCTCGGCCTCGCAGTAGTTCACCGACAGGCGCGCGATGCCGAGGCCCGCCAGCGCGCCCTGCAGGCGCAGCTCGGCGTTGAAGGTCTGCATGCGCGGGCGGATCGGCACAGAGACGGTCTCGCCGTCGCGGGTGAATTCCCACACCGTGTCGCCCGGCGTGGTCAGCGTCGGCATGTTGGCCAGGTCTTCCGGGCGCAGCTGCGCCGGCAGGCTGTCCGCCAGCGACGGCGCGGCGAACAGCCCGCGCTCGACGTGGTAGATGCGGCGGGCCACCGTGCCGGAGTCGGGCAGGTCGGCATCGACGATGACGAACGCCACGTCAAACCCGTCGCGGATCGGGTCGACCAGTCCCTGCGTGATCTCGACCGCCACATCCAGCGCCGGATGCGCGACGAGTGTACGGCAGATCACCCCGCCCAGTTGCTGGGCGCCAAATTCATAAGGTGTGGCGATGCGCAGCACGCCCTGCACGCGCTCCTCGCGCGCCAGCGTTTCCTGGCGGATCTCGCGCAGCCGCGCGAACAGCGGCGCCACGTCGCGATAGACCGCCTTGCCGGCATCGGTGAGGCGCATGCGCCGCGTGGTGCGCTCCAGCAGCTTGGCGCCGATGGCGGTTTCCAGCCGCGCGACCGCGGCCGAGACGCGCGACTTGGGGCAATCGAGCTGCTCCGCCGCGGCCGTGAACGTTCCCTGCTCGACGACGCAGCAGAACGCTTCCCAGTCGTTCCATTGAATTGTTTGATTCACCGGACAATGTTTCCCTGACAGCCTGTAGTTCTCGGCGGCAGGCGACATTATGCTTGAGCGATGCAACAAACGCCTGTCCCGGCTGCACCGGACGGCTCAGCCCCAGCGCTGGCAACATCAGTCCCGGCAGCCCTCGCCCCCGCTACGACACCGGCCTCCGCCCCAGCACACCCCCGCATGCAACTCACCAGTCACCCCGAAATGGGTCACTGGCGTCTTTCATTGTTCGGCCTGACGCTCGGCCTGGTCACCGGCATCGACTTTTCTTCCACGTTGATGATGGGCGTGGCCAGCCAGCATATCCAGGGCGGCGTCGGCGCCGCGCCGGAAGACTACCTGTACGCGGTCTCGGCTTATGCCGCCACCGCGGTGCTGATGAACATGGTGCTCGACCAGGTCGCGCGCCGCATCACGTACAAGCGCTTTACGCTGGTGTCGCTGGTGGTGTTCATCCTGGGTTCGCTGATCTGTGCCGAATTTGCCACCCCCACCGGGCTCATCTCCGGCAAGGCGGTGCAGGGCCTGGGCGCCGGGGGCCTGTTCGCGGCCTCGCGCATCCTGGTGCAGCTGGTGTCGACGCCGGCCGAACGCGGCGCGCTAATGCTGCGCTTCGGCGGCGGCGCGTTCTCGATGCTGGCGCTCGCGCCGTGGCTGACCAGCATGTTCCTCGACGATATCGGCTGGCGCGCGGTGTTCCTGTTCCAGGCCGGCATTGCCTTGCCGGTGCTGCTGTCGGTGGCGCTGACCTACCCCACGCGCGCGCCGCGCGACCGGCATCCGCCGGTGTCGACGCTGGACTGGCCCGCCGCGATCGCCGCCGCGGCCGGCGCGCTGGTGATCCTGCATACGCTGCAGGAAATGCGCTACACGCGCTTCTTCAGTTCGCTGGAAATGCCGCTGGCGGCGCTGTGCGGGCTGGCGCTGTTTGCCTTCGCCGGCTGGCGCCTGTACCGCCATCCCGACCCGTGGATCGACCTGTCGCGGCTGGCCGGGCGCCAGTATCTCTACGGGCTGGGCTTCTACACGCTGTATTACCTGATGTCGTCGGCATGGGCCTTCCTGCTGCCGTCGCTGACGCAGACCGGCCTGGGCCTGACCTTCCGCACCACCTGCATGCTGCTGGCAACCAGCGGCGCGGTGGCGACCATCGGCGCCGTGGCCATCACGCTGGGCATGGCGCTGGTATTCCGCAAGCGGCGCGTGATCGCGCTTGGCTTTGTCTTCTATGCCTGCGCCGCGATGCTGTTTTCGCACCAGCTGATGCCGGGCGCCCCCGACTATGCGCTGGTGCCGGTGGTGCTGCTGGAAGGGGAGATAAAGTCAAATCTGGTGTATGAAGGTTGATCGTGGCCGGTCGTCAGGCGGCGAGTTTCTGCTGAACCGGCGGATTGTCTTGCGCCGGGGCACCGTCCTTGAAGGGGACGCCCTTCAAGAGCAGTTCGATGTGTTCGGCACCTTTGATGCGGCGCCATGTTTTCTCGGCTTCCTCGATCAGCTTGAAGGCCAGGCCAAGGAAAGTCGCTCGTGACACGCAATTGCGCGTGCGCGTCGTGCGGTGACGCACGGTCGCGAAGGTCGACTCAATCGCGTTGGTCGTGCGGATGTGCTGCCAGTGCTCGGCCGGGAAGTCGTAGAAGGTCAGCAGGCTGTCTCGGTCCTTGGTGAGCACGCCGGTGGCCTTGGGGTACTTGGCGCCGTAGATCGTCGCAAAGCGATCGAAGGCAGCATAGGCATCTGCCCTGGTGGCCGCCATCCAAATCGCCTGCAGATCTGCCTTGGCGCGGCCGTGCTGGGACTTGGGCAAGGCGTTCAGGACATTGCCCATCTTGTGGAACCAGCAACGCTGGGCGCGCGTGGCCGGGAACACCTCCTCCAGGGCAGCCCAGAATCCCATGGCGCCATCGCCGACCGCCGCCAGCGGGCCAGCCTGCAGGCCGCGGGATTTCAGGTCCAACAGTACTTCCACCCACGATGCCTTCGATTCCCGATAGCCGTCACCGATCGCCACGCGCTCCTTCCTGCCGTCTGGCGTAACGCCGATGATGACCAGCAGGCATTGCCCGTCCGATCCCTCGCTACGCAGACCCGTGTGGATGCCGTCCACCCACCAATACACATGGCGCGCCGCCGACAGATCACGCTGATTCCAGCTCGCATGCTCGTCTGCCCACTGCGCCTTCAATCGGCTCACCACGTTGGCCGATAGCCCTTTGGCATCCTCACCAAGCAGCACCGACAACGCCTCGCTCATGTCGCCTGTCGATACTCCCTTCAGATACAGCCAGGGCAGCGCTGCACTCACCCGCGGCGACTTCCTCACATACGGCGGCACGATCGCCGAGTTGAACTTCACGCCAGACCCGGACCGATCGCGCACCTTGGGCACCTTCACGGCAATCGGGCCGGCCCCCGTCAGCACCTCGCGCTCCGGGAGGTAGCCATTGCGAACCACGGCGCGCTGCCCGCTCAACGTCTTGACGTTACTGAACTGCTCAAGCAGCTCTGCCAGCTCCACTTCAATCGCCTCCTGGATGACCCGCCGAGCCCCGCGCCTGATCAGCTCCTCGAGCCCAAGCCCGATTTCCGATAGACCGACTGCTTCTTTCCCTTTATCCTTGCTCATGGTGGACCTTTCTTGTGCTGGTTTCCGATCTCGACAATCAGATTCTCAGCGGAAAGCTCCACCGCCCTCTACTCCGCGCCTCAAATTCCCCGCCCGTACACCAGTTTCGACTTTAGCTCCTGGAAGGGCTGACGCCGGTGCTGCTGATGGTGCAGGTGGCATCGATGACCTACCTGGAGGTGCCGGTCGAGGATTTCTCGCACGCCTACCAGTTCAAGAACGTGTGCAAGCAGATTGCCTCGGCCGTGGGCACCGGCCTGGCCAGCGTGTTCATGCAGGACGGGCTGGCCGAGCACCGCACCCACCTGGTCGAGCAGGTCACGCGCTTCAACCCGGCGCTGCAATCGCCGGATGCGCTGTCGGCCTCCGGGCTGGCGAAGATCTCGCTGGAAATCGACCGGCAGGCCACGCTGCTGGCAGGTATGGACATGCTGCATGGCTTCGCGGTGATCTGTGTGCTTGGCGCGGTGTTCGTGCTGGTGCAGCGCAGCTTCCGCTAAGACGCCTCTCCAGCCCCCGATAACAAGGGAGGCGGTGCAGGAGACAGCATGGCGGCGGCGTTCCGAACGGGCGCCGCCGGGGCCATGCCGCCATCCCCCGCTGGTGGTGAGCCATGGGGGCCGGCACTGGCGTTGTGCCGGCATTTCCTCTACCCTTTCGGCCTTTCCGTGCCAATCCGGCGACCCGCGCCGGTGCTACACCGATGGCCAGTTCCACCGACTCCCCCCGCGACGCGCAGACGCCCCAGGGCGCAGGCAGCGCCGCCGCGCCCGAGAAGCCAAGCGACAGCTATGTGCAGTCCTTTGCACGCGGGCTGTCGGTCATCCGTGCCTTCAATGCCCAGCACCCGGCACAGACGCTGACGGAAATCGCCCAGGCCAGCGGCCTGACGCGCGCGGGCGCGCGCCGCATCCTGCTGACACTGGTGGGACTGGGCTATGTGCAGGCGGACGGGCGGCTGTTCCGGCTGACGCCCAAGATCCTCGACCTCGGCTTTGCCTACCTGACCTCGATGCCGTTCTGGAACCTGGCCGAGCCGATCATGGAGACACTGTCGCAGCAGGTGCATGAAAGCTGCTCGATCTCCGTGCTGGACGGGACCGAGATCGTCTACGTGCTGCGCGTGCCGGCGCGCAAGATCATGACCATCAACCTGTCGATCGGCAGCCGGCTGCCGGCGTATTGCTCGTCGATGGGCCGCGTGCTGATGGCAGGGCTGAACGAAGCCGAGCTGGACGCCGTGCTGCGCGCCAGCGAACTGCGCGCGCGCACCAGCCGCACCGTGACTGACATCGAAGCGCTGAAGACCATCGTCGCCGATATCCGCACGCGCGGCTGGGCGTTGAACGACCAGGAGCTGGAAGAGGGACTGGTGTCGCTGGCGGCGCCGATCCGCAACCGCGCCGGCCAGACCATCGCCGCGATCAATATCAGCGGCCAGGCCAATCGCACCAGCGCGCAGGAAATGCTGGAGCGCTTCCTGCCGCCGCTGCTCGAAGCTTCGGAAAAAATTTCGGGGCTGGTCGGGCTGCGTACCTGAAGGCCGGCCCCACCACCCGCGCCGGCTGCCTCAGCCGGCCACCGGCAGCGCCACGCTGCCGAACTCGGCCGAACGCGTGCCGTCCAGCGGCCGGTTGCTGGCGCCGAAGTACGCAAAGGCAACCGACAGCTTGACCGCGTTGGAGGCATTGCGGCCCGCCGCGTGGAACAGCCGGCTGTCGAAGAACAGCACGTCGCCGCGGTGCAGCGCGAGCGGCCGCGCCGCCTGCAGCAGCGGCTGGCTGGCGGGATGCGCCTCGATCAGGAATTCCGCGGGATCCAGCTGGCCCGGCTCCAGCGCCGCGCGGTGCGAGCCCGGAATGACGCGCAGCACGCCGTTGCTTTCATCCTCGTCGCCCAGCGCCAGCCAGACCGTCACCAGCTCGGGCTTGGCAAACGACCAATAGCGCGTATCGCGGTGCCAGCCGGTCTGGCTGCCGTAGTGCGGGTGCTTGGTCATCACGCAGTTGTGGTGCGCCAGCGTCAGGCACGCGGGTTCGCCCAGCAGCGCCTGCACCACCGACACCAGCTTCGGAGCGGTAGCCCAGTCGTGGAACACTTCGTCGCGGCCGTAGGCCTGGCGCAGCCGCCTGACGGTGCCGCCGCCGGCGGCGTCGCGCGCGGCCGGGGCGCCGGGATAGCCCAGGTCGGCCTCGAACTCCACCGGTGGCACCACCGCCGCCAGGTGCCTGCGCGCCACCGCTTCCAGCGCGGCGCAGTCTGCCTCGCTCCCGAAGCCGCGCAGGATCACGAAGCCGTTGGCATGGAAGGCCTGCGCCAGGCGCAGCAGCGCGTCGGAATCGGCGGCGCCGGGGGTCAGCACGGCAGCCGCAGGGAGGTCGGCACGGAGGTCGGCACGGAGGTCGGCGGAGGGGTCCAGCGAGGCAGTCATTGCAGCGGGCAGCGGAAGGAGAAAGAAATACGGTTGGGCCGGCGGTGGCCCGACAGGCTCATGATGCCAGAACCCGCGCAAACTGGCGCAGCCTGTGCGCCATCCGGGTGCATCGCCGCCGGCCCGGGGTGTCTCCGTTCGGAAACAGACGGTGCCGCGTGCCGCGCACGCCGCTACAATGCGCTGCACTGCGTCCCCGTTTTTGCCGCCGGTCCGGCTCCCTTCCAACTCCCTTGCGCCGAGGTCCAACGTGACTGCTCGCCCACGCATCGTCGCTTCGCTGGCCGAGGCCCAGGCCCAGCTGGGCCGCATCGTCCTTGGCAAGCCGCAGCAGGTCCGGCTGGCGCTGGCCTGCATGCTGGCGGGAGGCCACCTGCTGCTGGAAGACGTGCCCGGCGTGGGCAAGACCACGCTCGCGCATGCGCTGGCGCGTACGCTCGGGCTGCAGTACCAGCGCGTGCAGTTCACCAGCGACCTGCTGCCGGCGGACCTGATCGGCGTCTCGGTGTTCGTGCGCGATGCGGGCGAATTCCGCTTCCATCGCGGCCCGGTGTTCGCGCAGGTAGTGCTGGCCGACGAGATCAACCGGGCGCCGCCCAAAACCCAGAGCGCCCTGCTCGAAGCCATGGCCGAGCGGCAGGTGACCCATGACGGCACCACGCACGCGCTGCCGGAACCGTTCTTCGTGATCGCCACGCAGAATCCGCTGGAGCAGCTGGGCACCCATGCGCTGCCTGAATCGCAGCTCGACCGCTTCACCATGCGCGTGTCGCTGGGCTATCCCGATCCCGCCTTCGAGCGCGTGCTGTACCTCGGCGGCGCCAGCGCGGCGGAAGCCACGCCGGTCATGGATGCCGCGCAGGTGCTGGCCCTGCAGCAGGCCGCCGCGCAGGTGTACGCCAGCCCCGCGCTGGTCGATTATGTGCTGGCACTGGTGCAGGCCACGCGGCGCCACAGCGGCTTTGCCGCCGGCCTGTCGCCGCGCGCCGGGCTGGCGCTGCTGGCCTGCGCGCGCGCACGGGCCCTGCTGGCGCAGCGCGAACTGGTGCTGCCCGAGGATGTGCAGGCGGTCTTTGCCGCCGTTGCCGCGCACCGGCTGCTGCCGGCGGGCGGCGGCAGCCCCGCGGCGGTGGATGGCGAGCTGGCGGCGCTGCTTGCCGGCGTGGCCATTCCCTGACGCCCATGGCGAGCGATCCGCTGGCGGCGCCGCACGACAACCGGAACGCGGCCGCACACCATCGCCTGCCCTGGCCAGGCCTGTTCGCGTCCGTCAGGCTCTTCCGCCAGCGCATTGCCGCGCGCCGGCCGTCCGGCGGCACCGTGCGGCTGGACCGGCGCCATCTCTATATCCTTCCCGCGCGGGGCGGCATCGGCTTTGCCGTGCTGCTCGGCGCGATGCTGCTGACTTCGCTCAACTACAACATCAGCCTGGGCTTCGCGCTGACCTTCCTGCTGGCCGGCATCGGCATGTCATGCATGTGGCTGGCCTACCGCAACCTGCTCGAACTGGCGGTGAGCGCGGGCACGGTGGCGCCGGTGCATGCCGGCCAGCTCGCGGTGTTTGCGCTGCGCGTCGACAACGCCGACGCCGGCGCGCGCATCGGCATCGAGGCGCGCGTGCCGGCGCTGCCAGAAGTCGTGCCGGCCACGCTGACGCTGGACGGCCACGCCAGCGGCACGCTTGCGCTGCACGTGCCGGCGCCGCGGCGCGGACGGCTGGCGCTGCCGCGCGTGGTGATCAGCAGCCGCTTCCCATTCGGGCTGTTCCGCGTCTGGAGCCATGCGGACCTGCCGCTGTCGACGCTGGTCTACCCGGCGCCGGAAGTTAATGCACCGCCCCCGCCCGCCGCGTATCGCCCTGGCGCGGATGACGCGGGACCTGCCGCGTCATCCGTTCCGGGCGACGACGGCATCGACCAGCTGCGGCGCTACCGCAGCGGCGACCCGCTGCACCGGATCGCGTGGAAGCACAGCGCGCGCACCGGCCGATGGCTGAGCCGCAGCGGCGATCCACCGCAGCGCCCGGCGCGCTGGCTCGACTGGCAGGCGATGCCCGCGGGCATGGACGCCGAAGCGCGGCTGTCGCGGCTGTGCGCCTGGCTGCTGGCCGCGCCGGACGATGCGGAAATCGGCCTGCGCCTGCCGGGCCTCGAATTGCCGCCCGCATGCGGCGCAAGCCATCGGCGCGCCTGTCTTGAAGCGCTGGCGTTGTGGCCGCAGCATCCAACGCGGCCCGGAGCCCGCCGATGAACGCCGTGGCAAGGCCGCTGCGGCATGAAGACCACGGCATGCTGCTCGGCCAGCTGGCGCTGGTGCTGGCGCCGCAGGCGCGGACCTTGCCGGTGTCGGTCAGCCTGCTGTTGTTGCTGCTGCTGGGCTGGCGCTGGCTGCTGTGGCGCCGGCGCGCGCCGCTGCCGTCGCGCTGGATGCTCGGCACCACCGCGCTGCTGGTGCTGCTGGTGGCCAGTGCGCTGGCCTGGCAGGCCGGCGGCGGCGTGGGGCGCGAGCTGGCGGTGGCGCTGCTGGGTGCGTTCGTCATCCTCAAGCTGCTCGAGTGCCGCGCGCTCGGCGATGCCACGCTGGTGACGCAGTTGTCCTTCTACCTGATACTGACGCTGTACCTGTCGGACCAGCCTTTCTGGCTGGCGCTGTACAGCCTGGCCATCGGCGCCTGGGTGTTGCGCAACTGGCTGCTGCTGCACCACCCGGAGGCGCGCAGCCGGCTGGCGATCTGGCCGATGCTGGGCCGCATGGCGCTGCTCGGCCTGCCGTGGGCGGTGGCCATGTTCGTGCTGTTCCCGCGGCTGGAGCATCCGCTGTGGCAGCTGCCGCAGTCCGCGCCCACCGGCACCACCGGCCTCAGCGATACCATGCGGCCAGGCAGCGTCGGCCAGCTGATCCGCTCGCCGGCGCTGGCGCTGCGCGCTGAAGTCGCCGGCCCGCCGCTGCCTGCCGCGGCGCTGTACTGGCGCGCGCTGGTGCTGTGGGAGTACGACGGCACCACCTGGCGTCCGGCGCGGCAGCGCCTGCACGCGCAGGCGCCCGCACCTGCGATGGCAGTGGCTGGGCGTGGAGTCGACTACAGCATCACGCTCGAGCCCAGTTCGCAGCACTGGCTGCTGGTGCTGGACCGCGGACAGGCCCTGTCGCCATCCGCCGACGCCGCCGTCACGCCAGATGGCGAATTCCTGTCGCGCCGGCCGGTGGACCAGCGCATCCGCTACCAGGCGCGATCGACGCTCACGCCGGCACCGGAGGCGCTGGATGCCGCCACGCGCCGGCTGGCGCTGGCCCTGCCCGCAGGCAACCCGCGCGCCCGCGCGCTGGCGTCAACATGGGCCGCGCAGCACGCCGATCCCGCCGCACGCGTGCAGGCGGCACTGCGCCTGTTCGCCGCCGCGCCGTTTGCCTACACGCTTAGCCCGCCACAGCTCGGCGCGGAGCAGGTCGACAGCTTTGTGTTCGACACCCGGCGCGGCTTCTGCGAACACTACGCCAGCAGCTTCGTCTTCCTGATGCGCGCCGGCGGCGTGCCGGCACGGGTCGTCACTGGCTACCAGGGCGGCGAATACAACCCCATCGGCGGCCACTACGTGGTGCGCCAGTCCGACGCCCACGCCTGGGCCGAAGTCTGGCTCGACGGCCGCGGCTGGGTGCGCGTCGATCCCACCAGCGCGGTCGCGCCCAGCCGGATCGAGCGGGGCCTGGACGCCGTCCTTGGCGCCGAGGCCGCGGCCTGGCGCCCGGCGCACCAGCCGGGCTGGCTGCAGGATGTCCGTTGGGCCTACGAGGGCATGGTCTACCGCTGGCAGCGCTGGGTGCTGCAGTACGACCACGCGCAACAGGCGCGCCTGCTGGCCACCCTCGGCACGGGCGCCAGTGCCGGGCAGCTGCTGGCCGGCGCGCTCGGGGTGCTGTGCCTGCTCGCACTGGTGCCGCTGTGGCGGCGCCGGGAGCGGGCCGATCCGCTTGACGCAGCCTACGACCGCTTCTGCGAACTGTTGGCCCGGCACGGCTGCGCGCGCGCGCCGGCCGAAGGTCCCCAGGACTTCGCCGCACGCGCCAGCACCCGACTGCCGCAGGCGGCCGCAGCCATCGCGGCGGTTGCCGCGGCCTACATCGGGCAACGCTATGGCAATGCCGATCCGGCTCACGTGCGGCAGGCGGCGGAGCGCATGCGGGCGGGTACGCGGGACATCGCGGGCGCGCTGCGTCGGTAATCAATCCGTCGCCAACGGATTGCTGCCCGCCATGAGTTTCGAAGCCCGCATAGATCGCTATTGCGCCAACCATCCCGAAGCGCCGCGCGACCTGATCCTGGCCTCGCGCTTGCTGCTGCGCGCGCATATCGACCAGGCGCTCGCCCCCTTTGAGCTGGACATGAACCAGTACCTGGTGATGAGCATGCTGTCGGCCGACGAAGGCCAGCCCAGCATGGCGTCCGAGTTGGGTACGACACTGGACGTCACCCGCACGCAGATGACGCGGCTGCTGGACGGGCTCGAAGCGCGGGGCCTGCTGCGCCGCCAGGCGTCGGCGCAGGACCGCCGCGGACTGGAACTGACCCTGACCGCGGCCGGACGGCGCCTGCTGGAGCGGGCCGCGCCGGTGGTCCACGCCGCCTACGGCGAGGCCTGGGCACCGGTGGGCGCGAGCGGCCTCGCCGGTGCCACCCGCGCGCTGACGCAGTTGCACCGGACCCTGCAAGCCCTGCAGCCATGACGGCCGGCACATCCTGGCGGCCGCTGTCGCGGCTGCGCGTCGACATGCGCTGGCTGCGCTGGCTCAGCCACCGCCAGCGCCAGACGCTGCTGATGATGCTGCTGGCGCTGGCCACCGGCGTGGAGTTCCTCGAGAACATCATGTTCGTGTTCGCGTCGAGCCATATCGTCGGCGGCATCGGCGCCGATCCGCGCACCTTTGCCCCGGTGCAGGCGGCCTACGCCGTCGGCAGCATGCTGATGATCCTCAAGCAGCGGTGGCTGTTGCGCCGGTTTGGGTACCGCTATTAGCTGACCGGCGCCCTGCTGCTGTTCATGGCCGGTACGCTTGCTGCGGCCACCGGCCATACGCTGGCGCAGATGTGGCGGCGCGTTTTGTCCAGGGCGTGCAGCAATGGGGGGCGTCGGTGCAGGCGGCGCTGTCCGCGCGCGGCTTCGACATGGCACAGGCACACCAGGGAGCACTGGCGCAACTCGCAGCGATGGTCGAGCAACAGGCCAGGCTGATTGCCTGCGAGGATATCTACCGGTTGATTGCGGTGCTCGCGCTTGGCGCGGCGGCGTTTCATGCTGGCGCAGCGGCGTCTGGCCTGAAACGCGCGCATTTTCCCGCCGTCAGTGGCGGAACGCTGGATTGACTGCAGGGCGAATGAATCGGGGAGGTGCGGAGTCGCCGCGCAGCGGATGATGGCGCGGACGGGTCGCAGTGCCGGCAGAGGCGGCAGCGGCGAAATACCTGCTCAGAACAGCGACAGCTGGCGCATGCCGAAACCGATGGTTTCTTCGACGCGCGCGCGTGCGTGGGCCAGCGATCCTTCGGCGCCCGAGTAATTGCCTGCGGCCCAGTGGTAGACCACGGGAACTTCGCCGCGCTCGGACAGGCGCACCTCGCCAAGCTTGTCGCCGCGTTCATTGCGGTAGAAATGCGAGCGATAGCCGCGCTCCCAATGCGGGGCGACTACTTTCTTGCGCCGCCGGGGCTTCGGCGCGGAGCCGGCCGCCGACGTCGTTGACGCCAGTCGCCGCGCTCTATCGGTACCCGGCGTTGTGGCGCGGGTGAAATCCAACTGCATAGACTTCCTTTTTGTCGATTCAGCAGAACCAGGGCCGGCGGGGGCTACCGCCGCATGCTTCGTGCATCGCAGTCGAGATAATACCTGTTGGCGCGCCTTCTGTAAGTAATTGGTTGTGCGGAATGCCGCTTCCCATAAGGCTTAGCGGGCCGTATACCGGTCGAGGTATACGGCCCGCGTTAACCCAAAAGCCTTGTCTGTTAACGATTAGCGGGTAGCGCCGGCGCGCCCGGTGTCAGCCGATATCGAGCGGAATAAAGATGCGGGCATCGTCGCGCTGCACCAGCAGCGCCACCTGCTTGCCGGACTTTGCCACCAGCGCTTTCAGCTGCTCGGCCGAAGTGATCGGCGTGCCGTTGAGCGACAGGATCACGTCGCCCGGCTGGATGCCAACCCGCGCCGCTGGCCCGGCCACGCCTTCGACCACCAGGCCGCCTTCGATGCCGCTGTCGCGCTTTTCTGCCGGCGACAGCGGACGCACCGCCAGCCCGAGCCGGCCGCTGGCCTCGTTGGTGCCGCCCTTCTGCGCCACCGCCTGGTCCTTGGCCGTGCCGATTTTCACCGACAAGGTCATCGGCTCGCCCTTGCGGATGATCTTCAGCGAGCTTTGCGTGCCGGGCTTGAGGTCGGCCACATGCTCGGGCAGGTCGCCCGAATGGTCGATCACGTCGTTGCCCAGCTGCACGATCACGTCGCCCGGCTTCAGGCCGGCTCGCGCTGCGGGACTGTCCGGCTCGACCGAGTTGACCAGCGCGCCGGTCGGCTTGGACAAGCCGAACGATTGCGCCAGCGCCTGGTTGACTTCCTGCACGCTGATGCCGAGGCGGCCGCGCGTGACCTTGCCGGTCGCCACCAGCTGCTGCTGGACCTTGGTGGCCACGTCTATCGGGATCGCGAACGACAAGCCCTGGTAGCCACCGGTCTGGCTGTAGATCTGCGCGTTGATGCCGATCACCTCGCCACGCTGGTTGAACAGCGGGCCGCCCGAGTTGCCCGGGTTGACGGCCACGTCGGTCTGGATGAACGGCACGTAGGTATCGTCAGGCAGCGAGCGCGACTTGGCGCTGACGATGCCGGCAGTCACGGTGTTCTCGAAGCCGTACGGCGAACCGATGGCCAGCACGGGCTCGCCGACGCGCACCTGCGAGGGATCGCCCAAGCGAACCGTCGGCAGGTTCTTGGCATCGATGCGGATCACCGCCACATCGGTCTGCGGATCCGTGCCCAATACCTTGGCCTTGAATTCGCGACGGTCGGTGAGCTTGACGGTCACCTCCTGCGCGCCGTCGACGACGTGCGCATTGGTCAGGATCAGGCCGTCAGGGCTGACGATAAAGCCGGAGCCCAGGCCGCGCACCAGTTGCTGCTGGCCACCTTGCGGGCCCTGGAACTGAGGGCCGAAGCGCTTGAAGAACTGGAACAGCGGATCGTCGGGATCGATCCCGGGCGGCATCTGCGCGGCGGTGCGTTGGGCGCGCGCGGTCACGCTGATATTGACCACGGCGGGTCCATATTGCGCAACGATGCCGGAGAAGTCCGCCGGCGTGGCCACGGCGGCCGCTGGCTGCGTGGCTGCGAGGGGCGTCGGCATGGGAGCAGCGTATCCGGGCGTGACGACTTCCTTCTGCAGGTAGGCATACCCGCCGCCCAGGGCGGCGAGGGCCGCAATACCGACGGCCGTGCGAGCAATGGTCTGGCGAATCATGTCAGGGTCCTTACGTAGAAGATCTGGCGTCGGCACTTTGCGACGCGACGGGATCATGCTAACGACCGAGACTTAAAACAGGCTTAAGGTTACGAGTGCCTTGATTATCACTTTTAGCGCAGGTGACAAATTTATGTTGCACACAATTCAATTGCGTATAATATATCGGCATGGAACGCGACAACGATGACACCTCGAATTGGCTGCTGCTCGATCGGCAACTATGCTTTGCCCTGTATTCGACGTCGCTTGCGATGACCAAGCTGTACAAGCCCATGCTTGGTGAGCTTGGACTCACTTATCCGCAATACCTGGTGATGCTTGTATTGTGGGAGACTGAAACGCTGACGGTATCGGAACTGGGTGGTCGCCTTGCGCTGGATTCCGGCACGCTGACACCGTTGTTGAAGCGGCTGGAAGCCACCGGCCTGGTTACCCGCAACCGCGATACCGGCGACGAGCGCCGGGTACTGGTGCGCGTGACCGAGGCCGGTCGGGCCCTGCGCGATGCAGCCGAACGTATTCCTGAACAGATGTTGTGCGCCACGCAGTGCCCGGTCGAAGAAATCCAGGCCCTGACGCAGCGCCTGCATGCACTGCGGTCCACGCTGGAAGCAGCGCGTACCGATTTCCCACCGCCGCACGACGGCAAGCCTTGATACGCCCCTGCGGGCAACCAAACGGAGCCTTAAATGAAACTCGAAAAAGTCGTTTATACCGCCCATGCCAAAGCAACCGGCGGCCGCGATGGCCGGGCCACAACCTCCGATAGCCAACTCGACGTCAAGCTGGCAGTGCCCAAGGAAATGGGCGGCGCCGGCAACGGCCTGAACCCGGAACAGCTGTTTGCCGCTGGCTACTCGGCCTGCTTCCTGGGCGCGATCCGGTACGTGGCCGGCCAGCAAAAAATCAATGTACCGGCAGAGGCTTCGATCGAAGGCGCCGTCGGCATCGGGCCGATTCCGCAAGGTTTCGGCATCCAGGTCGAGCTGAAGATTTCGCTGCCGGGCTTCGAACGCGAAGCGGCGGAGAAACTGGTGGAGCAGGCTCACCAGGTTTGCCCGTATTCGAATGCCACCCGCGGCAATATCGACGTGACGCTGACGGTCGTCTGATTCCGCGCCCAGACAAAACGGCCAGGATCGCCTAGCGGTCCTGGCCGTTTTTATTTTGGGTCTTCGTGCTGCGCACAGAACGCGCGCTTCTGCGCCGCACTCATCCGCTTGATCTCGATTTCCGCCTTCAATGCTTCCGATTTGGTTTCAAAACGAAGCCGCACCATGACCCGGATGGGCTTGCGCGAACGCGTATATTTGGCCCCCTTTCCCGACAGATGCTCCGCAAAGCGCCGATCGACGTCGGTGGTGATCCCGGTATAGATCGAGTCACCGGTGCATTCGAGCAGGTAGAGATACCAGGCGCAGTCGTCTGACATGGAATGAAAGGTCTAAGCGAGCCGATAAACCGCTGATAAACTCGAAGCCGCAAAAAGCAAAAACCCCTCGCAGCACATGCTGTCGAGGGGTTTTGCACAATAAGAGCCTGGCGATGACCTACTTTCACACGGGTAATCCGCACTATCATCGGCGCGGAGCTGTTTCACGGTCCTGTTCGGGATGGGAAGGGGTGGTTCCAGCTCGCTATGGTCACCAGGCATGAGGGGTTGTGGCGCTGGGGTTCAAGCCAGCGTCACGAATCGGGATGTAGTTGGGGTTGTGCGTATCTGGCACAGACACGATCACACACACCAGGTGAAACACACTGGTTATAGGATCAAGCCTTACGGGCAATTAGTACTGGTTAGCTTAACGCATTACTGCGCTTCCACACCCAGCCTATCAACGTCCTGGTCTCGAACGACCCTTCAAGGAGGTCAAGCCTCCAGGGAATCCTCATCTTCAGGCGAGTTTCCCGCTTAGATGCTTTCAGCGGTTATCTCTTCCGTACATAGCTACCCTGCGATGCCTCTGGCGAGACAACAGGTACACCAGCGGTACGTCCACTCCGGTCCTCTCGTACTAGGAGCAGCCCCCGTCAAGATTCCAACGCCCACGGCAGATAGGGACCAAACTGTCTCACGACGTTTTAAACCCAGCTCACGTACCTCTTTAAATGGCGAACAGCCATACCCTTGGGACCGGCTACAGCCCCAGGATGAGATGAGCCGACATCGAGGTGCCAAACACCGCCGTCGATATGAACTCTTGGGCGGTATCAGCCTGTTATCCCCAGAGTACCTTTTATCCGTTGAGCGATGGCCCTTCCATTCAGAACCACCGGATCACTATGTCCTGCTTTCGCACCTGCTCGACTTGTCGGTCTCGCAGTTAAGCACGCTTTTGCCATTGCACTTTAGGTACGATGTCCGACCGTACCAAGCGTACCTTCGAACTCCTCCGTTACACTTTGGGAGGAGACCGCCCCAGTCAAACTGCCTACCATGCACTGTCCCCGACCCGGATTCACGGGCCAAGGTTAGAACCTCAAACAAACCAGGGTGGTATTTCAAGGACGGCTCCACGTGAACTGGCGTCCACGCTTCAAAGCCTCCCACCTATCCTACACAGATCGGTTCAAAGTCCAATGCAAAGCTACAGTAAAGGTTCATGGGGTCTTTCCGTCTAGCCGCGGGGAGATTGCATCATCACAAACACTTCAACTTCGCTGAGTCTCGGGAGGAGACAGTGTGGCCATCGTTACGCCATTCGTGCAGGTCGGAACTTACCCGACAAGGAATTTCGCTACCTTAGGACCGTTATAGTTACGGCCGCCGTTTACCGGGACTTCAATCAAGAGCTTGCACCCCATCATTTAATCTTCCGGCACCGGGCAGGCGTCACACCCTATACGTCCACTTTCGTGTTTGCAGAGTGCTGTGTTTTTATTAAACAGTCGCAGCCACCATTTTATTGCAACCCCTTCACCCTTCTGGCGCAGGCCAGTCAAGCTACCAGGGCGTACCTTATCCCGAAGTTACGGTACCAATTTGCCGAGTTCCTTCTCCCGAGTTCTCTCAAGCGCCTTAGAATACTCATCTCGCCCACCTGTGTCGGTTTGCGGTACGGTCTCGTATGACTGAAGCTTAGAGGCTTTTCTTGGAACCACTTCCAATTGCTTCGCAGCACTAGGCCGCTCGCCCCACATCCTTGAATCCCGCGCCCGGATTTGCCTGAGCGCCTTCTCCAATGCAGGGACCGGGACTTCCAACACCCGGACAACCTTCCGCGATCCGTCCCCCCATCGCATCATACGACGGTGCAGGAATATTAACCTGCTTCCCATCAGCTACGCATCTCTGCCTCGCCTTAGGGGCCGACTCACCCTACGCCGATGAACGTTGCGTAGGAAACCTTGGGCTTACGGCGAGGGGGCCTTTCACCCCCTTTATCGCTACTCATGTCAGCATTCGCACTTCTGATACCTCCAGCATCCTTTACAAGACACCTTCACAGGCTTACAGAACGCTCTCCTACCACGCACTTGCGTGCGTCCGCAGCTTCGGTATATAGCTTAGCCCCGTTACATCTTCCGCGCAGGACGACTCGATCAGTGAGCTATTACGCTTTCTTTAAAGGGTGGCTGCTTCTAAGCCAACCTCCTGACTGTTTTAGCCTTCCCACTTCGTTTCCCACTTAGCTATATTTGGGGACCTTAGCTGGCGGTCTGGGTTGTTTCCCTCTTGACACCGGACGTTAGCACCCGATGTCTGTCTCCCGTGATTGCACTCTTCGGTATTCGGAGTTTGCTATGGCGGGGTAATCAGCAATAGACCCCCCAACCATGACAGTGCTCTACCCCGAAGGTGAGACACGAGGCACTACCTAAATAGTTTTCGGAGAGAACCAGCTATTTCCAGATTTGTTTAGCCTTTCACCCCTATCCACAGCTCATCCCCTAACTTTTCAACGTTAGTGGGTTCGGTCCTCCAGTACGTGTTACCGCACCTTCAACCTGGCCATGGATAGATCATCTGGTTTCGGGTCTACACCCAGCGACTCAACGCCCTGTTCGGACTCGCTTTCGCTACGCCTGCCCTAATCGGTTAAGCTTGCCACTGAATGTAAGTCGCTGACCCATTATACAAAAGGTACGCCGTCACCCGTTTCCAGGCTCCGACTGTTTGTATGCATGCGGTTTCAGGATCTATTTCACTCCCCTCCCGGGGTTCTTTTCGCCTTTCCCTCACGGTACTGGTTCACTATCGGTCGATCACGAGTATTTAGCCTTGGAGGATGGTCCCCCCATCTTCAGACAGGATTTCACGTGTCCCGCCCTACTTGTCGTACACCTAGTTCCACAACGCTGTTTTCGCATACAGGGCTATCACCTGCTAGGGCCGGGCTTTCCATCCCGTTCTGCTAACAACACTGCTAAAGAGTACAAGGCTCTTCCCATTTCGTTCGCCACTACTTTGGGAATCTCGGTTGATTTCTGTTCCTGCAGCTACTTAGATGTTTCAGTTCGCCGCGTTCGCTTCCCACACCTATGGATTCAGTGTGGGATGACCCATACGGGCCGGGTTTCCCCATTCGGACATCTCCGGATCAAAGCTTGTTTGCCAGCTCCCCGAAGCTTTTCGCAGGCTACCGCGTCCTTCATCGCCTGTGATCGCCAAGGCATCCACCACATGCACTTGTTCGCTTGACCCTATAACAAGTGTGTCTCAAGCTTGCGCTCATGACACCGCTCACTACAGGTTGAGTTCTCGCATTTGTGCCGTATTCCAAGTCATCTTTCGATCACTTTAAATACATTTTGGTTGATACAATCACAACCCGGTATCGCGTTTGCTACTGCAGCGTCTCATCAACGCTCGCGCGACACCTTTACTACATCCCATATTGTTAAAGAACAGCCGATCTTGCGATCGCTTGGCAATGCCAAATGCAAACGCTCAATTCTTAAGCGCTTGCATTTGGCGGCCAACCAAAGTTACCAGGCAGTGGTGGAGGATGACGGGATCGAACCGACGACCCCCTGCTTGCAAAGCAGGTGCTCTCCCAGCTGAGCTAATCCCCCCTCGGATAACTTGGTGGGTCTGGTAGGACTTGAACCTACGACCCCGCCTTATCAAGACGGTGCTCTAACCACCTGAGCTACAGACCCTTGGCTGTAACAGCAAACAAACCGATAAGTGTGAACGCTAGGCTTGAGACACAAGCCTCTGGAAAGGAGGTGATCCAGCCGCACCTTCCGATACGGCTACCTTGTTACGACTTCACCCCAGTCATGAACCCTGCCGTGGTAATCGCCCTCCTTGCGGTTAGGCTAACTACTTCTGGCAAAACCCACTCCCATGGTGTGACGGGCGGTGTGTACAAGACCCGGGAACGTATTCACCGCGGCATGCTGATCCGCGATTACTAGCGATTCCAGCTTCACGTAGTCGAGTTGCAGACTACGATCCGGACTACGATGCGTTTTCTGGGATTAGCTCCCCCTCGCGGGTTGGCAACCCTCTGTACGCACCATTGTATGACGTGTGAAGCCCTACCCATAAGGGCCATGAGGACTTGACGTCATCCCCACCTTCCTCCGGTTTGTCACCGGCAGTCTCTCTAGAGTGCTCTTGCGTAGCAACTAGAGACAAGGGTTGCGCTCGTTGCGGGACTTAACCCAACATCTCACGACACGAGCTGACGACAGCCATGCAGCACCTGTGTCCACTTTCCCTTTCGGGCACCTAAGGCATCTCTGCTTCGTTAGTGGCATGTCAAGGGTAGGTAAGGTTTTTCGCGTTGCATCGAATTAATCCACATCATCCACCGCTTGTGCGGGTCCCCGTCAATTCCTTTGAGTTTTAATCTTGCGACCGTACTCCCCAGGCGGTCAACTTCACGCGTTAGCTACGTTACTGAAGAAATGAATCCCCAACAACTAGTTGACATCGTTTAGGGCGTGGACTACCAGGGTATCTAATCCTGTTTGCTCCCCACGCTTTCGTGCATGAGCGTCAGTGACGTCCCAGGGGGCTGCCTTCGCCATCGGTATTCCTCCACATCTCTACGCATTTCACTGCTACACGTGGAATTCTACCCCCCTCTGACATACTCTAGCCTGACAGTCACAAGCGCCATTCCCAAGTTAAGCTCGGGGATTTCACGCCTGTCTTATCAAACCGCCTGCGCACGCTTTACGCCCAGTAATTCCGATTAACGCTCGCACCCTACGTATTACCGCGGCTGCTGGCACGTAGTTAGCCGGTGCTTATTCTTCCGGTACCGTCATCCACGCCAGGTATTAACCAGCGCGATTTCTTTCCGGACAAAAGTGCTTTACAACCCGAAGGCCTTCTTCACACACGCGGCATTGCTGGATCAGGGTTGCCCCCATTGTCCAAAATTCCCCACTGCTGCCTCCCGTAGGAGTCTGGGCCGTGTCTCAGTCCCAGTGTGGCTGATCGTCCTCTCAGACCAGCTACTGATCGTCGCCTTGGTAGGCTCTTACCCCACCAACTAGCTAATCAGACATCGGCCGCTCCTGTAGCGCGAGGCCTTACGGTCCCCCGCTTTCACCCTCAGGTCGTATGCGGTATTAGCTAATCTTTCGACTAGTTATCCCCCACTACAGGGCACGTTCCGATGTATTACTCACCCGTTCGCCACTCGCCACCAGGCCGAAGCCCGTGCTGCCGTTCGACTTGCATGTGTAAGGCATGCCGCCAGCGTTCAATCTGAGCCAGGATCAAACTCTTCAGTTCAATCTCTGTGTGGGTCCGAAGACCCTCGCTCTTTCGAGCGGTCGCTCACTCTCAGAAAACTGACTGACCAGATCCGAAGACCCAGTCACGTTTTGCTGTGCGAGCACTGTATAACTTGTGAAGCAACACTGTCCGAAGACAGCGGCGTCCGCTACCCAGCGCCCACACTTATCGGTTGTTTGTTTGTTAAAGAACTTCGCTTCCCGGCTTTGCCGTTCAGCGCGCTGCGTTGTCTGCAGCAGAGAAACGAGATTATGCAGAGCTTTCTTCGTTTCGTCAACCGTTGCAGCAATCTTTTTTTGCTGCGGCCAGCGCTGCCAACTTCGCTGCGCCAACCTTGCGGTCGACCCCGCAACCCTTGCTGCGTCTGCCTTGCAGCGCCGCGTTGTGTTGCGAGGGGGCGAATATTAAGTGAGCGTGCCAGGGTTGGCAAGCACTTTTTCGGAAAACTCCGAAACCGCAGCAAAAGTGCAGCTGCCACCGCTTTGAACAGCCTGCAACGCCCTGTATAGAATGACTGCTCCGGCCCGCCGGGCCGCCTTCTCTTATTAGATGGGGACGATCGATGACTATCCAAGCGACCTGGCAGCCGAGCCAGGGCAACACCATCTGCCACCTGAGCAACGGTACCGCCAAATGGCAGGCCGACCTGGATGCCTCGGCGGGCGGCGATACCAGCTACCCCAGCCCCCACGACTTGCTCGACTCCGCGCTGGCCGCTTGCACTACCCTGACGCTGCAGCTCTATGCCAAGCGCAAGGGCTACGCCATCGCCAGGATCGACGTGTCGATCGTCCATGAAGAATCCAACGGCACCTATTCGCTGAAGCGCGAGGTCAAGGTCAGTGGTGAACTGACGCCCCAGATCCTGGATGACCTCCTGCGGGTCGCCAACCGTTGCCCGGTACACAAGACGCTGTCCGGACAGATCGCTATCGAGACATCGATCGGCTGAGAACCGGCTCCTGTTGCCGCAGAAAATGATAATCGTTATCATTTGCGACCTCGGGTTCTGACACGACCTGAGTCAGCAAATGGGTTACCGGACACGCTTCGTGTCCGGTTTTTTCTTCCCGCTCGTACCCTCAATCCAGAGCCGCTGACGCGCTCGCATGCATCGGAATGTCATCGTCCTGACGCCGGCCCCGGGCTACTGTGCGGCTAATGCCGCTACGCCCACCCGATCGGGGGACGCCGCCGGCAGTATGTTGGCTGTCCAACGAAGGTTGCGTCGTATTCAGGCTAATCCGGCACCGCGCACTTTGTCTGCGATGCAGCGCCGGCTTACCATGATCGAAAAGCAGAACAAGAAAAAAGCGCATCCAGAAGCGTCGCGAGCGGGGGAGTCCTTGACCAACTTTATTGAAGCGTATTGCTCTCAGGTACGGCTTGGGGGCGCCACCGGCGTCATCGCCAGACCCGTCCTGGTTGGGCAAGACGGTACGTACGCCATGCACTACGTGCCGTGCGAATACCTGAACACGCAGGCGCAGCTGGTGCTCGTCAGCACCACCCCGGGCCATGCCCATGTGCGGCTGGCAGCGTCCGTGACCGAGGAGCTGCTGCGCAGCCATGCGCCGGGCCGCGTGATCCAGCGCGAGAACAAGCGTCGGGTGGAACTGGGCGGCAAGCTGATTCGGCCAAACCTGATCCGCATGCTCGACCACTTCCGCGTACCCGAGCTGGTCCGCCTGCCACATGCCGCGGCGCTGTGGAACGAAGGCTTCGAGCGGCTGCAGCCGCTGGCCTTGCTGCCGCATGCCACTACCCGGCGCGGGCTCGCCTTCGACGGCCCCTTCGAAGATCTGATGGCGGCGCCCATGCTTCGCGAAGTCTTCGAAAACCAGTTTCTCGGCACCGTCCGGCAGATACGCACCGACGCTTTCTATATCGCGCTGGGCCGCACCGCCTGGGCCGGGCTCCGGCATGCCGTCAGCCGGCGGCTGATTGCGCGCGACCAGTTGCTGGGCATGATGCCGGTACCCGCACGAGCCGGCAGCATGGTGCGCTATTTCCTGCGCGAGCTGTCCGTCAGCGACCTGTCGCCGAAGGATCCCGTGCGCCATCGCGTGGGATGGCTTGACACCGCCCATGCCGAACTGGAAGCCAATGTCCGCAGGATCAAGGCAGCGGCAGAACCGGATCCGCATGGCTCCTGCCTTATCGCCTGAACGATTGCCCGCCTCGCAAACTGTGATGCATACGCCCCACCGAAGTGGGGTCTTGCGACGCCGTCTGGCGTCGATAACGCTTCTTGAGGAAACTGACCTCCTCGCATTCCCGATTGGCGGCCCCACGTGGGCCGCAATTTTTTTGTGCGGCCGGTGCGTGATGCGCATGGTGATGGGCACGAGCCTTGCGTCACGCCCCGTGGCCATATTCCCTCCCGGATCGACCATGAGTGCCACGCCTGCCCTGCGCCTCGCCTTGTGTGCCGCGCTGCTGCTGCCGCAGCTTGCCGTTCAGGCCGCGGACGAACAGCCCGGACTATCGGTGTCCGCGCTCAAGCCGGGAGCAGCGCTGCCAGATGGCTGGAAGAATTTACCGGTGGCCAACGGCAAGGCGCAAACCAGCTATCAGCTGGTGGCCGACGGCCGCGCCACGGTGCTGCAGGCCGACGCCGAACACTCAGCCTCGGCGCTGCTGCACGCGGGCGATGTGAATCTCTCACGCACGCCCGTGGTGGCGTGGCGCTGGAAGGCGCAAGGCCCGATTCCCGGTGCGGACAATAGCGACGGCGCCCATGAGGATGCGCCGGCCCGGCTGGTGTTCTTCTTCGAGGGCGACACGAGCAAGCTCTCGCTAGGTGACCGCGCGGCGATGCAGATCGCCAAGAGTCTCGCCGGTGAAGAACTTAGCCGGGCAGCGTCATCCCCAACCCGCATACCGGCCGCGTGCAGATGATCGTCGTCTCTGGCGCGCAAGGCGATGCCGGTAAATGGCAAAGCCTGCGCCGTAACGTCGTGCAGGACTACGAACGGGTGTTCCATGAGCAACCGGGCCCGCTCAAGGCGTACGGCATCATCACCGATACCGACAACACCCACAGTGCCGCCCGCGCCTGGTATGGCGACATCCGCTTCCTGCCTGCCAACTAGGCCGGCGGGGGCGTCTGCGCGGCACTGTGCCTCAGTACCTGCGATACCTGCGCCATCAGTTCGGCCCCGTCGGCGGCGGCGCGCCCCTGCGCCTGCAGCGCCTCGCGCACGCTGACCACCTTGCGCGGATCATAGTGGCGCCCGCTGTCGATCGCTGCCTCGAAGGCATTGGCGCGCGCGTTGATCTGCGCCGGGTCGGCACTTACCAGCAGCACCGCATGCGCCAGGACCAGGTGCCGTTGCCCATCCGGCGACTGCATGGCCGCCGGCGCGCGCCGCCAGTACTGCGCGGTGCCGGCGATCTTGCGGGCCGCCTCCGGCGGTCCCCACGCGAGATTGAAGCGGCCGTCGCAGAACGAGCCGGCCACCGCCTGCCAATGGGTCGGCACGCACAGCGCCAGCAGCCCCTTGCCGATGACATCGCACAGGTGCAGGTAGACCCCATCGCTGAGCGCACCCGGCGGCTGGCCGACGCTATAGGCCAGGCTCAGGTTGAGGATGCCCGGGCCTTGCGGCACCAGTCCCCCGCCCGACATGCGCAGGAACACCGGACAGCCTTGCCGGGCGAACTCGGCGCGCGCCGCCTCGAAGCCGGCATGCCGCTGATAGGTACGCGGCACCACCAGCGACAGTGGCGCTTCCCACAGTTGCGCGACCTGCCGGCCCTGCGCGGCGAACTCGAGCAAGGCCAGTTCGTCCTGCAGCGGATCCGCATGCGGCTGGCCGGCAGGCGCGGGCTCGACGAACTCAAAAGGCATGGCGCGGCAGCGGTCTTGGCCGGTCGGGTAACGATAGGCCGAGTCTAGCAAGGCTAACCGTTGAGCGCATCGAAATAGGCCAGCGCCTTCGACGCATACATCGCGCCCGGGCCGCCGCCCATCTCGATATTGAGCGCCAGTACTTCGGCCAGTTGATCGCGCGTGGCGCCGTGGCGCAACGCCTGTGCCGTGTGGAACAGCACGCAGTCGTCGCAGCCCTTCTGCACAGCCAGCGCGACCGCGACCAGTTCCTTGACCGCGGCCGGCAGGCTGCCTTCCTGCGTGGCGGCCTTCATCAGGCCCTGGAATGCGCTCATGGCCGCGGGCTGGGCCTGCGCGAGCGCGGCGAACTGCTTGTTAATCTGGGCGAGGCGGGTCTTCAGTTCAGTGCTCATAAAAGCTGTCGTCCTGATTCGGTGGATGGAGGACAAAGGCGGGCGGCAGCGCACGCCGCCGCCCGCGCCGCGGCATCAGCCGCCGAGGTGCTGCCTGAGCAGCGCGTTGAAGTCGTTGGCCTTCTCCATCTGGCTCATATGGCCGGCGTCGGCAAAGACCTTGACGGTAGCGCCGGGCGGCGCCGCCTCGGCATGTTCCGCCGGGATGATGCGGTCCTGGCCGCCCCACACCACCAGCACGCGCTTGCCGCTGCCGGCCAGCCGCTGGCCGGGCTGCTCCTTCTGCCTGCCGCCGGCGAACAGGTCCTGGCCCAGGGACGTCAGCGCTTCGGTCACGCCATCCAGCCGCTTGTAGCGCAGCAGGTCGTCGAGCATCTGCCGGCTGACCAGCCCGGCATCCGCGAACAGCAGTTCGATCACCGGCTTCAGCTCTCGCCGCGACTGCGCATTGACGAAGCCCTCGGTATAGCCGCTGTTGACCGCTTCGCCAAAGCCCACCGGCGACACCAGTGCCATCGACAACACCCGCTGCGGCGAGTCCACGGCGAGCTGCGCCGCCACGCCGCCGCCCATCGAATGGCCGACCAGGTGCGCCGCGTCGATCCCGGTCTCGTCCATGAAGCGCGCTACAAAGCCGGCCATCTGCGCCAGCGTCGTGCCCGCGAGCCGCGGCGACGACTGTCCATGGCCGGGAAGGTCCAGTGCCACGACCGTGTACGCGTCGGCAAGGGGATCGAGGTTGAACAGCCAGTTGTCCAGGTCACCGCCAAAGCCGTGGATGAAGAGCACGGTCTCGGCGCCGCTGCCCTTGCGGGCGTAGCGGACGCGGACGCCGTCCACGTCGGCGAACTGGTACGCGGCGGCAGCGTCTTCCTCGTCGCCGTCGTCCGCGGGCGCTTCATAAGCCGATACATACGCGTCGATATCCGCATCGCTCACCTCCGCCGGGGCCAGCACGCCAAGCAGCGCCTTGACCGGCAGCACGTCGCCGGCCTGCGCCACCTTGCGGCGCAGCGTGCCGGCGTCCGGCGCCTCCACCGCATTGGCGATCTTGTCGGTTTCCACATCGAGGATCGGCATGCCCACGCTGATCTCGGCGCCCTCGTCGACCAGCCAGGCATTGACCGTGCCTTCCTTCATCGACAGGCCCCACTTGGGCATCACGATCGGGGTAATTGCTGCGCTTGCCATCACTGCTTGCCTCCCTTCACCGTCTTGCGCGCGGCAGCAGCGATCTGCGCGGCGCCGGGGATATACAGGTCTTCCAGCGTCGGCGAGAACGGCACCGGCGTATGCGGCGGGCACACCATCTCGATGCCGGCCTTGAGCGCGCCGAAGGCCTGCTGCGCGACCTGCGCGGAGATATCGGTGGCGATATTGCAGCGCGGGCTGGCTTCATCCACCACCACCAGGCGGCCGGTGTTCTCGACCGATTCCAGCACCGTGTCCATGTCCAGCGGCGACAGCGTGCGCAGGTCGATCACTTCCGCTTCGATGCCTTCCTTCGCCAGCGTGGCCGCCGCCTCCAGCGCGCGGTGCACCATCAGCCCGTAGGTGACGATCGACACGTCCTTGCCGTCGCGCACGATATTGGCCTCGCCAAACGGGATCGCGTACGCGCCCTCCGGCACCTCGCCTTCCAGCCCGTACAGGTTCTTGTGCTCGCAGAAGATCACCGGGTCGTTGTCGCGGATCGCCTGGATCAGCAGGCCCTTGGTGTCATACGGCGTTGACGGGCATACCACCTTGAGCCCGGGGATATGCGTGAACAGTGGCGTCAGCATCTGGCTGTGCTGCGCGGCGGCACGAAAGCCCGCGCCGACCATGGCGCGGATCACCACCGGGGTTTCGGCCTTGCCACCGAACATGTAGCGGAACTTGGCCGCCTGGTTGAAGATCTGGTCGAAGCACACGCCCATGAAGTCGATGAACATCAGCTCGGCGATCGGGCGCATGCCACAGGCCGCGGCGCCGATGGCCGCGCCCACATAGGCCGACTCCGACAACGGCGTATCCAGCAGCCGGTCGCCATGCTTGGCATAGAGTCCCTTGGTCACGCCCAGCACGCCGCCCCAGGCGTCCTTCTCGCCATCCGCGCCGGCGCCGCCGACGATGTCTTCGCCCAGCATGATGACGCTGGGGTCGCGGGTCATTTCCTGGTCGATCGCCTCGTTGATCGCCAGCTTGATGCTCAGTTTGCGAGCCATGTTTGTCTCCTGATAGTTCGGTTAGCCGTCTGGTTGGCGAGAGGCGATCAGTAGCTGACGTAGACGTCGGTGAGCAGGTCTTCCGGGCCGGGCAGCGGCGCGGCCTTGGCTTCCTGCACGGCGTGCTCGATCAGCGCGGCGACTTCGCGGTCGATGGTGTCGAGTTCCTCGCGCGCGACCACGCCGGCCTGCGTCACGGTGCGGGCGAACAGCTTCAGGCAGTCCTTGTTGGCGCGGATATCGTCGAGTTCGCCGGCGGCGCGATAGGTCTGCGCATCGCCCTCGAAATGGCCGTAGAAGCGCACCATCTTGCATTCGAGCAGCGACGGGCCGCCGCCTTCGCGCGCGCGGCGGATCACTTCGCCCGCGGCCTCGTGCACGGCGAAGAAGTCGGTGCCGTCGACAGTCACGCCGGGGATGCCGAAGCCGGCGGCGCGGTCGACGTAGCTGTCCACCGCGGTGCCATAGTCACGCGAGGTCGACTCGGCATAGCCGTTGTTCTCGATCACGAAGATCACCGGCAGGTTCCACACCGCGGCCAGGTTCAGGCTTTCCAGGAAGGTGCCCTGGTTGGAAGCGCCGTCGCCGCAGAAGGTGATGCCGACCTCGCCCTTGCCGCGGAACTTGGCCGCCAGCGCGGCGCCGCAGACCAGCGGCGCACCCGCGCCCAGGATGCCGTTGGCGCCCATCATGCCCTTGGACAGGTCGGCGATATGCATCGAGCCGCCCTTGCCGTTGCATGAACCGCCCTTCTTGCCATAGATCTCCATCATCATCGCCACCGGATCCACACCCTTGGCAATGCAGTGGCCGTGGCCGCGGTGCGTGCTGGCAATGCGGTCGCCATCGTGCAGGTGGTGCAGGATGCCGACGCCCGCGGCCTCCTCGCCTGCGTACAGGTGGACGAAGCCCGGGATGTCGCCACGCGCGAAGTCCACGTGCAGGCGTTCCTCGAAATCGCGGATGGTGCGCATCTTCCGGTACACCGTCAGCAGGGTCTCCTTGTCGAGCGGCAGCAAGGCGGAAGCTTGTGAAGCTCTGGCTGTCATGTCTGTCTCCTTCGTTCTATCAAGGTTTGCACTTCAGGAAAGGCAGGAAAGCAACGGGTTGCTGCTGCGCATCAGCCGATGCTGCGCGGCATAGCGCATGCAGCCCGCCACGTCGATGCTGCGAAAAGCGTGTTCATGCAGGGTCACGGTGACTTCGTCGTCAGGGCCGAAGGCCAGCTCGCGTTCGCCGTCGAGCGCGACAATGCCGCTGCGCTGGCGCACGCGGTGCGGGCGGCCGTGTTCGAGACGCTGCCAGCCGGCGACCGGCACCGTGCACAACAGTCCCGGCGCGATCGGCGCGCGCAGGTCGAATTCGCCCTCGCCCGGCGCGGCCAGCTCGATCGCCAGGCCGCCGGGCTCGCGCCGGCCCAGCGGTTCGAGCAGTCCGGCAATGGCCGACAGGCCGATGGCCTGCGGATCGGCGAACGACACATAGACCGCTGCGAGCGTGTCGGTCTTCCACAAGGCGCGCGCGCCGATGAAGTGTTCGTGCGAGATCACCGCATCCACCAGCGCGATGTCGCGGCGAAAGCCGCCATCGCCGTCGCGGATGACGATGTCGAGCCGCTTGTTGGAGGCCAGCGCGTGCTTGTCGGAAACGCGCCCGGTGGCGTAGAGCCCGGTGGCGAGGCCGATGATGGTCGGCTCGCGCATCTCGGGGTAGGCGTTGTTGGTGCCGGTCGACAGGCCGGCGATGGGAACCCCGCCGCATTCGCGCACCACCGCGCGGTGGGTGCCGTCGCCGCCGAGCACGATGATGGCGGCCACGCCGGCATCGGCCATGCAGCGCGCGGCGTGCAGCGTGTCGTCGACGCGCGCGGTCACGGGCATGTCGAGGTATTCGACGGCAGGCAGGCCGGAGTCGGGTCCCTGCCGGCGCGCCAGGTGCCGCGCCAGCATGACGCGCAGTCCTTCGCGGTCCGGCATCATCAGCACGCGGCCCACGCCGCATGCCGCCAGCGCGGACAGCAGGCGCAGCACGATATTGACGCGATCGGCCAGTTGCAGGCTGTTGGCGTTGGCGATCACGCGGCGGATATCGCGCGCGGAAATCGGGTTGGCGATGATGCCGACCAGTGGCGTGCCGGCGCCGGCTGCGTGCCCCATTGCCTGTCTCCTGTTGTCGTTGTGGTGACAGGCAAATTGCAATGGCTGTGCCAGCGCGCGCAGGGCGAGAAACGCGCAAAAACCGAGGGATTACCCGCGGCGAAAAGGCAAGACGGGGCGGTGCGCTGTGACAGGTGTCACAGCACAGGTGTACAGCGGGTGGACAACCGTATCGCGCGACCGCTCAGTGAATGGGCTTGCCGCCTTCATCGTCGGCCCCGTCGCGCCGGTTAGGCGACTGGATGCCATAACGCTCCATGCGCCGGTACAGCGTCATGCGGCTGATGCCGATCTGGCGCGCGACCGCGCTCAGGTTCCAGCCGGAAGCGCGCAGGTACTGCATCAGCAGCATGCCTTCCGGCGGCAGCTGGTGCGGGTCGAATGGCGCGGCGGCGCTGTCGCCGGCAACCTGCGCAGCTTGTGCCGGCGCAGCGGCGATGGCCGCGATCCCGAGGCCGTCGGGCAGGTCGTGCTCATCGATATAGCCGCCGGTGCAGACGGCGCGCGCGTATTCCAGCACATTGCGCAGCTCGCGCAGGTTGCCCGGCCAGCTATGGCGATGCAGCCGCTCGCGTGCCGCCGGCGACAGCGTTACGGGTGCGGCGGCGCCTTCCTGCAGCAGCTTGGCCATCAGCCAGTCGAGGTCGTGGCGTGCGCGCAGCGGCGGCAGTTCGAAACGGGCGCCGTTCAGGCGGTAGAAGAGGTCTTCGCGGAAGCGTCCCTCGGCGACCAGTTGCTCCAGGCTGTGGTGCGTCGCCGAAATGACGCGCAGCCGCACCGGCACCGGCCGCGCGGCGCCGACCGGCAGCACCTCGCCTTCGGCCAGCACGCGCAGCAGCCGCGACTGGAGCTCGCGCGGCATGTCGCCGATCTCGTCCAGGAACAGCGTGCCGCCGTCCGCTTCCTGGATCAGCCCGCGCTTGCCGCGCGGGCCGGCGCCGGAGAAGCTGTTGGGCAGGTGGCCGAACAGCTCGCTCTCGATCAGCGTTTCCGGGATCGCCGCGCAGTTCACCGCGATGAACGGGCCGCCGCGGCGGGCGCTGGCCTGGTGCAGGGCCTTGGCGAAGAATTCCTTGCCGCTGCCGGTCTCGCCGTGGATCAGCAGGTTGATCGGCGAATCGACCAGCCGCGCGGCGCGCTGCAATTGCTGCTGCAGCGCAGCGTCACCGCCGGTCAGCGCGGCCAGCGCCTCGGGCATAACCACCGGCGCTTCCTTCGCGGGAGCCTGCCAGCGCAGCGCGGGTGGCATCACGCTCAGGTATAGCAGCCCGCCGCTGCGGTTCAGCGCCACCAGCCGCTGCTCGCTGGGCCGGGAGTAGACATAGTTGCCCAGGTCTTCCAGCCGGGCGCCGAACAGCGTCTCGAACCGCTGGCCGAGCACGGTGGCGCCGGCCGCGCCGCCCAGCTCGCCCTCCAGCATCAGCCGGGCGCGGTGGTTGTGGCCGACGATGCGGCCGACCTCGTCCAGCGCCAGCAGGTATTCGGGATTGACGTCGACGAACTCCGGCGCCACGTTCAGCTTCAGGATCCAGTCGCGCCGGTGCGCGCGCAGGAAGTTGGCGTTCTCGATATGCGCGGCATAGATGCGTACCAGCTGCAACGCCAGCCCCTGGCTGTCCTTGGCGTGCGGCGAGGTCAGCGCGGAGATGTCGAGGATGGCGTGCAGGTTGCCGTGCGTGTCGAACAGCGGCGCGGCGGTGCAGGTCAGCGGGATATGGGTTGCATCGAAATGGTCGGCCTGGTGCACCGTCAGTGCCTGGCCGGTGACCAGCGCCGTTCCCACCGCGCAGGTGCCGGCGCCGCTCTCGCTCCATTCCGCGCCGAGGTAGAGGCCGGCGTGCCGCAGTGCGGCATCGGTGCGCGCATCGCCGATATAGTCGACCGTCACGCCTTGCGCATCGGTCAGCAGCACCACGTAGCCCAGTGCGGCCACTTGCCCGTACAGGCTCTGCAGGCCGTGGCGCGCGATGCGCGCGAAATCGTCGATGCGTTCCTGGTGTTCGCGCAGCCGCGGCTGCGGCAGGATGCGCGCTTCCTGCATGCGCGAGGGATCGAGCCCGTACTGGTGCACGCAGCGCCGCCATGAGTTCTGGATGATGGCGTCGTGCGCGATCCGGTCCGCCAGCACGGCGGGCGGGGCTAGGTATGTGGTGGCCTGGACCACCGTCTCGATGTGCTCGCGTTGCCGCAGGTCCATCGCTGTCTCCTGGTCGTCGCTGCCGTCGGCCCCGGGAGCCTGCTGAGGGGGGCGGATCGGGCGGACTGTGCGGGCGCGTGCCTGGGTGGCCACGCCTCTGTCTGGTCTCGGCCTTCTAATGTATCCGAGCGCGTCGGCGGGATGCAAACCAGAATGGCAGGCAGGAATCAGGAGACGTCGGCCAGCGCACGCCGCAAGTGCGGCGTGCGCCATACCGGATGGCTCAAAGTGCGGCGTTGGCCTTGAGGCTGCGCGCCGCGCCGGCGGCGATCTCGAAGGAGCGCAGGCGCGCCTGGTGGTCGTAGATCTGGCCGGTCAGCATTAGCTCGTCCGGCTGCAGGTCGTCGACAAAGCGCTGCATGCCGGCGCGCACCGAGTCCGGATCGCCCACCACCGAGCACGCCAGCGAGCGGCGGATATGGTCGGCCTCGCTCTCGGTCCACAGCGACTCGATGTCGTCCACCGGCGGGCGCAGTTGCCCCGGCGTGCCGCGCACCAGTGCCAGGAACTGCTGCTGCAGCGAGCTGAACAGGCGGCGCGCCTCATCGGCGCTGTCCGCGGCAAAGACGTTGAAGCCGAGCATCACGTACGGGCGATCCAGCGCTTCAGAGGGCCGGAAGGTGCGACGGTAGAGGTCGAGCGCCTGGCGCATGAAGCCCGGCGCGAAGTGCGAGGCAAACGCGAACGGCAGGCCCATGGCCGCGGCCAGCTGCGCGCTGAACAGGCTCGAGCCCAGCAGCCAGATCGGCACCTTCAGGCCGGCACCGGGAACGGCGCGCAGGCGCTGGCCAGGGCGCACGTCATCGAAATACGCCTGAAGCTCTTCCACGTCCTGCGGGAAGGTATCGGCGCTATCGCTGGTCAGATGGCGGCGCAACGCGCGCGCGGTGGCCTGGTCCGTGCCGGGCGCGCGGCCCAGTCCCAGGTCGATGCGGCCCGGGTACAGCGAGGCCAGCGTGCCGAACTGCTCGGCGATCACCAGCGGCGAATGGTTGGGCAGCATCACGCCACCGGAGCCCACGCGGATGGTCTGCGTGCCGTTGGCGACATAGCCGATCAGCACCGCGGTGGCGGCGCTGGCGATGCCGGGCATGTTGTGGTGCTCGGCCAGCCAGTAGCGATGGTAGCCCAGTTGCTCGGCATGGCGCGCCAGGTCGAGCGAGTTGCGCATGGCCTGGCCGGCGTCGCTGCCCTGCGGGATGGGAGCCAGGTCGAGCACCGAGTAAGCGATGCCGTTGCCGGCGGGGAGAGAGTCGCGATTCATGTTGTGGTCTGGCGGGCGGCGTACGCCACACGTGCGCCGCCCGATGCTATGCGGATGGTTCGCTATGTTAGTGAGCCTGCGCGGAACGTGCTGGCGACGGATTTGCGGCCCTGCGGGCGGCGTGGGTATGTGGGTATCCGCCGGACCAGCGCCCGACGGCAAGGATTGAGCCTCGCGCCGCTTGCCCTTACCATTCAGCCCGATGCGAAGGAACGATCGATGACTCTCAAGACACTGGACGGCGCGCTGGCCCTGCTGACGCACTTCACCGTGCGCCAGCCCACCTGGGGCGTGCGCGAACTGGCCAAGCACAGCGGCGTGCATTACGCCGTGGTGCACCGCGTGCTGGCGACCTTTGCCGCCAACGGCTTCCTGGTACAGGACGCGGCGACCGGCAAGTATTCGCTGGGGCTGCGGCTGTTCGAGCTGGGACAGGTGGTGCGCAAGAGCTTCTCGCCGGACGAGATCGTGCGCCCGGTTCTGGAAAAGCTGGCAGCGCAAAGCGGCGAGACCGTATTCCTGTCGTGGCTCGACGGCCATGAAGGCCTGTGCGTGGGGCTGGTGCAGAGCCAGCACCAACTGCGTTTCTCGATCGAGCTGGGCGAGCGCTTTGCGCTGTACGCGGGGGCGCATGCCAAGGCGATGCTCGCCTTCCAGGAAGATGCCTTCCGCGACGAAGTCTACCGCCAGGGCATGGCGCGCGTGGGCCCTCACACCACGCTGGACCGCGAGCGCATCGAGCAGCAGCTTGCCGAGGTGCGCGAACGCGGCTGGGCCCATACGCGCGAGGAAGCCGCGGCCAGCGTGGCCGGGCTGGCACTGCCGCTGTGGTCGCGCGACCGCAGCGCGGTGGTGGGCTCGGTGGCGATTGCCGGGCCGCAGCAGCGCCTGGACGAGGCCGCCGTGCCGCGCCTGCTGGAGGCCTTGCGCGACGCCAGCGGCCGGCTGGAAGACGTGATCGGCTTCGTGCGCTGACGCCAACGTTCAGTCGGCTCGATCACGCAAGCAGCGCCTTTCCCACTTCGCCGCCCAGCACCCGCTTGCCGATCGCATGGCCCAGCGCCCGATAGCTTTCCCATTGGGCTTCATCGAAGAACTGGTCGCTGGTGCTTTCCTGCGGGAAGGCCGGGTGCGTGGCGCCATAGTGCCGCACGTCGGCCGGCGCCCATGACACCAGCCGCGGCTTGAGCAGCACGATGCGGCAGACCTGCGCGCGCGGCGCCGCGCACGCCGGATCGGTGCGGTACACGTTGAGCAGCACCGCGCATTTGTCGGCGGCAGGGTCGCTGCCCGTCACACCAGGCATGAAATCGTCCGGCACGCCGAAGACGCGGCTCAGCACGGGATGCGTGGCGGCCTCGGTATCGACCACGATCTCCAGGCCATGGTCGATGCGCGCGAGCCGGATCAGGTTGGCGAGGTCGCCGAAGCGATAGTCCGGATCGCCGCCACAATCGCACAGCACGATCAGCGCGACGTCCCGACCCGGACGCAGCAGCTCGTAGACACCGGTGTTGTCGAAATGGCCGCCGTCCGACAGGTATTGCCAGCCGCGCCGCGTGCCATGGAAGCGGGCGCTCAGCTCGCACCCGAGGTAGTACTGCGTGCGGAACATGCCGGCGGCCAGCCACGGATGCGTGGCGCGTTCGGGATGGCGCCACCGCTCGCCCTCGGCTCCGCCCTGGCGCGCATACCTGGCCGGGTACGAGGGCCACCACGTGCCCAGCCGCAGGTTGGCCAGGCCCAGCAGCAGCGAGGTCCCGAGCGTGGTGGCCCGGCCCAGTCCCGTTGACACCACCGCCCCCGAGATGGCGATCCAGTCGCCCACCGTGAGCGATTGCGACAGCTTGCCCGATGCGGGCCATGACGCATCCGGGCAGCACTGCCGGCCGTCGATGGTGAAGCGCGCATAGGCATCCGGCGCGATGGTGGCCGCGGCGCCCGGCTGGGCCACGCTGGCGCCGGGCGCCAGGCACAACGGCTTGCCTTTGCGGTCGCGCTGGACCAGTTGCTCGGCCGGATCGACGGTCAGGTTCAGCGTCACGTTGATCAGGTGCAGCGGCGCCAGCACGCGCGGATCGTAATAGGCGTTGAGGCCGAGCTGGTCGCCGGGCACGGGCTCCGCCACGCTGAAGCGCGCGCGCCGGCGGCGGTCCGCCACCGGATCGGGATCGGGCGCGGCAAAGCGCTCGCCGTTGGACGCGCCAAGGTAGGCGCGCGTGAGGCGCGCCGCATAGAAGGGCTGCAGCGTGGACAGGTTGAGGAACCCGGTAAAGCGGCCGGCGACCAGCGCCAGCACCAGCGCCACGACAGTCAGCATTGCCAGCGCCGGCCCGGTGTAGGCCGTGCCGTACACCAGCCAGTCGACCGGCTCGCGGCCATCCCAGCGCACCCACAGCACCAGCCACGACCACAGCACGAACATCAGCAGCGCCAGCACCGCCGCGGCCGCGCCGGCCAGCAACGAGACCGGCAAGCGCGCCCACAGTGCGCGCCAGGCGGTGTCGGCGCTGCCCTTGCGGCCTGCGTCGAGCCAGCGCGCGCCGTAGCGCACCAGCCAGACCAGCACGCCAAGCACGCCCGCGGGCAGCGCCGCGCCCCACGGATGATGAGCGGCATGGGCATACAGGTAGGCGGTTCGCGCGACCGTATCGGCCACGCCCAATGCCGCCAGCCACAGCGTCAGCGTGACCGCAGTGCGCAGCGCACGCGTGGCGCGCACGCGATAGCCGGACACGGTGCGCGGCTCGCCCTGCAGCATCACCAGGCAGCTCAGCACGCCCAGCCACGTCAGCACACCCAGCGCGGCAAAGAGCTGCGCCGGAACGTGGTTGGCACCGAGCCATTCCGACCAGTGCGCGGCGGCCAGCAACAGCAGGCCGAGCAGCGTCGCCACCAGCGGTGCTGGGCTGAGAAAGCGCGCCGGCGCCTGCGGATCGTTGGCGCGCGGGTAGACCAGCCAGTATGCCAGGCCGGGCGGCACCGCGCCGATCACCACCGTAACCAGCGGCAGCCACAGCCAGGGGCTCCACCAGATCGCGCACTCGCCCTGGTTGAAGGCCTGCCGCGCATCGTGCAGCAGGTCCATCTCATAGCGCCCGAACCCGTACCACGCTCCCGCGGCGCCATGCAGCAGCAGCGCGAGCAGGGCCAGCAACGCCAGCAGCGCGCTGCCGATCACGTAGTGCATGGCCAGCCAGTTGCGCACCACCAGGGCGGCGGCATAGAGGTTGTCGCCCGCGCCCGTGGGCGACAGGTAGCGACCGTTCTCGCGCAGCCACGCGAGCGCGCCGCGGCCGGGATCGGCGGCATAGGAGACCGAGGTGTGGATGCGCCCGGGCGGCTCGCATTGCAGCGTGTGGTAGGCGTCGGCCGCGGCCTGGACCGGGCCGGTGCCGCGGCGCAGGCGGCCCGGCACGAACAGGCTGACGAAGAAGGCCCCGAGGTAGCCGCCGCCGCTGACGGTGGACAAGTAGTCGAACTGGGCCAGCAGCGAGGCCATCCCGGGCACGGCCTGCGCCGCGGCGGCGGTGTTCGCCGCGGGCGTCGGAGGAGCCTCGGTGTTCGCGGCGGTGGCAAGCGTGCGCGCCGGCATGTCGGTGCCGGCCATCGCCTGCATCACGCCCAGGCAGAACGTGGCGCTGCGGATGCCGCCGCCGGACAGCGCCAGCGCCCAGTTGCGCTGGCGCTCCTGCGTGCGCGGCGAGATGCCGAGCTGGCGGCGCCGATGCGCGATGCGGGCCGCTTCGTCGCCGAAACCGTGGTCTTCCGCAGCCATGGGCGCCTCCCGTAGCAGTCGCTCTGCGCCAAGTATAGGCAACGGCGCATGGTCGATATTCGCCCAGCCACCGGCGGAGATTGCGCGTTAACCCTGATTGTTGCGCGTCTGGGCGCGGCCTAGCATTTCTCTGTATCAGAGACGTTGTCTCTATAATAGAGACACAAAGCAGTCAGTCATGCTCAAGACCCTGGACGGCGCGCTCGCGCTCCTCACCCATTTCACCGCTCGCCAGCCCAGCTGGGGCGTGCGCGAACTGGCGCGCGAAAGCGGCGTGCACCACGCCGTCGTGCATCGCGTACTCGCCACGTTTGCCGCCAATGGCTTCCTGACGCAGGACAGCGTCGGCCGCTATGGGCTGGGCTTGCGCTGGTTCGAACTGGGTCAAGTGATGCGCAAGGCGTTTTCGCCGGCGGCAGTGGTCCAGCCCGCGCTGGAGGCGCTGGCGCAGGAAAGTGGCGAAACGGTTTTCCTGTCGTGGCTGGACGGTCACGAAGGCCTGTGCACGGACATCGCCCAGAGCCAGCACCAGCTGCGCTTTTCGATCGAGGTGGGCCAGCGCTTCGCGCTGGACGCCGGCGCGCATGCCAAAGCGATCCTCGCATTCCAGCCGGAAGCGTTCCGGCGGCAGGTCATCGGCGACGCGCCGGAACTGGCCGCGCAACTGGCCCAGGTCCGCGCCGACGGCTTTGCCTATACCTGCGAGGAATCCGCGGCCACGGTGGCGGGGCTGGCATTGCCGCTGCACCACCGCGACACCCAGGCGGTGGTGGGATCCCTCGCCATCGCCGGCCCGCTGCAGCGGCTGACGCGCGAGGCCGTGCCGCGGCTGCTGGAAGCGCTGCGCGCGGCGCGAAAGACGATCGGCCCGGTGGCGGGCTTCATGCGATAGCGGGTCAGGATTGCCGGCCCACGCAAACGCGCGCACACGACACACAAAACCAGACAACACTACGAGGAGCGGTGGAAGACATGACCATGCCAACACAACTGAACGCGCCAATGGCGGCGCAGCCCGCGACACGGTCGCGCTTTATGGAGCCTTTGCTGCTGCTGGTATCGGTGGCGCTGTCGGTATTCGGCGCCATGATCGGCATGCAGCTGATCGTGTCGCTGGGGATATCGGCCAATACCTCGATCATCGGCGCGCTGATCGCGATCGTGTTTTCGCGCATCCCGCTGGAGATTACGCGGCGCTTCCGCGTGCTGGAGCGGCAGAACCTGGTCCAGACCGCGATCTCGTCGGCCACCTTCGGCGCCGCCAACTCGCTGATGATCCCGATCGGCGTGCCGTATGCGATGGGCATGCCCGAGCTGGCCACGCCGATGCTGATCGGCGCGGTGATCGCCATGTTCGTCGACGGGGCCATGCTGTACTTCCTGTTCGGCAGCAAGGTCTTCCCCGCCACCGGCACCTGGCCGGCGGGTATCGCCACTGCCGAGGCGATCTGGGCCGGCGACCGCGGCGGCCGCAAGGCGGCGTTCCTGGGCCTGGGCATTGCCGTGGGCGTGGGCGGCGCGTGGCTGGGCGTGCCGATGTCGGCCTTCGGCGCGGCGTTCCTGGGCAACCTGGCGGCGCTGACCATGTTCGGCATCGGCCTGCTGGTGCGCGGCTATTCGGTGGCCGTGACCGGCATCGATATCGCCAAGGCCTATATCCCGCATGGGCTGATGATCGGCGCGGGCATCGTCGCGCTGTTCCAGGTCGCCATGGAAATCCGCCGTGCACGCAACGCGCCGGCCGCCGACGCGCGCACCATCGAAGTCCCGGCCTCGCGCGCCAGCCGCATCCTGTCGGGCGGCTTTCTCATCTACCTGGCGATCGCGTTGCTGATCTCGCTGCTGGCCGGGCATGTATCCGACATGTCGCTCGGCATGCTGGTCGTGTTCGTGCTGTACGCCGCCTTTGCCGCCTATGTGCACGAGCTGATCGTCGGCATCGCGGCGATGCACTCGGGCTGGTTCCCGGCCTTCGCGGTGGCGCTGATCACGCTGACCATCGGCATCCTGATCGGCTTCCCGCCAACGGCGCTGGCGGTGCTGGTGGGCTTCTCGGCCGCCACCGGGCCGGCCTTTGCCGACATGGGCTACGACCTCAAGACCGGCTACCTGCTGCGCGGCGAGGGCCGCGACATGGAGGCCGAAATCGCGGGCCGCAAGCAGCAGTTCCTGGCGGCGATGGTCGGCTTCGGCGTGGCCGCCGTGGTGGTGATCGTGTTCCACGGCACCTTCTTCTCGCAGGGCCTGATCCCGCCGGTGGACCGTGTCTATGCGGCATCGATCAAGGCCGGCTCCTCGGCGGAGATCGCGCGCAACCTGGTGATCTGGGCGATCCCCGGCGCGCTGTTGCAGTGGCTCGGCGGTTCCAAGCGCCAGCTCGGCATCCTCCTTTCCACCGGCATGCTGATCGCCTCGCCGCTGGCCGGCTGGGCAGTGCTGGCGGGCCTGCTGATCCGCTTCGTGGTGCAGCGCCTGCGCGGCGACAAGCATCTGGCCGAGATGAGCGCCTTTGCCGGCGGCGTGATCGCCGGCGATGCCCTCTTCAGCTTCTTCGGCTCCGTCACCAAGCTGAAGAAGTAAGCCCTGCGGCAAGCCATCCCGGGGCGCGCGCGCCGCGCCCCGCCTGTCATTACCCGAGACGTTCCATGGATATCCAAGCAATCCGCGCCGACACTCCGCTGACGGCTTCCACCATCTATCTCGACACGGCCGCGGCCTCGATTCCGCCCGACGCCGTGCTCGACACCGTGCGCAGCTACCTGCTCGATACCGGCCATGTTGGCATCTACCTGCCGGCGTTCCGCAAGGAGACCTATGCCCGCGTGGAAGCCGTGCGCGGCATGCTGGCCGGATTGCTCAACTGCTCGGCCGACGAGATCGCCTTCACCAAGAACGCCACCGAAAGCATTTCCATCGCCGCGCGCGGCATCGCGTGGCAAGCGGGCGATGAAGTGCTGGTGGCCGACACCGAAATGCTGAGCAACCTGCTGCCGTGGCGGCGGCTGGAGCAATCGCACGGCGTTGTAGTGAAGACGGTGCCGGCCAATGCCGAGGGCCTGCTGAGCGCGCAGGCATTCGAGGCCGCGATCACGCCGCGCACGCGCCTGCTGACCTTCTCGCACCTGCCCAATTCCACCGGCGCCGTGCAGCCCGCCGCGCAGATCTGCGCGGTCGCGCGCAAGCATGGCGTGCTGTCGCTCGTCAATGCCGCGCAAAGCGTGGGCATGCTGCGTTCCGATGTGGCGCAGCTGGACTGCGACTTCCTCGCCGGCTGCGGGCGCAAGGCGCTGCGCGCGACCGAGGGCTCGGGCTTCCTGTATGTGCGCCGCGCGCTGATCGGGCAGGTCGAGCCGATGCTGGTGGGCTGGTGGAACGGCGCGTGCGACCGCAACACCGGCGCGCTGTCGCTGGTGGCGGGCGCGAAGCGTTTCGAGGCCGGCTGCCCGATCGTGCCGGCAATCCTCGGCATGGGCACCGCCATCGACTATGCCACCGCGATCGGCATCGACGCCATCGAGGCGCGCGTGCGCGACCTGACTGAGTACGCGGTGGCGAAGTTCGCCGCGATTCCGGGCTTCGAGCTGTACGGTCCCACCGACGTGACCCAGCGCATCGGCATCGTGCCGTTCAACGTGCGCGGCGTCGACCCCGCGCGCATCGTGGCCGCGCTGGAAGCGCAGCAATGCATCATCGAAGCGGGCAACTTCATGGCCGATTCGATCCTGGCGCGCTACGGCGTGCCGACCATGGCGCGCGTGTCGCTGCACTACTTCAACACGCACGAAGAGATCGACCGCGTCGCCGCACTGATCCGCGCCGCCATCGCCTGAACGCATCACCGAAAAAACGGATACCAAGACATGACCCAACGCATCCTCCTGATGAGCAGCTCGCGCAAGGACAACCTCGGCTACCTGGAGCACGCCGGCGAGCAGATCCACACGCTGCTGCAGCGCGAGCCGCGCAAGGTGCTGTTCGTGCCGTTCGCGGGCGTGACCTTCAGCTTCGATACCTATGAAGGCATGGTCAAGCCGGTGTTCGAGAAGCTCGGCTATGCGCTCGAGTCGATCCACCACAGCGCCAATCCGCTGCGCGCGGTGCAGGAAGCCAAAGCCATCGCCGTGGGCGGCGGCAATACCTTCGCGCTGCTCAAGCGCATGTACGACGCCGGCATCGTCGACGCGATCCGCGCCAGGGTGCGCGCGGGCACGCCGTACGTCGGGTGGAGCGCCGGCAGCAACGTGGCCTGCCCGACCATCCGCACCACTAACGACATGCCGATCGTGCAGCCGCCCTCGCTGCGCGCGCTGGGCCTGGTGCCGTTCCAGGTCAACCCGCACTTCATCAGCGGCAAGCCCGCGGGCCACAACGGCGAAAGCCGGGAAGAGCGCCTGGCCGAGTTCCTGCACATCAATGCGCCCGAACAGGTGTTCGCGCTGCCGGAAGGTTCGGCGCTGTACTCGGACGGCACCCACGGCACCGTGCTAGGCGAGCGCAATGCGCTGTGGTTCCCGGCTGAAGGCAGGGTCGAGGCCATTCGTGAGGGCGAGCCTTTTCCGCTGTCGCAGATCACCGGGCCTGCCGGGATGGAGGAATGGCGGGGCTTTTCGGCCTGAGTGATGCGTTAAACGCCGAAGCACAGACTGTTGCCTCCCCTCTCCCGCAAGCTGGAGAGGGGAGCAAACCAGCGGGACGAATGCGTGACTAGCGACTAGCCAACCCCGGTCACAACAAACACACAAACAAAACCCTGCCCCGCGGGCCGCGTCTGCGCCGCCCGCGCGGCCCCCTTTTTGCCATCTGGAGGAGAAACACAATGAGCCAAACCCTTCGCCACGCCGCCCGGCTGACCTTGCCACTGATGCTGTGCCTGCCCACCGCCGCGATGTCGCAGTCCGGCGTGACGCTATACGGCGTCATCGATACCGCGCTGACGTACCAGACCCATTCCAACCCCGCCGGCGATGCGCAGGTCGGCCTGCAGCAAGGCGGCGAAGGCTTCCTGTCCGGGAGCCGCTTTGGCCTGAAGGGCGTCGAGGACCTGGGCGGCGGGGTAAAGGCCGGCTTCGTGCTGGAGAACGGGTTCCTGGCCGACACCGGCAAGTTCGACCAGCAGGGCCAGCTATTCGGCCGCCAGGCGTACGTGAAGATCGGCAACAAGTGGGGCGAGCTGGCGCTGGGCCGGCAATACACCACGGCCAACACCATGCTGTACTACGTCGATCCGCTCGGCGTGGGCGCGGCACCGTCGAACTCATGGATGGTGTACCTGACCGGGCAGCGCTACGACAACGCCGTCAGCTACACCGGCAATTTCGGCCCGGTGTCGCTGATCGCCGAATACGCGCTGGGCGAGACCGCGGGCAACACCCGCGCCACCTCGTCCACGTCGTTCGGCATGAAGTACGCGGCCGGCCCGATCACCGCGATCGGCGACTTCCAGCAGACCCGCGACAGCCAGAGCCGTACCGCAAACATCTACCTGGCGGGCCTGAAAGTCGCGATCGGCCGCGCCAGCCTGTTCGCCAACTACCTCCACAGCGACCGCGAGGCGGGCTTCGACTCGTCCAAGGGCGGCACCGACACGGCCACCATCACCAGCATGTCGACCGCGGCCACGCCGACCAACCGCGCGGCGATCAACTCGGTGTTCGGCAGCAGCCGCCACGACGACTTCTTCACGCTGGGCGCGAGCTATGCCGTGACCGGCAACGTAACGCTGACCGGCAGCGTGATGCACAACCGCACCCGCGCCGACAGCTTCAGCGGCAACCGCACCACCGCGTATGCCGTGGCCGACTACGCCTTCAGCAAGCGCACCGACACCTACGTGGCGCTGGCCTATGACCGCGTCCACGGCGACTGGTCGGGCCTGTTCGGCAACAACACCACCAGCTGGACCGGCGGCAGCGGCACGCCGCTGGACGGGCGCGACAGCCAGACCACCGTGATGGTCGGCCTGCGCCACCAGTTCTAACGATTCAACCGACGCCGGGCCCGCGCCACGCGGACCCGGCACCTCATCTGGAGAAAGCCATGGCCCTGCAGCAGACGCTGGTCATTCACGAAGCCCTGGACAGCCCGCACGCCAACGGTGCGGTCGTCAGCGAACTGTTCGCGCCCTACGCCGGCGCCGGCGTGACCTTGCAAGTCACCACCGTCAACAACGCGCCCCCCGAGAACACGGCCAACACCACCGACTTCATCACCATCGTGATCCCCGGCAGCGCCGGCAAGCGTGGCCGCGGCAAGGCGCCGACGCTTGGCGTGATCGGCCGCAACGGCGCCATCGGCGCGCGTCCGGAACTGGTTGGCCTGGTGTCCGATGCGGACGGCCCGATCGGCTGCCTGGCGGTGGCGCTGAAGCTCGCGCAGATGAAGGCGCGCGGCGACCACCTGCAAGGCGACGTGATCGTGACCACGCACCTGTCGACCGATGTCTCGATGGTGCCGCACGACCCGGTGCCGTTCATGGGCATGCCGGTGTCCTCCGACACCATGAACGACTACCAGGTGCTGCCGGAAATGGATGCGATCCTGTCGATCGACGCGTCCAAGGGCAACAGCATCATCAAGCATCGCGGCTTTGCCATCTCGCCGACGGCGATGCAGGGCTATATCCTGCGCGTGGCGCCGGACCTGGTGGCTACGATGGAATCGACCACCGGCTGCCCGGCAGTGACCTTCCCGATCTCGCTGCAGGACATCACGCCGTACCACAACGGCCTGTATCACTTCAACAGCATCATGCAGCCGCACGTCGCCACGGCGGCGCCGGTGGTGGGCGTGGCAGTGACCGCGCAGTCGGTGGTGTCAGGCAGCGCCACCTCGGCCAACCACGAGATCGACATCGCCGAGGCGGTGCGCTTCTGCGTGGAGGTGGCCAAGCGCTTCGGCATCGGCAAGTGCCAGTTCTTCAATGCCGCCGAGTGGGAGAAGATCCGCGCGATCTATCCGGACCTGTCGGTATTCCAGACCGCCGGCAAGCGCTGAGGCTTGCGCTTCAGCGTGCCGCCACCTTGCCCGGATCGGGATGCGTGACGGCGGGCGGCACGGTCTCGCCGTGCCGCCGCTTCCATTCGTCGAAGCCCCCGGCGAGCGCCCAGGTCCTTGGGTAGCCGGCAACGCGCAGGCGTTCGGCCAGCAGTGCCGCGGACATCTCGTGCGGGCAGGCGCAATAGACCACGATGTCGGCCTCGGCAGGCGGCACGCCCAGCGCGTCGAGACTGTCGAGCGCACCCTGCATGTCGAGCACCATCGAGCCGGGGATGCGCTCCATCGGCATGTCGCCATGGGCGCGCACATCGATCACGACGGGCAGCGTGCCGGCCAGGCGGCGCGATTCCAGTTCATCCACGCTCATGCGCGGCACGCGCCTGGTGATGCGCAGCAGCCGGAAACGGCGCCACGAGCGCCACGCCAGGAACACCAGGAACGCCGCCACCACCGCCACCACGGCCATATGCCCGTAGGTGCTGAAGCCCTCCAGGATGGTATCGATAAAGTCGCTGAACACCACGCCGATCAGCAGGCCGCTGCCGGCCCACACCAGGGCACCGATCGCGTCATAGAACAGGAACACGGGCAGCGGCGTGCCGGTCATGCCGGCCATCGCGGTGGACAGCGCGCCGGCACCGGGAAGCAGCTTCGCGACCACCAGCGAGCGCGGCCCCACTCGCAGGTACAGCGACTGGGTCTGGCGGATGCAGGAATCGGGCGAGATCGATACCTTGCAGATGGTGCGCAGCATCGGCTGCCCCAGCCGGCGGCCGGCGAAGTACCAGCCGGTATCGGCGATCAGGCAGGCGACAATCACCGCGGCCAGCACCGCGCCGATCGACGGACCGGTTTCCTGCATGCCGAGCGCGCCGGCGACGAACAGCATCGGGTACGCCGGCACCGGCAGTCCCGCCTGTTCAACCAGCACGTTCAGGAATACCAGCATCAGCCCGTGGTCTTCCAGCAAGGCTTGTAACTCTCCCACCGTCTTTTCCCCCGTTGGTTCAGGTTGCCAGTGTGCCAGCCGGAGGCAACCGATGCACGGGGCGGCTTTGCATGGGAGCATCAAAATTACTGATTTGCCGTCACTTACGTTGTCCTACAACGTTGAGAGGGCACGCCGGCTCATGCCGGTGCCGCAGACGTCTCAATGCCGGTGCCATCCATGGATCTATGCGGGCTGCCGGCACATCCGCCCCGGTAAACCCGCGAATGCCCTCCAGCCCTATTGCCTTTGTATGATCGTTGTCGTACGATGACTGATAACTCGGATGTCCCGCCAACTGGCAGGTCGCCGCCGTCACCACCCTGGGCCGCCGGCCCGATCAGGATTTCGCAAATGCTCGCACCCAACGAACTCAAGCAGATCGTCTCTGAAGGCCTGCTCTCCTTCCCCATTACCGACTTCGACGTCAAGGGCGACTTCAACGCGAAGTCCTATGCCGCCCGCCTGGAATGGCTGGCCCCGTACGGCGCCACCGCGCTGTTCGCCGCCGGCGGCACCGGCGAGTTCTTCTCGCTGACACCGGCCGACTACACCGCCGTGGTCGACACCGCGGTCAAGACCTGCGCCGGCAAGGTGCCCATCCTGGCCGGCGCCGGCGGCCCGACCCGCACCGCCATCGCCTATGCGCAGGAAGCCCAGCGCCTTGGCGCCGCCGGCGTGCTGCTGCTGCCGCACTACCTGACCGAAGCCAGCCAGGACGGTGTCGCCGCCCACGTGGAAGAGGTCTGCAAGTCGGTCGGCATCGGCGTGATCGTCTACAACCGCGCCAACTCCAAACTGAACGCCGAGCAGCTGTCCCGCCTGGCCGACCGTTGCCCCAACCTGATCGGTTTCAAGGATGGCGTGGGCGACATCGAGTCCATGGTCAGCATCCGCCGCAAGCTGGGTGACCGCTTCTCGTACCTGGGCGGCCTGCCCACGGCCGAGGTCTACGCCGCCGCCTACAAGGCGCTGGGCGTGCCGGTGTACTCGTCGGCGGTGTTCAACTTCATCCCGAAGACCGCGATGGACTTCTACCGCGCCATCGCCGCGGACGATCAAGAGACCGTAGGCCGCCTGATCGACAACTTCTTCCTGCCGTACCTGGCCATCCGCAACCGCAAGGCTGGCTACGCCGTGAGCATCGTCAAGGCCGGCGCCCGCATCGTCGGCCGCGACGGCGGCCCGGTGCGCGCGCCGCTGACCGACCTGACCGGCGAAGAGATGGAAATGCTGGGCACGCTGATCAACAAGCTCGGCCCGCAGTAATCCGATCCGTCCTTGCCATATGCATCGCGACAAGCCGGCCGCGGGGCACCTTGCCCTCCGGCCGGCTTGTCCTCTTCTGCCACACTCAAACGTTGACAAGGAACCTCCCATGCAAATCACCGGCGACATGCTGATCGGCGCGCAAGCCGTGCGCGGCACCGAATCGACGCTGCAGGCCATCAACCCGGCCACGGGCGAGACCCTGGGCCCTGACTTCCACGGCGGCGGCCAGGCCGACGTCGAGCGCGCCTGCGCGCTGGCCGAAGCGGCCTTCGATACCTATCGCAATACCTCGTCCGAGCAGCGCGCGGGCTTCCTGGACGCGATCGCCGCCGGCATCGAGGCGCTGGGCGACACGCTGATCGAGCGCGCGCACCAGGAAAGCGGCCTGCCAATCGCGCGCCTGCAGGGCGAGCGCGGCCGCACCGCAGGCCAGTTGCGCCTGTTCGCGACCGTGCTGCGCGAAGGCCGCTGGCAGGAGGCCACCTTCGACGCCGCGCTGCCCGAGCGCACCCCGCCGCGCCCCGACCTGCGCATGCAGCGCATCGCCATCGGCCCGGTGGCGGTGTTCGGCGCGAGCAACTTCCCGCTGGCCTTCTCCGTTGCGGGCGGCGACACCGCCTCGGCGCTGGCAGCCGGCTGCCCGGTGGTGGTCAAGGCGCATTCGGCGCACCTGGGCACGTCCGAACTGGTCGGCCGCGTGATCCAGAAAGCCGTGCAGGACGCCGGCCTGCCCGAAGGCGTGTTCTCGCTGCTGGTGGGCGCGGGCAATGTCGTCGGCACGGCGCTGGTGTCGCACCCCGCGATCCAGGCGGTCGGCTTCACCGGTTCGCGTTCGGGCGGCATGGCGCTGATTCAGGCGGCCAACGCGCGTCCGCAGCCGATTCCCGTGTATGCCGAGATGAGCAGCATCAATCCGGTGTTCCTGCTGCCCGCCGCACTGCAGGCGCGCGGCGCCGAGATCGGCCGCCAGTTGGTCGATTCGCTGGTGCTGGGCGTCGGGCAATTCTGCACCAACCCCGGCCTGGTGATCGGCATCGAAGGCCCGGCGCTGGACCAGTTCCGTGCCGCCGCGCTCGACGCGCTGGGCGGCAAGCCGGCGGCGACCATGCTGACGCCCGGCATCCATGCCGCCTATGAAAAGGGCGTGGCGCAGCTGTCGTCGCTGGATGGGCTGCAGCGTATCGGCGACGGCGTCGCCGCCACGGGTGTCAACCAGGCCCGTCCGGTGATGTTCGAGACCACCGCCGCGCAGTTCCTGGCCGATCACCGCATGCAGGCCGAAGTGTTCGGCCCGTCGACCGTGCTGGTAGTGTGCCGCGACCTGGAAGAGGTGCTGGCGCTGGCCAACCAGCTCGAAGGCCAGCTCACCGCCACGATGCAGCTCGACGACGCCGACCTCGACGCCGCGCGCCAGCTGCTGCCGGTGCTGGAGCGCAAGGCCGGGCGCGTGCTGTGCAATGGCTATCCGACCGGCGTGGAAGTTGCTCACGCCATGGTGCATGGCGGGCCCTTCCCGGCCACGTCTGACGTGCGTTCGACCTCGGTCGGCGCCACGGCGATCGACCGTTTCCTGCGCCCGGTGTGCTACCAGAACCTGCCGCAGGGATTGCTGCCGGCGGCACTGCGGGGATAAGCGCAACACTTGCAATGATGAGCCCCGCGCCTTGTGCGGGGCTTTTTGTTTTAATAAGCCAGCGCAAAAGAAAAGAAAGCGACCCGCGTTCGTCACGCGGGCCGCCTGTCGTTTATCGCGTCGAAGCGCCCTGCCGGGGCGGCCGATCCCTGCCGGTCAAGCCTCCAGCTTGATCCCCGCCTGCTTCACCACCCCCGCCCAGCGCGCCTGCTCGGCCACGAAGAACTTGCCGGTTTCCGCCGGCGTCATCGTCACCACTTCGGCACCCTGCTGGACCAGTTGCGAACGCAGTTCCGGCGCGCGGATGATCTTGATCAGCTCGGCGTTCAGGCGCGTCACCAGCGCATCCGGCATGCTGGCCGGCGCCATCACGCCCTGCCACGTGCCCGACTCGAAGTTGGGCACGCCCTGCTCGGCAATGGTCGGCACGTTCTGCAGCAGCGGCATGCGCGTGCGCTTGGACTGGGCGATCAGCTTGAGCTTGCCCGACTGCACATGCGGCAGCGTGGCCAGCATGCCGTTCATCAGCACCTGCGCGCTGCCGCCCACGGTGTCCGCAATCGCCTGCGAGCCGCCCTTGTACGGCACGTATTGCCACTTGGCGCCGGTGGCCTGCTCCACCGCTACGCCGGCCAGGTGCGGCGCGCTGCCGATCGCCGTCACGGCGAAGTTGAGCTGGCTGCGCTTGGACAGTTCGACCAGTTCCTTCAGGTTGCTGACCTGCACTGACGGATGCACCACCAGCAGGTGCGGCGAGTACGCCAGCATCGTCACCGGCTTGAGGTCCTTGGCGATGTTGAAGCTGAGCTTGGTATAAACCGACGGGCTGATCGCCAGCGCGCCGATATCGCACAGCATCAGCGTATGGTTGTCGGTGGCCTGCGCAACCATGGCCGCTCCGACGTTGCCGTTGGCGCCCGGCTTGTTGTCGACCACCACGGACTGGCCCAGCGCTTCGCCCAGTTGCTTGCTGATCAGCCGCGCGATGATGTCGGACGAACCGCCGGCGGTGTACGGCACCACCAGGCGGATCGGGCGCGTCGGCCAGGCCTGCTGCGCGGCGTGCGCGCCTGTGGCGAGGCCGGCCAGCGGGCCGGCGGCGATGCCCGCGGCCAGCGCGGAAGTCTGCTTGAGGAAAATGCGGCGTCCCTGGGTCATGCTATGTCTCCATTGTTGTTGCAGGTGCGCCGGCGCGGCACGGTGGTCGTGCGGCGGCCGGCGCTGTCGGTGTGTTGGTCAGGTGCGGTCGATGCTTGTTGCGCTCAGTCGAGCACGATGCGGCCCTTCTCGATCACGGTCTTCCAGCGCTGCAGTTCCTGCGCTTCAAACTGGCTGAATTGCTCGGGCGTATTCGCCACCACCTCGAAGCCGCTCTCCGACAGCTTCTGGCGCATCTTCGGATCGTTCAGCGCGCCGACCAGCGCACCGTGCAGGCGCGTCTTCACGTCGGCGGGCAGCCCGCGCGGCGCGGCGACGCCCTGCCAGGAATAGACCTCGACTTCCTTGACCCCGGCTTCGGCCATGGTCGGCACGTTGGGCAGCACGGCCGGGCGCTTGTCCGCCGTCACCGCCAGCGCCTTGAGCTTGCCGGTGCGGATGTGCTGCAGCACCGCGTTGATGTTCTGGAACGATACGTCCACCTGGCCGGCGAGCAGGTCGGAGATGGCGGGCGCGCCGCCCTTGTACGGCACATGCAGGCCGTCGGTGCCGGTCTTCTGCCAGAACAGCGCCGCGGTCAGGTGGTCGGACGACCCCGCGCCGGACGAGGCAAAGCTGACCTTGCCCGGGTTCTTCTTCATGTGCGCCACCAGTTCCTGCACGTTATTCGCCGGGAACTGCGGATTGACCACCAGCACGTTAGGCGCGCGCACCGCCACCGTCAGCAGGTCGAAGTCCTTGACCGGGTCGTAGCCCAGGTTCTTCTGCAGGAACGGGTTGACGGCAAAGACGCCGATCGACGCCACCAGCATGGTGTAGCCGTCCGCCGGCGCGCGCTTGACGAAGGTCGCACCGATGGCGCCGGTCGCCCCGGGCTTGTTGTCGACCACGAACGGCTGGCCCAGCTTCTCGTTGAGCGGCGCCGTCAGCATGCGCGCGATGGTGTCGGTGGAACCGCCCGCGGGGAACGGCACCACCACCGAAACAGGGCGTTGCGGCCAGTCTTGCGCGGCCCGGGCGTTGCCGGCCGCCAGCGCGGCCAGCGCCGCGACCGTCAGCACCGAGCCGACGGCAACCATGCGCAGCCAGTCTTGCAGGCGCAGGGCACCCGTGCGTTGGGAGGAATACATCGTTGTCTCCTGCTCTGTCTTGTCGATACCGGACTGCCGTGCCGGCTCAGCGCACCATGCAGGGCGCCTTGTTGTTGAACTGCCAGCCGGGGATCAGGAACTGCATGGCGATGGCATCGTCGCGCGCGCCCAGGCCCTTGCTCTGGTACAGCGCGTGGGCGCGGCCCAGCGCGTCCATGTCGAGCTCCACCCCCAGGCCCGGCGTCTTCGGCACCTGCACCAGGCCGTTCTCGATCTTCAGCGGCGCCTTGGTCAGGTTCTCGCCGTCCTGCCAGATCCAGTGCGTGTCGATGGCGGTGACCCGGCCCGGCGCGGCGGCGGCCACATGGGTGAACATCGCCAGCGAGATATCGAAGTGGTTGTTCGAGTGCGAGCCCCAGGTCAGGCCCCATTCGGCGCACATCTGCGCCACGCGCACCGAACCCTGCATGGTCCAGAAGTGCGGGTCGGCCAGCGGGATGTCGACCGACTGCAGGCGCACCGCGTGGCCCATCTGGCGCCAGTCGGTGGCGATCATGTTGGTCGCCGTGGGCAGGCCGGTGGCGGTACGGAACTCGGCCATCACTTCGCGGCCGGAATAGCCGTCCTCGGCGCCGCACGGGTCTTCGGCGTAGGCCAGCACGCCGCGCTTGTCACGGCACAGGCGTACGGCCTCGGCCAGCGACCAGGCGCCGTTGGGGTCGAGCGTGATGCGGGCCTTGGGGAAGCGTTCGGCCAGCGCCAGGATCGCCTGCATTTCTTCTTCGCCGCGCAGCACGCCGCCCTTGAGCTTGAAGTCGTTGAAGCCGTAGCGTTCGTACGCGGCCTCGGCCAGCCGGACCACCGCCTCGGGCGTCATCGCCACGTCATTGCGCAGGCGGAACCAGGCGTTACCGGCATCGGCTTCGGTGCGGTAGTCCAGCGTGGTGCGCTGGCGGTCGCCGATATAGAACAGGTAGCCGAGCATCTCGACGGCGTCGCGCTGCTGGCCTTCGCCGAGCAGTGCCGCCACCGGCACCTCCAGGTGCTGGCCGAGCAGGTCGAGCAGCGCCGATTCCAGCGCGGTGACGGCGTGGATGGTGATGCGCAGGTCGAAGGTCTGCAGGCCGCGGCCGCCGGCGTCGCGGCTGGCGAAGGTGGCGCGCACGCGGTTCAGGATGGCCTGGTACTGCCCGATGGGCTGCCCGACCAGCAGCGGACGCGCGTCTTCCAGCGTCTGGCGGATGCCTTCGCCGCCCGGCACCTCGCCCACGCCGGTGTGGCCGGCGCTGTCGCGCAGGATCACGATATTGCGCGTGAAGTACGGGCCATGGGCACCCGACAGGTTCATTAGCATACTGTCGTGCCCGGCCACGGGCACCACGGTGAGTTCGGTCACCACGGGGGTCTGGCCGGCACCGGCGTGCATGGCGGGGGCGGCGGAAGTGGCGGGATGGGTCATTCGGGTCTGGTCTCCGGCATTGCTATGTTATCTGTCATCGTATGACTGATAACCCAGTATAATGAGGCCATCTCGAACCGGTCAAGTCCGGGAAACCCCGCCCGTATCCGCCATGCCTACCGCACGCAACCCTGCCCTGCCCGACCCGCTTGCCGCTGCCCCCGCCGCCGGTGCGCCCAACGCCGCCGCGGCCGTGCCGTTGCGCCGCCGCGGCCGCACCCTGGCCGAAGAAGTGGTGCAGGCGCTCTCCGAAGAGATCCGCCAGGGCCAGCTCAAGCCCGGCGACAAGCTGCCGACCGAATCGGAAATCATGGCGACACAGGGCGTAAGCCGCACCGTGGTGCGCGAGGCCTTGTCGCGGCTGCAGGCCAGCGGCCTGGTGGAAACCCGCCACGGCATCGGCACCTTCGTGCTGGCGCGCGCGGCGGAGGCACCGTCGCCCTTCCGCATCGGGCCGGATACGCTGGGAACCGCGATCGACGTGATGGCGATGCTGGAATTCCGCGTCAGCCTGGAGGCCGAGGCGGCCGGACTGGCCGCCGCGCGCCGCAGCGACGCGCAGCTGGCCGCCATGCGCCAGGCGCTAGACGACCTCAAGCGCAATACCGGCGCCGGCAACGACGCGGTGGACAGCGATTTTGCTTTCCACCTGGCCATCGCCCGCGCCACCGGCAACCGCTACTTCACCGACATCATGGACCACCTGGGCACCATGCTGATCCCGCGCAGCCGGCTGCGGGTCAATACGCCGGAGCGCGAGCAGTACCTGGAGCGGGTCCAGTTCGAGCACGAGAACATTTACGATGCGATCGAACGCCGCGACCCCGACGCGGCCAAGGCGGCGATGCGCATGCACCTGACCAACAGCCGCGAGCGGCTGCGCAAGGCCTCGGGCTCCGGCGGCGCGCAGGCCTGACGCCCGGGACGCCCTGCCGGGTGTTTCCAGGCGCCGTCAGTCATACGATGTCTGAACAATAGCTGGCGACTGGCGCCTACAAGGCGAGGTGGCAGCGGCGCGCGAAGTCGACCAGTTCCACCAGCGACGACACCTGCAGCTTGGCCATGATGCGCGCCTTGTAGCTGCTGACGGTCTTGTTGCTGATGAACAGGCTGGCGCTGATGGCCTTGTACGACATGCCGCGCGCCAGCATCTGCAGCACCACCAGTTCCTTGTCGGAAAGCCGGCGCAGCATCTCGTCGTCGGCGGAAACCGCGTGGCGCGAGCCGCCGTCCCGCCCCATCGCGGGGAACACGGTATAGCCGGCCAGCACCGACTCGACCGCGCGCAGGATTTCCTTCAGGTCCTGCGTCTTGCTGACAAACCCCTGCGCGCCAGCCTGCCACGCGCGGCTGACGAACACCGCCGGGTCGAGCGCCGTCACCACCAGCAGGCGCACCTGCGGATGGATCGCCCGCAGGCGCGGCGCCACGTCGAGGCCGCTGGAACGCGGAATGTCGAGATCGAGCAGCACGAGGTCGGGCATGCGCGCGCGCACCAGCTCGAGCGCGCTTTGCCCGTTGTCGGCCTCGAGCACTTCATCGACGCCGAGCAGCTGCAGCAGATGGGTCTTGAGAATCAGCCGCATCGCCGGGTGGTCGTCAACGATCAGGATGGTGGTCATGCGTCGGTTCGCGTGAATGGGTATGTCGGGGCATCGGCCGGCGCGATGCAGGGCCAGTATAGGGAGGCAAGGCGGCGCGCAGGATGGGAGGATTCCGCAAGGTAATGCAGCTCGCCCCTAGGCTCGCCTCAGACGCCGAGCACCGGGTTATGCAGGGCCATGCGCCGCTCGCGCGCGTTCCCCTGCGTGCTGCAGGGACAACGGCAAAGTTCCAGTGGTGCTACTCTATTCCGGAGGTGTTACCCAGGAGAACACTGTGTCCCGCAAGACCCCCATCGAGCGCTACCGCAACATCGGCATCAGCGCGCATATCGACGCAGGCAAGACCACGACGACCGAACGCATCCTGTTCTACACGGGCGTCAACCACAAGCTGGGCGAAGTGCACGATGGCGCTGCCACCATGGACTGGATGGAACAGGAGCAGGAGCGCGGCATCACCATCACGTCGGCTGCCACCACCGCCTTCTGGAAAGGCATGGCCGGCAATTACCCCGAACACCGTATCAACATCATCGATACGCCGGGACACGTCGACTTCACCATTGAAGTCGAGCGCTCGATGCGCGTGCTCGACGGCGCCTGCATGGTCTACGACGCGGTCGGCGGCGTACAGCCGCAATCCGAGACGGTCTGGCGCCAGGCCAACAAGTACGCTGTGCCCCGCATCGCCTTTGTCAACAAGATGGACCGCGTCGGCGCGGACTTCTTCCGCGTGCATGCGCAGATCGCCGACCGCCTCAAGGGGCGCGCCGTGCCGATCCAGATCCCGCTCGGCGCCGAAGACCATTTCCTGGGCGTGATCGACCTGGTCAAGATGAAGGCCATCGTCTGGGACGATGCCAGCCAGGGCGTGCGCTTCGAGTACCAGGAGATCCCGGCCGAGCTGCTGCAGACCGCGCAGGCCTGGCGCGACAAGATGGTAGAAGCCGCCGCCGAGGCCGACGAGGCCCTGCTCGAGCGCTACCTGTCGGGTGAGGCGCTGACCGAAGAGCAGATCAAGCGTGGCCTGCGCAAGCGCACCATCGCCAACGAGATCGTGCCGATGCTGTGCGGCAGTGCCTTCAAGAACAAGGGCGTGCAGAGCATGCTCGACGCGGTGATCGACTACCTGCCTTCGCCCGCCGACGTGCCCGCCATCCTCGGCCACACCGAGGACGACCGCCAGGCCGAGCGCCATCCGAGCGATGACGAGCCGTTCTCGGCGCTGGCGTTCAAGATCATGACCGATCCCTTCGTCGGCCAGTTGATCTTTTTCCGCGTGTATTCGGGCGTGGTCAATTCCGGCGACACCGTCTACAACCCGCTCAAGTCCAAGCGCGAGCGGCTCGGCCGCATCCTGCAGATGCATGCCAACGTGCGCCAGGAGATCAAGGAAGTGCGCGCCGGCGACATCGCCGCGGCGGTCGGGCTGAAGGAGGCGACCACCGGCGATACGCTGTGCGACCCGGACAAGGTCATCATCCTGGAGCGCATGAGCTTCCCCGAACCCGTGATCTCGCAGGCGGTGGAGCCCAGGACCAAGGCCGACCAGGAAAAGATGGGCATTGCGCTGAACCGCCTGGCGCAGGAGGACCCGTCGTTCCGCGTGAACACCGACGAGGAATCCGGCCAGACCATCATCTCGGGCATGGGCGAGCTGCACCTGGAAATCCTGGTCGAGCGCATGCGCCGCGAATTCAACGTGGAAGCGTCGGTGGGCAAGCCGCAGGTGGCCTACCGCGAGACCATCCGCCAGCCGGTCAAGGACGTGGAGGGCAAGTTCATCAAGCAGTCCGGCGGCCGCGGCCAGTACGGCCACGTGGTGCTGAACCTCGAGCCGATGCCGCACGGCGCCGGGTACGAATTCGTCGATGCGATCAAGGGCGGCGTGGTGCCGCGCGAATTTATCCCGGCGGTGGACAAGGGTATCCGCGAGACCCTGCAGTCGGGCGTGCTGGCGGGCTACCCGGTAGTAGACATCAAGGCCACGCTGGTGTTCGGCTCGTACCACGATGTGGACTCGAACGAGAATGCCTTCCGCATGGCGGGCTCGATGGCGTTCAAGGAAGGCATGCGGCGGGCCCGCCCGGCGCTGCTGGAGCCGATGATGGCGGTCGAGGTGGAAACGCCGGAGGAATTCACCGGCAACGTGATGGGCGACCTCTCGTCACGCCGCGGCATGGTGCACGGCATGGAAGACATCGCCGGTGGCGGCGGCAAGATCGTGCGCGCCGAAGTGCCGCTGGCGACGATGTTCGGCTACTCGACCACGCTGCGCTCGCTGACGCAGGGTCGCGCGACGTTCACCATGGAGTTCAAGCACTATGCCGAGGCGCCGGCCAACGTTGCCGAAGCGGTGATTTCGGCGAAGAAGCTCGGCTAGCGATGGTTCGCTCCCTCTCCCGCAAGCGGGAGAGGGAGCACGCAACCTGCGGAGTCGACGGCTATCCCCAACTCGCGCTCAGCACGCCGCCGCGGTCATCCTGAAAATCCCCTGCGCATTGCCCGCATCAAAGCCGAGGTCATAACGCTGCGGCGCAGCTTCGGCCTCGGCAAAGCGCTCGCGCGTGATGAACTCGTAGAACGATCCCGGCACCTCGCGCTCCACGGCCTCGCCCTGTGCACCGACGAACGTGCGGCGCACGGTATCGGCACGGAACGCCGTCTGCCTGACGCGCCCGCTGCCCGACACTTCCACCTTGTCCTTCATCGGCCGGCCCAGCTGCTTCTGCTGCTCGGCCAGCGCAAACACGTCGTCGACGCGGTCCGTGGCGTGGTTGAAGGCATTGCCTTCGGTGGCGATCCACGCCATTTCGGCCGATTCGCGCAGCAGCGCTTCGTAGTCGGCCAGCCGTGGTGCAGCGTGCTGGCGCTCGAAGCAAGGCACCAGCAAGCCGACCAGTTCAGCGCCGTCGGCCACTGCCAGCGCGCCGTCGCGCTCCAGTTGCCACAGCAGCGTCTGCGCGCGCGGCGTCAGCGGATCGGCGGAGCTGCCGGTCACGCGGCTGACTGCGGCGCGGAAGTCTTCGCTGAAGCGCTCCGGATGGAATTCGCTGACGAAGAACTGGGCAATGTCCTCGGATGCATCGGCGTGGGCGTACGAGCGCCCGGTCATGCCGATGCGGTCAAGCGGATAGGTGCCGTTGAGCACGTAGCCCAACGGCCGCAGGATGCGGGTAAAGGCGGCCTCGCCTTCGGGCAGCGCGCCGTTGTCGCGCCACTTGACCGTGCGCAGCGCGCCGTGGTCGAAGGTGACCTTGCCGCCTGCGGCGGCGACGTCATCGGTGTAGGCGCGGCCGGTCGGCACGCGTTCCAGGATGCCGCCGAACAGCACCATGTTCAGCGCCTGGGCAATCTCGGCCCGGGTAGCACCTTGCGGGTCCTGGGGCAGGCTGGCCGGCAGCGTGACCAGCGACATCAGTTGCGCGGCGCGGGTGGCGCCGACGTTGGCGGTGAGGAGCGTGGAGATATTGGATGACATGGGCGCTTGGAAGTGGGCTGGACCGGCTTTCACCCCGGCGGGCAATATGGCAACGATCCGCGGGGCAGGATAGTGGCCCGCGCCGCCCGGGCACAAGCGCGCATTGCGCACAACGTTGTGCGCGCGGCGCACGACCTCCGGTGCCTCGCCGCTGTTTATACTGTCGCACTCCCTTCCTCGCCGTCCCATGAGAAACGACATCCCCAACCTGGGCGCGCTGCAGGCCTTCGAAGCCTCGGCACGGCTGGGCAGCTTTACCCGCGCCGCAGCCGAGCTGGCGCTGACGCACAGCGCGGTGGGGCGGCAGGTGGCGCAGCTCGAGCAACGCCTGGGCGTGGCGCTGTTCACGCGCGTGCGGCGGCGCCTGGAACTGACCGAGACCGGGCGCGAATACGCCGCGCGCATCCGCCGGCACCTGGACCACCTGCAGCGCGACACGCTGGAAATCAGCACCGGCCGCGCCATGGGCTTCACGCTGGAGCTGGCGGTGGTGCCCACCTTCGCCACGCAGTGGCTGATCCCGCGGCTGCCCGACTTTGCGCGGCGCCATCCCAACGTCACCGTCAACCTGTCGGCGCGCTCGCAGCCGTTTTCGTTCCAGGAGTGCGCTTACGACGCGGCGATCTATTTCGGCGACCAGTTCTGGCCCGGCACGCGCGGCGGCGTGATCTTCCGCGAAGGCGGCATGGTGCCGGTGTGCAGCCCGGCCTTCCTTGCCGACCATGCCGTCACCGATGCCGCCAGCCTGGCACGCTGCCGCCACCTGCACCTGAGCACGCGCGCCAACGCCTGGCGCGACTGGTACGCGGCGCAGGGCTGGGACTTCAGCCTGGCCGCCTCGCGCGGGCCGCGCTATGAGCTGTTCACGATGATGACGGCCGCCGCCGCCGCGGGGCTCGGCATCGGCCTGGCGCCGCGGCTGCTGATCGAGCGCGAGCTGCAGACCGGGCAGCTGGTGACGCCGCTGGCCCGCATGCTGGACCAGGACCAGGACCAGGACCAGGGCTACTATTTCGCCTACCCCGAGGGCCGGCCGGAATCGGAGGCACTGGCGGCCTTCCGCGGCTGGATCCTGGGCCTGTCGCGCGACATGCCGGCCGCCCCTGCAGAAGGCTGACGCGATTCGCCAGTGCAGCGCCAGACACGGCACCTTTCCTGGGTGCCCGCATCGACCAGGAAAACCAGCGCCTGTCGTCGGCCGGCAGACCGAATACCGGGCCGGCACCCCGGCCGCCGGCGTGGACGGCAGCACGCGCGTGGACGTCATGCTGGGGATGCGCCACCAGTTCTGAACGCGGCCGTCCCGGCGCGCATTTTTGCAAACCCGGCGCGAAAGAATTACGTTGCCGCGCGCCCGACGCGGCAAAACAGCCTTGCGTGGCCCGCTGCGGCGCCGCCCGCGGTGCAGGCATGGTCATTGCGCACGCTCCATGTTCCTGAGTTCATTGGCACAAGGAGCCCAACATGCAAACCCAATCTCCCAGCAGTCAAGGCGCGGCCATCATCGGTTCGGGCGTGGGCGAAGGCCCCGGTCCGGAAGTCATGGCGGCATCCAGCCTGGACGGCACCAAGGCGTACTCGTCCGACGGCGAACACGTCGGCACGATCTCCGAGATCATGCTGGACGTGCCGCACGGCCGCATCGCCTACGCGGTGCTGAAGGCCGGCGGCTTCCTCGGCATTGGCGATACGCTGCACGCCATCCCGTGGAACGCCCTGGTGATGGACACCGACGAAAAGTGCTTCCGGATCGCCGTGACGGCGGATCGGATCAAGTCCGCCCCCGGCTTCAACAAGGACAGCTGGCCGGCCATGGCCGATCCGCAGTGGGGCAAGTCGCTGCACGAGTACTACGGGCGGGACCCGTACTGGGTGAACCCGCCGCTGTAGGCGCCGGCGCAGCTTGCATTGCGCCACCAGGCTAGGCAAAGTCTTGCGGGACGCGCGCGCAGCGCAGGCGCGGCTCGGGAGACCACCATGAGCAGACCCGACGGCATCGGGCCGCAAGCGCCCGCCTGCCCAGACATGCCTGGCTTTCTGGCCGGGGGCGGCGAGATGGGCGCGCTGATCCGCGCGCACGACTGGGCCGCCACGCCGCTGGGGCCGCCGCAGGCGTGGCCGCACAGCCTGAAGACGGCCATCCGCATCATGCTGACCTCGCGCCAGCCGATCTGGATCGGTTGGGGCGAGGCGCTGCATTTCTTCTACAACGACGCCTACAAGTCCATCATCGGCGGCAAGCACCCCGGCGCGCTGGGCCAGCCGACCGCAGTGGTCTGGCGTGAAATCTGGCCGGAAATCGGCCCGCTGCTCGACACCGCGATGACCGGTGCCGAGGGCACCTTCGTCGAGCAGAAGCTCCTGATCATGGAGCGCAACGGGTATCCGGAAGAGACCTACTACACCTTTTCGTACAGCCCCGTGCCGAACGACCACGGCGGCACCGGCGGCATCATCTGCGCCAACAGCGACGATACCGAGCGCGTCCTGGCCGAGCGACAACTGAATGTGTTGCGTGACGTGGCCGCGGCGGCCACCGACGCGCGTTCGTGGCGCCAGGCGTGCGAGCGCACCATGGGCGCGCTGGCATCGGACCCGCGCGACATCGTCTTCGCGCTGCTCTACATCGCCGAACCCGGCGCCACCGACCTGCAGCGCGTGGTCGCCAGCGGCATCGATCCTGCTCACCCCGCCGCACCGCCCGCGATCTCGCTCGAAGGCATGGCGCCGTGGCCGGTGGCCGAGGTCCTGCAGCAGCAACAGCCGGCGCTGATCGAGCAGCTGGCAACGCGCTTTGCCGCGCCGCTGCCCGCCGGCGCGTGGGGTGTGCCCACGGATGCGGCCGCGGTGATCCCGGTGGCGCCGTCGGGCAGCGCCTCGCATCGCGGCGTGCTGGTGGTGGGGCTGAACCCGTACCGGTTGTTCGGCGAGCGCTACCGCAGCTTCCTGAACCTGGTGGCGGGCCAGATCGGCGCGGCCATGCATTCGGCGCAGGCCTACGAGGAAGCGCGCAAGCGTGCCGAGGCGCTGGCCGAGATCGACCGCGCCAAGACCACCTTCTTCTCCAACATCAGCCATGAGTTCCGCACGCCGCTGACGCTGATGCTGGGACCGCTCGAAGAGCTGCTGCGGCGCGCCGGCACTGGCGACGACAGCGCCGGCGACGAACAACGCTCGCTGCTGGAGATGACCCACCGCAGCGGCATGCGCCTGCTCAAGCTGGTCAACGCGCTGCTCGACTTCTCGCGCATCGAGGCCGGCCGCATCCGCATGCGGCGCCACCCCACCGACCTCGCCGCCTTCACCGCCGACCTCGCCTCGCTGTTCCGTGCCTGTGTCGAGAGCGCCGGCATGTCGCTGCGCGTCGAATGCGAACCGCTGCCGCAGCCGGTGGCGGTGGACCGCGACATGTGGGAGACCATCGTGCTGAACCTGGTCTCCAATGCGTTCAAGTTCACGTTTGCCGGCAGCATCACCGTCAGCATCGTGGCCCATGGGGACAATGCGGTGCTGCGCGTGCGCGACACCGGCATCGGCATCCCGGCCGGCGAGCTGCCGCGCATCTTCGAGCGCTTCCATCGCGTCGAAGGCGCGCAGGGCCGCTCGATCGAAGGCAGCGGCATCGGCCTGGCGCTGGTGCGGGAACTGGTGCGCCTGCATGGCGGCACCGTCGAAGTCGACAGCATGCAGGGCCAGGGCACCTGCTTCACGGTCACGATGCCGGTGGCGGCCGCCGGGGACGTGCCGGCGGACACGGTGCCAGCGCTCGCGGCCAGCAGTGCGCAGGCCCGCGCCTACGTGGACGCGACGCTGCGCTGGCCGCATGCCGAGGCACCGGCGCTGGCCATGGCCGCAGAGGACGCGCAGTACAGCCCGCAACATGCGCCTGCGCCCGGCGGCGAAGCGGCTGCCCCCGCCACCGTGCTGGTGGTTGACGACAACGACGACCTGCGCGACTACATGCGCCGGCTGCTGAATGCCGCCGGCCACCGCGTCGAGGTGGCACCCGACGGCGAGGCCGCGCTCGAGTTGGCGCGCCGCCAGTTGCCCGCGCTGATCGTGTCGGACGTGATGATGCCCAGGCTCGACGGCTTCGGCCTGGTGCAGGCCGTGCGCGCGGATCCGGCGCTGCGCGACACGCCGGTGCTGCTGCTGTCGGCGCGCGCCGGCGAGGAAGCGCGCGTGAGCGGCCTGGGATCGGGCGCCGACGATTACCTGATCAAGCCCTTCTCGGCCCGCGAACTGCTGGCCCGCGTGGCCAGCAACCTGCGCCTGTCAGAGCTGCGGCGCGCCACCGAGCGCCGCCTGCAGGACCTCAATGCCTCGCTCGAGCGGCGCATCGCGCAGGCCGTGACTGACCACGACCGGCTGTGGGAACTGAGCGAAGACCTGCTGATCGTGGCCGGCTTCGACGGCACCCTGCAGCGCATCAGCCCGGCCTGGACACGCACGCTTGGCCATGCCCCGCACGAGGCGCTGGGCCGGCCTTACCTGTCGTTCATCTATCCGGACGACCTGGTGCTGGTGACCGCGCAGCTGGCGGCGCTGCGCCACGACGGCACGCCGGTGCGTTTCGAATGCCGCCAGCCGCGCGCGGACGGCGCGTTGCGCTGGCTGGCCTGGACCCTGACGGTGGATCCGGCCAACGGCCATCTCCACGGCGTCGGCCGCGACGTGACCGGCGACCGCGAAGTCCAGGCGGCGCTGCGCCATGCCGACCAGGCCCTGCGCACGGCGCAGAAGATGGAAGCCATCGGCAAGCTGACCGGCGGCGTCGCCCATGACTTCAACAACCTGCTGCAGGTGATCGGCGGCAACCTGCAGCTGCTGGCGCGCGACCTGTCCGGCAATACCGACGCCGCGCCGCGGCTGCGCAATGCGCTGGCCGGCGTGGCCCGCGGCGCCAAGCTGTCGTCGCAGCTGCTGGCATTCGGGCGGCGCCAGCCGCTGGCCCCGCGCGTGGTCAACCTGGGCCGGCTGGCGCGCACGCTGGACGACATGCTGCGGCGCGCGCTGGGCGACGGCATCGAGATCGAAACCGTGGTGGCCGACGGCCTGTGGAATACGCTAGTCGACCCGTTTCAGGTCGAGAACGCGCTGCTGAACCTGGCGATCAACGCGCGCGACGCCATGCACGGCCAGGGCCGCCTGACCATCGAGGCGCGCAACACGTGGCTCGACGAGGCGCTGGAAGAGCCGCCGCACGGGCGCGCGCCGCGGCCGGCGGCGCAGTATGTGCTGCTGGCGGTCACCGACACCGGCACCGGCATGACGCCCGAGGTGCAGGAACATGTGTTCGAGCCGTTCTTCACCACCAAGCCCGAAGGCCAGGGCACGGGCCTCGGCCTGAGCATGGTGTATGGCTTTATCCGCCAATCGGATGGCCATGTGAAGATCGTAAGCAAGCCCGGCCGCGGCACCACGGTGAAGCTCTACCTGCCGCGCGTGCACATGGCCGAGGATCCCGATGCCGAACCCGATATGGACCGCGCGCGCGGCGGCGGCGAAACCGTGCTGGTGGTCGAGGACGACGAGGACGTACGCGCCACCGTGGTCGAGATGCTTGCCAGCCTGGGCTACCACGTGCTGCGCGCGCGCGATGCGCAGGGTGCGCTGGCCATCGTCGAGCGGGGCGTTCACATCGACCTGCTGTTCAGCGATGTGGTGATGCCGGGGCCCTTGCGCAGCACCGAACTGGCCGACAAGGTGCGCGAGCGGCTGCCGGGCATCGGGGTGCTGTTCACCTCGGGCTATACCGACAGCATCATCGTGCACGGCGGCAGGCTGGATCCCGGCGTCGAACTGCTCAGCAAGCCCTATACACATGAAGCGCTGGCGCGCAGGGTCCGCCATGTGCTGGCCAACCGGGAACAGCGTGCCGCGGGGGCAGCGGCTGTGGCTGCCGCCGGCCGCGCGCCCAGTGATTCGGGCACGCGCGTGCTGTGCGTCGACGACGACGCGCAGGTGCGCGCCAGCACGGCGGAACTGCTGCGCGCCTGCGGCGCCGAGGTGACCGAGGCGCAGAACGACATCGAGGCGCTGGCACTGCTTGCCGCCGGCACCTTCGACCTGCTGCTGACCGATGTCGCGCTGCACGGCGGCACCAGTGGCTCGGGCGTGGACCTGGCACTGGCCGCGCGCCAGCGCCAGCCGCGGCTGCGTATCGTGTTTGCCACCGGCTATCCGCTGGCGCTGACGCCGGCCCAGCACCAGGCGCTGGGCGACGCCGCGGTGCTGCGCAAGCCGTATGCGCCGCAGGCGCTGCTGGACCTGCTGCAGGGCGCCGTCGCCGAAGGCCCTGGGGGCACGGAGAGCGCGGAGGGCGCCACAGCGCTCGGAAGCCGACCGTCATCGACAGCCTGAAGGTGCGCGGCGCTTCTTGGCGCAAGATAGCCGCCGTAGGCGGAGGCCCAGCGGGCCTTCTGCAACGTTCCCCACCGCGGCGCGCAGCGTGTGAATCAGGCGGGCATGGACTCGCGGCCGAACGCTTCCAGTTCGCGCACCAGGCTTTGCGCGGCCAGCCTGACCAGCTCGGCACCCTTTTCCGGCGTCGCCAGTCCCGGATCGGAGCCGATACGGCCATCCGGATAGCGCGCGCGGAAGTCCAGCGCTTCGCGGATCGGGCCCGACGGTGCGATCTTCGGCGCATAGTCGGCAATCTTGATGGCGTCCGGAAAAGCCCACTGAGTGATCGCAATCTCGGAAGGCGTGGCGTGCGAGCCGTGGCCAGCCGGGAACTGATTGCGCGCCAGCTCGCCGACGCCTTCCAGGTCCCACCAGTTGCACAGCTTTAGCGCGAAGCCCGCGCGGCGCCTGGCGAAGCTCGCCTCGGCGTAGAGCTCGGAGAACGCGGCTTCAATTGATGCCACATTGCCCCCGTGGCCGTTCAGGAACAGGATCTTCTCGAAGCCATGCCCGGCCAGCGAGCGGACCCAGTCACCGATCGCGGCGATAAAGGTCGAGGGGCGCAGGGAAATGGTCCCCGGAAAGGCGAGGTGATGCTGCGCCATACCGATATTGAACGTCGGTGCCACCAGGACATCGGCCCCCTTCTCCGCTTCATTGGCGATGATTTCCGGGCACAGCCAGTCGGTGCCGAGCAGCCCGGTCGGTCCGTGCTGCTCGTTCGAGCCGATCGGAACCACGATGGTACGGCTGCGCGCCAGGTATTGCTCGATTTCAGCCCAGGTTGAAAGATGCAAGCGCATTGCTACTCCTTTTGATCTCCGGTGCGTCCGGACACGATACTTGATTCATGCCGCCTGGCGCAGGTTCAGCGCTTGGCCGGCAGCTTGTTGGCAAGGACGATCACGGCGGCGAGCAACGGCAGCGAAGCCATCAGCAGCACCCCATAACTTAGGCTGCCGGTCGCGCCCTTGGTCCAGCCGATGACGGCAGGACCCCAGAAACCGCCCGACAAGCCAATGGTATTGATCAGCGCGATGCCGCCCGCCGCCGCCGGACCCTTGATGTATTCGGCGGGCATGGCCCAGAACACCGTGTAGGCCATCCACAGCCCCATCGTGGCGAGCGTCAGCAATGCCAGCGTCACGAACAGGTTTCCATCCGTTGCAAACGAGGCCGCCAGCAGCACCGCCGCGCCCAGCGCAGGCACCGCGCAGTGGAAGCGCCGCTCCCCGACCCGGTCAGACCTGCGGCCCATGAAGACCATGCCAAAGGCGGCAGCCAGGTAGGGGATGGCCGAGTACCAGCCAAGCTGCACCGTATCGTTCACGCCCTGTGCCTTGATGAGGCTCGGAAGCCAGAAGCTGATGGCGTAGATGGTTGCGATGATGCAGAAGTATGCCAGGGCCAGCACGTAGACCCGCGCGTCCTTCGCCACGGCCTTGAAGGAATGCTTGTGCGCCGCCGCGGGACTCAGCTCGGCTTCAAGCAGGCGCCGTTCCTGTTCGCTCAGCCAGCTGGCCTGGGCGGGCCGATCCGGCACCAGCCGCAAAGCCATCACACCGAGCAGGATGCAGGGCAGGCCCTCGACCAGGAACATCCACTGCCAGCCCGCGAGACCGGCCTGGCCGGCGAGCGCGGTCATCAGCCACGCCGACACCGGACCCCCGACGATCCCGCCGATCGGGCCCGCCAGGAAGACGATCGCGATGGCGCGGGCCATGCGTTGCGGACCGTACCAGCACGACAGGTAATAGATCATGCCCGGGGCGAATCCCGCCTCGAACACGCCGAGCAGGAAGCGCATGGCGTAGAACGTCGGCACGTTGCGCACGAACAGCATGCAGGCGGAGGTAATGCCCCACAGCACCAGGATGCGGCTGAACGTCTTGCGCGCGCCGACCCGCGGCAGCATCAGGTTGCTGGGCAACTCGAACAGCACGTAGCCGATAAAGAAAATCCCCGCGCCCACGCCGTACGCGGCATCGGAGAAGCCCAGGTCACTTTGCATCTGCAGCTTGGCGAAGCCGACATTGACCCGGTCCAGATAGGCGAACAGGTAACAGACCAGCAGGAAAGGCAGCAAGCGCCAGTTGATCTTGCTGTACAGCGAGGAAGCGTCGGAAGCGCCGTCGGCGGCGCTCGAGGTGGGAATTGCCAGCATGCTGCCTGTCTCCTGTGGTTGCGTGTCGTCTGCATGTTTTTCTGGCCTGAAGTCTGGCAGCCGGAGAGGGGCAGGCAAAGAGCAACTAAGTCCACGGTTCGTTCCCTTTTGAGCAACGGATTTTCCGCCGAGTGCCGCAAGTGCCGCGCAAGGGCCTCCGGCTTCAGGTATCGTCAGCGCGGTCAGAAAGCGAAGCGGAGCGTTTCGACATGCGAGAGATCAACCAGCAGCGGTTGCGATACTTCCGGGAAGTCGTGGCTCACGGCACCATCCGGGGGGCCGCGGAAAGCCTCAATACCTCGCCGTCCGTGATCACCCGGCAGATCAGGCTGCTCGAGGAAGAACTCGGCGCGACGCTGTTCGAGCGCGAGCCGCGTGGCCTCAAGCCGACTGCGGCGGCTGCGCACCTGCTCGAGTTCTGGCGTGGCTATCGCTCGCACCAGGAGAAGCTCGAAGACCAGTTGCATTCACTGAAGGGCTTGCAGCAAGGCGAGGTCCGGCTGGTGCTGAGCGAAGGCTATGTGGACCTCCTGGTCAACGAAGTCCTTGCGCAGTTCTGCGCCCGGTATCCGAAGCTCGATATCCACATGGACATCCTGGCGGTGGACGGCGTGCTGCAGGAAGTCGCCGAAAGCCGCGCACATATCGGGCTGGCGTACAATCCGCCGCCCCATCCGCGCGTCGAGTACCGCGCGAGTGCGGCGCAGCCGGTGGTCCTGCTGGTCCGCCCCGACCATCCGCTTGCCGTGCGCGGCGGCGCGGCCAGCCTCCAGGATCTGCAGGCCTACCCGCTCGCGATCATGCCGGCATCTTTCGGCGTGGGTCATGCACTGAGCATGGTGGAGTTTGCCGAGAACATCTCGATCCGGGCGACGCTGGTCAGCAATTCGCTGACGGCCCTGAAGCAGTTCGTCGGCTACAACAATTTCATGACGCTGATCGGTGAATTTGCCGCCTATCGCGAGATCGCGGCAGGCACGCTCGCCGTCGTGCCGATCGATCACCCGCTGTTCATGGGCACCCAGGCAAGGCTGATGGTGAAGGCCGGCCGGCCATTGCCGGCGGCTGCGCTCGAACTGCTAAGCCATATCACGCGGCACATGTCCATGTTTGCCAGGACCACGCCCGGCGCGGATTAGCCGGATCCCTCGTTCTCCAGCCGCAGCATCCGCAACTGGATCGCCGCCGCCAGCTCCATCAGTGGCCCGGCCAGCGCGGCCTCGGCGGCTTCCACGGCCCCGGCGCCTGGCTGCGTCGATACGCTCACGTTCAATACGTGGATGCCATAGCCGCGAAAGCGCATGGGCGTCACCATGGCAAGGACCTGAGGCTGCCAGGAGATCGTGCCGAGCGCTACACCAAGCCAAGCTGCTGCAAAGCAGCACCCGTGTCGATGAGCGAACACATTGGCATCCGGCGGCAAGCCAACCCCATTTTGAGTGTTGCCATGCCTGCCCGGAACGCTGCAAGCGGCCGTGGCCCACGGCCTGAATCCCACCATTACCAACCATCGGTTGTCATTGAATCGCTACTCATCGCTCTACTGTGTTGAGTAGCTGGCTCCTACATTGAACCCAACGGCGACGCACCAATCCAGCGAAGCCGCAAACGAGGTTCTTCCTACCAAGATTCAGGAGCTGATCATGATTTCCCATTTCGCCCGTATTCTTGTTGTTGCGTCGACGACCCTGACCGTTGCTGCCGCGCTGTCGGGCGGCTACGCCCACGCAGGAGAAGTCGTTGTGGCCGGCATGGACCGGACAGGTGTGTCCGCGTCGCCCGCTCGCAAGCCCGATCCGTTCACGGACGGTGCGCGCATCGGTGCTTACGACTTGTACACCGACGGCGCCCGCGCCGGCGAGTCGGACTCGTTCACCAAGGGACTCTGATGCCGCAGGCCTACGCCTCACCTTCGGCTGTCGCCATTTCCATCCACTCATGCCAGCTCCTGCAGCATTGTCGGCACCAGCTCGGATACCGTGGGATGGATGTGCATGGCGCGGCTGATGGTGGTATAGGGCGCCCCGGCATACATCACGTCGAGCAGGGAGTGAATCACCTCGTCGCCGTTCAGACCCAGGATTGCCGCGCCCAGGATCAAGCGGCTGTCGGCGTCGACCACCACCTTCATGAAACCCTGGCTTTCGCCCTTTTCCACGGCGCGCCCGACGCGGCTCATGGGGCGCCTGCCGACAAGAACGTTGCGCCCGGACTGGCGGGCCTCCGTTTCAGTCATGCCGGCGCGCCCGAGCGGGGGATCGGTGAACAAGGCATAGGCCGTGATGCGGTCCGCAACCGTGCGAGGATCGTTGTCGAGCAAGTTGGCGGCGACGATTTCGTGGTCGTGATACGACGTATGCGTGAAGGCCCCGCGGCCGTTGCAGTCACCCAGCGCCCAGATGCCGGGGACGCTGGTGCGCAACTGTTCATCCACCTTGATATAGCCCCGCTCGTCGGTTTCGACCCCTGCCTTGTCGAGTCCCAGGTCTGCCGTGTTGGGTACCCTCCCCACTGCCAGGAGCAGGTGCGAGCCATTGACGTCGCGCGAACCAGACGCGCAATCGAGCCCGACGGAGATGCCTGCTCCCGCCCGGCGGGCAGTCAGGCAGTTGGCATCGAGGCGGATTTCGACCCCCTCCCGCTCCAGGATCTCCCGCACCGCCTCCGACACGTCTTCGTCCTCGCGCTGGATCAGGCGCGGGCCTTTTTCCACCACGGTGACCCTGGCGCCAAAGCGTCGGTACATCTGGGCAAACTCCAGGCCTATGTAGCTGCCGCCAATGACGACCAGATGCTCGGGCAGGTAGTCAACGTTCATCATGCCCGCATTGGTCAGGTACGCCACTTCGTCGAGCCCGGGCATCGGCGGAACGAGGGCCCGGCCACCGACGTTGATAAAGATCCGCTCAGCTTCCAGCAGTTCGCCATTGACGCGCACGGTGTGCGCGCTTTCGAAGCGGGCGTGCCCCTGATAGACGGTGCCGTTGGCCAGGCCGCGCATCCACTGTTCCACGCCACTGGCGGAGCGCCCGGCGATTTCGTCCTTGCGCGCCTTCACCTGCCTCATGTCGATGGCAACCGGCCCACCGATCGTCACGCCATAGTCGCCCGCGCGCCGCGCAAGATGGGCCGCATACGCGCTCGCGATCAGGGTCTTGGTCGGGATGCAACCGGTGTTCACGCACGTGCCGCCAAAGTTCGCACGTTCGATGACTGCCACTTTCTTGCCTGCGCCGGACAGCCGCGCGGCCAGCGCGGGGCCAGCTTGTCCGGTGCCGATGATGATCGCGTCGAATACCTGAGCCATCACGCTTCTCCTTACCTTGTGCCGGGGCCGCTACACAAGCCAAGCGCAGCGGTGCGCTCCCGCTGTGGATCTGGGAGCGATGCTGGCTGCGCGCTCGTCAAAGCAAAGTCAACTTTAGGTGAATTGGGTCACGGCAGGCAGGCGAGGTGATGGCTCCGTCCAGCGTCATGTCATGGAAGAAGCCCCGCGCAGTTCAGTGTGACTGGGCCTCGATTCAATCAGAAATCAGATCGGCAAAAATTTCACTTGTAATGAGATCGATTCCCATTTACTATTCGATCACTGCCTGACGCACGGTGCTTCACCACCCAGGCAGCCCGGCCAGCACCGAGGCCGCCGCGGCAAGCGGCACCGCCCCGAACCCTGGCAGGACAGAATTTCCGGACGCCGCCACGTGCCATGCCACGCGGCATCCGATACCGACTTTTGTGGGGACCGCTCCGTCACGCGGAGCGTTTGGCAGTAGCCAGTCTTCGGAAGATCGGGAAAGCAACCAGACCCCGCTTTCCCGATCGCGTCTTCCGCAGGCAAGCCAGGCCGCCTTTTTATTCAGCGCGTCGTGCAGGCACGGCGTGCCGCCAGGGACGCCAGCGCTGCGCGCGGCCGGCCCTGGCGCTCCAGCCTGAATATCCCGCCAAGCCATCGACGCCGCCGTGCGCGGCGACGGGCACGGTGCCGCCCTGTCCGATGCGGGGCAACAGCAGCATTCCAATGTCATCCGCCATGTCATCCGAACAGTCCAGCCCGATCCACCTCAAGCGCGCGGGCCTGAAGGCTACGTCGCCGCGGATGCGGATCCTTGAAGTGTTCCGCACCAGCGCACGGCGCCATCTCAGTGCGGAGGATGTCTACCGCATCCTGCTGACCCAGGACGAGGATGCGGGACTGTCTACCGTGTACCGGGTGCTCAACCAGCTGGTGCAGGCCGACATCCTGCTGCGGCACACCTTCGAGTCCGACCACGCCGTGTTCGAACTCAACGAAGGCGGCCACCATGACCACCTGATCTGCGTTGCCTGCGGCCGCGTGGAGGAATTCCGCGACGAAAGCATCGAGCAACGCCAGCGCCAGGTGGCCGCCGACAACGCCTTTATTTTGCGCGAGCACATGCTGGTGCTGTACGGCGTCTGCCCCGAGTGCCGTGCCGGCGCGGCGGACGAAACGCATCTGTCCGCGGCGCTGCCCACGCAAGCCTGAACGCGCCCGAGGTCCGCGTAGACATAGCGATGCCGCGCCCTGACGGAGCCATCATGAAGCGCCTGACCAAGCCGCTATCCGAACTGGAACGCCTGCTCAGCGTGTACCTGAGGCAGGAACCCGGCTGCCATGACTGCCAACTGCGGGCGGTGTGCGTGCACCGGCCCGACCACACCGGCTGCAACTGGAGCGCCGAGGTCGATTTCCCCGAACGTACCGAGGCCGACGCCATCCGTCATTGGCGCCAGGCGCGCCGCGTCGTGATGATGGTGCGGGAGCAGTACAACGTCGCCGCGGGAACGACGGCGGGAGCGCCAGCGCGCCCAGGGGCGGCTTGCTGACAGGTCAGCGTTTCGCCGGCATCCCCACCGCCGCCGCCGCCGGCACGTCGGCCATCACCGGCCGCAGCACCAGCCACACCGCCAGGCCGATCAGCGCGCCGCCAGCGGCATGGGCCCACGATAGCGCCTCGCCCAGGAACAGTGCGCCCCAGACCATGCCGAACGGCGGAATCAGGAAGGTCACGGTCAGCGAGCGCACCGGGCCAAGGTCGGCAATCAGCCGGTAATAGAGGATGTAGGCCAGCGCCGTGCAGAGCACGCCAAGGCCCGCCATGGCCCACCACACTCCGGCGCCGGCCTCGGGCAGGGTGTTGTGGCGCCACAGCGCAGCGGCGCAAAACGGCAGCAGGAACAGCGTCGCGCCGACCATGCTGCCGGCGGCGACCAGGCGGCTGTCCAGGCCGCCGCGCTGGGTGATCCAGCGCCGCGCCAGGAAGCCGGACAGGCCGTAGCAGGCGGTCGCCACCAGGCAAGCCAGCGCGCCGAGCAGCAGCTCGGTCGAGAACGCGACCGGGCCGGTGCGCGTCAGCACCGCCACGCCGGCCACGCCCAGCATCACGCCCAGCGCCTTGGCGCGCGTCAGCCGTTCGGAAAAGGCCAGCGCGCCGATCACGACGCCCATCAGCGGCGTCATGGCATTGAACACCGCCGAATAGCCGGCGGGCAGCCACAGCGCCGCCACCGCGTACATGGCGAACGGAATGCCGGAGTTGATCACGCCCAGTGTGAGCACCGCCGGCCATTTGGCGCGCATGTCCCAGCGCAGTCCCAACAACGGCAGGCATACGGCGAGCGTGATGGCGGCAACGAGCACGCGCACGAAAGCGGCCGGCATCGGGCCGAGCACCGGCGCGCCAATGCGGATGAACAGAAAACTGGCGCCCCAAATGGCGGCCAAGGTGAGCAGGCGTGCGAGATCGGCGGGCTTCATGAGGAGGCGGCGGCGAGCTGCGTCGCCACGGCAAGATGAGGGTGTCGCGATTTGACGCTGGTGGTGGCACGGGCGCAAGCCGGATTCGGACATCTGCATCTTGTTGCATGCGATGAATGCGGCACATGTGAGTCGCTTTTTCGCTGCAGTTGAGGGATCTACCTCACATCAGGCTGCCTTTTTGGGCACAATGGCAGACAATTGCAGGGCGTTCCCTTCGAACCGCCTACACCCATACCCCTCCATGGGAGGGGTGTCGAATCAGACAGGTGACAAGCCGTATTCAATTAAATTAAACTCTGGTCTGCGCCAGAGTTAATTGACCCCTCCGACGCATTCCCGACAAGCCGCCAGGGCACCTGGCGGCTTCTTTTTTGCCTGCGCCGTCTAAAGTGAATTATCCGCCATACGCTGCACGGCAAACCCGGCTACCGGCAGCGTTTCCGCTGTTGGCGGCACAACGTCCGCAAACCCAAACATCCAGCATGCCGCCCGCGTCAACCGCCGGTACGGCTGCCGCGTTGCCAGATTTCATGAAACGACAGTTCCTGGGCCTGCTTGCCCGCGTCTACGTCCTGCAATTTGCCCTGGAAGTCCCCGCCACGGTAGCCATGCTCGCCGACATGCTGCTGGAGTACGGCTTCCAAGTCGACATCGGCACCGTGCGTCCCCTGCTGCGCGCCCTGCAGATGGAGGGCTATCTCGAAAGCGTGCTGCGCGACGGCATCGGCCGCGTCTACCTGCTGACCGAGCGCGGCCGCGAGGAACTGGCGGCCAGCCGCCAGCGCATCGACGAACTGTACCGCCGCCTGCACGCCGAGCTTCCCACCCCCGACACGCCGCGCGAAGCCTGACCGGTCCGCGCATTCACTAAGCCGCCCAACCGCACTGAGCGTACCCGTTTCTGCGAGGTCGCAGTCCGGCGTGTCCGGCCTATTGCCGCGGGGCGGCCTGGTCGGCCAGCGGCGTTTCCAGGCCTGTCTCCAGCAGCTGGCGCAAGGCGTGCGGCGCCACCGCCTGGCAGAACAGGAAGCCCTGCACGCCGTCGCAGCCCTGCGACCGCAGGAACTCGAACTGCGCCGCGGTTTCCACCCCTTCGGCAACCACCTTCAGGTGCAACTGGTGCCCGAGCGCGATGATCGCCGCAGCCACCGCCTGGTCGTGGCCGGGCGTGGCCACGTCGTCGACGAAGGACTTGTCGATTTTGAGCCGGTCGATCGGCAGCCGGGTCAGGTAGTTCAGGCCGGAATAGCCGGTGCCGAAATCGTCGATCGACAGCGCCACGCCAAGCGCGCGCAGCCGACGGAAGGTCTCGATGGTGGTCTCGCCGCCGTCGACGAGGATGCCTTCGGTGACCTCGATCACCAGTTGCCGCGGCGGCAGGCCGGCCTGCTCCAGGCAGCGCGCCACGGTGTCCGGGAAGCCGGCCTGGCGCAGCTGCAGCGGCGAGATATTGACCGCCACTTCGATGTCGCGGCCCAACGCCTCGCGCAGCGCCTGGATCTCGCGGCAGGCGGTGGCCAGCGTCCATTCGCCCAGCGGCGCGACCAGCCCGCTTTGCTCGGCGATGGGGATGAACTCGGACGGCTGCATCGGGCCGCGTTCGGGCGTTTCCCAGGCGATCAGCGCCTCGACGCCGGTAATCTCTTTCGTGGCGGTATCGACGATGGGCTGGTAGCGCAGCCGGAATTCATTGCCGGCCAGCGCGCGGCGCAGCAGCCCTTCGATGGTGAAGCGCGCCAGCGAGGCCTCCGCCATCGACGCGGCAAAGCGGCACAGCTGGGCGCGGCCACCCTGCTTGGCGGCATAGACGGCGGCGTCGGCGGACTTCATCAGCTCGGTCAGCGAATCGCCGTCTTCGGGGAAGATCGCCATGCCGATCGACAGGGTCACGCGCAGGCGCTGCCCGCCGGCCAGCAGTTCCTCATTGACCCGCGCCTGGATCTTGGCGGCGATCAGCTCGGCCTCGCTGTCGTCGCGCAGGCCGCCCAGCACCACGCCGAATTCGTCGCCGCCCATGCGCGCCACCAGGTCGCCCTGGCGCACCGCGCCCTTGAGGCGGTCGGCCATGGTGCGCAGCACGTCGTCGCCGACCGGGTGGCCGAGTGAATCATTGATGTGCTTGAAGTGGTCCAGGTCCAGCAGCAGCAGCGCCACGCGTTCGCCGTGGCGGCGCGCGTGCAGCAGCATGGGCTGTGCGCGCTCGTTGAGTTCGGCGCGGTTGGGCAGGCCGGTCAGCGGGTCGTGCAGCGCCAGGTGGCGGATGTATTCGTCGACACGGCGGCGTTCGGTCAGGTCGTAGGCGATGGCCTGGTAGCCTGCCGGCGGCCCGTCCGGCTGCGCGGCCAGCGCCGACACGGATACCTGCACCGGCAGGCGCGACCCGCCCTTGCGCACCCAGGTCCATTCGCCTTCGTCGGTCAGCCCGAGCCGCGCCTTGGCGACCAGCGCGGGCATGCCGGCCGGCACCGGTTCGCCCAGCTCCTGGCTGAGCGCGCGCGCGTGCGCCGCCAGTTCGTCGGCGAGATGCAGCCCGGTGACCGGCATGCGGCCGACCAGCTCGGCGGTGGTGTACCACAGCATGCGCGTGCCTGCGGCATTGACGCTGGTGATCACGCCGTCGTCGCCGAAGGTGATGACGCCGAAGCTGGCATGGTCGAGCAGCCCGGCGTAGCGCGCGGCCTGGTGCGCGGCGGCCTGGTGCGCGCGCTGCTGCGGCTCCAGGTCGGTGATTGCCCACAGCCAGTGGGCGCCGCTGTCGCTGCTGTCGCCGCCCTCGGCGCTGGGCAGGTGCGCGGCACTGGCGCGCAGCGGGAAACGGCTGCCGTCGCTACGCACGCCGGCCAGCTCTCGCTGCGCGGCGCCGCGGGCCAGGCCAGCGCCATCGGCACCCTCCACGACACCGGTGGCGCCCGGGGCGAGCGTATCGAGGCTACGCCCGACGAGATCGGGCGGCGCGATGCCGAACAGCATGCCGGCGCGCTCGCTGGCACGCACGACCACGCCGTTGGCGTCGGTGAGGACAAAGCCGTCGGCGGATTGCGCCATGCATGCCTGCAGCGTGGCATTGTCGTCTTCCCAGGGGGGGACAGCCTGCGCCTCGCGTTGCCGCGCGGTGCGGCGCTGCCGTGCCAGCGCATAGGCCATGCCGGCCAGCGCCAGCGTGGCGAGCGCGCCCGCGGCCAGCACGGCATACCCCTGGCGCGGGCCATATGCCGCCTCGAACGCGGGACGCGTGGCCGCACGCAGCCTCCACGCGGCGCCACCATAGTGGAACTGGCGCTCGCCGCGCAGCAATGGGGCATTGCCGTCATCGCGATCCGCGGTACCAACCGTATCCGACAGCTGCGGGCCGGGCATGGCAGGCGTGCCCTCGTGCAGCGACAGTTCCAGGTCCGCCAGTGCCGGCGCGCCGATCCCGCGCATCAGGTCGCCCAGCCGCAGCGACACATAGACATAGCCGACCACCGCCTCGCGCCGCTGCGCCAGCGTGCTGGCGGCCACGCCGCCACCGTAGACCGGCAGGAACAGCAGCGCGCCGCGCTGGCGCTCCTGCGCCTCGGCCTCGCGCACCAGGTCGAGCCCGCGCGTCAGCCGGGGCTCGCCGCTGTCGCGCGCCGCTTCCATCGCGGCACGACGGGACGGCTCGGACAGCAGGTCAAAGCCGGCGGCGCGGGCGTTGCGCCCGGCCAGCGGCTCCACGTAGAGGATGGGCGCGTAGAGCCTGCGCGGGCCGGCGGGATGGATCCGGTAATCGGTCAGGCCATCGGCGCGCGCGGCCGCGATCAGGGGTTGGACCTGGCGCGGCGCCGTCAGCGGTGCGTAGCCGATCGATTGTGTGCCGGGCGGCAGCTCATCGAGCTGGGCGGTATAGAGATAGTTGCGCCATTGCGCGCGCGAAGTTGCCGGATTGGCCGTCATCAGGCCCGCCACGCCGCGCAGCAGCCGCTCGTTCTCGAGCATGCGCTCGCGCAGTGCACTGCTGGCCTGGCTCAGCCGCGCATCGAAATGCTGCTGGGCCAGCCGCTGCTCGAATTGCTGTACCTGGCGCCACGCCCCCGCGGTCAGCAGCGCCCCGCCTGCCGCGACCAGCAGCGACAGCAAGGCAGGGGGAAGCGCAGTCAGTCTCATGGTCTTCGTGAACGGTCTGGCGCCAGCGACGCGCGCCTGCCACGGAACCCGTCAGGCTGGCCAGCGCCCGGCAAACGGCTGCGTGCCTTGCGATAACGCGGCACTATACCGCGACGGATGCACAAGGCACAGTCCCGTGCGCGTGACCCGAAGGGGTGTAAGGTGCTGGCCCGATGTGGCGCTCTACCACGGCGGGCCGGTGCAGGACCGCGGGCTGACGCGGCTCGCGGACGTGCTGCTGTACCGCGCCAAGGGTGCCGGGCGCGGGCGCTATGAAATCGGTCCGCCGGACCTGGCCGGCGAACTCAGCCACCAGCCGGGCCGTGGCAGGCCCGTGCCGGGCCGGCGGCCCGTCAATGCAGCGTGCCGCCAGGCTTGCCAGGCACGGTGTTGGCAGTTGCCGCACCGCTGCCTTCCGGCTCGAACGGGACATGGCGCCCGTCGCTGGACTGGTAGCCAAGCTGGGCGTCGGCGCCCAGCATCTTTTCCCAGGCGATCATGGCCTGCGCCACGGCTTCCGGCGCGCCCTTGAACACCACCACATCGTTGCCGCAGCCGGGGCATTCCCCGCCGAACACGGCGTCGATGCCGGGCAGGCCCGGCACGTTGAGGGTGTCGAACTGCTTGAACGCAGTCTTGCAGTGCCCGCAGACCAGCTGCGCCGGACGCAGGGCCTCAATCTTCGCGCGCGCCTGTGCCGCACGCTCTTCGGGGGTGCCCCGTTTCTTTGCCTCGCCCATGATGTCCTTCCTTCCCGTGCTGCCGGTGTGCTTGCCCCGGCGCGGCCACTGTGGCCACGCGGTGCGGTGTGTTGTTGGGTAGCCGACTGGCGGCCTGTCGCGTGCCCGGCCGGAGCCCGGCAATGCGTCATGTTGTCTGCGGCTTCCTGTTAGATGCGGTTGGGGGGACGGTGGTGCCCGACGACCACGCCGGGTGCCGGGCACGATACCCGCGCCCTATCCTCCGGAACGCCTGGCGCAGGCGGCATTGTAACCAGCGCGGCGCTGCAAGTACCGGGCCCGCAGGATCGACTTTCGCCTGCTATTGTGAATAACGATGCCCCGTGACGGCGCCTTTGGGGCGCCCGCATCACCGCGGGCATGCCATGGGACCGGCTTGCCGCCGCCAGGGCGGCGCGGTGCCCTGCGCCCGCCGGCCACGCGCCGGCATTCACGGTTCCATCCACCTACCCCCGAAGGAGGACGCTCGATGATCCGACCCACCGTGCAGGAAAACGCCGCCCGCTACGCCGACTGCATCGCCGCGTGCAACGCCTGTGCCGCCGCCGCGCTGAAATGCGCCGGGGCCTGCCTGGAAGAGCAGGACGTGCACAGGATGGCGCGCTGCATCGCGCTGGACATGGATGTTGCCGGCATCGCGCAGCTGGCCGCCTCCTACATGCTGCGCAACAGCGAGTTCGCGCCGCTGGTCTGCGAGGACTGCGCCGAAGTCTGCAAGTGGTGCAAGGAGGAATGCGAGCGCCATGACGCCGAGCACTGCCAGGAGTGCGCGCGGGCCTGTGCGGTTTGCATGGAGCAGTGCCTCAAGATGACGGCGTAGCCGCGCACCCGCCCGCTGCGTCGGCCGCATGCTGGTTACCCCGGCGGGCAGCATGGACTTGAACGCACGCAGCGCGCCTGCGGCGTAATCTGGCGGACTGCTCGCACGGGCGGTGCGCGGCCTGGCTCCAGACGGCCATGACTTGCCGGCGCCCGCGCTTCCCCACGTTCCTTGCCACGTTCCTTCCATCCGGCAATGCCGGCGCCCGCAGCGCCGCCTCCTGCCTTGAGGAGTCTGTCCATGTCCAGCCCTTCCGCCAGCGACACCCGCATCGAGAAAGACAGCCTGGGCGATGTCCCGGTGCCCGCCGACCACCTCTGGGGCGCGCAGACCGAACGCTCGCGCCAGAACTTCCGCATCGGCGACGAGAAGATGCCGCCGGCGCTGGTCGAGGCCTTTGCCGTCCTGAAGCTGTGCGCGGCCCGCGCCAACCGTGAGCTGGGCGTACTGCCGCCCGAGCTGGCACAGGCCATCGAGCAGGCGGCCACGGAAGTGATCGAAGGCCGCTGGCCGCAGGAGTTTCCGCTGTCGGTCTGGCAGACGGGATCGGGCACACAGACCAACATGAACCTCAACGAGGTCATCGCCAACCGCGCGATCCAGCTGCTCGGCGGAGAAGTCGGCAGCAAGAAGCCGGTGCACCCGAACGACCACGTCAATGCCAGCCAGTCGAGCAACGACAGCTTCCCGACCGCGATGCACATCGCCGCGACGCGCGCGATCCAGCAACAGCTGCTGCCGGCGCTGGAGCAGCTGCAGCAGACCTTTGCGCGCAAGGTGGAAGCCTTCGCCGATATCGTCAAGGTCGGCCGCACGCACCTGCAGGACGCTGTGCCGCTCACGCTGGGCCAGGAGTTCTCGGGCTACATGACGCAAGTCGCCGATGCGCAATCGCGGCTGCAGCAGGCCATGCTGCGCGCCATGCCGGTGGCGCAGGGCGGCACCGCGGTCGGCACCGGGCTGAACGCGCCGCACGGCTTTGCCGTGGCCTTTGCGCGCGCGCTGGCCGATTACACCGGCCTGCCGTTCGAGCCCGCGCCCAACCGCTACGCGCTGCAGGCCTCGCATGATGCGCTGGCCGACCTGTCGGGCGCGCTCAACACCACCGCCTCGTCATTCCTGAAGATCGCGCGCGATTTCATGCTGCTGGGCTCGGGGCCGCGCGCCGGCTTCGCCGAGCTGATCCTGCCGGCCAACGAGCCGGGCTCGTCGATCATGCCGGGCAAGGTCAATCCGACCCAGGCGGAGGCGCTGGCCATGGTGTGCTGCCGCGTGATCGGCAACCACACCACGGTGACGCTGGCCAACGGCCTGGGCACGCTGGAGCTGAATGCGTACAAGCCGGTGATCATCTACAGCCTGCTGCAGTCGGTCAGCCTGCTGGCGGGGGCGGCGTCGAGCTTTGCCGAGCATATGGTCGAGGGCGTCGAGGCCGACCGCGAGCGCATTGCCGAGCTGCTGGAACGCTCGCTGATGCCGGTCACGGCGCTCAACCCGCATATCGGCTACGACAAGGCCGCCGAGATCGCCAAGCTGGCGGTGCAGCGCAACCTGTCCCTGCGGGAAGCGGCGATCGCGTCCGGACATGTGACCGAGGAGCAGTTCCGCGAGTGGATCGACCTGGCCGGCATGACGCGCGAAGTATGAGCCGCGTCGACGCGAGCGCGTGTTGATGGCGGTCGCGCGGCTCAGCCGGGCGTGCCGCCCAGCGGATTGCAGCGCTGGCGCGCCAGCGCTTCGCGCGAATAGCCATGGCGTACGCGCAACTGGTGCTCGACCGCGTCCGCCTGGTCCAGGCAAGCGAAGATCAGGTCATCCTTGAAGCGCTGCGAGACGCCTTTGAGGCGTGGCGCTTCGTAGGCGACCTGGCGCGCACGGCAGCGCAGGAACAGCAGCGTTTCCTGGGTGGCGGCAATCAGCTGGTCATGCTCGATCCGCTTGCATTCGACCAGGTCCTGGGCAGAGGCACTGGCGCCGGCAATGAACAAAGGCACGCACAGCCAGCGGCGCATCAAGCGGTGCATGGCAAACGGGGGCGCGTCGGGCCGGTTGACGGTGTGGATCGCATCATTGCCCAGAGTCGCGTTCGGTGCAAGCGATGGCCAGCCTGAAACGCCGTCACGGGCGGCCGAAACGCGGCACACACTGTTTCGCCGGCTGGACAATCCCCCAAACCCTGATGATACGTTCGCCGTATGCTGCACCTCGGCGCCGAGGTGCGCGCGCCAGCATGGCAATATACGGGGCCGGCCCTTTTTCTTTCCTACTAGCTCTTTCCTACTAGCCATGGACCTCAACGCCTTGCGCCTGTTCGTCGACATCGTCGACGCCGGCAACCTGAGCGCGGCCGCGCGCAAGCTCAAGATGACGCGCGCCAATGTCAGCTACCGGCTGAAGGCGCTGGAAGAAGAGCTGGGCGTGCAGCTGCTGCGGCGGACCACCCGCCATGTCGAGCCCACGCCTGTGGGGGCCGGGCTGTACGAGCACGGGCGCAATATCCTCGGCGAGGTGGCAGCCGCCAATGCGCTGATCAGCAACATGGGCAAGAGCCTGCAGGGCCATGTGCGGCTTTCGGTCCCTACCGGCCTCGGCCATACGCTGCTGTCGCCGCTGATGGTGCAATTCAAGCAGCGCTATCCCGACATCACCCTCGATGTCGTGTTCGACAACCGCGTGCACAACCTGGTGTCCGAGGATGTGGACGTGGCGCTGCGCATCATCTCCACGCCGCCCGATTCGGTCATCGCCACCGAGATTGGCACGGTGGACTGGGTCATCTGCGCTTCGCCCGCCTACCTGGCAAACCATCCCGCGCCCCAGTCACTCGCAGACCTGCAGCAGCATGCGATCGTTTGCGCCTCGCCAGTCGGGCAAAAGCTGAAGGTCGCGGGAACGCGGCCCGGCAGCGAAGCGCAGGAAGCCCGCGACCAGGTGGTGCTGGAACCGACGCTCAGTTCCGATAATTTCGGCTTCCTGAAGGAAGGAGTGGTGGCCGGCCTGGGCATCGGCATCACGCCAATCTACGCGATCGGCGAGGAACTGGCGAGCGGCGGGCTGGTGCAGCTGCTGCCGGATTACCGCATCAGCGTGTTCGGCAGCCGGCTGTACATGCTGACCATGCCAAACCGCTACCAGACGCTGGCGACGCGCTACCTGCTGAACTTCCTGAAAACCGAGCTGCAGGCGGTGTGGCCGCGGCTGCACCGCTAGCGCTGCAAGGCGGATCGGGAGCCGTTGGGCACGGCGCCAGGCACTATATTAGGAACACAAGGATAACCGTAGGCGTATCCCTGTTCTGAGGAGCAACCATGGCCCTGTCTAGCACGCTTGCAAACTGCCTGAGCAGCAAGAATACCCAGTACGACATCATCCGCCACCCCTACACCCTCAGCAGCATGGCCACTGCCGAGGCGGCGCACATTCCCGGAGACCGTCTGGCCAAGACCCTGTTGCTCGAGGACGAGCGCGGCTATGTCGCCGCCGTGATCCCTTCGAGCCATCACCTGCAGCTGGCTGCGATCTGCGAACAGACCGGCCGCGACCTGGTGCTCGCACATGAGGATGAAATCCGCGAGATCTTCAAGGATTGCGACCTTGGCGCGATTCCGCCGGTCGCCATGGCGTATGGCATGCAAACCTATGTGGACGACAGCCTGATGCAGCAGCCCGAGGTGTATTTCGAAGGCGGCGACCACCAGGAACTGGTGCACATGACACGGGACCAGTTCATGGACCTGATGTCGGATGCCACGCCGGGGCACTTCTCGCGCCGCATGATGTAGCGCGGCGACGTTACGGTGCGGCCACCGCGGATCCGCCCGCGGTGGCCGTTTTCGTTTTCATTCATTCGAGGTCCCGCAATGCCGCTGCCGGCGGCGCCGCGCCGGCCAATGCGCGCTCGCTGTCGTCCTTCAGGTCCACGCCCGAGCGCCCGAGTGCCGCGGCACCGCGCAGCAGGAACACCAGCCGTTGCGCGGCCTGCACATAGGACAACCCTTCGGGCCGCACATTGGAGATGCAGTTGCGCTCGGCATCGGTACGGCCGGGCCGCGGGGCGTAGGTCAGGTAGATGCCGAGGCTGTCGGGCGAACTCAGCCCGGGCCGTTCGCCGATCAGCATCACCACCTGACGCGCGCCAAGCACGGCACCGATATCGTCACCGAGCGCGACGCGCGATTGCTCCGCCACCACCACCGGTCCGATACGCCATTCCTGCGGCAGCAGCCGGCACGTTGCTTCCAGCACCGCTATGGCATGGGATTGCGCTGCCAGCGCCGAAAGGCCGTCGGCGATCACGAACACGACATCGGGCGCCTGCTGCGGTCGCGCCGCCGCCAGGCGCTCCCTGCTCGCGTCATCCAGGCCCCGGCCGAGGTCCGGGCGCCGCAGGTAATGGGTGCGGTCGGGCGCTGCGCTATGGACGACCACGTGGTCGCATCCCGCCTGCCGCAGTGCGCCGGCGATGGCATCGGCGTCCAGCGGCAGATGCACGGCATCGCGCGCCTGCGCATGGGCCAGGCCGAACGCGAGCACGGCCTCGGTGGTCTGGCTGTGGCCGGTGCGCCCCAATGCGATGCGCGCGCGCGTGAACTGGCGCAGGCGCTGCCATGGATCGGCGTCGTGCGTAGCGGAGGTATTGGCGCTATTGGCGGTATTGGCGGGGCGCGAAGGAAGGTCGGACATGGCGTGTCGTGAAGAATGGCCGGGGGCGGCCTTACAGGCTGTGCGCCATCTGCAGCAGCGGCTGGCGCTCGGACGGCTCCAGCAACCGGCCGGCGGCATCTGCGATGCCCATGCGCTGCAGCCATTGCTCGAATTCCGGCGCGGGGCGCAGGCCCAGCACTTCGCGCAGGTATAGCGCATCGTGGAACGACGTGCTCTGGTAGTTCAGCATGATGTCGTCGGCGCCGGGCACGCCCATGATGAAGTTGATGCCGGCCACGCCGAACAGCGTCAGCAGCGTGTCCATGTCGTCCTGGTCGGCCTCGGCATGGTTGGTGTAACAGACGTCGCAGCCCATCGGCACGCCCATCAGCTTGCCGCAGAAGTGGTCCTCGAGCCCGGCGCGGATGATCTGCTTGCCGTCGTACAGGTATTCCGGCCCGATAAAGCCCACCACCGTATTGACCAGCAGCGGCGAGAACGCGCGCGCCACGGCGTAGGCGCGCGCCTCCATGGTCTGCTGGTCGACGCCATGGTGAGCATTGGCCGACAGCGCGCTGCCCTGCCCGGTCTCGAAATACATGACGTTGTCGCCGACGGTGCCGCGCGCCAGGCCCTGGGCGGCGTCGTGGGCCTCGGCCAGCAGCGCCAGGCTGATGCCGAAGGCCGTATTGGCGCGTTCGCTGCCCGCCACCGACTGGAACACCAGGTCGACCGGCGCGCCCTGCGCGATCGCGCGCAGCGTGTTGGTGACGTGGGTCAGCACGCACGACTGCGTCGGGATATCGAAGCGGCTGCGCAGCGCATCGAGCATATGCAGCAGCGAAACAATGGCGCCCAGGTTGTCCGAGGCCGGGTTGATGCCGATGGTGGCGTCGCCGCAGCCGTACAGCAGGCCGTCGATGACGGAAGCGGCAATGCCCTTGGGGTCGTCGGTAGGATGGTTCGGCTGCAGCCGCACCGCCAGCCGCCCCGGCAGTCCGACGGTATTGCGAAAGCGCGTCACCACCTGGCATTTGCGCGCCACCGCTACCAGGTCCTGGTTGCGCATCAGCTTGCTGACCGCGGCCGCGATCTCGGGGGTGATGCCCGGCGCGACGCGCGCCAGCGTGGCGCTGTCGGTCTCGTGCCGCAGCAGCCAGTCGCGCAGGTCGCCGACGGTCGTGGCACCGATCGCGGCAAAAGCGCAAGCGTCATGCCGGTCGACGATCAACCGCGTGATTTCGTCCGCCTCATACGGCACCAGCGCCTCATTGAGGAATTGCGTCAGCGGCACGTCGGCCAGCGCCAGGCGCGCGGCCATACGCTCCTGCTCGCTGGCGGCGGCGATGCCGGCGAGCGCATCGCCGGAGCGCGCCGGGCTGGCCTTGGCCAGCAGCGTGCGCAAGCTGTCGAAGACATGGCGCTGACTGCCGATGGTGTGGGTATATGCCATGGGGAATGCGGTTCCGATGCCGGGGCCAATGCGGGGGCCGATGCCCCTAATATAGTCACCGTTGCGGCACCTGGCTGGCGCGGCGATACGAAAAGCGGAGCAATTCCCATGCCGGCTGGCGCCTAGCGAACGCTGGCAAAGACTTCTATCCGGCGGTTCAGCATCCGGCCCCCGGCGGTCCGGTTGTCTGCCACGGGCTGCGCGGCGCCCCGCCCGATGGTGTCGACCCGCACCGCTGCCAGGCCACGCGCCTGCAGGTAGCCGGCCACCTCTTGCGCGCGCGCTTGCGACAGCGCCTGGTTGGACCGATAACCGCCCGGGGCCACCGGAGAATCGTCGGCATGCCCGACCACCGTGATCCAGTCGGCCCGGCCGTCGAGCAGGTCGGCCAGCTTGTCGAGTTGCTCGGCCAGCGCCGGTGGCAGTTGCGCCTGCCCGGGCGGAAACGACAGGCCGTGTTGGAAGACGATGTGCAGGCGGCCGCTGCGCACATCGGCATGGATGGCTGCGCTGGCGAGTTGCCCGGCGAAGGCCTGTTCGATGTCCCGCTCCAGGGTGTCTGCCGACGGGGAAACGGACGGGGAAACGGACGGGTAAGCGGGTGGGTAAGCGGCTTGTGCCAGCCGTTCCACCCGTAGTGCAAGCGCTTCGGTCGCGGCGTTCTGGCGCGTCGCCTGGACCGCCACGACGACGGCAGCGACTAGGAAGGCCAATGCGGCGACGGCAAGCAGCGGCCGGGCGCCGGCCATCGGCACCCGCGGCGGCGCTTCGGGCTGCGCTTCACATGGCGATGCCGGTCTCAGCGCCATGATCTCGCGTGTCGCCGGCCGGATCCGCGGCACCAGTTCTGCCGGTGGCCGCCCGTACTCATCCGTGAGCCCGCGTGCGACCAGGCATGCAACGACTTCAAGCGCATCAGCATGGGCGCCGGCTCGCTGCTGCAGCCTGGCGACCAGTGCGCGGCAGCGGCTGCCGCGCTCCGCCTCGCCGTAGTGCGCCGCAAGCAGGCCGCGCTGCAGCCAGGCGCCACGGCAGGCACCGGAGCGTCCCTGCACGCGGCGGCCCGCCTGGTCCAGCGCCGCGCACAGGCAATAGTGGACCGCCTCCACATCCTCCGCCGGCAACGCCGCCGCGCGACAGGCCTGCCGGAAGTTGGCCAGGCGCGTGTGCGCGGCTTCCTGCAGCGTCTCCAGGCGCGCCGCGGAATCGAGTTCCGGCGTCAGTTCATCGAGCACCCAGATCACCGGCTGCGCCAGCCGCAGCAGGTGGTTGCCATTACCCATCGCGGCGTGCGTCATCATCCCGAACGCCCCGGGCATTCGAAGCCTTGCAGCAAGCCCGTGGTCCACGGATTGGCCAGGCTGCCGGTGTTGATATCCAGCCGCGCCTTGCGGCCGTCGAAGTCGTACTCCGCCATGAAATGGCTGGCGCTGGCCGATCCGGCCAGCTTTCCCCTTGCCACGATCCGCATCAGTGCCCATGGGCCGCTTGCGGCCAGCGTCGAAGTCTCCGGGCGGATGCGCGGGCTGGCGCTGATCTGTGCGCCCTGGCCGCCGCGCGGACCGGGCCAGGTGATCTTCAGCGGCACCACCGGGCCATGCACGTAGCGCTGCCCTTGTCCGTCGAAGTCCAGGTTCAGCTCGACGATCTCGGGATCGAGCCCGACGACCTTCAGGTCGACCTTCCACGCCAGCCTCTTCGCGCCCGGATCGCGCAAAAACACCTCGCGGATGTCCCGTGCGCGCTGGAACGGCACCAGGCTCGGCCCGGCCACCGGCGGCACGTCCGGCGCGGTCAGCTTGTAGCGCCAGGGAGAGATGGTGGTATCGACGTGCGGCGCCAGCACTTTCTCGAAAAAGTCGTCGAGCACGCCGCCGGCGGCAAAGATCCGCGCGAAGTCTTCCGGATCGACATCCGGTGCCGCCGCGGGGGCGAAAGGGTACTTGCCCTCGATGGCGCTGCGGCAGCTTTCGCCGATCATGGCATCCATCTGCGCCACCAGGATCTCGCCGATGCCCTTGTTGACATCGCGCGTACCCTGCACCACCAGGTCGGCCAGCACCGCAGCGAACGGCGCGGGCAGCTTGGCCGCTTCCATGCGCAGCTGCGCGCCGGTGTCCGCCGGCGGCGGCAGGTTGCGGGTATTCAAGGCGTTGTTGGCTACCACCAGGGTGGTGTAGTAGGCGTTGACCATGCCGGCAATCGCATCCAGCCGCGGCTTGGCGCCCGTTGCCAGCGCGTCTGGCGCGGCGGCATCGGCCTGTCCGGTCACGACCTCGCGCAGCGCGGCAAAGCGGTTGTCGACCAGTTCGCGCTCCTGGCGCGCTTCGGCGCGCGCATTCAACACCTGTACTGGTCCGGATGTCTTGTCGAGTACGGACAGCGCCTTCTGCGCCAGCGACGGGTCCTGCGGCGCGAGCGGCCGGGGGAGCGTGGAGAGCGTGGTCTCCTGCACCGCGGCGCGGCCGAGCCGGGCCAGCGGCGAGTCCGGCGCGGCGAAATTGCGCAGGATCTCCAGGTCAAAGGCAAGGTTGTCGCCGGTCACCGTGCGTATGTCGCCAAGGAACGCGATCCAGCGGCGAGCATACTCCTCCAGGTACAGGCGGCGGATCTCGCGCGTCAGCGGATCGTTATCGCCCGGCTTGCCCGCTGCGGCCTCAAGCGTTTTTTTTTGAGCGCCGTCGTGGCCCGTGCGGCCCATCACCCAGGCGTCGACCGCCTGCGCCTTGCCGACAAACTCGGGCAAGCGCGCGTTGAAGAGATCGTGATAGCCGGCATAGGTAAAGAGCCCGGGAATGCCCCGCTCCAGCGGCTCGCCGCTGGCCCGCGTAAAGACCGTTCCGGCCTGCGGCCCGACCGCCCGGACCAGCGTGAAGTCCTGCGGCGCGGCTTCCAGCATGGCCGCCTTGGCACGGTCGTAGAGCCGCTCGATCGAAGTGTTGCCATCAAGGAAATCCCGCGCCGAGCGGATCAGAGCTTCGTTCCTGGCATAGGGGGATTGCACCGGCCGGCCGCCGTCCAGCAGCCCATTCAGGTGTTCCAGCACGGCGACCCTGCCGCCAAAGGCGGCCGCGCCGTTGCCGGTGGCCCAATCGCTCTGGACCCATGCCCGCACCTCCGGCGCGCTGAACCTGTTCTTCTCGTGCAGCATCAGGTAGACGCGCAGCGTGTCGTAGGTCTGCCTGGCATCGCGCGCGGCCACCGCGCTTTCGAGCACCGATTCGACCCGGCGCACCAGGTATGGCACCAGCAAGTTGTCCTGCAGCCTGACGTGGGTCCGGATCGAGGCATCGAGGACCGGTGGCACGCTGTAGAGGCCGTAGCGCCATGCCAGCGGCGGAACGGCCGGCGCCAGGCCGGCATAGGCAGGCAGGTCGCGCGCGGCCGACAGCACCTCGGGCATTGTGCCGGGCTGCGGCGCCTTGTAGAAGGCGGCGACGGTAGCGGCCAGCGCACCGGCCTTCTGCCGCACCGACTGCAGGTAGGCGCGGTTGTGGCCATCGCTGGCATAGAGCGCACCGGCCAGCCACAGGAAGATCACCACGGCCAGCGTGTGGCCGAGCAGCCGCAGCAGGCGGAAGCGGAATTCCCAGCGCAGGTTCGGTTTCACCAGATGCGCTTCGGGCACGATCACGCGCTTGAAGACGTCCTGCAGGAAATAGCTGCGATGGCCCGTCGCTTGCGCCGCCGCGGAATCGGCAACGGATTCGGCCGTGGCAGGGAAGGCCTGCTCCGCAGTTTCCGTGGTGTCGGCATGGTTGCGCTCCAGGCGCCTGAGCACGGTTTCATGGTCCGCCACCACCGTTGACGACGTCTGGGCCGCACTGGTGAAGTACACGCCGCGCAGCATGTGGGTGCTCTCGGTATCGTCAAAGCGGGAATCGAGGAACACCTGCGCCAGCATGGCGACGACCGGCCCGGCCAGGCCGGCAAACTCTTGCGGCAGCGCGAACAGGTCCTTGCGGCGCTGCGGGTCGTACTCTTCATACAGCCGCGCATCGAGTCCCGCCTGCAGCCGGTCGACCAGCAGCGCCATCTCGGTGCGGCAGCGTTGCGCGAAGGCGTCGGGCGCATCGGAGCGCCTGGCCTTGCGGTCGTCATGCGGGAAAGTAAAGCCCCACGGCTGCGCGCGGCCTTCGCTGCTCAGGTACCGGAAGTACGCGCCGAAGCCCGCCAGCTGGTCGAGCTTGGTGACGATCACATAGACCGGGAAGCGGATGCCGAGATCCGTGCGCAGGTCGGCCAGCCGGGCGCGCAGGCTGGTCGCCTGGCGCACGCGCACTTCGGGCGACTGCGTCAGCAGGTCCTCGGCGCTGATGGCAAGCACCGCGCCATTGATCGGCGCCCGGCTGCGATGCCTGCGCAGCATCGTGAGGAACCCGGTCCACTCGGCCTGGTCGATCTTTGGATTCTGGCCATGGCTGGTATAGCGGCCGGCCGTGTCGATCAGCACGGCCTCGTTCGAAAGCCACCAGCTTGCAGTCCGGGTGCCTCGATCCTTGCCGGCCAGCGCGGCGGCGCTCATCTGCTCCGGCAACGGGAACTGCAAACCGGCATTGAGCAGGGCGGTGGTCTTGCCCGCTCCCTCTACGCCGACCACCATGTACCACGGCAGTTCGTACAGGTAGCGCCTGCCTTCCAGGACGCGACCGATCCCGCCACCGCTGCGCATCCCCTTGAGCTGCCTCAGCGCCTTCCGCACAGCCTCTTCCACAATGGCGAGCTCGTCCGTGGCAATGGCTTCCGGACGCTTGCCGCCAGGGTTCAGCAGCTTCTGCAGCAACGAATCGTTCGCCCGCGAGCGGCGCAGGAAACGGAACACTTCATAGGCCGCGAGCAAAAAGACAAGCACGGCAATGACGACGACCCGCACGACGTCCGAAGCGAGCGGATGCGCTGCGCCGACAGCAAGCAGCGGCCCGGCATGCCAGATTGCCAGGCAAAGCACGGCGATCCCGATCACCGCCACCGACCAGCGCAGCACCAGCAACAATGCCAGCGCCAGCAGCAGCACGATGGCGGCCATCCGCATGCCGATCCCCGCCAACGGCCGCAAACCATTGAACGCGAGCAGCGGACCGATAAACCAGATCGCGGCCGCGGCTAGCGCCAGCGCCACGTACACCAGCATCTGACGCGAGAACAGCACGGCCAGGCAACGTTTCAGGAATTCCATACCGCACTCTCTCTCTCAATGCATCACCACGATTTCCACACGGCGGTTCTGGGCGCGCGCGGCGGGCGACGCATTGCCCGCCAGCGGCTCGCTATCGCCCTTGCCCACCGCCGCCAGCCTTCCCTTGGCAACGCCCTTGCCGGCGAGGTATTCGGCGACGACGGCCGCGCGCTCTTCGGACAACACCTGGTTGGAAGGAAAGCGTGCGGTCCTGATCGGAACGTTGTCGGTATGGCCGATGACGTTGACCTGTCCGGCGACCTTGCTGATCTCTGCGGCCACCTTGTCGAGCACCGGCAGGACCTTGCTGCCGACATCCACCTGGCCGGCGGCGAACATGTCGTCGCCGCGGAACGTGACCGTGCTGCGCTTGTCGTCTTCGCTGACGCTCACGACGCCGCGGGCGATCTCCGCCCGCAGCAGCGCCGCCAGCCGCATTGCCTTCGGCGGATCCGGCGGCGCGGCGTGGCCGATGGCGACGATCTGCCGCGCCAGCGCATCGGTGCCGGCGAGCAGCTGGTACTTGTACCAGCCGAACAATGCCGCAATGCCGAGCGACAACACGCAGGCCGTGACCCACACCGGCACCGAACGCAGCAGCCGCAGCTTGCCGGGCGCCGCGCCGCGCCGCGCCAGTGCGGAGACAGCTCGCGCGGCACGCTTTCGCGCGCGCCGGCGATCAGGTTCAACAGTTGCTGGCGGATCGCGTCGAGTTCGCGCGGTCCTTCGGACCGCTTGCCGTAGCGGCCGCGAAAGCCCAGTGACAACACCTGGTAGACCAGCTCGATGACGTGCATGTGCTCTTGCGGCGAGGCCACCAGCCGGCCCAGCAGCTGGAACACTTTCTCGCCGCCGTCTCCCTCCTGGTGGCACTGGATCAGCAGGCTCTGCGTCGCCCAGTCGCCGGCTTCGCCCCAGCGGGTCGCGTTGGCGGCCTCGTCAAGCGCGGTGCAGAGCGTGTAGCGTGCGGCGAGCACATGCTCGCGGCGCAGGTTGGCGCGCTCGCAGACCGCCTGGAACCGCAAGATCTCCTGCATCAGCATCTGCTTGAGCGCTTGCGCCGCACCATCACCGGGCAGCTCCGCCGGCATGTCGGCCAGCGTGCGCAGCAGCGGTTGCGCCGCGGCAAGCAGGGGATTGGCGCTGGCCGCAATGCGCGCGGCACGCTGCTCCAGCGTTTCGGGTGTGTTCCAGCGCCATGCGGAACGTCCTGGCGCGGTGGTGTCCGCGGATGTCGCGTCGGCCCCGCTGACAGCGTCCGCGATGGCGGACGGCGGCATGGTCTCGCCGGTGTGTTCGACTGCGTCTTCCATCAGCTGCGCACTCCCCACAACTCGAGACGAATTTCCGGAAAATGGCCGGCCACATGCAACGCGAGGCCGCCGTAGCGCTGGACCTGCTCCCACAGCGGATGGTCCTGGGACAACTCGAAGTAGACCTGCCCGGCGTTGAACGGAATCTGACGCGGCGGCACGGGCAGCGGCCGCAGCGGGATGCCGGGAAGGTGCGAGCGGATCAGTTCGGCAAGGCGCTCCGAAGGCCCCGCCTTGGCCTGGGCCGGGAATTGCCGCTGCAGCACGTCGGGCGGCATCTGCGCGCCAACGGCCAGCACAAAGGTATGGAAGCGCGAGAACTCGCTCGGCTCCAGCACCGCAAGCCGGATGCCGTGGGACTGGTCGCGCAGCTCGATGCGCTGCGCACTGCGCTCCAGCACCACGTTGAGCAGGAAGCGCAGGTCATCGACCACCGGCTTCAGGCAGGTGTGCGGCTCGTCGTGGCGATAGGCGCCAAACGGCAGCGGACGCCGGGTAGCGGTGCGGACAAAGGTAGACAGCTCGCCGGCCAGCGCGGTCAGCATGACATAGAGATCCTCCGGCGAGGCTGCCTTGGCCTCGAGCATATGCGTCAGCACCGGCTCATGCCGGTTCAGCAGCTGGAGGATGAGGTACTCCGACACCTCGGCGGCATCTCCGCCGCGGGTGCTGGCCGCGGCAAGCCGTTCGGCCATCGCACTGGCACGCAGGCGCAGCAGGCCGTGGAGTTCGCCCAGCCACGCCGTCAGCAAGGCGCTGGCCGTGTACACGTTGACCGGCGGGATCAGCGCCGGATCGAGCGTGGCGCTGCCATCGGCGCGGATCTCGGCCACCCTGGCAAGCGGCAGTCCGATCCAGGATTCGGTCAGCTCCTTCTCCGGCAGCAGGCGCAGCCGCAAGTCGGCCAGCTGCACCAGCTTCGGCCCCTGCCCGATCGAGTTGGCATCCAGCAGTTCCTCTTCGAAGCTGTGGTACCGCGCCAACGAGTCCGCGGCGTTGTCGAATGTGGTCTCTTCCGTATTGGGCGTGCGAATCGGTGCCGACAGGCAGATGCGCTGGTTCAGGTGCTCATGGCGCAATGCCAGCGGGGCGGGCAACCGCGCATGGGCGGGCGCGTCGAACGGCGTGCCATCCTGCAGGATGCCGGCGGCGCCGGAAACCACCAGCTTGCCGAGCGCCAGCGCCTCGGTGTCGATGGCCAGGTGTGAAAAGCCCCAGAAGAATGCGCTCAGCGCCGCGGCGCGTTTATGCGCGAAATGCTCCAGATAGCGCTCCTGCTGCTGAAACAGCTGCGGGCGCAGGAACAACCCTTCGCTCCAGACAACCTTGTTGTACCAGCTCATGAATCAGTCGGGTTTTATAACGGTAATGGTTTGCTGGTCGAGCACGACCTGCAGCCTGACCTTGCGCGCAGGCACGACGGCGCGGTACCACGCCGCTTCCGGTGCAGGCGGCAATGGGTAGACCGTGCGCCAGGTCGCCTTGCCCAGGTCGCGGTATCCGACCAGGAAGCCCAGCGCTGTGGTTTGGGGATTGAGCTTGCGCTCGATCGATCGGGATTCCCCGGGGCGCAGCACGAACGCATCGCGGGCCAGCAGGTCCTGGGTCAGGACGGTGCTGTCGTTCTGATCGAGCGAGAAGTAGTCAGCGCTGCTGAACGCCGCTTCCGTCTTGAGTTCGTAGACGCGAACCAGGACGGGTGCAGCGCGATCCTGTTCGTCCGGGTTGACGGTCGGCCTGGCATCGACAGCCAGCGCGAGCTTGATCTGTTCCCGGGAGGCGTCCGGCTGCGGCGCCGAGCAGGCGCACAGCAATGCGGCAGCCGATGCCGCCATGATGCGTAGGCTCACTGCAATCTCCTTGTACCGCACGAATAAGCGTCTGGCCTTCGGGCGTCATGCCGCAACCGCCTCGCGTGCCAGGCGGAGGCCCTGCCGATCCCCTTTATCAGGGTTCGCGGCAGGGCCCCACGCCGGGGTGCGGGTCAAGCCTCCTTGTTGCCCTTGATGTCGTATCCCGCCGTCACGGCGCCGCCGCTGCCGCCCTGGGCGTTCTGCACCACGTACTCCTGCTTGACCCGGGAGAACGACAGCGCCACCTGCTCGCGCATGCGGACTTCATCGTCCACCGACCCCCTCGGGCTGACCTTGGTGACAATCACATCGGTCATGGTGAGCTTCAGGTACTCGAGCGGGTTGCCGCCGGCCTTGCGCACCACCAGCACCGCTTCATTGATGTGCTTGCCCGTCAGGCAGTACTTCATCAGGTTGGGCGAAGCGCGGTCGATGTAGTGCTCGAAGCTCAGGTCCGACACCGTCGCCTTGCCGGCGCCGCCGCCACTGCCGGCGTGCATGGTCGACTGCTGCTCGATGGTCCAGTCCCACGCGAGCAACTCGATCTCGTTCTTGTGGGACGAATCCTGCGATTCGCCATCGATGCCGTTGATCTTCAGGAAGGTGTCCTGCGCCATAGCGTCACTCCTTTACGTAAGTCAGAAACTGCGGACAAGGGCCACGGCAGGCCTTGCCGTGGGCATTTCCGGCCCGGATCAATGCCCCGACGTGGGCTATGCGGCGTCCTTGACCGATGGCAGCCGCGCCACCAGCCGCAGCGAGACCGTCAGGCCTTCCAGCTGGAAGTGCGGGCGAAGGAAGAACTTGGCGCTGTAGTAGCCGGGATTGCCATCGATTTCTTCCACCAGCACTTCAGCGGCCGCCAGCGGGCGCCTGGCCTTGGTCTCCTGCGAGGAGTTGGCCGGGTCGGCATCGACGTAGTTCATGATCCATTCGTTGAGCCAGCGCTGCATGTCCTCGCGCTCCTTGAACGCGCCGATCTTGTCGCGCACGATGCACTTCAGGTAATGGGCGAAGCGCGAGCAGGCAAACAGGTACGGCAGCCGGGCAGAGAGATTGGCGTTGGCGGTTGCATCGGCGTCGTAGTATTCCGCAGGCTTCTGCAGCGACTGGGCGCCGATAAAGGCCGCGTAGTCGGTGTTCTTGCGATGCACCAGCGAGATGAATCCATTCCTGGACAGCTCGGCTTCGCGGCGGTCCGAGATCGCAATCTCGGTCGGGCATTTCGTGTCGATGCCGCCGTCATCCGTCGGGAAGGCATGGCAGGGCAGGTTCTCCACCACGCCGCCGCTCTCGACGCCGCGGATCAGCGTGCACCAGCCGTAGAGCTTGAAGGAGCGGTTGACATTGACCGCCATCGCGTAGGCCGCGTTGCTCCAGACATACTTGCGATGATCGGCGCCGTCGGTGTCTTCCTCGAAGTCGAAAGCATCAACGGGATTGGTATGGATGCCATACGGCAGCCGCGCCAGGAAGCGCGGCATGGCCAGGCCCACGTAGCGCGCGTCTTCCGAGCTGCGCAGGCCATTCCATGGCGCGTACTCCAGGTTCTGGAAGATCTTGGACAGGTCGCGTGGATTGGCCAGCTCCTGCCACGAATCCATCTGCAGCACCGACGGCGAGGCGCCGGCGATAAACGGAGCATGGGCCGCCGCCGAGATCTTGGCGATCGAACCAAGCAGTTCCACGTCCGGCGGCGTGTGGTCGAAGTAGTAGTCGGCCACCAGGCAGCCATAGGGCTCGCCACCGAGCTGCCCATATTCCTCCTCGTAGATGCGCTTGAAGAACGGGCTCTGATCCCAGCCGATGCCCTTGTAGCGGCGCAGCGTGCGGCGCAGCTCTTCCTTGGAAACGTCCATCACGCGAATGCGCAGCTTGTCGTCGGTTTCGGTGTTGGCGACCAGGTGATGCAGGCCGCGCCACGCAGACTCCAGCTTCTGGAAATCCGCGTGGTGCAGGATCAGGTTGATCTGCTCGGACAGCTTCTTGTCGATGGCGGCAATGATGGCCTCGATGCTCTTGTAGGCATCGTCGCTCAGGGTGCAGGCGCTGGCGAGCGCCTGCTCGGCCAGCGTCCTGACGGCGAGGTCGACGGCCTCGCGCGCCTGCTCCGTCTTGGGTGAAAACTCGCGGCTGATCAGCGCGGCAAAGTCAGCGTGGTCGGCGGCATGCTCAGCGGCCGCTGCGGCTTGGGTCTGCGTTTGGTGGGCGGAAGCCATGGATTCCTTGCTCGATGAAATGGTTCAGGTAGGCAAGCAGCCGGCCGATTCACGAGGGCTCGGCTTCGCCCTTGTCTTCGCTGGCCTGTGTCCGGGGTGTGCAGGCAAGCGATTGCAGCAGCGCGGGATCCTGGAGCAGCCGGTTGATCAGCGCTTCGGCGCCCGACTTGCCGTCCATATAGGTCTGCAGGTTGGCAAGCTGCGTGCGGGCTTCGAGCAGCTTTCTGAGCGCGTCGACCTTGCCGGCCACGGCGGCCGGCGAGAAGTCTTCGATGCTCTCGAAGGTCATGTCGACCAGCAGCTGGCCCTGGCCCGACAGCGTGTTATGCACGGCAAACGCCACGCGCGGCTGCATCGCCTTCATGCGCTCGTCGAAATTGTCGACATCGACTTCCAGGAACTTGCGGTCGGCCACCGGCGGCAGCGGCTCGGCGGGCTTGCCCGTGAGGTCCGCCAGGACGCCCATCACGAACGGCAGCTCGATGCGCTTCTCCGAGCCATAGACTTCGACGTCGTACTCGATCTGGACGCGCGGCGTGCGATTGCGCGCGATAAATTTCTGCGAACTGTTCACAACGGACATGGCTCTCCTCAACGGGTTTCAAGGATGTGCCGGAGGCATCAGGCCGGTCCGGCTTCGGCATTGCCCGGCTCGGCATGACCCTGGCCGGAACGGTATTCGATGTCATAGGTCAGCTCGCCCGGCCCTGTACCGGACAGGCCGATGGCGACGGCCGCCACATCCTGTTTGCCGGACAGTGCCGTCAGCCATAGCCGCGCGAGCTGCGGCTGGATGGCCTGCTCGATAAAGCCGATCAGCTGGCGCGCGCCGGTCTCGCCCACCGCGCACCGCGACACGATGAGATCGACCACGGCATCCGCGTACTTCAACGCAATGCCGTGCTGGGATTGGAGGCGTGCCGCGACCCGCTCCAGTTGCATGCGCGCGATGCGCCCGAGGTTTTCCGGCGCCAACGGCAGGTAGGGAAGGACCACGAGGCGGCCGAGGAAGGCCGCCGGGAAATGCTTGCGCAGTTCGGGCGTGAGGGCCTCGCACAACGCGGCAAGGTCGGGGGGCGAGCCGTTGCGCTCACACAGGTCCAGCAGCAGCTCGGAACCCACATTGCTGGTGAGCAGCAGGATCGTGTTGCGGAAGTCGATGTGGCGGCCTTCGCCGTCTTCCATATGGCCCTTGTCGAAGACCTGGTAGAAGACTTCGTGCACATCGGCATGCGCCTTCTCGACTTCATCGAGCAATACCACGCTGTGCGGCCGGCGGCGCACCGCTTCCGTGAGCACGCCGCCGTCGCCGTAGCCGACATAACCCGGCGGCGCGCCCTTGAGCGTCGAGACGGTATGCGCCTCCTGGAATTCGGAGAGATTGATCGAGATGAGGTTCTGCTCGCCGCCGTACAGCGCATCGGCCAGCGCCAGCGCCGTTTCGGTCTTGCCGATGCCGGACGGCCCGACCAGCAGGAACACCCCGACCGGCTTGCCGGGATCGGCCAGCTGCGCCCTGGCGGTCTGGATGCGCTCTGCCAGCAGGGCAAGCGCGTGGTCTTGCCCGGTCACCCTGGCGGCGAGCGTCTGCGGCAGCCGCATCACCGCCGCTACCTCGTCCGCCACCATGCGGCCGACAGGGATGCCGGTCCAGTCCGAGACGATTTCGGCCACGACTGCCTCGTCCACTTCGGTATGGACCAGCGGCGCGCTGGCGCGGGCCGCGCTCAGTTCGGCTTCGATGTCCTCGAGCTGGCGGCCGGCCTCGTCCGTGGCCAACGGCGCCTGCTCCGGCGCCTGGCTCAGCACGCGCCGGCAGGCAAGCAGGTCGTTGGCCAGGCTCAGTTCGCGCTTCCACCGACCGTCGGCCAGCGCCAGCTCGCCCTCGATCCGCTCGCGGCGCGTATTGAGGTCGGCCATCCGCGGCGTCAGCAGCTTGCCCGGAGCGGCACCGAGCGTCGCCTCTTTGGCCAGCAGCGCATGCTCGGTATCGCATTCCTGCAATTGCTGCCGCAGGAATTCGACCTCCTTCGGCGGGGCGTGCAGTGACAGCGCAACGCGCGCGCAGGCAGTGTCGAGCAGGCTGATCGCCTTGTCAGGCAACTGCCGCGAAGGGATGTAGCGATGCGAGAGCCTGACCGCGGCACGCACCGCGTCATCGCGCACGAGCACCTGGTGATGCGTCTCGAAAGTGGAAACCATCCCGCGCAGCATGGCCATTGCCATGGCCTCCTCCGGCTCGATGACCTGCAGCACCTGGAACCGTCGCGTGAGCGCGGGATCCTTTTCGATATGGCGCTTGTATTCCGTCCAGGTGGTGGCGCCGACCGTGCGCAACGCGCCGCGGGCCAGCGCCGGCTTGAGCAGGTTGGCGGCATCGCCGGTGCCCGCCTGCCCGCCGGCACCGACCAGCGTGTGTACTTCGTCGATAAACAGGATCACCGGCTTGGGCGACCGGTCGGCCTCTTCCAGCACAGCCTTCAGGCGCGCCTCGAATTCCCCCTTCATGCTCGCGCCCGCGAGCAACGCGCCGACATCGAGGCTCAGAAGCCGGACATCCTTCAGGCTGGGCGGCACCTGCCCTGCCGCGATGGCCCGGGCGAATCCTTCGATCACGGCGGTCTTACCTACACCCGCATCGCCGGCCAGCAGCGGGTTGTTCTGACGGCGGCGCAACAGGATGTCCGTCATGGTGCGGATCTCCTGCTCGCGGCCGATCACGGGGTCGAGCTTGCCGGCACGCGCGGCTTCGGTCAGGTCAAGGCAGTACTGGTGCAGCGCCGACCGGCCAGACGGCGCGCCGGCGATGGCGCCGCTCGCCTCCCCTGGCGCCGCCGGCGCCAGGCCGCTACCGTCATATGCACCCTCCTCCGCTTCCGGCGACTGGGCAACCTGTGTCGGCAGGTTGGCGACGAGATCATCGGCCTGTACCTTCCCGAACTGCCTGGACACGCCAAGCACGGTGCGGCGCAGCTCGGGCGTCTTCAGCAGCGCGGTCAGCAGGTAGGCGCCGCGCACGCGGCCGTCATCGAATGCCAGCGTTGCGTAGACCCAGGCACGCTCCACCGCTGTCTCGATCTGGAACGAGAAATCGTTGATCGACGAAGCGCCGGCCGGCAGCGCCGCCAGCGCCCGGGTCAGGTCGGCCTCCAGGGCCGCCCGGTCCGCACCCGCATGCCGCAGCATGCGCTGCATGTCGCCGTCGGGCGCCTGCAGCAACTGGTGCAGCCAGTGGACCAGCTCCACGTACGGGTTGCCGCGGAGCTTGCAGAAAGCGGTCGCGCTTTCCAGCGCCTTGAACAGGGTGGAATTGAGTCGGCCAAACAGGGCCTGGCGCGAAATATCCATTCGAATGCCTTGCGTCTTCCGTTCACGGCTGCATGAATGCGAGCCGTTGGACGGTTGTCTTTGCTTTTTTTCAGACTATTGACAAATCTTCAGGCATGCAATGCGCCGACAATCTGAATATTCATAGCGCGGCGCCATAAAAATCGAATCACAACATTCATGGCGTAGTTCGACCCATCTCGTGCGCAATTACCACCGCATGAATCATGCTGCAATGACAGACAGCCTTATTTCTTCGGACTCTCATCGAAATACGGGACAGCCGTCACTGACTACACACACCCGCAAGTCAAACAATAGGATTCTTCATATTTTTAATGAAATTAAATTAAATCTAATATTAGAAATTAATAGCACGTAATACCGGATTTCCGCATTCATTTCCGCAATTTTTGTGATTATCATCAGCGCCATTTCCTGAAACCGAGGTGGGCGGAGGCGACATGAGCGAATGGCCAGCCGATCCAGCAAGGGCGCTTTCCGACGCAGGACCCGACGCGAATGGGTTGCTCGACCTGGTCGGCCAGGGTCACATCCCGGCGCCAAGCGCCAGCCACGCCGGCATCGCGGCGGGCCCGGACATGCTGGCGCGGCTCATGCTGGAAGCCGAGGCCGTCTTGCGCGATCCCGACTATGTCGGCGTCCACGATGCAGGCGCCAGGGCGCCCACCCCGCTTGCCGCGTCCGATCCCAATCCGCTGCAGACGCTCGCCCACGAAGCCGCCAGTACGGCCAGGCTGATGGACATGCTGGACGTGGCCGGTCATATCGATGCCTGCATCAGCGCAGGAGACGCCGCGGATGACTGCCAGCTCTTTATGCAACCGCGAGCCCCGGACGTTCTGCGGCTCTTTGCCAGCGGCATCGATTGCGCGCAAGTCCGCGCCGCCACCGCCAGCCTTACACGGCGCGAACACCATTTGGTTTCCATGGACAGCGTCTATTGCCCAGAACGCGAATGGTCCCCGGACGATGAGCAAACCACCTGAGCGGCCGGACCGTGGCACGCCGGCGGCCTTGCGCCGCGCAGGTCCGCCCCGCCGTCCGAATTCGCAACTGCTGCCGACGCTGTTCGACCGGCTGCGCGACGATGCGCCGCACCGCAGGACGGAAGCGCCGGAAGAATACACCGTCACGCGCACGCAGATGCGCAAGATCATCCAGCGCGATCTCACCTACCTGCTCAACACGACCAACCGCGAGGACGAGATCGATCGCGCGCGCTATCCCGAGGCTGCCAGCTCGACGCTCAACTACGGCGTTCCCGCGCTCGCAGGAAGCTACCTGTCCGAGCGCAAATGGGACGACATCATCCGCATCGTCCAGCGCGCCATCGAGGATTTCGAGCCGCGCCTGATCCCGGGCTCGCTCGGGATCGCGCCGATGCTGAAGGAGGATGCGCCGCATCGCCACAACGTGCTGCTATTCGAGATTTCCGGCCTGATCCACATGGATCCCTATCCGATGGCCTTCACCGCACAAAGCTCGCTCGACCTGGAGACCAGCCGCATGCAGGTCAAGTCGATTCACGCCAACTGATGCCTCCCCACCACCATGGACCCTCGGCTGCTTGAGTACTACAACCGCGAACTGGTCTACATGCGCGAGCTGGCGGGGGAGTTTGCGAACCAGCATCCCAAGGTGGCCAGGCGCCTGGGTATGCAGGGCATCGAGGTGGCCGATCCCTATGTGGAGCGCCTCATCGAAGCGTTCTGCTTCCTGTCCGCCCGCACGCAGCTGAAGCTCGATGCGGAATTCCCGCGCTTTACCCAGCGCCTGCTGGAAGTCATCTATCCCAACTACATCGCGCCGACGCCGGCGATCGCGGTCGCGCAGTTCCATCCCAGCCACAAGGAGGGCGACCTGGTCCGCGGCATCCCGATACCGCGCGGCACCGCGCTGCTGGCTCGTGCGCCGGCGGGCGAATCGACCCAATGCGAGTTTCGCACGACCCAGCCGCTGACACTGTGGCCGATCGAGATCGCCGACGCCCGGCTTACCGGCATCCCGCCGGACATCCGGCATCTCGAACGCTACGTGCCGGCCCACGTGAACGTACAGGGTGCGCTGCGGCTGCGACTGAGGCTGACCCGCAATGTCACGTTCGCCAGGCTGGCCGGGCTTGATACCCTGCCCCTGCATCTGTGCGGCAACGACCAGATCGCCTCGCACCTGTTCGAGTTGCTGCATGGTGCCGGCGTCACCGTGCTCATCGGCAAGCCAGGCGCGATGGGCGAGCGGCCCTGCGCGGTCCCGCAGGACGCGGTCGGCTACGTCGGCATGGCACCGGAGGAAAGCGCCTTGCCGGTGCCCTGGAACAAGTTTCACGGGCACAACCTCGTGCACGAGTATTTCGCGTGTCCGCAGCGGTTCTATTTCGCCGCACTCAACGGACTCGCACCCGGACTGGCCGGCATCGACGGCGGCGAGGCCGAGATCGTGATCCTGCTGGCCAGGCCGCCCGGGGTGCTCGCGAGCCAGGTCGATGCGAGCCAGTTCGCGCTGTTCTGCACGCCGGTGGTCAACCTGTTCCCGATGCGCACCGACCGGATGGAAATCCATGCCGGGCACACCGAGTTTCACCTCGTGCCGGACCGGCGCCGGCCGCTCGACTACGAGGTCTTCTCGGTGCAGGGCCTGTCCGGGCAGGTTTCCGAGCGCAGCACGCCGGTGGCGTTCCGGCCGCTCTTCGCCACGCTGAACAGCGACGAGGGCAACCATGGACGCTACTTCTCCATGCGGCGGGAACGGCGGCTGGTTTCCGATCATGCGCGCAAGTACGGGACACGCGCCGCGTACACCGGCACCGAGGTGTTCCTGTCGCTGGTCGACCAGCGCGAGGCCCCCTACCCGAAGGACTTGCGCTACCTGTCGGTGCAGGCCATGGTCACCAACCGCGACCTGCCGAATCTTGTCCCGCGCAATGGCTACGATGACTTGCGCACACCGGATTCGATTCCCGTCGGCGGGGTCGGGCTGATCCGGCCGCCGTCGGCCCCGCGCGCGCCCTTCGCCGAGGGAGAAATGGCCTGGCGGCTGATCCGCCAGCTGGGGTTCAACTACCTTTCGCTCACCGATCTCGACCATCGCGAAGGCGGCCAGGGACTGCGCGACCTGCTGCGGCTGTTCGTCGCCCCCGACGACGCGGCCCAGCAGCGGCAGGTCCAGAGCCTGATCGGCAGCAGCATCCGGCCGGTCACGCGGCGGCTGCCCGGAAACGGACCCGTCCTCTACGGCCGCGGTGTCCAGTGCCAGCTGACGGTGGAGGAAAGCGGCTTCTCGGGCATCAGCCCCTACCTGTTCGGCGTGATCCTCGAGCACTTCCTGGCGCGGCACGTATCGGTCAACGCCTTCGCGGAAACGGAGTTGTACGCGATCGAACGCGGCCTGATTCACCGCTGGCCGGTACGAATGGGAGGACGCGGCGCGATATAGCCATGAGCCAGACCGACAACAGTATCGGCCAGCGCGGCGCCGCGCGCTCCGTCGCAGACGATGCGCAACGCGCGCCATGGAAGGTCAGCTTCCTCGGGCTCTTGCGCGCGCTGTCGGCGCAGCATGCCGACCTGCCGCCGGCCGGCCGCGCCATCCGACCGCAAGCGGAATGCTTCCGCATTGGCCAGGCCGCCTCGCTGGCGTTTGCGCCGCGCGAGATTGCCCGGCTTGAGATGCAGGCGGGCCGGTTGCGAATCCAGCTGTTCGGGCTCGGCATGCTAGGCCCCAATGGCGCCTTGCCGATCCATCACACGGAAATTGTCAGGGAGCGCACCGAGGCACACCGCGACGGGACGACTGCGGCCTTCCTCGACCTGTTCCATCATCGCGCGCTGACGCAGTTCTACCAGGCCTGGGCGGGCTCGCAGGCCACGGCGGGGCTCGACCGGCCGGACGAGGAAGTCTTTTCGCGCTACGTGGGCTGGCTGGCGGGGCAGGATCCCGGAGAAATCCGCCGCGGCCCGTTGCCGGCGCACGCGCGCCTGTCCGCGAGCGCCCACCATGTGCGCGAGTCGCGCTGTCCCGATGGCATCGCCGGGACGGTGTCGCACTTCTTTGGCGTACCGGTGCGGCTGGAGGAGTTCGTGCTGCACTGGATCGTGCTAGATCCGGCCGAACACAGCCGTCTCGCCCGCCCCGGTTCGCCAGGCGTGATGGGCCAGGGCGCGCTGCTGGGCGACATGGTCCCCGACCGGCAGCACAAGTTCCGTCTCGTCATCGGCCCGCTGCATCTGCAGCAGTACCTGAACTTCACGCCCAACGGGCGCGATCTGCCGGTGCTGGTGGAATGGGTCCGGTCCTTCATCGGCTTCGAATACGAGTGGGAGCTGCAGCTGCAGATAAAGCCGCATTGCGCGCCGCCTGCCGTGCTCGGTGCGCAAGAGGGCCTGGGCTGGTCGACCTGGCTGGGTGAGGCCGACCAGCAGCGCGCCATCACCGGCATGGTCTTCGACCCCGAGAAGTACGTCACACACTGAGGCTGCCATGAAGGCAAAATCCAGGGCAGCCAGATCCGATGCGCGCCAGGCAATCCGCCTCGCCGAGCTGGCACAGCCGATCGATGCCGCACATCCTTGCGGCCCCGATCTCGAATACGACCCGGAATTCGTCGTCCTGATGGCAAAGGCGGCGCCCGGCGCGGAAGCACAATACGGCGATTTCGTTACGCAGGCCGAGCCACCGAACTGGACAGAGCTCGAGCGCGACTGCCGGCGCCTGCTGATGCGCAGCAAGGACATCCGCTTGCTGAACCTGCTGCTTCGCTGCCGCACGCGGCTCGACCACGCCGAGGGCCTGCGCGATGGCATGGCGCTGCTGCAACGCCTGCTGGCTGACTATCCGGAAGACATCCATCCCCAGCTCATGGTGGAAGGTGAACACGATCCGGCACTGCGCGCCAACGCCTTCGCGGCGCTGGTCGACCCGGACGGCCTTCTCGCCGATATACGCGAGATCGTGCTGGCAGGCAATGCGGCAACGCGCCTGCAGGTCAGGGATATCGAACGGGCGTTGGGGGTACCTCATCCTGCCGATGCCCTCGCGCCCGAATCCGTGCGCCAGCAGCTGGACGCGTTGCGACGCCAGGGCATGCCCCAGATTGCCGCCATGGATGAAGCCTACGGCCTGGCAGCGATCTTGCAGCATTGGGGCGATGAGACGCTGGCGGGCCATGCGCCGGACCTCGCGCCGCTTGGAAAGTTACTTCGGCTCGTCGGCAATCCGGAACTCGCGGGCACGACCGTGGCGGAGGCAATGGCCGATCGCCCCGTCAAGCCTGGGCCGATGCCCATGTCAGATGCCTCTCACTCCATGGCGCCATCGGCGCCTGCCGCCCTGCCAGTCATCCCGGACCCCGGCGATAGCCCCGCTGGCCGCGATGCCGCCTTGCGCCAGGTCCGGGCTGTGCGCCAGTGGTTCGAGCAGCATGAACCCAGCAGCCCGGTTGCCCTGCTGCTATGGCAGGTCGAGCGCCTGATCGGCAAGCGCTTCGAAGACGTCTACCGCGCCATACCGGAGGAACTTGTCGAGCGCTGGGTGCGGGAGTCCGCATAGGAGCGCTGCGCGGCACGCCTTCCAGCCTTTTGCCACCAGCGGGACCCGTTCACGGCAGGCTTGCCTAACCCCGCCACCGCCCCGACAATCGAGCGCTAGGCTGCCTGACCCGAACTGACAGGCGGGCTTGCCCTGGCCCGCCCCGCACCCGCCGAGGGCGCGTGCCCCCCAACGCCGGAGACCATCGATGAAAGACCCCGACCAGACCAACGCCCCGCGCCTGCTGCCGGCCGCGTGGTACAGCGTCGGTGCCGTCGCCTATGTCCTGACTGCGCTGGCGCTCTGGACCGTGCTCCAAGCGAACCTGGTGGCAGCCTTGCTGTCCGGGCTGCTGCTGTATTCCCTGGTGGATGTGCTGGCGCCGCGGTTGAAGCGGCTGAACCAGCGGCACGATGCGCTGGCGGTGGCAATCCTATCGGCGTTGATCCTGCTGGGGCTGTCGTTGGCAGGCTGGCTGCTGGTGCGCTTTATCAGCGGGGAAGGCAATACGCTGGATGGCTTGCTCAATCATGTCGCGGACATTATCGACCAGTCGCGCGGGCAGTTGCCGCCGTGGCTCAGTGACGCGCTGCCCAACGGCGTGGACGAGCTGGCCAATGCGCTGATCGAAGCGCTGCGCGCGCATGCTGCCATGGCGCAGAAGCTGGGGGCGGAGGTGTTGCGCACGCTGGTGCATATCCTGATCGGCCTGGTGATCGGCGCGATGGTGGCGCTTTACCGCGCCGTGTCACGGCCGAACCGCCGTCCCTTGGCGGCTGCGCTGGTGGCGCGGGCGCGCACGCTGCAGCAGGCGTTCTCGCAGTTCATCTTTGCGCAGATCCAGATTTCGACGATCAATACCTTGCTGACGGCGATTTACCTGCTGCTGGTGCTGCCGCTGTTCGGCGTGCACCTGCCCCTGTCGAAGACGCTGGTGGTCATCACCTTCGTGGCCGGCTTGCTGCCGGTGCTGGGCAACCTGATTTCCAATACCGCCATCGTGGTGGCGTCCCTGTCGGTATCGCTGCCGATCGCGGTGGGTTCGCTGGTGTTCCTGGTGGTGATCCACAAGCTGGAGTATTTCCTGAACGCCCGCATCATCGGCGCGCGCATCCAGGCCGCGGCGTGGGAGCTGCTGGTCGTGATGCTGCTGATGGAGACGCTGTTCGGCATTCCCGGCGTGATCGCCGGCCCGATTTTCTATGCATACCTGAAGCGGGAACTGGCCGGTGCCGGCCTGATATAAACACAGCGCCCTGGCCTTTGGCCGCGGGCAAAAGTGGGCGAATGTGCCGCAGCCGTTGCTGGCATTGGAGACGTTTTCCATTCCGGCGCCCCAGCGCCCGCTGGTCCGACCAATTACGCGCATTCAGCTCCCGTCCTGCTCGACCCGGCTGCGCACGAAGTCGATATGCGTCTGCATCGCCGTGCGCGCTTCTTCCGGCCGGCGCGCGCAGATCGCCTCGCATAGCGTCCGGTGCTGCAGCAGCAACAGTTCCGAGGCGCTGTCGTCCTGTTCGCGCAGTCCGGTGCCATTGATGGTGATGTGTTCGCGCAGCATGCCGATCACGCTGGTATGCAGGTGCAGGAACATGGTGTTGTGCGAAGCCAGCGCGATGGCGTCATGCAGGCGCGCATCGGCATCGGCCTCGGCTTGCTTGTCGTCGGCGGCGCGGGCGCGTTCGAGTTCATCCATCAGGGTGCGGATGCGCCTGACGTCGGCGGCGTTGGCGCGCAGCGCGGCGAAATAGGCGGTCGCGCCTTCCAGTACGCGGCGGAACTCCAGGATGTCGTCACGCAGCGCGGGATGGTCGGCCACCAGCTGGCCCCATGGGGAAGCAATGCCGGCGCGCAACTGGTCGGTGGCATAGACGCCGGCGCCGCGCCGGCTTTGCAGCAGGCCGCGCGCGGCCAGGCGCTGGATGGCTTCGCGCACGGTGTTGCGCGCCACCGCGTACTGCTCGGCCAGCACGCGCTCGGCCGGTAGCCGGGTGCCCGGCGGCCACGTACCGTCCAGCAGCGCGGTTTCCATCTCGCGCATGACCGCCTCCACGCGCCCGCGGGTGCGTCCGCTCCTTTGTGCCGCCGCCGTCATGCCGTCCACCCTCGCTCCACAATCGCCCCGCCGACTGGTCCAACCAATTTGAACAACCGCGCGGAAGCGGGAATTATGCGCCCAAATGTGCGACGCCAAGCAGCGCAACCCAGCACATACGGAGCGAGACATGAAGGATCGTCAGTACCCCAACGGCCCTGCGCCTACGCAGGCCTATCTCTTTGCCACCTGCCTGGTCGACCTGTTCGTGCCGCAGGCCGGGCTCGACGCCGTGCGGCTGCTCGAGCGCGAAGGCCTCACCGTACACTTTCCGCGTGCGCAGAGCTGCTGCGGCCAGCCGGCTTACAGCAGCGGCAATCCCGACGCCGCGCGTGCGGTAGCCCGTGCGCAGCTGGACCTGTTCAGCCAGCCCTGGCCGGTCATCGTGCCGTCCGGGTCATGCGCCGGCATGATGCGCCACCACTGGCCGCAATTGTTCGCCGACGATCCCGTGGCCGGCCCGAAGGCGCGCGCGCTGGCCGAGCGGATTTACGAGCTGGGCGAATTCCTGCTGCACGTACTGCACGTTGATTTCCACAACGCCGTGCCGCCGGGCCAGGCGCCCGAGCGCATCGTGCTGCATACCTCCTGCGGCGCGCGCCGCGAAATGGGTACGCGCCAGCATGGCGTGGCACTGGTCGATGCATTGCCTGGCGTGACCCGCGTCGAGCATCAGCGCGAGTCGGAATGCTGCGGCTTCGGCGGCACGTTTTCGCTCAAGCATCCCGATATCTCCGGTGCGATGGTGCGCGACAAGGTTGCGTCCGCCTTCGCCACCGACTGCGAGCGGCTGGTGTCGGCCGACTGCGGCTGCCTGCTCAATATCGGCCATACCGCCGCGCATGACGGCGCCCCGCTGCAGGTCGAACACCTGGCCAGCTTCCTGTGGCGGCGCACCGGAGGTGCCGCATGAGCACGCCCGGCGCCCGCGAACGCATGCTGGGCCGGCTGCGCGCCGCCGCCCCCACGCCTGCGTCCTCCACCGCTGAACTGGATCGCCGCATCGATGGCCATTTCGAGGCGCGCCGGCATCGCGCGCCTAGCGCCGACGAGCTGGTCGATGCGATGCGCATGGCACTGCAAGCCTCGCACGCTGAAGTCTGGTGCACCGATGCGCAAGCGTGGCCGGCATTGCTGGCCGCCGCGCTGGCCGAAGCCGGCGTCCGGCGCCTGCTGCTCGATCCCGCAAGCCACGCCGGCGCGGCGCTGGCTGCCGCGCTGCCGCCCCAGGTCGAAGCCATCGGCTATGACCGCCCCATCGAAGCCTGGAAAGCCGAGCTGTTCGACACCGTCGACGCCGGCTTCACCGTGGCGCGCTCGGGCATTGCCGCCACCGGCACGCTGATCGTTGCACCGGACGCGGGATCGCCGCGCACGGTATCGCTGGTGCCGCCGCTGCACGTGGCGCTGGTGCGCGCATCGACGCTGCACCAGGACCTGCACATGGCCGCGCGCGCCGAACGCTGGCGCGACGGCATGCCGACCAACCTGGTGATGATCTCGGGCCCGTCCAAGACTTCCGATATCCAGCAGACGCTGGCCTACGGTGCGCACGGCCCGCGCCGGCTGTGGGTCGTCATCGTGCAGGACATCGACAAGCAGAACATCGATAACAAGGAGGCCGCGCAATGAGCCAGAACACGCTGCATTTCGTCGCGCCGCAAGACTTCAAGGCGCGCGCGCGCGAGGCGCTGGACGATCCCAAGCTGCGCCAGAGCTTTCGCGGCGCGATGGACTTCCTGCAGGGCAAGCGGCTGGCGCAGTTTCCCGACGCCGATGAGCTGGAGCGGCTGCGCGACCTGGGCGAAGCGGTGCGCCAGCACGCGCTCGCCAACCTGCCGGACCTGCTGGTGCAACTGGAGGAACAGCTCGCCGCCGCCGGTGTGCAGGTCCACTGGGCCGAGACCGCCGACGACGCCAACCGCATCATCCACGGCATCGCGGCGGCAAGGCAGGCCAGTCGCGTGATCAAGGGCAAGTCGATGGCCAGCGAGGAAATCGAGCTGAACCATTACCTGGCCGAGCGCGGCGTCGAATGCATCGAGTCGGACATGGGCGAATACATCGTCCAGCTTGCCGGCGAGAAGCCGTCGCATATCGTGATGCCGGCGATCCACAAGACCAAGGGCGATATCGCCGCGCTGTTCGAGCAGCATATTCCTGACACGCCCTATACCGAGGACGTCGACGCGCTGATCCAGACCGGACGCCGCGCGCTGCGGCAGGCGTTCGTCGGCGCCGACATCGGCCTGTCCGGGGTCAACTTCGCCGCGGCGGACACCGGCACGCTGTGGCTGGTCGAGAACGAGGGCAACGGCCGCCTTTCGACAACGGTCCCCGATGTGCATATCGCCATCATGGGCATGGAAAAGGTGGTGGCGAAGCTCGAGCACATCGTGCCGCTGTCGAGCCTGCTGACGCGCTCGGCCACCGGGCAGGCGATCACCACGTACTTCAACCTGATCTCCGGCCCGCGCCGCGACGGCGAGCGCGACGGCCCGCGCGAGGTGCACCTGGTGCTGCTCGACAACGGCCGTACGCAGGCCTACGCCGACGCGCAGCTGCGCGCCACGCTGCAGTGCATCCGCTGCGGGGCATGCATGAACCATTGCCCGGTCTATACGCGCATCGGCGGCCATGCCTATGGCACGACTTATCCCGGTCCGATCGGCAAGATCATTTCGCCGCATCTGCTGGGGCTCGAGGCCACGGCGGACCTGCCCACCGCATCCAGCCTGTGCGGCGCCTGCGGCGAGGTCTGCCCGGTACGCATCCCGATCCCGCAATTACTGGTGCGCCTGCGCACCGAATCCAACCGCGATCCCGAGGAGCGGGTGGCCAACCCGCTGCGTGGCCAGGGCGCCAAGTACAGCAAGGGCGAGCACCTGGTGTGGCGCTTCTGGAGCGGGGCGTATTCGCACCCGGCCACTTACCGGATGTTCCGCTGGGCGGCCACCAGACTGCGTGCGCTGGCGCCGTCGAAGCAGATGGGATGGACGCAGCATCGCACGCCACTGAAGCCGGCGGCGAAGAGCCTGGCGGATCTGCTCAAGGAGAAGGGGCAGCCGGAGTAGGCACGCCCGCCTGTTTGCCAGAACTACAAAGAATTCCCGAAACACCACTGAAGTAGGAGACTAAGCCGTGCAACCCTGGACCCAACTCTATACGCCGCTAGGCAGCCTGTGGCTGTCGGCGCTGGCGGCGGCCATTCCCATCCTGTTCTTCTTCATCGCGCTGGCCGTGTGGCGCATGAAGGGCCATGTCGCCGCCGCGGTCACGTTGCTGCTGGCGCTCGGCGTGGCGATCTTCGCCTACGGCATGCCGGTGCAGCAGGCGCTGGCCTCGGCCGGCTTCGGCTTTGCCTACGGGCTGTGGCCGATCGCATGGATCATCGTGACCGCGGTGTTCCTCTACAAGATCGTGGTCAAGACCGGCCAGTTCGACATCATCCGCGCCTCGGTGCTGGCGATCACCGACGACCAGCGCCTGCAGATGCTGCTGATCGGCTTTGCCTTCGGCGCCTTCCTGGAAGGCGCGGCAGGCTTCGGCGCGCCGGTGGCGATCACCGCCGCGCTGCTGGTCGGCCTGGGCTTCAATCCGCTGTATGCCGCCGGACTGTGCCTGATCGCCAATACCGCGCCGGTGGCATTTGGCGCGATGGGTATTCCCATCATCGTGGCCGGACAGGTCACGGGCATCGATCCCTTCCTGATCGGCGCCATGGCCGGCCGCCAGCTGCCGCTGCTGTCGCTGCTGGTGCCGTTCTGGCTGGTGTTCATGATGGACGGCGCCAAGGGCGTGCGCGAGACCTGGCCGGCGGCGCTGGTGTGCGGCGGCAGCTTCGCGGTGACGCAGTACTTCACTTCCAACCATATCGGGCCGGAACTGCCGGACATCACCTCGGCGCTGGTCAGCCTGGTGTCGCTGGCGGCGTTCCTGAAGGTGTGGCAGCCGCGCGGCGCGTCGCAACGCGCTGGCGGCGCAGGCAGTACGGTCAGCGGCGGCACCGTGGCGCTGGGCGGCTTTGGCGGCGGCTTTGGCGCCGCGCCGGTGAGCCGCAAGGCATCGCCCTACACGCTGGCGCAGACGCTGCGCGCCTGGGCACCGTTCGGCATCCTGACGGCGATCGTCACGGTATGGAGCCTGCAGCCGTTCAAGGCGCTGTTCGCCGCCAACGGCGCGCTGGCGGGCACGGTGCTGAAGTTCAAGGTGCCGGGGCTGGACCAGATGGTGATCAAGGCCGCGCCGATCGTGGCCACGCCCAAGGCCTATGAGGCCGTGCTGAAGCTTGACCTGCTGTCCGCCGTGGGCACCGCCATCCTGCTGACCGCGCTGATCTCGGCCGTGCTGCTGCGCATGAAGCCGCGCGACCTGGTTGTTACCTTCGGCGAAACGCTGGTGGAACTGGCGCGCCCGGTGCTGTCGATCGGACTGGTGCTGGCCTTTGCCTTCGTCGCGAACTACTCCGGCATGTCGTCGACGCTGGCGCTGCTGCTGGCCGGCACCGGTGCCGCGTTCCCGTTCTTCTCGCCGTTCCTCGGCTGGCTGGGCGTGTTCCTGACCGGATCGGATACGTCGTCCAACGCGCTGTTCTGCTCGCTGCAGAACACCACCGCGCACCAGATTGGCGTGTCCGATACGCTGATGGTGGCGGCCAACACCACCGGCGGCGTGACCGCGAAGATGATTTCGCCGCAATCGATCGCAGTGGCCTGCGCGGCGACGGGACTGGTGGGGAAGGAATCGGAGCTGTTCCGGTTTACCGTCAAGCACAGCCTGTTGTTCGCGGTGGTCATCGGGGTCATCACGATGGTGCAGGCTTATCTCTTGCCTGGGATGATTCCGGGCTGACCTGAGCGGCGGGCCGGCTGCGGCGCGTGGGATGTGCCTGCGGCTGGCCAGGCCGCGGCCCCCGCCTCACAGCCGGATCTCAATCAAGAAACCCCTCCCCCTCACTCAACGGCGCATGCCGATAACTGGCCGGCGTCCGGCTAAGCTTGACCGGCGCGCCCAGTCCCTTGTAGCCGCCTTCCATTTCCACCACCATCTCGCGATGCAATGTGTGCGGATGCTGCAGGGCATCGGCCACCGATAGCACCGGTGCGCACGGCACGCCCGCGGCGACCAGCGTGTCGGCCAGTGCCTTGCCGTCGTGCTTGCGCAGGTGCGTCTCCAGCTCGGCCTTCAGCGCCACGCGGTTCACCGACCGCGCACCGGCGCAGGCATAGCGTTCGTCTTCCGCCAGTGCCGGCACCCCGAGATGCTCGCACAGGATGCGGAACTGGCGGTCATTGCCGACCGCGAGGAAGATCGGGTCCGTCGCGGTGGCCACCGTGTCGTAGGGATAGATGTTGGGATGCGCATTCCCCGTGCGCTGCGGCGTCTTGCCGCTCATGAACCAGTTGGCCGCATGCGGATGCAGCAGCGACAGCCCCGAGTCATACAGCGCGGCCTCGACAAACTGCCCGCGCCCGCTGCGCGCACGTTCCTGCAACGCCAGCAGCACGCCGATCGCCGCATTCAGCCCGGTGACCATGTCGACCACCGGCAAACCCACCCGCAGCGCATCGCCATCGGCTTCGCCGTTGATGCTCATGATGCCGGACATCGCCTGGATCGCCGCGTCATAGCCGGGCAGGCCACCGAGCGGGCCATCCGCGCCGAAGCCCGACACGCGGCAATGCACCAGCCGCGGAAAGCGCTCCGACAGCACGTCATAGCCCAGCCCCCATTTCTCCATCGTGCCGGTCTTGAAATTCTCGACCAGCACGTCGGCCTCGGCCAGAAGCGCGAGCAGGACTTCGCGCCCGGCGTCCGTGGTCAGGTCCAGCCGCATCACGCGCTTGTTGCGGTTCAGGCCGAAGTAGTACGACGCCACGCCGTCCTTGAACGGCGGGCCCCAGGTACGGGTGTCGTCGCCCTGCGGCGGTTCGATCTTGAGTACGTCGGCGCCGTGGTCGCCCAGGATCTGCCCGCAGTACGGGCCGCCCAGGATGCGCGACAGGTCGACCACGCGGATGCCGGCAAGCGCGCCGGGACTGGATTGGGTCATGGCTGGCTCCTGTTCGCTTGGTCGCTTAATCAAGCTGCGCGCCGGACTTCTGCACCACAGCGCGCCACTTGCCGACCTCGGCCTTGACGAAGCCGCCAAGCTGCTCCGGCGTGGTCGACGGCGCGAATTCCAGGCCCTGCGCCTGCAGCGTCTTGCGAACCTCGGGCTGCTTGAGCGCATCGGCGAAGGCGCGGTTGAGCTTGCCGATCACTTCGGGCGGCGTGCCCGCCGGCGCCACGACACCGAAGAACACCGAAACGTCGAAGCCCGGCACGCCCTGCTCGGCGACAGTCGGCACATCCGGCAGCGCCTGCGAGCGCGCCCTGCTGGTGACGCCCAGCGCGCGCACCTTGCCGCTCTTGATGAAGGGCATGGCGGTCAGCACGTCGGTGAAGGTCATGCTGACCTGGCCGCCGAGCAGGTCGTTCAGCGCCGGGCCGGTGCCCTTGTACGGAATGTGCTGGAAGTCGGTGCCGGTGACGTTGTTGAACAGCACGCCGGCCAGGTGCGACGAGGCGCCGTTGCCGGACGACGCATAGGTGAGCTTGCCCGGATGCGCCTTGCCGTAGGCGATCAGCTCGCTGACGTTCTTTGCCGGCACCGACGGGTTCACCACCAGCACGTTGGGCAGCTGGCCGATCTGGATCACCGGGGCGAAGCTCTTGACCGGGTCGTAGTTGATCTTGCGATAGAGGCTGACGTTGATCGCCAGCGGCGCCGATGTGCCGAACATCAGCGTGTAGCCGTCGGGCTCCGCTCGCGCCACCGCTTCCGCGCCGATGTTGCCGCCGGCGCCGGCGCGGTTTTCCACCACCACCGGCTGGCCCAGGCTGGTCTTGAGCGCGGCGGCCAGCGTGCGGGCCATCGCGTCGGTCGGGCCGCCCGGCGGATAGGTGACGACCATCATGATAGGCTTGGTCGGGAAGTCCTTCTGCGCGAAGGCGGGGGCGGCGATGCAGAGCGAGCACGCGGCAATGGCCGCGAGGCGGTGCCAGAGTTTCATGGCGTTGTCTCCTGGTGTAGGGCGTCTCCCGCGGAGGCGGGATGGTATGGGGCGTCGTCGAGGCGGGGTGCTCCCACTCCCGCTTGCGGGAGAGCGGAGCAAACAATCGGGATGGATACGGTGTCAGAACACGTTGACGTCTGCGACCGCGCCCGCTGCGCGCACCACGCCGTTAGCAGGGGGCGCCACCGTCTCGGCCAGCCAATCCGGCTCGGTGCTTGCCGCCAGCGGATCCTGCGGCAGCACGCGATGGCGCAGCACCAGCTGCGCCAGGCGCATGCGGCGCACCGAGCCGATGCGGCCGGCTTCCCACGCCATCGCCACCGCGGTGGTCACGTGGTACAGCGCGGAAGCCGCCTGGCGCGCCAGCAGGTCGCCGTCGGCGCCGGCTTCGGCGGCATGCGCGGCCAGTTTCGCGGCAGCGGCGATGGCGCCTTCGAAGGTGGCGTGTGCGTCTGCGTGCATCGGGGTATCGGCCAGCAGCCCGGCCAGGTGTGCCTGCAGCACCGGCAGCGCGCCTTCGCGGCGGATCGCGCGCAGCACGTCGAGCGCGACGATATTGCTGGTGCCTTCCCAGATCGAGCCGAGGTGGGCGTCGCGCACCAGGCGCGGGTCGCTCCATTCCTCGATATAGCCGCAGCCGCCGCGGATCTCCATCGCGTCGCCGGTGACCTTGCGCGCGTCGCGGCAGGCGCGGAACTTGATCAGCGGTGTCAGGATGCGCATCAGCGGGTAGGCATCGGCCTCGCCGGCATCGGCGCGGCGCAGCGCCTCGGCGGTCTGGAACACCATGGTGCGGGCCTGCTCGGTGGGCAACGTCAGCTTGAGCAGCTGGCGGCGCATCAGCGGCATGTCCTCCAGGCGCTTGCCAAAGGCACGGCGCTCATGCGCGATGAACAGGCCCTCGGTCAGCGCGCGGCGCATCAGGCCGGCGGCGCGCACGCCGTTGGACAGACGCGAGTTGTTGATCATGTCGGCCATCTGCACGAAGCCGCGGCCGGGTTCGCCCACGAGGTAAGCCTGCGCGCCTTCGAGGCGGATCTCGCCGCTGGCCATCGAGCGCGTGCCGAGCTTGTCCTTGAGCCGGATGATGCGGTACTGGTTGTCGCTGCCGTCGGCCAGCTTGCGCGGCAGCAGGAACAGCGACACGCCCTTGTGGCCGGGCACGGCGTTGCCGGCTTCGTCTTCCACGCGCGCCAGCACCATCGCCAGCGCGGCGTCGGGGTTCGAGCAGAACCACTTGTCGCCGTGCAGGCGCCAGCCGCCCTCGGCGCCGGTGTCGCGCACCGCGCGCGTGGCGGTGGCGGCCACGTCGGAGCCGGCGCCCTGCTCGGTCATGAACATGGCGCCCTGGTACAGGTCTTCGAATACCTGCGTGGTCAGGTTGGGCAGGAATTTCCCGACCAGCGCCGGATCGCCGAACTTGCGCAGCGTGCGCGTCAGCGAATCGGTCATCGACAGCGGGCAGCACAGGCCGAACTCGGCCTGCACGAACAGATAGGTGAGCGCGTACTTCGCCGCCGGCGGCATGGGCTTGTCCCAGCCGAGCACGCCACCACGGTGCGAGGCGGCGGCCAACCCGAATTCGGCGAAGGCCACGCGCTCCATTTCCACGTAGGCGGGATGCTTGTCGATGCGCTGCGCGTCCATGCCGCTGCGGGTGCGGTAGCTCAGCGTCGGGGGGTTCTGGTCGGCCACGGCGGCCAGTTCGTCGAGCACGCCGCCTGCCAGCGCGCCCATGCGCTCCAGGTGCGGCAGCAGGTGATTGAACAGGTCCGCGGGCAGGTAGAGCGGCAGCAGCGCACGCAACTCGGGGTCGGCGCCGAGCAGGCTCCCGCCCTGGCGGTCGGGCACCGGATGGGCGGCGGCGGGGCTGTCGGGCTGGGCGTGAGGTGCGGTATTGCGCACGACGCTGGTCGGCATGTCTGGTCTCCTTGGCGGGTGGACCGGCATGGTTGGCGAACACGCTGCGGCCCTTTGACCTGCATTATTCAAACCCCAAGGATTTGCGTCTAATTCTAAAATTGGCTCGATCAATATGATTTTTGTATCGCCATGGAATTCCGTCACCTGCGCTATTTCCTTGTGCTGGCAGAGGAACTGCACTTCGGCCGGGCCGCGCGCCGGCTTGCGATTTCGCAGCCGCCGCTGTCGCTGAACATCCAGCAGCTCGAAGCCTCGGTCGGCGCCCGGCTGTTCGACCGCGACAGCCGCGGCGTACGGCTGACTGCGGCCGGGCGCGCCTTTCGCGAATCGGCCACGGCATTGCTGGCGCAGGCCGAGGCCGCGCGGCTGCTGGCACGCGAGATCGAAGCGGGCGCCATAGGCCGGCTGCGTGTCGGCTTTGTCGGCTCGATGCTGTACCGCGGCCTGCCGCAGATCCTGCGCGGGTTCGAGGCGGCTTACCCGGGGATCCAGGTGGCGCTGACCGAGCTCAACTCGCAGGAGCAGATCGATGCGCTGCTGCACGACGAGCTCGACGCGGCCTTTATCCATACCGGCCGGGTGCCCGACTCGCTGCGGGCCACGCGGGTGCATGCCGAACCGTTCGTCTGCTGCCTGCCGGCGGACCACCCGCTCGCGGCGCAGCCGGAGCTGGCGCTCGCAGACCTGCGCGGCGAGGCCTTCGTGCTGTTTTCGCGCAAAGCGTCGCCGGACTACTACAGCCGCATCTTCGATATGTGCGCGGCCCAGGGCTTTTACCCGCAGATCCGGCACGAAGTGCGCCACTGGCTCTCGGTGGTCTCGCTGGTCTCGCAGGGCATGGGCGTGGCCGTGGTGCCGGCGGCGCTGGCGCGTTCCGGCATGGCGGGGGCGGCATTCCGGCCGCTGGCGGGCACGGCGGTGCGCTCTGAAGTCTATTGCGTGTGGAAGACGGCGCCCGACCATCCCGCGCGCGACAACTTTGTGGCGATGGTGGCCGCGCAGGCGGCGTCGAAAGCGGCGTCCAAAGAAGCAACGTCCAAAGAAAAAGCCACCGGCCCTGCGGCCGATGGCTTGTGAAGTACGCGTGGAACGGGGTGTTCAGCGTGCTTGGAGCTTAACGCCGCAGGCTTGCGGCATCCAATAACGCAAATGTAGTAATTGCATGGTGCTGCATGAGACCTGTTGCATTAGGTTTTGGACAGCCGAACTTCGAAACGCTAGCGCGCATGTGTGCCAGCGCACGGCCGTAAGCTTGGCCCCTCCGCGCGCGCCGTCACCGGTTATCATTCGCCTCCTGCCGCGCAGCGGCATGGCGGCTGGCGTGCCCGCCACTTGCGGGGCATCGTCATGCCCTATTTGCGATACAATGAAAACGATTTTCATTTACGTACCTGGCGAGGTCATGCCGGCCGCATCACGGCCGCGTTGGACGACCGCGCCAACGGACTGGAAGCATGATGCGGTTGTCTGAACTTCCACGGCGCACGCCCGCCGTAGTGCAATCGGTGGACGACGCCACGCCCGGCGACCCGGTTGCGCGCCGCCTGCGAGAGCTAGGCTTTGTTCCCGGCGAAATCGTCCAGGTCATCGCCTACGGACCCTTCGGCATGGATCCGCTGGTCGCGCAGATCGGCTTTACGCGCTTTGCGCTGCGCCGCGTGGAAGCGGCGCGCATCGGCATCGAGCTCGCCAGCGCCTCGGTGACCAGCATCGCGCCTGCCGAAGCGGGCAAACAGCCCGGCGCCACGACGCCCACACCGAACGAGCGGACCAAGCGGACCGCGTGAGCCCTTCCGGAATATGTCTGTAGCAGCTTCCCCGACTCCTGCCCTGCGCATCGCGCTGGTAGGCAATCCCAATTGCGGCAAGACCGCACTGTTCAACCGACTGACCGGCAGCCGGCAGAAGGTGGCCAACTACGCCGGCGTGACCGTCGAGCGCAAGGAAGGCCATTTCGTCTCGCCGGCCGGACGCCAGGTGCGCATCCTGGACCTGCCGGGTGCCTACAGCCTGCACGCGGCGAGCCTGGATGAAGCCATCACGCGCGACGTTTGCATGGGCGTGCGCGCCGGCGAGCAGCGTCCCGACCTGCTGGTGTCGGTGGTGGACGCGACCAACCTGCGCCTGCACCTGCGCTTCGTGCTGGAACTGCGCCGGCTGGGCCTGCCGATGGTGGTGGTGCTCAACATGAGCGACGCCGCCGCGCGCCGCGGCATCCGGATCGACCGCGACAAGCTGGCTGCCGCGCTGGGCGTGCCGGTGGTCAGCACCGTGGCGGTCAAGCGCGACGGCGCGGCAGCGCTGCTGGCGCTGCTCGACGGCGCCCTGCCTGCCGCACCGCCGTCCTCGCCCGAGCCCGCCAGCGACGTTGACGTGCACACCGAGGTCAACCGCCTGCTGGCCACAGCGGTCAGCATGCCGGCGCGCACCGCGGCGCTGGACGACCGGCTCGACCGCATCGTGCTGCACCCGGTGTTCGGCCTGCTGCTGCTGGCGGTGCTGCTGTTCCTGACGTTCCAGGCGGTGTTCTCCTGGGCCGAGCCGCTGATGGACGGCATCGAGGGCGGCGTGCACTGGGCCGGAGAACTGCTTGGTGCGCATCTGCCCGACGGCCTGCTCAAGAGCCTGCTGGTCGACGGCCTGATCGCGGGCCTGGGCAGCGTGGTGGTGTTCCTGCCGCAGATCCTGATCCTGTTCCTGTTCATCCTCACGCTGGAAGAATCGGGCTACCTGCCGCGCGCGGCATTCCTGCTGGACCGGCTGATGATGGGTGCGGGGCTGTCCGGCCGTTCGTTCATCCCGCTGCTGTCGAGCTTTGCCTGCGCGATTCCCGGCATCATGGCCACGCGCACCATCCAGGATCCGCGCGACCGCCTCACCACCATCCTGGTGGCGCCGCTGATGACCTGCTCGGCACGGCTGCCGGTGTATGCGCTGCTGATCGGCGCCTTTATCCCCGAACGCACGGTGATGGGCCTGTTCAACCTGCAGGGGCTGGTGCTGTTTGCGCTGTACGTGGCAGGCATCGTCAGCGCACTGGTGGTGGCCTATGCGCTCAAGTTCTTCCGCCGCGACCGCACCGACCATCCGCTGCTGATGGAGCTGCCGTCGTACCGCATCCCCAATGTGCGCGACGTGGCCATCGGCCTGTGGGAGCGTGCCCGGATCTTCCTGTCGCGCGTGGGCAAGGTGATCCTGACGCTGACCGTGCTGCTGTGGTTCCTGTCGACCTTCCCGGCGCCGCCGGAAGGCGCGACCGCGCCGGCCATCGACTACAGCTTTGCCGGCATGATCGGCCATGCGCTGCAGAAGGTGTTCGCGCCGGTGGGCTTCAACTGGCAGATCTGCATCGCGCTGGTGCCTGGCCTGGCCGCGCGCGAAGTGGCGGTGGGCGCGCTGGCGACGGTGTACGCGCTGTCTGGCAGTGAAGACGCCATGGCCGCGCAGCTGGCACCGATGATCGCCGCGCAGTGGTCGCTGGCCACCGCGCTGGCGCTGCTGGCGTGGTTCGTGTTCGCGCCGCAGTGCATCTCGACACTGGCGGTGATCCGCCGCGAGACCAACTCGTGGAAGGTCATGGCAGGATCGATCGTGTACCTGACCGGGCTGGCCTACCTGGCCGCGTTTGTCACTTACCGCGTCGCGCTGCTGTTCAGCTGACGCCATCGCTGCCATGACGCTCTACCACGCCTTCGAAACGCTGCTGGTCCCGCTGATCGTGCTGGCGTGCGCGGTCTCGGTGCTGGCGCGCTATGCGCCGCGCACGCGCGAGCGCGTCAAGGCCGCCCTCGCGACACGCCTGGGCGGCGCCGCCGCGAGCGGCTGGCGCGGCCGGCTGGTGCGGTGGCTGGCGCCGCAGGCGGCCTCGGGCTGCACCAGCGGCTGCGACGACGGCGGCTGCAACACCTGCGGCTCCAACACCGCCAACGCCACTGGCGCGCAAGGAAAGCCCGCCGAGCAGGTCGTGCGCTTCGTGCGCAAGCGCTGAACGGCGCGTATTTTCCCCTCCATCTCCCTTCTGGGCTCCTTCACGCAGAAACGGGTACGCCGACTGCTTGCGCGGCATGCGCAGGCAGCGGGATACGCTCGTCTGGCGCGGGCTGATGGGGTACACCGGCGGCAATGAAGGACTGTGAAGCGGCACGCAGAAATGGGTACGCTTTGGGTGCGGAACGTGGTCGGTGCGGGCCGCGGCACTGGCAGGACGTGGGCTCACCTGGTGGTTTCGCGGGCTGTATTGGCCGCGCAATACGACTCTTCCTTGCTGCGCAGAAATGGGTACGCTTTGGGAAGGCACCAATGCAAAACGCCCTCCGGACCGGAGGGCGTTTCACTTGCGCGCGGGAACGTTGCTGCTTACTTGACGGTACCGACGAAGACCAGCTTCAGCGGCGTGTTGTCCGCCACCACCGTGCAGGTCGCGGTGATGGTGAAGTCGCCGGCGGCGGTGCCCGTCGCGCGCACCTGGTGCGGCAACATCAGCATGCTAGGCGTCAGTGACACTGGACCGGTCTTTTCCCACGCCCAGTCTTTGCACGCGGTGTACTGCGCATCATCGCCCAGGTGCTTCATGCGCGCGGTCACTTCCACCGGGATCGCCGGCATCAGCAGCAGCGTCAGCGGCTGCTGGTTGTCGTCGACCAGCGTCCAGGTCGGATTCTCGGTCACGGACAGGGCGGCAGCCGGGCGCACGGCCAGCTTGGTGCTCACGGCGGTCACCGTCAGCGTGCTCTGGACCGGGCCGGTGCCCTTGGCCAGGCTGCTGCTGACCGTGGCATCGTGCGTACCCGCGGCTTCGGCGGTCGACAGCGTCGGCGAGGTGGCGGTGTAGGTCCAGGTGCCGTCGAAGTCGGCCGTGACATCCTGGCCGTCGTTGCGCAGCACGCGCGAGGTGAATTTGGCCGGATGGTCGTTGAGCACCTGCAGCGCATCCACCGGCTGGCCAAGGCGCGTGGTCACCACGCGATAGGTGGCCGAGCCGTTCTTCGCCACCGTCACCACGATGACGCCGCCGATCGCGCGGCCATCCGGCGCCGTGACCGACACCGACACGTCAGCCGTCACGGCCGCGGTGGTCGAGCTGTTGCTCGCCTTCAGCGTGGCGCTGTTCTGGCTGGCCGTGACCTGGACCGCGGTGGCGCTGCTCGCCCACGCCCAGCTGTTGACGCTGGCCGAGACGTCATTGCCGTTGCTGTCGACCAGCGACACCTTGACCGGCAGCTCCTGGCCGTCGCTCATCGACAGATTGGTATGGGGAATCGACAGGCTGTAGCTGACCGCGGAAGCCGGCACCACGGTCATGGTGGCGGTCTGCGCAGGCAGCGTGGTGGTGGTGTTGTCGGCGTTCCTGACGGTCGCGACCACCTGCACGTTGGTGGTACCGGTGGCGATGCCGCGCACCACCGCATTGGCCGGCGTGGCCGCGACCGGTTCGACCGTGGCGATGCCATTGTCGGCGCTGCTCCAGGTGAACACCGTATTGCCGCTGACATCGACGCCGTTGCTGTCCACCGCCAGCGCGCTGATGGTGAGCGTGCGGCCCACGCCTACCTCGCCCGAGGTCGTGCTCATCTTGACGGTGAAGGTCAGCGGCGTGGTCGCGGCAGGCGTGGAGGGCGAACTCGAGCCGCCGCTGCCCCCACCGCCGCAGGCGGCCAGCAAGAATGTCATGGCAGTCCCTGCCAGCCAGGTTGCCCACGTTCTCAGTTTCATGATGTTCCCCCGTGTTCTTTCACGCGCTACCAGCCTAGGTGCAAAGGTGCCAGCGCAATACTGGCCAGATGACTGAGGGATAACGTACGGACCCGCGCATAACTCATCCTTTCAGCGCACATGCGACCGTCCTTCGGTCGAGGCGGAGCGCCGTGACGGATGTGGACCTGCCGGTGCGCGTGATGGACTACCACGAGCACGCGATGACCGCCGGCGCCGATGCGCGCGCGGCTTGCTATGGGAAGTGCGGGTGGGAGATTCGCCGACGGGCTTCGGCGCGGGCATCGACGTGAACCCGGTCACGGCGTCGCTGCGCGCGGTGGTCTCGGGCGTGAGCCGGCACCGCGCCGGCCGGCAGACGAAGCCGACGTGGCCTGACACGGCGCTCGCCGCAAGGGGATCCGAAGAAAACCGGTGTGCCCCGCCCCCACGGGGCACACCCGGAAAGACGCCCTTGCGGACGCCCACGACATGCCCGGTGCCACGGCGCCCGCCTTTGCGTGGAAGCTCGCGGGCGCTGATCTCCTGCACAGCGTAAGGGCTGGCGCGCCGGCTTGCCACGAATGATTCCGCATGTGGTTATTAGCGGAGGATTAGCGCCGCAACTCCGCTGTCGCGCGATCGCGACGCACCTGTGTGGCGGCTTCTCGACTTGTTCTGCATCAAGGTCCGCACAAACCCGCTCGGCCAAACTGTCCGCGGACTCCTTACCAGACCAAGACAAAACATCATGAACAAGCTCTCTCTCCGTACCCGGGTCACCTGCTCCGCCATCGCCGCCTGCGCCATGCTCGGCGCGTTCGCCGCGCCCGCGATGGCCGCCGACGATGCACAAGGCAACTGGATGGTGCGCCTGCGCGGCACCTACCTCGACATGGCCAACAGTTCGGACCCGGTTGGCGGCGTAGGGGCATCGGACCGCATCACGGTCAACAACAAGTGGATCCCCGAGCTCGACGTCACCTACTTCTTCACCCCCAATATCGCCGCCGAGCTGGTGCTGACCGTACCGCAGAAGCAGAACGTCTATCTCGACGGCAACAAGATCGGCACCTTCAAGCACCTGCCGCCATCGCTGCTGGTGCAATACCACTTCATTCCCAATGGCACGTTCCGTCCGTATATCGGCGCGGGCCTGAACTTCACCCGCATCTGGGGCGAGAACCTCGCCAACAACGCGCTGCAGCTCGACAGCTGGAGCGTCGGGCCGGCGCTGCAGATCGGCATGGACTACAAGCTGACCAAGAACTGGTTCCTGAATGCCGACATCAAGAAGATCTGGCTGTCGAGCGATGTGAAGGCCGGCGACGTCAAAGTGTCCAAGGTGAGCCTGGACCCGTGGCTGTTCAGCATGGGCGTGGGCTATCGCTTCTGAGCGGCAACGCGAGAGTAAAAAATTAAAGGCCGGCCCCGTCGGGAGCCGGCCTTTTTTGCTTGGGCAAGAAAGAACGTCGCAGCCTAGCGGAATGCCGGCTCGTCGAAGCTGCGCAGCTTGCGCGAATGCAGTTGCTCGACACCGTTTTCACGCAGGATGCGGATTGCCTCCAGCCCGATGGTCATATGCTGGCTGACGCGCTGCCGGTAGAACGCGTTGGCCATGCCGCGCAGCTTGAGCTCGCCGTGCAGCGGCTTGTCCGAGACGCACAGCAGCGTGCCGTAGGGCACGCGCAGGCGGAAGCCGTTGGCGGCCACCGCGGCGCTTTCCATATCGATGGCGATGGCACGCGACTGGTTAAAGCGCGCATACAGCGACTTGGATTTCAGCTCCCAGTTGCGGTCGTCGGTGGAGACCACGGTGCCGGTGCGCATGCGCGTCTTCATCTCGCTGCCGGACAGGCCGGTGACGCGCGCCACCGCTTCCTGCAGCGCCACCTGGATCTCGGCGATCGGCGGCACCGGCACCCAGGGCGGGAGGTCGTGGTCGAGCACGTGGTCGTCGCGCACGTAGGCGTGTGCCAGCACGTAATCGCCCAGCTGCTGCGAGCGGCGCAGGCCGCCGCAGTGCCCGACCATCAGCCAGCAATGCGGGCGCAGCACGGCAAGATGGTCGGTCATGGTCTTGGCGTTGGACGGGCCCACGCCGATATTGACCAGCGTCACGCCCAGCTTGTCCTCGCGCACCAGGTGGTAGGCCGGCATCTGCGGCAGCGCGCGCGGGCGGGTCGTGTCTTCGGGCTCGGCGCCGCCGAGGTCCTGGACCACGTCGCCGGGCTCGACAAAGCGGGTGTAGCCGCCGCCGTCGCTGCTGCTCATCAGCGCACGGCCCAGCGCGACGAATTCATCGACATAGCGCTGGTAGTTGGTGAACAGCACGAAGCGCTGGACATGCTGCGGCGCCGTGCCGGTGTAGTGGTACAGCCGCTGCAGCGCCAGGTCCACGCGCTCGGCCGGGAACAGCGACAGCGGCCAGGCCTCGCCCGGGATCGGCTCGTAGGTGCCGTTGGCGATGCCGTCGTCGATGCGGCTGAGCTCGGGCAGCACGAACGAGGCCTCCAGCTCGCGCGCCTGGGTGTAGCTGATGTCGGTGGTCGAGGCTTCGATCACGAACGGCAGCGGGATCGGGCGCCGGCTCAGGCCGACGACCACCGGGACGCGGTGGTAGCGCATCAGCCGTTCGATCTGGTCGCGGTAGTAGTCCGCCAGCAGGTCGGGGCGGGTCACCGTGGTGCCGTACACCCCGGGGTAGGCCACCGTGCCCCAGGAGGGGCGGCTGTCGGTGACCATGGTCTCGATGTTGACCGAGATCCCCAGGTACGGATAGCAGGCGTGCGCGGCCGAGGGCAGCGGCTTGCCGCTGGCGAATGCATCGAAGCGCGCGCGCACCGCGCCGACCGAGGCGTCGTAGATCTCGCGGATGCGCGCCAGCGCTGCATCTGCGTCAGAAAATTCGGCGAGCTGGTCGGCCGGATGGGCTGAGGAGAAGACGGGGGCGTTCATGCAGGCCATGATACCCCGCCGGCGCGCTGGCGTGAGCGGCACCCCCACCCACCCGGAAGCCAAATTGACGCGCCCGCGCCCGCTCGCTACACTCCGCCAATTGTGCGGCGCGGGTTCCCGTGCCGTTCTCGACTCGCGGCGCCCCTGGTGGCAAGGGGCGGCGAGGGGCCGTACATGCTTTACTGGGAGAGCCGCCAATGGAAATCCGTAACCTGTTGCCCGATGACATCGAGGCAGCCAGACAACTACTGATCGCCAATGGCTGGTCCAACCGGATAGGCGGTCCCGACAAGTTCGCGCGGCTGGTGGCCAATTCCCAGCGCGTGGCCGTGGCGGTGGAAGGCGGCGAGATCGTCGGCTTCGCCCGGGCCCTGTGCGACGACGTCTCCGACGGCTTCCTGTCGATGGTAGCCGTGGCCCCGAGCCACCGCCGGCGCGGCATTGGCCGCTCGCTGGTGCGCCACGTCATGGGCAACGATCCCGATATCACCTGGGTGCTGCGCGCGGCGCGCTCTTCCGAAGCGGCGTTCTTCGGCCAGCTCGGCTTTACGCCATCGATGGTGGCAATGGAGCGGCGCCGGCCCTGAGCCGTACCGGCCAGTCCCGACTGATCCTCGCGCCTCACTCCGCGCCCATCTGCGCGAGAACTCCCCGGCGTACCAACCTGAACAGCGGCCGCCCGGCGCGCCATGCGTCGGCGTGGTCGCGCCCCGGCTGCGGCAGCCCGCTACGGGCGGGGCCAGGAACAGCACGTCGAAGAACGCGATGCCCTCGGCCAAGGTGCCGCAGCGGGCAAGCGTACCCATTTCTGCGGCCATCGGCCTGAGCGTTTCCCCAGGCATGGCGAACAGCGCGGCGTGCGCCCCGGGCTATCGATCCGCTCGGATCGGCCCGTACTCGGCCGGCACCCAGGTATAGCCGGCCGTGTCGCGACGCACATGGCCCAGCCCCGGAAATGGCAGGTGCGCGCCCCCTACCCACAGCTTGCCCTTGGCCGCATCGGCCAGGATGCGCTTGCGCGTGATCACCGCGGCATGGCTGTCGGTATCGAACTCGATCGCCACCTGCGGACGGCGGAACTGGACCGCATGGCTGTGGACGATGTCGCCCCACAGCAGCAGGCTGTCCTTGCCCGAGGTGAACAGGTAGCCACTGTGGCCCGGCGTATGCCCGTAGGCGGGCAGCGCGCGCACGCCCGGGATCGGTTCGGCGCCGCTGCCGCCTTGGCCGCCGCTGCCCCCGTTAAACGTGCGGAACCGGTTCGCCGCCTGGTATGGCGCGACCGCGGCGCGTGCCATCGCGAACAGCCCCTGTGCTTCCTTCGGCGCCGCGGCGGCATTGGCTTCGTTGAGCCAGTAGTCGGCATCGGCCTTGTCGACATAGACCGTCGCGTTGGGGAAGGCCGGCTGCCCGTTCGCGGCGAGGCCGCAGGCATGGTCGCCGTGCAGGTGCGTCAGCAGCACCGCGTCGACCTGCTCCGGCGCATAGCCCGCCGCGCGCAGGTTGTCGCCAATGCGCCCGAGCGTGGGACCGAAGCATGCCGCTGCGCCGGTATCGACCAGCACCAGGCTGCTGCCGGTATTGACGAGGTAGGCATTGACCGCCGTCTGCATGCCCGGCGTCGACTCGACGAACATCCGTGCCAGCAGGCTCTGCACCTCGCGTGCGCTGGTGTACTTGAGGATCTTCGGGTCGAGGTCGATGTAGCCGTCGTACAGTGCGGTGACTTCCAGCTGGCCGATCACCATGCGGTAATAGCCCGGTACCTGGGTCTTCTGCTGCGCCGCGGCCGCATGGGCGCTACCGATGGTGGCCGGTAGCATCGTGATGGCTATCGCGGCGGCGGTTGCGGCGGCCATGGCCAATGCCGGCAGGCGCGCGGCGGACTGCAGCTTCATGTCTGGTTCCTTGTTGTTGGTGGTTGTCGGGGGAGACAGCGCCGGCCGGCGCGCACACCGGCCGAAGGCGTATGTTAAGCCGGATGGCGACTCACCGGAAAAGCAGGCCCGGCGCGGCAGCGAGCAACAAGGAGAGACCGCGGACGACACGACAACAGCTACGCAGAAATAGGTACGCCCGACCAAAGCGTACCTACTTCTGCGTAAAGAACGGGGCCGCGTGGCCCCGTTTTCCATTCATGCGAGCTTGCAGCGGCTCGTCGTCACTCAGGCTGGATATTCGCCGCCTTGATGATGCGGCCCCACTTGCCAGACTCCTGCGCCTGGAATTTCGCGAGTTCGGCGGGCGTGCTGGTAAACACTTCGGTGCCCGTCGACTGGTAGAAGCTGGCCGCAGTGTCGCTGCGCGCGGCCTTCACCATCAACGCGTTCAGCCTGGCCACCACGGGTTGCGGCGTACCGGCCGGCGCGTAGGCCGCGAACCAATAGCTCATCTCGTAGCCCTTGACGCCGGCCTCGTCGATGGTCGGCACGTCGGGCGCCAGCGGCGAGCGTGCCTTGCCCGATACGCCCAACGCGCGCAGCTTGCCGCTCTTGACCTGCGGCAGGCCCGTGGCGGTGTCGGTGATCATCATCTGGATCTGGTTGCCGAGCAGGTCGGTGATCGCCAGCGGGTTGCTCTTGTACGGCACGTGCAGCAGTTCGACGTGCGCCATCTGCTGGAACAGCTCGCCGGCGATGCGCGACGACGAGCTGCCGCTGCCGAAGCTGAGCTTGCCCGGTTGCTTCTTTGCCAGCGCGATGAACTCGCCCACAGTCTTGGCCGGCACTTGCGGGTTGACCACCATGATCTGGCCGCCGCGGCCGAGCGCGGTCACCGGCGCATAGTCCTTGACCGGGTCGTAGGGCAGCTTCTTGAACAGGTGCTCATTGGCGGCATGGGTGGTGTTGGTGCTGATCAGCACGGTGTAGCCGTCGGGCGCGGCCTTGGCGACGTCAGACGCCGCAATAAAGCCATTGGCGCCGGGCTTGTTGTCGACCACCACGGTGACCTTGCTGTCCAGCGTGATGGCCTGGCCGATGGCCCGCGCGAGCTGGTCGGTGGCGCTGCCGGCGGCGAACGGCACCACGAAGCGGATCGGCTTGTCGGGGAATTCGGCCCATGCCTGCCCGGCGGGCAGGACCAGTGCGCACAGCGCGACGGCGGCCAGTGGCTTGAGGAATCGGTGCATCGTTGTCTCCTGTCGGAATCGTTGTTGGTGCGCGTTGTTGGTGCAGATTCAGGGTGCGGCGGTCACCAGCCGCGGCGGCAGCGGGATCTGCAGCTGCAGCAGGCGGAACGACAGCGCCTTGCCGTGGGTGTCGAGGTTGAGCGCGTCATTGACGCCGCCGTCGAGCACGCCGTCGATGACAAAATTCATGGCGTGCAGTGAGGGCACCAGGTAGCGCGTGACGGCGCCGGGCCGGCGCTCGCTGAACAGCGCGCGCACGGCGTCCTCGGTGACGTGGGCAACCAGGTGCTCGTAGTCGTGCGCGTCGTAGGCGATCACGCTGATGTTGGAACGGTCGCCCTTGTCGCCGGTGCGACCGTGGGCGAACTGGTAGAGCGAGGCGGTAGCGATATCGATCGTGGTCATGGCGTCGTCCTCAGGCGATGAAGCGATGCGTGGCGCTGACGGCTGCGCGCGGCACCAGGCACGACACGGCGTTCAGGCGCGCGCGCTGTCCCGTGCGCACGCCGCCGCCGCCGGCGGGGCCGCAGGTGTAGAGCGCGTTGACCTCGCGCAGCAGCGCCTGCGCCACCGCGGCATCGTCATGCGCCAGCGCGGCGCGCAGGCGCACGTCCTGCGCTTCGGCTTCGTGCGGCTGGCGCCGGGCGAGCATCGTGCCGGCGTCGTCGGCCAATACGCTGAGCACGCCGATCAGGTCGAAGCGGATCGGCACGTCATGGCCCAGCATCTGCATGCGCCGGCGCAGGATGTCGGCCGCCAGGCGCGCGCGGGCGGCGGCGTTCGGGCCGGCATAGGAAATCTCGCCTTCGGCCAGCCAGCCGCCGTGGCTGAACACATTGGCCTTGAGCTGGGCCGGCTGTGCGTGGCCGCGCACGTTGCGCACCGCCACGCGGTCGGGGCCGATCTGCGTGACGGTGACGGCGCTGATGTCGGCCACTACGTCAGGGGTCAGGTATGCGGCCGGATCGTGGACCTCGTACAGCAATTGCTCCTTGACCGTGCGCAGGTCGACGCAGCCGCCGGTATTGGCCGCCTTGAAGATCTCGATGGCGCCGTCTTCGGCGAGCTGCGCGATCGGGAAACCCAGCGCGTGGACATCGGGTACGTCCTTCATGCCGGGATCGGCAAAGTAGCCGCCGGTGACCTGGGCCCCGCATTCGAGCAGGTGGCCGGCCATGGTGGCCGCGGCGAGCCGGTCCCAGTCGTCCCACGACCAGCCGTGATGCGCCATCGCCGGCCCCACCGCCAGCGCCGGGTCGGCGACGCGGCCGCACACCACGACCTGCGCGCCGTCGGCCAGCGCGGCGGCGATGCCTTGCGCGCCGATATAGGCATTGGCGCAGACAAAGCGGCCGGCGTCGAAGGCGTCTCCAAGGATGCCCTGCAGCAGCGTGCGGCCAGCGTCTTGCGAGAGATCGTCGCCCTCCACCACCGCCACGCGCGGCGCAGGCAGGCCGAGTTCGCCTGCCAGCTGCAGCACGCGCCGCGCCGCGGCGTGCGGATTGGCCGCGCCGAAATTGCCGACGATGGGAATGCCGTGTTGCAGGCACAGGCCGAGCACCGGCGCCAGCAGCGCGTCGAGCAGGGGTTCGTAGCCGTGCGCGGGATCGTTGCGCCGCGCCAGCTGCGCCAGCGCCAGCGTGCGTTCGGCCAGTGTCTCGAAGATCAGCGCCGCGGGCTGGCCGGCGGCGATCAGCGTGCGCACCACCGGCAACGCGGCGTCGGTACGGTCGCCGGAGAAGCCGGCGCCGGAGCCGATGAGCAAGGGAGCAGTCATGGTCGGGGGCAAGGTTGTTGGCGGGGTCGAAGCCATTCTAGGCCGGGACCGTCCAGCCAAAAAACGGATTATTTGGATTAATCTATCGACTTGCTGGATAAATATGAAGCCTCGATGAACCTGTCGGTCAAGCACCTGCGCGCCTTCGTGGCGCTGGCGACCTACCGCAACTTCACCCGCGCGGCGCGCGCCTGCCACCTGTCGCAGTCGGCCTTCAGCGCACTGGTGCAGACGCTGGAGGAGCAGGCGGGCAGCCGCCTGTTCGAGCGCACCACGCGCCACGTGGAGCTGAGCACCGACGGTGTGCGCTTCGAGCAGACTGCGCGGCGGCTGCTGGCGGATTTTGAAGCGGCGTTCGAAGACCTGCGCGCGCACGCCGAGCGGCGCAAGGGCCGCGTGTCGATCGCCGCGCTGCCGTCGCTGGCGGGGGGCGACCTGCCGCCGCTGCTGGCGCAGTTCCGCGCACGCTACCCGGGCATCGTGCTGGAACTGTTCGACCAGCTCGCCGATGGCTGCATCGAGCTGGTCCGGCAGGGCCGCGCCGACTTTGCGCTGGCACCCGCGCCGGCGCAGGACGACGACCTGCGCGTCGAGCCGCTGGTGCGCGACACGTTCCACCTGGTTTGCCCGGCCGGCCATCCGCTCGCGCGCAAGCGCCGCATCGCGCCTCAAGCCCTGGCGGGCGAGCCGTTTATCCAGCTGTCGCGCACGACCAGCGTGCGCCAGCATCTCGATGCGGCGCTGCACCCGTTGCGGCTGCACAGCGTGATGGAGGTGGAGCACCTGGCAACCGTGGCGGCGCTGGTGCAGGCGGGACTCGGCATCAGCGCGGTGCCGTCGCTGGCGCTGTTCCAGTTCCGGCGCGAGGGCCTGGCGATCCGGCCGCTGCAGCTGCCGTCACTGGTGCGCGATATCTGCCTGGTGCGGATGAAGGACCGCGGCGACTCCGCTGCCGCCGCGGCGATGATCGAAAGCCTGCAGGCGTTCTACCGCGGCGGCAAGGCGCCGGCGCGGCGCTGAAACGCGGCCACCGCCGTCACCGGAATGGCACGCAGAATTGGGTACGCTTTGCCGTTGGCGGCGGGTCAGAAGTGGCCCAGGTAGCCGCCGTCGACCGCCAGCACGTGCCCGGTGATATACGACGCCGCCGGCGATGCCAGGAATACCGCCGCGCCCGCGATCTCTTCCGGGCGGCCCCAGCGGCCCAGCGAGGTGCGCTGGCGCAGCCACTCGGCCACGCTCTCGTCGTCGACCATGGGCTGGTTCGGTTCGGTGGCGAAGTAGCCGGGCGCGATCGCGTTGACGGTGACGCCGAAGCGGCCCAGGTCCGCGGCCAGCGCGCGCGTCAGCGCGTCCAGGCCGCCCTTGGTGGCGGGATAGAGTACGTCGCCCGCGCGCGCCACCTGGCCCGCGATCGAGCTGACGTTGACGATGCGGCCGTACTGCCCGCGCTGCATCCGTTGCGCGGCGTGGCGGCACAGCGTGTAGGGCGCGACCAGGTTGGTCTCGAGCATGGCGCGCAGGTCGCCGGCATCGAGATGCGCCATCGAGCTGCGGTTGCGCGCGCCGGCATTGTTGACCAGGACATCGAGCCGGCCGTGGGCGGCATCGATCCGCGCGAACGCCGCCTCGACCGCCGCTTCATCGGTGATATCCAGCACCAGCGCCTCGGCGCTGCCGCCGCGAGCGGCCAGCGTGGCAACCGCGTCATGCACGCGTGCCTCGCTGCGCGCGGCCACCAGCACGTGGGCCCCGGCATCGGCCAGCCCGGCGGCAATCGCCAGGCCCAGGCCCTGCGCGCCGCCGGTCACCAGCGCGACGCGGCCATGCAACGAGAATGTGGTACGCGCGGCGGCGTCGGGAGATGAGGTAGGAGTAGCCATGCGGGCGAATATACCGCAGCAGGCCGGCCCGCGTGGCGCGGAACCGGCATGCCCCGCAGGCCTGTCCGCCCGCCCGCTCAGCGGATCAGCTTGCCGGTGGACGAGACGATCGACATCTCGACGAAGGACGAGCCGGTATGGCGCGTGGGGCTGTAGCTGATCAGGATGCCGCCGAGGTCGTAGTCGCGCAGGCCTTCGAGCGCGCTGACCAGGCGCTCGCGCGTCGGCTCGGGCCCGGCGCGGCGCAGGCCTTCCACCAGCACCTTGGCCGACATGAAGCCTTCCATGCCGGCGTTGGACGGCTCCACGCCCTGCTGGCGGGCCTGGCTGCGGTATTCGCTGGCAAGCGTCATCTGGCTGGAGTTGGTGCCCGGCACCACCTGCGTGATGATCAGGCCGCGCGCATCGTCGCCCAGCTCGCGGATAAAGGAATCGGCAGCGTTGTTAGACAGCGTGACGAACTGCGCCTGGCTGCCGGCGCTGCGCAACTCGCGGATGATGCGCGCGGCTTCCGAGCCCGAGCCGATCACCAGCACCGCCTGCGGGTTAGCCTTGTTCATGGTGGCAACGCCCTGGCTGATGTCGCCCATCGGCCGCGCGAAACTGACGGTCGCCGCCGGCTGCACGCCGCGCGCCTGCAGCGCGGTGGTATAGCCTTCGAGCACGTCCTGGCCGAAGCCGTCGGTGGTGTGGAAAATGCCGATCCGGCTCATGCCGGTGGTGGCCAGGTGGTTGATCGCGCGCGCGACTTCATCCTGGTACTTGGCGCGCACGTTGAACACGTAGCGGTTCACCGGCCGGTGCAGCGTGATCGCGCCGGTCAGCGGCGCCACCAGTGGCACCTTGTGCGCGGCGACCAGCGGCAGGATGCTCTCGTTCTGCGGCGTGCCGCGCACCATGAACAGCGCGAACACCTTGTCTTCGTCGAGCAGCTTGCGCACGTTGTCCGGCGTGCGCTTGGCATCGAAGCCATCGTCGTAGGTGACCAGCTCGATGCGCCGGCCCGCCACGCCGCCGCTGGCGTTGACCGTGCGCAGGTACACCTGCGCGCCGGCGATCTGTTCCTTGACCGAACCGGCGACGGGGCCGGTGATGCCGGCCGACTGGCCGATGCGGATGGTGTTGCGGGTCACGCCCGGTTCCGCCTGCGCCGTTTGCACGGCCCATCCAAGCGTGGCGGCCAGCATGCCGCACGCGATCCATTTCGCCTTCATCGATTGCCCCCTCTGGTATGTCGTTATTCTGATGCGCGCTGTTGCGAGCTTACGCGCGCTGCGCACGGCAACGGCCATGCGCCGTTGCGAAAATTACCGCATGCGCCAGGTCAGGGCAAACAGGAGGTGGTGGGGTGTTGCAGCGGCATCACACCGGAACCGGAGGGCGGTTCCGGCGTGGCCAGCTACGCGCTAAGAGATGCGCGTCAAAGTGCGCCGCGCGGGCGCACGAGAGAGACTGCGAATGGCCTTGCCGTCGCGACGGCAAGGCTTGCTGCGGACGGATCAGGGGAAGGCCGGCACGGCCGGATCGAGACCGGCGAACCGGGCTTCCGGGTGCGCGTTCTGCAGCAGCGTTTCGATTTCCTCGACGCGGCCGCGCGGCACGTCGACCATCAGCAGGATCTTGCCCGCCTCGATGTCCTTCTCGAACGCGCGCAGGCGGCTGTTGGGCGCGGAACTGCCGATCATGCTCGCGGCCCATGCGCCGAACACCGCGCCGAGCACCGCCAGCACCCCGACCAGGCCCCATTGCGGCGTATCGCTGACGATCGGGAACATCGCCACCACCGCGCCGGCCACCACGCCCACGCCGCCACCGACCACCAGGCCCATTTCCGCGGCATGGACGATATCGGAGGTCTGGAACAGGTTGGCCTCGTGCAGGCCCGTCATGTCTTCGCCGTCGCGCGCCACGAAGTGGATGCGGCGGTTCTCGACGCGGGCGAGCAGCAGGTCGTCCATGGTGCGGCGGGCGCTCGCCACGTCGGGCAACAACCAGAAGATGCGTTTGCGCATGTCTCTCTCCTTGTTCAGGCCGCGCCGATGGTGTGGGTAGACCGGGTGAGAAAGTACCGCTGACGGCGCGGGGTTATTTCGTTGTACGCCGTTCGGGGGGCAAGCGCAAGGCAAGTGCCGGAGCGCTGCGCGTGCGCGCGCGCATGTGACGCGCACGCATGCCCTGCCTGCTGCAAGGCACACGTCACGTGAGTCAGAAACGCCTGGAAAAGCGCGGCGAAAGCCGCCTCAGAAAGTGATCGGCAGGCGCAGGTTGACCTGCAGGTCGGGCGTGTCACGCGTCAGGCCCGCACCCACCGACAGGTTCAGCGTGTAGCGGTCGTTGAAGCGGTACGAGTAGCCCACCAGCAACGTGCCTTGCGTGATGCGCACCGAGCCTGGCACAGTCTGTCCGTTCTGCTTGGTCGGCCAGATGATGGCCTGGTCATAGCCGATACTGAACGACGCCTTCTCGTTGAGCGACAGGCCCATGCCAAAGCTGAACTCGAAGATATCGCCCGGGGCGATCTTGCCCAGGTTCTCCGTCTGGCCGTTGAGCACGGTGCGGCTGACGTTGTCGCGCGCAAAGTTGTGCAGGTAGCTGAAGGTGCCGAAGAACACCGCCGGATCGGTCGGCAGCAGCCAGGTGATACCCGGCTGGATTGCCTGGAAGCCGGTGCCGGTCGGCATGCTGAGCGGCAGGCCGGTGCCGGTGGTATTGCCTATGCAACGCGTCACGCAATCGGTCACCACTTCGAACGGGTCCCTGCCGGTGGCGGACTTGTAGCGCAGCCAGCCAACGAAGTACGGGATTTTCTCGTTGCCGTAGTTCAGCTGGTAGCGCACGGTCGCCTCGACGTCGCCAATGCCGCTACCACTGGCATTGAACACGTTGTCGACGGCGGTGCCGGTGAAGACTTCACGGCTCACGGTCGAGCCCGACGTATGCACGTAAGGCACCTTGGCCTCGACTTCCAGCCGCTTGGTCACGCCATAGCGCAGCGCGATCGACGGGATGTAGGTCGAGGTCTTGACCTCGCGCACGTCGAGCAGGCCGATCAGGATCGCGGGGATCACCGTGTAGCCGACCAGCGCCACGCGGTTGTTGGAGGAGTAGCCGTACTGGAAGCCTGGCTCGAGCACCAGCTTGCCCTGTGCGGTCAGCACGCCGGGCTGGTCGATGATCGGCGCGATCTCGGGCGGCCGGGTCTCGCGCTCGGGCGGACGGCCCACGGGTTCTTCCACGGCCACGGTCTGGGGGTTGGCGGACTCGCCCGCCTGCGGGCCCTGCGCGACATCCTGCGGCGGCTGCAGCGTGATCTGCTGCGGGTTGTTGACCGCGTTGGGCGCGCTCTGCGCCGCGCTGGCCGCCGCCGCAGCGGTGGCGGCATTGGTGGCGTTGTTGGAGGGCGACACACCACCCCCGACACCCTGGCCGCCGCGCTTGGTGGCCAGCACCTCGTTGCTGATGACGCTGCGCAGCTCGCGAATGACTGCCTCTTGTTCGGCCAGCGCCCGCTTCATGGCGTCGAGCTGGGTGGCTTGTTCGGCGAGTTCCCTTTGCAGCGATTCCAGGCCTGCCGCGGGTCCCCCCGCATCGGGCGTCTGGGCCTGCGCCAGGCCGCCGAGCAACAGCAACGTCGAGCATCCGGCATTCCGGATGCCCTGCATCGACCGCTTCTTCATCACGTCTTCCTCCCCCGGGACGGGCGGGCTGTTGTCAGGAGCCCGCAACCTGTAGTGCCTGCTGCTTCGCTACGATTACCTCATGCTGGCGGCCCGCATCAACGCATCCTGCAGCGTCGCGTTGGCCAATTGCGACCGGAAGGCCTGCAGCGTATTCACGCTTGCGTCGATTGTCATCAGGCTCCGGATGCTCTGGTTGTCCATGCTGTTCTGAATCACCGTGGTGGGCGTGCCGGCCAGCGCCGCCACCGCGGCCGAGTTGCCAGGGCCGTTCTGGATCACGTTCAGCAAGCCGTTGGTCACCACCTGGCCCGTGCCGGTCGACACCACGGCAGCGGGCAGGCCGGCGGCGCCGCTGGCACTGGCGCTGCCGCCGTTGGCCGCAGCCGACGTGGCCGAGGAAGCCCCTGCGGCGCCGGCACTCGCACTACCGGCGGACCCGTTCGCGCCACCCTGAGCGCCGGCCGTGACGCCCGCCAGCGCGCTATCGACCGCGGCGTTGGTGGAAGCAATGATGGCGGGGCCCAGCGTCGTCGCCAGGCGCGCCGCCTGGTCCGCGGTGATGCGTCCGACGTCCGGGATGTTAATGCTGGTTGCGACGACCAGGGCCCCGTTGATGTACACAGCGCGTTCGATACCGAACGAAACCTGCAGGCCCGACATCTCGAAGCCGCCCCGCATCTCGTCAAGCTTGTCATGTGCGACCGGTTTCCAGCCGGCCATGCTGCCGCGCGCGGCAGCCACGGGTGTAGGGTCCCGGTCGCTGGCAGAAGCGGCCTGCGACGGCAGCGCCGACGGGTCGAGGCTGTCGGGCTGGGGTAGCGAACTGGCATGTGCCACGCCGGCACAGGCCAGGCCCGCACCAAGCAGCATCGCGGCCGCCGACGTGGCGGTGCGAGGCGCTGCTGGGGTCGGGAGGGAAGTCTGCAACATGATGCATTCCTCAGAAATCGCCAACGCCATGCTTGGGCATGACGGTGAAGAACAGGCTATCCCGGTTGACTCCCATCCAGTAAGGGCCGCTGGGCGCCAGGCGCCAGTCCGCGGCCAGGTTGAAGCGCGCGTTGTCCGTGCGGTTGTGGATCACGAACAACAGCTGGCTTTCCCATACTTTCTCGAAGTGCTCGCGTGACATGGCACGTGTTCCGCGGGCCGGATCACCGACCAGCACGCGGTTGCCTTTTACACCCTTGACCACCACGAAATGGTGGTAGCCGTTTTCCACGATCAGCACGATGGCCGGGATCTGCGTTTCCTCGAGCTTGGACAGCGGCAGCTCATAGCCGTCCGCCTCGTAGCCGAGCGCTGCCAGGAAACGTTTCATGTCCAGCAGCGAGAACCCCTCGGCGCGGATCTTTGCCTGGTCACCGTTGAGGTACATGGTCTGGAACACCGTGGCCTCGTTCATCGGATGGCCGTATTGGTAGGTCAGCAGCGTGGCCACCGCGGCAGAGCCGCAACTGAAATCGTATTGCTGGCGGATCGTGGATTTGAAGCGCGCTTCGCGAACACTGGTGACCCTGACGCTGTAGGGTTCGCCGACCGGCCCGTAGAGATAGACATCCGCGGCATTGGCGCACGGAATGGCCCCCGTGGCCAGCACGAACGGTACAGACGCCAACAGGTTGCGCAGCAGCTTCATTATTTGAACTGGACATTGAGGATCGTGGCGTTCTGGATCAGCACGTTGGAGCCGGAATTCTGGATTGCCGTAGGAATTCCAGAGGCGTTCGCGAACGCGCCGTCCGCAATATTGTTCGCACCGGACAACACATTGACTGCCGCGTTGTCAGCCACGGTGCCGTGCAAGCGCATGTCGTTGACAGTGACCTCCGAACCACCGCGGATATCGTCTAGTTTAGTCACAGGTACAGCTTTCGCCACCGCGCCGAACAATGTGGTATCGGCTGGAGCTGCAGGTTGCGTGTGAGCAACAGTCTCCTGAGGGATGCTTGCAACACTGCGTGCGGCTGCCATGGCCTCATCCAGCCCTGGCGGCTCTGCACTTGCCTTAAGTGCAGGACAGGCAAGTAGGACCGTCGCAAACGCACTGACGGCAATGCGGACCGATTGCATGGTGTCATCCTCCCCAGGCCTCGTGCACGTACCCTGTCCCGGGCGGCACTAAGGCATATAGGCTTGCGTGGACGTGACAGGACCCGCGCGCCCGCACACAGGATGCGGGCGCCGGTCCTGCCGACATGGCATCGCGAAGTGCCGGCCCGCCCTCGCAAGAAGCTCAGGCAGGGCCGAGTCTGCGCGTATCAGGGGCCAGCGTTGACGTTGGCCTGCACGTTCACGCTCATCTGCGTCAGCGAGGCGGCGCCGCTGTTCTGGCTCGCCATCATGATGCCCGCCGCGGACTGACCGACGCTGGTCATCAGGTTGGACATGTTGAAGTCGCCTGTGGTGACGACGACGTATCCGCCAGCGCCGCCAGCGCCACCAGCGCCGCCGTTGCCGACACCGCCAACGCCACCGGTACCGCCGGTGCCTGCACCGCCAGCGCCACCTGAGCCGCCGGCGCCTCCGCTACCCGTGGTAGCGCTGCCGTTCGAGGCCGAGGTGCTGGCGCTGCCTGCAGATGCCGCACCACCAGCGCCACCGCCGCCGCCGGAAGCCGTCTGCGTGCCACCGGCACCGCCAGTGCCCGAGCCAGCGCCGCCAGTTGACGACGAGCCCGCGGTGTTCGTGCCGCCGGCGCCGCCGGAGCCGCTGCCCGCACCACCGGTCGCCGTCGCGCCGGAGCTTCCGGAACCGCCTGCGCCACCGGTAGCACCCGCTCCGCCGCCCGTGCCAGAGCCTGCGCCAGCCGTGTTGGTCCCGGCCGCGGCTGCGGTGCCACCCCCAGCGCCTGCACCGCCCGTGTCGGTACCCGCACCGTTAGCACTGCCGCCCGAGCCGCCAGAGCCGCCGGCTGCACCGGCCAGACCGCCAAGGGCTCCGCTGGCCCCCAGGGCATCACCGCCGATTGCACCGGCGCTGCCGCCACGGCCGCCTGCACCGAGCGAAGCGCTCAGAGCACCGCCACCCTTGCCAAAGCCATCGCCACCGCTGGCGCCCGCAGCGCCTGCCGCGCTAAGCGCGCTGCCGCCCTTGCCATAGCCGTCGCCGCCATTGGCACCCCAGTTGGAGGCACGTCCGCCGTCGCCGCCGTCGCCTGCCTTGGCCGAGCCTGCCTTGGCCCAACCAGCCGTGGCGCTGCCATTGGTTGCGGTGGCGCTACCGCCCACTGCACCGACGGCGCCGTCGCCGCCCGAACCACCTTGGCCAGTGCCGCCGGCGCCGCCCGTGCCGCCCTTGCCACCGTAGCCGGTGCCGCCGTTGGCACTACCGGTGTTCGTGGCAACGTTGCCAATGCCATAGATGTTGTTGCCGCTCACGGTGCCATTCAGCTTGCTGAGCGCGATTGCCGTGGTCTTGTTGAACGAACTGGCGATGCTGGACGATGCGGCGCCGCCAACAGCCGCCGCAGTCCCGATGCCGTCAGCCGAAGCCTTCAGGCGGTTGTCGGAATTGGTCTTGCTCTTCGTCTTCGTGACCGTGGTGGTCCGCGTGTCAGTACTGTTGTCGGTGCTGTTGTCGTTCTTCTGGATGGCCTTCGAGAACTCATTTGCCGATGCGCCGGCGCCGCTTTGGGTCGAGCTTGCCGTTGCCGTTTGGTTGTTGTCACCCCCCCCGCTTACACCATCATTGAGGTTGATCGGATTGGCCCATGCCTGCCCCGCAAATGCCATGGCAATTGCCGACGCCAGTAAGGTCTTTTTCATTCCTAGCTCCCAGGAGTATTCACAGTGTCACTGCGGCTCAGCCTCCGGCCGGCGCTCACGTCCGGAACGACGGCTGGAGGTTCAGGTCCGGCAACTGCCAAACCGACCACCCCTAGCGCATAATCGGTGCCAGCTTCGCCACGTGAGGCGGCAAACCCTTGTGATACAAGGCCTGCCCGGTGCCAGCCGGGGGAACTTTCTAGCCGCTTGCGCCATCAATGGGGGCCCGCCTGCTGTGCACGCCAAACGACATGTCACACCGCTGTGACAACGCCCCCCAAGGCGACACAGGGGCTTCGCCACCCCTCCAAAAAAATTAATTAGATTTCAATGGCTTACTGATCGCCTCGGGAGTTGCCCGATGCGCCATGCCACGTATCGGCCCTGAAACACGATTCCCGAGGTGCCGCCGTCGTCTCCCATGTGGGCTGCCTCACATTGCGGCGATGTCCGTTTTTCGCCGCCAGATTCCGGTCATCGGTGCGTTCCTCAGGAAGCCCTTCGCCTGGCCCCGGCGGGGCGCCACCGGCACGCGCACGAGCGCCGCCGTGTGATCGGCCACTGGCTTGGCGCGATGCGGATGTCATGCTGAAGCGGCGCACGCGCACGTTGTATCCGAAGCGCCTCAGCCGCTATCCGTGCTAGGCTCTATGTCTGATTTAAAGTACATTAGAGGCATTACAGACTTGTCATCTCTCCACAAGGGAAACCATGAGTGAAGCCGTCGTTCCCCTGTATCACCAGATTTACGTGGTACTGCGCCAGCAGATCGTCGAAGGACGCTTCGGCCAGGGTCCCCTGCCGGGAGAAATCGACCTGGCCAAGCAGTTCCACGCCTCGCGCGTGACCATGCGCCGAGTGTTCGACCGGCTGGTGCAGGAAGGCCTGGTGCGGCGCCATCGTGGGCTCGGCACCTTCGTCAACCCGCACCCCGTGCGTCCCGCGTCGGCCACCGAGGAACGCGGCGCGAGCCTGCTCGACAACATCATCGACATGGGCCAGAAAACGTCGGTGAAGGTGATCTCGATCGACGAAGTCCACGCCACGCCCGACGTGGCCGAGTCGCTGCAGCTCCAGCCGGGCGACCCGGTGATCAAGATCGTGCGCGTGCGCCACTACCGCAACCGGCCGCTGTCGCATATCACCGTCTACCTGCCCGCGGACCTGGGCCGCCCGATCTCGCGCAAGGCGCTCGAGGAAACCCCGGTGCTGCGCCTGCTCGAGGCCGGCGGGGTCAAGCTGGGCCGTGCCAGCCAGGTACTGTCGGCACGCCTGGCAGACGTGGTGGTGGCGCCGCTGCTGGACGTGCCGGTGGGCGGCGCGCTGCTGGCGGTGCGCCGGGTGGTGAAGGACCAGGGCGGGCGCCCGGTGCAGCTGCTGCTGGGGCAGTACCGTCCCGACCGCTACGAATACCGCATGGAACTGTCACCCGCCGGCGTGGACAGCGCCAACGTCTGGGTGGAAAGCGAGACCCGCCCCGGCCTGCGCGACTGAGCCTGCCCGCGCGCCGCAAGCCAAAGGATGCGCGGGCACCCGAGTCGGGCGATACTGCGCACTCCCGATCACATCTAGCGAGGAGTCGTCATGCCAGTGTTCCGCCTGGTTTCGTCCAGCCCGACCCGTCAGTCTCCGCCTGTGTCCGCGCGCCGCACCGCGCTGCGCCGCGTTTCCGGCCTGGCCGCCCTGGCCGCCTGCGGGCTGATCCTGCCGCCTGGCGCCGCTGCCCAGGGGCAGGGCCAGGTCGCTGGCGGCAAGCCGATCCGGATCCTGGTGGGCGCCCCCGCCGGCGGCACCACCGACACGCTGGCGCGCACCATCGCCCAGGAGATGTCGCAGCTGCTGGAGCAGTCCGTGGTGGTCGAGAACCGGCCCGGCGCGGGCGGCAATATCGCCGCCGATCTGGTCGCCAAGAGCGCGCCGGACGGCAGCACGCTGCTGATGAGCTTCACCAGCCACACCATCAACGCCACGCTGTACAAGAAGCTGCCCTTCGACCCCGTGCAGGATTTCACGCCGGTCACACTGGTCGCCACCGTGCCCAGCGTGCTGGTGGCCACGCCGAAGCTGCCGGCCAACAACGTGCCCGAGCTGATCCGGCTGGCGCGCGCCGAGCCGGGCAAGCTGAACTTCGCCATCGGTTCGGTCGGCTCGTCGCTGCACATGGCCGGCGACATGTTCAAGATGATGACCGGCACCTATATCGTCAACATCCCGTACAAGGGCACCGCGCCGGCGCTTACCGACGTGCTGGCCGGACAGTGCGACCTGATGTTCGCCAGCACGATCAACGTGCTGCCGCACGTGCGCGCGGGCAAGCTCAAGGTGCTGGGCGTGACCAGCCCGGCGCCGATGCCCCAGTTCCCGGGCGCGGCGCCGATCGGCGCAACCGTCAAGGGTTTCGAGTCAAGCGCGTGGTTCGGCCTGTTCGGCCCGGCCGGCATGCCTGCGGAGCTCACGCAGGCGCTCTACCAGGCGGCGCGCAAGGGGCTGGAGTCGCCCTCGGTGCGCAAGCGCCTGGAAAACGACGGTGCGCAGCCGGTGGGCATGGCGCCCGAGGCATTTGCTGCCTTCGTCAAGCAGGACGTCAAGCGCTGGGCATCGGTGGTCAAGTATTCGGGAGCATCGCCGGAATGAGCGTGCCTGCGGACTCCCCTTGCGCGGAGGCGGCGGCCAGGCCGGCGACGCTGGCCCAGAAGCTGGTCGCCCGCGCCGCCGGACTGGACTATGCCGAGATCGGCACGGTGGCGATCTGCCGGGTCGACCTGGCGATGTCGCACGACTCCAGCGGCCCGCGCCGGGTTGCGCCGCTGCTGCAGGAGCTCGGCGTAAGCGTGTGGGACCCGTCGCGCTATGTCGTGGTGACCGATCACTTCGTGCCGGGCGGCGATGCCCAGGCCGAATCGATCCTGCGCTTCACCCGCGACTGGACGCGCCAGGCCGGCGCCGAGCTGATCGATGCCGAAGGCATCTGCCACGTGGTGCTGCCCGAACGCGGGCACGTCCTGCCGGGCCGCCTGATCGTCGGCGGCGACAGCCACAGCCCGACCGGCGGGGCGTTCGGCGCCTATATGTTCGGCGTGGGCGCCACCGAGATGGCCGGCGTGCTGGCCACCGGCGAGATCTGGCTGCGCGTGCCGCACACGATCCGGCTGGAATGGGACGGCGTGCTCGCAGCCGGGGTCTGCGCCAAGGACATCAACCTGTTCCTGTGCGCCACGCTCGGCCTGGGCGGCGGACGCTACGAAGCGATCGAGTACACCGGCAGCGCCGTTGCCGCGCTGCCGATGCAGGAGCGCATGACGCTGGCCAACATGAGCGCCGAACTGGGCGCGCAGACCGGCCTGGTCGCCCCCGATGCGGTCACGCTGGACTGGCTGGCACAGGCCGGCGTGCCGGCGCAGGTGCTGGCGCAGATCGACCTGGCGCACTGGCGCACCGACGCGCAGGCGCCCGTGCTGGCGCACCACCGCTTCGACGCCGCGGCGCTGGCGCCGCAGGTGGCCGCGCCGCATTCGCCGGCCAACAGCGCGCCGGTCGACCAGGCCGCCGGCGAGCCGGTGCAGATCGCCTACCTCGGCGCCTGCACCGGCGCCAAGCTGGAAGACCTGCGCATGGCCGCGCGCGTGTTGCGCGGACGCAGGGTCGCGCCGGGTGTCAAGCTGCAGGTGGCCGCCGCCTCGCGCCGCGACCAGCAGCAAGCCGAACGCGAAGGCACGCTCGCCATCCTGGCCGAGGCCGGCGCCAGCCTGCTGGCCAACGCCTGCGGCGCCTGCGCGGGCTATGGCGCCGCACGCTTCCCGGCCGGCAGCAGCGCCATTGCCTCGACCGCCCGCAATTTTTCCGGCCGCATGGGCGATGCCGGCAGCGCGGTGTGGCTGGGCTCGCCGATGACCGTGGCCGCCAGCGCCGTCACCGGCCGCATTACCGACCCGCGCACCTTGCTGCCATAAAGACATAGACATAGCGACGCGGCCTGACCACGTGCCCCGCGCAGGCGGGCCTGACCTCTTGCATGACTGCCCTTACCGCCCCCACACCGGCCCCCACACCGGCCCCCACACTGGCCCAAACCGCGGCCAAAACCACGGCCCCAACGCCGGCCGGCCGCATCTGGCGTTTCGGCGACAACGTCGACACCGATGCCATGGCTCCCGCCGTGCTGATGAAATCGCCGCTGCCCGTGCTGGCGCGGCACTGCCTGGCCTCGCTGCGCCCCGAGTTTCCAGGCAGCGTGCGGCCGGGCGATGTGCTGGTAGCGGGCGCCAACTTCGGCATCGGCTCCTCGCGCGAGCAGGCGCCGCAGGCGCTGCGCGAGCTGGGTGTGGGCGCGGTGGTGGCGCAGTCGTTTGGCGGGCTGTTCTACCGCAACGCGATCAACCTGGGACTGCCGGTGCTGGTGTGCGCGGAGGCCGCCCGGCTGGCCGACGGCGCCCGGGTGGCACTGGACCTGGAGACGGCGCTGCTGCGCCTGGACGACGGCAGCACGGTGGCGTGCGAGCCGATCCCTGGCTTCCTGCGTGAAATCCTCGGCGCCGGGGGGTTGGTTCCGCACCTGAAGCGGCGCCTGGCCGCCCGGGCCTGATACTGACGCGGACGCTGGCGCTGGCGCGTCAGCCCGCGCGCGTGGGGGTGGCCTGGCGCAGCAGCCCGAGCGCCTCGTCGTCGCTGGTCTGCGTGAAATCCAGGTAGAAAGAGCCAACCGCGCCGAAGTTGGGCGGCGTATTCAGGCAGATCACCTCGTCGGCAGCCGCCTCCAGGCTGGCCAGCCCTTCCTGCGCGCCGACCGGCGTGGCCGCGATCACCCGCGCGGCGCCCGCCATGCGCACGCCTTCCAATGCGGCACGCATGGTCGCGCCGGTGGCGACGCCGTCATCGACCACGATCACGGTACGCCCGGCCCGCGCCGGCACCGGCGCGCCGCCGCGATAGCGCTGCTGGCGCCTGGCGATCTCGTCGAGCTGGCGCCCGCGTTCGGCATCGAAGCTGCCGCTTTCCACCGCTCGGCGCGCCCAGGGATCGTCGTTCACCACCGTATGCGGCCCGCCGCCGGCGGCATCGCCCTCGACCACGGCGCCCAGCGCCAGCTCCGGGTAGCCGGTGGCGCCGATCTTGCGCACCAGCAGCACGTCGAGCTGCGCACCGAGCGCGCGCGCCACCTCGAAGGCGACCGGCACGCCGCCGCGCGGCAGCGCCAGCACCAGTGCGGGCTGGTCGAGCTTGTCGGCGCCGAAGCCCAGCTCCGCCAGGCGGCGGCCAAGGTAATGGCCGGCTTCGCGGCGATCGGCAAAGCACGGTGGGACTGACATTGCGCGCTCCCGGTTGGCTGGCCGGCAGGTTCCCGGCCGGAGCACCGCACGATGGTGCCCCACGGCCAATATAGACCTTGCCGCGGAAGGCGTCGGCGCAACCGGCGAGTTGCATTCATCCGCCGCCAACGTCTCACAAGGCACCGCGATTGGACGCGATTGCGCAACAGTGTGTTCAACGCAGGGGGGCTGATCGCGAGGCCCGGGCGCATTAGGATGGATGCGTTGCCAATCGCCGGCCCGTCCGACCTTCGACGTACCGCAAAAATGACTTCGCAAGCCCACGCCCAGCATCCCGCCCAGCATCCCGCCCATCAATCCGACACCACTGAAGCCGCCAGCCTGAACGCGCCCGACATCCCCTTCGGCTCGCTCGAAGCCGCCGCGCTGGCCGAACTGCCGTACACCTTCCGGCCGTCCGGCACCTGCACCCGCTACTACAACGAATACTTCGGCTGACGCTTGCGCTAGCCGGCGTCCGGCGCCGCCGCGCCGGAACTCATGACACGCTCGCACAGGGCGGCCAGGCGCGCGGCCATGTCGCGCGCCGGGGCCGGCAGGTCCGGCTGCGCGTGCAGGCTCAGCTCGACGTCCGGCACCGCCGCCGGCCAGCCGCCCCCATCCAGCACCTCGTGATGCGCCGTGGCCAGCCGCCGCGGCAGCAGCGTGATGCCGAGCCCGTCCGCCACGGCGGCCAGTATGCTGGCCAGGCTCGCGCTGACAAAGGCGATGCGCCAGCGCCGCCCGCCGGCGTCGAGCGCGTGCGTCATCTCGCCGCGGTACAGCCCGCCGGCGGGAAAGGCCACCAGCGGCACCGGATCGCGCGCCACCGCCGGGCGGATGCGGCTGTCGATCCAGCACAGCGGCTCGGGCCAGCTCGCCATGCCCGGCGCCTGCGCCACGCGCTGCTTGACCAGCACCAGGTCTAGCTCGCGGTCCTGGAAGCGCTGCCACAGCTCGTGGCTCATGCCGCTGGTCACTTCCAGGCGCACCCCGGGCCAGTCGTCGGCAAACCCGGCCAGCACCGGCGTCAGCGGCCGCGCGGCAAAATCCTCGGGCACGCCGATGCGGATCTCGCCCTGGCCGGCGCTCTGGCGCAACTGCCCGACCGCCTCGGCCATCAGCTGCTGCAGGCGGCGCGCGTAGCCCAGCAGCCGCTCCCCCTCCGGCGTCGTCACCACGTAGCGCCCGCCGCGGTCCAGCAGCACGCAGCCGAGCTGGTCTTCAAGCCGCCGCACCTGCTGGCTGACGGTCGACTGGGTCAGGTGCACGCGCTGCGCTGCGCGGGTAAAGCTGCCGCTTTCCGCCACGGCGACAAAACTCTGCAACAGCACGGGATCGAGTCGGGGGTCCTGCATGGCCGGCTTTCCATTGGGTTTTCCACTGCCGGCGATTTCATCATTTAATTTCCCAATCACCAAGCCCCCGCGTACAGTGTGCAGCCTGCCACCTGCCATGCCGCAAGACTTGCGAGCGTGGACTCACTTTTCGGGATCCCTGCGCATACCATGACCACTCACCAGGAATTCATGCGAGAGGCCGTGCGCCTTGCCGCGGCCAATCGCAACCGCGGCGGTCGTCCGTTCGGTGCCGTGCTGGCCATCGACGGCCAGGCCGTTGCCACCGGCGTGAATGACATCGTGCACAGCCACGACCCGACCACCCACGCCGAAATGGAAGCGGTGCGGGCCGCGGCGCGCAAGCTGGGCCGTCCGGACCTGCGCGGCAGCGTGGTCTACGCCAGCGGCCATCCCTGCCCGATGTGCCTGGCGGCGATGACCATGGCCGGGGTGCAGGCGGTCTACTACGCCTTCGACAACAACGATGCCGCGCCCTTCGGCTTGTCCAGCGAGGCCGCCTACCAGGCGCTGCGCCTGCCGCTGGATCCGCCCCCGCTGCCGCTGACGCGCTTGCCGGTAGACCTGTCCGCCGCCCAGCTCTACGGCCCGCGCGCGCCGCACGCTCCGCGCGGCTGACATGGCGGACATGGCACAGGCGCCCGACCTAGCCGGCGCCGCGGCGTGCGCGCGCGGCGGCAGGGCCCCGGCGCGCTGGCTGGTGCTGGCCGCCGTGGCAGGCATCGGCCTGAACCTGCGGCCGTTCCTGACCGCGGTGGGGCCGCTCGCGCCGTCGATCCGCGCCGGCACTGGGCTCACGTACCAGGGCATGGCCTGGCTGACCTTGCTGCCGATGCTGCTGATGGGCGTGGGCGCGTTCTTCGGCCCCGCGCTGCGCGCCCGCCTGGGCGCGCGCAACGCGGTGCTGGGCGCGCTGGCGCTGCTGGGCGCGGGCTGCGCGCTGCGCCTCGGCGTGACCGACGCCGGCTGGCTGATCGCTTCGGCGGCGCTGTGCGGGCTGGGCGTGGCCGTGGTGCAGGCAGCCTGCCCGGGACTGGTCAAGCAGGAATTCCCCGGCCGCGTGGCCCCGGTGATGGGACTGTACTCGGCCGCGCTGATGGGCGGCGGCGCGCTGGGCGCGCAACTTTCTCCCTACGTGACGGCGCTGTCCGGCAGCTGGCGCGAGGCGCTGGCGCTGTGGGCGCTGCCGGCGCTGGCCGCTCTCGCGCTGGCCTGGGTGGCGCTGCCGCGCGCGCATCGCAACGACCGGCTGCCGGACCACGCGGCGGCGCGCAGCCAGTCCGCGGGCCAGTCCGCAGCCATTACGCGAACCCTGCTGCGCCGGCCGCGCACGTGGTTGCTGATGGGATGCTTTGGCGTGATGAATGGCGGCTATGCCTCGCTGGTGGCCTGGCTGGCGCCGTTCTACCAGGGCCACGGCTGGAGCGCACCCGCCAGCGGCGCGCTGGTGGCGCTGATGGCGGTGGCGCAGGCCGGCGCGGCGCTGCTGCTGCCGGCGCTGGCGGCACGGCGCGTCGACCGGCGCGCGTGGATGTTGCTGGCGCTGGCGATGCAGGTGACCGGCTTTGCCGGGCTCGCGCTCTGGCCCGACGCAGCGCCGTACGCATGGGCCGTGATCGGCGGCGCCGGGCTGGGCGGCTGCTTTGCGCTGTACCTGGTGGTGGCGCTGGACCACCTGCCCGACCCGGACAGCGCCGGCGCGCTGAGCGCGCTGATGCAGGGCGGCGGCTTCCTGCTGGCGGCACTGGCGCCGTGGCTGACCGCGATGCTGCAAGCCCATACCGGCGGCTTTGCCGCGGGCTGGTGGTACCACCTCGGCTGCGCCGCGCTGGTGGGCGTGCTGACGCTGCGCCTGAACCCGGCCAGCTTTGGCGCGGCCTACGCCGCGCCGGCGCCGGCGGCCAGGCCGTCGACGACAATCGACGACAAGCCCGTAAGCCCTCAATAGGTCTTGTAGGGCAGGAACTTGCCCGACATCTCGATGCGCACCCGATCCCCGTTGGGGTCGGATTCGCGCTGCAGGTCCATGCGGAAATCGATCGCGCTCATGATGCCGTCGCCGAACTCCTCGTGGATCAGTGCCTTGAAGGTGGTGCCGTACACGCTGACCAGCTCGTAGAAGCGATAGATCAACGGATCGGTCGGCACCGCCGTTGGCAGCGAGCCCTTGTACGGCACCTCGCGCAGCCAGGCCTCGGCCTCGGGCGGCAGCCCGAAGATCTCCGCCACCGCGCGCGCTCCGGCCTCGTCGAACGTCATCTGGCCGAGGCACGCGGCCGTCGTCCATTCCTTGCTGCGGCCGACACGCTCGGCAACCTGCGCCCAGGTAATGCCGCGCCTGACCTTGGCTTCGATGATGAGATCGGTGACGTCGCTGCGGTTCATGCTGCCTCCATGGCTATGGCGTGGATGGAAGCCATGCGGAGCGCCACCGCCCATTGGCGGCAGGTTCAGCGAGTCAGCGCGGTTTCGACCGTGGCCGTGGCATCCGGCGTCTCCAGCTCCTGCGGCAGCGCAAACAGCGCAGCGGCGGGTGGCGACAGCCCCTGCAAAAACTGCAAGGCAAGCACGATGAGCATGATTGGCATGGCGCCTCCTTCAAGCACACGTGGCAGATTCCACTTCCTGGCCCGACCGGGTTCCGTCTGGCACTCCGTCTGGCACTCCGCCACGCGCAAGCTTCATGCCATTGGCGCAATGCCCCGGAGCGGCCGTACTGGCATCCCGCGCGCACCGTGACGAGCCAGCCCGGCACGCAGCGCGAGCCATGTTGAAGCATGCTGCACCGTCCCGGTCCCGGCAAGGACTGCAGGCAAGGCTTCGGCATCGGCGCCGGCCGTACCTGTTTCTGCGTCAGAAGTGGCAGTGCGCCGGCCGCCCGGCCGACACGCTGGCGGCCTCCCGACGCACGCGCTTGCTTGCTAGGTTTATTTCCGATGTAACGTCACATTACGCCACCCGAGGGCTGGCCGCACCCATCCGCGGTGCCGCTCCGGCGTGCGGCGCCTTGCCGTACAAGGCTGCGCAGGCATCGCCAGGCAGCGCGCGCCCGATCGCGCCCGATCTCGCGCGATTAAGCCCCATGTGAGACAGCCTTACAAGTGCAAGCACGCAGCGAGGGGGCCGGTCGCTACATTGAAGCCGTGTCCAACGCGATCCCGCCAGGAGCCCAGAAATGAAACGAGCCCTTTCCCTGGTCGTGCTGCTGTCGACCACGGCCGCACTGCTTTCCGCCTGCATCGTCGTGCCGCCGCGGGGCGGCCCGCCGCCCCGCTACCACCATCACTACGACCGGTATTGATCCCCTGGATTGATCCCCGGATTGAGATTGATGATCGCTTGCCTGATTGCCTGACCACCACCGCCCACAAGGAGCCATTCCATGAAACGCCAGCTCATGCTTGCAGCAGCCGTCCTCGCCACGGGCGGTGCCTTCGGACTCATCGCGCCCGCCGAAGCCCATCCCACGGCCGTCGCCCACGGCTATGGCCATCCGCCGCCGCCGCGCTATGAGCCGCATCCCGCCGCGCGCCGCGGCCAGGTCTGGGTGCCCGGCCACTGGGTCGGCGCTCGCGGCAGCTACGACTGGCGCCCCGGCTACTGGCAGGCGCAACGCCCGGGCCACCGCTTCGTGCCCGACCGCTGGGTGCGCGGACCGAACGGCTGGGTGATGCGCCCCGGCTACTGGACCCGCTGACTGACAAGGCCCGAAACCGGCTTGCCACCTTGTCTGATGCAGTTGGTGGCAAGCCGGGTGCAGACCGGTGCAGCAGCCTTCCCAGGTCTCATGCCGAGGGTGTAGCCACTCCTCATCCAGAAGCACTAGGCCATGCGCCCGAGCGCGTCATTAATCGTGCAGATATATTACGAAGCCCCGTATCAAGCTGCCGTTTCATTATTGCGCCACCTGCATGGGCGATATATTCCGTACACCCCACGATGGGGTTACCAATCCCTCTCACGAGGGCTTTGGATAATGCGATCTGTTTCAACGCTGCAACCAATTTAATTTCGGTTGTCACATCGGTGAAACTGCCCGGACCCGGCACCAGCGCGGCGTTTGCGGAACCTGGCATGGCGCATTTGGGTGAATTCTTAAAGGATTATGACGCGTCTGTCATTCCCACCCTGCCTCGTCCCAAATCCGCTCGCTTGCAATCCACTCAACCAGCCCATAAGATGAATTTAAGCCGATTTAGGAGCGAGAATCTTTCGGGTTCGGGTTCGGGTCAACCATCCAGCCATCGACAAGTTCCATCCAGAAGAACGGAACTGCCGGGGCATGGAAGCATGGGGGTCACACACGCGGTCAGGCACCAATGGTGGCTGACGTCCTGCACTGCCCTCCATACGCAAAGCGCCCCGCAGTCCGCTCCCGAGCAAACGGGGAGTGAAGTCGATGAACGCGTTGCTGATCGAGGAGCATCCGCTGCTCCGGCTCGGGCTGTTGCAGATGCTCGAGAACATCCAGGAATCCGCCCAGGTGGCAGCCATCGCGCCCGCGGACATCGCCAGGCTGGATAGCCGGCACCACCATGCAGACCTGCTCGTGTTTGGCATGCCCGCCGAATCCGGTCCGGGCTGGGCACAACTCGAACAGGCGCAGGCCGTGCTGCAGCCGCAGCGCGTGCTGATCCTGGCCGACGTACTGCCCTTGCACGTGCCCAATCCGGAAAGCGCCCGCGGCGTGTGCGGCTGCCTGCCGAAGACCGCTTCGCTGGCGGTAATCGAGGCGGCCATCCGCCTGGCCATCTCCGGCGTGCAGGGCCTGCTGTTCTCGGCTGAAACCGGGACCACGCCTTCCGCCTCGCGCTCGGCCATGCCGGCGGTGCAATCGCTCGCCTCGGCCGCGCCGCTGCCCTTGCCGGCGAACCTGCCCACCGAATCGCTTTCGCTCGCCTCATGCGCCAGCGCGCAGCGCAGCACGCCGCGCACTACCGTGGCGGTGCGCGACCTGACCGACCTGAGGCCCGGCCAGCCGTTGCCCGCGCCAGACGCCGCCGGCGCCATGCCGATCGGCGAGGAAGAACCGAGTTACGGCGAAGCGGAAATGCTCAAGATCACGCCGCGCCAGTACGAAGTGCTGGTGCTGCTGGCACGCGGCTATCCGATCAAGACGGTCAGCCGCATGCTGAATATCTCGGTGGCCACGGTGAAAAGCCACGCCTGCACGCTGTACCAGCGGCTCAAGGTGCGCAACAAGGGCGAGGCGGTCTACGCCGCCCTGCAGCGCGGCGCGACGCTGGAGTGGGTCAGCGGCGACGAACGTTTTTCGCGCGACAGCAGCGCGCGCCCGCTAGCCGCATCCCGTGGTGGCGACGCCGCATTCCAGGCCACCAGCACGGCGCTGTAACACCAGACTCTGCGCCGTACCCGCGCAAGACGGGCCGGCGCAGTGCCTGGATCTGTGGATCACAGGGGGTCAAACATGCCGGCACGCACTTTCATGCCGACCTTTTCGGTGTGTGTCGCCACGTGCGACCAACCTGAAGGCCTGCGGCACACGCTGCAATCGGTAGCCGATTCCACCATGCCGCCGCATCAGCTGATCGTCACGGACGACAGTCACGGCTACGACACGCGCGAAATGATGCGCCGCGACTATCCGGACATCACCTATCTGGAAGGTCCGCGCCGCACCAGGGCCGCAAACCGCAACCGTATATTGCCCGTTGCCACCGGTTCGCACGTGCTGTTCCTGGACGACCGCACGCGGCTGGGGCCAACCTTCCTGCAGCAGATGGCCGACTGCCTGGCTGACGACTACATGCACCGCACGGCATCGGGCTGCGCCACACCGCTGATCGTGACGGGCACGGACATGTGCCAGGGACAGCGCGGCAAGCCGCGCAAGGCAGCCTTTCTGGGCTACCCGTCTCTGGACTACAGCCATGGCGAGCGGCTGTGCTCAGTGGTGCTCCACAGCACCGTGTTCCCGCGCGAGTTGTTCGACCATATCCGCTTCTGCGAGCAGCTCGCGGCAGGCTACGAGGACTGCGAGTTCGCCAGCCGCGCGGTGTACGAGTTCGGCCACCGCATCGCGCTGGTACCAAGCGCGGTCAATCAGTACATGGTCTCCGTCGGCCATGACGAGGACACCGAGCCGGCCAGCGCGGCGTCGCGCCTGTACGTGACCTACCGCCGCCACGGGCGCAGCCAGCACCGTCCGGTCAGGGCGGCGCTGTTCCTGGCGGTGGCGCTGCCACATATGCTGGCGCGCAATGTGCGCCAGGCAGGCTGGCATGGCGCGGTGCCGGCGTGGGACACGACACGGAAATTGTGGGCGCTGCTGCGCGCCGACCGGCTGCCGCAGGCGCGCGGCGCAGCAGCCGGGACGAGCCTGCCGGGATCCATGGCCTGAGTGGCGCCGCGCAGGGTGCGCCAGCGTACCCGTTTCTGCGTCCCACTCCGGGATCAAACTAGCGCCGGTACGCCGGAAAGTATCCGCGCAGGTCCGCCAACTCCTGCTCGCCAGCCTTGCCACCGCCGCACAACGCGGCGTAGCGCTTGGGATCGACAATCAGGCGCTGGGTGCGGAACATCCGGGTGTCAGGCGAGAAGCCTCGCTTGAAGCGAAGCAACGAATCCTGCTCCCCGTTGCTCCCACGCCCCCCGCCCAGGTTCAGCACGCGATATCCGTGCTCGCGGCCCCATTGCCGCTGCGCGTGAATGAGCAGTTTCAGCGGCTGGCGATTCAGGGCGCGATCGTCGGCGCCATACAAGTGCCCCTGCAAGATGCCCGACGACGGCGCCACGGTAAGCAGCGCTGCGGCGATGGGCATGCCAGCCTCCTCGGCGACGAACAGCTTCAGCAGGTCACCGAGTTCATGGCGCAGTGTGTGGTAGTAGCGCTCATCAAAGTAATAGAATGCCGGTGCCCCCAGCCGCCGCATCGACGCGTTGTACATTGCGAGGAAGCTGCCCAGCGCGCCAAAGGACTCGTCGATGCGCACAGTGATACCGGCGCGCATGGCCCGGTTGATATCGCTGCGGTGACCATGCGCGGTGTCGCGCCAGTGCGCGGCCTCGCTCTTGGTCAGGTCAATCGTGACCGTAGGGCCTTGATCCACCACCTCGCCGACTGCGCTGTTCCAGCTTGAATTGAGGAGCGGATGCAAACGGATGAACCAGGACACGCAGCCATCGGCGCGCAACATGGCGATAGCCTTGCGCAGTGCGGCATCGGCAAAGTCCTGCCCGGCGCCCTCGCTCAGGAGCGGCCCGCCGTAGCCGTAGGGCGAGACGGCATCCCACTCCCCACAGCCAATGGCGCGCCTTACCAGCGGCAGCAGCAACTCGGCCTCACCGTCGCGGGCATATAGCGCCCCTGCGCTGCCACGGTCGCCGAACTCCGCCGCACGCGCCCAGCCAGGCATGTGGTAGCAGTCGTGACAGCGGCGCCGCAGCACCTCACCCCAGGCGGTGTCTGATGGAGCGAGCAGCTGGATCTTCATGACGTCACAGGTTGCGGTTCAGGCTGCCTGCCGGTCTGCACAGTTTGTCCTCCCACGCGAAAAAAACCTGGCGCACCAGCACGAAGGGACCCCACGGTGTCCAGCCGGATCAGCGTTGGCCGGTGCATCATCGCTGCATGGCGCCGGCGCAATCCCGAGCCGCATCGTGCATCGCCACGCCTTCCACGTCCTGCCTTGCTCCCGTCGGCAGGGTTGCACGAAGGACTACCTCGCGCACCACCCGCGCAGCCAGGGCAATCTCGGCCTCGGTCAGGGTGGGATGTACCAGCAGCATCAGGCTGCATTCACCCAGCAATCTGGCATTGGGCAACCGACACGGCGGACGCCAGCCAGTGTCATCGAACGCCTTCTCGAGATAAGCCTCCGAGCAGCCGCCCACATAGCAGGGCACCCCGGCTGCCTGGATCTCGGCCACGATGCGGTCACGGCTCCAGCCTTCCCTGAGCAACTCCGGGTGGACGAATGCATAAAACTTGTACCACGCAGGCCGGGCATCAGGTGGGCAGGCGGGCAGCCAGACTGCAGCGCATTGCCGAAGCGCGCCGGCAATGACCTCTGCATTGGCAGCGCGCTGCGCCGTCCATTGCTTCATGCGCGCAAGCTGTATGCGCCCGATCACCGCCTGCATTTCCAGCATGCGCCAGTTGGTACCGAAGGACTCATGCAACCACCTGAATCCCGGGGGATGCTGGCGCCCATAGACCGCATCCCAGTTCTTGCCATGGTCCTTGTACGACCACATGCGCAGCCAGAGGTCTCTTGCGCTGGTCGTCACCATCCCGCCCTCGCCGCCGGTGGTCATGATCTTGTCCTGGCAAAAGGACCAGGCGCCCACATCCCCAATTGCGCCAACCGAGCGCCCTTTGTAGCGCGCGCCATGTGCCTGCGCGCAATCCTCGATCACCTTGATGCCATGCTCGCGCGCCAACGCCATGATCGGGTCCATGTCGCAGGGTATGCCGGCCAGGTGCACGCAGATGATGGCTCGTGTCCTTGGCGTCAGCACCTTGCCGATCGTCGCTGCCGAAAGATTGCCACTCGCAAGCTCGACATCGGCAAAGACTGGCGTTGCACCCGCATTCACCACGCATGAAATACTGGCGATAAACGTGCGTGGCGTGACCACGACCTCGTCGCCTGGGCCAATGCCCAGCGCCTTCAGCGCGACATCGAGCGCAAGCGTCCCGTTTCCCAGCGCAATTGCATGCGGCGTCCCCACCCAACTGGCAAATTCCTCCTCGAACTCCCGGCATTCGGAGCCTGTCCAGTAGTTCACACGATTAGACAACAGCACCTTCTGGACGGCAGCCGCCTCGTCGGCGGTGAAACTTGGCCAGGGAGAAAAGCTGGTATCCAGCATGGTCGTCCACCTCAGCAATGGAAGTCGGAGCGGGTACTGCCGCGCAGGCCAGGTGTCAACTAAGCACCCGCTGGAATGCCATCATCTAACCAGACTTGCATTGGCACGTGAAGGCCACCATGTGGACTAGGACACTCAGATGAGGCGCCATGGTGAGGGCGCGCGCCGGCGCCCATTGCGTACGCAAGCCCACGTTGCGGTGTTGCAAGAGAAGCGCCAGCAACAATAATTGCTTCAGTCTGGAGTGGTGCCGAAGCACCCAGTCATGCTGACGGGCTGACGGGCTGACGGACGGGCCAACGGACGGGCCAACGGGCAAATCGGAAGCCATTGACAGAAGAAGCCTCAAGACAATGCAAAACCGTGTGCAGCCATTCTTGTTCGTTCCGCCAGTAGGGCATCCTTGTCGCAGCCTGGTCGCCACCAGGTCCCTGCACCCTGCGGTGCATGGAGGTTCCGGCAAATGACCAGACTATTTTCGCGCTGGCTGATTGCGCTGCCCCGACGCCGCAAGGTCGCGCTCATGATATCGGCTGACCTGCTTGCGCTGCCGCTGTGCTTTGCTTTCGCTTTGTTCCTGCGCGTCGGCAATTTCGAGTTGCTGGCCCAGTACGGCATCACACCGCCGCTGATCATTGCGGCCTGCACGATTCCCGTGTTCTCGCTCAGCGGCCTGTATCGGACCGTCGTGAGGTATTTCGACCTGAAAGTCCTTTGGACGACTGGCACCAGCCTGGCCTGCATCATCGGGATCACCTATGCGCTGTCGTTCCTGGTGCACCTCGACCGGCTGCCTCGCACCGGCCTGCTGATCTACTGGTTCATCGCTTTCTCCTATGTCGTAATCTCCCGCTTTGTCGCGCGTGCATTGCTGATGCGCTCGCTCCAGTCCCGGCAGGTGCAGGCCGAGCCAGCGCCTCTGCGCGTGGCAATATTTGGAGCCGGCGAGGCGGGCTTCCAGCTCGCCATCGCCATGCGATCCAGCCTGCGTCACAAGGCGGTCTGCTTCTTTGATGACGACTTCGCGCTCGAGGGCAAGATCTTTGCCGACCTCCCCGTCCATCACAGCAACCAGATGCGCGCGCAGATCCAGAAGTACGCGATCAATGAAGTCGTGCTGGCCGCGCCGACCCTGCCCATAGAACGCCGCCGCCAGCTTGTGGAGAAGTTGCACCACTATGCGGTCAGCGTGCGCACAGTGCCCACCCTGCTCGAACTGGTCGACCGGCAGATCACCGTGCAGTCCATCCGTGACATCAGCGTGGAAGACTTGCTGGGCCGCGACATCGTCCCCCCACGTGAAGACCTGTTCGCCAAGTGCACGCTACGCAAGACGGTAATGGTCACCGGCGCGGGTGGTTCCATCGGCAGGGAGCTATGCCGTCAGATCGCCACGCAGGGACCGCAGCGACTGATCCTGTTCGACCACTCCGAATATGCCCTCTACGCGATCGCAGAGGAGCTGCGGCAGCGCTATCCTGAACTGCAGATCGATGCCCGGATCGGCTCCGTCTGCGATTCCACCGCAATGTCCGCGGCACTGCGCGGTCAGCAGGTCGACACCATCTATCACGCCGCGGCTTACAAGCATGTGCCGCTGGTCGAAGTGAACATGCCGGAGGGCATTCGCAACAATGTGTTGGGTTCCCAGACCGTCGCCGACCTGGCGGATCATTTCGGCGTTCAGACCTGCGTGCTGGTTTCCACCGACAAGGCGGTCCGCCCTACCAATGTCATGGGCGCAAGCAAGCGGATTGCAGAACTCGTTTTCCAGGCTGCCGCCGCCCGCCCCAATACGAGAACTACGTTCTCGATGGTGCGCTTTGGTAATGTATTGGGCTCATCCGGGTCGGTGGTGCCGCTGTTCCGCAAGCAGATCCGCGCGGGCGGGCCCATCACAATTACGCATCCGGATGTCATTCGCTTCTTCATGCTGATCCCCGAAGCGGCACAGCTGGTAATACAGGCCGGCGCGATGGCCAAAGGTGGCGAAGTGTTCGTGCTCGACATGGGCAAGCCGGTCCGCATCATCGACCTTGCCCGCACAATGATCGAGATGTCCGGGTTGGTGGAAAAGACGCGCAAGAACCCTGCCGGCGACATCGAGATCAAAGTCGTAGGGCTGCGCCCGGGCGAGAAGCTTTTTGAAGAGCTTTTGATCGGCGGCGAGGTGACGGCCAGCGGTCACGAGCGCATCATGTGCTCGAACGAACCGTTTCTCGAAGCCGCAGAGTTGCAGGCGAAGCTCCAGCGCCTGCTCGCAGCCTGCGACACCCGCGACGAGCTGGAGATCCAGATCGCCGTACAGAGCCTGGTCTCCGAGTACACCCCCTACAGCTCTCTGGATTCGCCCGCCCGCAAGGTGCTGGCACCCGCACCGCCGCCGTTGCGCGGCGTTACATCGCGCCGGAACCCGTCCCCGGAAGTCGGCGTGGACCTGCAGCCCCCAACATTGTCCAATCCGAGCGAGGCTGGCTGAAGGCGGCCGGCCAGGTGCCCGGGACGGCGACGCAGTAACCCAATTGCCGAGCCAGGTCCTGCACGGCCCCGTGTGGCTCGGCACAGCTGAGCGCGCGCCTGGTCCGAGGGCCATGCATTTCCGAGCGTTCCGAGCGTCAGGCAGGGTGGTGCTGCGCGGGTCTGGTGCGTGCAGAGCGCACGCGCCAGCCGTCAAGCCTGCCTGCGGCTATCCGTGCTTCGTGGAGAACGCACGCGGCATCGTTGGCTTGCGACGTGCCTGACATCATCCGTCATGACGCCACGACACTGTTCGCCGCACTGTCGAAGATCCAGTACGGCGCCCGATGGACAAAGCCAGGGATTCCGACGCTATTTCGCCTTGTTGTCGGAGACATGAAGCATGGTTTGCCCATGCAAACGGCTTCCACTGTGTTCCTGGTCCAGTTCCGGTTCTCGGGCCGATGGCTGGACACGATGATCCCCGTCCTCCTTGAAGCGCCCGAGAATGTGCCGTGCCAGGTGTGGCGCCGCATACTTCGCGCCATAGACGAAACGCAGTGCGGGCCCGAAGCTCAGCGCAGCCGCGGGTCCAACCACGTACAGGTCGCGTAGATTGGTTTCGAAATTGCGCGTCAGGCTTGGCGCGCCGCAAACGAGTGAGAGCGAATCCTGAAGCTCCTGGGAGAGGAAGGAATGCCTGGCCATATCAATCTTGAACCCTGTGGCCAGAACAACATGATCGGCACTGATTCGGGACACATTATTCGCGCTCGAGACCTGCAGGACTACCTGACCGTCCCTGAGTTCGGCATCCCTGATTTCGCTCTGGGTCCGGATATCAACCTTGCCCTCCACGCGATCGCGCAGCCACCACGCCCCAGACGGTGCCCAACCCGTGTCGAGCAACCTCTGGCGGCGCTGGAGATCCATCATGTGGAAGAAGGCGGGGTGCTCGGACAACAGGAAGGACATCAAAAGCACACTTGGACTATTGGAATCCCAACCACGTCCCAGGCCGACGCGCCCTCGGAGCAGCCTTGTGACACCACCGCCGGAGACACGCGGCTCCCTGCCCCAATTGATCTCGCCGCGCACAAGCAGCCGAACCCGAGCTCCGAGTTCGCCAAAAAGCGCAGCCAGCCCGATTGCCGACTGGCCCCCGCCGACAACAACGATACTCTTGCCTTTCGCCCAAGCCAGGCTTCCGAACTCGCCGGAGTGGACCACGTAAGGCTTCGGCATGGCCTGCAGTGCCGGGGGCACCTGCGCGAATCCTTTCAGGCCCAGGGCGACTACCACGCGCCGCGCCGCCATGGCGCTGCCATCGCTCAGAAGCAGCCGGTAGAGCCCCTCCTTGCGGTGCATGTCGACAACTTCCACCGGGCGCACATGACTGACCAGTCGCGACTGAAACCACAGCCCATAGTCCACGAAGAGTTCCAGCGGCACGCGCAATCCGACCTGTCGGTACGCGACGCGATTACGACGGCAATATTCTTCCAGCGTATAGCCTTTCCACGGCGCGTAGAGATTCGAGGCAAACGGTTCCGAGCGCAAGAGCATCCCCGGCGGCATGAAATTTCTCCAGGCATGCATTGGTTCCCCGAGAATCTGATTGGGCACGCCGGCCTTGCTCAGATAGGCCGAAACCGACAGACCATAGGGGCCGGCCCCGACAATAACCGTATCCGTGGATGAGAACATTATTGCTCTTCCCTTTTGAGTTTTCCTGGCGGTTACGAAGCCGCGCCTTCCGGAGCAGCGTTGCGCGCCATGCAGCCGTCGTCGGTTGCTTCGATCACGCGCCCAGCCAGATTACGGCAGTCTGAAACCTGCCCTCCGGTGCATCGGTACGGACCCGCACACTCCTTTTCGATCACAGCGGCGCCCCGACTTTGGCATGACCAGTGGCGCGGCAGAACGTGGCCTCGGCCACATTTGCTGCTTCACACAACGAGCCGATTTTGGTGAGATAAGACTCAGAGCGGAAATTCGGAATCCGTCGGACGGCGGCAATGAACTCCTCTGCGTGACAGACTGGACGGATCGATCATGAAGCGCTTGTTTGACATTGTGTTCGCCTCCATGGCATTGCTTGTGCTGGCAATACCGCTGCTGCTCCTGGCGGGTGCCGTGCGCTGGAAGCTAGGCAGTCCGGTGCTGTTTCGACCGACGCGGGCGGGCCTGGACGGCAGGCCATTTCGGGTTGTGAAGTTCCGAACCATGACGGATGAGCGAGGCCCGGATGGCAATCTCCTGCCGGACAACGACAGGCTCACGCCGTTCGGCAGATTCCTGCGCCGCGCCAGCCTCGATGAGCTACCCCAGTTCTGGTGCGTCCTGCTGGGGGACATGAGTGTCATTGGCCCACGCCCGCTGCCAATGAAGTATTTGCCGTGTTACTCACCCGACCAGGCTCGCCGCCTTCTGGTCCGCCCCGGCATATCCGGGTGGGCACAGGTGAACGGGCGGAACACCCTGACCTGGGAAGAGAAATTTCGCCTGGACACCTGGTACGTGGACCACCACTCTTTCTGGCTGGATCTGAAGATCCTCTTGCGCACGGTAGGCACCGTTGTCGGCCGCCAGGGCATTAACGCAGCAGGGGACATCGAGGTACCGACGTTCACAGGCAGTCCCGGTGTTCAGCATGCGGCGAGCGTGCCCCGGCCCGCTGCGAACGAAGACGTTCCGATTCACATCGCATGATGACTCTTCTCGTGCTGAATGTCACATTCCCGCTCGCGGTACAAGAGGCGTGTCGCCACTTCGTGAACTTGCGCACGTATCGCGCTGCTTTCGGGCAGGCCATTCTGATTAGATGACATATGTCAGACATTGAGCGTGGGCATCGGGGGCAGCAGGCGTCCGCGCGGTCGGCAAGCCACGACTCAAGGCAGCAGAAAACAAAATGCCGGTATACAGGCACTATTCCAACGAAAACGGCCGAAGGCCTGCATGACGGGGCCTGCTGGGCTACGACAGGGTCATTGTGACTGGAATGGCATTGGGGTGAACATGAACGTTCTGCTGACGTGCATAGGTAGAAGGCGCTACCTGGCGGAGTATTTCAAGTCGGAGCTGAATGGCGCCGGCCTGGTGCTTGGAGTGGACATGAATGGCGGCGCGCCGGCTGCGAGCGCGTGCGACAGGTTTTTTTTGGCGCCCGGGCTTGATGCGGATAACTACATCGACTTCCTGCTCAACCTGTGCAGGGTGCATCGGGTCTCCGCCATCCTGTCCCTGAATGACCTGGAACTTCCGCTCCTTGCGGCGAACGCACAACGGTTTCGCGAGATCGGAACGATACCGGTGATCTCGTCGACAGAGGTGGTGAATCTGTGCGCGGACAAGTTCCTGACTGTGCAGTTTGCCGAATCTATCGGAGTATCGACGCCGCGCAGCTATGCCACGCTGGAGAGCGCCGAAGATGCAATTTCGGCGGGAACCGAGATTTTCCCACTGGTGGTCAAACCCCGCTGGGGCAGCGCAGGTTTTGGCATATTGTTCGTCGAGAACCTCGACGAGCTTCGCTTCGCCTATGCCTACTGCCAGCGGATGTGCAGGAAATCGGCTTTTGCCAGGCTGGGACAGCCAGATGCGGCGGTGATGATCCAGGAATGGATCTCGGGCCAGGAGTACGGACTCGATATCTTCAACGACCTTGAAGCGAGGCCGGTCGGATTTGCCGTGCGCAAGAAGCTGTCGATGCGCGCGGGAGAGACCGATCGCGCGATCACGGTCGAAAGCGGGCCTTTCGACGACATCGCCACGCGCATCAGCCATGAACTGGGACATATCGGCAATGTCGACTGCGATGTGATCGAGCGCGAAGGGCGCCAGTATCTCCTGGAGCTGAATCCAAGATTTGGAGGCGGCTACCCCTTTACCCATCTGGCGGGAGCCAACCTGGTAAGAGTGCTGCTGAATTGCGTGCGCGGGCAGCACGGCCAGGAAGTCCACTATCAGGCCGGCATCGAACTGTTCAAGTGCGCCTACCTGGCCAGGGTCGGCGAACTGGCGGAGCAGCATGTTGCCATGGAAGCATCAGCCGGCTAACGGCATGGAAGGAATCGATGAACAGCGCGAATGGGATTGCCAGTGCCGCGACGGACCTGGTGCGGCCGACTTCCGACCCCAGCCGTCAAGGGGATGCTGACCACCACCCCGGACTAAATGCTCCAGCGGCGAGCGGAGCCACTGCTCCCGTCAGGCAGGTCGCTGACACGGAGGTTGCGGGTAACGCGGCACAAGCCCGCTACCGCCAGCTCTGCAATACTGCGAATATTCCGCTATTTAGTCAGGCGTGGTGGCTGGACGCCACCGCCGGCCCCGGGAACTGGAGCGTAGCGCTGGTCGAGCGCGGCGGTCAGATAGTCGCAAGCCTGCCCTACGCCCCCCGGCGCATGTACGGATTTTCAGTCATTGCCCAGCCGGCACTGGCCAAGATGTCCGGACCGTGGCTGGCCCCGATGGATGGCAAGCCGGCGAGAGTGCTGGGCCAGCAGAAGGAGTTGATGGACGATCTGATCGGGCAGCTCCCGCGGTTTGACCATTTCCAGCAGCACTGGGATCCCGGCCAGACCAATTGGCTGCCCTTTGCCTGGAAGGGGTTCCGTCAGACCACCAAGTACACCTACGTATTCGATGACCTGTCGGATCCGGAAGCGCTCTGGAATGGCATGCAGCACAACATCCGAGCCGAAATCCGCAAGGCGGGCTCCCGCCATGGTCTTCAGGTGCGCGACGACCTTGGCATCGACGAGTTCATCAAGCTGAACCGGCAGGTCTTCTCCCGGCAGCGCATGGCGATACCCTACACGGACGACTTCGTGCGCCGCCTTGACGCCGCGTGTGCGGCGCGAGGCGCACGCAAGTTCTTCATTGCCGTGGATAAGGAAGGCCGTCGTCATGCCGGCGTCTATCTGGTCTGGGACGGGCGAGTCGCCTATTACCTGATGGGCGGCTCAGATCCAGTGCTCCGGACCAGTGGGGCGACCAGCTTGTGCATGTGGGAAGCAATCCGCTACGCCTCGGGCGTGGCGCGCACGTTTGACTTCGAAGGGTCGATGCTGGAGCCGGTCGAGCGCTTTTTCAGGGCATTCGGCGCCAGACAGCAGCCTTACTTCTTTATCCAGAAGACCCCCTCGCGCATCCTGCTGACATACCTGTACCTGCGTTCGCTCCTCAATCCCTGAGGGATTGCTTGTTGTGGCAGTGCCTATTGCGTCGACGCGCGTTGCGCTCAGGTCGCGCCGATCCGTAGCAGCTGCGCGTGGATTCGCGGCAGCTCCGATCCCCCATTGCTCGCATTCCGGGAATGCCACCTTGCCAGCATCCGTGCGGTTTCGCACATTGCTGGCCTGTCGCGCACCGCACGCGCGATGGCGTGGTACGGCCTCAGTCGAATGGACGATACCCGTTGGAACGATGTTTCCTTCAATTGCCAATCGCTAGTCTGAAGGCTCCCCGGCACGCCGCGACGAGTACCGGCGCTGGGACGCGCCCGATCGCAGGTGTATGTGCAGCAATGTGTGTGGGTGACAACAATGCCCACATATCCGGCGGTCGGCGAATTTCTACAATCGGAGCACGGTTCATCAGTTCAGCGCTGTCACCTCGCAAGTCAGTCCGATTCGATCGGCTTCAACCACAAACCTTCTGATTCCATCATGTCGAGCCCAATCGCCAAAGATCTCATCGAACGGATCAAGAACAGGGAGTCCATTATCGGCATCGTCGGCCTGGGCTATGTCGGGCTGCCCCTGATGCTGCGCTACTGCGCAATCGGTTTCCGTGTGTTGGGTATCGACATCGACGAGGGCAAGGTTGCCAAGCTCAACGCCGGCCAGAGCTATATCGAGCATATTCCCGCACGCAGCATCGCCCGTGCCCGCGAGACCGGGTTCGAGGCCACTACGGATTTCGAGCGTGCCGGAGAGTGCGATGCCATCATCCTGTGCGTGCCGACGCCGCTCAACAAGCATCGTGAACCCGACATGAGCTTTGTCATCAACACCGCGGACGCCATCAAGAAGTACCTGCGCGCCGGACAGGTGGTGTCGCTGGAAAGCACCACCTACCCCGGCACGACCGAGGAGGAACTGCTGCCTCGCATGCAGGAAGGCGGGCTTGAGGTGGGCGGCGACATCTTCCTGGTCTATTCGCCGGAGCGCGAAGACCCGGGCAATGGCAAATTCGAAACGCGCAGCATTCCCAAGATCGTCGGTGGCCAGACGCCGGTCTGCCGCGAGGTCGGTATGGCGCTGTACGAAGTGGCGATCGACCGCGTGGTGCCGGTCAGCTCGACCAAGGCCGCCGAGATGACCAAGCTGCTCGAGAACATCCATCGTGCGGTGAACATCGGCCTGGTCAACGAAATGAAGATCGTGGCCACGCGGATGGGCATCGATATCTTCGAAGTGGTCGACGCCGCTTCAACCAAGCCATTCGGTTTCACCCCTTACTATCCCGGGCCGGGCCTGGGCGGGCATTGCATCCCCATCGATCCCTTCTACCTTACCTGGAAGGCGCGCGAATACGGCTTGCACACCCGCTTCATCGAATTGTCCGGCGAAGTCAACAAGGCCATGCCGGAGTACGTGGTCAGCCGGCTGGTGGACGGACTGAACCAGCAGGGCAAGGCACTCAAAGGCTGCCGGGTGCTGGTGCTGGGCATTGCCTACAAGAAAAACGTCGATGACATGCGCGAGTCGCCCTCGGTCGAGATCATGGAACAGATTCGCGCACGCGGCGCGACGGTCGCATACAGCGACCCGCACGTCCCGGTGTTTCCGAAAATGCGCGAGCACTATTTCGAGCTGTCGAGCGTGCCGCTCGACGGCGAATCGCTCTGCGGCTTCGACGCCGTGGTGCTGGCCACCGATCACGACGCCTTCGACTATCTTCTCATCCGCCAGCATGCGAAGCTCCTCGTCGACAGCCGCGGAAAGTATCGCGCGTCATACGCGAATGTTGTCAAGGCCTGAGCACATGGGAGCGCTAGCGTGAAACGATTCGCACTGATCGGAGCGGCCGGCTACATTGCGCCACGCCACATGACCGCCATCAAGGATTCGGGCAATGAGCTCGTGTCGGCGTACGACATCAACGATTCAGTTGGCATCCTCGACAGCATTTCGCCACAGAGCGAATTCTTCACCGAATTCGAGCGCTTCTATGACCATGCCTGGCGCCTGCGGCGCCAGCCGGGCGCAGCGCTGGACTACATCTCCGTCTGCTCGCCGAACTACCTGCACCAGTCGCATATCTCTGCCGGCCTGCGCCTCGGATGCGACGTGATCTGCGAGAAGCCGCTGGTCCCGACACCTGCATTGCTCGATGAGCTCGCGCTCGTCGAACGCGAGACCGGCAGGCGCGTGTTCAATATCCTGCAGCTGCGCCATCACCAGGCAATCCTCGCGCTCAAGGAGAAGGTTGCGTGCGAGCGCAACGGGCACAAGCACGAGGTCGACCTGACATACATCACCTCGCGCGGAAAGTGGTATCTGGAAAGCTGGAAAGGCGACACGCGCAAATCCTTCGGCGTGGCCACGAACATTGGCGTGCACTTCTATGACATGTTGCACTTCATCTTTGGCAGCCTGCAACGCAATGTGGTGCACTATGGCACGGACAACAAGGCTGCAGGCTACCTCGAATACGAGAATGCGCGCGTGCGCTGGTTTCTATCGATCGATGCCAATGACCTGCCTGCCACGGTGAAGGGCAAGAAGACGACCTATCGTTCGATCGCCGTGGACGGTGCCGAGATCGAGTTTTCGGAAGGCTTCACCGACCTGCACACCACCAGCTACCGGGAGATACTCGCGGGCCGGGGCTACGGCCTGGACGACGCGCGTCACTGCGTAGAGACGGTCAGCACAATCCGTTCCGCACGCGCCACGGCGCCCAGCGACAACGAGGGCCATCCTTTCCTGCAGCAACTTCTTGCATGAGGCTGTGATGACGGACCAGGTACACCCATCGGCCATCGTCGACGCGGGAGCCCAGATCGGCGAAGGATCGCGCGTCTGGCATTTTGTCCATGTCTGTGCCGGTGCGCGCATCGGCAGGCATTGCTCGCTCGGCCAGAACGTGTTCGTCGGTAACCGCGTCGTCATCGGCGACCACGTCAAGGTGCAGAACAACGTCTCCGTCTACGATAACGTCACGCTGGAGGACGGCGTTTTCTGCGGCCCCAGCATGGTGTTCACCAATGTCTACAACCCTCGCTCGCTGATCGAGCGCAAGAACGAGTACCGCGACACGCTGGTGAAGCGGGGCGCGACCCTGGGCGCCAATTGCACCATCGTCTGCGGCGTCGTTATCGGCGAATATGCGTTCGTCGGCGCAGGCGCCGTTGTCAACAAGGACGTACCTGCCTATGCGCTGATGGTCGGCGTTCCCGCACGGCAGGTCGGCTGGATGAGCGAATTCGGCGAGCAGCTTGACCTGCCAGTGCGCGGCGAGGGCGAGGCCGTCTGCCGGAATAGCGGGCAGCGCTACGTCCTGGACGGCGCAACACTGCGCAAGGCCGCAGACTGAGGCAGTGACCAGTCCCCTCCGCATGCCGTCTGCACAGGAAATCAGCCATGATCGAGTTCATCGACCTCAAAGCGCAGCAAGCCCGCATCAAGCACAGGATTGACACCGGCATCCAGCGCGTGCTGGCGCACGGCCAGTACATTCTCGGTCCGGAGGTCGAGGAGCTGGAGCAGCGGCTTGCGCACGATACCGGCACCCGGTACTGCATCAGTTGTGCCAACGGCACGGACGCACTGCAGATTGCCCTGATGGCGCTGGGCATCGGGCCCGGCGATGAGGTCGTCATGCCCGGCTTTACCTATATTGCCACCGCTGAGACCGTCGCCTTGCTGGGAGCGAAGCCGGTCTATGCGGACGTGGATCCGCGCACCTGCAACCTGGATCCCGCGGCGCTCGAGGCGGCGATCACCGACCACACAAGGGCCATCATCCCGGTCAGCCTGTATGGACAGTGTGCCGATTTCGACATCATCAATGCCATTGCCGCGCGCCACGGCTTGCCGGTCATCGAGGACGCTGCGCAGAGCTTCGGTGCCACCTACAAGGGCCGCAGTAGCTGCAATCTGTCCACGATTGCCTGTACCAGCTTCTTTCCCAGCAAGCCACTAGGCTGTTACGGGGACGGCGGAGCGATCTTCACCAACGACGAAGACCTGGCCAAGGCGATGCGCCAGATCGCCCGTCATGGCCAGGACCGGCGCTACCACCATGTCCGCGTTGGCGTGAACAGTCGCCTGGATACATTGCAGGCGGCCATCCTGCTGGCAAAGCTGACGATCTTCGATGAGGAGGTCGAGCTACGCCAGCAAGTGGCGGCGCGGTACGGAGAACTGCTGCGCCAGGGGGGGTTCGAGGCCACGCCGCATGTCGAACCCCACAACCTCAGCGTATGGGCACAGTACACCATCCGTGTCCCGGATCGCGATTCCTTGCAGGATGTGCTGAAAGCCACCGGAATCCCCACTGTCGTGCACTATCCGTTGCCGCTGAACCGGCAGCCCGCAGTAGCCGCCTGCGAGGCCCGCCTGCCGGTCGGCGACGCGCTGGCGCGTGAGGTGTTGAGCCTGCCGATGCATCCGTACCTCGACATGGCAAGCCAGCAGGCTATCTGTTCAGTGATTCTCCGACATGCCATGTGCCAGCCAGAGCGAGTCGTGCCTTGAACAAGCAGGCGCTCGCCGTGGACCCCGGCACGGCGGAGAAACCCCGTGTCGGCAGAAGCATTGGCGTGCTGGTCAGCGGGCAGGCCGCCGCGCAGATACTTACGCTGGCGGTCTCGCCAGTTCTGACGCGCCTCTATTCTCCGCAGGATTTTGGCGCCGTGGCGGTCTTCGCGGGCCTGCTCGCGTTCTTCGGCGTTGTCGCCTGCCTGCGCTATGACTTGTCGATCGCCCTGCCCGCCAGCGATCGCGATGCCGAGAACCTGGTGGCCTTATGCCTGCTGTGCGTGGCGACGACCAGCGCGCTTTGCGCGCTCGGCGTGCTGTTCTTCGGCGAATCGCTGATCCTGACCCTTAACTGGTCAATCGACGCCAGCGCTCTCTGGCTGCTCCCCTTCGGCGTTGCTTCGGTCGGCCTCTACACTGTGATCGAGCGATGGATGGTCCGGATGCAGTATTTTGGCCAGCTGGCGCAGACCAGGCTGGTGCGGTCCGTGATCGCAAACCTGGTGCAATTGGGCGGCTATGGTTTCGGCGTCCTGGCCTTGATGGGTGGAACGGTAATCGGACATGGCGCCGGCGGACTGTTCTATGCGATCAGGGAAATCCGCCGCAGGCGGGGCGGCAACGTGAAGCTGATCCGCATCGTGGCCCTTGCGCGCCGCTACAAGGATTTTCCGCTGTACTCCACCTGGACAGCCACATTCAATGTGGCGGGCGTGCACCTGGTGCCGCTGATCTTCTCGGCGTTGTTCGGCGCTGCCGTAGTCGGCCACTTTGCCTTCGCGCTGCGCATGGTATCGGCGCCGATCTCACTGATCGGCGCGGCGATCGGTAGTGTTTTTTTCGCCCAGGCGCCGGCCGCCATGCGGGCCGGTCGCCTGCCCGAGGCGGCCGAGGCGCTGCGCCGGAAGCTGGCCAATGCCGGCGTTCCGGCACTGGTGCTGCTTGTTTGCGCCGGGCCGGACCTGTTCGCGGCCGTGTTCGGCGAACGGTGGCGCATGGCCGGCCACTATGCGCGCTGGATGGCTCCCTGGATCTATTTCCAGTTCCAGTTCTCGCCGCTCTCCTGCCTCCCTGATGTGATGGAACTGCAGAAGATGGAACTGATCGCGCAGTTCAGCACCTTTGCGATTCGTCTTGCCACGCTGGCAGTTTGTTACGGATTCAGCGTTCCGGCGGACCCCAGCATTGCCGTTTTCTCCGCAGTGAGCGCCGTTGCCTATCTCGGGATGCTTACCCTGTTCATGTCGCGAGTGGGGGTGAGGCTCAAGACAATGGTGACGCACGATGCGGGGCGCTTGCTGGTCTTCTGCGCCTGGGCACTGCCTTCGATACTGCTGTTCAGCGGCGAACCCGACTGGCGGACCCTGGTTTCTGCCGCTTACTTCCTGGCCCTGTCTGCGTTCTGGATGCGGCGCACGCTGCGCCCGACGCGAACTGACGATGAACGACGGTAGCCTCGATCCGCTAGCGGACCAGACATCTCTGTGCCGGATGCATGTCGTGGCGTTGTAGACGGAGTTTCAAGTGCAAGTTGCTAACGTAGCCCACCTCACCTCGGTTCATCCGCGCTACGATGACCGCATCTTCCTCAAGCATTGCCGTAGCCTGGCGGCCAACGGCTATCGGGTCTCGCTGGTGGTGGCCGACGGCGAAGGGGATGAAAGCCGGGACGGGGTTTTCATCACCGATGTCGGCGGCTCGGCGGGGCGCTTAAACCGCGTCTTCCGGACCACGACACGCGTGCTGCGCCGGGCGCTCACGCTGAATGCCGACGTCTACCACCTGCACGACCCCGAGCTGATTCCCGTTGGCTTGAAGCTGAAGAAGATGGGTAAACGCGTCATCTATGATTCGCATGAGGACGTGCCCCGCCAGTTGCTCAGCAAACCCTACCTGGGGCCGAGGCGATTGCGCGCGCTGGCGGGTGCCTTTGCCATATACGAGAGACGTGCCTGTCGCGAATTCGACGGCATCGTCGCGGCTACCCCCTTTATCAGGGACAATTTCCTGCCGATCAATCCTCGCACCGTCGACATCAACAATTACCCGATTCTCGGCGAACTTGGCGGCCCGGTGCAGTGGGAATCCAAGCGAGCGGAAATCTGCTATGTCGGCAGCATCAGCTCAACTCGCGGTATCCGCGAGACTGTCATGGCGCTCGAGCAGGTGCAATCCGCGGCGCGACTGAATCTGGCCGGCCGGTTCGGCGACCAGGCACTGGAATCGGAGGTGAGGGCGGCCAGCGGCTGGTCCCGCGTCAACGAACTCGGCTATCTGGACCGGGACGGGGTGCGGGGCGTGCTGGCGCGGTCGGTGGCCGGCCTGGTGACGCTGCACCCGCTCATCAATTTTCTCGATGCACTGCCCGTGAAGATGTTCGAGTACATGGCGGCCGGGATCCCGCCCATTGCCTCCAATTTTCCGCTCTGGCGCGAAATCGTCGAGGAAAGCGAAAGCGGCCTGTGCGTGGATCCGCTGGATCCGAAGGCAATCGCCAATGCCGTCGACTATCTGGTGACGCATCCCGATGAGGCGCGCCGCATGGGCGAGAACGGCCGCCGCACCGTGACCAGGAAATACAACTGGGCGAACGAGCAGGACAAGCTGTTTCATTTCTACGAGCGGATCCTGGCCTAAGTGCGTGGCCGGTTCGCCGCTTCAGCGACTCGGCCGAGGAATGGCTTTGGCTTCGGGCTTGCGCATTGTCCGGTGTGGGCTGGCTCACGCACTGCGCTATCAAAGTAGCGGCAAATTTGATTAGATGGATGGAGCGCGAGCGGATATCCGTGGCTGAGCCTTGCATCCGGAAAGGCTAGATCCACCGCTTGCCTGGGGGGCAGACTTTCACTGGCTGATGGACTGCAAGGGGACGGCGATCCGGAATCCGCAATGACGACTAACAGGGAGGCGGCAGAGCGGTCATGAAGCACGGCAACCTCTCGCTCTTTGGCAGCGTAGTCTTCCTCACGCTGTTTCCGGGCTATTTCTACTACCACACCGCGGTGGCCGGCGCCTTTTTTCCGCCGGTGCTGGGTGGCTTCTTCGGCCCCATGTCGGTAGTCCTCGGCATCCCGCTGGTGATTTTCGGTTTCGGTGCACTGGTACGCGGGCGCGAGCCGACTCTGTTTATCGATCGTGCTTTCGTTCTGTATGTGCTCTTTGTCCTGGCATGGTCAAGCCTGCACTACCTGCTTGGTACAGGAGTGCAGGAGTCCTTCGACTTCTATATGTATAACCTCAGCACGATACTCATGTGGCTGGTGGTCTACATGTCGGTAAGGAACCTCGATCTGAACGAGAAGTGGCTGCGTTGGATAATATCTATTTCACTGCCCGTATTCCTGGCCATCGCCGCGTGGAACTCGAATGGCCAGTTCTACGATACAGAGAAGATTGCCGGTGACGCCGTGCGGGTTTCCGGCTATCAGGGATTGGCCCGTTCTGCCGCCATTGCCGCCCTGGCAGCGCTCGCATTGCATCGCGGATTGCGTGCCGCACTGGTGGTAGTGATTGCCGTACCGCTGTTGTTCCTGCTCGGGGCGCGCAGCGAGTTCATGGCCTTCCTCGTCGTAGCCGCAGTTCTCTTCGGGCTTCGGGACGGCGCATCGCGGACCACGCTGGTCTGGGTTCCGCTTGGCATAGCCGGACTCGCCTATCTGGCTGTCAGCTTCCAGGTCTTCGAAGGCAGCTCGCGCATCCTCCAGCTTCTGGAGATCAGGGAATCGACTTCCTATCAGGCAAGAAACGAATTGCAGCAGTACGCGGTCAGGACAATCGCAGAGCATCCGCTGCTCGGCAGCTACGCTTCCCAGTTGTATCTCGGCGAGATCGGGAGCTACGCGCACAACGCGCTCTCCGCGTGGGTCAGCTTCGGGCTGGTGGGCTTCCTGGGCTTCGTACTCTTGCTCGGCTATGCATTGGTGCAATCAGCCAGGCTGGCCAGGAAGGGCTACGCCGCGAATCCGGAAGTTGCGCTCGCGCTGGCATTCAGCGTCTATACCGTGACCTTGGCGGCCACCGCCAAATCCGTCAACGACCCGATTTTCGCCTTGGCATGGGGCGCGATGGCCTGCGCACTGCGCAAGCGCGAGCGGGCGGGCAGCCGGCCTGCGCTTGCGCGGTGCCCAGGTCAGCAAGCTGCGCGATCCTGACAGGTATCCGCCAGTCTGGTCACCAGGCAAGGCCTGTACAGCGGCAACTGATATTCATCGATGATTGAGGCGTATGGACATCAATCAGAGCAAATACAGGGAGCTCTGCGAGACCGAACTTTCAATCCCGCTGTCCAGCCGGGCCTGGTGGCTTGACGCGACGGTCGGGGCCGACCGCTGGAGCGTGGCCCTGGTGGAGCGGGCAGGAAAGGTAATCGCAGCCATGCCCTACGTCAAGAAGACAAGGTATGGCTTTGTCATCCTTACCCAGCCTCCCGCCGGAAACGGATTGGGACCATGGCTCGCGTGCAAGGATGCAAAGCCGACAAAATTACTGAGCCAACAGAAGGAGTTGATGACGAATCTGATCGAACAACTGCCGAGGTTCGACCATTTCGTGCAGGCCTGGGACTACAACAATACCAACTGGCTGCCCTTCTTCTGGAAAGGCTATCGGCAGACCACGAGATATACCTACATTCTTCCGGACCTCAGTGACGAGACATCGCTTTGGAGCGCCATGCAACCCACGGTGAAACAGGACATCCGGAAAGCAAGCGACCGCTTCAATCTTCGCGTGCGCCACACCGACAACATTGATGAATTCCTGCCACTGAACCGCAATGTCGGCATTGACCCAAAATGGCGCCGAGGCTATTCCGATAACGTCGCGAGGCGAATCGACGCTGCGTGCAAGGAGCGGGGCAGACGCCGGATCTTTATCGTCGAGGATGAGCAGGGACGGCCTCACTACAGCGCCTATCTCGTGTGGGACGAGCAGAGCGCATATGGCCTGATGGGAGGCGCAAACCGGGACATGCCATCCAATACCGGAGCCGGCAGCTACTGCATTTGGGAAACCATCAGGTTCGCCTCGACGGTAACCAAGGTCTATGACTTCTCTGGCTCCATGCTGGAATCGGTGGAACGCTTCTTCCGAGGCTTCGGTGCTGTTCAGAGACCGTATTTCCTCATTACCAAGACACCATCCAGGGCGCTCTCGCTGTATCAGCTCATGCGTTCCCGATAGCCGTGCCGCCGGGAAAGCAAAGCGCCCGCGCTTTTACAAGGAGATGCTGGCATGAGCAAGCACAACGCACGCGCCCGTCGACCTCTTGCGCGCGCTCTGCTGCGCGCCGGTAGCCTGGTTGTACTGCTGGCCTGTACCGTGCCAGCGGCGCAGGCGCAGTCTGGCGGTGTGATGCCGGCCGCGCTGGAATGCGGTGGCCCTGTCGAAGGCCTGGTCTGGCGCCGCTGGGACGAAGGCGGGTTCGTCTTCGTGCAACAGCAGCTGATCGCGGAACGGCTGGTGAAGCAAGGCGACACCTATGCGCTATATCACCTAGAGGTCTTCTTTCATAACTTGCTGGCCATGGCACAACGTTGCCAGCGCAGCGCGCGCCAGGCCCAGTTGGCCGGCCTGGTTGCCAGCACTTATGCACAGCTTGCACCCGCGCCCGGCGACCAGCCAGGGCGGGCCTGGATATGCCGCGGTGGCCCCGAGTGCAGCCACAGCATCCGGCTGCGCAATACCGAGGTGTTGCTCAACAGCACCCAGTTCCTGGCCTTCGCGAGCAGCCTTGCCAACGGCATGAGCCGCGAGGTTCGGACGGGGGCTCCCAACGACTTTGTCGAGCAGACGGCACGCATCGCGCGCGAGCACCTGGAACGCTGGAACACGCCTGCGGCGCAGGACGCGTTGCGCAAGCGGATCGCCGCCAGGCCGGAGGATGTAAAAAATACCTCGTCGGAATTGTTCCTGACCGACAAGGAGCTTTGGCAGATTGCCATCTACGCGGATCTGGCCGGCATGCTGGCCGCGCGGCCTCGGCTTGCCCAGGCGATGGGCCTGAATGACGGCAGTATTGCCACCATGAAAGCACACCTGGACTTGTTGCTGCGCCTGGTTGCGGCTCGTACTACTGTACAGGCGCTTCCTGACCCGGAGGGCAAGACCGGCAAGGGCATCAGGGTGGCCGATCTTGATGCGGGATTCTGGCGGCTTTATGACACAAACCGGTATGCCTCCTACACCGGGCGGGACAAGCCCGTGGTGTGCAAGCGCGATCCGGCCAGACCCGAGCTGGTCACGGCGCAGACGCATATTCCAGCCGAGCGCTTCGCGCCGGTCGCCAACATCGGCTGGGACATCAGCCACGCACGACGGCTGGTACATTTCTTTGATGCCATCGAGCGCAATCGTGCGGCCATGGTCCAGGTCTACGGTATAGACCCGGCGAGTTTGCCCTCGCAAGACACCATGGCTGCCTTTGCACGCCAGTTCAGTCTTCGCGTCTGGAATCAGGATCGGGCTCGCCCCCTGTTCGCCAACTACTTCAGTGGCGCCAACGGCTGGTATCGGGTGAATTACGACAACGGTACCGGCAGTTGCGCGGAGGGCTATCCACCGTATGGCCTGTCTGAGTCATTCCCCACCGGTGGCTATGCAACCTGGCCAGCCATGCACGCGCTGGGTGTGCGCTTGTACGACATTACCCAGTCGTCGCGCAAGGAAGACCGGGACTTCGTTGCAGCCCATTACCCCGGCTTTGCCAGGCAGCCCGGCGACAGCGGGCGCATGCTTGCCGAGATGATGTTCTGGCCTACGCTGGTGCGCCGCGGCGGCGCGCGCTGAAGGGACGAGCCAACCGCCGCGCTCGTTTCCATCGCGCGCGGCCGGGCGGCAGGGGTGGGGCGATCGTGGCTCGCTGACGCGACAGCTTGTCAGTGGGCGACGACAGCCTGGTACAACTCGCGCTCCTCGGCTTTGCCGAGCGACGAGTTATGCCACAGCATGGTAAAGCAGCCATTCACCGCATTGCAGGTGTCCTTCAGCTCCCGGAACTTGCTCCATGCCGCCTCGCCGGTTCCAAGCCCCATATAACCCATGACGGTGCCTTCCATGGCAATCAACGGGCGAATGCGCAGGTTCAGGGCCTTGCCTGCCACCGGATCGAAGGCCGGATATTCGAAGCAGGTGCCGCAGCGGAATCCGGCGTGGTCGGCATAGCTGAGCGTGCTGTCGTAGGTCATGCCCGCCTGCTCCCAACCGAGCATCGTGGTCGGGTGCTCCCAGCGCAGATAGTGCATGCGTCCGCCCCAGACCTCCTGCTCGATCTTCTCTTGCTCGCATACCCGCCGCAGCCGGATTGCCTCCGCCTGCACCGCGCCGGGGGCCTGATAGGTATTGAAGCTCGGATGCAGGCCGATCTCATGACCACGGGCATGGATACGCTGCATCAATCCGCGTATCGCAGGATGCTCCGGCTCGTAGTCGGCATCCATGCCTGGGTGGGTGCGGCCGCAGATGAAGTAGAAGGCGCTGACCAGTCCATGGCGCTCGGAAACATCCATGATCCAGTCAAAGGTATTGACCCGATCGCCGGGATGCAGCGCGGTGCGCGTCTTCATCCTGATGACCGGGGCCTGCAGCACGCTCCGTACGTCCCGGCGAATCAGAATGTCGCCGGCCATGCGGCGGAGCATTCGCGCCGCGGAGCCAAAACCATAACGACTGGGAACATCCACGTCATGCGACACCTTCATGCCGGGCCGAAGCTGCCTGAGCTGCAGTTCTGGCCACTGTCGCCTGATCACCTGCCCAAGGATATGCAACCACTCATCCACCACCGGTCGCTCCAGGTAGCCATGCCTGTGGGCATGCGAGCCGCTCGCCGGGAAGCGCCTGTATTTATCCAGGTCGGTGCGGCCAACCTCCTCCTGGCGCGACAGCATCCAGTAGCAAAGACCGAGAACGTCATAGTGGATTCGATAGCCAGCCGGCGTCGACTCGATCAGCGGCGACGGAGCGCGCGCGAGGCCTGGCGCCGGCAAAGGTCCGCGCAGGGCCGTCTGCCACCCCTCGGCAAGTGCATCCCAGGTTGTAAAGGCGAGCGCCGAGTCCGCGCGCTTGAAGGTGACGGGGTCAGCGGCAATCTCGATCGATCCCTCGCCGCAACCAGCAAGGCTCAAGCGGACAAAGCCCGCGTCGGTACCTTGCAACTGAAAACCATGGCCAAACCGCTCCGCGAGAATCCGCTGCAGCCAGGAGAGGGTTTCCTCAGTCATGTGCTTCATAGGGAATTCCAGAGTGAGAATGCCGGCGTCTGATTGAACGACGTCTGTGCACGGCTTTGAGCAGGGCATGGACAGCACATGGCAAACCGGATGGCCGAGCCACAGCCGACTGCGCTGACAGAGAAGATTATCGGGACTCGCTACCGTGCCCGCAATGAAGCTGGGTGTGACGCCGAACGCAAGGCGCGCGCGCTTTCCTGCCGCACCCGCGAGGCTGCCGCGGTGCGATGCCGGGCAGTGTGGTCTGGGCCACGCTATGCGCTTTCACGGGGCGTCGGACTCTGATTAGATGTATTCGGGCGGATGGGAAAGTACTCATCCGGCCCTGACCATGGCCCTGACCATGGCCCTGCGCGTCCACATGCGGTCGCGGCAGGATCAGCTATTGTCAGGCCCGCGTCTGCCCTGGTGGCCCACCCTGCGGGCCGGGTCGGCCAACCGGGCGAAGCCCGCCAATGACATGTGCGCCAGCATCCAACGATCCGGTCCCTCCATGAAGCACGTCTGGATTCTCAATCACTATGCCCTGGAACCCGGCAGCAGCCCCGGCGGTACGAGACACTTCCACCTGGCAGAGCACCTGAGGTCGTCCGGCTGGCAGGCAACCGTTATCGCGGCCAACACGGTCGGCGCAAGGGAACGGCATCTGGAGGCGGGCAGGTTGTCGCGCCTTGACAGTATTCGCGATGTGTCTTTCCTCTGGGTACGTACGCCCACATACGAAGGCAATGGCGCTGGCCGCATCCTCAACATGCTGGCCTACAGCTGGCGCGCCTTGCGGCGGCGGACCACGCGTGGCCTGCCGCGTCCCGACGTGGTGATCGGCTCCAGCGTACACCCCTTCGCCGCGGCGGCGGGCGCCTTGCTGGCGCACCGCTTCAAGGTCCCGTTCGTGTTCGAGGTGCGTGACCTGTGGCCGCAGACGCTCGTGGACATGGGTCGCCTGCGCGAAGGGGATTTCCTTACCTGGGCGCTGCGCAAGCTCGAGCTTTGGCTGTATCGGCGTGCCACTCGCATCGTCGTGCTGCTGCCGCACGCGTGGGAGTACATCGCGCCGCTGGGCATCCCGAAAGAGCGCATAACCTGGATACCCAACGGCGTGGACCTGTCGCTGTTCCCGCCGCCCACGCCTGCACGCACCGTCGCGCCGTCCGAGCGTTTTACGCTGATGTATTTCGGCGCCCACGGGCAAGCCAACGGCCTGGACAATGTGCTGCAGGCAATGAAGCTTGTGCAGCAGCGGCCAGAGGGGCGGCACATCATCCTGCGCATGGTTGGAGATGGCGGCCTCAAGCCTGCGCTGATGGCGCAGGCGCAGCAACTCGGCTTGTGCAATGTCATCTTTGAGCCCCCCGTACCGAAGACCCGCATTCCGGCTGTGGCAATGGAGGCCGATGCCTTTGTCATCGCCGTGCGCGACCTGCCACAGTTGTACCGGTACGGCATCAGCATGAACAAGCTGTTTGACTACCTGGCTGCGGGCCGGCCCATCGTCATTGCCTCCAATGCCTCCAATAATCCGGTGGCCGACTCGACGGCGGGATTGACAGTGGCCGCGGAGCAGCCGGAGGCGCTTGCCGACGCCATCATCAGCATCGCCGCAGCGCCGCTCGAGGCTCGCCTGCGTATGGGGCGCGCCGGCCGCGAATATGTCGAGCGCAACCACAGCTTCCAGCTGCTGGCGCAGCGCCTGGCTGGTGTGCTGGACGAAGCATGCAGACCTCAGGCCAACCCGGTGTCCTGACCTGGTCGATATCGAGGCTCCGTGCATTGCACACGGGCTGGAAGACCAGTGCTGGCCTTTGCACCTTTACTGCAGGAAGCGAGATGCAGCGAACGGAGGGGCCCACTGGGCGAAGGCTGGCGCTCGCGGCAGTACAGCTTTCACGTCCGAACATTCAACGTGCGACAACGCACCGAAGCATGGAGCTGCCCCTCCTACGATGCAAAGCATCAGGGCATGGCAGATGCGATGCGTTGTCCGCTGCCATCAGTAAGGAGACCGCCGTGAGACCAGTCAATTGGCGCATGCATTCCCGAATCATCCTGGCTACCCATCGCCACAACATCGCTTCCAGTCTGTCGATACTTGTCGCCACCGGCCTGCTTGCAGCCTGCTCTGCTTCGCCGGGCATGTACTTCGGCACCAATGCAGTGGTGAGCGCAATCGGTCCCGATGTCGTACCCAAGGTGACACCGATCACCCTCGATCTGGTGAAAGCCCAACGCAGCAAGGTTCGTACAGACAATGAGCGGGTCGAAGAACTGTTCGCCACACCGCGGCCTTATCAGATCGGCCCTGGCGACATCATCTCGGTCGTGGTGTGGGACCATCCGGAACTGGTGTTTCCCACGCAGACCTACAGCATCGGCGCCGCCTTCGAAATCCCGCAGTCCAGCGGCGGCGCCAACGTGCCGGGTTATGTGGTCAGCGCACAGGGCGATATCCAATTCCCCTACGCCGGCGTCATGAAGGTGGGTGGGAAGACAGCAAACGAGGTTCGCGACCAGATGGCGCGGGTTCTGTCGCGAGTGGTCAGGAACCCCCAGATGACGGTGCGGGTGCTCGGCTTTCGTAGCCAGCGTGTCTATGTTGACGGAGAAGTCAAGACGCCTGGCATGCAGGCCATCGATGACGCGCCCATGACGCTGGTGGAAGCGCTCAATCGCGCCGGCGGCGTGCTGAATCTGACCGGTGACAACAGCCGCATCCGCGTTACCCGCGGCGAGCGTAGCTGGTATGTCAACATTCCTGCGCTGCTTGCCAGGGGTATTGATCCGTCCCGCATTCTGCTGCGCTCGGGCGACATCGTCCGCGTGGAACAGCGCGAGGACAACAAGATCTTCGTCACCGGCGAAGTGGTGCGCCCGGCCTCCCTGCTCATGCGCAATGGACGGATGACACTGAACGAAGCACTTGGCGATGCCGGCGGTGTCAATCCGAGTTCGGCCAATGCGGAACAGATCTACGTCATCCGCAAGGCGGCCGATGGCGAACCCAACATCTTCCATCTGAACAGCAACTCTCCGGCGGCGCTGGCTATCGCCGAGGGCTTCGAGCTGGAACCGAAAGATGTGGTCTATGTGGACGCACGTGAGGTGGTCCGCTGGAGCCGTGTGATCAACCAGTTGTTGCCGAGCACGCAGCCTGTGTTCAGTACTGCCACGGCAATCAAATAGCGGGATGCGAAACATGACTCGCTCGATCCTGGTGATTTGCATCGGCAACGTCTGTCGCAGCCCCATGGCGGCCTGCCTGCTGAGCCAACTTCTGCCCGCATGCGAGGTAGCTTCGGCCGGACTCGCTCCGCCGGTCGGCGCACCCGCGGACCCAAGCGCTGTCAGGCTGCTTGCGCGCGAGGGCCTCGATATTGCCAGTCACCGCGCCCGCGCTGTGAACGACGCACTTGTGGCAGCTGCGGACCTGATCCTCGTGATGGACAGCGAGCAACGCGACGAGCTTGAACGGGTTTTCCCGCTGGCACGCGGGAAGACCCACCGGATTTGCGAATCCACGTCCACGGATGTGCCGGATCCGTACGGATGCTCGCCAAGCATGTTTTATATCGTTCTGGAACTGATCAAGCAGGGCATTGCTTCATGGTCTGCACGGCTGGCAGAGGTTGCACCAACTGATGCTCAAGGAGAGGTATCATGAGAACGGTCAGTACCGGGGATCAAGCTCCCGCTGGCGGGGACGAGCATCAATCGGCCGTGGACTTTACCGCCTATCTCGATTTGCTGGCCCGCTATCGAAAGACCTTCCTGTCCGTCGTCGGCGTGGTCCTCGTGGTCGGCCTTACCTATGCCCTCCTGGCCAAGCCCGTCTACCGCACGAACATGACGGTGCAAGTGGAGGACTCGGGTGGTAGCCACGTCAGCAAGCTCATAGCCTCCATCTCACCGGGACCCGATGCCAAACCCGCCGCTTCCGCGGAGATTGAACTCCTGCGCTCGCGGATGGTGGTCGGAAAGGCTGTCGACAACCTGCACCTGTATATCGAAGCCGCACCGCGCTATTTCCCCGTGATTGGCCCGGTAATCGCCAGCTTCAATCCTGAACGGTCGCACCCTGGGCTGTTTGGATGGGGTGGCTTTGCGTGGGGCCATGAATCGATTGCCGTGTCCCAACTCGACGTTCCTGCGTCGATGGAGGAGCGCAAGATCCTGCTGACCGCGCTGGGTGACAACGAGTACAGGGTGCGGTTTGCCAGCGACGATGTCGAGGCTACCGGCAAAGTGGGATCGCCATTGACGATCACCACTGCCAACGGCGCGGTCACCATGCTGGTAAGCCAGTTGGACGGGCGTCCCGGTACCCAGTTCGTGCTGCGTCGCCTGGCGCGCGCTGCTGGCATCGCGCGCTTGCAGGAGAAGCTGACGATCAGCGAACGCGGCAAGGATAGCGGCGTGATCGGCGTGGCTCTGGAAGGTGCCTCGCCAGACATGACGGCGGCTATCCTCAACGAAGTCGGCAATGCCTATGTTGAACAGAACATCCGCCGCAAAGCCGCCGAAGCCGAAAAGTCCCTCGCATTTCTCGAGCAGCAGGTGCCGCTGCTCAGGCAGCAGGTCGACACGGCCGAGACCCGATATAACGCGATGCGCAATCAACGCGGCACGATCGACCTCGGCGAGGAGTCCAAGCTGATCCTGGGTCAGTCGGTGCAGATTCAGACCAAGCTGCAGGAGTTGCAGCAAAAGCGCCAGGAACTGGCTGCGCGCTTTACTTCAACTCATCCGGCCGTCGCACTCGTCGACAGCCAGATCTCCGGCCTGACCGCCCAGCTGAACGGAGTGTCCGGGCGGATCCAGAAGCTGCCGGACGTGGAGCAGAACGTGTTGCGGCTGATGCGCGACGTCAAGGTCAGCACCGAGCTGCTGCAGTCCCTGCTGAACGAGGTCCAGCAGTTAAAGCTGATCAAGGCGAGCAAGGTAGGAACGGCGCGGATTGTCGACCCGGCGGAGGTACCGCTCAAGCCGGTCCGGCCGGACCGCGCGCTGATTGCCGGGCTATCGCTCGCGCTGGGCTTGGTTGCTGGTCTGCTGGTGGTCTTCGTGCGCCATACGCTCGAGGGCGGCGTGGCAGACCCGGACGAGATCGAGCGGCAGACAGGGATGACTGTCTACTCGACCATCCCCTTCAGCAAACAACAGTCACAGTTGTCACCCGGCGCCGGCCTTCTGGCACTCCAGCAACCGGACGATCCCACGGTGGAGAGTCTGCGCAGCTTCCGTACCGCATTGCGTTTCGCCATGGCCGGGAGCAACAGCCCGACGGTAGTGATCACCGGGCCTGCCCCGGGCGTCGGCAAATCCTTTGTCTGTACTAACTTTGCCGCAATTGCCGCGACCGGAAGCCGCGTGGTGCTCATTGATGCCGACCTGCGCCGCGGTAGCCTGCAGAGTTCCTTTGATGTCAAGCGCGGCCCTGGCTTGACGGAACTGCTGATGGGCGCGCCGCTGGAGCAGGTATTGCAGCGGCAAGTGGTGCCCGGCCTGGACTTCATACCGACCGGCTCGCAACCGCCACACGCGACAGATCTGCTGCTGAGCCCCGCCATGGACTCCGTGCTTGAGCAGCTCAAAGCGCGCTATGACCTGGTGCTGATCGATACGCCGCCAGTGCTTGTGGCTGCCGACGCGGGCATCCTGGCAGGCAAGGCTGGCGCCGTGTTCCTGGTGGCGCGCGCCGAGAAGACCACGACCGGCGAACTGGTTGCGGCGCAACGCGCGATCCGGCAGGCTGGCGCCGATGTCAAGGGCGTGCTGTTCAACGGGCTTCTGATCGAGGGTCGCTGGTACCGGTCCCATAGCTACTTTGGCAAGTATCGCTATCTCGCCGATTACGGCAATGGACAGACCAAGCGGGCTTAGCCAGGGCGACGGCGGCGGCTGGTGTAGTTTCCGTCCAGCCGTCGGCCGCTGAACTCGAACTCTGCTTCGCTGAGGGCAAACAAGTCATGCCACTCGTTCATGCGGATGCCGTCTCGTCCGTGGTCATCGCCGGCGCAGGCGGACTTGGGCTGGAACTCTATGACTATCTGCAGGCAGAAGCGCTGTGCGGCGGACCGACGGTAGCGGGCTTCATCGATGACACGCCAGACAAGGTTCCGGAGGGCATAGACCTGCCACATCTGGGGTCGATTCGTCAGTACCGGCCAACGCCGCGCCAGGCAGTGCTGGTAGCGATCGGTGCCACCCTGGCACGGCAAGAGGTGCTGTCATGGCTCCTGCATAGCGGGATCGAGGTTCCGATCTATGTCCACGGTACGGCCCTCGTCTCGCCTTCCTCCCACCTGGGCGTCGGCTCGTTGATTTTTCCGTTTGCGGTCATCAGCCGGGGCGCGGTGGTGGAGGACGGCGTGGTGGCCAATGTCTCCAGCGGAATTGGGCACGGTGCCCGGGTGGGTGCGTGCTCCGTGCTTTCTCCTCATGCGGTCCTCAACGGCAACGCCGCCATCGGACCGCGGAGCTTCCTGGGGACACGCGCGACGCTCTTTCCGGGCGTCAGCATCGGCGCGGAATGCGTTGTCGATTCTCACACCTGCGTTTCGACCAGCGCCAAGGACCGGCAGTTCATCACTACCGGCAGTTTCCAGATGACCTCACGCCTGATTCGCGATCAGTGATGAACAGCTCGAACAGCTCGGGGCCCAGCTCAAAAGGTTTCAGAACATACGCGGTACGACGGCACCCGGCATTTCACGACCGTCACCACGATCTGGCCGGAGACCGGATCGGTATCGATGTACCTGGAATAGCGCTCGGTGACGCCGAACCAATCCATTCCATGTGACCACAATCGACCCTTGACGGGACGTGTCGCTGCCAGCACAAAGACGAACAGGAACCCGCAAAGCGCCAGCCTCGCAAGCATCGGCGTCCGACCGGGGCGCGCACGCTGACGAGCGGGCTGACGAAATGGATGCAAGTTGATCCACGCCACGGCAAATCCGACAGTCATACCGATCAGGGTTTCAGCAAGCGTGTGATAGTGTCCGACGATCAGGGCAATCGCCACCAGTACGGCCACGAGTACACCGGCAGACAGGCCGATCCTGGCCGTTCGCTTGCCCCATGCCGATCCCAGTATCGCGCCCAGCATCGGGTAGACCGATGCAGTGAGCATGGCGTGCCCGCTTACGCTGTACACGTTCACCGATGGCATTGACCACCCATTGAATTCGAACGCCAGCTTCCCTGCAAGAATGACGGCTGCACCGCCCACCAGCGACATGAGCCAGTAACACGCGCGCTCCCACAATCCCAGGTAGGCCAGACGGAGCGCAACAAGGCCCGCCAGGGGGACCGCCAGTGACGCGCCGCCACTATGGACAATGAGCATCCAGGATAGCTGCATCAGGAGCCTCAAGTTGTCGAATGGTCGCTTACCCGTGCGCCCCGGCGTATGTCGCCACCCGTTTCCAGTTCATCGCGCGATATCGGCATCCGAGGCGCTCCGTTTGCTTCCCATGAAGCGAGGGGCGGAGAATTCTCCCGCGGCACTGATCCCCTCGCGCGCTACTACCTTGATGACGGTCTTCCACAAGATCACGATGTCCAGCCACACCGAAACGTGATCCACATACCAGACGTCCAGCCGGAATTTTTCTTCCCAGCTGATCGCGTTGCGTCCACTGATCTGTGCGAGTCCGGTAATGCCGGGACGGACCATGTGGCGGCGCATCTGCTCTGGAGAGTAGCGTGGCAGGTATTCCATCAATAGCGGCCGTGGCCCAACCAGGCTCATGTCACCCTTGAGTACATTCCAGAGCTCCGGCAGCTCATCGAGGCTGGTGGAGCGAAGAAACGCCCCAAGTCTGGTCAGCCGCTCCGGATCAGGCAGCAGTTCGCCGTCCGGTCCGCGAGCATCCGTCATGGTACGAAACTTGAGAATGTGGAATGGTTCGCCATGAAGCCCCGGCCGGATTTGCCGGAAGAAAACCGGGTTGCCCAGACGCACGCGCACTACGCAAACCAGGAGCAGAAGCGGAATGGCAAGCAGCAGCATGCCCAGCAAGGCCAGGACAACATCAAAGATGCGCTTCATCACAATGGCTCCGAGAAACCGCACTCATTTGGGCATGGCGCAAGGGGAGCGCCGCTGACAGGCTTCATGCTCTTGGTTCGGTTGCTTTGCCCATGGCAACGATCCATCCACGGGCACTCAATGCGGAGGATTGCCTGCAGTGACTATGCCCCGCGGCGCCCCTTTGCACCGTTGGCTATCTCACACTTCAGCCGCCGGCTCTGCCACGGCGCCAGCGAGCACTCCCGCGACCCATTTTCCTCGGCTTGCCTCACCAGTTCTTCAAGTCTGTTTGAGAGCGCACCGAATGGCAGGTGCCGTCACGCCAGAATCGGAAGTCCGTACGCAAGCCAGCACAATGAAAGGTGCAGAGGACCGACATGAAAGTCTCGACAGCAAGCGGCGAAGGTGGAGGCGGGCTGAGAACCGCCCTGCCGGCGACCGCGCATCCCCACGCTCTGCATGGTTCCGAAGCCATCTGGCAGGAAACCAATTGCTATATCGACCTGTGGGTGGAATTGCTGCATGGCTGGGGGCTCGAACCGCGCGCAGGACTCGCGTTCACCGTTGCACAAGACTTTGAAGGCGATCACTTCACCTTCTTCAAGTACCCGCAGATGGATCTGGAAACGCTGTATGGGATCAGCGTGCAGGAAATGGCCGTTTATGACACGCTGCAGGCACACGTCACGGCGCAGGTCGAACGCGGTCATACCGCACTGGTCGAAGTCGACAGCTTTTACCTGCCCGACACGCATGCCACCGCCTACCGGCGCGAGCACGTCAAGACCACGATAGCGATCAACCGTATCGACAACCAGGCCGAGCGTGTCTGGTACTACCACAGCCTGGGCTACCACAACGCGCAGGGCGAGGACTATCGCGGCCTGATGCGGCTCTTGCCCGAGCTCGCAGGCAACGCAAACATCCTGTTCCCCTATGCTGAATATGCAAAACGCGTGCGGCCTCCGCTCGAATCGTCCGCGTTGGTCGATGCTTCGGTGGCACTGATGCGATACCACCTCGCCAGGCGCCCCGCAGGCAATCCGGTAGGTCGCTGGCGACAGGTGTTCGGCAAGCATATGGACGCCCTGCTGGCGAGGGACGAATCCTATTTTCACCTGTACACCTTCAACTTCCCGCGCCAGCTGGGCGCCAACTTCGAGATGCTGCATCACTGGCTGTACTGGCTAAGCGAGCATGGGCACGAGACGCCCCTGGCCGTCGCAGACGACGCACGCGCCATCGCAACCGAGAGCAAGGTATTGCAGTTCCGACTGGCGCGGGCAGTGGCACGCCGGCGCGCCGACCTCTGCGCGGACTGCCTGGATAGCCTGGAGTCCTGCCATGACAAGGCCATGGCAGGACTGCTATCGGCTTTCGGCTGAGCCAGCACGCGACCGGCAGGCGTCGCTAACCATCATAGCCAAGCGGATGGTCAGCATTCACAGCGTAGATTTCGCCTGAGGGAACGGTAACAGCTTGCGCCGCGCCCTTGCGCTCGTGCACGAGTCGAACTCGCCGGCTGCTTCCCGGTGCAAGGTGGAACCAGTTCTCCGAAGCCTGGTAGGCAACGTCCTCGATGTGCACCCAGCGCGCGAAGCGCTCCGCTGACACCGTCAGCCACCACTCGTCGCCAACCTGCTCTAGCTGCGCCCGCAACCCAGGCGCCTTGAGCGCGGTGGCACGGCGGTCGGGCAGGTACACCGCCTGGCTCAGTGGCTCGCCGCTGTCGCCGGCAAGCAACGTCGCCAGTACCACGTCATGCGTCGGCGGGCCGAAGCGATAGGCATACGTGAAGTCAAAGAAGCGATCGAGCAGTGCGGACGCCTCGATACGCTCCGACCCGCGCGCCGGCAGCCGCAGGCTGTGCCGGGCTTCAGCCACCACCATCGCGCCATCACGCAGGCAGCGAAGGACCAGCAGCAGAGAGCGTGGCTGCGGCATTTCGTTCAGCACGTGCAGGTGCAGTCCATTGAGCCCCTCATCAGTAATCAGCACCTGCACTGGTTGCCAGACCTGGCGTAGCGCATGCCATGCCGACTTGGGGCGCCCGCACGCATCGACAATACCCCAGCCTGCGCCAGGCGTCAGGTCTTGCAGCTGCCAGATCAGGCCGCCGGAACAACCCGATCCCACCCGTCGCCATTCGCTGAAGACTTCGGTCATCACCTCCGCCGTCACCGCCCGCGACAGCATCAGATAGCGTTGGGGCTGCTCATACCGCAAGCGCGGCGGATCCACATCGTACAAGGCGCGCAAATAGTGATCGCGGACATCTTCGAAATCCCACGGTGCACCCGCGTCGCGCGGCACCGTGGCTTTCCAGCGCGGGGAATACAGCGGCAGCAACAGTCCGTGCTCTGTCAGCGTTCGATCACCGGGAACATTGGCAAAGGCCAGGCATTCGGAGGCGAAGCGGACCTGTGCCAGCCGCGCATCCGTCAACGGACGTTCGTAGGCCCCCACGCCGTAATAGTGGCAGACACCGCTGTCCGGCTGGAACGGCCAGGCCCCTCCGGTTGGCGAATTGCTGACATAGACCACGTCCGGACGATGCGCGGCAACCAGGCCCGGGATCAACTCCTCGAACAGCGGTTGCTTCCATTCGCCACGCGAGGTACCCAGCATTGCCGCCTGCTGCTCCGCCTCGCTACCGCCGCAAAGCACCGCAACGCTTGGATGCGCCCGGGTCGATGTCAGCCACCCGGTGACTTCGCGCTGGAAGTCATCGGTAAGGCCAACGCCGGGTCCGATGCTGCCATAGTCGAAGTTGGCGAACATGAAATCCTGCCAGACCAGCAAGCCCAGTTCGTCGCAAACCCGATAGAAGGCTTCACCCGGATAGCACGTGACACCGCTGATGCGCACCATGTTCATGCCGCCGTTGCGCGCAAGCGTCAGCCAGTACCGGGAGGCTTCATCAGTGTCTGCGAGGCCAGGCAAATCGATGCTGGAAATGCAGGCCCCGCGGCAAAACAGCCGCTCGCCATTGATGCACAGTGCAAACGGCTCAGACAACCGCGAAGGCCCGGACGAAGCCGATGCGCTCGCACCGTCGAGCGATACCGTGCGAAAACCGGCCCGGCCGCATTCGATGGCGCGCCCGTCGACGGTTGCATCGACACGGTAGAGGTGTGGCTCGCCGTGCGTATGAGGCCACCATAGCTTCGGTTGTTCGACCCGTAGCGTGCCCGCAAGGGTGTGCCTGTCAATGCGCGAGAGTGTGCCGGGATGGCGGCAACCCTCACCGTCTGTTGCCTCGAACGACCCCGAAGCCGGCGCTGCCCCCGGGAAATGCAGCCGCAGCGAGACGACGCCGTGTCCTTCCGGCATTTGCGCCGACATGTCAGCGCGCACGCCGTGAAGAATGTCGTCGCTTGCCGGATCGAGCAACTCTACGGAACGCCAGGGCCCCACCGCATGCACCGGCGGGCACCAGCCCGGCATATGGCCAAGCAGGGTCGTGCGGACCGTACGCAAGGTGGGGGGCACGATCATTCTGGGCTTCCAGCGCACTGCGCCATGCCGCTTGCGCAACCATGGATGCAGCGCCCGAAAACAGAGATACAGCAGGTTGTCTCCGTCCAGGTCGACCTCGACCTCGTGCGCGGCGAACATATGCTGAACACCCAGCACGAGTTTTCCGTTGAGCCAGGCTTCGGCCACTGTGGCGAGTCCGTTAAAGCGCAGCACGTGCCTGCCCCGCCCGGCAAAGCGCACACGATACCAATGGTCATGCAGGTGCAGTGGCGGCGGCGCGGAGTCGTCCCAGCGGCCGGCGGCGCGCAGCGCGCTGGCCACCGTGCCAGGAACCGGGGCCGGCAGCCAGCCCGCCGTGCCATCCAGGCCCGCCGGACTGTCGGCTGCACCGGCGTCCGTCTGTATCCACGTCCACTCGCCACCGAGCACGGCGTTGCCAATGGGGATGCCCGATCGGATGTCAGGGAATGACTCCGGATCAGGCATCGAGGTGTTTGTGTCCGGGTAACCTTGGGACATCATGGACTGCCTTCATCGCGTAACCCGGCAGGGCCGGGATGCCAGCCTGGCGGATCACAGCCGACTGCCTCGCAGATTGGCTCCAGCGGCATCAGCCGGCAACACTCTGCGCGGTTCCGATCGAATGCTCGCGGCGTTGGACTAGATGCCTCCGAGCACATCGCGCACGCGTTGCGGCCAGCGCGCCAGTTCGAAGCCGTGATGGCGCAGTAAAGCCAGCGTCAGGCGCTCGATGCCGAAGCCCACGCAGCCGGTATGGGCCAGCGCCCCGTCATCGGTGCGCAGCGGCCACGCATGGGCGAAATGATCCATGTGATAGTTGAAACTCATGCAAGCGGTCGGGGGCGCGCCATCGTTGATCGGCACCAGCAGCTCAAACTTCAGTTTGAGTTCACGCTGACTGTCCGCGACGATCTTGCCGCCACGACCGAAGAACGGATCGTTTGCAATATCCACCTCGTGCGGCAACCCGAGCATGCTGGCCAGCTTCTGGCCACGCTCCATCCATGTCTGGCGGAATTCGACAATCTGCTCGGCTGTCCCGAGCCGCACGTACTCGCGCTGGCGGAACATCTGCATGCGTGCGGGGTCGATGGAGGGCTCATGGCGGAAGCAATACGTCAGCACGTCGACCACGAGGCCGCCACGGGGCATCGGCCCGCGGTCGGCCACTACCGGGTAGACCGGATAGCACGCGGCGGGTGCCAGCACCACTTCGGTCGGTCGCTGCTGCTCCGCCCAGTCCTCACCGTGTTCCACACGGGCGAGCAGACGGTGATGTTCCCGTTCGCCGCCACAGAAGCAATGCACCGTCCCCGCCAGTTGCGGAAAACTCTTGAGGTATTCGCTCGCTTCGAAATCCTCGCGCGGCATCGCGGGAGGAAATCGCATCACTTCCGCATGCTGGTCGGCTCCGAGCTTGCCGATGGCGAGGTTCAATCCATCGGCAATGCCTTCGAACAGCGCGCTGCGACCATAAATGCCATCGACCTTGGTCGGAAAGAGCACGCGGGCATCGATGAGCGCCTGCCGGTAGGCACGACGGCCGAGGTCCGGATCCCGCACCGGTACGGCGTGGAAAAAATGATCACCCGCAACAGGTGATGCGTTCTCGTCGGGCGTGCAAGTGTTGCTGGTGTCGTCCATGCTCGGATCCTCAGGCAGTCCGGTCCGCCAGCAGCAGATTGGCGGTGTTGGTCAGGATGCGATCGTTGTTGATCATCAGGGGCGCCGACCACAGATCCCGAAGGTGGCGTCCCAGGCTGAACGGCGTGCCATGCTTGTAGCCCGCCATGCCGCACACCAGCATCGCGATCTGGACTGCCTCGAGCGCCAGCACCGACACGCTGGTCTTGAGACCATTCATTTCCGCCGCCAGGCTGAACATCGCCGACACGCCCTGCCTTGCCTGCCGCTGGCGCTGGTGGCTGAGCGCCAGCTCCAGGCGGCCATCGAGCATCTGGATGATGGCTACGGCCTCAGCCACGCGCGTTGCCGATGGCGGCAGCGTGCCGGGTCGGGCACGGGCCTGGCCCTGGAACAGTGCCTTGGCACGCTGGACCGCGTCCGCCGCGATGCCTGTCCACACGGCAGACCACAGGATATGCGACACGGGGGTCATCGTAACGTCCGCAATCTCGCCGAACGGCACCGGCAGGATCTGATCGGTATGGCCGCGCGCTTCGAGCCGGAAGCCGTTGCTGCACGTGCCCCGCATGCCCAGGGTGTCCCATGCGGAGAGGTTGTCCAGCGTGTAGTCCGGCTTCAGAACGCTCACCATGACCTGGTCCGTGGGCGCGGCATCGGGGTGTCGACGTGCCGTCACGAGAATTCCGTCAGCGTGGGCGCCATAGGAGATGGTTGGCGCCATCTTCAGCAAATGGAGGTTGCCGTTGTCGACGTTGACCGCGCATCCGCTGTTGCGCAACGCACCGCCAATAGCCTCTTCGGAGGTGGCCGATGCGAGCAGCAACTGTTCGCCGCCAAGCCGTTGCAACAGTTGCGCGTGCCATGCACTGTTGCCGGCATGGTTGACCAGGCATGCCACCTGGATCTGGTGCATCGCGTATATCATGCCCGTCGAAGCGCAGGCGGCGCCGAGCACGCGGCAAACCGCCGCGATCGTCTCGAGCGGCGCGCCACCACCGCCAAGGTCAGTCGGCACCATGGCACCCAGCAGTTTGTGCTCGCGCAATACCGTGAAGGCCTGACAGGGAAAGCTTGCGTCCCGGTCGACCTGGTCTGCATGCCGTGCTGCTTCTGCGGCGACCAGCCTGGCCGCCGCCAGCCAGTGCGCGGCATCGGCAATCTCGGCGCGCGGAGGTGCCAGCTCAACGCTGGCAAGCGCGGGGCTCACGCCGCCTCCTGCTCATTCTTGAGTTGCTCGGCTGCCGTCGCCAGTGCGCCGATGCTGCGAAACAGCTGGCGGGTCAGCATGCGATCGGGGATTTCGATGCCGAAAGCGTTCTCGATCGCGATCATGACGTGCACGGTCGCCAGCGACGACAGTCCTGCTTCATACAGATCGGCGTGGTCGTCCAACGATTCAACTGGCACGTTCAGACGAGCCACTTCCGAGAGGATGGTACGTATGGCTGCTCTCATGCTGGGACTCCAGATTTTGGGGAAGCATGGTGTTGAGCCATTTAGCCTGAACTTCGGGCTCGAATCGGTACGCTTCCGTACCAATGGGCTGCGGTGCCGGCACGCCTGCAAGGCTGCCCGGGCACGGCGAGCTCCGGGCGGAGAAGCCCGGCTGCAGTTGCGAGGGCAATGCGTGGTCTTTGCGCGGGAAAGCACGAAGGGACATCCAGGCCTCGGGGCGAAGACCCTGTCAGGATCTTCTTGCCATAGCGCTACCAATGGAGCAGCTCCGCGCGGAGGCGGCACCGACCGAGGGCCGTCACGCGATGCGGACGTACCCGTTTCTGCGTAACGCTTTGCCGGCGTTGCTGCATGCGCTCGTGCGTATGTCGCGCAGAAACTGGCACGTCCCGCGACCCTGAGCTCCAGCTTCAGGCTTTCTCCGCTCCATTGACTTGCCTGGTCAATGCCGGGCGCTTCGCTTCCGCCTTGGGCAAGGGCATGCCCAGATAGGGATTGATGGTATTGAAGTCCGACCTGTTGCTGCGCCGTGGCATGACCCCGTTCAGGATCCCGCCCGCCAGCCGCGCGTTGGCATGCGCGAGGCGCTTGAGGGCGTCGTCAACCTGGCCCGCCGCGGTTACGTCAGCGCGCACCACCACCAGCGTGGAGCCTGCCAGGTTGGACACCAGCGTGGCATCCGCCACCGCCAGCACCGGCGGAGTATCGACCAGCACCAGGTCGAAGCGGCCCGCGCACAGGCGCAGCGTTTCCGCCAGCGCCGGCAGCATCAGCAACTCGGACGGATTCGCCGGCGCCGCGCCGCGGTTGAGCAGGAACAGGCCGCTGACCACGCTCGGCCTGACCGCGTCGGCGATCGCGGCGCGCCCGGCCAGCACTTCGGCCAGGCCCGGCTCTACCGGCTGGTCGAACCAGTCCGCCACGCGCCCGCGGCGCAGGTCCGCGTCGATCAGCAGCACGCGCTGGCCGGCCTCGGCAAACAGCACCGCGAGGTTGACCGCGGTAAAGGTCTTGCCCGCGCCGCTGGCCGGGCTGGTGATCGCCACCAGGCAATTGGGCGCATCGCGCAGCGCGAAGTGCAGCGCCGCACGCAAGGTACGCAATCCCTCCACCGCCAGCGAATGCGGCGCGCGCCGCGCCAGCAGGTACTGGTCGTGCAGGCCCTGGCGCAGCAGGCGTTCGGCGCGCGCGCGCTTGTCCTCCGGCGCGGCCGCGGTCACGGCATCGATCACCTCGGTGCCCGGCTCGGGCCAGCCCAGGCGCGCCTCGGTCGGCAGCGTGAAGCCCGCGGCAATGCCCAGGCTGCGCTTGGTTTCGATCTGGCGCTCCAGATCGGCCTGCTCGTTGCTGAAGGCGATGTCGCCGAGCATCGCCATGCCAAGCCGCTCTTCGGCATCAGCCGCGCTGGCCACCGACGGGCGCAGGCGCTGGCGCAGGTTGATGCCGGCCACGCCCAGGCACAGCCCGAGCAGCGCGCCCACGGAAGCGAACGGCCACGTGCCGATCCCCACCGGCGTCACCGGCGCGATCGCGGCGTCGATTACGCGCAGCTGGCTGGAGCTGTCGGACAGCATCAGCGACAGCTGCTCGACCTTGGTGCGCAGGGCCATGTACATGTCCTCGGCCACCTTGACGTCGCGCGTCAGCGCCACCGATTCGCGCTCGGAGGCCGACAGGCTTTGCATGCGCGCATCGATCTCGGCGCGCTCGCGCGTCATCTGCTGAATCTGGCTGTCGACCATGCGCACTTCATTGGCCTCGGTGGTGAAGCGCTGCAGCAGCCGTGTGCGCTCCAGCCGCAGCGCGGCGATCTGGCGCTGGTACTCCATGCTGTTGTTCAGGAACGATTGCGCATCGCGGCTGGGCGCCATCGAGCCGGTACGCGCGCGGTAGCGCGTCAGCGCCTCTTCCGCACGGGTCAGCTCGGCCTGCACGCGCGGCAATTCGTTCGACAGGAAGGCCAGCGTGCCGGCGGCGTCCTCGCGGCGCTTGGTGGTCTGTCCGTCGATATAGGCGCGCGTGACGCCGTTGACCAGCTCGGCAGCAAGCTGGCGGTCCGCATACTGCCAGCCCACGCGCACCGTGCCGCCCGGCTGCGCCGGTGCGCTGCCCTGACTCGCGGACATCTGCGCGCCTTCGCTCTCGACCTGGAGGCCCTTGCGCACGGCCTCGGCGGTGCGCGCGAGGTCATGCCGCGTCAGTGCGAAGCGCGTGCCGGGCGCGGCCTCGATGCGGTCCACGCGCAGCGTGATGCCGTTGCCGCTGGCGGTCTCCCCGACACGGCCCTCGAGCAGCAGCACGTCATGGTCGAAAAGGCGGTAGGCGCCGTCGCGGCGCGTCTCGAACACCAGTGGCTGGTCCACCAGGTCCTCGGGCACGGTCATGGTGTCGACCACCAGGCGTTCGCCGCCCCAGGCATAGCCCTGGCTTGCGGGCCAGGTGCCGCGCACGTGGCCGGGCGTGGAAAAGCGGTCGACCAGCGCGCCCACCAGCGGCGCGCGCAGCGGCTGCGCGGTGATATCCAGGCGCAGCCGCTCCACCACGGGCCCGACCACGGCGCGGCTCTTGAGCAGCCCCGCGTCGAAGCCGGCGGCGCCCTGCGTCTGCGCCACGCTGCGCACGCCGCCGTCGCGGCCCTCCACCTGCACCAGCGCCTGCGCACGGTATTGCGGCGGCTCGGACAGCGCCACCAGCGCGCCGACGCCGGCGCCGACAACGCCCGCGGCGACGATCCAGCCCATATGGTCCATCAGCGCGCGCGCCTGGCGCGTGCTGGCGGGCTGGGCTTCGCGCCGGGGGGCCGCACCTTCCGCCGGTGCACTGGCATATGACAGTCTGCTCACGGGTACCGCTCCTCAAATGGGATCAGCGCGGCGTCCTGCGCCGCGCGTGGCCACCTCACGCCGCCAGGGGCAGCTGGCAGCGCCGTTCAGGCGCTGGCCAGCGCGGGCAGCAGCCGGTCATATTCGCGCTTGACCAGCTTGTAGCATTCGCATGAATGCTTCTCCAGGCCGCAGCGGTCCAGTACCGTGATATGGCCGCGGCTGTGGTGGATCAGTCCCAGGTCCTCCAGCTTGCCCGCGGCCTCGGTCACGCCTTCGCGGCGCACGCCGAGCATGTTGGCGATGACCTGCTGCGTGATCACCAGCTCGTTGGAACTGAGCCGGTCGATCGCCAGCAGCAGCCAGCGGCACAGCTGCTTGTTCAGCGAGTGGTGGCGGTTGCACGCGGCGGTCTGTGCGATCTGCGTCAGCATCGCCTGCACGTACAGCAGCGTCACGCGCTGCAGCGTGGGCAGGCGCGGCAGCTCGGCGCGCAGCATGCGTGCGGGAATGCGGTAGGCCAGGCCGGGGCTGCGCACTTCGACGCGGCTGGGCATGGTGTCGCCGCCGGTGACCACCGGGATCCCGACCAGCCCTTCATGGCCGACCGCGGCGATCTCGACGGTCGCGCCGTCTTCGAGCAGCGACAGCAGCGAAACCACTGCCGTGGTTGGAAAGTAGACGTGGACGATGCGCTGGCCGGAATCGGTGAGCAACTCCCCGGCGCGCAGCCGGACCAGCTCGAAATGCTGGGCCAGCGCTTCCCACTCGCCACGCGGCAACGCGCTGAGCAGGTGATTGACATGCAGTTCCGACCGATGCGTAATCATTTTTCGTACCCCCTGTCCAAACCCGTTTTCGGGAACAACGTCCAGCCGGCTCGGCGAACGCCACTCGGGAAAACGGGCTTCAGCCTTGCCGGTCCCCGTTCAGCGCCGGCATGGACCGGCATGACTGGTTTCCGACTGCCTGGCTGCGCCGTTGACCCTGCTGCGGCGCTGACTGCAAGCCAGTGACTCTATTTAGCGTCATGGCGAGGCGCTGCGACAGTAGGCGAATGGTTGGGAAGCGCTCATCCATCGGGAGGTTGGCCGGAAAGCCGAGCGGATGCCCGGCCACGGCGCAATCAGCGTGCAGCGCGCTGCAGCGGCGCCGGCAGGTGCCGGGCCCTCCTGCAAAAGTCGGAGACGGGTGGAAGCGCGGGGCGGCCGGCGGAAACGAGCGGTGCCGGAAGGGGCGCAAATGGCGTAAAGAGCGTGATGGGCGCAAGCAATTCGACGGGCTGGCATGGCCCGACCTCATCCAACGGCAAGGCGCGCGGAAGAAAACCGGCCAGGTGGCCGGCGGCGGCCACCACCGTGCAGCGCCAGCCACGCACTGCCGCCGCGGCGGGATGCAGCACGCGCGGCGCGCGGAAGCACAGGTGGATCGTGTTCATGCCCGACAGTTCGATCGCGGCCTCGTACAACTGATGCGGTGCGTGCAACTCGTGCAGTTCAGTGCCATGCCCGATCGCATCATCCACGGCAATCACCTGGCGCCCGTTGACCCACGCTTCGGTGCCGCGAACCAGGCCGCGCAGCCGCAGCAGCCGCGGTCCGTGTCCGGCAAAACGCAGCCGGTACCAGTAGTCGTGGCAGTGCAGCGGCACCGGCGCGCCTTCGCACAAGCGGCCCGCCGCCTGCATGGCCATCGCAACCGAACCGGGCACCGGCGCCGGCAGCCAGCACGCGCCATCGTCGAGCACCGCGGGCGACGGTGCCGCGCCGGGCAGCGTCTGCAGCCATCGCCACGGGCCGCAAGGCGCGCGCCCCGCAACGTCGGTGAAGGCGGTGAGGGGTGTGACGTCGACGGACGGAACGGCGGCCGGAATGAGGGCGGCGGCTCGCCGGCCCGTGGCCTCGGCAGCGGCGGTCATGGCGCATACTCGCCGAAATGCCGGGCCAGCGCCGGCACGCTGGCCTGGTAAGAGGCCTCGAGCTGGTCCAGGCAGTCTTCGCAGCGATCCGGCTTGCGGCTGATCACGGCGCGCATCAGCCGGAACTGCATCACCATCGCTTCCGACGCCATCGTGTAGCACGCTTCGGCCGCCTTCTCCGGGACCTCCTGTCCCTGCATCACCAGCCAGCGCAGGTAGCGCGCCAGCAGCTCGAAGTTGGCGCCGAGCTGGCGCAGCACGCCCGAGGCGTAGTGGTGGAAGCCCGGCTCGCCGCGCGCCATCAGCCGCTCCAGGTGGGCGGGAAACACGGCACGGAACTGTGTCACGGGATTCTGCTGCGGACGGTTGCCGAGGTGCGTGCGCAGCAGCGCCAGCGAAGCGTCGAGCAACGACTCGCGCCCGCGCAGCCGGCCATCGCGGCGCACTACCTCGGCATGCACGAAGGGCAGCGACTCGGCGCTGCGCGCTCCCGGTGCCAGCCGGAAGATCGCGGCGTAGTCCTCGCCGCTGGCGGTGTGGTAGCCGTCGGTGTGGTAATAGCCGACGGCGCCCGCCTGGGGGATCAGCACGTCGACGGCGATGCAGGTCGGCGTGCGGTGGCGCTGGTAGCCCGCGCCGGGCGGCGGCGGCAGCTGGCCGCTGTCGAGTTCGATCACGACGAGATGGCCGCGCGCGGTCTGCGCCGCCACGTGCGACTCGAGCGAGTCGTACAGCGTCAGCGCATGGGCGGTCAGCCCGTAGAGCCGCTCCAGGTCCGCCACCGGAAAGCGGCACTGCGTGAAATGATCGGCCTCGAAATCCTGGCGCACTGCGCACGGCAGCGCGGCGACCGGTGGCAGTTCAAGTCCGTGCAGCAACTCGATCCACAGGTCGACATGGCAGTTGACGTGCGACCACACCGGATTGCCGCCACGCAACCCAGGCCCGCCACGTCCACGCATCTTGGTGTCGCCGTACACTAGAGACCTCCGCGCCTGCCATGCCGATCCAATCGCGGGTGTGCGTGGCCCGCGCCGGATGCGCGCCCTCGCGCTCGCGTTCCGGCTGCCGTGCACTGACTGTCTGCTGTCATGCCCGCCTTCTCCCTGCCCCGAGCCAAATGCTTGCGCCATCGGTCTTGATGGCGATCTTGGCGCGCGCGGTTCAGGACAGTCTGTTGGACGGCGCACAAACCTTGCACGGGCCCACAGGTTCGGCCGTCATTGCGTGGCGCAAGGACGCGCATGCCGATGGCAAGCGCGTCTGTACCGTTCGCCGCAGAGGTTGAGTTCCGGTTGAGCCGGTTTAGTGGCATTCAGCCGCATGCGTGACGCGCATGCTGCTTCTGGTTGATAGAGGCGTGCGTGCCGATTGGATATCGTCAAGAGGACGTGTGGGCGGGCAGTATTGCCTGCACGCCTTCAAAGCCCGCATGGTCCCCCGGTCGGCGGGCTTCTTTTTTTGTGGCATGGCACGGCGCGCGCGACAGGGTTCGGCAGCGCGGCGACGCCAGCAGGCATGTGCATGCCCTGTGGGTGCACGGCAATGGCTGGCGAGCGGGACTGGTGGCAGGCAGCACTGCTGCAGGACAATGGCAGCAGTGGTCGCGCCTCGCGCTGGCGCTGGCGAGGCACGCGGAACACAGCAGGGCGCCGCGGCGCCCTGGCTCAGGGCAGCGTAGCTGCCGGCAGGCGCAGGCGATGCTGCGCCAGGATCAGTGCGCGCAGGCTTTCCACCCGCAACACCGCTTCACGCTGTCCTGCTTCACGCGCGGCCTGCGCTGCGGCATGCTCGCAATCGTAGCGGCGACCATGCAGTTCTCCGCGATACAACAGCGGCTGCTCGCCCGCACCAGCCAGCCGGATCTCGAAGCAGCAAGCCCACTTGCCCCGGCCCTCGCGCACGGCGAAGCCATGCACGACCAGGTATTCCATCCCGCCTTCCATACGACCCCCTAGCATCCCGGCGCGGCAAGCCCTCTTGGAATGGGGCTGCTCGGACGCCGGGCATCTCAAGCATAGTGCTTGCGCGCACAGAACGCCCTCATCCGCAGGCTGTAATCCTGTGGTGGCCGAAGGAGGGAAGCAAGAGAGGGACGGGCAGATTCAGGCGGCGCCAACGCTGTCGCAGGGCGTGGCCTGCATCAGCGAAAGGGCCATGCGCGGGAAGCACTGGCCGCCAGCCCACACCAGCGCGGTCGCGGCACAGACGAGCTCGGCAGGCGCCGGCACCGCCAGGCAACCGCTCGCGCCCAGCAGCGCGGCGTGGACGATCAGCGTCGCGTCCAGCCGGTCCGACAACACCAGCCAGCGGCGCGGCGCGAGCCGGGCCTGCATCTGTTCGAGCAGCTTGCGCGGGTCGCCGTCCAGCCCGCTGCAATCGATCAGCGCGACATCGGCCGGGTCGCTGCCGGGCTCGTCCGCATCGGGATGACGCTGCCGGCCGGCAGCACCATCCTGCAGCCAATGCGGCGCGCGCCACCGGATCGGGCGCGGCAGGCCCAGCGCTTCCAGGCGCCGCACCAGGGTGCGGCACATCATTTCGTTGCTGGCGATCAGGTAGGTCGGCATCGAATCGGCAATGGAGGCCACGGCCGGTGCGGCGGGATGGGCCCGGGGTCAGAAGGTCAAGTGGCCGGATGGCCCGCCGTGGCGAACATGGCGGGCCTCGCGGCGGTGCGCGCCCTGCCGTTGGGCGCCTGACGCATGGCGCGCGGCAGGCGGCGGCGAACGCCTCCCTGTCAACGTAGCAAGCGCTCCCCCGCACCGCCTCATGCTTTTGGCGGAGGCCGCCACGTCAAATGGATGACCTGCGGGGATGGCCGCGGCACCGGATCCGACCGGCGCCGGCATGGCTGCAACCGATGCACCCCAGAACGGTCATGCAGGGGGGCTTCAGGCGGCCCGGCACGCGCCGAGCGGCCGCACCGCCGGCGGGCCGGCCCAGTCCAGCGTGGCGCCACGCTGCAGCGCCACGTAGACAGCTTCGCCCTTGTTGCGTACATGGAGCCGCTGGTACAGCGTGCAGGCATGCGTCTTGGCCGTGGCGACGGAGATATTGAGCATCCGGCTGACGGTCTTGATCGGATAGCCGCGCGCGAGCAGGGCCAGTACCTCATACTGCCGTTCGGTGATGTTGAGCAGATGCGCGCCGCTCGACGGCGTTTCGCTCGTATACGCAGGCGGCGTGGCCGGTGTTTCGCCGCGCAACGCATGCAGCGGCACCACCACCGGGGCGCCGGCGTGACCGGACGGCATGGATGGCGCGGCCGGTGCAGACTGTTCGGACTGTGCGGACATGGCCAGCGTGCCGGCATCGTCGCTGCGTCCGCTGGCTGGCTCGGACAGCAGCAGCGACGGGAAGCACTCCCCACCGGCCAGCACCAGCCGCACCGCGGCGTCGAGCGCTTCGGCGCTGGCGGCCTTGTGCAGGCAGCCACGTATGGACTCCGGCAGCGTCGGCCGTGAAAGTGCCGCGGCGGGCCGCTCGGTCAGCAGCAGCACGCGCCGGGGCCGCAGGCGCTCGCACAGGTCGTCGAGCTGGGCCCAGCCTGCCGCGGCGTCGAGCGGTAGCCCGTACACCAGCAAGTCGGCGTCTACCAGCCAGAGATCGGGGTCGATCGGGGCGAGCGGATCGATATCGATCAGGTCGCCCGGGAGATGCGCTTGGGCCAGAAGGTGGCGAAGACCCAGGCGCAGCAGTGGATGGTGTTCGATCAAGAGGATGCTGGCCATGGCCGCTCTCCTTCTTATTGCGGCAAGCCCAGGTCCTGCGACAAACCCGTTCTTGCTGTTGGACCGCCTTCCGCTATGCTGCGGCTCGTCGATCCATACGATCCGGCTTGTTCCTGGCCTGGTACGGCGTCCCGTCGGTTGCCGTGCCCGTCCCTTCCCTTGGAGTGCCGAATCGCCCCGTTTGCGCCGTTCGAACCGAGTCTGGCCGGCTGGTGCCGGACCCGCGCAGTTCATGACTAACGCTTTAGCAACTTTCCGATCAAATTTAACAGAATCTAATTCTGATCTTCAGCTTATGAAACAGGGGCGTCGAAAGCAAGCCTCTGTTGCATTGCAGCGGGTATTCCCGAAGGGGGCTCCCTTCGTCCCGGAACGCTGTCACGGGCGGCCCACTGCGACCCTGCCAGCGAGCTTAGATCGACAAACGGGTGTTCGGGTGGCCCGGGGACTGGCGGAATGCCGCTTACCTCGCATAAAATTATCGGCATTGCTCTTTGCTGTGCATTTCCGGTCGGATGGATTTGGCCTGAGTTCAAGTGCCTTATAAATCAAGGAGTTACCGTAAGCTATGTGCCCTCCCCCACCGACGCTCCCGCCCCCCTGCCCATGTTGTCCGGATCGCATGCCGTCAGCCTGACCCGCAGCGAATTCGCCGCCGTCCGCGCCTATGTCCAGGGCATGCCGGCTGCGTTGGTCGTCGGCCGTTACCTTGCCGACGACGGCGATGACGACGATGCCGGCGAATCGGCGCTGCGAACCCTGCTGGGTCTGCGCGACCGCATGGTCCAGCTCGCCCATCTCCATGGCCGCGCCGACCTGGGCGAACTGCTGGTGGCCGGTCCGGGCCGTTCCAACCGCGGCATGGATCGCCGGGTGGATGCGTTGGCGGAACTGGAACGGCTCGGTACGGCGGCGCCGCGGGCGGAGCATGGCGTGGAACTATGGTTCGGGCCGTCACTGGCACGCCGCCTGCGCAAAGCCAATATTGTTACTATTAAGGAACTTATAGCATTGACAAATGCCCGCGGCACGGGATGGTGGCGGCGTGTGCCACGTATCGGCGCCCTCGCCGGCCAGGCCATCAACCGCTGGCTGGCGGAACATCGCGACCTGGTCCGCACGTCCCAGGGCCAACCCATGCTGGCCGCGCATGTAGGTGACCGCGCGCCGCTGGCGCGCGGCGCGCTGACACCGGACATGCCGCGCCTGCTGCCGCTGGAACTGCTCGCCGGTGACGCCGGGGCACCGCCCGCCTGTCCCTTTGCGAGCGGCGTCGACGTGGTGCGCAAGTGGCTGCACGCCAGTGCTCCCCCTGCCGGCGCCACGTACGCGGCGTACCGCAAGGAGGCCGAGCGGTTGCTGCTGTGGTCGGTGGTCGAGCGCCGCAAGGGTCTCGCCGCGCTGGACGGGCAGGACCGCCAGGCATACCTGGCCTTTCTTGCGGACCCGCAGCCGGCGGCGCGCTGGTGCGGACCGCGGGCTTCCAGGCAAGTCGGGGCCTGGCGGCCATTTACCGGGCCGCTGGGCGATGCCAGCTTGCGGCATAGCATGCGTGTCCTGGGCACCTTGTGGGCCTGGATGGCGCGCAACGGGTACGACTCGGCCGCGCGGTGGCTGCCAGCAGGCGGACCGGCAACGGGTACAGGAACGGATATCGGGATGACGCGCGCGGCAGGCGATGTGGCTTCCGGCCTTGACCCAGGCAGCGCTGCCGGTGAGGGAATTGTCGACGACATGGCGCTGGTGCGCTTCACTGCCTGGCTGGAGAACGAATGCGTCCAGCCCGATGGCCGGCGCTACCGCGCCGCGGCCGCAGCGGTCGCGCTGCTGCGCGAATGCCGGCCCCGCTTTGCCGGGCTGGTGGCGCTGCGCTGGAAAGACCTGCGGATCCTCGACCGGGTGCCGGCAACGAAGGCGGACGAAGCATTGGATGGCGACCGGCTTGCGCTCAGCGACACGGCGCTGGCCGCGCTACGCCGCCATTGGCAAGACCGGGCGCTGGACCTGGACATGCCCGCGATGGCGGATGTGCCCCTGCTCGGCCCGCCCGTTGCGCCGCCCACCCGGCGGGCGCAGCGCAAGCTCGCCAGCATGACCCACCCGCCCTACTCGGTGCGAGGGCTGCACGCACTGCTGTCGGCGGTGATTACGCGCTATCGGAGGCTGGATGCGAGCTTCCCGGCGTGCACGCCGCGTGACCTCGTGCGCGAGGCGCGGCGTTGCCGGACAGCGTTGGCATCGGCCGAAGAAGTTGGTACGGAGAAAGAGTCGCCGTAGGGTCTGACTGTACGGAACAGGACCCTTTTCGGCATGAACAGCCTTGGCGGACCATCTGCCTTGGCGTAGATATGGGTGGCAGCATCGCCACCGAAGAACTGGGTACGCTGCAGGGGTCTTGCCGAGCGATCCTGCCACGTCCGCGGTCTCCCTGATGCGCCGGGAGTGCGGTGGTTCGTAGCCCGCTTCCCCGGCACCTGACTCGCTCAGCGGACTCGATCAGAGCAAGGTCTTGTCCAGCCCGAAGCGAGCCTTGAGGAGTTCGACCAGGTCCTCGCGGGCGCTGCGGTCGCCCAGCTGGACATCGAGGACGACGCGCCCCGAATCCCACTCCTTGATGGTTCCGAGCAACTGGCCGCTGTCGGTCCGGATTTTGTATTGCCGGCTGATTTCCTTGACCTTGCGCGCCTTGCCTTCCTGCGCGTGCTTGCGGATTGCCTCGACTTCGCGGCTCGACAGGCCATCGTTGATGATCCGTGCCGCCAGCTCGCGGGTTCGCTCCTCCCCCGCCAGCTTGCAATACAAAGTCAGCTCATAGCCCGCGGCGATGCCGATCGCGCTCGGCCGCTCGCGCATCACGCCCAGCACGGACTCGGGCAGGCGCAATAGCGCCAGCGTCTTGTTGACCGTTCCAGCGGACATCCCGGTCAGTTCACAGATTTCTTCTTCCTTCTGAACCTTGCCTTCATCGAGCAACTGGCGCCAGGCAATCGCATTGTCCAGCGCCGACTGGTCCGAGCGCTGCTCGTTGAGCATGAACGACAGCCGGTAGAAATCCAGGTCGCTCAGGTCGTCCTCGACAAAGCACTCCATCTCGAGCTTGCCGGCCGAAGCCAGCGCTCGTTTGCGGTAGTGGCCGTCGATCAGGATGTAGTGGCCGGGACGCGAGGGGTCGGGTGCAGCGAGACCGGGGGTCTTCTGTCCATGCGTGGCGATCGACGCCGCACGCTCCTGCACGACCGCGGGATCATAGATCCGGCGGGCATTCAGTGGATTGTCGTGGAGCTGCGCCAGCGGAATCCGCACCAGCTGCCGGCCGGACGCCATCTCGCCCGCACTTTCAGCGCTGAAAACCGCCGCGGCGTCGTTGGCCCTGCCCTGCAGCAGGCCATTCGGATGCTGCGAAATTGCTGCCTCGGCCCGCGCAAAGCGGTCCAGCGTGTCGTTGCGGTTCTTCTCCGCCACCATGCCGGCGAGCATGCCGGCCTTAAGGCTTTTCAGTTTTGTAGCCATGCCTTATTGCTCAATCAAAGACAACACTTCGTCGACCATCATGTCGACCTCCTGTACCGCTTCACGCGCTCCGGCAACGCCATGGACGGTACAGCCGATCGCCTGGCATTCGCGGAAGGCCGAGCGCGATCCAATCATCGAATTCAAAAGCGGCACCTCGCCATCGTCACCCAGGATCTCGATCGCCTGCCGTGCGATCGACACGCGCCGCTGAACCATATTGGCCATTACCCGGATCAGCAAGGTTTCATTCTGGACTTGCGCATGTTGTGCCAGCGTTTTAGCGGCGACCGCCGCCCATAGGTCCGGAGGCGACGGCACTACCGGGATGATGGCAAGGTCGGAAATCAGCAGCGCACTGGATGGCGCCGCCGAATGAACCGCAGGCGGACAATCGACCACGATGTAATCGTAGTCCTGCACAAACTTCCGAACCTCCCGGTGCATGGCGCCGCCCGAGGGCGCCAGGCCGATCACCGACGCGGGAAACGGGCGCTCATCGCTGGCCTGCGCAGCCCAGCGGGTGGCGGTGCCTTGCTCGTCCATGTCGACCAGCATGGATCGGGCACCGCGCAGGCCGAGTGTTCCCGCCAGATGCATGCTGACCGTGGTCTTTCCGCAACCGCCTTTCTGGTTGAAGACGGTAATGATTTTGGCTGCCACTGCGACCTCTCTTTCAGCGCTGAAAGCGCGGTTGACTCTTAAGGCGCAACTGTAGCCAAAACCAGGTGACGCTTCAACCGTTTTACAAATTTACAAATATTTTATTAAGGTGCAGCGGAGCGTCGTCCCGGCTTTTTTGCAGGAGAGGTCGCGTTCGACAATAAATTTGCTTGAAATGCGCCCGCCCCTATGTCTAAAGTATTTGTAGTGCGCATTACGCCGCACATGACACCGCAATCCAAAGTGGTTATGATGCGCGCTACAGTCGAGTCAAGTCGTGTCAACCTCGTCGGCTTCCGTTCGGTATCTACGAGAACTCAACGTGCTTGAACGGTTGTTTGCGTGGTGTACTAGAACTTGCTTCGAAAAGGAACTCTTATGGCAACCGGTACGGTCAAGTGGTTTAACGAGACCAAGGGCTTTGGCTTCATTACCCCGGACGATGGTGGTGCAGATCTGTTTGCGCACTTCTCCGAAATCCAGGGTTCTGGCTTCAAGACCCTGAAGGATGGGCAGCGCGTGACGTTTGAAGTCAAGCAGGGTCCGAAGGGCCTGCAGGCTTCGGCCATCAAGCCGGCCTGATCCAGCTGATTTGCCCGCTGCAGCAAACCTGCCGCGGCGGACAAACAAAAAGGCAAGCGTTCAACGCTTGCCTTTTTTGCATCTGGCCATTCGGCCAGGAACTCAGCCCAGCTTGCGCACGCTGGTACGGGACGGCTGCAGGATCAGCGCCTTGGACGAATCCGCATCGACCTTGGCCCCCGGATAGACCACCAGCACGTCCTTCAGCGCCTTGCGGAACAGCGCGCGGAACTTGCGCTCGCTTTCGGTTTCCGTACCGAATTGCATTTGCAGGGCTTCCCACGGGATCTCGGTGCGCCGCTGGATCGTGAAGAACCGGTAGGTCAGCCACGAGTAAACGTCCAGCGCGAACGGCGACTGCTTCAGCGCCTTCAGTGCACGCATGTCCACCGGTACCGGTCGGTTGACCAGTTCGTTGAAAAACGGCTCGGACAGCACCACAAAGCTCTCGAACATCGACCCCTGCCCCGGCTGCATCGGGTCCCACCATGTCGACAACTGGTCGGCCAGCAGGTAGCCCACACGGTCGATCGATAGCGGCTCGTGATTCGGGTTCTGGTTCTGGCTAGGCGTCGACTTGTTCTGCACGATCGCAATGGTTGCGGAGAACAGCCGGATCATCTGCTGGCGAACCAGCGTCATGGTGCCCCGCTTGCCGCCAGTGGCCATCGGGATACCGAGGTTGTACATGAATTCGGACAGCGAATTGCCCAGCGAGATACGCCGGTCTTCCACCGTCCCGGTGAATTCACCCCGTTTTTTCTTCGCCATGATCTCCTTGCCGATCCAGGCAAGCATCAGGCGCGGATAGGAGCCATAGGGATAGCCCAGCGAGACGGTCTCCGACACCAGCTTCTGGCGGCCGTTGGCGGCGCGTTCAGAGCGCTGCTGCGTGAAGTAGCCCGGCTGGATCATCAGCGAGATATTGCCGCTGGTACGCGTCCATACCGGCGGTGCGCCCTTGGGCGCCCGATATGGCAGCGTGACCTGGACGCTGGCGCGGCTGAGGAAGCCAACTTCGCCGCTTTGCCAGGCGTCTTCGCGTTCCATGGCCTGCGCCTCGTCAAACAGACGCTGGAATTTCTCGGACGGAACCAGGATGTTCTCGTTGCCGGGAACAATGATGCGGGAGGGCTCGGCATCCACGTCGAGGACACTTCGATCCCCCGTGGCGGCCGGGGAGCGTTTGATGGGCATATTGGCGTGCTTCGGATTACCCGCCTTTGTACTCGAAGCCGCAAAAGTTGTCACGCAGAAACAGGTACGCTGAGGTTTGGTCTTGCTTGCCTCGGTTTTGTCGTGCGGGGACTCTCACGACTGGTAGCTGGGGGGCGGACGGTGGGCAACCCGCAAGGGTTGTCCACGGTGCGCAACCCTGTGACTACCAGTAAACGATACCGATACGGGTTAACTACTTGTAAACCGTATACGTGAAGTTCAGCGCCTTGATTCGTAAGGAAAAAAACTACCCTTGCGAACCCGAATCTGCGGACAACCGTACTCGATTCTGCGAAGGGCCGAACCCGTATCTGCGGCGCCCCGAACCTGTATCTGCGGACCGCGCGTACTGGTTTCTGCGGGGATAACCCCGTGTTTCCACAGGCTTTTCCAGAACGCAGACCGCGCAAAGCGTACCCGTTTCTGCGGCGACCCGGGCGGTATACGCCGTTTACGCCCGGTTTACCGCCGGATTGCGCCGTCGCGCGGCCTGCGACATGGGTTATCCACGCAGAAAAGGGTTCGAGCCCTGGATCGCCCTCGGCCTCCCAGCGCCGGCGGCGTACCCATTTCTGCGGTGAATGGGCCGAAACCGTACCTGATTCTGCGTGGCGGAGAAAAACGGCTGCGCCTTTGCCTCTGCGTACCCGTTTCTGCGGCGTACCCAATTCTGCGCCCGCAGACCTGTGCGCCGGGCGTTGGCCCCCGTACCCGTTTCTGCGGTGAGATCTCGGGCTCTGTACCTGCATCCGTACCCATTTCTGCGTTGAAGGGGTGGGGTTGCGGATGGATGTACTGCCAAGTTTCTATTATATATCTGCCTCATAGAAAAAGCTAGCGCTCACACTCAACGTATACATGAGTGTGCCGCCCCTCATCCATGCGTACCTGTTTCTGCGAGCCAGTCGGGGGCTGCGCTTCATCCCAACAAGTCGGAAATGTCCGGAAACCCCGGACGCCGTACCCGTTTCTGCGCGACAGGCGGCATCCACGCACTTGTGGTGGCCGTACCTGTTTCTGCGAGCGTTCGTTTCAAGCTTTTGGCTGAACGGATCTTGTGCGCTGCAATACGAGGCGTACCCATTTCTGCGTGGCGTTCGCGGCGTAGTCGTGTGGATATCTAGGCGTCCGGCTGTTACCGGCGCCCCATGATCCGAGCAAGCCTGGTAACGCGGTGGAACCGGGCGTACCTATTTCTGCGGGCTGTGCGAACCCACGCCAGGTGGCGTTCTGGCACCAGGCGTACCCGTTTCTGCGTTAGCGGGCGGATGGCGCCCGCAGCTTGCACTGCAGCAAGGCGTACCCGTTTCTGCGGGCGGCATGTGGATAGGAAAGTAAGCGCCAGGACCGGCGCATAGAAGCCGGGAGGCAGGAAAACGGGGAGCGGGAAAGCGGGAAAGCGGGAAAGCGGGAAAGCGGGAAAGCGGGGAGGCGGGGAGGCGGGGAGGCGGGGAGGCGGGGAGGCGGGGAAGCGGGGAAGCGGGAGGCGGGGAAGCGGGAGGCGGGAGGCGGGGAAGCGGGAGGCGGGAGGCGGGAGGCGGGAGGCGGGGAAGCGGGAGGCGGGGAGAGCGGCGGACCTCCCGGCGGGCAACCCACGCGCCGCCGGCAGCGCAAGCCGACAGAAAACAAAAAACCCCGCCGAGGCGGTAATGCCGTTCAGTTAAGTCTGAACGGCATTTTTCTTTGCAGGGGTTGTAAACAAGGTGTCGAGCTGTTAACTTGCCGTTCCGATGCTATCGGAACAAGTCCACGCCACCCTTGAGCTTAGTGAGCCGGCCAGTTTTGCCCGGCTCAGCGAGCACCTGCCGATGGCTTGGATTGAGCAAGCGCTGGCAGCCTCGGGGACAGCGTCCGTTCGCCGGCGCCGACTGCCAGCAGAGCAGGTGGTCTGGCTGGTCATCGCGCTGGCGCTCTATCGGCACCAATCGATTCCCGATGTGCTGGAGACGCTGGACCTGGCACTGCCCAACGATGCCAACGCCTGTGTCAGCAAGAGCGGGATCGCCCAAGCCCGCGAGCGGCTTGGAGACAAGCCTCTGTTGTGGCTGTTCGAGCAGACCGCACGGGCGTGGGTGGCTCAGGATGCTGCGCACTACAAATGGAAGGGCTTGGCGCTTTACGCCATGGATGGGACCACCTTCCGCACTGCCGATAGCCCTGAGAATCGCCTCCACTTTGGCGCGCAGAGCTACGCCAGCGGCAAGGTCGCCAGCTATCCACAAGTCCGCGGGGTCTCGCTCACGGCTGTTCCCACCCATCTTGTTGCCGATATCGCCTTTGGCTGCTATGGGCGCAACGAGATGCTCTATGCCAAGGAGCTCATTGAGCGGATCCCGGATCATTCGTTAACGATCTTTGACAAGGGCTTTCTGGCCGCAGAGATCCTGTGGGGCTTGCGCATGGGCGGCAGCGAGCGCCACTTCCTGATCCCCGCTAAAAAGAATCTGCAGTGGGAGTTGCTCTCAGGCAACGAGGGCGATGGCATCGTCCAGATGAAGGTCTCGCCTCAGGCTCGCCGCAAGAATCCTGCCTTGCCAGAGACTTGGACAGCTCGCGCGATCCGGGACGAGGACTCAGACCGCGTCCTGTTGACCTCGTTGACAGACCGTCGGCGCTTCAAGGCAGCCGACATCATTGGGTGCTACAAGCGCCGTTGGGAAATCGAAACCAGCTATCGAGAACTGAAGCAGACGATGCTCGGGGCCGAACTGACCTTGCGCAGCCGCCAGCCTGAGGGCGTGCATCAGGAAATCTGGGGGGCACTGATTGCGTACAACCTGGTGCGTCTGGAGATGGCCAAGGCTGCGCTCGAGGCCCGCGCCGAGCCCACCGACTTGAGCTTTGTGCTGGCCTTGCGCCTGATACAGGGCGAGTTGATCTGGGCAGCCGGCATGGCCCCAGGCAAGCTGCCGGCCCACCTGCAGCGCATGCGCGCCAAACTTCAGTTGGCGATCGTCCAAAAGCGACGGGGGCGTAAGTGCCCCCGTGAAGTCAAAGCCCTGCCTAAGCGCTACACCGTCCGGTTCCTCAGAAAGGACCTTAACTGAACGGCATTACCGCCGAGGCGGGGTTCTTCCGTTGCGTGGCGCGCACGTGGCGCGCCGCGGGCAACGCTTACAGCGGGGTGATGTTCGCTGCCTGCAGGCCCTTCGGGCCGTTCTTGACTTCGAACTGCACACGCTGGTTTTCCTGCAGCGACTTGAAGCCGTCGGCGCGGATTTCCGAGAAGTGGGCGAAGAGGTCGTCACCACCTGCGTCCGGCTTGATGAAGCCAAAACCCTTGGCGTCGTTGAACCACTTGACGATACCGGTTTGCATGATTTGCTTTCCAGAAAAAGGATATAAAACGTCGCATGACGCGCGCGCCATCCGACAGGGGAACTCAAGGAAAGGACACCATGGACAACCGAAGTACCAGACGGTGGCTAACGAATGAACTGTTGCCTCGTCGCTTGAATCTAGCCGGGTTTATACGGGGGATTGGGGCCAGCGTCAAGTTGGGGCCAGCCCCAACCCCGGCCACGCGCGGGCGGGCCCGGCGCCCCCGCGGGCCCTGTGCGCCCGGTATCCGCTGTGGGATCATCACGCTTTTTGCATATCGCTTATTCGTGTGCGCCGTGGCGTATCGGGCCCATGCTGGACCAGAGTACGCATGCCGCATGATGGCGCGCCACGCGGCCATGCCGCGCAGGGATCCCTGCCGCGGACACGATAACGATACTGGAGACTTAGTCATGTCGATGCCGGAACCCGCTTCCAAGCCGGGTACGCCTTCCGTCAACCCCTCGCGCGGCCAGCCGACGCTGCTAGAGCGCCTGTTCAAGCTGCGCGAGCACCAGACCGATGTCCGCACCGAGGTCCTCGCCGGTATCACCACCTTCCTGACGATGGCGTACATTATCTTCGTCAACCCGTCGATCCTGGGCGACGCCGGCATGCCCAAGGACGCGGTCTTCGTCGCGACCTGCGTGGCCGCAGCGATCGGCACGCTGATCATGGGGTTCTACGCCAACTACCCGATTGCGATGGCGCCGGGCATGGGCCTGAACGCGTACTTTGCGTACACGGTGGTGAAGGGCATGGGATTTCCGTGGGAGGCGGCGCTGGGCGCGGTCTTTATCTCGGGCTGCCTGTTCCTGCTGGTGACGCTGTTCCGCGTGCGCGAGATGATCGTCAACGGCATCCCGCATTCCATCCGCGTGGCGATCACCGCGGGCATCGGCTTGTTCCTGGCAATCGTCGCGCTGAAGAATGCCGGCATCGTCGCCGCGAGCCCGGCAACGCTGGTTACCCTCGGCGACCTGCACCAACCCCCGGCGGTGCTCGCCATCGTCGGCTTCTTCGTGATCGTCGCGCTGGACCACCTGCGCGTGAAGGGGGCGATCCTGATCGGCATCCTGCTGACCACGCTGCTGAGCTTTGCCTTTGCCGGCAACACCTTCCACGGCGTGTTTTCGGCGCCGCCTTCGCTGAGCCCGACGCTGCTGAAGCTCGATATTTCGGCGGCGCTGTCGATCGGCATCATCAATGTCGTGCTGGTGTTCTTCCTGGTCGAGCTGTTCGATGCCACCGGCACGCTGATGGGCGTGGCCAACCGCGCCGGCCTGCTCAAGGCGGGCCGCATGGACCGGCTGAACAAGGCGCTGATGGCTGACAGCACCGCCATCATGGCCGGCTCGTTCCTCGGCACGTCGTCGACGACTGCGTATATCGAAAGCGCTTCCGGCGTGCAGGCCGGCGGGCGTACGGGGCTGACCGCGGTGACGGTGGCGGTGCTGTTCCTGGCGGCGCTGTTCATCGCGCCGCTGGCGGGCACGGTTCCGGCCTACGCCACCGCGCCGGCGCTGCTGTATGTGTCCTGCCTGATGTTGCGCGAGCTGCTGGAGATCGACTGGAACGATGTCACCGAAGTCGTGCCGGCGGTCATGACCGCGCTGGGCATGCCCTTCACATACTCGGTGGCGAATGGCGTGGCGTTCGGCTTCATCAGCTACGCGGCACTCAAGCTGCTGACCGGGCGCGCGCGCAGCGTGCCGGTGATGGTCTGGATCATCGCCGCGGTCTTTGTCTTCAAGTTCTACTACCTGCCGGGCCACTGAGCATTCCTGGCGGCAATCAAGAATGGGCGGCGTGGGCCGCCCATTCTTGATTGCACACCCCCGTTGCCCCTTCGCGGCAAGGTCGCAAGGCCGGAGCATCGGAACGCGCGCAAAGCGTACCCGTTTCTGCGGCCCTTCCGCGGCCGCACGAGCGTTCGCAGCGTACCTGTTTCTGCGGGCTGCGTTTCGACATGCCTTGCCGCGAGCCATACCACCTCGCGCATTGGCCACGCGTGCTAACGAGAGCTCTGCCATCACCCGTTCGGGGTGCGAGAGCGTACCCGTTTCTGCGTACCATGCGGGCGTGGAAACGGCGCGCCGGCGGCACGACAGGCGGGCCGCATCCAGTCCGAAATTTAGTCCAAAATTCGGTCCGAAATTTGGCTCGAAATTCGGTCGCGAATCTGTCACGAACCAGCCCGCAAGCCGCTTCCGGCGGGCCAGATCGACGGTGTGCAGGCCGGCTCATTCCAAAGTATGAGATTGGGTGTAAGTCACCCACTCAGGGCTGGACAAACCGCCCCAAATGCACTGAACTATAGGCGTGGCAAAGAGGGGCGCGGCAAGGCGCCCCTTCTTGACTCCGGTGCATGCGGCTGGATTGCCGGAGCACACCGAGCGCGCGTTGGCGCCGTCCGCTAGTCTGGGGACAGTTCGGATGAGACCGCCAGGCAAGGCGGCACGGCCACGACCAGGGAGCGTGCGGAAACACGTACGCCACGCAGAGACAAATAATTCCAAGACTGACAAGTGGTATCCGCAGACGTGTAGTGCCGGGGGATGTTGTTCAACGGGGATAATCATGACCGCAGGAGAGATTCGGCGACCCGCCATCGGGCCCGTCAGGGAGTCCATAAGCCGATCCAATAGCCGATCCATCCACCAAGCCTGGGCTGCTCTGGGGGAAGCCGCAGGCGAAACACCCGCACACCGCGCCAGCCGCGACGGCGCTGCTGCCGACGTGGCGGCCCTGCTGGCCGAGGACAGTGCGCTCAGCGACAGCGCCCGTGCCGCGGTGGAAAACCTGCTGCGCCGCCATCGCCTGCTGGAGGACGAACTGGCGCGCCAGCGCGCCATGCTGCAGGAATGGATCCTGAGCCAGCTCACCTACAAGTCGCTCTACTACCAGTACTCCGGACAGACCCCCGAGGCACCGCGCGTAGAGTTGATGCGCGAGAAGGAAGCGGTGCGCCGACGCATCCGCGAACAGCTCCAGGGTGGCAGCGGCTATCTCGCCGCGCCCGAGGAGCCGTCCCGCAGTCTGTCCACCTCGTGATACCGACGTTGCCTGCGGGCGCCAAACCGCAGCCAGTCCAGCGCCAGTCCGCGCCACGGCCACAGGCCCCGGCGCCGGGTGCCGGAACCAAGAACAAGCCAAACGTCCGGGAGATCGTGATGGACCGACTGTGCAAGGCGCCACGCACTGCGCAGATCGTAGTCGTGTCGCGTCATGAAGATTTTGGTTTTGACCCGTCCAGCTTCGGCCCCGGATGGGAACTGCGCCGCGTGCAGCAGATCCGTGACGCCGAACGCGTGGTGCGCGCGAGCCCGCCCAGCGCTGGCGTGATCGACCTGCAGGCGGAATACAGCGATGCCGAGCTTGGCCAGCTCGAACTTGCGCTGCAGCATCTGCATGTCGCCTGGGTGGCCATCACCTGCGACGCGATGCTTGCCGACGAGCGAGTGCGCGGGCTGATCCGCGACTATTGCGTGGACTACGTGCGCACGCCGTTCTCGGTGCAGGAGCTGATCTACACGCTCAAGCACGCGCATGGCATGGCGTCGCTGCATGGCGTGCGCGTGCAGGAGACGGCGTCGCGCGGCACCATGATCGGCGAGTGCGCGGCCATGCGCGCCATGTTCCGCTCGCTCGCCAAGGTGGCGCACAACGAGGCGCCGGTATTCATCTCCGGCGAATCCGGCACCGGCAAGGAACTCGCCGCGCAGGCGATTCACGATGCCTCGAGCCGGCGCAAGGGGCCGTTCATCGCCATCAACTGCGGCGCCATCCCTTCGCACCTGGTGCAGTCCGAACTGTTCGGCTACGAGAAGGGCGCGTTCACCGGCGCCAACCAGCGCAAGATCGGCTGGATCGAGCAGGCGCAGGGCGGCACGCTGTTTCTCGACGAGATCGGCGACCTGCCGCTGGAGAGCCAGGTGGCGCTGCTGCGATTCCTGCAACAGGGCACCATCACGCGCCTGGGCGGGCATCAGTCGATCCCGTTGAACCTGCGCATCATCTCGGCCACGCACGTGGACCTGGTCGCCGCGCAGGGCGACGGACGTTTCCGTTCCGACCTGTTCCACCGGCTGTGCGTGCTGACGCTGAGCATTCCGCCGCTGCGCGAGCGCGGCGAGGACATCCTCCAGCTGGCCAACGCCGTGCTGGCCGAGCATGGGCACGAGGCGCACCGGCGTATCCGCGGCTTCTCGGCATGCGCGACCCAGGCCATGATGCAGTACGCATGGCCGGGCAACGTGCGCGAGCTGATCAACCGCGTGCGCCGCGCCATCGTGATGACCGACAACCGCAAGATCACGGCCGAGGACCTGCAGCTGCACGGCGGTGCGGAACTGCCGCGCAAGACCCTCGACGCGATCCGCGAGGAGGCCGAGCGCGAGGCGATCCGCAACGTGATGGCCAGCCATGGCTTCCACGTCGTGCCGGCTGCGCGCGAACTCAACGTGTCGCGCGTGACCCTGTACCGGCTGATGCACAAGCACAATATCCGCGTGGAGAGCCAGCCCGCCGCGGGCGAGTAGGCTGGCAAGTGCGCAGCGCAAGCGCCGGTCACCGCTGTCCGCAGCTATCGAACTGCAAACAGTCGAGCCTCGGGCAGCGCGCCACAGGAAAGGGGAACCGCCGACGTCCGCTCGCCGGTTCCGCCTTTCCCCGTGCCCGCTGGCACGTCAGCGCACAACCACGCGAGGCTGGCCGGCCGTGCCTCCTCCAATCGTCCCATCCGCCGGGGCGGCCGCGAGATTCATGCTGATCTTGCCGCGCGGCGTGCGCGGCGGGCCGTTGTCATCCCGTTGCAGCCACGGCGGCGCGTCGCGCCGGTCGGGGTAGTCGCGCGCCTGCCGGCGGCCTTGCGGCGCCGCAGGTGCGGCCGCGCCTGGCGAGGTATCCTGCTGCATATGCAGTTCGCCCCAGGCCCAGCCGAAGCCACGCACGTACACATCATTGCTGACCGCCGCGTGGCTGTTGGCGCTGGCGTCGTCGGGACGATCGAACCAGGCATAGCTGGCTGCCACGGCAGGGGCCGAGAAGACCGCCAAGGCGGCCAGCACGCCTGCGGCAGGGATTGCGGCTTTCATGGCGTCTCCTCCTTGTGGAAAAAAGTGCCCGCCGGGGGACGGAGCACAAATCCGCGCGGGCACGCTGGCCCGCGTGCCCACTCAATATCGCACCAGCTCCCGGTCAGGCGCGCCGCCTTCCGGCCGGGCGCCTGCCGGCTGCGCGCGTGCAGGACGGACCCCGCGCCCGGCGCGCACCGCCGGGGCACGGCGCGCTGGCCGTGTCCAGCTGTGCCGGCTCGACCCGCGCGCGCGGGTAGGGCAGCAGTGGCGGCGAAAGCAGGTCCGTCACCGTAGGCGGGGGGCCCGCCAACCGGTATGAGCGCCGGCGCGCCGTCATGCGTGAAGGCGGATGACGCATGGCTGGTCTCTCTCCGCAGTAGTGGCTGGTTGATGGCCCGGACGCGCACGGCGTCCCTGCGGATGCTGAGCGACAAGTGTGCCAATGGCCGCAAAGGTATATCCCATGCGGGTTTGCGGCTCGTCCGGTCGTGCCGTGCGCGGCCGGGGCGGCGCCACGGGGCCATTCGGTTTCGCCGTTGCAACGCGTGCGGCGAGCGCCACCGCCGGGCGCGCCCGCGCATGTGCGGGCATGGCCGCCTGACATGCACGCCGGGTGCGGGATAGCGTGCCCCGGCAGCGGCGCATTCTTCGCATTGCACCGGGTTGCATCTTTGAAACTGGAGTTACTTCAGCCTTGCATTGGCGTAACAGCGGGGGACACGGTGGAAGACAAAGAAAGGTTCCGGGGACCTGAGGACCGGGCCTTGAACATTGCCGAGCGCGCTGCCCGCCCGGCGCTGCGGCGACGCGCGGCGCAGTACGCAGAAACGGGTACGCAGCGGGCGTCCCTCATGGCAGGGCGCGGCAAGCGGCTAGCGGCCGCCGTGGTCGTCAGCGGGACTGGCCCGGCGGGGCGGGTGCCGCTGGCAGGGCGGGAGCGGCAGCGGAGGACGAGGCCGTGGCAGTGCCTGAGATGGGTTTGGGGCCGGGCTGGCTGCGCTCGCAGCCGGCAACACCCAGCATCCCGATCACAAGCATGGCGGCCACCGGGCGTGCGGAGAGGGAACGGATCACAGATGCCTCCTTGCGCCGGCGCGCTGGCACGGATGCGCCGGCAGGTGTGCCTGATCTTAATGTAGCAGGTCGCCCCGGGGGTGCTGCTTGGGCAAGCCGCACAATGCGCAGTATGATGAACGCAAGCTACCCTTGCTGCCGGAGCGTGCCGCGGCCGCTCGCGCCAGGCGTTCCGGCTCCGTCCCTGCGTACCAGGGCTCCCGAACCTGGCAAACCCAAGGCCGTGAACGACAACTCCGAACACCGTCCCGCATCGTCCCCTGGCACCGAATCCCCGCAGCCGCGGCCCCGCCGCCCTCACTGGCTGCCGGACCGCCACACCGGTGGACGCACGCTGCGCGTGGTCACCGCGGCGGTGGCCTCCTGGTTCGATCACCGCGCCGCCAGCAAGGGCGCGGCGCTGTCCTTCTACATGCTGTTCTCGCTGGCGCCGATCCTGGTGCTGGTGATCTCGATCGCCGGCCTGTTCTTCGGCGCCGAGGCGGCGCGCGGCGAGATCTTCACCCAGATCGAAGGGCTGGTCGGCGAACAGGGCGCCACGGCGATCCAGCAGATCCTGGCCGCCACGCACCGCGCCGGCGGCAGCGGCATGGCCGCACTGATCGCCATGGGCATCCTGTTTGTCGGCGCCACCAGCGCCTTTGCCGAGCTCAAGAGCAGCCTCGACGACATCTGGCATGTGCCGGTGCCCAAGACCGCCGGCTGGCAGACGCTGCTGCGCGCGCGGCTGCTGTCGTTCAGCCTGGTGCTGGTGCTGGCCTTCATGCTGCTGGTGTCGCTGATCGTCAACGCCGCGCTGGCGGTGGTCGAGCGCATCTGGGGCCAGCTGTGGACGCAGTCCTGGTTCGCCCCGGTGGCAGACGTGATCTCGACGGCGTTTTCCTTTGCGGTCGTGACCGCGCTGTTCGCCGTGATCTTCAAGATGCTGCCCAACGCGCGCATCGCCTGGCGCGACGTGACCATGGGCGCCGTCATAACCGCGCTGCTGTTCTCGGTGGGCAAGCGGCTGATCGGCCTCTATCTGGGAAATAGTGCCGTGGCCTCTTCATACGGCGCGGCGGGCTCGGTGGTGGCGCTGATGCTGTGGATCTACTACTCGGCGCAGATCTTCTTCTTCGGCGCCGAGCTGACGCGCCAGTACGCGCTTCAGTTCGGCAGCCTGCGCGGCGTGCCGGGCATGGGAGGGGAGGGGGATGGCAAGGGCGAAGGCAAACCCCCGGCCTGGCCCGTGAACCGGTAAAATAGCGCCCCATTCCTTCCGTAAGTCCCGCAGGGCCCGGCGCAATGCCGCCTGCGGCGGCGCCGGTCCGGGTGCCGGCTGATGCCGCACCCTCTGTTCCCTCTACCTATTCCCAGCCAGATTCCGTGAGCTCGCTCGTATCCGAAATTGCGCGTCGACGCACCTTTGCCATCATCTCCCACCCCGACGCGGGCAAGACGACCCTGACCGAAAAGTTGCTGTGGTTCGGCGGCGCCATCCAGGTCGCGGGCGAGGTGCGCGCGCGCAAGGCCGACCGCCATGCCACCTCCGACTGGATGGAACTGGAAAAGCAGCGCGGCATCTCGGTGACCTCGTCGGTGATGCAGTTCCCGTATGGCCGCGGGCATGCCAGCAACAACGCGGACCGCAACGCGCAGGAGAACATCGTCAACCTGCTCGACACGCCTGGCCACGAGGACTTCTCGGAAGACACCTACCGCACGCTGACGGCGGTCGACTCGGCCGTGATGGTGATCGACTCGGTCAACGGCGTGGAAGCGCAGACCATCAAGCTGCTCAATGTCTGCCGCCTGCGCGATACGCCCATCCTCACCTTCATCAACAAGCTCGACCGCGAGGGCCGCTCGCCGATCGAGCTGCTCGATGAAATCGAGGACGTTCTGCAGATCCAGTGCGCGCCGATGACCTGGCCGATCGGCATGGGCAAGCAGTTCCGCGGCGTGTATCACCTGATCGACGACAAGGTGCAGCTGTTCGACCCGAAAGGCGACAAGGGCACCGCGGCGATCCTGGATGGCCTGGACAACCCGGAACTGGACCGCATCCTCGGCAGCCAGGCCGACGAGCTGCGCGTCGAGATCGAACTGGTGCGCGGCGCGTCGCATACCTTCGACAAGGAAGCGTTCCTCGCCGGCAAGCAGACCCCGGTCTACTTCGGCTCGGCGATCAACAACTTCGGCGTGCAGTCGTTGCTGGACGCACTGTGCGAGCTGTCACCGCCGCCGCTGGCGCGCAACACCGACACGCGCGTGGTCGAGCCGAACGAAGGCAAGTTCACCGGCTTCGTCTTCAAGATCCAGGCCAATATGGACCCGCGCCATCGCGACCGCATCGCCTTCGTGCGCGTCTGCTCGGGCCGCTTCGAGCGCGGCATGAAGCTGCTGCACGTCTCCGCCGGCAAGACCGTCGCGATCAACAACGCCATCACCTTCATGGCGCAGGACCGCAACACGACGGAAGAGGCCTACGCCGGCGACATCATCGGCGTGCCCAACCACGGCACCATCCGCCTGGGCGATGTCTTTACCGAAGGCGAGCCGCTCAAGTTCACCGGCATCCCGTCGTTCGCGCCGGAGTTCTTCCGCCGCGCGCGCCTGAATAACCCGCTCAAGGTCAAGCAGTTGCAGAAGGGCCTGCAGCAGCTGGCGGAAGAGGGCGCGACGCAGATGTTCCGTCCGCTCGCCTCCAACGACCTGGTGCTGGGCGCGGTCGGTATCCTGCAGTTCGACGTGGTGGCGCACCGGCTCGAGCATGAGTACGGCGTCGATGCCATCTTTGAGTCGCACGAGTGCGCCACGGCGCGCTGGCTCAAGGGTTCGCCCGCGGAGATCGAGAAGCTGATCGCCAAGGCCGGGCATAACGTGGCGCTGGACGGCGCCGGCGACCATGTGTACCTGGCGCCGAGCATGGTGAACCTGCGGCTGACGCAGGAGCGGTTCCCGGAGCTGCAGTTCCTGGAGACGCGCGAGATCGTTTGACGATCCCGTCGCTGACAATGCAAAACGGCTCGCCTTGGCGAGCCGTTTTGCATTCGGGGGATTTGCTCCCCTCTTCCGCTTGCGGGAGAGGGGCCGGGGGAGAGGGGAGCAAACACGCCGCCTTACTTGCGCCAGCTTAATACGCCAGCGACGCCTGGATATAGAAAGTCCGCGGCATCCCCACATACTTGCCCGCATTGTTGTCCGTCGAGCGCGTGAAATAGCGCTTGTCTAGCAGGTTCTTCACCCCCACCGCCACCTTCAGGTTCTGCGCCGACTTGCCGAAGTCGTAGCCCAGCCGCATGTTCAGCAGTGCATAGCCAGGGATGTCGCCCAGCGCGCCATTGGCGCTCTCCGCGGTCTGGTACGTGGTCGACGTGCTCGGGTCGCCCGGCGAATGCTGCTTCGACTGCGCGTAGCCGTCGATATTGAACGCCCAGCGGTTGCGCGCATAGCGCATGCCCACGGTGGCCACATGGCGCGAATAGAACGGCAGGTCGCGCCCGGCGAAGTTGCCCTGGTTGTAGGTGGCTTCGGTGAAGGTGTAGGTCGCATACGCCGACAGGCCGGCCAGCGACTTGTCGAGCGCGCCGAAGTCATAGCGCAGCGATGATTCCACGCCGCGGTGCGTGGTGGCGCCGAGGTTGGTCCACGCGTCCGGCGCGCCGCCGGTGCCGCCGCGCAGCTGCAGCTCGTCGTCGAAGTCGATATTGAACAGCGTCAGCTCGCCGCCCCAGCCGTTGCTGTTGAAGTGCGTGCCGATTTCGTACGTCTTCGCCTTCTCCGGCGTCAGGCCGTTGGTGGTCTGCGCGATCTGGAAGTACTGCAGCGGCCCGAACGAGACGCCGGCATTGGCGAACAGCTTCCACTGGTCGCTGACGTGGTACATCACCGCCAGCGAGGGCAGCGGCTCGTTGGACGAGACATCGTTGCGCGCGCCGGTGAAGTTGTCGGTCACGTACGACCGTATGAATTCGTAGCGCAGGCCCGGCGTGATGGTCCAGCTGCCGACGTTGATGGTGTCGTCGATATAGACCGCGTTGGCGGTGGTGCCGCCCGTGCGCGACTGGTACACCGGCGACGGCAGCGTGGTCGGATCGATGGTGCCCGGCGTGTAGAACACCGTGCGCGAGGCCTTCTCGTCGCTGGCTTCGCGCAGGAAGCGGTAGCCGACGCTGACCTCATGGCTCATGTTCTCGCCGCGGAACAGCTGCGAGTAGCGCGGCTCGATCGCGAACGTATGGTAGTTGCGCGGCGCCGAGGTCAGGCGCCGCAGGTTGGCCTGTGCGCCCGTGCCTTGCTGCTCGATATTGCTGCCGCGGAAGCTGTCGGTGTAGTACGTCAGCACCTCGAACTTGCGGTTGTTGTCGTTATGGCTGTACTTCAGGCTGAAGTCGTTGCGGCGGCCGTCGAAATTGTCATAGGGCCGCACCGACTGGAACGGGTCGGCCGCGTACTGCGCCGGGGTCAGGCCGCCGGGCATGCCGGCCCTGCCCTCGTAGAAGTGGAAGGCAGCGCTCAGTTCGTCGGTCTTCGAGATCCGGTAGTTGCCCTTGAGCAGCAGGTCGTCGATATTGGCGTGGTCGTTGCTCTCGCGATAGCCGTTGCCGTGGATGCCCGAATACAGCAGCGCGCCGCCCAGCCCGTTGTCGTTGGTGCCGCCGATGAACGCGGTCGGGTTGGTCTTGACGTTGCCGCCGTGGCTGTAGATGTCGGTCGAGACCGAGGCGTCGGCCGCGAAGGTCTGCGGGATCGACCGCGTCGCGAAGTTGATGATGCCGCCCACGTTCTGCGGGCCGTAGCGCACCGAACCGGCGCCGCGCACCACGTCGATGCTTTCCAGGTTGCCCAGCGACAGCGGCGCCATCGACAGCTGCGGCTGGCCATAGGGCGCCACCGCCAGCGGCACGCCGTCCATCAGGATGGTCGAGCGCGGCGACAGGCGCGCAGTCAGGCCGCGCACGCCCACGTTCAGCGACACATCGCTGCCGCCGGTGCCGTTGTTCTCCTGCACCTGCACGCCCGGGACGCGGCGCAGCACTTCGCGCACGTTGTTGGCGCCGGCTTCCTGGAAAGTCACGCGGTCGACGATGGTGCGGGCGCCGGGGTGCTCCAGCACCTTGGCTTCATCGGCGTTGTCGAGCCAGTTGCCGACCACGGTGACGGCATTGAGGGTGGTTTCCGCGTTGGCGCTGCCGGCTGCGGGAGCCGTGGCTGCGTTCTGGGCATGGACGGGGAGGGCGAACAACAGGGCGGCGCCGATGGCACCGGCGGTGGGACGGAAAGCGGGCTGCAAGATGAAAATCCTGAAAGGGCAGCGCAGTCCACTGGCGGATGCGCCGAATGGGGCCGGATTATAAGTGCGAGTGATTCTCAGACGCGATTAGTCAGATCAAACGGGGGACGTTTGTCGCATCCATGCATCAGCTTGGATACATTTGCACTGTAAAATATGACAAAAGATCCACTTATCTTGACTGCTGGCGCGCAGGGCATGCACGTGTATGCACTAATTCAGCAGCCACCGTAAAATCGTGGCTTTACTCCGCCGCTTGCCGGGCGCCTTTGCAGCACATTGCTGCGCTTTGCCGCGGCGCCTTCGCGGTCCGATCCCGTCCTTCGCATCCATGTCTTCCCCTGCCACCGTCCCGGCCGCCGAGCCGGATAGCGTCTTTGGCGACGCCGCGTTCCGCCGCTACTGGTTCGCCCGCCTGTGCACCACCATCGGCTACCAGATCTTTACCGTGGCGGTGGGCTGGCAGATGTACGACCTGACGCGCGACCCGCTGATGCTGGGCATGGTCGGGCTGGTGCAGTTCCTGCCCTCGGTGGTGCTGATCCTGATGTCCGGCCACGTTGCCGACCGCTTCGACCGGCGCCGCATCGTGCGCACGTGCCAGTCGATCGAAGCGCTGCTGGCCGCCGGCATGGCGGTGGTCAGCCTTACCGGCTGGATCGACAGCCATCACATCTTTATCTTCGTGGCACTGATCGGCGCCACCCGCGCGTTCGAGAACCCCACGCTGCAGGCGCTGCTGCCCAGCGTGGTGGCGCCGCGCCAGCTGCCGCGCGCAGTGGCGCTGGCCAGTTCCGCCGGGCAGACTGCGATCATCATCGGCCCGGCCATCGGCGGCTTTGCCTATGTGGCGGGCCCCGGCGTGGTGTACGCGCTGAGCGCGACGCTGTTCGTCATCGCCGCGGTGCTGGTCAGCGGCATCACGCTGCGCCAGGCCGCGCAGCGGCTGACCGCGCCGGTCAGCGTGAGCACGGTGTTTGCCGGCTTTGCCTATATCCGCAGCCGGCCGGTGCTGCTGGGTGCGATCTCGCTGGACCTGTTCGCGGTGCTGCTGGGCGGCGCGGTGGCGCTGCTGCCGATCTATGCGCGCGACATCCTGCATACCGGGCCGTGGGGCCTGGGGCTGCTGCGCTCGTCGCCGGCGGTCGGTGCGCTGGTCATGGCGCTGTGGCTGGCGCGCCATCCGCTGAACCGGCGCTCCGGGCGCATCATGTTCGGCGCGGTGGCGCTGTTCGGCGTCGCCACCGTGGTGTTTGGGGTGTCGACGTGGCTGCCGCTGTCGATGGCCGCGCTGGTGGTGCTTGGCGCCTCGGACATGATCAGCGTGGTGGTGCGCTCGACGCTGGTCCAGCTCGATACGCCCGACGACATGCGCGGGCGTGTCGGCGCGGTCAACTCGGTATTCATCGGTGCCTCCAACCAGCTGGGCGAGTTCGAATCCGGCGTGACCGCCGCGCTGTTCGGGCCAGTGGGCGCGGTGATCCTTGGGGGCGTCGGCACGTTGCTGGTGGTGGCGGTGTGGATGCGGTTGTTCCCGGCGCTGGCCTCGCGCGACCGGCTGCATGAACTCGCCACCTGACAAGCGCAGATTGTTCGCCGCCCAGATCTGTCCAGGCTGTGGCGGGGCCACGAAGCGTACCCGTTTCTGCGTAGCTCCTGCTTAGTCCTTGGCTGGCTGCCGCATGAGCAGCCACCGCCCGGCTGACGGTATAGTCCAGCTTTGTGCGGCGGCTTTCCGGACCAACTTTCGTCGCTGAAAGTTACCCCGGGGCGCCCCGCCGACGTCGCCCCGCCAGCTCCTGTCAGCCCCCGTCACATGGCCGCTCCGTCCGATCCGCTCCAGCGCCACGCGGTCTTCGCCGCGCTCACCGGCTCGCGCGCGTCGCTGGAGCGCGCGGCCATGCTGGGCGATGGGCTGGGCGTGGCGCTATGGCGCAACCGGGACGACGATACCGCCTACGCCCATCCCGGCCATCACACGGTTTCGGTCTACCTGGAAGGCGGCCTTGGCACCTACCGGCGCGACCAGCCCGGCAACAAGGGCGCGCCCGGGCGGCTCTGCCTGTTGCCGGCGGACCATGAGTCGCGCTGGCACGTGGGCGGCCCGCAGCGCTTCGTTCACCTGTATTTCAGGCCGGAGATGCTGGCCTGGCACTGCGTGCGCCTGCTCGACCGCGAGCCGCGTTCAGTGGCGCTGCGCGACCTGACCTTTGCCGACGATCCGTTCCTGTACGCATTGAGCCAGCGGCTGGCCGCGCTCGACTGGCACCACCCCGATGCGCGCATGGCCTGCAATGCGCTGGCGCACGAGGCGGTCAGCCACCTGGTGCTGCAGCATGCCGGGCGCGCCGCGCCGGCGGACTGGCGCGGCGGCCTGTCGGCGCAGGCGAGGCGCACGGTGCGCGACTGGATCGAGGCCCATCCGGCGCACAACCCGACCCTGGGCGAGCTGGCCGCTCTGGCGGGCCTGTCGGAGTTCCACTTCGCGCGCATGTTCCGGGTCTCGTTCGGCATGCCGCCGCATGCCTGGATCCTGAGGGCGCGGCTCGAGCGCGCCCGCCAGCTGCTGGCCGAGCCATGGCCTGGCCTGCATGAAGTAGCCGTGCGTGCCGGGTTTGCCTCGGCCAGCCACCTGAGCCACCGCTTCCGTGCCGCGTTCGGGGTCACGCCCGGCACCTGGCGCGCGGGATCGTCGCGCTCCGCGTGACTCGCCGCCAGCCTTGCCGGGCAAGGGCTGGGGAGACGGGGTACGCACTGCTGGCGGATTGTGCGGGAAACCAATTGGCGCCCGGTTATGCCCTTTCGGTGTGGCGCGCCATGTCTTTGTCTGTGATCGTCTGACATCGCGCGATCAATATTCACTAATTACATAAAAATTTGCGAGTCCGCCGGTTATCGGCGAGGCGCCGCATTCCCGGTGACAGCACGCAGAAACGGGTACGCAGACGCTGCCGCCGAATACCGCCGAACGTGCGCTACTTGCCCTCGTTGGCAAACAGCGTGCAGGCGCCGCTTTCGGCCGTGCTCACATTGCTGCGGAAGGCCGCGAACAGGTCGCGGCCGACGCCGTGCCGGTTGGCACTGAGGTCCGGATGGGCGGCCTCGCGCGCGCGCCATTCGTCTTCCGGCACCAGCACGTCAAGCACGCCCGCGGGCGCATCCACGCGCATCATGTCGCCGGTGCGCACGCGCGCGATCGTGCCGCCGCGCAACGCCTCGGGACAGACATGGATCGCCGCCGGCACCTTGCCGGATGCGCCCGACATGCGCCCGTCGGTGACCAGCGCGACATGGAAGCCGCGATCCTGCAGCACCGTCAGCGTCGGCGTCAGCTTGTGCAGCTCGGGCATGCCGCATGCGGCCGGGCCCTGCCACGGCAGTACCGCGACAAAGTCGCGCTCCAGCTCGCCGCGCTTGAATGCGTGCAGCAGGTCGTCCTGACGCTCGAACACGATCGCCGGCGCCTGAACGACCTGGTGCTCCAATTTGACCGCCGAGGTCTTGATCACCGCGCGGCCCAGCTTGCCGTCCAGCACCTTGATGCCGCCGTCCGGCAAGAACGGCTGGTCGGCGCTGCGCACGATGCTGTCATCGAGCGGCGCCGCCGGGCCGTCGATCCAGCCCAGCTTGCCGTCGCGCAGCACTGGCTCGCGCGTATAGTCCTCCAGCCCGCGGCCGAAGATGGTGGTCACGTCGTCATGCAGCAGTCCCAGCGACAGCAGCCCGCGGATCACCACCGGCAGCCCGCCGGCCGCCTGGAACTGGTTTACGTCCGCCTTGCCGTTGGGGTACACGCGCGCCAGCAGCGGCACCACCGCGGACAGCTCGTCAAAGTCGTCCCACCCCAGCACGATGCCGCCCACGCGCGCCATCGCAATCAGGTGCAGCGTGTGGTTGGTCGAGCCGCCGGTGGCCAGCAGCCCGACGATGCCGTTGACGAAGGCGCGTTCGTCCAGCACCTCGGCCACCGGCGTGTAGCGCTCGCCGCCATGCACCAGCTTGAGCGCCTGGCGCGCGGACTCGCGCGTGAGCGCCTCGCGCAGAGGCGTGCCGGGGTTGACGAAGGCGGTGCCCGGCAGGTGCAGCCCCATCATTTCCATCAGCATCTGGTTGGAATTGGCGGTGCCGTAGAAGGTGCAGGTGCCGGGGCCGTGATAGGAGCGGGTCTCGGCTTCGAGCAGCGCCTCACGCCCGATCTTGCCTTCGGCATAGAGCTGGCGCGTGCGCGCCTTCTCGTCGTTGCTGATACCGGTGGTCATTGGCCCGCCCGGCACGAACACCGCGGGCAGGTGGCCGAACGACAGCGCGCCCATCACCAGGCCGGGCACGATCTTGTCGCACACGCCCAGGTACAGCGCGGCATCGAACATCTGGTGCGACAGCGCCACGGCCGAAGCCAGCGCGATCACGTCGCGCGAGAACAGCGACAGGTCCATGCCGTCCTGGCCCTGCGTCACGCCATCGCACATCGCCGGCGTGCCGCCCGCGAACTGCGCGGTGCCGCCGGACTCCAGCGCGGCTTCCTTGATCCATTGGGGATAGGCCGCCAGCGGCTGGTGCGCCGACAGCATGTCGTTGTAGGCGGAGACGATCGCCAGGTTGGGCCGCTCGTCGGCCTTCAGCCGGATCTTTGCTTCGTCAGGCATCGCGGCCACCGCGTGGGCCAGGTTGGTACAGGAGAGCTGGGCGCGTTCCACTTTCTGCCCGGCCATGGCGCGGGTGCGGTCCAGGTACGCCTGGCGGGTGGCGGCACTGCGGGAGACGATGCGGGCGGTGACCCGCTCGAGCACTGGATGACGTGGCATGGGGTTCTCCTGCGGGGGAGCTTTCAGCCTAGCGCACTTTGCCGGGCGCTGCACGCCGGAGGCCCGCCCGCGGCCCGGGCGCGCCACGCAGAAATGGGTACGCTTGCCTCGCCAAGCCGTAGCGACTCACGTAAACTTGCCGCAACACGGCCCGCCAGCGCGCGATGGCCGCCACAACTCGAATCCTCCCGAATCCTCAAGGAGCACAGGGTGAGCATGCCTGATTTCGACATGGTGCTGTTCGGCGGCACCGGCGACCTGGCGCGGCGCAAGCTGCTGCCTTCCCTGTTCGACGCGCACCACGCCGGCCTGCTGCATCCGGCTGCGCGTATCCTCGCCACCGGCAGCCAGCCGTTGTCGACCGGCGACTACCTCGCGTCGCTGGAGCAGACCGTGCGGCCCGCATTGGCCCATGCGCCGCCGGAGTCATGGGAGAAGTTCTGCGCGCGCATCACCTACGTGCAGGCCGACGCACGCGTGCCCGCGCATTTCGATGCGCTTGCCGACAAGGTGCTGTCGCGCAGGCCGGAAGTGGTGGTGTGCTATCTCGCCACCGCGCCGCACCTGTTCGTGTCGATCTGCGAGCAGCTCGCCCGCACCGGGCTCAATACGCGCACGGCGCCAAACGTACGCATCGTGCTGGAAAAACCGCTGGGCCATGACCTCGACTCGAACGAGGCGATCAATTCGGCGGTAGCCAACTACTTCGCCGAAGAGCAGATCTACCGTATCGACCATTACCTCGGCAAGGAGTCGGTGCAGAACCTGATGGCGATCCGCTTTGGCAATGCCCTGTTCGAGCCGCTGTGGCGGCGCGAGTGGGTCCGGGACGTGCAGATCACCATCGCCGAAGAGCTCGGCGTGGAAACGCGCGGCGATTTCTACGACCAGACCGGCGCGCTGCGCGACATGGTGCAGAACCACCTGCTGCAGCTGCTGTGCATGGTGGCGATGGAGCCGCCCGCCAGCCTATCGGAGGACGCCATCCGCGACGAGAAGATCAAGATCCTGAAGGCGCTCAAGCCGATCACGCCGCAGGACGTCGCCGAGAAAACCGTGCGCGGCCAGTACCGCGCCGGCGCCATCGGCGGCAAGCCGGTGCCGGGCTACACCGATGAGGCCGGCATCGCCGCGGACAGCCGCACCGAGACCTTTGTCGCGATCAAGGCGGAGATCGCCAACTGGCGCTGGGAAGGCGTGCCGTTCTACCTGCGCACCGGCAAGCGCATGCAGGCACGCGTGGCCGAGATCGTGATCCACTTCCGCGACGTGCCGCACGCGATCTTTCCGCGCCCGCTGACGCTGTCGCCGCAGAACCGGCTGGTGATCCAGCTGCAACCCGAAGAAAGCATCCGGCTGTATTGCCTGGTCAAGCAGCCCGGCGACACGCTCGAGCTGACGCCGACCTCGCTCGACCTCGACTTCGCCAACTCGTTCAAGGTGCGCCGCGCCGGCGCCTACGAGCGGCTGCTGCTGGACGTGATCCGCGGCCGGCTGGGTCTGTTCGTGCGCCGCGACGAGCAGGTGCAGGCGTGGCGCTGGGTCGAGCCCATCATCGATACATGGGAAGCCAGCACGGTACCGCCCAAGCCCTACACCGCCGGCACCTGGGGCCCGGCCGCGTCGTCGGCGCTGATGTCGCGCGACGGCGGCTTGTGGCACGAAGAAGCCTGAACCAGAGGGAACCATATGCGCCTGTTTGAACATCCCACCCCGATGGACCAGGCCGAGGCCCTGGCCATCTCGATCAGCAATGCGCTCGAACTCGCCATCCGCGTCAACGGCTGGGCGGTGCTGGCGGTGTCCGGCGGACGCTCGCCGGTGCCGATGTTCGAGCGGCTGCGCTACCGTCCGCTGCGCTGGGAAGCGGTGACGGTGACGCTGGTCGACGAACGCGTGGTGCCGCCCGACCACCCCGACAGCAATGCCGCGCTGGTGCGCGCGCACCTGCTGCGCGAGGCCGCGGGCAGCGCCGCCTTTATCCCGCTGGTAGCCGATGCGCAGGACGTGGCCGACCCAACCGCGGCGGTGGCGCGCGCGAATCGCGCGTTCCGCCAGCCTGACGTGGTGGTGCTCGGCATGGGCGAGGATGGGCATACCGCGTCGCTGTTCCCGGACGCGCCCGAACTCCAGGACGCGCTGAGCGATCCGCAGCCGGCCTACCTGCTGACGCATCCGGGCACCGCGCCGCATGCGCGGATCACGCTGAACCTGGCCGCGCTGCTGGCGGCCGAACGCGCCTTCCTGTCCGTCACTGGCGAAGCCAAGGCAAAGGTGCTCGAACGCGTGCTGCAGGGGCCGACGCCGGCGCTGCCGGTGAGCCTGGTGGCGTCGCGCCACCGGCATGGATTCGATGTGTTCAAGGCCTGAATTCTGACTGAAGGGGACGTGACCGACGCCATGGCTGACACCGCCTCCACTCCCGCGACCGCCCGCGCCAGCGCCAGCGCCACCTTCCCGCGCCTGCTCGGCGATGTCGGCGGCACCAACGTGCGCTTCGCGATCGAGTCCGCGCCGATGCAGATCGGGCCGGTGACCGCGCTCAAGGTCGCCGACTTTCCCTCGCTCGAAGCCGCAATGCGCCAGTTCCTGGATGGCCTGGCGGCCACCAGGCAGCGCTTGCCGCGCCATGCGGCGGTCGGGCTGGCCAATCCGGTCACCGGCGATCAGGTCAAGCTGACCAACCACAACTGGTCGTTCTCGATCGAGGGCATGCGCCGCGCGCTCGGCCTGCAGACTCTGGTGGCGCTGAACGACTTCACCGCGCTGGCGCTGGCCTTGCCGCACCTGCCGGCGGACGGCCTGGCGCGGGTGCGCAGCGGCACCGTGGTGCCGGCCGCGCCGCTGGCGCTGGTGGGGCCGGGCACTGGGCTGGGCGTGTCGGGGCTGGTCCCCGCTCCGGGCGGGCAGATGGTGGCGCTGGCCGGCGAGGGTGGCCATATGGAACTGATGCCGGCCACCGACGATGAATGGGTGGCGTGGCGCGCGGTGCATCGCCAGCTCGGCCGGGTGTCCGCGGAACGGCTTTTATCGGGTGCCGGGCTGTCGCAGATCCATGCCGCGCTGGCCGCAGAAACGGGTACGCTTTTGCTCGCGCCGCTGCAGCCGGAGCAGGTCACCGACGGCGCGTTCCAGCGCAACGACCCGCTATGCCAGCGCACCATGACGGTGTTCTTCGGGCTGCTGGGCTCGGTCGTGGCGGATATCGCGCTGGTGCTGGGCGCCCGCGGCGGCGTCTATCTGGGCGGCGGCATCCTGCCGCGCTTCGTGCCGGCGCTGCAGGCCTCCACCTTCGCCGAGCGCTTTGTCGCCAAGGGCCGCATGCGCGGCTGGCTCGAAGACGTGCCGGTCCATGTCGTCACCGCGCGCCACCCCGCGCTGCCGGGGTTGGCGCGCGCGCTGGCCGAGCGCCTGGACCGCGAAGCGGGGAACGCCTAGCCATGCGCGTGCTGCTGGTGGAAGACGACGCCATGATCGGCGACAGCGTCAGGCAGGCGCTGCGGCAGGAGGGCTTCACCGTCGACTGGGTACGCGACGGCGACGCCGGCCTGGCCGCGGCCACGTCGTCGCAGGACGGCGAGGCCTGCTACGACATGGTGCTGCTCGACCTCGGCCTGCCGCGCCGCTCGGGGCTGGACGTGCTGCGCACGCTGCGCACGCGCGGCGTGCCAACGCCGGTGCTGATCCTCACCGCGCGCGATGCGGTCGCCGACCGCGTCGCCGGCCTCAATGCCGGCGCCGACGACTACCTGGTCAAGCCTTTCGACCTGCAGGAACTGGCCGCGCGCATGCACGCGCTCGCGCGCCGCGCCGCGGGACGGGCCGAGCCGCTGGTGACCTATGGCGAGATCGTGCTCAACCCGTCCACGCGCGAGGTCACGCAACGCGGCGAGCCGGTGCGGCTGTCGGCGCGCGAGTTCGCGCTGCTGTCGGCGCTGATGTCGCGGCCGGGCAAGGTCTGGTCGGTGCCGCAGCTGCAGGAGCGCCTGTACGGCTGGGACGACGAGGTCGGCAGCAATACCGTCGAGGTCTATATCCACGCGCTGCGCAAGAAATTCGGCACCGCGCTGATCCGCAATATCCGCGGCGTGGGCTACGTGGTGCCGCGCCTGGACGGCGAGGGAGAGCCCGGCTGATGCGCTCCATCCAGCGAACGCTGCTGTGGTGGCTGGCAGCGGGACTGCTCGCCGGCATTGCCATCGCCACCGCGCTGATTTACGGCCAGGCGCGCCAGGAAGCGAACGCGCTGTTCGACTACCAGATGAAGCAGATGGCCGCGGCGCTGCCGAGCCAGTTTGCCAACCCCGTGGTGCCGCCCTTCATCGGCTCGCCCGACGACCTGTCGCATGCCGACGAGGATGTCGTCATCCATATCTGGGACGGCTCCGGGCGCAGCCTGTACCTGTCGCACTCGCACCCGGCGCTGCCCGCGCGCGCCGAGCTGGGCTTCTCCAATGTGACCACGCAGCAGGGCGAATGGCGGCTGTACAGCATGCAGCTCGGGCCCACCGTGGTGCAGATCGCGCAGCCGATGAGCGCGCGCCGCACGCTGGCCGCGCGCATGGCGCTGCGTACCGTGGCGCCGCTGCTGTTGCTGCTGCCGCTGCTGGGCTGGCTGGTGTGGATGGCGGTGGGGCGCGGGCTGCGGCCGCTGCGCGAGATTGCTGCCGAAGTGCGCGCGCGCGACGCCACCACGCTCGCGCCGCTGGCGCTGCGGCAGATGCCGGACGAGATCGCGCCGCTCAGCGCCGCGCTGAACCAGCTGCTGGCGCGGCTCTCGCACGCCATCGACACGCAGCGCGCCTTCGTGGCCGACGCCGCGCACGCGCTGCGCACGCCGTTGGCCGCGCTGCAGCTGCAGGCCCAGCTGGTCGAGCGTGCCGACAGCGGCGCTGCGCGCGACGAGGCGCTCGCAAAGCTGCGCCAGGGGCTGGAGCGGCTGACCCATCTCGTCACGCAGCTGCTCACTCTGGCGCGGCAGGAGCCCGGCGCTGCCACGCCGCCGCACGAGCCGGTCGCGCTGCGCGCGCTGGCCACCGGCGTGGTGGCGGAGCTGGCCCAGGCTGCGCTGGATCGCGATATCGACCTGGGCGTGGATGGCGATGCCGACGCCGACGCGGCGCCTGCCATTGTGCATGGCGATGCCGATGCCTTGCGCATCCTGCTGACCAACCTGCTGGACAACGCGCTGGCCTATATCCCGGCCGGCAGCCGCGTCGACGTGCAGGTCGCGCGCGGCAGCGACGGGCGTTCGGTCGAGCTGGTGGTCAGCGACAACGGCCCCGGCATTCCGGCCGGGGAGCACGAACGCGTGTTCGACCGCTTCTACCGCGTGCCGGAGGCGCCGACCGGCGGCAGCGGGCTGGGCCTGGCGATCGTGGCGGAGATCGCGCAGTCGCACGGGGCGCGCGTGGCGCTGGAAGACGCGCGGCCGGGGCTGCGTGTCAGGGTTGTATTTCCAGCGGCCTGAGCCCCGGCCAAAGTCACGCAGAAATGGGTACGCTTTGCAGGTGCGACGCAATGCCATGCGGCGCGCCGCTGCAGGTTTGCGATCGCAATTCAGCCCCGCGAGCCATGCACAGGAGTCATTGCCAGTGGCCAGAAACGGGCACGCAGAAACGGGTACGCTCCCTCGCCGCGCGTATCATCGAAGTCCTCTCCTGCTCACATACAAAAGGCTCGCATGCGCGCAATCGGCAACTTCCTCTGGTTCATCCTCGGCGGCGTGGTGATGGGCCTGGCCTGGTGGCTGGCCGGGCTGCTCTGTTTTATCTCGATCGTCGGCATCCCGTGGGGCAAGGCCTGCTTCGTGATCGGCGGCTTCACCTTCTTCCCGTTCGGCAAGCAGGCCATCAGCCGGCGCGAGCTGACCGGGCGCGACGATGTCGGCACCGGCGCGCTGGGGCTGGTGGGCAATGTGCTGTGGTTTGTGTTTGCCGGCGTGTGGCTGGCGATCGGCCACGTGATGGCGGCGGTCGCCAACTTCGTCACCATCATCGGCATCCCGTTCGCGATCCAGCACCTGAAGCTGGCCGGCATCGCGCTGGCGCCGATCGGCCAGACCGTGGTCACCAACGAAGTAGCCGACGCCGCGCGCCGCGACGGTGCGCGCGCGCACGTGGACGGCTTGCGTCGCTAGGCGTCGTCGCTGGTCTTTGCGGCTAGTCCTCGTCGCTGTCCGCCGCGCCGTCCTGCCGGGCAGCGTGCGCGACCAGCCGGTCGAGCAGGCTGCCCAGCAGCGCCTGCTCATCCTCGCTCAGGCAGCCGAAGATCTCGTCATTGCGCCGCGCAATCATGGCGATCGCCTGCCGGTACAGCGGCTTGCCCTGCGCGGTTAGCGACAGCACCACGCCACGGCCATCGGCGGCGCTGGTTTCCTTGCTGACCAGCCCCCGTTCCACCAGCGCTTGCGCAGAGCGGCTCGCCTGGCCCTTGGTCAGGTTGGCGCGGTGCGCCAGCGCGTTGACCGACAGCGGCGCGAACGCGCCGATCGCGGCCAGGCAACGGCCTTCGCTCAGCAGCAGGCCGCACTGCTCCAGGTAGGCGGCGGCGCTGTCCTTGTCGCTGAGCTTGTTGACCTGGTGCAGGCGGTAGGTCAGGAACTGGTCCAGGCGTGGCAGTGGTTTCATGGCGATGTCCGGTCGGCGTCGGCATTGTAGTGCCTACGCCTGGCTGCGTGCCTCCGCCTCGTCGATCAATGCCAGCACCGGTGCCAGCGAATCCTGCCGGCTCATCAGCCCCAGGCACATCATCGCCAGCAGCAGCGGAGATCGTGCTTCGCCAACGCGGCCCAAGGCCTCGCACAGGCGGGTATAGGCGAGGTCGAGGTCATCAGCTTGCATGGCGGGCTCCGGCGGGTTGGGATTGCGGGGTTTGCATCAGGGGGGCGAGGGTTGCGCCGACCTCGTCCCATGCGGGCGCGCGCCAGCGCGACAGCACGTACCCGTCGGGGCGGATCGCGTAGAGCGTACCCGGCCGGGCACCGTAACGCGCCTGCGCCTGGCCGGCGACATCGGCAAGTGCGCCCTGCGCGGGGCCGGCGTTACCGTTGACGATCACGCGGGCCTGCAGTGTATGCGGATAGGCCTGCACCAGCGCGGCCAGCGGGGCAGGCAGCGTTGGCGAATCACCGAAGTACAGCAGCGTGAAGCGCTGCCCGAAGCATTGCGTCAGGTGGCCGATGCCTTCCGCGCTGGCGACGCGCGCCTCCGGAGCGGGCAACCCGGGCGCGGCGCCGGGGCAGTCGGCGCCGAAGTCGCTGGCGCCGTTCAGCGGCGAACCGGCATAGGCGATCGGTGCCGACTGGCGCGGGTTGATCAGCGACCGCACCGGGCTGCCGCCCTGCGCCAGCCGCAGCGTGGCCTCGCGCATCAGGCGGAAGGCAAAGTCGGGGGGCGCCATGAATTCGGTGCTCTTGGCGCCGTAGGCGATGTTCTGCCGGGTGGCGTGGACGCGTTCGGCCGAATAGGAGTCGAGCAGGCTGTCCGCGGCCTGGCCGCGCACGACCGCTGCCAGCTTCCACGCCAGGTTGCCGGCATCATCCAGCCCGGAGTTGAGCCCGCGCACGCCGAAGATCGGCACCAGGTGCGCGGCGTCGCCGGCGAACAGCACGCGGCCGTGGCGATAGTCCTGCAGCGTCAGGCACTTGGCGTTGTAGATCGAGATCCACAGCGGCTGCCAGGGCTCGGTCTCGCCGATCATGTCGAGGTGGCTCTGCACGCGCAGCAGCACGTTCTCCGGCTTGACCGCTTCCTCGGCATCCTCGTCGTCGCGGATCTGGTAGTCGATGCGCCAGACATCGTCGGGCTGGCGGTGCATCAGGATGGTCGAGCCCGGATTCGACGGCGGGTCGAACCAGGCCAGCCGCTCCACCTCGCGCCGGGTCTTCTGCACGATGTCGACAATGACATAGCGGCCTTCGTACTGGGTGCCTTCCATGCGCAGGCCCAGTTGCTCGCGCACCGTGCTGCGCCCGCCGTCGCAGGCGACCAGCCATTGCGCGTCGACCTGCACCACGCCGTCGGCGCTCTCGATTTCCGCGACCACGCCGCCGTCATGCGGACGCACCGTGCGCACGCGCGCGCCGAAGCGCACCTCGGCCGGCGTGGCGCCCCGCAGCGCGGCCTCGTGCGCGAATGCTTCGAGGTAGTACTGCTGGATATTGACCATCGGCGCAAAGCGCTCGTCCGGCTCGCTCGGCATGCGGAAATGCAGCACCTCGGCGTCGCGGTAGTAGCTGCGGCCGCCTACCCAGGGCAGGCCGGTTTCGACCGTTTGCTGGTCGGCGCCGACCCAGCCCAGGATCTCGAGCGAGCGGCGCGACATGCAGATGGCGCGGCTGCCGGCGCAGTAGCCGTCGTCGGCCTCCACTACCAGCGAGGCGACGCCGTAGCGCGCCAGCAGTGCCGCCAGCGCCAGCCCGACCGGGCCGCCGCCGGCGATCAGCACGGGTACGTGTCGGGGCCAGGGGCGCGGCGTCGCGGGAGGCGGTACCGGTGGCACGGCCGCGCGTGGTGCGGTGGAGTCGGTCATGGCTGGTCTCGTTTGATGTAATTGGTTTCGTACGCAACTATATCCCAGATGGTTGCGCACGAAACCAGTGTTTACCCGGCTGGCTCGGCGGCGCCGCCCTGTAAAGAGAGACAAGTCGCACATCGCCTACCCGGTACCGTGGCCTATGCTTCGCAGAACGCACCCCGCTACTGCTGCCTGCGAACCTTCGCCATGCCAACCCTGCCCACCGACGCCGTGCACCGCGCCAGCTGGCTGCCCGCTGCCGGCAGCTGGCGCTACCACGCGCTGCTGGGCGCGGCCGGCATGCTGGTGCTCGGTCCACTTGGCGGCATTGCCGCCGCCTACATGAATTTCTCGCTGGGCTTCTTTGTCGGTGGCCAGGTGCTGGCCGGCATACTCGGCTCGGTGGTGACGGCCAGCTACGGCGCCCCGGGCCGGCATGGCGCCAACTACATCCAGACCGCGGCGGCATCGGTGGCTGGCATGGGCGGCATGGCGGTGGTGCTGCAGGCGATGACCTGGCTCGGCCTGGCACAGCCGCCGCTGTGGCAGCTGGTGCTCTACATGCTGTGCATCGGCATGTACGGCGTGGGCATCGGCATGCTGTACACGCCGTTGCTGGTGGACCGGATGCAGCTGACGTTCCCGTCGGGACTGGCGGTTGCCAATATCCTGCGCGCGCTGACCGACCCGGTGCTGCTGCGGCGCTCGGTGGCGCGGCTGGGCGGCGGCATGGCGCTGGGGCTGGCCAGCGGCCTGGGCGCGGCGCGCGTGTCGTGGCTGGCGGCGCTGGACCTGTCGGCGGCGACATTCGGCGCGGGCATGATCGTCGGGGCGCGCATCGGCATTGCCGCGCTGGTGGGCGGCCTTGCCGGCTGGGCGCTGACGCCGTGGTTCGTGTCGGTGGGATGGCTCGCGCCTGGCGAACCATATCGCAAGGCCACCTTCCTGGTGGCGCTGGGGATGATCATGGGGGCGGCCGCGCTCGATGTCGCGCTGCTGCTGGCGCAGGCGTGGCGGCAGTGGCGTAGCCGGGCCCCGCGAAAGGCGCAGGCGCGGCGTGGACCCGGCATGGCCTGGGTGGCCGCGTGGGCGCTGCTGTGGGGCACCGCCACGGTCGCGGCGGGCGTCGCGTGGTTCGGCCAGCCGCCGGTCTTCCAGCTGATGGCGGTGCTGCTGGTGCTGGTGTTCGCGCTGGTCAACGGCATCTCGGTCGGCATGGTCGACCAGAACCCGATCTCGTCCGCCTTCGTGCTGACGGTGATCCTGATGGCCGCGGCCGGCTTGCGCGCGCCGCATGTCGGCCTGATCGCGGCGACGGTGCTGCTGGTGGCGACCGCCGAAGCCAGCGACATGCAGCAGGACCGCTCCACCGGCTGGCGCCTGGGCAGCGACCGCATGGTGCAGTTCGGCTACCAGGTTGCCGGCATCGTGGTAGGCGCGCTTGTGGCCGTGGCGATGGCGCGGCTGTTCATGCAGGCGTATCCGGTGCTGGCGCTGGACCAGACACAACTGCCGGCGGACCAGCAGCCGGCGCGCTGGGCCTCGGCCATGACCTACAAGATCGTCGGCGTGCTGCACGGGCTGGCGCAGCCGCGCGCCGCCCAGCATGCCGCGGTCGCGCTCGGGCTGGCCCTGGGGCTGGCTACGGCGGTGCTGCGCAAGGTCATCCTGGGCGGCCCGGCGTGGCAGCGCTTCGCGCAGTCTGGCCGGCGGGGCAGGGTGGCGGACTTTTTGCTGGATGCGGTGCTGTTGCCGTCACCCTATGCATCGTCCTTCGGCGGCTTCGTCAACCTGGCGGCGGCCGGCTGGATGGCCGCGGGCGGCGTGGCGGCAAGCGTCGGCGGCGCTTTGGCCGGGCGCAGGCCTGGGGCGAGGCGTGAGCGGCAGGCGCTGCCCGAGGACATGAGCACCGCATCGCTGCTGGGTGGCGGCCTGATCGCCGGCGACGCGCTGGCGGCACTGGCCCTCGGCCTGGCCGGGCTGCTCGCAGTGACGTGGAACTGACACAGGCGGATTGTCAAATTTTGTTGACGCTTCTGTCCAATCTCCAGTGGATTGTCAAATCGCGCCGCCGGCGTACCATGTCGGCCAGACCGACGTATTGCCTGACCCGGAGAATCCTCATGGCCCTTGACCAAGAATCCTTTGCCCTGCTGCGCGCCTCGGTGCAGCGCTTCATCGACGAACGCCTGAAGCCCGCCGAGGACACGCTGGAAGAGACCGACGACGTCCCCGCCGATATCGTCGCGGACATGAAGGAGATGGGCCTGTTCGGCATCTCCATTCCCGAAAACTACGGCGGCATCGGCCTGTCGATGTCGCAGGAATGCGATGTGGTGTATGACCTCGGCCACACCGCGTTTGCCTTCCGCTCGGTGTTCGGCACCAACGTCGGCATCGGCTCGCAGGGCATCCTGATGGATGGCACCGAGGAGCAGAAGCAGTCTTACCTGCCGCGTATCGCCAGCGGCGACCTGATCATCTCGTTTGCGCTGACCGAACCGAATGCCGGCTCCGACGCAGCCTCGCTGCAGACCAGGGCGGAGCTTGACGGCGACCACTACGTCATCAACGGCACCAAGCGCTTTATCACCAACGCACCGCGCGCCGGCGCCTTCACGCTGATGGCGCGCACCGGCGGTGCGGGTGCCTCGGGCATTTCGTCCTTCATCGTGCCGGCCGACACCCCGGGCATCTCGCTGGGCAAGCCGGACAAGAAGATGGGCCAGCGCGGCACAAAGACCTGCGACGTGGTGCTGGAGAACGTGCGCGTGCCCGCCGCCAACATCATCGGCGGCGTGCCGGGCGTGGGCTTCAAGACCGCCATGAAGGTGCTCGACCGCGGCCGCCTGCATATCTCGGCACTGGCCTGCGGCATGGCGCATCGCCTGATCACCGACGCGGTGGCATATGCCAAGGAGCGCAAGCAGTTCGGCAAGCCCATCGGCGACTTCCAGCTGATCCAGGCGATGCTGGCCGACAGCCAGGCCGAGCTCTACGCCGGCCTGTCGATGGTGCGTGACTGCGCGCAGCGCTACGACGCCAAGCCCGCCGGCAAGAGCGATCCGGAAGTCAGCATGCTGGCCTCCTGCACCAAGATGTTCTGTACCGAGATGGTGGGCCGCGTGGCCGACCGCGCGGTGCAGATCCACGGCGGCGCCGGCTATATCGCCGAGTACAAGGCTGAGCGCTTCTACCGCGACGTGCGCCTGCTGCGCCTGTATGAAGGCACCACGCAGATCCAGCAGCTGATCATCGCCAAGCAGCTGCTGCGCGACTGACCATGCAAACGCCCGGCGCGGCAGGAGTCGACATGGACGATTGGCAGGATCGCGGGCCGGCAGGCCATGACGTTGACACGCCGCACCGCCTGCGCGCGGTGGTGGCGTCCTATCGCACTGCGCTACAGGCGTACACGCTGGCGGTATCGCCCGCGGAGCTGATGGCGCTGGGCGCGGTGCCGGCCAATATGGCGCAGGACAGCGACCCGCGCGCGCACGCGCACCTGGCGCGCTTGCGCGGCAAGGTGCAGGCCAGCGGCATTGCGCTGCCCGGCGCGATCGTGCTGGCGGTAAGCGGCGGCAGCCTGCATTGCGAATGCGATCACCTGTACACGCTGCAGCTGCAGCCATGCCGCGGCGACCGCCTGATCGTGATGGAAGGCTACGAGCGCCTGCTGGCGCTGGCGCATGGCGAACGCCGCCAATGCAAGACGCTGGTGTCGGCAGTCATGTGGCGCACGGCGCTGGACAGCGCCGCGCAGGTGTCGCCGGCCGATGCCGGCGAGCTTGCCGATGATGCGGCCGAGTCAATCGCCGCTGCCGCCACGCAATCGTGCGCGGCGCGATGGGCCAACGCGACGCGGGTCTGGCACTGATCGCGCCGCGTGCAATATAGAAGGTCGAAGGCCGCCGGCATGGCGGCCTTTGCTTTTGGTTGCAGCGCTTATTGCTCGCTTATTGCTCGCTTTTTGGCTGCGGCCACACTCCATCGACATCGCGCAGCAGGTGGCCCGCGAGAATATAGTCCCCGAGCCGCGTGGCCTTGGCCTCGAGGTCGAGCAGTTCATGGTCCGCCAGCGTGCCGAGATCGAACTGGCAATAGAGATTGCGTTGGCGGAACGTGCCCTTGGGTTTGGCAAGCCCTTCGATCAGGGCTTCGCGGGAGCGGACGGCGATGCTTTCCTGTCCGCGATACTGCACCTTGATACCGCGCTTTTCTCCGAGCCTGCCGAGTTCGACCGCATCCTGCCAGCCTGTCTCGTAGTCCAGCTCCAGCGCCAGCACGTTTTCCGAGGCCAGAAGCCGGAGCGCTTCTGCCTTGCTGCCAGCTCGCACGATTGACATCCACACCTCTTGTATCGACTTATACTGTACGAATATACAGTCAACCCGGGGTCGCGGCAAGAGCCTGCACCGCGGCGATGCCTACATGCCCGGCCTTGCGCGCCCCGGCCGTTAGCCTAGCCGCCCGGGCAGCTGCTGCCTGGCCGGTCCTGCGCTTCCCGCCAGTGCAGCCGAACTTTGTTTCCCCGGTATGTCAGGGCTGCGCGGCCGATGTGGCGCCGGCGGCTTCAGTGTTCGCCCCGCCGCCTGCCTGGCTGCCGCTGGCCGCCTCGCGTGCCTGAGTCGGCTGCGCCGCAGGCGCGCCGCTGAAGTCGCCCGCATAGACGCGCGACATGCCACCCGCCTGCATATAGCGCCGGATCGCGGCGTTGACCGATTCCGTCGTGGCCGCGCGCAGCCGAGCCTCGAGTTCCGCGGTGAAGGCCATGGTGCGGCCCAGGTAGAGCTGGTTGGCAAGCGCACCCGCCAGCGCCGCGTCATTGCTGCGGCTGACCGTGCCCTGCTGCAGCAGGCCGCTGACCGCTTCTGCCAGTTCCGGTGCGGTGATGCCGTCACGTGTGAAGCGCTCGAGCTCGTCGGCGACCGTGCGCTGCAAGCGCGCGAGGTTCTGCGGCGCGTATTGCGCCTGCACGCCGAAGCGGCCGGCGCGGTCGAGCGCGCCCACCTGTACCCAGCTGCTGGCGCCATAGCTCAACCCTTCCTGCTGGCGCAGGCGGTCGGCCAGCCGGCTGCGCAGGCTGGCACCACCCAGCACGCGGTTTGCGATCATCATCAGCGCATAGTCCGGCGAGTCGCTGGTCAGGTCGATCGGCGCCGCGGCCACGTAGACGGCATTGGCCTTGCCCGGCGCGGGCAGCGTGAATTCGGCCGGCGCAATCGGCACGAACGGCCGGTCGACGCGTTCAAACGGCTGCGCCGCGGTCCAGTCGCCGAACAGCTGCGCGACCTGCGCCGCCGCGGCCGGCGCATCGAAGTCGCCTACCAGGCTCAGTTGCGCATTGCCCGCGCCGTAGAAACGCGCGTGGAAATCGCGCACCTGCGCCAGCGTGGCCGCGCGCAGGTCGGCGATGTTCTCGGCAAAGCTGCGCGCGTGGCGCGGATCGCCCATGGGATACGGATCGCCGTGACGGCCCAGTGCGTTCGACGCCATCACGCCCGGCTGGCTCTGGATGCTTTCGATATCCGCGATGCTGGTCTTGCGCAGCGTCTCGAACTCCGCTTCGGGAAAGTCCGGCGCGCGCAGGATCTCGCGCAGCAGTGCCAGCAGTTCGGGCAGCTGCGTCCGGCGTGTCTCGAAGCTGACGGTCACGCGCTCCGAACTGCCGCCGATGCCGACGCGCGCGCGCAGCGCCTCGATGCGATCGGCGATCTGCTCGCGGTTCATGCCGGCGGCGCCGCGCCGAAGCATTGACGCGGTCATCGCCCCCACCGTGGTCAGCCCTTGCAGGCTCTGCACGTCGCCCATGCGCAGCACCAGCACGCCATGCACCACCTCGCCGCGCGCGGGCTTGGGCAACAGGGCTAGCTGCATGCCGTTGGCCAGCGTCTGGCGCGTGGTATGTGCGTCGATATTGGCGGGGCTGGGGTCGAACGGCGCGACCGCGGCCAGCGCCGGCTTGCCCTGGTAGCCGCTGACCATCGCGGCGACATCAGGCTTGCCGGGCACCTGCGCGCGGGCTGGCTGCGCGGACGGTACGAACAGGCCCACGGTGCGGTTTGACGACTGCAGGTAGTTCTGTGCCACGCGCTGCACGTCCGCCAGCGTGGTGGTCTCGATGCGATCGCGGTTCAGGAAGAACAGCCGCCAGTCGCCTTTTGCAATGGCCTCCGACAGGGCGATGCCAAGCGCGCCGGGGTCGCTCATGTAGTGGTCGTAGGCATTGCGCATGCGCACGCGTGCGCGTTCCAGCTCGGCTTCGGTCACGGGGGCCTCGGCAAAGCCTTCGACCTGCGTGATCAGGCCCGCGCGCGCGGCTGCCAGCGACTGGTCCCTGGACGTCTCCGCCATGAACAGCAGCGTGCCGGGGTCCTTCATCGCATAGAACGCGCTGCCGATCGAAGCGGCCTGGCCGCGCTCGACCAGCGCCTTGTACAGGCGCCCGCCGGGCGTGTCGCCGAGGATGATCGTCAGCAGCGACAGCGCCGTGGTGTCGGGATGTGCGCCGGGGCTGACGTGGTACTGCGCGGCCACCAGGCTGTTGTCGCCGGGCCGCATGATCACCAGTTCGCGCGCGCCTTCCTGCGCCGGCTCGACCGTATGCTCGGGCGGCAGCACGCGCGTGGGGCGCGGGATCGGGCCGAAGTAGCGCTCGATGCGTGCCAGCGTGGCGGCGGGATCGAACTTGCCCGCCACCACCAGCACCGCGTTGTCCGGCTGGTAGTAGCGCCGGTAGAACGCGCGCAGGTTGTCGATGCTGACGTTCTCGACGTCGCTGCGCGCGCCGATCGGTGCCTTGCCGTAGTTGTGCCAGCGGTATGCGGCGGACATGGTCTGCTGCATCAGCATGCGCGACGGGCTGTTCTCGCCCATTTCCATCTCGTTGCGCACCACAGTCATCTCGCTGTCGAGGTCGGCCTTGGACAGCACGCTGTTCACCATGCGGTCCGCTTCCATGCGCAGCGCCCAGTCGAGGTTTTCGTCGCTGGCGGCAAAGGTGCCGAAATAATTGGTACGGTCCTGCGTGGTGGTGCCGTTGACGCTCATGCCGCGCCGCGCGAACTCGGTCGGAATGGCCTTGCCCGGCAGCGAAGGCGTGCCCTTGAACAGCAGGTGCTCGAGCAGGTGGGCCATGCCGGTCTCGCCATAGTTCTCGTGGCGGCTGCCCACGAGGTAGGTGATATTGACCGTGGTGGTGGGCTTGGCCGCGTCCGGGGCCATGACGATGCGCAGGCCGTTGGGCAGGCGGTATTCGGTGATGCCCTCCACAGTGGCGACCTGCTGCGCCTGCGCAGGCGATGCCGCCGGCACCGGCTGCACGGGTTGCGCCGGCGCGGGCAGCGGGGCCAGCAAGGCAAGCATCGACAGGTGCAGGGCAAAACGGCGCATGGCATCTCCGGTGTGGGCTGGCTGCCGGGTAATGAGCTGAAGGGGGGCGCGGCAGTGGCGCAAAGCGCAATTCTAGCCGCCGCCCATACCCGGAACTGTGCCGCAGCCCACCTCTGCATGCCAGAGGGAAATGTCCGAATCCAGCCGGTGCCCAGGCGGCCGAAGCGGTAGCATGCCTGCATGAACCTTGATCCCGACACCTGCTACAAGGCCGTGGCATCGCATGACCGCCGCTTCGACGGGCGCTTCTTCGTAGGCGTCTCCTCGACCGGTGTGTACTGCCGGCCGGTGTGCGCAGTACGCACCCCCAAGCGCGAGAACTGCACCTTCTACGAAAGTGCCGCCGCCGCCGAGAAGCACGGCTTCCGGCCCTGCCTGCGCTGCCGCCCGGAACTGGCGCCCGGGCACGGGCTTGCCGATATCTCGGGCCGGCTCGCGCAGGCCGCCGCCACGCTGATCGACGAAGGCTTCATGGCCGAAGGCAGCGTCACCACGCTGGCCGCGCGCATCGGCGTGACCGAGCGGCATTTGCGGCGCCTGTTCGATGCGCAGTTCGGTGTCTCGGTGCTCGAGTACGCGCAGACCCAGCGGCTGCTGCTGGCCAAGCGCCTGCTGGCCGACACCGCGCTGCCGGTGACCGAGGTGGCGCTGGCGGCCGGCTTCGGCAGCGTGCGCCGCTTCAACGATGTGCTGAAGACGCGCTACGGCCTGACCCCGCTCGCGCTGCGCCGGCGCGCTGCCGACGGCGTGGCCGACCGGCTCGTGTTCGAGCTTGGCTACCGGCCGCCGCTGGCGTGGGAGGCGCTGCTGGGCTTCCTGGCCGCGCGCGCGGTGGATGGCATCGAAGAGATCCGCGACGGCGCCTATGCGCGCACGCTGCGCGTGGAAGCGGGCGGCACCGTGCATGACGGCTGGGTCCGCATTGAGCATGTGCCGCGCCGCATGGTGTTGCGCGTGACCTTGTCGGCGTCGCTGGCGCGCGCGATCCCGCAGGCGCTGGGCAAGGTGCGGCGCCTGTGCGACCTGGGCTGCCGCCCCGATGTGGTCGACCGCCATCTCGGCGAACTCGCGCAGGCCGTGCCGGGCATGCGGTTGCCGGGCAGCGTCGACGGGTTTGAGATTGCCGTGCGTGCGGTGGTGGGTCAGGTCATTTCGGTGGCGCACGCGCGCCGCATCCTGGCCGCACTGGCGCAGCGCGCGGATTCGGCGGCAACGCTGCCCGATGCCCTGCCGGGCAGTCTGCGCTACCTGTTCCCGAGCGCCGCCGCCATCGCCGCCATGCCGCCGCAGGACCTGCGCGACGCCGGCGTGCCGGCGGGCAAGGCGCACACGTTGCAGGCGCTGGCGCAGCGCGTGGCCGACGGCACACTCGCGCTTGACGCGCACGCGCCGCCCGAAGCGACCGTCGCGGCGCTGCGCGCCATCGACGGCATCGGCGACTGGACCGCGCAGTACGTCGCCATGCGCGCGCTGGGCTGGCCCGATGCCTTCCCTGGCACCGACTATGCGCTGCGCAAGGTGCTGGGCGTCGGCACCGTCAGTGCAATGCACGCGCGCACTGCGCAATGGGCGCCGTGGCGCGCCTATGCGGCGGTCCACCTGTGGCATCGCTATGAGACCATGAAGGACGCGCCCGCCGCGTCCGAACCGGAGACCATGACATGAGCAGCTATCGCCAGATCGACAGCCCGCTGGGCACCATGCTGTTGCGCGCGGAAGGGACGCACCTGACCGGCGTCTTCTTCGCGGGGCAGAAGTACTATCCCGCCAACGTGGCAGCAAGCAGTGGCGAAGCATCGCTGCAGGAGGCGGCCGTGCTCGAACGCGCCGCGCTGGAGCTGGCCGAATACTTCGCCGGCAAGCGCGACGCCTTTACCGTGCCGGTGCGCTTCGCGGGCAGCCCGTTCCAGCAGCGCGTCTGGCACGCGCTGCAGGCCATTCCATGCGGCGCAACGGCGTCCTACGGCGAACTGGCCGGCGCCCTCGGCCTGCCGCCGACGCACGCGCGCGCGGTCGGCGGCGCGGTGGGGCGCAACCCGCTGTCCGTCATCGTGCCCTGCCATCGCGTGCTCGGCACTGCCGGCGCGCTGACGGGCTACGCCGGCGGCATCGAGCGCAAGCGCGCGCTGTTGCGGCGCGAGGGTGTCGGCCCGGCGGGCGCTTGAGCCGGCGCCATGCCGCGCCTGTTTTTCGCCGTGGAAGTGCCGCCGGCGCGGGCGGAGCGGTTGCTGTCGACCCTGCCGGAGGCGACCGGCCTGCGCCCGGTGCCGGCCACGCAGGTTCATCTGACCCTGCATTTCCTCGGCGAATGCGGCGTGCCCGAGGCGCAGCTGAACGCCGCGCTCGACGGACTCGCAGCGCCCGCCTTCACGCTGCAGGCTGCAGGCACCGGCCGCTTCCGGACCGGCCAGGGCTCGGTGCTGTGGGCCGGCCTCGCGCCGGGTCCCGGGCTTGACGCACTGCGCGCGCTGCATGCCGCGGTGGGGCAGGCGCTGGCACAGGCCGCCGGCATCGAGCCGGAGCGCCGCCGCTACCACCCACACCTGACGCTGGCACGCTGCCGCCCGACGGTACCCGAGGCCATGTTGCGCGCCTGGCTCGACGCGCAACGGATGCTCGCCAGCGATCCCTGGCCGGTGCAGCGGCTGGTGCTGTTCGAAAGCCGGCTGGGACCGCAGGGCGCGGAGCACCTCGTGCTGCAGGCGTGGCCACTGGCCCGGCCTGCTGCTACGCCAGGTTGCTGAGCCCCAGCGCGGCCCCGAGCCCGCACAGCACCGACCCGATGGCGCCGTCCAGCAGACGTTGGCGGCGCAGCATCGCCGCCCGCAACGCCGGCGCGGCGAATACACCGGCCACCAGGCTGAACCACGCCAGGTGCGCCAGCGACATGAACGCACCGTAGCCGAACTGCACCGGCACCGGCGTGTGCGCGTCGACCACCTGCGTATAGGTGCTGACCACGAACAGCGTGCATTTCGGGTTCAGCGCATTGGTCAGGAAGCCCATGCGCAAGGCCGCGGCCGGCCGCAGTGCCGGGGCGCCGTGCAGGTCGACCGCCAGCGGCGCGCGCCGGCGCAGCGTCTGCAGGCCGATCCACACCAGGTAGGCCGCGCCCAGCGCCTTCACCACCGTCAGCACGCTGTGCGCATGCGCCATCAGCAGCGCCACGCCGAACATCGTGTACAGCACATGGACCTGCACCCCCATTGCGATGCCAAGGGCGCTGAGCAGCCCGGCGCGGCGGCCGTACAGGTAGCTGTTGCGGGTCACCATGGCGAAATCCGGGCCGGGGCTGACCACGGCGAGCACGGTCACGGCGGCGACCGCCAGCGGTTCGACGACTGGAAGGGCAACTGGAATCATTTTGTGTGAGGTTACGTTGGGGTTGAGAGCCGATCGCCGCCGCCGGACTAGGCCGGCACGGCAAAGCGTACCCAATTCTGCGTGCCACAAACGAGACTCACAACCGATATATACTCGCGCAAATACGTGAGAAAAACTGACTGAAAATCCCGATGCACTGGCTGGGCTGGATCCGCTTTTTCGAGGCTGCCGCACGCCACGAGAGCTTCGTGCGCGCGGCCGAAGAACTGCACCTGACCCACGGCGCGGTCAGCCGGCAGATCCGCCAGCTGGAAGACACGCTCGGCGTGGCACTGTTCGAGCGGCGCAACCGCGGCGTCTTCCTGACCGATGCGGGGCGCACGCTGTTCGCCGCCGCTTCACAGTCAATGGAGATGCTGGCCGGCGCCGCGGCGCGCATCCGCACCCAGCCGCCTGGCCGGGCGCTGGTGCTGTCGTGCGAGCCGACCGTGGCAATGCGCTGGCTGATCCCGCGCCTGCCGCGCTTTGCCGCGCGCCACCCTGACATCCCGCTGCACCTGATGGCGGCGGGCGGCCCGATCGATTTCGCGCGCAGCGGCGCCGACCTGGCGCTGCGGCGCAATGACTTCGCCTTCGAGCCGCGCTGGCACGCGCGCGAGGTGGCGCAGGAATGGGTCGGGCCGGTGTGCCGCCCGCTGCTGGCCCAGGGTCCCGCCGCTGTTCCGGCACGGCTGCATACGCGCACCCGGCCCGATGCCTGGCAACGCTGGCTGGCTGCCGCCGGCCCTGACGCGCAGGCCGTCCGCTTCGAGGGCGATGCCTGGTACGAGCACTTCTACCTGAGCCTGCAGGCCGCGGCGGCGGGCCTCGGCTGGGCCATGGCTTCGCGGCTGATGGCCGCCGACGAGATCGCCGACGGGCGCCTGGCTGCCCCGTTCGGCTTCACGCCGGACGGGTCGGCGTACCATCTGTTGTCGCCGGCGCCGTTCGAGCACGACACGCGCCGGCTGCTGCTGCTCGCGTGGCTGCGCGACGAGGCGCAGGCAATGCTGGCGCCGGCCGCATCCCCGGCGGGGCCGCCATTGGAGCCGAAGGACGCCTGAAAGCGGCGCAGGCGCTACCCCCCGTAAGTCTGTGCTCAAGTTCTGCCACAGTTTTGCCGAAGGTGTCGCCATGAGTCTTGCCGGACGCGGGGGCACGCGCTTAACATGCGGCGCGCGGCCGGCAGGCCGACTGGCTGCCGCGCCCCCACTACACCCCCAGCCGGCGGCATCCCGCTATACCAGACGTTGCGTGAATCCATGAATCAGCACGAAGCCACCGGGGCCGGCACCGGAACCGAGACCGACACTGCCGCCGCCGACACGCCGGCGGACGATCGTTACCGCCTCACGCACAACTCCCAGATCGGCACCGTGCTGCGCGACCTGTCGTGGCAGAAGTGCATGCTGAGCGTGCGCACCCGTACCGGGCACCAGTTCGTCACCTCGATCCTGCAGGTCGATCCGGTCAACCGGACCTTCGTGTTCGACTGGTGCAATGCCGACGCCGAGCGGCAGTCGCTGATGACCTCGGAAGAGAATGCATTCTCGGGTTTGCTGCGCGGCGTGCCGGTGAACTTTATGGTGGGGCAGCCGGCCGCGACCCGCTTCGAGCAAGGCCCGGCCTTTGTCGTCGAATTTCCGGAGAAGCTCTATCACTTCCAGCGCCGCCGCCATTTCCGCGCGCGCACACTGGTGACCAAGGGCTACCGCTGCGAAATCCGGGGCGCCGACAATGCGCTGCTGTGCCTGGACATTGCCGACCTGTCGCTGTCCGGCGTCGGGCTGCGCTCCAAGAGCGTCACCGAGGAACAGTTGCCGGTCGGTACCACCGTGGCCAAGTGCCGTCTCGACTTCCGCGAGCTGGGCAAGGTCGAGCTCGACCTGCAGGTGGTTGGCCACTGGCTGGTCGGCCATGACGGCAACGCCATCCACCACTTCGGCTGCGCCTTTATCAATCCGGACGGCCGTATGGAGAACTTCCTGCAGCGGCTGGTATTCGCGCTGGAGCTGGCGCACCGGGGCTGAACATCCCGGCGCGCGAGGCGCGGCCCGTCAGGAGCCGATCAGCCGCCCGATGGCCGCCGCGGCTTCGCGCATCGGCGGCAGCAGCCGCGTGATCATCTCGCTTTCCGGTACGCGCGCGGCGCGCACGCTCACGCTCAGGCCAGCCAGCACGATGCCGGAGGCCGAGCGCACCGGCACGGAAATCGCGCGCAGGCCCGGCTCCAGCTCCTCGTCGACGATCACGTAGTCGACTTCGCGTGCCCGCGCGAAGCATGCCTCCAGCTCCTGCCGCGACACCTTGGTCTGCAGCGTGCGCGGACGCAGCTCGGCATGCTCGAAAAAGCCGTCGAGCACCGAGGCCGGCTGGTGCGCCAGCAGCAGCCGGCCGTTGGAGGTGCAGTAGGCCGGCAGGCGGCTGCCCATGCCCAGCGAGTAGTTCAGGACCCGCTGCACTTCGGAGCGGACCAGGTAGAGGATGTCGGTGCCGTCGAGGATGGCCAGCGCGCAGGTCTCGTGGATGCGCGCGCTCAGGTTGTCCAGGATCGGCTGCGCCAGCGACACCAGCGAGGTCGAAGAGAAATACGCATGCCCCAGGTGCAGCACCCGCGGGCGCAGCGCGAACTGGCCCTCCTGCTGGCTGACATAGCCAAGCTGCTCCAGCGTATAGAGGCAGCGCCGCACCGAGGCGCGCGACAGCTGCGTGCGCTGCGCCACCTGCGAGATGGTCAGCGGACGCTTGCGTTCCGAGAAGGCCTCCAGCACGGTCAGCCCGCGCGCCAGCGACAGCATGAAATTGGGATCGCCGGCAAAGCTGCTCAGCAAATCGGCCTGCGGCCGGGCGACGCGGACGGTGTCGGCCTGTGCATGGCCGAGACCGATGGGGCGGAGGACTTCCATTGGGCTGTGCTTGTCCGGGTTCGTTGTTCGATAATCGCGCAATCTTAAACCGGCTTGGCGCAACGGGCCAGCATTGCGTGCATCCAACTGTGTCCCGGTGGCCACGATGCGCGTTTAGTGATCGATGCGATACCTCCCGAGCAGGTGGCGTTGCACCAGCACCGTCAGGAAGCCCGCCGCCATGAAGGTCAGCGTGGCCACCAGCGAGCGCACCGGACCACGCGACAGGCCGCTGTGAAATGGTGAAACCGATCTGCATGGAAACCTCCGCGAGTGCGGCCGGCAGCGCGGCCCGAGGCGGGGATAGGAGGTGGGCAACCATGCTCGCGGCCGTTGCCCGAATGCGGCGACCGCCCATAAAAAAGTCGCCGCTGGGGCAGCGGCGACCGGGGAAGGGTCGTCATTCAAGAGGGGGTCTTGCTGACGGGAAAAGTATAGACCTTTGAATTAAGACATTACATACAACTTCGGTGGGGTACGCTCGCATCACACGCGCGGCCCACGTTGCGGTGGACCCGCGTCTCAGAACGGCTTGCCGAGGAAGAGGTAGAAGCTGTATGTCCCGGCCGCGGCCCGGCCATAGGCGAAATAGAGTGGCCCGAGCGGGCTGTCCAGCGCCAGGAACAGCGATCCCGACTTGAGCAGCCCGGTCGGGCTTCCCGGCACCAGCGGCGCACCCATGCGGCCTGCCTCCAGCGAGAAGCCGGCGTAGATGCCCTGCAGCAGCGTCTGCCGCGCCAGTTTGTTGTAGTAGACCAGCCGCGCAAACTGCAGGTTGCCGCCCAGCAGTTGCCCGGTCGCATAGCCGGATTGCTGCAGGAAGCCGCCCCACTGGAACAGGTCATAGCGCGGCAGCGGGTTGCCGACATTGGTGCCGGCCTTGAGCCCGAGCGACACGGTATGGTTTCCGATCGAATGGGCATACACCAGGTCGCCCTGCGCCTTGATATAGGAATCGTCGGCACCGAGTCCCGGTTGCGAGGCATAGACCCGCAACGAGCCAGCATAGCCGAAGCGCGGGAAGTCGACGCTGTCGAGCTGGTCGAAGAAGAGCCGGCCGGTAATTGCGCCGCGCTTGATCCTGCCGGGGCCCGGCGACAGCGCCTCCGGGCCGGTGCTCAGCGTGGCGTCCAGCGTGCCGGTCTGCACGCCCAGCCGCAGCTCACCGTACTTGGTGAACTGGCTGCCCACGTCCAGCGCTACGTCAAGGCGGCGCAGGTCATAGGTGGCCAGGCGGGTGCTGCCCTGGAACACGTTGACCGGGCGGCGCTCCAGCTCGATGCGCGGGGCGATGAAGAAGTACTGGCGCGTGTTCAGCGGCTGGTAGAACTCGCTCGTCAGCGAAGTAGTCTGGCCCACCTGCAGATCGGTGCGCCATTCGGCGCCAAGCGAGTTCAGCCAGGTGCGCCGGTAGCTGCCGATCAGGTTGAAGAACGCATCGCCGCGGAAGTCCGTGCTGAGCCCGAGGCCAAAGCGCAGGTAGTCCGGCCCGTACGATTTCTCGACCGCATTGACCACTAGGATGCGCTTGCCCGGCTCTTCCATGATGCCGTAGTTGACGTGCTCGAAGTCGCCGGTGCCGAACAGCCGCCGCATGTCCTGGTCGAGCGTGGCCTGGTCAAGCGGCTCGCCCGGCTTGGTCTCCATCACCGCCGTCGCAAACTCGGGATTGACGCGGTGCAGCGGCGCCAGCTCGATCGCATCCACCGGCCGCGTGTCGGGCGGCGACACCGCCTGCTGCGCCGCGCGCAGCTGCGCATACTGCGCCGGCGGCAGTGCCAGCGGCGCGAGGCGCTCGGCCACCTTGCGCGCCGCGGCTTCGCCGATGGGGATGGTGGCGGTCAGGTGGTCGAAGTCGGTCGCGGAAAAATCGCCGAGCGCGGGCTCGATCAGCACGTCGGCGGGGCCCAGCGAGGCCAGCGAGGCGCGCACGTTCTGCTCGGTCAGGATGTTGAGCATCTGGCCTGTCACGCCGATGACCGAGGTCAGCTCCTCGCGCTTCATCAGCGGCGTGCCGAGGTTGACGGCGATGATGACATCGGCGCCCATCGCGCGCGCCACGCCGACCGGCAGGTTGTCGGTGAGCCCGCCGTCGACCAGCAGCCTTCCCTGGTATTCCGCCGGCGCCACCGCGCCCGGCACCGACATGCTGGCGCGCATCACGTTGGCCAGCTCGCCGGCGTTGAACACGACCGGCGTGCCGGCGACGAGGTCGGTGGCGACGGCGCGGTAGGGGATCGGCAGCTTGTCGAAGTCGCGGTAGCCGGGCGTGCGCGCCAGCTGGCGCAGCACCGTCTCAAGCTGCACGCCCGAGACCGCGCCCTTGGGCAGCAGCAGCCCTCTCGTTTGCACGCCGATCTCGGGCGTGAACAGGTTGGTGAAATCGTCCTGCTTGCGGCGCACGGTCAGGTCCTTGCGCGGCGGGCGTTCCTTGAACAGCTTTTCGGTGCTCAGCCCGCTGACCAGCCGTTCCATCTCGGCGGGCGACATGCCGGTGGCATAGGCGCCGCCCACCAGCGAGCCCATGCTGGTGCCGGCGATGCAGTCCACCGGCACGCGCAGATCCTCCAGCACCTTGAGCACACCGATATGCGCGGCGCCGCGCGCACCGCCGCCGGACAGCACCAGGCAGATGCGCGGACGCGCGCCGCGGGCCGGCGCGGCGCTCACGGCGGGTGTGTCGATCGCGGCGGGTGCCGGGGGCATGATCGCTGGTGCCGGCGCGAGTGCGGAGTCAGGCGTTGCGTCCGGCGCTGCGTCCGGCGCGGCCCGGGCGCCAACGGCAAGGCAAGCCGCCAGCGCGAGCGCTGCCAGCCGCAGGATCCGCAACCCCCAGGGTGTGGCTGCCTTCATGTCGTCGTCCGTTCAGCAGGCAGCCGCAATGCGGCGCCGGTTGCCCGGTCTGTGCGCGGCCGGGATGGGCGTCGGCTTATCTTCGGGCAAAACGCGGCGCACGGGCCGCCTGGAGTGCGCGCCGCAAAACAATTCATCATGCCGCTCGGAAGCGTGCAGATCGGCATCCGCTGCCGGGAGCGCACTGCACAGGCCGCTTGCAGTGACTAAGATGAACGCAGACCAGGGCGGGCGCAGCCCGCACAGAGGGGGAATCGCCATGACCGCACTGGTGGAGTGGACCCGCGAACATACCTGCCGGCTGTTCCCGATGTCGGCCGAATACCATCGCGCCGGGGGCAGCGAGGTGCAGGTGAGCTGGCAGGCCGAGCCGCCCGGCTCGCCCGGCCGCTGCCGCATCAGCGCGTCGCTGGCATTCGACCAGGACGTGATTGACGCCGTCTACCTGGCCGACCCGGCCGAGCTGGCCCGCATCGGCGCGCGGCTGGCAGACGTGGTGGCGCGCTGGCTTGCCGACGACGACATCGCCTGCCTGTCCGGCACCGCGCTGGTGATCCCGGTCGGAAGCGTGCTGCTGAACCACTGAGCGCCACTGGCCCGGCGCTGCAGCCACGTGGCGGGTGGCGGGGTGGTCGGCGGCGTGGTGGGCGGCGTGGGGGCGGCGTGGGGGCGGCGTGGTTGGCGCCGGCGGCATATACTGGCGGCTGATCCGCCATTTCCGCCCGCAGCGGCGTGCAGTCCGTGTCCCAAGTGTCTCCCGTCAACCCTGTCGCCAACCCCGCGGACGACCCGCGCCCCGTGCCGCCCGAACGGCCCGGCGACGACGAATGCTGCGGCTCCGGCTGCGATCCGTGCATCTTCGATTTCTACTACCAGGAGCTGGACCGCTATCGCGAGGAACTGCGCGCGTGGGAGGCGCGCCACGCGGCGCGGCACGCGGAGGATCCGGCCAGTTGAACGCGCTGCTCGACTTCGTGCGGCGCCATCCGCGCCTGTTCGTGCTGACCGGCGCCGGCATCAGCACGGATTCCGGCATCCCCGGCTATCGCGACGCGCGCGGCCAGTGGCAGCGTTCGCAACCGATCACGCTGCAGGCCTTCCTAGGCTCGCACGCCGGGCGCCAGCGCTACTGGGCGCGCAGCATGCTTGGCTGGCCGGTGGCGTGGCAGGCGCGGCCCAACGGCGCGCACCATGCGCTCGCCCGGCTGGGCGAGCATGGCCGCCTGGGCGCGCTGGTCACGCAGAATGTCGACGGCCTGCACCAGCGCGCCGGCAGCCGCGACGTGATCGAGCTGCACGGCAGCCTGGCCAGCGCCATTTGCCTGGACTGCGGCGCACGCCATGACCGCGCCGGCCTGCAGGACTGGCTGCTGGACCAGAACGCCGCGCTGCGCGACGTGATCGCCGAGCCCGCCGCCGATGGCGACGTGCATTTCGAATCGCCGCTGTTCGCGCAGTTCCGCGTGCCCGAGTGCGGGCGCTGCGGCGGCATCCTCAAGCCTGACGTGGTCTTCTTCGGCGAGTCGGTCCCGCGCGTGCGCGTCGATGCCGCGCGCGCGGCGCTCGAGGCCGCCGACGCGGTGCTGGTGGTGGGCTCGTCGCTGATGGTGTATTCGGGCTACCGCTTCTGTGTCTGGGCCGGGCAGATGGGCAAGCAGGTGGCGGCGCTCAACCTGGGCACCACGCGCGCGGACGATATGCTGGCGCTGAAGGTCGAAGCCGGCTGCGCGCCCACGTTGCAGGCGCTGGTGGCGCAGCTCGAACTCCGGCGCGACCCGGCACACCACCCGTTGACGCGGCCGCCTTGCAGGCATAGCATCGCCAGATCTTCGAATCCTTTCCCGATTTCGTCATGAACGCAGACCGCCAACGCCCCGTCATCGCCGCGCCACCGTGCGACGCGATGCCGCGCGTGCGTCGCCAGCCTGCGTTCGTCGCTGTCGCACCGCCGCCGTTCTCCGCCGGCGCGCATCCGCCCCCGCCGCCACGCGGCTGACGGGCGCGCATCGCGGCCCGCATCACAGCTCCCCGGTTTTCACGCCTGCGCGTGCCTGACGGCACGGCAGCCGCGCGCCTGTGCGCCGCTGCCGGCTGCCGCAGTTGCTATGCGCGCTTGCGCGCCGGGGTCTGCCAGGCTTTCGACAGATGACATCCATGACCACCGAAAAAGACTGCGCGGCGCAACTGGGCGCCGCGACCCACGCCCGGCATGCGGTATCCGCCGCGTTCTGGGCCACACCCCTGTTCGTGCTGCTGTGGAGCAGCGGCGCCATCGCGGCGCGCCTCGGGCTGGACCATGCCACGCCCTTTGCCTTGCTGACGCTGCGCTTCGCCATCACGCTGGCGGTGCTTGGCGCCATCGGCCTGGCACGCGGCCACCTGCTGCCGCCGCGCGGCGAACGGCTGCATGTGGCGCTGACCGGCCTGCTGCTGATTGGCGGCTACGCCGTGTTCTACTTCCTTGCGCTCGACCATGGCATGACGCCTGGTGTGCTGGCCACCGTGCTGGGCGCGCAACCGATGCTGACCCTGCTGCTGACCGAGCGACGCTACAGCACCACCCGCATCGCGGGCCTGGCGCTCGCGCTCGCCGGGTTGGCACTGGTGGTCGCCGACAGCCTGCTGCTGGCACGGCTTTCTGTGGCGGGCGTGTCGTGCGGGCTGGCAGCGCTGGCCTGCATGACCGTCGGCGCCATCCTGCAGAAGCGCATCGCGCGCGCGCCGGCGCAGGTGTTGCCGCTGCAGTATGGCGCCAGCCTCGCGGCATGCCTGCTGTGCCTGCCGTTCCAGCCCTTTGCCTTCGAGGTATCGCTGGCGTTCGCGCTGCCGCTGCTGTGGCTGACGCTCGGCATCTCGATCGGCGCCACGCTGTTGTTCTACCGCCTGATCCGCGCGGGCAACCTGGTCAATGTGACCAGCCTGTTCTACCTGGTGCCTGCGGGCACCGCGGTGCTGGACTACCTGCTGCTGGGCAACCGGATGGCGCCGCTGGCGCTTGCCGGGATGGCGGCGGTGCTGGCGGGACTGGCGCTGGTGTTCCGCGGCGCGCGCGAAACGGCGCGGCGTTAGCGGTTCTTCACTTCAACTCGCACTTCTTCCTTGCCGACCGTGATGGTCCCCGGCTCGACCTCCTTGCCGCCGAAGTGCAGTTCCTCGGGCTTGAAGGTATAGACCGGATAGTCCTTCAGCAGCTGCTGCGCAACGACCGCGCCAATGGCGTTGAGTTGCTCGCGGTACTGGGCCATGCCGGCAACTTCCACCTGTTGCACCGTGGGGTTGTCGAGCAGCACGGCCCGCTTGCCGGAGTCGTAGCGCACGCCGCTGTTGAGCGCCAGCTTGCCGTCGACCGGCGGCGAGGGCAGCAGCGCGTTGGTCAGGCGGGCCTCGACATGGGTGATGAGCCGGTTGCTGGCCTCGTCTAGCACCAGCCGGGGGTGGCTAAGCTGTACGGTCACCACTTCCGCGTAGCGCAGCGTGGCGGGAAAACGCTGATCCAGCGCGGCCTGCAGTTCCTGGCGGGTGAGCGTGTATTCGCCGGTCCAGACGTTGTAGCCGGCCAGCGCGGGCGTAGCCGCGGCGAAGACGGCCGCGGCGGCAAGGAGCAGGGAGGGGCGCAGGCGCATGTGGCGGATGGTGCGCGCCTTGACGGCGCGGCGTGGATGGAGTCAGCCAGTCAGACCGCGCGCGCGGGATGGCGTTCCGTCACATAGCCCCGGCGCGCATGCGCGCAGGTCAGTAATGCGGCGGGATTTCCTGCAGGGGATCGGACTCTGCCGCCGTCGACGTGGCGCTGCGCAATTGCTGGTACAGCGCGCGGAACTGCTCCTGCAGCAGGTCGATCTGCTGCTGCTGGCGCGCCACCGTGGTGTTGAGCGTTTCGAGCAGGTCTTCCTGGAAGGCGAGCTTGATTTCGAGTTCGGTGATGCGTTCGTCCATGGCGCGTGGCTGTCGTGGGTTCGCCGGTTTCTCCGGCTGGCGGCGCGCATTGTAATCCCGTATGCCGATGCCGCCGGCGAAACCGCACGCGCCGCGCTTACTTCTGCTCGGTGATCAGCATCCACATGACGCCAAAGCGGTCGCTCACCATGCCAAATTGCTCGGCGAAGAAAGTCTTGTCCAGCGGCATCACCACCTGGCCACCTTCCTTCAGGCCGTTGAAGGCATTTTCCACCCCGGCCTTGTCGGCAAAGCTGATTGTCAGCCCGAAGCCCTCGAACTTGGGCTGGTTCGAGCAGCGGCCGTCGGAAGCCATGATCACGCTGTCGCCGATCTGGAATTCCATGTGCATGACTTTGTCTTCCGTTCCCGGAGGCGCCTGGCAGCCGGGGTCGGCCTTTTGCGGCTCGGGATTTTCCTTGAACGTCATCCGCATATTGACCTTGGCGCCAAGGGTCTTCTTGTAGAACTCGACAGCTTCATCGCAACGGCCTTCAAAAAAGAGATAGGGCTGGACTTGCATGACAACTCCTGTAGAGAGAGCCTCCCGGGCGGGGCAGGCAGGAAGAACCTAGCCGGCGTACGGACGATGGCCTCGGGGATCCGGCAACGGGCGCAACGATTTGTGTACGCCGTCCACAATACCTTAGCAAACCAAGTGGCTGGTGTCCACATCAATGCGGGATCGGCCTCGGCTGGGGCGTGCATGCCGGGCTGTAGAATGCCCGCGAACCGTCACTATCCGGCTCTCGCCTGAACACCTTAGACATCCGGAGCTGCCTTGCGTTACGAATTGACCGACCTGCGCCTGTTCCAGGCGATCGCCGATGCACAAAGTCTTTCCGGCGGCGCTTCGGCCACGCATATCACCGCGTCGGCGGCCAGCTACCGGCTGAAGAACCTCGAGCATGCGATGGGCACGCCGCTGTTTGTGCGCACCGCGCGCGGCATGGAGCTGACGCCGGCCGGCGAGACATTGCTGGTCCATGTGCGCGAGCTGCTGCTCGGCGTCGAGCGCATGCACGGCGAGGTGGGCCGTTTCTCGGCGGGACTGAAGGGCAATATCCGGCTGCTGGCCAACAGCAGCTCGCTCAATGGCTTCATCATCCCGAGCGTGAGCCGCTTCCTGCTGGCCAACCCGGACGTGAACATCGACCTCGAAGAACGCGCCAGCCAGTCGATCCTGACCGCGGTCGCGGCGCATGAAGCCGACGTCGGCATTCTCGCCGGCGACTTCGAGACCACCGGCGTGCGCTCGGTGCGCTATGCGCGCGACGAACTGATCCTGGCGGTCGCGGCGGAGCATCCGCTGGCGCGCGAGCCGGAGGTTCGCTTCGGCGCGGCACTGGCTTTCGACTTTGTGTGCATGAGCCGCACCAGCAGCAACTTCCTGTTCCTGCGCGACATGGCGCAGCGCGCGGGCAAGAGCCCTAACGTGCGCCTGCATGCGCACAGCTTCGACGCGGTGCTGTCGCTGGCCGAGGCGGGGGTCGGGGTGGCACTCGTGCCGCGCAGCGTGGCGGCACAAGCGCTGCGCGATGCGCGCGTGGCGGGGGTGCGGCTGGCCGAGCCCTGGGCACTGCGCGAGCTCAACCTGATCGTGCGCGCCGACGGCAAGCTGCCGTCATTTGCCGAGGCGTTCGCGCAGTTCCTGCTCAACGATCCGCGCGTGGTGGCCACGCGCGAGGGCGGCGCCGTGGCCGGCACGGCGCCGTAATAGCGCAACCAGGGCGCGCAGGTCAGCGCTTCCGGTTCAGGAACGTGGCCATATGCTGCTGCGGCTCGCCGGTGTCGAACGCGCTGCCGAATTCCGCCACGCTGTTGTTGATCGAAACATCGACCGGCGCATCTTCCCATTCGCGCAATAAACGCTTCTGCTGACGCACGGCAACGGGACCGAAGCCCGCCAGCAGCGCGGCCACCCGCTCGACCTCCTGGTCCAGCGCATCCAGCGGCACCACGCGGCTGACCAGCCCCCACTGCAGCGCGTCTTCGGCGTTGGCGATCTCGCCCGTGAGCAGCAGCCATGACGCGCGCGCATTGCCGATCAGGCGCGGCATCAGCGCCGCGTGGATCACCGACGGGATGCCGACCTTGACCTCGGGCATGCCGAGCTGCGCATTGTCGGCGGCGATGCGGATGTCGCACGCCAGCGCCAGCTCCAGCCCGCCGCCCAGGCACCAGCCCGGCATGCGCGCGATCACCGGCGCCGGGCAATGGCGCACCGCGTCGCAAAGGCGGCGCAGGCCGCTGATGAATGCCTGCGCGCTGGCGCGGTCCAGCGCGGCCATTTCCTTGATATCGGCGCCGCCGACAAAGCCCTTGTCGCCGCTGCCGCGCAGCACCACCACGCGCACCGCATCGTTGGCGGCCAGCGCCTCGATCGCGCGCGTGACCGAGGCGATCACCGGCGTGCCGAGGATGTTGAGGGAACCCGCGTCGCGGATGGTGACGGTGGCAATGCCGCGCGCGTCGACGTCGACGCCGGCGTATTGTTCCTGGATGGTTTCGCTCATGTCGTTCCTTGCTGGTGGCTGGCTTACTGGAGCCTGGTGAACCGGATATCGTCGACGACCTTCTTCCAGTGCGCATTCTGCCCGCGCACCAGGTCGGAGAAGGCCTGGCGCGAGGTGGGCGCGGGGATCGCGCCCTGCTTCTCGATCGCGGCGATCACGTCGGGTTCGGCCAGCACCTTGCGCACGGCCTGGTTCAGCTTGTCGAGGATGGGGGCGGGCGTGCCGGCCGGCGCGCCGAGCCCGAACCACGACGGGTTGTTCATCGCCGGCAGGCCGGCTTCGGCATAGGTCGGCACGTTGGGCAGCACCTTCAGGCGCTGCTTCGCCGCAACCGCAAGCGGCTTCAGCCGGCCACCCTGGATCAGCGCGGACGACGAGGGGATGTTGTCGAACACGACCTGGATCTGGCCCGCGACCGCATCGTTGAGCGCCGGGCCCAGGCCCTTGTAGGGCACATGCAGCATGCGCGTGCCGGTGGCGTTCATGAACAGCTCGCCGTTCATGTGGCTCAGGCCGCCGTTGCCCGACGAGCCAAACGAGTACTTGCCGGGATTGGCTTTCAGCAGCCTGATGAACGCCTGCAGGTCGGTGGCCGGAAACGACGGGTTGACCACCAGCACGTTCGGCACGTCGGCGAGGTTGCTGATCGGTGCGAAGTCCTTCACCGGGTCATACGCGGTCTTGACGTAGACGTTGGGATTGACCGCGTGCGAGCTTTCCACCTCCATCACCAGCGTGTAGCCGTCGGCGGGCTGCTTGGCGGCATAGGCGCTGCCCACCGCGCCGCCGGCGCCCGGGCGGTTCTCGACCACCACCGGCTGGCCCAGCACCGGGCCCAGATGGGTGCCGACGATGCGGGCGATGATGTCGGTGGTGCCGCCCGCGGCGTAGGGCACGACCAGCTTGATCGGGCGGTCGGGGTAGGCGCTGGCCTGCGCGGCGCCGGCAGTGGCGAGCGCTGCGAACAGGGCAACGGTGGAAAGGACTGGCTTCATCGGTTGTCTCCGGAGCAGGGTTTGTGTGTCTTGCAGGGCAATCAATTCGCGGCGCTCTGCTCGCCCAGCAGCGGCGGCGGCATGAGCGGGCCGTCGTGGCCCGCCAGCATCGGGTTGCGCACCATCGGCACGCGGCCCATGACGGGATGCTCCGCTACCCGCATCAGGCCGCGGTGCTGCACCTGCGGGTGGGCGAAGACTTCGTCCATGGTGTGGATCGGGCCCCAGGGCACGCCGTTGGCGTCGAACGCTTCGGTCCATTCGATGCGCGTGCGCGTGGGGAAAAGCTCGGCCAGCAGCGCGCGCAGCGCCGGCAGGTGCTCGATGCGCGCCGAATTGGTGGCGTAGCGCGGGTCTTGCGCCAGCTCGGGCATGCCCGCCACCGCGCAGAAGCGCGCGAACTGGCCGTCATTGCCGATCGCCAGGATCAGGTGGCCGTCGGCGCAGCGGAACACTTCATACGGCGCGCAGTTGGGATGCGCATTACCGCTGCGCTGCGGGTTCTGACCAGAGACCAGGTAGTTGGCGGCCTGGTTGGCATTCATCGCCACGGCCACGTCGAGCAGCGCGATATCGAGATGCGCGCCCGCACCGGTCGACTGCCGCTGGTACAGCGCGGCCAGCACCGCCGAGGTCGCATACATGCCGGTGCTCAGGTCCACCACCGCCACGCCGGTGCGCAGCGGCCCCGCGCCCGGGGCGCCGTCGGGCTGGCCGGTATAGCTCATCAAGCCGCCCATGCCCTGGAACACGTAGTCATAGCCGGGCTTGTCGGCCATCGGCCCGTCCTGGCCGAAGCCGGTGATCGACAGGTAGACCAGGCGTGAGTTGATTGCCTTTAGGGCTTCGTAGTCGAGCCCGTAGCGACGCAGCGTGCCGACCTTGTAGTTCTCGACCAGCACGTCGGCCTCGCGCGCCAGCTCGCGCACCTGCGCGGCGCCTTCCGGCGTGCTGTAGTCGATTGCCACCGAGTGCTTGCCGCGGTTGCAGCAGATGAAGTACCCCGACAGGCGCGGACCGCCTTCGGTGCCGGCCGGCGCGTCGAGGTAGGGCGGGCCCCAGCCGCGGGTGTCGTCGCCGCGCCGGGGATGTTCGACCTTGGTCACCTCGGCGCCCAGGTCGGCCAGGTTCTGGGTGCACCAGGGACCGGCGAGGATGCGCGACAGGTCCAGGACCCGGATCCCTTGCAGGGCGCGATGCAGCATGACGACTCCGCTCTCAAAACGACGATGCGGCGCAGTATAGGGAGGGGTCCCGGGAGCTAACCAGTCGAGAGTTTTGAAGGGCGCGTTCGCGGCTTTTCAACGCTCCGCCGGGGTGCGGCCCGCGACCCGGCATTGGCCTGCGTTTGGCGCGTGGGCGCTGCCGTGTCACAATTCGCGTTTGGCACTGACTCGGCCCGTGACTCGGCCGGCCGCGTCGCCGTGCTTCCGCGCGCGCTGGCACCCTTCCGGGCGACGCGGCGGGAGCCCGCCCAAGAGCCGACAAATTCACTTAGATTTCTGGCGATGACTACCATCCTGCAGCACATTCCTACCGGCGAGCGCGTCGGTATCGCCTTCTCCGGCGGCCTTGACACCAGCGCGGCACTCCTCTGGATGCGCCAGAAGGGCGCCGTCCCCTACGCCTACACCGCCAACCTGGGCCAGCCCGACGAGCCCGACTACGACGATATCCCGCGCCGCGCCAAGGCCTACGGCGCCGAGGAAGCCCGCCTGGTCGACTGCCGCACGCAACTGGTGGCCGAGGGCATCGCCGCCCTGCAGTGCGGTGCGTTCCACATTTCCACCGCCGGCATCACCTACTTCAACACCACCCCGATCGGCCGCGCCGTCACCGGCACCATGCTGGTCGCCGCGATGAAGGAAGATGGCGTCAACATCTGGGGCGATGGCAGCACGTTCAAGGGCAATGACATCGAGCGCTTCTACCGCTACGGCCTGCTGACCAACCCCGGCCTGCAGATCTACAAGCCGTGGCTGGACCAGCAGTTCATCGACGAACTGGGCGGCCGCGCCGAGATGTCCGAGTTCATGCGCCAGAACGGCTTCGACTACAAGATGTCGGCCGAAAAGGCGTACTCGACCGACTCCAACATGCTGGGCGCCACCCACGAGGCCAAGGACCTGGAGCACCTGGATTCGGGCATCCGCATCGTCCAGCCGATCATGGGCGTGCAGTTCTGGCGCGATGACGTCGAAGTCAAGCGCGAGGAAGTCACCGTGCGCTTCGAGGAAGGCCAGCCGGTCGCGCTGAACGGCCAGACCTTCGCCAACAGCGTCGACCTGTTCATGGAAGCCAACCGCATCGGCGGCCGCCATGGCCTGGGCATGAGCGACCAGATCGAAAACCGCATCATCGAAGCCAAGAGCCGCGGCATCTACGAAGCCCCGGGCCTGGCGCTGCTGTTCATCGCCTACGAGCGCCTGATCACCGGCATCCACAACGAAGACACCATCGAGCAGTACCGCGACAACGGCCGCCGCCTGGGCCGCCTGCTGTACCAGGGCCGCTGGTTCGACCCGCAATCCATCATGCTGCGCGAAACCGCCCAGCGCTGGGTGGCCGGCGCCATCACCGGCGAAGTCACCATCGAACTGCGCCGCGGCAACGACTACTCGATCCTGAACACCACCTCGCCCAACCTGACCTACAAGCCGGAACGGCTGACGATGGAAAAGGGCGAGTCGATGTTCACGCCGCTGGACCGGATCGGCCAGCTGACCATGCGCACGCTGGATATCGTCGATACGCGCGAGAAGCTGCAGACGTACGCCAAGACCGGCCTGCTGTCGACGCAGGTGAGCGCTTCGCTGCCGAAGCTGGAAGACTGAGTGGGGTCGCGCCGGTTGGCACGATTTGCCAGGTAAGCAAAACCGGCGCCTTTGGGTGCCGGTTTTTTTTCGCCGTCTCCGGCAACACCGGCTGGACGGCTCAGCGCGTGTTGTGTAAAGTTGCGCAAATGAAGAGCGCGGACCTGATCAGGCAACTGATGTCCGACGGCTGGTATTTGACGCACATCGTCGGATCGCACCATCAGTTCAGGCACCCCACCAAACCAGGAAAGGTAACGGTGCCTCACCCGAAGAAAGACCTGCCACTCGGCACGGTGCGCAGCATCCTCAAGCAGGCCCGCCTCCGGTAACAGAAAATTTTTTCTGATCGCCCCATGCTATATCCCGTCCATATCGAGCCCGGCGACGCAAAGCACGCCCACGGCATCTCGTTTCCGGATTTCCCCGGATGCTTTTCCGCTGCCGATGACTGGGCGGACATTCCAGCCAACGCGCAGGAGGCTGTCGAAGCCCACTTTGCCGACGGGGAGCCGATTCCCGAACCATCCAGTCCGGAGCGCTGGTTTCATCATCCGCAGTATCAGGGCGGCATCTGGATGCTGGTCGACATCGACTTGTCGCGCGTCAACACAAGAGCCGTACGGGTGAACATCAGCTTGCCAGAGCGCTTGGTCCAGCAAATCGATGATGCTGCCAAAAGCCGGCATATGAGCCGATCGGCATTTCTCGCGCTGGCGGCACAGCACGAGATGGAACAAGGCTGATCGGCGGCTGACGCGATTCCCCATTGCGGCAGCGTACACTGTGGCCTCGAGACCACCGGAGCCACCCCCCATGCCCTCCCTCCGTACCCTCTACCCCGAAATCGAGCCCTACCACTGCGGCACGCTCGATGTCGGCGACGGCCACGTGCTCTATTACGAGCGCGTCGGCACGCCGGGCGCCAAGCCGGCGGTGTTCCTGCACGGCGGCCCCGGTGGCGGGATCTCGGCCGACCATCGGCGCCTGTTCGACCCGGCGCGCTATGACGTGCTGCTGTTCGACCAGCGCGGCTGCGGACGATCGACGCCGCATGCCGGGCTGGAGCACAACACCACGTGGCACCTGGTCGACGATATCGAGCGGCTGCGCGAACTTGCCGGCGTGGAGCGCTGGCTGGTCTTCGGCGGCTCCTGGGGCTCGACGCTCGCGCTGGCCTATGCGCAGAAGCATCCGCGGCGCGTCAGCGAACTGGTGCTGCGCGGCATCTACACGGTGTCGCAGGCAGAGCTGGACTGGTACTACCAGTATGGCGTGTCCGAGATGTTCCCCGAGAAATGGGAGCGCTTCCAGGCGCCGGTGCCCGAAGCGGAGCGCGGCAACATGATGGCGGCCTATCGCAAGCTGCTGACCGGCGACGACAAGGACAAGCAGGTCGAAGCCGCGCGTGCCTGGAGCGTGTGGGAAGGCGAGACCATCACGCTGCTGCCGGATGCCGGCAACAGCGCCAAGCATGACGACAGCCACTTCGCGCTTGCCTTTGCGCGGCTGGAGAACCATTACTTCACGCACCGCTGCTGGCTGGAGGATGGCCAGCTGCTGCGCGATGCGTACAGGCTGGCGGATATTCCCGGGGTCATCGTACATGGCCGCTATGACATGCCGTGCCCGGTACGCTATGCGCATGCCCTGCACAAGGCCTGGCCGAAGGCCGATTTTCACCTGATCGAAGGGGCGGGCCATGCGTGGACGGAACCGGGGATCATGGACCAGCTGATCGCCGCCACGGACCGCTTCGCCGCGGCGTAGTGCTGGCGCGCCGACAGGAGACCACGATGCAGCTCTTCGCACGCGCCGTCGACGAGGCGCGGCCCTATCGCTCGCTCTTTCCGCCGGGCGCGCCGGACCGGGACTGAAAGCAGCCGGCGATCGCCGGCGGCAAGCGACAGGATGCCATTCGCGCCTCCGGCCGCCGCTCAGCGCAAGCGGCCATGTGTCGCGAGCAAGGTCAGAGGACGCGCCAGCAGTGTACTGGCCAGCGCCATCAGCAGCAGCCCCGAGAATGCCGTCGTGCTGATGACGCGCGCGTCCAGCAGCACGGTCAGCACCACCACCTCGACCAGTCCCTTGGTCTGCAGCAGCGCGCCCAGCGCGAGCGACTTGCGCCAGCCCATGCCCGCGCGCAGCGCCGGCAGCGCAACGCCGGCCATCTTGCCGGCAATGGCGACGACCAGCGACAGTGCGGCGATCCACAGCGTCATCGGTTCCTGCAGCGAAATCTCGGTACGCAGCCCGGCGGCAAGGAAGAAGAATGGCAACAGCACCACCACCGTCATCGGTTCCAGCTGCTGGCGCACGCGCTGTGCCGCCTGCGACGGCCAGGCCAGCCCGGCGACGAAGCCGCCCATCACGTGATGCAGCCCGGCCAGCTCGCCCAGGAATGCCGACGCCAGCACCAGGAAGAAGGCGACCGCCAGCAGTAGTTCCGTCTCCTGCGCGCGGCGCAGCAGCCAGGCGAGCGCGGGGCGCACCACGCCGAACATGAAGGCGAGGTAGGCGCCGGCGCGCACTCCGGTCACCAGCGCGCTGGCGCCTTGCTGGCTGCCCTGCTGCAGCAGCACCAGCGTCAGGAACAGCCACACCCACGCGTCATTGACCGCCGCGCAGCGCAGCGCGAGCTGGCCCAGCGGCGTGCCGGTCAGCCGCATCTCGCGCAGCAGCGCGCCTAGCACGGGCAGCGCGGTGACCGCGGTGCAGATCCCCATCGCGCAGGCGAACCAGTAGGGATCGGCATGCTCGCCCGCCACCGGCCAGCCGGCGCGGATCATCCACCATCCCGTCACGCCGCCGAGCACGAACGGCGCCGCGATGCTGCCCAGCGAGATGCGCAGGGTGTCATGCCAGTGCGTCGTCGCCGCGTCTTCGCGCAAATGCAGGCCGGTCAGGAAGCAGAACAGCGTCACGGCGAGCCATTGCAGGCCGGACAGCATCGGCAGGTGATCGGGGCCGAACAGCGCCGACCAGCGCTGGGGCGCCAGCTGGCCGAACACCGACGGCCCGAGCAGGATGCCGGCCAGCACCTGCACCGCCACCAGCGGAAAGGCGGCCTGCAGGCCCGCGCCGCGCCACAGCAGGTAGGGAAGCGCCACCACCAGCATGGCCTGCAGGAAGAAGATGCTTACCGCGTTCATCGGATCTCCCCGGCCATGCCTTACCCGAACATCCCGCCGTTGACCGAAATCACCTGCCGCGTGATATAGCCGGCATCGGGCGACAGCAGGAAGGCGACGGTGGCGGCAACCTCGTCCGGCGTGCCCATGCGCCGCGCCGGGATCAGGCGCAGCGCTTCCTCGCGCACGTGCGCCTCGACCATGTCGGTGTCGATCAGGCCGGGCGCGACGCAGTTGACCGTGATGGCGCGCTTGGCCAGTTCGATGGCGAGCGCCTTGGTGGCGCCGATGATGCCCGCCTTGGCGGCGCTGTAGTTGGCCTGCCCGCGGTTGCCGACCAGTCCGGAGACCGACGACAGCGTGACGATGCGGCCAGGCTGGCGGCGCTGCACCATCGGCATCACCACCGGGTTGAGCACGTTGTAGAAGGCATCGAGGTTGGTGTGCACCACCTCGTCCCATTCGGCGCCGGTCATGGCCGGGAAGGCCGCGTCGCGGGCCAGCCCGGCATTGCAGACCACGCCGTAGTAGCAGCCGTGCGTGGCGATGTCGGCCAGCAGCGTGGCCGCTGCCTCGTCGCGGCGGCTGACGTCGAAGCACAGCACGCGCGACCTGCTGCCATGGGCGCGCACCGCGTCGGCCACGGCTTCGGCTTCGTCGCGGCGTGCGCGGCAATGGACCACCACGTCATAGCCATCGCGCGCCAGGCGCAGCGCGATGGCGCGGCCGATGCCACGCGACGATCCGGTGACCAGTACGGTCGGATTGGTCATGCTTGTTGTCCTTGCAGAATTGCCATGCCGGCTCGGCGGCGGTCAGACGTTGCAGAATTCTTCCAGCACCGCCATGCGGCGGCGCGGATCGGCGACGAACGGGTTGTTGCGGTCCCAGGCATATCCGGCCAGCACCGCGCTGATCATGCTGCGGATCTCCGGCGTGGCATTGGGGTAGAAAATCAGCTTCTGGAAGCGGCCTTCATACCATGCTTCGACAAAGACGCGGAAGCAATCCACGCCCGCTCGCAGCGGCTGCGCGAAATCCTTCTCCCAGTCCACCGCTTCGCCGCCGAGCTGGCGCACCAGGCACTCCACGGCCAGGCTGGCCGACTTGAAGGCAATGGTGACGCCGGAGGAAAACACCGGATCGAGGAATTCGCCGGCATTGCCGAGCAGCGCGTAGCCATTGCCCCACAGCGAACTGACGTTGGCCGAATAGCCCGCGATCTGCCGCGCCGGGGTGTCCCAGCAGGCATCGGCAAGCAGGCTCGCCAGCCCGGGCTCCTCCGCCACCAGCGCGCGCAGCCGCTCGGTCTCGGTGCCGGTGTAGTTGTCCAGGAACGCCTTCTCCGCCACCACGCCGAGCGAGCAGCGGCCGTCCGAGAACGGGATGGTCCAGTACCAGACATCCGGGTGCTGCGGATGCACGCTGATCAGGATCTTGTTGCGGTCGAAGCCCCCCGGCGCGATCCGGTCCTCGACATGGGTGAAGAGCGCGCTGCGCACCGGGAAGCCCGACGGCGACTCCAGCTTGAGCAGGCGCGGCAGGATGCGGCCGAAGCCCGAGGCATCGAGCAGGAATTTCGCGCGCACCCGGTACCGGCTGCCCTCCGGCGCGCGCACCGTCACCTCGGGCTGCGCGCCGCTGACATCGACGTTCTCGACCAGATGCGCGAAACGGACCTCGGCGCCCTGGCGTGCCGCCTCGCGGATCAGCACATCGTCGAAGCGGGCACGCTGCACCTGGTAGGTCGTGCCCCAGCCGGGAGAGAATTTTTCGCGGAAGTCGAAGGCGGTGTGCTGGCCGGCGCGGGAGAACGCGGCGCCGTTCTTGTACTGGAAGCCGGCTTCGACCACCGCGCGCAGCATGCCGGCGCTTTCGATATAGGCCATGCTCTGCGGCAGCAAACTCTCGCCGATCGAAAAGCGCGGGAAGATTTCCTTCTCGATCACCAGTACCGGGATTCCGTGCTTGCGCAGCAGGCCCGCCGCGACCGAGCCGGCCGGGCCTGCGCCGATGATGACGACATCCGTGGTTTCCGTTTGCATGGTGTCCGATCCTTGTTCCTGGTCAGGCCGGCGGGGTGGGCGCCGCCGGCAAACGCAAGAATATGGCGGTAAATCGTCGCCAGTTGGCGTTCCAGCAACATCTTGAAACCATTTCAGGGCGCTGTCGCGCGGAATCGGGTGTGCAGCAAAGGTGCTGCAAGGGGTGCAATAAAAAGCGCATGGCGGCCGCGTTTATTTCGCTGCCCGCCATCTGACGGTGCGCTTGCCGGCAAGCCTGCCCAACTCCCGGCAAAATGTGGGACCGTGGTCACACCCCCCTTCCGGAGAATCCCATGCCAGCCACCACCATGCCCTACCGCCGCCTCGGCGTCAGCAACCTGCGCGTTTCAGCGCTGTGCCTGGGCACCATGATGTTTGCCGACCAGACCGACGAGGCCGAGGCGGCGCGCATCGTTGCCAGCGCGCGTGACCACGGCGTGAATTTCATCGATACGGCCGATGTCTACACCAAGGGCGCGTCGGAGCAGATGGTCGGCCGGCTGCTGACCGCGAACCGCCACGACTGGGTGCTGGCGACCAAGCTCGGCAACGTAATGCAGCCCGCGCCCAACCACTCGCACTACTCGCGCGTGTGGATCACGCGCGCGGTCGAGGACAGCCTGCACCGGCTCGCGACCGACTACATCGATATCCTCTACCTGCACCGCGACTATCCCGGCGAGAACCTGGAAGAGGCGGTCCGCGCGATGGGCGACCTGGTGCGCAGCGGCAAGATCCGCTACTGGGCGGTGTCGAACTTCCGCGGCTGGCGCCTTGCCGAGATCGCGCGGCTGTGCGGCGAGCTGGGCGTGCCGCGCCCGGTGGCCTGCCAGCCGTACTACAACCTGCTGAACCGCCTGCCCGAGGTGGAGATCCTGCCGGCTTGCGAGCACTACGGCCTGGGTGTGGTGCCCTACAGCCCGGTGGCGCGCGGCGTGCTGACCGGCAAGTACGCGCCCGGACAGGCGCCGGAACAGGGCACGCGCGCCGGCCGTGCCGACCGCCGCATGATGGAAACCGAATTCCGCGAGGAATCGCTGGTGATCGCACAGCAACTCAAGGCGCATGCCGAGGCGCGCGGCCTGACGCCGGGGCAGTTCGCCACGGCGTGGGTGCTGGCCAACCCCATCATTTCGTCGGTTATCGCGGGGCCGCGCACGCTGGCGCAGTTCGAAGATTACTTCGGTGCGCTCGGGGCTGCGATCACGCCCGACGAAGAATCGATGATCGATGCGCTGGTCGCGCCGGGGCATGCGTCGACCCACGGCTACAACGACCCGGGCTACCCGTTCGGGGGACGGCCGGTGGCACGCGCGCAGCAGGCATGACAGCGACGCACGCCGGCGGTGCAGGGCACGCCGGCATGTGGCGCAAGCGCGTCTCCGAATGACGCGCGTTAGCGACGGCGCGATGCAGGGCGAGGGTCAATAACGCCATGACCTCGCGCATGCTTGATGCACGCCGGCCAGACTCCTACTAATATCAAGACAGGCGGCACGCGCAATGCGCGTGCCGCGAGAACATTGCGCTTCGAGCTGGTGCGCGGATTCCGATGCGCGCAACGCCGGCCAAACAGGGAAGCCCAAACGTGTCGCGTCGTGGCTGGATTTTCGCTGGCTTGGCGGTCGCCCTCACCGGGGGCGTCTACGTCGTGTATAGCTTTGTCGCGAGCGAAGTGCGCAATTCGCACTGGCAGGCGCGGCTCATCGGCGAGCTCGGCCAGCGGCTGACCTTCGAGATCCAGCCTGGCGCCAGCGACAGCATCCGCTTTCCGCATTCCGGTCCTTACGACGCACGCATGGGCTACGGCCTGCTGCCGCAGTTCGCGCAACGGCTGCAGCAGCGCGGCTACGTTCCCGCCGAGCAGGCGCGCATGTCGCCCGACATGGTCAGGCTGATGGACCAGGGCTTGTTCGCGCCGTACCGCGAGAAGAACCAGGCCGGCCTCCTGCTGCGCGACTGCAACGGGCTGACGCTGGCGTTCGAGCGCTATCCGCAGCGCCAGTATCCCGACTTCGCCACGGTGCCGCCGCTGCTGGTGAGCGCGCTGCTGTACGTCGAGAACCAGGGCCTGCTCAACCCCGAATACCCCAACATGAACCCGGCGCTGGACTGGCGCCGGCTGTCGCGCGCGGTGCTCGACCAGTTCATCCGGCTGGCCGACCGTTCGCACGACGCGCCCGGCGGCAGCACGCTGGCCACGCAGATCGAGAAGTACCGGCACTCACCCGAAGGACGCACCGCGTCGATCCCCGAGAAATTCCGGCAGATGGCATCGGCGTCGTTGCGCGCTTACCTGGACGGACCCGACACGCAGCGCGCGCGCGAGCGCATCGTGGTCGACTACCTCAACACCGTGCCGCTGTCGGCGCGCGAGGGCTTCGGCGAGATCAACGGCATCGGCGACGCGCTGTGGGTGTGGTATGGCGAGGACTTCGGCGAGGTCAACCGGCTGCTCAAGGAAATGGACCAGCGCGCGCCCGAGCCGCGCCAGGCGCAGGTATTCAAGCGAGCGCTGTCGCTGATCATCTCGCAGCGCCGGCCGTCTTACCATTTGCGCCGCGACGACACCAACCTGGATGCGCTGACGGCCAGCTACCTGCGCTTGCTGGCCGCCAACAGCGTCATCACCGCCGAGCTGCGCGACGCGGCGCTGGCGCAGCCGCTGGACAAGGCCGCGCCGCCGCAGCGCGGGCCGCAGGAGCCGTTCGTCACGCGCAAGGCCGTCAACCGCGTTCGCGCCGATGTCACCCGCCTGACCGGCGTGGAAAGCCGCTACGACATGGACCGGCTCGACCTGACGGTCGACAGCACCATCAACCGCGAGGCGCAGCGCATCGTCACCGAGACGCTGCAGCGCGTGAACAACAAGACGGACGCGCGCGCCATGGGCCTGTACGGCCATAACCTGCTGCGCGACAACGACGACCCGTCGAAGCTGATGACCAGCTTCACGCTGTTCGAGCGTGTCGGCAACGCCAACGTGGTGCGGGTGCAGGCCGACAACATCGACCAGCCGTTCGACATCAACAGCGGCGCGCGGCTGAACCTCGGTTCGACCGCCAAGCTGCGCACGCTGGTGACCTACCTGGAAATCGTCAGTGAGCTGCATGCGCAATACGCCGGCATGGGCCGCGCCGAACTGGCCGGGGTGCGGCTGGCACGGCAGGATGTGCTTGCCCACTGGGCGGTGGATTACCTGTCCAAGGCGAAGAAGCCCGAGGAGCGCGAACTGATGGCGATGCTCGAGGCCGCGATGGAGCGCAAGTACTCCGGCAGCGCCGGGGAAGGCTTCTACACCGGCGGCGGGCTGCAGAGCTTCACCAACTTCGAGCGCTCGGCGGGCGAGCGCAACATGACCGTGCGCATCGCGTTCCAGCATTCGGTCAACCTGGTCTTCATCCGCATGATGCGCGACATCGTGCGCTACGAGACCTTCCACGCCAATCCGGACATCGGCGACCTGTTCGAGGACCGCAACGCCCCGGGCCGGCGCGAGTACCTGGAGCGCTTTGCCGACCAGGAAGGCAGCGCCTACATGGTCAACTTCTACCAGCGCTACCGCGGCAAGACTTCCGAGCAGCGGCTGGATACGCTGCTGGGCCGCGTGCGCATGACCATCCCGCACATCAACGCGGTGCGCATGTCGGTGACGCTGCTGAGCGCGCGCCCCTACCTGGACGAGGACAGCTATATCCGCATCATGCGCGCGCGCCTGGGCGACAAGCAGCTCGCCAAGGAAGACCTGCCCGCGCTGTACCGCAAGTACGGCAAGGACAAGTTCAACCTGAACGACCGCGGCTACCTGTCACGGGTGCATCCGCTGGAACTGTGGATGGTGGAGTACCTGGACCAGCACCCCGACGCCACGCTGACGGAGCTGCTGCGCGCCAGCACGGCGGAGCGCCAGGAAGTCTACAAGTGGCTGTTCAAGACGCGCAGCAAGGCGGGCCAGGACAACCGCATCCGCACGCTGCTGGAGCAGGACGCCTTCACCCGCATCGCCAGGCGCTGGCAACGGGTGGGCTATCCGTTCGATTCGCTGACGCCGTCGTACGCCAGCGCGATCGGCGCGGCGGGCGACCGTCCGGCGGCGCTGGCCGAGCTGGCCGGCATCCTGCTGGCCGGCGGCGTGGCCACGCAGAGTGCAGCGGTGCGCAGCCTGGCCTTTGCCGACGGCACGCCCTACGCCACGCGCTACGTGCTGCAGCCGGGCCCGGGCAAGCGCGTGCTGCCGGCCGAGGTGGCCGAGCTGGCGCGGCGTTCGATGCTGGACGTGGTGGAACGCGGCACCGCCAAGTCGATCCGCGGCGCTTTCACGGTGCCGGGCCGCGACGGCGGGTCGCTGACGGTGGCGGGCAAGACCGGCACCGGCGACCAGCGCTTCCAGGTGTACGGGCCGGGCGGGCGGCTGATCTCGTCGCGCTCGGTGAACCGCTCGGCGACGTTCGTCTTTACGCTGGGCGAGCGCTTCTTCGGCACCGTGGTGGTCAATGTGCGCGAGCCGTACGCGGTGCGCTACAGCTTTACCAGCGCGCTGGCGGTGCGGGTGCTGCGCGCGATCGCGCCGCAGGTGGCGGCGATGGCGCCAGGCGGCGACCGTGCGCTGCTGCGCTGCCGTGATGCGGCGCCGGGCCTGCGCATGCCGCGCGTGCCGACCATGGCGTCACCGGCCGAAGCCGTGCCGGGCGCCAGCATGGCGCAGGGGCTGGAAGCCCCGCAGCCCCGCGCCGACGCGGTGGCTCAGCCCGCGGCGCCTGCGCCGGCCAAGCCCGAAGCGCCGAGCCTGGCCGACGCCAACGATGCCATCACCGTGCGCAAGGCCAGTCAGCCCTTGCGGCGGACCATGCCGTAGATCACCAGCAGCACGATCGCGCCGATCACCGAGGCGATCCAGCCGGCCGGTTGGCCCGGCTGGTACCAGCCCATCGCGCGGCCGACGTAGCCGGCCACCACCGAGCCCAGCACGCCCAGGATGATGGTCATGATCCAGCCCATCTTGTCGTCGCCGGGCTTCACGGCCCGTGCGATCAGTCCGACGATGAGGCCAACGAACACGGTGCCGATGAATGCCATCATGGTGCGCTCCCGGTAGTGGACTGCTTAGGATGGGGGCCGGCTGCATGGTGCAGCCGGCTGCGCTTCATGATACACGCAGCCGCCGGCCGCGTATGACGCTGACGTGACAGCGCCGCTGCGGTCAGGCGCGCGCCAGCCGGAACTGGCCGACGGCCCGGTGCAGCATGTCGGCCTGGTCCTCCAGCGACGCCGCCGCGGCCGCCGCCTCTTCCACCAGCGCCGCGTTCTGCTGCGCCATCTGGTCCATCTGCGACACCGCCTGGTTGACCTGCTCGATGCCGCCGGTCTGCTCCTCGGTGGCGGCCCGCATCTCGCCCATCAGGTCGGTCACGCGCTTGACCGCTGCCACGATCTCGTCCATCGCCTTGCCGGCGCTTTCCACCAGCACCGCGCCGTCTTCCACGCGCTGCGCCGAGTCGCCGATCAGCGCCTTGATCTCCTTGGCGGCGGTGGCGCTGCGCTGCGCCAGCGTGCGCACCTCGCCGGCCACCACGGCAAAGCCGCGGCCCTGCTCGCCGGCGCGCGCGGCTTCCACTGCGGCGTTCAGCGCCAGGATGTTGGTCTGGAAGGCAATGCCCTCGATCACGCCGATGATGTCGGCCACCTTGCCCGAGGCCTGCTTGATCTCGCCCATGGTGCCGACCACCTGGTTGACGATGGTGCCGCCGCGCACGGCGATGTCCGAGGCACCCTCCGCCAGGCGGCTGGCCTGGCGCGCGTTGTCGGCGCTCTGGCGCACGGTGCTGGTGAGCTGCTCCATGCTCGCCGCGGTTTCCTGCAGCGAGGCGGCCTGCTCTTCGCTGCGGCGCGACAGGTCGGCGTTGCCCGCGGCGATCTGCTTGGCGGCGCCGGCGATCGAATCGGCCGAGCCGCGGATGCTGCCGATCGCGCCGGTCAGGCGCGCCTGCATGCGCTGCATCGCGAACAGCACGCTGTGCTCGTCGCCCGGGCGCACTTCGACATGGCCGGCGAGGTCGCCCTCGGCAATGCGGCCGGCGATCTGCGCGGTGGCCGCCGGCTCGCCGCCGAGCTGGCGGTGCAGGCTGGCGGAGACGCGCACCATCACCAGCGACATCAGCGCGCCGACCGCCAGCAGCAGGCCCAGCGCCTTCCACAGCTCGGCGCGGAACGCCGCCTCGATGTCATCCAGGTACAGCCCGGCGATAAAGTTCCAGTCCCACGGGCGGAAGTTGGCCACGTAACTCAGCTTCGGCTGCGGCGCCTCGGCGCCCGGCTTGGGCCACAGGTATTCGACGAAGCCCTTGCCGGCACCCTTGCCGATAGCGGCGATATCGCGGAACAGGTAGACGCCGTTAGGGTCCTTCATCCCCTCCATCGCCTTGCCGTTCATCTCCGGCTTGAACGGGTGCATCAGCACCACGGTGTCGGAGCGCATCAGCGTGAAGTAGCCGTCGGCGCCGAAGCGCATCGCACGCACGCGCTCGATGGCCTGCTGCCTGGCCTCGTCGGCGGGCAGCTTGCCGGCCCTGGCCAGCGCTTCGTACTCGGCCACCACCGAGACCGCGGTGTCGGTGACGTGAGCCAGGTCGAGCCGGCGCTCATCCATGCGCAGCGTGCGTATGTGCCAGGCGTTCCACAGCGTGATGCCGAGCAGGCAGACCCAGCTCAGCACCAGCGGCAGCATCAGTTTTTTCTTCAGGCTCAGGTTGTCCAGCATGCTTTCCATTCCTCCTTCAGCGCATTGCGCATTGCTCATCGGTGACACGCATCTGCGGCGTCATTCGTGGTTGGCGCCTGTCCGGGCATGCGTGTGCGTCTGCGGGCTAACGGCGGGGCAGGAAACTAACTTGATTGGGGTAATACCGTCCATGGAAGCTGTGTGGTTGTTTGGCTTTAATACATTTGCCTTATAAGTGCTGTAGTGAGCGCTTATTTTTTATGGGTGGCATGCGAGACGTGCTGCTGCCGGCTCTTGTCGCGCCGTTGCCCCCGGAAATCCGGCAGAATCGGCGCGTTGCACCGACGTAGCCTTTCTTATCTCCATCGATCCCCGCGCACATGGCCACCTTGCCGAGCCCCTCCGAAAACACCCACCGCCACGAGGGGCCGCTTGCCGTGTTCCTGGTGTTCCTGCACCTCGGCCTGACGTCGTTCGGCGGTCCGGTTGCGCACCTGGCGTTCTTCCGCGATGAGCTGGTGCGGCGCCGCCAGTGGCTGAGCGAGGCCGCCTATGCCGACGTGGTCGCGCTGTGCCAGTGCCTGCCTGGCCCAGCCAGCAGCCAGACCGGGATCGCGCTGGGGCTGTCGCGCGCGGGGTACGCTGGCGCGCTCGCCGCATGGCTGGGTTTCACGCTGCCGTCGGCATTGCTGATGATCCTGTTCGCGCTGGGCGTCTCGCACTACGGCATGGCCGCGGCACCCGGGGTGCTGCACGGGCTCAAGCTGGTGGCGGTGGCGGTGGTGGCGCAGGCGGTGTGGGGCATGGCGCGCACGCTGTGCCGTGGCCCGGTGCGCATCGCCATCATGATCGCCGCCACGGGCGCGGTGCTGGCGCTGCCGGGGGCGTGGACGCAGGTGGCGGTGATGGCCGTTGCGGCGCTGGCGGGCGCCTTGCTGCTGCGGCCGGCGCTGGCCGGCACGCATGAGCCGCTCGGACTGCCGGTCAGCCATCGTGCCGGGGCGCTGCTGCTGGTGGCATTCGCCTTGCTGCTGGCCGGTCTGCCGGTGCTGGCGCAGTTGAGCGCCGATCCCGCCGTGCGCCTGTTCGATGCCTTCTACCGCGCTGGCGCGCTGGTCTTCGGCGGCGGCCACGTGGTGCTGCCGCTGCTGGACGCCGAAGTGGTGGCGCCCGGCTGGGTCGGCAAGGAAACCTTCCTCGCCGGTTACGGCGTGGCCCAGGCCATGCCCGGCCCGTTGTTTACGTTTGCCGCCTTCCTGGGCGCCTCGTCGCAGGTGCCGCCGTCCGGCTGGGCCGGCGGGCTGCTGTGCACGGTGGCGATCTTCCTGCCCGGCGCGCTGCTGGTCATCGGCGCGCTGCCTTACTGGGATAGCCTGCGCCGCAACGGCCGGGCACAGGCGGCTCTGGCCGGCGTCAACGCGGCCGTGGTGGGGCTGCTGCTGGCGGCGCTGTGGCAGCCGGTGTGGGTCAGCGCGGTGCGCGGGCCGCTCGATATCGTGCTGGTCGCGCTGGCGCTGGTGGCGCTGATGCTGTGGAAGCTGCCGCCCTGGCTGGTGGTGCTGGCCAGCGGCGTGGCGGGGTGGGCGGCGGGCACGTGGTTGTAGCGCCGCTGTCATAGTGGCTATAGCGGCGCATCCGAGGAGGGCGCGCGCCGCACACACACAAAGCCTGACCCTTGTAATGCGCCGTAACCTGACGCGCCCGGAACCGTTTGCGCATTCAAATGCGAACGATTATCCTTCTCTCCTGCGTCCGTCATTGTGATGGCAATGGCACAACCCCTGCGTCTTGTGTGCAAGGCGGCGCTCCAGCTTCCCAGGATTCCCAGCAGGGCCGGCCGCCGGTCCTACCGGGGCCAGCCGCCTACCACCGCGATGACCGAATCCCAGCCAGCTTCCGGCCAGCAGCGCCGCGCGTTCTGGCTCAAGCACCTTCACCAGTGGCACTGGATCAGTTCCGCGATCTGCCTGATCGGGATGATGCTGTTTGCCGTGACCGGATTTACGCTTAACCACGCATCGCAGATCGAGGCAAAGCCCGCGGTCGAGACGCGCCATGCCACCGCCCCCGCTGCGCTGCTCGACACGCTGCGCGCGCAGGAGCCCGCTGGCGACGGCAAGGCCCGCGATCGCAAGGCGCCCGTGCCCGAAGCGCTGGCCGCCTGGCTGGCACAGGCGCTCGATGTCGATGCCGGCGGGCGCGAGGCCGAATGGTCGGCCGATGAAATCTACGTGGCGCTGCCGCGCCCGGGCGGCGATGCCTGGGTCAGCCTTGAGCTCGACAGCGGCGAGGCCCAGTACGAGAAAACCACGCGCGGCGCGATCTCCTACCTGAACGACCTGCACAAGGGCCGCAACACCGGCCAGGCATGGAGCCTGTTCCTGGATGTGTTCGCGCTCGCGTGCCTGGTCTTCAGCGTCACCGGCCTGTTCCTGCTCAAGCTGCATGCGGGCGGGCGGCTGGCGACCTGGCCGCTGGTCGGCCTGGGGCTGGTGGTGCCGCTGCTGCTGGCGGTGTTGTTCATTCACTGAGCCTGGCCCTGGCCAGGCACGCCGGCATCCCGATCGATTTTCCTGCTGCATCTCACTGACGAGGTTTCTCCGAATATGCGCCGACTGCTCTCCGTCACCCTGACCGGCATGGCCACGGTCCCGTTCGCGGGCCCCGCGCTGGCCGCCGACCTGAACGTCAAGGTGGAAATCCCGCGACTTAACGTGGCCGAGTACCACAAGCCCTATGTGGCGATGTGGGTCGAGCGCGCCGACCAGAGCCCGGTGCAGACCCTGGCGGTCTGGTATGACGGCAAGCTCAAGGAAAACGAGGGCACCAAGTGGCTCAAGGACATGCGCCAGTGGTGGCGCAAGGCCGGCCGCGACCTGAACATGCCGGCCGACGGCATCTCGGGCGCGACCCGCGCGCCGGGCGAGCACACGGTCAGCTTCCGCGACGGCAAGAACCCGCTGGGCAAGCTGCCGGCGGGCGACTACCAGCTGGTGGTCGAAGCCGCGCGTGAAGTCGGCGGACGCGAGCTGGTGCGCGTGCCGTTCACCTGGCCGCCGCAAGCCGCACAGACCGCCCGCGCCAAGGGCGACCACGAACTCGGCGGTGTCACCGTCGACCTGAAGCCGTAATCCTTCCCGGAGCCCGACGATGAAACCCGCCGCCAACCTGTCTGCCATCCTGTCCCCCGCCCGTTCCCGCATGGCCACCCACATGGCCACCAACCTGGCCGTGCTCGCCCTGGCCGCGCTGGCGCCGCTGGCCGCGCACGCGCACCGCCAGTGGCTGCTGCCGTCGGCCACCGTGCTGTCGGGCAACGATTCGTGGGTGACCGTGGACGCCGCGGTCTCCAACGACCTGTTCTACTTCGAGCACGTGCCGCTGCGCCTCGACAACCTGCAGGTGACCGCACCGGACGGCAGCGCCGTCAAGGCCGAGAACGCGGCGACCGGCAAGTACCGCAGCACCTTCGACGTGCACTTGACGCAGCCGGGCACGTACCGCGTGGCGGTGGTCAACCAGGGCCTGTTCGCCAGCTACAAGGTCGATGGCCAGGCAAAGCGCTGGCGCGGCTCGGCGGAGAACTTCGCCAGGGAAGTCCCGGCCAACGCGCAGGAGCTGACGGTCACGCAGGCCGAAGGGCGGGTCGAGTCCTTCGTCACCGCCGGCAAGCCCAGCGACAAGGGCCTGCGCACCACCGGCCGCGGCCTGGAGCTGGCCCCGATTACGCATCCCAACGACCTGGTCGCAGGCGACACCGCCAGCTTCCGCCTGCTGCTCGACGGCAAGCCCGCCGCCAATCTGAAGGTCGAGGTGGTGCCGGGCGGCATCCGCTATCGCGACAAGCTGCAGGAGCTCAGCGTCACCACCGACGCCGACGGCAAGTTCAGCGTCAAGTGGCCGGCGCCCGGCATGTACTGGATGGAAGCCGAGGTGCGCGACGACAAGGCGACCTTCAAGCAGGCCAAGTCGCGCCGCGCGACCTACGCGGTCACGGTAGAAGTGCTGCCGCAATAAGCATTGCGCTGATGAACCGCATCCTGGTCCCCGTCGCGCTGCAAGCACCTCCGGTGCCGCCCGCGCGCGATGGGCGGCAGCACCGCTGGGGCGGCGCGAGCATGGGCACGACCTGGTCGGTCGTGGCCATGTTGCCGCCGGCTGCGGATGCCGATGCCATCGGCGCAGGCATCGCCTCGGTGATCGACGGCGTGATTGCGCAGATGAGCAACTGGGAGCCGGATTCCGATATCAGCCGCTTCAACCGCGCCGGGGCGGGCAGCTGGCACGAGCTGCCGCCCGATTGCTTTGCCGTGCTGCAATGCGCGCTGCAGGTGGCGCGCGACAGCGGCGGCGCATATGACCCGAGCGCCGGGCCGCTGGTCGACCTGTGGGGTTTCGGCCCGGCGCCGCGGCGCGGCGCGCCGCCGTCGCCCGATGCCGTCCAGGCAGCGCGCGGCCGCTGTGGCTGGTCGCGCATCGAACTCGATGACGATGCAAGGCGCGCGCGCCAGCCCGGCGGCGTGTCACTGGATTTCTGCGCCATCGCCAAGGGCTTTGCCGTCGACGCGGTGGCGCGCTACCTCGACACGCAGGGTTTGGCGCACCACCTGACCGAGATCGGCGGCGAACTGCGCGGCCATGGCGTCAAGCCTGACGGCATGCCGTGGTGGGTCGCGCTGGAAGCGCCGCCGGGCCTGGGCAGCGACGAACAAGAAAAACAGGAAAAACAGCACGGGCAGACCCTGCTGGCATTGCACGGCCTGTCCGTCGCCACCTCCGGCGACTACCGCCGCTACTTTGACCGCGACGGCCGGCGCTATGCGCATACCATCGACCCGCGCACCGGCTACCCGGCCAGCCACGCGCTGGCTTCGGTCACGGTGATCCACCCGCAGTGCATGCTGGCCGATGCGCTGTCCACCGCGCTGACCGTGCTCGGCCCCGAGGCCGGCATGGCGCACGCGCGCCGCCACGGCATTGCCGCGCGCTTCCTGGTGCGCACGCCGGGCGGTTTCGACGAACATCTTTCCCCGGCTTTTGCCGCGATGCTGGCATGAGCCGTCCCATCCTTTCACCCTTTGCCGGCGCCAGCTGGCTGGCGCTGGCCGGCGGCGTGGCGCTGTCGCTGCTGGGACCGTCGCGCAGCGCCATCGCCGCCGGCGTGGTCGCCGCCTATGCCGGCTTCTGCGGCACGGTGCTGGCGACCCACCGCCAGCGGCGCACGCGCGTGGCGGCATTGGCAGGCACCACGGACGGCGCCACGCTGGTCGCCTATGCCAGCCAGACCGGGTTTGCCGAGCAGCTCGCGCTGCAGACCGCGACCGCGCTGCAGGGCGCCGGCATGCCGGTGCAATTGCTGTCGCTGGCCGATGTCGATGCCGGCCGGCTGGCCGCCTGCCGGCAGGCGCTGTTCGTGGTCAGTACCACCGGCGAGGGCGACGCGCCCGACAGCGCCTGCGGGTTTGCGCGCCGGCTGCTGGCTGGCCGCGCGGACGGGCTGCGCGAGCTGCGCTACGGCATCCTGGCGCTCGGCGACAGCAGCTACGCGCGCTTCTGCGCCTTTGGCCACGCGCTCGACCACTGGCTGCAGCGCCATCGCGCGCAGCCGCTGTTCGACCTGATCGAGGTCGACAACGGCGATGCCGGCGCGCTGCGCCACTGGCAGAACCACCTGTCGGCGCTCAGCGGCGGCGCCGAGATTGCCGACTGGGAGCGCCAGCCCTACGGCGACTGGGTGCTGGCCCAGCGCCGCCACCTGAATCCCGGCAGCCACGGCGCGCCGGCGTTCCACGTGGTGCTGGAGCCGCGGGACCGCGACGCGCTCGACTGGCAGCCGGGCGATATCGCCGAAGTCGGCCCATGCCATGCGCCGGCCGAGGTCGCGCGGCTGCTGGCGCGCCTCGCGCTGGACGGTGCCACGCCGGTGCGCTGCGACGCCCGCGACCTGACGCTAGCCGAGGCGCTGGCCACGCGCATGCCGCTGCCCGACGTCCACTTTGCCGCGATGCAGGCCGTACCGCCGCAGCAGCTGGTCGATGCGCTGTCGCCGCTGCCGCACCGCGAGTATTCAATTGCTTCGCTGCCGCAGGACGGCCGCCTCGAACTGCTGGTGCGGCAGGCGCGCCGCGACGACGGCCGGCTGGGGCTGGCCTCCGGCTGGCTGACCGAGCATGCGGCCGTGGGCGCGCGCATTGCGCTGCGCATCCGCGCCAACCGCAGCTTCCATCCACCCGCCGACGATCGGCCGCTGATCCTGGTCGGCAACGGCACCGGGCTGGCCGGCCTGCGCGCCCACCTGAAGGCGTGCGCCGCGGCGGCACGGCGCCGCAACTGGCTGCTGTTCGGCGAGCGCTCGGCGCAGCATGAAGCCTTCTTCGCCGACGAACTGGCCGCATGGCGGGCCGACGGCACGCTGCAGCGTGTCGACCACGCCTGGTCGCGCGACGGCGCCACGCCGCACTACGTGCAGGACGCGCTGCGCGCGCAGGCGGCGCTGGTGCGCGAGTGGGTGCAGGAAGGCGCGGCCATCTATGTTTGCGGCAGCCTGCAAGGCATGGCCGGCGGCGTCAACGAGGCCCTCACGGAAATCCTCGGCGAACCCGCGCTGCGCCAGCTTGCCGACGAGGGCCGCTACCGGCGCGACGTCTACTGATTGCACCACGTGCCGTGCGGAGATCGGCCGCGCCTTCCTTTACCCACTCGCGCCCCGGCCGCGCATGCACTATCTTCGGTGTGGACTGCAAAGCATTTGCAGCGAACACAAAACCGAGGAGACCTGATGCGACGCACCCCCCGCCGCCTTGCCGCTGCGCTGGCTTTGGCTGCCACCACCGTTGCCACCACCATCCCCGCCGCCATGGCCGAGGCGCCCGCGCGCGCCGACCGCCTGGCCGTTCCCGGCCTGGAGAAACCCGCGACCGTGCTGGTCGACCGCTGGGGCGTGCCGCATATCTACGCCGGCACGCTTTACGACGCCTTCTACGTGCAGGGTTTCATGGCAGCGCGCGACCGCCTGTGGCAGATCGACCTGTGGCGCAAGCGCGGCCTCGGCGAGATGGCGAAGGACTTCGGCCCCGCCTATGCCGACGGCGACCGCATGGCGCGCGCGGTGCTGTTCCGCGGCGACATGTACCGCGAATGGCTGGCCTACGGCTCCGACGCCAAGCGCGTCGCCGAGGCCTTCGTTGCGGGCGTGAACGCCTACGTGGCGCTGACCGAGCAGAAGCCGGAACTGCTGCCGCCCGAGTTCCGCAAGCTCAACTACAAGCCCGCGCGCTGGCAGGCCGAGGATATCGTGCGCATCCGCCACCACGGCCTGACGCTGAACTTCACCGGCGAGATCGATCGCGCCCGCCTGTTCTGCGAAGCCAAGGCCGATGCCGTGCGCGCCGACTGGATCCGGCGCGAGCTCGACCCGCCGGTCGAACCCAGACTCAGCGCCGGCCTCGATCCCTGCACGGTGCCCGCTGCCGAGCTGCGCCGTGCCTACGAGCTGGCCACCGCCGCTGCGCGCTTCCCCAAGGACGCATGGAGCGGCGCCCAAAACGCCAGCATCCCGCTCGACCAGCTCTACGCACTGGTCGACCCCAACAGCGACACCGGCCGCAGCCTCGGCTCCAACAACTGGGTCATCGGCGGCAAGCGCACCACCACCGGCCGGCCGATCCTGGCCAACGACCCGCACCGCTCGCATGGCGCGCCCAGCCTGCGCTACATCAGCCACCTGAACGCGCCCGGCATGTCGGTGATCGGCGCGGGCGAGCCGTTCCTGCCAGGCATCTCGATCGGGCACAACGGCACCATCGCGTTCGGCCTGACGCGCTTCTACATGGACCAGGAAGACCTCTACGGCTACGAGCTGAACCCGGCCAACGCGCGCGAATACAAGTACAAGGGCCGCTGGGAGCCGATGGAGACCGTCACCGAGGAGATCGTCGTCAAGGGCGAGTCAGCACCGCGCAAGGTCACCGTCGACTTCACCCGCCACGGCCCGGTGCTGTACGCCGACGCCGCGCGCGCCTGGGTGCTGCGCGCCGCGTGGCTCGACTACGGCATGGCGCCGTACTTCGGCTCGATGGACTACATGCGCGCGCGCAACTGGGACCAGTTCCGCGCCGCCATGAACCGCTGGGGCGCGCCCGGCGAAAACCAGGTCTATGCCGACACCGGCGGCAATATCGGCTGGATCCCCGGCGGCCTGACCGTCAAGCGCCCCAACTGGGACGGGCTGACGCCGGTGCCGGGCGACGGCCGCTATGAATGGGCCGGCTACCGCAACATGGACGAGCTGCCGTGGGCCTACAACCCGGCGCCCGGCTATATCGTCACCGCCAACGAGAACAACATCCCGCCCGAGCATCCGGCGGCAAAGCCGGGCGTGGGCTACGAATGGAGCGACAGCTCGCGCGCGCGGCGCCTGAAGGCGGTGGTGGGCGCCAGTCCGCGCAGCTCGGTGCAGGACTCGATGGCGTGGCAGAACGACACGGTGTCGCTGCCGGCGCAGCGCGTGGTGGCGCTGCTGAAGGACGTGCGCAGCGACGACGCGCAACTGGCGCGCGGCCTTGACCTGCTGCGCGGCTGGGACGGAAACGAACGCGCCGACAGCGCCGCGGCGGCGTTGTTCGAAGTCTGGTTCAGCAAGCACCTGCGCCCGGCGGTGGTGCGCGCGGCCTTGCCCGCCGATGCCGCCCGGCTGGTCGGCGCCGGCGATGCAGCGCGCGTGGTCGCGGTGCTGGAGCAGCCAGATCCGTGGATGCCGGCGGCGCGGCGCAATGCGGTGATGCTCGAATCGCTGAAGGCCGCGCTGGCCGAGGTGGAAGGCAAGCTCGGCCCCGACCCGCGCGGCTGGCAATGGGGCAAGCTGCACACCGCGGTGTTCACGCATCCGATGGACCCGATCCTGAACGACGCCGAGCGGCAGCAGTTCAACATCAACGCTGGCCCGATCGGCGGCTCGGCCTTTACGCCGATGAATACCAGCTACCGAAACAACGATTTCCGGCTGACCGCGGGGGCCTCGTTCCGCATGGTGCTGGATGTTGGCAACTGGGATGGCTCGCGCGTGATCAACACGCCGGGGCAGTCGGGCAATCCTGCGAGCGCGCATTACCGCGACCTGGCGCCGTTGTGGGCCAAGGGGGAGTATTTCCCGCTGGTTTATACGCGCAAGGCGGTGGAGAGGGTGAGCAGGGAGAGGTTGGAGCTGGTGCCGCAGTAAGAACCTTCAACCGGCGCATCGCACGCTCAACCGTCTGCCGCAAGCTACCACCCCCTGCAAGCGCACCTCTCTCCCGCAAGCGGGCGAGGGGAGCAAACCGCCAGCAGTTGGAAGACTCTCGCCTTACTTCAACAACCCCAACACCGCCTCAGCCCCCGCCTCCGACGACGCCGGGTTCTGCCCCGTCACCAGCCGTCCCGCCACCGCAACGTGGCTGGCCCAGTCATCTCCTCGCGTAAACCGCCCGCCGCTGGCCTTCAGCACATCCTCCACCAGGAACGGCACCACCTCGGTGAGCTGCACCGCCTCTTCCTCGCTGTTGGTAAAGCCCGTGACTTCCTTGCCCTGGACCAGCGGCTGCCCGTCCGCGCCCTTGACGTGCCGCAGCACCCCCGGCGCATGGCACACGGCGCCCACCGGCTTGCCGAGCCGGTCGAACTGCTCGATCAGCGCGATCGAACGCTTGTCTTCCGCCAGGTCCCACAGCGGGCCATGGCCGCCGGGATAGAACACGGCGTCGAAGTCGTCGGCCTTTACCTGGTCCAGCGTCAGTGTGCTGGCCAGCGCCTGCTGCGCGGCGGTGTCGGCGCGGAAGCGGCGGGTCGCATCGGTCTGTGCATCCGGATCGTCGCTCTTGGGATCGATTGGCGGCTGGCCGCCTTTGGGCGAAGCCAGCGTGATGTCGGCGCCGGCGTCCTTGAAGACGTAGTAGGGCGCGGCGAATTCCTCCAGCCAGAAGCCGGTCTTCTTGCCCGTATTGCCAAGCTGGTCGTGCGAGGTCAGCACCATCAGGATTTGCATGTTCGTTCTCCGGTTTTGCGTCCACGGTCAGCCGGGGCAGCCCCGGCATTGGCAACATCCTACGCAGCTGGATATGATTCGAAAACTTCGAATCTTCGATTTCTGCCATCCAAAAAATGAATATCGTCAGCAAGGACCTGAACCTGCTCTACGTCTTCCATGTGCTCTACCAGGAAGGCAATGCCTCGCGCGCGGCGGCGCGCATGGCGCTGAGCCAGCCGGCGCTCAGCCACAAGCTGAACCGGCTGCGCGACGAACTGGGCGACCCGCTGTTCGTGCGCGCGCCGCGCGGCCTGACGCCGACGCCGCGCGCGCACGAGCTGGCACCGCAGGTGCAGCGGCTGGTGGCGGAACTGGATGCCTTCTACGAGGCCTGCGATGGCCGCGATTTCCTTGCGCGCGGCGAGGCCGTCCATCTCTACACCACCGACTACATGGAACAACTGCTGCTGCCCGCGCTGCTGCCGCGGCTGCGGCGCGACGCACCCGGGCTGGTCGTGGTCACGCATAACACCCGCGGCGAGCTGCCGCGCGAGGAACTGGAAAAGGGCACCTGCGACCTGGCGATCGCGGGGTTCTACGAAGACCTGCCGGATACCTTCCACCAGCAGCGGCTGTGCAGCGAAGACTTCGTCGTGCTGGCATCCAGGTCCAACCCGCACCTGGCGCGCGGCCTCGATCTCGATGCATTCCTGGCTTGCGAGCACCTGCTGACGACGCTGACCGGCGACCTCAACGGCGTGGTCGACCGCGCGCTGGCGGCGCAAGGGCGCAAGCGCAAGGTGGTGGCGGGGCTGTCGAGCTTCCTGGCGCCGAGCCGGCTGGTGCGCGGCACGGCCTTGCTGCTGACCTGCCTGCGGTCGGTGGCGGATGAGGCGGTCGCGCGCGACCCGGACCTGTTGCTGCTGCCGGTGCCGTTTGCCTTGCCCAGGGTGGAGATGATGCAGATCTGGCATGCCCGCACCGACGCCGACCGGCTGCGGCGCTGGCTGCGCCAGCAGATCCAGGAAGTGGCCGGCTCGCTGCAGCCGCAGCCGCTGTTGCAGCCATAGCCGCAGGACAGGCCTGCGGCGCGCAAGCCGGCCCGGCCAGCGGTCAGGCGCGGTTGACCACTGGCACCAGCGCCCCCTGCACCGCGCGCGCGGCGTCGGAGGCGAGGAACAGGATCACGTCGGCCAGCGCATCGAGGGCGACCCAGCGCGAGGTATCGGCATCCGGCATGGCCTGGCGGTTCTCGGGCGTGTCGAGGATGCTGGGCAGCACCGCGTTGACGCGGATGCCCTGGTCGCGCAGCTCGGCCGACATCGATTCGGTGACACGCGCCAGCGCGTCCTTGGAGGCGCAGTAGGCGCCCATCTGCGCCAGCCCGCGCGCCGCCGAATTGGCGCCCACGTTGACGATGGCGCCGCCGCCGGCGGCCAGCATGTGCGGCACCACCGCGCGCGCCATGTTCAGCACCGTGCCCACGTTCATGTCGAACAGGCGGTTCCAGTCTGCGGTGCTGGTCTCGTGGATGCCCGTGCCCATGGCGAAGCCGCCGGCCAGGTTGCACACCACGTCGATGCGCCCGCACGCCTGCACGGCTGCGCCGATGGCCTTGGCCAGGCTGTCCGCATCGAGCAGGTCGGCCTGCAGGGCCAGGTGGCCGCTGCCGACTTCCGGCAATGGTGCGTCGTGACGGTCCAGCAGCACCACGCGCGCGCCCGCCTGCGCAAAGGCGTGCGCGACCGCGCGGCCCAGGTTGCCGCGTGCGCCGGTGACCAGTACGTTCTTGCCGTTGAAGTTCATTTGCGTGCTCCTGCGCCGTGGCGGCGCGCATTGTCGTGATCAGGTTTCGCCCGGCTTTTTTCTTCTTCGACCATCGTGGCCGGCAGCGAAAAACGCAAGCCAGTCTACGCAACGGCACGCAACATAAGCTTGCGAAAACGCCTCGGGGTAACCCTCGAAACGCACGAGAAGTTGCGCGCGCGGCTTACCGTTTGCGCCGCGCCGGGGTCTGCGCGGGCACAACGCCTGAAGCGGCCGCTTCCTTCGCCGCGGCTTCTTCCAGGAACTGCACCAGCAGCTGTGCCGCGGGCGACAGCAGCGAGAAGTCGCGGCAGCAGATCGCAAAGCGCCGCCGCGCCCAGTCGTTGCGCAGCGGGATCACGCGCAGGCCAAAGGCCGTGGCGACCAGTGTGGCGATCTCCGCCGGGATGATGACGATGCCGAGTTCCGCGCGCACGCAGCGCAGCGCGGCGTCGAAGGTGGACACCACCGCGCGATGCGCCATGCGGCGGCCCAGGATCGCGGCATAGCGCGTTAGCATGATCTGCACCGCGGTCTGTGCCGGCATGGCGATCTGGTCGTAGTCCAGCGTGTCTTCGAACAGGCAGGTATCCGCGCGCGCCAGCGGGTGCCCCGCGTGGACGACGGCGGCGAGGTGGTCGGTGCGGTAGGGGCGGGTCTGGAAGCCTTCCAGGTCGGCCGCGTCCCAGCAGATGCCCAGCGGCGCCGTGCCGTCGCGCAGCGCGCGCACCACTTCGCTGCTCAGGCTCTCCTCGATCGTCACGCGCACGTCGCGGTGCGCCGGCAACTGCATGAAGGCGGCGATGTCGTCCGGCAGCGATTCCGCCATGGTCGACACCGTGGCGAGCAGGCGCACCTGCCCGCGCACGCCGGAGCCGTAGTCAACCATGTCGCGCGTCACGCGGTCGGCCGCCGCCAGCATGGCGCGCGCATGACCCAGCACGATCTCGCCGGCGGGGGTGGGGATGACACCGCGGCGGCGGCGTTCCAGCAGCGTGGCGCCGACCGTCTCTTCCAATTGCGCCAGCCGCTTGCTGATGGCGGACGCAACGATGTGTTCCTGTTCGCCCGCGCGCGCCATGTTGCGGGTTTCGCAGACGGCGACGAACAGGCGCAGCGTGGTGAGGTCGAGGTCTCGCATGGCGGGGCAACTTGATTTCCGGATTGGAATGCTACGCCGCCTGGAGGCGCAATGACATCGCATCCGGGAAATCCCGAAGCGTGACAGAGGGCACGTGATGACTTTCCGTTTCGGCATGTCTGGATGCGTAAACCATCGCTTCAGCTTGCCTGGAGAAACTCATAGAGTTATCCCGTCGCCCCCGCACGGACGCCTCACCAGTCCCCGAGAACCATGACCCTTTCCTTCCCCAGCCAGGCCGTGATCCGCGAAGTCGGTCTGCGCGACGGCCTGCAAAGCATCCGCACCATCCTGCCCACCGCCAGCAAGCTCGCCTGGATCCGCGGCGCCCACGCCGCCGGCCTGCGCGAACTGGAAGTCGGTTCGTTCGTCCCCGCGCGCCTGTTGCCGCAACTGGCCGATACCGCCGAACTGGTCGCGTTCGCGCGCACGCTGCCGGGTATGTTCACGTCGGTGCTGGTGCCCAACCTGCGCGGCGCGCAGGACGCGCTGGAGTCTGGCGCCGACCTGATGATCGTGCCGCTGTCGGCCAGCCACGCGCACAGCCTTGCCAACCTGCGCAAGACGCCCGATGAAGTCGTGGCCGAAGTGGCGCGCATCCGCGCCGCGCGCGATGCCAGCGGCGCGAAGACGCTGATCGAAGGCGGCGTCGGTACTGCGTTCGGCTGCACGCTGCAGGGTCATGTCGATGCCGATGAAGTGCTGCGGCTGATGCAGGCGCTGCTCGATGCCGGCGCCGACCGCGTCAGCCTGGCCGATACCGTCGGCTACGCCGATCCGGCCATGGTGCGCGAGCTGTTCGCGCGCGCCATCGCCATCGCCGGCGAGCGCTTCTGGTGCGGCCATTTCCACGACACGCGCGGGCTCGGCCTGGCCAATGTCTATGCCGCGCTCGAGGCCGGCGTGACCCGCTTCGACGCCTGCCTGGCCGGCATCGGCGGCTGCCCGCACGCGCCCGGCGCCAGCGGCAACGTTGCCACCGAAGACCTTGCCTACCTGCTCGGCAGCATGGGCATCGATACCGGCATCGACATCGGGCGCCTGCTGGCGCTGCGTGAAGACGTGGCCGGCTGGCTGCGCGACGAGACCCTGCACGGCACGCTGTGGCGCGCCGGCCTGCCCAAGACCTTCGCGGCCGAGCGCGTCGCGGCCACCGTTTGAGAACCAACATGCCCCAAGACAGCAACAGCAACGCCCTGCCGCTCGCCGGCGTGCGCGTGGTCGAATTCACGCACATGGTGATGGGCCCCACCTGCGGCATGATCCTGGCCGACTTCGGCGCCGAGGTGATCAAGGTCGAGCCGCCCGGCGGCGACAAGACGCGCAGCCTGCCGGGCCTGGGCATCGGCTTCTTCCGCGCCTTCAACCGCAACAAGAAAAGCGTGGTGCTCGACATCACCACCGACGAAGGCCGCGCCGCCGCCGCCGAGCTGGCGGGCCAGAGCGACATCCTGCTGGAGAACTTCCGTCCCGGCCTGATGCAGAAGCTGGGGCTGGACTACGCCACGCTGTCGCGCGACTACCCGCACCTGATCTACGTCTCGCACAAGGGCTTCCTGCCCGGCCCGTACGAGAACCGGCTGGCGCTCGATGAAGTCGTGCAGATGATGGGCGGCCTGTCCTACATGACCGGCCCGAGCGGCCGGCCGCTGCGCGCCGGCACCTCGGTCAACGACATCATGGGCGGCATGTTCGGCGCGATCGGCGTGCTCGCCGCGCTGCGCGAGCGCGACCGCACCGGCAAGGGGCAGGAGATCCAGAGCGCGCTATTCGAGAACTGCGTGTTCCTGGCCTCGCAGCACATGCAGCAATTCGCGATGACCGGCGAGCCGCCGCCGCCGATGCCGTCGCGCGTGTCGGCGTGGAGCGTGTATGACGTGTTCACGCTGGCGCAGCACGAGCAGCTTTTTATCGGCGCGGTCAGCGACAAGCAGTTCGTCACGCTGTGCCACGTTCTGGAGCATCCGGAACTGATCGACAAGCCGGAGTACGCCAGCAACACCGCGCGCGTGGCCGTGCGGGCGCAACTGCTGGAAGAACTGGGTGCGATCCTGCGCCACCATCGTTCCGCGGAACTCGCGCCGAAGCTCGAAGCGGCCGGCATTCCCTATGCGCCGATCGTGCGCCCCGACCAGTTGCTCGACGATCCGCACCTGCTCGCCAGCGGCGGACTGGTGCCGATGCAGGCCGACGACGGCTCGACCACGCCCACGGTGCTGCTGCCGTTGCTGATGGGCGGCCGCCGCCCCGGCGTGCGCAGCCCGCTGCCGAGGCCCGGCGAGCACAATGAAGAGATCCTGGCGCAGCTCGGCAAGGGCCGCGGCTGAACTGCGCCTGCCCGGCAGGCCGCGGCACAGCGGCGCCGGCATCGCCCGACGATAACGATACGGAGACAAATCCATGCAACGTCGCACCCTGCTCAAGTCCGTGCTGGCAATTTCCGCCACGCTCGCCGTTTCCCTCACCGTTCCTGGCTTAGAAGCGCTCGCACAGGGCGGAGCGGGCAAGCCCGTGCGCCTGATCCTGCCGATCAGCGCCGGCTCCGGCGTCGACACCATCGCTCGTGCCGCGGGCCCCGCGCTGGGCAAGGCATTCGGCCAGCCGGTGGTGATCGAGAACCTGCCTGGCGCGGGTGGCATCACTGGTGCCGCGGCCGTGGTCAAGGCGCAGCCCGACGGCAGCACGCTGGGGCTGGTATCGAACAACCACGTGATCAACCCCAGCGTGTTCCGCGCGATGCCGTTCGACGCAATCAAGGACATCACGCCGATCAGCGTGATCGGCACCACGCCGCTGGTGCTGGTGGTCAACCCCAGGGTGCCGGCGAAGAACGTAAAAGAGCTGGTGGCGCTGCTCAAGGCCAGGCCCGATGGCTACAACTACGCGTCGTCGGGCAACGGCACCATCATCCACCTGGCCGGCGAGATGTTCCTGGACGAGGCGGGCGTGACGGCACGCCATGTGCCGTACAAGGGCACCGGCCCGATGATCAACGACCTGCTCGCCGGGCAGGTGGAAATGGGCGTGGTCGCGCTCAATGCGGTGGCGCCGCACCTGAAGGCCGGCACGCTGCGCGCGATCGGCCTGTGCGGCGACAAGCGCACGGACGCCGCGCCGGACATTGCCACCATCGCCGAACAGGGTTTGCCGCGCTACAACGTCGCGGGCTGGTTCGCTGTCATCGGCCCGGCCGGCATGCCGGCGCCGGAAGTCAGGCGCGTGCACGATGCCTTTGCCAGGGCCTTCACGTCGCCCGAAGTGCTGGAAGCGATGAAGAAGCAGGGCACGGTGGTCGAGCCCGGCACGCCCGAAGCCGCTGCAGCGTTCTTCCGCAGCGAAGCCGCGCGCTACGCCGCGCTGGTGAAGAAGGCCAACGTCAAGGTCGAATAGGCCGGCGACCACACACGCGGCACATAAACCGGCAAGCGCCTAGAATGTCCTGATCCCGCCATGCAGGAGCACGAAGATGCCAGGCAAGCCCGTCAAGATACCCGGCCCCGACCATCCCATCACTATCACGCCGACACAAGGACGAGTGGTGGTGAAGGTGGCGGGCCGTATTGTCGCCGACAGCACCGCGGCGCTGACGCTCCAGGAAGCCAGCTACGCGCCGGTGCAGTACATCCCGCGCGCCGATGTCGACATGGCGCAGCTCGCACGCAGCGATCACGCCACCTACTGCCCCTACAAGGGCGACTGCAGCTACCTCTCCATCCCCGCCGCCGGCGAGCGCGGGCGCAATGCGGTATGGAGCTACGAGACGCCTTACGACGCGGTCGCCGCGATTGCGTCGCACGTGGCCTTCTACCCGGATCGCGTCGACAGCATCGATATCGGCGGCATCGGCGATTGAATGTGCCGGCGCAGTCAGGGAGACAGCGCCGCGTCGACCATGGCCACGGCCAGTCCCGTCAGCAACGCCAGAGCGGAAGCGATAAACCACCGTACGGTCTTGCGATATTCCTCCACCGCATCGTCCTCGATGCGCAGCGCGCGGAACAGCGCCACGATCTGCAGCGAGACTGCCGCCAGCAGCGAGATCGCGGCGAACACCGCGCGCACGTTCCAGTGGCCCGGGCTTTCGAAGCCCCAGAAGCGCCAGAACGCCAATGAAAAGCCCAGCAGCACCGTGATGGCGGTGATGATGCCCTGGCGGTAGCCGCTGGGCACCAGCGGTGGTACGGGCCCTGGTGGCGTAGCGGGCTCGGTGGGCGGTTCCTTCGGGCGCCTCAGCCGCGGCCTTCGGGCAGTTGCACCGCGGCGAGGGTGGCGTCGTCAGTACCGATAACCCTGCTGACGTGCCCCTTGCCCGTGGTGTCTTCCAGCAGCAGCGCACTGCCCGCGGCAAGCGGCCGGCGCTCGCCATCGCTGGCTTCGAACTCCATCGCACCGGCCAGCACGAAGATCCACATGCGTATCGGCGACGGGTGCAGCGTGCCGACCCAGCCGGCCGGCACCAGCAGGAACCCCTGTCGCGCCGCATCGGCCAGCGGCGATATCCAGAAGGCCCGCGCGGGCGGGGCAAACAGCCTCTCCGTGATGGCCACGGAAACCGGGCCGAAGTGGGATTCGCCGTCGGCATCGGCATAGAGACGCTCGAAGGCCAGCGGCGGACGCTGGGTTGTGACGGTTTCGGCAGTGGCAGCCATGACACCCCCTGCGGCGCATTGCAAGTGCGGGTTGTTATCCACGCAGTCTAGGCTGCCATGCGGCGAGTGCAATACCAGGCCGGCGCACCGGGTGCTTCAATCAACCCTTGCTGAAGATGCTGTAGAAGTCGGGCGCGCCGCTGTCGGGCATGCTCAGGTCGAGCGAGCCTTCGATGTGCTCGAGGTGCTCGGCCATCAGTGCGCTGGCACGCGCGGCATCGCGCTGCTCGATGGCATCGATCAGCTGGCGGTGCTCGTGCTCGGCGCATGCGGGTGCGCCGGGGCGGTCGTACAGCGTGATGATCAGGCAGGTGAGCGAAACCATCTCGCGGATCAGTTTTTCCAGGATCGCATTGCCGGCCATCTCGGCCAGCAGGATATGGAATTCGCCGGACAGCCGGATCATCGCGGCGCGGTCGCCGCGGGCGCGAGCGTTGTCCTCTTCCATGGCATGGCGGCGCAGGCTGCGGACCTTGGCCGGCGTGGCGCCCAGCGCCAGCTCGGCGGCCAGCGCGGGCTCGACCACGCGGCGGGCCTGAAAGACCTCGCGCGCCTCGTCGACGGTGGGGCTCGACACGAAGGCGCCGCGGTTGGGCACCAGCGTCACCAGCTTTTCATGCGCGAGGCGGGCGAACACCTGCCGGATGCGGGCGCGGCTGGCGCCGGTGACTTCGCACAGGCGTTCTTCGACCAGCTTGGTGCCGGCCAGGAGGCGATGCTCCATGATCGCCGTCAGCAGGCCAAGGTAGATGGCCTCGGTGGCGGAGGCCTCGCCGGCGGCGGACTCGTTGCCGGCCGGTTCCTCCGGGGTGGCTGGCGGGACGGGCCTGGGTGCGGCTTTCGGTGCCGCTTTGGATGCGGGCCGGCGCGGCGCTTTTGCCGCGGCGCCGGGCGCCGCGTTCTTCGATGTGGTTGCCATATCAGGGTACGGACAGTCGGGCTGTCGCCGGAAGTGGCGACGAAACACGGCTATATCGTACACAAATATGGCGACGCGGACGTTCCTGGTCAGGCCGTCGCGGCTTCCTTCACCGGGTTGGCAACGGCAGCGCCAGCCGTCGCGGGGCGGAACGGATGCGCCTGCGCCCAGTGCCGCGCGATGTCGACACGGCGGCAGATCCACACCTTGTCATGGCCCTGCACATAGTCGAGGAAGCGCTGCAGCGCGCGGAAGCGGCCGGGGCGGCCGAGCAGCCGGCAGTGCATGCCGATCGACAGCATCTTGGGGCTGTCCTGTCCTGCGGGATCGCCTTCCTCGTAGAGGACGTCGAACGAATCCTTCAGGTACTGGAAGAACTGCTCGCCGGTGTTGAAACCTTGCGGCGTGGCAAAGCGCATGTCGTTCGAGTCCAGCGTGTACGGCACCACCAGGTGCGGCTTCTTCTCGCCGCCGGTGACTTCCACCTCGGTCCAGAAGGGCAGGTCGTCGCCGTAGTAGTCGGAGTCGTACAGCAAGCCACCGTGCTCGACCACCAGCCGGCGCGTGTTGGGGCTGTCGCGCCCGGTGTACCAGCCAAGCGGCAGCTCGCCGGTCAGCTCCTTGATGATCCGCATGCCGATGCGCATGTGCTCGCGCTCGGTGGCCTCGTCGATGTTCTGGTAGTGGATCCAGCGCCAGCCGTGGCAGGCGATCTCGTGGCCCAGCTCGACGAACGCTCGCGTCAGCTCCGGATGGCGCTGCAGCGCCATCGACACCCCGAAGATGGTCAGCGGCAGGCCGCGCTTCTCGAACTCTCGCAGGATGCGCCAGACGCCCGCGCGCGAGCCGTATTCATAGATGCCCTCCATGCTCATGTGGCGGTCGGGATAGGCTGCGGCGCCGACGATCTCGGAGAGGAACTGCTCGGAGGCGGCGTCGCCGTGCAGCACGCAGTTCTCGCCGCCTTCTTCGTAGTTGAGGACGAACTGCACGGCGATGCGCGCGCCGCCCGGCCAGCGCGCGTGGGGAGGCTGGGCGCCGTAGCCGGTCAGGTCGCGGGGATAACGTGTCTGGAGCATGTTGCGCGATAAGGTAAGAGGTTCTGGAAACATCAGTTCAGCGCATACGGCGCCAGCATGCCGGCATACGCCTTGGGCAGCGGCCGCGCCCAGTCGCCGCGCTTGCTGGTGGCCAGCCGCACCGAGACCATCGCCTCGGCCAGCTTGACCGCGCACGTCACGCCGTCGATCACCGGCGCGCCGATGGCGTCGGCGATCTCGTCGCACAGGTCGGTCATGCCGGCGCAGCCGAGCACGATGCATTCGCTGCGGTCTTCCACCAGCGCGCGGCGGCAGGCCTCGGTGATGATGCGGCGCGCGTCCGAGCCGGGGCGCTCCAGGTCGAGCACCGGCAGGTCGCAGGCGCGCACGTTGCTGCAGAAGCGCTTCATGCCATAGCGCTCGGCCAGGTGCCAGGCGATATTGCAGGTGCGCGCCAGTGTGGTCACCACGCTGAAGCTGCTGCCGACCATGCTGGCCATGTGCATCGCCGCCTCGGCGATGCCGATCACCGGGCCGCGCGCCACCTCGCGCGCCGCGTACAGGCCGGGGTCGCCGAAGCAGGCGATGACGTAGCCGTCCACGCCTTCCTGTTCGCCGGCAAGGATCTCGTCGAGGATGCCGGGCACCGACAGCGCCTCGTCATAGTGGCTCTCGATCGAGGCCGGGCCCATGCGCGGGCTGACCGCGCTGATGCGCGTGCCCTGCTCGGCCACGGCGCGGGCGCACTGGCCGATCTTCTCGGTCATGCTTTCGGTGGTATTGGGGTTGATGATCTTCAGCTTCATGGGACGCGGCTCTGGGATGGATGCTGTCGAAGGAGTGATGTCGTTTCAAGCCTGGCTGGAGGCAGCGGCGGGCGCGGCCAGGTGGCCCGGCATCATGCGCGGTGCCAGCTGGCGGTACAGCACCAGCGCGATGCCCATGCCGATGAACCAGCTGTAGTTGGCCGCAGCCTGCCAGGCCGGCACCACCACGCACAGGATCGGGATGATGGCCGCGGGGATCATGGTGGCCACCGCCGCCGGGTTGAAGCCGTTGCGGTACCAGTAGCGGCCGCGCGGGTTCAGCGTGTACAGGTCATCGACTTCCACGTGCTGGCGCCGCACCAGGTAGTAGTCGGCGATCAGGATGCCGAACAGCGGGCCGATGAAGGCGCCCAGCACATCCAGCGTGTAGTGGATCACGGCCGGGTTGTTGTACAGGTTCCAGGGCGTGATGAAGATCGAGGCCACCGCGGCAATCATGCCGCCCGTGCGCCAGCTGATGTGCTTGGGCGACACATTGGAGAAATCGAACGCCGGCGATACGAAGTTGGCGACGATGTTGATGCCGATGGTCGCGGTCATGAAGGTGAAGGCGCCCAGCAGCATGGCGAAGGTGCTGTCGATATGGCTCACCGTCTCAACCGGGTCGGTGATCAGCTTGCCGAACACCGGCAGCGTAGCCGAGGTGGTGATCACGGTCAGCAGCGAGAAGCCCAGGAAGTTGACCGGCAGGCCCCAGAAGTTGCCGCGCTTGACCGACTTGAAATCCTTGGCATAGCGCGAGAAGTCGCCGAAGTTCAGCATCGGGCCGGAGAAATACGACACCACCAGTGCGATCGCGCTCAGCATCACCGGCACCGCTTCCCAGCCGGTGTACTTGACGAAGCTCAGCGTGAAGTTGACGTTTTCCCAGCCGGCCTTGTTCACCAGCCAGATCGCCAGCGCGATCATTACCACGTACACCGCCGGGCCGGCCCAGTCGATGAACTTGCGGATGGTCTCCATGCCGGTCCAGAAGACCAGCGCCTGCAGCACCCACAGCACCATGAACGCAGCCCAGCCCAGCGTCGACAGCCCGGCGAGGCCGTGCAGCTTGACGTCGGCATATGGCGCCAGCGATGGGAAGAAGTGCAGCGCCAGCACCAGGAAGGCGCTGGACGCAAGGTAGGTCTGGATGCCGTACCACGCCACCGCGATCAGTCCGCGGATGATGGCCGGGATATTCGCGCCGAGCACGCCGAACGAGGCCCGGCAGATCACCGGGTAGGGCGTACCGGTCACCTGGCTGGGCTTGGCCACCAGGTTGCAGAAAAACTGCACGATCACGATCCCGACCAGCAGCGATACCAGCACCTGCCAGCTGGTCAGCCCAAGCGCGAACAGGCTGCCGGCGGTGATGTAGCCGCCCACGCTGTGCACGTCGGACATCCAGAAGGCAAAGATGTTGTAGGTGCCCCAGGTCTGCTTGCGCAGCGGCGCCAGGTCCTCGTTGGTCAGCCGCTCGTCGTAGGTGGGCTTGATCAGGGCATTGCCGTGTGCGGCATGCCCCGCCTGCTGCGCGCCGGCGGTCGCATCTGGCGTTACGGTCGTTTGCATCATCTGAGTCTCCTGGCAGATGGTTGTCTTGACGATAGGCGAACGTGCGGCTGTCTGGCTCTTTCGTGCGCCATGGGATTGCTTGCTGTGCTGTCTACTAAATTGTCTACAAAATCTGTTTGGTGTGTAGACGATGTTGTAGATCACGGTTTGGTGATTGTCAACATTCGTTTTCCCGAAAGAGCGAGGCGGGTAGACATGCTGGCGGGTAGGCAGAGGGAAGCTGCAATATGCGGAACAGGGCACATGAATGCCGTCCCGGCGAGGGGCGCCTTGCCGCAGATAAAAGACACGTGGCAGGGGAAGCCGCGGCCGCCCTATTGGATCGGGCGCAGTGCATGGCAAGGTAAGATCCCGACCCGATCACCTGCGCGCCGTTGAACCTGGCGGCCAGTTGCGGCAGCACGGCATCTAGCCAGCCTCGGGCAATGGCAGTTTGTCGTTGGCGAAGTGCCCAGCACTACCGCTACCGGTTATCCGTCCCCAAGGTTCAGAAGGACGAGGCGAAGGGTACGGTGACGAGGCTGGACAGCGCCTTGCATGCGGCCATGACGAGAGCGCTTGCTCAAGTGAGCAGCGAAGTCGCTCGCGATGTAGGCCCGCCGCAGGACAAGCCCTTGTGCCCCGTCCCCGACACGGTCAAGGACGACGACCGCGATGCCTACTAAAGCTACGGCGCGGGCCACTACGCCTATGAAATCGTGAGGGATATGCCAGTCTGGGTTGGCCGCCAATGCTTTATCGGGCGCCTGATCGACTGGTTCGGCGGCTATTCACGCAAGGATGGTCTGTTCGCGCAACTCTGGGTGCGCAACCTGAAGGGCGATGCTGAGCAGACGTATGCCGTCCACGGCTTGCGCACCGCCATCGCAGGCGGGATCAAGTTATCGGTAGGCAAGGTCGAAGGCGACAACGGCATGTAGCCTGCCTCGCGGCCGCCCAACAAGTAGTTGCTCGTCCACTTCGTTATTGTCCGCAGGAGCCTGCCATGTCCGCCTCGACTTTCGTTCGTGCCCGGATCGATCAGCAAATCAAGGAAGAGGCCGCGGCCGTGCTGGAAGCAATGGGTTTGACCGTTTCCGACGCCGTCCGCATGCTGTTGACCCGCATCGCGCTGGAGCAGGCTTTGCCTTCGGGGCTGATAACTCCGAACCCTGCAACCATTGCCGCGCTGAAAGAAGCGCGGGCCGGCGGCCTGCGCAAATTCGGGTCCGTGGCGGCGTTGATGGCGGATCTCAACGATGAGGATGAATGAACTGACGAGCCAGTTCAGACGAGACTACAAACGCGAATTGAAAGGCCCATACCGGTCGGCGTTGCAGGGCCAGAAAAACGAACTTTCCGCCACCATCGAATTGCTGGCGCGCGACGAGGCCTTGCCTGCACGATGCCGCGACCACGGCCTGGTCGGCGCGCCGCGCGCCTGCCTCAAGCATAGCGTGCGGCCGCCCGGGGACGGGCGGCACAGTGCCATCCGCGGGACTGGCCCCTATTCTCCCGGAACCGGAACCGGAACCGGAACCGGAACCGCGGCGCGCGTAGCCACGCCATTGGCGCCGGCCGGCAGCGCGGGGAATTCCATCTCGGCATAGCGCACGAAGCGGGTCTTGCGCACGATGCGGTAGCCCGCCCAGATCGCGAGGAAGATCGGGATGCCGATATAGGTGGCGGCCACGCCGACCCAGTCGATCCTGCCGCTGGTGAAGGCCTGGTAGTTCTGGCCCAGCGTGACGATCAGGCACAGGGCGAAGGCGAAGATCGGTCCGTAGGGAAAGAATGGCGAACGGTAGGGCAGGCGCGACAGGTCATGGCCCTGCGCGACGAAGCCCTTGCGGAAGCGGTAGTGGCTGACCGCGATGCCCAGCCACGCGATGAAGCCGGTCATGCCCGACAGGTTAAGCAGCCACAGGTACACGGACTTGCTTTCGAACAGCGAGGTGAGGAAGCACAGCGCGCCCACCGCGGTGGTCGCCAGCAGCGCCAGCAGCGGCACGCCGTTGCGCGTCAGCCGCGCGAAGATGCGCGGCGCGCGCCCCTCGGTGGCGAGGTTGTACAGCATCCGGGTCGAGGCGTACATGCCGGAATTGCCGGCCGACAGCACCGCGGTCAGGATCACTGCATTCATCACGCCGGCGGCAAAGGCCAGGCCGGCATGGCGGAACACCAGCGTGAACGGGCTCACGCCCACGGTCTGCACGTCGCTCTTGAGCAGGCTGGGGTCGGTGTAGGGGATCAGGATGCCGATGATCAGGATCGCCAGCACATAGAACAGCAGGATGCGCCAGAACACCTGCCGCACCGCGCGCGGGATGTTCTTCGCCGGGTCCGCCGATTCGCCGGCGGCCACGCCGATCAGCTCGGTGCCCTGGAACGAGAAGCCGGCGATCATGGCCACGCCGATCAGCGCCGGCAGCCCGCCGACGAAGGGCGCATCGCCAAGGGTCAGGTTGGCCAGGCCGTTCGCCGCCGGCATGTCGCCGCGCAGGATGCCGAAGATCATCAGCGTGCCGATGCCGATGAAGGCGATCACCGTCACCACCTTGACCAGCGCGCACCAGTACTCGGCCTCGCCGAAGCCGCGCACCGAGATGGCATTGAGCGCGAACATCAGGCCGAGGAACAGCGCGCTCCACAGCACGCCTGGCGTGTCGGGGAACCAGTACAGCATCACCAGCTGCGCCGCGGCCAGTTCCACCGCGATGGTCACCGCCCAGTTGTACCAGTAGTTCCAGCCCAGCGCGAAGCCGAAGCCTTCGTCGACATAGCGCGCGCCGTAGGTGGCGAACGATCCCGATACCGGCATGTACGCGGCCAGTTCGCCCAGGCTGGTCATCAGGAAATACACCATCGCGCCGATCAGGATGTAGGCGGCCAGTGCGCCGCCGGGCCCGGCCTGCGCGATGGTGGCGCCCGACGCCACGAACAGCCCGGTGCCGATCGAGCCGCCGATGGCGATCATGGTGAGATGGCGGGCGCGCAGCGTGCGGCGCAGCGTTGGCGCTGGCGCGCCGGAAATGGAAGGTTGGCTGGACATCGGGACTTGGGTCGGGACGCGCAAAAGCGCGCAACTATGCCGGGGATCGGCCGCGGAGGCAACGCGGCCGGAGGTTCCGCCGGGGCGGCCTACCGGCCGGTATATACAACTGGCTACGCGGCGGGATCATAAGAGAAAACGCAGTGCAGGAAAAGCCGCAAACTTGACGCCACCCAACGCAAGTCATGCCGCAGCGCACAAGCCATGTAGGACAACGACCCCGCCTGGAAAGGAATGGCACCGCTGCCGTCACCTGTTGCCGCGGTGTATTGTCGTGATAGCGGGGCCTGGCACGCCACATGCGGTCTGTATGGAGTTGACTGCATCGCGCGTCCCGGCCCGGCGCCTTTCCGGCGCAGGGAGCTCCATGGATGTTCCAGACTTTCTTCTGCCACTATCCGTCCGATACCTGCCGCCAGCGGCCGCAACCGCTGGCAGCGCTGCCGCTGGCGATCACGCTGACGCTGGCGCTGGCCATGGGGCTGACCGGTTGCGCAAGCCTGCCGGCATCGGCCCAGCGCCCGCCGTCCAGCGCGCCGGCCGCCACCGCCACTGCCGCGGACACGCCGCTGGGCAAGGCGCTGGCCCCGCGCCTGGCGCAGCGCCCGGGCGAGTCGCTGTTCTACCCGCTCTCGTCAGGCCCCGATGCGCTGGCCGCGCGCCTGGCGCTGGCCCGCGCGGCGCAGCGCAGCCTTGACCTGCAGACCTACATCCTCGAGCCGACCGGTACCGGCGCCGCGGTGCTGGGCGATATCATCGACGCTGCCGACCGTGGCGTGCGCGTGCGCATGCTGCTCGACGACCTGCGCACCGGCGGCGAGGTAGACAAGGTCCTGTCGGCGGTCGATTCGCATCCCAATATCGAAGTGCGCCTGTTCAACCCGTTCGCCAACCGCAGCCTGCGCTGGCTGGAAATGCTGGCGGACTTCAGCCGGCTGGACCGGCGCATGCATAACAAGTCGATGACGGTGGACAACCAGATGTCGGTGGTGGGCGGGCGCAATATCGGCGATGCCTACTTCTCCGCGCGCACCGACATGGATTTCAGCGACCTCGACGTGCTGATCGCCGGCCCGGCCGTGCCGCAGGTATCCGCGGTCTTTGACGAATACTGGAATGACGAGTCTTCCTACCCGGTGGTGGCGCTGATCCCCGAGGGCAAGGAGGCGCCAGTGGAAATGCGCAACCTGCGCAAGCGCCTCGAGGCGCGCGGCGACCAGGCCAAGGCCAGCCAGTACGTGCAGGAACTGCTCGACTCGGGCCTGGCCAAGGGCATCGAAAGCGGCCGCATGCCGGCCTACACCGGCAAGGCTACGGTGGTCTCCGACAAGGCCGCCAAGATCACCCACCAGACCCATGACGATCCCGGCCATGCCACCGCCCGGCTGGAGAAGATGATCAGCGGCGCGCAGAAGGAAGTCCTGCTGATCTCCCCATACTTCGTCCCCGACGATGACGGCGAAGCCTGGCTGATCGCGATCGCAAAGCGTGGCATCCGCGTGCGCATCCTGACCAATTCCTTCTCGGCCACCGACGTCAGCGCCGTGCACGCGGGCTATGCCCCGCACCGCGAGGCACTGGTGGCCGCCGGCATCGAGCTGTACGAACTCAAGCCCAGCGCCTATGCCGAGCTGGCGCAGCGCGGCAAGGCCGCCAAGGGTTCGCGCTCGCGCTCCTGGCTGTCGTCCAGCCGCGCCAGCCTGCACGCCAAGAACTACATCGTCGACCGGCGCCTGGTGTTCATCGGCTCCCTCAACATGGATCCGCGCTCGGCCAAATTGAACACCGAGATGGGCATCGTGCTCGACAGCCCGGCGCTGGCCGAGCGCATGATCAAGACCACCGAGGACGGCCTGCTCGACATGGCCTACCGCGTCGGCGTGCGCACCGATGCCGACGGCAACAACGCGCGGCTGACGTGGACCACGCGCGAGAACAGTCAGCTCACCACCTACGACAGCGAGCCCGGCATGGGCGCACTGCAGCATCTGGGCATCGGTGTACTGCGTGTGCTCCCGATCAAGAAAGAGTTGTAAACATCGCTGCACGGCGCCGACGCGCCTTTCCTGAACCATCGTTTGCGGTTATGGTTTTTCGCTTCATTGCACCGTGCCGTCCCGGCACGCCCGCCGCAAAGGAGCGTTATGAAAGCCGCCGTCCTGCATCAACCCAAGACCCCGCTCGTGATCGAAGATGTTGCCATCGGCAAGCCCGGCCCGCGCGAAGTGCTGGTGCGCACCGCTGCCGTGGGCGTGTGCCACTCTGACCTGCATTTCCTGGACGGCGCCTATCCCTACCCGATGCCGGCCATCCTGGGGCACGAGGCCGCCGGCGTGGTCGAGCAGGTTGGCGCCGAGGTGCGCACGGTCAGGCCCGGCGACCACGTCATCACCTGCCTGTCGGCGTACTGCGGCCATTGCGAGCATTGCCTGACGGGGCACCTGTCGCTGTGCATCGAGCCCGACACCCGCCGCCGCGAGGGCGAGGAGCCGCGGCTTATGGCGCGGCAGGGCGGACCCATGAACCAGTTCCTGAACCTGTCGGCCTTTGCCGAGCAGATGCTGATCCACGAGCACGCGCTGGTGGCGATCCGCCGCGACATGCCGCTGGACCGCGCCGCGCTGATCGGCTGCGCCGTCACCACGGGCATGGGCGCGGTCATCCATACCGCCAGGGTGCAGCCGGGCGAGAGCGTGGCCGTGATCGGCTGCGGCGGCATCGGCCTGGCCACGGTCAACAGTGCCGCGATTGCCGGCGCCGGCCGCATCATCGCGATCGACCGGGTGCCGGCCAAGCTGGAACTGGCGCGCAAGTTCGGCGCCACCGACGTGATCGATGCCGGCAATGCCGACGTGCTCGACGCCGTGCGCGGGCTGACCGGCGGCGGCGTGCATCACGCCTTCGAGGCCATCGGCCTGAAGCAGACCACCGAGCAGGCCTTTGCCATGCTGCGCCGCGGCGGCACCGCCACCGTGATCGGCATGATCGCGCCGGGCGTCAAGATCGAACTGAAGGGCAGCGACTTCCTCGGTGAGAAGCGCATCCAGGGCTCGCTGATGGGCTCGAACCGCTTCCCGGTCGACATGCCGCGCATGGTCGATTTCTACATGGCCGGCCGGCTGCACCTGGACCAGCTGATCGCGCAGCGCCTGCCGCTGGAGCGCATCAACGATGCCTTTGACGAACTGCGCCGGGGCGAACTGGCGCGATCGGTGATCCTGTTCGAGTAAGAGTTAAGTAAGCGATCGCCTCAGGGTTGCGCGGGACCGCTGCCGAGCGCTGCTTGCATCGACCGGTGCCATTGTCCACACTGTGGGACAATGCCGCTCTCCCACCGCAGCCGCCCCCAACCCTATCCCAGCTTCCCCCCGCATGAAGACCATCGACTGGAAAGACTGGGAAATCTTCTGCCGCGTGGTGGAAGGCGGCGGCTTCACACAAGGCGCCGAACTCGCGCAAGTGCCCAAAGCCTCCGCCAGCGCCGCCGTGGCGCGGTTGGGCCAGCCGCAGCGTTCGCCGTGGATGGCTCAGTAGGGCTGGTTCGCGGGCCGGACCTCGAAGCGCAACTGCTCGGCCAGGTCCAGCATCTCTTCATCATCCTCGCTACGCGTGATCCAGCCGGCGTAGGCGTCGCCGCCGGTATCCCAGTTCCACAGCGTATAGCCGGCCACGCGCAACTGGTTGTGCGCCAGCTCCATCAGCTCGGGCACGCTGGTGCTTTCCAGGAACGACTCTTCCTCGGGCTCGTCCGTGCCCCAGTCGATTTCCAGGTCGATGCGCTCGCACAGCTGGTTCAGGCAGCCGATAAAGGACTGGCAGTCCTTCCAGTCGACAAAGAAGCCGGATTGCCAGTCGATGACTTCGCGCACCACCCACAGCAGCTCGCCGCCGTCGGTGTCGTCGTCCTCGGCGTCAAGCAGCGCGTCTTCGAACATCGACAGCTGCGCCGCCGTCTGCGCGCTGTCGTCGAGGTTGATCAGGGCGAAGAAACGCGCGATCGCGTCCTGCGTGTCGTCGTCCAGTGGTGTGGCCATGCGGGATCTCCTGTGGTGCCGTGCGGCTTGGTCATGCCGCGATTAGTGCCGCGACCTATGCCGCGATGCGCATGATCTCGCGTTGGCCCGCCGGTGTCACGCGCAACGCGCGCGAAGTGCGCGTAGTCTCGACCCAGCCGCGCTCCAGCAGGCTGCCCAGCAGCGCCGCGCCCAGCGCACCGCCGAGGTGGGGTTTGCGCTCGCTCCAGTCCGGGCAGGTGCAGGCGAACTGGCGCCGCTTGCGCCGCGCTGCAGCAATGTCGATGCCCAGTCCCGCCAGCGCCTGCGCGCCGTCGCCGCTCAGCTCCACGCGCTGCGCGTCCAGCACCAGCCAGCCGCTATGCGTCATCCGCTCGAACAACCCCACCGCCAGTTCGCCGGCCAGGTGGTCGTAGCAGGTACGCGCCTGCCGCAGCGCCGGCGGCGCGGTGCGCGACACGGGCACGTCGCGCAGCCGCGGCGGCCGGCTGGCCAGCGACGCCGACGCCAGCGCCTCGATCGCCACGCCAATCTCCGGCGCCGCCAGCCGGTAATACCGGTTGCGCCCGCGCGTCTCCACCGCCAGCATCCCGCCCTCGGTCAACCGCGCCAGGTGCCCGCTGGTGGACGACGCCGACAGGCCGGCGATCAGCGCCAGCTCGCCCGCGGGCCGCGCGCTGCCATCCATCAGCGCCCATAGCATGGCGGCGCGGCCGGGGTCGGCGAGCAGGCCGGCCAGCTGGCTGATACCGGGGGTGTAATCCATGGTTCGGCTCCGGGTGAAGGGTGCAAGGCGGAGTATATGGCCGAACTCGGGGGCCATTACGTGCGAGATAGCTTCATCGCGCGCACGTAGTCCTGCGCCGGTCGATCACTCCCACAAATCTGTGGACAGGGTTAGGCGATCCAGGCGGACCAGCGGAGTGTTGCCGATTGCGTCGACGATGGATTCAAGGACTTTGCTCATAGTGCCTTCCTGCAGCGGAAAGCAGATGTGTCTTGAATGGCAAGTTGTCTCTGGTGGCGAAGATTGGACAATCGTGAGGGTTTCTAGGAGCGGGCAGACTTAATCCTTTTCAAGGTGAGTAGTCGCCGTTAGAGCGATGGCAGCCTAAGTGCGGCGCGATGGTCGCTCCTTCGAGGTCAAGCCACTCTACGCCAGGTGGGAGCGCACCATCAGCGGCCGAGAATGGCCGAACTTGGGCTCACGTCAAGGCGGTGCTGGCGCAGCGCTTACTCTGCTCCGAGATTAGCCGCGTGTTCTGAGGCTTTCCGCACAAACGTCATCAATCTTTGGGATGAAGCGGCCCATGCTTGTTACTAGTCTGAAACATCCGAAGCAGGCCCTAGACAGGAGACAATATGACTACGGCAGCCACTCCCACAGGTTCCGTGCTGGCGCAACGATTCAAGCAACGCTTGAAGCCATTCATGCCGGCGTGGCTGCTGAAATTCCGCCGCGACGGTGTGATACGCAGGGAAGGCTCATTGTACGAAGGCAAGTCGCTGGGCGAAATCTTCACCCATGTGTACGAAACCGGCGCCTGGGGCGTGGCCGAGGACCAGTCGGGGTTCTATAGCGGCAGCAGTTCCCACGACCCGAAGATCGTCGAACCCTATGTCGAGGCGGTGACTGCGTACCTGACGGCAATGCCGGAGCGGCCGTCCGTCGTCGACCTGGGCTGCGGCGACTTCAATGTCGGCAAACGCCTGCGCGCCGTGTGCGGACGCTATATCGGCTGCGACGTGGTGGACGCGGCGATCCAGTCGAACCGCACGAGGTTCGCCGATCTTGACGTCGACTTCCGCTGCGTCGACATCACGACCGACCTGCTGCCTCCTGGCGACATCGTGTTCCTGCGCCAGGTGCTGGACCATCTGGACAATGCGCGCATCGCCACCGTGCTGTCGAAGCTGGGGCCGTACAAGGTCTTGATCCTGACCGAGTACCTGCCACAAAGCGCAAACTTCACGCCCAATCTCGACAAGACGATCGGCTCGCACCTGCGCCTGTTCGGGGCGCAACCGAGCGGGCTCGTGCTGACCGCGCCGCCGTTCAATCTGAAGGTGCTGTCCGCGCGGATTCTCTGCGAAGTTCCCGACAGCGGTGGTGTCATCCGCACCATCGCGTACAGATTGCCGGGACGCTGAGTCCTGTCGATCGGGAGCCGTCTCGGCAATTGCACGGGAGACGGCCTCGAACACCACGCGCGGCGCTTCGTGCGCTACCAACAGCGCTTCGGCGCGCAGTTTGTCGCCAGCGGGCCGGCGTGGTCGCTCGACGCCAAGGGCGCGGCCGAGCTGACGCGCGTGCCCGATGGCGTGGCGGCGCGCTGCGTCAATGACGAGGAACGGCTCGCGCGCCGTTTCGAGATGAGTTGCGATGCGTCGTTCTGGCGCGAGGCCGGGGTGGAGGCGGGCTTCGAGTCGGTGCCGCTGCACGGCTACGTGCATCTCTTCCACCTGGAATGGCACCGCAACCTGTGGGTGCATGTGCAGCACCTGACCGAATACCGCTACCAGCCAGAGTTGCGCGACAAGCTGGTGCTGCCCGACCACCACCGCGACCTGATCGATATCCTGACCTCGCACATGGACGTGCTGGTGCCGGACTTCGTGGCCGGCAAGTCGGGCGGCACCACCATCCTGTGCCAGGGCGCGCCGGGACTGGGCAAGACGCTGACCGCCGAGATCTATGCCGAAGTCGTAGGCAAGCCGCTGTACCGGGTCCATTCGGGACAGCTCGGCACCACGGCGGCGTCGGCCGGCGCCAGCCTGGGCGGCATCCTGCAGCGCGCCATGCGCTGGAACGCGATCCTGCTGCTGGACGAGGCCGACGTCTGTATCCGCTGCCGGGACAACGACCTCGAGCACAACGCCATCGTCGCCGAGTTCCTGCGCACGCTGGAGTACTTCAACGGCCTGCTGTTCATGACCACCAACCGCATCGGCGAGGTCGACGATGCCATCCTGTCGCGCTGCATCGCCACCATCCACTACGAAACGCCGGGCAAGGTCGATGCGCGGCGCCTGTGGCGGCTGCAGGCGGCGCAGTTCGGCGCCGAGCTGGGCGACGGGCTGGTCGAGGCGCTGCTGCGGGCCTATCCGAAGGCCAGCGGGCGCGATATCAAGGAGCTGCTCAAGCTGGCCACCCGCTATGCCCGCGCGCGGGAGGTGCCGCTGAACGAGGACGTGTTCAGGCTTTGCGGGCAATTCCGGGGACTGAACTGAAGCGCATGCCGTGAAGCGCGGGCCAGCGGTATCATGGCGCATCTGCCAACGCCGCTGACGCGCCCCATGAGCCTCGATCCTGCCGAACTGCAGGCTGTACGGCCCTACCTGCTGCGCTTTGCGCGCTTGCAGCTGCGCGATGAGGGGCTGGCGGAAGACGCCGTGTCGGAAACGCTGCTGGCCGCGCTGGAGCACCCGGAGCGCTTTGGCGGCCAGTCCTCGCTGCGCACCTACCTGGTCGGCATCCTCAAGCACAAGCTGATCGACAGCCTGCGCAGCGGCCGGCGCGAGGTGCGGCTGGCGCTGGTGGCGCCGGAGGACGGCGAGGTGCCGTCCGAACAGGAGGCGCTGGATGCGCTGTTCACGCGCAACGGCCACTACCAGGACCCGCCTTCCGACTGGGGCGACCCCGAGCGCGCCTTCGAGCGCCGCGAGTTCTTCGAGATCCTGCAGTTGTGCGTCGACCGGCTGCCGCCGCGGCTGGGCCGGCTGTTCATGATGCGGGAATGGCTGGAGCTGGATACCGAAGAAATCTGTCAGGTCTTGCAGATCAGCGCGACCAATGCATGGGCCATGCTGTACCGGGCCCGCATGCGGCTGCGCGCGTGCCTGGAACTGCACTGGTTCGGGCGCCGCGACGCAACCGGCAAGGGGTGATCGGCCTCCTGCGAACGATCTCGTCCACATAACCCTCGGCAACCACCATGCCCGACCGCCCCGCCCGCCGCCTGCTGCCGGACTGCGAAGAGGTTCACCACCTGACCATGAAGGGCCTGGACCAGCCCTTGTCATGGGTGGAACGGCTGCGCATGCGCAGCCACCTGGCGATCTGCGAAGCCTGCACCGTGTTCAGCGCGCAGATGCGGACCATGCGGGAGGCGATGCGGCGGATGGGGCGGGAGGATTGAGGCCACTGCTCGCAATCAGGTGCGCGAGGTGCTGAACGCAAGCCAACGTCTCTCGCAAACGCTCCCCTCCCCCGCGAAGTGGGAGAGGGGAGCAAACCGGCGGCAATCACGCACGCGCACCTTCGCCGTAGGGATCGAAACCACCCACGCGGCTGCCTTCGCTGTACGGGTCGAAGCTGCGCGCCGGGGCTGCCGATACGCCGCCGCGGTCCAGGCCGGCCACCGTGCGGGCGCCGTCCACGTACGTATCGGGCTTGCCGGCGCGGGCGCCATCGGTGAAGGCATCGTGCGAACGGAACTCATAACCGTACTTGTCGCCAGGCAGCGTGGCGGCGGCCAGCGTGCGCGCACCGTCGGTGAAGACGTCGTGCGAGCGGAACTCGTAACCATACTTGTCGCCGGGCAGCGGTTCGGCTGCGCTAGCGGCGTGCGCGGCGCCGAGGGCGGCCAGCGACAGGAACAGGGCGGAAGCGAAACGGGCGGTCTTGGTCATGATTTTCTCCAGTATTATTCGTTGAATTTGGCAGAACGTCTTGCTGTGTGTGCGTGCCGTTCATGTAACGAACTATAGGAGTCTTGGTCGGGCATAAGCGGGGAGCAGTATGGACAAATCGTTCAAATAAATTGAAATAGATGCCGGCTGGCGCGCCGCGTTACGTCATGACGCAAATGTAATCGGCTCGCCGCGTGAACACTGCCCGGCCTCGGTTAAACTTGCGGCTCACTGCCATTCCCGACATGCAACGCCTGCTCCTCATCGTCCTCGCGCTGATCCTGCCGCTCCAGTTCGCCTGGGCGGGAGCGGCCGCCTATTGCCGGCACGAGGTGGCAGCGGCGGCCAAGGCGCACCTGGGGCATCACGAGCACCAGCACCAGCAGAAAGGCGAGGCCGGCCAGCCCGCAACCAAGGCCGACGCTGATGTCGACAAGCTGGGCATCGCCGATCCCGACTGCGGCGTCTGCCATGTCGCCTCGGTCCCGTTCGCACGGGCCGACGGGCCGCGCGTGCAGGCCAGCCAGCGCGTTGAACTGGCGCAGGCCCCGCGGCAGGCCGGCTTCTCCTCCCACAGCGCCAGGGCGCCCGACCGCCCGCAGTGGCCCCGTCTCGCTTAGCCGGCGAGACGACGCCACCCGCTTCCCTGACTTCTTCCTGATTCGCTGAACTCAGGCGTCTCGCCGAATTCCCGGTTTCTTTCCTGGTGCAATTCGATGCGAAGACTTTTGCTGCCGCTGGGGCTGGCGGCCGTACTGACCAGCCCGCTTGCCGGCGTCGCCCAGACGCCACCATCCGCCATCCAACCCTCGCCGTACGCCGCCAGTGCGGACGGCGCGGGCGTACGCGAGCCATCCGGCACGCTGACGCTGGACGCCGCGCTGGCGCTGGCCGAAGCCGGCAGCTTCGCGCTGTCCGCCGCCGGCAAGGAGCTGGATGCCACCGAGGGCGACCTGACGCAGGCGCGCGTGATCCCCAATCCCGAGCTGGCAGTGTCGATGGAAGACACGCGCCGCGCCACGCGCTCGACCACCGGCCAGTTCAACGTGCCGATCGAACTCGGTGGCAAGCGCGCCGCCCGCATCGGCGTGGCCGAGCGCGGCCGCGAGCTGGCGCAGGCGGAGCTGGGCGGCGTGCGCGCCGAACTCCGCGCCGCGGTGATCGCGCGCTTCTTCGGCGTGCTGGTGGCGCAGGAGCGCGTCAAGCTGGCCGAGGGCTCGGTCGGCATCGCCAGCCGCGCGGCGCAGGCTGCCTCGCGCCGAGTCGCCGCCGGCAAGGTGGCGCCGCTGGAAGCGACGCGCGCACAGGTCGAGCAGGCCAACGCCGAGCTGGAACTGGCCGAGGCCACCGGCGCGCTGCAGTCCGCACGGCAGTTGCTGGCCGCGCTGTGGGGCAATGCCGCGCCGCGCTTCGCGCAGGCACAGGGCGACCTCGACGCGTTGCCGTCGCGCCCCGCGCCCGCCGCGCTGGAAACGGCGCTGGAAGATTCGCCGTTGCTGGCCGCGAGCCGGCTCTCCGCCGAACGCAGCCGCGCCGAAGCCGCGGTGGCGCGCAGCCGCCAGTACCCCGACGTCACCGTCAGCCTCGGCGCCAAGCGCGACAACGAGGCCAACCGCAACATGGCCGTGCTGGGCGTGGCGATCCCGCTGCCGCTGTTCGACCGCAACCAGGGCAACCTGTACGCGGCGCTGCGCCGGGCCGACCGCGCGCAGGACGTGCATGCCGCCAACCGCATCCGGCTGGCCAATGAATTGCAGCAGGCGTCGACGCAGCTGTCGGTGTCGCGCGCCGCGGCCCAGACGCTGCAGGGTTCGGTGCTGCCGGCGGCGGAGCAGGCGTATGCCGCCGCTTCGCGCGGGTTCGAGGCCGGAAAATTCAATTTCCTCGACGTGCTGGACGCCCAGCGCACCCTGTTCCAGGCGCGCATCCGCTACCTGGACGTGCTGGCCCGCACCTATGACGCGGCCGCCAGCATCGATCGCATCCTCGGACACTGATACGGAAGGCTCCAGGCATGGCAATAAGCAAGCAACAACGGGCCGCGGTGGTGGCCATTCTGGTCGCGGGGCTGCTGGGCGGCGCGGCGATCCTGTTCACGGGCAAGGGCGGCGGGTCGGGCGAGGCCGGGCATGAGCATGGCGAGCACGCTGAAAAGGGCGAGCATGCCGACCATGACGACGGCCACGCGCACGACAAGCCGGCGAGTACGCAGGCCGACGCCCCCGCTGCCGCCGCTGCGCCGGCGCAGGCCGCGGACCGGCCCCATGTCATCAAGCTGACGCCGGAGCAGGTGCAGCAGGCCGGCATCGGTATCGCCACGGCAGGCCCCGCGCCGTTGCGCGGCAGCATCGATTTCCCCGGCGAGATCCGCTTCAACGACGACCGCACCGCGCACGTGGTGCCGCGCGTCGCGGGCGTGGCGCAGGCGGTGCCGGCCAACCTGGGCGAGCAGGTCGCCAAGGGCCAGGTTCTGGCAGTAATCGCCAGCACGGCACTCGCCGAGCAGCGCAGCGAACTGCTCGCGGCGCAGCGGCGCGAGGCGCTGGCGCGCGCCACCTACGCGCGCGAAAAGACGCTGTGGCAGGAGAAGATCTCTGCCGGGCAGGACTACCAGCAGGCCCGCGCCGCGCTGGAAGAAGCGCAGATCGCGGTGCAGAATGCCAGGCAGAAGCTGGTCGCGATCGGCGCATCGGAAAGCGCCGGCAAGGATCGAGTGGACGGCAAGGGCGGCAGCCTGAACCAGTTCGCGCTGCGCGCCCCGTTCGACGGCATCATCGTCGAGAAGCACCTGTCGCTGGGCGAAGCCGTCAAGGAAGACGCCAGCGTCTTCACCATCTCGGACCTGAGTTCGGTCTGGGCCGAGTTCGTGGTCTCGGCGCGCGACCTCGACCAGGTGCGCGTGGGCGAGACCGTCAGGATCCGTTCCACCGCCTCGGAGACGCAGGCCGAGGGCAAGGTCTCCTACGTCGGCGCGCTGCTCGGCGAACAGACCCGTACCGCCAAGGCCCGCGTGACGCTGTCAAATCCGGGCATGGCGTGGCGGCCCGGGCTGTTCGTCACCGTCAGCGTGCTCGGCGCCGCGACGCAGGTGCCGGTTACGGTGGAAGCCGATGCCGTGCAGCAGGTCGATGGCCGCAGTGCCGTGTTCGTCGCGGTGCCGGGCGGGTTCGCCATGCAGGCGGTCAAGACCGGCCGCAGCGGCGGCAAGCTGGTCGAGATCACCGAAGGCCTGCAGGCCGGCGCGCGCTACGCCGCGGCCAACAGCTTCATCCTCAAGTCCGAGCTGGGCAAGGCCAGCGCCGGGCATGAGCACTGAGCGGGAGGCGCCATGTTCGAACGCCTGATCCGCTTTGCCATCGAGCAGCGCTGGCTGGTGCTGCTGGCCGTGCTCGGCATGGCCGCGCTGGGCCTGTACAACTACACCCGGCTGCCGATCGACGCCGTGCCTGACATCACCAACGTCCAGGTGCAGATCAATACCGCCGCGCCCGGCTATTCGCCACTGGAGACCGAGCAGCGCATCACCTACCCGGTCGAGACCGTGATGGCGGGCCTGCCGGGGCTGGAGCAGACCCGCTCGCTGTCGCGCTACGGGCTGTCACAGGTCACGGTGATCTTCCGCGAAGGCACCGATATCCATTTCGCGCGGCAGCTGGTCAACCAGCGCATCCAGGAAGCGCGCGACAAGCTTCCACCCGGCATCACGCCGGCGATGGGCCCGATCTCGACCGGCCTCGGCGAGATCTACCTGTGGACCGTCGAAGCCGAGCCCGGCGCGCGCAAGCCCGACGGCACGCCCTACACGCTGCCCGACCTGCGCGAGATCCAGGACTGGGTGATCCGTGCGCAGCTGCGCAACGTGCCTGGCGTGGCCGAGGTCAATGCCATCGGCGGCCATGCGCGCGCCTACGTGGTGGCGCCAAGCCTGGAGCGGATGGCGTCGTACGGGCTGTCGCTCGCCGACGTGGTCACGGCGCTGGAGAAGAACAACGACAACGTCGGCGCCGGCTACATCGAGCGGCGCGGCGAGCAATACCTGGTGCGCGTGCCGGGCCAGGTGCGCTCGCTCGACGATATCCGCGACGTCATCGTCGGCACCGCGCAGGCCCAGCCGATCCGCGTGCGCGATTTGGCCAGCGTGCAGACCGGCGGCGAGCTTCGTACCGGCGCCGCCACCGAGGATGGCCGCGAGGTGGTGCTGGGCACGGTCTTCATGCTGATCGGCGAGAACAGCCGCACGGTGTCGCAGGCCGTAGACCGCAAGATGGCGGAGATCAACCGCACGCTGCCGGCCGGCGTGAAGGCGATCACCGTGTACGACCGCACCAAGCTGGTCGACAAGGCCATCGCCACGGTGAAGAAGAACCTGCTGGAAGGCGCCGTGCTGGTGATCGCCATCCTGTTCCTGTTCCTCGGCAACCTGCGCGCGGCGCTGATCACCGCGCTGGTGATCCCGCTGTCGATGCTGTTCACCTTTACCGGCATGGTCCACACGCGCACCAGCGCCAACCTGATGAGCCTGGGGGCGCTGGACTTCGGCATCATCGTCGATGGCGCGGTGGTGATCGTCGAGAACTGCGTGCGGCGCCTGGCGCATGCGCAGCAACGGCATGGCCGCGCGCTGACGCGCACCGAGCGCCTGCACGAGGTCTTCGGCGCCGCGCGCGAGGCACGCCGGCCGCTGCTGTACGGCCAGCTCATCATCATGGTGGTGTACCTGCCGATCTTTGCGCTGACCGGCGTCGAGGGCAAGATGTTCCACCCGATGGCGATCACGGTGGTGCTGGCGCTGCTGGGCGCGATGGTGCTGTCGGTAACCTTCGTTCCCGCCGCGGTGGCGCTGGCGATCGGCAATCGCGTGGCCGAGCGCGAGAACCGGCTGATGGCGTGGGCGCGGCGCCGCTATGCCGTGCTGCTGGACCGCTCGCTGTCGGCGACGCCGGTGGTGCTGGCGCTGGCCGGCGTGGCGGTGGCGCTGTCGCTGGCGATCGCCACGCGCCTGGGCAGCGAGTTCGTGCCCAGCCTCAACGAGGGCGACCTCGCCATCCAGGCGCTGCGCATTCCCGGCACCAGCCTGACGCAATCGGTGGCGATGCAGCAGCAGGTCGAGACCACGCTGAAAGCGAAATTCCCCGAGATCGAACGCGTGTTCGCGCGCACCGGCACCGCCGAGATTGCCTCCGACCCGATGCCGCCGAATATCTCGGACGGCTACATCATGCTCAGGCCGCAGTCCGAATGGCCCGCGCCGCGCCGCACGCGCGACGAACTGATCGCCGCGATCCGCGCGGAGGTCGGCAAGCTGCCCGGCAACAACTACGAGTTCTCGCAGCCGATCCAGCTGCGCTTCAACGAGCTGATCTCGGGCGTGCGCTCCGACGTCGCGGTCAAGGTGTTCGGTGACGACAACGCCGTGCTGGAAGATACCGCCAACCGCATCGCCGCGGTGCTGCAGGGCATTGCGGGCGCGGCCGAGGTCAAAGTCGAGCAGACCACCGGGCTGCCGATGCTGAGCGTCAATATCGACCGCGACAAGGCCGCGCGCTACGGGCTCAACCTGAGCGATATCCAGGAAGCGGTGGCGATCGGCATCGGCGGCAAGGTGTCAGGGACGTTCTTCAGCGGCGACCGCCGCTTCGACATCGTGGTGCGCCTGCCCGATGCCGTGCGCGAAGACGTGGACGCGCTGCGGCGCCTGCCGGTGGCGCTGCCGAAAGACACCGTGGCGGGCGCGCGCACCAGCTATATCCCGCTCAGCGAAGTTGCCACCGTGGAGATCGCGCCGGGCCCCAACCAGGTCTCGCGCGAGAACGGCAAGCGCCGCATCGTGGTCAGCGCCAACGTGCGCGGGCGCGATATCGGCAGCTTCGTGCCCGAGGCGGAGGCCGCCATCCGCGATCGCGTGCGCATCCCCGCCGGCTACTGGACCAGCTGGAGCGGCACCTTCGAGCAGCTGCAGTCCGCCACGGCGCGCCTGCGCGTAGTGGTGCCGCTGGCACTGGGGCTGGTGTTCGTGCTGCTGTTCGCCATGTTCGGCAACGTCAAGGACGGGCTGCTGGTCTTCACCGGCATCCCGTTCGCGCTGACCGGCGGCATCCTCGCGCTGTGGCTGCGCGGCATCCCGCTGTCGATCTCGGCCGCGGTGGGCTTTATCGCGCTGTGCGGCGTGGCGGTGCTGAACGGGCTGGTGATGCTGTCGTTTATCCGTTCGCTGCGCGAGGAGGGCGTGGGGCTCGACCAGGCGATCCGCGACGGCGCGCTGACGCGGCTGCGGCCCGTGCTGATGACCGCGCTGGTGGCGTCGCTGGGTTTCGTGCCGATGGCGCTGGCCACCGGCACGGGCGCCGAAGTGCAGCGTCCGCTGGCCACGGTGGTGATCGGCGGCATCCTGTCGTCGACGGCGCTGACGCTGCTGGTGTTGCCGGTGCTGTACCGGCTGGCGCACAGGAAAGATGAGCCGGTGACTGCGGACCGCCAGGCCGGCAATCCATCTTTCACGTCGCCGTGAAGCGTTTGCCGTGCCCAGGCGGCAAACTGGCGGCATATTTCAGCTCCCGTGTGCCGCCATGCTGCCTGCCGCCGAATCCCATGCCAACGATGCCAACCATGCGCTCGACCCGCTAAGCGCCGTCACGCACCCCGATCCCTATCCCTACTACCGCGAACTGGCGACGCACCGGCCGTTCTTCCGCGACCAGCGGCTCGGCCTGTGGGTTGCGGCGGGCGCACGCGAAGTGGCGACGGTGCTGTCCCACCCCGACTGCCGCGTGCGTCCGCCAGCGCAGCCGGTGCCGCCCGCACTGGCTGGTACCGCCGCCGGGGATCTGTTCGGCCGGCTGATCCGCATGAACGACGGCGCCGCGCATGCGCCGTTGAAGGACCTGCTGATGCCACTGCTTGCCGCCATCGATCCGGCGGCAGCTGCACGCCGTGCGGCAGCGCTGGCTGAGCTGATGGACGCCGGCACGGCATGGTCCGCGGAACGCATCAATGGCGTCCTGTCGACGCTGCCGGTCGTGACGCTGGCTGACCTGCTCGGCCTGCCCGTCGCGGTGGATCGAGCCACGGCAGCGGCCGTGGCCGCCCACGTCGCAGCATTTGCCGCCGCACAGTCACCGCTTGCCGATGCGAACGCCGTGCAAGCCGGAGCGGTCGCCGCACAATGGCTCGGCAACTGGCTCGCCAATGCCGTACCGGCAGCAGGCCCGTTGCCGTCGCTGCAGCAGGCTGCCTGTGCGGCGGGCATCGATGCGCAAGCGGTGGCCGCCAACACCATCGGCCTGCTGGTGCAGGCCTGCGAAGCCACCGCCGCGCTGGCAGGCAATTCGCTGCTGCATCTCGGCCGTGGCAAGGCGTTGCCCGGAATATCACCGGACCAACTGGTCACAGAGGTGGCGGTGTCGGATCCCCCGGTGCAGAACACGCGCCGCTTCCTCGCCGCCGATGCAACCCTGTGCGGCCATGACGTCAAGGCCGGCGATGTGGTGCTGGTGCTGCTCGCCGCAGCCTCCTGCGGCGGTATGGCGGATGGCGAGCGTCCGTGGACCTTCGGCCACGGACGCCACGCGTGCCCAGGCGACAGGCTGGCGCAGGCGCTCGCCGGCGCGACGGTGACGGCACTACTTGCACGCGGCGCCGCCCCGGCCGTACTGGCGCGCGCGTTCCGCTATCGTCCTTCCCTGAACGCCCGCATCCCGCATTTCTGCTGACCTCACCATTCAAAACACGGAGCCCTCATGATCGCCGTCATCTTTGAAGTCGAGCCCGCACCGGGCCGCCGCGACGCCTACCTCGATATCGCCGCAAGGCTGCGCAGCGAGCTGGAGAGCATCGACGGCTTTATCTCGGTCGAACGCTTCCAGAGCCTGGCCAACCCGGGCAAGGTTCTGTCGCTATCGTTTTTCCGCGACGAGGCGGCCGTGATCGCCTGGCGCAATACCGTGGCACACCGCGAGGCACAGGCCGTGGGCCGCGGCGGCGTGTTTGCCGACTACCGCCTGCGCGTGGCACAGGTGCTGCGCGACTACGGCATGCACGCACGCGACGAAGCCCCCGCCGACAGCCGCGCAGTGCACGACCGCAAGCCCGGCTGAAGGAGCATGCGATGACGATGGAAGCAATCGGCACGCAGGCTGCCTTTATCGGCCTGACCTTCCTGCTGGCAGGCTTGGTCAAAGGCGTGGTGGGCCTGGGCCTGCCCACCGTCGCGGTGGGATTGCTCGGGCTGGTGATGCCGCCGGCGCAGGCCGCGGCGCTGCTGGTGGCGCCGTCGATGGTGACCAACGTGGTGCAGCTGTTCAGCGGTCCGCGCTTCGGCCAGCTGGTACTTCGGCTATGGCCGATGCTGGCGGCGATCTGCGCCGGCACGTGGCTGTGCGCTGCGCTGGTGGCGGCCGGGATGATGACCCACGCCACCTCGGCGCTTGGCGTGGCGCTGGTGCTGTATGCGGTGGTCGGACTGGCAGCGGTCAAGCTGCACGTGCCGCCGGCGGCAGAGGCCTGGCTCGGGCCGGTGGTCGGGGTGGTGACCGGCGCGATCACTGCGGTGACCGGCGTGTTCGTGATTCCCGCTGTGCCTTACCTGCAAGGGCTGGGGCTCGAAAAGGAGGGCCTGGTGCAGGCGCTGGGGTTGTCCTTCACGATCTCGACCATTGCGCTGGCGGTCAGCCTGGCGCTGGACGGATCGTTGCTGCACACCCCGGTGCTGGGGGCTTCGTTGCTGGCACTGGTGCCTGCGCTTGGCGGCATGTTCATCGGGCAATGGCTGCGCCATCGCATCAGTGCGGAGCGCTTCCGCAAGCTGTTCTTCTGCGGGCTGCTGGTGCTGGGCGGCGAGCTGGCGATGCGCGGGCTTTCGTGATCACGCTTTCGCATACGATCGGTTTTCTCCCCTCTCCCGCTTGCGGGAGAGGGAGCACCCAGTCGGTTAAGCAAAGGTCATGGGTACGCGAACGATCCTCACCGCCCCGCCTGCACCACTCGCCCATTCAACGGCTGCACCGGCCGCGCATTCATCGGGTAGAGCTTGCGGAACGTCGCCAGTTGCGCCGCCGAAATCTCCACCGGCGTCTTCAACACCTGCCATCGCACATCCTCGCTGCAAGGCGGCGTGGTCAGCGAGCCGGTGAACGCCCAGTAGGATTGCTGCGCAGGCAGCAGCGCCGCCACGTCAATCGGCGCACCCAGCTCGCGCGACTCGCCGGCCTTGGCCGGCAGGCTGGCGAAGACCGGCTGCAACGCCGCGTTTTCGCGCCCGGTCTTGAACAGCACCGCCACCACCGCCAGCTTGCCTTCGGCGTTCTGGTGCACCAGGTGCGCCACCAGCGGATAGGCCTTGCCGTTGATCTTCTCTTCGCTCGGCGTATGGAAGTGGAATTGCACCAGCTTGTACGCCGCGCCGTCGAACTCGGCCTGCCCGCCCGCAGGCAGGTTGACCTGGATGGTATGGCCGTTGTTGACCACGGTTGCCGGCGTTGCGGTGTAGCCAAAGCCGATCGGCTTCAGGTCTGCGCTCACGGTCTTGTTGGTACGGATATCGATGGGCGACTGGTGCTTGCCCAGCGTGCAGGTCTTGTAGCCGGCGTCGAGCTCGCCCCAATGGCTGGCGCCGGTCGGCCCGGCGTAGGTCCAGTGGGTGTCGTTGCCTGCCCAGGCGGCAGGGGCGAGCAGGGCTGCGCAAATGGTGATGGCCGGCAGCTTGATGGTCATGTCGATGCGTCCTCGTGTAGGTGACCCCTTCGTACTCCGAACTCCCGGGTTGGCGCGATCTGCTGCCACGCCTGATCCGGGCCCGAAATCATGCAGCAAAAATCGCCCCGCGCGAACTCAGCATTACTGAATTCCGGTCTGCACTGCGCTTATTCCGGGTATGCGGCTGACGCTGGCGCACCGGCCAGCACTGGGACGGTCCGGGGTATTCGAGCCGTTTGATCGGCGGCGCGGCCCTGGACCGGCAAGCGGGTTCATGACAGGCACGGCCGGCGTGATCCGGCCGTGCCTGCGCCTTCAGTGGGGCGGGGTGCCCGGCTGGCTTGACTCCAGCTGGTCCCGAACCGCGGCGATATGGTCGCCGGCGGCATCGACGGCCGCTTCGAGATCCTGCTCGCTGCAGTGAAGCTCGCGGCACCAGTACTGCACTTCAAGCGGATCCATCAGGTTAACGCGGCCCGGATCCAAAGGCCTGAACTGGCTCGTTGCATCGATCATGCTCGCCTCCTGTCCGTGCCTCGGCGCGACACGACCCTTGCATTGTAGGCAGTGATCGCGATCGCGTTGCATGCAAAGCCGATGCTGTGCGCCATGCCATGCACGCGACTCGGCATATGATGCACGGGTTACCCACACCGACAGGACGACGCATGCCCCGCTCTTCCGGTGCAAAGCTCTGGTCCACGCTGAACAAGGCCGCCACGCGCAATGCCCGCCGCATGCAGCGCGCGGTCAACCGCAACATCACCAAGCCGATGACCGAAGCCATCGTGCGCAACGCGGTGAAGCAATCCGCTGCACTCACCGCGGCCACGCAGCGCGCGCTGTCCGGCGTGGTGTCGCCGGCCGAGCCGCCGCGCAGCCGCGGCAGCGGCCGCTGGGAGGAGGGCAGCTGGGGCGCCGGGCCGCTCGCGCCGCGGCGCTATCGCATCTTCGTGCCGGCGGGCGCCAATGGCAGGCGGCGCGCACCGATGCTGGTGTTGCTGCATGGCTGCGGGCAGGACACCGCCAGCTTTGCAGCGGTCACGCGTGCTGCCGCCGTGGCGCGCGAGGCGGGCTGGGTGGTGCTGTTGCCCGAGCAGAGTTCGCAGGCGAACGCGCAGCGCTGCTGGAACTGGTTTAAGCCCGCCGGGCACGGTGCGGTGGAAGCGGGCCTGCTGATGGCGCTGGTCGAGCAGGCATGCCGCACGCATCCGGTGGCGGCTAACCGCGTCAGCGTGCTCGGCTTGTCAGCGGGCGGGGCGATGGCTTTGACGCTCGGCCTAAGCTATCCCGCGCGCTTCGCGGCGGTGGGCTCGCATTCCGGTGCGGTGCCGTGGAGCGCCACCAACGCGGCGCAGGCCACACGCGCGATGCGCGGCCAGCGCGGGCCCGATGCGCAGGCCGTCCACGCGCTGCGCCTCGGCCTTGCCGGCCGGCGCCCGCCGCCGCTGCTGCTGCTGCATGGCGACGCCGACGCCATGGTCGACTTCAGCAACGCCACCGCGGCGGCGGCACTGTGGATGCACCTGCAGCCCGAAGGCGCCCATCCGCTTGCCGCGGTGCCGGCGCGGCGCGCCCAGCGCGGCATGCGGCGTGCGGTCGATGTGTTCGACTGGACCGAGGGCAAGGCGCCTTACATGCGGCTGGTGCGGGTCGAAGGGCTCGGCCATGCGTGGAGTGGCGGGGCCGGGGGGCACGCGTTCTCGGATCCGGCGGGGCCGGATGGGCTGAAGCTGGCGTTGCGGTTTTTTCTGGCGGTCGGGGGGTGAGGAGCGTCACCCGGGCGTCACCCCGGCGTCACCCCGGCGTCACCCCAGCGTCACCGGCTCGATCACTACATCAGTGACCGCACAAGCCACGCACGGCAGGATCAACCCTTCCTCTTTCTCATCCAGGCTCAGCCCGGGCCATTCGATCCGGTAGCGGATCGATCCGGCATGCAGCCGGCTGGCACAGGCGCGGCAAGTGCCGTTGCGGCAGGAGTTGGGCAGCGGCACGCCGTCCAGCAAGGCGGCTTCCAGCAAGCTTAGCGCGGCCGGGGCGGCAAAAGTCTGGCCGCCTGGCAGCACCTGCGCGGTGAATTCGCCGCCGATGTCCGCTATGGACGCATCGCGTTCATCCATGGGAATCGTCCTGTGCCTGCGGAAATTGCGCGCGCCCATGGGTGGCGTCGCGCAAGGCATCGCGCGCCGTATCCACTTGCGTGGCGGGAAGGCGCAGCACCAGCGTTGCCAGCGCGCCATAGGCGGTATCGGCCAGCGTGCAGCCATGTTGGGCGGCCTGTTCGATCCAGCGGCGCACGCGTGGCTCGTCGGCATAGTCGATCGATATCGTCAGCGTGGCGTAGGCGATGCGCTCGATGCGTTCGGCCGATTTCAGCGCGGCGGCGATGGCATCGGTGTAAGCGCGCACCAACCCGCCAGCGCCCAGCTTGACGCCGCCGTAGTAACGCACCACCGCGGCCAGCACGCCGTCGAGGTCGTGGTGGCGCAGCACTTCCAGGATCGGCCGGCCGGCGGTGCCCGAAGGTTCGCCGTCGTCGGACATGCCCGACGCGCCGCCGGCGAGCAGCGCCCAGCACACATGGGTAGCGGTGGGGTGTTCCGCGCGCAGCGCCTGCAGCGCGGCCATGGCCGCGTCGCGGTCGGCCACCGGCAAGGCCAGGGCCAGGAAACGGCTCTTGCGGATTTCGACTTCGGCCTGGACAGGGTGGGCTAGCGTGTAGGTCGGCAAGCGGGAAGGGCGGAAAAAGCTGGAAGAAGCTGCGCGGTGCGGCCGCGGACAGAAGCGGGAAGTGTACCGCAGCGGATGAGGCACCCCGGCCGTGGCTCCCATGTGAAGTGTTGCATCGTCAACTTCCTGTCACAAAGACGCCCTACGATCTCCGGCTGTCGGGCGCAATGCCGCCCGCCGCCCGCCTGTGCCAACAGGTGCCCGGCCGCCCGCGCGGTGCCGGCGCGATCAAGCGGTCAAAAAAACCAGATCCATCCCTTTCCCCGGATAAAACCATGCAACAACAACCTGATGCTGGCCGCCGCAAGGCCCTGAAACTGCTGGCGGGCGCGCCGATGCTTCCGTTTGGCCTGGCTTCCGCCGGCCTGCTGGCCGGCTGCGGCGGCAGCGACGATGCCGTGGCCGCGCCCGCCACTGGCCCGGCGCCTGGCGCCACCTTCACCACGGCCGAGTTCATTCCCATGAGCGCGCCCACGCTGTCGGATGCCGCCGCGATGGCGACCACCACTGTCGGCTCGAGCCTGAAGGTGTCGTTCAGCGACGGCAGCAGCACCACCTACAAGCTTGCCTACCAGCCGTTCTTCGTCACCGGCGACACGCTGCCGGACGGCAAGGGCGGCACCATCGTGGCCGGCGGCTACTACAACATCAACAACCAGCCGATCATGGACACCTCCGTGGCCGGCAAGGAACGCCAGTTCTTCTCCGACGCACCGGACGGCAGCTCGCTGCTGAAGCTGGCCAACCCGACGGTGCCCGGCGTCAAGGGCAATACCGTGTTTGCGGTGGTGCAGTTCGAGTACACCTCGCGCAACCAGAACAACACCAGCATGTACGGCCTGCTGCCGTCGCCGATCGCTGTCGTGACGCTGGACCAGGACCCGGCCACCGGCAAGCTGACCCCGGTGAAGTACCACAACGTCGATACCTCCGGCGTCAACGGCCTGTGGATCACCTGCGGCGCGAGCCTGTCGCCGTGGAACACCCACCTGTCGAGCGAAGAGTACGAGACCGACCTGAAGGACGCCGCGGCGGTCACGCAACTGCAGGGCTACAGCCAGAACCTGTATGGCGACCCCGCCAGGGCCAATGCCTACAACTATGGCCACCTGCCCGAAGTGACGGTCAACCCCGACGGCACCGGCACCATCAGGAAGCACTACTGCCTGGGCCGCATCTCGCACGAACTGGTGCAGGTCATGCCCGACGAGCGCACCGTGCTGATGGGCGACGATGCCACCAACGGCGGCTTGTTCATGTTTATCGCCGACAGCGCGCGCGACCTGTCCAGCGGCTCGCTGTACGTGGGCAAGTGGCAGCAGACCTCGGGCGTCGGCCCGGGCAGCGCCACGCTGTCGTGGATCAAGCTGGGCAGCGCCACCAGTGCCGAGATCCGCGCGCTGGTCGATGGCGGCATCAGGCTGGCCGACATCATGGACGTGCAGACCGTCAACCCGAACGACAGCAGCTACACCCGCGTCCTGTACAACGGCAAGGCCAACTGGATCAAGCTGGTGCCGGGCATGGAAAAGGCCGCGGCCTACCTGGAAACCCACCGCTACGCCGCGCTGGTCGGCGGCAGCCTGGGCTTCACCAAGATGGAAGGCACCACGGTCAACATCAGGGACAAGAAGGCCTACTCGGCGATGTCGCGCATCGAGTCGAGCATGCTCACCGGCAACGCCGCCAACCAGGGCGACATCCAGGTCGAAGGCCCGTACTCCGGCGCCGTCTATGAGCTGAACCTGAAAGGTGGACAGACCGACAAGAGCGGCAACGCCATCAACAGCGAATGGGTGCCGGTCGACATGGCCGCGGTGCCGGCACTGGTCAGCGAAGACCTCGGCGGCGGCAAGATGAAGCAGCAGGATGCGCTCGGCAACTTCGCCAACCCGGACAAGGTCGCCACGCCCGACAACCTCAAGTTCTCGGAGAAGCTGCGCACGCTGTTCGTCGGCGAGGACAGCAACACCCACGTCAACAACTTCCTGTGGGCCTACAACGTCGACACCAAGGTGCTCAGCCGCGTGCTGTCGTGCCCGGCCGGCGCCGAGTCGACCGGCTTGCATGCGGTGGACGAGATCAACGGCTGGACCTACGTGATGAGCAACTTCCAGCACGTGGGCGACTGGGAATCGCCGCTGCATGACGTGGTCAAGCCGACGCTGGACCCACTGGTGCGTGCCAATTACAAGGACCGCTTCGGCGCGGCGGTGGGGTACCTGACCGGCGACCCGACGGGCGTGAAGCTGGCGAAGGCCTGACCGCAAGCGGGCGCTGTAGCATGAAGGCGGCGGCCTTGGCCGCCGCCAGTGCATCCCGGGTCCGCGCAGACTCTGCTACGCTAGCCGTTCACCCGGCAAACGAGCCAGTCGCCATGACCGACCAGACCCACGACCCCGACGCACGCCGCATGGCGCCCGCCACCGAGCGCAATCGCGAGCCCATCCTCGCGGTGCTGCGCAATGTGCTGCCCGCCAGCGGCACGGTCCTGGAAATCGCCAGCGGCACTGGCCAGCACGCGGTGCACTTTGCCGCGGCGTTTCCAGGCCTGACCTGGCAGCCGAGCGATCCCGACCGTGCCGCGCGTGAATCGATCGCCGCATGGACCGCGCATGCGGGGTTGGCCAATGTGCGCGCGCCGCTGGACCTTGACGTGTGCCGCCAGCCCTGGGGCATCGATGCGGCCGATGCGATGGTCTGCATCAATATGCTCCATATCTCGCCGTGGGCCGCGGCCGAAGCACTGTTCGCAGGCGCAGGGAGGCTGCTGAAGCCTGGCGGCGTGCTCTACCTGTATGGTCCCTATCGCCGCGGCGGCGCACATACCGCGCCGAGCAATGCCGCCTTCGACGCCCAGCTGCGCGCCACCGACGCTGACTGGGGCGTGCGCGACATGGAGGACGTGGTTGCGCTGGGCGCCGCACAGGGATTGCGCTGCGACGAGCCGGTGCCGATGCCGGCCAACAACTTCAGCCTGGTGTTCCGCAAATAGGCGCATGCGCGGCGCGTGAAAGCGCAGGGGTGGAACACCGGAAGCGCGAAAGCGGAAAGCGCAGCGGGGCACCATCCTACGCCACGGGCCCCGCGGCCGCTTTGCACTAAAATCTTCCGTTCATTTCGATCCAGCGACGCCGTTGCCCCCAGGGCCCTGCCGCGCCGCGCCCGCCACGGAGAACACGATGAAGGTCCAGAACATCCTGCAGACGATCGGCAATACCCCGCATATCCGCATCAACCGCCTGTTCGGCAGCGGGCACGAAGTCTGGATCAAGTCCGAGCGCAGCAATCCCGGCGCCTCGATCAAGGACCGCATTGCGCTGTCGATGGTCGAAGACGCCGAGCGCCGTGGCGTGCTGAAGCCAGGCGGCACCATCATCGAGCCGACCTCCGGCAATACCGGCATAGGCCTGGCAATGGTGGCCGCGGTCAAGGGCTACAAGCTGGTGCTGGTGATGCCGGACAGCATGTCGATCGAGCGCCGCCGGCTGATGCTGGCCTACGGCGCCAGCTTCGACCTGACTCCGCGCGAGAAGGGCATGAAGGGCGCGATCGCGCGTGCCGAGGAACTGGTTGCCGCCACGCCCGGCGCCTGGATGCCGCAACAGTTCGAGAACCCCGCCAACATCGACGTGCACGTGCGCACCACCGCGCAGGAAATCCTGAACGACTTCCCCGAAGGGCTTGACGTGCTCATCACCGGCGTCGGCACCGGCGGCCACCTGACCGGCTGCGCCCGGGTGCTGAAGGACAAGTGGCCGCAGCTCAAGGTCTTCGGCGTCGAGCCGGTGGCCTCGCCGGTGATCTCCGGCGGCGCGCCGGCACCGCATCCGATCCAGGGCATCGGCGCGGGCTTTATCCCGAAGAACCTCGACACCGCGCTGCTCGACGGCGTGATCCAGGTCGATGCCGAACCCGCGCGCGAGATGGCCCGCCGCTGCGCGCGCGAAGAAGGCATCCTGGTCGGCATCTCGTCCGGCGCGACGCTGGCCGCGATCGCGCAGAAGCTGCCGGAGCTGCCCGCCAATGCGCGCGTGCTCGGCTTCAACTACGACACCGGCGAACGCTACCTGACGGTGGAGGGTTTCCTGCCGGCCTGAGCCACTGGCCGGCAGCGAGGCCGCGCCAGGCAGTGGGGGATGGGTGCCGTCAGGAGGACAAGCCGTGGCGCTTGTGCCAGTCGGCCAGCGATTCCTCCGGCCACGTGTCGCAGCGCACGTGGCCCTTGCCCTTGGGCACATCGACCCATGGCGCGGCGGATTCCAGCGAGGCTTCCACCACCTCGGGCGGGCGCGGCAGCGGCGTGTCGATGGCCGAGGCATGCGGATACACCAGCTCCGGCCAGCGCGGATCCCACAGCCACAGCGCGCTGCCGCACTTCACGCAGAAATGCCGCTGTGCCGGCGAGCGCCGCGCGCGCTTGCCCGGCTCGCGCAGCACCGCGTGGTAGATGCCCAGGTGTTTGCGCCCGCGCACGTGCAGCGTGGCGGCATCGCCGCCGATATTGATCGCATAGCCGCCGCCGCCGGCGGTCTTGCGGCAGATCGAGCAATGGCAGTGCATGTACGGGCACGGCGAGTCCGATTCCAGCGAGAAATGGACGGCGCCACAATGGCAGGAGCCTTCGAGATGCATGGTGGGATCCTTTGCGCGTTGGCGTTTTCGGCAGTCCCTTGACTGTAGAAAACCCTGCCCAAAGTGCAAAACCAAGCCGCGCCAGGCTCGCGTCACAGCGCCTTGCGGAACGTCAGGTTGACGCGCGCGCGTCCCAGCAGCGGATGATCCCCATCGGCCAGCGGCGCCACGCCGTGGAAGGCCAGCCGCGACGGGCCGCCCCACACCACCACGTCGCCATGCGCCAGCCGCACGCGCTGCGGCCGGTCCGCGCGGCGCATGCCGCCGAACAGGAATACCGCTGGCAAGCCCAGCGAGACCGATACGATCGGCGCGCCGAAGTCGCGTTCATCGCGGTCCTGGTGCAGCGACAGGCGCGTGCCCGGCACATAGCGGTTGACCAGGCAGGCATCGGGCGCGAAGCCGGCAAAGCCGGCTTGCGCCGCCGCTTCGGCCGCCAGCGCGCGCAATCGCGGCGGCATCGCCGGCCAGGGCTGGCCGCTCAGCGGGTCCGTGCGGTCATAGCGGTAGCCGCGGGCATCCGAGACCCAGCCCGCATCCCCGCAGTTCGTCATCGCCACCGACATCGTCAGGCCGCCAGGCGTCACCATGTGGCGCAGCGGGGCCGCGGCAATCACCGCCTGCACGTCGGCGAGCAGGGCCTCTGCATCCGCGCGCGCCAGGCCGCGCAGCACCACTGCGCCGTCCGCCAGGGGCTCGGGCGCAGAATCGGCAGGGGCGGTGTCGTCGAGGTTGTCGAAGAGGTCGAAGGTCATGGCCTGAGGATAGACGCGTCGGACCGCGCGTGCGGAAAAATCAATAACTTAGCACTGAAGGACGCGTCAGCCCCCAATGCGGACAACCTCGCAGACCGGACATGACAGATCCGGCGGACATGGAAGGAGACAACCCTGATGCAACGACGTCGCATTTTGCGCATCGCACTGGCTGCCACCGGCCTCGCGCTGACGGCACCTCTCGGCACGCAGGCACTGGCTGCCGACGATTTCCCGACCCGCCCGATCCGGCTCATCGTCCCTTATGGCGCTGGTGGCGTCACCGACCAGGTGACGCGCGCACTGGCTGAGGCGGCCAGCCGTGAATTGGGCCAGGCGATTGTGGTGGAAAACAAGATCGCGCCCGGCGCCTCGCGGAGGCTTGGCCGCGACTATCCTTTCGCTATTCGTTCCGAGCATATCAGGTGTTGGAATTTTTGATTTTACGATGGCGCGGACGCTTCCTACACTCCCCAGACAAAAGAAGCATGCGGAGACAGACATCGTGATTACCTCACTATCGCCAACTTGCGCGAAGCCCTGGCCGCGACCAGCCTGGACGACTAAGACACTCTCGAAAAAGCCCGCGTCTACATGAGCGGCACCATGCGCTGGTTCCGGCTTTATCTCCGTGTCCCCGCGGCCTGATCGGTCCGGATAATTCCAACAAATACCGGGGCCGGTGCGCGACCTGCGTGCCGGCAAGCCGTGCTGTCGACCCCGGCAGCACGCTCCCCGCAAGCCGCGCGCCCGCATGACTCGTCGCCACCCGGCGCGGGCCCGTGCGAACGCTCGGCAGCACATGAAGGAGACCCCTATATGAGCTTGTTCCGAACCAAAGACATTGACGCCATGCTGGTGGACCGCAACGCCGGCGGCCTGAAGAAGGTGCTGGGTCCGATGGACCTCGTGCTGATGGGCATCGGCGCCATCATCGGCACCGGCATCTTCGTGCTGACCGGCACCGGCGCTTTGACCGCGGGCCCGGCGCTGACCGTGTCTTTCGTCATTGCGGCCATGGCCTGCGGCTTCGCCGCGCTGTGCTACGCCGAGTTCGCCTCCGCCATCCCGGTGTCGGGATCGATCTATACGTATAGCTACGCGACTCTGGGCGAGATCATCGCCTGGATGATCGGCTGGGACCTTCTGCTCGAATACGGTCTGGCTACCTCGGCGGTTTCGGTAGGATGGTCGGGATACTTCCAGTCGCTGGTGGCAGGTTTCGGCCTGCATTTACCGACGGCGCTGACGGCAGCTCCGGGGGCGGTGCCAGGCGTGACCACCTTGTTCAACCTGCCGGCTTTCCTGATCATGTTAGTCACCACTTGGGTGGTGTCCTGCGGCGTGCGGGAGTCGGCCCGCCTCAATAACGTGATGGTGGCGATCAAGATTGCGGTGGTGGTGCTGTTCATCGCGGTCGGCGTCTGGCACGTCAAGCCGGCCAACTGGCAGCCATTCGCGCCGTTCGGGGTATCCGGCATCTTCAATGCGGCGGCGCTGGTTTTCTTCGCCTTCATCGGTTTCGATGCGGTGACCTCCGCCGCCGAGGAAGTGCGAAATCCGCACCGCGACCTGCCGGTGGGTATCATCGGCTCGCTGACGGTCTGCACAGTGCTATACGTGATAGTCGCGGCCATCATGACTGGCGTCGTCCCCTTCACCAAGTTCGCCGGCGTCGACCATCCCGTGTCGCTGGTGCTGCAGTACGCGGGACAGAACTGGGTGGCCGGCTTTGTCGACCTGGGCGCTATTCTGGGCATGACCACAGTGATCCTGGTGATGACCTTTGGCCAGACTCGCGTGATTTTTGCCATGTCTCGCGATGGCCTGCTGCCCGCCAGGCTGTCGTCGGTGCACCCGTTGCACGCCACGCCGTTCTTTGCCACGTGGACCGTCGGCATTGTGTTCGCGATGATCGCCGCCTTCGTGCCGCTCAATGTGCTGGCCGAGTTGATCAATATCGGCACGCTCGCCGCCTTCACGCTCATTTCAATCGCGGTGCTGGTACTGCGCCGGACCCGTCCCGAACTGAAGAGGGCCTTTCGCTGCCCCGGCGTGCCGGTGGTTCCGCTGCTATCGGTTGGCTTCTGCCTGTTCCTGATGGCGCACCTTCAAGCGCTGACCTGGGTCGCCTTCCTCACGTGGCTCGGGATCGGGCTGTCGGTCTACTTTCTGTACGCGCGCCGCAATGCGGTGCTGCACGGTGGCACCAGGTAGCACGCGGGGCCGGCCGTAGAAGCCTGCATGGACGCCACCGTTTGCCACTGAAAAGCGTGTGAATGGATGTAGAGGCCAACCTTGGGGTAAGCGAAAACCCCAACCGCTTCCACGCCCGGATCTGAGTAAGATGCCAACCCGGCGCTGGCGCGACACAATCGCCCGCCGCCGAACCCGATGGGGGCTCCGCGCCCATCAAAGCCGCACCGCACTGCAACCCAGGCGGTGTGCCAAGGAAGGCAGAGCTACAGCTTTGCATTCCCCACGTCATGGAGAAGAAGTTGAACGACCGTACCCACGCGGCCGCTGTCCGCCTGTTCGGCACTGGCGAAGGCCTGTCCCACGAGCGCGTGACGCTCGCCACTGATCCGCAATCCGGCCTGCAGGCCATCATCGCCATCTACAACACCAGACTGGGCCCCGCCTTCGGCGGCTGCCGGTACTGGACCTATTCCGCCGAGACCGAGGCGCTGTCCGACGCCCTGCGCCTGTCGCAGGGCATGGCTTACAAGAACGCCCTCGCCGGGCTGCCTTTCGGCGGCGGCAAGGCTGTGATCCTGCGCTCGCCGGCGCAGACGGACCGCCAACAGCTCTTCCGCGCATTCGGCCGCATGGTGGAGTCGCTGCGAGGCAGCTATATCACGGCTGAAGACGTGGGCACGACGGTGGACGACATGCGCGCTGTCCAGGCCGAGACCGGCTACGTCAGCGGCATGCCGCGCGACGGCGGATTCGGTGGCAACCCCTCGCCGTGGACAGCTTATGGCGTGTTCGTCGGTATTCAGGCGGCGGCGCAGTACCGCCTGGACCGCAAGTCGCTCGCGGGGCTGTCAGTGGCCGTCCAGGGACTGGGGTCGGTAGGCTGGGAACTCTGCCGCCGCCTCCATGAGGCGGGTGCGAACCTGACCGTGGCGGATATCGATGCCGGGCGCGCATCGCAGGCGCAACAGCAATTTGGCGCACACGTCGTATCGCCGGAAGCCATTACGGGCGCGGATGTCGACGTATTTGCACCTTGTGCGCTGGGTGCCGTCATCACCCCGGCCGTGGCCGAAAGCTGCCGCTTCCAGATCATCGCCGGCGGCGCAAACAACCAACTCGCTTCACTGGCCGAAGGCGACACCTTGCATCAGCGCGGCATCTTCTATGCGCCGGATTTCCTCATCAATGCCGGTGGCATCGTAAGTTGCGCCCGGGAATACCTCGGCGGCGTCGACGATTCAGCCCTTCGCGACGAAGTGGCCGGTATCCGCGATCGGGTGCTCAGGCTCGCGCAACGCGTAGAGTCGGCAGGCGAGGCGCCGGCACGCGAGGCGGTGAAGTGGGCGCACGAGGTGTTGTCGCACGGCATCGGGTTGCACTGAGCTGTCACCCCGACCCGGAGAAGGTATATGAACGGACACCCGAAGCCCCACAGTTCGGCCAGCGCCGGCGACAAGCTCGTCATCTTTGACACCACCCTGCGCGATGGCGAACAGTCGCCCGGCGCGGCGATGGCCATCAGGCAGAAAATCGCGATCGCGGAACAGCTGGACGCCCTGAACGTCGATGTCATCGAAGCTGGCTTTGCAGCCAGCTCGGATGGCGACCACGACGCCATCAAGGAGATTTCCCGGCAAGTAAAAGGCAGCGTGATCTGCTCGCTTGCCCGTGCCAACGAGCGGGATATCGAGAGAGCCGCCAATGCGCTGAGCGGCGCGAGAAGATCCCGCATCCACACCTTTATTGCAACGTCAGCGTTGCACATGGAGAAGAAGCTGCGCATGACCCCGGAGGAGGTATCTCTGCGGGCCCGCACTGCTGTCCGCTTCGCGCGAAAATTCACGGACGACGTGGAATTCAGCACTGAGGATGGGAGTCGATCGGACCCGGATTTCCTCTGTCGCGTGATCGAGGGTGTCATCGACGAAGGGGCGACCACGATCAACTTTCCCGACACCGTTGGCTATGCCATGCCCGCCGAATTCGCCGAAGGACTCAGGAAGCTTCGCGAGCGTATTCCCAACTCCGACAAGGCCGTATGGTCAGTCCATTGCCACAATGATCTCGGCCTGGCCGTTGCCAACTCGCTAGAGGCCGTCAGACATGGTGGCGCGCGTCAGATCGAATGCACCATCAACGGGCTTGGCGAGCGCGCAGGCAATGCGTCTCTGGAAGAGGTCGTCATGGCAGTAAAGACCAGGCGCGACCTGTTCGGACTAGATGTTGGAGTGAACACCGCCCATTTGCTCGCTGCGTCCAGGGCTGTCTCTGAGGCCACGGGATTCAGCGTTCCACCCAACAAGGCGGTGGTTGGTGCAAATGCCTTCGCCCATGCTTCCGGTATTCATCAAGATGGCATCCTGAAAGCGCGCGAGACCTATGAAATCATGCGACCGGAAGACGTCGGATGGGACAAAGGCGCGCTCGTGCTTGGCAAGCTTTCTGGTCGGAATGCTTTCAGGCACAGGGTTCAGGAGCTGGGCATGCATTTTCGCGACGACGAAATGCTATCCGCCGCCTTCGCGCGCTTCAAGCGACTGGCGGATACCAAGCCCGAGATCACCGATGATGATCTGAGAGACATTGCCTTTGGCGTGGCGGAATCCCGCACATTCAGCGCCTGATAAGCGGGGCCGGCCACGTCGCCGGCAGCTACCACAGGCGGCGCTGGGGACAGCGCCGCCTGTACGGATCGCCGAACGTCGGGACAAGCCGACACCGGAATTCCGGTATCCGCTAACCTCTGGCGCCAGCACACCAGTACGCGGGCGGGTGGCTAAAACACGGGTAGCGAACCGAAGCTGCGACTGGCAGCTACTACACCAATCGCAGATCCCACAGCGCATCCAGTACGTGTTGGGTGGAGCGTTCAACGTACCCCGCACGATGCGCGATGCCGAGCCGACGCCATAACGCCGGGCGCAGCGGACGCATGACGATGCGCTTGTCCGGCAATGGCGTGGTGGCCTCGTGGGGCAACAGCGCCGCGCCGTAACCCGCCGCGACCAGGCTCTTGATCGCGTCGTTGTAGTTGAGCTGAATGCGTGGTGCGGGATGGTGTCCCGCGGCCGCGAACCACTCCGCAGTCTGACGCGAGAGGCGCGTGGTCGCATCATTAAGAATCAGAGGCTGGGCGGCGAGCCAGTCCGGCGTGACGCGGGCCGGGCACTGCCAATGCGCCGGCACGAAGGCCATCACGGGGTCGCGGCGCCAGGGCTTTATCACCAGTCCGGCCACCGGCGGCTGAGGCAGTGCAACCAGCCCGATATCCAGCGTGCCGTCCGCCAGCCGGGACAGTGTTTCCTGCGAAGTGAGGACCGCAATCTGGATGTCGATGGCGGGATGCTGCTGGCGCAGCACCTCGAGCGCCTGTGGCAGCAGGTGCGCGATCGCGCCAGTCGACGCACCGAGCCGGACGCGCCCTTCGAGCCCCTCCACCTGTCGTTGAATATCGTCCAGCGCCTGCTCCGCGTCGGCCAGCAGCCGACGCCCGCGCTCCACCAGCACCTCTCCGATCGCCGACGGCCTTACCTGTCCGCGTTTTCGCGACAGTAGCGGTGCTCCGATGCGTCGTTCCAGGTCAGCGATGTGGAGGCTGACCGTGGGCGGCGCAAGGTGCAAGGCACGCGCCGCCTCGGCGAATGAGCCATGGTCGGCAATGGCGACCAGCGTGCGCAGGCGGTCCAGGCTGATCTCTCGCATGTCGGCTCCGGATTCAGGAAAGCTGAATGTCAGCGTTGTGAAATTCAACTTTCATTATTCTAGTGCTCCATGGAAGATTGGGGCTCCTACGACGTGTTACCCCCCTCAGTCACCGGAGTATTCCTCGCATGAGCTCCCCCCTGGTTTTTATCGACGGCGACCAAGGCACCACCGGGTTGCAAATCCACGAACGGCTGCGCGGCCGCACCGACCTCAGCCTGTTCACGCTTGACGCGTCGGAACGCAAGGACCCACGGCGTCGTGCGGAAGCCATCAATGCCTGCGACATCGCCATCCTCTGTTTGCCCGATGCCGCCGCGCGCGAGGCGGTGAACGCCATCGTCAATCCCGCCGTCAGGGTGATCGACGCAAGTTCAGCCCACCGCACGCATCCGGACTGGACATATGGTTTTCCGGAAATGACACCGGGACAGGCCGCGCGCATTGCGAACGCGCGACGGGTCACCAATCCCGGCTGCTATCCGACCGGTGCGATTGGCCTGCTGCGTCCCCTGGTGCAGGCCGGGCTTGTGCCAGCCAGCTACCCGGTCAGCATTCATGCGGTGTCCGGCTACTCCGGACGCGGGCGTGCCGGCGTGGAGGAGTATGAGGGGCCGGATGCCGTCAGCGCGCCGGCATTCCAGGTGTATGGCCTGGAACTCGCGCACAAGCACCCCCCGGAGATCCAGCAGCATGCCGGGCTCGCGCAGCGTCCGATCTTCGTTCCCGCGTATGGGGCGTTCCGCCAGGGCATCGTGCTGACGGTGCCCCTCGCGTTGAGGCTGCTGGCCCCCGACGTGGATGGCGCCACGCTCCACGCTTGCCTCGCCCGCCACTATGCGGGGGCGGCCCATGTACATGTCCTGCCGTTGCACGAATCGCGCGTTTTAGAACACCTGGATCCGCAGGTACTGAACGGTACGAATGACATGCACTTAAGCGTATTTCCTAACATGGAGCACGGGCACGTCCTGCTGTCCGCGGTTTTCGACAATCTTGGCAAAGGCGCATCCGGCGCCGCGGTTCAAAACCTGAACCTGATGCTCACGCAGCAATAGTGGCCGATGGCGGCCGCCTGAAACGGCGGCCTTTGTGTTCCGGTGGTGCCTGAATGCCCGACACGTCCCCAACAAAATCAGGCGAACGTATCAATCTCGCCGCGCGCCGGCACCCGTGCAGACCGGGCCACCGGTTCCGCTGATGCGGCGGGCTCGGCGCCAGCCAGCGTGCTCGTGCCGAAGGCCGGCTGCCCGCGCCCGTTGCCCGGCGCCTGCTGCTGTTGCTGCCCGTTGCCGGCCTGGTTGGCAAAGCCGTCGGCGCCGACCGACGTCTGTCCCAGCTGGATGCCGTTTTCGGACAGCGCGGTGCGCAGGTGCGGCAGCGCCGCTTCCACTGCGGCCCGTACCGCCTGGTGCGGCGAGACGAACTGCGCCTGGGCCTGGTCGTTGACCACGTTGAGCACGACCTTCAGCGGGCCAAGGTCGGGCGGGTTCAGTTGCAGCTCTGCGCTCTGCGTGCCCTGGGTGCTGAGGCGGAGCATCTGCTGGCCCAGGGCCTGCGGCCACTGGCTGTCGTACAGCGCCGGGGCGACCATCGGGCGAGCGGTTGCGGCCGCGGCAGCCGCCGGGGCCTGGGCCGTGTGCTGGCCGGCGAGCGTGGCGGCCAGGGCGGGCGCGTTGTCGGCGCTGGTCGACACCGTGGCGGCCTCGGTGGCGCGCGCCGCGGCTTGCGCGGCGGCGAACGAGCTGGCGGCCGGACGCGCTTCGCCGGCGCCATTGGCAGCGGCAAGCGGATCGGCGCGGTGCTGGCCGATGCCGCTGTCGGGCTGCTGGCCGGCGTTGTCCTGCTGCGCCGGAATGCTGGCGGCTGGCACGGATTGCGTGAGGGCAGAGCCCGACCTGGCGTCCGTGGCGGCCGGCGTGCTGCCCTGCATCGCGGCGCGTTGCGAGGCGATGGTGGCGAGCGTGTCGGCGACTGAAGGCTGGGCCGGCGCGGCCTCGGCGGTCACGACCTGCAGCGTGTCGGACAATGCGGCGGCGTCGCCCCGCAACGCCGTCGCCTGGGCGCTGGCAACGTCGGATGCGCCGGCAGCCGCCGGCTGCGCGGCGCCGGCCAGCGCGGCTTGCAGGGCGGCGTTGCCGCCTGCGTCGGCGGCCGAGCCGACCGCTGCGCCGGCCGCTGCGGACGCTGCCGTGGCCGTTGCCGGCAGCAGCAATGCCAGCGCCGCGGCGGCTGCTGCGGCCGCCGCATCGGCGGCAACAGCGCTGTCATCGTCTTCCTTGGCCTTGTCGGCGGCCGCCGGCTTGTCCGCCGGCGCCGCCAGCGGCTTGCCGGTGTCGGCGCGTGCCGGCTCCGGCGCTGGCTGTTTTTGGCTCGCGGACCTTTCCTGCCCGGCGTCTGCGTCCCGGGCCTTTGTTGCCGGGGCTTGCTGCGGGCTGCTTTCGCGGGCACGCGCCAGTGCGTCGCCGAAGCCGCTGGTGTCGCTGCTGGCGCGCCTGGTGCTTTCGGTTGCACTGGCAGCCGCCTTGGCGGCATTGGCGGTGTTGCTGACAATCTGGCTGATATCGATCATGTCGTTCTGCTGCGGAATTCCGGTAGCGGTCGCGGCTTAGCCAAGCCGGGTGGCGGCGGCGCGTGCCAGCCGGGCCGCGTATTCGTCATTGGCGCGCTGCTCGCGGCGCGCGGCGACCTGTTCTTCCCTGGCCTCGGCCCGCGCGATCAGCGTGTCGAAGGAATTCAGCCGGCGCTTCTGGTGCTGCCAGCGGGTGCGCCCGGCCACGAGGTCGGCTTCGGCCTTGGCCAGCGCCGCGGTCTGCTGGCGGATGGCCTGGTCGAGCGAGTCGAGGAAGCGCGAAAAGTCCTGCCAGCGGCTCGAGGTCATGCCCTCCGCGGCCACGGCCTGCATGCGCGCGCGGTACTCGTGGCGGTATTGCGTCAGCTGGTTCAGCTGCTGCTCCGCCTGCGTGCGCGAGCCCTGCAGCCGGCCGAGTTCGCGCGCGGCGGCGTCGGTATCGTTCTGGGCAAGGTCCGCCAGGGTATTAAGCGGTGAAGGCTTGGCCATGATCACTCCTGTCGAAGAGGCTGTGCAGCTGGGCGATGGCGTCGTCGTAGCCGGCGCGCTGGTGGATATCCTGTTGCAGGAAGGCTTCCATGCGCGGATGCAGCCGGATTGCAAGGTCCAGCTCGGGATCGTTGCCCGGCACGTAGGCGCCCACGCTGATCAGGTCGCGGTTGCGCTGATAGCGCGACATCAACTGCTTGAAGCGGCGCACCGAGGCGAACTGCTCATGCGGGATCAGCGCGGTCATGGCGCGGCTGATGGAGGCCTCGACATCGATGGCGGGGTAGTGCCCCGACTCGGCCAGGCTGCGCGACAGCACGATATGGCCGTCCAGGATCGCTCGCGCCGAATCGGCGATCGGGTCCTGCTGGTCATCGCCTTCGGTCAGCACGGTGTAGAACGCGGTGATCGAGCCGCCGCCCTCGGGGCCATTGCCGGTGCGCTCGACCAGCGTCGGCAGCTTGGCGAAGACCGACGGCGGATAGCCCTTGGTCGCGGGCGGCTCGCCGATCGCCAGCGCGATCTCGCGCTGCGCCATGGCGTAGCGCGTCAGCGAATCCATGATCAGCAGCACGTGCTGGCCCTGGTCGCGGAAATACTCGGCGAGCCGGGTTGCATAGGCGGCGCCCTGCATGCGCAGCAGCGGCGAGCAATCGGCCGGCGCCGCCACCACCACGGAGCGGCGGCGGCCCTCCGGCCCCAGGATGTTCTCGATGAATTCTTTGACCTCGCGGCCGCGCTCGCCGATCAGGCCGACCACGATCACGTCGGCGCTGGTGTAGCGCGCCATCATGCCCAGCAGCACGCTCTTGCCCACGCCCGAGCCCGCGAACAGGCCCATGCGCTGGCCGCGCCCCACCGTCAGCATGCCGTTGATGGCACGCACGCCGGTATCGAGCACGGTTTCGATAGGTGCGCGCATCAGCGGGTTGATCTGCTCGCCGGCCAGCGGCACTTCCATTGCCGCGGCCAGCGGGCCCAGGCCATCGAGCGGGCGGCCAGCGGCATCGAGCACGCGGCCGAGCAGGCCCGCGCCGACGGGCAGGCGCTTGGAGCCCGGCTCGCGCGGCGCGGCGGTGCCGGCCGGCTGCGGCGACGGCTCCAGCGGATAGACGCGGGCGCCCGGCAGCAGGCCGACCACGTCGGATTGCGGCATCAGGTAAAGGCGGTCGGCACCGAAGCCCACCACTTCCGCTTCGGCGGTGCGGGGTGCGTTGCTGTCGGCGATGAACTGACCGGCGGGCAGTTCGATCAGGCAGTCGCTGCCCACCGGCAGGCGCAGGCCCACGGCCTCGAGCACCAGCCCCGCGGCACGCGTCAGGCGGCCGCAGCTGCGCTTGCTGTCGAGGCCGGCAATGCCGGCCGATGCGGTTTCGAGCGCGCCGATCCAGCGTTGCGTATGCCGGCTCGATGCGCCATCCGGCGCGGCTTGTGCGACTGGTGCGGCGGCCTCAGTCATGCGGCGGCTCCCACGGATCGTCGCGCCCCAGCGCCTTGGCCACGCGCGTCCAGCGCGTGGCCAGCGTCGCGTCGCGCTCGCCGCTGGCGGCGCTGGCAATGCAGCCGCCGCGCGCCACCGTCGGATCCGGTCGTACGGTCCAGCCCGCGGCTTCGAGTTCGCCCTGCAGGTGCGCCTCGACCAGCGCAACGTCGTCAGGATGCAGCAGCACGCTGGGCGAGCCCTGCAGCGCGGGCTCGCTGGCCAGCAGCTCGCGCACCGCGGGCAGCAGCACCGAGGGATCCCCGGCAACCGTGGTGCGCACCAGCTGGCGCGCCACATCCAGCGCCAGCGTCACCAGCGCGCGCGCGACCTGATCGTCGACGCCCGCCAGCGCGCTGCGGAAATTGGTGGCCAGCGCCTGCAGCTGCGCGGCCTCGTTGCGCGCCGCTTCCAGCCCGCGCGAATAGCCTTCGCGGTGGCCGTCGCCATAGCCCTGAGTCTGTCCCTGCGTGTAGCCCTGCGCATAGCCTTCCTTGCGCGCGCCCTCGCGCATCGCATCCAGCGCCGCGAAATCGATCGGCGGTGGCGCGGGCTCGGCCGGCAAGAGGTCGGCAGGCGTCTCGGGCGCGTTGTTGCGCGCATCGCGCGGGTCGAGCGAGCCCATCTGCCAGCGCTGCCAGCCGGCGCCGCCACCGCGCGCGCGGCGCGGCGGCTCGAACGGCGCGAAGCCGCCGTGCGCGCTGTCAGGGGGATCGCCCCGTACCGCGCGGCGTGCGCTCGGTGCGTTCGGCGCGTGCTGTGCATTCAGGCCGCGCTCGGGTAATGCATCAGACATAGGCATCGTCGCCTCCGCCGATCTGGACTTCGCCCGCATCCGCCAGGCGTCTCACCACCTGCAGGATGGCCTTCTGCTCGGCTTCGACCTGCGACACGCGCACCGGGCCGAGCGCATCCAGGTCCTCGCGCAGCATCTCGCCGGCGCGCGTGGACATGTTGCGGATGAACTTGTCGCGCAATTCCGACGGCGCGCCCTTGAGCGCGACGATGAGCGACTCGGTGGCGATTTCCTTGAGCACGCGCTGGATGCCGCGGTCGTCGACCTCCAGCAGGTTCTCGAACAGGAACATCTCGTCGATGATCTTCTGCGCCAGGTCGCCGTCGTGCAGGCGCACGCCGTCGATGACCGCCTCTTCGTGCGCGGTGCTCATCAGGTTGATGATCTCCGCCGCGGTGCGCACGCCGCCCATGCGGCTGCGCTTCAGGCTCTGGCCCGCCAGCAGCTTGGTCAGCACGTCGGTCAGCTCCTGCAGCGCGCCCGGCTGCACGCCGCCGAAGGTGGCGATACGCAGGATCACGTCGTTGCGCAGGCGGTCGGTGAACAGGCCCAGCACCTCCGACGACTTCTGGCGGTCCAGGTGGATCAGGATGGTGGCGATGATCTGCGGGTGCTCGTCGCGGATCAGCTCGGCGATCGAGGTCGCGTCCATCCAGTTGAGCGAGTCGATGCCGCTGCCCGGGTCGCGCGACTCCAGGATGTCCTCGATCACCGACTGCGCGCGCTCCTCGCCCAGCGCCTTGTTCAGAACGCTGCGGATAAAGGCGCTGGAATCGACGTTCAGTGCCAGGTACTGCTCGGTCTCGGAGCGGAACTCGCCCAGCACGCCGGCCATTTCCTCGCGCGTGACTGAACTGAGCGAGGCCATGGCAGCGCCCAGTTCCTGCACCTCGCGCTGCGACAGGTGCTTGAACACCTCGGCCGCGGCATCCTCGCCGATCGCCATCATCAGCACGGCGCTCTTCTGCAGGCCGCTGGCGGAGACTTCCTTGGAGATGGCCTTAGCGGTTGTCATTGGCAATCCAGTTCTTGATCACGCTGGCGACCAGGCGCGGGTCGCGCTGTGCGGCGTCACGCACCAGCGCGAGGTCGCTTTCATACTTGGCGGCAAGCCGCAGGACTTCCGGATTGGCGGGCTCTTCTGGCGGCAGCAGCACGGCCTCGGTCTCTTCCCTGGCTTCCGGTGCCGGCAGCGGCGGCGTGGTGTAGCGGCGCAGGATCGGGCGCGCCACCTTGAACCACGCGAACAGCGCCAGCAGTGCCAGCAGCAGGTAGCCCGCGCCGGTCTTGCCGAGATCGATCATTTCAGGTTGCTTCCACAGCGGGACTTCCGGCGTGACCTCGCGGTCCACGGTGAACGGGCTGTTGACCACGTTGATCGAGTCGCCCCGATCGGACGAGAAGCCCATTGCCTCCTTGGTCAGGTTCTCGATCTGCGCCAGCAGCGCCGGCGGCAGCGGCTGCGCCACCATCTTGCCCTTGGCATCGGCCGCCTGGCGGTAGTTCACCACCACCGCCACCGACAGCCGGCGCACGCCGCCCGGTGCCTGCTGCACATGGCGCACGGTGCGGTCCAGCTCGTAGTTGACGGTGGAATCGCGGCGGTTACTGCTCGGGCCGCTGGCCGTGCCGGCCTGCGCGCCTTGCGCGGCCTGGCCTTGCTGGCCCGCTTGCCCTGCCTGGCCCGGCTGGCCGGCGGCGGGGGCGCCGGCCTGTCCAGGCGCCTGGCCCGCGCGCGGCGTCTGCGGCGTGGTCACCGGCGCGACCGCGGCAGCGGGCGGCTGGTTGGACAGCGCGCCCGGCACGCCGCCCGGCGGCGTCGCGCCCTGCTGGCTCGACTCGCTGGTCTGCTGGCTGCGGATGGCCGAGCGGGTGGGATCCTGGTTGGGCTTGTAGCTCTCGTCGGTGTGCTCGACGATGGAGAAGTCCACGTCGGCCGTCACCTGCGCACGCACGTTGTCCTTGCCGACGATCGGCGCCAGGATCGCCTCGATGCGCTTGAGGTAGTTCTGTTCCAGCGCCTGCACGTACTTGAGCTGGGTGGCGTCGAGCATGCGCTCGTTGCCGCTGTTCGACAGCAGGTTGCCGTGCTGGTCGACGATCGAGATCGACTTGGGCGTCAGCTCCGGCACGCTCGACGACACCAGGTGGCTGATCGCCGCGACCTGGCCCTCGTCGATGGCGCGGCCCGGGTAAAGCTGCAGCACGATCGAGGCGGTAGGCTTCTGGCGCTCGCGCACGAACAGCGTCGGCTTGGGGATCGCCAGGTGCACGCGGGCCGACTGCACGGCGGCGATCGATTCGATCGAGCGCGCCAGCTCGCCTTCCAGCCCGCGCTGGTAATTGACCTGCTCGGCAAACTGGCTGATGCCGAACTTCTGGTTGTCCATCAGCTCCATGCCCGCGGTGCCGCTCTTGGGCAGGCCCTGCGAGGCGAGCCGCAGCCGCGTCTCGTGGACTTTCCCGGCCGGCACCATCACCGCGCCGCCGCCTTCGGCAAACTTGTACGGCACGTTCATCTGCTGCAGCGACTGCAGCACCGCACCGCCGTCGCGCTCGGACAGGTTGCTGTACAGCACCTTGTAGTCCGGCGCGCGCGACCACAGCACGCCCACGGCGATGGCGGCGGCAAGCGCCGCGCCGCCCAGCATCAGCGGCAGCCTGGGGTTGGCCTTCAGGCGCTCAAGCACCTCGGCCGGCCGGCCCGGCATGGCAACCGCCGCGGTCACGCGCGTGCTCCTGCGCCGGCGCCGCGATGCTCGCGACGGCTCGGGCGGTGATGGCGGCCATGGTCGTCGGCACGGCTCATGGCGCGGCACACATTACGCTGCAGAGAAAACACGCGTACTCCCGGATCAATGGTTGGTCTGGCAAGTGCCGGAAGGCGGCGCTCGGCGGCTGCCCGCGCTTGTCCGGCACGGTGGCAATGATCGGCCAGACTTGAGTGGGACAATGCCGCAAACAGACCCGGTTTTCCGCCCGATTTCGGGCCATGGCGGGTGCGTGGCGGCGGGTACTCTGCAAACCGCTGAAAATCGGTGCGCCCCGTCTGCCTTGCCGGCATGAATGTGCTCGACGAGACGCGCCATCGACTGACCCGGCTACCAGCCGGCCCATGACGACGCCATGACCACTATCTCTTCCATCGAGTCCATGCTGCAGCAGTTGCGCGGCCTGTCACAGGTTGCCTCGGGCAACAGCGCCACCCAGTCGGCACCGGTTGCCGGCGGCGGCTTCGCCGGCGAGCTGCAACGCTCGCTGGGCAAGATCAATGCGGCGCAGGAGCGCGCCTATGGCCAGGCCGAGGCCTTCGAGCTGGGCAAGCCGGGGGTGGCGCTCAATGACGTGATGATCGACCTGCAGAAGGCGAATATCTCGTTCCAGACCGGGGTGCAGGTGCGGAACCGGCTGGTGCAGGCGTATCAGGAGATGATGAGCATGCCGATCTGATTGGCGCGGCAGGATTGCCGCGCACAGAGCAAAGAGCCCCTGGCCGCGTGCGCATGCCATGGGCTCTTTGCCTTTCAGGGATGCGTCAGGGCATGGCTGGGCCAGACCAGCAGAAGTTCAGGTCCGCGGCTCCGCGATGTCCATGCCCGATTCCAGGTGGTAGATCCACGCCAGCAGTTCGGCCACCGCTACATACAGCTGCGGCGGAATCTGGCTGTCCAGGTCCACCTGCATCAGCAGGTTGACCAGCGTGGGCGAGTCGTGGATATAGACACCCGCTTCTTTGGCGCGGGCGATGATGGCCTCGGCCACCACGCCATAGCCCTTGGCAACCACGCGTGGTGCCTGGTTGTTGTGCTGGTAGCTGAGCGCGATGGCCGCGCCGCGGTCTGCTGCGCCTTCGCTCATGACGTGGCTCCTGCGGCGAGGTCGTCCTGGGTCTGGATATTGAGCCGCTGCAGCGGGATGCCCTGGGCTTCCAGACGGTTGCGCAGCAGCGGCCGCGCGGCGATCAGGCGCGCGGCGATATCGGTCTCGCCGGTGGCGACACGCGCCTCCAGTCCGGACGGGCCCAGCGTCAGCAGGACTTCCACAGTGCCAAGGCTGGGCAACTGCAGCCGGATCCGGCTCGACCACGGCCTGCTCGCGTCGTCGGGGCCCTGGCCATTCGCCTCGGGATCCGTACGCCGGATGTCCCACTCCATGGCTGCGCCAGGCCATGCTTCGCCGGCAAAGCGGAACTGCTGCGTCGCGAGCAGTTCGAGCTGCTGGCGAACCACGCCCTCGGTCGCGGGATGAATCGCCGGTCCGGCGGGTGCTGCTTGCCGGGAGGCTTCGCTGGCGATGCTGTCGGTATCGCCGGTGCGCGCTGCATGGGCTGCCATCGGCTCGGCTGCCGCCGGACGCGCGGCGTCCGCGGTGGCCTGGTAGGCCTGCGTCGCCAGCATGCCGGTGGATGGCCGTGGCGGTGGCGTGTCGGCATCGCGGCTATACACGGCTGCGGAGCCGGTGCCCTGGCGCACACCCTGCTCGGACGGCGCGTGGCTGTGCGCCACGCGCGGATTGCGCGGCGAGGCCAGCGCTTCGGCCAGCACCTGCGAGGCCGGCAGCAGCGGCGGTGTGCTAATGCGAGGCACGTCACCGCTGGCCGGTCCGGCATAGGTCAACATGGCCGAGGTGGAAGCCTGCGGCTTGGGTGCCGCCTGTGGTGACGTGCGTGGTACGCCTGCCTGCGGCTCCTGCAGGATGGTCGACAAAGGGCGCGCACCGCCGACCCACTGCGCCAGGTGCGACTCGTAGAACAAGCCACTTTGTCCGACGGCATTCGCCAGCGCCGCTGCGGCAGCCTGCATCGAACCGGCTGCCGGCGGGGCGGGCAACAACGGCATGCCGGCCTTGACCGGCTGCGGCCCGGCGCCCTCCATCACCGCCAGGATCGCGCGCGCGGCACTGCTCAGCGATTCGCGCGTGGACGTGCCCGGCAGCAGCGCGGCCTGCGCCGGCATGCCATTGGGACCTGCTGCCTGCTGGCTGTGGCGGATTGCCTGGCCGGTGGAATTCTGGACGCTTGATTCCGTGGTCTCGGGCACGGGCTGCAGCGCGGCCAGCCTGTCGATCGCCAGCGCGGGGCGCAGCGATTGCGGGTCCGGGGCCTGACCGGGAGCCAGGCCTGGTGGCAGGTGGATGCCGGTCATTTTTCAGGAATCAGTGGAAAAGGCGGCGCGGCGCACGGACGTGCGTGTGTGTGTTCAGGCGAGTGGGCGCGCCGCTGGCGGCGCGCGGTATCTGTCTGGCTGCCGCTCAGGCCATGGCGCCGTACGTCGACGCAAGCTCCACCTGCCGGCGCGAACTGGTCAGCATGTCGCCGAGCTTCGTGAGCCGCGGCATGGCCAGGTCGCGGATGCTGGCATCGTATGTGAGGATGCGGTCCAGCAACTGGTAGCGGCGCATGCGCTCGGCATCGGAGAAGGGGGTTTCGTGGTCGAGCTGGCGCAGGTGCTCGACCTGTTCCAGGTAAGTGCGCTGCAGCTCGGTGACGGTGTCCCAGTCGCCGGCCTGGGCGGCGTCATGCATGCGGGACGACAGGGCCAGGATGGCTTCGTAGCAGGTGACGATGGGGGAGAAGGGTGCCATGTCAGTTGTCCTGTAAGGCAGGTTGCGGCTCGCCGATCTGCGCCCAGGCCGAAGCCAGGCTTTCCAGTAGGGTATCGACCTCGGCCAGCAGGGCCGCGTCGCTACGCAGGTTGGCCAGCATCAGCCGGCGCACCATGTATTCGTACAGGGACTCGAGGTTGGCGGAGATTTCGCCGCCCGCGTTGTGGTCCAGCACGGCGCGCAGGCCGTTGTCGATGATGTCGATGGCTTTGGAGATGGCGTTGCCGCGTTCGGCAATGTTGCCGCCTTCCAGGTGGAACTTTGCCCGCGCGATGGCGGCGCGGGCGCCGTCATACAGCATCGTGATGAGTTTGTGCGGGCTGGCGCTCATCGCGCCGGTGTGAACACCGACCTGGGCGTAGGCGTTAGCGGCTTGGCGGGCGAACATGTGCGTTATCCCCGTACGTTACTTGGAGCTGCTGTTGGTGAGCGCGTTGAACTGCTGCGTCAGGTAGCTGCTGGTGCGGTTCATCTGCGCGACGACCAGGTCCAGTTGCGTGAACTGGGCCTTGTAGCGGTCGATGGTAGCGTTGACCCGCTCTTCGACGCGGTCATAGTCGTCTTCCAGGTCCTTCAGCGTCTTGGTGATGCCATCCTGGGCCGATTTGAGTGCGCCATCGGTCTTGGTCAGGCCGTCGACGTAGTCGGTGACCTGCTTGCCGATGCCGCCGCTGCCGCTGGTGCTGGAAAACATTGCCGTGACACCGGCAAGGTCATTGTTCAGAGCCTTGGTCAGCTTGGTGTCGTCGAGCGCCATCGTGCCGTCCTTATTGAACGAGATGCCGACGTCGATCAACGTCATCGTGCCACCATTGCCGTTGTCCAACGCGCCGCCGAGCATGCCGCGCAGGCGCGACTGGATAGAACGCAGCGTGGTGTCGCCGGTCAGCGCCGCCGAAGTGCCGGCGTCGGTGTCGAAGGCCGTCAGGGACTTCGCCGCGCTCTGGATATTGTTATACGCGGTGACGAAGGCCTGGACCGACGACTTGATCGAATCGTTGTCGCGCGTCACCACCAGCGAGGTGGTGCCGGTCTTGCTCAGGTTCATGGTCACGCCCTGCGCCGCGTCCACCACCGAGTTGCTCTGGCTGACCACGTCGATGCCGTTGATCTTCAGCGTGGCATTGGCCGGCGGGACCTTCTGCTCCATCTTGTTCGCGGCGGGCGCGGCGGCAGGGTCAAAGGCAACGAGGTTGTTCAATGCGGCATCGCCCGACGACACGCGCATCGTGGCTTGCGTGCCGGTCTTGTCGGAAGTCAGCACCAGGCGGTAAGGCGTGGCGCTGCCATCGTTGACGATGCTCGCGGTCACGCCGACGCCAGCCTTGTTGATGGCGTCGCGCACGCCTTCCAGCGATGCGTTGGCCGGGATCGTGACCTTCTTGGTGCTGGTGGCGGCGCCACCGGTGGCCAGCGCTTCGCCAAAGTCAAAGGTGATCTCGCCCCCGCCGATCGCCGCCTTCTGGTCGGCGACGTTGCCGCTCACGAGCGACTGGGCGGTGGCCAGCGTGTTGACGGTGATGCTGTAGTTGCCCGGTACGGCATTGGCTGCGGTGGTCACCGACATCACGTCGGTGGAGCCGACGGTGGCCTTGACCGCGCCGAATGTATCGGCGTTGGACAGCTTCTTGGCCGCGGCCTGGTATGCCGACAGCACGCTTTGCAGCTGGCTGAAGGCTGACAGCTTGGTCTGGTAACTCCTGGCCTGGTTGTTGATGGCGGTGAGCGGCGCTTGCTCAGCCGTCTTGAGCTGGTCCAGCAGGGAACTCAGGTCCAGGTTGGAGCCGATGCCGATGGAGGAGATCGTTGCCATGCGTGTCGTGCCTTTCTTCAACTTTGTTCGTTTCCGCGGCGATGGTGGGGTATTCCGTGCCTCAGGCCTTCTGGGTGACGAGCAACCCCTGCAACTTGTTCATGGCCCGGGCGATGCGCAGCACCTCTTCGGTGGGCATCTGGCGGATCAGGTCACCTGTTTCCTTGTCGATCACCTTGGTGATGATGCGGTTCGTGTCTTCATCGATCTCGAAACGCAGGCCGATCGAGGTGGTCTCCAACACGTCGGCAAGTTCGCCGAGCGCTGCCAGTGCTTCCGCGGAGTCGGCGCTATCGTTGCTCATCCTTGCCGCCTCGCTTAGCGCTTGGGGTGCTACGGTTGGTTTCGGGGTGCGCTGCGCCGCGGTGTCATTGGTGGAGAGCATTTCGGGCGGCAGGCCGACTTTGCCAGGGTTCAAGATCAAGAATGGCGGCATGATCTGTTCCTTACACGGCGGGAGAATTCGGGGTTAGGTTGAAACGCTTGGCTCGCAGCGGTCTGCCAGCGAAGCGATCCAACTGATCGGGAAAAAAGGCTGGGCCTCGCGGCCCAGCCTTTGATGCCTTGCGCGGATGCGATCAACGCAGCAGCGAGAGCACGCCTTGCGTGGTCTGGTTGGCTTGCGCCAGCACAGAGGTACCTGCTTGCTGCAGAATCTGCGCACGGGTCATGTTGGACACTTCCGTGGCGTAGTCAGCGTCTTGAATACGCGAGCGCGAGGCCGACAGGTTGGTTACTGCAGTGCCCAGATTGGCGATCACCGAGTCAAAGCGGTTTTGCACGGCACCAAGGGAACTGCGCAGATCGTCGACCTTCTTCAGCGCCGCGTCGATCGCCTCCAGCGGGCTCGCGGTCGTACCGGTCTGCAGGCTAGCAACTGAAACTTTCGACGTGTCAACGGTGAAGGCGGCCGTGCCTGCAGTCGTCGTGGTATCGGCCGATTGCGGATCCAAGGCGATATAGCGGTACATTGCAGTGCCGTCGACTGCGCCGGTGAAGCCTTGGTTGATCAGCGAGGTGGTTTCGCCGGCGCCGTTAGGAGTGATCGCAACCTCGGCATACAGATTACCGTTCTTATCCGCCACGGCGTTGCCGGTGAAGACTGCGCCGCCAGCTGCCAAGCCGAGCTTGGACGACAAGTCGTCCGTGTTCGCTTCTGCGACAGTAGTGGTCGTAATGGCAGTAGTCGAGCCGTAGAGGGCTTGCAGCTGAGCGGCCGTGGGAGCATCGCCAGCTGCCGAGCCAGTTGCGCCATCGAAGGCGAAAGTAGCGGTGGCGGCCGGACCGGCTACGTTGAAGCCTTGCATCCCCAGAGTTTTCGAACTGATTTCGGCCAAATCGATGGTGATCGTCTCGCCGTCGTTAGCGCCAACTTGGATGGTAAGGGGCTTGGCGCTGGAGGACAGCACCTTCACGCCGTTGAAGTCGGTCTGTTGCGAAGTCCGGTCGATTTCCGACAGGCGCTGCGAGATTTCGTCCTGGATCGACTTCAGGTCCGAAGCCGAGTTCGAGCCGTTGGCGGCCTGCACGCTCAGTTCGCGGATACGCTGCAGGTTGTTGTTGACTTCGGTCAGCGCGCCTTCGGTCGTTTGCGCCAGCGAGATGCCGTCGTTGGCGTTGCGCTGTGCCTGGGTCAGGCCCTTGATGTTCGCAGTGAACCGGTTCGCAATCGCCTGACCAGCTGCATCGTCCTTGGCGCTGTTGATGCGCAGGCCCGACGACAGGCGCTGGATCGCCGTGTTCAGCGACGATTGCGAAGCGTTCATGTTGTTCTGAGTCATCAGAGACAACGAATTGGTGTTAATGACTTGCGCCATTTACGACTCCTATTTGCAAAGTTTTTTGGCATTCCGGCTGCTAGCCGTAACGTTGGCTGCCTGCTTTGCAGGGCGTAGAGTGCCTCCGTTGCAAGGGTTATCGACCGCCCCCGGCAAAGGTTTAGAGTGATCTCTGCAAGAGTTTCAGGGGGTATCGCCGGGGGCGCCCGGGCGTGCGTCGGCCTGCCAACAGGCCGCAGGAGTGTGGTGTTGCGATGGCTGCTTCAGCGCCCCTTGCGCGTCCGCGGTATATAGATAGGCACGAATTCCGCCGCAATCGCCGGATCGATACCGACCACCGGCGTGTCCAGCGGTGTCACCAAACAAATCGCCTGCTTGTAGACAATGGTGGGCTGCGGATCGTCCAGCCGCCGGCCGAGCAGCACCATATAGTTGTCCGTCGCCAGCACGATCCCCTGCAGGCGCGTGCCGTTGGACAAATAGACGACCACCGGCGCGCGGTTGGCCGACTGGGCGGCGAGGTGCTGGTACTGCAGTTCCTTTCGGGTGGAGCGCTTGGGCCGGATTTCCTTCTTCTTCACAACGACTCCGGAAGAGCCCGCAAGGGTTCTGGCGGCTGATGACGGTCCGTTGGCCGGCGACCGGGTGGGCGGCGCGGCCAGGGCGGCAGGGGAAAGGTCCGCTCTCGGAACCGGCCTCGGGTCGGGACGTCGGCGCCGCGACGCCTGCGGGCCTCTTGTGTGGGCCGCGGGAGTGTCGGGCACATGCCGGCGAGGGGCGCTGCCAGAAGAGAAGGGGAGTACTTCAGCGCCGAGAGTAACAAAGTTTTACAAGCGTCGACGGGCAGAGTGCTTCGCCAGGCCTAGAGTGTTAGCTCTACAAAATTTGTTGCGCTCGGAGCCGTGGTATTGTACCGGTTTTGTGCGACTGCACAATGATCTCCGCCTGCCGTGTCCACCCAGCCCTGACGCGGTCGGGGCACGCAGTGAAAAACTGAAGGAAAGTCAAAATTCGTCCTGAAGTAATATCAGGACCCAAATTGCTAAAAGTGCACCAATTGTCGCATAACAGGGATTCCCCTGATAGAAACGGGATTTACACCTCATGTAAGCGAGTTTATATTCTTGGCGAGAGCTTGGTTTCAAGCTCTTGCAGTCCTGGAAAGCCTACGAGCACCCCGCGCGTGGGCTTCTTTTTTGGTGCCTACGTCGTTTGAGTCGCGCTCTGTGGCGCTGTAGCCGGGAATAAACCGACCGTTCGGAATGCCCAGCGTGATTAAAAGCCACCTTCCGGACAGGCAATTCAACGAACTGCGGGTGTTTTTGCCTCTAATTCTCATTTCCCTTCAAGAATTGTGCGCTGACCGCCGATAGCGCGCCACCGCTGCCGTATGCCCTAGCGCGCCGGGGCACGGCAAGCACCGGCGGCGGGAAGCGCCTACCATAGCCGCTCTCCTTGACTCCGCAACAAGAGCAGGACCGGTCACCGCGCCGCCTCGATGCGCGGCTTTCCGCGATCCTGCCGTCCGCAGGTGCACATGACCGCCTCCTCCCCGCCGCCCTTGCAAGCGGCCGCCCGTTGGGTTCCGCTTCCTCGGGCGGCACTGCTTCCAAGTCCGCCAGCCAGCGCAACACCGGCGCTCCCGTGCCGCCGGTGCCGGTCATGCAGGTGATCTTCGGGCTGATGCTGGCGATCCCGTTCGGCGCGTTTGCGGCGGACCGGCTGATGTCGTGGAGCGGGCGCGACAAGCCGCTGCGGATGGCCGGCGCGCTGGTGGCGCCGCTGCTGGTGGCGCGGCTGCCGGAGACAGTGCTGCGCGGCAGCGTCGGCAGCGCGGCAGCGGCTGCGGAGTGAATATTCCGAAGGCCGCGCCGGGATGTCCTAGCCCGCGGCCCCGCCCACATTGCCGCCGCGCGCCACGCGCCGCCGTGCCCGTGCGGCCAGCCCCGCGCCCAGTGCCCAGCGCAGCGCCGGCGCAAGCACGCGCATGCCGGCCCGCGTGGCCGAGCGCCGCAGCGACGGTCCGTCGAGGTCGAGCTGCTGCCGCGCCCACGGCGGCAGCAAGGCAATGCCGGCATCGGCCATGATCCGCACCGCCGGTTGCAGCAGCGGGTTGGCCACCGGCATCCTGCGCACCAGCCGCACCACTTCACGGGTGCGCTCGCTGGCCTGCAGCTGGGGCCGCATCGCTTCCAGGTAGGCCGCCACCGCCGCGCGCGAGCGCGGCACGTCGGCTGCGCCGAGCAGCAGCGCAACGCGCGCGACCTCGTCGTAATAGCGGTCCTGCTCGGCCTCGCCCAGCGGCCCGACATAGCGCAGGTAGCCCGCCATGAAGCTCGACACCTCGGCCACATGCACCCATGTCAGCAGCGCCGGATCGGTCGCCGCATAAGGCCGTCCGTCCGGCGCCACGCCGGTGACGCCGGCATGGATGCGCCGTACGCGCCCGATCAGCGCCATGGCATCGTCGCGGCTGCCGTAAGTGGTGCCGGCAATAAACTGGGCGGTGCGGCCGAGCCGGCCCTGCATGTCGGTGCGAAAGCTGGAGTGGTCCCACACGCCGGCCAGCGCCAGCGGATGCAGCGTCTGCAGCAGCAGCGCGCTGACGCCGCCGGCCAGCATTGCCGGGAAGTCTGCGTGCACGCGCCAGCAGACCGCGTCGGGGCCGAACAGCCCGGGGTCGCCGGGCGGGTTGTCATAGTCGAGCGTGAGGCCGGAATTGCTGCGCGTCAGCGCGCGTACCTGCGCGCCGGCGTGCGCACGCACCCTGGCCACCGGTCCAGGCGCGCTGCGTTCGCGCCGGGCGTCGCGGGAGACCGCGGAATCAGCGGAATGGGCGGGATCGGTGTGGCTGGACAAGACCGTGTGGCAAGCAAGAAGACGTCACGGCCAGCATACACGGTAAGCCGCGGACGCGCGCGACGGGGTGCCGCGGCAATTTGGAAAGGAGAGCGGCAACCTCAGCAAAAAGGGCCGGATCTCCCGTTCGGGAGACCCGGCCGATCAAGTTCCGGCGTATGCCCCTGCGGCCGCACCGCATGTTGCTGCCGCACATACCCGGATAGCTGCCTCTATGTCAGCGGCAAGCCTGACTGCTGAGGTTACTGTTGGCGTTGTCCGCCCTGGCCGCCCTGGCCGCCTTGACCGCCCTGTTGGCCGCCCTGACCGCCTTGCTGACCACTGCGTTGACCGCTCTGCTGGCCCGGTTGCGAGCTGCCGCGATCCTGCTGTTGCTGTTGGCCTTGGCCACGATCTTGATTACCCATTTGACCGCCGCCCTGTTGTTGTCCCATGCCGCCTGATTGCTGGCTGCCGCGTTGGCCAGATTGCTGTTCTTGTTGCTTTTGATCTTGCTTTTGGCCCGACTGCGATTGACCCGGCTGTTGCTGCTGTCCCATTGCTAGTCTCCTTGACGCGGCGGACTGCCGCATTCCCGGTTTTGCAATCGCCATGCCAAGCGGAAGCATGCCGGCAGCGGGCTTGCCGTGGCGGGCGGCGCCGCATGCTGCACCCGGCGCGGCTGCCCGCTTTTACAACAGGTGGACCGATTTACACACCCCTGTCGCCGCGGCTCCCGCGTGGCGTTGGGAGAACACTTGGTATGGACTTTGCGGACTGACAACGTGCCAGCAGTCCCGCGTGCCAGGCAGCGAACGCGGCGGAGGCGCTGGGAACCTGTACAGGAGACACAGCCATGCGAATTACCCGATTTTCCGCGCGCGGCATCAGGCTGGCTTGCGTGGCCGCAGCGTTGGCGGCGGCTGCCGGCGCCGCGCAGGCGCTGGACAAAAGTGGCCTGATATTCATCGCGGCCGACAACGCGCCGGCGGCACCGGTCAACTCCGCGCCAGGCATGCCGGGCCGGGCCGACCCGGATCGTGGCGCGAGCGCCGACATGAGCGCCGACAAGGCCAAGCAGGCGGTCGAGGATGGCGCCATCACCACCAAGATCAAGACCAAGCTGCTGACCGCCAAGGATCTCAAGTCGACCGGCATCCACGTGAAGACGAAGAATGGCACGGTTGAAGTGGGCGGCACAGTGCCAAGCCAGCAACAGCATAACCTGGCACTGGACACGATCCGCAGTGTCGAAGGCGTGACGTCGGTGAACGATAACCTCAAGGTCACTTCGCGCTGACCGCTGAAGCGCAATGCCGGGCACGCCAGTGCCCGCCGTCCGCCGATGTGCGAAACACAACGCACCATCTCCGGTTTTCCGGATTCCAGCTAGGCGGCTTTGCGGCGTGTCGTGCCCGTGCTCTTGCGAGCCGCGGCATGAGACTTGGCATGCGACTTGGCGTGCGACTGGGCCGGCGCATGCTTGGCCGCGGTCGTGCGCTTGGCCGTCGTCCGCTTTGCGGGTGATTTCGTCGCCGCTGCATGGCGCGCGGGCGTCTTGCGGCGGCTGCGGCTTGCGCGGGCGCGGTCGTCATCGGCTTCGGCTTCCTTCGCCGCTTGCGATTCCTCCGCCGGCTTCGCGCGGCGCCGGCCCTTGCCGTCGTCGCCCTTGCCGCGCTCGCCCAGGCTCTTGCGCAGCAGCGCCACCATGTCGATGACCTTGGCGCTGCGCCGCGGCGCTTCTTCGTCCTCGGTGGGCTGGGTCAGCTGGTGCGTCTTGCCGGATTCGATCTTGGCGTCGATGCGCGCCATCATGTCGTCGCGATAGGTGTCGCGATACTGTTCTGGCTTCCAGTCTTCGGTCATGTCCTCGACCAGCTTGGTTGCCATCTCGATCTCGCGCGCATGGGCGCCGCTGCCCTTGGTGCTCGACGCCTTCGGCAGGCGCAGCTCCGAGATCGGCAGCACTTCGTCGGCGAAGCGCATGGTGTTGAGTACCAGCGCGTTGTCGTGGACCAGCACTGCCGCCAGGTGCTGGCGATTGCGCAGCACCACAAGCGCCAGCGCGGCGCGGCCGGTGCGCCGCATCGTCGCATGCAGCAGCGCGTAGCCGCGGTCGCCGCGCTTGTCCGGCTCGAGGTAGTAGGGGGTGTCGAAGAAATAGGGCGGAATGCTCTGCGCCTCGACAAAGCTGACGATGTCGACCGTCTGCGTGGCTTCGACATTGGCCTGGCGGAAATCCTCGTCGTTCAGCAGCACGTACTCGTCCTTGGCGTACTGGTAGCCCTTGACGATGTGCTCCTTGTCGACCGGCTTGCCGGTGCTCTTGTTGATGCGCTGGTAGCCCACCGGGGCCATGTCGCGCACGTCTAGCAGGTCGAGGTCGAGTGTCTGGCTGCGCGACGCTGGCCGCAGGACGACCGGGATATTGACGAGGCCAAAGGTAATGGCGCCTTTCCAGATGATGCGGGACACTTGACGGCTCCTTTATCGCATTGATCGCGCGCGCGTTGCGGCGGCGGTGGCGGCTGGTCGCCCGGTGGCGGGTCGGAGACGGGTTCGGGAGGCCCCGGCGGCGGCTCGGGCGGCGGGACTTCCGGCTCTCGCGGGGGAATGTCGGGGTCGGGCGTGGTATGCACGTAGGCTCCTTGTCAGGGTTGATGGCGGACCGGCATGGCCGTTGGCTAAACGCGGTCCTTGAGCGTATCGAGCAGGTGCGTCAGCGCGTCCAGGTCGGCCGGCTTTACCAGGTGCTGGTCGAAGCCCGCTTCCATCGCGCGCCGGCGGTCCTCGGGCTGGCCGAAGCCGGTCAATGCGACCAGCGTGGCGCCGCGCATCTCGGGCAGCGCGCGCAGCCGGCGCGCGGTCTCGAAGCCGTCCATGGCCGGCATGCCGAGATCCAGCAGCACCACTTCCGGGCGCGCGGCGGTGGCGAGCGCGACAGCCGTGGGCCCGTCCGGCGCCGTCACCACGGTGTGGCCCATGGTCTGGAGCGTCATGGTCATGGCTTCGAGGGCGTCGGCGTTGTCGTCCACCACCATGATCCGCCGCGACACGCCGCTGTGCGCCGCGGACTTGCCGGTGCCGGGGTGCCACTTGTGCCACGGCTCGACCGGCAGCGTGACGCTGAAGGTGCTGCCCTGGCCAGGGCCGGGGCTGTCGGCGCGGATCGTGCCGCCATGCAGCAAGACCAGCTTCTGCACCAGCGTCAGGCCGATGCCGGGCCCGTCGTGCGGGAAGGCGTTGGCCGGCGCCGTGCCGTCGTTGATGTTGCGGTTGCCGACGCTGCTGTCGATGCTGCTGCCTTTGCCGGCGTTGCCATCGGCGGGATCGTGCGGGGCCAGGGGGTCGAACAACAGCCGCTGCAGCGCCTCGGACAGTCCGGTGCCGTTGTCGCGCACGCGCACCGTGACATGGCCGCCGGCGGAACCGCTGGCCGCATTCTCGTCGAGCGTGGCGTCGACCGTGATCTGGCCGCCCGCGGGCGTGTAGGCGGCGGCATTGTGCAGCAGGTTGCTGAAGATCTGCGTCAGCCGCACCAGGTCGCCCCGCACCGGCAGCGGCTGCTCGGGCAGCGACAGGCGCAGCGTGTGGCCGTAGACGTCGATCTCCGGCCGCACCGCTTCGACCGCGGTACTGAGCGCGGCGCGCAGCTCTACCAGGTCCTGGCGCAGCGTGATGCGGCCCTGGTTGAAGCGCGAGATATCGAGCAGCTCGTCGACCAGCCGGGTCAGGTGGTGCAGCTGGCGGCCGATGATGTCGCGCGCGCGGAACATGTCCTCGCGCGAAGGCGACAGCTGCTGCAGCATGTCGGCAGCGCTGCGCAGCGGCGCGAGCGGGTTGCGCAACTCGTGGGCGAGCATGGCCAGGAACTGGTCCTTGCGCCGCTCCTCGTCGCGCAGCGTGCGTCCGGCGCGGTTCTGCAGCGTCACGTCCTGGCAGATGCCGGCAATGCGCAGCGGCCGGGCATGGCCGGTATCGCAGGCATCGCCGCCATCGCCGGCATGGCCGGCATCGGCGCGCGCGGCCGCCTGACCGGCGCCGTGCACGGGGAAGGCGCGCGCGCGGATCTCGCGCAGCTGGCCGTCGGGCCGCGTCATCTGGAATTCGATATCCATGCGGCCGTCGGACAGCATGCTGGCGAGAGCGGCCTCGACGCGTGGTCGGTCGGCCGGGACCAGGCGGTCCAGGCAGCGGCGCGGGTTCTCCATCACCTCTGCGGCCGAATGGCCCCACAGCGCCTCGAACGAAGGGCTGACGAACAGCAGGCGCCGGGCGGCGGGATCAAGGATCCAGACCACGTCGGCCAGCGACTCCGCCAGCTGGCGGAACAGGTCCTCGTTGTCGTGCAGGGCCTGCGTGGTGCGGTGGTAGGCATCTTCCGCCCCGCGCAGCCGCAGCAGCGCCTGGATGCTCGACAGGACTTCCTCGGGCTCGGCAGGCTCGACCAGGTAGCCGTCGGCGCCGCAGTTCAGCGCCTCGACCCGCTGGCGCGCCTGGGCCACGCCGGGCGAGGTCAGCAGCACCAGGGTGCGGGCGATCTCCGGGTCGTCCTTGATCAGCCGGCACACCTCCAGCCCACTGATATCGGGCAGGCGCGACGACAGCAGCACCAGCGCCGGCGCATGCTGGCGCACCAGCGCCAGCGCCGACTGGCCGGTGGCCGCCTCGATCACGGAAAACTCGCCGCGATGCAGGATGCGGCTCTTGACGTAGCGCGGTCCCTCGCGGTCCTCGACGTTGAGGATCAACGGAGCGCGGTTGGCTTGCGGGCGCATGGCGTCACGCTGACGCGCGCTTTCGCGCGCGTCCGCAGGCGACCACCGGCGCGCAGGCGCGCGGCCGGTGCGGCCGGTTTCGGAGCAGGTAAAAGCGTGCCGGCTCCGTGTCCTCGTGTGCAAATCCTGCAAGGCTGGGCGGCATGCCGGTTGTAATAACTACATGCGTGCAGAAGTGATCCATTGCGTTCCCCCTTTGTGGCGGCTTATCCACGGGCCCTCGACGAGGCCGTTCCGCTTCGCAGTGGCAAGAGGCATGCCGGGGCCATGCGCCGGCGGCAGGACGCGACGTGCCTTTAGCGGCGCGCGGCCTCGCCGCTATGCGCTTCGGCACTTGGCGAGGTGCCGCCGTGCGGGCCGGTCGAGCCAGGGGCTTCGGCCGCCTTTTGCGGGATCTTGCCGGGCTCGGTGGCGCCCCCTGCGGCAGCGCCCTTGCCAAAACGCGCTGCCAGCTTGTCCTGCACGCGAGTCAGGGCTTCGGCCTGCTGCTTGGCCGTTTCCGCTTCCTTGGCCTTCTTGGCTTCGGCCGCCTGCTGCTGCTCGGGCGTGGGTGCCGGCAAGCGCGCCTGCACCGGCGCGGCGGCGAACGACAGCATCGCGCATGAAATCAGCAGACGGCGCAGCGCGCGCCGGTTGTGCGGCGCGCGGGTGCCGGAGCCAGCGCTGCCGCCGCCGACGGCGCGGATCGTACCGGGAATGCTGAGGTGGGTCATTGCGCTCTCTCCGTAGGTTGCGGCCTGGGCTCACGCCGGGTGTCCCGCCGTTTGTCCCGCCGTTTGTCCTTATGGAAAGCGGGGCAAGAAATGTGCCGCAGGTGTGCGGCGAGGTGGTTCAGCCGGCCCGCCCCAGCCGCGCCGCGGCACGGGTGATGGCCTGCCGCACGCCGGCATAGCCGGCCCACGGATCGTCGGCCTGCAAGGCCTCCAGCCGCGGGCCCACGTTGGCGACGGTCCATTGCGCCGCGCTCTCCAGCGTCCCGAGCTCTTCCCATGAGACCGGGATCGATACGCCCAGCCCTGGCCGCGCGCGTGCCGAGAACGCCGCGACGGTGGTCGCGCCGACACCATTGCGCAGGTAATCAATGAAAATCTTCCCTACGCGATTGCGCGCACCGCTCTTGGCGACGAAGCGCTGCGGGATGGTGGCGGCGACATGGCGCACTACGTCTTGCGCGAAGTCCTTGACCTCGTCCCAGCCGGCGCGCGGCGCGACCGGCACCACCACGTGCAGGCCTTTGCCGCCGCTGGTCTTCAGGAAGCTGGCCAGGCCAAGCTCGTCGAGCAGTGCCTTCATCAGCGCGGCGGCCTCCTGCATCTGGTCCCAGGGCACGCCTTCGCCGGGGTCCAGGTCGAAGATGATGCGATTGGGCCGGTCGAGGCTGCGCTTGCTGGCATTCCAGGTGTGGAACTCGACCACGTTAAGCTGGGCCGCCGAGACCAGCGCCTCGGCCGACACGATCTCCAGCAGCGCGGGATGCCCCGGCCACAGCGACGGGTCCAGGATGTTGATGCCATCGACGCGCAGCGTGTCGCCATGGCGCTGGAAGAACTGTTCGCCGCCCACGCCGGCAGGGGCGCGCACCATCGCGATCGGGCGGCCGCGCAGGTGCGGCAGCATCAGCGGCGCGGCCTGCTCGTAGTAGCGCACCAGGTCGCCCTTGGTCAGGCCGGAGGCGGTGTCGATCACGCGTTCGGCATGGCTGATCCTGACCTTGCCACCCAGCGCGGCAGGCTGCTTGCCGTGGGAGCCGGTTCTTTCCGCGGTTTTTGCCGGAGCCTTCTCGGCTGTCTTCGATGCAGTCCTGGCTGCGCGCTTTGCGGGGGCCTTCTCTGGCGCCGTCTTTGCCGCCGTCTTTGCTGCTTTCGCTGCGGCCTTGGTCCCCTTGCCGGCCGGTGCCGCCGGCATCTCGACCGACACCGCGCCGGCGGGCTTGTCGGTGCGCAGCCCGTGGAACACGGCATGGCGCACGCGGCCTTCGCGGGTCCAGCTGCCGAACGACACCTCGGCCACCAGCTTCGGCCGCACCCAGTGTCCCTTCACGCCCGCCGGCACGGTCGCGAACGGCGACGTATCGGCGCGCAGCGCGTCGAGCTGCGCGCGCAGTTCGCCGAGCGTGCGCGTGTCGAAGCCGGTGCCGACGTTGCCGGCATAGCGCAGCCGTCCGCCGCTGTCGTGCACGCCCAGCAGCAGCGAGCCGATGCCGGTGCGGCTGCCGCTGGGATCGGTAAAGCCCGCCACCACGAATTCCTGGCGCAGGGTGCATTTGAGCTTGATCCAGGTGTTGCTGCGCGTGCTGACATAGCTGGAATCGGCGCGCTTGCCGATCACGCCTTCGAGCTTCATGCGGCAGGCGGCGTCGAGCATTTCGTCGGGGGCGGCCTCGAAGTCCTCGCTGAACTGCAGCCGCGGCGCGGTGTTGCCGGCAAAGATATGCCGCAGCAGCGCGCGGCGCTCGGCCAGCGGCACCTTGCGCAGGTCATGGCCGGCATAGAAGGGCAGGTCGAACACGAAGTACTGGATGGCCTCGACGCGCGCGGTATCGAAGGCGTTCTGCAAGGCCTGGAAGTCGGTCTCGCCATGCTTGCCGAGCACCACGATCTCGCCGTCGAGCCAGCCGTCGGGCAGCCCCAGCGTGCCGACATCACGCGCCAGCGCGCGCAGCTTCGCGGTCCAGTCATGGCCCTGGCGCGTGAACAGCCGCACGTCCTTGCCGTCGATGCGCGCCAGCACCCGGTAGCCGTCGAACTTGATCTCATAGCGCCAGGCCGCGGCGTCGGCCGGAGGCTTGTCGACCAGCGTGGCCAGCTGCGGCGCCAGCGCCAGCGGCAACGCCGCGCGCGGCGCGCCGGGCGGCGGCTTCAGTGCCCTGGCGCGGGGGGCGGCGTGGGTTGTCCCGCCGGCGTCGGCCTTGCCGGCACGCTTTGCCGCCGGCCTGGCGGAGCCGCTGGCAGCTTGCGTCTTGCGCGCCGTGCCGCCCAGCACGCTGTCGGGCAGCGCCTCGACCACGTCGAACTCGGCCGCCGGCACCGCGGCGTCGTCGCGCTCCTTGATCAGCAGCCACGCGTCCTGCTCCTTCTGCCGGCTGCCGTGCATCCGCACCAGCGTCCAGTGGCCATGCAGCTTTTCGCCGCGCAGCTCGAACTTGAGCTTGCCGGCGCGGTAGCCGGCCTCGGCGTCGCCGACCGGCACCCAGGTGCCACGGTCCCATACGATCACCGTGCCCGCGCCGTAGTGCCCGGCTGGGATGACGCCCTCGAAGCCCGCGTAGTCCATCGGATGGTCTTCGACGTGGACTGCCATGCGCTTGTCGTGCGGGTCCAGGCTCGGGCCCTTGGGCACGGCCCAGCTTTTCAGCGTGCCGCCGAGTTCGAGCCGGAAGTCGTAGTGCAGCCGCCGCGCCGCGTGCTTCTGGATCACGAACGACAGCTCGCCGGCGCGCTTGCGCGGTGCGCCGCGTGTGCGGGCGGCGGCACCGCTGGGCTCGGGCGTGGCGCCGAAGTCGCGCATGCGGCGGTATTTGTCCAGCGCGGCGCTGGCCGTGCTGCGCTTGCGGGCCGCCGCGCCGGCCTTGCGCGCCGCCGGCGGCGAGCCCTTGCGGGCAGGCTTGCCGCTGCGCGCCGTCGTGCGTTTTGCCGCAGTGCGGCTGTCGCCGGAGTCCTGTCGCGTCGTCTTGGCCATGGCTGTCGCCGGTTGCGGAAAGATGCATCCAGCTTAGGCAGCACATGGCGCCGGCGAAATCGGCGCCAGTCCTACAGCGGCACAGGATGGCGCCGCGACGGCACGCGCACGGCAGCGCGTGCCGGCCGGCATGTGGTTCTTACCGGACGTTGTAATTCTGCCGCGCGTCCGCTCCCCCCTCCGCGCGCCCGCAGGCCGGCGCGGATGGGAACGCAATTTGCGATGCTTGTCTGCAATGCACTGTCGGTGATCAACCATTGCCACGCCCGGCGCCGTGCCGGGATCATCCCGAGGAGAAGCGGCAGATGAAACCCACCCTGAAGAAAATCGGCTCGCAGGTGATCGTGCTGACCGGCGCCACCAGTGGAGTGGGCCTGGTCACCGCGCGCAAGGCCGCCGCGCGGGGTGCGCGGCTGGTGCTGGTGGCGCGCAGCGAGGATTCGCTGCACAAGCTGGCCGAAGAGCTGCGCCAGCAGGGCGCCGAAGTCATCACTGTCGCTGCCGATGTGGGCCGGCACGAAGAGGTCGGCAAGGTCGCGCAGGCCGCGATCGAGCGCTTCGGTGGCTTCGACACATGGATCAACAATGCCGGCGTGACGATCTTCGGCCGCCACGGCGACGTGCCGCTGGAAGACCAGCGGCGGCTGTTCGACACCAACTACTGGGGCACCGTCCATGGCTCGCTGGCGGCGGCCGCGCACTTGCGCGAATGCGGCGGCGCCATCATCAACATGGGCAGCGAGGCCTCCGATGGGCCGCTGCCGCTGCAGAGCGCGTACGCGGCCTCGCAGCATGCGATCAAGGGCTTTACCGATTCGCTGCGGCTGGAGCTGGAACAGGAACAGGCGCCGGTCAGCATCACGCTGATCAAGCCCGCCGGCCTGGAAACGCCGCTGGCCATGCACGCCAAGAACTTCCTTGACGTCGAGCCGCGCCTGCCGCCACCGCTGTACGATCCGGCGCTGGCCGCCGATGCGATCCTGTTCGCCGCCGAGAACCCGCGCCGCGACCTGTTCGTCGGCGGGGCGGCCAAGGCTTTCTCCGCGGCGGCGTACCACACGCCGCATACCTTCGACCGCTTCATGCGCCGCTTCATGGGCCGTGCCCAGCAGACGCGCCACCCGGCCGGCCCGCTCGAGGACAACACACTGTACGGCAGCGGCAGCGGGCTGCAGGAGCGCAGCGGCACGCGCACCGCGCTGCAGTCGTGCCCCTATACGACCACGGCGCGGCATCCGGTGCTGGCCACCGCGCTGATCGTCGGCGCGTCCGCCGCGCTGGCGGCGGTGGTGCAGGCGCGCCGGGGGCGCTAGCCTTCCGCCCAGCCACACCGGCAACCAGCGCGCCGCGTGGTGTGCGCCGTGGTCGCGGTCGGTGCCACGAACACCTATCATGGAGCTGAATGCCCGCCGGCTGGCGGGCATTTGGCCGTGCCGCAGGCGTACCGCCTGCCGGCCATGGTGGCACGCCGGGCGCCCGCATCCGCCGTACTGCGCGTACTACGTATTGAATGGCCTGCCATGATCGTCCATTACCACGTAGGGTTTGTCCATGTCGGAGCCGCAAGCGACAAAAGGTGCCTGCGCGCCACATCTGGCAGAGGCGGGAGCCGTTCCCCCCGGGCGTGTCGGCCAGCCAACCGTTGAGCAATACCGGCGCCTGCTGGATGCGGTCGAGGACGTGGCGGTGTTCGAAACGGATGCAGAGGGCCTCATCGTGGCGTGGCCCGACTCCGCGCTCCGCGTATTCGGCTACCGCGCCGAAGACATCGCCGGCCGGCACTTCTCCTGCCTGCACCGCGCCGATGATGTCGCCGCCGGTTTGCCGCTGCAGTGGCAGCAGGCCGCGGCGCAGGCCGGCAGTGCCCGCGACCGGGGCTGGCGCGTGCGCCGGGACGGCAGCCAGTTGCAGGCCGCCTGTGTCATGCATGCGAGCGCCGGCGGCTTCGTGGTGGCTTGCCGCGATATCACCGTGCAGGAAGCCGCGTCCGATCACGCCCGCCTGGCCGAGTCGCGCCTGCAGCTGCTGGCCGACAACCTGCCCGGCACCGCGGTCTGCGAGCTGGACCTGGATGGCACCATCCGCAGCTGGAACGTCGGCGCGCAGGCCGTGACCGGATACACGGCGGCTGAGGCGGTCGGCAAGCCGCTGGCGCTGTTGTACACCGGGCCGGATGCCGCGGCCGGGCGCGACCGCGCGGCGCTGGAAGCCGCGCGCGCCTGCGGCCAGTGGGCCGGCGACGAGCGCCTGGCACGCCAGGATGGCGCGATCGTGCGCTGCCAGACCCGCATGGTGCTGGTGCGCGATGCCGCGGGTTGCCCGGCCGGGCTGCTCTGGACCGCGCGCGACATCAGCGACGCGCTGCGCCTGGAGCTGCTCGAATCCGGCAACCGGCGCCTGCAATCCTTCCTTGCCATCCTCGGGCACGAACTGCGCAACCCGCTGGCGCCGGTGCGCAATGCGGTCGAGGTGATCGCGCTGACGCCGGATGCCGATACCCGCATCCGCCATTGCGCCGCGATCATCGACCGGCAGTTGCGCCAGCTCGAGCGGCTGGTCAATGACCTGCTGGATGTCGGCCGCGTGACCGCGGGCAAGATGAAGATGGAGCTGACGCCTACGTCTTACAACGAAGTGGTCGGCAACAGCCTCGAGGCGATCCGGCCGGTGCTCGATGCCGCCGGCCAGCAGCTGGTAGCGGAGCTGCCCGCCGTCTCGCCGCACGTGCGCGCCGATGCCAACCGGCTGGGACAGGTGCTGTTCAACCTGCTCAGCAACGCCACCAAGTACACCCCGCGCGGCGGCACCGTGAGCGTGCGGGTCCACGTGGAGCCGGCGCGCGTGGTGACGACCGTCTCGGATACCGGCCGTGGCCTGCAGCGGGCGGCGCTGGACCGGATCTTCAACCTGTTCTCGCAGGAAAGCGAGGCCGGCAGCCGCAGCGGGCTCGGCGTCGGGCTGGCGCTGGCCAAGGCCGTGGTCGAAGCGCACGGCGGCGCGATCCAGGCCGACAGCGCCGGGCCGGGCAAGGGCAGCACCTTCACCGTGATCCTGCCGCGTGCCGGTGCGCCACGCCGCGAAGCGGCCGCACCGGCGCCGGGAACGCCGCCGCGGCGGCGCGTGCTGGTGGTCGACGACAATGCCGATTCCGCCGACAGCATGGCCGAACTGCTGATTATGCTCGGCCACGATGCGCGCGCGGCCCATGGCGGCTACCAGGCGCTGGCGCTGGCCGGCAGCTTCCGCCCCGACTGCGTGCTGCTGGACCTGGAGATGCCCGACATGTCGGGCTATAAAGTCCTGCAGGCGTTGCGCCAGACCTGCGGCGCGCAGGTGCGCTTCCTGGCGCTGACGGGGCGCGGCACCCCGGATGACCATCGGCGCAGCAAGCTGGCCGGCTTCCATGCGCACCTGACCAAGCCGCTGGCGATCGACGCGCTGTTGCGCGCGCTGGCCGATCCGGCCACCGGCGCTTCGCCGTCTCAGAGCGAGCGGTAGGCGTCCAGCCGGTTGTACAGCGTCTTGAGGCTGATGCCGAGCGCGCGCGCCGCCTGGCGCTTGTCGCCGTCGAAGCGCGCCAGCGTGGCCATGATGATCTCGCGCTGGGTATCGGCCAGCGTGGTGCCCACGCGCACGTTGACCACGCCGTCCACGGTGGTGGGCCGCGGCGGCTGCGTGGCCAGGTTGGGATTGCCGATCTCGACCACCTTGTCGGCGAGGATAAAGGCCCGGTAGACCGCGTTCTTCAGCTCGCGCACGTTGCCCGGCCAGTCATAGCGCACCAGCCGGTCAAGCGAAGCGGCCGAGAAGGCCTTGTCGCTGTGTTCCATCGCGTTGTATTCGGCGAGGAAGTGCCGCGCCAGCGGCACGATATCGTCCGGGCGCTCGCGCAGCGGCGGGATATGCAGCGGAAACACTGCCAGCCGGTACAGCAGGTCTTCGCGCAGCTGGCCGGTGCGCACGGCATCGACCGGATCGCGGTTGGTTGCGGCCAGGATGCGCACGTCGGTGACGATCGGCGTATCGCCGCCGACGCGGTGGAAGGTGCGGCTTTCCAGAACCCGCAACAATTTGATCTGCATCTCGAGCGGCATTTCGGTGACTTCGTCCAGGAACAGGGTGCCGCCCTGCGCCTGCTCGAAGTACCCCGCCTTCTGCTCGATCGCGCCGGTAAAACCGCCCTTCTCGTGCCCGAACAGCTCCGACTCGATCAGCGTCGGCTGGATCGCGCCGCAGTTGACGGCGATAAAGGGGCCGTTGCGCCGCGCGCTGCGCTCATGCACGGCGCGCGCCACCACTTCCTTGCCCGAGCCGCTTTCCCCCACCGCGAGCATGGTGACATCGGTCGGCGCCACCCGCTCCACCTGGGCCATCAGGCGCTGCATGGCCGGCGCGGTGCTTTCCCACAGCAGCGAGACCTGCGAGGGCACGGCCCGGCGCGGCGCGGCTTCCCCGGCCGCGGGGGAGAGGGGGGCCTGGCGGGCTGAGGCAGGGGCGGCGGCGCTGCGCCGAGGAGGCGTGGTGGTCACTGGCACGATCGAAGGCAGGGCTTGGCGAGCTTGTCGTGTGAGGGTGGGAAGTTCCTATGCTAGCCTTTGCCAGAGGGCCTTGCCATAGCCGCGCGGTCCCGCGCGGAAAGGTCCGACAGCGGTGTCAGACAGACACTGGCAACCTTGGCCCCAGGCCGGGCTTAGACTTTTATTACGCAGTGGACTGGCAGTATGCAGTCGGAACCGTGCCGCACCTGTCCTGAATTGCCCGGAATGCCTGCCTTGCCGCGCTTCGCATGGCGCGCGGCGGCGGCTGCGGTACCTGGCGCCGGGCCGGAATCCGGACAGGCGTTCTTGCTGGTTCCGCAGAAGTTTCCATTAAGTCTCACTGACGGATCGTATGCCCCACATCCTGATTGTCGATGACGATGAAAACGCATGTGCCGCGCTGGCGGAGATCGTGGCCATGGAAGGTTTCACTTCCGCCACCGCCGGCAGCCTGCGCGAAGCCCGGCTGCAGTTCGGCTGGCACATGCCTGACGCGATCGTCGCCGACCTGCGCCTGCCCGACGGCAACGGCATGGAGCTGTTCGACGAGGTCGGCGCCTCCGGCGTCGAAGTGATCCTGACCACCGGCTATGCCAGCGTCGAAAGCGCGGTCGAGGCCCTGCGCGCCGGCGCTACCGACTACCTGGTCAAGCCGATCAACGTGGCGCGGCTGCAGACCGTGCTCAAGCGCCTGGCCACCACCGGCGAGCTGCGCGCCGAAATCCATTCGCTGCGCGGCGAACTGCGCCGCTACGGCCGCTTCGGCCGGCTGATGGGCAGCTCGGAGGTGATGCAGACGGTCTATGACCAGCTCGCGCGCGTGGCGCCCACCGAGGCCACGGTGCTGCTGATCGGCGAAAGCGGCACCGGCAAGGAGCTGGCCGCGCAGACCGTGCATGAGCTGTCGTCGCGGCGGCGCCAGCCCTTCCTCGCGGTCAATTGCGGCGCGATCTCGCCCACGCTGATCGAGAGCGAAATGTTTGGCCACGAGCGCGGCAGTTTTACCGGCGCCGACCGCCAGCACAAGGGCTACTTCGAGCGCGCCGACGGCGGCACGCTGTTTCTCGACGAAATCACCGAGATGCCGGCCGAGCTGCAGGTCAAGCTGCTGCGCGTGCTGGAGACCGGCACCTTCATGCGAGTGGGCACCAACCGCGAATGCCATGCCGACGTGCGCGTGCTGGCCGCCACCAACCGCAACCCGGAAGAGGCCGTGGCCGACGGCAAGCTGCGCGCCGACCTGTTCCACCGCCTCAACGTGTTCCCGGTGGAGCTGCCGCCGCTGCGCGCGCGCGGCGACGACGTCATCCAGATCGCCAACCTGATGCTGGACCAGCTCAACGGCGAGCAGGGCACGCAGCGGCGCTTCGCCCCCAACGTGCTCGACAGCCTGCGCCTGCATGCCTGGCCGGGCAATGTGCGCGAACTGCGCAATTTCGTGCAGCGCGCCTTTATCATGGCCGACGAGGATCTCATCACCGAGGTGCAGGTGCCGCTGCAGGTGGCGGCCACGCAGGCCCCCGGCGCGGCGGTGGTGTCGGTGCCGGTAGGCATGTCGCTGGCCGACGCCGACCGCCAGCTGATCTTCGCCACGCTGGAGCAATGCGCCGGCGTCAAGAAGCATGCTGCCGAGATCCTCGGCATCAGCCTGAAGACTTTGTACAACCGGCTGGAAGATTATGCCGCCCGCGGGGAGCTGCCCGAGTGGCTGCGCGCCTCGCGCAATGACACGGGATCGTCCGCGACCGGTTGACTGGCCTGGGACGCCATGTGGGCTGGCCTCCCGGCGCTGCGCGCAGCACGTTTCTTGCTTCTACGCCAAGTAGCCAACCTGGCCGCCCAGACGCCAATCCGACCATGACGCAACCGCAGCCGCCGTCCAACCTGCCGGACGTTTCTGACGATCAAGCCACGGATGTGGCTGCCGGCGCGGACACCGCCGAAACGGCCGCGGTGCGCGCGGTGCAGGAAGTCAGCACGCTGATCGAGCAGTCGGCCCATGACCTTCGTTCATCGCTCAATGCCATCCAGAGCTGGGCCTACGTGCTGGACCGCGCCTTCGATGCGGCGCCGGCCCCGGCGCAGCGCGCGCTCGACGGGATTCGCGCCGGCACCCAGCAGCAGCTGGCGCTGATCGAGGAAATGGAGGAATCGGTGCGACTGCTGGCCGACGAGCGCCCGCCGAGCTGGCAACGCATCGACCTGCTCGACGCCGCCGCGCAGGCCATTGCCGACCGCCGTCCGGCTGCCGAGGCGCGAGGGGTGCTGCTGGCCCCCGTCACCACCGACGGCGCGGGGGATGGCGCGTATGGCATCGACGGCGATGCGAACCGCCTCGTCCCGTTGCTGCGGCACCTGCTGGTGCATTGCATCTGGCGCGCGCCGGCGGGCGGCTCGGTGGCCATGCATCTGTTCGGCGAGCCTGCCCACGTGAAGCTGCGCATCGCCGAGAGCCCGCCGCTGGACCAGCAGCGCAGCGCCAGCCGGCTGGCGGCACTGACCGACTTCTTCGGCCGTCGCGCCGCGCCCGACGGTGGCAGCCAGGCGCGGCAAAGCACTGCGCTGCTGCTCACGCGGCGCATGGTCGAGATGCATGGCGCCCTGCTCAGCGCCGAAGGCGATGGCTGCGACGCGGACAAGATCAGCGTCTGCATCGCCGTCAGGTTCCCGCGCCAGCCACGTACGGCGTGACATCGCGCGCTGCGCGCCCAGCTTCCATCCTTTGCTTGACGATGTAGTTTTTACCGGCAGGTCTGTCGCGCAGCGCATTGGCCGAGCGCCGGTGGCGTGTCCGGCGTGGCGCCTGGCGGGCATGTAGCGCGCGTCGGTCAGGCCCGGGCGGTCTGGCCCGGCCTTTGCATGGGTCAGTCACCCAACCAAGGAGGGAACAACCATGCCTAACGCCAGCCGCAAGTCCGACAAGGCCGCGCAGGTTGCCCGCAAGCCGTCCGGCGCGAAATCCTCGGCATCCACCGCAAGATCCTCGGCCAAGCCTGGCGCGCGATCGGCCGCCAAGCCTGCTGCAAAGACTGCGACCAGGGCCGCGGCAAAACCAGCGGCCAAGCCGGCAGCCAAGCCGGCCAAGCCAGCCGCCAAGCCTGCTGCAAAGACCGCTGCCAAGACCGCTGCCAAGACCGCTACCAAGACCGCTACCAAGACCGCGGTCCGCCCTGCAGCCAAGGCCGCCGCGAAGGCTGACAAGCCGCAGGCGATGCGCGCCAGCGCCGCTTTCGACAAGCCCCAGCGCGGCAAGGAGGCCAGGACGTACCAGGCCGCCGTCGACGACTCCCTGGAGATGACCTTCCCGGCCAGCGACCCGATCTCGCCGAGCGCCGCCATGCACGCCGAAAGGAAGACGCAGACCGCGCGCGACGACGTCGACTGGAAGCTCAAGCGCGGCAGCGCGCAGCAGCCCGTCGGGGCCAAGCCCGCGGGTCAGCGCAAGGGCAGCATGCGCGGCCGCTAGCGTAGCCAATGCGCGATTCCGATCAACAAGACATGGAGCCAGCATGACCGCTATCGTCGCAGGTCGATTCGACAGCTTCAGTACCGCCGAATCCGTCGCCAGCCGCCTCAAGGCACGCGGTTTCGCGGACCAGGACCTTAGCCTGTTCTACGTCAATCCGCCCGGGCAGCACGCTGCCTACGCGGTGGGCGGCGACCACGCGGCCGATGCCGGCGCGCGCAAGTCCGGCGCCGGTGCCATTGCCGGTGTAGTGATCGGCGCCGCGGCCGGCGCTGCCGTGGGTGCGATGCTGGTGTCGGCGCTGGCCGCTGTACCGCCGGTATCGATCCTGGTGCTGGTAATTGCCGTGGGCCTGGGCGCGTACCTCGGTTCGCTCGCGGGCGCGCTGGCGCTGGCGCGCGACGGGCGCCGCAATCCGGTGACCGGCCAGCCGCCGGTGCGCAACGCCGGCGTGCTGCTGGCCGCGCACGTTTCCAGCGGCGACACCGCCGCGGTCGCGGACCTGCTGCGCCGGGAAGGCGCCAAGGACGTGGAGCGTGCGGACGGGCAATGGGTCGATGGCCGCTGGGTGGATTTCGACCCGCTGGTGCCGCCGGTGCCGGCAGACGGGCGACGCCAGGCACCGGGCAGCCGGCCCCGCGCGGAATGATTTTTTTGCAGCGACTTGTTGCAGCCAACCCGAAACGGAGGTGTCCATGACCCAAGTCCAACCTGAATCCCCTGGCGAACAGCCGCGCGGCGCATCGATCGTCGGCGGCATCGACCGCAATTCCCCGGGCCCGGGCCCGTTCGTGATGGCCGCCGATACGCTCGAGGGCAACAAGGTGGTCGACCCGGCGGGCGACGACATCGGAACCATCGATCACATCATGATCGATGTCCTTGGCGGCCGGGTCGCGTATGCGGTGCTGGCCATGGGCGGCTTTCTCGGCATCGGCGAAAAGCTCTTTGCCTTGCCGTGGTCCGCGCTGACGCTGGACACGCGCCGCAAGTGCTTCGTGCTCGGCGTCGAGAAAGATCGTCTCAAGGCCGCACCCGGGTTTGACAAGGACCACTGGCCGAGCATGGCCGATTCGCAGTGGGCCACCAGCATCCACCAGTACTACGGTATTTCGCCGTATTGGGAAGCGGACCGCTACGATCCGTGGGGCTGAGCAAGGGAGACAGCGCTGTGAGCCAGTGTGAGCGATGAACGAGGCGCCGGATCCGATCCGGCGCTTCTATTTTTTGGGGAGTCAGACCTTGTGGTTGATCTGCCCATACGGGCGCTGCGATGGGTCGGCTTGCATGCCGCTGTCTTCGGGCTGCGCCGGCGCCTCCGGTGGCGGTTCATGACGCAGCGACAGCGCGTTGTGCACGCCGAGCACCCCGGCGCTGACGGCCGCGGCTTTTTCGATGCGCTGCGCGGTGTCGGCGTCCTCCACGCAGCCCCGCACGGTGACCCGGCGATCCGAGACTTCGAGCGTCACGCCGTCGGGAAAGCGGCCGTCGCATGCCGCGGCGATCTCGGCGCGCACCGCCACGCGCAGCGCTTCGTCGTCGGCGGCGGATGGGGAAGGGGCGTTCTCGTTCATTTCGGCTCCTCGACAGATAAACCCTGTCCGGCGCAAGAACCATTCCCGCGCAAGCTGCCAGCGGCATGCGCGCCGCGCGCGGCGGAAACGCAAGCCGTGTGCCGCGGATTGCCAGGCAAGTGCTGCGCGCGTTGTAGGACTGCGCCCGCTGCACATCGGCCCCATGCCCTCCATACAATGAAATCAGCATGCCGCGGCGCCGGCGCACCGCGCGAACGAGCAAGGCGCAACAGAGGAGCGCAACGATGAGCAAGTCCAGCCCGAACCTGCCGCGCGTCAATCATCAGCCAGCGTCTAGGCGTGACAGCGTATTGCACGCGTTTGACCGCTTCGCGGGTGGTGCCACGCGCCGAGCCGGCTCTCCCACTGCATTTGTGCTCGCGCTCGGCGTGGTGGCCGCCTGGGCCATCACCGGGCCCATGTTCGGGTTCTCCGAGACCTGGCAGCTGGTCATCAACACCGGCACCACCATCGTCACCTTCCTGATGGTGTTCCTGATCCAGCAGAGCCAGAACAAGGACGCCGTCGCGGTCCACCTCAAGCTCAACGAGCTGCTGGCCTCGCACCGCGAAGCCAGCAACATGCTGGTCTCGATCGAAGACCTCGACGAGGAAGAGTTGCGGCAGCTGGTGAACTTCTACCGCCACCTGGCCGAGCTGGCCGATAAGGAAAACGGGCTCAAGATGAGCCATTCGCTGGACGAGGCGCGCGAGAACCACGCGGCCAAGCAGCAGGCCCGCGCCTCGCGGCAGTACCGCCCGAAGGACGGCGGCGGCGGCGCCGATGCGCATGCCATTGCCGACGCCAGTCCATAAGCCGCTCTACCGGGCAGCGGCACGCATGCCGTTTGCCGCGGTAGTCGTCAACTTGTCGCGCCAACCAGGTCATCGAGCAAGGAGCCACCCCGTGTCCGATCCGAACAAGGCAAGCAAGCGCAAGCAGATGGAAGCGGCCGGCGCTGCGTCCCGCACGGTCATGGTGTACGGCTGCGACTCGCTGGGGCAGCCGGACAGCCACCTTGGCACCACCATGGCCAATATCGCGCGCAAGGTGGCCGAGATCGCGGGGATCGGCTACGCCGGCACCTATGATGAAACCGCGCCCGGCCAGCCGCGGCCCTACCTGGTGCCGGCGCAGACGCTGGTCGGGCAGGACCTTGCCGCGCGCCTTGGCGTGCAGGGAAAGGGCGACCTGTTCGGCGGCGTGGTGCCGTACGCGTTCGTCGCCACCAAGGCGATCACGCACGGCCTGGTCGAGCCGGGCGCGGCTGCGCCCGAAGGATGGAGCGACGCTTTCGTGCAGCGTGTGGTCGGCGCCACCCTGCCGGGCTTTACTGCGTTCACCCTTGCCGATGCGCGCACCGCCGGCACGCGCCTGCTGGCACTGGGTCCGGTGCGGCTGAAGGAGCCATGCGGCATCGGCGGGCTGGGCCAGTGCGTGGTCGACAGCGCGCGCGCGCTGGACGAAGCGCTTGCCGCCATGCCCGCTGCGGTGGTGGAGGCCCACGGCATCGTGGTGGAACGCGACCTCGACGCGCCGCAGACCTATAGCGTCGGCCAGGTGGAATTGGCCGGGCTGCGCGCCAGCTATTGCGGCACGCAGGGTCTGACGCAGAACAACCGTGGCCAGAAGGTCTACGGCGGCTCGACGCTGACGGTGGTGCGCGGCGGTTTCGACACGCTGCTGGAGCAGCCGTTCGACGCACGGACGCTGGCCGCGGTGCGCGCGGCGATGGTGTACCACGATGCCGCGCTGTCCTGCTATGGCGGCATGGTGCTGACCCGCTGCAACTACGACGTGGCCTTCGGCCCGGCCGCTGGTCCCGACGCCGACCGCGAGCAGGTGCTCGGCGGCGTGCTCGAGCAGTCGTGGCGCGTAGGCGGTGCCACCGGTGCCGAGCTGGCGGCACTGGAGGCGCTGCGCAACGATCCGGACCGCGCCCGCGTGGTCGCATCCACGCGCGAGGTGTATGGCGCCAACGTGCGGGTGCCCGCCGGCGCCGTGATCTATTTCCAGGGAGAGGACCGCCACGTCGGCCCCCTGACCAAGTACGCAAGGCTGGAGCCCGATTCCCATGGCAACCCATGAAGAACTGCTGCAGATCCAGAGCGAGGGCGGCACCATTGCCGGCACCCTCATCAGTCCGGAGACGAAGTTGCCGGGCGTGCTGTTCGTGCACGGCTGGGGCGGCAGCCAGCAGCAATACCTGGCGCGCGCGCGCAAGGTTGCGGGGCTGGGCTGCGTCTGCCTGACCTTCGACCTGACCGGCCACGCCGGCACCAGGTCGCAATACGAGACCGTCACCCGCATGCGCAACCTGGCCGATGTGGTCGCCGCGTACGACACGCTGGTACGGCAGCCGGAAGTCGATCGCAACGCCATCGCGGTGGTGGGCAGCAGCTACGGCGGCTACCTGGCGGCGCTGCTGAGCGCGATGCGCCCGGTGCGCTGGATGGGTTTCCGCGCGCCGGCGCTGTACATGGATTCCGGCTGGGAACTGCCCAAGCGCCAGCTGCACCGCGAACAGGATCTGGTGGCGTACCGGCGCAGCGTGGTCGCGCCCGAAGACAACCGCGCCGTGCGCGCCTGCGCGGAATTCGGCGGCGACGTGCTGGTGATCGAATCCGAGCACGACCAGGTGGTTCCGCACGCCGCGGTGATGAGCTATGTCGACGCCTGCGTGCATGCCAACTCGATGACCTACCGCGTGATCAAGGGCGCCGACCATGGGCTGACCGAGGAGGAGAGCCAGCGCGCGTACAGCAGCCTGCTGGTCAACTGGCTGCGCGAGATGATCACCGTGGCGCGCGCCGGCCCGGTCAGCGCCGACAGTGCCTTGCAGCCCAAGCCGCCACGCGCGGCGCCGGAGCCCGACGGCGATGCTGCCGGCATGGGCGGGGAGCTGCCCTCGTCAGCCCCGGCCAGTGCCGGATAGTGCCCGGATAGTGCCCGGATAATGCCCGGATAGTGCCGGCCCCGGAACGCAACGCGCATGGACAGCATCCTCACCGCCACCGAGCCCGCCGCGACGCTTGACGCCGTGCTGCGCGATGCCGGCCTGCGCTATGTCGACGACAGCAGCCCTGGCATTACCCGGTGCCGCCAGGGCAGCGGCTTCAGCTATATCGATCCCGATGGCGAACGCGTGCGCGACGCAACCACGCTGGCCCGCATTGCCGCGCTGGCCATCCCTCCGGCGTACGAGTCGGTGTGGATCTGCCCGGATGCGCGCGGCCACCTGCAGGCCACGGGGCGAGACGCGCGCGGGCGCAAGCAGTACGTCTACCACCCCGAATGGGCGGCACTGCGCGATTCAGACAAGTACGCGCGCCTGCCAGCCTTCGGCGCGGTGCTGCCACGGCTGCGCGCCCGTGCCGCGCGCGACCTGGGCCGCAACGGCATGCCGCGTGAAAAGGTCGTGGCGGCGGTGGTGGTGCTGCTCGATGCCACGCTGGTGCGGGTGGGCTCGCCGCGCTACGCGCAGCAGAACCGCACTTATGGCCTGACCACGCTGCGGCGCCGGCATGTGACCGTGCGCGGCAGCCGGCTGCGCTTCCAGTTCACCGGCAAGAGCGGCATCACCCACGACGTCTCGGTCAACGACCCGCGCCTGGCGCGCGTCGTGCGCAACTGCGCCGACCTGCCGGGCCAGCGGCTGTTCAAGTACCGCGACAGCGACGGCGAGATCCGCGAGATCGGCTCGGCCGACGTGAATGCCTACCTGAAGGAGGCGACGGGCGGCGAATTCACCGCCAAGGATTTCCGCACCTGGGCCGGCAGCGTGCATGCGCTGGCAATCCTGCGCAAGCTGCCGGAAGCCGCCAGCGAAACCGCGCGCAAGAAGGCCGTGGCCGACGCGATCCGGGAGGTGGCGCGACAGCTGCGCAATACCATGGCGGTTTGCCGCAAGTGCTATGTGCATCCCGGCGTCATCGAGGCTTACCTGTGCGGTGTGCTCGAAGCCGGCGGAAAGGCGCCGACGGTGGCCAGGCTGCGCGCTGACGAAGCCCGCTTGCTGCATTTGCTGCAAGCGGTGCGGCGCGATGACTGAGCGGCCAATTGCCGGGCATCGGGCCGGCCGTCGGGCCGGGGCGTCAGCCGCCACCGGGCTTCAGCACCGCAGCGGACCGATATAGCCGGGCAGTTCGCGCGCACCCGCGGCATGCGCCAGGCGGAACGCGCGCGTCAGGGCGTCGGCGAAGTGATGCGCCGTGTCGAACGGACCCGGCACATTGCGGCGGAAATAATCGGCCCAGCGGAAATCCGGGTAGGCGGTCTTGACCTTGCGATAGCCCCCGGCGAGCTGCACGAATGCTTCAAGACTGCGGTAGGGGTCGTCGCGCATGTCGTGGACGGCCACGGGCAGCTCGGTCAGCGGCCGGCGGCGGCCGTGCTCGTCATAGGGGTGGACCAGGTGGTTGGTGACCATGTAGCGCCAGAACGCCGGCACATCGAGGTCGCTGACATCGGCGCGGACAATGCCGGGCACGTGGCTCAGGCCGAGGTCGTGCCAGGCGCGCACCCAGTGGTGATGGTCGACCACGTAGAGGCCCTGTTCCGGCCCGATTATCAGGTGGACGCGGTGCCGGTCCAGGAACGCTGCGCGGTGCTCGGGCGGCACGCGGCGCGTTGCGTGGACCTTTTGCGCGACGTGGTAGCCGCCGACAGTGATCTGGGTCGGGTGCAGCGCGTCCAGGGGCACCATCAGCTTGGCACCACGACGAAGTTTGCGGGGATGGCGTGGCATATCGGCGCGGCGCGGCCAGGCGCTTCTTAGACGCGCCGCGCCGGATGACTGGCGCTCAGCTCTTGTTCAGCGTGCGCTCCGGCGACGTGCCGGTATCCGCCGCGCTGCCGGCAGTGTCTTCGCCACCAACCTCGGAGCCCGCGGCCCATGCCGAGCCCTGGCCGCCTTGCCCGCGTTCCACGCGCAGCCGGTTGTCGACCTCGGTCACGCCGAACACCGCATCGGCGATTTCCTCGATGACATACTTCTCGCGGCGCTCGCGCACGGTGCCGTCCAGCGTGACCACGCCGTTGGCGACTTCCACGCTGACTTCGCCGACATCGATGTAGGGATTCATGGCGAGGCGCTCGCAGACGTCCTCGCGCACCCGCTCATCCGAGCGGCGGTAGCCCTTGGGGCCGGTCATGCGCCTGCCGGCTTGCTGGCTGCGCTGGCTCCATCCCTGCGCGGCCGCCTGCTGGCCAAAGGCCCGGCTGCGGCGATAGCCGTAGTCGTCCGGGTAGACCCGCTGCCCGCCGCTGAATGACTGGCCGCCGCTGGCGGAATCGCCATAGTAGCCGCTGCCATAGCTCGGCTCGCCGCCGCGCTGGCCGCGGTCGCGCTCCATGCCTTCGCGCCAGTGCATGGCGCGGCCGCCGCGCTCGCCACGTTGGCCCCGCTCATCGCGCTCATCGCGCTCATCGCGCTCGCCGCCACGGCCGCGCGGCCCGAAGCGGTCTTCGTCGCGGTAACCATAGCCCGATTCGCGCTCCTGGGCGTGATAGCCGCTGTCTTGCGCCGACGGACGGTAGCCGCCGTAGCCGCTGCTGTAAGGATGGCCGGTGCCGCCGGCATCCGATGCGCCATAGCCCGGCTGGCCCCAGCTGCCGCGGCCCTGGCCGGAGGGCGTGTCCTGCTGGTACCACGGACCGCCGTGGCGCGCGGATTCGCTGCCGCGGCGTTCATCGCCACGTTCGTTGCCGTACTGGCCACCCGAGCGGCCGCGGCTTTCGCCGCGCCACTCGCCGCGGCCCTCGCGCTCGTCACTGCGCTCGTCACCGCGCCAGTCTTCGCCCCATTCCTGGCCCCAGTCTTCCGAGCCGCTGCCCCGGCTCTCGTCGCGCCGGCCCGCTTGCTGGCGCTGGCCCTGATTTCCGCCGCGGCTGCCGCGGTCGTTGCGGAAGTTGAACATTGCTTGCCTCCTGGCTGAATGGTCCGGCTGGGCCGTTGCCTGCGCAAAGCTGGCTGCGGCGCCGGGCCGTTGAAGTGCGGTGGTTTCCGCAGGGTTTCCGCAGGGGAAAGCCGCAAAATCCGTGCCCCTTCGCTGCCGCGCCCGCACGCCGCCGCGGGCGTGGCACCGCTGTAAGGATTGCCGGGCGATGTAACGGTTACGGGCGGCTGCGACGTCACCGCAGTTGGCGCGGCGCGCTGCGGGGGCAGCATGCCGGGTGCCTCCCAGCGGCATGGAACTTGCGCGGCACGCGCAAGGGCCAGCGCGCCCTCCACAGACAGGAGTCAGCCATGTCCACACCGAAGAGCGTCCCACCCCAGCACCAGGACCGCCAACCCGGGCTGGAAGCGCCCATGCGGCCGCAGCCGGACAGCGGCGCGGACGACTACGTCGGCAGCGGCCGCCTGCAAGGGCGCGTGGCGCTGATCACCGGCGGCGACAGCGGCATCGGCCGCGCCATAGCGGTGGCTTTTGCGCGCGAAGGCGCTGACATTGTCATTGCCTACCTCGACGAGCATGCCGACGCCCGCGAAGCCGTCGAACTGGTCGAAGCCTCCGGACGCAAGTGCCTCGCCGTCGCGGGCGATCTTGCCGACCGCAGCCATGCCGAGGGGGTTGCGCGCCAGACGCTGCAGCAATTCGGCAAGCTCGATATCCTGGTCAACAACGCCGCCGAGCAGCATCCCGAGAAGTCCCTGGAAGACGTCGAAGAAAGCCAGGTCGAGGCCACCTTCCGCACCAATGTCTTTGCGATGTTTCACCTGACGCGCGCGGTGCTGCCGCACATGAAGGCGGGCGCGTCGATCCTGAACACCACGTCGGTGACTGCGTATCGCGGCAGCAAGCATCTGCTCGACTACTCCGCGACCAAGGGCGCGATCGTGTCGTTCACGCGCTCGCTCGCGCTGCAGGTGGTTGAACGCGGCATCCGCGTCAATGGTGTTGCGCCGGGCCCGATCTGGACCCCGCTGATCCCGTCCACCTTTACAGCGGAGGAAGTCGCCGAGTTCGGCAAGAAGACGCCGATGGGCCGGCCGGGGCAGCCATTCGAAGTGGCGGCGGGCTTCGTGTTCCTGGCCTCGGATGCGGCCAGCTATATCACGGGGCAGATCCTGCACATCAACGGCGGCGAGGTCGTCAACGGCTGAACCAGCCGCGCATGTAGTTCGGGCGCTGCGCTTGCAAAAATTGCACGTGCCGCGCGCCGCCTCGGCCGCCAGCGTGCAGGTCCGGCGCGGGCGTGGCTCTTGCAAGCGGCGAAACTACCGCATCCATTCATCGATACAGGGAGCCACCATGTCACCGATCGTAGCGGGTCGCTTCGACTCCATCGCCAGCGCCGAAGAGGCGGCGCGGATCCTGTTCGCGCGGGGTTTTTCGGTATGGGACGTTTCCATCATGTCGGTACGGCCGCAAGGCGAGGTGCAGGCCGGGACGCAAGCCGAGACCCACACCGACAATAGCGCCGGCAACGTGATGCTGGCCGCCTGCGTCGGCAATGGGCTGTCGTCGGTTGCGGTGGACGTGCTGCGCGAAGCCGGCGCGAGCCACCTCGAGCGTGCGCAGGGCTGCTGGGAATGCGGGCAGTGGACCGACTTCGACCCGAACGTGCACGGCGAGCCGGTGCAGGACGTTGAAGGCGAATACTGGCCACGGCCGCTGGCACGGGAGTCGGTCGCCGAGCAGTCCACCGGCAACGAAGACCCGGGCAGCGAGCTGGAGCATTTCGTCAACCAGAAGCGTGCCGAACACGACTGAGCGGCGCGACCGCGCCATTCCCCGGAACGGCAACGCCATTGCCGAACTCGCGCGCCTGCGCCCTACGCAACTCACGCTGGGCTATGCCCACGTCAGCCAAAAAAAAGAAGTCACACAGCGCCACGCGGATCGCAACGACGGCGAGGCGCTGCGGCGCTTCATGCGCAGGCACCGCATCAAGACCATTGCGGGCCCCGGCGGCAGCCTCTATATCGTCGATCATCATCACTGGGCGCGCGCCTGGCTGGAGCTGGGATACCAATGGGGGCCGGTGCGCATCCTGCGCGACCTGAGCGCACTGAGTCCGTCCGCGTTCTGGAAGCGCATGCGCCAGCTCAACCACGTCCATCCATATGACGAGCACGGCGAGCTACACGGCCCCAGGGCGCTGCCGCCCACGGTGATGGGGATGCTCGACGACCCGTACCGCAGCCTGGCGGCATTTGCGCGCATGGCGGGCGCCTACCGCAAGCCGGGCAATGCCTATGGGGATTTCCGCTGGGCCGGCTTCCTGCGCGAGCGCGTGGTGCAGGATCATGACAGCATCGCCGGCTTCGGACTGGCGCTGGCCGAATCGATCAGGCTAGCGCGCAGTTCCCAGGCCAGGGAGCTGCCAGGATTTTGCGGCGGACCTGCAAACAGCAAGAAAGGGAAAGGCTGAAACGGCGCGGCGAGGGAGCGCTGAGATTCGCGCCCGTGGCGCGTCGTCCCCGCGCGAGCGGGAACGACGGGGTGCGTGAACGCGTCAGCGTTCCGATTTGTGCTTTGGCAGCTTCTTGGTCTTGGTCGATGCCATCTTGTCGAGTTCTTTCTCGCTCATCGACTTGTACATCGAACGCGAAGCGCCCTTCAGCGATCCGGCCTTGGTTTCCCCGCGCTTGGCGGAGAGCGCCGCTCCAGCGGCCTGCTGTTGCGCCTTCGATTTGGCTGGCATGTCAGTCTCCTGGATAGGGTGAAGGAAAAACGGGCGATGCGGCAGACAGGCCCGGCGTGAGCAGCGATGCCGCTCATGCCGGGCCTGCCTGCCGCCGTTGCCCGCTGGACGGCCGGGACGCTATATCCGGCCGAGAACCACGAGCAGCAGCACAATCAGGACGATCAAGCCCAGGCCGCCGCTTGGCCAGTAGCCCCAGCCGGAACTGTACGGCCAGGCCGGCAGGGCGCCGACCAGCAGCAGGACAAGAATGATCAGAAGAATAGTGCCGATTCCCATGGCGTGCTCCTTGTTCGTGGATCGGGGAAGCCGGGGGCTTCCGTACCGAAGCGGCCCGCGCATCTGAAAGGCCACTGCTCAAGGTTCAGCCTACGTCAAGGCTCGCCTGCGTCCCCCCGGGCAGGGACTGATAACGGTGTAGGAATCGGACGACGCCGTGCGCGATGCGCCTTTGGCGCGCTGCACACGGCTCGTGCAGCACATTGGCGCCGTTGTGGCCGCGCGCTCAGCCCGCTTCGGTCAGGCCGTGCTCGACCGCGTAGACTGCCACCTGCACGCGGCTGGCGAGGTTGAGCTTCTTCAGGATGTTCTGCACGTGGATCTTCACTGTGCTTTCGGCCACGCCGAGATCGCGCGCGATCTCCTTGTTGCTTTCGCCGCGTGCCAGCCCCTGCACGATCTCGCGCTCGCGCGCGGTCAGGCGCGGCGCGTCGTCGTGGCGCGCCGCGCCGGCGGGAGTCGGCGTGCGGAACTGCGCCACCAGCTTGGCCGTCATGCTGTCGGAGATCACCGGCTCGCCCGCGGCGGCGCGGCGGATGCCGGCGATCAGCGCCTCGGTCTCGATGTTCTTGATCAGGTAGCCGCGCGCACCGCTGCGCAGCGCGGCGGCCAGCTCCTCGGCCTCTTCGGACACGGTCAGCACGATCACCGCGGTCTGCGGCAGGTCTTCCACCAGCAGCTGCAGCGCCTCCAGCCCGGACAGGCCGGGCATGTTGAGGTCCAGCAGGATCACGTCGGGGCGATGCTGCTTGGCGCGCTTGATGCCCTCCACGCCGTCGGCGGCTTCGTCGACGATCTCGAAGTCGGTCTGTCGCTGCAGCAGCGCGCGGATGCCGGAGCGGAACAGGGTATGGTCGTCGATCAGCAGGATGCGGATGGTCATGGCTGGGTCTCTGTGTTCTGTGGGGCGCGGCGCGGCAGCACCAGTTCGATGCGCACGCCACGGCCGGGGGCCGCCTGCACATGCAGCTGGGCGCCCAGGCGCGCGGCGCGCTCGCGCATGATGTTCAGGCCGATATGCGCGTCGGCGCGCGTGGCGGGTTCGGCAGGATCGAAGCCTTCGCCGTCGTCCTCAACCACCAGGCGGAAGTCGCGGCCGTGGCTGAGCGCCACCGTCACGTGCGCGGCCAGCGCATGCTTGCGCACGTTGGAGAGCGCTTCCTGCAGGATGAAGAGCACCTGCAGCTGCTGTTCCGGCGCCAGCGGCCGGCCGCCGGCGCCGTTGCCGTCGGCATGCTCGTCGATGGTGAGCGTGGCTTCGGTGCGGCACTGGCGGCGGAAGCGCGCCACGGTGTCTTCCACTGCCGGGCGCAGTTCGCCGCCGCCCAGGCGCGAGCGGAAATTGTTGAGCAGCTCGCGCACGTCCTGGTAGCTCTCCTCCACGCCGTGGCGCAGCATCGGCACGATCTCGCGGGTCTCGGCGAGATCGTCGCGCGCGACCGCGTCGTCAAGCAGTTGCACCTGCAGGTTCAGGTAGTTCAGCCCCTGCGCAATGCTGTCGTGCAGGCCCTGCGCCACCAGATTGCGTTCTTCCACCACCGCCAGCTGGCGCGCCGTCGCCGACAGCCGCAAGTGCTCCAGCGCCGTGCCCAGGTGCTGGCCCAGTGTTTCGAGCAGTTGCCGGTCGGAGGCGGGCAGCGCGCGCGGGGCGCGGAAATGCAGCGCGAACACGCCGGTGGCGCCGCGCTGGCTTTCGATGCGGAAGGCCGCCAGCGCGCGGAAGCCGTTGCGCGCGCACGGCGTGCCGTCCTCCATGGCCGTGGCGCCCTGCCTGCCGTCCTGCATGCCGCGCAGGTCGGTGATGGTAATCACGGCCTCGCGCGTCGCGTCGCCGCAGTGGCAGGCATCGGCGGCGGCGCACGACGCGGCCTCGGCCAGCGCCGCGGGCAGGCCCGCGCTGGCCAGCAGGTGCATGCGGTTGTGGCGTGGGTCGAGCACGCGCACGCTGCCGCCCTCGGCGTCGAACTGGCGCATCACGCGCGCCAGGAAGCCGCGCGCCATGGTGTCGGCGTCGCGGGCCTGGTTCAGGAACGCCGCCATGTCGTACAGCTCCTCCAGGTCGCGGTTCTGGCGTTCCAGCTCGGCGGTCTTCTGCGCCACGCGAGTCTCCAGGTCGTGATACAGGCTTTGCAGTTCGCCGGCCATGCGGTTGAAGCCTTCGCTGAGGGTGCCGAACTCGTCGCGCGTCTCCACCGGCAGGCGCAGCGAGAACTCGCGCGCGGCCATGCGCCGCAGGCCGTCCTGCAGCCGCAGCACCGGCAGGATGATCCACAGGTAGAGCAGGTAGATCACGGCCACGGTGCCCACGCAGGCCATCAGCGCCAGCGCCGTCTGCGACAGCCGCAGCAGGTCGGTCTTGCGCGCGCTGTCGTGCTCGATCATGCCGACCAGCTTGTCGGCCTGCGCCACGAAGCCCGGCAGCGCGGCGATATAGCGCGCCGGCGCGGTGCTGTCGGTGCCGGCCATGGCGATCGGGCGCAGCTGGGTGTGCCAGTCCTGCGTCACGCGCGCGAGCTGGGCGTGGATGGCGGGTTCGTCGGGCAGGAACAGCGGGCGCGACGGGTTGCCGCGGCGCAGCTGCGCCAGCGTGCCGTCCAGCGCCTGCACCTGCATCGCCAGCGCATTGCCGCGCTGCGCGTGCGCCAGCGTCAGCTCGATCGCGACCCGGTTGGCGCGCATGCGCAGGCTGCCGGCGTCATTGATGGCGGCGCCGGCGCCTTCGAGCTTCCAGGACAGCCACAGCGTGCCGGAGATCATGCCGAGGACGACCAGCAGAACGGCCAGCGACAGCGAGATGATGCGCGTGGAAAGGCGGTGGCGCAGCGGGGTGGCGGCCTGCGCTTCGGCCGGGGGATCGGCCGGGGGATCGGCCGATAGATCGGTGTAAGGCATGGTTCGGTATCGGGGGCTACCTGTCAGGGGAACGCCGGCGTACTGTCAGTCGCGTCAGTCGCGCGCGCGTCTCGAAGGCAATTCTCCACGTGACAGGCGCTGCACTACCTGCGCCAGATCAACAAAACGCGAGGTCGGCCAATTCGCATGTGCGCCCGGGATCGCATTGCTCGTCCGCAGTCAAGCGTGATGGCGATGAATACGACGCTACAGCATGTCACGTTGTGATATATCGACACGCCAGTCCCCTTACACCGGCTATTGGCGCCCGACTTATTCCCGATCAAATCCCCACGCCGGGCCGCGCCCTAGCATCCGGTCAATACCGGTCCGGAGAATCCACACCATGTCTGATGGCATCGACACCCTGGTGCAGCAGCACCGCAGTTGCGACGCCGCGCTGGCACGCCTGGAAGGCGCGCTGCGCGAAGCCGGCTGGACAGAGGCCGCCGCGGCCTTCGCCGAGCTGGAGACCGCGCTGGCCGGCAATTTCGGCGCGGAAGAGGCACGGCTGTTCCCCGCCTTCGAGCAGGCCACCGGCATGGCCGGCGGCCCGACCGCCGTGATGCGACAAGAACACGACGAAGTGCGCGCGCTGGTGGACAACGTGCGCGAATGGCTGTCGCTGCGCGACGCCAATGCGCTCGCGGCCGAGACCGACACGCTGGTGGTGCTGCTGCAGCAGCACAACATCAAGGAAGAGAATGTGCTGTTCCCGATGTGCCGCGCGCACGTGCCGGGGCTCGACGCCGTGCTCGACGGCATTGCCTAGCGCTGGCGACGCAGGGCAACCCAGATGAAGGCCGCCAACCTCGATTACGAGCGCGCGCCGCGTCCCGCGGTGGTGTTCGGTTGCCTGGTGCCGGCGCCGTGGCTGGGCGCCGCGGCAGGGTTGCTGCTCGCGGCGGGGCCCGCCGGCGGCTTGCCGGACCGCTTTGCGCCGCTGGCGCTGGTGGCGGTCCATGTGCTCGCGCTGGGCATGCTGATGCCGGTGATGGTGGGCGCGTTGTTCCAGATGATGCCGGTGGTGGCGGGCGTGGCCGTGCCGGGTGCCGGCGTGCTGGCACCGTTTGTCGCCGTGGCCGGTGCCGGCGTGGCCGCCGGGCTGGGCTTCGGGCTGCTTGGCGGCATGCCGCAAGGCATGCAGGCCGCCGCCGTGGCCGGCCTGCTGCTGTTGCTTGCCGGCGCGCTGCTGCTCATTGCCGGACGGCGCGTGGCCGCGGTCGACGCCACCACGCGCACGCTGGCCGGCATCGGCGCGCCGCTGCTGGCCGCGGTGCTGTGCGGCATCGCGCTTGCCGGCACCTTCGGCGGCTGGTGGCAGGTGCCGGTGGCGCCGGTGCTCGACATGCATATGGCCTGGGCGCTGGGCGGATGGCTGGCGGCACTGGTGGCCGGCGTGGCCACCACCGTGTTGCCGATGTTCTGGCAGACGCGGCGCCTGCCGGCAGCGCTGGCGCGTGGCCTGCCGATGGCGCACTGGGTGCCGCTGGCGCTGTTCAGCGGCGCAACCCTGCTATGGCCCGGCCAGCCTGCCCTGGGCCAGGCGGTGCTGCTGGCGTGGCTGGCGTTCGTCGCCGTGGTGGCCGCGTTCGGGCTGGCCGGCACCCTGCGCGCGCGGCGCCGCCAGGACCCGCTGTGGCTGCTGTGGCCGGTGGCCTGCGCCAGCATGCTGGGCGCGGCGGTGCTGGGCGCGGCGGCGATCGTGTGGCCCGCATCGGCTGCACCGCTGGCGTGGTGGGCCGGCACCATGGCGCTCATCGGCACCGGCGTGCTGCCGGTCACCGCGATGCTCGGCAAGATCGTGCCGTTCCTGGTCTGGCTGCACTTGCGCCGGCTGCTGCCGCCGCGCGCGCGCGTGCCGGCCATGCAGGCCATCATCGTGCCCGCCCGGCAGCGCCGCCAGGCGTGGCTGCTGCTGGCGGCCTACCTGCTGCTACTGGTGCTGCCGCTGGCGCCGGTGCCGCTGGCCCGCGCCGGCGGCCTGCTGCTTGCCGCGGCCAATGCCTGGCTCGGCTGGCAATTGTTGTCCGCGTTGCGCTGCATGCGGCAGATGCGCCGCAGTGGCGGCCTGCCGCCGCGCCATGCGGCCTGGAATGCTGAACGCAGTCATGCCGAAGGAGGTCATCACCATGGGTGAAGCCATCAACCTGGAAGCGCTGCCGTTGTTCCGCGGCGTCGATGCGGCCGTGGTGGCGCAGTTGCGCGCCGCGGCCACGCTGCGCTGCCTGCGCAAGGGCGAATACCTGTTCCGTGGCGGCGAGCCGTGCGCCGGCCTCTATATCGTGGCGGAGGGCCTGCTCAAGCTGGCGCTGCAGCCGCCCGCCGGCGACGAGGCCGCCTGCGAGCGCGCCATCGAAGTATTCGGCCCGGGCGCGGCCTTCGGCGAAGACCTGCTCTGCCTGGACGTGCCGGGGCGCATGGCCTGCCAGGCGCAGACGCGCACGCTGGTGCTGCAGATCGGCAAGGCGGCGCTGTGGCAGGCCGTCATGCAGGAGCCGCTGCTGGCCGCGCAGCTGTTGCGCAACCTGTCGGGCCGGCTGCATGGGCTGATGCGCGACATCGAGGCGATCAGCCTGCAGACCGCGCTGCAGCGCGTGGCTGGCTTCCTGCGCGAGCAGGCGTTTGCCACGCGGCGCACCTGGCTGGCCTGCACGCAGCGCGTGATTGCGTCAAAGCTGGGGATTACGCCCGAGACCCTGTCGCGCGTGATGCACAGGTTCTGCGCCGAGCGGCTGGTGCGGATCGAGCGCGGCAAGATCTACCTGATCGATCCGGATGGGTTGGCGCGCCAGGCCGGCGTGGAGGAGCCGGCGGTGGCCTGAATGTCGGCACGTCAGGCACGTCAGGCACGTCCGGTGCCGCGTGCCGGGGATCCGGACGCGGCACGCAGGCTCAGGCCGTAGCGGCCACCTTGGCAGAAGCCAGCGCCGCTGGCTTTTCCCCTGTCATCAGGTAGTGGATCAGCTCGGCCACCGGGCGGATCGCCTCGCCGAACGGCAGCGCGCCCCTGCCGCGGAAGAACAGCCCGCGTTCCACGTCGCCACGTACCGCCTGCGCGAGCTTGAGGTCGATGCAGAACTGGCCGATGCGCGCAATGCCGTCGCGCAGGCCGCACGATTGCAGGCAATCGAACCCTTCCAGGCACTCTCGTACCTTGGCGCGGCGCTGCAGCCTGGCTTCGCTCGACAGGTAGCGCGACAGCCACGGCGTCAGCACCGCGCGCGCCGGCAGGCCGGCCACGCTGGTGAACTCGCGCAGCGTCTCGGGCCGCGCCGTGGCCAGCACCTGCTTGAAGGCCGGATGCGCATCGCATTCCTCGGTGACGGCAAAGGCGGTGCCGAGCTGCACCGCGGCGGCGCCCTCGTTGAGCCAGTGGCGCACCTTGGCATGGCTGTCGATGCCGCCGGCGAGAATCAGCGGGATGCTGTCCCATGCCAGCCCCAGCGACTGGAACAGGTCGCGGCACTCGGCCAGCACGCGCGAGAACGAAAAGCGCGGCTCGGACAGGTCCTGGATGGTGGCGGCGCCAAGGTGGCCGCCGGCATGGGCCGGGTGCTCGACCACGATGGCATCGGGCAGGCGGCCCTTCTTCATCCAGCGGCGCAGCACCAGGCCGATGCCGCGGGATTCCGACAGGATCGGGATCAGCGCCACCCCGGGGTGGCCGGCGGCCAGCTCGGGCAGGTCCAGCGGCAGCCCTGCGCCCATCACGATGGCATCGGCGCCGCTTTCGCACGCCTGGCGCACCAGCGAGGCATGCGAGCCCACCGCCTTCATCACGTTGACCGCGATCAGCCCGCGGCCTTCCGACAGCGTGCGCGCGGCGCGGATCTCGCGGTCGAGCGCCTCGAGGTTGGCGGCTTCGATGCCCGCCTTGTCGCGCACGCCGCGGGTGCGCGCCATCAGGTCGGGATGGTGGTGGCGCAGGTCGATGCTGGCGATGGTGCCCACGCCGTTCTCGCGTGCCACTGCGCCGGCAAGCCGGTGCGCCGAGATGCCGATGCCCATGCCGCCCTGCACGATGGGCAACAGGCGGCGGCCGGCCAGCTTCAGCCAGTGTTCGTTCATAAAAGGGATCTCCGGAAGGTGAATCGCGTGTGGCCGGCAGCCGGCCTGGCGCGGGGGGTGACTGGCGAAGCGTGGCACAGCGGAAAGCCCCTGCGTTTGCCGCAGGTCAAGCCCACGGGCGCTGCCTGCCATCGGCCTACGCCGACCGGCATACGCCGGCGCCAGCCATGTGCCGTTGGTGCGGGTTTGCGCGCGATCAAGCCCCTTGCGCCAGCGCGTGGCTAGCATCGGCCGCTGTCTTTGTCCTGTTTTTTGTCCTGTTTTCCCACACCATGACAACTGCCTCTACTGGCCCGGATGCGGCCACCGTCGCGCCTGCCTGCGCGCCACGCCGGCCCCAGCTGGTTGCGCCCGCCGGCTCGCTGGCGGCGCTGCGCATGGCGCTGCAGCACGGCGCCGACGCGGTCTACCTGGGCCTGCGCGATGCCACCAATGCGCGCAACTTCGGCGGCCTGAACTTTACCGAGGCCGACATCCGCACCGGCGTCGCCGAAGCCCACGCCCGCGGCGCCGAAGTGCTGTTCGCGATCAACACCTTCGCGCAGATGGGTGCGGTGCCGCAGTGGCACCGCGCCGTCGACGCCGCGGCGGAACTGGGTGCCGACGCGGTCATCATGGCCGACGCCGGCCTGATGGGCTACGCCTGCGAGCGCCATCCGCGGCTGCGCCTGCACCTGTCGGTGCAGGGCTCGGCCACGCATGCCGATGCCATCGAGCTGATGCGCGAGCGCTTCAATATCCGCCGCGTGGTGCTGCCGCGCGTGCTGTCGCTGGCGCAGATCGGCAAGCTGGCGCGGCAGACCAGCGTCGAGCTGGAAGTATTCGGCTTCGGCAGCCTGTGCGTGATGGCCGAAGGGCGCTGCCTGCTGTCGTCGTACGCGACCGGGGATTCGCCCAACAACAAGGGGGTCTGCTCGCCCGCGCACGCGGTGCGCTGGACCGAGCAGGACGGCACCATGCAGGCGCGCCTGTCAGGCATCCTGATCGACAGCTACGCGCCCGGCGAGCCGGCCGGCTATCCGACCTTGTGCAAGGGCCGCTTCGAGGTGGAGGGCGAGCGCGGCTACGTGCTGGAAGAGCCCACCAGCCTCAATGCGCTGTCCCTGCTGCCGGCGCTGGTCGGCATGGGCATCGCTGCGATCAAGATCGAAGGCCGGCAGCGCAGCCCGCGCTACGTCGCCGATGTGGTCGGCGTGCTGCGCGCCGCCATCGACGACGCCTGTGGCGATCCCGCACGCTTTGCGCCGCGCCAGGAGTGGCAGGCCACGCTGGGCCGCCATGCCGAGGGCGACCAGGTGACCCAGGGCGCCTACGACCGGCCATGGCGGTGACGCGGATGGACGCGACCAGCCTAAATCGCCCCGTCGATCTCCCCGCCACCCTTGCCACGATGGAACCTGCCATGCCCGATACCGCCACGGCGACCGCGCCTCGAGCTGTCTCGCAACATACTGCACCGCAATTCGGCATCGCCCTCGGCCCGCTGCTGTACTACTGGCCGCGCGAGCGCGTGCTGCAGTTCTACGCCGCCGTCGCCGATGCCCCGGTGGACCGCGTCTACCTCGGCGAGACCGTCTGCACGCGGCGCCACGAACTGCGCCACGCGCAGTGGCTGGAGATTGCGCAGATGCTGCGCGATGCCGGCAAGGAGGTGGTGTTGTCCACCCCGGTGCTGGTGGAGTCCGATACCGACATCGCCTGGATGCGCCGCGCCTGCGAGCAGCACGACTACCTGGTCGAGGCCAATGACCTTGGCGCGGTGCGCTGCATGGGCGGGCGGCCTTTCATCGCCGGCCCGCACCTGAACGTCTACCACGCCGACACGCTGGCGTGGCTGTCCGGGCTGGGCGCGGCCGGCTGCGTCGTGCCGGTGGAAATGGACGGCCGCACGCTGGCCGCGCTGGCCGCGGCGCGGCCGGGTGGCGTTGGCGTCGAAACCTTTGTCTGGGGCCGCATGCCGCTGGCGTTCTCGGCGCGCTGCTTCACTGCGCGCCACCATCGGCTGCGCAAGGACAGCTGCGAATTCCGCTGCATGGACTACCCCGACGGCCTGGTCGCCGCCACCGGCGAAGGCCAGGCGTTCTTCACGCTCAACGGCGTGCAGACCCAGAGCGCGACCTGCCTCGACCTGTGCGCCGAGGCGCTCGCCATGGCCGCGATGGGCGTGGACATGCTGCGCGTCAGCCCGCACTCGACCGGCACGCTGGAGGTGGTGCAACAACTGGCGGCGATCCGCGCGGGCGAGCGCGCGCCGGCGCCCAGCGGCATCGCCCCGGCGGGGGCGCAGCCCTGCAACGGCTACTGGCACGGCGGCGCCGGCATTGCGTGGGAGGCACGGGCATGAATGCGAACACAAGCCCATTGCACAAGCTGATGGCCGGCGTGCACCGGCGCATGCCGGCGCGGGCGCGCGCGCTGCCGCTGGTGGCAGCGCTGGAACTGGCGCGGCGCGCCGGCTGGCTGGAGCCGCCGGCCGCGCTGGAAGGCCATGTATTCCTGCTGACGGTGCAGGACCTGGGGCTGGAAGTGCCGTTCCGCTGCGAAGGCGGGTGCTTCCGCACCGCCGGTGCCGGCAGCGGCGAACCCGCGCTGACGCTGCGCGCCGCCGCGGTCGACTACCTGCGGCTGCTCGGCGGCGAGGCCGACACCGACACGCTGTTCTTCCAGCGCAAGCTGGTGATCAGCGGCGACACCGCGCTCGGGCTCGAGGTCAAGTACTGGCTCGATGCGGCGCCGCGGCCGGCGTGGGTCAGCCAGGCGGCGGCGCGGCTGGTGGCGCTGCAGGGCGCGCTGACGGTACGCGCGGGTTAGCCGGCGCCATGTTCTGGCCACGGCTGGTCAGGCCGCTTCGCCATCCACCATGTACCGGTTGCGGCCCGCGCGCTTGGCGCGGTACATCGCGCTGTCGGCGCGGTGCAGCAGCGGCTCCAGCCGCGGCGACTCGGGCACGGCGCAGACCGCGCCCACGCTGATCGTCACCACGGGCTGCACCGGCGTGCCGCGGTGCGCGATGCCAAGCTCGCGCACCGCGGCGACCATGCGGCGCGCCACGTCGCGAGTCTCTTCGCGCGATGCGCCGGGCAGCACCGCCGCGAATTCCTCGCCGCCCAGCCGCGCGCAGAACTGCTCGCCCGTTACCGTGCCGGCCAGCGCGCAGGCGATCTGGCGCAGGCAGTCGTCGCCCGCCAGGTGGCCGTGCAGGTCGTTGTACTGCTTGAACAGGTCGACATCCAGGATCAGCAGCCCCAGCGGCTGGCCGCGCTCATGCGCGCGGGTCACGGCGGCGAGCGACTCGCGCTGGAAGTAGCGCCGGTTGGGGATGCCGGTGAGCGCGTCGACGTCGAGGTCGGCCTGCACCTGCCACAGCTGCTCCTCGGTCTGGCCGAGGCGCGCGGTCAGCGCCAGCTCGCGCGACTGGAAGCGGCTGATGTCGCGCATGAACACCAGGCTGCCGATCTGCCTGCCGTCCAGGCGCTCGACGCGTTCGACAGCCAGCTCGAACGGGGCACCCGGCGGCACGAACGGCGTGGCGGGCGCAAGGCCGGGCGCAGCCTGAGCCGATCCCTGAGCCGGTCCCTGAGCCGATCCCGGCGCCGATTCCAGTGCCGTCTCCCATCCTGCCGGCACCGCGCTGCCGCGGTGCAGCTGCGGCCACAGCTGGGCCGCGGCGGGGTTGAATTCCACCACCGCGCCCTTGGCGTCGACGATCACACAGCCCTCGCGCAACGCGTCGAACACGCGCAGCCGGGCGTAGTGGCCGATATCGTCGAGGTGCGTGCGCAGCGCGCAGAACCACACCAGTACCGCCATCAGCGAAAACGTGGCCGGGGTCAGGTCGCCGCCCAGCGGGCCGGTCCAGCGGTTCAGGTAAGCCACATGGGCAATCAGCGGCAGCGCCAGGCCGCCGGCCAGGATGACGCGGCCGCGGCGCGACAGGGCGTCGTTGGGCACTTCGGCCGTGATCAGGAAAAACCAGCTCAGCGCCAGCAGCGAGTAAGACCAGAAGGCCGCCACGGCGTAGCCCGCGCCATGCTCGAACACCGCGCCGGGCGCGACCCCGGGCGGCATCAGCGTAATGCGCGTCCAGACCAGGTGGTGCCGCTCATTGGTGAAGACCAGCACTACTGTCACCACTGCCGCCATCACCGGCAGCCACAGCCGCGACCATGGCACCACGTAGCGCGGGCGGCTCAGGTGCACCATCGCCACCAGCCAGCCGATCGGCACCGCGACGATGCCGATGTACTGGATCTTGGCCCACAGGATGCGCCCGGGCAGGTCGGTCGAACTGATCTCAAGCAGGCGTCCGCCGCTCCAGACCACCGCGCCGAAGGCCAGCACCAGGAACGCCTGGACGGTGGGGTCGTCGCGCCGGGGCCAGGTGGCTATGGCCATGCCGATGCAGCAGACGACGGCGACGGTGAGCAGCAGGACCAGTGGATATGAGGGCATGAACCGGGGCGCGTCCTGAACCAGTCCTGTGTGGAGATCCGCCAGCCGGGACGGCGGGGATGGCGAATCGGGGTGTCATGATCTGCATGATACCGGTGCGCGCGCGTTGTCATGGCAAGCCGCGCAGGAAAAAAATTGGCCGCGGCCAGGCGCGAGCCACCCGGCGCGCAACGCCACGGCGCTCGTGCCGGTTCAGCTCGCGCTCGGACGCGGTGTCTCGCGGATCAGCCAGGAGGGAATGTCGGTGACGGCCTTCGCGCCCGCGGTCCAGTCAGTCAGCGGGCCCTGCATGAACAGGTGGCCCCAGCCATCGATCCACTTCTGCTGGGCGCGGGCCAACAGTTCCAGCATGGCCGAGGCATAGTGCAGCGGCCCGCCCAGCAGCGGCAGCTCGCAGGCGATCTCGCGCGCGTACAGGGTCTCGGGGTCCTGTTCCACCAGCATGCCCACGGCGTCGAAGCGCAGTTCCTCGGCCATGTTGCTGGCAAATTCCAGGTTCAGCTCGGCCATGCGGCGCCAGTTCTCGGCCAGGTCTGCCTGGATGGACTGGAACTGCTGCAGGCTGGCAAAGCCTGCCGTGAAGACGGCAGGGAAGGGCCAGGCGGGCCAGGCAGGCCAGAAGGCTTGCGTTGCGGTCATCATCATGGGCATCTCCGGTACGGGTCCACAGGGCGCGCCACCGCAGGGTGGTGAGGGCACCACATGCATGCTGCACTGCAAACGACGCCTGACTAGCTTAGGCAGGCCAGGCGACCTTTGCCATCCCAATGCCGCCCGCGCCCTCATTTGCCTCCTCACTTGCCAACTTACTTGCAGCCCAGGCGCCTGGCCAGCTTGTGCAGGTTGCTGGCATCGACGCCGAGCTGCCGCGCCGCCTGCGCCCAGTTGCCGCCGTGGGCCTGCAGTGCCTGTTCGATGCACGCGCGCTGGGTCTGGTCGACGGCCTCGCGCAGGCTGGTGCCGGGGACGATCGCTGGCAGTGAGGCGCATGTCGCCTCCGCCAGCGCTGGCGGAGGCGCATCGAGTCCGTCCAGGTCGAGCAGCTCCGGTTCCAGCGTGACGATGTCGTTGCGGCCGGCGCCCCGGCTGACCGCGCGCAGCGCGGCGCGGCTGAGCACGTGCTCGAGCTCGCGCACGTTGCCGGGCCAGCGATAGCGCCGCAGCGCATCCTGCGCCGCCGGCGCCAGGCGCAGGCTGCGCAGGCCAAGGCGGGCGCGGTTCAGTTCCAGGAAGCGCCCGGCCAGCAGCAGCACATCGTTGCCGCGCTCGCGTAGCGGCGGGATCGGGATCGGGTAGACCGACAGCCGGTGGTACAGGTCGGCGCGGAACGAGCCGTCGCGCACATGCTCGCGCAGGTTGCGGTTGGTGGCGGCGATCACGCGCACGTTGACGCGGCGCGGCCGGTCCGAGCCCAGCCGCTGGATCTCGCCGTTCTGCAGCGTGCGCAGCAGCTTGGCCTGGATCGACAGCGGCAGCTCGCCCACTTCATCGAGGAACAGCGTGCCGCCGTCGGCGGCCTCGAAGCGGCCCGGGCGTTCGCCGGTGGCGCCGGAAAAGGCGCCGCGGGCGTGGCCGAACAGCTCGCTCTCGGCCAGCGACTCGGGCAGCGCCGCGCAGTTGACGTGCACCAGCGGCTGCGCGCGCCGGCGCGACTGACGGTGCAGCCGGTGCGCGAACAGCTCCTTGCCGACGCCGGTCTCGCCCAGCAGCAGCACCGGCAGCTCGGTATCGGCAACCACCTCCAGCTCGTGCAGCAGGTTGGCGATGGCCGGACTCTGGCCGACGATCTCGCCGGTGATGTCGCCGGCGCCGGCCGTGCCTTCGTCGGCAACGGGCTTGCCCCGTGCCACCTGCAGCGCCAGGATCTCGGCCTCGAGCCGGGTGGTGCGGATCGCCGCCTCGACCACCACGGTGAGCCGCTGCAGCTCGGCCTGCGCGGCGGCGTCGAAGGTGCCCACGGCGAGCGCATCGAGCGTGAGCACACCCCATGGCTGCCCTTCGACCTCCAGGCTGGTGCCCATGCAGTCATGCACCGGCAGCGGCTCGCCCACGTGCTCGTCGATCAGGCCGTCGTACGGGTCTGGCAGCACGCTGTCGTGATGGAAACAGGTCACGTCGCGCCGCGCCAGGATTGCCGCCAGGCGCGGATGCAGGCCGACGGCGAAGCGCCGGCCCAGCGCGTCGCCGACCAGGCCATCCACCGCCATCGGGCGCAGGTGGTCTTCTTCCAGCCGCAGCAGCGCCACGGCGCCGCAGCGGAAATGCGCCCGCAGGCCGCTGACCAGGCGCTGCAGGCGCACGGCGTGGGGCAGGTCGGCCACCAGGTCGGCCAGCAGCTCGGGAACGATCGCGGAAGTCGTCATGGTGAAAAACACCAGTTGGGGTGATTAGTACCACGAACAGTCTAGGGTATTTAGAACCATCCGTGTGACAACCCTTTGATCTGGAATGGTTTTTTTCAGGCACGCTCCTCGCGTCATGTCATGCGGACGCAACTTCCCACACAGGAGCACCTCATGACCTACCAGGACCAATCGCTCGGCCAGCTGGCCCGCCGCATCCCCGGCGCGACGCGCATCTTCCATGACTACGCGCTCGACTTCTGCTGCGGGGGCAAGCAGACCCTGCGCGATGCCGCGCTCGAAAAAGGCCTCGATGCCGCCGCCATCGACAGCATCGAAGCGCGGCTGCATGCCCTGCACGACGACGCCGCACCCGCCGGACAGGACTGGAACACCGCGACGCCGGCCGTGCTGATCGACCATATTTTGACGCGCTTCCACGCTCGTCACCGCGAGCAGTTGCCCGAACTGATCCGGCTCGCAAGCCGGGTCGAGCAGGTCCACGGCGACCGGCCGGATTGCCCGGTCGGCCTGGCCGACCACCTGGCCGGCATGCTCGGCGAGCTGGAAACCCATATGCAGAAGGAAGAGCAGGTGCTGTTCCCGATGCTGACGCGCGGCATGCAGGCCGCCGCCGGCCGCCCGATCGCGGTGATGCGCATGGAGCATGACGACCATGGCGTGGCGCTGCAGCGGGTAGCCGACCTGACCAACGACATCACGCTGCCGCGCGCGGCCTGCAATACCTGGCGCGCGCTTTACCTGGGCCTGCGCGCGCTGCGCGAAGACCTGATGGAACACATCCACCTGGAAAACAACGTGCTGTTCGAGAACGCCGCAGTGGCCGCCACGGTGGCCGCCACCGTGCCAGCCACCGGTTGCGGCTGCGCGGGCCACGCCTGAGCCGCGCACCAGCCATCACAACCAAACGACTTCGCATCATGGGTTCCTACCGCAGACTCTGGTTCATGCTGATCGCCGTGCTGGCGGTCACTTTCTCCCTGCTCGGCTACTACGGCGTCGAGGTATACCGGCAGGCCCCGCCAATGCCGGCCAAGGTGGTCACGGCCGAAGGCCGCACCCTGTTCACTGGCGACGAGATCCTGGACGGCCAGACCGCCTGGCAGTCGGTGGGCGGCATGCAGCTCGGCTCGATCTGGGGCCATGGCGCCTACCAGGCGCCGGACTGGACCGCCGACTGGCTGCACCGCGAACTGACCGCGTGGCTCGAGCTGGCGGCGCAGGACACGTACGGCCGTCCGTACGCCAAGCTGGCCGCGCCCGAACAGGCCGCGCTGCGCGAGCAGTTGCGCACGGAATACCGCGGCAACGCCACCGATCCGGCCACCAACGTGCTGACCGTGTCGAAGCGCCGCGCGCAGGCCATCGCCAACACCGCGGCCTACTACGACCAGCTCTTCTCCGACGCGCCGGCACTGCACACCACGCGCGATCACTACGCCATGAAGGAGAACACGCTGCCCAGCGCCGAGCGGCGCCAGCAGCTGACACAGTTCTTCTTCTGGACCGCATGGGTCGCCTCGACCGCGCGTCCCGGGCATGAAGCCACCTACACCAACAACTGGCCGCATGAGCCGCTGATCGGCAACAAGCCGACCAGCGAAAACGTGGTGTGGTCGGTGATCAGCGTGGTGGTGCTGCTGGCCGGCGTGGGCTTCCTGGTGTGGGCGTGGGCCTTCCTGCGCGGCAAGGAAGAGACGCCGCCGCAGGCGCCCGCGCGCGACCCGCTGTTGTCGGTGGCGCTGACCCCGTCGCAGCGCGCGCTGGGCAAGTACCTGTTCCTGGTGGTGGCGCTGTTCGTGTTCCAGGTGTTCCTGGGCGGCTTTACCGCGCACTACACCGTCGAGGGGCAGAAGTTCTATGGCATCGACGTATCGCAGTGGTTCCCGTACGCGCTGGTGCGCACCTGGCATATCCAGAGCGCGTTGTTCTGGATCGCCACGGGCTTCCTGGCCGCTGGCCTGTTCCTGGCGCCGCTGATCAACGGCGGCAAGGACCCGAAGTTCCAGCGGCTCGGCGTCGATGTCCTGTTCTGGGCGCTGGTGGTCGTGGTGGTGGGCTCGTTTGCGGGCAACTACCTGGCGATTGCGCAGAAGCTGCCGCCGCACCTGAACTTCTGGCTGGGCCACCAGGGCTATGAATATGTCGACCTGGGCCGGCTGTGGCAGATCGGCAAGTTCGCCGGCATCCTGATCTGGCTCGTGCTGATGATGCGCGGCATCCTGCCGGCGCTGCGCGCGCGCGGCACCGACCGCAACCTGCTGGCGCTGCTGACCTCGTCGGTGGTGGCGATCGGCCTGTTCTACGGCGCGGGCCTGGCCTACGGCGAGCGCACCAGCCTGACGGTGATGGAGTACTGGCGCTGGTGGGTGGTGCACCTGTGGGTGGAAGGCTTCTTCGAGGTCTTCGCCACCACCGCGCTGGCCTTTATCTTCGCCACGCTGGGGCTGGTGTCGCGCCCGATGGCGACCGCGGCCAGCCTGGCCTCGGCATCGCTGTTCATGCTCGGCGGCATCCCCGGCACCTTCCACCACCTGTACTTTGCCGGCACCACCACGCCGGTGATGGCGGTCGGCGCTGCGTTCAGCGCGCTGGAAGTGGTGCCGCTGATCGTGCTGGGCCATGAGGCCTGGGAGAACTGGAGCCTGAAGCAGCGCGCGCCGTGGATGGCGGACCTGAAGTGGCCGCTAATGTGCTTCGTCGCGGTGGCGTTCTGGAACATGCTGGGCGCCGGCGTATTCGGCTTCATGATCAACCCGCCGATCGCGCTGTACTACATCCAGGGCCAGAACACCACGCCGGTCCACGCCCATGCGGCGCTGTTCGGGGTCTATGGCTTCCTGGCACTGGGCTTCACGCTGCTGGTGCTGCGCTACGTGCGGCCGGCGTACCGGCTGAGCCCGGCGCTGATGAAGACCGCCTTCTGGGGCCTGAACGCCGGCCTGGTACTGATGATCGGCACCAGCCTGCTGCCCGTCGGCATCATCCAGTTCCTGGCCAGCGTCGAGCATGGCACGTGGTACTCGCGCAGCGAGGAGTTCATGCAGCAGCCTATCCTGCAGACGCTGCGCTGGGTGCGCACGTTCGGCGACGTGGTGTTTATCGTCGGCGCGGTGTCGTTTGCCTGGCAGGTGGTGCTGGGGCTGGCTAACCGTACCCCGGCCGCGGCGGATGCGGTGGCTGTGAGGATGAAGGCGGCGGCGCGCTGAAGCGCGCGACGGAAGGTGAAATCGACGCAGTAAGGGTAAGGAGAGGCAGTACTTGCCCGCCCGGTTTCCGGGCGGGCGTTTTTTTGCGTCAGTTGTAGCCAAGAATCGCGATCGTCGCGACGTCTGGCCGGTCGTTCGAGTTGTCCGTCAGCACTTCCGTGGGTGTTTTCTGCTGGCTCACCCAATGCGGCCCGGGCTGCGGCGCTTGCCGGGTTGCCGCAGGCAACGATATGGGAGGCGGGTCAATGCTCGTAGTGGCGTTCATATGCGTGTCTCGGTAATAAGCGCTTCAGGTCGACTACGTTTCAGGCGCGGCTTGCCTGGGCAACGCCATCGTGGGATTTCTGGGTCCGGCTGCGTTTGATGATGCCGAACACGATCAGCACCACGGGCAGGATCAGCAAGCCTTCGGCCAACTCGGGGTCGACCGGCAGTTTCACGACATGCAGCGCCTTCAACCCCGCTGCGGCGATGGACAGTACGTAATACGAGATCGCGGCCACTGACAGCCCCTCGACGGCATGCTGCAGATGCAGCTGGTTCCGCGCGGTACGGTCCAGTCCGGCCAGCAGCCGGGTGACGTCACGCTCCTGGGTCAGGTTGACGCGGGTGCGGAGCAGGTCGACGGCACGTGCGACCCGTGCCGCGATCTGTTCGTGGCGTGACCAGACGCTGCGGCACGTCTCCATGGCGGGTCCGAAACGCCGCTCCATGAATTCCGAGATCGTCGGCATGCCTTCGATCCGCTGTTCCCGCAGCTCCTGGATCCGCGCCAGCACGATTCGCTCATACGCACGCGACGCGCTGAAGCGTCCGCTGTGCCCGGACAGCGATTCCACGCGCACGGCCAGTTCGGTGAGCCTGTCCAGCAGTTCCGCATCGTCGTCGCCGGCGCGACGGGCGTCCATGGCCCGCATCAGTTGCTGGAGCGATGCGTGAATGTCGTCGAGTTCCCGGCCAAGGCTGCGTGCGACCGGCAACGCCAGCAACGCCATCATGCGATACGTCTCGATCTCGTAGAGCCGCTGCAGCAGCCTGCCGCCCTGTTCCTCGCGGAAGTCCTCGTCGATCGCAAGGATGCGCATATAGCCGTCGGCCCGCACATTCCAGTCGCAGTAGACCTTGCCGCCGCCCAGGACATCGCTGCCGACGAGAACCGGCCCGTCGAGCCAGTGGCGCAAGTCCGCGCTGACTGCGGCCGCGGCGTTTCCCGACAGCAATTCCATCCGGACCGCATGAAAGCGCTTGCCCGCCAGCAGGCTCAGCCAATCCGCCGGAACCCCATGGATGGCGAGGTCATTGAAGTAGTCTGTGTCGTCGCGCGGACTGACGAACGTGAAGGTGGAGAACTCGGTGTGCCGCTCCCATTTCAAGTGCCAGCCGAAGGGCGATTGCACGGCGTGGTGCGTGACCCGGTCCGTGGGCAGCGCCATGCCGGTCTGTTCGCACAAGGTACGAACGAGATACTCGTGGATCGCAGGATCCTCGTCCGAATAGATCGCATAGTGGGTCAGTGACACGCTGCCGCTGAGCCGGAGAAAGGGGCGGGCGTGCAACTCAGCGACGAGGGAGGCGCGTAGCGGGTGGTCGACGAGTAGCGAAGCGGCTTTGTTGTCCATGCTCGGAAGGCGGATACCGAAATCCCGCGGTCAAGACGTGGTGCAAGGTTGCGGTCCACGTTTTTGTTTGTTGTTGCCAAATATCGCACGCCGTTCTCAAGAAGAAAAACGCATAATATTGATTGTTGTATTCAGTTTTCCTGATAGCTATGAAGATGCTTGACCACGATGTCCTGGCTACGGTAGTCGCCGTCGCCGAGACCGGCAACATGACGCGCGCCGCCGAGGCGGTGAACCGTTCGCAGTCCGCCGTCAGCATGCAAATCAAGGCACTCGAGGAAGCGCTGGGCCGGCCCCTGTTCGTGCGGCGGCCCCGCAGCATCGTGCTTACGCACGAGGGTGAAGTGCTGCTGGGCTTCGCCCGGCGGATGCTGGCCCTGCACGACGAAGCCTGGGCCGCCGTGGTACGGCCGGAGGTGACGGGCAAGGTAGCGATCGGGGTGCCCGACGACTACGCATCATCGCTGCTGCCATCGGTGTTGAAGAAGTTCTCGACGACGTACCCGAAAGTGCAGATCCAGGTAGTCGGCCTGCCCAGCAGCGCGCTCGCGCCACTGGTCAAGGACGGCACCGTCGACCTTGTCTGCGGCACACGCGTGAAGGGCTTGTCGGGCGACTTCATCCGTTACGAGCCGATGGCATGGGCCGCCATGACGAACGGGCCGCAAGTGTGGGAGGACAGGCCGTTGCCCATCGCCGTGTTCATGCCGGGTAGCGTGGCGCGCGAGAACGCGATCCGCAGCCTGGATCGAGCACGGATTGCGCATCGAACGTCGTACGAGAGCCCAAGCCTGCTGGGTTTGCTCAGCATGGTCGAGGCTGGCCTGGCCGTCGCGGCGTTGGCCCGATGCGCGATCCCGCCACAACTGGCCGTGCTTGGCCAGGCCCATGGGCTGCCCGACCTGCCGCCGCTCGAGCTTATCCTTGCCCGAAGCGCAAAGTCCAAGCGGCCGCCTTGCGATTTCCTTGCCGAGCAGATCATGACGGACCTTCGGGCAGGGGCCGCGCAGGCTTAGCACCGGTCGCCTGATTATGGCGGCGCTTAAATGGGGCGCTTTGTCGCGTGGCTTGTCGCCGCTTTTATCCCCGCTTTTGTCCCCACCGCGCCGGCACGATGCAGACATGGCTAACCCCGGCGGGATAGTCCATACCGCATTGCGTGCATTCTGGCTCTCACCATAAAATCCAGGGAGCTAGCCATGAAGCTGACCTGCATTGCTTGCCTGGCGGTTCGCAATGGCTGATCACAAGCCATCATTCGTCGGCCATGCCGGAGAAGACCTGACGCAACCCTGGCCTCAGGAGCCCTTGCGCCCGGCCATATGATGCAGGTACGCCAGCAGGTCCTTCAGGTCGGCATCCGATAGCGTCCTTTCGTCGATGGCCGGCATGCGCGCGCCCGGCCACCAGCGTAGTGACTGCGGGTCGCGGATCAGGCTGGCCAGTTTGTCATCGCCCATGTACTCCACCGCGCTGTGCGGCACATTGAGGTCCGGGCCGAGGTGGGCATCGCCCACCTTGTTCAGCGAGTGGCATGAGAAGCAGACCCGCTGGAAGGTCGCGAAGCCGCGCATGACCGGGCCATCGGCCGGCTGGTCGGGGGCAGGGCGGATGGCCGCAAAGCGCTCCGCGGGCGATGCGGTGATATCGATGCGCGCGATGTTGTAGGTCCAGTGGCTTTCATTGACCACGGATGCGGCGCCCCCCGACGGCAGCGTCCAGATCAGCCGAAACGGGCCGATGCCCTGGCCCTTGAGCTTCGGCCACGGCCGTGCAGGATTTTCCACGGCCAGCCAGGCCCGCGGCTCGTCGGCGCTATCGGCCAGCAGCATACGCAGCGGCAGGTGAGAGACATAGCCATCGCTGGCCGCTGTCGTGGCAGTCGCGCCGGCTTCCGCAGGCATGCCGCGCAACAGGGAGGCCATCGGGATCGCCTTGAATGTCAGGCGGCGTTTCAGGTTGTCATCGTCGACCGTCACGTTGGTGAGCCGACGGTCCTTTAGCAGCGCATCGGCCGTCCAGCTGCATTGCTGCATACCAGCCGAAATGACCAGCGTGGCCGGCTCGGCGCCGCTCGCCGGACCCGCAAGCAAGGCCATGGCACAGCCAAGCGCTCCAACTGCCTTTGCAATCCAGGCCTTCATGGGTGTATCTCCGGAAGCGGGGTAACGTGTTGAGCCGAACGTTCAGTGTAATAAAGAAAGGGTTCATCACAGATATCCGTGAAGGGGATGATCCGACGGACGACCTCATCCTCGTCGCGTTCTGCGGCAGACGTTTCACATCAGAACTTTCCTTCACAGCAGTGTCCTTGCTGCGCCGGCGGACACCTGACTGTCCCGAACGAGCAGAACACGCAGCAGTCACCAGGAGCGGGCTTCAGCAGCGTCTTGCAGTTTGCACACTCATAGAAGAACACGCAGGCATCCGTCGGCATCGTCTCCTGCTGTGCCCAACCGCAATGCGGACAAGTCAGAACGGATTCCAGGATGACGTCTCGCATCGCCCCTCCCTTGCAAGAAACTGCACATCACCAAGCGGTCCACGCGGGTCATTGCTCCCCAGTGCACATGGCATGCCGCCGGATCAGCCAATCGGCCGAAAGGGTCCCCGCACCCCGCGCCAGCAATACCAACAGCATCGCTCCCCACTGGATATGCGTCGGCCATGCCTGTGGATAGACGAAGAGCTGTATCACTGCCGTCATGCACAACAGTACCAGTGCTGCGAGCCGGGTTGCCAGGCCGAGGAGCAGCAGCACTGGCGCGGTCAGCTCGACGGACACGGCCAGGTAGACAGCCACTTCGGGTGGCAGCAACGGCAGCCGGTATTCTTCGCGGAAAAGCTCGAAAGCCGTCTCCAGGTTCGCCAGCTTGGCCATGGCCGAATGCCAGAAGACAGTGGCCACCGCGACGCGCAGTGGGACGGCGAGAGCCGAGTACGGAATTCGATCCAGCCAGCCCACCGCGCGCCGGAAATGCGCGCCGAGCGTGAACGAGGACCGGGCTGAGTGCGTGATATGTGTCATGCCGAACGCTCCGCGATAGTCAGATCAGGCGCATGGCGCGCGGCCGAATCCGGTGAAACAGCCAGCGCACAGCAGGGTGGCCAGCCACGCGTGAGCGTCAGCCGGCGAGGCAGCGCCAAGTGCGATGTGCAGTGGAGCGCCGGCCAGCAAGGCCCCTGCGAATTGCCATTGCCAGGCATGGATCCGGTCGACGTCGATGCCGGCGGATGCCCGGCGCACCAGCAGGCTGACCGGGCCCGATGCAAGGTCGACAAGCCCCAGCGCCCGGTCGTCGCGCATCAGCACCGCCCGCCAGATGACGTCGACAGGAGAATCGGCTTGCACGAGGCGCACCGCAGGGTGTGCCACAAAACAGATCTCGCCGGCCACGGCCATGTCCAGTTCCGCCAAACGGCCCAGGTCAAGCGGCATGGCATCCGGCGCGTGCAACACCGAATTCACGGCCCAGTCAAGGCGGGCGACGTCCGGCACGTAAGGGATTGCTGCGGCCTCGGGCAGGCGCGCCAGGAAAACGGGGTACCCCTCGCCATACGCATCCAGCCATGCGCTGCGCGGGGGCTCTGCTTCGATGAACAGCCGGGCCGCGCCTTCGAAGAACTCCGGCCCCACCAGGGCCTGCACCGCCGGATATGACAGGCGCAGCGCGGCCACCAGCGTGGCGGTGGACGTGTTCCGGTAGATGCCAACCCGATCCTGCGGCGCAAGCGCGCCAGCGGTCACGGATGACGAGGCGCGACCGTCGCCAGCATTCCTCAACGCGTTGGCGAACGCGTGCTGCAGATCAAGCAGCGATGGCAGATCGGATTGCATGCCGCTGTCTCTCCAAGGCTGCCTCTGCAATACGCGCCTCATCCCTCAGCACGTCGAGCGGCGGCACATCCGTATCCCATTCGATCAGCGTCGGCACTGGCCCGAACAACCCAAGCGCCGCCTCATACAACGCCCACACCGGTGGCACCACCCGCGAGCCGTGGTCGTCGATGCACACGACCTGTCCCTGTCCGAGTTGCAGCATGCTGTGGCCGGCCAGGTGGATTTCGCCGATGGCGGCCGGCGACAGCGCGCGCAGGTATGTCATGGCATCCCATCCATGATTGCTAGCGCTGACAAAGATATTATTGACGTCACACAGGATGCCGCACCCGGTGTGCCGCGCCACTTCGGCGAGGAACTCCCACTCCGGAATGGTCGAATGACGGAACTGGAAGTAGGTAGACGGATTCTCGAGCAGGATGCTGCGTCGCAAAGCGCCCTGGACTTGGTCGACATGCCGGCATACCACCGCCAGGGCCTCTTCGGTCATCGGCAGCGGCAGCAGGTCGGCAAGGTACTTGCCCCCCGCGATGCTCCAGGAAAGATGTTCCGATACCAGGCCGGGTTCCAGCCTCTCAACCATCTGGCACACGCGCGCCAGATGGGCCGGGTCGAGCCCCTCGGCACTGCCAAGGGACAGGCCCACGCCGTGCAGCGAGAGCGGATAGTCGGAGCGGATGGCCTCCAGGCAACGTGGCGCGCGGCCACCGCCCATGTAGTTTTCCGTATGCACCTCAAACCACGCAATCGGAGGGTGCTCCTCCAGCACCGCCTGGTGATGCCGGAAACGCAGCCCGACCCCGGCGCGCAGCGGGATCAGGCCCGGCCCGTGTTGATGGAGGGCAGCCATGGTCGCCGGCCTCAGGAGGCTTTCAGCTTGCCGCCCTGGATTTTGCTGCAATCGCCCGCGGGAAGCAGCACGAACGACTTGGCATCACGCGCCTGGGTGGCTTGTCCAGCGCAGGAATGGACACCCTCCGCGCAGTCGTTCCTGGCGACAGCATTGATGCCGTAGCACTTTTCCAGCTTGCCTTTTTCCATCCTCGCCATGTTGTCCTTGACGACCTGCGGCATCGCACTCATGTCCTTCGTGGCTTGCGCCTGCGCGGGCACGGCGATCATGGCAAGCGCGAGGCCCAGCGCGGACGACAAGGTCGAGGCTGCCAATGCATGCTTGTTCATGTTGCAATCTCCTGAAGGTTGCGGCCCCGGATCCGAGCCGTGTCAGGAAATTCGGTCTGAGGCGACCAAAGGTTACGCATCCCTGAAAATTTCAAGATGCGCGACAGGCGATTTCCAGTGAAGCAGAATGTGGGTATGTCGTCCCAGGCAATGTCCGCGGCGCTCGCGGTAGCCGCGATGACGGCAGCGGTCCTTTCAGTCATTCATCCCCTGGATGCCAGCGCGATGATCCTGCTTTGGAATCTCGGTGTGGCGCTGGTGTTCGTCGCTGGCGGCGGCCTGATTGGGCGTCGCTTGACCAGCAAATACGTCGACGCGACCAGCGCGCCCAGCAGGTGAGCCTGCTGCCCGATCAGCGATGGGCGGCCGATCTCGGCGGAACTCGTCGAAGAACAAAAAAAGCGGGCAGCCTGCGCTGCCCGCTTCATCTCCTCCATCCTGCCTGTTACCTCGCACTGACCGGCACCGCGCGCTCCATGGCTTGCTGCTGCCGCAGGACCTCCGTCGTCTGACCCTTCCCGTCCGGTGCCCAGCCCGGAGGCATCAGCAGGTAACCGAGCGCATTCAGCAGGCTGCCGGCGTTGATCATGTCCTTGCCCAGGCCGATCCAGTGTTCGAACTGGTTGACGAACGGGTTGTGCGTGGTGGTGCGGTGGACCAGGCCGTAGCGGCACGGTTCGTCTTCACGTTCTTCCACGTAGGTGCCGAACAGGCGGTCAAAGATGATCAGCACGCCGCCGTAGTTGGCATCCAGGTAATCCACGTTCGAGGCATGGTGCACGCGGTGCGACGACGGGGTGTTGAACACTTTTTCGAACCAGCCCAGCTTGGGAATCCAGGTGGTGTGCAGCCAGAACTGGTACAGCAGGTTCAGGCTCAGCGTGGACAGCACGACCTCCGGACGAACACCAAGCCAGACCAGCGGGGCAAAGAACATCGACGCGCCGAGGATCTTGCCGGTCCAGCCAAGGCGATAGGCGGTGCCCAGCGTCAGTTCGTTCGGCGAGTGGTGCACCGCGTGCGTCGCCCAGAAGAAGCGGATGCGGTGCGAGGCGCGGTGGTACCAGTAGTAGCAGAACTCTTGTCCGAGGAAGAGCAGCAGCACGGCCAGCGCGCTGTTGATCTCAACGGTGAAGATCCGGTGTTGCCAGGCGAGCGCGAAGATCGGCGTGGCCAGGGACAGCGGCAGCAGTGCCATCAGCTTGCGTCCGGCCATGTCGGCCAGCGACAGTCCCATTTCGTGCCAGGGGTAGGCCTTGCCTTGCTGGCGAGTCCTGCGCGCCAGGAAGAAGGCTTCGACCAGTGAGATCGCCACGACGAAGACTGTGGCGAGAAGGGTGATCTTGTGGAGGCTGTGCATGATCGTCCTGTGGGGTGAGTGGTGACGCCTTGCTTTGCAAGGAGCGGCATTGCTGCGTCGGTGAGGCAAATGTAGTGGCCGATCGCTGCCGGCGCCATGTGGGAAATATGTCGGCGCATGTCATGCCTGACGGGGCTGCCGTCGTGTAACACCGCGACATGTTTTCCGCGTCGAAATTCGCCAGGCCCCGACCTATAGTTCGGTCCGTTGCCGCGCTGCACCGGCCGGCTGAAACCGAACCTGAAGGACTTGTGATGACCTCGCGCTTCTCAAAATACCTCCGCATTCCCCGCTTCCTTGGCGCTGCCGCCGGTACGCTGGTCCTGCTGGCAAGCAGCCAGGCCTTCGCCTCGACGGTGGTGGTCGCCCCGGCCAGCGTGTATGTCCGTCCGCCGGCGGTGGTGGTTGCGCCGCCGCCCAAGGTGGTGGTCAAGCCTGCACCCAAGGTGGTCGTGGCCTCGGCGCCGCTGCCGACGGTAGTCGTGAAAGCCACGCCGCTGCCGCGTACCGTCTACGTCGCATCCCGCCCGGTCTACCTGGTGCGGTGATATTCCCGGGCCACTGCGCGGGTGCGGTATGCGTATCCGCGAACCTGAGTTCACAACGCCGGCAGAGGCCGGCCAAACGGAGAAACACCATGAAGAAGATGATTGCAGTAGCCGCCGTGTGCCTGGCTTCCGCCGGTGCGTTAGCGCAAAGCGCTGACATGCCCGCTGCCGCCAACCCCCGGGTGGAGCGTGCGATGCAGCAACTGCAACGCCGCTTCGCCAGTGCAAATACCACGCACGACGGCAAGCTGACGCGCGAGCAGGCGGCCGCCGGCATGCCGATGGTCGCCAAGCACTTCGACCAGATCGACGCGCAGCGGACCGGCTACGTGACGCTGCCGCAGATCGAGGCGTTCATGGGGCAGATGATGATGTCGCGGTAATCCCGGTCTCCCGCGGTTTACGGGTCCGCTGGATCAGTTGAGCGGCTTGACGCGACGGAACGAGCGCAGCATGGCGAGGTCGTAGGCGATCTTCAGCAGGCCGCAGGCGACCAGCGGCGTGCTGGTAAAGCCGTAGGCCATCAACGCGGCGGCGAGCGCAGGACTGAGTGCCGCGGTCAGGCTGCGCGGCACCGCGGTCAGGCTTGCAGCGGCCGCCCGTTCAGGCGGGGTGACAACGGCCATCACATAGGCCGTCCGGGTCGGCACATCCATTTGCGACAGCGCGCTGCGAGCCAGCAGCAGTGCCAGGCTAAGCGCCAGCGTGGGTGCAAAGGCGGCTGCGATCAGGCACAGGCTGGACGGAATATGCGTGAACACCATCGTATTGAGCAGGCCGATCTTTCGCGCCAGCGGCACCGCAGCGAGTTGCGAGAACGTCGTCAGCACCCCCGCCACGAAGAAGAACTGGCCGGTCGCGGCCGGACTCAGGCCGAAACGCTGCATCAGCCACAGCGACAGCAGCGAATTGACGACGAGCCCGCCAGCGAACGCGTCTACGCTGAACAACATGGCCAGCCGTAACACGATCGGACGGGAAGGACCCAGTGGTGTTCTAGCCGCGGTCGCAGCGCCATGAGGCTGAGCGGCATGCACGCGCGCATACAGACGCCACAGCAGCAACCCAATGATCCCGTAGAAAACGAACATCAGGCGCATCGCATCGAGTAGCGACAGCGGGGATTGCCCGGCCAGCCATGCCGGTATCGCCGCCGCCAGTGCCCCGAAGGCGGATGAGAATGCGCCGATCAGGCCGTAGCGGGCGAACAGCGCCGTCCGGGTGTCGGGCGTTGCCGATTCCGCCAGCCGCGCATGTTCCAGCGGCAGGAAGATACTGACATCGCCGGACCCGGGGTTGAGCGTGCCGACGAAGGCGATCATCAGAAGCGGCCACAGCGTGGAGAAACCCGCAAAGCCGAGGCCAGTTGCAAACATCAGGGCAGCCGCCAGCATCATCAGGCGGCGTTGCGGGTAGCGGTGCCCGACGAGTCCGATCAGGATCGTGGCGAGGGCGGAGCCGATCAGGGTCGCGCTGCTGATGAGCCCGACCGCCATCGAGTCGAAGCCGAGTGCCAGCAGGTAGGACGGCAACAGCACGGCAACATAGCCATCGCAGATGCCACGCAGCGCGCGGCCGGCAAGCAGCGGCATGGCGTCGGCGTGGACACCGGATGGCAGCGCGATGCGTTCGAGCCAGCTGCTTCTGGCGTTCGAGGGATGGCCATTGTGCCGGGCCATGGCGAGCCTGGGTTTAGCGGAGCATGTGCATGCGCCTTCAGTGGTGCAGCACAGGATAAACCGCGAGGCCGATCAGCGCGGCGCCGGTGATGATGACGGGCTCGGGCAGCTTCCTGAACTTCAGCAGCAATGCGACCGTTCCCAGGGACAGCAGGATGGTCGGAACGTCGACGATCGAGCGCTTGGCCAGCACCAGCACTGCACCCGTGATGGCGCCAACCGCGGCCGCCGTGACGCCATCGACAAAGGCGAGGATGGCGGGCAGTTTTCCGTACTTCTTGAAATAAGGAGCGGGCAGCACGGTGAACAGATAGCAAGGCAGAAACGTCGCCAGTGCCGCCACGCAGGCGCCGGGTAGTCCCGCCACCAGGTATCCGATAAAGCCGACCGTGATGACAACCGGGCCGGGCGTGATCATGGCCACGGCCACCGCATCGACAAACTGCTTTTCGTTGAGCCACTGGTACTCCGTCACGACACCGCCGTACAGGAACGGCACGATGGCGAGTCCGGAGCCGAAGACAAAGGCGCCTGCCTTGGCAAAGAACAAGCCGATCTGGGTCAGTAGCGACCAGTCCAGCGTGCTCGCCAGGCCGCTTGCGGCGGGTACCTGCACTGCCGCGAGCGCATTGACGCCACTCTGGCGCAGCCATTTGGGCGGGGCGCGCCAGAACCAGGCAAGCCCCCCCGCCGCCAGGAACAGCCAGGCGATTTCGGACTCGGTGACGACGGTCACCGCAGCCAGCACCAGGTGGATTGCCCACAGCAGCTTGTCCTTGCCGACGCTCTTCGTGGTCAGCTTATAGGCGCTGATGGCGATAATGCCGATGACGGCGGCACCTACGCCATAGAACACCGATTGCATCCAGGTCAGCCCGCCGAAGCTGACATAGGCCCAACCCAGCGCCAGCACCATCAGGAACGACGGCAGCACGAAGGCCACGCCGGTCAGCGTGGCGCCGAGGATCCGATAGTGGGCGTAGCCCAGGTAGATCGCCAGTTGCGCCGCCATCGGGCCGGGCGCAAGTTGTGCCAGCGCCATCCCTTCCTTGTAGTCGCCATCGCTGATCCAGCCCCGCCGCTCCACCAGGTCGCGATGCATATAGCCGGCCAGCGCGACCGGCCCGCCAAAGCCGGTTGTGCCCAGGCGAAGAAAATAGAGCACGAGCTGCCAGAGGGTATAGGCGGGCTGCTCCGCGGCGTCCGGCGGGGCCATGCCGCCTGATTGCATGCGATTCATCACGGGATCCTGTAAGGAAGCTGGCTATCAGGGCTTCCTGTTGGTGGAAAAGTGTGCGTAAAGCGAATCCAGCACCGCGCCGATTTCCGCCAGCAGGGCGTCATCATCCTTCAGGCGCGCGCGTGCGCCGGCCAGCATGGCCTCGAAGCCGCTGGCTTCCGGTACCGCAATGCCGCCGATGTCCAGCGCATGGACCATGGCGCCTAGCCGGCTGAGCCCGCGGTCGGAATCGAGGCCGAAGCTCGACAGCAGCACTTCGAATGAAACGCGCTCGCCCACATGCGTGAAGGTCGCGCCGTCGAAATCGAAGCCCAGCGCATCGCCAGGGCAATCAGCGGGGTTCTCCAGCCACAGGAAGCGGGCGTGGGGATCGATGAAGCGCTGGATCAGCCAGGCGCTTGCCACGCGGTCCACCCACAAGTTGCGGCGTGTGGCCCAAAGCCGCCCTTGATACTGGACAGGATCCCGGCGAGCAATCGCGTGCACGAGGGCCTGTGGCTCACCCGGAGACTGGATGGTCTCGATGGCGCGGCTGAAGTCATTCCATTGGGCTTCGGCGCGGGCCGACGCCGCATCGGGGAAGAAGTCGATCATGCGGATCGCTTCGTAGGCACGCCCGTGACGGCGCAGCAGGCGATTGAGTTCGGCGCTGCTTTGATCGGACAGCGACTTGCGCGCTTCTGACAGGGCCGCCTGCAGTTCGGCATAGTCGGGGCTGCGGTCGAACAACGCCCGGAAAGCGCTCTCCTCCTCCGGATCGGCGGCACGGACATTCAGGAGCCAGGCTTGCCCCCCTTCCTGCCGCGCCTCGTCGGCCAGCTCGCGCAACTGGGCGACCTGCACGTTGCCCGCGGGCAATAGATAGGCGCCGTCACGCAGGGCGGCGCAACCAATGGTCTTGATCGCGCGCCAGATCCGCATCCGGGCGGTGGCGCCGGAGGTTGGTAGCGTGACGATCAGCAGGGCCCAGTTGTCGGAGAACGCTGTCATGAGCGCATGTTAGAAGCCCATAACTCGCATTTCAACAATGTAGATATCTCTACAAAAAACGCTCTTGAGCCACATTTGAGACATGAGCTGGACCCCCGGCCGCGCCCGCACGCGATAGGTCAGGTAAAATCCCGCCCCATGTCGCGCGTGATTGCCATCCTCCTGATGCTGATCCTGCCGCTGCAGGCACTGGCCGCAGCGCAGCGGCAGCTCGCGCATTCCGCCGGGTTCCCGGTGGACCTGGTGGACCTGGTGGACCTGGTGGACCACATGGCGGCGCATGCCGATCATGTCCCCCATCACCACGATGATGACGGGGATATCACGTTCGACGATTCCGCCGCTTCCGCGTCGCACCAGCTTGACTTCGACTACGGCATGCACTTCCAGGCGCCGCTGCCCGGGGGCCTGCCGCTGTCGCTGGCGCAGCGGACGCAGCCCAAACCGTTGTTCCTCGGCGGCCGCATGCCTGATCCCCGCGGCAGTCCACCTTTACGCCCCCCTCACGCGCCCGCCTGACGGCGGGGCACTGATCTCCTGACTGCATCCCGTGGCGCAATGTCTTGTGCCGCGCCCCGCCGCATTTGCTTCGTTTTTGCAATTTGCATTGGGGATTCCATGCGGAAGATTTTCATTTCCATTGTTGCGTCCGCGCTGCTGCTGCCGTCGGCCCATGCCCAGCCAGCGCCGGCGGACCTGCACGCGCTGTTCAATACAGCGTGGGAGCGGTCCGTTGCCTTCCAGGCGACCGAAGGGCGGCGCCTCGAGGCCGCGGCCAGCCGGATCCAGGCCGATTCGCTGATCGCCGGGCCGCCTACGCTCGGGCTGCTGCACCGGGATGACCGCTGGACCGAGAAGCGCGGCCTGCGCGAGAGCGAGGTCCAGCTTGGCGTCCCCGTATGGATGCCAGGGCAGCGTGCGGCACGCGGCGACCTGGCCGACGCGCAAGCGGCCGAAGCTGAAGCCGGCGGCGCCCTGGCGCGGCTGAATCTTGCTGCGGAGGTGCGCGAGCGAGTCTGGCAGCTCGCGGCCGCGGAAGCGGAGCGCGATGTGCTGCGGCATCGCGCAGAGATCGCCGCGTCATTGCGCGACGATGTGCGCCGGCGGGTTGCCGCTGGCGACCTCGCGCGCACCGACCTGCTGCTGGCGCAGCAGGACCATCTGGCGGCACAGGGCCTGCTGGCGGACAGCGAGGGGCGGCTGGTGGACGCCAGGACGCGGCTGCTGCAAGCGACCGGGGTATCGGCCCTGCCGCTTCGCTTTGACGAAGCCGCCGCGCCAGTGAGCGACCCTGCTGCCGCCGCCGCGGCCCACCCGCGGCTGGAAGCGGCGCAGCGGGCCGTGCAGCGCGGCGAGCGTCAGGTGGGCTACCTGCGCAAGTCGCGCCGCGACCCGCCGGAAGTCGGCGTGCTGTACCGCAATGACCGTGCGGGCGGCGGCATGCCCAGCGACCAGACCGTCGGCTTGTTCATCAAGATTCCGTTTGCCACCGAGGCGCGCAACATGCCACGCGAGTCGGCCGCGCAGACGGATCTGATGACGGCGCGCGCCGAACTCGACCGCACCGAGCGCGTCGTCCGCTCCGAAATTGACGCGGCACGCCAGGCGCTGTCGCTGGCGGAACAGCAGCTCAGGCTCACCGAAGAGCGCAGCGCCACGCTGTCCGAGCGGGCGGCGCTGCTACGCAAGGCTTTCGATGCCGGCGAACTCGGCTTGCCGGAGGTGCTGCGCGCCCAGAACCACGCCCTCGAAGCCCAAGCCGACCTGGCGCGCCAGCGCGCCAGGCGCGGTATCGCCATTGCCAACCTGAACCAGGCTCTCGGAGTGCTGCCATGATCCGCCAGTTCTTTCTGACTTTGCTGCTTTCCTGCGCCTGCATGGCGCATGCCGGGCCCGGGGCCCACGGACCAAACGGCGAACACCTGGACGCGCCGGCAAGCGCCGGCGCTGCCGTGAATGCCCAGCCGATCATCGAAGCCCATACGGAAACATTCGAACTGGTTGGCACCCTGGCTGCCGACGAGCTGTCGGTGATGGTGGACCGCTATGCCACCAACGAACCAGTCCTGAACGGCAATCTGGAGGTCGAGTTCAACGGCATCAGGGCGCAAGGCAAGCTGCACGCCGACTTCGGCGACTACTCCTTTACCGACGAGAAGCTCCTCAGGGCGCTGCACCGGCCCGGCAACCACGCGCTCGTGTTCACGCTGATCGCGGGGAATGAGTCCGACCTGATCGAGGGCAGCCTGAAGGTTGTTGCGGACGGGCACGACGCTGGCTTTGGCGCGTTCTGGAAAGCGCGCTGGCCGTGGATCATCCCCGTCGCGCTGGTACTGGCCGCTGCGGCCGGGTTCGTGTGGCGCCGCCATGCCGGCAAGAAGAGCTGAGGCCAGACATCATGTCCAGGATTACAAGATTCGTCGCCATTGCTATGGCATTGGCCGCTAGCGCAGGCATGCCGGTCCAGGCAGGACCCGGTGCCCATGGGCCCGATGGCGAGCACCTCGATGTGGCCGGCGCGGTATCGGGCACCGGCCTGGCCAGGCTGCCGGATGGCAGCGTCCACGTGCCCAAGCTCGCGCAACGGCGCATGGGCATCCGGACCGCGATGCCGCAGGAAGCCACGCATCCGATGACGGTGGAGCTGAACGCCGTGGTGGCGATCGATCCCAATGCCGGCGGCCGGCTCCAGGCAGGCCATGCCGGCTGGATCGAGCCGCCTTCCGGCGGCTTCCCGGTGCTGGGGCAGCGCGTTGCCAGGGGCCAGGTGCTCGCCGTCCTGCGGCACAAGAACGAACCCTTCGATACCGGCAACCAGCAGGCCCGCCTGGCGAGCCTGAGTGCCGACCTCAAGCTGGCGCAGCAGCGGCTGGCGCGGCTGGAGTCGCTGCAGGACAGCATCCCGCGCAAGGAGATCGAAGCCGTCCGCGCGGAAGTCCGCAGCCTGTCCGGCCAGCGCGACGCGGTGGGCAAGAGCCTGCGCCACACCGACAACCTGACCGCGCCGGCCAGCGGAATCATCGCAACCGCCAATGTCCTGGCCGGCCAGGTGGTCGCGCCGGGCGACGTGCTTTACGAAGTGCTGGATCCGGAGCGGATGCTGATCGAAGCCAACACCGCGGATGCCACGCTGGCGGGCCGCATCCAGGGCGGCACGCTGGGCCGCGCGGACGGTGGCAAGCTGGAATTCGTGGGCGCGGGCCGCAGCCTGAAGAACGGGGCCGTGCCGCTGATGTTCCGGCTTGCAGGCAAAACCTTGCCGCTTGCCGTTGGCCAGCCGGTAACCGTGGTAGCCACGCTGACCGACACGGCCACGGGCATTGCGCTGCCAGCCGAGGCGCTGGTGCGCAATGCCAGCAACGTGCCGGTGGTATGGATCAAGTCCGGGACACAGCGCTTTATCGCCCAGCCGGTTGAGGCCCGGGTGCTGGATGCGCGTACCGTGGTCGTGGTCAGGGGCCTGTCGCCGGAGAACCGCGTGGTGGTGTCCGGCGCGGCGCTGATCAACCAGGTCCGCTGAGGGGCGCGCATGTTCAACTGGATTGTTCGCGCGAGTCTTGGCAACCGGCTGCTGGTCCTCGCCGTCGCCGTCATTCTGATGGCGTACGGCGCCTTCACCGCGTGGCGCACGCCGGTGGATGTCTTCCCGGACCTCAACAAGCCGCTGGTGACCGTGATCACCGAAGCCGGCGGCATGGCGCCGCAGGAAGTCGAACTGCTGGCTTCGTTCCCGATCGAGACTGTGCTCAACGGTATGCCGGGCGTCACGCGGGTCCGCTCGGTGTCCGGCGTCGGCTTATCCATCGTATATGCCGAGTTCGACTGGGGCAGCGATATCTATCGCAACCGCCAGCTCGTGTCGGAACGGCTTGCCCTGGTCAGGGAGCAATTGCCCGGCGGGCTCACGCCCATCCTCGGGCCGGTATCGTCGATCATGGGCGAGATCATGCTGATCGCCTTGCCGATCGATCCGGCCAGGGCCAGCCCCATGCAGGCGCGCGAGTATGCCGACTTCGTGCTGCGTCCGCGCCTGCTGTCGGTGGCCGGGGTGTCGCAGGTCATCCCGATCGGCGGCGAGGTGCGCCAGCTACGGGTGGAACCGGACACCGCCAGGATGGCGCAGTTCGGCGTGGCGCTGCCGCAGGTGGAAAACGCGTTGCGCGACTTCGCGGCCAATACCAGCGGCGGCTTCATCGACCTGAACGGCCGCGAATACCTGATCCGCAACCTCGGGCGCACCAACCGCCTGGAAGACCTCAAGGGACTGGCCGTTGCCTACAAGGACGGCGCGCCGGTGCTCCTCGAGCAGGTGGCGAGTGCACGATATGCCGCGGCGCTCAAGCGCGGCGATGCCGGCTTCAATGGCACGCCGGCAGTGATCGTCAGCGTGCAGAAGCAGCCCGCGGCGGATACGGTCCGGCTGACGCGCGAGCTGGAAGCAGCGCTGGGCGAACTGAAGCGAGGACTGCCGGCAGGCGTGTCCGCGCCGCAAGTCCTGTTCCGGCAGGCGGACTTTATCGAGGCGTCGATCGGCAATGTGGTCGAGGCGCTGCGCGACGGCGCCATCATGGTCACCGTGATCCTGTTCGCCTTCCTGCTGAGCGCGCGCACCACCGCGATCTCGCTGGTCGCGATCCCGCTGTCGCTGGCGGTGACAGCGCTGGCCTTCCATCTGCTGGGCCAGTCGATCAACGTGATGACGCTGGGCGGGCTGGCCATTGCCATCGGCGAGCTGGTCGACGACGCGGTGGTCGATGTGGAAAACATCCTGCGCCGGCTCAGGCAGCGCTCAAGCGTGGAGGACCCGCCGTCCGTGCTGGAAACGATCTGGCGCGCGTCGGTCGAAGTCCGCTCCGGCATTGTCTATGCCACCCTGGTGGTGGTGCTGGTATTCGTGCCGCTGTTCGCGCTGCCTGGCATCGAGGGGCGGCTGTTCGCGCCGCTGGGTATCGCCTATATCGTGTCGATCCTGGCGTCGATGCTGGTGTCGATGACGGTGACCCCGGTACTTTCGTACTACCTGCTGCCGCGGATGAAGCGGCTGGATCATCCTGACAGCCCGCTGGTGGCGTGGCTCAAGCGGGTCGATGCCAGGATCCTGGACCGGTCGTTCCCGCGTGCCAAAGCCGTGCTTGTGACGGCCGCCGTCACGGTCGCGCTGGCGGCCGCCACTGTACCCTTCATGCCGCGGACCTTCCTGCCGTCCTTCAACGAAGGCTCGCTGGTGATGTCGCTGATGCTGAATCCCGGTACTTCGCTGGCCGAAGCCAACCGCATGGGCGCACTGGCCGAGACGCTGGTCCGCCAGGTGCCTGAAGTCACCCAGGTGGGACGGCGCACCGGCCGCGCCGAACTCGACGAACATGCCGAAGGCGTGCATTCGTCCGAGATCGACATCGACCTGAAGCGCTCGGATCGTAGCCGGGAGCAAGTGATGGCCGCGATCCGCGCCCAGCTTGCAAGCCTTCCGGCGTCGGTCGCGATAGGCCAGCCGATTTCGCACCGGCTGGATCATTTGCTGTCCGGCGTGCGGGCGCAAGTCGCGCTCAAGATCTATGGCGATGACCTCGATACGCTGCGCGGGCTGGCGGAGAGCGTGCGCGGGCGGCTCGCTGCCATACCGGGGCTTGTCGATATCACGGTGGAGCGCCAGGTATTGATTCCGCAGGTAAACGTGCGGCTCGACTACCGCAAGGCAGCGCAATACGGCATCCCCGCGGGCGAGGCGCTGAAGGCTCTGCAGACCTTGTCCGATGGTTCGCGCATCACCCAGCTCATCGAAGGCGTGCGCCGCTACGACCTGGTGGTGCGCTTGCCGGATGCCGGCCGCACGCCGCAGGATTTGTCCCGCATCATGCTGGAATCGCCGCGCGGGCCGGTGCCGCTGTCGGCTCTCGCCACTGTCGAAGAGGGCGACGGCCCCAACCAGATTGGCCGCGAGAATGGCCGGCGGCGCATCGTCGTCTATGCCAACACCGACGGCTCGGATATGTCGAGGATCATCAGCGAAGTGCGCGGCGCCGTGGCGCGCGCCGGGCTGCCGGGCGGTTACTTCATCAGCATCGAAGGCCAGTTCCAGGCGCAGGAGCAAGCCACGCAACTGATCGTGCTGCTGTCCCTGGTGTCGCTTGCGCTGATCTACCTGGTGCTCTATTCGCGCTACCGCTCGGCGACGCTGACGCTGATCATCATGGCCAACATTCCGCTGGCGCTGATCGGCAGCGTCATCGCGATGTGGATCGGCGGACTCGCGCTGTCGGTGGCATCGATGGTCGGCTTCATTACGCTGACCGGCATCGCCACCCGCAACGGCATCCTGAAAGTCAGCCACTACATCAACCTGTGCCGCCACGAAGGAGAAACCTTCGGAATCCCGATGATCGTGCGAGGCTCCCTGGAGCGGCTGACCCCGGTGCTGATGACTGCGCTGGTCGCCGCATTTGCGCTGGTTCCGCTGCTGGTGTCGGCCGATGCGCCAGGCAAGGAAATCCTGCATCCGGTTGCCGTGGTGATATTCGGCGGCCTGGTCAGCTCGACCATCCTGGATTCCGTGCTGACGCCGCTGGCCTTCTGGCTGTTCGGGCGCCGCCCGCTGGAGCGGATCCTGTCGCAGCGGCAGGGCGACATGTACTGAACATGGGCTTTGGCAGCGACGCCCCCAAGTTGCTGCATCAATGGAGTATGCGATGAAGAAGCAGATCACAACCATCCTGATTGCCACCAGCCTTGGCGTGTCCGGCCTGGCGCTGGCCCACGGCGCCGGGCCCGCGCAGTACGGCGGCATCGTGCAGGCGGCCAGCGACCTGCAATTCGAACTGGTCAACAAGGATGGCGCAGTCACCATCTATGTTGACGACCACGACAAGAAATTGCCCGTGGCCGGTGCCAGCGGCAAGCTGACGGTGCTGACGGGTGCCAGGAAGACGGAAACCACGCTTGCGCCGGGCGCTGGAAACGCGCTCGTGGCCGCCGACAAGCTGTCGCTGCAGGCTGGCGCCAAGCTGGTTGCGACGATCCGGTTTGCCGACGGCAAGACCGTGACGGCGAGATTCGTGGCGAAGTGATTTGTGGCCAAGTGATTCGTCGACAGTAACAGGTGCCGGCCGGACCAGGGTGGCGAAGGCGGATCATATGTGCCCGTCAACACAGTTCGGAAGCAGGCGGGCCTTCGGCCTGCCTTGACGCCCTCGCCATTGGTGTAGCACCATCGTTCGCTAGCAAAACCTGCTCGACCTCGCCATGAACGACCCGCTCAAACCTTCGCCCACCATCACCAGTGAATGGCAGTCACCGCCGGACCGTACCAGCGTGACTGACGACGCGCATGTCGAAGACATCATCCCGCTGCCGCCGCCCGAACACCTGATCCGCTTTTTCCCGATCCGGAACACGGCGGTCGAGTCGCTGATCACGCAGACGCGGCAGCGTATCGCGCGTATCCAGCATGGCGAGGACGACCGGTTGCTGGTGATCATGGGACCCTGCTCGATCCACGACCCGCAGGCGGCACTCGAATATGCGCGGCTGTTGCTGGAGCAGCGGCAACGTCATGCCGGCACGCTCGAGATCGTGATGCGCGTGTATTTCGAGAAGCCCCGGACCACGGTCGGCTGGAAAGGGCTGATCAATGATCCTTATCTGGACGAGAGCTACCGCATCGACGAGGGCCTGCGCATTGCGCGCAGCCTGCTGGTCGACATCAACCGCCTCGGCCTGCCGGCGGCCGGCGAGTTGCTCGACGTGATCTCGCCACAGTACATCGGCGACCTGATCTGCTGGGGCGCGATCGGCGCCCGCACCACGGAAAGCCAGGTGCATCGCGAGCTGGCTTCAGGCATTTCAGCGCCGATCGGCTTCAAGAACGGCACCGACGGAAATATCAGGATTGCGATCGACGCGATCCAGGCCGCATCGCGACCGCACCACTTCCTGGGAGTGCACAAGAACGGCCAGGTCGCGACGGTGCACACCAAGGGAAATCCGGATTGCCACGTCATTCTCCGCGGCGGCAAGGTGCCCAACTACGATGCGGATTCCGTGGCGGCGGCGTGCCGGGAGTTGCAGGCGGCAGGGCTGGGCGACGCGCTGATGGTGGATTTCAGCCACGCCAACAGCAGCAAGCAGCATCAGCGTCAGCTGGACGTGGCGCGGGACGTGGCGCAGCAGATCCGCAGCGGCAGCCGCTCCATCTTCGGGGTCATGGTCGAGAGCAATCTGGTGGCCGGCGCGCAGAAGTTCACCCCGGGGCAGCACAGCCCGTCCGCCCTGACCTACGGGCAGAGCATTACCGATGCCTGCATCGGCTGGGAGGATTCGCTGGCAATGCTGGACTTGCTCGGCGAAGCGGTCAATGAACGGCGCGGGCACAAGCGCAATTCCTGACCCGCAAGCTACCGGCCTGAGGACCACCCCAGGCCGGTCCAGTCAGCACACGCGTTGCTTCAGGTTGCCGTACCCGCCTGCGCCTCGGCCGCGATCTCCCGGATCGCCTGCTCGAAGGCCTCGACCGGCTGCCCGCCCGTTACCAGGTAGCGGTTGTTGAAGATCACCGACGGCACCGACTGGATGCCCATCTGCTGGTACTGGCGCTCTTCGGCGCGCACCTCGTCGCCGTACTGGCCGCTTTCCAGCACGTGGCGCGCGGCGTCCGCATCCAGGCCGACCGACGCCGCCGCCTCGAGCAGCACGGCATGGTTGCCCGGATCCTTGCCATCGGTATGGTAGGCGCGCAGCAGCGCCAGCTTCAGCGGGACTTGCTTGCCCTCCAGGCCGGCCCAGTGCAGCAGCCGGTGCGCGTCGAACGTGTTGTAGACGAAGGCGCGCTCGCCGAAGGTGAAGCCCACGCCGGCGCCGCGCTCGCGGATCATGGCCTGGGTTTCGGCGATCTGCGCGGGCGTGCGGCCATACTTTTTGCCGAGGTAGTCGACAATGGCCTGGCCTTCGGGGCCCATGTCGGGGTTCAGCTCGAAGGGATGCAGCACGATCTCGGCGTCGACTTTGTCGCCCAGCCGCTGCAGCGCGAGCTGGAGCGAAGACAGGCCGATGGCGCACCAGGGGCAGGCGATGTCGGAGACGAAGTCGATTCTGAGGGGTTGGGTCATGGCGATTTCCTGGCAGGCTCAAACGGGAAGTTGGCCGACAGGGTAGCCTGACTTGCGGATCTTTGCTGGAAGGGCCTTTCCACGGCGGCCGGGCTGGAGGGCCCGGCCGGCAGCGGCGTGTCAGTCCCAGTGGCGGCCCGGGCCGCGGTAATCGCGGTGCCCGTCATGGCGGTGGGCCCATTCGCGCTCGCGCCATTCGCGGCGAGCCTCGCGGTATTCCGCGCGGTGATAGCCGGGGTGATAGCCGGGGTGATAGTCGGCCCGATAGTCCGGGCGATAGCGCACCGGCACCGGGGCCACTACCACCGGGCGTGCCGGGGCGTAGGCGACTGGGGCGGGGGCATACGCTACCGGCGCGGGCGCCGGCACGTAGACCGCCGGGGCCGGGCGGTACACCGGCGCCGGCTCCGCGACCACGACGGCGGGCGCGCCGATATTGATGCCGACGCTGACGCCGGCATGGGCTGCGGCACTCGCCGCCAGCAATGCACCGCCTGCTACTGCCATTGCCAGGATTCGTTTCATGGGTGCCTCCCAAGGGGCGTTGGACATGGGCTCACTGTAGGGGCAGGGTCCGTAATATTGGGCGCTCGAAGTGTTGCAAGTGTGACGCGGTGTAACCTGCCCATCCACCCGCGCGCCTGTATCATGCAGCCTCGCAGTTCATTGCCCCGTGTTGCCCATGCGCCGTACCGTCCTGCCCGCCGCCGCTTTCCTCGCCTTTTCCATCCTTGCCGCAATGCCCGCCGTGGCGCGCGCCGAGCCTGACCTGCAGGCCGGCAAGGCACTGTTTGCCACGCGCTGCGCGTCGTGCCACTACGTCGGCCGCAATGCGCGCGGCGCGTTCGGGCCGCAGTTGAACGGCATCTTCGGGCGCCAGGCGGGTACGACAACGGATTTCCAGTATTCGGAAGCGATGCGCACATCCAGGGTGGTGTGGTCGCGCGACACGTTGAGCGCCTTCCTGCGTTCACCGGCCAAGGTCGTGCCGGGCACCAAAATGCGCTTCTGGGGCATGGGCAACGACAAGCAGATCGAAGACCTGCTCGGATACCTGCAGACCTTCCGGTAAGGCCTCCGCCTAATCCTCTTCGCCGGGGAAATGCGGCCCCGGCCCTGCTCCGGCCAGCGCATCCTGCGGATTGCGCAGCGGGCACGCCTTCAGCGACAAACAGCCGCACCCGATGCAGCCATCGAGCTGGTCGCGCAGCATCGTCAGCGTGCGGATGCGTTCCTCCAGGTCATCGCGCCAGCTGGCCGACAGCCGCCGCCAGTCCGCCACTGTCGGCGCGCGCCCGTCGGGCAGCTTCTGCATCGCCGCCGCGATCACCGCCAGCGGCAGCCCCATGCGCTGCGCCACGCGGATCACCGCCAGCCGCCGCAGCACGGCGCGCGCATAGCGGCGCTGGTTGCCGCCGCTGCGCGTGCTGGCGATCAACCCGCGTGATTCATAGAAATGCAGCGCCGATACCGCGATGCCGGTGCGTTCGGCCACCTGCCCGACCGACAGCAGTTCCTCGGCAGGTCCTGGCCGGCGCCGGCGCGGCGCATCGGCCGTGGCAGGCACGGCGGGAACAGGTCGGGAAGTCTTGGGCATGGCTGGGTGGAGGGAGGGCGGCGGCGGGAATGCCCATGCTACCACCGTGGCCGCGCTTGACCTTAACCTAACTTGAGGTTTGATACTTGCGGCTCCATTGTTTGCCCTTCTCTCAACACAGAGTTGATGACCATGCTGACGCCTGCCCGCCCCAATGCTTCGCTGAACCTGATCAATCCCCCCGCGCTGTACGACCCGCGTCCCAACGGCTATTCGCACGTGGCGGTGGTGGAAGGGCCCGCCCGCATCGTCTACGTGGCCGGGCAGGGCGGCGAGGATGCCGCCGGCTGCCTGGCGGCGGATTTTCCGCGGCAGGTGGCGCGGGCCATGCAGAACCTGCGCATCGCGCTGCAGGCCGCGGGCGCCGACGTGGGCGATGTCGCCAAGCTGACGGTGCTGGTGGTCGACCACTCGCACGACCGCCTGCGCACCTTCGGCGCCGCGCTGCGCGAGATGTGGGGCGACCGGCCCGCGCCGGCCTGCACGCTGATCCCGGTGCCGCGGCTGGCGCTCGACAACATGCTGTTCGAGATCGAAGCCACCGCGGTGCTGCCCGGCTGAGCCGCGCGGGCAGCCGCCGCAGTACGTTACTGCGGCACGCGTGGCGCGGCGCTGAAGGTCTTGTTGACGATCTTCCACGCGCCGTCGATCTGCAGCAGCGTCATGTAGTCGGTAAAGACCACGTCCGGATGCTCCAGCACGACCTTGGCCACGCCGGCATTGCCGACCACGTCGAACTGGCTGATGGCGCGCCGGCGCTGCGCTTCATCGGCCGGCGGATGGCCGGGGCAGCGCGCGGCGATAAAGTCTTCCACCGTCAGCGAATGCAGCTTGCCGTCGCGGAACGAGACGATGCGGGCGTCGGCATGGAAGGCGCGGCGCATCACCTCGGGGTTGCCGGTGGCGTGGCCCTGCAGGTAGTCCTCGATCGGGGCCAGGGCGGCGGTGTGGCGGGAAGTCAGGCCGGTTGTACTGTAGGTCATGGTCTCCTCCAAAACTGGGGCGGCGCGGGAAGCACCCGGCCGCTACATTGAAAGCACTGATTGTATTCCAGTTTTGTATGCAAAACAGAAGCGCCGGTCTAGGCCTGTGAGAGCGACGCGACGATCTGCTCCCGTAGCCAGCGATGTGCCGGGTCACGGTGCACGCGCTCATGCCACAGCATCGACATCTCGTAGCCCGGCACCTCGACGGGCGGCTCGACCACGCGCAGTGCCGGCGCATCGCGCACCAGGCGCTGCGGCACCATCGCCACCAGGTCGGTGCTCGCCAGCACCGCGGCGACAAAGAGGAAATGTGGCACCGACAGCACCACGCGGCGCTGCATGCCGGCCAGCGCCAGCGCCTCGTCGGTAACGCCGGAGAAGCCGCCGCCGTCGGGCGACACCATCACATGCTCGAGCGCGCAGAACTGGGCCAGCGTCGGCCGCCGCTTCAGCCGGGGATGGCCGCCGCGGCCCGCCAGCACATAGCGCTCGGTGAACAGGGCGCGCCGGTGCAGCGCGGGCGGCGAGCCTTCGGTCGTGTGGAAGGCCAGGTCCAGCTCGCCCTGCTCGCACTGGCGGGCGATGCGCGACGGCACCATCTCCAGCACCGCCAGCCGCGCGCCCGGGGCGGCGGTGCGCAGCGCCCGGATGGCCGGCAGCACGATGGTCGATTCGCCGTAGTCGGTGGCCGCCACGCGCCAGGTATGCGTGGCGGCGGCGGGATCGAAGGGACTGTCGGGCGACACCGCGTGCTCCAGCGCGGCCAGCGCTTCGCGCAGCGGCTCGCGCAGCGATTCCGCCCTGGCCGTGGGCCGCATGCCGCGCGGCCCGGGCAGCAGCAACGGATCGCCGAAGTAGTCGCGCAGCCTGGCCAGGTGGACGCTGACCGATGGCTGCGAGAAATGCAGGCGTTGCGCGGCGCGGGTCACGTTGTGCTCGGACAGCAGCACGTCCAGCGTGACCAGCAGGTTGAGGTCGAGCCGCCTGAGATTAGTCATGACAATACCTGTGATACTGGATATTCATTTCCAATATACCTCGCGGCGGCCTAAGCTGGCTTCTCCCGATCATTGCTTACCCAAGGAAGCCGCTGTCATGAACGTTCTTATCGTCTACGCCCACCCCGAACCCACCTCGCTCAACGGCGCCATCCGCGATTACGCGGTGCAGCGGCTGAGCGATGCCGGCCACCAGGTCCAGGTATCCGACCTGTACGCGATGCAATGGAAAGCGCAGCTCGATGCCGCAGACAGCAAGGCGCGCCGCGGCGATGCGCCGTTCCATCCCTCGCTGGATTCCAGGCACGCATTCGAGAACGGCCTGCAGAGCGACGATATCGCGCGCGAGCAGGACAAGCTGCGCTGGGCCGATACGGTGATCCTGCAGTTCCCGCTGTGGTGGTTCTCGATGCCGGCGATCCTGAAAGGCTGGATCGAGCGCGTCTACGCCTATGGTTTTGCCTACGGCGTGGGCGAGCACTCGGACGAACGCTGGGGCAACCGCTACGGCGAAGGCATGCTCGCCGGCAAGCGCGCGATGCTGGTGGTCACCACCGGCGGCTGGGAATCGCACTACAGCGCGCGCGGCATCAACGGGCCGATCGACGATGTCCTGTTCCCGATCCAGCACGGCATCCTGTACTACCCCGGCTTCGACGTGTTGCCGCCGTACGTGGTGTACCGGACCAGCCGGGTCGACGACGCGCGCTTTGCCGCGATCCGCGCAGAGCTGGGCGAGCGCCTCGATACGCTGGCGACCACGGCGCCGATTCCGTTCCGGCCGCAGAACGCCGGCGACTACCGGATCCCGGCGCTGACGCTGCGCGAAGACGTGGCGCCGGGCCTGGCAGGGTTTGCTGCGCACGTCGCATGAGCCGCGCGCGCGGGGGCACCGTGCGGCAGGCAGGCGCCTGCCACCGTCATTCAGCGCGGATATCCGCGCGCGCGGCCACTGCGCGCATCTCCGGCAGCTCCTTCTCGACCCGCGCCCGCACCGCGGCGCCGTTGCCGTAGGCCGGCGTCAGCGCCAGCTCGACCATGCGCGCGCGCGTGGCCGGGGCATTGGCGACTTCGGCCAGCGCCTTTTCCAGCTTCTGCTGCACCGGCGCGGGCAGTCCCGCCGGCGCCAGCAGTGCGAACCAGGTGCCCATCTGGAAGCCGGGATAGCCGCTTTCCGCCACCGTCGGCACCTGCGGCAGCGCCGGCAGCCGCTGCGGCGACAGCACCGCCACCGGCCGGATCTTGCCGCCCTTGATCAGCGGCAGGCTGGCAACCACGGTATCGACCGCCACCTGCACCTGCCCGCCGGCGAGCGCGGTCAGGCTCGGCGCGCTGCCATTGAAGGGAACGTGGACCATGCGGATGCCGGTGGCGGACTTGAGCATCTCGCCGCCGAAATGCACCGACGAACCCGTGCCGAACGAGCCATAGGAGAACTTGTCGGGATGGGCCCTGGCCTGCGTCACCAGGTCCTTCACCGAGCCGACCTGCGCATCGGGATTGGCAACCAGCACCAGGCTCATGTCGGCGACCAGGCCCAGCGGCGTGAAGCTCTTGATCGGGTCATAGCCCAGGTGCTGCCGGATCGCCGGGTTCAGCGTCAGCGTGGTGCTGGCCGCCAGCAGCAGGGTGTAGCCGTCAGGGGCTGCCTTGGAGACCTGGGTGGCGCCGACCACCGTGCTGGCGCCGGGCTTGTTCTCGACCACTACCGGCTGGCCCAGCTTTTCGCCGAGGCCGACAGCGAGCAGCCGGCCCAGCAGGTCGGTGGCGCCGCCGGCGGCGAACGGCACCACCAGCCGCAACGGGCGCTCGGGCCAGGCTGGCGCCTGCGCCATGGCAGGCGCCGTGGCCATCGCCGCGCTGAATGCGGCACAGGCGAGGAACAGCTTCGGGGGCAATGCGGTCATCGGATTCACTCCTGCCGGCAGTTGTAGGAAAGCGAAGGGTGGGCGCCGGCCCGGGTCAGGCCGGGCCGCGTGTGTTGTGATGGTGTGGTGTGTTGTCGAACTAGGCCGCGCGGTCCAGCCACGGGCTGCGCACGCGCGAGAAGCCGCCGGCCTGGTCGTAGGCATGGCCCAGCTGCAGCACCGCCGCGTCGGCCTGCGCCGGCCCGATGATCTGGATGCCGGCTGGCAGCCCCTGCGGGCCGAAGCCGGCGGGCGCGGCCAGCGCCGGCAGCCCGGCCATGGTGGCCGGCACCACGACCTGCATCCAGCGGTGGTAGGTGTCCATGTCACGGCCGCCGACGCTGCGCGGCCAGTCCCATCCGGCGTCGAACGGGAACACCTGCGCGGCCGGCAGCACCAGGTAGTCGAAGCGCTCGAACAGCGCGCGCAGTGCCTGGTACCACGCGCTGCGCTCGCACAGGGCTTCGTAGACGCGCGTGCCGGGCAGCGCCAGGCCGCGCTCGATTTCCCAGGCGGCCTCGGGCTTGAGCAACGCGCGCGTGGCCGGGTCGCGGTACAGCGTGCCATTGGCGCCGGCCACCGAGAAGCTGCGCAGGTCGATCCACGCCTGCCACAGGCGCTCCAGCTCGAAATCCGGCAGTGCGGCGTCGACGTCGCAGCCGAGCGCGCGGAAGTGGTCCAGTGCCTGCTCGCAGGTTTCGAGCACACCGGGCTCGGTCGGCAAGTGGCCGCCCAGGTCGCCAAGCCAGCCCACGCGCACACCTTTCCAGTCGCGCGCGGGGGGCAGCGTGAAGGCGCCGGGCGCTTCGGCGCGCCGCGTCAGCGGCATGCGCGCATCGAAGCCGGCCTGCACCGACAGCAGCAGCGCCAGGTCGGGCACGTTGCGCGCCATCGGCCCGGCCACGCTGAACTGCTGGAAGAAGACCTCGTCGGCGGGCCCATGCGGCACGCAGCCGACCGACGTGCGCAGGCCGTACACCTGGTTGAAGGCCGCGGGCGTGCGCAGCGAGCCCATCATGTCCGATCCGTCCGCCACCGGCAGCATGTGCAGCGCCACGGCCACCGCCGCGCCGCCGGAGCTGCCGCCGGCCGAGCGCGCCGGGTCGAAGGCATTGCGGGTGGTGCCGTAGACCGGGTTGTAGGTATGGCCGCCCAGGCCGAACTCGGGCGAGTTGGTGCGGCCGATAAAGACCGAGCCCGCGGCGCGCATGCGCTCGAAGATCGCGGCATCGCTCCGGGTGACCTGCCCGGCAAAAATCGGCGACCCCTTGGTGGTGACCATGCCCGCCGCCGGGCTGATGTCCTTGGGCGCTTGCGGAAAGCCGTGCAGCGGGCCGCGGCTGTCGCCGCGCGCCAGCTCGGCATCGAGCGCTTGCGCCTGGCTGCGCAGCACGTCGCGGTCGACTGGCGCGACGATGGCGTTGACGCGGGGGTTGTGGCGATCGACCTGGCCGAGGAAGGCCTCCAGCACCTCCACGCAAGAGACCTCCCGGGCATGGACGGCGCGCGACAGGGCGACGGCATCGAGTTCGGTGATCGGGTCGGTGGGAAGCGCGGTGGGAAGCGTGATGGAAAGCGCGCTGGAAAGCCTGTTCGCCATGGGTTCTCCCGGTGTCTCCTGTGGTGTCGGGAAAAAGCATACGGGCCCGGCAGGGCTTTACGCAATCGATGATTTTTTCAAATATCCTTGCATAAAACGCAAAGCGGCTCGCTGCACCGCCGCATTCCACGGAGCCGCCCCCATGCTGTCGCACCGCCTGCAGGACACCTCGCTGCGCTACTTCCTGGAGGTGGTGCGCAGCGGTTCGCTGACCGAGGCGGCGCAGCGCCTGAGCGTGACCGTTTCGGCGGTCAGCCGGCAGGTCGCGGCACTGGAGGCGCTGCTGGGCGTGCCGCTGTTCGACCGGCGCCCCCGGGGCATGGTCGCGAGCGCCGCCGGTGAACTGCTCGCCGCCTATGCGCTGCGCGGCGCCCTGGAAGCGGACCGCGTCGTGGCGGAGATCGCCGCGCTGCAGGGGCTGCGCCGTGGCCGCGTGCGCATTGCCAGCTCCGCCGGGTTTGCCATCGAGTTCCTGCCGCGCATCATCGCCGAGTTCCGCGAGCGCTATCCGGGGCTGCATTTCCATGTGCGCGTGGCGGCGCCGGCGGAGGTGACCGGCATCGTGCTGCATGGCGACGCGGACATCGGCATCACCTACAGCCGTGCGGCCGAGCAGGGCATACGCATCGAGCATCGCCAGCCCGCGCCGGTCATCGCCATCATGCGGCCCGACCACCCGCTGGCGCGCTTTCGCAGCATCACGCTGGCGCAGATGCAGCCGTACCCGCTGGCGCTGCCGGAAGGCGACAACACTGTTCGGCAGCTGTTCGACATTGCCTGCGGCGAGCGCGGCATCGTGTTCGATCCGGTGCTGGTGACCAACCACTTCGAGACGCTGACCAGCTTCGTGCTGCATGGCGGCGGGCTGTCGATCTCGGGCGCGGTGACCGTAGGCGACCGCCTGCGGCGCGGCGAACTGCATGCCGCTGCCATCCGCGAGCGCGGCATGCGCAGCCGTGCGGTCGAACTGCAGACGCTGGCCGGCCGCACGCTGCCCGAGGGAGTGCGCGCTTTCCTGGACTTCGCCCGGGAGCGCCTGGCGGCGGAGATGGGCGCGGCGGCCTGAATCCTGCGCTGGCGGCGCTGGCTATGGCGCGCGCTTGCGCCGGGCGGCGGGCCGGTTCAGCACCACCCACGCCGGTGCATGGTCGCTGGGATGATCCTCGCCGCGGACCCAGGTGTCGACGCCCGCATCGCGCAGCCGCGGGGCGAGGTCGGCGCTCAGCAGCAGGTGGTCGATGCGCAGCCCGGAGTTGGTCTGCCAGTGCTGGCGGAAGTAGTCCCAGAAGGTGTAGACGCGTTCCTCGCCATAGTGCGTGCGCAACGCATCGGTCCAGCCTTGCGCCAGCAGGCGCGCGTAGGCCTCGCGGCTTTCAGGCTGCAGCAGCGCGTCCTTGCGCCACGAGCGCGGGTTGTAGATGTCTTCGTCGGTGGGCACCACGTTGTAGTCGCCCGCCAGCACCACCGGCTGGCCGCTGTCGAACAGCGTCTGCGCGTGTTCGATCAGCCGCGCGAACCAGGCCAGCTTGTAGTCGAACTTGGGCCCGGGCTGCGGATTGCCGTTGGGCAGGTAGAGGCAGCCGACCAGGATGCCGTGCACCGCTGCCTCCAGGTAGCGGCTGTGGCTGTCGTCGGGATCGCCGGGCAGGCCACGGCGGACTTCCACCGGATCGGCGCCGCGCGCCAGGATGGCAACGCCGTTCCACGACTTCTGGCCGTGCCAGACGGCGCCGTAGCCGGCCTCGCGCAGTTCGCGCGCGGGAAAGCTTTCGTCGGCGGTCTTCAGTTCCTGCAGGCAGGCCACGTCGGGCGCCTCGCGCTCCAGCCAGTGGCGCAGCGCGCCGACCCGGCTGCGGATGCCGTTGATGTTGAACGTGGCGATCTTGAGGGCGGGCATGGGCACCTTGCGCGTTGGTAATGAGGCAGGAACGAGGCCGGCCGGCACAAGTGCCGGCCGGGGCATCTGCCGCGCGCACCGGCGCTGCACCGGTGCGCTGCTGCGGCAAATCAGGCGCGCCAGGTGCTCCCGGTCGCCTCGGACGTACTCGTGCTGCCGGCGCTGGTGCCGTGGCCCTCGCGGCGCACCCGGATGTCGTTGTTGACTTCCTTCACGCCGTAGGTGCCGTCGGCCAGATCCTCGATGTAGTACTTCTGGCCGCGCTCGCGCACCGTGCCGGTCAGCGACACCACGCCTTCGTTGACGTCGACGCTGACATCGCTGACATCGACGCCGCGCGCATAGCTGAGCCGCTCGCAGATCTGGTCGCGGATGCGGTCGTCGCTGCGCTGGTAGCCGCGCGGGCCAGCCTTGCGCTCGTGCTCGCGCTGGTCGGTGCCGAACAGGTCGCCGACCGCCTCGCCGATGCGGCGGCCAAGGTTGTAGAGCACGCCGCGGTCTTCCCGGTCGTCGCCGCGATAGCCTTCGCGATCATCGGTTTCCCACCCCCGCTGGCGCGCCGCCGCGCGGCTGTAGCGCTGGCCGTAGCGCTGCTGGTCTTCGCGCTCGTCGCGGTCCTCGGTCCAGTAGCGGGTGTCGCTGCGCAGGTCGCGGAAGTAGCGGTCGCGGTTGCGCTCGCGAGCGATCTCATACGGGTCGCGGGCGCGCTCGGCGCTTTCGCGCCACTGGCGGTCGGCGTATTCGTCATCGCGTTGCCACGCCTGCGGATCGCGCCATTCGCCTGCGCGTTCCCAGCCATAGCCGCCGTTCAGGCCGTAGCTCAGGCTGCTGCCGGCTCGGCGGCGATAGCGCTCTTCGTCCCGGTCGCGCTGGCTGCGCTCGTCGCGCTCATACCGCCGGCTTTCATCGCCCTGGTAGCCCTGGGAACCCTGGGAACCCTGGAAGTCCTGGCGCTGTGGATAGTCGTAGTCACCGCGCCACGCACCGGCGGAGCGCTGCTGGCCGCGGCTGCCGTACTCGCCTTGCGTCGGCCGCTCCGGATACCGGCCGGCTCCGTACTCGTCACTGTAGCCGCCGCCCTGGCGTGCCGGCCCGCCGTAGCTGGTCTGGCCCGGCGTCAGCTGCTGGCGACGGCGCTGCGCCTGCCAGCGGTCGCGGTCGCTTTCGGATTCCGGTTGCCAGTCGTCGTCGTCCCACGCCTGGCGGCGTTGGCGTTCGTCGTAGTAGTAGCTCATGCTGATTTCCTGATATGTGAATGGCGCCATACGCGGACGAGCACAACAATGTCCGCATTCCGGTGGCGGGTTATCAGGAGCGGCAAGATTCATACCGTGCGGCAGCCGCGCGCCTGCGGCCCGGGTGACGCCGCAGGCCGTGCAAGCCTTGCAGACCTTGTAAGGGATGCAGGGTGGGGAACCGGGAGAAATGCCGCGTGCTCCACAACGGGGCGGCGCCGCGAACCAGCGGACGAAAAGCGACACCCGCATGGATAGGCTGGTGCGGGCGGCCGCGGCGACGCTTGTGTTTACCCTGAAAACCAGCCCGAGCCACGCCCGCGACACCGGGGGATATGTCAGAATCCGCCGGCAACCCGTCGCGCCGACGCAACGGCAGGGCCCCGCAACCACACTGGCATGACAAGCACAACAAGAGTCCTGATCGTCGAGGATGACCCGGCGGCGCAGAGCCGCCTGGTGCAGGCCGTCGAGATGCATGCTCCCGCCAGTACCGTGGCCGGCTGCGCCGGCAGTGTCGCCAATGCCCTTGCCTGGCTGGCGCTGCACCAGCCCGACGTCCTGCTGTGCGACCTGGGCCTGCCGGACGGCAGCGGCATCGCCGTGATACGCCAGGTGCGCGAACGCTATCCCGAGTGCGAATGCATGGTGGTCACGGTGTTCGGCGACGACCAGCACGTGCTGGCCAGCATCGAAGCCGGCGCCATTGGCTACCTGCTCAAGGACGAGACCACCGACCGCATCGCCGCCTCGATCGGCGAACTGCGCGCCGGTGGCTCGCCGATGAGCCCGCTGATTGCGCGCCAGGTGGTCAACCGCCTGCGCGGCGAGCCCGCCGGGGCCGCTGGGTTGGCCGGGGCCGCCGAATGCGCCGGACGCGGCAACGCCGCCCAGCGCGGCGTCACGCTGTCCGCGCGCGAAAGCGAGATCCTCGACCTGATCTCGCGCGGCTATACCTATGCCGAGACCGCGCGCTATGTCGGCCTGAGCGTGCATACCGTGCAATCGCACATCAAGAACATCTACGGCAAGCTGGCGGTGCGCTCGCGCGGCGAAGCCGTGTATGAGGCCGCCAAGCTCGGCCTGCTCAAGTCCCTGTAGCTTCCTGCGCCATGCCGCCGACCTGGCTGCGACTCACCCGGACCTTGCTTGCCGTGCTTGCGGTACTGCTGCCGCTGTCGTGGCTGGCGTCGCCGGCGCGTGGTGCCGCGCCGGCCGCCAGCGACGGGCTGGCGGAGCTGGAGCTGGCCGTGCGCAGCGCCACGCTTAGCGACGGCAGCTTGCTGCCGGCGCAGCCGCTGACGCTGCCGGACTATTGGGACCGCGCGCTGCCGGGCAAGTCCGGCATGGCGGTCTACGACCTGCGCTTTGACCGCGGCTGGCCGGCGGCGGCAGCGGCAGGGCTGTTCGTGCCGTGGGCAGGCGGCAGCTACGAGGTGCGCCTGAACGGCATCCTGGTGGCGGCGGGCGGCAGCCTGGGCGCGCCGTCATCCGCGCTGGCCAAGCGACCCTACTATGTGCCGTTGCCGCCGGAGCTGGTGCGCGAGCACGGCAACGCGCTGCGCATCACGGTGGCGGCGCGCGCGTTTTCACGAGCCGGCCTGCTGCCGGTCACGGTGGGGCCGGCCAAGGCGGTGCGCGCGCGCTACCAGGACGCATTCATGGTGCGCGTGGCCGGGCCCTTCATCGTCGCCGTGCTTAGCGCCGTGCTCGGCACCATCGCGCTGCTGATCTGGTGGCGCCAGCGCGACCCGCTGTTCGGCCTGTACGGCCTGGCCGAGATCGCCTGGAGCGTGCGGCTGCTCGACTATTTTGTCGACGACCTCGCGCTGCCGCCGGAACTGCGCAGCTATATCGTCGCGGCCGCGCGCGAGGTCTTCCTCGGCGCCATCGGCAAGTTCTGCCTGCTGGTGATCCGCGTGCCCTGGCGCTGGCTGCACCGCACGCTCGACGCCTACCTGTGGCTGGCATTGCCCATACTGGCGCCGCTGGCCGCGCTGTCGAGCCATCCGCTGGTGTTCCCGCTGAGCTGGCTGGCCAAGGTCGGCATCATCCTGACGGTGGCGGCCGCGCTGGTATGGGCCGCGCTGCGGCATCCAAGCCGCGAGGCCAGGCTGCTGGCCGCCACCGTGGGCGTGTCGGCGGTGCTGTTCCTGGGCGACTGGCTGCGCGTGTGGCTGACCGGCGACTACTACTGGGTGCACTCGATGACCCGCTATGTCTCGGTGCCGTTCAGCGTGGTCATGGCGTGGATGCTGGTGGAGCGCTACACCAGCGCCGTACGCAGCCTGCAGCGCGCCAACCAGGTGCTGAGCGAGCGCGTGGCGCAGCGCGAGGCCGAGTTGCGCGCGGTGTTCGCACGCGCGCAGAAGGCCGCCGCCGAGCAGACCGCGCTGCGCGAGCGCAGCCGCATCCTGCGCGACATGCACGACGGCCTCGGCAGCCAGCTGGTCACCACGCTGTCGATGCTGGAGTCAGGCCAGCCCAGCCGCGCGGAGATCGCCGGGCAGGTGCGGCATGCGCTGGACTCGCTCAAGCTCTCCATCGATGCCATGCAGGACACCGGCGGCGACCTCGCCGCGGTGCTGGGCAACCTGCGCTACCGGCTGGGGCCGCGCATCGAAGAGGCCGGCATCGCCATCCGCTGGCAGGTCGAGCGGCTGCCGGTGCTGCCCCACTTCACCGCGCGCAAGGTGCAGGAGCTGCAGTACCTGCTGCTCGAGGGCATCACCAACGTGCTGCAGCACGCCGGCGCCAGCGCGATCACGCTGGCGGCGCATGCCGACCCGGTGGCGCAGGTGATCCGCGTCACGCTGGGCGATGACGGGCGCGGCTTCGATGTCGACGCCCCGCGTGGCGGGCGCGGGCTGCGCAATATGGGGGTGCGTGCTGCGGCGATCAGCGGGCGGCTGCAATTGAAATCGGTACCGGGCCAGACGACGCTGACGATCGAACTGCCGCTGGCGCCGACGGGGGATGAGGACGGCGAGGAAGGTGAGGGACTGGCACCCGCCGCATGATCGTGCCGCGGCGGCATGCCAGGGCGCAGGCCGGGCGGGGACGTAGCCGCCCGCCATCACCGCCCGCAGGAAGCCTTGCGCATTGCTTCCTGGTTACGACGCCTGCCCGGCTCGCAACGGCAGCGTCCGTACCGCCAACGCTGCCAGCGATGTGGCCGTGGCGAGCGCGGCCACACCCGTCCAGCCGGCATGCGCCAGCGCCAGGCTGCCGAGCGCGGCGCCCGCGGCCATGCCGGCGAACATGCAGACAAACAGCACCGCGTTCAGCCGGCTGCGCGCGCCCGGGTCGATGCCATAGACAATGGTCTGGTGTGCGACCAGCGTTACCTGCACGCCCAGGTCGAAGCCGACGGCGGCGGCCACCAGCAGCCCGAGCTGCGCCTGCGGCGACAGCCATGGCGCCAGCAGCATGGCGGCAAAGGACAGCGCGGCGAGCGCGGCGCCGAGCCGGGTCACGGCCTGCGGGCCGCGGCGGTCGGCGATGCGGCCCGCGATCGGGGCGCCGAGCGCGCCTGCCGCACCGGCCAGCCCGAATGCGCCAGCAGCTTCGCTGCCAAGGTGGAACGGGGCGCCATGCAGCATCACCGCCAGCGTTGACCAGAACGCGCTGAAGCCGACCGACAGCAGCGCCTGCGCCAGCGCCGCGCGGCGCAGGTCGCCATGCCGGCGCCACAGCGTCAGCAGCGAGCCCAGCAGCGCGCGGTAGGGCATCACCGCGGTCGGGGCGAAACGCGGCAGGCTGCGCTGCGCCACCAGCGCCATCGCGGCGATGCTGCCGGCGGCGGCGATGAACATCGCGCGCCAGCCGAATTGCGCGGCGACAAGGCCGCTGACCACCCGCGACAGCAGGATGCCGAGCAGCAGCCCGGTCATGACCGTGCCCACCACCTTGCCGCGCTGCGCATCGGGCGCCAGCGTTGCCGCGGCGGGCACGATGTCCTGCGCCAGCGTGGCGGACAGGCCGATGGCCAGGCTCGCCGCCAGCACCAAGCCGATGCCGGGCGCCAGTCCCGCCAGCAGCAGGGCGGCCACCAGCGCCGCCGACTTGGCCAGGATGATGCGGCGGCGGTCGAAGCGGTCGCCGAGCGGTGCCAGCAGCAGGATGCCCAGCGCATAGCCAAGCTGCGTCAGCGTCGGGATGGCGCCGACAGCCGTGGCGGAGGTGTGCAGGTCAGGCGCCATGATGCCGAGCATGGGCTGGCTGTAGTACAGCGACGCGACGGCGAGACCGGCGGCAGTGGCGAGCATCAATACGAGGCGTGCCGGGAGCGCCGGTGCCGGCGATGGCGCCGCGATGGCAGCGGCGGGCGAGGTGGATAGGCAAGGCATGGTCGTTGTTCCTGAATCTGGTGATTTCGTTGAAAAAAGGCAGATCCGCAATCGGTGCAGTGGATGCGATGGATGCAGATGTTGTCCGGCCCCCGCGTTTTCTGGTAGAGGTGTGCGGTGAACAACGGCTATACGAGGCGCGTATGACCAGATCCCGGACCACTGCACGGGCCACCGCACGGGCCGGCACCCCGGAACCCGCTCCGGCCAGCGCCGGTGCCGACCGCATCGACCTGCTCCAGACCTTCGTGCGCATCGTCGAGGCCGGCAGTTTGTCGCAAGCCGCCGCGCAATTGCGGACCACGCAGCCCACCGTCAGCCGCCGCCTGCAGGCGCTGGAGCGGCAGCTGGGCGTGCGCCTGCTGCAGCGCTCCACGCATGGGATGAAGCTGACCGAAGACGGCGAGCGCTGCTACGAGCGCGCCAAGGCGCTGGTCGGCGACTGGGCGACGCTGGAGGCCGACCTGCGCGGCGCCGGCTACGCGCCCGAGGGCACGCTGCGCGTGGTGGTGCCGCATGCCTTCGGCCAGGACCTGATGGTGCCGCCGCTGGCCGCCTACATGCGCCAGTACGACCAGGTCGCGGTGGAGTGGCTGCTGCATGACCGCACGCCCGACTTCATCGCCGAGGCCATCGATTGCGCCATCCATGTCGGCGAGGTGCGCGAGCCCGGGCTGGTCGCAGTCAGGCTGGCCGAAGTGCCGCGCGTGGCAGTCGCCGCGCCGGCGCTGCTCGAAGGCCGGCGGCTGCCGCTCCAGCCCGAGGAACTGGAGGCGCTGCCCTGGCTGGCGCTGCACACCTTCTACCGCCAGGCGATGACGCTGTCGCACGCGGCCAGCGGCGACTCCCGCGAACTCCGGTTCCGGCCGCGGCTGAGCACCGACAGCCTGTACGCGTTGCGCAGTGCCGCGCTGCAGGGCCTGGGCGTCGGCGTGGGCTCGGCGTGGATCTTCGCCGACGACATCGCGCGCGGCGACCTGCTGCACCTGCTGCCGGAGTGGCAGGCCGAGCCGCTGCCGGTCTACCTGGTTTATCCGTACGCCAGCTTCTACCCCGCCAGGCTCAGGTTGTTCATCGATGCCATGCGCGAGGCGGTGCCGGCCATGGCGGGCGTGCAGCCGCCGCGCGCCCGGCGCAGGCAGGCACAGACCGGGGCGGGCAAAGCGAGGGCCGGAAAGCGATAGACGACGGCACACCGCAATCGCGCAGAGGACTCTGTCGGTATCGCCGACCTTGGCGTGCAAGCACCGTTTTTCTGCCCCTGGTGCGTGCATTTTGCCCCGATGCCGGGCATTTTCTGCACCCCGTTTGCGCATCGTCAAAACGATCGGAATTCGTGCTTCAGGCCTGGAAAACGCGGCCGATAGCCCGGGGGAAAGCCAACCCCTTGCCGAGCCCGATGACCGCCTTTTTCCGCCCCGCCGAGCGCCTGATGGCGCGCCTCAACATCAACCAGAAACTGACCCTGATCGCGGTGCTGTTCCTCGTGCCGCTGTGCGGAGCGATGTACGTCGTGCTGCATGGCTCGGCGCAGTCGATCCGCACCACCGACAGCGAACGGCGCGGCCTGGTCATCGTCGGCCACGCGCTTGATTTCATGCGCGAGACGCAGGTCCGGCGCGGTGCCGCGAATACCGTGCTGGCCGGCAACGCCGGCTTCCGGCCGACCTTCGACGCGGCCGACGGCAAGGCCGCGGGCAACCTGGCCGAACTGCTGCGCGCCACCACCGCCAATCCCGGCTTTGCGCTCGAGCCCTCGGCGCGCAAGCTGGAGCAGGACTGGCAGTACATCCGCGGCCTCGGCCTGAACACCTCGCCCGGACCGCTGTTCGAGCGGCACAGCGCGCTGGTCAGGCAGACGCTGCTGTTCATCGCCGACGTGGCCGACCGTTCGGAGCTCGCGCTCGACGGCGAGGCCGGCGCCTACTACCTGATCAGCCTGATGGTTGGCCCAATGCCGCGCCTGGCGGAGCACAGCGCGCTGGCGCGCGGGCGCGGCGCCGGCATCATCGCGCGGGGCGGCTATGCCGATGCCGCGCAGCAGGCCGACCTGGGCGCGCTTGCCGAGCAGATCCAGGAGGGACTTGAAGCCATCCGGCGCGATGCCGCGCGCGTGCGCAGGAATGCGCCGGCACACCAGCCGCAGCTCGACGCGGCCATGCAGCAGCTGGCGGCGATGGACAACTTCCACCGCACGCTCAAGTCGCGCATGCTTGGTGCGAGCGGCATCGGCATCGATGCCAAGACCTATTTCGACGAGGCGACCGCGGCGATCAACGGCGTACTGGCCGCCAACAGGGAGTTCTCGGCCATCGCCGGCGCCATGCTGGCGCAGCGCATCGCCGCGCAGCAGCGCCAGTTCGTGCTGCTGGCGGCGCTGGGCGTGGTCGCGCTGGCCCTGGCCTTCTATCTGTTCGGCGGCTTCAGCCGCGGCATGCGCAGCGATGTGCGCACCGTGGGGGACATGGTCGACCGCATCAACGCCGGCGACCTGAGCCTGAGCATGGCGGTGCACGGGCGCGACGAACTCAGCGAGGTCAAGCGCCACCTGCTGTCGCTGGTGGACAGCTGGCGCGGGCTGATCGGCGATACCAAGGCCGGCGCGCACAATGTGCTGGCTGCCGCCGGCGAGATCGCGCAGGGCAATATCGACCTGTCGGCGCGTACCGAGCAACAGGCCTCTTCGCTGGAGCAGACCGCGGCCAGCATGGAGCAGCTTACCGCCACCGTGCAGCAGAACGCCGGCAGCGCCGGGCAGGCCAGCGAGCTGGCGCGCGAGGCGTCGGACATCGCGCTGGCCGGCGGCGCCGCGGTGGGGCGCATGCGGCAGACCATGCAGGACATCGAGGCCGATTCGCGCCGCATCGTCGACATCATCGCGGTGATCGATGCCATCGCCTTCCAGACCAATATCCTGGCGCTGAACGCCGCGGTGGAGGCGGCGCGCGCGGGCGAGGCCGGGCGCGGCTTCGCCGTGGTGGCGACCGAGGTGCGCGGGCTGGCGCAACGTGCCGGCAACTCGGCCAAGGAAATTGGCGCGCTGATCTCGCAGTCGGCGCAGCGCGTGGCATCCGGCACGTCGCTGGCGGTGGATGCCGCCGCCAGCATGGACAGCACGGTGGCGGCGATCCGCCGCGTGACGGCGATGATGGACGAGATCAGCCATGCCTCGCGCGAGCAGAGCACCGGCATCGCGCAGGTCAACCAGGCGGTGGCGCAGATGGATCAGGTCACGCAGCAGAACGCCGCGCTGGTGGAGGAGGCCGCCGCCGCGGCGCAGTCGCTGCAGGCGCAGGCGCAGCAGATGCAGCGCGCGATGGCGGTGTTCCGCACCGAGGCGCAGGCGGCCTGATGCCGCTGGCGCGGGGTCAGCGCCGCAGCAGCCAGATCACGACCGAGACCACCACCGACACCAGGATGCAGGTCGTGATCGGCAGGTAGAAGCTGAAGCCGTCGCGGACGATATGGATGTCGCCGGGCAGGCGGCCAAGGCGGTCGAACGGCAACTTCGACAGCCAGGGCCAGGCGGCGCCGGCGGCAAGCAGCACGGCGCCCAGGATGAGGAGCAGGCGTTGCATGGGATGGGGAGGGTCAGCGGGCGATCCTGAGGCATTTGACCGGCAGGTCGACGCATTGATTCCGGTCTGCCGCCGGCCAGCCATCCTGGTCAGGATGCCGTGATTTACATGGATTTCGGAATGTAAATTGAAGGCTCGCGCTTTTTGTATGAAATTTCCTTATTCGTATTGATGGTTGGGATAGAAAATTTCAGTATGTCGTAGAACAGTGAAATAAATATCCAAAATAGTGAGGAACAGATAGTGAAAAACCCGAGATAGGTGGAGATTCCTGGTGAATCGCGGCTCTGATGCGCACGCCTTTTTGCCGGGTTAACGCCAATTCTTGGCCTCAATGCCCGTTGCCTAAGATTCGTTCAATTAGAGAACGTGAGTTCGCTATTAGAACAAATCGCGGTGCCGGTCGTGCCTGCCTGCAGGCGGACCGCGCGATTTCCAAGGCAGACGGAGACAATAGTGCCCCAATCCCTCCAAACCAAGGCTGGCGTCGCGGACGTCCAGGCCCTGATCGACGGACAGCGATTCACTGCTTACCAGTGGCTGATCCTTGTGCTTTGCTTCCTGGTGGTTGCCGTCGACGGCTTCGATACCGCCGCCATCGGGTATATCGCGCCGGCGCTGGTGCAGGACTGGGGGATCGAGAAATCGGCCCTCGGGCCCGTCATGAGCGCGGCGCTGTTCGGCCTCGCCTTCGGCGCGATCTTTGCTGGCCCGCTGGCTGATCGCATCGGCCGCAAGAAGGTGCTGGTGCTGTCGGTCTTCTTCTTTGGCGCCTGCAGCCTGGCCACGGCCTTTGCGCCCACGCTGGGCTGGCTGACGGTGCTGCGCTTCCTGACCGGCCTGGGTCTGGGCGCCGCCATGCCCAATGCCGTGACGCTGACCGCCGAGTTCGCGCCGCAACGCCGCCGGGCCGTGCTGGTGAACACTATGTTCTGCGGCTTTCCGCTCGGCTCCGCGGCCGGCGGCTTTGTCGCCGCCGCGATGATCCCGCATTTCGGCTGGCACAGCGTGCTGCTGCTTGGCGGCATCGTGCCGCTTGCGCTGGCGCTGCTGCTGGTGGTGCTGCTGCCCGAGTCGGTGCGCTACATGGTGTTGCGCAACTATCCGGCCGACCAGATCCGCCAGCTGCTGCGGCGCGTGACCGGCGCGGACGTGGGGGCAGCGAACGCCTTCGTCATCGGCGAGCAGGCGCCCGCGACCCGCTCCGCCATCGGCACCGTGCTGGCGCCGGGCTATCGCCTGGGTTCGGCGATGCTGTGGTGCACCTACTTCATGGGCCTGGTCATCTTCTACCTGCTGACGAGCTGGATGCCCACGCTGATGAAGGACGCCGGCTTCTCGATCCAGCACGCGTCATTCCTGACAGCGCTGTTCCCGCTCGGCGGCGGCATCGGCACCATCGCGGCCGGGTGGTTCATGGACCGCTTCAACCCCAACAAGGTGATCGCCATCACCTACGCCGCCACCGGCGTGCTGATCTACGCCGTGGGGCACGGCACTGGCAGCCAGGTGCTGCTTGGCGTGCTGATCTTTCTCGCCGGCACCGCCATGAACGGCGCGCAGTCGTCGATGCCGTCGCTGGCCGCGGCGTTCTACCCGACGCAGGGCCGTGCCACCGGGGTGGCGTGGATGCTTGGCATCGGCCGCTTCGGCGGCATCACCGGGGCCTTGCTCGGTGCCGAACTGCTGCGGCTGCATCTGGGCTTCGACACCATCTTTACGCTGCTTGCCGTGCCGGCATTCCTGGCTGCCGGTGCGCTGGTGGTCAAGCATTTCAGCGGCAGTCATGCCCCGGGTGCCGACGCCGAGGGCAGCGCCGGCGTGGCAGCTCACTGAGCCTCACTGAGCAGTCCTGAGCATCACTGAGCCGCAAGCGGCCGGGCCGCGGCGCGGATGCAGTCAGCCAGCGCTTCGGCCATCGGGCTGAGGGTGCGGTCGCCGTGCCGTAGCAGGCCGATCGGTTCCTCCGTGCCCTGCGTATCGAGCGGCAGCAGGACCAGTTCATCCTCGGCCACCGCGCGCTGCGCGGCAGACAGCGGCGCCGCCCACACGCAGTCGCTGTGGCGGGCCAGCAGCCGTCCGAGGTAGGCGTCCGATGTTTCCACGCATCCGCCCGGCAGGGGCAGGCCGTGGCGGGCGAGCAGGCTTTCGGTGTTGTGGCGGGGGATCGAGCCCGCTGCCGGGATCACCAGCGGCCATGCCAGCACGTCAAGCAAGGTCGGCCGCGATACGGCGGCAAGAGGGTGCGCGGAACGCACCGCCAGCGCCAGCGAGTCCGGGCCCAGCGATTCGAACCACAGGCTTTCCATGGCAACCGGGTCATCCATCCGGCCAATGACCAGATCCAGCACATCGGCCTTGAGCTGGTCGATCAGGCTGCGGTTCATGCCGGTCTGGACGGCAAGCCCGACCTCGGGGTGCGCGGCGCGGAAGCGCAGCAAGGCATCGGTCAGCACCGCCGGCACGACGCTGGGCAGCGCGCCCAGCCGGATGCGCTCCTGTGGCTGCGCCTGCTCGCCGGCCATGCTGTCGGCCGCCGCATCGATATCGGCGAGGATGCGCAGCGCGTGGCGCAGGAAGCGCGTGCCGGCGGTGGTCAGTTCCGTGCCCGCGCGCTGGCGCACCAGCAGGCGCGTGCCGGTCAGCTCCTCCAGCTCGCTCAGGGTCTTGGACACGGCTGGCTGCGTCAGCCCCAGGCGATCAGCGGCGCGGCCCAGGTGCTGGGTCTGCGACACCGCCACGAAGCAGTAGAGATGCCGCAGCCGCACGCGGTTGCGGAAGATTTCGAGCGCGGGTGGGGCGGGGGGTTTCATGCTGAAAAGTTATCGTAATTCTTGGAAATCTCAATTTACATGACTTTATGTGTTGCTTAAAGTCATACCATTCCAACGACAAGGAGACTGCGCAATGACCCGCCTTGCCCAGTATCGACGTCCCTACTGGGACACCCAGCCCGAATACCGCTTCGACCCCTACGCTTCCACGCAGAAGCGCTCGCCGGGCCAGCCGCTGATTGCGCTGCCGCAGTCGCTGTCCGAAGTGACCGGTCCCACCTTCGGCGACGAGTTCGTCCGCGAAGGCGATAACGACCTCACCGTCGGCAACGGCGGCGAGCCCATCGGCGAGCGCATCCTCGTGACCGGCCGCGTGCTGGACGAGAATGGCCGGCCGGTGCCGAACGCGCTGATCGAGGTGTGGCAGGCAAACGCGGCCGGCCGCTACGTGCACAAGCGCGACCAGCACGACGCGCCGCTGGACCCGCATTTCTCCGGAGAGGGCCGCACCGTCACCGACGCCAACGGGCACTACCGGTTCAAGACCATCAGGCCCGGCGCCTATCCCTGGCGCAACCACCACAATGCCTGGCGGCCGCAGCATATCCACTTCTCGTTGTTTGGCAATGCCTACGCCACGCGGCTGGTGACGCAGATGTACTTCCCCGGCGATCCGTTGCTGCCGTTCGACCCGATCTTCAACTGCGTGCCGGACGAGAAGGCGCGCGACCGGCTCATCGCCAGCCTCGACTGGGAGACCACCCAGCCCGAATACGCGCTCGGCTACCGTTTCGATATCGTGCTGCGTGGCCGCGATGCCACGCCGATGGAGTAAGACCATGCTTTACGCCACCTCATCCCAGACCGTCGGCCCTTACCTCCATATCGGCCTGAGCGGGCTGAACTGCGCCGACCTGACCGCCAGCGCACCGGCACTGGCCGGCCAGCGCATCGTGATCGAAGGCCGCGTCACCGACGGCAACCGCGAGCCCGTGCCCGACGGCATGGTCGAGATCTGGCAGGCCAATCCCGCCGGCCGCTACCGCCACGCCGAAGACACGCGCGAGCTGCCTCTGGTGCCAGGCTTTACCGGCTTCGGCCGCGTGCCGACCGAGGCTGACGGGTCGTTCCGCTTCGTCACCGTCAAGCCGGGCGCCGTGCCCGGTGCCGACGGCCGGCCGCAGGCGCCGCACATCATGGTGTCGGTGTTCATGCGCGGGCTGGTCAAGCACGTTGCCACGCGCATGTACTTTCCGGACGAGGCCGCGGCCAATGGGGCCGATCCGGTGCTGGCGCTGGTGCCGGCCGAGCGGCGCGGCACGCTGGTTGGCAACGATGCCGGCAATGGCACGCTGCGCTGGGATATCGTGCTGCAAGGCCCGGGCGAGACGGTGTTCTTCGATATCTGACACGCCGCGCCGGCGGCCGGGGAATCTCCCGGGCCGCCGGCGACAAAGCATAATCAGGTGGTCGTCATCGCCACGACCCCTACCGATCGCCCCCATGCCAACCGTCACGCGTCTTACCGATCCCATGTTCGGCAGCCCCGCGGTGCTGGACATCTTCTCCGACGCCGGCACCGTGCAACGCATGCTTGCCGTCGAGGCCGCGCTCGCGCGCGCCGAAGCGCAATGCGGCGTGATCCCGGCCGCTGCCGCGACCGTCATCACCGAAGTCTGCAGCGACGTCGGCGCCATCGACCGCGATGCGCTGGCGCAGGCCGCGGTCGCCGCCGGCAATCTGGCCATTCCGTTTGTCAAACAGCTGACCACCGCCGTGGCTGCGCGCGATGCCGATGCGGCGCGCTTCGTGCACTGGGGCGCCACCAGCCAGGACATCATCGACACCGCGCTCGTCCTCCAGCTGGGCGACGCGCTGCGCGTACTCGATGCCGACCTGATACGCCTGGGCGAATCCTGCGCCGCGCTGGCCAGCGCGCACCGCGCCACGCCGATGGTGGCACGCACCTGGCTCCAGCATGCACTGCCCACCACCTTTGGCTGCAAGGCCGCCGGCTGGCTCGACGCGCTGCGCCGCGACCTCGCCCGCCTTGATGCGGCACGCGCGCAGGCCCGCGCGCTGCAGTTCGGCGGCGCCGCGGGCACGCTCGCCAGCCTCGGCTACGCCGCGCCCGGCGTAGCCGCCGCACTGGCCCGCGAGCTGGGCCTGGTCGCACCCGTGCTGCCATGGCATGCGCATCGCGACCGCATGGTCGAAGTGGCCGCCACGCTTGGCATGCTGACCGGCACGCTCGGCAAGATGGCGCGCGACATCTCGCTGCTGATGCAGACCGAGGTGGCGGAAGTGGCCGAGCCCACCGGGCCCGGCCGCGGCGGTTCCAGCACCATGCCGCACAAGCGCAATCCGGTCGGCTGCGCGGCGGTGCTGACGGCATCGGTGCGCGTGCCGCCGCTGGTGGCCACCATGCTGTCGGGCATGGTGCAGGAACACGAGCGCGCGCTTGGTGGCTGGCAGGCGGAATGGGACACGCTGCCGCAGATCGTCACGCTGGCCGCGGGCGCGCTGCGCCAGATCGGCGAGGTGGTGGCGGGGCTGCAGGTCGATGCGGCGCGCATGCGTGGCAATCTCGATCTCACGCATGGGTTGATACTCGGCGAGGCCGCGATGCTGGAGATCGGCGGCAGGATCGGACGCCTGCAGGCGCACCATCTGGTGGAGCGCGCCTCGCGCCGCGCAGTGGCCGACGGCACCAGCCTGCGCGATGCGCTGGCCCGCACGCTGCAGGAGGAACCCGCCCATGCGGGCTTGCTCGACGACGCCACGCTCGACCGCCTTGCCAACCCCGCCAACTACGCGGGCCAGTCATCGGCTTTTGCGGATGCCGCGGTGCAGGCGTGGCAATCCGCGCTTGCCGGACGTGCCGCACGCTGACTGGCCACGGATTCTCAGGAGACTGCATTGCCCTATCTCGATCACGCCGGTGCCCGGCTCTTCTACACCGTCGACGGCCCCGAGGCCGCGCCGGCCATCATCTTCTCCAACTCGCTCGGCACCGACCACACCATGTGGGAGCCACAGGCCGCCGCGCTGGCCGGGCGCTTTCGCGTGGTGCGCTACGACACGCGCGGCCATGGCCGCTCGACCGCACCCGGCGATGCCTTCACGGTTGAACAACTCGGCCAGGACGTGATCGCCATCCTGGATGCATTGGGCATCGGCCAGGCCATATTCTGTGGCCTGTCGATGGGCGGCCTGACCGGGATGTGGCTCGGCATCCATGCGCCCGAGCGCTTTTCCCGCATCGTGCTGGCCAATACCGCCGCAAAGATCGGCAACGCGGAGGGATGGAACACTCGCATCGACACCGTGCTGCGCGACGGCATGAGCGTGATGGTCGCGCCTTCGGTCGAGCGCTGGTTCACCCCCGGGTTTGCCGCCACGGCCGACCGAGCGCTGGACGGCCTGCGCAGCGTGCTGGCAGGACTCGATCCACGCGGCTATGCGGCCAGCTGCGCGGCGGTGCGCGACGCCGACTTCCGCGAGACGGTGCCGTCGATCCCGGTGCCGGTGCTGGTTGTCGCCGGCAGCCAGGACCCGTCGACCACCGCGCAGGAGGGCCGCGCGCTGGCCGATGCGATTCCCGGCGCGCGTTTCATCGAACTGCCTGCCGCGCATATCTCCAGCTTCGAGCAGCCGGGCCGCTTCACTGCCGCACTGATCGATTTCGTGCGCGGCCGCCTGCCCGTGACCGACGACCACGCGCGCTACGACGCCGGCCTCTCGGTGCGGCGCGAGGTGCTCGGCAGCGCGCATGTCGATCGCTCGCTGGCGCGGCTGACGCCGCTCAACGAAGAATTCCAGAACCTGATCACACGCTACGCCTGGGGCGAGATCTGGACGCGCGAAGGCCTGCCGCGCCATACGCGCAGCCTGCTGACCATCGCCATGATGGTGGCGCTGAACCGCACGGATGAACTGAAGCTCCATCTGCGCGCCGCCGCCAACAATGGCGTGACGCGCGACGAGATCAAGGAAGTGCTGTTGCAGACGGCGATCTATTGCGGCGTGCCGGCGGCGAATTCGGCCTTCCACATGGCCGAGGAAATCTTCGCCGCGATGGACCAGCCCGCCTGATCCGTCAGCGCACCGCGAACGCCGGCAGCCGCGCCCGCCCCGATTGCCGGAACTCCGTGGGCGCCTGGCCCACCTGCCGCGCGAAGAAGCGCGAGAAGTACGCCGCATCGGAAAACCCGAGCGACAGTGCGATGTGCTTGATCTCCAGGTCGCTGAAGAGCAGGTCGCGCTGCGCTTCGGCGAGCACGCGCGCGTGGATCATCTGCAGCGCTGACTGCCCTGAGGCCTGGCGGCACACGCGGTTGAGCTGTGTAGGCGTGATGCCGATGGTGCCGGCATAGTGGCCGATCTCCTTCTGCTCGCGGTAGTCCGATTCCAGCAGTTGCTGGAAGTGCTGGAAGTGCCGCGCCGGTCGGCCGCTGCTGCGCGCGGCGGCCGGCTGATCGGCATTGCCCAGCCGCGCAATGCCGATCAGCACCAGCGTCAGCAGCGCCGACAGCGACGCCCCGCGCCAGGCGGACACCGCTTCCATCTCCGCACGAAACAGCGCCAGCGCATCCGCCAGCGCATGCCCGCGCCGCACGCGGTCGTGGCGCGGGTGGTCGAGCAGCGGCAGCGCATCCGGCACACCCGCCAGCAGCGTGCGCAGGTGGCTGTCGGTCATGGTGACAACCATGCCGTCAGTGTCCGGCGTAAACACGAAGCCGTGGATGTGCCGCGGCGGCATCGTCACCAGCGAGCCGCCGCGCAACGGCTCGCGGCGTTCCTCGAGCAGGGCTTCCCCGCCACCCGCGTGGATGTACAGAATTTGCAGGAAGCGTTCATGCCGGTGGGGCTTGATCTCCCACCCGTGCAGGCGGCTGCGCGCGGCGATGGACTCGAAATGCAGCTGGTCAGACAGCGGCTCGGACGAATTCACGCCATACAGGGAGTAGGTCGGGACAGGTTTCACGGGGGGCGTCAGTGTTTACCAGCAATGTTCCGATTGTCCTGTCATCGGTTCGGTCTGTCCATTCCGTAGCGGGCCTCCGCCGACTATCGTTAGCGCCGGTAGATCGATATGTACAAGGAGACAAGACATGCGCACCCAGATTGCCATCATCGGCGCCGGCCCCGCCGGCCTGCTGCTCGGGCAGTTGCTTACCAAGGCGGGCATCGACAACATCATCGTCGAGCAACGCAGCCCGGAATACGTGCTGGGGCGCATCCGCGCCGGCATCCTCGAGAGTGTGACCGTCGATGCGCTGGAGCGCGCGGGCGTGGCGGCGCGGCTGCATGAGGAAGGCCTGGTGCACGACGGCATCGAGCTGTCGTTCGATGGCCAGCGGCATCGGATCGACCTGCATGCGCTGGTCGGCCGCAGCGTGACCGTCTACGGCCAGACGGAGGTCACGCGCGACCTGATGGCGGCACGGCAGGAAGCGGGCATCACCACGGTCTACGAGGCGCAGGATGTCAGCCTTCATGATTTCGATGGCGCCAGGCCGGTGGTCCGTTACCGCAAGGGCGGCGTGGCGCACGAGATCCACTGCGACTACATCGCCGGCTGCGACGGCTTTCATGGCGTCAGCCGCCAGAGCGTGCCGCTTACCGCCACGCAGCTGTTCGAGCGCGTCTATCCGTTCGGCTGGCTTGGCATCCTCTCGGACACGCCGCCGGTGGCGGAGGAACTGATCTATGCCAGCCACGAACGCGGCTTTGCGCTGTGCAGCATGCGCTCGCGCACGCGCAGCCGCTACTACGTACAGGTGCCGTCGAGCGAGCGCGTGGAGGACTGGTCCGATGAACGCTTCTGGGACGAACTGCGTTGCCGCCTCGATCCGCAGTCGGCGCAGTCGCTGGTGACGGGCCCGAGCATCGAGAAAAGCATCGCGCCGCTGCGCAGCTTTGTGTGCGAGCCGATGCGCTTCGGCAACCTGTTCCTGGCCGGCGATGCCGCGCATATCGTGCCGCCCACCGGCGCCAAGGGGCTGAACCTGGCCGCCAGCGACGTGCTGACCCTGGCCGATGGACTGGTCGCCGCCTACCGGCATGACGACAAGCGCGAGCTGGATGCCTATTCGGCGCGCTGCCTGCGCCGCATCTGGAAGGCCGAGCGCTTTTCATGGTGGCTGACTTCGCTGATGCATCGCTTCCCGGCTGCGGATCCGTTTGCGCTGCGCATGCAGCGGGCCGAGCTCGATTACCTGGTGGGTTCGGAAGCGGCGTGCCGGGTGCTGGCGGAGAACTATGTGGGGTTGCCGTACTGAACGGCCAAAACCGGTGCCGCGCGGGGCGTTGTCGGAAGAAAAAATAGAGCGCGGCACTTGCCGCGCTTTCCAACCCTGCATTCCGCAGGTCTTACCTGACTTCTATTGCCACCGCCCGCTCAGCCTGCGCCTGCAGCCGCAGGCTCTCCGTGGTCTGGCCCGACCCATCCGGGGTCCATCCGGGGGGCATCACCAGATAGCCAATCGCTTTCAGCAGGCTGCCAGCGTTGAGCATGTCCTTGCCCAGGCCGATCCAGTGCTCGAACTGGTTGACCAGCGGGTTATGCGTGGTGGTCGGGTGGACCAGGCCGTAGCGGCAGGGCTCTGCTGCACGCTCTTCCACATAGGTGCCGAACAGGCGGTCGAAGATGATCAGCACGCCGCCGTAGTTGGCATCGAGGTAGTCGATGTTCGAGGCATGGTGCACGCGGTGCGCCGACGGGGTGTTGAACACGTACTCGAGCCAGCCCAGCTTGGGAATCCAGGTGGTGTGCAGCCAGAACTGGTACAGCAGGTTCAGGCTCACCGTGGCCAGTACCACTTCAGGACGAACGCCCAGGAAGACCAGCGGCGCGAAGAAGATGGCGGTGCCGGTGATCTTGCCGGTCCAGCCGAGGCGATAGGCGGTGCCCAGCGTCAGTTCGTTCGGCGAGTGGTGGACCGCGTGCGTCGCCCAGAAGAAGCGGATGCGGTGCGAGGCGCGGTGGTACCAGTAGTAGCAGAACTCTTGTCCGAGGAAGAGCAGCAGCACTGCGAGCGCGCTGTTGATCTCGACCGTGAAGAGGCGGTGCTGCCAGGCAAACGCAAACACGGGGGCGGCCAGCGACAGGGGCAGCAGCGCCAGCAGCTTGCGGCCAACCAGGTCGGCCAGCGACAGGGTGACTTCATGCCAGGGGTAGGCCTTGCCCTGGCGATTCGCCTTGCGTGCCAGGACGAAGGCTTCGACCAGAGAGACTGCCACGATAAACGCCGTGACGTAGAGGGTGAATCTGCCGAGATTGTGCATGTCAGGTCCAGTGCGGTGAGGTGGGACGCTTGGCTTGCGGGTTGCTGCTTGCTGCGTCGGTGAGGCAAATGTAGTGGCTGGACCCGTGCGGCGCCATCCAGCAATTATTTCGCCGTATGTCATGCCCGGCGGGCCGCGGGCGGTGCAACAGCGCGACATTTTTTCCACCGCGAAAAGCCGCCGTCCCTTTCCTATAGTTCGACCGTCGCCGCGCCACGGAGCGCGGCAAGAAACGAACCGGAAGGACCTGCCATGACGAAACGCCTCAGCAATCTTGCCTCTTCCTTGCACCTGCCCCTGCACCTGCCCCGCGTGCTCGGTATCGCCAGTGGCGCGCTGGTGATCCTGGCGAGCACGCCCGCCTTCGCTGCATTCGGCGGACACAGCATGGCCTATACGCCGCGCGGCACGTTCGAGAGCGGGCATATCGGCGCCTGCGGTGGCGGCAGCTGCTCGCACGCCGGCGGCATCGAGGGCCCGCATGGCGGCCTGGCCACCAATACCGGCACCGTCACGCGCACGGCGCCGGGCCAGTTCAGCAACAGTGGCACCGCCGTCGGCTCCAACGGGCGCTCGGTGCAGCACGACGGCAGCACCAGTTGCGCCGGGGGCACCTGCTCGCACAGCGGCGACCTGACCGGCCCCAACGGCCAGACCGCCACCACTTCCGGCAGCGTGACCCGCGAAGGCGTGGGCCAGTATTCGTCGTCGGGCACCGTCACTGGCGCAAACGGCAATACCTACGGGCACGCCGCTTCGACCAGCTGCGCCGGCTCGACCTGCTACCGCTCCGGCACCGTGACCGGCACGCAGGGCGGCACGGTCGTGCACTCGGGCAGCGCCACCAGCGTGGCGCCCGGCGTGGTGACCACCGGCGGCGGCACTACCGTGGTCCACGGCGCGGCGGTGACGACCGGCGGCACGACCGTCACCACGGTCGGAGCGGTCGGCACTGTGGCTGCCGTCGGCACGGTGGGTACGACCGTGGCGGTCAGCACGCCGCCGGTGGTGGTCACGCCGCCTCCGCCGGCGCCTGTCTACGTGCCGGCCCCTGCGTCCGCCACGGTGTACGTGCCGCCGCCCGCCAAGGTCGTGGTTGCCCCGCCGCCGCCTCCGGTGCGCGTGGTGGTTGCCGCACCGGTGCCGCGCACCGTCTATGTCGCGCCGCGCGCTGTCTACGTGACCCGCCCGCCCGTCATGATCCCCGGCCACTGGGCCGGCGGCGCGTGGGTGCCCGCACACTTGGTCTGAGCACAGCGAGGCGGTTTTCCCTTCGGTATCCCATCGCAAAGCGCCGGTAAATGACCGGCGGGCCTACCGCGCCCCACATGAAGAAGATGATTGCTGTGCTTGTGTTGTGTATTGTTTCTGCAGGCGCCTATGCACAAAGGGCCGCATCGCCGGAGACCCGTGATGGAACAGGTGAACAGGATTGTCGTGCTCGACGACGAAGCCGAGCTGCGCAACATGCTGCAGCGCTTCCTGACCGGGCACGGCTTCCGCGTGCGCGCGGTGGCCGACGGCAAGCAGCTGGACAAGTACCTGCAGCGCGAGCCGCACGACCTGCTGGTGCTCGACCTGATGATGGAGCCCGAGGACGGCCTCACCATCTGCAAGCGCCTTCGGGCAGAGGGCCACACGCTGCCGATCCTGATGCTGACGGCCAAGGGCGACCCGATGGACCGCGTGGCGGGGCTGGAAACCGGCGCCGACGACTACCTCGCCAAGCCCTTCGTACCCGACGAGCTGGTGGCGCGCATCCGCGCGCTGCTGCGCCGGCAGAAGATGTCGGCCGGCGATCCCACCGTGACCACGCAGAGGCTGCGCTTCGGCGACTTCACCTTCGATGTCGGCAAGCAGACGCTGCTGCGCGGCGGCGAGCCGGTAGAAGTGCATTCGGCGCAGATGCTGCTGCTGCACGCGCTGGGATCGTCGCCGAACCGCGCGGTCAGCCGCGAGAACCTGCTGGCGCGGGCGCGCGGGCGCGACCATGATGCGCTCGACCGCAGCATCGACGTGCAGATCCTGCGGCTGCGCCAGATCGTCGAAGACGACCCGTCCAAGCCGCGCTTTATCAAGACCGTGTGGGGGGTCGGCTACATGCTGGTCGCCGGCGTGGATTCGTGAACCGTTCGTCGCCCATGCTCAGGCGCCTGCTGCCGCGCTCGCTGCTGGCGCGCAATATCCTGCTGCTGGTAGCGCTGGTGGCCATCACCCAGGCGTGCTCGCTGACGGTGCTGATGCATTACGTGCAGCGCCCGCGCATCGAGCGCGCCGCCATCGTCTTTGCCGACTACGTGCGCACGCTCGACCGCGTGGTGGCGGCAATGCCGCTTGACCCCAGCGGAGCCGCGGCCACGCGCATGGGCGCGCAGGCGCAAGAGCCCGAGCACGCCGCGGCGAAACCCGCGGCCGATCTGCAGCACCTGCTGCGCACCTGGCAACGCGATGTCTTCATGGAGGCGTTGCGGCGCCACCTGCCCGCCGACATGCCGGTGCGATGGCAGGCCGGCGAGGCCGAGCAACTCTGGATCCGCATGCATGTGGGCGGCGAGCCTCGCTGGATCGGCCTGCCCATCAGCGAGGACGTGCGCGCCGGCGGCATCGCCACGGCGCTGGCGCTGTCGACCGCGCTGGCGCTGCTGGCGGCCTTGACCGGCTACCTGATCCAGCGCCACCTGAACCGGCCGCTGCAGGACCTTGCGCGTGCCGCGCAGGACATCTGCGCGGGCTCGACGCCGCCGCCGCTGCCGACCGACGGTCCGACCGAGATCGCCCAGGTCAGCGGCGCCTTCAACCAGATGACGCAGGCGTTGCAGCAGGCCGAGCAGACGCGGGCACTGATGCTGGCGGGAGTCTCGCATGACATCCGCACGCCGCTGACCAAGCTGCGCCTGGCGATGGCCATGTCGATCCCGCGCGGCGCCGACGACGCCTTCGTGGCCTCGGCCGAGGGCTACCTGGACCACATCGAGACGATCCTGCAGCAGTTCATGGACTACGCCGGCAGCGGCGAGAAAGAGCAGCCGCAGCCCGGCGACGTCAACGCGCTGGTGTCACAGCTCGCCGCCGACTTCGCCGGCCTGGGCCATGAGTTCGAGCTGTCGCTGGCGCAATTGCCGCCGGTTCCCTATCGCCCGGTCAGCCTGATGCGGCTGCTGATGAACCTGATGCAGAACGCTGTCGTCTACGGCAAGTCTGGCTTCAGCGTGCGCACGTGGCGCGATGCCGCGTGTGCCTACGTGGCGGTCGGCGATCGCGGCACCGGTATCGCCGCGCACGAGCTGGAGCAGCTCAAGGCGCCCTTCAGCCGCGGCGCCAACGCGCGCGGCCACGCGGGCGGCACCGGGCTCGGGCTGGCCATCGTCGAGCGCATTGCGCGGCTGCACGGCGGCTCGCTGCAGTTCCGCCCGCGCGATGGCGGCGGGCTCGAAGCGGTGGTGGCGCTGCCGCTGCAGGCACCGGCGGCGTAGCGCAGCACCTCGCCGCACCCCGCCGCGCCGTGACATGGCGCGAAATAATTCCCAGATGGCGCTGCGCGCGGGTTTTTCCCATACTTCCGTCACCGCGATGCCGAACGGCAACACACTCGGCAACACCCGAAGCAGGCAACGCGGCAAGAAGCTCCCGATGGTTTGCGATCCCTGATGCAACGATGTCGGTGACAGCTTTTACAGACCACTGACGGCACCACTCGCCAACCCAAAGGAAACGATATGCGCAACGCTCTCCAGACCATCGCCAAGCAAACCAAGCGCCTGACCATCGCCGCACTCGCCGCCACCGCCATGCTCGGCGCCGGCTGCGCCAACGCCGGTGTCACCGGCATCAACCAGGTGGGCCTGATGCAGGCCGTGCACGCCGACGTGATCTACGTCCACGCGTTCGACGCCGATGCCGGGCAGGTGAAGCTTGACGGCGGCCTGGCGCAGAAGGTCAGGATGATGGCCACCGGCGGCTCGTCGGCGAGCGCGCAAGGCCAGACCGCCGCCGAAGCGCGCGAGCAGGTCGCCAACGAGATCGTGCGCGAGCTGCGCGGCATGGGCCTGAACGCGGTGCGTTCCGATGCGCCGGCGCCGGCTGGTGCCAGCGCGCTGATCGTCGAGGGCGATTTCCGCAAGATCGATGAAGGCAGCGGCCGCCGCCGCCTGCTGATCGGCCTGGGTGCGGGCAAGAGCGAAGTCGGCGCCGATGTGCGCATCTCGTACAAGCCCGCCAACGGCGCGCCGATCCCGCTGCAGAGCTTTGTGGCCAGCGCTGATTCGGGCCATGTCCCGGGCGTCGCGGAAACCGCCGGCATCGGTGCCGCTGCCGGGCATGTGGCGATGGCGGCAGCCGGTGGCGCCGGCGTGCACGGCGCCACGGAAATGACGCGCGACTCGATCTCCGCCGATGCCACGCGCCTGGGCAATTCGATCGCCAGCCAGGTCGCGGCCGCGAGCACCGAAGAAGGCTGGCTGACTGCCGCGGCGGCTCGCTAAGCCAACGGCTTGCTCCCCTCTCCCGCGTGCGGGAGAGGGGAGACAACACTGGCAGCTTTTGGCGCTGTCAGCACTATGCGGCCCCGCCTTGCGCGGGGCCTTCGTCTTTCCGGTCGCGCAGCACCTTGCTCACCAGCCTGGAAAAGAACGCGAAATACAAGCCGGTCGACAGGCCGCACATCAGGATGCCGGTCAGCGCTTCCACGCTGCCCACCAGGCGCCATTCCTGCGGCAGCACCACGTCGCCATAGCCCGTGGTGGTGTAGGTCACGGCGCTGAAGTACAGGGCCGTATGCAGGTCGGGCATCCCCGCGCGCCAGTAGTAGAACAGGCCCCATGCCGTGATCCGCAGCAGGTGCAGCAGGATCGTGCACGCCGCCAGGCTGATCAGCGCATGCGTGGCGCGCCAGAAGTAGCGCGGCCCCGACGGGATCCGCCACTTGAGCCAGTGAAACGCCGCCAGGATGCCGATCGCGTGGATCGATACACAAAGCGCCATCAATAGGAATGCGGTGAGAGCCTTGATCAGCATAGTTGTGCCTGTTGGTGTGGCGCAACCCGGGCCGGCCGCGCGGCACCATGCTACTCCAGCGGCGCGACGAAGGAGAGCGCCATCGCCGGCGGCATCGCCTCTGCCACCACGCCGCCCACCAGCACCACCGCCGGGCTGGCTAGCCCGGCAGTCAATGCATCGGCCAGCGTTTGCACCGTGCCGGTCCACGAACGCTCTTCCGTGGCGCCGGCATGCATCACCACCGCCGCCGGCATGCCCGCGCGCATGCCGGCCGCCAGCAGCCCGTCGCGTATCGCCGCGAGCCGGCTCATGCCCATGTAGATGACCAGCGTGGTGCCGCCGCGCACCAGCGCGTCCCAGTCCGGCGAGCCGTGTTCGCTGGTGTGCCCGGTGACGAAGGTCACGCCGTGGCAGTGGGCGCGGTGGGTCAGCGCGATGCCCAGCGCCTGCGCCGCCGCCACGCCGCTGCTGATGCCGTTGACCACTTCCACCGGCACGCCGTGCGCGCGCAGGAAGGCGGCTTCTTCGCCGCCGCGGCCGAACAGCAGCGGATCGCCGCCCTTGACGCGCGCCACGGTGCGGCCGGCCAGCGCATGCTGCAGCGTCAGCTGCTGGATGCGCGCCTGGGTGACCGAGCAGCGGCCGCCACGCTTGCCGACCCACTCGACATGCGTGCCGGGCCGGGCATAGCAGGACATCTCCGGCGAGACCAGGTCATCGACCAGCCATACGTCGGCGGAGCCGAGCGCGCGCACCGCGCGTACCGTGACCAGGTCGGGGCTGCCGGGGCCGGCGCCGACCAGCCAGACCTTGCCGGGCTTGAGGGGAGAGTTCATGCGAGTGACTCCTGCGTGCGTGGCGGCATGGCGTCAATGACTGGTGCCGGCCGAGCGCGTGGTCTTGTTGAAGACGTTGTATTTGCCGATGGGCTTGTCCATCGGGATGCGCTTCACTTCCCGCAGCGTGGCGGCGTCGTAGACCACGATCGCGCCGTCGCGCTCCATCAGGCTGACCAGCGCATAGCGCCCGTCGCGCGTGAATTCAACATGCGCGGCGGTGCGGCCGGGGCTGGGCGTGACGCTGCCGGCGACTTGCAGGGTCTGCTTGTCGATCACCTGCAGCGTGTCGCGCCGCGGGCTCATCATTGCGTCCGCCCAGGCGTAGCGGCTGTTCTCGTGGCTGCGCAGGAAGAAGCCGGGGCCGTTGGTCGGGATGGCGGCGACAGTTTTCCAGTCCTGCATGTCGATCACCGGGATGCGCCCCTGCCCGAGGTCGGGCGACGCCATCACTGCATGGCCGCCCCGTTCCCACGTGATGCCGCTGCCGAGGTGGGGCATGCCGCCGAGCGCCAGCGAGGCCACCTTGCGGCCCTGGTCGAGGTCGATCACCTGGCCGCCGCCGCTGCGCGATGCGCCGAGGATATGGCGGTAAGGCTGGTCGAAGAAGAAGTCGTCGAGCACATCGTCCAGCACGATCGCACGCGGCGCCAGCGACGCCAGGGGCTCGCCGGCGGCGTCGGCATACGGGATCTCCCAGACCTCGGCAATGTCCTTCAGCGCCGCGATAAAGCTGTGGCGAGGCGCCGCGTCGTAAACCGCCGATACCCGCGAAACGTCGCCACTGAGGCCCTTGACGTCGATCACCCGCTCCAGCGACAGGTCGTCGGCGCGCAGCAGCACCAGCGTGCGCGGCAGCGTATTGCCGGCCAGCACCCAGCGCCCGTCGTCGCTGACGGCAACGTTGCGCGTGTTGATGCCGACGCGGATCTCGGCGACATAGGCCAGGTTCCACAGGTCGTACTTGCTGACCCAGCCGTCGCGGCTTGCCATGTAGACATAGCGGCCATCGCGGCTGAACTTCGGGCCGCCGTGCAAGGCGAAGCGCGTGGCAAAGCGATGGATCGGTGCCAGCCTGTCGCCGTCGAGCACGGTCATGTGATGGCTGCCTGCCTCGACCACCACGAACAGGTTCTGCGGATCGGCGCTGAACACGGGACGCGCCGGCAGCGCGCCGGGTGCATGCATGACCACGTGGCTGGCCCGGATCGCGCCGGCGCTCCATTGCGGCGCGGCGGCCGGTGCCATGCGCAGCCAGCGCGCCAGGGCCTGCAGTTCGGGCGCCGGCAGCGTGGCGCCGAAGGCCGGCATCTGCGTCGCGGCGCGGCCGTCGCGCAGCACGGTATCGAGTTCGCTGGGGCGCAGCCGCTCCAGGCTTTCCGGCAGCAGCGCGGGGCCCAGGCCGCCGAGGCGGTCGGCGCCGTGGCAAGTGGCGCAGTGCTGGCCATAGAGCGCGGCAGGATCGTGCGCGAGCGCGGATTGCATCCCGCAAGCGAGCGCCATGGACATGAGCCATCGGGCAAGGCGTGTCATGCCGCCACCTCCGCTTGGGGCGAGGTGGCGATTTCGGTGCCGCTGAGGTAGCAGCCCGGATCTTCCGCCCACGCGTTGCCGGTCAGTGCGAGCGCGCGCACTCGCGTATTGCCGTTGCAGATGGCACGGTGCGCGCAGTCAGCGCAGCGTCCCTGCAACGGGCGCGGCCGGCTGGCCAGCCCCGCCATCAGCGGATCGGCGCGGCTTGCCCAGATCTCGCCAAAAGGCCGTTCGCGCACGTTGCCCAGCGTGACATGCCACCACATCGTGTCGGGATGCACATTGCCGAGGTTGTCGATATTGGCGACACCCACGCCGGTCGGATTGCCGCCCCACTGTTCCAGCCGCTGGCGCATGTCGGCGACGCGGTGCGGGAAGCGCTGCGCGATCCAGTGCAGCAGGTAGACCCCGTCGGCATCGTTGTTGCCGGTGACGAAGTCGCCGGCATGGCCCGCGCGCGTGCGCTGCCAGACATGGTCGAACAGCCAGTCCAGCGCGGCGCGCGTGCGCGCATGCCGCGCGTCCTCGGCGCGATGGCTGCGCGCGCGGCCCGCGTAGTTGAAGTGGGACAGGTAAAACTTGCCGATGCCTTCGCGTTCGGCCAGCGCGACCATGTCGGGCAGTTGCGCGGCGTTGGCCTCGGTCAGCGTCATGCGCACGCCGACGCGCAGGCCGGCGGCGCGCGCCACGCGCAGGCCCGCCAGCGCCTGCGCGAAGGCGCCGTCGCTGCGGCGGAAGCGGTCGTGCGTGGCTGGCAGCCCGTCCAGGCTGACGCCGACATAGTCGAAGCCCGCCGCGGCCAGCCGTGCAGCGTGGCCGGCATCGAGCAGCGTGCCGTTGGACGACAGCGACAGGTGGAAGCCGAGCGCGCGCGCATGCGCGGCAATGTCATACAGGTCCGGCCGCAGCAGCGGCTCGCCACCGGACAGGATCAACGCGGGCACGCGCGCATCGCGCAATTGCGCCAGCACGCGCAGCGCCTCGGCGGTATCCAGCTCGCCCTTGAAGTCGGTATCGGCCGAGGTGGCATAGCAATGGCGGCAGTTGAGGTTGCAGCGGCGGATCAGGTTCCAGATCACGACCGGCCCGGCGGCCTTGCGGGCATGCGGCACCGGACCGGCATCGCGCAGGGCTTCCATGAATCGGGACAGGCGGAACATCAGCGTGGCTCCTGTGGGGCAGCGCCCGCCGGCGGCAGGCGCAGGCCGGTTTTCTTCAGGATGCGGGTGGACCACAGCACGTCATGCGCGCGGCATGCGTCGCCCAGCAGTGCCGCGATGCGGGCTATCTGCGGCGCCGCGTCGGCGCGCGTGTGCGCGTGGACCATCGCGAACAGGTTGTAGGGCCAGTGCGGCAAGCGGCGCGGGCGCAGGTAGCAGTGGCTGACGAAGGGCAGCGCACCGACGCGTTCGCCGAGCGCATCGACGCCGGCATCGTCCACGTCCCACACCGTCATGGCGTTGGCGCGCCAGCCCAGCCGGTAGTGGTTGGGCACCGCGCCGATGCGGCGGAGCATGCCGCGCGTCTGCATCGCCGCCAGCCGGGCGATGACTTCGGCTTCTTCGAGGCCCAGCATGGCGGCGACCGCTGCGAACGGCGCCGGCTCTAGCGGCAGGCCGGCCTGGGTGGCGCGGATCAGGGCAAGGTCGATGGTATCGTGGGCGTCGGCGGACATCATGCGGGAAGGTAGAGGTTGACGAAGAATTCGCGCTCCTTGGGAAACGGCAGGATCTCGACGCCTGCCGCGGCGCCGATGCGCGCGAGCGCCGGGGCCACGTCCTCGGCCCGCGCGACCGCCAGCACGAACCACAGGTTCAGGTGGTGGGTGCGCTGGTAGTGGTGCGCGACCTCCGGGAAGGCGTTGATCGCGGCGGCCACGGCGTCGAGCCGCTGTTCCGGCGCGTGGCAGGCGCACAGCACGAAGCGGCCGCCCGCGCGCTCGATCTGGTAGAGCGGGCCGAAGCGCGTCAGCACGCCATGGTCGAGCAGCCGGCGCAGCCGCGCCAGCAGTTCGTCCTCCGCGATGCCAAGCGAGGCGGCTGCCTCGGCATAAGGCCGGGGCACCAGCGGCAGGCCCCGCTGCAGCGCGTTGATGATGCGGCGGTCGGTGGCGTCGATGGTGTCGATGGTGTCGAAGGAGTCGGGAAGCACGGCACCGGAGGCATCGGCTGTCATGCTCGCGCCGCCTCCTGCGTGGCGTAGCGCGTGCCGCGCTGCTTGTAGCAACGGGTGCCGACCAGCACCGCGCCGGGGGTCTGGTCCATCCCCACGGTGGCGCGGATGTCGTCGAGTGCCGGCCGCAGGTCGTGCGCATCGCGCGCATGGATCATCGCGAACAGGTTGAAGGGCCACGCCGGCAGGCGCCGCTCGCGCCGGTAGCACAGCGTCACGCGCGGCTGGCGTGCCAGGCGCAGGCCGATCGCGTCGACGCGGGCGTCCGGCACGTCCCATACGCACATGGCGTTGTGGCGGTAGCCGAAGCGGCCGTGGCGCAGGACTACGCCGAGCCGCCGGATCACGCCCTGCGCCGACCATTGCGCAATCCGCTCCAGCACCCGCGGCATCGGCAGCCGCGTGCGCAGCGCCAGATCATGGAACGGGCGCGGCGTCAGCGGCAGGCCCGCCTCGAGCGCCGCCACCAGGCGCCAGTCATCCGCATCCAGCGTGACAGGCAGCACGGGGGCCGCGACTCGGCGCTGGCGGCGATTGCCAGTACCGAGCGCAAAACCCAGGTCGATGTGGTACTCGCGTGCCATCGGCAGGTCCAGTGGCACCTGCCCCGCCATGTCGGCAATCGCCGCCAGCGTGCGATCCAGCGTGCCGCGCTCGCGCGCGCCCGCGACAAACCACAGGTTGTAGGCGTGGCCGCTGCGCGCGTAGTTGTGGCTGACCGACGCGCAGGTGCTGACGCGCGCGGCCACGCGATCCAGCTGCGCTGTCGGCACGCTCAGCGCGGCCAGCGTGCTGACGCCGATCACATTGGGCGCGAACACGGCGCCGACGCGGCTGATCCGGCCCGCGCCCAGATCGCGCGCCAGCAGCGACAGCAGCGTGTGCTCGCACAGGCCCAGCCCTTGCGCGAGCGCCTGGTAGGGGCGAGGCTGCAGCGGAAAGTCGTGCTGCAGCGTGTCGTACAGGGTGAATTCGTCGAACATGGCGCCGTCTACATGCCGAAGCGCTGTGCCCGCGCGGTGAAGAAGATGCCGCTGGGGTTGTCGGCCGGCAGCGTGGCGATGCGTGCCAGGCTGGCGGTGTCATAGACCTCGACGCGGTTGTCGTCGCGGCAGGACAGCCACAGCGCCTCTCCCTTGGGCGTGAATTCCATGTGCAGGACTCCGCCGCAGGGCCGCAGGGTGCGAATCACCTCGCGCGTGGCGGTGTCGATGACCTGCACCGTGTCGTTGTGCGGGAAGGCGAAGTTGACCCACACCTGCCGGCCGTCCGGGCGTGCCATCACAAACACCGGCTGGCCGGCCAGCGCCACGCGCGCGGTCTGCTGCCAGCCGCGCGCCGGATCCGCCACCAGCACTTCGTGGCGGCCGATGGCCGGCAGCCATGCCTGGCCCTGCGCCATCGCCCAGCCGCGCAGATGCGGCATCTTGTAGACCGGCAGCGGCTGGCTGCCGCGCCCGTAGCCCGACAGGATGCGGCGTGCCTGCGGTGGCGTTTGCCACAGGTCGACCAGCGCCAGCCCGTCCTCGCCGAACAGGCCGGCCAGGTACCAGCGTCCATCGGGCGTGACCAGGCCGTCGTACGGCTCGCGCCCGGCCGGCAGGCGCGTCACCTGCGGATGGCGCGGATCGGCGGCATCGATGATCCAGATCTCGCCGGACTCGAACAGGCTGGCGGCGAAGCGCCGGCCCGGCAGGTCGGCCAGGCCCACCACCTTGGCGCGACGCCCGTCCTGGCCGATGGCCGGCAGGTCGGCCAGCGGTTCGAGGGTCTGGGCATCGAACAGCCGGACCCCGCCCGGCGCGTAGTTCTGCGCGGCCACTACGCGGCCATCCTGCGAGATCGCGCCGCCGATGCTGTTGCCGGCTTGCAGGACGCGGTGCGTGATGCGCGCGTCCAGCAGGTCCACGCGCGTGAGCCCGCCGTCGCGGCCGAACACGTAGGCGTAGCGCGCATCGTGCGAGAACACCACGCTGGCGTGCGACAGGTCGCCCAGCCCGTCGACCGTGGCCAGCCGCGTCATGCCGGTGGTTTCCACGATCTGCAGCCGGCCGGCGGCACGTTCCACCACCACGCCGAGATCGCCGGTGCCGCGCACCGCGCTGGCACAGCCGGCCAACAGTGCCGCGGCGCAGGCTAAGGCAGCGGCCAGGCCGCGCATCATCGTGCCGGCGCCGTGGTGACGGGCACGACGGTCGGCGGAGTGCCGGCCCGGAGTCGTTCGATCAGCCATTGGGCTTCATCCTGCGTCATGAAGGGTTGCCAGGGCGGCATGGCGGTGCCGGGCCGCCCGTACAGCACGGTGGCGACGAGGCTCTCGGGCGGCTTGCCCGCCAGCGCCTCGCGCGTCAGCGGCGGACCCAGGCCGCCGCGCAGTGTCATGCCGTGACAGGCGCCGCAGTCGTCGCGCAGCCAGTGCGCCAGTTGCGCCTGCCGGGTGGGCGTGGGCTGCGCTGACGCCGCTGCCGGCGCGGTCAGCAGCACCGCGGCCAGAACCGTCACCGTGGCGCCACGCCACCCCCGGGGTATCAGAGCGACAGGATCCATTTGGCCAGCGTATTGGCCTCGGCCTCGCTGACCGCGTTGGCCGGCATCGGCATCGCGCCCCACTGGCCGTTGCTGCCCTTCAGGATCGACTGGACCATATGCGGCTGCCCGTCTTTCTTGCCTGCGTACTTGGCCTTGACGTCCTTGAAGGCCGGTCCGATCAGCTTCTTGTCGACGCCGTGGCAGGACAGGCAAGCTTTGCTGGAAGCAAGCTGCTGGCTGGCATGGGCCACGCCGGGTACGGCGGCGCCGAATGACAGGACACAGGCGGCGGCTGCGAGCAGCGCGGGCAGGCGCGCAGGAAGGTGCGCAGTCAGGTGAACGGGGTGCTTCATCTTGATTTCTCCGTTGGGGGAATGGAACCGGGCACCGCACCGAGAGAGCGGTGCGGTGCCGCGGGTATTAGTAGACGTCGTGTTGTGTGTTGTAGGCGTTGAACTTGCCGGTTGGCGTGACCAGGCGCTTGTCCTTGATCACCGTCTTGAGCGTGCGGGTCTTGTCATCGACCACCACCAGCGCGGACTCGCCGTCCTTGGTGCCCCAGACCGAGAACCAGACCTCGTCGCCGGCCTTGTTGTACTCGGCCTGCACCACGCGCTTGGCGCCCGCACCCTTCAGGCCGGCCCAATCGGCGATCGGCAGCACCTTGAAACCGTCTTCCAGGTTGCGCGTATCGAACACCGCCACGGACTGGTTCAGCTTGGCATCGGGATTCAGCGGCGTATCGACCCAGAGGTTCGAGGACTTGGGATGCGTCTTGATGAACAGCGAGCCGCCGCCCTGGCCCTTGAGCGTCTGCACGACCTTCCAGGCCTGTGCCGGATGGCCGGCGGGATCGGTGCCGATCAGGCTGATGGTCTCGTCGCCCAGGTGGCTGGTGGCCCAGACCGGGCCGAACTTCGGATGCGAGAAATTGGCGCCGCGTCCCGGGTGCGGGGTCTTGCCCACCTCGATCAGTGCGGCGAGCTTGTCTTCCTTGGTGTCGACCACGGCGATCTTGTCGGATGCGTTGGCCGCGACCAGGAAGTAGCGCCCGGTGGAGTCGAAGCCACCGTCATGCAGGAACTTGGCCGAATCGATGGTGGTGGTCTTCAGGTTGGACAGGTCCGAGTAGTTGACCATCAGGATCTTGCCGGTCTCCTTGGCATTGATCACGAACTCGGGGTGGTAATGGCTGGCGACGATCGAGGCAACGCGCGGCTCGGGGTGGTATTCGTTGTCGACGGTCATGCCGCGCGTGGACACGACCTTCAGCGGCTTGAGCGTATCGCCTTCCATGATCACGTACTGCGGCGGCCAGTAGGAGCCCGCCACCGCGTACTTGTCTTCATAGCCCTTGTACTTGGAGGTCTCGACCGAACGCGCCTCCATGCCGATCTTGACCTCGGCGACGATGTCGGGCTTGGGCAGCCACAGGTCGATCAGGTCCAGCCGCGCATCGCGCCCGATCACGTACAGGTAGCGGCCCGACGCTGACATGCGCGAGATGTGCACCGCATAGCCGGTCTTGACGATGTTGATGATCTGCTTGCTGTCGCCGTCGATCAGCGCGACTTCGCCGGCGTCGCGCAGCGTGACCGAGAAGAGGTTGTCCAGGTTGTACTGGTTCATCTTCTTCGTCGGCCGTTGCGCGACGGGCAGGATGTCCTTGCGGCTCTTCTCGATGTCGGCCAGTGAAAACTCCGGCGGCGTCGGCGGATCAAGCTGGATGTAGCGGGCCATCAGGTCGACTTCCTGGTCGGAGAGATCGCCGGAAGTGCCCCAGTTCGGCATGCCGGCCGGGCTGCCGTACTTGATGAAGGTCTTCAGGTATTCGGAGCCGCGCGCGCGGGTGATGTCGGGCGTCAGCGGCTTGCCGGTCGCGCCCTTGCGCAGCACGCCGTGGCAGCCGGCGCAGCGCTCGAAGTAGATCTGCCTGGCATGATCGAACTCGGCGGCGGTGAGGGTGGGGATAGCCGCCTTCCTGTCAGCCTTTGCTTCAGCCTTCGGTGCGGCCTTGGCGGTGTTGGTGGCTGCCTGGGGAAGACCCAGCCAGAGCGAGAGCGGCAGTGCCGCGAATGCGGGGTAAAGCCATTTTCTTGCTTTCATGGTGCCGTGGTTCAGCGGGTTGTGGAAAGCTGTTGTCGCGGTGCTTGTGGGGCGCGAACTGGCACCAGGCGCTTGCAGTGATGATGCGGACACACTGCGAGAAGGGGATTGACTGGCATCAAACCGGGCAGGATGTCATGCAGCGGTTTTTTGCCTGTGGAGAAGACGCGGTTGCGCGCGCGGCAGGCGCGCGCGCTCCCAGCGGCGGCGCCATCGCGTGGAAGCGCTCGCCGCCCTTATGGCTATGGGGCCGTGCCTAGTGGGAACGACGCGCTGCTAATCCTTGATCAGCAGCACAGGACAGTGCGCATGGGCAAGGACCCGCCTTGCCACCGACCCCACGATGGCATCCAGGAATCCGCCCCGGCCATGCGAGCCCATCACGATCAGGCTCGCACCGATCTGGCTCGCATACTCCACGATGCGGGTCGGCGCGAAGCCAGTGAAGCCATGGCGCTCGAACGGGATCCCGGCTTCGCCGAGGATGGTGGCCACCGAGCCCATCGCCTTCTCGTTCTGTTCGCGATGCCAGTCGTCGAGCGTGCGGCGATCGATGAAAGATTTGATGTCGCCGGGCACATCCGGCTCGCAATGCACCACGTGCACGACGAAGTCGCGGGTCAGCAACGGGCTTTGCGCCAGGTAGCGCGCAGCCGCGTCGCTATAGGACGACCCGTCGGTCGCCAGCAGGATCTTGTTCATGGCTTGCTCCTCATGTGCGCCGGTTACCGGCCTCGCGTTCGCGCGGTGCGCCGCCGCGGCCCGGCTCATCGCCCGCCGCGGCGGCTCGCCTGGTCCTGGCCTGGCTGAGCAGGACGGAGACGAACAGTGTCATCGCGACCGCGCCCAGGGACCAGTGCACCGGTACGTGGAACCACGGCTCGACCAGCATCTTGGCGCCGATGAAGGCGAGCACGACGGCAAGGCCGTACTTTAGGTACTGGAAATGCGCCGCCAGGTTGGCGAGCAGGAAATACAGCGCGCGCAGCCCCATGATCGCGAAGATGTTCGACGTGAAGACGATGAAGGGATCGGTGGTCACGGCGAAGATCGCCGGGATGCTGTCGACGGCGAACACCAGGTCGGTGGCCTCCACCATCAGCACCACCACGAACATCGGGGTGGCATAGCGCAGGCCGTCGATGCGCACGAAGAAGCGTTCGCCGTGATACTGCGGGGTGATCCGCATATGCGCGCACAGGAAGCGCACGATGGGATTGCGCGAGAGGTCGGGCGCATGCCTGGACATGAACAGCATCTTGATGCCGGTGATGATGAGGAACACGCCGAACACGTAGAGAATCCAGGCGAACTGGCTGATCAGCCATACGCCCACCAGGATCATCGCGGCGCGCATCAGGATCGCGCCGAGCACGCCAAGCAGCAGCACCCGGCGCTGCAGTTCCGGCGGCACCGCGAAGTAGCTGAAGATCATCGCGAACACGAACATGTTGTCGACCGACAGCGACAGCTCGATCAGGTAGCCGGTGTAGAACTCCAGCACCTTGCGATTGGCGGCGTCGTGGCCGGCGTCCTCGGCCACCACCCACCAGAGCCCGAGGCCGAACAGCGCGGCCAGGGTCATCCAGGTCAGGGTCCAGCCCAGCGCTTCGCGCGAGGAGACGCGGTGCGCATGCCGGCCGCCAAGGACAAAGATGTCCACGAGCAGCGTGCCCAGCACCAGGACAAAAAATCCGGCCCACATCGGGGCGGTGGCAAAGGTCTCCATTGCCTTATGGTGAAACGGCGGGTGAAACGGCGGGTGAGACGGCCGGTGAGACGGTCGATGTGGCGGTCGGCGGCTCGCGCCCGGTCCGGCCAGCAGGGATCATGGCAGCTGCCGCGCGAGGTGGGGCCGCGCAGGCTGCGCCTTGATACGCAGTGCATCGGGTTCGCCGCAGTAGTGCAGGATCTCGGCGCGGGCCGCGTTGCGCAGTCGCATTGCCGCCGGCCAGTCCTGCCCGTCGGGCGGCAGGGGCCGGCCGATGACGACACTGATCGGGCCCCGGCGCGGCAGCCACTGGCCGTCGCGCAGCACCGAGCGGGTGCCCCGCAGCGCAATCGGAACCACCGGGGCGCCGGCACGGGCGGCGGCGACAAAGGCGCCCGAGCGAAAACGTTGCAGCCCCGGCTCGCGGCCGAAGGTGCCTTCCGGGAACAGCAGGGCAGAGCGCCCGGCGCGCACGGTTGTGACCAGTCGCTCGATCGCCTCGGATTCGCGCACGTTGTCGAAACGGTCGATGAAGTCGGCCCCGATGCTGGACAGGTAGGCGCCCGGGATGCGTTGTCCTTGCAGCTCGCGCTTGGCCACCACGCACACGGGCATGGGCAGTGCGGCGATCAGCACCATGCCGTCCAGGTAGCTGGCATGGTTCGATACCAGCACGCAGGCGCGATTGCGCGGCAGGTGCTCCAGCCCCTGCACGAACCATGGCACCCCGGCCAGCCGCAGCAGCAGCCGGGCGGCGTGGTGGCTGAGCGTCCAGCCCATGGCAGGCCGGTGCATCGCCACCGAAGCCAGGCACGTCACTGGCGCCATCGCGGCGAACAGCAGCCACGCGTACAGCGAATAGGACAGCCCGGCGGCGGCATGCCGGCCGCGCCGCAACTGCGGCAGCAGCGCCTGCCAGCCGAAGCGCGCGATCTGCAGCCATGGCGCGGCGTCGCCCGGGCCGGTGCCGCCATGCTCGAATCGCTCCCGGCAAGCGGCGCGGCGGATCTTGCCGCTCGACGTCTTCAGGATGGTGTGCGGTGGCACCAGCACGACATGGTCCGGCGGCATGCCGAGCACATCGAGCGCGGTCTTCAGCGCCTGCCGTTGCAGCGCGCTGCGCGCTGCTTCGTCCGTTGCCGCAGATTCCGCCATCACCACGATGTGCTCGGTGCCGCTGGCCGGATCGGGGCTGCCGAACACCGCGACGCAGCCCTTGCGGATGCCGGGGATGGCCCCGATGGCCTGCTCCACTTCGTAGGGATAGAGATTGCGGCCGCCGCGGACGATGGTTTCCTTGGCGCGTCCGGTGATGAAGAGCTCGCCGTCGGCGATATAGGCGTAGTCGCCGGTGTTGAGCCAGCCGCGATCGAAGAGCTGGCGCGTCTGTGCGGGGTTGCGGAAATAGCCGCTGGTGGCCGAAGGCCCGCGGAACTGCAGCAGGCCCTCACGCCGCTCGGGCAGTTCGCAGCCGCTGGCGTCGACGATGCGGATATCGTGGCCGGGCAGCGGCCGCCCGCACGACGGGATCTCCATGGCGTCCCGTTCGCCTGCCACGTCTGGCCCGTCCGCTCCGGCAGGAACGGCCCGCGACGTGCGTGCGAATGCGGCGCGGTCGATGAGGTCGGCCGTCAGATCGCGTCCCGGCGGCGGGAAGGTCAGGCCCACCGATGCTTCGGCCAGCCCGTAGACCGGCGCTGCCGCTTGCGCGCGCAGTCCATGCCGGGCGAAGCGCGCCGTGAACTTGCGCATGGTCTGCAGGCTCACCGGCTCGGCACCGTTGAAGGCGAAACGCCAGCTCGACAGGTCCAGGCCCGACAGGTCCGCCTGGGCCAGCCTGTGCAGGCACAGTTCATACGCAAAGTTGGGCCCGCCAGACAGCGTGCCCCGGTACTTGTGGATCGCCCACAGCCAGCGCTCGGGCCGTGCCAGGAATGTGAGCGGCGACATCACCACCAGCGGGAAGGCGAAGTACAGGCTGCCCATCCAGGCGCCGATGAGGCCCATGTCGTGATACAGCGGCAGCCAGCTGACAAAGACGTCGCGCGAGTCGACCGACAGCGCCAAGCCCATGGCGCGCAGGTTGGCCAGCAGGTTGGTGTGCGTCAGCACCACGCCCTTGGGCGAACCGGTGCTGCCGGAAGTGTATTGCAGCAGCGCGATATCGTGCGCGCGCAGCATCGCATGGACCGGCGCCGCGTCGGTGTCCTCAACTTCTTGTGGCGTCAGCACGCTTTGCAGCGTGCCGGTGCTGGCCTTGAGCAGGGTGGCGAGCGGCCGCGCTTCGGCCACCGTGATCAGGATCGGCGCCTGCGCGTTGGCCAGGATGCCGGCGTGGCGCTGCAGGTGGTCACCGATCTGCGCCAGCCGCGCCGGCGGGTAGAGGGGCACCGGGATCCCGCCTGCCATCAGGATGCCGGTAAAGCAGTAGAAGTACTCCGCGCTGGTTGGCAGCATCAGTGCCACGGTCGTACCGGCGCGCACGCCGCGCGCGGCCAGGCCGGCTGCGACTGCACAGGCGCGCCGGTGCAGTTGCGCAAAAGTGATCGGCGTATCCTCGCCCTCGCCGCTGTGCAGGATGATGTGGGTACGGTCCGGGTGGCGGTGCAGGTGCCAGCGCAGCACGTCCGTCATGGTGGCGGCGCCTTCCGGCGCTTGTGCCGCGGCATCTGCCGGTGCCGGGCTGGCCAGCCGTGCGGGTGCATCTTCAGCGCCGGGCGGCAGGTCCCTGGCGGCGAGCACGGCGCGCAGCAGCGCGCGCGGGGTGTCGGCCTGGGCCAGCACCTGTTCCGGCAGGCTGACGCCGAAGCGCTGTTCGATGCGGGTCAGGAGTTCGGCGCGCGTCAGGCTGTCGAAGCCCAGTTCGGCTTCGAGCGCGCTGTCCAACGAGGGGGCGGCGGCTGCACCGGCTTCGGCCTGCGGCCGCATGGCGGTAGACATCTCCCCCACGATGCCGAGCAAGGCATCCTCATAGTTCTGCCGCGGGGGTGAGTCCTCGTTCATTCGCTTGATGCCTGCGTCCGGGCAAACGGCGACTGCCGCCTGCCGCGGACGGGCAGTCGGCAGCACCGGCGGCGCCAGTACTGACACCCTTAAGATAGGCGGCGTGCGGAAATTGTCGAGGCGGGTGGCGGCGCGGGCACTGGCGCGGGCATTCCGGCGACGCACAGACGCAGCATCCCGCACATGCCGCCGGGGCTGTCGGGTCCGCCGGAGGCCGCCGTCAGGCGGCGACCATGTCCACCGCTGTGGGGAAAGCGCCGGAGTCGAGCGGATCCAGATGGTTCCGGCCGCGCATGGCGAGGATGAACCGGCCGACCTGCCCGCTATCGTCCAGCGGCAGGCACGGCAGCAATGTGTCGAGCCGCGCATCGGTCGCCACAGCGACGATCGACGGATCGCAGGGATAGTAGGGCGCACGCCCATGCGCCGGGCGATACACCTCGATGCGCGGAATATCCTCCCGGCGGAAGCCTTCGACCAGCGTGATGTCCGCCGGCCGCAGCCGCGCCACCTGTTCGGCAAGCGTCGGCTCGGCTTCATTGGCCAGCTCTCGCACGATGGCGTAGCGATAGGGCGAGGCCACCATCACTTCCGTGGCACCGGCCGTGCGAAAGCGCGCGCTGTCCTTGCCGGGGGGCTCGAGCTCCAGCGGATGGTGGCTGTGCTTGATCACGTTGACGGTCAGGCCTTGCGCGCGAAACCACGGCAGCAATGCGGTAATCAGCGTGGTCTTGCCGCTGCCCGAGGTGCCGGTGATGCCAAAGATAAAGGGATTCATGTCGTGACGGATTCGGTTTGTGCGGCGGTAATGGGCAAAGGGCATACCAGCGGCAGGAAGGCATCGGCGCGTTGCGAGTAGGCCAGCAGGGCGCCGGCCTGCAAGTCGAAGTACCAGCCGTGCAGCGTCAGCCTTCCGGCTTCCAGCGCGCGACGCACGAACGGGAAGGTCTGCAGGTTGCGCAGCGAGACCAGGATCGCCGCCTGTTCGCAGGCGCGCTGGCGCTGCGCCGGGCTGGCGTCGGCGAGCGTTTGCTCCACCTGCCGGCGCGCCGGTGCGGCGATGCGCACCCAGGCGCCGAGGTAGTCGGCTTCGTCGCCTTCTTCGGGCGGATGGTCGCCGGCGTCGGCCGGCTGCGCCAGCAGCGCGCGGATGCCGCCGCAGCCGCCATGGCCCATCACGATGATGCGGTCGACCTGCAGCTGCTCGACGGCAAACTGGATCGCGGCGGACACGCCGTGCAGGCTGCCTTCATGACGCCCGGTGCAGGGCGGCACCAGGTTGCCGATATTGCGCACGGTGAAGAGATCGCCGGGGTCGCAACCCAGCAGCAGGGCCGGGTCCACGCGCGAGTCGCAGCAGCCGATCAGCAGCGTGGGCGGCTGCTGCCCGGTGCGCAGCGCGTCGAACAGGCTCGGCGCATCGTCGAAATAGCGTTGCTGGAACCGCTCGAAGCCCTTCAGTAGATGTTCGATCTGATGCATGGCGGTTTCCGTTGGTCAGGATGGCGGCGCTACTGCACCAGCGGGCTGTCGGCGCCTTCCAGTTCGATGCCTTCGATGCGGGCGCGGCCGATCAGCAGGCTGGCGTACTGCTTCCAGGCGCGGTCGCGCGCCGCCGTGGCCAGCGCACAGGCGATGTCGCCGCGCACGGCATCGAAGGGCAGTCGGGTGCCGGGGCAGCGCTCCAGGATGCGCACGATATGCAGCCCGAAGCGGGTCTCGACCAGTTGCGGCAAGACGCCGTCATGCTGCGCGGCAAAGAGCGCGCGCTCGAACTCCGGCGCGGCTTCGCCGCGGAACACGCGGCCCAGGCGGCCGCCGTTGTTGCCGCTCGGGCAGTTCGACAGCGCGCGGGCATGCTGCGCGAAGCTCGACGGATCGCCGCGCACCAGCGCCAGCGTCTGCGCCGCGATCTCGCGCAGCGCATCCAGCGGCACGCGCGGCGTCACCTGGAACAGGATGTGGTCGGCCTCGACCCATTCGCCGTCGCGGAAGCGCTCCGGACGGCTGTCGTAGTGGCGGCGGCAGCTGGCTTCGTCAGGCTCGGGGATGCCGGCCTCGCGCTCCAGCAGCGCCATGGCGAGCGCGTCGTCGTCCTGGCCGGGCACGCTCAGGCCGATGCGTCCGGCCTCTTCGCGCACCAGCAGGCGCAGGATGGCCGCGATCGTCGCCATCTTCGCGGGATTGGCCGCGTCATGATGGTGGTCCAGCTCGCGTTCGATATCGGCGTCGCGCAGTTCCACGCCGTTGACGGTGACAGGCATGTCGGTTCTCCGTTGGTTCAGCGTCCGCGTACCAGCTGCCAGGCGCGGCCGACGTAGCCGACCGAGGCAAAGCCGCTCCACACATGCACCAGCCGCGTGAACGGGAAGATCGCGAACAGCGTGATGCCCATGAACAGGTGCGCCTTGAACAGCAGCGGCGCGTCGGCGATATAGCCGGCGGCGTCGCCGCGCAGCGTGACGAGGTGCTGGGCCCAGGTCATCAGCTGCACCATCATGTGGCCGTCCATGTGGCCGGCCGATTCGAAGATGGTGGACAGGCCCAGCAGCAGCGTCACCAGCAGCCACAGCAGCAGCACCTTGTCCCCGGTGCGGGTCACGGCGGACACGCGCGCGTTGGTCAGGCGGCGGTGCAGCAGGATCAGCAGCCCGGCCAGGCACATGGTGCCCATCACGCCGCCGGCCGCCATGGCCACGCCTTGCTTGAAACCGTGCGAGACGCCCAGCGCGTCCCATACCGCCACCGGCGTCAGCAGGCCCACCAGGTGGCCGAAGAACAGGCCCAGGATGCCGACGTGGAACAGGATGTTGCCCATGCGCAGGTTGCCGCGGTAGAGCACCTGCGAGCTGTCGGTCTTCCAGGTGTACTGCTCGCGCTCGAAGCGGGCCAGGCTGCCGAACAGGAAGATGGCGGCAGCGATGTAGGGGTAGATGCCGTAGAGGAATTGGTGAAGCGTTGCCATGGTATTAGCCCAATGTCTGTGTTCGGGTTGCCTTGCCAGGTGTGGTCAGCAATGCGCGGGAACCGGCGCCGTGCCACGCGGATAGAATTTCACCGCCTGCGGCCCAGTCTGTGGCGCCAGCAGCGGCTCCACGCCATCGGCGCCCGGACCGAAGGTCTCCAGCGCCTCGTCCATGTCCCGCACCGGCGGCTCCTGCTGCGGTTGCGGCTGCACGTCGGTCAGCGTGCGCAGCACAGCGAACACGCCGGCATACGGGCTCTGGTTGCGCGCGAGCCGGTCGCCGATCGCGGCCAGCACGTGGATCGCCTCGCCCAGCAGGTGCTCGGCGCGTGCCTCCTTGCCGTCGGCGCTCAGCGCCCCGAGGAACTCCAGGAACAGCGGCACGTAGTCCGGCAACTCCGACGCGGCCGGCTCGAAGCCGTCGCGCCGGTATTCGTCGATCAGGTCGACCATGGCCTGGCCGCGGTCGCGGCTTTCGCCGTGCACATGCTCGAACAGGTGCAGCGAGTGCGACGGGTTGCGGTCGAAGGTGGCGACATAGTTCTCCTGCAGCGTGATCAGCGCTTCGCCGCGCAGCATGTCGGTCACCGGCGCCAGCAGGTGGCGGGCCTGCGGCCATTCGGCCAGGGCGGTGTCGATCTCGGGCAGCGCGTCGATCAGTTCCTGCTCGGGATAGCCGAGCAGCGCGCTGAGGATGGGATAGAGGGGCATGTTGTTCTCCGGTTCGTTCGCGGGCGCTCAGCTCATCACGGCCTTCTTGCGCGACCTGGGCATATCGACGAAATGCACGCTGCCCTGCGGCTTCTTGCCGAACAGCGCGCCATCCGAGGTGCCGCCCGAGCAGCCGTTGCCGAAGGTGAAGCCGCAGCTGGCCTTGTCGTTGAAGCTGTCCTCGACCATTTCCTTGTGCGAGGACGGGATCACGAAGCGGTCCTCGTAGTTGGCGATCGCCATGGTCTTGTACATGTCCTCGACCTGCGCTGGTGTCAGCCCCACTTGCCTGAGCACGTCCAGGTCCTGCACGCCGTCCACCACCTGCGAGCGCTTGTAGGCGCGCATTGCCAGCATGCGGTCCAGCGCCGACAGCACCGGCATCACGTCGCCCGCGGTTAGCAGGTTGGCCAGGTACTTGACCGGGATGCGCAGGCTCTTGACGTCGGGGATGATGCCGTTCATGCCCATGTGGCCCGCTTCGGCCGCCGACTGGATCGGCGACAGCGGCGGGATGTACCAGACCATCGGCAGCGTGCGGTACTCGGGGTGCAGCGGGAAGGCGATCTTCCATTCGCACGCCATCTTGTACACCGGCGACTTGCGCGCGGCATCGAGCCAGCTTTGCGGGATGCCCTGGCGCAGCGCCTCGGCCTGCACCGCCGGGTCGTGCGGATCGAGGAACACGTCGAGCTGCGACTGGTACAGGTCGCGTTCATCGGCCACCGACGCGGCGTGCTCGATGCGGTCGGCGTCGTACAGCATCACGCCGAGGTAGCGGATGCGGCCGACGCAGGTCTCGGAGCAGACCGTAGGCTGGCCAGCCTCGATGCGCGGATAGCAGAACAGGCATTTCTCGGCCTTGCCGCTCTGCCAGTTGAAGTAGATCTTCTTGTACGGGCAGCCCGAGATGCACATGCGCCAACCGCGGCACTTGTCCTGGTCGACCAGTACGATGCCATCATCCTCGCGCTTGTAGATCGAGCCCGACGGGCAAGAGGCCACGCAGGCCGGGTTCAGGCAGTGCTCGCACAGGCGCGGCAGGTACATCATGAAGGTGTTCTCGAAGGTCGAGTACATCTCCTTCTGCACGTCGTCGAAGAGCTTGTCGCGGCCGCGCGAGCTGAACTCGCCGCCGAGGTCGTCTTCCCAGTTCGGGCCCCACTCGATCTTTTCCATCTTGCGGCCGGTCAGCACCGAGACCGGGCGCGCGGTGGGCGGGGTCTGCGACAGCGGCGCCTTCTGCAGGTGCTCGTAGTCGTAGGTGAACGGCTCGTAGTACTCGTCGATCTGCGGCAGGTTGGGGTTGGCGAACAGGTTCGCCAGGATCTTCAGCTTGCCGCCCTGGCGCGGCTCCAGCGTGCCGTCGGGGTTGCGCTTCCAGCCGCCCTGCCACTTGTCCTGGTTCTCCCATTCCTTGGGATAGCCGATGCCGGGCTTGGTCTCGACGTTGTTGAACCACGCGTACTCGACGCCGTCGCGGCTGGTCCAGACGTTCTTGCAGGTTACGGAGCAGGTATGGCAGCCGATGCACTTGTCGAGGTTCAGCACCATGGCCACCTGGGCGCGGATCTTCATTGCGTTGCTCCTTCCTTCTCTGTCTTTTCCACGAGCGGCCCTTCGAGCCAGTCGACCTTCTTCATCTTGCGCAGGATCACGAACTCATCGCGGTTGCTGCCCACGGTGCCGTAGTAGTTGAAGCCATAGGCGAGCTGCGCGTAGCCGCCGATCATGTGCGTGGGCTTGGTCACGGCGCGCGTGACCGAGTTATGGATGCCGCCGCGCATGCCGCTGGTCTCGGCGCCAGGCACGTTCACGATCTTCTCCTGGGCGTGGTACATCAGGCACATGCCCTTGGGCACGCGCTGCGACACCACGACGCGCGCGGTCAGCGTGCCGTTGACGTTGAACACCTCGACCCAGTCGTTGTCGCGGATGCCGTTGGCCTTGGCCTCGACTTCCGAGATCCACACGTGCGGGCCGCCGCGCGACAGCGTCAGCATGCGCAGGTTGTCCGAATACGTGGAGTGGATCCCCCACTTCTGGTGCGGCGTGATCCAGTTCAGCACCAGCTCCGGGTTGCCGTTGGGCTTCTTGCCCAGCATCGGCGCCACGGTCTTGGTGTCGATGGCCGGCTTGTACACGCAGGCGCCCTCGCCGAAGTCCAGCATCCATCGGTGGTCCTGGTAGAACTGCTGGCGGCCGGTGAGTGTGCGCCAGGGGATCAGTTCGTGCACGTTGGTGTAGCCGGCGTTGTAGCTGACCTCTTCCGATTCCAGCCCCGACCACGTCGGCGCGGAAATGATCTTGCGCGGCTGCGCCTGCACGTCGCGGAAGCGGATCTTGTCGTGCTCGCGCCCTTCGGCCAGGTGGGTGTGATCGCGGCCGGTGATCTTCGAAAGCGCTTCCCACGCCTTGACGGCGACGTGGCCGTTGGTTTCGGGCGCGAAGGTCAGGATCATCTCGGCGGCGTCGATCGCCGTTTCGAGCTTCGGGCGGCCCTGGCTCACGCCCGGTTCCGTCACCGTATGGCTCAGCTCGCCGATTTCCTTCACCTCATGCCGGGTGTTCCAGTTGATGCCCTTCCCGCCATTGCCGAGCTTGTCGAGCAGCGGGCCGATCGAGGTGAATTTCTTGTAGATGTCCGCGTAGTTGCGCTCGACCACCGTCATCGACGGCGCGGTCTTGCCCGGGATCAGGTCGCACTCGCCGGCCTTCCAGTCCTTCGGCTCGAACGGCTGCCCCAGTTCGCCCGGGGTGTCGTGCAGCAGCGGCGTGCACACCAGGTCCTTGCGGGTGCCCAGGTACGGGCCGGCGATCTCGCTGAACTTCTTCGCGATGGCCTTGTAGATTTCCCAGTCGGTCTTGCTTTCCCACAGCGGCTGCACGGCCTCGGACAGCGGGTGGATGAAGGGGTGCATGTCGGACGTGTTGAGGTCGTCCTTCTCGTACCAGGTTGCCGTCGGCAGCACGATGTCACCGTACAGGCAGGTGGTGCTCATGCGGAAGTCCAGCACGGTCAGCAGGTCGAGCTTGCCTTCGGCGGCCGGGCGCACGTTGACTTCGCTCGGCGTGATCGCATCGTTTTCATCCCCGAACACGGCGTTCTGCGTGCCGAGCAGGTACTTCAGGAAGTACTCATGCCCCTTGCCCGAGCTGCCCAGGATGTTGGAGCGCCACACGAACATATTGCGCGGGAAGTTGGCGGGATTGTCGGGATCGTCGCAGGCGAACTGCAGCGCGCCAGACTTCAGCTGCTCGACGGTGTAGGCCACCGGATCCTTGCCGGCTTGCTCGGCCGCGTCGACCACGTCGAGCGGATTGCTGCCGAGCTGCGGCGCCGACGGCAGCCAGCCCATGCGCTCGGACCTGGCGTTCAGGTCCAGCAGCGACAGGCCGTCATAGCGCTTGCGGTCGGCGGTCGGCGACAGGATCTCGTCGACGGCCAGCTTCTCGTGGCGCCACTGGCTGGTGTGGTTGTAGAAGAACGAGGTGCCGTTCATCTGGCGCGGCGGGCGCGACCAGTCCAGGCCGAACGCCAGCGGGGCCCAGCCGAACTGCGGGCGCAGCTTCTCCTGCCCCACGTAGTGGGCCCAGCCGCCGCCGCTCTTGCCGATGCAGCCGCACATCATCAGCAGGTTGACGATGCCGCGGTAGATCATGTCGTTGTGGTACCAGTGGTTCAGCGCGGCACCGACGATCACCATGCTCTTGCCCTGCGTGCGGTCGGCGTTGTCGGCGAACTCGCGCGCCACCTGGGTCACCAGGCGGGCCGGCACGGAGGTGTGCTTTTCCTGCCAGGCCGGGGTGTAGGGCACGTCGTCTTCATACGACGATGCCACGTTGGGGCCGCCCAGGCCCTGGTCGACACCGTAGTTGGCCATCTGCAGGTCGTACACGGTCGCCACCAGCGCGGTGCTGCCGTCGGCCAGCGTGATGCGGCGCGCCGGCACGCGGCGGCGCAGCAGTTCGTCGTGTTCGCCGCCGAAGTAGGGGAAGCCGACTTCCACTACCTCATCGTGCTGGCTGATAAGCGACAGGCGCGGCTCGACCGGGCGGCCGCTGCCCCCGTCCTTCATTTCCAGGTTCCAGCGGCCTACCTTCTCGCCGCCGTTGTGGGCGGCCTCGCCCCAGCGGAAGCCGATCGAGCCGTTGGGCGCGACGATCTCGCCGGTGGTGTCGTCGATCTGCAGCGTCTTCCACTCGGGATGATTGGCTTCGCCGAGGTTGTCGGCCAGGTGCGAGGCGCGCAGGAAGTGGTCGGGCACCAGCGTGCCTGCGTTGTCCTGGTTTTCGCGCAGCAGCACCAGCATCGGCATGTCGGTGTACTGCCTGATGTAGTCGCGGAAGTAGGCGGACTTGCCGTTGGCGTGGAACTCCTTCAGCACCACGTGGCCCATGGCCATCGCCAGCGCGGCATCGGTGCCCTGCTTCGGCGCCAGCCAGATATCGCCGAACTTGACCATCTCGCCGAAGTCGGACGAGACGGCGACGGTCTTGGTGCCCTTGTAGCGGACCTCGGTATAGAAGTGCGCATCGGGCGTGCGCGTCTGCGGCACGTTGGAGCCCCACACCATCAGGTAGGTCGAGTTGTACCAGTCCGCCGATTCGGGCACGTCGGTCTGTTCGCCCCAGATCTGCGGGCTGGCCGGCGGCAGGTCGCAGTACCAGTCGTAGAACGACAGGCAGGCGCCGCCGAGCAGGCTCAGGTACCGCGCGCCGGCGGCGTACGAGACCATCGACATGGCCGGGATCGGCGAGAAGCCGATCACTCGGTCGGGGCCGAACTTCTTCACGGTGAAGGCGTTGGCCGCGGCGATCATCTCCGTGGCGGTGTTCCAGTCGGCGCGCACGAAGCCGCCCTGGCCGCGCACGCTCTTGTAGCGCGCCGCCTTCTTCGGGTCCTGGCTGATCGATTCCCAGGCGGCGACCGGGTCCATGGTCTTGCGGGCCTCGCGCCACATCTCCATCAGGCGGCCGCGGATCATCGGGTACTTGACGCGCTGCGCGGAGTAGACGTACCAGCTGTACGACGCGCCGCGCGGACAGCCGCGGGGCTCGTGGTTGGGCAGGTCGGGGCGCGTGCGCGGGTAGTCGGTCTGCTGCGTTTCCCAGGTGATCAGGCCGTTCTTGACGTAGACCTTCCAGGAGCAGGAGCCGGTGCAGTTCACGCCGTGGGTGGAGCGCACGATCTTGTCGTGCTGCCAGCGGCTGCGGTAGCCGTCTTCCCACTTGCGGTCTTCGTTCACCACCGCGCCGTGGCCGTCCGCATAGGTGGACTTGACGCGCGACATGAACTTCAGTCGATCCAGGAAATGACTCATTTGCTTGTTCTCCGCGAGGCTTTTCTGCGGGGCTCCGGGGCTTGCCGGAGCGTTTGCAGGGACACCTTGAGCTTATGGGGGAGCGGCGCGGCAGCCAATTCGCTGGTGGAACAGCCGCCGCATGGCGATCGGGGGAGGTGCCGGCCGCGGGACTAGTTCCGAAGAACTAGTCCGGCCGGCAAGGCGGTCAGCAGGGCATGGGCGCGTTGCGGCGCGCGTAGTACCACCAGGTCACCAGTACGCAGCTGACATAGAAGGCGATGAAGCAGTACAGCGCGGTGTCGGGGGCACCGGTCAGTTCCAGCGAGGTGCCGAAGCTCTTTGGGATGAAGAAGCCGCCGTACGCACCGATCGCGCCGGAAAAGCCCAGCACCGCTGCGGATTCCTTGCCGGCGTCCTGCAGCGCCTGGCGCTGCGCGGCGTCGCCCTTGCCCTTCGCGGCGCGCTGGCGCTCGGTCAGGAAGATCACCGGGATCATGCGGAAGGTCGAACCATTGCCGATGCCGGTCAGCGCGAACAGCGCGATGAAGGCCGCGAGGAAGTATGTGAAGTTGCCGCCGGCGCCGTCATGCGGCAGCGCCGCCAGCACGGCGAACACCGCCACGATCATGCCGATGAAGGTCCACAGCGTGACGCGCGCACCGCCGAGCTTGTCGGAGATCCAGCCGCCCACGGGACGCGTCAGCGCGCCGACCAGGGGCCCGAGGAAGGCATAGGCGGTGGGGTTCACGCCCGGGAACTGCGACTTGGTCAAGAGCGCCAGCCCGGCCGAGAAGCCGATGAACGAGCCGAAGGTGCCCACGTACAGCCAGCACATCAGCCAGTTGTGCTTGCGCTTGAAGATCACGGCCTGCTCGGCGAACGACGCCTTGGCATCGGCGATGTCATGCATGCCGAACCACGCGGCCAGCGCCGACACCACGATGAACGGCACCCAGATAAAGCCCGCATTCTGCAGCCACAGGTCCTGCGTGGCGCCGTTGGCCTGGAATTGCTGCGGCTCGCCGCCGAGCGCACCGAACACCGCCAGCGACACCACCAGTGGCGTGACGAACTGCACCACCGACACGCCCAGGTTGCCGATGCCGGCATTCAGCCCGGTAGCCAGGCCTTTCTTCGCCTTGGGGAAGAAGAAGCTAATATTGGCCATCGACGAGCTGAAGTTGGCACCGCCCAGCCCGCACAGAAGCGCCAGTACCAGCAGCGTGGGATAGCCGGTGGACGGGTCGCGCAGCGCGAAGCCCATGCCCAGCGCCGGGACCAGCAGCAGCGCGGTGGAGATCGCGGTGAAGCGGCGCCCGCCGAACACCGGCACCAGGAAGGAATAGAAGATGCGCAGCGTGGCGCCCGACAGCGCCGGCAGCGCGGTCAGCCAGAACAGCTGGTTCTTGGTGAACTGGAAGCCGGCGCGGTCGAGGTTGACCGCGACCACGCTCCACAGCATCCAGACCACGAACGCCAGCATCAGCGCGGGGATCGAGATCCACAGGTTGCGATAGGCGATGCGCTCGCCCTCGCTTTGCCAGAACGCCACGTTCTCGGGCTCCCAGCGGGTGAGTACGGATGAGGTCATGATTGGTATGCCTTGGTTGAGAGAGCGCGGAGGCGCGCTTGTGAGGTGAGCAATCAGGCTGCCTGTGTCAGGCCGACAGCCTGTGCCTTGCGCTGGCGTTCAGCGCGGTGGCTGTAGTGCATCCACACCAGGCTCACGCACACCGTGCCGTACATCAGCATGAAGCAGCTGCTGCGGATGCCGGTCAGGTCGGCCAGCATGCCGAACAGGATCGGCAGGATGAAGCCGCCCAGGCCGCCGGCCAGGCCGACCACGCCGGAGACCGCGCCGATGTTGTGCGTGAAATCGTTGGAGATGAACTTGAATACCGAGGCCTTGCCGATGGCGAAGGCGATGCCGACCAAGAACAGCAGGAAGGTGAATACCGTGGGCGTCAGCGCGATGCGGAAGCCCTGCGGGCCGCCGGTGGTCTGGATGATGAAGTCGGTCTGCGGATAGCTGAGCAGGAAGAAGCCGACCCAGCTCACCCACATCACCCACCAGGTGGTGCGGTGTGCGCCGTAGCGGTCGGAGATCCAGCCGCCGATGGCGCGCAGCACGCCGCCCGGCAGCGAGAAGCAGGCGGCCAGGAAGGCGGCGGTCTTGATGTCGAAGCCGTATTCGCCGATGTAGTACTTGGTCATCCACAGCGACAGGCCGACATAGCCGCCGAACACCACCGAGTAGTACTGCGAATAGCGCCACACGCGCGGGTCGCGCATCACCGCCAGCTGCTCGCGCCAGCCCACGCTGGACTTGACCATGTGCGCCGGGTTGCTGCGCGAGAGCACCCAGAACAGCAGCGCGGTGACGAGCATCGCCACCGAATAGACGCGCGGCACGATGGTCCAGGTGCCGGCCGCCAGGATCATCGCCGGCGCGACGAACTTGGTCAGTGCCGCGCCCGAGTTGCCGGCGCCGAAGATGCCCATCGCCAGGCCCTGGCGCGAGCGCGGGAACCAGCGCGCCACGTAGGGCGTGCCGACCGAGAACGACCCGCCCGCCAGGCCGACGAACAGGCCCAGCACCAGCAGTTGCCACAGGCTGTGCGCGTAGGAGATCAGCCAGATCGGGACCACCGTGGCCAGCATCAGCACGAAGAAGACGATGCGGCCGCCGAAGCGGTCGGTCCAGATGCCCAGCGGCACGCGGATCAGCGAGCCGCTCAGCACCGGCGTGGCGGCCAGCAGGCCGAATTCAGTGTCGTTGAGACCGAGTTCCTGCTTGAGCGGGATGCCCAGGACGGCGAACAGCATCCAGACGGCAAAGCAGATGGTGAAGGCGAAAGTACTGGACGCCAGCGTGAGTGCCGCGCCGGCTGGAACGGGTTCCGGCGCGCGTGTTTGGGTGGCCATGGCCATGCTCCTGTGTCAACTTTGGCGGGGGTGATGCCAGAGTAGGGGCGGCCACTGGTGCTGCCTATTCGCCGGCAGCACAGCACGCCACATGGAGCGATCTGTCGTTGGAGGTAGTTCCACCGGCGGAGGTTGGTGGCGCGGCGCTGGTGCTATCGTGATCGCAGCACGCATGGCACCCGTTTGCGTGCTTGCGGCAATCCTGCGCCAGATCAAGAATCTGACGCCTGCCGCCCCGGCACTGCCGGATTCACCAGATATACCGACCCTTCCGCCCGCCATGGAAACCATCCCGATCCTTCCTTCCCGGCCTTCGCCTTCCGGCAAAAAACCGGGCGGGCCGCCGCCGCGTGGCTTCGCCTTGTTCGCGCTGGGGTTCCGGCCGTTCTACCTGGGCGGCGCGGCCTTTGCCGCGCTGGCGATCGCGGCATGGTCGGCAATGCTCGCGGGCATGCAGTCGGTCGGGCCGGCGCCGGTGCTGCCAGGGATGTTCTGGCACGCGCACGAGATGGTGTTCGGCTTTGCCGCGGCGATCGTGGTGGGTTTCCTGTTCACCGCGGGACGCGCCTGGACCAGTCAGCCCACGCCGACCGGTGCCGCGCTGGCCGTGCTGTTCCTGTTGTGGCTGGCGGGACGCGTTGGCATGTGGATCGCGCCGGGCACCGTTGCCTTCGCCATCGAAGGCGCATTCCTGCCGCTGGCGGCGCTGGCCTTCACGCGCACGCTGGCCAGGGCCGGCAACCGGCGCAACTACCCGCTCGCACTGGCGCTGTGGCTGCTCGCCGTGGCCAATATCGCTGCATTGTGGCTGCAGGCCGGCGGGCACGACGTCGCGGCGCTGCATGCCTGTCGCGCCGGCGTGGCGCTGGTGACGCTGTTCGTGGTGGTGATCGGCGGCCGCGTGATCCCGATGTTTACCACCAACGCGATTCCCGGTTTCCGCCTGCGGCAGTACCAGCAGGCCGATCGGATGGTGATCCCGGCAACGGTGCTGGGGCTGGCCTCGGGACTGCTGCCCTTGCCGGCATGGCTGGCCGCGGCGCTGTCGCTGCTCGCTGCCGGCGTGCTGGCGGTGCGCGTGGCGGGATGGCGCGGCTATGCGGTGGGCAACCGGCCACTGCTGTGGGTGCTGCATCTCGCCTATGCGTGGCTGCCGCTAGCGTTGCTGCTGCAGGCACTGGGCGCGCTGGGGCTGGCGATGGCCGGGCTGGCGACCCATGCGTTCACGGTGGGCGTGCTCGGCGTGGCCATCATCGCCATGATCACGCGCACCGCTCTGGGCCATACCGGGCGCATGCTGGTGGCCGGCCGCACCGAAACGGTGGCGTACTGGCTGATTGCCATGGCCGCGGTATTGCGCGTGTTCGGTCCGATGGCATGGCCGGCCGGCTATCTGCACTGGATCTGGGGCGCGGGGGCGTGCTGGGTGGCGGGGTTTGGTCTATATGCACTGACCTATGCGCCGCGGCTTGCGCGCCCACGGGTGGACGGCAAGCCGGGTTGAGTGATGCGAATACTCTGGTTCCCGAGTATTGCCTGACAGGCTGCTGCGGTACCGTGGAAGAATGCCTGTAGCGGCATCCCGGGCTATCGCTCAGCGTGAACCTGACCGACAACGTGCTCGACCTCGTCAGCGCCGGCTTCGACCTGGCCATCCGCATCGGCGCGCTCGACGATTCCTCGCTGGTGGCACGCCGCCTTGCCAGCAACCGGCGCGTGCTGTGCGCCGCGCCGGATTACCTGCCCGGCGCGGCACGCCGCGCACGCCGCATGACCTGGCCCGGCACGATTGCCTGGTGCTGGTGGGCAGCCAGGGCCGGCAGGACGTCTGGAGACTGGGCGACGGCCAGGGCGGGGAAATCGCGGTGCGGGTGCGTGGGCGCATCGAGGCCAATACCGGCGAGCTGCTGGCGGACGCAGCGCTGGCCGGCTTCGGCATCGCGCTGCATTCGACCTCCCTCGCGCAGGAGTACGGCGAGAATCCGCCGTGGGGAGCGCCGGCCGGCGCATGAAGCCGGCCGGGGAGGGGGAATCGGGCCGCTTGCCCTAACCCTGCGGGTGCGCCGCCGAGCGCCGGTAGTCGCCCGGTGTCATGCCGGTCCAGCGGCGGAAGGCGCGGAAGAACGAATTGGCATCGTCAAAGCCGAGCCGGAAAGCGATTTCTCCCAGCGACATATTGCCCTCGGTCAGGTATCGGCCGGCCAGTTCGCGACGCACATCTTCGCACAGCGCGCGGAAGCCCGTGCCTGCCGCCATCAGCCGGCGCTGCAGCGTGCGTTCGCTGATGTCGAGGTGGCGCGCCACCGCGGCCAGGCTCAGCGCGCGCTCGCCGGCCAGCTGGTGCAGGGCGGCTCGCACGTCGTCGAGCGATGCCGCCGCGCGCTGCGCGTCGCGCATGGCGGCGGGCGCAGCCGGACGGCTGTGGGCGCGCGCGACCAGGCGCAGCGACAGGTCGCGCCGGCCGAACACGATCGCGTCTTCCGGTTCGCCAAAGCGCACCGGGCAATCGAAGGCTTCGGTATAGCGCAGGTGCCAGTCGGGCTGGCCGATGCGCAGCGAGACCCGCAGCGGATGCAGCGGCTTGCGCGTGAACTGGCGCCCGAAGGCCAGCAGCGAGCACAACTCCATGTCGATGCGGGGGCGGGTGTCAGGCGCCTCCGGCTCGCTCGGGCGGATACAGACCCAGGCCTCTTCGCCCTGCCGGCGCAGTTCGATGCGGTCGCCCATCATCAGCTTCTGGTAGCGCGCGATACGCCGCAGCGCCGTGCCCAACGACGGGCCCGCCATGGCCGGCATGCCTGCCAGGCCGAGCAGGTCGGGCTGCATCCGGCTGCCCAGCCACAGGCCGATGGCGGGATCGCCGGTGGCCTGGTAGACCGCGCACAGCAGGTGGCTCGCCTGCTGGGGCCCGGCCTCGGGCGTGTACGGGGCGGAAGACTCGGGATCGGATTCAGGAGCAGGCACGAGCGCCGACACATCGTAACCGCCTTCACGCAGCGCGTGCAGCAGGTCGCGAGGAAACGGCCTGGCCTGGATTGGCTCTTGTAGTGGCATTGTTATTGGCTGGCAAATTGGCGCAAGGCACCTGTGCTAGCCCCCGGTAAGACTGAGATTACGCGGTGGTGGCGGCGCCTTCAAGGGCACGCGGGGGGAGGATGTGTGGTCAAGGCAGCGCAACCGGCGGGCTGGGCAAGGGGGCGCAACACCGGGGGAGGCTTCGACGCGCTGACGAGGGTCGATGCGCGATCGATGCAGCGCGTTGCCTAAAATTTGTGCGGTCCGGTGCGTTGCCGCACAGACCAAGGCTTCCGGGGAGGGTGAAGGCAGGATATCCACAGATTCTGTGGATATCACGCCGGGGTTTTCAACATGGGTTTGTGCGGCTGCCGCAATCTGCCGGAAACCGGTATGCTGCACGGTTTTGGGAGCAGGGCAACACTGCGCAAGCCGCGACGGTGTCACCGCCGGATGCCGTGCATGCCGGTATCGCGCATGGTTCGTGGCCTATCTCCACCGATGTTGCCGCTTTCCCGCTGCCAGCGATCGCCCGGCTGGCGTAACCGCGATGCCAAACTGCCTGCCGCCATGCGCCATGACCGGTCGTCCGCAGTCCCCTCCCGCCTGACCTGCCTCGCCACATTGGCCGCCACCGCGGCACTATGCGGCTGCGTGGCGCAATACCGGGTGCCATCGGGCGCCCCCACGGCCAGCGTGCGGCTGCTGACCAATACCGAAGAAATCACCTCTTTCGCGGTGGTCGACCCGGCCAGGTGCCCGGTGCCGGCACGGCCGCTGATCCTGGCCGGCACGGGCAAGCAGTTGTCGGCAATGGGACGGGATCGCGAACTGGGCCTGCCGGGGCGCTCGCCCGAGCCGCCGGAACGCACGCGCGAACGGCTGGTCGAGGCAGGCCGGCGCATCTACGTGGCCGTGACGTCCGTCGCCGAGCCGCCGTTGCCGGAGCAGCGCTGCGCGGCCGGGGTGTCGTTCGTGCCCGCGCCGGGCGGCCTCTATGAAATCCGGTATCAGCGTGACGAGAGCGCGAGCCAGTGCTCGGCGCAGGTATTGCGGATGCAGCCGCTGGAAGCCGGCGGCGCGCGCCTGACGGCGGAGCCGACGCAGAAGGGCTTCCGCGCGCTGCGCAAGGAGTATGTGTGCCAGGCGCTGTGACGGCGCCCTGGGCGGCGCCGGAACGATAGCGCGCCGGGCAGGCCCCCGCCTGGCCGACAGGCGGGATTACTGCTCGATCAGGAAGCGCTCGGGGCGCTTGCCCAGCCATGCCGGGGCGCGGCCGCGGCCGGACCAGGTCTTGCCGGTCTTGGGATCCATGTACTTGGGGGGCAGCGTCGAACCCGGGGCGGCCGCCTTGCCGGCGGAACCCGCGGGGCGGCCGCGCCTGCGCCGGGGCATGATGTCTTCCGCGGTCAGGCCATATTCGGTCATCAGTTCGCGGATTTTGTCGATCACACCGGCGACTTCCGTCGCACGCACTTCATTCAGCTTGGCTTCCAGCGCTTCTTTCTCTGCCAGGAGTTGCTTGTATGTCGCCATTCATTTCCCCTTTCTGCAATTAGGCCGCTGCATGTTGCTAGAACCTCAGGTGTCGGTAGACATAAAAATTTTACAAAAAATAACGGGGATTGCACGGATTGATTGTGTTTGCGCACAGCCTCACTGTTTTACAGCGCACCGATGCGCGCCATTGCGGTGCTCCTAGTGCGGCGAATGGCAACGCCGCCGCTCCAATTTCCGGGAAAGGAAAAAGCTGGCGCTGCCGGATTTTGCACCTAGACTGGTTCTCTGCGTTGTACAACGCTTTCCGGAGACGTCATGAACCAGCAGATCTTTGTCAATTTGCCAGTACGCGACCTGCAAGAGTCGATCGCGTTCTTTACCAGTCTTGGCTTTACCTTCAATCCGCAATTTACCGATGACACCGCCACCTGCATGATCGTTGGCGAGAACATTTTCGTGATGCTGCTGACCGAAGCCAAATTCCGCAGCTTTTCACCGAATGACATCTGCGATGCGCGCAAATTCACCGAAGTGCTGGTGTGCCTGTCGATGGAAAGCCGAGTGCGCGTGGATGAAATGGTGAATGCCGCGGTGACCGCGGGCGGCAATACCTACAAGCCGCCGATGGACCTGGGATTTATGTACGGGCATGGCTTCCAGGATCTGGATGGCCATGTCTGGGAACTGGTGTACATGGATACGGCGGCAATGCAGGGCGCGCAGTAAGGCGCGCACCAAAAAAAACAGCCCGGGAAAGCAGGAAGCCCGGGCTTGAAATCCACCTGGATCGCGGTGGAGGAGACAACTTGTCGTAGACAGCCCGGGCCAGTTGCCCGGGATGCGGGATGTATCAAGCAGGATCAGATCGCCCAGCCGCCGGCATAGAAGGCAGCCAGTACCACTGCGATGGCGACGGTGCCGACATTGAGCTTGCGCCATTCGCCGGCGATCACGCGGCCGACCACCAGGGTGCAGAAGCCCAGCATGATGCCGGTGACGATATTGCAGGTCAGCACGATAAACACCGCGCAGACCAGGCCGGCCAGCGCATCGACCAGGTCATCCATATGCAGGCGGCTGACGCTGGACAGCATCAGCAGGCCGACGTACATCAGCGCCGGCGCCGTGGCGTACGACGGCACCAGTGCCGCCAGCGGCGAGAAGAACATCACCGCCACGAACAGCAGGCCCACCACCACGGCGGTCAGGCCGGTCTTGGCGCCCGCGGCCACGCCGACGGTCGATTCGATATAGGCCGCGGCCGGTGCGCCGCCAAAGAAGCCGGAGAAGATCGAGCTGACCGAGTCCGCCGTCAGCGCGCGGCCGCCGTTGTGGATATGGCCGGCGGCGTTGAGCTGCCCGGCTTGCCCGGCCACGGCGCGGATGGTGCCGGTGGCGTCGAACACGGCGGTCATCACCAGCGCCAGTACGCTTGGCAGCACCGCAGCGGTCAGCGCGCCGCGCAGGTCCATGGCGCCGATCAGCGAAGCTTGGCCCGGTGCGCTCAGCGACGGCAGTGCGAACACGCCGGTGAACTTCACCGCGGGATCGAAGACGAGGCCCAGCGCCGAGATCGCGATGATCACCAGCAGGATGCCGCCCGGCACCTTGCGCCGCTCCAGGCCGAAGATCGCGGCCAGGCCGAGCACCGACATCACCACCGGGAACGAGGTAATCTTGCCCAGCGCCACCGGCAGTCCGGCGTGGGTGTTCTTGACCACCAGGCCGACTTCATTGGAGGCGATCAGCAGCAGGAACAGGCCGATGCCGATGCCCGTGCCATGCGCGACGCCTGCCGGCAGGTTGCGCAGGATCCAGGAACGCACCCCGGTCACCGAGATCGCGGTGAAGATCAGGCCCATCAGGAACACTGCGCCGAGCGCGACCGCCGGCGACAGGCCCTGGCCGAGCACCAGGCCGAAGGCCATGAATGCAGTCAAGGAAATGGCGCAGCCGATCGCGATCGGCAGCTTGGCCCACAGGCCCATCAGCAGCGAGCCGAAGGCGGTGGTCAGGCACACCGCGACAAAGACCGCGCTGGTGTCGAAGCCGGCCTTGCCCAGCATGCCGGGCACGACGAAGACCGCGTAGACCATTGCCATGAAGGTGGTGATGCCCGCCACCACTTCCTTGCGCTGGGTGCTGCCGCGCGCGGTGATCTCGAAATAGGCGTCGAGCCGGTTCCGGACCTCGGGGACGTTGGGGCGTGCCGCATCGGCTTCCGTCGCTGACGACGGATAGGGCTGCTCGATCATGATGAACTGTCTCCTTGCAGGGCGCTGCAACGTCCGTCGTACGGCGCGTCGTCAGGCTTGTCTCACGTGGTTCGGGCTGTTTTGGGCTGCAGGCCTGGAGGGCCTCGCCAACCCGCTGTTATCGGTGTGCCGGCTTGTCGTTGCCTTCTAGTGCGGGCTTGATCTGGGCAAGGCTGAAGGCTAGGTGAGTGCGAGGGACTCGTCATAACCGCCGCGGAATGCACGGCATGCGCGGTGCGGAATATCGAGTGTGGAGAATGATTATCTTTGAGGCTGAGGCTTCCGCCAGGTGGCGCTTTGGACGCAGGGAATTATCACGCCAGTCATATACGGCCTATAGGTAATGACCCGGATGCCGAACGAGGTACTTCGCTATACTAGGGATAACCCTGAGCTGCCTCGCGCGGCTGGCCAGAACCCGGTCAGATATGCATTGCGAGGCACTGAACATTTCTCCGGTCCGGAAAAGGAAATATTGCCATGCAAGTGCTCGCTGATACGCTTTATCGTCAACCCCGCCAAGCCAGGCCCGAGGCCAGGTCCAATGCCCGTGCTGCCGCCGAACCGGCGCGCGAGACCGATGATTACGCCCGCATGGGCAGCGGCCGCTCGCTGTCGGCTCGTGTTCGCGACTACTTCGCCCGCGGCTGGACGCTCTATCTCGACAACGCCCGCGCAGTCGCGCCGCTGATGCACCTGTAAAGACGCTTCCGTGGCGCGGCCCGCGCTCAGTACATGCCGGTACGTGCCATGAATTGCTGCAGGGTCCAGCCGCGGCCCAGCAGCAGCCGGCGCGTGTGGAGGCCATCGCATTGCTGCGGGCTGACCGTCTCGCCCTGCCATGTCAGTGTCTTCTGGCGCAGGTCGACATAGCCGCCGGCGTAATCCGCGGCCAGCACCTGCCATAGCGCGTGCGCGCCTGCCGACTGGCGGGCGCCGCTCAGCAGGCACAGCCCGCCGTCCAGCGCCCAGCGGTACAGCGCCCTGGCCATGCCGCGGCGCTGGTAAGCGGGCGCAAACTTCGTGTGCGGCGCACGCACCCATGGGTCGGCGCGCCGGCCCACCTCGATCAGCCGGTTGAACACGGTATAGCCGGCCAGGCGCCGCTGCATCAGGTCTTCCACATACACGTAGTACTCGCCGTCGGCTTCGCGGTAGCGCAGCCGCAGCGCCGGCGTGCCCGCCGGCAGCGCGGGCATGTCGTGCAGGCGGTCGCCGGGCCGGTGGATGCGCTCGTGGAGCGCGTCCAGTTCGCGCTCGATCTCGCCCGGGGCCAGTTCCACGTCGATGCGCAATGCCAGGGGACGGGTCAGGACCGGAGTCGGGGCCAGCATCGGGCCCAACATCGGGCCCAACATCGGGCCTAGTGAAGGAAACGGGACCATGGCTGCGCCTCAGGCTTCGAGGAGCAGGTAAAGGGCGGCAAGCGCCACCATGGCAAGAAGGGTCTGGCGGTAGAGCTGAGGCATGGCTGGCTTTCTCCTGGCTGCATGATCAAGCGGATGCCGGATGGCGATCCGCGCCATGTGCCGTGCAGGAAAGCTCAGGTCTGCTGAAGGGTAGTGTCCCGAGCTGCCCGCACGGCCAGGAAAAGCACGGCGCTGCGGACCACGCCGTGGGCGGCGTGGTCAATGGCGTAGCCCGGTTGCTGCGAAGTCACGGCGAACGCCGCCGCCGGCAGGGCCGGGCGGTTCAATGCGGCGATGCGGACGATGCGAGACATGGGGGCGCGGTGCGTCGGATTCGGGGCAACCATGCTTATGCCATATTTGTGCGCCGATGTCCAGCTAACGTGCCGATATCCGCTTTTATCTGCTGTCTACCGACTCGCTGGATGCGGCTATGGCGCTGTTTGGGCCGATCGCACTCGTGCAATCTCAATTGTGAACACTGTCTACATGTACTAGACTCGGATGCATCGTTCAACGGCCTTCCCGCAGGAGCCATGATGACGACGTCCCCCGAAACCGGCCCGATCACGCTGCTGGTCGCCACCACCAAGGGTGCCTGGACCCTGACCAGCGATGCCGCCCGCGGCCACTGGCAGGTGGCAGGTCCCACCTTCCTTGGCCACACCATCCACCACATCGTGCAGGACCCCCGCGAGCCGTCGCGGATGCTGATGGCCGCGCGCACCGGCCACCTTGGCCCGACGGTATTCCGCTCCGCCGACGGCGGACGCAACTGGACCGAGGCCACGCGCCCGCCCGCTTTCGACAAGGCGCCCGAAGGCGAGACCGGCCGCGTGGTCGACCATGTGTTCTGGCTGACTCCCGGCCACGCCAGCGAACCCGGCGCCTGGTACGCCGGCACCTCGCCGCAGGGATTGTTCCGCAGTACCGACCATGGCGCCACGTGGGAGTCCGTGCCGGGCTTCAACAACCACCCGATGTGGCGCAACTGGACCGGCGGCGAGCAGGACGGCACCCCCGACGGGCCCAAGATGCATTCCGTGCTGGTCGATCCGCGCGACAAGCGTCATCTCTATATCGGCATGTCCAGCGGCGGCGTGTTCGAGAGCACCGACGCGGGGGCCGACTGGAAACCGCTGAACCGAGGCAGCCTGGCCCTCTTCCTGCCCGACCCCAACCCGGAATACGGCCAGGATCCGCACTGCGTGCTGCAGCACCCGGCCAATCCCGACATCCTCTACCAGCAGAACCATTGCGGCATCTATCGCATGGACCGGCGCGAAGGTGTGTGGAAGCGCATCGGCGAGGCAATGCCGGCCGAGGTGGGCGACATCGGCTTCCCGATCGTCGCGCATCCGCGCGATGCGCGCACGGTGTGGGTGTTCCCGATGGACGGCAGCGATGTCTGGCCGCGCGTCAGTCCCGGCGGCCACCCTGCGGCCTATATCACCCGCGACGGCGGCGAGACCTGGCAGCGACAGGACCGCGGCCTGCCGCCAGAGCAGGGCTGGTTCACGGTCAAGCGGCAGGCCATGGCCACCGACCGCCACGGGCCGGTGGGCGTGTACTTCGGCACCACCGGCGGCGAGATCTGGGCGAGTGTTGACGAAGGCGAGCACTGGCGCTGCATCGCCAGCCACCTGCCGCAGGTCTACGCCGTCAGCGTGGCGCGGCCGGCCTGAGTCGGAGGGCAGCCATGCAAGTACGCATTGCCACGCCGCTGTTCTCCTACACCGGGCAGCGCGAGTATGTGGAAGCCCACGGCGCGAACATCGGCGCGCTGCTGGACGACCTTGACCGGCAGTTTCCGGGCATGCGGTTCCGCATTGTCGATGAGCAGGGAAAGTTGAGGCCGTATATCCGCGTCTTCGTTAACCGGACGCAGTTGATGCGGCTGGATGCGCCGCTGCGGGAGACCGATGAGGTGCATATCCTGCAGGCGCTGGCGGGGGGCTAGCGACTGCTCGCAGGTGCTGCTGGTTTGCTCCCCTCTCCCACTGCGCGGGAGAGGGGACCGTTCCATCCGGCCAGTGGATGCGCAGCGTCCCTTCAACCCTGGCCAGTTCCAACAGCGCCGGAACCTGCATGCTCAGGCCCCGCCATGCGGATGGCCGATCTGCGCCAGCGCGATCCGCACCGCCTTGCGCACCTCGGGGTCCGCGTCGCTGGCCGCGGCGGACAGCGCCGGCAGCGCGGCGGGATCGCGCAGGCTGCCAAGCGACAGCGCGGCTTCCTTGCGCAGCTTACTGATTGCATGGGCAAGCTGCACGGTGAGGGGCGCCAGCGCCTGCCGGTCCCCGAGCTTGCCCAATGCGCGCGCGGCCTGCAGGCGGACCTGCCAGTAGGCGTCTTCCAGCGCTCCGATCAACGGGCGCACGGCTTCCGCAAATCTGAGCTTGCCGAGCGTCTGCGCCGCTTCCTCGCGCACCTGCCACGCGCTGTCGCCGAGCGCGGCAAGCAGCGCGTTGCGCGCCGAGGCGTCGGCAGCCAGGCCGAGCGCGCCGGCCGCGGCGCGCCGGACTTCGGTGTCGGCATCGCTGGCGGCGACCTGCGCCAGCGCCGGCAGCGCTTCGCTGCGCCTGAGCCAGCCCAGCACGGTCACCGCTTCGCGCCGCACCGGCGCGGCGGCGTCGGCCAGCGCCGCCATCGCGGCAGCGAAGCCCGGCGCGTAGCGCAATTCGCGCAGGCCGCGCCAGGCTGACGCGCGGACAAAGGGATCCTGATGCGTGACCCAGGGCAGCACGGCCGCGCCGGAGTCTGCGTCCTAGTTCCGCCAGTGCCAGTGCTGCCGCCTCTGCCACCTCGCGGTCGGCATCGGCCAGCGCGGCAGCCAGCGCGCGCACGACGGTATCCGTCTCCCAGCTGGCCAGCGTGCGCGCGGCTTCGGCGCGCACCGCCGCGGCGGGATCGGATTGCAGCCGCTGCAGCAGCAGCGGGACGCCGGCTTCGTCTTCAAGGTCGGCCAGTCGCAGCACCGCCACGCGGCGCACGGCGGGGTCGGGGTCGGACAGGCGCGGCGCAATCGCGCCGATGGCAGCAGTCGCTGCTGCTCGACGTCTGGACGCAGATGCGCACCACCGTAGTCTTTGTCACCCACGATATCGAGGCTGGCGAGCGCCAGCGCGAGGCGCAGGCGCTGCTCGACCTGGAGCATCGAAACCCATCACGCCGCAGGCGGCGCCATTGGCATCGGTGAGCACGCGCGTGGCGACGATGCGGTTGGTGATCTCCACGCGCGCGCGCTTGAGCTGGCGGTACAGCACCTTCTTGACGTTGTGGCCCTCCGGCATCGGCAGCACGTACGAGCCCATGTGGTGGACCTTCTTCACCGCGTAGTCGCCGGTCTCGTCCTTTTCGAAGCGCACGCCCCAGCGGTCGAGCTGCTCGATGGTGGCGAAGCTGTGGCGCGCATAGGCATAGACCGTGGACTGGTCGACGATGCCGTCGTTGGCCAGGGTGATCTCGCGGGTGTATTGCTCGGGCGTGGCGTGGCCGGGGATCACGGCGTTGTTCAGGCCGTCCATGCCCATGGAAATCGCGCCGCTGCGCTTGACGTGCGCCTTGTCGAGCAACAGCACGCGCAGCGCGGGGTTGCGCTCATTGGCCTTGATCGCGGCATCGGGCCGGCGGTGCCGCCGCCGACGACGACAATGCCGTATTCGTGGGTCAGGGTGTTCATGCGTTGGGATTTCCCTTGCTGGCAGGTTTGCGGGTGCGCTTCGGTGCGGGCGTGGCTGGCGCTGGTTGCGAAGTAGGCAGCTCGGCCTTGTGGCGCTCGGCGCGCAGCCGGTACCGGAAGGCGTCGCCGCGGAAGTAGAGGAACTCGTAGTCGACACGCCCGCCGAGGATCGAAGCAATCCGGATATCCAACGACGAAATCCGAACATGCTCCCCCCGGGCGATCTCCCTCAACTCTCCAGTCCCCGCGCCGATATCCAGTCAAGAAACCTGCCGTCCGCCAGCCGCCGCGGCGGCACGGCAAGGCATACACGGCGGCCACAGATCATCCAACGCACGGCACGGGAGCGACGCATGAGCAGTTCCATGAGGGACATCGACGAACGGACTAACCTCACCAACAACAACCAGTTCGAACTGCTGCTGTTTCGGCTGGGCGACGCCGAGCACAGCGGGCAGTCCGAACTGTTCGGCATCAATGTGTTCAAGGTGCGCGAGATCCTGGTGATGCCGCAGGTCACGACGGTGGTCGGGGCCGACCCGTCGATCCTGGGCATGGCCGATATCCGCGGGCAGGTGATCCCCGTGATCGACCTGCCCAGGCTGGTGGGATGCAAGCCGCGCAACGGGCTCGGCATCCTGCTGGTGACCGAGTACGCACGTTCGACGCAAGGCTTCGCGGTCGAGGCGGTGGAAGAAATCGTGCGCCTGGAGTGGAACCAGGTGCACTCGGCCGAGGCCAGCGTGCGCACCGGCCACGTGACCAGCATCGCCAAGCTGGATGCCGGCACGGACCAGGCGCGCCTGGTGCAGGTGCTGGACGTGGAGCAGATCCTGCGCGATGTGCTGCCGGCGCGGCAGCCGGACGTCGAGCCGGGCTCGGTGGGTCCGCAGCTGAACCTGCGCCCGGGCCTTAAGGTAATTGCCGCCGATGATTCCGCGCTGGCGCGTGGCCTGATCGAGCAGGGACTGAAGGCGCTGGGCGCACCGGTGCTGATGACCAAGTCGGGCAAGGAAGCGTGGGAACTGCTCGACCGCATCGCCGGCGAGGCCGCCAGCCACGGCAAGTCGGTGCAGGACGAAGTGGCGCTGGTGCTGACAGACCTGGAAATGCCCGAAATGGACGGTTTCACGCTGACCCGCAAGATCAAGGCCGACAGCCGGCTCAAGCAGCTGCCGGTGGTGATTCATTCGTCACTATCGGGCGAAGCCAGCGAAGAGCATGTGCGCAAGGTGGGCGCGGATGCCTACGTGGCGAAGTTCGTCGCCAAGGAACTGGCCGATACCATCCGCCAGGTGCTGACGCGCTGAGCGGGCGCTGAGTTAGGTGCCTGAGGCCACAACCGGGTTGGCCTTAGGCAGCACAAGGCACAAAATCAATCAGGCTGCAAGCATTCCCGTATGTTTACGGTTTGCCTATAAAACGGGCACTCCAGTACGAGCCAAGGCCGGCGCGCCCTTGGCGGTTGTCAAGAGGGGAGATATCCACTGAAGCTGTGGATAGATCCTGTGGACAAGTCAGGCGTCCCGGCCGAACTGCCCGGGACGCCTGCCGGCGGTCCTGCGTGACCTCCACGCCCTGCCGCGCTCCCTTGCTCGCTCTCTCTCCCTTGCCTGGCCTGGCCCGGTCGCTGCCGGGATCCCGCGATTGCGCTACTTGGGCTGCTCCACCGTGCGCAGGTAGGGCTTCAGCGTCTTGAACCCTTGCGGGTATTTCTTCTTCGCATCTTCGTCCGAGACCGATGTCGGGATGATGACATCCTCGCCCGGCTTCCAGTTCACCGGCGTGGCTACGGTGTGCTTGGCGTTAAGTTGCAGCGAGTCCAGCAGCCGTAGCACTTCATCGAAATTGCGCCCCGCGGTCATCGGATACACCAGCATCGCCTTGACCTTCTTGTCCGGGCCGATGATGAACACCGAGCGGATGGTGGCGTTGTCCACCGCCGTGCGCGGCCCGGCGCCGCTGGCTTCGGGGTGGATCATGTCGTAGAGCTTGGCCACCGTCAGGTCGGCGTCGCCGATCATCGGATAGTTGATGGCGGCGCCCTGGGTTTCCTCGATGTCCTTGGCCCAGCGCTGGTGGTCGCTGACGGGATCGATGCTCAGGCCGATGATCTTGGTATTGCGCTTGTCGAATTCGGGCTTGAGCCGCGCCATGTAACCCAGTTCGGTGGTGCATACCGGCGTGAAGTCCTTGGGGTGCGAGAACAGGATCGCCCAGCTGTCGCCGATCCATTCGTGGAAGCTGAGCTTGCCTTCCGTGGTGTCTGCGGTGAAGTCCGGGGCTTGTTCACCCAGTCGAATCGCCATGGTTGCGCTCCTTGCAGTTGGCATGGGGTGGAAAAAGCGCGTTGCCGGCGTGCCGGCCCGCAACGCGCGCGATGCATGGCGCCTAGCGCAGGACCAGCACCGGGATCGTGCTGTGCGTCAGGACTTTTTGCGTTTCGCTGCCGATCAGCAACGCCTGCAACCCGCGCCGCCCGTGCGACGACATCACGATCAGGTCGCAGCCGCGCTGCTCGGCGCATTGGATGATGGCCTGCCACGGGTGGTCGTCGGTGGCGGTGACGGTGTCGCACGGCACTCCGGCCTGGCCGGCAGCACGCGTGACGGCGGCCAGGAAGGTATCGGCATGGCGTGCGGCCTCGGCCGCGAACGAGTCCCTGGTGTCCTGCTGGCTGGTCAGCCGGTACGTCAATACGTGATACTCGGGAATCACATGCAAGCCGGTCGCGCGGGCGCCGATGCGGCTGGCGAAGGTCATGGCCCGGGCTACCGTCGCCTCGGCGCGTGCGGAGCCGTCGGTGGGGACTAGGAGGTGCTTGAACATGATGGCCTCCGATTGCAGTGAATAGCCGCGTCCGCCGGGCCGTTCCGCCCGGACCGTCCGGACGAGCCACTCCAGTATAGGAATTGGCCCGTGATAGCGACAGGTCGCGTGCAGCGCCGGCCAACTCCGGCCCTCGATGGCGCGATGCCCCGCGTCCGGCGCAAGCCGCAAGTGCCTGGGTCCATGTCACGGCATTAGCATGTTGTTATCATTCCATGCACCTGCGCCCTCCCTCCGACGTTGACCCACTGCAAGGATTCTCCGCATGATCGCGCTGCGCGAAGCATGGCAGGCCGGGCTGTTCCGCCGCGCCAACTGGCTGCCCAACCTGGTGTCGGGCGTGATCGTCGGGGTGGTGGCGCTGCCGCTGGCGATGGCGTTTGCGATCGCATCCGGCGCCAAGCCCGAGCAAGGGCTGTATACGGCCATCGTCGCCGGGCTGGCGGTGTCGATGTTCGGCGGCAGCCGCCTGCAGATTGCCGGGCCCACCGGCGCGTTCATCGTGGTGCTGTCCGCCATCACGGCGCGCCATGGGATCGGCGGGCTGCAACTTGCCACGCTGATGGCCGGGCTGATCCTGCTGGCGCTGGGCCTGGCGCGGCTTGGCGGCGTGATCCGCTACATTCCCGCGCCGGTGATCGTGGGCTTTACCGCGGGCATCGGCGTGATCATCTTCGTCGGGCAATGGCGTGATTTCTTCGGGCTGCCGCCGGTAGCCGGCACCCACTTCCATGAAAAGCTGTGGCACCTGCTGCAGGCGCTGCCGCAGTGGCATGCGGCCACGACCGCGCTGGCGCTGGGGAGCCTGCTGCTGGTGCTGGGCGCGCCGCGCGTGCGCTGGCTGCACCGCGTTCCCGGCCCGCTGGTGGCGCTGGTGGTGGCCACGGCAGTGCAGGCGCTGTTCCGCTTCGACGGCGTGGCCACCATCGGCAGCGCCTTCGGCGGCCTGCCGCGCGGATTGCCGGTTCCGGCGCTGCCGGAGATCTCGCTGGCGCGCGTGATCGAGCTGGCAGGGCCGGCCTTCACCATCGCCATGCTGGGCGCGATCGAATCGCTGCTGTCCGCGGTGGTGGCCGACGGCATGGCCGGCACCCGGCACGATTCCAACCAGGAACTGGTGGGGCAGGGCATCGCCAATGTCCTGGCGCCGCTGTTCGGCGGGTTTGCCGCCACCGGCGCCATCGCGCGCACCGCCACCAATATCCGCAACGGCGGCAGCAGCCCGCTGGCCGGCATCGCCCATGCGCTGACGCTGGTGCTGGTGCTGCTGTTCCTGGCGCCGCTGGCCGCGAGCGTGCCGCTGGCGACGCTGGCCGCGATCCTGTTCGTGGTGGCGTGGAACATGAGCGAGGCGCGCCAGTTCGCGCGCATGGTGCGGCAGGCGCCGCGCGCCGACGTGGCGATCCTGCTGATCACCTTTACGCTGACCGTGCTGACCGACCTGGTGGTCGCGGTCAACATCGGCGTGATCCTGGCCATGCTGCAGTTCCTGCGGCGCATGTCGGCGTCGGTGGAAGTGACGCGCCAGGACGTAACCGGCATCGAGCGCGAGCTAAGCGCCGAAGCGGACGCGGCCGATTCCGTCGCGGCCCGGATGCCGCCGGGCGTGCTGGTCTACGCCATCGACGGCCCGTTCTTCTTCGGCGCGGTCGAGGCCTGCGAGCAGGCGCTGGTGCACACCCATACCGAGCCGCGCGTGCTGCTGATCCGCCTGGGCCGGGTGCCGTTCATCGACATGACCGGCTTGCAGACGCTGGAAGCCGTGATCCGCACGCTGCGCCGGCGCGGCGTGGCCGTGGTGCTGGCCGAGGCGAATGCGCGCGTGCGGCAAAAGCTGGAGCGGGCCGGGGTGCTTGCGGCGCTGGGGCAGCAAAACTACGCGGATGCGCTGGCGCAGGCGGTGCGGCGTTGCGGCGTGCTGGCGGGAGAGGAGGGTGCGGAACGGGAGCGCGAGGACACGGGCGCCCCGCACTGAGCTACTTCTTTTGCCGGCCGCTGCCGGCGGGCCGTGCCTTGGTGGCGTATTCCACGCCGTGCTGGGCCAGGTAATCGCGGATCAGCTGGCGCACCACCTGCGACGGCGTCAGGTCCTGCGCGGCGCACAGGGTTTCGAAGGCCTTCTTCTTGACCGGATCGATCAGGATGGTGAGGCGGGCGGTCTTGGTTTCCATGAGGGGTGTGTCGGGCGGTCCGGCTGGATCGCTCGCATTATATACAGCGCAAACTTTGCCGAGCCGCTGGTTTGCCCCCCTCTCCCCCACCCTTCTCCCACTTCGCGGGAGAGGGGAGCGTTCACGACGGGCGGCGGCCTTTGCAGGCGCTTTCCCCGGTGTTCCGCTAAGCCGGCATCTCCAGGTCCGCAATCACCGCCGCCAGAAACCGCGCCGCCTCGCCCCCCGTCACCACGCGGTGATCGAACGTCAGGCTGAGCGGCATCACCCGATGCACCGCCGGCACGCCGCCGGCCGCGACCACCTCGTCCCGCACCCGTCCCGCCCCAAGGATCGCCACCGTCGGCGGCACCACGATCGGCGCCGCGTAGCGCCCCGCGATCATGCCGAAGTTGGACAGCGTGATGGTATTGCCGCGCATCTCCTCCGGCGCGATGGTGCGCGCGCGGATGTCCGCGCGCATGCGGTCGAGCCCGCGGCGCAGGTCGGCCGCGTCGCGGCTGCCCACGTCGCGCAGCACCGGCACGAACAGCCCTTCGGGCAGGTCCGCGGCAATGCCCACGTCGATCTTCTTCAGCACGTGGCGGCGCCCGGTCTGGCCCTCGTACCAGGCGTTCAGGCCCGGCTCGGCACGGCAACCGGCCACCAGCGCGCGCACCAGGCGGATGGTGACGTCGGCGCCCGCCTGCCAGGCGTGGATATCGGCATCGTCCATCACCGTGGCCGCGGCGACCTCGTTCTGCGCGCGCGCCATGTTCTGCGCCATCGCGCGGCGCACGCCGCGCAGTTCCTCGGGCGCACCGAGTTCGGCCAGCGTGGCGGCCATGCGTTCGACGTCGGCGGCGGTGACGGTGCCCTCCGGCCCCGACGCGGTGGCCATCGCCGGGTCGACGCCGAGGCGCCGCGCCAGCGCGCGTACCGCGGGTGTGGCCTTGACGCGCGCGGCCATGCCGGAGGCAGGCGCGGCCGCGCCCGGCGGCGCCGCTTCGCTGGCCACGCGCGTGCCGACCTGCACGGAGCCGACCACGGTGCCGGCATCGGCATCCTCGCCGGCGCCCTCGAAGCCGACCAGCGGCGCGCCCAGGTGGACGATATCGCCCGGCTGCGCGTGCAGCCGGGCGATGGTGCCCGCATAGGGCGAGGGAATCTCGACGATGGCCTTGGCGGTCTCCACCGACAGCAGCGGCTGGTCCGCGGCCACCGCATCGCCCACCTTGACATGCCAGGTCACGATCTCGGCCTCTTGCAGGCCCTCGCCCAGGTCGGGCAGCTTGAAGACTCTCATCGGCGCTTCCTCGGCTTGGTGTCGCTCGGTGTTGCCTGGTGTCAGTCAGGCGGCCATGGCCTTGCGGGCCGCGTCGGCGATGCGCGCAGCGCTGGGCAGGTAGGTGTATTCCAGCCGCGCCAGCGGCACCACGGTATCGAAGCCGGCCACGCGCTGCACCGGCGCCGCCAGCGAATACAGCCCGGCATCGGCCAGTTCCGCCGCGATCTCGGCGCCGAAGCCCGCGGTGCGCGGCGCCTCGTGCACGATCACGCAGCGCCCGGTGCGCGCCACCGCTTCGAGGATGGTCGGCATGTCGAGCGGCTTGAGCGTGGCGACATCGATCACGGTCGCACTCACGCCTTCGGCGGCCAGTTCGTCGGCGGCGGTCAGCGTCTCCTGCACCATCGCGCCCCAGGTCACCAGCGTGATGTCGCTGCCTTCGCGCAGCGTGAAGCAGGTATCGAGCGGCAGCGCCGCGCCGTCGTCGGCGACCTCCTGGCGGAATAGCCGGTACAGCCGCGTGGGCTCGAGGAAGATCACGGGGTCGGGATCGGCGATTGCGGCCAGCAGCAAGCCGTAGGCGCGCGCCGGCGACGACGGCACCACCACGCGCAGCCCCGGCATGTGGGCGAACATCGCTTCCGGGCTTTCCGAATGATGCTCGGGCGCGTGGATGCCCGCGCCGCATGGCGAGCGCACCACCAGCGGGCAGCTCAGCCGCCCGCGCGTGCGGTGCCGCATGCGCGCGGCGTGGTTGATGATGTGGTCGATGGCGGGGTAAATAAAGCCGGTGAACTGGATCTCGGCCACGGGCCTGAGTCCCATCGCCGCCATGCCGATCGCCGCGCCGACGATGCCGCCCTCGGCCAGCGGCGTATCCATGACCCGCGCCGCGCCGAAGCGCGCCTGCAGTCCCGCGGTGGCGCGGAACACGCCGCCGTTGACGCCGATGTCCTCGCCCAGCAGCAGTACGTCGGGATCGTTCTCCAGCGCATGTCCCAGGGCCAGGTTGACTGCTTCGACCAGATTGATTTCCGCCATGGTTCGCTCGCTTTGGTCGTTGAAGGCCAGGGGGACGATGAAAGCGTCAGCCGTGCTGCGCGGGATAGCGCCGCGCGGTCTCCAGTTGCGCCTGCAGCGCCGGCGGCATGGTGGCGTACAGGCAGTCGAACATCGCCGCGGCGTCCGGCGGCGGCAGCGCCAGGTAGGCTTCGACCGCTTGCGCCACCTGCTGCGAGCAGTCCTTGACCAATGCCTCTTCGCGCGCCGCGTCCCATGCGTTCAGCGACAGCAAATGCGTGCGCAGGCGCAGCAGCGGCTCTTCCTGCCAGTGCGCCTTGACGCTGGCCTCGTCGCGGTAGCGCGAGGCATCGTCGGCGGTGGTGTGGTCGCCCAGCCGGTAGGTGATGGCCTCGATCAGCGCGGGGCCGCCGCCCGTGCGGGCGCGCTCGATGGCCTCGCCCACGCGGTGCCGCACCGCGACCACGTCGTTGCCATCGATTTGCTCCCCCGGGATGCCCGCCGCGATCGCCTTCTGCGCCAGCGTCTGCGCCGCGGTCTGCCCGCTGCGCGGCATCGAGATCGCCCACTGGTTGTTGTTGATCACGATCACCATCGGCGCGCGCCACACGCCGGCCATGTTCATGCCTTCGTAGAAGTCGCCCTTGGAGGTGCCGCCGTCGCCGAGCAGGCACACCGCCACCCGTGGCTCGTTGCGCAGCTGGAAGGCATAGGCCGCGCCCGCGGCATGGCACACCTGGGTGCCGATCGGCACGCAGTTGGCAAAGTCATGCGGCGCCGCCGCAAATCCACTGCCGCGTTCGTCGCCGCCCCAGTACAGCAGGCTCTCGGTCATCGTGACGCCCCGCACAAACTGCGCCGCGTGGTCGCGGTACGAGGGCACCAGCACGTCTTCGGGCCGCATCGCAAAGGCCACGCCGACGCCGATGGCTTCCTGCCCGAGGGCCGAGGCGAAGGTGCCGATCTTGCCGGTGCGCTGCAGCGCGATCGCCTTCAGGTCGAACTGGCGCGCCAGCACCATGGCCTGGTACAGAGGCAGCAGCGCCTCAGGGTCGCTGGCAAAGGGCGGGGGCGGGGAAGTGGGGGAAGGGGGTTCGCCCGGCGGGGCGAGATAACGCGTATAGCCGATCTCGAAGCTCGCAACCATGGACATGGCAGGTCTCTCGATGCGCGTGTCGTGTTGTGATCCCGGGCGTGCTTTGTGGGCGCGCGCGGCATGTGTAGTCGAGTGTAGGGTATTTGCGGCGCAATGGCGGCGGCAATTGTCTTGCCGTGCACAAGGCGGAGCGGGATCCCGGCACCGCCAACGAAAAAGGGCTCCCGTGCGGGAGCCCTGCGCAGATGATACGAGCCGGATCAGCGCTGGTACGGCGGCGGCACGAAGCCCGCGAAGCGCTGCTGCGTCACCGCCTTGAACTCGGCCGACTGGTAGGCCTCCTTGATGTCCTTGACGAACGGCTTGTTGACGTCCGCAGTCTTCACCGCCACCAGGTTCATGTAGTAGTCGGGAATCTTCTCCAGCGCCAGCGCAGTGGTCAGCTTCAGCCCCGCGGCCAGCGCGAAGTTGCCGTTGACAAAGGCGTAGTCGACATCGTCGAGCGAACGCGGCAGTTGCGCGGCCTCCAGCTCGACCAGCTTGAGCTTGTGCGGATTGGCATCGATGTCGCGCTCGCTGGCGCGGATCGGGTCGGTGCCCGGCTTGAGCGTGACCCAGCCCACCTGCTGCAGGATGGCGATGGCACGCGCCAGGTTGGTGGGGTCATTCGGCAGCGAGACGGTATTGCCCGGCTTCACCTCCGCCAGCGTCTTGTGCTTGTGGCTGTAGATGCCGATCGGCGCGGTCGGGACCTGGATGATGTCGGTCAGCTGCAGCTTGCGGTCAGCCGAGAACTTCTTCAGGTAGGCCACGTGCTGGAAGGCGTTGGCGTCGATGGCGCCGTCGGCCAGCGCCAGGTTGGGCTGCACGTAGTCGCTGAACTCGATGATGGTGACCTTGTAGCCGCGCTTCTCCAGCACCGGCTTCACGCCGTAGCGGATCTGGTCGGCGTACGGGCCGGCGGTGGCGCCGAAGCGGATTTCCTTCTTGTCCGGATCGGCGGCGCTTGCGCCCTGCACCACGCCCAGCGCCAGTACTGCCGCGGCTACCGCGAAGCCGAATTTCCCGTATCGCATCAAAACGCTCCCCTGTTTGTTCATTGATCGTTCGTTGGAGAGCCCATTGTATGGAAGGCAAGTCATCTGGCGAACGAGTACTTATTGATCTTTCCGTAAATCATGACATCACCACAACGTTGCCTGAACCCAGCACGCGGCGATGATCGAAGGCCGGTGTTGAGCGCTTTTGAGCTTGTTGCGGGCGACGGTATGCAACTCGTTGAGGTTGTCGGGGCAGAAGTTCGCAATCGCGTGACGCTTGAGCCATGCCCACAGGTACTCAACTGGGTTGAGCTCAGGGCAGTACGGTGGCAGGAAGGTCATATGAATATGTCCCTCGAGAGAATCCAGATATTCGCGGACCATTGCGGCGCGATGGGGCCTGGCCCCATCCCAGATGATCAGCAACGGCTGCTTCAGATGCGCTTTGAGCGCCTTAAGAAACTCGACCACCTGTTCTTTCTTGACGCTGCCTTCGTACAGCCGAAACAGGTAGTTGGTGCGACTCAGGCCGGCGATCGCCGACACATGGTTCCAGTTGAAATGAAACTGGATGATGGGTGTTTGCCCCTTCGGCGCCCAGGTGCGCACACGCGTGGGCCGCTCGCTGATGCCAGTCTCGTCGATAAAGACAATCAATCGGCCTTCGCGCTGGGCTTTTTTTTAAGCGCAGGCCAAGTGTGGCGCTTCCAGTGGCGCACCGCGTCTTCGTCTCGCTCGATCGCGCGACGATCTGGCTTTTGCGCGCTGAAACCCAACGCCCCAAGAATGCGCCAGATCTGCGTTTGGCTGAACTCGACGCCATACGTCCGCTTGATGAGCGAGCCGACGCGCTTGAGTGTCCATAGCTCGGTCCCAAAGCCATGCGCAGTCGGGCTTTGCAGCAACGCCCCGCGCAATTCGGCCAATTGCTCCGGCTCGAGCTTGGCTGGGCGGCCTCGACCTGGCACAGCCCGTAGCGCATCAATTCCGCCTTCATCGAGCAGAGCTTTCCACGTGTACACCGTTTGTCGGGCTACCCCCACGGCCAATGCCACCTCGGCTGGTCGCTTGCCAGCCAACAGCATCCGACCAGCTCGCAAGCGCTTCTTCGTTGCATCGTCTAACGGCTTCTTCGACACGGCGCGTATCTCCAATCAACCCGTTAGAGATGAAACGCGCCAGCCCTGAATCCGTTGTCATGTTTTTTGTAAATCTCAATAATCATGCCGATATGCCTGAAGCGCATATAGGCTGCCTGCAGGCAGCGCCGTGCGCTACGCTGAAAGACCGCCAGCCCATCCTTGCACGGAGGCCGCCATGCCCGAACAACTGACCCGGCATCCCGATGTCACGCTGCAGGTCCTGCGCAGTGCCGGCGCGCGCTGCGGCGAAGGCGCGCCGCAGGAGATCCTCAAGGCCTGCCCGCGTGAGCGCTTCTGCAAGCTGCCTGGCGGCGAAGTCTGCGTGTACGGCCTGGACAACGCCATCAGCATGACGCAGATCACAGCCGCCGACTGGCGCGCGCTGGCACAGCAGGCGGGTGCGCCGCCCAATCCCGGCATGCCGCCGCTCACCATGGCCGGGGTGGGCACGGCGGGGCTGCTGGCGGGCGTGCTGCTGACGGCCCTAGTGGTCCGCCGGCGGCGCGGCCCTGGCTGAGCGGCCCGGGCGCCCCCGGCAACACCCCGGCGCTGGCATGGTGTTTGCGGCGCCTCTCGGGCCATGACACCGTTGCCGTCCGCCCCCGACAGCATCCGCCTGCTGGAGAACGGAGAAGAGTACTTCCCGCGCGTATTCGAGGCGATCGCGCAAGCGCGCGAAAGCGTGCTGGTGGAAACTTTTATCCTGTTCGACGACGAGGCAGGAACGAAATTGCACGCCGCGCTGCTGGCTGCCGCGCGGCGCGGCGTGCGCGTGGCCGTCACGGTCGACGGCTTCGGCTCGCATGACCTGCCCCCTGCATTCATTACAGAGCTGGTCAAGGCGGGCGTGCACTTCTGCACATTCTCGCCCTGCCGCCGCCTGCTGGGCGTGCGCACGCATATCTTCCGGCGCATGCACCGCAAGCTGGTCGCGATCGACGGCGAGGTGGCCTTTGTCGGCGGCATCAATTTCTCGGCGCAGCACCTGTATGGCTACGGGCCACGGGCCAAGCAGGACTATGCCGTGGAAATCGCCGGCCCCGCGGCGCGGCAGGTGCATGACTTCCTCGCGCGGGCCATCCCCGGCGCATGCCTGCAGGGCAGGCTGGCACCGCCGCCGCCGGGCTGCAACACGGCGCCGCCGGGTCCGGTGCGTCTGGTCACGCGCGACAACCATCGCCATCGCAACGACATCGAGTTTGCCTACCTCGATGCGATCCGCGCCGCGCGGCGCGAGGTGGTCATCGCCAACGCTTATTTCCTGCCGGGCTACCGGCTGCTGCACGCGCTGTGCGAAGCCGCTGGGCGCGGCATACAGGTGCGCCTGCTGCTGCAGGGCAAGCCCGACATGCCATGGGTCGCGCGTGCCGGTGGCCTGCTGTATTGCCACCTGCAGGACTCCGGGGTGCAGATCCTCGAGTACGTCGAGCGGCCGTTCCACGGCAAGGTCGCCGTCGTCGACGAGCAATGGGCCACGGTGGGTTCGAGCAACCTCGACCCGCTCAGCCTGTCGCTGAATCTCGAAGCCAACCTGGTGATCCGCGACACCGCCTTCGCGCAGCGGCTGCGCGGCAGGCTGCAGGCGCTGATCGCCGAACGCTGCCGCGAGGTGCCGCCGCGCCGGCACGAGCGCTCGCTGCTGGACGCGGCCGGCGCCACGCTGATGTTCCACTTCCTGCGCCGCTTCCCGGCGTGGGCCGGCTGGCTGCCCGCGCATACGCCGCGGCTGGTGACGCCGCAAGCCGGCGACCCGCGCGGGCGCCGCCGCGTATTCGTGCTGGAACGGGAGGCCGAGTGATGGTCGCGCAGGCGCTTTCGGCAATCCGGCACCACGCGCGCTGGCCGATGTGGCGGCGCGCGATCGGCATCCTGTTCATCGCGGCAGTGCTTGCGCTGATCGCGCGCAAGCTTGGCACCATCGACTGGGACGCGGTGCTAGCCGCGCTGCGCGGCTTCGACCGCCGCACGCTGTTGCCAGCCGCGGGGTTCGTGGTGCTGACGGGTCTGCTGTACAGCCAGTTCGACGTGCTGGGGTGCCGCTACGCCGGCCACCCGCTGCCGGTGCATCGGGTGATGGCGATCGCCTATGTCAGCTACACCATGAGCCTGAACCTGGGCGCGACGCTCGGCGGCGCGGGCGTGCGCTACCGGCTGTATTCGCACGCGGGCCTGAGCCCGCCGCAGATCTGGAGCGTGTTCGCGGTGGCGGTCAGCAGCAACTGGCTCGGCTACGCGCTGCTGGCGGGCATCATCCTGGCCGGGCAGCTGGTAGTGCTGCCGCCCGGGTGGGGTATCCCGCCGGCGGCGACGCGGCTGATTGGCGTAGTGATGCTGGCCGCGCCGGCTGCCTACATAGCGGCATGTGCGGCGTGGCAGGGTCGGCACCGTACTGTGCGCGACCATGATATCTATGTGCCGTCACCGCGCTTCGCGCTGTTGCAGATCCTGGTGTCGGCGGGCAACTGGGCGGCGGTGGCGGCCATCCTGCATGCCTTCCTTCATACGCATGCGGACTATTACACGGTGCTCGGCGTGTACCTTGCCTCCGGACTGGCGGGCGTGGTGATCCGCGTGCCGGGCGCCCTTGGGGTTGTCGAGACGGTGTTCCTGACGATGCTGGGCGGACAGGTGCCGCATGGGTTGTTGCTGGCGGCGTTGATCGCGTATCGGGCGTTGTATTACCTGATACCGCTGGCAGTAGGGACGGTGGGGTACTTCCTGCTGGAGGCGCGGGGGAAGAAGCTGGCGCAGGGAACGGCGATGGAAGAAAACCAACGCCGGCAGTGAACGCTCCCCCCTCTCCCGCAGGCGGGAGAGGGGGGCAAACCTGCGCTTACGCTGCCGCCAGCGCGCGCTCCAGGTCCTCGATCAGGTCATCGATATGCTCGATGCCCACCGACAGCCGCACCATATCCTCGCTGACGCCAGCCGCCTTCAGCTCCTCGGGGTTGAGCTGGCGATGCGTGGTCGATGCCGGATGCGTGGCCAGCGACTTGGCATCGCCGATATTGACCAGCCGCGTGAACAGTTGCAGCGCATCCAGGAAACGCGCCCCGCCTTCGCGGCCGCCCTGCTTCAGGCCGAACGACAGGATGCCGGGACCGCGGCCGCCCAGGTACTTCTGCACCAGTGCGTGGTCCGCATGGTCGGGCAGGCCGGCAAAGTTGACCCATTCCACCTTCGGGTGCTGCTGCAGGTGGCGTGCGATCGCCAGCGCGTTTTCGGTGATGCGGTCCAGCCGCAGCGCAAGCGTCTCGATGCCTTGCAGGATCAGGAAGGCGTTGAACGGCGACAGCGCCGCGCCGGTATTGCGCAGCGGCACCACGCGCGCGCGGCCGATATAGGCCGCCGGCCCCAGCGCCTCGGTGTAGACCACGCCGTGGTACGACACGTCCGGCTCGTTCAGGCGCCGGAAGCGCGCCTTGTGCTGGGCCCACGGGAACTTGCCGCTGTCGACGATGGCGCCGCCGACGCTGTTGCCGTGCCCGCCCAGGTACTTGGTCAGCGAATGCACGACGATATCGGCGCCATGCTCGAACGGCCGGCACAGGTAGGGCGAGGGCACGGTGTTGTCGACGATCAGCGGCACGCCGTGGTTGTGCGCCACGCGCGCGATCGCCTCGATGTCGACCACGTTGCCGAGCGGGTTGCCAACCGACTCGACGAACACGGCCTTGGTGCGCTCGTCGATCAGGTCGCCGAAGCTCGACGGGTTGCGGCCGTCGGCGAAGCGGGTCTCGATGCCAGACTGCGGCAGCGTGTGCGCCAGCAGGTTGTAAGTGCCGCCGTACAGCTGGCTCGACGAAACGATGTTGTCGCCGGCCTCAGCGATGGTCTGGATCGCGTAGGTGACCGCGGCCATGCCCGATGCCAGCGCAAGCGCGCCCACGCCGCCCTCGAGCGCGGCCAGGCGCTGCTCGAGCACGTCGTTGGTCGGGTTCATGATGCGGCTGTAGATGTTGCCCGCGACCTTCAGGTCGAACAGGTCGGCGCCATGCTGCGCATTGTCGAAGGCGTAGGCCACCGTCTGGTAGATCGGCACCGCCACCGCGCGGGTGGTCGGATCGGGCGAGTAGCCGCCATGGACGGCCAAAGTTTCGAGTCTCATGTTCTTCTCTGGGTTGTGTGCCGGACATGCCTGGCGGCGCCGCGCACGCAAATGCGCGCCGCCGGGCCGAGCGATGGTACCAGCCGGCCGCTGCACCGCCCAGGCGTTCGGGCGCTATGGTCACGGACGGCACCCAGCGAGGCAAGGAACCTTATTGCATTTGGATATGCGGCCTGCGCGAGCGTGCCGGCCGCTGGCACTACTCACGCCGCGCGCTGCGCGGCTGCGTCGGCGTGATCTGCAGGCTGATTGGCCGGGGCCGTGTCGTCGCGGCGCACGCCGGCCTTGACCGCCACGCTGTGGCGCCCGTCCACGCTGACCGGCACCGCGCCCACCACGGTGGCGCGGCGCACCACGCGCTTGGCGTCGCCGTAGTCGTTGATGGCGTAATGCTGCGTGGCGCGGTTGTCCCAGATCGCGACGTCGCCCGCGCGCCAGCGCCAGCGCACCGTGTTCTCGAGCCGGTGCACGTGGCCCTGCAGCACCGATACCAGGTGCGCCGAATCGACCGACGAATAGCCGAGCAGCTTCTTGACGAAGTGCCCCAATACCAGCGTGCGCTCGCCGGACTCGGGATGCACGCGCACCACCGGATGCTCGGTTTCATAGAGCGCGGAGGTGAACACCTCGCGATAGCGCTTCAGCCCCTCGCTGCTGGCCTTCACCCGCGTGGCCGCGTAGTCGTAGTCGTTGGTGTGCAGCGCCCACAGCTTGTCGGCCAGCTCGCGCAGGGGCTCGGGCAGGTCCTGGTACGCCGCGGCGGTGTTGGCCCACACGGTGTCGCCGCCGAACGCGGGAACGGTCACCGCGCGCAGCACCGACACCGCAGGGTAGGCCAGGTCGAAGGTCACGTCGGTATGCCAGGAGTTGGCGCGGCCGCCGTGCTCGGAATCGAGTTCGAGCAGTTGCGTGCCGTCGCGCGAGGGCACGGTCGGATGCGGCACCAGTTCGCCGAACAGCGCGGCAAAGCGCTGCTGTGCGCTGTCGTCGAGGTGGACCTGGTCGCGGAAGAACAGCACCTTGTGCTGCAGCAGCGCGGCGCGGATGGCGGCGAAGGTCTCGGCAGGCAGGTCGCCATGCAGGGCGACGCCGCGCACTTCGGCGCCGATGCGGCCGGCCACCGGGTGGATATCGAGCTGAACTGCCTGGTCTTGCTGGATTGCTTGGGTCATTGCTGGGCTCCGGGAAAATGCGGGTGGGTCATCGTTCGAATGCGGTCAGGCGGGTTCGGCAATGGCTTCGGCGGCGATAGCCTGTCCGGCGAATTCCTGCAGCACGGCATCGCGCACGCGTGAAAACGGCTGCCCGGCGCGCTCGCGCGGATGCGGCAGGCCGACCGGCACGATGCGGCGGATTCGGCCGGGCCGCGGCTCCATCACCACCACGCGGTCGCCGAGATACACGGCTTCCTCGACGTCATGCGTGACCAGGATCATGGTGATGCCCTCGGCCTGCCAGATGCGGTGCAGCTCCTGCTGCAGGTAGGTGCGCGTCATCGCGTCGAGCGCGCCGAACGGTTCGTCCAGCAGCAGGATTTCGGGTCGCGTCACCAGCGCACGCGCGATCGCCACGCGCTGCGACATGCCGCCCGAGAGCTGGTGCGGATACGCATGCTCGAAGCCACGCAGCCCGACCAGCGCGATATGCTCGGCGACATTGCGGTCCTTTTCCGCCGCGCTGCCCGGCGTGTTCAGCAGCGCCAGCCGGATGTTCTGCTCCGCCGTCAGCCACGGGAACAGCCGGTGCTCCTGGAACACGATGCCGCGCTGCAGGCTGGTGCCGGCCACGCGCTTGCCATCGAGCAGGATCTCGCCGCGATAGTCTTCTTCCAGCCCCACCACCAGCCGCAGCAAGGTCGACTTGCCGCAGCCGCTGGCGCCGACGATGCTGAAGAACTCGCCCGGGGCGATGGTCAGCGTGATGTCCTCCAGCACGGGCAGGGTGCGGCCCTTGACCTCGTACTGCTTGTGCAGGTGTGCGATGCTGAGCGTGCCGGCATGCGCCATGTCGTTCTCTCCGGAAATATTGAGCAAGCGTCGGGCTCAGCCCGCCGCCACCGAGCTGCCGCGCCACGCGAGCAGCCGTCGTTCGATGCGGCTGGCGATCCAGTTGAGCGTGAAGCCGACCAGCCCGACCACGATCACGCCGAAGATCACCAGGTCCATCCAGAAGTTCTCGCGGCCGTCGATCATGGTGTTGCCGATGCCCTTGCCCGAGACCAGCAGGTACTCGGCGCCGAGCGTCGCCAGCCACGCATAGATCAGCCCCAGATGGATGCCGGCGAAGATCGACGGCGCCGCCGACGGCAGCACCATGCGCCACAGCACCTGCGCGCGGTTGAAGCTCAGCACGCGCGCCACTTCCAGCAGGTCGGCGGGCACCGCGCGGATGCCTTCGAAGGTGTTGAGCACCACCGGAAAGAATGCCGCCAGCGACAGGAACACCACCTTGGCGGTATCGCCCAGCCCGAACCACACCGAGATCAGCGGAATCCATGCGAACAGCGAGATCTGCTTGACGGTATGGAAGCTCGGGCCGACCAGCCGCTCGAACAGCCGCGACAGCCCCAGCGCAGCGCCGAACACCAGCCCCGCGCTTGCGCCGATCGCAAAGCCGGCCACGTCGCGCCACAGGCTGGCCGACAGCGAGACAAGGAGCGCGCCGCTCTGCAGCTGGCGCACGGCGGTGTCCCATACGGCGGAGACCGGCACCAGCAGCGGGGATGTGGTCCAGTGGAAGCGCACGGCAGCCCACCACAGCGCCACCAGCACCAGCGGCAGGATCCAGCCGCGCAGCGCGCGCGGCACGGCAAGACGGGAATGCCTGGCGGATACGGTCATTGGTGGCCTCCGTTCAGAATCCGGGCTTGCGCCAGCGCAGCACCGCGCCCTCGGCCAGCGCCAGAACCTTGTCAAGCGCGAAGCCGATCACGCCCACCACTACCACCGCGGCAAGCACCATGTCGAGCTGGAACAGCTGGCGGCCGTAGACGATCATGTAGCCCAGCCCCTCGGACGAAGCCAGCAGCTCCACCACCACCAGCGCCAGCCAGGCGTGCGTGAGGCCGTAGCGCACGCCGTTCCACACCGGTGCCGCCGCTGCGGGCAGCACCACGCGCGCGAGCGTCTGCCAGCGCGTCAGCTGCAGCACGCGCGCCACTTCCAGGTAGCGCACCGGCACGCTGCCGATGCCCTTGTACGTGTTCAGCGCCACGGGCACGAACGCCGCCTTGGCGATCAGGATGACCTTGAGCGCTTCGTCGATGCCGACCAGCAGCATCAGCAGCGGCAGCCAGCCCAGCACCGGCACCTGGCTGAAGGCCTTGAAGGTCGGGTACACGTAGTCGCGCAGCGTCGGCGACAGGCCCATCGCCGCGCCCAGCGCGAGTCCGCCGAGCAGTCCCACGCCGAAGCCGCCGGCCACGCGCAGCGCGCTGATGGCAAGGTTGGCCTGCAGTTCACCGCTGGTCCACAGCCCGGCCAGCGTGTGTGCCACGTCTTCCGGCGCGGGCAGCACCTGCGGCGGAATCCAGGCATGGCGCGATGCCACGTACCAGAGCAGCAGCAGTGTCAGCGGCACCGGCCAGGCCAGCAGCCAGCGCGTGGCATTGCGCCAGTTCAGGGCCTTGCGCAATGGGGCCGCACGCGAGGCACCGTGCTGTGCGGCGGGCAGCGAGAGTTCGGCGACGGACATGGCATCAGGCTCCCAGGATCTTGCCGTTGGGCTGGTACACGGGCCAGTAGGACTGCAGGCTCAGGTCGTTGAGCGCGGCCTTGAGAAAGCGCTGGTCGATCCACTGGTCGACGTCGAAGCGCGCGCGGCTCAGGCGGAAGCGATAGGCCTGCTCGACCGCGTCCTTGTAGCGGCTCACCAGGAAGGGATCGAAGTTTGGGTTCAGGCGCACGCGCAGCGGCTCGCCGTCGAAGTCTTCCTTCCAGTGCTCGTACGGCGTGCCTGCACGCGCCCAGGTGCGCAGCACCTCTTCGCGATGGCTTTCGTCGGAGGCCCAGCGCGCGGCTTCGACCGCGGTCTTCACCAGGTGCTGGGTGGCCTCGGGATAGAGGCTGGCGAAATCGTCGGTCACCAGCACGTGGCTCTGGCGCGTGTAGATCGGGGACTGGTTCTTGCTCGAATAGAGGATGCGCACCGCGCCCTTGTCGCGCAGGCGCAGGATGTCCATGGCGCCGATGGCCGCATCGATGTCCTTGGTGGACAGCGCCGCGAGGTAGCCCGCGGTGTCGAGATTCAGCAGGCGCAGGTCCCTGTCGGTGAGGCCGTTGGCCTCCAGCAGGCGCAGCGCCGGCAGATGCATGTTGGTGCCCTTGAACAGCGACACGCGCTTGCCGCGCAGGTCGGCCAGCGTCTTCAGCGGCGAGTCGGGCGGCACGCCGACATAGATGTTGGCGCGCACACCGGTGGCAAGCACCAGCCGCGTCTTCAGCCCGGCGGCGCGGCCGACGAGCGACGGCAGGTCGCCCTGCAGCGCGAAATCGAGCTGGCGGTTGGCCAGCGCCTCGTTGACCGCGGGGCCTGCGCCCTTGAAGAAGAACCACTCGACGCGCGTGCCGGTGGGCTTGAACGATTCCTCCAGCCAGCCGCGTGCATGCGCAATCGCGAGCGAGCTGCCGGCGAAGCTGGGCGGCGTGCCGGTGGCCGGCTGCGCCACGCCGATGCGGATCACGTCTGGACGCGCCGACGGACTCGCGCTGAACGCGGACAGCGGCGACAGCGATGCGGCCAGGCCAAGGCCTGACCATGCCGCACCGCGCAGCAGGTCGCGGCGGCTCAATCGGGATGGCAGTGCATCGGCACCGCGGAATCCGGCGGCGGAACGGGGGCGCTGGGTCTTCATCGTGCAGACCTTCTCGAAGTGGAGGACGGCTCAACGATAAGCGGCGCCGTGCGCGGACCTGAACGAATGATTCCGGCATTGGATATCGGGTCGGCGTATATGGGATGCGCTCTTTCGCGCGCGCAGGGCAATGTGCAGACATGGATATGCGATAAGCGGATAAGCCCCAGCGATTTGATTCGTTGACCCTGCTTGCCCCGTCTCTCTACAGTGCAAGCTTGCACGCGGCACCCGTTGCCGCGCAGGCTTCCCCCGAATTGCCAGAGCTGCCATGACGACCGCAACCGCCTACACCATAGTTTCGCGCCAGCAGAGCGCACTGCATTCCGCCGCGATCGATGCCGGCCAGGATTTCGAGATCCGCGCGCTGGACGCGCCGCTGGGCGCGGAGGTGCTCGGCCTCGACCTGTCCCGCCCACTGTCCGACAGCGATTTCGCGCGCATCCATCGCGCCCACCTCGACTACCACGTAGTGGTGTTCCGCGACCAGCGGATCACCCCGGCGCAGCAGATCAGCTTCAGCCGCCGCTTCGGGCCGCTGCAGATCCACGTGCTGCACCAGTTCCAGCTACCCGGCCATCCCGAAGTGCTGGTGGTGTCCAACGTGGTCGAGAACGGCAAGCCGATCGGACTCGGCGATGCCGGCCACTTCTGGCATTCGGACCTGTCGTACAAGGAGAAGCCGAGCCTGGGTTCGCTGTTGCATGCGCGCGAGCTGCCCGCCGAAGGCGGCGATACGCTGTTCGCCAACATGCACCTGGCATGGGATACCTTGCCCGCGGAACTTCAGCGCACTGTCGACGGCCTGTACGCCGAGCACACCTACCTGGCGCGCTATGCCGAACTGCAGCAGCGCAGCCCGTGGCGTCCCAACCTGATGCCCGAGCAGATCGCGCAGGTCAGGCCGGTATTGCAGCCGGTGGTGCGCACCCATCCCGAAACCGGCAGGAAGGCGCTCTTCGTCAGCGAGCACTTCACCACGCGCATCGCGGGCCTGCCCGAGGACGAAAGCCGCGACCTGCTCAAGCAGCTGTTCGCGCACAGCGTCAAGCCTGAGCACGTGTACCGCCACCAATGGCAGCCGCATGACCTGGTGTTCTGGGACAACCGCTCGCTGCTGCATCTGGCCGCGGGCTGTCCGGACCACCTGCGGCGCGTGATGTACCGCACCACCATCGAAGGCGACGTGCCGCGCTGACGCGGCGATCGCTTCGCCATGCATCCCGGACTCACGCATGTCGCGTGCGTCCCTTCCCTGATTTCCCGGAGTCCATTCATGTTCCAACGGTTTTCCCGCAAGCTGGGCCTGCTCGCGCTGAGCGCCGGCCTGGCGATTTCCGGTGCCGCGCACGCCGAAGGCAAGCTGCGCATCGCCGAGCAGTTCGGCGTGGTCTACCTGCTGCTCAACGTGGCGCGCGACCAGCAGCTGATCGAGAAGCACGGCAGGCAGCAGGGCATCGACGTCAAGGTCGAATGGACCCAGCTTTCCGGTGGCGCCGCGGTCAACGATGCGCTGCTGTCCGGCGCGATCGATATCGCCGGTGCCGGCGTCGGTCCGCTGCTGACGCTGTGGGACCGCACCCATGGCAAGCAGAACGTGCGCGGCGTGGCGTCGCTGGGCAATTTCCCGTACTACCTTGTGAGCAACAACCCCAAGGTGAAGACCATTGCCGATTTCACCGAGAAGGACCGCATCGCCTTGCCGGCGGTGGGCGTGTCGGTGCAGTCGCGCGTGCTGCAGCTGGCAGCGGCGAAGCAATGGGGCGACAAGGAGTACAACCGGCTCGACAAGTGGACCGTGGCGGTGCCGCATCCCGACGCCGCTGCCGCGATCATCTCGGGCGGCACGGAAATCACCGGTCATTTCGGCAACCCGCCGTTCCAGGAGCAGGAACTGGCCGGCAATCCGAACGCACGCATCGTGCTGAGTTCGTACGACGTGCTGGGCGGGCCGAGCTCGTCGACGGTGCTGTACGCGACCGAGAAGTTCCGCAACGACAATCCGAAGACCTACCGCGCGTTCGTCGATGCGCTGGCTGAAGCGGCTGCCTACGCCACCGCCAATCCCGAGGCCGCCGCCGATATCTACCTGCGCCAGGCCAAGGCAAAGACCGACCGCGCGCTGCTGGTGCGCGTGCTGAAGAACCCGCAGGTGCAGTTCAAGGTGGCGCCGCAGAACACCTTTGCGCTGGCCTCGTTCATGCACCGCGTGGGCGCGATCCGCAACCAGCCCAAGTCCTGGCAGGATTATTTCTTCCAGGACCCGGTCACCGCGCAGGGAAGCTGATCATGGCCACGCACAGCCTGCGCGTGGTGTCCGACCGCGCCGCGCCGCTGCTACCGCCGTTGCTTCAGATTGACGGCGTGTCGCTCGAGTACCGCACGCCCGAGCGCATCGTGCGCGCCACGCACCGGGTCAGCTTCGACGTGCATGCGGGCGACCGCTTCGTGCTGCTGGGGCCGTCCGGCTGCGGCAAGTCGACGCTGCTCAAGGCGGTGGCCGGCTTCGTCGCGCCCGCCGAGGGTGAGATCCGCCTGGAAGGCCAGCGCGTGCAGCAGCCCGGGCCGGACCGCATCGTCGTGTTCCAGGAGTTCGACCAGCTGCCGCCGTGGAAGACCGTGGTGCAGAACGTGATATTCCCGCTGCGGCAGGCGCGCGGCCTGTCGCGCGCCGAAGCGCGCGAGCGCGCGCTGGACAGCCTGGAGAAGGTCGGCCTCGCTGATTTCGCCGATGCCTACCCGCATACGCTGTCGGGCGGCATGAAGCAGCGCGTGGCGATCGCGCGGGCGCTGGCGATGCGGCCCAAGGTGCTGCTGATGGACGAGCCCTTTGCCGCGCTCGACGCGCTGACGCGCCGGCGCATGCAGGAAGAACTGCTGGCGCTGTGGGACGACGCGGGTTTCACGCTGCTGTTCGTCACGCATTCGATCGAAGAGGCGCTGGTGGTGGGCAGCCGCATCCTGCTGCTGTCGCCGCACCCGGGCCGCGTACGCGCCGAACTGAACAGCCACCAGTTCAGCCTGGCCAGCCAGGGTGGCACGGAATTCCAGGCCGCCGCGCAACGCATCCACACCATGCTGTTCGGCGAGCCCGCCGCCGACGCGCAGCCGCTGCGCGCGCGCAGCGCCGCGGGCCGCTAGCGAGCCTTACTGCGGAAAGGGAAAGAAGCATCATGACGCAATCCACCCTGGCGCTCCCCGAGTCGCCCGAACTCCGTCCCGACTTCCGGCCGCTGGTGCGCCCGGCATACGAGCGCGACATCGAACCCTTCACCGAAGCGCCGCTGGCGCGCGCGCTGCCGTGGCAGCAACGGCTGTGGCAGTACGGCTGGCTGCGCAAGGCCGTGATCCTTCTGGCGCTGGCACTGGTGTGGGAAATCGTGGCACGCGTGCAGGACAACGACCTGCTGCTGCCGACGTTCCTGGCGACCCTGCGCGCCTTCGTCCAGGATGTGGCCAGCGGCGAACTGCCGGGCAAAGCGGCGGTGTCGCTGTCGGTGCTGCTGCGCGGCTATGCCGCGGGCATCGTGCTGGCGTTCGTGCTCACGTCGCTGGCGGTATCGACGCGCTTCGGCCGCGATGTGCTGGACACGCTCACCGCCATGTTCAATCCGCTGCCGGCGATCGCGCTGCTGCCGCTGGCGCTGCTGTGGTTCGGGCTGGGCACCAGGAGCCTGGTGTTCGTGCTGGTCCACTCGGTGCTGTGGCCGCTGGCGCTGAACATGTACGCCGGCTTCCAGGCGGTGCCGCAGACATTGCGCATGGCCGGGCGCAACTATGGCCTGCGCGGGCCGCGCTATGTCGCGCTGGTGCTGGTGCCTGCCGCGCTGCCGGCGATCCTGTCGGGGCTGAAGATCGGCTGGGCCTTTGCCTGGCGCACGCTGATCGCGGCCGAGCTGGTGTTCGGCGCGTCGTCGGGCGAGGGCGGCCTGGGCTGGTTCATTTTCCAGAACCGCAACGAGCTTTATACGGACCGCGTGTTCGCGGGCCTGGCGGCGGTGATCCTGATCGGCCTGCTGGTGGAGGGGCTGGTCTTCACCACGCTGGAGCGGCTGACCGTACGACGCTGGGGCATGCAGCACTAGCCGCGCGGGGACTTCGGGCGTAGCCTACGGCACCGTAAAGCCAACCGGAGCCGCCATGACCGCCATCCACCAGGCCGCCGCACAGGGATTCGCCAGCCAGGCCGATGCCTACGCGCGCGGACGCCCCGAATATCCTGAAGCCATCGATGGCTGGCTGCGCGCCACGCTCGGGCTGGGCCCGGGCCGCACCGTGCTGGACCTGGGTGCCGGTACCGGCAAATTTACGCGCCGGCTGGCCGACACCGGTGCAGCGGTGATCGCGGTCGAGCCGGTGGCGCAGATGCGCGCGCAGCTCGCCGGTGCGCTGCCGGCCGTGCGGGCGCTCGCGGGCAGCGCCGAAGCGATTCCCTTGCCCGATGCCAGCGCAGACGCAGTGGTCTGCGCGCAGGCGTTCCACTGGTTTGCCAACGACCGCGCCATCGCCGGGATCCGCCGCGTGCTGCGGCCGGGCGGCCGGCTGGGGCTGGTCTGGAACGTACGCGATGAAAGCGTGGACTGGGTCGCGCAGCTGACCGCCATCATGACGCCCTACGAGGGCGACGCGCCGCGCTTCTACAAGGGCGACTGGAAGCGGGTCTTTCCCGCCGAGGGCTTCGGCCCCATGGCGCTGCACAGCCTGCCATACACGCACGCGGGCCCGCCGCAGCAAGTGATCGTCGACCGGGTGATGTCGGTGAGCTTCATTGCCTCGCTGCCCGGCACGGAGCAGGAGCGCGTGCGCGCCGCGCTGCAGGCTGTCATCGATGGCCACCCGGCGCTTGCCGGACGGCAGGAAGTCGCGTTTCCCTATCGCACCGAAGCCTATAGCTGCGAACGCCTGGCCTGAGCCGCGCCGCGCTACATCGTCGCGTGCCGGACCCAGAACGCCGGGCCGCGGCGTGCGGCGTCACTGAACTCCGGCGGCGGGCCGGTGCGGCCGGCGCACGGGCGCGGCGCAATCTGTTCCCAGATGTGCAGCATCGCCATGACCTTGGGCAGGGCCTTGACGCCGGTGGGCGTGGGCAGCCAGTTGGGGCTGCCCACGCTGAACAGCGGCGTGCCGAGCACGGCCTCGAGGCTGCGGATCTGGTAAAGGAGTCTCTGGGTCTGTATGCCCAGCGCTTGCGCGGCGCGGGCGGTGTCGCGGTGCTGCATCAGTGCGACGAAGGCGCGCAACGACAGGAAGCTGACGCGCCTGTTGTTGACAAGGTATGCCATGGATGTGCCATTGCCGGGACGGGCACTTGCGGCGCGCTGGGGCACCGTTGCGCGGCGGGGAGGCGATGCACCCCGGGTGCGCGGCCTGTTGCCGGCGGATCGAAGTTAACCGATCGTAGCGGCGCACGCACGGGGGTAGGGCGGTGAAGCTTCCGAGTTAAGGTGGGGAATGGTCCCGGTCAGATGGTCACAGATGGCGATGCCGGTGCGCTTCAGTGCATCGGCAAATGGCCGATCGCCGTCAGCGCCTGCATCACCTCGGGCGACAGGCGGCGTTCGCGGCACGGCACGCCGGCGGTCTCCAGCGTGGTCCACAAGTCGGCATCGCCGGTGACGATGCGTTGCCGCAGGTGCGCCAGGTATGCGTACTCCGCGGATGTCAGCGGGCGCGGTGCGCTGCGCAGGTCATCCAGGATGGCGCCAAGCGAGAGGGCGGGAACGGTCATACCAGGGTCGGGAATAGCAGGGCGGGTCATTGATGCAGTATTGACGCGAGATTCTTGCGCGGTCGGCGCGGTAGGCAACGCATGATTTTATCCAGCCGGTGCAGTGCCTGCTTAACCAAATGCAACCAACTTTGACCTCAATTCCGCTTGCACGCGAGCGAGTGGCGATTGCGTGGTGGCAATGTGGCGCATGCTGAGGCTGGTGGGGCGCGCAAGCCGCTTGCGCGCGAGTGGTTGCCGTTAGAGGCATCCTTCAACGCGGTCTGGGTGTTGCATAAAAACGCCAGTGGGATCTATCCATGCGACGCCGCGCAGCGGCGCCGGCACCACAACCGGCCCGTCATGCACGCCCCCGGCTAGACGGGGGTGCCAACTGCCAGCGCACGCGGGCTATCATGCTCGTTTGCCGAGCGCCGCCGGCCTGCCGCGGCGTATCTTGACTGTCCCTTGGCCCCAGTCCCGCCCATCGATTGACGGCAAGGCGGACCGCCTCCTTGAGGATTCCCGTGCACCTGGACCAGCAGACCATTGCGGTCGTGATGATGGTGTTTTTCTGCAGCACGCTGGTGATCGCGGCGGGGCTGGTGTTCGCGCTGCGCGCGAGCGAGGCGGGACGCCTGTGGGCATCGGGGCACGTGCTGGCATCCGGCGCGGGCCTGGCGCTGGCGTTGAGCGCGGCCACAGGCACCATCCACCTTGGCACGTTAGGGGCGGGTGCCTTCGTCATCGGCTGGCTGCTGATCTACCGCGGGGTGCGCGTCTATTACGGCGTACCGGCGTACCCGGGCGCGCTGGCCAGTGCCGCCACCATCGTGCTGGCCACCCTGGTGGCCGTTGGTGGCCTGCCCGGCGGGCCTCAGCTGGTGCTGCGCGTGGTCTACGGCGTGCTGGCGCTGTTGTCGCTGGCCACCTTTGCCACGCTGGCGCGCGCCGGGCGCGGGCGGCGCAGCATCGGAGCCCCGCTGGTGCTGGTTGCCAGCCTGGTGCAACTGGCCACGCAGCTGGCCGGCTTTGACCATGCGATGCGGCTGGCCGGCGCCGATGCGCAGCCGATGATCCTGTTCTTCGCCGGCCCCGCCGGCTCGGCCTGGATGCTGGCGCCGCTGATCGCCACGCTGCTGGGCCTGTTCGGCTTCACCGTGATGGCAATGGAGCAGATCGTCGCGCACAACGAGAGCGGCGCGCGCGTCGATGCGCTGACCGGCCTGCTCAACCGCGGCGCGCTGGAGATGTCGGCGCTGCAGCTGGTGGCGCGCTGGCAGCGCGACGGGCTGCCGCTGTCCTGCCTGGTGATCGACATCGACTACTTCAAGCAGGTCAACGATACCTTCGGCCACCATGCCGGCGATGCGGTGCTGCGCGAAGTGGCGCACGCGCTGGACAACTCGCGCCGCGCCTCCGACGTGGCCGGGCGCTATGGCGGCGAGGAGTTCTGCATCCTGTGCCCGCACACCGACGAGCAGCAGGCGTCGGCGCTGGCCAACCGCATCCTGCGCAAGGTGCGCGCGATCGCGCTGCCGGGCGCGCAGGGCTTTGCCAGCGTCAGCATCGGCGTGGCCCAGCTGCGCGGCGGCCCGGGCAGTAAGGAAGGCCTGTGGCGCGCGCTGTTCGCCGATGCCGACCGCGCGCTGTACTGCGCCAAGGAGCACGGGCGTGACCGCTATGTGCTGGCCTCGTCGATGGCCGCGCCGGTGCCGGGCCACGCCCCGCCGATGCTGGAGCCTGCCGCCGACCCCGTCGCCTGAAATCGCGGGGCCGCCGCGCGCCTGCCCTACAATGGCGCCCCCGCCCGGACTCGCGTCCAGCGGCAACTGATGTGGTGTCTTGCAGGAAAATCTGGAATCAATGATGTCAAACGCATGCGGCCTGGACTTCGGCACGTCCAACTCAACCGTCGGCTGGAGCCGGCCCGACCGCCCCGCGGCGCTGCTGCCGCTGGAAGACGGCAAGGTGACGCTGCCGTCGGTGATCTTCTTTCACGCCGAGGATCCGCTGGTCAGCTATGGCCGCGCCGCGCTCGGCGACTACCTGGCCGGCTATGAAGGGCGGCTGATGCGCTCGCTCAAGAGCCTGCTCGGCACCTCGATGATGGACGACAGCACCGAGGTGATGGGGCAGGCCATGCCGTTCCGCAAGCTGCTGGCGCATTTCATCCGCGAGCTGAAGGCCCGCGCCGAGCAGGCCGGCGGCACCACCTTTACCCACGCGGTGCTGGGCCGCCCGGTGTTCTTCATTGACGAGGACCCGGCCGCCGACCGGCTCGCCGAAGAGACGCTGGCCGAGATCGCGCGCGACGCCGGCTTTGCCGAGATCGCGTTCCAGTACGAGCCGATCGCCGCGGCGTTCGACTACGAAGCCGGCATTTCGCGCGAGGAGCTGGTGCTGGTGGCCGATATCGGCGGTGGCACCTCGGACTTCTCGCTGGTGCGCCTGTCGCCCGAACGCGCCCGCAAGACCGACCGCAGGGGAGACATCCTTGCCAACGGTGGCGTGCATATCGGCGGCACCGACTTCGACCGCGCGCTCAGCCTGGCGCGCGCCATGCCGCTGCTTGGGCTGGGCAGCCAGCTGCGCAACGGCAAGGCGATGCCGTCGAGCCAGTACTTCGACCTGGCCAGCTGGCACACCATCAACTACGTCTACACGCGCAAGGCCTGGTCGGTGGTGATGGACAACTACCGCGATGCTGCCGACACCGTCAGCCTCGACCGCCTGGTGCGGCTGATCCGCGAGCGTGCCGGCCACTGGCTGGCGATCCAGGTGGAAGGCGCCAAGATCGCGCTGTCGGATGCGGCCAGCACCGAGGTCGACCTGCACCGGCTGGAGCAGGGGCTGATGCTGACGATCACGCGCGACGAATTCGATGCGTCGATCGACAAGCTGGTCGCCAGGACCGAGAAGACGGTCCAGCAACTGCTGGTTGACGCGGGCGTGGACGGCAACGGCGTCAATACCATCTTCTTCACTGGCGGTTCCAGCAGCGTGCCGTTGCTGCGCCAGCGGCTGGCGGCACTGCTGCCGCAGGCGCGCCGCGTCGAAGGCGACCGATTCGGCAGCATCGGCAGCGGGCTGGCGCTGGATGCGGTGAGGAAGTTCGGCTGAGGAAATCCGGGCGACGTTCGGCTCGACCGGCCCGCCTACTGCTGCAGCACGTCGCGCAACGCAAAGCCGTCGCCCACCGCCAGCCTGGCCGCCCGCAGCGCGCCACGCGCCGCGGCGGCATCGCCCGCCAGCCGCAGCAGCGCCGGCAATTGCCACGGCGCGCGCAGCAGCCCGCCCAGCACCGCCGCCACATCGGTCTTGCCGCCTTCCCCCATCCCTGCCGCCGCCGCGGCCGGCACGGCGCGGCTGGCCGGGTCGATGACCACGCGGCAAGCCGCGAACGGCAGCCGGCAGGCGGCGGCCATGCGCGCGGCGAGATGCGATTCCATGTCGACGCACAGCGCGCCGCTGGCCTGCCGCAGCGCGTGTTTTGCGGCGACGTCGAGCACCGGCTCTTCCGTGCCGGCGATGGGGCCGACCCGGGCATGCGGCAGCGCCGCGTGCAGCGCATGGGTCCAGTCCGGCGCGGTGTCGTAGCGTTCGCCGGGCGCGCGGATCTCATCGGCAATGACCAGGTCGCCGGGCGCCAGCGCCGGGTCCAGCCCGCCGGCGACGCCGAAGCTGACGATGCCCCGGCACGCGCGGCTGGCCATGGCCGACACCTCCTGCTCCAGCGCGACGCCGCGCAGCCCGTGCACCACGCGGCAATGCGGGCCGGCGGCGATGCCGGCCTCGAAATCCATGCCGGTGACGACCATGACGAAGGGCGCGTTCACAGGCCCCACGCCACGCGGCCCTCAGCGACACCCTCACCGCCACCGCCACCGTCACCGCCGCGCCGCAGGTTGCGGTAGCGCGCCAGCGCCCACAGCGGGAAATAGCGCGCGTATCCGTGGTAGCGCAGGTAGAACACGCGCGGGAAACCCACGGCGGTGAAGCGCGGCTCGTGCCAGAGCCCGCCTTCCTGCGGCGGGCGCTGCGTGCGCAGCAGGTAGCCGATGCCGCGCGCGACCGCCGGGTGTTGCACGGCGCCGGCCGCCATCAGCGCCAGCAAGGCCCAGGCAGTCTGCGATGCCACGCTGGGCGCGGCCTCATAGCCGCGGTAGTCGAGCCGGTAGCTGGCGCCGTCTTCGCCCCAGCCGCCGTCGTCGTTCTGGATTCCGGCCAGCCAGTCGGCGGCGCGCCGCACCGCGGGCGCGTCGGGCCCCAGGCCGGCCGCATTCAGCGCGCACAGCGCGCTCCAGGTGCCGTAGATGTAGTTGGTGCCCCAGCGGCCGAACCAGCTGCCATCCGGCAGCTGCTCGGCCAGCAGGTAGCGCAGCGCGCGCGCGGCGGGCTCGCTGCTGGCGGGCGTGGCGCCGGTCTGGCACAGCATCGACAGGCAGCGCGCCGAGACATCCGCGGTGGGCGGGTCCAGCAGTGCGCCGTGGTCGGCGAAGGGGATGTTGTTCAGGTACAGGTGCGTGTTCTCGGGCTCGAACGCACCCCAGCCGCCGTTGCCGCTCTGCATGCCGACGATCCATTCGGCCGCGCGTGCCACGGCTTCGTCGTAGCGGCCGGGCGTGGCGTGTTCGCGCATGTAGCGGTCCATCGCCGCCGCCACCACGGCGGTGTCGTCGACATCCGGGTAATGCGCGTTGGCGTACTGGAAGGCCCATCCACCCGGGCGCACCCGCGGGCGGCGCACGCTCCAGTCGCCGCGCACGTCCAGCACCTGCAGCGGCTTGAGCCAGTCCAGCGCGCGCCCCACGGCCGCGGCCGCGCGCGCCTCTCCGGTCTCGAGCAGCGCTTGCGCGGCCAGCGCGGTGTCCCACACCGGCGACAGGCAGGGCTGGCAGTAGGCCTCGTCGCCATGCTCGACCAGCAGCCGCTCGACCGAGTGCCGGGCCACCGCGCGCGCGGGATCGTCGGCCGGCACGCCCAGCACGTCGAACATCATCACGCTGTTGGCCATCGCCGGAAAGATCGCGCCGAGCCCGTCCTCGCCATTCAGCCGCTCGCGCACGAACCTTTGCGCCGCGGCGATGGCGCGCCGGCGCAGCACGCGCGGGAACGCCGGCTCGGCCACGCGCAGCAGCGCGTCGAGCCCGCGGAACAGGTTGTACCAGCCGGCGTGCTGGTGCGGCGCGCGCGGCGCGAGGCCGACGCTGCGGCGCGGGTTGGAGAAGAGTTCGTCGATGCCGATCCCGCGCGGGTTGCGCGCGCGCGGGCGCAGGCTGTTCAGCACCAGCAGCGGCACGATCACCGTGCGCGCCCAGTAAGAGACCTTGGACAGGTGGAACGGGAACCAGCGCGGCAGCAGCATGATTTCCACGGGCATCATCGGCACCGCCGACCACGGCATCACGCCGTACAGCGCCAGCAGCGTGCGCGTAAACACGTTGCTGGCCTCGGCGCCGCCCATGGCATGGATGGCCTGGCGCGCGCGCGCCATGTGCGGCGCCTGCGGATCGTCGCCCGCCATCTTCAGCGCGAAGTAGGCCTTGACGCTGGCGCTGATGTCCGCCTTGCCGTCATGGAACAGCGGCCAGCCGCCATCGGCGTTCTGGATGCGGCGCAGGTAGCGCGCGATGCGCGCTTCGAGCGCCAGGTCGGGCGCCTCGCCCAGGTAATGCACCAGCAGCACGTATTCGGCCGGGATGGTGGCGTCGGCTTCCAGCTCGTAGACCCAGTGGCCATCGGGGCGCTGCTGGTGCAGCAGCGCATCGACCGCGAGGCCGATGCCGTGGTCGAGCTCCTGTGCGGCAGATCGCTGGGCGAAAGCAGGGGCGAACGCCGGATCGGCGGCGACCCGGACAGGCGGGGCTGTCGTGCCCAAGGCGGTCTCGTTGATCGACATGCGGACTCCTTGTGCCGGCGCGGGCGGGATGATCCGCGCCCGGCCTCGGCTTGCATCGGCTTACATCGCCGGCAACGGCATGCGGCGCTCAGCCAATGGCGTGGCGCAGCATGATCCAGAGCAACTGCGCGCGCGGCAGGCGCACGCGCTGGCGCGGTGCCCGCCAGCCCTGCATGCGCAGGCGCGCGAGGATGCGGTGGTAGACGTCGGCCATGATGCGCGGCGAGCGCACCAGCCGTGCCGGGCAGCGCGCCATGATGGCGTCGGCCTGGTCGTAGTGCGCCTGCGCTTCCAGGGCCAGCGCCGCGCAAGCCTGGCCGATTGCCGCGTGCGCGACCACGGCCTGCGGCGTGGCGCCCGCGGCATCGATGCCGGCGGCGGCCAGCGCCTCGGCCGGCAGGTAGAGGCGGCCGATGGCGGCATCCTCGTCGATGTCGCGCAGGATGTTGGTCAGCTGCAGCGCTCGCCCCAGGTGGTGCGCCAGCGCGATGCCGCACGACGTTTCCAGGCCGAACACGCGCACCGCCAGCCGCCCCACCGCGCTCGCCACGCGGTCGCAATACAGGTCGAGGGTGGCGGCGTCGGGGGCGCGGATGTCCTGCACCACGTCCATGGTCATGCCGTCGATGACGGCGAGGAAATCCTGCTGCTGCAGGTCGAAGGCGCGGATCTGCACGGCCAGCGGCTGCAGCGCCGCGGGCGGGCTGCCCGCGTAGCAGGCGGCGATGTCGCTGCGCCAGGCATCGAGCCCTGCCAGGCGCTCCGCATGCGGAGCGTTGCCGTCGGCGATGTCGTCGACCGCGCGGCAAAACGCGTAGATCTCGAACATGGCCTGGCGCTGGTGCGCCGGCAGGATGCGCAGTGCGGCATGGAAGGAACTGCCGGCAGAGGCGGCGGCTCCCGCGCTGGAGCCGGCCACGGCGGCGGGGGTGTCTTGCGTTGCGATCTGAGTACCGGCCACGTAACTCCTCGACACGCTGCATACCTTCCCGCGCTTCGCACGCAACGGTGTGCGCGCCCATGCGCGGGCGGTGGTTGTGGGTCGGGCGATTATAGCAACATCAACCCTGGCATCGCGGCGCCCTGGCCGGCGGCAGGGAGGCGGCAGCGCATTGCCGGCGCGCAAAAGAAAAGCCCCGCGCCGGAGCTGCGGGGCTTGCTGGCCGGCGCGGCGTCGCGAGACGCCGCGGGACCGGGCCGGTCCTAAACCGGTATCAGACGGCCTGAATCTTGGTGGCTTGCTCGCCCTTCTGGCCCATGGCCTTGACGTAGCGCACCTTCTGGCCTTCCTTCAACGACTTGAAGCCCGAGCCTTCGATTGCGGAGAAGTGCGCGAACAGATCGTTGCCGCCTGCGTCCGGCGTGATGAAGCCGAAGCCCTTGGCGTCGTTGAACCACTTAACGGTACCGGTTTCCATATCTATCTCAACCTTGGATTTCAAAATGAGCGAAAACGCTCGTTATACACCGTGTGCAACGCAGGCAACGGATTGTTTTGGTTCCGCTGCTGCATCCGTATGACCTCGATATGTCGCTGTCGTGACAACCGAAAACGTCACGGAACAACACACCAAATGACACACCCCAAAGGGCGCTGCACAAGTGGGAATCATTCTGCCGAATTTTCCCGATGTGTCAATCAGGCGAAGCGCCTAATCATGATGAGAGGTTCCGATAGGAGATATTAACGTCTTCTACTTCGCATTCGATTCAGTGAATTCCCTGAGTGTGCTTGCCTGCGCGGGTTGGACTGAATTTCAGACGGGTGCACCTTGAATGCGCGCCGAATGCGGGCTCCTGGTGCGGAAGGTCCGTGTTTCGGTGCATTTGTTTCGCTTTGTTTCAAATGCATTACCACATTCGGGGGATGTTTTTGCCCGTTCGGGTGTGGGCGGCAATAGTTTGGGGCAAATCCGGCGGGAGAAATGCCGCAGCGCTCCATTTCGCAGAACGATTCTCGTGCAACGTATATAGGGTGAACCCCTGCATGCCGCGCCTGAGTGTTCGCGGGCTCTCCCACCGCCGGTCCGCCAGTCCGCCGCCCCCGCTCGCCCGCGATCGTTGCGATTGGCCGGTTTTTCGCCTCGGATCGATGGCCGATCCCGGCATGTTGCGGCATGCCCCTCGTCGGTAGCCTCGACGGCGGGTGTCGCTGTTAGGTAACATTGCGACTTCCGGCTTGCTTCGGCCACGCTTGCCGCGCGATTGACCATGGGCCGCGCCCGCCAGGGTGGATATCAGAGCAGCCGTCAGTATTGCCCGGCGCGCAGTCGCAGTGGCAGTCGCAGTAGGCAGGGGGGAGTGGATGAGAATTGCCTCGGTGGAGGACGATCCGGATCAGGCCGAACTGATCCGGCAGATTTTGGGCGAGGCCGGTTTCGAGTGCGAATCGTTCGCCAATGGCGCCGATTTCCTGCGCGCGCTGCGCGAACGGGCGTTTGACCTGCTGATGGTCGACTGGCAGTTGCCCGGCACCAGCGGCTATGAACTGGTCAGCTGGGTGCGCCAGAAGTCCGGCAACATGCCGCCGATCCTGTTTGTCACCAGCCGTACCGGCGAGGCCGACATCGTCGCCGGCCTGAGCGTCGGCGCCGACGACTACATGCTCAAGCCCATCCGCGCCGGCGAGCTGGTCGCGCGCGTGCGCTCGCTGCTGCGCCGCGCCTATCCCGAGGCCGCGCAGGAAGTCGAGCTGATCCGGCGCGGTAACTACACCGTCGATCCCCATACCCGCGCCATTACCATCGGCAGCCAGCCCGTGCAGCTGTCGCCGCGCGAGTATGAGCTGGCCCTGTTCCTGTTCCGCAATACCGGGCGCCTGCTGGCGCGCGAGGTGGTGGAGCAGGCGGTCTGGGGCCGCGCCATGGGCGCCGGCTCGCGCACGCTCGATACCCATATCTCGCGGCTGCGGCTGAAGCTGGCGTTGCGCCCCGAAAACGGCGTGCGGCTGACGTCGGTGTATTCGCACGGCTATCGCTTTGAGGAAATTTCCGCTGGCGAAGCGGAAGCTGACGAGGCCGCGGCGGATGCGTAAGTGGATTGGCACGGCTGCGCTGGCCTGGTTGGCCGGCGTGGCGGGTCCGGCCCAGGGCGGGCCGGCGGGCGCGGAGGGCGCCGATTTCCTGTACCTGGTGGAGCCGGGCGATACCCTGATCGGGCTGGCCGAGCGCTACATGGCCTCGTCCGATGGCTGGCGCACGCTGCAGCGGCTCAACGGCGTGGCGGATCCCTACCGGCTGGTGCCCGGTTCGCGGCTGCGCATCCCGCTGAGCCAGATCCCCGAGCAGGCCGCGTCGGCGCGCGTGGTCTATGTCAACGGCGAAGTGCGCGCCAACGGCCGTGCGGTGCAGGTGGGCATGTCGCTGGACGAATCGGCACGGATCGAGACCCCGGCGGCCGGCTCGGTCACGCTGGAACTGCCCGATCGCAGCCGCATCACGTTGCCGCCAAATACCACGGTGGCCGTGCGCCGGCTGCGTACGTTCGCGCGCAGCGGCCTGACCGATACCGTGATCCGCATCGACCAGGGCGGCGCCGATACCCGCGTGGCGCCCGAGGGCAGCGGCGTGGGCCGCTTCGAGCTGCATACGCCGATGATGGTCACGGGCGTGCGCGGCACCAGCTACCGGGTTGCGGCCGACGCCGCCGGCAGCCGCAGCGAGGTGCTGGAAGGCCGCGTGGGCATCAGCGCGGCGCGCCAGGCCAGGCCCGTACCCGCCGGTCGCGCCATGACGGCGGCGGCGCAAGTGAGCGCCGGCTACGGCGTCGGCGTGTCCGATCGTGGCCGGCTGTCGCAGCCGGTGGCGCTGTTGCCGGCGCCGGTGTTGCTGCCCCCCGCCGATACCGTGCTGGGCCCGGCCTTCGACGCCGCCTGGCAGCCGGTGCCCGGCGCCAGCGCGTACCGTGTCACGGTGGCGCGCGACGCGGCGCTGACCGAACTGGCCTGGAGCGGCACCACCACCGACACCCGCGCGCGTCCGGAGGGCCTGCCGGAAGGCACGCTCTATCTTGCCGTCAGCGCCATCGACGCCAACCGGCTGACCGGCCTTGCCGCGCAGGCGCCGGTGGCCGTGCGGCTGAACCCGCCAGCGCCGTTCACGCTGCAGCCAGCCGCCGATGCGGTGCGCTATGGCGAGACGGTGGCGTTCGCCTGGGCGGCGGTGCCCGGCGCCGGCAGCTATGAACTGGCCGTGGCCACGGATGCCGGCTTCGCCAGCGAGGTGGCACTGCATCCCGCCGCCGAGCCGGCCAGCGCGCAGCCGCAGGCGCCGGGCCAGTACTGGTGGCGCGTGCGCAGCGTCGACGCCGCGGGCCGGCCCGGTCCCTGGTCGGCGCCGGTCGCCTATCGCGTCGAGCCGCCGGGCCCGGTGCCGTCGATGCAGGACGACGGCAAGACACTGCAGATCGGCTGGCCCGCCGACCGTGGCGCGGGCACCGGCTACCGGGTCCAGTTGTCGGCCGATGCCGGCTTTGCCACGCTGCTGGTGGACCAGCACAGCGAAACCAACGCCATCGAGCTGCCGCGTCCGGCGCCCGGCGTCTACTACGTGCGGGTCGCCCGCGCGGCGCCGGGGACAGCGCCCGACCCGGCGGCCTTCTCCACGCCGCAGCGCATCGAGGTCTTCACCTACCTGATGGACGGCAATGGCGGTGCCATCGGCGCGGGTGGCGGGACAGGTGGCGGCGCGGGTGGCGGGACGGTTGGCGGTGGCCGCATCCGCCTCCACTGAGCCCGCCGCGGCGCCGGAGCCGGACGCGCCGATCGCGCCGGGGCGCGCCTTCGGCCGCCGCACGCTGGCAGAATGGTGCGTGCTGGTCGCGGCGGTGCTGGCGCTGGTGCTGCTGGCCGCGCGCCAGGGCTGGACCGAACGCGCCGACCTGGCCGCCTACGACACCGCCATCGCCGCCCAGCACCATCCCGCCCGCGACGACATCGTCATCGTCGCCATCGACGACGCCAGCATCACCGCCATCGGCCGCTGGCCCTGGCGCCGCGCGGTGCTGGGGCAACTGGTCGAGCGCATTGCCGCCGGCGGCCCGCGCGTGATCGGCGTCGACGTGATCCTGTCCGAGCGCGACACCCGCTATCCGCAGGACGATGCGCTGCTGGCGCGCAGCCTGGCGCAGGCGGGCAATGTGGTGCTGCCGGTGGTGGCCGAACCGAGCACCGGCGGCACCGGCGGCATGCTGGTGCGCTATCCGCTGGCGGGGCTGGGCGCCGCGGTGGGCCATATCAACATGGTGGTCGATACCGACGGCGTGGCGCGCCAGGTCTGGCTGCGCGAAGGGCCGCAGCCGGTCGAGGGCGCCGGCGTGCCGCACCTTGCGGCGGTGATGGCCGGCATGCTGGCAGAACCGGGACGCGCACCGCGCGCGCTCGACAGCTACCGCCACGAAGCCGCTCGCGTCGCCGAAAGCAACGGCTGGCAGCGCAGCGGCCGCCTGCGCATTCCCTACGCCGGCCCGCCCGGCACCTTTGCGCGCGTGTCGGCGCGCGACGTGCTGGAAGGCCGCGTCGATCCCGCGCGCTTTGCCGGCAAGGCGGTGCTGGTCGGCGCCATGGCCACCGGCATGGGCGATGTGCTGCCCACCCCGGTGTCGCGCGACGGCCGCGGCATGAGCGGCGTCGAGATCCTGGCCAATACGCTGCAGGCGCTGACCGACGGCGACGCCATCCTGGCGGTGCCGCGCGGCTGGCAGCTCGCGGGAACGCTGCTGGCGGTGCTGCTGGCGGCGCTGGCCGCGCTGCGTTTGCCGCCGCGTGGCGCGCTGGTCGCCACCGGGCTGCTGCTGGCGGCCCTGCTGGGCGGCTCGCTGGCGCTGCTGGCGTTAGCACGGTTCTGGTTCGCCCCGGCCGCGGCGGCGCTGGGCTGCCTGCTGTTCTACCCGCTGTGGGCGTGGCGCCGCCAGGAAGCGGCGCTGCGCTTCCTGGCCGACGAACTGGCGCGGCTGGAGCGCGAGCCGGGACTGATGCCGGCACCGCACTACACCGGCGCCACGCTGGACAGCCGCATGCGCGCCGTCTATGGTATGAGCGCCAGGCTGCGCGGCATGCGCCGATTCCTCTCCGACGGGGTGGAAAGCCTGCCCGATGCCACCGCCATCTGCGACCTGGCGGGCGGCGTGATGCTGGCCAACCGCCGCTGCGTGGCGCTGGCGCCGGCGGTGCTCGGGAACATGGCCGCGGCAGGCGATTCCGGCCAGCCGCGCCCGCCGATCCGCGACGTGATCGAGGCGCTGTTCCCGGCGCCCGCGCCGGCGCTGGCGTACTGGCACGCGCTGCATGACCGCCATGCCGGGGTCCGGCCGGGGCAGGAGCCCGTGCCCGAGGGCGGCATCGAGGTGGCCGGGCGTGGCGACCGCCGCTACCTGGTGCACGGCGCGCCGCTGCACGGAGAATCCGGCGCGGTGGCGGGGCTGATCGTCAGCGTCACCGACATCACGGCGATCCGCGTGGCCGAGCGCCAGCGCGAGCAGATGCTGCGCTTCCTGTCGCATGACATGCGCTCGCCGCAGGCATCGATCCTGGCGCTGATCGAGCTGCACGAGCGCCGCGCCCGCCGCAATGCCGCCGACATCGCAGACACCGATGACGCCGCCGACACCGACACCGACGACGGCCACCATCGCGCCGCGCACGCCGTGCTGCACCGCATCGCCGCCCACGCGCGCCGCACCATGACGCTGGCCGACGATTTCATCAGCGTGGCGCGCGCCGAGTCGCAGTCGCTCGCCTTTACCGAGGTCGAGCTTGGCGGCCTGGTGCTGGATGCCACCGATCAGCTATGGGCGCTGGCCAATGCCCGCAGCGTATCGCTGCAGGTCGACCTGCCCGACGAGCCCGCCGTGCTGCGTGGCGAGCCCGCGCTGCTGGTGCGGGCCATCGCCAACGTGGTCAGCAACGCGATCAAATTTAGCCCACACGGTGCCGAGGTGGCGGTGACGCTGACGCACGCGCACCAGCATTTCGTGATCGCGGTGCAGGACCACGGCCCCGGCATCGACGAGGCCGACCAGGCGCGGCTGTTCGAGCCCTTCGTGCGCCTGCACGAGGGCCGGCAGGGCGCGCCGGACGGCACGGGGCTGGGCCTGGTGCTGGTGCGCGCGGTGGCCGAGCGGCATGGCGGCAAGGTCACGGTGCAGAGCGCGGCAGGTGCCGGCGCGACATTCCGGATCGCATTGCCGGCGGGTTAAGCGCGGGTCCGCCGACACAATTGTTGCCATTCGATCAGGGCGGAATTGCGTAGCATCGGACCGCCGCTGGAGCCGCATCCGGCGGTTTTTGCGCCCTTGCCAGCTCCCCCAACGGCCTTACTGGCTCGGGCGGTTTTTTTACATGCCATGCAGCCCGCCGGCAATCACGTCCGCACGATGTCCTGTTCGCGCCGCGCGCGGAACGTCAGCACGAAGCGCGTCCTGCCCGCGATCGACTCGGCGGCGATGGCGCCGCCATGCGCGGCCATGATCGCCTGCGTGATCGCCAGGCCCAGCCCGGTGCCGTCCGACTCTGGCCGCGCGCGCGACTTGTCGGCGCGCGAAAAACGGTCGAACAGCGACGGCACGAATTCGGGCGGAATGGTTTCGCCTTCGTTTTCGACCACGATATCCACTGCGTCCGCGCCGTCCTGCGCGCTGGCGCGCGGCACGATCGTCACCACGATCGGCTTGCCCGCGGCGGCGTGCCGCAGCGCGTTCGACAGCAGGTTGCTGAGCGCGCGCCGCACCATCAGCCGGTCGCCGGTGATGCGGCCGCTGCCGTGCTGCCGCAGCTGCACGCCCTTGTCTTCTGCCAGCGCATCGTAGAAGTCGAACAGGGCCGCGACTTCCTGCTCGAGCGTGATGGGCTCGGCGCTGGGCAGCGTGATGCCGTGTTCCATCTTGGCCAGGAACAGCATGTCGGACACCATGCGCGCGAGCCGCTGCAGCTCCTCGGCGTTTGACGCCAGCACCTCGCGGTACTTGGCCGCATCGCGCGGCTGCGACAGCACCACGTCGGTCTGCGTCATCAGGTTGGTGATCGGCGTGCGCAACTCATGCGCCAGGTCGGAGGAGAATTCCGACAGGCGCCTGAAGTCGTCCTGCAGCCGCGCGAGCATGGCGTTGAGCGTGGCGGCCAGGTCGGCCATTTCCACCGGCACCGCTTCCACCGGCATGCGCTCGTCGAGCTTGTGCGCGGTGACCGTGCGTGCGCGCGATGCCATGGTGCGCAGCGGCGCCAGCCCGCGGCGGGCCGCCCACCAGCCCAGCAGCCCGCTGGCCAGCGCGGCCAGCGCGGTGTAGAAGGCCAGCGACTTGCGGAACGCCTGCATGAAGTGCGCATGCAGCGCGGTGTCCATGCCGACCACGATGCGCAGCGCGCCGGCACCCGGCACCTGCGCCACGGCGCGCAAGCCGCGGTAGGCCTGTCCGCTCTGCTCCCAGGCGAAGGTATCGCGCTGCGCTGCCGTGGCAACGGCCTGCGCGGGGCCGAAATCGAAGCCATGCGTGGCGTACACGCGTTGGCCATCCGCGTTGCGCACCTCGGCGACGAAGCCGGGATGGTGCTCCAGCGCCTGCCCCAGCCGCTGCGGCAGCGACGCCATCGGGCCTTCGGCCGCGATCTTGCGGACCAGGCGCACGTTGTCGTCCAGCACGGCATAGTCTTCGTCGGCGAAATGGCTGTCCATCGCCAGCCAGATCAGCACGCCCAGCCCCAGCAGCACCACCGCCGACGACAGCGAAAACAGGATCGTGAGCCGCGCCGTCAGCGACAGCCGGGCCTTCATGCCGCATCCTCCGGGTCCGGCGCCTCCAGCACATAGCCCATGCCGCGCACGGTCTGGATCAGCCGGGGCTCGAAGCCGTCGTCGATCTTGGCGCGCAGGCGGCGGATGGCCACGTCGATCACGTTGCTGTCGCTGTCGAAGTTCATGTCCCACACCTGCGAGGCGATCAGCGAGCGCGGCAGCACTTCGCCGCGGCGGCGCGCCAGCAGTTCGAGCAGCGCGAACTCCTTGCTGGTCAGCGTGATGCGGCGCCCGGCCCGTGTGGCGCGCCGGCGGCCCAGGTCGAGCACAAGGTCGGCCACCTGGATCCGGTCGAGCGCCATATGCGCGGCGCCGCGCCGCAGCAGGGTGCGTACGCGCGCCAGCAGTTCGGAGAAAGCGAAGGGCTTGACCAGGTAGTCGTCGGCGCCCAGCTCCAGTCCCTTGACGCGGTCCGCCACGCTGTCGCGAGCGGTCAGGAACAGCACCGGCACGGCGTTTTCGGCGGCGCGCAGCGCCTGTACGATGCGCCAGCCGTCCATGTCCGGCAGCATCACGTCGAGGATGACAAGGTCGTAGGGCTCGGTCATGGCCAGGTGCTGGCCGTCCAGGCCGTTGTGCACCAGGTCGACGACAAAGCCCGCTTCCGTCAGGCCCTGGCGCAGGTACTCCCCGGTCTTGGACTCGTCTTCCACTACGAGAAGCTTCATTGGCCCTGGATTCCTTGCAATCAATGGTTGCGGCAACTGTACGCGCGCGCGGCGCGCGAGAACATGACCGGAAGATTACCGGATTGTCATGTTCCGGTCAGGCGAGGGTAGGGTGGCGCTAGCTACGCTTGGCTTGCCTTGATCAACAAAGTGAAGCCATGCGACGCCACCGACCTACGGGCCTCTTGCTGCCCACGCCTCCCGACCTGCCACGCCGCCGCTTCGTCCAGGGACTGGTGGCCGGCGGCGTGGTCGCCGGGCTGGCGGGGCTTGGCGGCGCCAGCGCGCTGGCCGGCACGCCCCACCGCGCCACCGCTGCCGCCGCGGCGGGAACCGCGCCGGTGCTGCGCGGCACCGAATTCGACCTCGTGATCGGCGAGTCGCTGGTCAACTTCACCGGCAAGCCGATGGTGGCGACCACCATCAACGGCATGCTGCCGGGCCCGACGCTGCGCTGGCGCGAGGGCGACACCGTCACCATCCGCGTCACCAACCGGCTGCGCGAGGCGACCTCGATCCACTGGCACGGCATCATCCTGCCGTTCGGGATGGACGGCGTGCCGGGCATCAGCTTTGCCGGCATTGCCCCGGGCGAGACCTTCACCTACCGCTTCAAGGTGGCTCAGCAGGGCAGCTACTGGTACCACTCGCACTCCGGTTTCCAGGAGATGACAGGCGTCTACGGCGGCATCGTCATCGACCCGGCAGCGGGCCGCGAGCACGGACATGCCGACCGCGACCACACCGTACTGCTGTCCGACTGGACCGACGAAGACCCGATGCGGGTGCTGACCAAGCTGAAGGTGCAGAGCGACTACTACAACTACAACCAGCCGACCGCCGTCGACTTCTTCCGCGACGCGGCACGCGACGGGATGAAGCAGGCGCTGGACAAGCGCCGCATGTGGAACCAGATGCGGATGAGCCCGACCGATCTCGCGGACCTGTCCGGCGCCACGCTGACCTACCTGACCAATGGCGTCACGCCTGCCGGCAACTGGACCGGGCTGTTCCGCCGCGGCGAAACCGTGCGGCTGCGCTTTATCAACGGCTCGGGCAATACCTTCTATGACGTGCGCATTCCCGGCCTGAAGCTGCGCGTGGTGCAGGCCGACGGGCAGGACCTGGAGCCGGTCACCGTCGACGAATTCCGCTTCGGCCCGGGCGAGACCTGCGACGTCGTGGTCGCGCCGCAGGACGACGCCTACACCATCTTCGCGCAGTCGATCGACCGCACCGGGTATGCGCGCGGCACGCTGGCCGTGCGCGAAGGACTGTCGGCGCCCGTGCCCGCGCTGGACAAGCCGGAGTGGCTGACCATGGCGGACATGATGGGCGACATGGGTGGCATGGGTCATGGTGGCGCGCATGGCATGGACCACGGCAGCATGCATGGCATGGCCGCGATGAACCATGGCGCGATGCCGGGCATGGACCACAGCCAGCACGGCATGGACCACAGCCAGCACGGCATGGCGGCGATGCCGGCCGAGGCGTCGCTCAAGGTGCCGAGCAAGGCCGCGCGCCACGCCCGCACCGAGTATGGCGCCGGCACCGACATGCGCGTCGACACGGCACGCACCAATCTCGACGATCCCGGCATCGGCCTGCGCAACAACGGCCGGCGCGTGCTGACGCTGGCCGACCAGCACACCATCGGCGGACCGATGGATCCGCGCGGCCCGGGCCGCGAAGTCGAACTGCACCTGACCGGCAACATGGAACGCTACACGTGGTCGTTCGACGGCGTGGAGTTCGGCAAGTCGACGCCGATCTATTTCAAGCACGGAGAACGGCTGCGCGTTATCCTGCACAACGACACCATGATGACTCACCCGATGCACCTGCACGGCATGTGGAGCGAACTGGAAGCGCCGGACGGCAGCTTCCAGGCGCGGCGCCACACCATCCCCGTGCAGCCGGCACAGCGCATCAGCTTCCTCGTCACCGCCGATGCGCTGGGACGCTGGGCCTGGCATTGCCACCTGATGATGCATATGGATGCGGGCATGTTCCGCGAAGTGGTGGTGGCGTGATGACGGCAATGAAGAAGGCTTCCCGTTCGCTGGCCAGGCCAGCCACCCATGTCGTGGCCGCCGTGCTGGCATTGGCCGCGATGGGCGCCGCGTCGGCGCAGGATCCGCACGCGGGCCACCAGGGCCATGGTGTGCCGGCGCAGGACACCTCCCCGACGCAAGACATGGAACCGATGCAGCCCATGGAACCGATGCAGCCCATGGAACCCATGCAGCCGATGCAGCAATCCGGCGCGATGGATCACGGCGACATGAAGATGCAGGGCGGCAGCGCCCCGCCCGATGCGCGCGATCCGAACGCGTATTCCGGCGGCTACCAGCTCGGCGTCGGCAAGTACGCGCTGGGCGACAAGCGCCAGCTGGTGATGGCCGACGAGCACCTGTTCGCTTCCGTGCTGGTCGACCGACTGGAGTGGGCGCACGCCAGCGGCGAAAACGCCGCGGCCTACGAGGCGCAGGCGTGGTTCGGCAACAGCTACGACAAGCTCGTGCTGAAGGCCGAAGGCGAGGCCGCCAAGGGAAAGATGCATGACGCCCGCACCGAACTGCTGTGGGGCCATGCCGTGGCCACCTACTGGGATACCCAGCTGGGCCTGCGCAACGATGCCGGCAGCGGCCGGCCCGCGCGCAACTGGCTGGCATTCGGCATCCAGGGGCTGGCGCCGTACTGGTTCGAGGTCGACGCCACCGCCTACCTCGGCACCAGCGGCCGCACTGCGTTGCGGCTTGCCGCCGAGTACGAGCTGCTGCTGACGCAGCGCCTGATCCTGCAGCCGCGTATCGAAGCGAACCTGTACGGCAAGAACGACCCCGAGACCGGCATCGGCAGCGGCCTGTCCAGCGGCACCGTGGGCGTGCGCCTGCGCTATGAGATCAGCCGGCAGTTCGCGCCGTATATCGGCGTCGAGCGCTACCAGGCCTTCGGCAACACGGCGGACATGATCCGTACCTCCGGCGGCCGCGCCGGCGAGACGCGCTTCGTGGCCGGCGTGCGCATGTGGTTCTGAGCGGCCGCCATTTTTCTTTCTTACTACCAATACGGAGCACAGCCATGCGAATCAAGCGCCCCCTGATCGCGACCATTGCCGCCGCGGCCGCCGCGCTGGCCAGCAGCGCAGTCCTTGCGCATCCGAGGCTGGTCACGTCCTCGCCCGCCGACAAGGCCGAGGTGGCCGCGCCGCAGAAGATCGAGCTGACCTTCTCGGAAGACCTCGTCACGCAGTTTTCCGGCGCCAACCTGGTGATGACCGGCATGCCCGGCATGGCCAGCCATGCGCCGATGAAGATGGCCGTCAGGGTGTCCGCCAGCAGCGACCCCAAGGCCATGGTGATCACGCCGGCGCAGCCGCTGCCCGCGGGCAGCTACCGCGTCGAATGGCGCGCCGTGTCGGCCGACACGCATCCCGTCACCGGCAATTTCTCCTTCACCGTCAAGTGATCGCGAGCGATGGACTGGCTCGCCGTGGTGCTGCGCCTGGCGCTCTATGTCGTCCTGGGCCTGGCGTTCGGCCTGCCGCTGTTCTGCCTGGCTGCGCTGCGGCGCGATGAACACGGTGCGCGCTTCGCCACGCAGTGCCGTGTCATTGCGCTCGGTTGCGCACTGGCCGGCATCGTGCTGTCGCTGGCCGGGCTGGTGGTGATGGCCAGGACGATGAGCGGCGCGGCGTCGTATGCCGCATTGGACCGCGAGGTCTTCGCCATGATCCTGACCGGCACGGCGTACGGCCTCGCCTGGTCGGTGCGCGTGGCAGCGCTGGTGCTGTGCCTGCCCGCCGTGCTGGTGCTGCGCGCGCGGCCCGTGGCGCAGGCCGTATCGCTGGCGACGCTGTCGGCGGTGGCGCTGGCAGCGCAGCCCTGGGCCGGCCACGGCGCGATGAGCGAGGGGATTGGCCATTACGTGCACCTGGCCGCCGATGCGGCGCACTTGCTTGCCGCGGGTGCGTGGGCCGGTGCGCTGGCCGCCTTCGTGCTGCTGTCGCGGGCACGGCCCGGATCCGATCCCGCCGCGCTGTCGCTGCTCAGCCGCACGGCCAACGGCTTCGCCCGACTCGGCACCGGCATTGTCGTCACGCTGGTGCTGACCGGCGTACTGAACTACGGCTTCATCGTCGGTGCCGCGCTGCCGGACTTCTCGGCCACCGCATACGGTGGCTTGCTGGCCGCCAAGCTCGCGTTGTTCATGGCGATGCTGGCGCTGGCCGCGGCCAACCGCTTCCGCCACGCACCGCGGCTGGCGCAGGCCTTGCGCACGGGCCAGGCCGCCATGGCGGCGCGCGCGCTGCGGCGCAGCGTGGCGCTGGAAGCGGCTGCGGGCACGGCGGTGCTGGCGCTGGTCGCGGCTCTGGGCACGCTGTCGCCCGCAATGAGCTGATTCAGCCGGCGCGCGGTGCGTCCCCTCAGACGTAGGCGATCAGGCGTCCGGCACAGATCACCAGCACCCACATCACCACCGACACGATGGCACTGATGCGCGCGCCGGCCGGCGGCGCGCGCTCAACGTCCCAGCCGAGCCGGCTGTCATGCAGCCGCCGGTAGGGCACGGTGTGGAACCACGCGACGTTGAGCAGCGCCAGCGCGACCAGGAACAGCTTGGCGAGGAAGGCGGGATTGGTGGCCAGTTCGTCCGCGTGCGCCATGAACAGCAGCACGCCGCTGGCGGCGACGGCGATAAAGGCCGCTACCGTGAACGGCAGTGCATGGCGCAGCAGCAGGCTGACCGGCAGCCGGCGCCCGAGCCCGGCCAGGCGCATGTCAACCACGACGATGGAGCCGAACAGCAGCGCCATGCCGGCGAGATGGACGATTTCCACCGCCGGGTAGGCCCACGGGGAGGAGCGCAACGCGGCAGCGAACGGCAGCCGTGCCAGCCCGGCGGCCCATTCGCTCCATTGCGCCAGCAGTGCCGCCATGGCGCACGTGGCGGCTCAGCGCAGCTCGACGGTCTTGCCGTCCACGGTGATGCGCTCGGCGCGCAGCTCGTCGGCCTTGTCCTTGCTGGCGTAGCCGACCAGCGTGACCTCGCGGCCCACGGCGACCTTGTCGGCGGTGGCGCCGCGCGCTTCCATGCGCGACACCGGCGCAAGGATCGCCAGCCAGCGCTTGCCGCCCGCATCGATGCGGATATGCGCGTGCGGGTTCTCGTAGTGGCTCTCGACGATCTTGCCGGTCAGCGTCAGGGGCTTGGTCTCGTCGTAGGTCGACCAGCCGTGGTGGGCCAGGGCGGGTACAGCGGCCAGCGCCAGCGTGGCGCTGGCGGCGAGCATCAGCGAGCGGAAGCGGTTCGGCATGGGGCGGTCTCCGGTCAGGTGCAGGGTCGGGGGCGCTCGGGTGCGGCCAGGTGCGGTCAGGTGCAGTATAGGCGGCGCTGGGCCGCCTCGCGGGTCCGCTTTATGGGGCCACATCATGGCCGGCAGCTGTCCGCGCGCTGCACCAGCCGGTGCAGGCTCGGGCTCACGGGCCTGAGCGCGGCACGCTCGGCAGTCAGCGCAATCGCCAGGTTGCGGCGGCCGGCACGCAGTGCCGACTCGAGCAGCGTCAGGCCGATCACGTCGCGCTGCGCATGGCTGCCGCCGAAGCGATGGGCGATCAGCCGCACCGGCAGCAGCAGGTCGATCGCCCCGGTGTAGTCGCCCTGCTCGAACGCGATCAGCGCATCGGCAACGGGGAGTCCCACGTCACGCGCCATCATGGCGTTGGTGCCGTTGCCCAGCGCGGCGCGCTCGAGCGCGGCCCGCAACTGGTCGACGGCCGCCGGCCGGTGCGCGCCCAGGCTCGCCATCACGGCGTGGACGTCGTTGAAGGCGTAGTATCCGGCCGCGCCGCGGCCCAGCCAGTCGTCCGCCACGGGCTGCCAGCGCGTGCCTACGTCGACGCCACGCAGGCGCAGCCGCCACAGCAGCGCGGAGGCATCCACCAGGTCCAGCGCGATCGCCGGCGCCGGGCGGCTGATCTCGTGGTCGTACAGTGCCAGCACGTCGTCGGTGTTGCCCGCTTCGAGCTGGAACAATGCCAGGTGCCACCAGTTGTGCACGGCCAGCATGTTGTCCTCGGACCAGTCGTCGCGGCGTGCATTCAGCCAGGCGATGCCGTCGTCGAGCCGCCCCTGCATCTCCATCACGTGCGCCACCGCGTGCACCGCCCACGGGTCGCGCGGGTTCAGTTCCAGCGCGCGCCGGCCGCTTTCCTCGGCGCGGCCGTAGAGCTGGGTTTCTTCCAGCCCGAACGCATGCATGCCGAGCAGGTAGCCGTAGCCCGGCATGCCTTCGTCCCAGTGCGGGAGCACCTGCGAGATGCGGTCGCGCAGCATCGACGACTGCCCCAGCAGGAAGTCGCCCAGGTGCGCCACCTGGATCGCCAGCAGGTCGCGCGGATAGTCGACCACGATATCGCCGTACAGCCGCAGCGAGCGCTCAAACTCGCCGTCCAGCCACGCGCGCGCCGCGGCCAGGTGGCGCTGCTCGCGCTCGTTCAGCCCGCCCAGCGCCTCGCCGGCTTCCACGCTGTCGCGCAGCATGGGCTCGGCGGTGCCGTCGCCGGCGGTCAGCATCAGGCCGGCGCGCAAGGCATGGCCCATGGCGAAGCCGGGATCGGCGTCGAGCGCGGCGTCGATGACGCCGAGCGGGTCGCCGTAGTAGCCGTTCAGCAGTCGCAATGCCGTCTCGTACAGCTCGACCGAGCGGGCGTTTTGGGTGGTGACCGCGAGATCCCTTGAGTCCGTCAATGCCATGGCATCCTCCGTGCGGCCCGGCCGCGCCGGGACTGTCAGAATCATCGTAGACCGCAAAACGGGGCATGCAACGGGCCCTGTGTCGCAATCCGGCGCATACGCCGCATACGCCGCATGGCGCAACCCGCCTGTGCTCCATCGGGCGCTGGCACGCCGAGGGGATGCCCGCCTAAGTTACACTGCCGCATCCCAATCACGACAACACGATGGCCTTTCCCATGAAAACTCTCGCGCTTTTTGTCGGATCCCTGACTCTGGCCTGCGCCGCTGCCTCTGCCATGGCGGCGGGGCCGGCTGCATCCACCCCGGCCGCCCCCGCGGCGCCGCAGGCGCTGCCTTCGGGCATGACCATCCAGCACCTGGTCAAGGGCACCGGCGCCTCGCCCAAGGACACCGACACGGTACAGGTCCACTACCGCGGCACGCTCGCCGACGGCACCGAGTTCGACAGCTCGTACAAGCGCGGCCAGCCGATTTCGTTCCCGCTCAACCGCGTGATCCCGTGCTGGACCGAAGGCGTGCAGGCGATGCAGGTGGGCGGCAAGGCCAAATTGACCTGCCCGGCCTCGACCGCCTATGGCGCGCGCGGCGTGCCGGGCACGATTCCGCCGAACGCGACGCTGACGTTCGAGGTGGTGCTGCTCGGTATCGGCAGCTGATCCGGGCGCAGGCGCCGCCTCAGCGCGGCGCCACCGGCTGCGTCGGCGTCGGCGCAGCGGCCGGCGCGGCAGGCTTGCTGTCCTTGCTGTCCTTGCTGTCCTTGCTGTCCTTGTTGTCCTGGTTGTCGCCCTTGCCGCTCGCGTTGTCCGCGTTGTCCAGGTCGTCCTCGTCGCCATAGTCGGGCAGCGCCGTGTTTTCCCCCAGCAGGTAGCGCCTGCGCTGCAGGTACGCGTCACGCACGAACGCATACTTGTCCAGCGCCGCCAGCGACAGCAGGTCGGTCGCGCCCAGCAGGTTGGTGCGCACGTCGACCACGTTGGCGGCAAACAGCGAATTCCGTACCGCCGGTTCGGCATAGGTGATGGGATCGAACTGGAAATTCACATACAGGCCCACGCCGTCGCGGAACGAACTCGGACCGAACAACGGCAGCACCAGGTAGGGCCCCGACGGCACGCCCCACGTGCCCAGCGTCAGGCCGAAATCCTGCGAACGCTTTTCCAGCCCGGCCGGCGTGGCGATATCGATCAGCCCGCCCAGCCCGAGCACGGAATTGACCGCGACCCGCATAAAGCTTTCGGCCGCCGCCACGCCCTTGCCCTGCAGCAGGTTGTTGGCAAAGTTGCCGACGTCGGCGAGATTCGAGAAGAAGTTGGTGACGGCGGTGCGAACGGGCTCCGGCGTGACCGCCTTGTAGCCCTGCGCGACCGGCTTGGCCACGTACTGGTCGAGCTTGTCGTTGACCTTGAACACGGCGCGGTTCATCGGTTCGAGCGGATCGTCGGGGTTGGCCTGCGGGCCGGTGGCGCAGCCGGCGAGCAGGGCCGCGGCGGCGATGGCGGCAAGGGAAATGGCAGGCGCGCGCGGGCGGGTGCGGAAAGGCATCGTACGAAAAAGGTGCGGGAAGTCGGGACGGCTCAGGGCGAAGGCGCGGCGGTTTTGTCGTGGCCGGGCTGCGCCTCTTCGCGCGGGCGGCCCATCAGGATCGGCTGGAAGAACACCGCGCCCACCAGCGTGCATACCAGTGCCAGCGCCAGCAGCTTGCCCATGCTGGCGGTGCCGGGATGGTGCGACAGCCACAGGCTGCCGAAGGCGGTGGCGGTGGTGGCGGCGCTGTACAGCACCGCATGCGTCAGGCTCGATTGCAGCAGCTTGGTCTTGCCGTGCCGCCAGGCGATCACGTAATAGATCTTGAAGGCCACGCCGATGCCCAGCAGCAGCGGCAGCGCGATCACGTTGGCAAAGTTCAGCGCAATGCCGAACAGCACGCACAGCTCCAGCGTGACGATGGCCGACACCAGCAGCGGCACCAGCGTGCGCAGCACGTCGCCGAAGCGGCGCAGCGTGATCCACAGCAGCAGCGTGATCGACAGCACCGCCCAGGCGCCGGCCTGCCCGAATGCCGTCATGATGGTGTTGGCCGAGCCGCGCACGGCGATGGGCCCGCCGGTGGCGGCAGGCTCGGCGCGCTGCACCGCGGCGATAAAGCGGTCCAGCGCGGCCTCTCGCTGCGCGCTGCCGGCCGGCGGCAACTTCGGGCTGATGCTGACCAGCGCGCGGCCATCGGGCGTGACCCAGTCGCGCACCAGTTCAGGCGGCAGTGTCTCGCGGCTGACCGGGCGCGGGCTGAGCGCGAGCCTGAGCCGGGCCAGCGCCAGCTGCAGCGGCAGCGCGATCGCGCGCTCGGCGCGGTCGCGCGTGGCCGCGTTGGCGCCGGCGAGTTTCTTCAGCGTGGCCGACAGGTGCGCCGCTTCGGCCGCGCCGGGGCCGGGATGCTCGTCGGCGGCGATGGCGAGCTGGCGCGCCGCGTTGCGCAGCGCATTGACGCGGGCGGTGTCGTTCGCGGGCGTGGCGGTGGGCTGCGTGAGCGCCGGCATCAGCGCGGCCGACGCCTGCGCGATCGCCTGCAGCTTGGGCGGCTGGTCTTCCGGGATAAAGCTCTGCAGCGTGACAGCGCGCGCCACCTCGGGCAGGGCCGCGAGCCGGGCGGCGCTGTCGCGCGCCGCCTGCAGCGACGGCGCCAGCACGCTCACGTTTTCGGTGCCGGCCTGCGGCGCGTCCTTCAGCGCCAGCAGCGTCGCCATCGATTCGGACTGCGGGTCCTTCAGGTGCAGCGGATCGAAATCGAAACGCAGGCCCGGCAGCAGCGGCGCGCCGGCGAGGATGGCCAGCAGCGTCACCAGCAGCACCGGCTTGCGGTAGCGCTCGAAGAACAGGTCCGCCGGCGCCAGCCAGGCAAAGCCGGGCGCCTCGGCTTCGCCGCCGGGCCGCAGCACGCAGACCAGCGCCGGCAGCAGCGTGAAGGTGGTGGCGAACGCGATCATCATGCCGACGCCGGCGATCAGGCCCAGCTCGGCCACGCCGCGGTAATCGGTCGGCAGGAAGCAGAAGAACGCCGCCGCGGTCGCGGCCGCGGCCAGCGCAAGCGGCGCGCCGACCGCGTGCGCGGCCATTCCCAGCGCCTCGACCGCGTGGTCGCGGTCATGGCGCTCGGCGCGGTAGCGCACCCCGAACTGGATGCCGAAGTCCACGCCGAGGCCGACGAACAGCACCGCGAACGCCACCGAGATCATGTTCAGCGCGCCCACCATGGCCAGTCCCAGCGCCGCAGTGATCACCAGCCCGGCGAACAGGCTTGCCAGCACGGCCACGATCAGCCGCGCCGAACGCAGCGCCAGCCACAGGATCAGCACCACCACCAGTACGGTCAGCACGCCGTTGAGCGCGGCGCCGTCGCTGACCGAGGCAAATTCATCGTCGGCGAGCGCCTGCGGGCCGGTCAGCCGCACCGTCGCCTGGTAGCGCTGCGCCAGCTGCAGGTCGGCGGCCGCCTGCCGGATCGCGCGCGAGGCCGCGGCGCCGGCCTGCAGGTCGCTGTAGTCGAGCACCGGGCTCACGGCGACGTAGCTGTAGGCATGGCCGCCGGGGCCGGGCTTGAGGCTGTCTTCGACCAGTCCGGCCCACGACAGCGCCGCGGGCCTGCCGGCCAGCACCTGGTCCAGTGCCTGTGCGCTGCTGCCGAGCAGCTTGGCCATGTCGCCAAGCTTGACCTGGCCCAACTGCAACGGCAGCGTCAGCGTGGTGGTGAGGGTATCGGAGAGGCCACGCAGCGTGGGGTCGTGCGCCAGCGCGCTGACCAGCGGGCGCGCCTGCACGAGTTGCTGCGACAGCTGGCGGACTTCGTCGGAACTGGCGAACAGCAGCCCGTTGCGTGCGAAGAACGCTCCCCCGCCAGGCTGGACGACGGCGGTGAAGCGCGCCGGCTGGCGGCGCAATGCCTCGGCCAGCGCATCGGCGGCGGCATCTGCCAGCTCCGCGGCTGGCGCCTGGACCACCGCCAGGAGCAGCTGGCCGCGCTGCGGGAAGGCGGCATTGATGGCGGCATTGCGCTGTGCCCACGGCGCGTCCGATTCGAGCAGGCGGCCGATGTCGGTGTTGATCGCGAAGTTGTGCGCGACGTAGACGCCGCTCGCAGCGCTCAGCAATGCCGCCAGCATGATGACCCGCCAGGGCCAGGCCGTGGCGAGCCGGACGATGCGTGTCAGCAGCGTAGTCAGCATGGGCGGATCCGGAAGGAGCACGAACCGCGAGTATATCGGCTGGCGGCGTGGCATATGCGGCATACGGGGCGGAGCAGCGCAGGAGTGTTCCGCTTATACTGGCCGCACACTTGCCAACCGCGCCTGACAGCCATGCGCCACACGCGCGGCCACCCTGTCCTTCCTGCACGAGATCATGAAGAGTTACGGTTTGCTCCCCCTGGTGCCGCTTGCGGCGGTGGTCATGGTTGCAACGGCGCACGCCCAGGCGGTCCAGCCCGGCGCCAGCCCCGAGAAGCTGGTGCAGACGGCGGTCGAAGGCGTGGTCGGCACGATCCAGTCCAACCCCGACACGCGCGCCGGCGACCTCGCCAAGATCACCGCGGTCGTGCGCAAGCAATTCCTGCCTTATGCCGATTTCCGGCGCACCACGCGGCTGGCGGTCGGCAGCGCCTGGCGCAGCGCGACGCCCGAGCAGCAGAAGCAGCTCTACGAGCAGTTCGAGACGCTGCTGGTGCGCAGCTACGCCGTATCGCTGGCGCAGCTGCGCGAGCAGAACGTCAAGTTCCGCTACCAGCCGTCCAAAGCCGGCAGCGACGCCTCCGACGTGGTGGTGCAGACGCGCGTGATCAACAATGCCGACGAGATGCAGATCGACTACCGGCTGCAGCGCACCGCCGCCGGCTGGCGCATCTATGACATCAACATGATGGGCGCGTGGCTGATCGAGGTGTATCGCAAGCAGTTCGCCGATATCGTCGCGCGCGGCGGCGTGGACGGACTGGTGAGCTACCTGACCACGCACAACGCCCGGCAGAACGCCGACTAGGCTTTTCCCGCCTCGCGCGCGCGGCTGCGGCGCCAGCGCCGCAGCTCCACCCACTGCCACGACAGCAGCGCCGGCACGCCGACCAGCACCTCGCGCGCGCGCTTGACCAGCGCCAGCGCCAGCCGACCTGCGCATCCATCCCCAGCGCCTGCCCCAGCAGCATCACCACCGCTTCCTGCACGCCGAGCCCCACTGGCACGAAGAACGCGACGTTGCGCGCGGCCTGCGTCAGCGCCTCGATCACCAGCGCATGCCAGAACTGCACCGGGTGGCCCAGCAGCATCAGCGCAAACCACACTTCCAGCGTGCCGGTGACCAGCCCCGCGAGCTGCCACAACACGGCGCTCACCAGTTCGTTGTGGCGGCGGTTGCAGGATCAGGGCCAGCACGGTCGGGTGCAGGTGGAAATGCTTGTGCGTGTTGACATTGTCCAGCGGCAGCCCGGTCGCGGCGAAGGCGTCGAACTGCGCGCGGATCTCGGCGGCCAGCTGGCGCCGCACATGCGGCAGGAAGAAGAAGCGGCAGCCGTCCGGCGCCATGGCCGAGCCGAAGCGGCCCTGCGCATCGACCAGCGCCGGGATCCGCGCGCGGCAGCGTGGCGGGCCCGTCAGCCAATACCACGTGCAGGCCCACGCGCAATGACGGCAGCCGGCGCGCGCGCTTCGACGGCGCGCCACCGACGCCGCGGCCAGCGCAAGCCCGCCGCCACGCAGGTCAGCGCAGCGCCGGTCAGGCTGGCGGCGAGCATGGCACGGTTCCGGGATCAGTGCGTGGCTGCGCCTTCGGCCTTGGCCGCCTGCCGGCCCTGATTGGCGGGCGGCTTCGCGCGCTGGATTTCCTCGAGCTTGATCTCGACGTGGCGCGAGAATACGTACTCCGCCGGCCGCTGCCGGTCCAGCGCAATATCGGGCGCCATCGGCCCGCTGGTGCGCACCCCGCGCAGGCTCACGCCCAGCGCCTTGAGCGGGTGGGCGAAGGTATCCGCCACCGCGGTGGCCTCGTAGCCGCTGTGCACCATGCAGTCGGCGCACTTCTCGTAGTTGCCGGTGCCGTAGGCGTCCCAGTCGGTCTCGTCCATCAGCTCGCGGAAGGTCTTGGCATAGCCCTCGCCGACCAGGTAGCACGGCCGCTGCCAGCCGAACACCGTGCGCGCCGGGTTGCCCCACGGCGTGCAATGGTAAGTCTGGTTGCCCGCCAGGAAGTCCAGGAACAGCGTCGACTGGCTGAAGGCCCAGTTCTTGCCCGCGCGGCCGCGGCCGAGGATGTCGCGGAACAGTTGCCGGGTCTTGCCGCGGTTCAGGAAATGCTGCTGGTCGGGCGCGCGCTCATAGGCATAGCCCGGCGACACGGTGATGCCGTCCACCCCCAGCGCCTTGACCGAGTCGAAGAAACTGGCCACGCGCTCGGGCTCGGCATCGTTGAACAGCGTGCAGTTGATATTGACGCGGAAGCCGCGTTCCTTGGCCTGCCGGATCGCCGCCACCGCGCGGTCGTAGACGCCTTCCTGGCACACCGAGCGGTCGTGCATCTCGCGGTCGCCGTCCAGGTGCACCGACCAGATGAAATAAGGGCTGGGCTGGTACTGGTCCAGCTTCTTCTCCATCAGCAGCGCGTTGGTGCACAGGTAGACAAAGCGGCGCCGGGCGATGATGCCCTGCACGATCTCCGGCATGTCCTTGTGCAACAGCGGTTCGCCGCCGGCGATCGAGACCACCGGCGCGCCGCATTCGTCGACCGCGTCCAGGCATTCCTGCACCGACAGGCGCTGGTTCAGGATGGGATCGGGGTAGTCGATCTTGCCGCAGCCCGAGCAGGCCAGGTTGCAGCGGAACAGCGGCTCTAGCATCAGCGCGAGCGGATACCGTTTTTGCCGCGACAGATGCTTGCCGACGATGTAGGCGCCCACGCGGGCAACCTGCAGGAGCGGGATGGCCAAGGCAGCTTCCTCTGGTTGGGTTTAGCCGGCGATATTCTCGCTGGTGCCGGCAGCGGCAGGCGCGGTGTCGGCTTCGGCGCGGGCGGCGGCCTTGCCAGCCTTGCGCGGCACGGCGGATGGCCTGACCTCGGCCAGTTCGGCGGGCAGGCGGAATTCGGCATGCTCCTCGCGCCCTGCCATGGTGGTGACCTCGACCGGGCCCAGATTGCGCAACGCGGCGATCACGTCCTCGACCATTTCCTCGGGCGCCGAGGCGCCGGCGGTGATGCCGACCACGTTGGCGTCGCGCACCCAGGCCGGGTCCAGCTCGCTGCCGTCGGCGATCAGGTAGCTGGGCACGCCGCTTTCGGTGCCGATCTCGCGCAGGCGGTTGGAGTTGGAGCTGTTGGTCGCGCCGATCACCAGGATGACGTCGGCCAGCTTGCACAGGTCGCGCACGGCGCTCTGGCGGTTTTGCGTGGCGTAGCAGATGTCGCGCGTATCGGGGCCGACCAGGTTGCTGAAGCGGCGGGCCAGCGCGGCGATGATATTGCGGGTGTCGTCAACGCTCAGCGTGGTCTGCGTGACGTAGGCCACCGGCGTTTCGGGCGGCAGGTCCAGCTGCTCGACCTCGGCCTCGTTCTGCACCAGGATCACCTTGCCCGGGATCTGGCCCATGGTGCCTTCCACCTCGGGATGGCCGGCATGGCCGATCAGGATCACGGTGCGGCCGCTGGCAGCGTACTGACGGCCCTGGGTATGGACCTTGATCACCAGCGGGCAGGTGGCGTCGATGGCATGCAGCTGGCGCTGGCTGGCATCGGCGACGACCGCGCGGGAAACGCCGTGCGCGCTGAAGATGGTCACGGCGCCGGTCGGAACTTCGTCGAGTTCTTCGACAAAACGCGCGCCTTTTTCTTTCAACCCCTCTACTACGTGCTTGTTATGCACAATCTCATGCCGCACGAACACCGGCGCGCCGTGCTTGACGAGGGCGCGGTCGACGATCTCGATCGCGCGCACCACGCCGGCACAGAAGCCGCGGGGCTGAGCCAGAATCACCTGCATAAAGTAGACCCCCAGACCCTTTGCAACGGGTTTCAGCAATTGGGATGGCCGGATTTGCGATCCACAGGCCGGCGCCGCACCGGAGATTCATCAGGATCACATTTCCGTCGCACGATGGTTACTATATACCCGACTCGCGCGCTTTGTCTGGCAGCCCCGCGACCCGGCGGGCCGGACGGCGAGCGCGGCCCGCCGCCTTTGCGGCGCTTGTACCACACCGGGAAAACGGCTTTATGACGAGAAACGATGACGTGCTGGTGACAGGAGCCTCGGGTTTCCTCGGGTCGGCGATAGTGCGGCAGGCCCTGGCGCAGGGTTTCAGCGTGCGCGTGCTGGTGCGCCCGCAGAGCCCGCGCACCAACCTGGCCGGCCTGCCGGTGACGGTGGCCGAGGGCGACATGCGCGACGCCGCCGCCGTGGCCGCCGCGCTGCAGGGCGTGCGCTACCTGTTCCACGTTGCCGCCGATTACCGGCTGTGGGCGCCCGATCCGGAGGAGATCGTGCGCACCAACGTCGATGGCACGCTGGCGGTAATGGAAGCCGCGCAGCGCGCCGGCGTCGAGCGCGTGGTCTATACCAGCAGCGTTGCCACGCTGCGCGTCGCCGGCGCGCAGGCGCCGGTGGACGAGACCGCGCCGATGCACCCGCACGAGGCCATCGGCGCCTACAAGCGCAGCAAGGTGCTGGCCGAACGCGTGGTCGAACGGCTGGTGGCCGAGCATGGCCTGCCCGCGGTGATCGTCAACCCGTCGACGCCGATCGGGCCGCGCGACGTCCGGCCCACGCCGACCGGCCGCATCATCGTCGAGGCGGCGGCCGGCAAGATCCCGGCCTTCGTAGATACCGGGCTGAACCTGGCGCATGTGGACGACGTCGCCGAGGGCCATTTCCTGGCACTGGAGCGCGGCCGCACCGGCGAGCGCTACATCCTGGGCGGTGACGACGTGATGCTGCAGCAGATGCTGCGCGATATCGCCGAGCTGTGCGGCCGGCGTCCGCCCACCATGCAACTGCCGCGCTGGCCGCTGTATCCGCTGGCGCGTGCGGCGGAAGCGGCGGCGCGGGTGACCGGTAAGGAGCCCCTCATTACCGTCGACGGGCTCAATATGTCGCGCTACCGGATGTTCTTCACGTCGGCCAAGGCGCGCCAGCAGTTGGGCTATGCGCCGCGCGCTTACCGCGAAGGGCTGCGCGATGCGCTGGCATGGTTCCGCACGCAGGGATATCTTGGCAAATGAGCGGCAGGTGAGCGGCAGGTGAGCGGGTGAGTGCTGCGCCTCAGGACCGCACCGGCGCCTGTGCCCGCCCCTTCCACTGCCCGCCGCGGCGCAGCCAGTAGCGCCGCGCCGAGTCGATGGTGGCGCCGAGGTAGAACAGCGCCGTCACCGGCAGCAGCGGCGCCAGCCATGCCGGCTGGCGGTACTCGCGCAGCATCGGCAGGTAGGCAAACGCCATCGCGCCCCATGCCAGCCACGCCGGCCACAGCCGCCAGCCGCCGGCCAGCGCCAGCAGCGGCGGCGCCAGGTAGGTCAGGGCCATGCCGGCCACCGCGCCCGCCAGCAGCAGCGGCGAATAGCGCAACTGCGTATAGGCGCTGCGCGCGATCATGTCCCACAGGCTGCGCCAGTCGTCATAGGGACGCAGCGACAGGCTGTCGTCGGCCAGGTCCAGCCGGATCGCGCCGCCGGGCTTGATGCGCGCCGCCAGGCTGCAGTCGTCGATCAGCTCGCCGCGGATCGCGGCAAAGCCGCCGATGCGCGCCAGCGCCGCGCGCCGGGCCAGCATGCAGCCGCCCGCCGCCGCGGCCACGCGCGAGCGCGGGTCGCGCACGCGCGCGAACGGGTAGAGCTTGGCAAAGAAAAAGACAAACGCGGGCACGACCAGCCGCTCCCACGCCGATTCGCAGCGCAGCCGCACCATCAGCGAGACCAGGTCGCGCCGCTCGTGCTCCGCGCGCGCCACCAGCGATGCCAGCACGCCGGGGCCATGCCAGATGTCGGCATCGGTCAGCCAGACATAGCGGGCGCGCGCAGCGATGCGGTCGGCTTCGGCCAGCCCCTCGGACTGGGCCCAGACCTTGCCGCTCCAGCCGGGCGGCAGCTCGCGCGCGCCGGACACCGCAAGCGCTTGCGGACGCGCGGTCGTCGCGGCAGTGGCGCGGGCGAGATCGGCGGTGCCGTCCTGGCTGTGGTCATCGACCACCACCAGCGAGAGCTGCCCCGGATAGCGCTGGCCGAGCACGCCCGCGACCGCGCGCGCGATCACCGCGGACTCGTCGCGGGCCGGGATGATGGCGACCACGTCCGGCCATTGCGCCGGCGCCGGTGCGGCGGCCGGCTTGTGCACGCGCCAGAAGCCGGCGCGCAGCCACAGCAGCCCGCACCAGATCGCCAGCGTCAGCAGCGACAGCGCCAGCGCGATATCCATGGCGATTTCAGCAAGTGGCGCGCCGGCACGCCTTGGCGGCGAGGCGGCGTGGTTGGCGCGGTGCGGCGCAGGTGTCAGGCGTCTCGGACATTCGGCCCCCTGGCAATGGATTGCCCGGGGCCATTGTAGCGAGGTGCGCTGTCACGCGCACCTCGCGCGCACTCGCGCTCGTTCAGGCGCGGTAGCTGACCGGCCCGCGCGAGCGCATGTCCAGCGCGTAGTAGCAGATTGTCAGCAGCACCAGCCAGCCCGGGCCCACGTACAGCGCCACGCGCGTTTCCGGGAAGTAGGCCATCAGCGCCACCACCAGCGCCAGGAACGCCAGCGCGATGTATGAACCATACGGCCAGAACGGCATGCGGAAGGCCAGCGCCTTGCGCTCGGCCGCCGACAGGCCGCGGCGGAAGTTGATCTGCGTGACCAGGATGATGGCCCAGGTCCAGACCGCGCCGAAGGTGGAGATCGCGGTCACCCAGACGAACACCTTTTCCGGCACCAGGTAGTTGAGCAGCACGCCGCACAGCAGCGCGGCGATCGACACCAGCAGCGCGCGGCGCGGCACGCCGTTGCGGTCTACCCTGGCGAAGGCCGCCGGCGCCTGGCCCTGCAGCGCCAGGTTGTACAGCATGCGCCCGGTGCTGAAGATGCCGCCGTTGCACGACGACAGCGCCGCGGTCAGCACCACGAAGTTGATGATGCCGGCGGCGGTCTTGATGCCCAGGCGCTCGAAGGTCAGCACGAACGGGCTGCCCTGCGCGCCGATCTCGCTCCACGGGTACAGCGACAGGATCACGAACAGCGCGCCCACGTAGAAGATCAGGATGCGCCAGAACACCGAGTTGATCGCGTCCGGGATCGACTTCTTCGGGTTGCGCGCCTCGCCGGCGGTCAGGCCGATCATCTCCACGCCCAGGTAGGCAAACATCACCATCTGCAGCGACATCAGCACGCCCGAGGCGCCATTGGGCATGAAGCCGCCATGCGCCCACAGGTTGGAGATGCCGGTGGCGACGCCGCCGTTGCCGAAGCCGAACACGATCATCGCGCCGCCGCCGAACAGCATCAGCACGATGGTGACGATCTTGATCATGGCGAACCAGAACTCGAACTCGCCGTAGGCCTTGACCGCCATCAGGTTGACCGAGCCCATCGCGGCCAGCGCGGCCAGCGCCCAGATCCAGCGCGGCACGTCGGGGAACCACATGCCCATGTAGATGGCCACCGCGGTGATCTCCGCCACGCAGGTCACCAGCCACAGGAACCAGTAGTTCCAGCCGGTCAGGTAGCCCGCCAGCGGGCCCATGTGGTCCTGCGCGTAGCGGCAGAAGGAGCCGGCCACGGGGTTGTGCACGGCCATCTCGCCCAGCGCGCGCATGATCAGGAAGATCATCGCGCCGCCGATCAGGTAGGCCAGCATGATGGCGGGGCCGGCCATCTTGATGGCGCTGCCGGCGCCCAGGAACAGGCCCACGCCGATGGCCGAACCCAGCGCCATCAGGCGGATGTGGCGTTCGCCCAGGCCGCGTTGCAGATGCTCTGCGCTTGCACTCATGTCTCGTTGTCTCCGTGTGATCAGAATGGCCGCGCCGGCCCTTGTGGGGCTGGCGGGGAGCAGCATATCTTCGCGTTCGCTACGGGCCTGCGCCGAGCCGGCAATACGCCACACCGCGCAATCCGCGTGCGCCGGTGAGGTAGCCGCCGTCAGGAAATGTCCAACAAGAGGTCTGGCCGCAAACGGAAAATAGCGGGCAGGTTAATAAGATCACGGGGGAATTTGTTGCTGAATTGCCGTAGAAATTTAAGAAAAATTGCTATGCCTGCTGTGGTAAATGCTTGTTGCGCAACACCGTGTCGGTACGTTGCACGGCGTTGGGCGCCCATTCCACGCCGCCGTTTGCGCCCGGCAGCATGCGCGCGCCTTGCGGGGTGGGCAGGGTCCACATGTTCTCCTGCGGGATCATCGCCTGCGAATAGCGGATCAGGCGGCCATCGCGGCGATCATGCACGTAGACGTGCCCGGTCTTGCCGCCGTGGATGACGCCCGGGGTCATCTGGCCCTTTTCATCGCGCACGTCGACCAGGATGGCCGCCGAACTGAACGCCACCGACCGCGTCAGCAAGACCGCCATGATCTATGCAGCGGGAGAGGGTCGCACGGTGGTGGTGAAGCAGTTGCTGGACGCCGGCGTCGACAGCAACGCGCGCTATGCGCATGGGCTGACGGCACTGATGTGGGCGGCCGGCTATGACAAGAGCGAGGTCGTGCAACTGCTGATTGCACGTGGCGCCGATGCCTCGTTGCGCGATGACCGTGGGCTGACCGCACGCGAGATTGCCGAGCAGGCTGGCGCGAAGAACGTGGTGTCGATCCTGTCGGGCAGCCCTACCGCGGCGGCGCCGGTGAAATGACGCCGCGCCGCTTACGGCGAATCGATCGAACCCACGCTTTTCGGAAAGGTCACGATGCCCCAGCTCAGCGGCAGCCCGTCGAACTGCTTCACCGGCTTGTAGGTGCGCGCGTCGAAGACCAGGACCGCATTGGAGCGGCCGCACGCCACCAGCAGCCGCGCATCGTCCGGCGTGAAGCTGAAATGCCAGCAGCGCTTGCCGACCGGGATCTCGGTCAGTAGTGCGAAGGTCTGCGCATCGAACACCTGCAGGGAGTCGGCGCGCGACGCGGCGACGAACAGCCGCGCGCCGGCGCGATCGAACGCCACGCCGTAGGGACCGGTGCGCGTCGGCACGGTGCGCTGCACGCGGAAGTCCGTGGCGTCGAGCACCACGAAGGCGTTGGTGTTTTCCAGCGTCACCACGTAGCGGGCGCCGTCGGGGCTTGCCTTGATCCCGCGCGGGCGCGAGCCGGCCGGCATCGGCAGCAGCTTCACTTGCCTGCCGCTGGCTTTTTCGTAGACCGTGACGGTGTCGTCGCCTTCGTTGGTGACCAGCATCAGCTTGCCATCGCGCGAGAACTCGATCCCTTCGGTTTCCAGCCCGCTGCGGATGGTCCGGCTCACACGCCAGTCTTTCAGGTCGATCACGGCGATTTCAGCCGGCAGCGGCTTGTCGTCAGTGCCCTTGCCCTTTGCGGGCGGCGTCGGCGCGGCGCCGGGCGGGCCGGAGCGCTCGCCCGGTTCGAACGTGACGAAGGCCTGGTCGCCCGCCATGCGCACGAACTCCGGGTTCTGACCGATCGGCACGCGCCGGACCGGCTGGCCGGTGGCCAGTTCGATCACCGACACGTCGCCGGTGTCCTTGTTGGCCGCCAGCAGGTATTTGCCATCGGCGGTCACGCCCAGCCCGCGCGGGCCCTTGCCACCCGCCGGCAGACTGGCGACGGCTTCGAGCCGCTCCAGGTCGATGACTGCGATACCGCCGCCTTCGGTCGATACGTAGGCCTGCGCCGCGTGGGCTACGAGCGGGCACGCCAGCGCAAGCAAGGCGGCCGCGAAGCTGCATGGCGTACGGCGTAACAGATGCGAGAGCATGGCGATTCCTCCTCGCCGTCGGTGACTGTCTGGATTGGCGGGAAAAGCCTGTGGCTCGATGCAAGCCTGGCAACGGGGTCGGGCGTGGGCCATGGGGTTCCCCTTTCCCCTCTCGCGCCGCATCGCGCGGGCGGCTGTAACGCAGACTTCGTGGCGTGGCGCAAATGCTACCTAATCTAGTCCAGCGCGCAGGCAGTGCCAAGCGCGATGGCCCGGCAAGCCATTTTTTCGCCTAGAGTTCGTTGGGCGGCCGGTGTGCGGCAGGAGATGCGCATGGTGGCCGCGCGGGCAAGCAATCATCCTGGGAGCGCGCGATGCAAGAGCCGGCCAATGTCTTCAATCCCGAACGTCGCCGCATGCTGCGAACGGGGGCAATGGCCATGGTGGCGCTGAGCTTGCCGCCGTTGAGCGCCTGTGCCCGGAAGCCGGCTGCCGCCAGCGACGCGGGTCCGGGGCGCATCGGCGTGATCGGCTCCGGGCGCATTGGCGGCACCATCGGCGGCCTCTGGGTCAAGGCGGGGCACCCGGTCCTGTTCTCGTCGCGGCATCCTGAAGCGCTCAAGCCGCTGGTCGACGGCCTTGGCCCGCTGGCGCGGGCGGGAACGGTCGCCGAGGCAATCGCCTTTGCCGACGTGCTGTTTCTCGCCACCCCGTACAACGCCTTGCCGCAGCTAAGCCAGGAGAATGCCGGGGCATGGTCGGGCAAGATCGTGCTGGATGCCACCAATGCCTTCGCCCAGCGCGACGGCGCGATTGCCGACGAAGCGCAGCGCAACGGCATTGGCATCACCACGGCGAAATACCTGCGCGGCGCGCGCGTGGTGAGGGCGTTCAACTTCATGGGCGCGACCAACTTTGCCAATGAACATCACCGGCCCGGCGGCCTGATCGCCGTGCCGATCGCCGGTGACGACGAGGCGGCGCTGCAGGTGGCGGCGCGGCTGGTGCGCGACGCGGGGTTCGAGCCGGTGGTGGTGGGGCCGCTGGCCAGCGCGGACAGGTTCGCGCCAGGCGGACCCCTGTTTCGGCAGATCGGCACGGCCGAAGAATTCCGCAGGAAGATGAGCGGGCAATAGGGCTGGTCGCCGCGACCTTACCGCGCGCACGTACCGATCAGCGCTGCCGATCGTGCAAGGCAGCCGCCCGCCAAGCGCCCATGTCAACGGAAACGCGCTTGCCCCGTAACATTGACAGTGGGCATGACAAGGAGGCGGGCATGGATGCGGCGCAACAGGCGGGGCATGGCAGGATGCCGCGGCGGCTGGCCGCCTGGCGCGCCGGCGCAGCGGTGGTGCTGGCCGCCTGCGCAGGCGCCTGTGCCCAGATGCCGGACGCCGGCAGCGACAGCGCGACCGACCTGCGCTGGCTCAATACCGTCAGCTTCGGCGCCGACCAGGCCAGCCTGGCCGAGCTGCGCCGACTGGGACGCACAGCCTATCTGGAGCGCCAGCTCGCCATGCCGCTGGCGGATCCGCCCGAACTTGGGGCCGCCATCGCCGCGCTGCCGGCCCTGCAAGGCGACCCCGGCACGCCGCTGCTGGCTGCGCGGCAGGCGCGCGAGCGCATCGACGCGCTGGCCGACGCAGACAGCAAGCAGCAGGCCCGCCAGGCCCTGAACGAAAAAGGCCGCGAGCTGGTGGCCGATACCGCGCGGCGCCACCTGCTGCGGGCGCTGTACTCGCCGGCGCAACTGCGCGAGCAGATGACGTGGTTCTGGATGAACCACTTCAATGTCTATTCGGGCAAGGGGCAGGTGCGCTGGCTGCTGCCCGACTATGAGGAACGCGCGATCCGCCCCCATGCCCTGGGCCGCTTCCGGGACCTGCTGATGGCCACCGTCACCGCGCCGGCGATGCTGCTCTACCTCGACAACGCGCAAAGCAGCGCCAACCGCATCAACGAGAACTACGCGCGCGAGCTGATGGAGTTGCATACGCTGGGCGTGGCGGGCGGCCCCAGCGGCTCGCGCTACACCCAGCAAGACGTGCAGGAACTGGCGCGCGTGCTGACCGGCGTCGGCGTCAACCTGCGCGGCACGCCGCCGCGGCTGCCGCCCGCGCGCGCGGCGCTGTACCGCAGCGACGGCGCGTTCGAGTTCAATCCGGCGCGGCATGACTTCGGCGCCAAGACGCTGCTGGGCCAGCGCATCGAGCCGGCCGGGTTTGCCGAGGTCGAGCGCGCGGTGGCGATCCTGTCGCGCGAGCCGGCCACGGCGCGATTTATCAGTGCCAGGCTGGCCGCTTATTTCATCGCCGACAACCCGCCGCCCGCACTGGTCGACCGCATGGCCCAGACCTTCGCGCGCACCGATGGCAATATCGCCGCGGTGCTGCGCACCATGCTGCTGGCGCCCGAGCTGGACCGGCTGCCGGCTTCTTCCCCGCGCAAGTTCAAGGATCCGGTGGTCTACGTGGTGTCGTCGCTGCGGCTGGCCTACGAAGGCCGGCCGGTCGCCAACCTGCGCCCGGTGCTGAACTGGCTGAACCAGCTGGGCGAGCCGCTGTATGGCCACGTGACACCCGACGGCTATCCCGCGGCGGAGAGCGCCTGGGCCAGTTCCGGGCAGATGGTGCGGCGCTTCGAGATTGCGCGCGCAATCGGCTCGGGACCGGCCGGATTGTTCGCCGGCGATGCGGGCACGCCGCGCGGCGCGCGCTTCCCGGTGATCGGCAACAAGCTCTACTACGACGGCATCGAAGCCACGCTTGGCCCGGCAACGCGCGCGGGGCTGGCGCAGGCGGCCTCGCAGGCGGAGTGGAATACCGTGCTGCTCAGCTCGCCCGAATGGATGCAGCGCTGACGCGCACGGGAAAGGAAGGAGCTCGCCATGCGACGCAGACAATGGCTCGGCACGATGGGCGCCACCGCGCTGGCGTGGGCGCTGCCCGCCACGGTGTCGCGCGTCTACGCGCTGCCGGCGCAGGCCGACGCCCGCTTCCTGCTGGTGTTCCTGCGCGGCGGCTATGACGCCGCCAGCGTGCTGGTGCCGGCCGGCAGCGACTTCTATTACGCGGCGCGCCCCAATATCGCGATCCGGCGACCGCCCGCCGCCGGAGCGGACCCCGACCCCGGCGCCGCCGTCGCGCTGGCGCCGGCCTTTGCCGCCGACAGCGCCGCGCGCGGCATCGGCGGCTGGGCGATGCACCCGGCACTGGCGCCGGCCATGCTGCCGCTGTGGCAGCGCGGGCAGCTGGCCTTCGTGCCGTTTGCCGGCACGCATGACTTGTCGCGCAGCCACTTCGAGACGCAGGACACCATCGAGGCAGGGCTGCCGGGCGCGGGCGACGATCCACGCGACCACAACCGCAGCCAGCTCGCCGCGCTGCGCGGCAGCGGCTTTCTCAACCGCCTGGCGCAGGTGATGGGCGGCCAGGCCGCGCCGGTGGCCTTCACCGATGGCCTGCCACTGGTGCTGGCGGGGCCGCGCGGCGTGCCCAACGTCTCGCTCAAGGGCAGCGGCCGCACCCCGTTCGACGCGCGCCAGGAACAGATGCTGGCGCAGATGTACCGCGGCACGCGCTTCGAGTCGCTGATCGACGAAGGCTTCGAGCTGCGCCAGGCGGTCGCACGCCAGGCCGAGGCGGCCGCAGGGGACATGGCAGGTGGCAGCAACATGGCCGCGCGCCAGCAGGAGATGCAGGCCGCCAACCGCCGCTCGCTCAGCGCGCGCGGCTTCGAAATCGAGGCGCGGCGCATGGCGGGGCTGATGCGCGAGCGCTTCAACCTCGGCTTTATCGACGTCGGCGGCTGGGATACCCACGTCAACCAGGGCGCGGCGCAGGGCCAGCTCGCCGGCCTGCTCGACAACCTCGGCCGCGGCCTGTCGGCCTTCGCCGACGGTATGGGGCCGGCGTGGGGCAATACCACGGTGGTGGTGCTGTCGGAGTTCGGCCGCACGTTCCGCGAGAACGGCACCCGCGGCACCGACCATGGCCATGGCACCGTCTATTGGGTGGCCGGCGGCGCGGTGCGCGGCGGGCGCATCGCGGGCGAGCAGGTCGCGGTGGAGCGCGCGGCGCTGAACCAGGACCGGGACTGGCCGGTGCGCAATGAGTATCGGGCGGTGCTGGGCGGGCTGCTCCAGCGGTTGTACGGCTTGGATGCGGGGCGGCTGGAACAGGTGTTTCCAGGGGGGCGGGCCGGTGATCTGGGACTGATTTGAGTCGTCGACGAGGCACTGCGGCGATTTGAGCCGGCTCTCATTGCAGTACCCCGGCATTTGGCATATGCTTTGGCATATGCGAAGGAGGTTCGATGACGACAACCGACGAAATCCGCCATGTCAGGCTGTTCCGCAACGGTCGCAACCAGGCAATCCGCATCCCGCGCGAGTTCGAGCTGCCCGGGGACGAGGCCATTCTTCGCCGCGAAGGCAACCACCTCATCATTGAGCCGGTCGCGGCCACGCCGTTGCGGGCGCTGCTGTCGCAATGGGAGCCGATCGACGACGATTGGCCGACGATCGACGACTTGCCAGCCGAGGACGTCAATCTCTGATGGCCTTGTTCCTGCTCGACACCAATATCATTTCCGACGCCATTCGCAATACTCGTGGGGCTTGCGCGGCCCGGATCGAAGCGACCGACCCCGATAGTCTCTGCACATCGATCATCGTCGCGGCCGAATTGCGCTTCGGCGCAGCAAAGAATGGCTCATCGGCGCTCAGCCAGCGTGTCGGCCAGGCACTGGCCGGCCTGCGCGTCCTGCCCCTCGGCGGTGACGCGGATCACTGCTACGGCGAGTTGCGTGCAGCACTGGAGCGCAAGGGCACAGTCATCGGAGCCAATGACATGCTGATTGCCGCGCATGCGCTCTCGCTTGGGGCTGTTTTGGTCACCGACAACATGGGTGAATTTTCCCGCGTGAACGGACTGCGCTGCGAGAACTGGATGGCGTAAGCCCGCCAGTGCCTGCTTTAGCCGGGCGCGACGCTGCTCTGGTTATTGCTTTCCGGCGTCACCGGTGCCGGCGGTATTGGCGCTGCGGGTACGGGCGCAGCCGGCGCCGGCCGCCCGGCCGGATACGCAGGCGCCGCAGGCGCATTGGAGCCTGCTGGATCGGGCGGCGGGGCAGGCGGCGTCGCGGGCGTGACCGGTGCCTGCGATGCCGCTGGTGCCTGCGCTGGACTTGCCTCAAAACCCGGCGGCACCGCCATCACTGTTTCCCCCTGATCCAGCGCCAGGCTGGACTCTTCCCCGCCACTGCCCCCACCGCTCCCCGGCGCTGAGGCCGACGCCATCGGCGTGCTCGCCGGCGGCGCCACATCCGCCTCGGGCGCCGGCAGCGCCGGACGGCGCGGTGCCGGGCGCGGCGCGGTGGCGTCGTTGGCCTTGTCGCGGCTGAACAACTGGGCCCACCAGCCGCGCACCTGGTTGCCGAGCGAGGCGAACACATGGGTTTCCTCGTACTCGGCAAAGCGAGCGCTACCGTCGATGATGCGGCCGCGCAGGGCGCGCTGGTAGAAGTCGCCGACCATCGGCAGCGCGCTGTGCGCGCCCTGGCCCCAGTAGTCGCTGCGCAGCGTGACGCGGCTGTCGTTGAAGCCGACCCAGGCGCCGGCGACCAGCTCCGGGTGCATCATGATGAACCAGCCGTCGGCGTTGTCCTGCGTGGTGCCGGTCTTGCCGGCCACGTCGGCGCGGATGCCGAAGCGCGAGCGGATGCCGGCGCCGGTGCCGCGGTCGATCACGTCGCGCATCACGTCGAGCAGGGTCTGCGTGGTGGCGTGGGGCAGGGCGTGCTCGGCGCGCGCCGGGCGGAATACCTGCAGCACATTGCCGTTGCGGTCTTCGATCCGCGTGACCATGGTCGGCGCGATGTAGTTGCCGGCGTTGGCGATGGTGCCGTAGGCGGCCACCATCTCCTTGAGCGTGACCGGGCTGGTGCCCAGCGCCAGCGACGGCACCTCGTCGAGCCGGCTTTCGCGCACGCCCATCTCGCGCGCCAGCCGCGCCACGCGCGCCGGGCCGACCTGCTGCATCAGCTGCGCGGTGATGGTGTTGCGCGAGTAGACCAGGCCGTCGCGCAGGCTCATCGCGCGCCCGGTGGGGCGGCCCTCGTCGGACGGGCGCCAGATCTCGCCGCCGGCCAGCTCGATCTCGACCGGCTGGTCCATCAGCGTGTCGTCGGGCGACTTGCCTTCCTCGAACGCCGCGCCGTAGACGAAGGGCTTGAAGGTCGAGCCCGGCTGGCGGCGCGCCTGCTGCACATGGTCGAAGGCGTCCTGCGTGTAGTCGCGGCTGCCGACCCAGGCGCGGATCTCGCCGTTGCGCGGATCGATGGCGAGGAAGCCCGCCTGGATCCGCGTCTTCTGCTGGTGCAGCGCGCGCATGAAGGCGCCATTGGCCAGCAGCTGCTTCATCGCGTCTTCGGACGGCGTGCCGGCGGCGGTGGCGGCACGGTATTCCGGCGACTCGCGCACGAAGGCCTGCACCAGCGCGCGGTCCGCGGCCCAGCCCGCGCGCGGCGCCCAGGCCGCGTTGGCGATCGCCTGCAGGCGGTTGCCTTGCTGCGCCACCGCCTGCGTGGCCATGGCCTGCAGGCGCGCGTCGATGGTGGTGCGCACCACCAGGCCGTCGGCGTAGATGTCGTAGCCGTTGCGGTCGGCCCAGCCGATCAGCCACTTGCGCAGCTGCTGCGCGAAATGCGGCGCGGGGCCGGGCGGCTCGGTCTGGCGCTCGAAGTCGATACGCAGCGGACGGCGTTTGAGCTGCTCATAGCGGGCCGCGTCGAGCTTGCCGCGCTTGACCATCTGCCCCAGCACGATATTGCGCCGGTCCAGCGCGCGCTCGGGGTTCAGCACCGGGTTGTAGTAGCTGTTGCCCTTGAGCATGCCGATCAGCGTGGCGCTCTGCAGCACATCGAGCGAGCGCGCCGGCTTGTCGAAGTACGTGCGCGCGGCCATCTCGATGCCGAACGCGTTGTACAGGAACGGCACCGTGTTCAGGTAGGTCTCGAGGATTTCGTCCTTGGTGTACAGGGCCTCGATCTTGAACGCGGTGATCGCTTCCTTGAGCTTGCGCGTCAGCGTGGGCGCGCGGCCGATCTCGTCGGGATAGAGGTTGCGCGCCAGCTGCTGAGTGATGGTCGAGCCGCCCTGGCGGTCGCCCGAGAAGGTATGCACCGCGGCCGAGGCAAGGCGGCGCCAGTCGAGCCCGTGGTGCTCATAGAAGCGGTGGTCTTCGGTCGAGATCAGCGCCGCCACCACGTTGGGAGAGATCTGCTTGAGCGGCACCCAGTCGCGGTTGGCCCACTTGAAGAGCGCCAGCTCCTTGCCGTCGGCCGAAAGCACCTGCGCCGGCTGCTCGGACTTGGCCTTGCGGATGTCGCTGATGCCCGGCGTGAACGGCACCAGCACCAGCACGTACAGCAGCAAGGCTGCCGGCACCGCGGCCATGCCCACCAGCACGCCACGTCGCGTGGGGCGCAGCGAGCCGGGCCGGGTCAGGCCCAGGCGCGCGCTGCGCGCGCACAGGCCGGAAAGGCGTTGCTGGATCGAGGCGGGGAGCGGAGCCTGCAGCGAGGCTAGCCGGGTCTTGATCTCTGCCAGCTTCATGACGCGAAGCTGTCGAGGCAAGGGCACATGGCGGCAAGGAGCACTGGCATTACCGTCGTCGGAAAAGCCTGCATCCTACCAAAACGATCCCGTCGGTTGCAGGGAAAACCCCCATGCGAGTGCTATTCGGCACTTTGTGCTGCGTACTACTCGTCACAACGCTTTCATATTGCGCCAGCACAATGCGCCGGCCGCACTTGTGCGGACGTGCGCCGCCGCCGGGTCCTGCGCGGCCAGCCAGCTCAGGCCAGGATGGCCGACCGGTCCCGGTCGGTCCGGCGCGGTGTCATGGAATCACCATAAAACAGAGAAATCACAGTGAAGAAAGCTCTCCTTGCAATGGCGGCAGCAGTGGCCGCTACCGCGGTATCCGGGGTGGCCTCGGCCCAGTCCGCATCGAACATAACGCTGTACGGCATCGCCGATGCCGGCCTCGAAGTCATCAGCCACGTGCCCGGCACCAACGGTGCCCAGGGCACGGCCACCCGCCTGAACTCGGGCAACCTGTCCGGCTCGCGCTGGGGCGTGCGCGGCACCGAAGACCTGGGCGACGGCCTGAAGGGTATCTTCGTGCTGGAAAGCGGTTTCGATATCGATACCGGCACCTCAGGCCAGGGCAACCGCCTGTTCGGCCGCCAGGCCTACGTGGGCCTGCAGGGCGGCTTCGGCGCCGTCACGCTGGGCCGCCAGCAGAACGCGCTGTACGACCTGTTCGGCGCCTTCGACCCGATGGGCGTGGGCCCGCGCTACTCGCTCAACAGCGTCGACTCGGCCTTCAACGGCCGCGCCGACAACACCATCAAGTACACCGGCAAGTTCGGCGGCCTGACCGCCACCGGCTTCTACAGCTTCGGCCGCGACAACAACGGCGAAGTGCCGGGCGAACCCAAGGTCGCGCGCAACTTCGGCGGCGGGCTGACATATGCCGCCGGCGGCTTCTCGGTCGGTGCCGCCTACGACCAGTACCAGGGCGCCACCGTGGCGCTGCAGGACCGCAGCGCCAAGCGCGCCGCGGTGGGCACCGCCTATGCCTTCGGCGACGCCAAGGTGTTCGCCGGCTACCGCTGGCTGAAGGACGATGGCGTCTCCAGCGCCACCGCCGCCGCGACCCGCAGCAACGTCTACTGGGCTGGCGCGCAGTACCGCTTCACGCCCGCCTTCCTGGTGACCGGCGCCGCCTACTACAACGACACCCGCAGCAGCGATGCCGATCCGTGGATGTTCGTGCTGTCGGCGGACTATTCGCTGTCCAAGCGCACCGACGTGTACCTGAACGTGGGCTACGCCAAGAACAAGAACGGCTCGGCCCTGGGCCTGAATGGCGTGGGCACCGTGGTCGCGGGCGAGAACCAGACCGGCGCCACCATCGGCATGCGTCACCGCTTCTGATCACCGCCGCCTGATGCCCGCCCGCGATGGCGCTGCGGCGCCGCGCACGGGCGGGCGCGTGATGTTCATATCGACACCTTGCCTGTGCGGGGTTCGTTGGGCCGGTTCCTCGATCGGCCTTTTTTTCTTGCGCGGCCTACCGGTAGGCCGCGGCACTGATGAATTGCCCGAACCGCTCGCACCAGATCACTACCGCACGGTGCTGGCCGGGATCGACGCCATCCGGCAACGCGACGGTGAAATTGCCGAAGGTCTTCAACGGCGCAACCTGCACCGCGCGGTCCTTGATCGCAAGGAAAGCGGCCTTGGTGTCGACGAACTCCGGCACCAGGTAGATCCGGTAGTCCGGTCCCGGCGCCACGCTGCCTTCGAAGGCAATGGCGCGGTCCGACACATGCAGCCGTCCGCTGGCCCAGTGGAATGCGTCACTGCCGGCCAGGTCCTTGCGGAAGGCGCCGGAAAAGGCCGCCTGCCGCGACACCTCCTGTAACTGCCCGATACTCGCCCCCGCCTGCTCGGTCAGGATCGGCAGCACATAGATCCCGGCCGCGAAGCCGGCCGCCAGCATGGCGAGATGCGTCAGCGCGAGGATTGCGATCTTGCGAGGTGACTTGATCGTCATGTCTGGCTCCGGTTTCCGGCGAGGGGACATCGGTTGGTCGTGGCCGGTGCGGCTTCCTGACAGCAAGTTACAGCCGCAGTCATCAAAGCAACACAGGAATGTGGTTATGATTTGGCGTCCTCATGACGAGAAGCTGCCTATGACACGCCACGTCACGATCCGTACCATCCGTACGGGCGCGCTGCAGACGGCCCGCTACCAGGCCCAGGTCTACCCGACCACCGACGCCGAAGCCCTGCCGCTGCTGGCCACACCCTGGAGCGAACGCGAGGCCGAGGTCTTCCGCGACGCCCAGTTCTGGGCCCAGCGCCACGCCTATATCGTGTCCAACCCGCGGGTAGGGACGTACTACGGCATTCCATGCCGGCGCTGACCCCGGCACGCCGGCGCGGCGCGCTGGCGTTGGCGGCGGCAATGATGCTGGCGGGCTGCACCGCCGAGAACGTGGTCGGCGTCCTGTCCGGCGGGCGCGATGGCCTGTGGCGCAACGTGCAGCAGCGCTGCCTGGCGCCGCCGCAGCCGCAGCATGCCGATTGCGCCAGCGTCGACCGAGCCCGCGGGCTGGTGCTGTACAAGGACGCGATCGGCGTGTCGCACTACCTGGTGATCCCGGCACGGACAGTGACGGGCGTGGAGGATCGCAAGGCGTGGGACGGCACCGGTGCCAACGCCTGGGCCTTCGGCTGGGACGAGCGCGGCATGGTCGGGCAGGCGCTGGGCAAGCCCGTGCCGGACGACATGCTGGGGCTGGCGGTCAATTCCCGCACCTCGCGCAGCCAGGACCAGCTCCATATCCATCTCGATTGCATCAGCGCCGCGGCGCGCGCCTTCGTCAATGGCGCGAGCGGGCCGATCGGCACCGAGTGGACTTCGCTGCGGTTCGACGGTAAGCCGGTGCGGGCCAGGTTTATCCCGGCTGCCACGCCGGTCCTGTCGGCCGACCCGTTCGCGCTGGTCGGGGGCAGGGCTGACGATCCCGGCGCCAGCGCCGCCGCGGTGCCGCCGCCCGACCGGGGCATATTCCTGACCTATGGCCAGGACCGGCAGGGCCGCCCTGGCTTCTTCCTGGTGGACCAGCCGGTCCACGCGGCGGGTGGCAGCAATGGCCATGCGAGCGATTTTCTCGACCGGCGCTGCCGGCTGGCGGCGGAGTTGCCGGCGGCAGGGTAGCGCGAGCGGCGGCTTCCGGGGTTAGCGGGCGGCCGGCCTGGATGCGGTGGCAGCCGGTGCCGACGCGGGTGCCGGTGCCTGAGTGGCCGGTCCTCCGGACCGCTGCGCTGGCGTGCCCGCCGCCAGGCCGTCCAGCACCTTTGCTGCCGCCAGGTGCTGCGGAATCACCAGCCCTTCGCGCGCCGTGGCCACGTTGATCTGCCCGCCCTGGGCGCTGCCGCGCGCGACGAAGTCGCGGCCATGCCGGTACACCAGCCGCGTCAGGTCGGCCACCTCGGTATCCGACAGGTCGGGTCCGGTCACCAGGATCGCCGCGGTGGCGACGGTGCGCACCGGCTCGCGCAGGCCGGGGTACGTGCCGGGTGCGATGCTGGCGCGGAAATACCCCGCCTTCTGCCCGACCATCGCCGCGATAGCGCGCTCGTCCAGTGGCAGCAGTCGCAACGGCAGTTCGCTCAGCGCATCGCGGATGCTGTCGGACGGCACGCCGATCACCTGCATCACGGCATCCACCTGGTTCTGGCGCAGTGCCACCAGCGCCGCGCCCAGGCCCACTTCCTCGGCCTTGAAATCCTTCTCGGCCAGCCCGTGTGCGGCCAGCACGCGCAGCACCGTGCCGCGCGAGGCCGAGCCGCTTTCGCCCACCGCAATGCGCTTGCCGCGCAGGTCGGACACCGAGCGTGCCGGATCGCCGTCGCGCACGAGCACGTGCACCGGTTCCGGGTACAGGCTGCCGACGGCGCGCAGCGACGCGTGCGGCCCGTCTTCGGCAAAGGCGCCCTTGCCCTCGTAGGCATCGAGCGCGGCATCGCCCTGCGCCATGGCCGCCGAGACCTTGCCGGCGCGCAGCAGGCGCAGGTTCTCTTCGCCGCCGCGAGTGACCAGCGCGATGGCGCGCACACGCGCGCCGTCCACCAGCGCGCGCACGAAGCGCAGGTACTGGCCATGCTCGGCGCCGGCGGCAATGGCGTAGCCCTCGTCCACGCGTGCCAGCCGGGCGCGGATATTGGCGTGCGCGGTGGTCAGTTCCTGCTCGATCACCGCGCGCTGCGCCGGCGAGGCGTCCTTCTGCACCGCCTCGATCACCTTGCGCATCGCATCCAGGATCGCTGCCGGGCCGGTGGGCGCGTTGGTGGCCACGGCCGGCGCCTCGGCGGGGCGATAGCCGGCGGGCTGCACGCTGACCCAGCGCTCGCCGTCGCGCCGGTACAGCGCGGTGCCGTGCGCGCGCAGCACGTCGCCCGCCTTGTTGCCGCCGCTGGTGACCCCGGTGATCCCGCGCGGCCCCGCGCCCAGCGCCGAGATCAGCCCGGCCACGCCGGGCGAATCCCACGCGCCGAAGTCGTAGTCGCGCAGCAGCTTCAGTTCCGCATCGAAGTACACCACGCGCCGGGTTTCGCCGGCCGGTGCCTTGGTATCGGACTGCGAGCCGCGCCGGTCGACGTCGACCAGCTGCACGGTGCCCGGCGGCAGCGCCTGCGCCAGGCGCTCGTTGAGATTGGCGCGGATGCCGTCGGCGTTCGGGCCGCCGCCGCAGCCGCCCAGCCACAGGCTGGCCAGCAGCGCAAAGAGGAAGGCAAGGCAGGCGCGGCGCATGTCAGCCTCCGATCAGCGGCAAGGCCAGCAACATGGTCAGCACGAACGCGTTCATCAGGTCGACAAAGAACGCGCCGGCCAGCGGCGTGATCAGGTAGCTGGTGGGCGCCGGCCCGTAGCGCGCGGTGATCGCGCGCATGTTGGCCATGGCGGTCGCCGTGGAACCCATGTTGAAGCCGATGAACGCGGCCGAGGTGACCGCCGCCTCGTAGTCGCCGCCCATGAAGCGGAAGCAGACGAACACCACGTAGAGGATGATGAACACGACCTGCATCGCGATGATCAGCAGGAACGGGCCGGCCGACAGCGCCACCTCGGCCAGGTCCAGCGCCATCATGGTCATCACCAGGAACAGCGACAGGCAGACGTTGGTGATCAGGTCGGTGGCGCGGTCGTCGAAGCGCAGGCCGATGAATGGCAGCAGGTTGCGGATCGCGATGCCGAGCATCATGCACCACAGGAAGCCGGGGATGGTGATCGGGCCCGCCGGCATCTGCGCCGCGATCCAGCGCCCGCCGATCACGGCGGCCAGCATGCCGGCCAGCGCGGCGAGCGCGCCGACCGTGGTGATCGGCGACGCGGCGGCGGCTTCCTCCTCGGTGTCGCCGACCTCGCGCGCGGTCGAGCGCAGCTTGCAGCGCGAGATCAGGTACTGCGCCACGGGACCGCCGATGATGCCGCCGACGACCAGGCCGATGGTCGCCACCGTCATCGACAGGTCCATCACCGCCTGCAGGTTGTTGACCTCGGCGAAGCGCTCGGCATAGGCGGCCCCGGTGCCATGGCCGCCCACCAGCGTGATGGAGCCGCTCACCAGCCCGAAGATCGGGTGCAGGTCGAGTGTCCTGGCCATGGCCACGCCGACGGCGTTCTGCACCACGATATAGGGCAGCAGGATGATCAGGAAGATCACCAGCGCCCTGCCGCCCCGCTTGAGCATGCGCAGGTCGGCGCCAAGGCCGACGCCGCCGAAGAACATCAGCAGCAGCACCGGCTTCATGCCGGGATCGATGACCACGCGGAAATTCGCCGCCGCCGCTGCCACCGACGCGACGATGGCGAACAGCAGCCCGCCGGTGACGGGGTCGGGGATGTTGTAGCGCGACAGGATGCCGACGCTGCGGTTGACCAGGGTGCCGATCAGCAGCACCACCACGGCAGTCAGCAATGAAGCCAGCAGGTCGAGATTCATCGGGGGCGTCCTGGCGGTAAGTCCTGCGGTGGGGCGCCGCTGGCCGTGCCGGTGCGCACTGGCCGCCAGCGAGGCCTGGCGAGTAGCATGCATCACTACGGGTTGTAGACGGACAGTGGGGAGAAGGCAAGGAAAGGATCGGGGCTCTTGGAGACCTGTAGCGAAGCCAACGGCGTTGGGTGCACCCAAGCCGCCCGAGCCGGGCTAAGCAAGGTGTTCTCCCTCTCCCCTCATTGGGAGAGGGGAGCAAACCGGCAGCGAGCGAGCCGCTCAACGCGCCCGCAGCGCATCCACGATATTCATCCTCGCCGCCCGCACCGCCGGCAGGAAGCCGCCCACCAGCCCCATTGCCATCGCGAACCCGAGCGTCTGCAGCGCAATGCCAGGCGTCAGGATGAAGCGGAACGACAGATCGGCAAACGTCTGGAAATTGGTCGTCGAGAACGACGCGAATTGCATCAGCGCCGCAAACGCCAGCCCGGCCACGCCACCCACCAGTCCGAGCAACGCCGCCTCGATCAGGAAAGCCACCAGCACGTTGGCACGCTTGAATCCCAGCGCGCGCAGCGTGCCGATCTCGGCCACGCGGTTGGCCACCGACGCGTACATGGTGATCATGGCGCCGATCATTGCCGCAATCGAAAAAATCGTGGACAGCGTAAAGCCCAGGATATTGATAAATTTGGACAGCGCCCTGGACTGGTCGCTATAGAAGACCTGCTCGCGCTTGGCCTCGTCGGCAAGGCGTGGATCCACGTCGATATCGGCGCGGAAGCGCTCGAACAGCGTGGGGTTGGCCAGCCGCACCACCATCGACGAATACGCATTGCGCCGGAACGACTGCATCAGCTGGTCGACATCGCCCCAGATCTCCGAGTCGAAACCGCTGCCGCCGGCGTCGAAGTGGCCCACCACAGTCCACTCGCGCTGGGCGAAGCGCAGGTGTTCGCCGATCTGCACGCCGGCAAAGCCGTCGGCAATGCTGCTGCCGACAATGATTTCAGCCGAGCCCGGACGGAACATGCGCCCCGCCACGAGCCTGACCTGCGGACGCAGGTCCATGCCCAGCGGCGAGATGCCGCGGATCACCACGTTGGAGGGCTGCCCGGTGCTGGACTTGGTCAGCGAGATCAGCACCACGGCCTCGCGCGAGGCCATCGGCTGGCCGGCGCCGGTCATGGCCACCGCCGGGTGCATTTCCATGATGCCGGCCTGGCCGCGCTCGACGGCGCTCTGGATTTCGGTCTCGGCGCCTTTGCGGATCACTACCACGTTGTCGCGCTCGCCGGTGGTGACCAGCGTCTTCTTCAGGCCGGCATCCAGCATCAGCATGGTGGCGAAGACAAAGACCACCAAAGCCAGCCCGCCCGCGGTCAGCGCGGTGGTCAGCCGCCGGGCCCACAGGTTGCGCGCGATATAGGTGAGCGGGATCGCCATGGTCGAACGCGTCAGCCGATTGCCCGCAGGCCTTCGACGATGCGCACCCGCGCGGCCTGTACCGCGGGCACGATGCCGGCGGCGATGCCGACCGCCAGCGCGCACGCGGCCTGCGCGCGCATCGTTTCCTGCGACACTGTAAACACCGGGAATACGCCGCCCACCGCCTGCTTGAACGCCGCCGCCATCGGCGGCGTAGCCAGCATGCCGAGCGCGCCGCCCGCCACGCAGATCGCCAGCGACTCGCCGAACACCAGCAGCGCCAGGAATCCTGGTCCGAAGCCCAGCGCCTTGAGCGTGGCGTATTCCGCGGTGCGCTCGCGCGCACTCATCGCCATCGCATTGGCCATCACCGCCATGATGATCACGATCACCACGTAGGAGACCACGCGGATCGCCGCGATGATCTGGTTCGACATGGCGACGAAGCCGAGCTGGAACGCCTGCTCGGTCTCGGTCAGCGTCTCGGCCAGCGAGTTGCGGAACACGGCATCGACATTGCGCGAGATCGCCGCGGTGTTGTCGGGATTGTCGACGCCCAGCACATAGACCCCGACCTGGTCGGCCTGCCGCGGCGACTTCTTGCGGATGGTCTCGTTCAGGTATTCCCAGTGGAACACCATCTGCTTCGTGATGATGCTTTCGTCGCGGCCGTCCATGATGCCGCGCACCACGAACTCCCAGGTGCCGGGGTAGATGGTGCCCTTGATCGGGATCACGTCGCCGATCCTGAAGCCGAACTGGTCGGCCAGCTGGCGGCCGACCAGCGCCCCTTTGCGGTCGCGCTGGTATTCGGCACGCTGCTGTTCGGGAACGATGAATTCCGGGTAGAGATCGAGATAGTTGTCCGACACTGCGAACTGCGCGAAGAAATTCTTGCGGTCGCGATAGACGCCGCCGAACCAGTTGGAGCGCGCCACCGCGGTCACGCCGTCGACGCCGCGGATGCGGCCCTCGTAGCTGAGCGGCAGCGGGAACACCAGCGAGATCGCATTGCGCGTCACCAGCCGCGCGCTGGACGCGGCCGACGCGCCGGCGTACCACGCATCGATCACGGTCTGCAGCAGCCCGAACGCCAGCACCGCGATCACCAGCCCCAGCACGGTCAGCGCGGTGCGCAGCTTGTGCCGCAGTGCGTTGCGAGTGATCAGCTTGAGCGCGTACATGACGGATCAGGCCACCTCGCCGCGGATCAGCTCGCCCTTATCGAGGTGCACCAGCGAGCCCGCCGCGGCCGCGGCATGGGCATCGTGCGTGACCATGATGATGGTCTTGCCGAGTTCCGCGTTCAGGCGCTGCATCATCGCCAGGATTTCCGCGGCAGAGGTGCGGTCGAGGTCTCCGGTGGGCTCGTCGGCGACGATCAGCGACGGGTCGGTGATCAGCGCCCGCGCGATCGCCACGCGCTGCTGCTGCCCGCCCGACAGCTCGGACGGGTAGTGGCTCATGCGGTCGGCCAGGTTGACCATGTCCAGCACCAGCTCCACGCGCGCGCGCCGTTCCGCGCGCGGCAGGCTGGTCAGCATCAGCGGCAGCTCCACGTTCTCGAATGCGGTCAGCACCGGCATCAGGTTGTAGAACTGGAAGATAAAGCCGACGTTGGCCGCGCGCCAGTCCGCCAGCGCGGCCTCGGGCAGCTGCGTGATATCGAGCCCGCCCACCTGCAGCGTGCCGCTGTCGGGGCGGTCGATGCCGGCGATCAGGTTCAGCAGCGTGCTCTTGCCGGAGCCGGACGGGCCCATCAGCGCGACGAAGTCGCCCTCGCCGATATCGAGCGAGATATCGGTCAGCACGGGCACGGTCTGCATGCCGCGCCGGTAGGACTTGGCGACGTGGCTGATGCGGACCAGCGGCGCGGTGCTCATGCGCTCACCCTCATGTGGTTACTTCAAGGCTTGGCCGGCGTGACGCGGTCGCCGTCGCCGAGTTTGTCGCCGGGGGACAGCACCAGCACGTCGCCGGTCTTGACGCCCTGTACCGCGACCAGCTCGCCGAGCTTGTCGCCGGTCTTGACCTGGGTCTCGTGCGCCTTGCCGTCCCGCACCACGTAGACCACCTGCCGGCCATCGCGCATGACCACCGCGGCGGGCTGCACCGCCACCATCGGCTGGCGGTCGCGCGCCGTGGCCGCGCGCGACAAAAAGGCGATCTTGGCGCTCATGTCCGGCAGCACGCGCGCGTCGCGGTCGACAAAGCGCACCTTGACCAGCACCGTGGCCTTGGAGCGGTCCACCGTCGGCACGATGCGCGACACCTGCCCGGCCAGGCGCACGCCCGGCAACGCATCGAGCAGCAATTCGCACGGCTGGCCGGCGCGGATCCTGGCGATATTGGATTCGGCGACGTCGGCCTCGACCTCCAGCGTCTCCATGTCGGCAATGGTCACGATCGCGCCCTTGGTGTCGGCGGCGGCCGAGAACGGCGTGATGTTGTCGCCGACGTTGGCATGCTTGACCAGTACCACGCCGTCGAACGGCGCGCGCACCACGGTCTGTTCCACCGCCACCTCGGCCGCGCGCGCATTGGCCTGCGCCGACGCGATCGACGCCTGCGAGCTGCTGACCGAGGCCCTGGCCTTGTTGTAGCGCGCAACATCGGCGTCGTACTGGGTGCGCGAGATCGCGTTCGGCCCGATCAGGATCTGCGAGCGGCGCAGGTTGACTTCTGCGTCCTTCAGCTCCGCCTGCTGCAGGGCCAGGTTGGCCTGTGCCACCTTGACCTGCGCCTGCGCCTGGGCGAAGGACGCGGACACGTCCTTGCTTTCCAGCCGCGCGATGACCTCGTCCTTCTTCACGCGCGAGCCTTCCAGCACGCCCAGCCATTCGAGCCGGCCCTGCGCCTTGGATGCGACCGCCGCCTTGCGCTGCGGCACGACATAGCCGGTGGCGTTGAGCAGCGTGAAATTCTGCGTGGGGTAGGCCGAGGTAACCGTTGTGGTCTGCACCGACTTCGGGCCGGCGAGCCTGACAGCGATGCCGAGCACGGCCAGCAGGATCAGCGCGATGACCGCATAGCGCAGCCATCTGCGCCGGGGGCGGACGCGGGCGCCGGTCGCGGCGGTGGCGCTGCGGTCGATTTTCAGCCTGGACAGGTCGTGGTCAGCCAATTGCGCGCTTCCTCCGGCAGGCCTGGCGCGGGCGCGGCCTGCGTTGCCGTGGTGGTGAGGCGGGGGGCTTCCCAGTATAGCGGGGTGCGCGGGGGATTACATGTTGCGGTGTCGTCTACAAATGTGTGCTCCCTCTCCCGCTTGCGGGGTAGGGGAGCAAACAGGTGACGTGCGGGACGTCGGTTTGGCTAGTGATTCGTCTCTACCGCCAGCTTCAGCTTGCCCAGCGCAAACTCCCACTGCCTTCCAATCGCCTCCAGCGAGTGCCGCGCCGCCTCGACCTGCCCGGGCTCGAACATCCACAGCCGCTCGCGCCCGGCCTTGCTGTCGCGCACCAGCCCGGCCTGCGACAACACCTGCAGGTGCTTGGTCACCGCCTGCCGCGTCATCGCGCTGCCGGCGGTCAGCTGCGCGATCGACATCGCGCCGCCCGCGCACAGCGCCGCCACCAGCCGCAGCCGGGTCTCGTCGCCCAGCGCGGCAAAGACCGCGGCCGACTGTTTCAGATCCAGCGCTTCAGGCGCCGGTGACATGCTTGCGGACATTGTTCATCTGTGCGTCCCAGCCGCCGCTGTTGAGGCGGAACGCTTCCATGCGTCGTTCGGGCGGGATCTGGTCGAAGCCAGACTCGACTACCGTCAGCATGGTGCCGCCGTCGACTTCGCGCAGGGTGAATTCCACCAGCGTGCTGGGTTCGCCGGAATAGTCGCGCCCGCGTTCCACCGGAGCGGGGTGCCAGCGCCAGGACAGCAGCCTTTCGGGCTCGATGCGTTCCACCTGCACATCGAATCTCAGGTACTCGTAGCCGGGGTGGGTGATGCTGCCGATGGCGCGCCGGCCGGGCGTGAAGGTGGCGCCGTCGAATTTGACGCCGAACCAGCTGCCGAAGGTATCGGCATCGGCCAGCGCGTGCCACACGCGCGCCACGGGGGCTTCTATCAGGATGCTGCGCTCGATGCGGTCGGTTTCTGAGGGCATGTCCGGTCTCCTGTTTCGGGGGTTGATATGCAACGGTGTGGTTGCATGTTAGGAGACCGGGGAGGGAGATGCAACCAAAATGTTGCGAATGGCGATCAGAGATCCAGTACCAGCCGCTGCCCCTTGCACCGCGACACGCACAGCATCATCGTCTTCTGCGCCGTCTTCTCCGCATCGGACAGGTACTGGTCACGATGGTCCGCTTCGCCCTCCAGGATCGCGGTTTCGCACGAGCCGCAGATACCCTCGCGGCACATGCAATCCACCTGGACGCCGGCTTTCTCGATCGCGCGCAGCAGCGATTCCTCTGCGCCCACCTGCAGCGTCAGCCCGCTCTTTTGCAGCACGGCCTCGAAGGCGCCACCGGTGGTGTCGACCTCGTTGCGGAACTGCTCGAAGTGGATACGGCCGGCATCCCAGCCGGCGGCGCGCGCGGCGTTGACCACGGCATCGTTCAGCGGGCCGGGGCCGCACACATAGACATGGGTATCGGCGGGCTGCGCGGCGAGCAGCGCGGCGATGTCGAGCATGGTGCCGGTATCGCTCTCGTACAGGTGCAACTGGCCCGGCTGCAGCGTGGCCGGCAGTACGTCGAGGAACGCCGCGGACTGCGCGTTGCGGAAGCAGTAGTGCAGCTCGAACGCGGCGTGGCGCGCCCGCAGCGCCTGGATATGCGTCATGAACGGCGTGATGCCGATGCCGCCGGCGATCAGCAGGTGGCGGCCGGCGCCATGGTCCAGGCCGAACAGGTTGCCCGGCGCGCCGATGTGCAGTTCATCACCCTCTTGCACCTGCTCATGCATGTAGCGCGAGCCGCCGCGCGAGGCTTCTTCCAGCCGCACTGCGATCTGGTAGTGGGCCGGGTTGTCCAGCGCGCTGGTCAGCGAGTAAGCGTTGCGCAGCCGGCCGCTGTCCATATGGACCACGACGTGGCTGCCGCTGGAGAAAGCGGGCAGCGCGCCGCCGTCGCAGGGTTGCAGGGTGAAGCGCTTGATGCCGGCGGCCAGCGGCTCGACGCGGCCGACGCGTACGCGGAGCGTGTCAGTCATGGCAATACCTCGGAATGCAGGGAATGTCGGGAAGAGAGAGGGCAGGCGAGCCAGGCGCCGCCTGCCTCGCCAGATCAGGAGATCACGGTCAGCCGCGCGGCGATCCACACCACCGCCGCGCCGGCGATCAGCGCCACGTAGGGTAGCTTGCCGGCACGCGCATGCGGCAGTTCCATGTCGCGGCGCATCGACTCGGGGAACTGGCCCTTGTCCTGGACATAGTGGCGGTAGACGAAGACCGGCACGATCAGCAGCGCGGCGATCAGGCCATTGCGCAGCGTGTTCTCGCCCTGGAAGTTGGCGCCGGCGCCGACAAAAGCCAGGTCGAAGAAGCCGCAGAACGCGCCCAGTGCCAGCAGCCAGTTCGTGCACTTGTACGGGCGGGCCCAGTCCGCGCGGTCCATGCGGTGGATCCAGCCGGCCTGCAGGTTCAGGAACACGAAGATCATGTAGCAGACATTGCTGATCGACAGCACCGCCATGTAGTTCGACATCAGCAGCAGGAACAGGTTGAACAGCAGGTCCGTCCACATCGCGCGCGTCGGGGAGCCGTGCTCGTTGACGTGCGAAAGGTAGCGCGGCAGCCAGCCGTCGAGCGAGGCCTGGTACAGCGTGCGCGACGAACCCATCATCGAGGTCATCACGATCAGCAGGATCGCCAGCACCAGCATCACCACGATCACGTTGAACACCACCGCGCCGCCGCCGACGAACTTGGCCATTGCCGCGCCCACGCCGGAGCCGTCGACGATGTCGGGCGCCAGCATGCCCTGCAGCCCGAGCGAGCCCTGGAAGGCGATCGGCACCGCGATGAACATGAACAGGCACAGCACGCCGGACCAGAAGATCGCCTTGAAGGTGTCCTTCTGCGGGTCCTTGAACTCGCGGGTGTAGCAGACCGCGGTCTCGAAGCCGAAGGTCGACCAGCAGGCCAGGAACATCGCGCCCATCGCCGTGCTGATGCCGGCCGCGTTCCAGCCGCCCAGCACCGCGGCGCCGGTGGCGTCATGCGTCAGCGGCAGCAGCGGCAGGAAGTTGGTCGAGGGCATGTCGCCGGTGAACAGCGGCACCAGCGCGATCACCACCAGCGGCGTCAGCGAAGCGATGCCCAGGATGCGCTGCGTGGTAGCCGCGGCCGAGGCGCCGCTGTGCTGCAGCTTGAAGGTGATCAGCAGGAATGCCGTCGCCAGCAGGAAGGTGGAGTTCACCCGCAGCGTCAGGCCTTTGCTGACGAAGCCCAGGTCGACCAGCGTCAGCTGCCACGTGTTGATGACCGAATCGGGCGGGAACAGCGCGCTCAGCATGTAGCCGGCGGCCAGGCTGGTGCCCAGCGCCAGCATCGGCGACCACGCCACCCAGTTGCACCACACCGAGACCGGCGCGACGAACTTGCTGTAGCGCACCCAGCCGAGCGCGCCGTACACCGAGGCGCCGCCCGACTTGTGCGGATACAGGCCCGAGATCTCGGCGTAGACGAAGCACTGCGCAAAGCCGATCAGGATGGCCAGGATCCAGATCACCCACGCCGGGTTGCCGATGGTGGCGGACACGCCGCCGATGGTGAAGAGCACGCCGGCGGGCACGCCGCTGGTGACCCAGAAGGCGTCCTTCCAGGTCAGGGTGCGCTGCAGTTCATGGGTTTGGGTTGGCTGGGTCTGTTGCTGCGCAGGGGCGAGCGGCGCCTGCGCGCCGATCGACAGCACGTCTTTTTGCGAATACACGAAATGTCTCCTTGCTTCCCGGTGCCGTTTGTCTGGAGCGCTAGCTCCGTCACGGTCTGCCGTCTGCGGTGGGTAGGTACTTGGGTACTGCCTGCCGGTCGTTACGACGGTCGGGAATCTGTGGCGGGAATTTTGGGGGCGTTTCTCATCCTTGTCTCCTGTTGTCATCCCGGGGTTGCCGCGATCCCCGAATGCAGGTCTCGCAACTTCCGGTGTCTTATCAATTCACCAAAAGTAAATTACAGCACTAATGGTGTTTCGAATGAGTATAGGAACGGCGCTGTGCCATGGCAACGGAAGTTTTGTATCGCGTTGCAATCGGCACCGGCCGCGCCGTGGGTTACTGCTGCACGGGCTGCCCCGGACGCGGGCCACCCAACGTTTCAACCACCGCGCGCCCGGTCCGCCGGTTGCGCCACCATCCCAACAGCGTCAGCCCCAGCCAGAAGCACTGGGTCAGGAACGAGGCCAGGTTGAAGGCGCCGGTCAGCGAGATCAGGATGCAGCTCGGCCCGATCACGTTGAGGACGACCGCCAGCCGGCCGGTCGGGGATTTGTGCAGGACCTGCACGGCAAAGTGCGCGGCGACGTAGGCGGCTACGCCGACAAGTCCGGTCGCATCGGTAAGACCCAGGGAGGCCATGGTGGTGTGCTTCGTAAGGCAGTGGTACAGCGGTTGGTGAATGCCGTCAGAACGTCTTGGTCAGCGAGACCAGGAACGTGCTTTTCAGCGGGTTGGACACCGCCGGGTTGCCGGAGGAATCCAGCGCGCCGGTGGTGTAGTTGTCGTAGACGTTGGTGCGGCCCCAGCCGCGGGTGTAGGCGCCCGTCAGGGTCCAGCCGCCTTCGAACGCCTTGGAAACCGCGACGCGCACGTCGCGGAAGCTGTAGGCGGCAAAATTGCGCACGCGCTCCTGACCGTAGTGCAGCAGTAGCGAAACGCCGTGGCCGAGGTCGAAGGTGCCGTTGATGTCGAGGTAGCCCGAGCCGCGGCTGTGCAGGTTGTTGCCGGTCAACAGCGAGGCGCTGTTATAGCCGAAGTAGTCGGGCGTATAGGTCAGCCAGTACTTGACGTTGAACCACTTGTAGGTCAGCGAGGCGACTGCCTCGCCATAGTTGTATCTGGTCTGTGCGTACTGCAGTTTCGCGCCCGGATACAGGTAGTAGTAAACCTGTCCGGCGTAGACGAAGTCGCCGACTGTGCCGGTGTAGCCGGCATACAAGTCCCATTCGACCGTGCCGCCCTCGATGAACTTGTCGCTGATGCTCGACATCCAGGTGCCCGCGGAAAAGCCGCTCGGATGGGCGTAGTCGATGCCGCCCTGTACGGCAGGCTTGCCCCAGGTCTGGCGGAAGCCGCGCGAGACGTACTGCGAGGTCAGCGTCATGTTGGCGCTCCACGGCGACGCTACCGCAGCGGCTTCTGCCGGCGGCACGGTCGCGGTGACCTGCGGCACCGGCGCGACCGCCAGCGTGGTGTCGCCGTCGGCTTGAGCCAGCGCCGGCAGCGCCTGGCACAGCAACAGGGGCAGGGCGCCTTGCAGGGCCCGTCTTGCGGGAAAGCATTTGCGCAGCATGGAAGTTGTCTCCTCCTTGCAGCCGGTCTGGGTTTGTTGATGGGTCGCCGGCTTTTGGTGGTGTGGGAGGCGCGACGCGTCCGGCCGGGCGCACGCTGCCCGCCGGGACCTTGGTCCCGGCAGCACATGTGCCGCAGTCAGGGTTCGGGCGGTAGGCCCGCGAGTCGCGCCGCTCGGGTCAGGCAGGCATAGGCACGGGGACGCGCGCGGTGGGTGGCTGCGCTCGCTCCGCACTCGCCTGCCTGCGCGCCGGCGCCGCCTTGTAGTAAGGCGCCGTCGAGCGCTGCAGCGGGGCGCGACCGCGGATCACGTCGGCCAGCTTCTCGGCCATCATGATCGTGGGCGCGTTCAGGTTGCCGGTGACGATCCTCGGCATGATCGAGGCATCGACCACGCGCAGGCCAGACAGGCCATGCACGCGGCCCTGGTTGTCGACCACGGCCATCGGGTCGGACGCGTCGCCCATCTTGCACGTGCACGACGGGTGCAGGGCGGTCTCGGCATGCTCGCGTACGAAGGCATCGATCTCGGCATCGCTCTGTATCATCATGCCGGGCTTGATCTCGCGGCCGCGGAACTGGTCCATCGCCTGCTGGCCGATGATCTCGCGCGTCAGGCGCACCGCGGCGCGGAACTCGCGCCAGTCCACGTCATGCGCCATGTAGTTGAACAGCAGGCGCGGCTTGACGCGCGGGTCGCGGCTGGCCAGCTTGACGAAGCCGGTGCTGGGCGAGCGCATCGAGCCCACATGGCACTGGAAGCCGTGCGACTGCACCGGGTTGCTGCCGTCGTAGTTCATCGCCAGCGGGATGAAGTGGTACTGCAGGTTGGGCCACGCAAACTCGTCGCTGCTGCGGATAAAGCCGCCCGCTTCGAAGTGGTTCGACGACGCGATGCCCGTGCCGCGCAGGTACCACTCGATGCCGATGGCCGGCTTGTTCCACCACTTCAGCGCGGGGTACAGCGACACGGGCTTAATGCATTCGTACTGCAGGTACATCTCCAGGTGGTCCTGCAGGTTTTCGCCGACGCCTTTCAGGTCCGCGACGGGATCGATGCCGAACGCGCGCAGCTCATCGGCATTGCCCACGCCGGAGCGCAGCAGCAGTTGCGGCGAGGCCACCGCGCCATTGCTGACGATCACTTCGCGGCGCGCGCGCGCTTCACGCACGTGATCGCCCTGGATGTATGACACGCCGATGGCGCGCTGCCCGGAGAACAGGACGCGGTCCGCGAGCGCACGGGTGTGCACGGTCAGGTTGGGCCGGTCCTTCGCCTGGTCGAGGTAGGCCAGCGACGTGCTGCAGCGGCGGCCGCGCGCGGTGGTGGTGCGGTCCATCGGACCGAAGCCTTCCTGCCTGTAGCCGTTCAGGTCGTCGGTCTTGCCATAGCCAGCCTGCTCGCCGGCCTTGATAAAGGCGTCGAACAGCGGGCTGATGTTCGCCTTCGGGGTGGTCACATGCAGCGGGCCGTTGCCGCCGTGGTAGTCGTTGGCGCCCTTGTCGTAGGTCTCGGCCTTGCGGAAGTAGGGCAGGCAGTCGGCGTAGCTCCAGTCCTCCAGCGACCGGTTCTCCGCCCAGCCGTCATAGTCCATCGCGTTGCCGCGGATATAGACCATGCCGTTGATCAGCGACGACCCGCCCAGTCCCTTGCCGCGGCCCTGCGTCATGCGGCGGTTGTTCATGTGCGGCTCGGGCTCGGTCACATAGGCCCAGTTATAGGTGGTGCCCTGCAGCGGATACGCCAGCGCCGCAGGCATCTGCGTGCGCCAGTCCAGGCGCCAGTCTGGGCCGCCGGCTTCCAGCAGCAGCACCGAGACACCGGCGTCCTCGGTCAGCCGCGCCGCCAGCACGCAGCCCGCGGAACCTGCGCCGACGATGATGTAGTCGTACTCTTGGATTGCCTGCATGGTGCAATCTCCTTGTGTGCTTGACGCCGTGCGTGGCAGCCCGGGGACGGTACCGCCGCGCACGCGATTGCGAAGTCAGCTGCGCTCAGGCGCCAAACCAGCCCATCGCCTTGGGGGCCAGGTTGATATAGCTGTGCTTGAGCTCGGTGTACTCGTCCAGGCCGATGCGGGCCAGCTCGCGGCCGATGCCGCTCGCCTTGTAGCCGCCCCACGGCGCTTCCGGGAAGTACGGGTGGTAGTCGTTGACCCACACCGTGCCGAAGCGCAGCGCGCGCGACATGCGGTTGGCCTTGTCCAGGTCGCGGGTCCAGACCGCGGCGGCCAGGCCGTACGGCGTGTCGTTGGCGGCACGCAGTGCCTCTTCTTCGGAGCGGAAACGCTCGGCCGTGATCACCGGCCCAAAAATCTCCTCCTTCGCAATCTTCATGTCTGCCGTCACGTCGGCCAGCAGCGTCGGCTCCAGCCAGTAGCCCTTCTTGTACACGTCGCCGGCCGGCCGCTTGCCGCCGTGGACCAGGCGCGCGCCTTCCGCAATGCCGGCCTGCACCATGCCAAGGATCTTCTCGTGCTGTTGCGCCGACTGCACCGGGCCCATTTGCGTTTCGCCATGAAAGCCGTTGCCGATCACGATGCGCGGCAGGCGTTCGGCCAGCCGGCTGATGAATGCATCATAGATGCTGTCCTCGATCATCAGGCGCGAGCCGGCGGAGCAGACCTGGCCGGCGTGGAAGAACGCGGCGTTGAGCGCGTAGTCCACCGCGGCATCCAGGTCGGCATCGGCAAAGACGATGTTGGGGTTCTTGCCGCCCAGCTCCAGACCGATGCGCTTGAAGTTGCCGGTGGCGGCCTTCATGATGCTCTCGCCGGCAAAGGCGCCGCCGGTGAAGGACACCAGGTCCACATCCAGGCTCTCGGCCAGTTCGGCCCCGACTTCGGCGCCGCCGGTCACCAGGTTGAACACGCCTGGCGGCAGGTCCAGCTCGGCCACCAGCTGCGTGAAGTGGTGCGTGGTCAGCGGCGTCAGGTTGCTGGGCTTGATCACCACGGTGTTGCCCGCACCCAGCGCCGGCGCGATCTTCCATGCGGCCTGCAGCAGCGGGTAGTTCCACGGCGTGATCAGGCCGCACACGCCGACCGGCTCGCGCAGCGTGCGGCTGATGACGTGGTGCGGCGCTTCGTTGACGGCGCCCGATTCCGACGCCACCAGCCCGGCAAAGTAGCGGAAGGTGGCGGCGATATCGCCCATGTCGGTGCGGCTCTCGGCCAGCGTCTTGCCGGTGTTGAGCGACTCCAGGTGGGCGAGCTTCTCGGCATCGCGGTCGATCAATCCGGCGATCTTGTTCAGCAGTCTGGCGCGGTCACGGATCGTCGTCTGGCGCCACGGGCCGTCGAAGGCCTTGCGCGCAGCTGCGATGGCCAGGCGCGCGTCGGCGCGGGTGGCTTCGGCGGCCTGGGCGATCACGGATTCGTCGGCCGGGCTCACGATGGCGCGCGTGCCGTGGTCGACGGGCGACTGCCACTGGCCGTCGATATAGAGCTGGGTCTGGATCATTGCTGCGGTTCCTCGTTATCTTGTTGGTTCAGGCGGCCAGCGCGTCGAGCACCATCTGCTGGAAGTGCTGCACGCCGTGCTCGCCGATGGCGGAGGTCTTGTCGTCGGTGACCAGCAGCGGACCTTGCCCGTTGCGGTAGCCGCGCGACTTCAGGCCGCGCTGCACCGATTCGACGATGCTGAGGTCTTCCGGCTTGAGCACGTTCTTGTAGTACTCGATCAGCTGTTCCTGCTCGGCCGTGGGCGTGCTGTCGCGGAAGTAGAACTCGAAGTGCTGGATGGTGGTGTCGGCATCCACCGGGAACATGTAGAACACGCCATAGTTGCCGTCGCCCGGCAGCACGTTCAGCGTGACGTTGGGCCACAGCCAGTACGCGGCGAAGTCGGTATTGGGCGCATCGCTGTCATACGTGAAGGCGTCGCTGCCGGAGCGGGTCTGTCCGACCTGGCTGGTGTAGAGGCCGCGCACTTCGTGCTTGTAGGTCTCCATCCTGATCGACTCGACCAGCGCCGGGTGCGCGGTCTGGCAGTGCAGGCACTCCAGGTAGTTGTCGACCACCACCTTCCAGTTGGCCTTCATTTCGTAGGTGAGCTTGTGCGCCGGTACCAGCTTGTCGACGTCAGGGCAGCGCGCGCGGATCTCGTCGTTCAGGCCGGCGGCCAGTTCCGACAGCGGCTTCGCATCCATGTCCAGGTTGACGAAAATCAGGCCGCAGAACTCTTCCACGCGCACCGGCGTCAGCCCGGCGTTGTCCTTGCAGAAGCCCGGCACGTTTTCGGCGTTGCGCACATGGATCAGCTTGCCGTCCAGGCCGAACGACCACGCGTGGTACGGGCAGGTGATCACGTTCTTTGCCTTGCCGGCGCCATCGGCGAACAGCTCGTGCGCGCGGTGCGGGCACACGTTGTAGAACGCGCGCAGCACGCCGTCGCGGCCGCGCACCACGAACACGTTCTCGCCCGCCACCTTGGCGGTGGCGTACTGGTTGTTCTCGGCGACCTGGCTCTTGTGCATCACGCAGACCCAGCTGCGCGCGAAGATCGTCTTCTTTTCGTGCTCGAAGATCTCCGGCGAGGTGTAGTAGTGGGCCGGCAGCGTGTAGGCCAGCGGGGTGGTGCTGCAGGCGGCGGCGGTGGTCTCTTGCATGGGGGTGTCTCCTCGTTTGTCTCGGTCTGTGCGGTGACTTGTCGATTCACTGAAAGTAAATTAAATTACCACCAGTGATGTGGAATGAAGTCTAGTGACGAGAGCGGGAGCGGCGCAATATGGTAAAAGCGATCGATAATACATACACAATTGATCCAAGCTATCAAGTCACGCGATTTACCCCGATGGTGTAAGGTTCGAGTTACTCAATTCACCATCGGTTGAAAAAAAGTAGAGGGGATGCCATGACCGAAGACACTTTTGCCACCCGCCTGAAAGGCGTGCTGGAGGGCAAAAGGATCATGCTCAAGCAGGTGGCCGAGGCCCTGTCGGTCTCGCCATCGGCGGTACACAAGTGGACCCGCGGCGGCGAGATCGAATATGAGCGCCTGCTGGCGCTGGCGCGCTTCCTGGGCGTGAACTGGCTGTGGCTGCGATATGGCGAGCAGGCCATCGCCGACCTGGAGGCAAGCAGCGCGTCCGATCCGCACATCAAGGAACTGCGCCAGAAGCACCTGGCCGAGATCATGGAAAGCGAGGCGCGTATGAAGTTCGCGCAGGAGGTCTCGGGCATCGTCACGTGGGAATGGAACGTGCTGACCGACGGCCTGACGTACTCATCCAACGACGTCACGCTGTTCGGCCGGCATATCCGCAACATGGACGACTTCTGGGCCTGCGTGCATCCGGCCGACGTGGCGCGGCTCAAGGAAGTGCTGGCGCGCACGCTGGGCGCGCAGGAAATGCACGAGTGGGAATTCCGCGTGGTGCACGAGGGCACCACGCGCTGGATCTCGTCGCGGGCCACGCTGGTGCGCGATTTCGACCAGCGCCCGGTGAAGATGATCGGCGTCAGCCTGGACATCACCGAACGCCGCCGCGCCGAGGCCGCGCTGCGCCAGAACGAGGCGCTGCTGGCCAAGGCGCAGGAGATCGCGCACCTGGGCGGCTGGTACTGGAACATCCAGACCGACGACTGCGCCTGGACCGACGAGGCCTATCGCATCTTCGGGTGGGCGCCGCAGGCGTTCAAGGTGACGATGGACCGCTACCTGGCCTCGATCGTCGAGGAGGATCGCCCGCGCGTGCAGGCCGCCATCCGCGCGGCCACCGTCGACAAGGCGCCGTACCGCGTGGACTACCGCATCACGCTGCCCGACGGCAGCCTCCGCGACATCCACGAGGAAGGCGAGGTCACGCTGGACGAGCACGGCAATGCGCTGACCATGGTGGGCGCGTCGCAGGACGTGACCGAGCAGAAGCGCGTCAAGGCCGCGTTGGTGGAGGCGTTGGCAGAGGGGGAGGGTGGCACGGAGGGGCCGAAAGCGGCGAAGAGCAGGCGTTGAGGGGCATCCGTCAGGTGCGACGCTACGCGCTGTGGTGAAACAATCGTTTCGCACCGGGTGGCTTTCGGGTGATGCCGGCGTACTTTTCGGTGAAAACGTCTTGATTGCATGGGAAATCGTAAATGCAACAAATGTTGCGCAAATCCCCGCCAAGTCCTTATACTGTTTCGCACCGCGCCACGATGCGTGTCGCCCGTGCCGCGCAGCCGTAGCGTCCGGCCATTGCCACCACCACGCCATCATGACCCACGTATTCCATCGCAATCCGCGTCAGAAACTGCCCGTCGCCGTTGCCGGGCAGGGGATCGAACTGATCGACAGCGAAGGCAAGCGCTACCTCGATGCCTCCGGCGGCGCCGCCGTATCGTGCCTCGGGCACGCGCACCCGCGTGTGATCGAGGCGATCAAGTCGCAGCTCGACACCATTGCCTACGCGCATACCTCGTTCTTCACCACCGAGGTGTCGGAAACGCTGGCCGAAACGCTGGCGCACGCCGCGCCCGGAGATCTCGACCATGTGTATTTCGTCTCGGGCGGCTCCGAAGCCGTGGAATCGGCGCTGAAGCTGGCGCGCCAGTATTTCGTCGAGGTGGGCCAACCGGGCCGCCGCCATTTCATCGCGCGCCGTCAGAGCTACCACGGCAACACGCTCGGCGCGCTGGCGATCGGCGGCAATGCCTGGCGGCGCGAGCCGTTCTTGCCGCTGCTGGTGCCGGCGCATCACGTCTCGCCGTGCTACGCCTATCGCGACCAGCAGGCTGGCGAGACCGACGCGCAGTACGCACAGCGGCTCGCCGACGAGCTCGAAGCGAAGATCCTGGAACTGGGGCCGGACACCGTCGCCGCTTTCGTCGCCGAGACGGTGGTCGGCGCCACCGCCGGCGCGGTGCCGCCGGTGGGCGACTACCTGAAGCGCATCCGCGCCGTGTGCGACAAGTACGGCGTGCTGCTGATCCTGGACGAAGTGATGTCCGGCATGGGCCGCACCGGCCACCTGTTCGCGTGCGAAGAGGATGGCGTGGTGCCGGATATCGTCACCATTGCCAAGGGCCTCGGGGCCGGCTACCAGCCGATCGGGGCGATGCTGTCGACGCGCCGCATCTATGACGCCATCGTCGGCGGCAGCGGCTTCTTCCAGCACGGCCATACCTACATCGGGCATGCCACTGCCTGTGCAGCGGCGCTGGCGGTGCAGCGCACGATTGCCGAAGACAGGCTGCTGGCCAATGTGCTGGCCCGCGGCGAGCAATTGCGCGCGCGGCTGCGCGAAGCACTGGGCGACCATCCCAACCTGGGCGACGTGCGCGGACGCGGGCTATTTGTCGGCGTGGAGTTTGTCGCGGACCGCGACAGCAAGGCGACGCTCGATCCCGCGCTGAAGACGCATGCGCGACTCAAGTCTGCGGCGATGCAGAACGGGTTGCTGGTCTATCCGATGGGTGGCACGGTGGACGGCGTGCGTGGCGACCACGTGTTGTTTGCGCCGCCGTTTATCAGTACGGAGCAGGATATCGACAATATCGTGGGGCGCTTTGCAGCGGCGGTGCGGGCTGTGCTGCCGGCGGGGGTGGTTGCTGCAGTGTAGGGCGTGGGCGCGCGAGCGCTGCCTCGCCATCAAGTGCGGTGGTGCGCCGGCGCGCTAATACGCAAGCCTCCACCGCTGGCGAAGGCTCCCCTCTCCCGCGAAGTGGGAGAGGGGAGCAAACCATCGGTAGGGATGCGTTGTCGCAGCCCCGCTCAAGCCTCCAGCTTGAACTCCCCCACCACCTGCTGCAACTCCGTAGCCTGCCCCGCCAGCGCACTCGAAGCACTGGCCGCCTGCTCCACCAGTGCGGCGTTCTGCTGCGTCACGCTGTCCATCTGCGCCACCGCTTCATTCACCTGCGCGATCCCCGCGCTCTGCTGTTCCGACGCCACGGTGATCTCGCCCAGCAGCGCCGTGACGCGGCTGACTGACTGCACGATTTCATGCATGGTCTCGCCCGCCTGCCCGACCAGCGCCGAGCCGCTGTCCACCTGCTGCACCGAGGCGTCGATCAGCTGCTTGATCTCCTTGGCCGCCGCGGCGCTGCGTTGCGCCAGCGTGCGCACCTCGCCCGCCACCACGGCGAAGCCGCGGCCCTGCTCGCCGGCGCGCGCGGCTTCCACCGCGGCGTTTAGCGCGAGGATGTTGGTCTGGAAGGCAATGCCTTCGATCACTTCGATGATGTCGGTGACCTTGCGCGAACTGGCGCTGATCGCCGACATGGTCTGGACCACGTGGCCGACCACCTCGCCGCCGCGCTCGGCGATGCCGGATGCGGCTTCCGCGAGGCCGTTGGCCGCGCGTGCGCGTTCGGTGTTCTGGCGCACCATCGCCGTCAGCTCGCCCATGCTGGCCGCGGTCTGCTGCAGCGAGGCGGCCTGTTCCTCGGTGCGCTGCGACAGGTCGGTATTGCCGGCGGCGATCTGGTGCGAGGCCGCGCCGATGGAATCGGTGGCGGCCTTGATGCGCGTCACCAGGTCGGTGAGCATGTCTTCCATCTCGCCCAGCCCGCCCAGCAGCCGGCCGAATTCGCCGCCGCGCTCGGTCTCGAAGTCCTGGCTCAGGTCGCCGGCGGCCACTGTCTCGGCGATGTAGACCGCTTCGGCCAGCGGCGCCTCGATGCTGCGCGCCAGGGCCCAGGTGGCCGCCACCGCCACGCCCAATCCGGCCACGCCAAGCGCCACCAGCAGGTTGCGCGCGTTGCCGTCGGCGGCGCCCTGCATGCGCGGCAGTGCGATCGCGATGCCGACCGCCGCCAGTGCCCACATGGCGCCGAACGCCGCGCCGAGCTTCATCCGTATTCCCAGGTTCTGCATGTCTCCTCCGTTCCCCCGCTGTCCAAGTCGGCTGTCATGGCGCCTCGCCGGTGCCGGTTCGCCGGCACGCACGCTTGACGCCTCAACCTACTGTTATCGACGGCGGAAGGCGGGGCTTTAGGGAATTTTTTGCGGACGGGGGCCAAAGGCACCGCCGGGCGGCACGGCTCACCCTTCGCGGTAGCAGAACGTCTCGAACGACGACGCCAGCGCCGCGCGCCCCGGCGCGCTCAACGATGCGCCAGGCACCGCCACCGTGCCCGTCCGGCAGGCCTGCACGGCATAGTGGCGCACGCCATGCGCGGCCAGCGAGCGTGCCAGCGCCAGCAAGCGCGGCTCGCTGAGGCAGGCGGGATCCCACGTTGTCCGGCATTCGAACGGGACGCCGGCGCCGATCAGCAGCGCCAGGCTGGCCTGCACGCGCGCCAGGCCGCCGGGCCGTCCAACCAGCGCATCGTGGCCGGCGGCGTCCGCCTTGATATCCAGCCCGACCCAGTCCAGCAGTGGCAACAGTGCGGCGAGACGGCGCGGGTAGATGCCGGCGGTATGTAGCCCCACCTTGAAACCGAGCGCGCGCACCGCCGCGGCCAGGTCCGGCAGGCGCGCTTCGCTGAGCGGCTCGCCGCCGGAAAACACTACGCCGTCGAGCAGCCCGGCGCGGGTCTTCAGCCAGTCCAGCACTGCAGGCCAGGCATAGGCCGCATGGCGCCGCTGCAGGTGGGCGTTGTGGCAATAGCCGCAGCGCCACGGGCAGCCGGCGATAAACAGCACCGCCGCCAGCTGGCCGGGCCAGTCCACGCTGGAGAATGGCACCAGGCCGGCGAGCGCCGGCCCGCCCCGCAATGACGCGGTGGCCGCCGGCGCGGGCACCGGTATGGCCGTGAGGCAGGGGCTGTCAGCGACAGGCGCTTTCGGTGAAGAAAAGCCGCTCATTGAACTCCCCCTGCTTGCCGGTGTTGAAGGACGTCACGGGCCGGTGATAGCCCATCACCCGGGTCCAGACCTCGCAGCGGGTACGCAGGGCGGGATCGAGGGCCGGCGTGGCTGGCTGGCGCGATTCGGTATTCATGAGAGCTCCTCTTCAGGTTGGGTTTGCGGCGCGCTCGCCGCGGCTGGGGCGCGTGCCAGCAACTCGGCATCGCACCGGGGACAGAACTCGTGGCGCCCGCTCAGGTAGCCGTGCTTCGGGCAGATCGAGAACGTGGGCGTGACGGTGAGGTACGGCACGCGGAAGCGCGACAGCGCGCGCCGGACCAGCGCCTTGCAGGCCTGTGCGCCGGACAGGGCTTCGTTCATGTACAGGTGCAGCACGGTGCCGCCGGTGTACTTGCCTTGCAGCGCCTCCTGCATCGACAGCGCGGTGAACGGATCGTCGGTATAGCCGGCCGGCAACTGGCTGGAATTGGTGTAGTAGGGCTGCTCGGCGGTGCCGGCCTGCAGGATGTCGGGCCAGCGCTTGCGGTCTTCACGCGCAAAGCGGTAGGTGGTGCCTTCGGCCGGCGTTGCCTCCAGGTTGTAAAGGTGGCCGGTCGCCTCCTGGAACTCGCCGATGCGCGCGCGCACATGATCGAGCAGCCGCAATGCCATGGCATGCCCGCCCGGCGTCGTGATGTCGTCGGCGTCGCCGGAGAAATTCCGGATCATTTCGTTGATGCCGTTGACGCCGAGCGTGCTGAAGTGGTTGCGCAGCGTGCCGAGGTAGCGGCGCGTATAGGGATACAGCCCCGCGTCGATGTAGTGCTGCACCACGCGGCGCTTGTCTTCGAGCACGTCTCGGCCCAGCGCCAGCAGGCGGTCCAGTGCTGCCGTCAGCCCGGCCTCGTCGCCCGCGTGCAGGTAGCCCAGGCGCGCGCAGTTGACGGTGACCACGCCGACCGAGCCGGTCTGCTCGGCCGAGCCGAACAGGCCGTTGCCGCGCTTGAGCAGTTCGCGCAGGTCCAGCTGCAGGCGGCAGCACATGGAGCGGACCATGTGCGGCTCCAGGTCGGAATTGATGAAATTCTGGAAGTAGGGCAGCCCGTAGCGCGCCGTCATCTCGAACAGCGGCTCGGCATTGGCATGGTCCCAATCGAAGTCCGGCGTGATGTTGTAGGTGGGGATCGGGAAAGTGAAGGCGCGCCCGCGCGCATCGCCCTGCATCATCACCTCGATGTAGGCGCGGTTGATCATGTCCATCTCCGGCTGCAGGTCGCCGTAGGTGAACGGCATTTCCTCGCCGGCGATATACGGCACCTGGCCGGCCAGGTCCTGCGGGCAGGTCCAGTCGAAGGTGAGGTTGGTGAACGGCGTCTGCGTGCCCCAGCGGCTTGGCACGTTCAGGTTGAATACAAGCTCCTGCATCGCCTGGCGTACCGCGCGGTAGTCCATGCGGTCGTGCCGCACGAACGGCGCCATGTAGGTATCGAAGCTGGAAAATGCCTGCGCGCCGGCCCACTCGTTCTGCAGCGTGCCGAGGAAGTTGACGATCTGGCCGACGGCGGCCGACATATGCCTGGGCGGGTTGGCCTCGACCTTGCCCGGCACGCCGTTGAAGCCTTCCGCCAGCAACTGGCGCAGCGACCAGCCGGCGCAGTAGCCGGACAGCATGTCGAGGTCATGGATTTGCAGGTCGCCGTCGCGGTGCGCCTGCCCGGATTCAGGGCTGAAGATTTGCGACAGCCAGTAGTTGGCCGTGACCTTGCCGGCGACGTTGAGGATCAGTCCGCCCAGGCTATAGCCCTGGTTGGCGTTGGCGCGCACGCGCCAGTCGCGCTGGGCCAGGTATTCCTCCATGGCGCTGGCCACGTCGACCTGGCCGCCGGGCTGGGCCGGCGGCAGCGTGCCGGCTTGCTGTGCGTCGCGCATGTTTACCCCTTTATGTAGTGTGTGACGCACAGGTTAGCACTACATATAGTGGTCATGAGCTGCCGGAGTCATGTGTTCTGCGTCTAGGTTGACGGCTGTCAACCGACATAACCGGCGCCTGGCTGGCTGGGGCAGCGCTTGCGCGCGCGCAAAGCCATATTTCCGGGCGGGGCATTCCCGCTGCGGTGCAACGCACGTCTCCCAAAACGCAAACCGGCCCCGAAGGGCCGGCAGGCAGTTCACGCGCGAGGCGTGGTGAGGGGTCAGGCGGCCTGCTTCAGTTCCGCCAGCGCGCGCCGGCCTGCCACCAGTTGTTGCGCCACTTCAGCGACGCGCGCACCGAGGTGCTCGGCGGTGCGCAGGTCCGCCAGCGGCGGCACCACGTCGGCGCTTTCATCGGCGTTGGACTGCGCGGCGGCGCCGAGGAAGAAGCCATGGCGGTTCAGCGAGTCCTCGGTCGACTTGGAGTTGTTGTGGCCCGGGGGCAGGCCCAGGTTGACCCAGTGCATGCCGTGCTGTGCCGCGAAAATGGCGATCTGCTGCAGCGTTGCCAGCTTGTCGCCCGAACGCGAGGCGGCGTTGGTGAAGCCGGCCGCGACCTTGTTGGCCCACTTGCCGCCCTTGGCGAAGACGTTGCGCGAGGTGGCGTCCATGAAGCCCTTGAACTGCGCCGAGGCGCTGCCCATGTAGGTCGGCGCACCGAAGATGATGGCGTCGACCTGCTCCAGCGTGTCCCAGTGCTGGTCGATGTCTTCCACCGGAATCAGCAGGCTTTCGGCACCCGCCACGCTGCCGGCGCCGCGGGCGACGGCCTGGGCCTGCTTGGCGGTGTGGCCGTAGCCGCTGTGGTAGACGATGGCGACGCGGGTAGGTTGGGTATGCATGGTGTCTAGTCCCTTGATTTTAAAAATCTGAATGACCGTTTGCTGCGCTGCGCTGTGGCGTGTCTGCCTTTTAGTATCGCGCGTTGTGTCGGCCGGTGAAGAGAGTTTAGGCACGCGGTTACCCCTGCGTGAGGCCATTCATTAAACAAATTATTGAAATATTTTGAAGTTTCGATCGTGCCGCGCTGGACGATCGTCCACGCAGCGCTATCCCGGGTTTTCCCCGCAGCGGCGGCCATGGAAAAGCGCCCCGGGACGCGATAAAGTTGCGGCACCACCACTTGTGGCCCACGCCCCCGACCATCATGAGACCAGGCGGCACGCAGCCTTCGTCGGTCTTGCATCAGCGCCGTCCCTGCCTCCGCGTGCTGGTGCCCAGGGCATTGGCGCTGGCAGCCTTGCTGCTCACATGCGCCGGCGTGCGCGCCGCAGATCCGCCGGACAGCGCGGTGGCCGCCGCCACCGGCGAAACCCTCTCCGACATCGTGGTCACCGCCACCCGCAGCGAGCAGCGCCGCTTCGACGCGCCCGCCGCGGTAGACAGCGTGCCGGTCGATCCGCTGCGCAGCGCCACGCCGCTGGTCAATCTGTCCGAAGTGCTGGCGGGTGTGCCGGGCGTGGCCGTGCGCGACCGGCAGAACTATTCGCAGGACCTGCAACTGGCGGTGCGCGGCTTCGGCACGCGTTCCACATTCGGCGTGCGCGGCGTTCGGCTCTATGTCGACGGCATCCCCGCGACCATGCCGGACGGGCAGGGCCAGGCCTCCACCGCCGACCTGCCCAACGCCGGCCGGGTCGAGGTGCTGCGCGGCCCGTTTGCGCAGATGTACGGCAATGCCTCGGGCGGCGTGGTGCAGGTGTTTACGCCCGACCCGCCCAAGGACGGCTTTACCGCGCGCGCGTCGACCGGCTTCGGCTCGGACGGCCAGTGGCAGGCCGGGGTGGCGCTGGCCGGCGGCAACGAGCGCCTGGGCGGCTCGCTCGATGCCTGGACCTACCAGACCGACGGCTACCGCGACCATTCGGCGGCGCGCCGCTACCAGCTCAATGCACGCGTGGTGGCGCAGCCGGCCAGCGGCACGCGCGTGACCGGCCAGTTCAACTACTTCAACCAGCCGCTGGCGCAGGATCCGCTCGGGCTGACGCGCGCGCAGGCCGATGCCAACCCGCGCCAGGCGGTGCCGGCGGCGACCCAGTTTGACACCGGCAAGAACGTCGAGCAGGCGCAGGCGGGCGTGGTGGCGGAGCACCAGCTGACCGACCTCGACAGCCTCTCCGGGCGTCTCTACGGCGGCACCCGCAACCTGTACCAGCGGCTCGGCTTCAGCGGCGCCGCGCCGACGTCGTCCGGCGGCATCGTCGACCTGGATCGCATCTTTGGCGGCGGTGCGCTGTCCTGGAGCCGGCGCACTACCGCCAACGGCCTGCCGCTGCGGTGGACTGCCGGGGTGGAAGCCAACGGCATGCGCGACGGCCGCAACGGCTATGTCAACCAGGATGGCAGCCAGGGCGCGCTGCGGCGCGACGAGACCAATACCGCGACCGACCTGGGCGCCTTCGCGCAGGTCGACTGGACCTTCCACCCCGCCTGGCAGGTGGTCGGCGGCGTGCGTGCCAGCCGCGTGCGGCTCGGCATCGACGACCAGTTCATCACCGCGGCCAGCCCGGACGACAGCGGCACCGCCACCTACAGCAACGTCAGCCCGGTGCTGGGACTGGTGTGGCATGCGCTCGATACCCTGAACGTCTACGCCAACCTCGGGCGCGGTTTCGAGACGCCGACGCTGACCGAGATCGCCTATGGCCCCGGCGGGGTCGGCAGCAACCTTGGCCTGCGCGCCTCGACCAGCCGCCAGGGCGAGATCGGCATCAAGTGGCAGGCTGACGGGCAGCGGCTGGAGGCCGCGCTGTTCGATGCCGACAGCCACGACGAAGTGGTGCCGCAATCGAACAACGCGGGCCGCACCGTCTACCAGAACGTCAACGGTGTGCGCCGGCGCGGCTTCGAGCTGGGCTGGCGCGGCGGCTTCCTGGGGCAGGTCGGCACGCCGGGGCAGGGCGGCGGCAGCCGCGTCGAGGCCGGGCTGGCCTATACCTGGCTCGATGCCTATTTCGGCGATGCCTTCGTCAACGCGCAGGGCCAGACCGTGGCCGCGGGCAACCGGCTGCCCGGCATCGCGCGCCACAGCCTCAGCGCAGAGGTGGCCTGGCGGCCGCTGGCGCCGCTCACGCTCGGCGCCGAGATGCGCGTCGACAGCCGCGTCTATGCCGACGATCTCAACACGCAGGCCGCGCCCGGCTACGCGGTCTTCAACCTGCGCGCGGGCTATGAGTTCCGCATCGGCCCGACTCGCGCCTACCTGTTCGGCCGCATCGACAACGTGACCGACCGGCGCTATATCGGCTCGGTGATCGTCAACGAGGCCAACGGGCGTTACTTCGAGCCGGCACCGGGCCGGCGCTTCTTCATCGGGCTGCGCGCGGCCTTGTAGGCTCGGCACGCGTCGGGCGGTCGTGCACCGGTTTCGCTGACTGCCTGTTGATTGCCTGTTGATTGCCTGTTGCGCCATTGCCCTTTAAGGTGTTGGCTTTGGCTGCGTCCGCCTGCATGCCCAACCAGTCATTGCCGGCGGCAGCGCGCGCCAGACCGGAGTTTGCGTAATGACCGCGCCCATGCCAGACCTTCCCGTCGTGCCGTCGCCGGACGACCGTACCCGCCGCATCATGCTGTGGGTCGTGGCGGTCGGCTTCTTCATGCAGACGCTGGACTCGACCATCGTCAACACCGCCTTGCCGTCGATGGCGCGCAGCCTCGGCGAGAGCCCGCTGCGGATGCAGTCCGTGGTGATCGCCTACTCGCTGACCATGGCGGTGATCATCCCGGCCTCGGGCTGGCTCGCCGACCGCTTCGGCACGCGCACCATCTTCCAGACCGCGATCGGCCTGTTCGTGGCCGGCTCGCTGCTGTGCGCGTACGCGCCCACGCTCAACTTCCTGGTCGGCGCACGCGTGGTACAGGGCGTGGGGGGCGCCATGCTGCTGCCGGTCGGACGGCTCTCGGTGCTGCGCACCTTCCCGCGCGAACAGTACCTGCAGGCGCTGAGCTTCGTTGCCATCCCGGGCATGATCGGTCCGCTGATCGGACCCACGCTGGGCGGCTGGCTGACGCAGGCGCTGTCGTGGCACTGGATCTTCCTGATCAACGTGCCCGTCGGCCTGCTCGGCGCGATCGCCACGATCCGGTATATGCCGAACGCAAAGCTGTCCGGCATCGGCCGCTTCGACATCGCTGGCTACCTGCTGCTGGCCATCGCCATGCTGGCGCTGTCATTTTCCCTCGACGGCCTGGCCGGCCTCGGCTTCCAGCACGCCACCGTGCTGTTGCTGCTGATCGCCAGCATGGCCGCGCTGACCGCCTACGGCCTGCATGCCAACCGCCGCAAGCAGCCGCTGTTCCCGCTGCGCCTGTTCCGCATCCACAGCTTCAGCGTCGGCCTGCTGGGCAACCTGTTCGCCCGCATCGGCAATGGCTCGATGCCGTTCCTGATCCCCCTGACGCTTCAGGTCAGCCTGGGCTATTCCCCTTTCGACGCAGGCCTGATGATGCTGCCCGTCACCGCCGCCGGCATGGCCTCCAAGCGGCTCGCCACGCGGCTGATCCAGCGCCACGGCTATCGCCGCGTGCTGGTCTCCAATACTTTCGTGGTCGGCCTGGTGATGGCCGCCTTCGCGCTGATCACGCCGCAACTGCCGCAATGGCTGCTGATCCCCTTGCTGGCCGTGTTCGGCATGGTCAATTCGATCCAGTTCACGGCGATGAATACCGTGACGCTCAAGGACCTGAGCGGCGCCGGCGCCAGCAGCGGCAACAGCATGCTGTCGATGGTGCAGATGCTGTCGATGAGCCTGGCGGTGACGTCGGCGGGCGCGTTGCTGGCGACGTTCCAGAATCGGTTTGGCGGGGACACGGCCGCGGTGTTGCCGGCGTTTCATGCCACCTTTGTCTGCATGGGGCTGATCACTTGTGCGTCGGCGTGGATCTTCATGCAGCTGGGGAGGCAGGAGGCGGCGCCGGCGTTGCCGGTCAGGCATGGGGAGAAGGAGGTGTGAGGGCAGTTGGCGGACCGGCGTTGGGAGCCGGCCTCGGGTCAGGCGGGCCAGCAGTTCTGCATGTGCTGGGACGCTGCCGACGAGGTCGTCGCGGCCCGGCGACAGGTCGAGCGTCGGTGCCAGCTGCGCCAGCGCGTCGTACCTGGCGGCGGAGCGGCCACCGACCACGATCAGCTGCGGGGCCAGGGCGCGGATCGCCGCCAGGTCGGGCTCACTCACCGGGCCCAGCCGGGCGTAGCGCGCATCCTGGTACATCGTGAGCTTGCCGGGGAACTGGCCTTCGGGCACGCCGGCGACCGGGACCTGCAGCACACGCAGCGTGTCGAGCGTGGCCATGTCGAAGACGGCAATGCGCGCGGGATGGTCGGGTACTTCAGTGGTGCCTTTAGCATGCTTCACCGTCATTGCCAGCGCAGGCAAGGCGGGGGCGAGCAGGGCCGCGGCACCGGCGGCGAGCAGGCGGCGCCTGCCCGGTTGGAATCGGTTCATCAGAGTCCCTGGTTGAATGCACAGCAACGCCCGGGATCCTGCAACCAGGACCACCGGGCCGTTGACAAGCCGAAAGATCAGAACTTGACCGATACGCTCATCCAGTAGCGCCGGCCATCCTCGACATAGCCGTAATCGGTGTAGTTCACCTGCTTGTCGAAAAGGTTGTAGATGCCGGCGAACACCGACACGTGCTTGGTCACCGCGTAAGTCGCCCCAAGGTCGACGAACGTGTACGACGGCGCCACCACGGTGCTGGACGACGGCCCGGTGATCGGCTGGCTTTCCTTGCCGCGATAGTTGACGCGCGCCCAGCCGTTGAGCTCTCCGGTCGGGCGCCAGTTCAGCGTGGCGACGAACAGGTGCATCGGCAGCTGGTTCAGCGGCTGGCCGGCGTACTGTCCGCTCTTCTGTTCCGACTTGGTGTACGTGTAGCTGCCGGTCAGCGACAAGGTGCGCGCGATCGGCCAGCGCAGGCTGGCTTCCACGCCGCGCGAGTAGGCGCTGTCCACGTTCATGTACGTGGTCGGGTTGGCGCCGAACCGGTTCGCGCCATCGGTGCACTGCGTGTTCGGGCAGGCGACGCGCGTGATCTTGTCCTTGAAGTCATTGTTGAACAGTGTCACGCCGGCCTGCAGGCCATTGCCCTGGTCATACAGCAGGCCGAGTTCCTGCGACAGCATGGTCTCGGGCTTCAGGTCCGGATTGCCATACATATTGCCGCCGCGGCTGGTCTGGCCCCAGCCGGCCACGGTCTGGCGCAGGTCCGGCGCGCGGAAGCCGGTGGAAACGCCGCCCTTGACGGTCCAGCGCTCGGCCGGCTGCCACACGCCGTACAGGCGCGGGCTGTAGTGCTGGCCGAAGTTCTCGTCATAGTCCATGCGCGCGCCGCCGGTCAGCGCGAAGCTTTGCGACAGGCGCCATTCGTCCTCGGCGAAAAGCGCCCACTGGTAGCGGTCAACCTTTTCCGGGCCGTTGGCGATCTGGTTGCCGGTCTGGTCGTGCAGGCGCTGGCTCAGGTACTCGGCGCCGACCGACAGCATGTGGTTGCCCAGCGGCATGGCCCAGCTGGTGCGCAGGTCCAGGTTCCTGATCTTCATCTGGCGGCTGCGGTTGTCGAACTCCTCCTGCTGGATATAGCTGTTGGAGACGCCGAAGCCCCAGCGGCCGGTATGCGACAGCGCGAACTTCTCGCTGCGGTAGTCGGCCTCGGACGAGGTCGGGCAGCCGGTGCGCGGACAGCTGGCGCCGGGCGCGAGCGGCGGCACGGTCTTGCCGACGGTCTCGTTGCGCAGCTGGCGCATGGTGGTGGCTTCCAGCACGATGTCGTGGTCGCGCGTGGGCGTGAGCGCCAGCTTGGCGGTCAGGCTCTCGGCGCGGCGGCCGCGAAAACCGTTGTCAATATCGTCTTCCTGGCGATGGTAGCTCTGGCCGTACAGTTGCAGGCCGAGCAGGTCGTTCCTGAGCGGGCCGGCGAGGTAGAAATTGCCCTGGTAGATGTCGCCGGAGTCGCTGTTCTGCTGCAGCGTGGCGTCGCCGCGCAGTTCGCCGGTCCATGTCCTGGGTACCTTGCGCGTGATGATGTTGACTACGCCGCCCATGGCATCCGAGCCATACAGCGACGACATCGGCCCGCGCACCACCTCGACGCGTTCGATCGCCGACAGCGGTGGCGTCCAGCTGCTTTCAACCCCGGACGAGTCGGAGTTGGTGCGCGTCTCGCGCGAGCTCTGGCGCTTGCCGTCGATCAGGATCTGGGTGTACTTGGGACCCATGCCGCGCAGGCTGATGTCGGTGGTGTCGCCGCCGCCGCTGATGATGACGCCGGGCACTTCCACGAGCGCGTCGTTGAGGTCGCGATAGGCCTTGTTTTCAAGCTCATCGCGCGTGACCACGCTGATCGACGCGGGTGCGTCGCGGATGTCCTGCGCGCTGCCGGCGGCGGTGACCACCACCGTGGGCAGGTTCTTCGCTTCGGCGTCCGGCTGGCCTGACTGCGCCCAGGCTCCTGTCATTCCCGTCATGCCGGAAGCCGCGCAAAGCGCCGCCACGATCCGGCCCCACGATCCTGCGCTCATTGCCGTCGAACCTGCCGACGTACCGGCCGCCGTGTTTGCCGCCACGGTGTGCCCCATGGCTTGCCTGTCCTTCATTATTTTCCCCGCACAATGTGAATAACAATCATTCTCATATTAGAATTCGCGATACAAAGTGCTTACCAGTCACTTTGGATAGGTTTTGTTTTCTTGACGTTTCTTGACGGAACCCGGGCGCGCGGCAGCATCAAACGCCGTCACCGGGAAGGCTGGATACAGATGTGCTTCAACATGGGCGCCGCGCGCGTGCTGCTGATCGACGACGACATCGAGCTTGCGCAGATGCTGCGCGAATACCTCGAACCCGATCACTGCACGGTCACGCTGGCGCACACCCGCGAGCAGGGCGAAGTCCTGCTCGCGCGCAACGACCATGATGTGGCGCTGCTCGACCTGATGCTGCCGGACGGCAACGGGCTGGACCTGCTCAGGCAGCACCGCAGCCGCTCGCAGCGGCCGGTGATCATGTTCACCGCGCATGGCGATGAAACCGACCGCGTGCTGGGCCTGGAGCTCGGCGCCGACGACTACCTAAGCAAGCCATTCAGCCCGCGCGAGCTGAAGGCGCGCATCCACGCCGTGCTGCGCCGTTTCCGCACGGGCGTGGAGGCTGCGCAGCCGGAGCAGGACACCTGGCTGCAGGCCGGCACGCTGCGTCTGAATCTGGCTACGGGCGTTGCCATGCACGGCAACATCCAGGCGATGCTGACCGGAGCAGAACAGCGCGTGCTCGAAATCCTGCTGCGCTCCGCGGGCCGCGTGGTCGAGCGCGCAGAGATTGGCCAGTTTGCGCTGGGCCGCGCGCCCGAGCGCTTCGACCGCAGCATCGACACCCATATCAGCGCACTGAGGCGCAAGCTGGCGATCGACGGCACGGCCCCGCCGCTGCTGATCCGCAACCTGCGCGGCCGCGGCTACATGCTGGTGCAGTCGCCATGACTCCGTGGCGCCGCGTGCGTGCGCTGTTCCCGCTGCCGCTGTTCTGGCGCAATTTTCTGACGTTCTGGCTGGGCGTGGCTGCCATTGTCGGCATCGGCATGGCGCTGACCGCCGCGGTGGAGTGGTTCAACGGCGGCCGCGGCGTGCCTGACGATGCACTGCCGAGCCTGTTCGAGCCCTTTTTCCGCGTACGCAGCGGCGCCGGGCATCCGGCGGCGCGGGACTGGGGTTGAGCATCGCGCAGGCGGCGATCGCCGCGCATGGCGGTGCCGTCACCGCGCACAATGCTGCACCGCATGGCCTCGCGGTGCGGATCTGTCTGCCGTGCCATGTCGTGCAGGCACCGGAAGACGCAGTTGCCGACCTCGCCGCACTACACTGAATCCACACCTTGACGGGCGAACTTCGCTGCGCCTGGCCGCTCCTGCCATCATGCGCCGGCGGCGTACAGGATGCCGGCATCAACGCGAGAAGGCGCCAAGGCTTCGGCCGTCATGAATACGTCAGTGACCGGCAGCCTGCACTGGACCTATGCACAACAATGACGACCGCCGCGCCGCAAGCGCGGGCGCCTACACGGTGCCGCGCACTGACCCGGCCACGCCCGATGGCGCCGGGGCGGTCTCCGGCGCCGTCGCCGCGCCGGCCAAGGTCCACGCGGTGGCTCATCCGCCGCTGGCCGCGCATCGCGAATGCCCGCAGCCACATGCCCTGGCGAGCTGTCCGCAGGCCGACACGCTGTCGCCGGCGGTGCGCTACGGCGAACTGTTCGTCGATGTCCAGCACAGCGGCCTGTTCGCCGACAGCAAGACCTTTCCTGATTGCATTCCCGGCTGCGACCCCGAGTGGATCGTCGCGCGCTATCGCCAGACACGCGTCGAGCCTGGCTTCTGCCTGGCCGACTTCGTGCAGGCCCACTTCACCCGCGCGATCGTGCCGGACAGCCACTATGTCTCCGATCCCGCCAATACGCTGCGCGAACATATCGACGGCCTGTGGCCGGTGCTGACGCGCGAGCCGGGCGCGCATCCGCCGCTGTCGTCGCTGCTGCCGCTGCCGCATCGCTACGTGGTGCCTGGCGGGCGCTTCGGCGAGCTGTACTACTGGGATTCCTATTTCACCATGGTGGGGCTGTCGGCAAGCGGGCGCGGCGACCTGCTGCTGGAAATGGCGCGCAATTTCGCCTACCTGATCGACACCTACGGGCTGGTGCCAAACGGTACGCGCAACTATTATCTGAGCCGCTCGCAGCAGCCCGTATTCGCGCTGATGGTCGACCTGCTCGAGCGCGAACAGGTCGCCAGCGCGCGCGACTTCGTGCCGCAGCTTCGGCGCGAGTACGACTTCTGGATGGACGGCGCCCAGGCCCTGCGTCCGGGCTGCGCACACCGGCGCGCGCTGTGCCTGCCCGACGGCGCCGTGCTTAACCGCTACTGGGACGACCGGCCTTGCCCGCGCGAGGAAGCTTTCCTGGAAGACGTGCAGACCGCCGAGCGCAGCGGCCGGCCGCACCACCTGGTGTTTCGCGACCTGCGCGCCGCCGCCGAATCGGGCTGGGATTTCAGCTCCCGCTGGCTCGAGCTGCCGCTTGCGGGGCAACCCGCCGATCTCGCCACTATTCGCACTACAGCGGTCCTGCCGGTCGACCTCAACGCGTTGTTGTGGCACCTAGAAACGCGCCTGGCCGAATTGTGCGACCAGGCCGGCGATGCCGATGCCGACCGCTTCCTTGCCGCCGCGCGCCGGCGCGAAGCCGCCATCCGCCAATACATGTGGGACGACGCAGCCGGCATCTTCGTCGACTACGACTGGTGCTGCGGATCGCCGCGACCATGCCTGACAGCGGCGACGATGATGCCGCTATACCTCGGCCTTGCACGGACGGAAGAAGCCGGCGGCGTTGCCAGTGCTGTGGCTGCACGCCTGATGGATTCAGGAGGACTGGCCACCACCGAACTCACCTCCGGCCAGCAGTGGGACCATCCCAACGGCTGGGCGCCATTGCAATGGCTCGCGGTGCGCGGACTGACGCGCTACGGCCATGAAGGCTTGGCGCGCGACATCGCGCAGCGCTGGCTCGCCACGATCGCCGGTGTCTATGCCCGGGAATGCAAGCTGGTGGAGAAATACCGGATCGAGGCCACCGGCGAGCGTGCCAGGGGTGGCGGAGGCGGCGAGTATCCGCTGCAGGACGGGTTCGGCTGGACCAACGGCGTTGCCAGTGCGTTGATGGCGTTGTATGGCGATCTGCCGGCGATGTGCCTGAACGTCTAGCCTGGCTCGATCCCGTCGACAGCGCGTGGTCATGGACGGCACGCCCGAGGTTGGGCGGGCCGTCCTTTCCCGGAGGCGAGCCGGCGGTGGAAGGGTTCTGGTACCTGACGCGGTTGGCGTTGCTTGCAAACTGGCTTCACGCCCGGGGCCGCAGCTCCCGTCGCAACACCTTGCCTACTGTCGACTTCGGCAGTGCCTCGACGAATTCGAAGGATTTCGGCACCTTGTATCCGGTCAGTTGCCCGCGGCAATGCGCCTGCAATGCCGCTGCATCCAGCGTCGCGCCGGCGGCCTTCACCACGTAGACTTTCAGTGCTTCGCCGGAGTGGCCGTCGCTGATACCCACGCACGCGCATTCGATCACGCCGGGACAGTCGCTGACCACGGCCTCGATCTCGTTGGGGAACACGTTGAATCCGGAGACGATCACCATGTCCTTCTTGCGGTCGACGATCTTCAGGTAGCCCTGTTCGGTCAGCATGCCGATGTCGCCGGTACGGAAGTAGCCATCGACGGTGAACGCATCGGCGTTGGCGCCTGGCTTGTTCCAGTAGCCGCGCATGACCTGCGGCCCCTTGACGCAGACTTCGCCCGCCGCGCCGGGCGGCACGTCACGGTCGTCGTCGCCCAGCAGCCGGATATCGGTGGACGGCAACGGCAGGCCGGTGGTGCCGTTGAAGGCTTCGGCCGTCGGTGGATTGAAGCTGACGATCGGGCTGGTCTCTGACAGGCCATAGCCCTCGCGGATGAAGACACCCGTCAGCGCCTTCCACCGCTGCGAGGTGGCCGGCACGATGGCCGCGCCGCCGCCCGCGGCCAGGCGCAGCGACGAGAAGTCGACCTCGCCGATGCGCGGGTGCGCAACCAGGCCGGCGTAAAGCGTGTTGACCCCGGTCAGCACGGTGCAGCGCGAGGCCTTGAGCACGTCGATGAAGGCATCCATGTCGCGCGGGTTCGGCACCAGCCAGTTGCGCGCGCCGACCGTGAAGAAGGTGATGAAGTTCACCATCAGCGCGAAGATGTGATACAGCGGGATCGCGGTCACGACCACTTCCTTGCCGTCGACCAGGTTGTCCGTCACCATCGCCTTGAACTGCGCCACGTTGGCGACGAGGTTGCGGTGCGACAGCGCCGCGCCCTTTGACACGCCGGTGGTGCCGCCGGTGTATTGCAGGAAAATCAGGTCGTTGCCTTCGATTTCCACGGCCTGCAGCGGCAGCGCACGACCCTGGGCGACGGCTGCGTCGAAGGCGATTGCCTGCGCCAGCCGGGGATCGACCGGCGGCGACGGCAACGCCGCCCCGGTGCCGTCGCCGGGTCCGGCGGTGACGATGGTCCTGAGCGGGGTCCGCGCCATCACTTCTGCGACGGTGGCACTGATTCCGCTGTAGGCCACCAGGATCTCGACCCCCGCGTCGTTGAGCTGATGCTCGAGCTCGCGCGCCGTGTACATCGGGTTGATGTTGACCTGCACCGCACCGATGCGCGCGATCGCGATCAGCGCGATCGGGAAGGCGATGAGGTTGGGCAGCATCACGCCGATGCGGTCCCCCTTGCGCACGCCGAGTTCGGACTGCAGATAGGCGGCGAAGTCGCGCGACTGCGCGTCGAGACCGGCGTAGCTGACGGTCTGCCCGAGGCAGGTGAAGGCGGGCCGGTCGGCATGCTGGCGCAGCGCGGTATCCAGCAGTGCGGTCAGCGAGCGGGGCGTGTCCGCATCGATCTCGGCGGGGATGTCGCCATAGCTGGCGAGCCAGGGTTTCGTGGTCATGGTGCCTTGGTCAAGCAGGGTTTGAAAGCGGAGAAAGTCGCGCGCCGTCGGCGGGTATCACGGCGCCACGATCTCGAATTGCGGGTCGAACTTGTCGAGCATGCCGAACAGCGTCTGCAGCGCGGCGGGATCGCCGTCAAGCTTTGCTTGCCCGGCAGCCGTTGCCGCCTGCAGCGTGGTCTGGCCAAGCAGCGCGCCGACCAGCACTGCGCGCGGCGCGGTCAGCGTGACCTGTGCGTCGGCGTGCTGGCGTTCCGCGCGATACATGAAGACCGAGTTGTCGACGGACAGGGCGTATCGCTTGCCGGTGTCGGGCTGGACCCAGTTGATCTTCACCAGCTTGCCGGCCGCGCGTTCGCTGTTCAGGCGCACGGCGAGGAAGTCCAGGAACATGGTGTCGGTCATCGCGCGGACCATGTCGGGGCTGGCGGTCTGCGTGGACTGCGTCTTCGGCACGCCGTTGCGCAGCTCGTAGGCGCCCACCAGGTAGGCGCTGCGCCAGGCTGCGGATTCGGCCTGGTAGCCCATCTGCTCGAGCGCGTCGGCCAGCAGCTTGCGTGCCGCCTGGTTCTTCGGATCGGCGAAGACCACATGCTTGACCACCTCGGCCACCCAGCGGTAGTCGCCTTGCGCGTATGAGGCGCGCGCCTGCTCCAGCGCCTTGTCGGCGCCGCCCATGAATCGCACGTAGCGCTGCGCGGACTGCTCGGGCGGCAGCGGGTGCAGGTCGGCCGGATTGCCGCTGTACCAGCCGAGATAGCGCTGGTAGATGGCCTTGGCATTGTGGTTCACGGTGCCGTAGTAGTCGCGCAGGTCCCACTGGCTGGCCAGCGACGGCGGCAGCTTCATCATTTCCGCGATCTCGGTCATGGTGTAGCCCTGGTTGGCCAGCCGCAGCGACTGGTCATGGATGTACTTGTAGCCGTCGCGCTGCTTGCCCAGGTACGCGAGGATGCTCTGCTGGCCCCACATCGGCCAGTGATGCTGGGCAAAGACCACTTCGGTGCGATGCCCGTAGCGGTCTGCGGTCTCGTCCAGCGCGCGCCACCACTGGTTGGCGTCGCGCACCTGCGCGCCGCGGATGGTGTAGAGGTTATGCAGCGTGTGGGTGGCGTCCTCTGCAGCGCACAGGGCCTTCAACTGCGGGAAGTACATCAGCATCTCGGCCGGCGCCTCGGTGCCGGGAGCCATCTGGAATTCGATCTGCACGCCGTCGATGGTGCGGGTCTCGCCGGTCTTGCCGACCAGGTCGGTGGGCGGGATCAGCGTGACGGTGCCGAGCGACACCGTCTTGCCCAGCCCCGCGTCGACCTGCCCGCGCGGCCCCTTAGGCAGCAGCGGCCCATACATGTACTGCGCGCGCCGGCTCATGGCGTTGCCGGCGTAGATGTTCTCGCTGACGGCTTCTTCCATGAAGCCTTCGGGGGCAATAATCCTGACGCGGCCGGCCTTGACGTCGTCTTCGCTGACCACGCCCTTGACGCCGCCGAAGTGGTCGGCGTGGCTGTGGGTATAGATCACCGCGACGACCGGCTTCTTCGGGCGGTGCTTGTAGTACAGGTCGAGCGCGGCGCGCGCGGTTTCGGCGGTGAGCAGCGGGTCGATGATGATGAGGCCGGTGTCGCCTTCCACCACGGTCATGTTGGACAGGTCGAAGCCGCGCACCTGGTAGATGCGCTCGGTCACGCGGTACAGGCCATGGTGCAGGTTGAGCTGCGCCTGGCGCCACAGGCTCGGATTGACCGAGGCCGGCGCGGCGTCGTCCTTCAGGAAGGCGTAGGCGTCTAGGTTCCAGACGACGCGGCCGCTGGCGTCGCGGATCTCGCCGCGCTCGATAGTGCCGATAAAGCCGCGGCGCGCGTCCTCGAAATCCTGCCGGTTGGCGAAGGGCAGGTGCTTCAGCACCTCGGCGTTGGCCTGGCGCGTGGCCGCGGTGGCATCGCCCGGAGCTACCGGCGCTACGCCGGCGACGGCGGGCAGCGGCAGCAGCAGGGCGCACGCGATGGAGATCGCGGAAGCGGCGGACTTGCGAAGCATAAAGTCTCCAGTGTTGCTTGGTAGGGTCGTTGTCGGGGAAGCAGGCAGCCGTCGCCGGCGTATCGATGATGGCCGGCGGGCGTGTGGCTCAGCGGGGCGTGGCCGGCGGAACCGCCTTCGTGCCGGAAGGCAGGGGAGCATCCGCGGCGGACGAATGCGGCTTGCCGAGAAACAGGCGCAGAGCGAGCCGCTGGATCCGGCCGCCGTATGGCGGGTGGAACAGCGTGATCGGGAACCAGCGGCGCTCGCTGAACACCGCCTTGGCGTGCGACAGCTCGCGGAAGCCTTCGGCGCCGTGGTAGTTGCCCATGCCGGAGGTGCCGGTGCCGCCGAAGGGCAGGTCGTGGTTGACCACATGCCAGCCCCAGTCGTTGAGCGTGACGCCGCCGGCGTGGGTGCGCTCCAGCAGCGGACCGGTCTCGGCCTTGTCATGGCCGAAGTAGTACAGCGCCAGTGGCCGCGTGCCGCGCTGCACGCAGACGATGGCCTCGTCGAAGGTGCGGTAGGTCATGACCGGCAGGATCGGCCCGAAGATTTCCTCTCGCGCCAGGCGCATCTGCGGCGTGACCCCAAGCACCACGTGCAGGGGCAGGCGCCGTCCGTCCGCCGGCATCGCCGCGGAGAGGATCCGCGCGCCGTGCGCGCGGGCATCGTCGAGCAGCGCCCGCTGGCGGGCCAGCGCGTCGTCGTGGATGACGGCGGTGTAGTCGTCGCTGCCCTGTGGATGCATGCGGGCCGCGGCGGCGAGCACTGCTTCGGCGAAAGCGCCGGCAAGCTCTTCCGGCACCAGCGCGTAGTCGGGCGCGACGCAGATCTGGCCGCCGTTCAGGGTCTTGCCATGGGCGATGCGCGTGGCCGCCGTCGCCAGCGCCGCGCTGCGGGAAACGATTGCCGGCGACTTGCCGCCCAGTTCCAGCGTCACGGGGGTCAGGTTGTCGGCGGCGGCTCGCATGACGTGGCGGCCCACCTCGGGCGAGCCGGTGAAGACGATATGGTCGAACGGCAGGCTGGTGAAGGCGCGTGCCACCGCGGCATCGCCCTCGACCACGGCCACCTCGTCTTCATCGAAGGCTTCGGCCAGCAGCGCGCGCAGCGCGGCCGAGGTGTGCGGCGCGTATTCGGAGGTCTTCACCATGCAGCGGTTGCCGGCGGCCAGCGCGGTCGCCAGCGGGCCCAGCGCGAGGTAGACCGGGAAATTCCACGGCACCACGATGCCGACCACGCCCTTGGGCTGGACCATCACGCGCGCGCCGTTGCCGAGGAACAGCAGCTCGGTGTGCCGGCGCGACGGCTTCATCCAGCGCCGCAGGCCGCGCAGCAGGTGGTTGATATGCAGCACCGACGGTAGTACGTCGACCATCAGAGTCTCGGCGTCGGCGCGCGCGCTGAAGTCGCGCGCCGCGGCGGCGGCGAGCCGGTGGGCATGGCCGCGAATCGCCCGGCGCAGCCGCTGCAGTGCGCTTCTGCGTTGCGCCAGCGAGGGGAAGGGCGACGCCATGAAGGCTGACTGCTGCATTGCCAGCAGCGCCTCCAGGCGTGTTGGTTGTGCTGCATTCACCATAATCATAATCCCCTAAATTTATTCTGAACAGTCGGTACAATTTCAAGTTTGGTGAAGGCGGTGGTAGCCTGTCAAGGACAGCATGCCGCCTCTAGGGCAAATCCCGAGAGGGAAAATGGCCGGCGCTCAACATTTCCCCGGCCCAGTGCCGACGCAGCCATGCATTCATCAGAAGAAGGTGCCCCAGGCACCGACCGCCCCCACGACACCGCACCGAAAGCACCGCCGGCACGCGGAACCGGCGCGACCAAATACCGCCGCGGCCTGGAAACGCGCCAGCGCGTCATTGACCTGACCAAGGGATTGATCGCCGAGCACGGCTATGGCGAAGTCACGCTGGACCAGGTCTCCACACACGCCGGCGTGGCAAAAAGCAGCTTGCTGTGGCATTTCGGCAGCAAGGAAATGCTGCTGGCGGAAGCCGCGATCAGCCTGTTCCAGGAAATCGAGGTGCAGTTCGACCCGGCTGACCTGCAAGGCCTGACCGTGTCGCAGCGGGTGGATGAGTTGTTCGAGCGGGTAGCCGATTACTTCACGCGCAACCCGGAAACCAAGGGGATCGTGCTGGCGCTGTTGTTTTCAGGCAATGCGCCGCAAAGCGTGCGCGAGCATATCCGTGAAGGGTGGAACGGCCATGTGCGGGTTCTGGTGGAGGCCCTTGGCACGCCGGAGCGCCCGCTGCCACCGGAAATGGCGCGCGCGCTGCTGGCGGTATTCCATGGCTGTTACTGCCACTGGTATGCCAATGGCCGGCAGGAGCCTATCGGCAGTTACCTGGCGCCGGCACGGGAGATGTTCCGCCACTGGTATCTCGGCGCGGAATAATCGTCTTGAGGGCTGGCGGACTCCGATGTGTGTCCTATAATCATTGACATCGCAACGATTGATCGAGCAATCACATGACGCCCCAGCCACAAAGCGGTGAGGCCACCGGCCAGGTCCTGCCATTCCGCAAGTCTTTGCTGGCCATGCTGGGCGTGTCCTTCGTGGTGATGCTGGTGGCGCTGGACCAGACCGTGGTCGGCACCGCGCTGCCGACCGTCGTGGCGGAACTGCAAGGCTTCGAGTACTACGCCTGGGTGGCGACGGCGTACCTGCTGACGTCCGTCATCACCGTGCCGATCTTCGGCCGGCTGGGCGACTATTACGGACGCAAGCCCTTCGTGCTGGCGTCGATCGTGGTGTTCACCGTCGCGTCGGCATTGTGCGGGCTCGCGAGCAGCATGCCGTTCCTGGTGCTGGCGCGAGCGCTGCAGGGCATCGGCGGCGGCATGCTGGTGGGCACGGCTTTCGCCTGCATTGCCGACCTGTTTCCCGACTCGCATGTGCGGCTGCGCTGGCAGGTGATGCTGAGTGCGGCATTCGGTATCGCCAATGCCATCGGACCGTCGCTGGGCGGCGTGCTGACCGAGTGGTACGGCTGGCGCGCGGTGTTCTATGTCAACCTGCCGGTCGGCGTGCTGGGCCTGTGGTTTGCCTGGCGCTACCTGCCGCACCTGCGCCAGCAGGCGCACAGCGGGCCGGTGCGCGTGGACTGGGTCGGGGCCTTGCTGATCGCCCTTGGCCTGGGCGCCATGCAGATGAGCGTCGAACTGCTGCCCGGGCGCGGCTTCGATGCCTATACCGGTGGCTTGCTGTTGCTGTCGGCCCTCGCGATGGTGGCGCTGTGGCACTGGGAGCGGCGCTGCGCCAACCCGATCCTGCCGGTGGAGATGTTCCGCAATCCCGGACTGGCGCCGCTGTTCCAGCTGTCGGTGTTCGCCGGCTTCACGATGTTCGCGCTGCTGCTGTATGCGCCGTTGCTGTTCCAGGGCGGCTTTGGCCTGTCGCCGAAGGAAGCGGGCTTGCTGATCACGCCGCTGGTGGTCTGCATCACGGTCGGCAGCATCGTCAACGGCCGCGTCATCACCCGCATCCGCCGGCCCAACGCGATGCTCTATGCCGGGTTTGGCATGCTGGCGCTGGCCACGCTGGCCCTGTCGCAGGCCACGCGCGCCATGCCGCACGGGATGCTGCTCGCCATCATGCTGGTGGGCGGACTCGGGCTGGGCTTCATCATGCCCAACCTGACGGTGTTCGCGCAGCAGACCGCCGGGCGCGAGCACCTTGGCATTGCCACGGCGATGCTGCAATCGCTGCGCATGGTGGGCGGCATGGTCGGTACGGCGATCGTCGGCACGCTGGTCACGCGCAGCTATACCGGCGGCGTCGACCACGCCATGGCTGCCGCCGGCGCCAGCCAGTGGGCAGCGCGCATGGGAGACCCGCAGGTGCTGATCGACAAGGCCTCGCAACTGGCGCTGCTCGGCGAGCTGGGCCAGGCCGGGCACAATGGCGCCTTGCTGCTGGAGCAGGCGCGCATGTCGCTGGTCAGCGCGATCCACCTGGGCCTGCTGGCCGCCGGGATTGCCGCTGCGGTGGGCGTCTGGTGCGCGCACCGGGTGCCGCCGGTCAGACTGGTGCGCACCGCGGGGCCTGCGATGGCGGCGGAGTGAGCGCCTGCGGCGCCTGTGATGGCGCTTGTGTACCCCTGAGGAGAACGGATGGAACTGGAGCGACAAAGCGTAGCCGTACTGCAGCAGTTCGGACGCACCTACCGCGCGTATGCGGCCGCATTCGAGCAGTGCATCGGCCTGCCGCTGGCGCGCTGGCGGATCCTGCATGTACTGCACCTGCAGGAGGATGCCATTGCGCAGCGGGCACTGGCCGACCGCGTCGGCATGGATCCGGGCGCGCTGACGCGCCAGCTCAAGGCCATGCAGGAGCTTGGCTGGGTCGAGCGGACCACATCGGAGCGCGACAACCGCGTGACCCATGTCACGCTGTCGCACGCCGGGCAGCAACTGGTGGCGCGCCTGATGCCGCTGCGCTCCGCCTTCCTGGAGGATGTGCTGACCGAGGTTTCGGCCTCGACCATGCAAGACCTGTCGCGCGGGCTGGCGCAGCTGGAGACCGGCATTGCGCATGCGCTGGCGCGGCTGGAGCAGCCTGACGCCGTGGCCTGAGTGCCGGGCCGGTGCCGGCGCCCGCCATTCAGCAGCCGGAAAGCAGCATGCCGTTGAGGGCGGCGAATTCGAACAGCTCGCGGTCGTTGGTGACACCGAGCTTGTGCATGGCACAGTTCTTCTGGCGGCTGATGGTCTTGACGCTGCGGCATAGCAGGACCGCAATCTCGCTGACGGAGCGCCCGGCCAGGTACATCCGCAGCACTTCCATTTCACGCGCCGACAGCCGCTCGGCGCCACCATGGCTTGCCGCCGGGTTGCCGGGATCGGCCTGTGACAGGATCTCCATGGCCGACTTGCCGATGTAGCGGAAGCCGCGCTGGATGCGGCTGATCATGGTGACCAGCTCCGACAGCGGGGCGTCTTTCAGCAGCAGGCCATGCACCTGCGTATCGAGGATGGAGCGCAGCACCAGAGGGTTGGTGATCATGGTCAGAACGGTCACGGCCAGCGACGGATGGCGCCGGCGCAGTGCGCCCAACATGCGCAAACCGTCCCCGCTGCCTTCCTGCTGCGAGGGCATGTGATAGTCGGTGACGACGACATCGGGCCGCAGGGTCGCGACGCTGTTCAGCAGTGCCGTTGCGCTGGTCACTGTGCCGCAGATTTCCCATCCGGTCTGGGTGTGCAGGCGGTCGGCAACGGCCGCGCTGACCACCGGATGGTCATCGGCAAGCAGGATCCTCAATGCCATCGGGTCTCCTCGGTCCAGATTCGTGCCGGCCGTCATGCCGCGCCGCGCTCAAGAAAACGCCGCACGTCGGCCGACGTGCGGCGAAATGGCGGCGCCAGACAAGTGACGCCAGACAACTGCATGCATCGCCGCAGGACGGGCCAAACGGGAGACGGCCGGCGCGCTGCGATGCATGGGCAGGATACTGGCTATGCCCCGGCGCGAAAGTAGGAGAATTCGCAAAGCGCTGTCGCCACCGTGTCGCAGCAAAAAAAAAGCGCTGGCCCCGGCAGGGGCCAGCGCCTCGCGGCGCATCGAATGCGTTGACGGATCGGCGACTAGCGCGCCGGCGCCATTGCGCGAGTCAGGCGAGCGCCTCGGCCTGTGCCATCGCGGGCCGCCCGCTGCGGCGGCCGTCGATGGCCTTGAGCGGATCGCGCAGCACCGCGCTGCCGACTTCCATGATGTCGCGCAGCACCGCCTTGTCGTGGCTGCGCTCCGGCGCCCAGAAATGCAGGGCGGCCCATTCGGGAAAACTGCTCGGCGGTGCCAGCAGCCGTGTCTTGCGCTCGCGCGTGACCAGCGGCACGTTGAAGTCCAGCACCGGGCAGATGCCTCCCGCGGCATGCAGCAGCGTGATCTGCGTGTGCCAGGAAGGCACCACGGTCTCGCGATGCCCGGGCGTGCCGGCCTGCCGGCTCAGGAAGGCGCGCAGCGGGCTGCCGGCTTCGCAATCTTCCTGCAGCAGGATCCAGTCCGTTTCACCCTCGTCGTGGCTGCCTTCGCGGGCGGCACTGACGAGGCGGCGCGGCGTGGCCATGATGTTCTGTTGCTGCACGCGCTCGGGGTCGTGGCCGCCGTCTACGACAAACGCGCAATCCAGTTGGCCGCTATCGAGATGGCTGGCCAGCGCGGCATCGGCGATCACGGGGCGCGTGATGAAGCTGTCCTGCGGGAACTGCTCGCACAGCGTGGTCAGGATTTCCGTAATGACCGGGTCGCCGATCGAAGACGAGAAGCCGATGGAAATCCGCCTGCCGTCCGCGCGGCGCTGGCTTATGCCCGCTTCGCCCGGGCGCACCAGCTGGTTCCACTTGGCCAGGATCTGGCGCGCGGTCTGCTCCAGGCGCAAGGCGTGGGGCGTCGGTTCGAGCATGCCATTGCGCTTGACGAACAGCGGATCGCCCGTGATTTCGCGCAAGCGCGTCAGGCTATAAGCGACGGTGGGCACGCGTCCCTGGGTACAGGCGGCGACCGCGTTGAGGTCGCGATACTCCATCACCAGGACGAAGACATGTAATAGCTTGGTGCTGACGTGACGCATTCTGACTTCTCCCGATGCATGATTCTTTTTTTGATTTCTTGTCTGTCCGATGCGTACAGCACCGCGCGCAATGGAGCGCGCGGCAAAGCATGAAACGTGCTTATCCGACGGGGCGGCAATCTGACGCCCATACTGCAAAGCCAGCTTGGAAAATGGCGCCCGTCACACTCGGCGCGGCAGACCGGATCGGTCCGCGCCGTCCGGACAGGACTCTTTGGATGGCCATGCACGACTCCACATTTCCGACTTGCGTCGACAAATTGGCGCAGTGACTCCTCGATCCTTCAGGCCTGATATTTGCCGGCAGTGTAGGGACCGCACACCGGTTCTCTTCACGGTGGCTGCGGGCTGCCGGGCCGCTTCCTGCGAGCGCCGCGTGGCGCATTGCGAAAGCGTGCGAAATTTAGTTGTGCCGAGGAATCTTAATACATGGTCTGCAAAAGTCCTAGAAACTTGATTTGATGACAGGCTTCTAATCCTGCTTTTATCGCCCTTATCCGGTTCGCTATACCGGCGGGACAGCCGCTGCCGGCTCAAGACGACGTGCGGGCCGACACGGCTTGCCAGGCCATTGCCACGGTGCTGAAACAAAGTGGACTCCAAATTGGCTTAGCAAAATATGGCCGTGTCGGCAGCGTTGCCGGCACGGCGGCACGGCCTGTGCGGCTACGGCGAGGCTTGCGGATTTTCTGAACGACGAGGTGCCGGAAACGCCCGCGCGCCTGCTGGCAGGTGGCTTGCGGCAGCCATTTGGGCGGCGCTGCGCGCGGCGTCCATCCAGATAATTTTCTTAACTCGCCTTGCGAAGACACTGAATTGCCTTTTGGCGCGGCCGTGGGCTAACGTACGGCCAGAGTCGGCACGGTTGGCGGCGCGGCCGGCATTGCCTGCGCCAGCGCCGGCGCCGTTGTGGAGCGGAGAGATTCGTGAACAGACGGTATTCGGAAGAACAGATCCGCAGCTACCTGGCCGAAGCGGCCAGCGGCGTGCCGGTGCGCGAGCTGTGCGCGCGCTATGGCTTCAGCGATGCCTCGTTCTATGGATGGCGCGCGCGCTACGGGGACCAGAGCCAGAACGATGCCCGCGACGGGCGCAAGCTGCGCGAACTGCAAGAGGAGAATGCGCGGCTTAAGAGTATGCTTGCGGACGCACTGCTCAAGCTCGAGCTGCTGCGCAACCGTACCGGCCGCCGCCAGGGCAACGGCAAGGATCGCTGAAGGCACGGCTGGTTTTTCCGCAACGCAATGCCGCGCACCATGGCTGTCGCCATGCCCTGCGCAGGCCCCTGGAGTACTGGTTTTGAAGAGGTTTGTTTGCAAGTGCGGCCTGCTGACGGCCGCCATCGTGGCAATTTCCCTGCACGCCACGTCGTGGGCAGCGAGTCCTGCCGCATCCGCAGCCGCCGCCGGAGGTACGCCGATGGTGGCGCCACCGCCGCCGCGGATGCTGGACGAAGCCACCGCCGTGGTCGAAGGCCCCGGTGGCACCTTGTCCGCATCGCAGCGCCAGCACTGCCAGGGCCTGCTGGACCAGATCGATGCGCTGCCGAAGGGGCCCCAGTGGTCCGAAGGCAAGTCGTCGGTGACCACGGCAGACGGCCGCACCTATCCGACACTGGAGCGGCAGCCGGATCGCAAGCGGCTGGAAGAGGCGTATCGGCAGGAGTGCACGCAGCAACGTCGCTGAGTGCGCAACCCCCGGGGCTGCAAGCCGTCGCCGACGGCTAGGACGCCGGGCCCCGGCACATCGCCATCGCGGGCGCGAATTCCGCGCCCGGATCACCTTCGCGCGCAGGCCGCTGTGCGCCGCCGTCAAGGTCGGCATAGATCGAGGCAAGCCCGGCGGAGTCGATGATGCGCAGCCGCCGCTGGCGCACCGCGATCAGACCAACCGATGCAAAGCGCGACAGCAGCCGCGATACCGTTTCCAGCGTCAGGCCCAGCAGACTGGCGATATCGGCGCGCGACATCGCCAGCGTCAGCGTGCTGTCCTGCCGTCCATGGCGGCGTGCCTGCTCGCCGGCAAGGTCCAGCAGCAGCATGGCCAGGCGCTGCGGGGCTTTCATCGATCCCACGGCAACCAGCAGCACGCGCTCGCGCTCGGCGTTGCGGCGCATGACCGCCAGTGCGGCGATGCGGAAGGCCGGCGCAGCCATCAACTCGCGCAGCGATTCGACCGGCACCGCGCACACCTCGGAGTCCTGCAGCGCGATCGCCGCGGCACCGTGCTGTGGCGCTTCATGCGGTTCCAGTCCCAGCACATCGCCCGGCAAGGAAAAGCCGGTGACCTGGCGCCAGCCCAGCGGCGATTCGTAGACCTGCTTGGCGCTGCCCGTGCGCAGCGGATAGACCGTCAATGCCGGGCGTCCCTGGCGGACGACATAGTCGCCGGCGCGCAGGCTCAGGCGCTCGGGCCGCAGGCGCGTGCCGGCGGGCGCGGTGGCGGCGGCCGTCGCGGCTGCGCCACAGACGGGATGGAAAAGGCAAAGCGAACAGGCGGGGGCGCCGTGATCCGGCATGGGTATTTTGACGCAAGGGCAATCGACAAGTCAGTATAAAACGCCGGCATCGCCAGCCAACTTGCTGCGATCTTCATTCTTTCGATTCCAGTGTTCAATATTTTCGCGATGGCGGGGGAGGCCCGGGCGTGGCGCCAAGGCAATCCGCGTGCCACATCCGCCTCACGGGAAGTCCATCCGGGGTGTGGTATGCTGCAACGCACAACAAAGGCACCCCGGGGGAGATTCCGTCATATGAGCAGGAGTCCTCATGACCAAGAGCCTAGCCGCTGACTGGCACGCACAACTCCGGCGCCTGAGCCGGGTGCAGGCCCGAACTGAAACTCAGGTGAAGTCCTGGCTGCGACGCCTCGATTCGCTGAACCCGCTGACACCGTCACGTCCGCAGGACGCGCCAGCCCGCCCACGCCGCTCGGCTGTTGCCCCCCTGACGACGCCCGCCACGCCGCCCGCGTGGTCACCCGCGAGGTCGCCCGCCACGTCACCCATCGCGCCGGACGAACTGCCCGGCACTTGGCAGGCACACCGGCTGCGCCTGGCGGCGCTGCCCGGCGAACTGGTGCCACAGCTGTCCTATCACCTCTATATCCCGTCCAAGCGCCATCGCGGCCCGTTGCCGGTGGTGGTGCTGCTGCATGGGTGCCGGCAGACGCCCGATGCCCTCAGTGCCGGCACGCGCATGAACGCGCTGGCAGAACAGGAGGGCTTTATCGTCGCTTACCCGCAACAGCCGCTGCGGCGGCAGGTCCAGCGCTGCTGGCAGTGGTTCGACCTGAGCGCCGCCGAGGGCGGGCGCGAGGCGCAGGCCCTGGCGGCACTGCTCGATGCGCTGGCCGCGCGCCACGATGTGCGCGAGCGCGAGATCTACCTCGCCGGCATGTCCGCCGGTGCGGCCATGGCCGCGGTGGTGGCGCTGCGTTACCCCGGCAAGGTGGCCGCGGTGGCGATGCATTCCGGTGTCGTGATCGGCGCTGCCGACACGCCGCGCGCCGGCCTGCACGCCATGCGGCACGGTGCCACGGCCGAGCCGGCATGGCTGCTCGACGCCGCTGGCGTCACGCCAGGCGGGCCCGAGATGCCGGCGCTGGTGATCCACGGCCTCGCCGACGATGCGGTGCACCCGGTCAACGGCAGGCTGCTGGCGCGCCAGTTTCTCGCCTACAACGAGCTGGAAGACCGGCTTGCCGCGATTCCGGACGCAGGGCCCGACGCGGCGCCGGGCGAAGAACCCGGCCGCTGCCGCGAGTACCGCTTCGGCCGCTGGAGCCGCGACCTGGTCGCGCTGGTGGAGGTGGAAGGGCTGGACCACGCCTGGAGCGGTGGCGACGCCAGCTACGGTTTCCATAGCGACATCGGCCCCGACGCCAGCGCGATGATGTGGGATTTCCTGCGCCAGCACCGGCGTTGAGCCGCGACCACGCGCGCATGGAAAAAGGGACGGCAATTGCCCCGGCAATTGCCCTCCCTTTCTCTGCGTTTCAGGGCCACCAAGCTTCAGCCGCGCAAGCGGTCCTTGACGAACAGCGCCGTCACCATGCCCGGCACGCACAGCGACCACATCGCCGTGGTCGAAGCTGGACTACCAATGCGCAGACGCGGCACCTGAACTGGAGAACTACGCTGCCGCCGCCTCCGCCGTCGCATCAATGTCTCCGGCGTTGAACTCGGTCAGGCAATTCAGGTCGAGCGCACGGATGTGCTCGACCATGAAATCGATGAAGACGCGATTTCGCGTGGGCAGGTGTTGCCGGCTCAGATAGCAGATGTAATGCCCGCGGTCGTCGGGCGAGTGCCTGCTCATCGCAACCAGCAGGTTTTTGCTCGCGATGTGATCGCAGATTTGGTAGCCGGCCATCTGCGCAATGCCCCATCCCTGCAGCACCGCCTGCAGTACAAGGTCGGCATCGTTGAAGGTCATGCGAGCCGCTGGCGTGTACTTGCGGACAATGCCGTCGACCTTGAACTCCCAATCGAACACGCGCCCGCTGGAATAGCGGAAATTGATGCACTCGTGCTGCGGCAGGTCTTCCAGCGTCTGTGGCAGGCCGTGCCTGGCCACGTAGGACGGCGCTGCGCACAATGCCATCTGCATCGGAATCAGCTGCCTGGCGATGATGCTCGAATCCTCGATCCGCCCGTTGCGGAACGCGATGTCGATCTGTTCCGAGGCGAAATCCGTCGACCCAGTTCCTTGAATTTTTCGGCGGCATCGTGCAGTCGGCCGGACAGGGCGACACGATCACACTCGCGTCCGCGCTGATCCAGCCTGTCGCGTCGGACGATGTCCGCGTTCCGCACGGTGCCCGGTTCGTCCGGCAAGGCCTTCGGACTCGACAAGGCCGCAAGGGAGCCCCGCGAATGTGGAGCTATCAGAAAATCTGAAAGATTCCATCAATATTATTCGATTTTCTTTTTGAGTGCGGTGCCGCAAAGTCTGGGCAAGGAGTTAAACATGAATGCACGAGCGCCCCTGACTGCGCTGGCTCTTGCCGGTGCCTGGCCACAACCTTCTTTTGTTTCCACCGCCTCCGGCACCTCCGTTCCCTATGTGGAAGCTGGGAGCGGCGAGCCAATGGTATTCGTGCACGGGTCGCTGTGCGACTACCGCTATTGGGAGCCGCAGCTCGCTTCTCTGTCGAAGGACTTCCACTGCCTCGCTCCGAGCCTGGGCCACTATTGGCCACAAACCAGTGCGAACGGACGCGGCGACTTCAGTTGGGAGGCGCACGTCGCGGAGATTGCGGAGTTCATCGATGCGCTCGGTCTGGGGCCGGTCCATCTGGTCGGCCACTCGCGTGGCGGTTGCATTGCGTTTCATCTAGCGTGTGAATACCCTCACTTGGTGAACACGCTCACGCTCGCTGATCCAGGCGGCCCACTTCAGGCAACGCCGCAAGCAGGGGCCGGCAAATTGCCGCCGGCCACCCATGCGTTGAGAGAGAAGGCTGCAGCACTGGTTGAGCAAGGCGAATTCGATGCCGGTCTGAATCTGTTCGTAGACTCGGTAACCATGCCGGGTTTTTGGAGCAAGAGTTCCCAGGGCTTCCGCAGGATGGCGCTCGATAATGCGCTCACACTGCCGAAGCAGCTGCGTGACCCGTTGCCCGCCTACACACGCGAAGCGGCCGGCGAAATCCGGTGTCGAACGTTGCTGATCGATGGGCAAAAGAGTCCGCGCATGTTCCGTGGCACGGTCGAGAAGCTTCAAGAATGGATCGTGCAAGCTAAGCGTCAGACAATTGCCGGAGCCTCTCACGGCATGAATATTGCCAACCCAGGCGCGTTCAATCGGGCGGTTGCCGAGTTGGCTGGCTAGAGAGGCCCTGTCTCGCAGAGTTCGTGGATCGAGCCGTTGATCGCCATCGTGACCGAGGAAATCCTGACGCGTCATTCACGGAAGGCGCGCCTACAACGACTTCAGATACTCGGCCAGATCCGCAATCTGCTCAGCGGTCAACCCCAGCCCTTGCCTGGTGTTATAGGTCTGCGCAACGTCCTCCAGCGTTGCAGCCGACCCGTCGTGGAAGTAAGGCGGATGCTGCCACACACTCCTGAGCGGACTGGTTCGATACTGCTTGCCGAACGTGAGGCATAGCTGGGCGATTCCGGTTCGACCATCGAGTCGCTCGGCGGATGCAGGCGCGCATTGGCGTCGGTAAGCAGTGTGCCGCTATGGCAGGTGGCGCAGCGGCCGGCGCCTTCGGACACCAGCCTGCATATCGGCGAAAGCGCCTTCCACAAGGCAAGGCTATTTCGTCCGACCGGGTCCGAACGGGCGCCTGTTGCGAGTGGGTGATGGCGCTGCGCGCCCAGGGCCGCACGATGAAAGAAATCGCGCGCGAGCTCTCAGTCGACAATCGAACCGTACACAAGTCGTCACCGCGGGGGCATTCCCCGAGCGACGTCGGATACAGCGCGGGAGTGGCAGGCGCGGTGTGGCGGGTAAGCCCCAGGCTTGCGACCAACCACTTCGCAAAGGCCATAAAGATGCCAGATCGGCATTTTTGGCGGTGACTGAGCAATTCCCATGTCTTTGCTTTGTCCGAATCCGTTGCCATAATGGCGACAAAAAAGTGAAATCCGGGGCACAAAGCAGCGTGTAACGCCGGAGTGCGGGGTCAGATTTTCTGGGACGACATGGAATTCAAGCAATCCATTCAGGCAGTGGCCGCCACGCCGCGCGGCCGGCTGGCGACCCGCGTTGCCGGCGGCGTGGTTGCCGCGCTCGCGGTGTTCGGGCTGGCGGGCTATATCGGCGGACCGCCGCTGCTCAAATACCTGATCGAAAAGAACGCGACTGAAGCACTCGGGCGCAAGGTCACGCTGGGCAAGGCGCATGTGCGGCCGTTCGAACTGGCCGCCACGCTGTCTGACCTGACGATCTACGAGCGCGACGGCAAGACGCCTGCGGTGACGCTGGGCGAGGCCGAGGCCAATACTTCGGTGGCATCGCTGTGGCATCTGGCACCGGTGGTGGACAACCTGCACGTCGACCGCCTTGCCGTGCGCGTCGCGCGCGGCGCCGACGGGCGCATGACCTTTGCCGATGTCCAGGAAAAGTTCGCAGCACTGCCGCCCAAGCCGGCCGATGCCAAGCCGGCGCGCTTCTCGGTCAACAATATTGCCGTGACCGGCAGCAGCTTCAGCTATGACGACAGGCTGCTCGACACCAGCCTGCGCGTCGACCACCTGACGCTGACGCTGCCGTTCCTGTCCAACCTGCCGCATGACGTCGAGATCGTGACGCGGCCGACGCTGAGCGCGCGGGTCAACGGCACGCCGCTGGCGCTCGATGGCGAGGTGCTGCCCTTCGCCGATTCGCGCCAGACCCGGCTCAATGTCAATCTCGACGGGCTCGACGTGACGCGCCTCATGGCCTTCGCGCCGCCGCTGCGCGATGCCGAGGTCAAGTCCGGCAAGCTTGATACGCGCCTGACGGTGGCGTTCCGCCAGCAGAAGGACACGCAGGAAATGCTGCTGATGGGCACGGCCGCGCTGCGCGATGCGGATATCCGCACGCGCGCGGGCCAGCCGCTGGTGAAAAGCGGCCGGCTGGCGCTGGACATTGCCCGGCTCGAGCCGCTGGCGCACCGGGCCCAGCTGCGTAGCGTGGAAATCGAAGGGCTGGGGGTGCAGGCGGTACGCCGCGCCGACGGCACGCTGAACCTGGCGACGGCGTTCCTGCCGCAGGCGGTAAGCAAGTCGACCGACGGCGTGGCGCCGGCCCCCGCTCCGGCTCCGGCTGCGGCGGCGTCCGCGCCCGCGCCCGCCGCGGCTGCTTCCGCTGCTCCTGCTCCTTCGGCTTCTGCCGCGCAAGCCGCGCCGGCCGGCCCCGCGGCCAAGGACCAGCCCTGGCGCTATGCGGTCGACCGCATCGTAGTAAAGCAGGCCAACCTCGGGTTTGAGGATGCGCTGGCGCCCTCGGGCCCGGGCAAGCTGGCGCTGGGCCCGCTCGACGCCGAGGTCAAGGGCTTTGCCGGCACCGAAGGCGACAAGCCGGCGCATATCGATGCCACCCTGACCGTGGCCGACGGCCAGACCCTGCACCATGCCGGCGACCTGCTGCTGCGCGACGGCACGCTGGCCGGCACGCTCGAGACCAAGGGGCTGCGGCCGCAGGGCTTTGCCGCGTGGTGGCCGCGCGAGCTGCGCAGCCAGTTCGGCGAGACCGCGGTCGATGCCGAGCTGCACTACCGCATGTCGTGGGCGGCGCCGCAGTTCCAGTTCGTGCTGGAAAAGTCCCGGGTGGAACTGGCGCCGCTCTATGTCGCCACACGCGATCCGGTGGTGATGCCGGCCGCACCTACCGCCACCGCCAACACCGCCAACACCGCCAACACCGCCAACACCGCCAACACCGCCAACACCGCCAACACCGCGAATGAAGCCGCGACGCAGGCCCCCCAGCGCGTCAGCCGTCGTGCGCGCGAACGCGCCGAGGCCGACCGTGCAGGCGCCAACCTGCCGCTGCTGCGCGCCGAGAAGCTGGTGCTCGACGATATCCAGTTTGACCTCGCGCGCCAGACCTTCGCGACCAGCCAGGTGACGCTGGCGCAGCCGCAGATCGCGGCCACGCGCGACCATAGCGGCCAACTGCTCGAAATGGCGCGGCTGTGGGCCAGCGAATCCGCCCAGCAGGCTCGCGCCACGCCGCGCAAGGCACCGGCCCCTGCCGCGAATGCCACGAATGGCGCTAGTGGCGCCAATGGCAGGAACGGCAGTGCCGCCGCAGGTGTCTGGCAAGCCAGGATCGGCAAGATCGCCGTCGACGGCGGCAGCGCGCGCGTGGCCGACTACCAGCCGGCCGAAGCCAACCGCGGCCGCCCGGTGATCCACCAGTTCCGCAATATCGAGCTCAGCACCGGCGCCATTGCCTGGCCGCTGACGCCGGCGGCGGTGCCGGTGAAGCTGCACGCCGAATCCGGCCGGCGCGGCGTGATCGGCATCGACGGCACCGTCTTGCCTGCCATGCCGGCGAGCCGCCTGCAGCTGGACCTGCGCCAGGTCGAAATCGGGCCGCTGCAGCCGTACCTGGCCGACCGCCTCAACGCGGCGCTGCGTAGCGGCACGCTGACCGTCAAGGGCAAGCTCAATGTCGACGCGCCCACCGGCAAGCCGATCGCCGCGCAGTTTGCCGGCAACGTGCTGGCCGGCAACGTGCGCACGGTCGACCGTGTCAGCGGCGAGGATTTCCTGCGCTGGCGCTCGCTCGCGCTGTCGGGCATCGACTTCGCGATGGATGAGAGCAAGGGCCCGACGCGCGTCAGCCTGGGCAATATCGCGCTGTCCGATTTCTATGCGCGCGTGATCCTGAACGCCAACGGCCGCCTGAATCTGCAGGACGTGCTGGCCGGCGGCGCGGCCAAGGGCGAGGCGGCGCCGTCCACCAGCCTGACGCAGGCCAACCCGGCCTCGGCGCCGGCGACGCCGCCGGTGCAGGCCGGTGACACGCGCACCGCGCAGGTCGAGCAGAAGCCGGGCGGCCCCAAGCCGCAGATCCGCATCGGCGGCGTGTCGGTGAACCAGGGCAACATCAATTTCTCGGATTTCTTTGTCAAGCCGAACTACACGGCCAACCTGACTGGCATGAAGGGCTCGGTGTCCAAGGTGTCGTCGGGCGATCCCGCGCCTGCCGACCTGGTGCTCGACGGCCGCATCGACGACGATGCGCCGGTCACCATCAGCGGCAAGATCAACCCGCTGGGCGAGCAGTTGTTCCTGGACATCGCCGCCAAGGCATCGGGGGTCGAGCTGACGCGGCTGACGCCGTACGCGGCCAAGTACGCCGGCTACCCGATCACCAAGGGCAAGCTGACCGTCGATGTCGCCTACAAGATCGAGAACGGCAAGCTGGATGCGAGCAACCACCTGTTCCTCGACCAGCTTACCTTCGGCGAGCGTGTCGACAGCCCGGACGCGACCAAGCTGCCGGTGCTGCTGGCGGTGTCGCTGCTGAAGGACCGCAATGGCGTGATCGACGTGAACCTGCCCGTCTCCGGCTCGCTGTCGGATCCGGAATTCAGCATCGGCGGCGTGATCGTGCGCGTGATCGTCAACCTGCTGACCAAGGCGATCACTTCGCCGTTCTCCTTGATAGCCTCTGCCTTCGGCGGCAGCAGCGAGGAGCTCGGCTACGTCGAGTTCGCGCCCGGCACGTCGACGCTGACGCCGGCGGCGAAGGAGAAGATCGGCAAGCTCGGCCAGGCGCTCAATGACCGGCCTTCGCTGCGGCTGGAAATCAGCGGCCGCATCGACCCGGCCACCGACGAAGCCGGCGCGCGCCGCGCGTGGCTGGATGCGCGCGTGGCCGAGCAGAAGCGGCGCGACCTGCGCAACAGCGCGCAGGCAGGCACCGAGGCCGGCGACGACGAGTCGGGCGTGCAGGGCGCCGAGATCAAGGTGTCGAAGCAGGAATACCCGAAGTACCTGGAAGAGGTCTACAAGCGCGCCTCGATGAAGAAGCCGCGCAATTTCGTCGGCTTTGCCAAGTCGCTGCCGCCCGAGGAAATGGAGAAGCTGCTGATGGCCAATGCCACTGTCTCCGAGGCCGACCTGAAGCGCCTTGCCGAGCAGCGGGCGCTGGTGGTCAAGCAGTCGCTGGAGCGCGAAGGCAAGGTGCCGGAGAGCCGGCTGTTCCTGACCGCGCCCAAGCTCACGGCCGAGGGCATCAAGGACAAGGGCGCGCCGAACCGGGTCGATTTCTCGATCCGGCAGTAGCCGTGGCGGCCGGCGGCGCCGTCACGGCGCCGCCGGCAAAAAACGGTATGATTCGGCCCGGACAATGTGTCATGACCGAATCTGGAGAATGTTTTGCAGGATCAACTTGAAGCGGCCGTTGCCTACAAGACCTGGGTGTGCGTGATCTGCGGCTGGGTCTACGACGAAGAACAGGGCTGGCCCGAAGACGGCATCGCCCCCGGCACGCGCTGGGAAGACATCCCCGACGACTGGCGTTGCCCCGAATGCGACGTCGGCAAGGGCGAGTTCGCGATGATCGAGCTGTAATGCATGACGGCGCTTTGCAGCGCCGTCATGCATCGACTAGCCATGCCGCCGCAAAGGCGGCCGGCACAGGCCGGTGTGGTGACGTTGCGCGGCATAACGCCGGTAGCGCATCCGATACGGGTGAACGCTGCGCCACAGGGCCACCAGCACGGTAACAAGCAGCAGGGCCGCCATGATGGCGGCAAGCAGGGCGATCGACATGGCGGCCCTCCTCTTCGCGATTCGTGCGGATCGTGCAAAACCTGCCAGCCCGGCCTCCCGGGCCGGTATCAGATCAGCATCGGCAGCGCTTCCAGCACCAGCACCGCGACCAGCGCGCCGATCAGCGCTCCCATGGTCCGGCAACTGATACGCAGGTACTTGGCGGTCACCGGGATCGAACCCATGGCGATCACGCCCACCAGCGCCATCGGAATCAGGAATACAAGATCATGCGCGGTGAAGTGCATGGCGGTCTCCTGTCTCTCTTTTGTGATTCCAGTATAGGCAGTGTGTGCCGCGCGCAAGGCAGCGCGCATCGGGATTGTCCCGTAGTGTGCACAGCAGCCGGGCGTTCGCAGGTATCGTTATCGGCACTCCTGCGCCGATGGCGTTGCGCCACGCACGAAGCGGAAGTGTTTTTCGCCATGCCGGCAGCCTGATGGGAAGCGCGTGTCCTATGCTGATCAGAGACGCGGGCCCCGATCCCATCCATGTCGAAGGTCCCGCCGACTCAAGAGAGAGAGACGGAGGTGGCTATGGAACTTCACATGCGATCGCACCATTACGTGCGGCGCCAGCCGGACTGGACCGCGGCAGCGGTGTCGGGGCTGGCCGCGGGCGCGCTGCTGCTGGTGCTGGAACTGTTCTGGTCGTCGATGGTGTCGGGCGTCAATCCGTGGGTGGCCACGCGCATGATCGCGGCGATCGTGATGGGCCCGGACGAGCTGCAGACGTCGCTGTTCACCGTCGGCACGGCGGCCGCGGCACTGGCGATCCACTTCGTGCTGGGCGCGGTGCTTGGCATGATCCTGGCGGCGATCATCGCGCCGTTCACGCTGGACTCGAGCCTCGGCATGGCGATGCTGGCCGGCGCCGTGTTCGGGCTGGTCGTCTACTTCTTCAATTTCTATGTGATGACGCGCGCGTTCCCGTGGTTTGTCGAGGTGCGTGGCTGGCATACGTTCATCGGCCACCTGATCTTCGGCGTGACGGCCGCGGCGTGCTACTGGAAGCTGGAAAGCAAGGACGTGTCGCACTGAGATGACGCAATGAGCCGCGGTGCTCAGCGGCCGAACCGAGACATTTTTCAACCCGGGGATCGTGCCCGAACGGCACGGCAAGACGCATGCACGTTTCCTGCGCGCTTTGGCCATTACACGGGGCCGCGCGCGACCATGGCGGTGGCATGGAGCCGAAGGGTTCCTGCCGCCGCTTTTTCTGGGCGGACCGCTTGTGCATGGAGGCACGCATTTGCCCGCCATGTCGCCTTGCAGTGACCTGACGGCATGCACTAGTCTTATCTAACCTTGCGTGACTTCCGCATCCCTCGCCGCGCGCGAGGAGGAGGGTGGTTATGGCGTTGGCCATTGCACTCGTCGTCATCGTCGTCGCTTCGGTGCTCTTCCATTTTCTGAGCCCGTGGTGGGCGACCCCGCTGGCGTCCAACTGGAAGCAGATGGACGACACGCTGACCATTACCCTCGTCATCACCGGGATATTCTTCGTCGTCATCAACCTGTTCGTCGGCTACATCGTCTGGCGCTACCGGCACAATGCGCCGCATCCCAACGGCGGCACTGGCCACCGCGCCGCCTACGAGCCGGAAAACCGCAAGCTCGAGTGGTGGCTGATCGGCGGCACCACCCTGGGCGTGGTGGCGTTGCTGGCGCCGGGCCTGTTCGTCTACGCCGACTACGTGCGCCCGCCGCGCGAGGCGATGGTGCTGGAGGTGGTGGGCCAGCAATGGTCGTGGGGGTTCCGCTTTCCGGGCAAGAGCGGCGAGCTGGGTGCTTCCGACCCGCGCTTCATTACCGGTTCCAATCCGCTGGGCCTTGACCCGGACGACCCGCGCGGGCAGGACAACATCGTCATCGTGGGGCCCGAGGTACACCTGCCGCTGAACAAGCCGGTGAAAGTGCTGCTGCGCTCCAAGGACGTGCTGCATGATTTCTATGTGCCGCAGTTCCGCGCGCGCATGAACATGGTGCCGGGCATGGTGACGTCGTTCTGGTTCACGCCGACGCAAACGGGACGCTTTGAAATCCTGTGCGCGCAGCTGTGCGGCGTGGGGCACTACAACATGCGCGGCATCGTGGTGGTGGACGAACCCGCCGCGTACGACGCCTGGCTGGCGAAGCAGCAGACCTTTGCCATGGCGCTGGCGAAGGCGGCGGCACCGCCGGCCGCCATGGCCGCCGCAGCGCCGGGCGCCGCCAGCGACGCCGGCGTGGTGGAAAAGGGCCGCGCGCTGGCGCAAAGCAAGGGCTGCGTCGCATGCCACAGCATCGACGGCAATCCCGGCGTGGGCCCGACGTGGAAGGGCCTCTACGGCAAGACCGAGACCTTTGCCGACGGCAGCAGCGCCGCGGTCGACGACGCCTTCCTGCACAAGGAGATCACCGACCCGCACGCGCGCCTGGTGAAGGGCTTCGGTCCGGTGATGCCCCAGCTGCCGATGAGCGAGGACGAGACCGCTGCGCTGATTGCGTATATCAAGTCGGCGGGAACCGGTGCCCCCGCACCGGAGGTCGCGGCGCCGGGCGCGCCCGCTGCCGCCACCAGCGCCGCCACGACCGCGGCAGCCGGCACGGCCGCGCCCGCGCCAGCCCCTGGCGCTGCCTCGGGCACCTATACGACCTCGACCGCGGTGGCCGTGCCGCCCGGCGCGGCGCCCGCGCCGCCACGCAAGTGAGGAGACCCGCATGGCTTACGCCGACGATGCAGCCCATCACGCGCCGCAGAGCTTCTGGACCCGCTACGTCTGGAGCCAGGACCACAAGGTGATCGCCGTGCAGTACACCATCGTGGCGATCGTGGTGGGGCTGGTGGGCGTGGCGTTGTCCAACCTGATGCGGATGCAGCTGGGTTTTCCGGGGCGTTTCGAGTTTATCGACGTCAACCGCTATTACCAGTTCGTCACCATGCACGGCATGATCATGGTGATCTACCTGCTGACCGCGCTGTTCCTGGGTGGCTTCGGCAACTACCTGATCCCGCTGATGGTGGGGGCGCGCGACATGGTGTTCCCCTTCCTCAACATGCTCAGCTTCTGGGTTTACCTGCTGTCGGTGATCGTGCTGCTGGCCAGCTTCTTCGTGCCGGGCGGGCCCACCGGCGCCGGCTGGACGCTGTATCCGCCACAGGCCATCCTGCCCGGCACGCCGGGGCATGACTGGGGCATCATCCTGATGCTGGTGTCGCTGGCGATCTTTATCGTCGCGGCGACGATGGGCGGCCTGAACTACGTCACCACCGTGCTGCAGGCACGCACCGAGGGCATGACGCTGCTGCGCATGCCGCTGTCGGTGTGGGGCATCTTCATGGCCACCATCCTGGCGCTGCTGGCGTTTCCGGCGCTGTTCGTGTCCGCGGTGATGATGCTGCTGGACAAGACCCTGGGCACCAGCTTCTTCATGCCCGCGATGGTGTCGATGGGCCAGCAGCTCACCTACAAGGGCGGCAGCCCGCTGCTGTTCCAGCACCTGTTCTGGTTCTTCGGCCACCCCGAGGTGTATATCGTCGCGCTGCCGGCGTTCGGCATCGTCTCCGACCTGGTCAGCGTCCATGCGCGCAAGAGCATCTTCGGCTATCGCACCATGGTGTGGGCGATCCTGGCGATCGGCGTGCTGTCGGTGGTGGTGTGGGCGCACCATATGTTCGTCAGCGGCATGAACCCGTACTTCGGCTTCTTCTTCGCCACCACCACGCTGATCATCGCGGTGCCAACGGCAATCAAGGTGTACAACTGGGTCATCACGCTATGGCGCGGCGACATCCATTTCTCGGTGCCGATGCTGTTTGCGATCGCGTTCATCAGCACCTTTGTCATCGGCGGGCTGACCGGGCTGTTCCTGGGCAATGTCAGCGTGGATATCCCGCTGTCGAACACGTATTTCGTGGTGGCGCACTTCCACATGGTGATGGGCGTGTCGCCGATCCTGGTGGTGTTCGGCGGCATCTACCACTGGTATCCCAAGGTGACGGGGCGCATGCTCAACGACACCATGGGCCGCGTGCATTTCTGGATCACCTTCATCGGCACCTACGCCATCTTCTTCCCGATGCACTATCTCGGCGTGCTGGGCATGCCGCGGCGCTACTACGCTTGGGAGAACTACGCCTTCATCCCCGAATCCGCGCACGTGATGAACATGTACATCTCGGTGGCGGCCTTCGTGGTCGCGACGGCGCAGCTGCTCTTTGTCTACAACCTGGTGTGGAGCCTGCGCCATGGGGACAAGACTGATGGCAATCCCTGGCGCGCGGCCTCGCTGGAGTGGCAGACGCCGCAGACGCCGCCGGTGCACGGCAACTGGGGCCCGCACCTGCCGGTGGTGTACCGCTGGGCCTATGCCTACAGCGTTCCGGGCGCGCCCGAGGACTTCATCGCGCAGAATGCGCCGCCCGAAGCGGGTGGATCGGAGCCTGAACCCCACGCCAGCCGCGGAGCCGTAGCATGAACGCCGACGCCGTCTACAAGGTCAGCCGCGACGACTTCGGCGGCAACCCCTCCGGCGAGAATGCCGCGCACCGCCACCCGCGGCGCCGCTCGCCGGCAAGCACCGGCCTGTGGGTGTTCATGGGGGTGGTCACGTCGCTGTTTGGGCTGTTCCTGACCGCTTATGCGCTGCGCATGGACAGCCCGGACTGGCACCGCATCGCGCTGCCGTGGCAGGTGTGGCTGTCCACCGCCCTGCTCGCCGCCGGCAGCGCGGCGATGGAGGTGGCGTCGCGCGCGGCGCGCCGCGGCAGCATGGGCGTGGCGCGGCTGGCGCTGCGCCTCGGCGGCCTGGGCGCGGCCGCCTTCGTGGTTTCGCAGCTGTGGGCCTGGCAGGCGCTGGGCGCGATGCAGGTCATGCCGGCCGGCAATCCGGCGGGCAGCTTCTTCTACCTGCTGACCGCCATGCACGGCCTGCACGTGCTGGGCGGGCTCGTGGGCTGGGGCTTCGCGGTTGCCGCGCGCGGCAGCGGCGAAGTTGCCGTGCTGCGCATGCGGCTGTGCTCGCGCTACTGGCATTTCCTGCTGGCGGTATGGGTGGTGCTGCTGGCGGCGCTGGGCTGGCTCACGCCCGAGCTGGTGCGCTATCTCTGCGGCACGGCCTAGGACGGGCACGCACGCGCAAGAGGAGGAGAGCGGCATGTCAACGCAACTGTCTTCACCGTCGGCCACGCCGCCCGCGGCTCCGCCACTTGGCGGGGTGCGCGGCCTGCTGGCCGACTGGTCGTCGGACCAGCAGGCCTTCAAGGTGTCGTGGGGCAAGACCATGATGTGGATCTTCCTGCTGTCCGACACCTTTGTCTTCAGCTGCTTCCTGACCGGCTATATGTCGGTGCGGATGGCGACCACGGTGCCATGGCCGAATCCCAGCGAGGTATTCGCGCTGCACGTGGGCGGCGCCGATATCCCGCTGCTGCTGATCGCTATCATGACTTTCGTGCTGATCACCAGCAGCGGCACCATGGCGATGGCCGTCAACTTTGCCTACCGGCGCGCGCGCCGGGAATGCGCGCTGCTGATGCTGGTGACGGCGCTGTTCGGCATGCTCTTCGTCGGCATGCAGGCGTTTGAATGGACCAAGCTGATCGTCGACGAGGGCGTGCGGCCGTGGAGCAACCCGATGGGCGCGGCGCAGTTCGGCTCGACGTTTTTCATGATCACCGGCTTCCACGGCCTGCACGTGTCGTGCGGCGTGATCTACCTGCTGGTGGTGGCCACGCGCGTGCTGCGCGGGCGCTACGAAGCCACCGGCAACTACCAGATCGTCGAGATCGCCGGGTTGTACTGGCACTTCGTTGACCTGGTCTGGGTATTCATCTTTGCGTTGTTCTATCTCTGGTGAGGGCGGCCATGGCATCGACTCCCGCATCCCCCGCAGGCTCCACGACGCCCGCGCAGCCGGCCGCGCACGAATCCGGGCATGCCGGCGCGCATAGCGGCCAGCAGCATCCCATCGGGCTGTACCTGAAGATCTGGTTGTTGCTGTTCGTGCTGTCGACGCTGTCCTACCTGGTCGACTATTTCCACGTCACCGGCTACCTGCGCTGGACGCTGATCCTGGTGTTCATGGCGCTGAAGGCGGGGCTGATCGTGGCGGTGTTCATGCACATGGCATGGGAACGCATGGCGCTGATCTGCGCCATCCTGGTCCCGCCGCTGTGCCTGCTGGTGCTGGTCTGGCTGATGGCGGAAGAAGCGAACTATACGTTCCTGACGCGCGGCATCTTCTTCCGCTGACGGGGAGGGCGCCGCCGGCTCCGGGAGGGAGCCGGCGGCAGGCCGCCTCAATGGCTGTCGCCGTCGTTCGGCTTCAGACCTGGGTGATGAACTTGGTCACAAGGTAGCCGTCGAACGTCTCCAGGCCGCCCTCGCTGCCGATGCCCGAGTCCTTGATGCCGCCGAACGGCGTCTCGGCCAGCGCCATACCGAAGTGGTTGATGTTGACCATGCCCGCTTCCAGCCCGTTGGAAACTTCCGTTGCGGTCTTCAGCGAGTTGGTAAACACATACGAGGCCAGGCCAAAGGGCAGGCTGTTGGCGCGGCGCAGCACCTCGGCGGTGTCCTTGAAGCGCGTGACCGGCGCCACCGGGCCGAACGGCTCGTCGGTCATCAGGCGCGAATCGTCGGGCAGGTCGGTCACCACGGTCGGCGCGAAGAAATAGCCCTTGTCGTTGCCGAGGGCGCTGATGCGCGAGCCACCGGCCACCACCTTGCCGCCGCGCTGGCTGGCATCGTCCAGGAACTGCTCCATCGACAGCACGCGGCGCTCATGCGCCAGCGGGCCCATCTGGGTGCCGTCGTCCAGGCCGTTGCCCACCTTGATCGAGCCGATCACCTCGGTAAAGCGCGCCAGGAACTTGTCGTAGGCCTTCTCCTGGACATAGAAGCGCGTCGGCGACACGCACACCTGGCCGGCATTGCGCAGCTTGAAGCGCGCCAGCATCTCGGCGGCGGGCTCGATGTCGGCGTCGTCGAACACCAGCACCGGCGAATGCCCGCCCAGCTCCATGGTCACGCGCTTCATGTGCGCGCCGGCCAGCGCGGCCAGCTGCTTGCCCACCGGCACCGAGCCGGTGAACGAGATCTTGCGCACGATCGGCGATTCGATCAGGTAGGTCGACACTTCGCTGGGCACGCCCCAGACGATGTTCAGCACCCCCGGCGGCAGGCCGGCGTCATGGAACAGCTGCGCCAGCGCCACCACCGCGCTCGGCGAGTCCTCCGGGCCCTTCAGGATCAGCGTGCAGCCCGCACCGACCGCGGCCACGATCTTGCGGATCGCCTGGTTGAACGGGAAGTTCCACGGCGTGAATGCGGCGCAGACTCCGATCGGCTCGCGCACCACGATCTGCCGCACATTGGGCTGGCGCGGCGGAATCACGCGGCCGTAGATGCGGCGGCATTCCTCGGCGTGCCAGTCGGCATGCTCGGCGCAGACCATGATTTCGCCGATGGCTTCGGCCAGCGGCTTGCCCTGGTCCAGCGTGATATTGCGGCCGATCTCCCTGGCGCGCTCGCGGGCCAGCTCGCCCACGCGGCGCAGGATCTTGCCGCGCTCCAGCGGCGAGGACTTCTTCCAGCTCTCGAACGCGCGCTGCGCGGCGGCGAGCGCGCGGTCCAGGTCGGCGCGGGTCGCGTGCGGCAGCTTGCCCAGCACTTCCTCGGTGGCCGGATTGATGACGTCCTGCTCGCGCCTGTCGCCTCCCTTGATGAATTCACCGTCGATATAGAGGGCGAGATCCTGGTACATGCGTGTTCTCCTTGGTGGCGTTCGATGGGCGAAGGGCAAGGCCGCGGCGGCGGGCAACCCCGCGGCCGCGGCCGTCAGTGAAAACGCAAGCTTACCGCGACTGCGGCGATCATGCAGTGGACGCTGCGCCGGGGGGGCGGGCGCAGGCAGGGAGGAAAGTGCGGCACCCGTCCCCCGCCGGCGCGAGGGAGCTATGGGCCGGAGCGGACTGCGCCCGTGGGCGCTCAGGCCAGGTCGCGCGGCCGGGCGGCCGGGGTGGCGCCGGTGCGGGTGGCTTCCACCACCAGGATCACCAGCAGCGTGATCAGCGTCAGGCCGAACACGGCATAGCCGATGCTGTCGCCCTCGATGGCGAACAGGCTGGGCGCATAGGTCGGGCTGGTGCAGACCATGGTGCCGGCGGACATGCCGGTGTAGTGCATGCCGCAGACCGCCACGCCCATCACCACCGCCGCGGCCAGCTGCTTGCCGCCCGTCTTCACCGTGGTGGCCAGCCACAGCGCCACTACCGACACCACGACGGCGATCACCGCCGACAGTGCGATCACGCCCAGGTCCCAGTCAAAGCCAGGGCTGCGCGTCGTTGTCGTCCGCACACGCCTCAGGGGCGTGTACGCCATGTCATCGCGATATCGCCGGTCTATGTGTGGTTGACCACATAGACGTGCCCCCCCCGGTGCCGCGCCCTGTAGAATGTGTCGGACCTATACCTAAACCCCCTAAACCGTCTTCACGTGCGCGCCATCCGGCTTCTTCTGCTGGTCATGATGCTGGCCTTCCTGCCTCTCCAAGGCTGGGAGGATGCGGTCGCGCACACCGTGTCGGCGGACGCCACGGCCAGGGCCGCCGAGGCCGAGTTCGCAGAGCGCGGCGACGCCGGCCACCCCATACCATCTTCGGAAGCCGCCGAGCCGTCGGAGCAGCCCGGCCCCGATCCTTTCGAGCAGCTGTTATCGCCCTCCCCGCTATATCCCGCGGCCTGTGCGGGTAGTGCCAGCCGGCCGCATTACACCGACGGGCCACGGCCCGGTCCCGACCTGCCACGCCTGCCGCGTCCTCCACGCGGCTGATCCCTCACCGTGAGCGGTGTGCGCGATCGCGTTCGGCGTCCTGGCAACAATGATCGTGGCCTAGTTCTCGCGCCAGCGTGAATTGTGCCCTCGATGCGGGTGCCGCCGGGCTGGTGGCCTCGCCCACGCGAACGGCACGACTTTCCGGTCATTCCAGTCATTCACCCATCGAAAGCGCATCGCGGCGCCTCAGTCCGTAAGCTGATGCCAGCGAGACCAATGCCCCGGCGCTGAGCGCGCTGGCACGGGTTCTCTGATATGGAATCATCAATGCAATCGATCCTGCTTCAACCAGGCATGCCAGCGTGGCGGGAAACGCTGGCACGCTGCCACCATGACTGCCATCACACGCCAGGCTGGTACGTAGCAGCAGAGCGCAGTGAGCGCGGCAGTGCGGCTGCCGTCCATGTCACCGACGGATCCCGCGACTTGCTGGTTCCGCTCGTGTGCCGGCCGCTTACCAATGTCAGTTGGGACGCCACCTCGGCCTACGGTTACGGAGGACCGGTAGTGAGCCACGGCGCACCGGCCGGGTTCGCCGACGAGGCGCTTGGCGCCGCGCTGGCGTTGCTGCGCCGTGAAGGCTGCGTGTCGTGGTTTATCCGCATGCACCCATTGCTGAATGCGGACTGGCGGAGCCGCTTCGGGTTGGTGGTCGAGCAAGGGGCCACCGTCTCGATCGACCTCACGAAGAGCCCGGAGCGGCTGTGGCAGGAAACCCAGGCGCGCCACAAGCGCGGCATTAACCGCGCCCGCCGCGCTGGCGTCACCGCACGGCTAGATAGTGACTTCGCCACGCTGCCGCGGTTTATCCGGCTCTACAACGAAACCATGACGCGGTTAAATGCGTCAGCGTATTACTTCTTCGACGCGCAATACTACCGGACCCTGGTGCGATCCCTCGGCAGCGACCTGTTGCTGTTCGTGGCCGAAGAGGACGACTGCGTCATCGGCGGGGCATTGTTCACCGTGTCACGCGAGTCGGGCATCATGCAATACCACCTCGCAGGCTGGGATTGGGAATACCGTCATCGCCAGCCGTCAAAGACGGTGATCCATGCCGCGCGCGAATGGGGCCGGCTTAACCGCATGAGCTGCCTGCACCTGGGCGGCGGATTGGGTTCGGCGAACGATTCTCTGCAGGAATTCAAGCTAGGTTTTTCGCCTGACACGCATGTGTACCGGACGCAGCGCGTGGTTGTGGATCCTGAGCGCTATGTGGCGCTGTCCGGCGGCGACAAATCCACGCTGGACGAACTGGACGGCTACTTCCCGGCGTACAGGCGCCCGGGGGGGCGTTTCGGGCCAGCGCTGCCGTCGACGCTTGTGGCGAGACCATCCCGCCAGGCGAAGCCTGAAGCAAGCGATGGCGGCAGGGGCAATGCAGATTGCCTAGTTGAGGAGGTGTGATTGTGAGGGGGCGTGATTGCCGGCTTCGGCGGGAAGCTGATCGCTGGCGCGGCGGAGCGTGATTACGCCGGCGACTTTGCCATACCGCGCCACCCGCCGATGCTTGCTGAAAGCCATTCGAAAGATCAGCCTGTCATCCTGCAACCGCTGGCACTCCCTCCCGGCACACGCGCCGGCACACACCAGCGCGTCTTAACGGCCGCGCCTTGCCCTGACGCAAGCGCGCGCCGTCTTATTCGCCAGGCCAATAGCAACCCTCATCCAGCCTGCGCCGACCACCACTTCCAATACGAACGGCATTGCGAGCAGATGCATCACATCATGATGTATTGAAGCAGCCCATTCTGTCAAAAAACCCCTTATTTAAAGGGTATATCGGTAAATACCCGTAAACAAAGACAAATGAAAGGCACCTGAAAGATCACCTCTTTAAGGTTCGATCCATCCGTCGGAAACCATGCCCACGGCATGCCGCGTTGCGCAGAGCCAGCGCACGTCCCGGCCTTGCATTTCATGAACTTTGAGGAGAATCGTTTTGCGCATACGCAGCCAAAAGGACTTTGCCTCCGGCCTGATGTTTATCCTGGTCGGTCTGGGCTTTTCCTGGGTCGCACGCGGCTATTCCATGGGAACGGCCGCAAAGATGGGACCCGGATATTTCCCCTTCCTGCTGGGCCTGGTGCTCGCCGTGTTGGGCGCGGTAGTGCTGCTCGGCTCGCTCTCGTCCAAGGGCGAGGAAGACCACCTTGCCCGCTGGGACCTGAAGACCCTGCTGTGGATCCTGGGTTCGGTAGTGCTGTTCGGCCTGCTGCTCAAGCCGCTCGGCATGGTGCTGTCCGTGTTCGTGCTGGTGCTGGTGTCGTCGATGGCGAGCCATGAATTCAGCTGGAAGGGCGCGTTGCTCAACGGCGTAGTGCTGGTGCTGATCAGCCTGGGTGCGTTCGTGTACGGCATCAACCTGCAGATGCCGGTGTGGCCGGCTTTCCTGGGCAGCTAAGGAGTCGCAAACCATGGAATTGTTTGACCATCTTGCGCTGGGCTTCTCCACGGCCCTGTCGCTGCAGAACCTGGCCTACGCCTTCCTCGGCTGCGTGCTGGGCACGCTGATCGGCGTGCTGCCGGGCCTGGGGCCGCTGGCTACCATCGCCATGCTGCTGCCGATCACCTACACGCTGCCGCCGGTGGCCGCGCTGATCATGCTGGCCGGCATCTACTACGGCGCGCAGTACGGCGGCTCGACCACCGCCATCCTGGTGAACCTGCCGGGCGAATCGTCGTCGGTGGTGACAACCATCGACGGCTACCAGATGGCAAGACGAGGACGGGCGGGCGTGGCGCTGGCCACCGCCGGCCTGGGTTCGTTCTTCGCCGGTTGCGTCGCCACGCTGATCCTGGCCGCGTTTGCCACGCCGCTGTCGGAAATCGCGTTCAAGTTCGGTCCCGCCGAATACTTCTCGCTAATGGTGCTGGGCCTCATCGGCGCCGTGGTGCTGGCTTCCGGCTCGCTGCCCAAGGCAATCTCGATGATCGTGCTGGGCCTGCTGCTGGGCCTGATCGGAACCGACGTGAACTCGGGCGCCGCGCGCTTCTCGTTCGACGTGCCGGAGCTGACCGACGGCATCGACTTCGTGGCACTGGCCATGGGCATGTTCGGCTTCGCGGAAATCATCGCCAACCTGGAGCAGAAGGAAGCCCGCGAGACCTTCACCAACAAGGTCACCAACCTGTTCCCGACCAGGGACGACTTCAAGCGCATGATTCCCGCGGTGCTGCGCGGCACGGCGCTGGGTTCGGCGCTGGGCATCCTGCCTGGCGGCGGCGCGGCGCTGGCATCGTTCGCGGCCTACTCGCTCGAGAAGAAGACCTCCAGGTTTGCGCACGAGTTCGGCAAGGGCGCGATCGAAGGCGTGGCGGGTCCGGAATCGGCCAACAATGCAGCGGCGCAGACTTCGTTCATCCCGCTGCTGACGCTGGGCATTCCGCCCAACGCGGTGATGGCGCTGATGGTGGGCGCGATGACCATCCACAATATCCAGCCCGGCCCGCAGGTGATGACCAGCAACCCGGCGCTGTTCTGGGGCCTGATCGCCTCGATGTGGATCGGCAACCTGATGCTGATCATCCTGAACCTGCCGATGATCGGTATCTGGGTCAAGCTGCTGACCGTGCCGTACCGCTTCCTGTACCCGGCGATCCTGACGTTCTGCTGCATCGGCGTCTACTCGGTCAACAACCAGACCTTCGACGTGTTCATGGCTGCGGGCTTCGGCATCATCGGCTACCTGTTCCTGAAGCTCAAGTGCGAGCCGGCGCCGCTGCTGCTGGGCTTCGTGCTGGGGCCGATGATGGAAGAGAACTTCCGCCGCTCGCTGCTGCTGTCGCGTGGTGACTTCACGGTGTTCGTGACGCGCCCGCTGTCGGTCGGCCTGCTGATCGCGGCTGCCGCGCTGGTGGCGGTGGTAGCCCTGCCGTCGATCAAGGCCAAGCGCGAAGAAGCGTTCCAGGAAGAATAGCGCCGCGCGTGCTGCCCCGGGAATGCGCCGTTGGAACGGTTCACCCCAGGCGGCGCATCACAACGCAAGCGTTCCGGGGTGCCTCTGTGCACCCCGTTTTTCTTTGGCTGGGCCGCACGGCCCGCCATCACGACAAGAGAGTGCCCGACTGCGGCAGCAGTCATGGGCTGCGCATGATGATCAGGATTCCCGCACCGTCGGGTGCGCCGACAGCGCCCATGAAACCGCCAACCCTTGACCGGTTTTTCTCACGTATCTACGTCCTCAAGCTCGTGCAGTCGAGTCCTTCGACGGTGCTGAGCCTGGTCGAACGCCTGCGCGAACGCGGCATCGACAAGAACATCCGCTCGCTGCGGCCGGTGCTGCGCAGCCTGATGATGGCGCGTGCCATTACCGCCGAGCTGGTCGAAGGCAGCGGCCGCGTGTACTGCATCACGGAGCGCGGGCGTGCCGAACTGGAGCAGTACATCTCGCACCTTGCGGTGCTGAAGGCGGAGCTGGCGCCGGACGAGGGCGAGCAGCCCTGAGCGTCATTCCCTGGTGAAGATCTCCAGGAAATGCTTGCTCGGGTCCTCGAAATAGATCCGGCGGCCGCCATCGTCGGTACTGACCTGTTCCGGCCGGCGGCGGTACGGGTCGGCCCAGTACATCAGGTGGCGCGCGCGGATGCGGGCAAAGCTCTGGTCGAACTCGGCGTCGCTCAGCAGGAAGGCGTAGTGCTGCAGGGCAACATCGCCTCCGGCGTCCATAAAGTCCAGCGTGACGCTGTTGTCGAGCCGGACGGCAAGAAATGGCCCGAACGGCACTGCCGCCGGACGACCCAGTATCTCGCAGAGGAAGTCGGCCGATACCTTCTTGTCATGGGAAAACACGATGGTGTGATTGAGCTGGATAGCCATGTCCGCAATCTCCCAAAGCTGTGTGGAGGGAGCAGCGCGTCATCATGGCGCGGCGCATGCCACGGCGGACATGCGCGCCACGCGCGTCCCACGCCGATAGCGTACAGGTTTTGGCGGCTGAATGTCGCCCGCAATAAGCACAGGCCGGTCCAGTGGACCGGCCTGCGGCGCCTGCCCGCGCGCCTGGCTCGGGCAGGATCATGCTTGCTGCGTTATTGCGATACCAGCTCCAGGCCGGCCTGCGACTCGTCATCGCCGCGTGCCACCAGCACCTTGATCTTGTTCGGCACGGACGCGCCGACGCCGTCAGTCGGAATGGTGGTGATCAGCCAGTCGGCGTTGTTGGCCAGCGTCAGCGTGCCCGAATCAAAGATCACGGTCTTGGTGCCCGCCGTGGTAATACGCAGCCGATAGGTGCCGCCGTCCATGTCGACCGAATCGGACCCGGAGGCCGGCGATGCCTGCTTGTAGCCCACGTTGCTGAAGTTCGGGCCGACCGAATTGAGGTCGACCGCCGGCATGGTCAGGTAGAAATCGACGTTCTGCGCATTGAACGAAGCGTTCAGCGTGCGCACGCGCGCCTTGTGCGAGAACAGGCCCTTTTCGAACGGATCGTCGATCTGCAGCACTTCGGCGCCGGTCGCGCCTGGCAGTGCGACCACGGTGTACTTGTGGCCGGTGGCTGCCACGATGGTGGTGCGGCCGAGTTCGGTCTGCGTGCCGGCAGTGTTGAACGAGATCAGCTGGTTGCCGGTTTCGACGTTGAAGTAGGTCGAGACAAACTTGTACGGCTTGTTGGTGAAGCTGGTCAGCGCGCCGTTCTGCAGGATGTCGACGTTGGGGCCGCCGGTGACCGCATGGATTGCGCGGACGCTCGGCTTGCTCAGGCCGATGCGATCGTCGATACCGTCATCGCCGCCGCCGCAGGCGGACAGGATTGCCGTTGCGGCCAGCGCAAGGCCGAATATAAGACTGGACTTGGATCGGAACATGGGTCACCTCTTACCGTTGGACTCAGAGACGAGCTGGCCCATGCCGCGCGGCGGGTGCGCCGGTAGCTGGCCAGTTGGCTTTCTGCATGGACTGCAGGCGCGGCGTACGCGCGTGCCGGGATGCAACTGCCGTGATGCAACGATAGGTATGAAGTGTGGTGCGAGACAGGCGCGCGCTTCCGAATTCCCTGTCGGAGGAATCCCACAAGACGCGGTGGCCACAATGCGTCCGAAATACGGCAAAGCGTGACCGGCTATAGGTTGGCGGCGGCCGGCCCGAAGCGCCGACTTGTGCGGGCCTGCGGCAACTACTGTGTAACCGGTTGTTGCAACCGGCGTGTCGACGCCATTGACCCCGTCATTAAGGCAAGGGTTTTGGCGCGATCGGGCTCATCGCTAAGGCAGTGACATCATGACCTGGTTGCGCCCGTTGCGCTTGGCCTGGTACAGCCCCGCATCGGCGACCTCCACCAGCCGGCTCGACGGCTCACCGGCCTGCGGCACCAGCAGCGCGCCGCCGATGCTGACGGTCACGCAATCGCTGGTGGGCGAGCCGCTGTGGGCGATGGCAAGGTCCTGCACCGCGCGCCGTACTTTCTCGGCCAGCAGCCGCACGCTGCCGGGCGAGGTGCCCGGCAGCACCATCGCGAACTCTTCGCCGCCGAAACGCGCGGGCAGGTCCGATGCCCGCGTGCAGTTGTCCCTGATCACCGCGGCCACGCGCCGCAGCACGTCGTCGCCGGCGACGTGGCCATAGGTATCGTTGTAGGCCTTGAAGGCGTCGACATCGATCATCAGCAGCGCCAGCTGCGTCTGCTCGCGCTGCGCGCGGCGCCATTCCGCGCCGAGGTATTCGTCGAAGTAGCGGCGGTTGGACAGCCCGGTGAGGCCGTCCGAGTTGGTCAGCCGCTGCAGTTCCAGGTTGGTCTCGAGCAGTTGCTGCTGGCTTTGCCGCAGCGCACGGTAGGCTTCGTCGCGCTGCAGCAGGTTCAGGTACGAGCGCGAGTGGTAGCGGATGCGCGCGACCAGCTCGATGCTGTCGGGCAGCTTGACCAGGTAGTCATTGGCGCCGGCGGCGAAAGCCGCGCTCTTCATCGAGGCCTCTTCCTTGGTCGACAGCACGATGATGGGGATATCGTGCGTGGCGGCGTTCTCGCGGTAATGGCGAACCAGCGTCAGGCCGTCGACGCCCGGCATGACCAGGTCCTGCAGGATCACCGTGGGCCGGGTGCGCTGCGCCACGGCAACGGCTTCGCCGGGCTGCGAGCAATAGTGGAAATCGATGTCGGGCTCGGTGGACAGCGCACGGCGCACCGCTTCGCCGACCATGGCCTGGTCGTCCACCAGCAGCACCATGACCTGGTAGTCCGATGCGTTAGAGGCGAGGGCAGGGTGTTGGGAGTTCATGCTGTAATCCTGGGGTGTTGCGCTCCCGGGCCGGGCCCGGGACGTGTTCTGGCAGTATGGCGGCGCTCACGGCAGTGGCGCGGCCAGGCCGGTGCGGCCGCACGCCTGCACCAGCCGTGGCGCGATGCGGCCCAGCGGCAGGATTTCGGCCGCCGCGCCAAGCGCCGCCGCCGCCTTGGGCATGCCGTACACGGCGCTGGTGGCGCGGTCCTGTGCGATCGTCAGGAAGCCGCGATCATGCATCGCCTTCAGGCCGAGCGCGCCGTCGCGGCCCATGCCGGTCAGCAGCACGCCGACCATGTCGCCGCGCCAGTGCTCGACCACGCTTTCAAAGAATACATCGATGGAGGGCCGGTACAGGTAGTCGCACGGTTGTTCGGTATAGACCATGCGCGTCGGGCTTGCCAGGCGCAGGTGGTCGTTGGTGCCGGCCAGCAGCACCGTGCCGGCCTGCGGCGTGTCGCCGGCGCGGGCGATGCGCACCGGCAGCGCGCATTGTCCGTCGAGCCATTCGGCCATGCCGGCGGCGAAGGCCTCGTCGACGTGCTGCACGGCCACCACCGCCGCGCCGAAGTCGGCCGGCAGCGCGCCCAGCAGCGCCGCCAGCGCGGCCGGGCCGCCGGCGGAGGCGCCGATCGCCACCAGGCGGGGCGCGGCGACGGCGCGCGGCGCGGCTTGCAGCTTGTGCTGCGGGGCCACGCGGCCAGCCAGCAGCCGGCCGATATTGCGCATCTTGCGCAGCAGCGGGCCGGCGGCGAGCTGTGCATCGGCTTCCGTCAGCGTGGGCGTATCGACCGCGTCGATGGCGCCGTGTCCCATCGCCTCGAACACCTGCTCGGCATTGCGGCCGAGATCCATGGTGACCACCACGATCGCGCAGGGCGTGGCCGCCATGATCCGGCGCGTGGCTTCGACGCCGTCCATCACCGGCATCAGCAGGTCCATCAGGATCAGGTCCGGGGTGCGGGCCGCGGCCATCTGCACGGCTTGTTCGCCGTCGACGGCGACCCAGGCGAGCTCGAAGGCGGGGTCCAGCGCGATGGCCCGGCGCAGCGCGGCGACGGCGAGCGGGGAGTCGTTGACGATGCCGATTTTCATGAGCGTGCCTCGCCGATCAGGTCCTGCACCGCGTCGAGCAGCGCGGCGTCGTGGAAACTGCCCTTTGCCAGATAATAGTCCGCGCCCGCTTCCAGGCCGCGCTGGCGGTCCTGCTCGCGGTCCTTGTACGACACCACCATCACCGGCAGCTGGCGCAGCGCGGCGTCATGGCGGATCCTGCTCACCAGCTCGATGCCGTCCATGCGCGGCATGTCGATATCGGTGATGACCAGGTCGAAAGGCTCGGCGCGCAGCACGTTCCAGCCGTCCATGCCGTCGACCGCCACCGCGACATCGTAGCCGCGCCCGGCCAGCAGCTTGCGCTGCAGCTCGCGCACGGTGAGCGAGTCGTCGACCACCAGCACGCGCCGCGCGCGCGCTTGCACGCTGGCTTCGGCAGCGTGGCGCACGCCTTCGATGCGGCCTTCGGAGACCAGCTTCTCGACCGAGCGCAGCAGGTCTTCCACGTCGAAGATCAGTACCGGCGTGCCGTCGTCGGTCAGGCTGCCGGCGGCGATGTCCTTCACCTTGCCCAGCGCGGCGGGCAGGGGCTGCACCACCAGCAGCCGTTCGCCCAGCATGCGGTCGACCGCGATGCCGTAGGTGCGCTCGCCCTCGCCGACGATGATCACCTGCACGTCGTCGCGCTCGTGCGCAATGCTCTCCGGCCGCTGCATTACCTGCGCCGCGCTGACCAGGCCGATGGCACGGCCCTCGTGGCGGAAATGCTGGTGGCCTTCGGTCTGCTCGATCTGCGCGCGTCCGACCGCGGCGGCGCGCAGCACATGCCCGAGCGGGAAGGCATAGGCCTCGCCCGCGACCTCCACCAGCAGCGTGCGCACCACCGACAGCGTCAGCGGCAGCTCGAGGTGGAAGTGCAGGCCCTGCCCGGGCTGCTGCGTCAGGCGCAGGCTGCCGCGCACGCGCCGCACCATCTCCTGCACCGCATCCAGGCCCACGCCGCGGCCGGACACTTCCGACACCGTGTCGCGCATGCTGAAGCCGGGCAGCAGCAGGAAATCGAGCAGCTCCGCCTGCGACAGCCGCGCCGCGGTCTCTTCCGAAGCAAGGTTGCGCCGCACGATCGCGCGCCGCAATGCGTCCAGGTGGACGCCGGCGCCGTCGTCGAAGATCTCGATCACCAGCCGGCCGGCGTTGTGGCGGGCCTGCAGCGTGACCCGGCCTTCGGCGGGCTTGCCCTGGGCCTGGCGCACCGCGGGCGGCTCGATGCCGTGGTCCACCGCGTTGCGCAGCAAGTGGGCGAGCGGGGCGTCGAGCGCTTCCAGGATGTCGCGGTCGACCTGCGTGCCCGCGCCGACCAGCTCCAGGTGCACGGACTTGCCGAGCGCACGGCCCAGGTCCCGGACCATGCGCGCGTAGCCGGTCAGCCCATCCGCGAGGGGGCGCATGCGCGAGCCCAGCGCGCTGTCGTAGAGCCGGCGCGCAAGGCGCGTGGCGCGGTGGTCGTACTGGTCGAATTCATCGGCCCGCCGCGACAGCTCGCCATGCCCGTCTTCGAGCAGCTGGCGCAATCCGGCCAGCGCCACGCGCGCGCCGGCGTTGTCCGCGAGGGTGTCCTGCAGCGCGTCCTGCAGCGCATCGGCTGCGCGCAGCGCGCGCGCCTGCTGGCGCCTGGCCTTCTGCAGCGCCTGGCCGAATGGCCGCAGCCAGTGCGACTCGACCATGGCCTCGCCGGAGAGTGCCAGCAGCTGGTCGAGGGCATCGGCGTTGACGCGCAGCATGCGCTCCTGCGGCTCGCCGGGGGCGACTGGCTGTGGCCCCGTTGCCTGCGGCTGCGGGATGGGTGCGGCTGGCGCTGGTGGTATGGCGGGCCCATCGTCTGCCGGCACTGTCCACGGCGCGGCTTGCGGGGCTGCAACGGGCGGCAGGGCCAGGCCGCCATCCAGTGTGCCCAGCCGCTGCACCACCGCATCGATCCCGGCGCGGCCGGCGCCGTCGGCCCAGCCCGGATCGCCGCCGGGCGGATGGCCGATGCGCAGCAGCAGGTCGGTGCCCTGCAGCAGCGCGTCGATATGCGCGGCCGTCAGCGGCATGCCGCCCTGCGCGGCGACTAGGCAGTCTTCCATGGCGTGCGCCATGCGCACGCCGGCGTCGAGCCCGACGATGCGCGCCGCGCCCTTGAGCGAATGCGCCGCGCGCATGCACGCCTCCAGGTGCTCGGCGGCGGCCGGGTTGCGCTCCAGCGCCAGCAGCCCGGCGTTGAGGATTTCGGCCTGCGATTCGGCCTCGAGCGCGAACAGCTCGAGCAGCGAGGCGTCGCGCAACTGTTCGGGGTTCATGCCAGGCTCCGTGCCAGTGCCTGGCGCAGCAGGGCCGCGTCGAGCAGGCCGACGCTGCGGCCATGGTCCAGGAATAGCGCCTGCGTGTAGCGCGCCGACGCGCGGCCCAGCGTGGCCGGCAGCGGCTGCAGCGCGGGTCCGGATACGCGCACCACGCCGGAAACCTCGGCCACCGGCAGCGCGAGCGCGGCGCGGCCCTGGCCGAGGATCAGGAAGCGGCTGCCCGCTGCCTCGCCGGCATCGCCGGCCTCGCCAGTGCCGAACAGCCGTGCCAGCGACAGGCACACCAGCAGGTTGCCGCGCACGGCCGCCAGGCCCAGCACCGCGGCATCGCGTCGGTGCGGCAGCGAATGCACCGGACACGGCGCGGTGACTTCGCCCAGTGCCGCGGTCGGCAGCGCCAGCCATTCTTCGCCGATGCGGAATACCAGGCACGACAGCGCGTTGCCGTGCCCGGCGTACGGGTCGTCCGCTTCTCCGCCCATGGCTGCCGCATCGGGCAGCGCATCGGCGTTCTGGTCGAGCAGGTCTGGCAGGTCGAGCTGCTGCGCATCCAGCAGCATGGCCGCGGCTTGCGCGTAGGTCGGGCAGTTGCGGCAGTGCGCGTGCTCGGCCAGCGCCGGGCAGGAGCCGTCGCCGCGCACGCCGATGCGGCGCCAGCAATCGTCCACTGCGACGGTGGCCGCGCAGGTTCCGCGGAAAATGCCTTGCGGTTCAGCCATGGTGCTTGCGGGTGTGGCGTTGCGCGCGCTGGCGCAGGCGCATGGCGCCGTCGTGGTCGCCTTCGGTGTCGAGCAGCGCGGCCAGGTGGTACAGGCTCTCCTGGTGCGCCGGGTCCAGGTACAGCGCCTTGCGGTAGGCGGCGTGCGCCTGCGCGGTGCGGCCGGCGGCGTCGTGCAGCACGCCCTGCATGCACCAGGCGCCGGCGGCGCCCGCATCGGTGCCGATGCGGTCGAGCAGTGCCTGGCAGGCGGCGCCAGCGGCCTCGAGTTCGCCACGGTCGGCCATGCCGGCGATACGGGCCAGTTCGCTGGCGTGCGCATGGCCGGGCATGACGGTAGCAGCAGGCGTGCCGGGCGCGGGCGCTGGCCGCACGACGGGCCTGGCCGGCACCGGCGAGCGCGGCAGGCGCGGCGGCGCAGCCATCCTTGCCCCCTGCGGCGGGTGCGCGATGGCGACCGGTGTGGCGCGCGGCGAGGGTTTGCGGAAGGCAAAGGTCAGCGGCAGGCCGACCGGCACCATCCCCTGCGCGCTCAGCAGGCTGGCCTCGGCCGGGCCGACGAAAAGCAGGCCGTCGGCCATCGTCAGCCGCGCCAGCGTCTGCACCGCGCGCCGCTGGTCGGGCGCAGCGAAATAGATCAGCAGGTTGCGGCAGAAGACGAAGTCATAGGGCGGCTCGCCGGCGAGCAGGTCGGGATCGACCAGGTTGCCCTGCAGCAGCCGCACCTGCGCACGCACACGCGGGTCCAGCGCGTAGCCGGCGGGGCCGGCGGTGAAATAGCGGTCGCGGAAGTCGAGCGGGCCACTGCGGAAGGCGTTGGCGCCGTACTCGCCCTGGCGCGCGCGCGCCAGCGCCCGGGCGCTGATGTCGACGGCGTCGATGCAAAAGCGCGCCGCCGGCACGCCGGCATCGAGCAGGGCCATGGCGATCGAATAGGGCTCTTCGCCGGTGGAGCAGGGCAGGCTCAGCACGCGCAGCGTGCGCGTGCCGTCGGCAAAGGCGCGCTCGGCGGCAAAGCGGCCCAGCGCCAGTAGTGCCTCGCGATGCCGGAAGAACCAGGTCTCGGGCACCACCACCGCCTCGATCAGCGCCTGGAACTCGCCGGCGGTGCCGTGCAGCAGGTTCCAGTACGCCTGCGTATCCGCTGCCTGCACTGCGTGGCTGCGCTCGCGCACCGCGCGTTCCACCGCGCCGCTGCCGATGGCATCGGCGTCCAGGCCGATGCGGGCCTTGAGCAGGGCCTCGATGTGTGTGGCAGTGCTCATGCGGGGTCTCCGGACGTGTCGGCGAACAGCATCGCATGGATTTCGTCTGGCAGCAGGGCGTCGATGCGCACCCACTGCACCAGGCCGCGCGCGTCATGGCGCACCGGCCCCAGGTAGCGCGGGCTGGCGCCCGCTATGCCGCTATCGACAAAGGATTCGGCCGGGCAGCGCAGCATCTGCGTGGCGGACTCAAGCCGCAGGCCGAGCAGCCGAGGCGCGGCGGTGCCGCGATGGCGGTAGTGGACCAGCACCGTGCGCGTGCTGGTGCGCAGCGCCGCCGGCACGCCGGTCGCCAGCGCCGGCAGGTCGATCACCGGCACCGGCTGGCCGCGGCGCTCCATCATGCCGGCCACCCAGGCGGGTGCGCCGGGCACCTGCTTCAGGCGCGTCAGCGGCAGCACCTCGGCGACCTCGGCCGCATCCAGGGCGTAGTGGTCGGCGCCAAGACGGAACAGCAGGAAGAGCTTCATGGTTGCGAGGCGGAAGGCTGGGCGGGCCAATACGGGCCAATACGGGCCGATAAGGTCCAGTAAGGGGCCGCCTAGACCTTGAAGCGCGAGACGCCGCTGCGCAGGTCGTTGGCGACCAGCGTCAGTTCGTCGATGGCCTGGCCCGACTGGCGCAGCGATTCGACCGTCTGCTGGGCGGCTTCCGACAGTTGCATCAGCGCCTGGTTGATCTGCTCGGCGCCGCCGGCCTGCGCCTGCATGCCCTCGCTGACCATGACCACGCGCGGCGCCAGCGATTGCACCTGGGCGATGATCTGAGACAGCTGGTCGCCCACCTGCGTCACCTCCGACATGCCGCGGCGCACTTCTTCCGAGAACTTGTCCATGCCCATCACGCCCGCGGCAACGGCCGACTGGATCTCGCGCACCATCTGCTCGATGTCGTAGGTGGCCACCGCAGTCTGGTCGGCCAGGCGGCGGATCTCGGTGGCCACCACCGAGAAGCCGCGGCCGTACTCGCCGGCCTTCTCGGCTTCGATCGCGGCATTGAGCGACAGCAGGTTGGTCTGGTCGGCCACCTTGGCAATGGTGGTCACCACCTGGTTGATATTGCCGGCCTTCTCGTTCAACGTGGCGAGCTTGCCGTTGACCGAGCCGGCGGCTTCCATCACGTGCTGCATGGTGCCTTCCATGCGCGACAGGCCCACCTGCCCGGTGCCGGCCAGCCCGGCCGCCTGCTCGGCGGCGCTGGACACCTCATGGATGGTGCGCACCAGGTCGCGCGCGGTGGCCGAGATCTCGCGCGAGGTGGCGCCGATCTGCGTGGTGGTGGCGGCGGTCTCGGTGGCGGTGGCCTGCTGCTGGCGCGCGGTGGCGGCGATCTCGTTGACCGAGGTGGTGACCTGGATCGCGGTGCGCTGCGCCTGGCCCACCAGCGAGGTCAGCTCGCCGGTCATCTGGTTGAAGCCTTCCTCGACCTCGTGGAACTCATCCTTGCGGCGCAGCGCCATGCGCTGGCGCAGGTCGCCGCCGCGGATGCCGGCGAGCAGGCCGACGATCGACTGCATCGGCACGGTGATCGCGCGCAGCAGCAGGTAGCCGCACACCACGGCCACCACCAGCGCGACGATCAACGCGGCCTCGATGCTGATCTTGGCGGTGTTGACGGCATCGTCGATGCCGCGCGCGGCGCGTGCATTGACCGCGCTGTTGTCGTCGACCAGGTGCTGGGCCGCCTTGCGCGCGGCGATCCAGCGATCATGCACGGGGCCGCGCAGCGCCGCGACCGCGGCCGCGCCGTTCCAGTCGCCGGCCTGGGCCAGCACCTGCGCGGCCTGTTCATACTGGGCGCGCAGGTCGCGGTAGGCCTGGAACGCGACGCGGTCCTCGCTGCGCGTGATCGTGCCCTCGTACTGCTGCTCCAGCTTGTCCAGGCGCGCGGCCGCGTCCTTGCCCTGTTCCTGGAAACCGCGGCGCTCGTCGTCGTTCGAGGCATTGATGGTCTGCCAGGCAAGCACGTAGCGCTCGCCCCAGACGCCGCGGATACCGGTGCTGTAGTTCAGCCCCGGCAGGGCGTCATGCAGCATCAGCGCGGTCTCGCGCTCGATCGCATTCATCCGCATATAGGCGACCACGCCCATCAGGGCCATGACCAGCAGGATCATGGAAAAGCTGGCCAGGATGCGGGTACGGATGGTCCAAGCGTTCACGGTGAAGGTCCCGGTAATGTTCTTGTTCAGGGAGGAGCAGGGCGACGGAGCGCAATGTTACCGGGGGCGGCCGTTGCCCGCATCGCCGCGTCCAGGGCCGCTTTCCGGCTGCGCGGCTGCCGGCACGGCCCTGGTGCGCGGTAGGGTACTGTATGCCGCAAGCCGATTCAACGCGCAACCGCGCGACGGGCTCGCCAGCGTTGCGCCGCCGCATTGGGGTTACGGCAGCCGGCGGGAACTTCTTGATTTTTTCCAAGTTTTCGTCACACTTGCTAAATTGCTTGCGGGTAACAATGTCGACAATTACAGATGGGGCAGGGATGGTGGCCAAGTCCGGGGCGAAGGCGGCTGGCGCCTCGCCAGGCTCGGATCTCGATCCGCTGACCGGCGTTGACAATCGCCAGGGGTTTCTGAAGCGGCTGGAGGTGCGCCTGCAGGCTGAGGCGGTGCCCCGCTGCGCATTGCTGCTGATCGGCATCGATGATTTCCGTGCCTTCAATGATATGCACGGGCATGCCGAGGGCGACGTCATCCTGCAGCGGGTGGCCCGGCGCCTGCGCGATGCTTCGCCGCGCGATGCCGCCATCGGCCGCGTCGGCAGCGACGAGTTCGGCGTGCTGCTGCCTTCCATTTCCGATCCCACGCTGGTCCGGCATGTCGGCGCGGCGATCCTGTCAATGCTGTCTTCCCCGCATGAGCACGCCGGGCGCCGCCACCATGTGCTGGCCAGCATCGGCGCGTGCGTGATTCCCGCTGCCGGCGAACTGGGTTCAGACGTACTCGCCGCCGCCAGCCTGGCGCTGGCCCGTGCCAAGCACGACGGCGGCCGCACCATCCGCTTCTTCAAGCCGCAGATGCGCTCGGACGTGACCGCGCGCCTGTCGCTGGTCCAGGCCCTGCACGAAGCCTACGCGCAGCGCCAGTTCGAGCTGCTGTACCAGCCCCAGGTCGACCTGCGCGACGGCCGAATCCGCGGCGCCGAGGCGCTGATGCGCTGGCGGCATCCGACCCGCGGGCTGATCGTGCCGGCACTGTTCATCGACGCGCTGGCTGCCAGCAGCATTGCCAGCGACGTCGGCATGTGGCTGCTGCAGACCACGTGCGCGCAGGCGCGCGCGTGGTCGCTGGCGTTTTCGCAGCCGCCGCGCGTCGCCATCAACCTGTTTGCGGCGCAGCTGTCCGAAAGCCGCCTTCTGACCGAGGTGCGCCACGTGTTGCGCGCGCTGGAGCTGGCGCCGGATTGCCTGGAGATCGAGATCACCGAGACCATCGCGCTGCAGCAGGGCGACGAGGTCTCGGACCAGCTGCAGGCGCTGCGCCGCGACGGCGTGACGCTGACCTGCGATGATTTCGGCACCGGCTATGCGTCGCTGAGCTTCCTCAAGTCGTTCCCGGTCGACCGGCTCAAGATCGACCAGTCCTTTATCCGCAATGTCACCCAGGATCCGGTCGACGCCGCGATCGTGCGTTCGGTGATCAACGTGGGCAAGAGCCTGCGCATCGGCGTGGTCGCAGAGGGCGTCGAGACCCCGGAGCAGCGCGACTTCCTGCTGGCCCACGACTGCTACGAGGCGCAAGGCTACCTGTATGGGCGGCCGATGCCGGCCGACCGGCTGACCGAACTGCTGCGCGAGCAGCAAGGCCGCTGAAACCGCCGCCGGCCGGCCGGCGCGCGCCGGCTCCGGCAATACCGGCAAAACCGGCAATAGTTGTTTCTACCTTTGACGCCCGGTGTGCCGCCGCGCATCGCCCGCCGCCCGCCTTCCCGCCCGCCGCCTGCCTCGCGCCTCGTTTCCCGGCGGGCCACCATGCCACATGGTGAAATACGCGCTTACAAAGTCCGCCGCATGGGCCATGTTGCCAGGCTTCCCGGCAATGTATCGTGCCAATAGGATGGCGCGTTGCCATTGGCTTCGCCGATCGGTTCCGACCGGCTGCCCGCGCCGCATCCCGGAGCGTCTTGTCCCGACCTGAAATCATGTCCGAATCCGTCCAATCTGGTGGTTCCCGCCCGCTCGCCGGCCCGCGCACCCGGCTTGCCCTGACTGCGCTCGCCGCCGCCTCGGCCCTTGCGGTGGCGGCTGCTGCACTGGCCCAGGTGCCGCCACCCGGCCAGCCCTACCTGGACGCGCCCATCGTCGACGCCCCGGTTGCGCAGGCCGACCCGTCCGCCCGCATCGCCACGCTTACCGCGGTCGACGGCAACCTGAGCTTCGCGCCGGCCGGCTCGGACCAGTGGGCCGCCACCGGCCTGAACCGCCCGGTCACTACCGGCGACCGGCTGTGGATGGACGCCGGCGGCCGCGCCGAGCTGCACGCCGGCAACGTTGCCATGCGCATGGGCGGCGCGACCGCGGCCAGCATCCTGAACCTGGACGACGACACCACCCAGGTCAAGCTGACGCAGGGCACGATGCAGGTGCGCGTGCGTGCGCTGCCGCAGGACCAGACCGTCGAGATCGATACCCCCAACCTGGCCTTCGTGCCGCGCGAGCCGGGCGACTACCGGCTCGACGTGGCGCCGGACGGCAGCACCACCACGGTGACGATGCGGCATGGCAGCGCCGTGGTCTACGGCGATAGCCGCTCGATCGAGCTGCAGCGCGGCGATCGCATGCGCTTTGCCGGCACCGACCTGGCCGATGCCGGCGGCGGTCCGATTGCCGAGGACAGCTTCGACCGCTGGACCGCGGCCCGCGACGCCCGCGAAGACGCGTCGCCGTCGGCGCGCTACCTGCCGCGCGAAATGCCGGGCTACGCGGCGCTGGACGACTACGGCGACTGGCAGGAAGAACCCGCCTACGGCGCGGTCTGGTTCCCGCGCGTCGTCAGCGCCGGCTGGGCACCCTACAGCGTCGGCCACTGGGCATGGATCGCGCCGTGGGGCTGGACCTGGATCGACGATGCCCCATGGGGCTTCGCCCCGTCGCACTACGGGCGCTGGGCCTTCGTGGGCACGCGCTGGGGCTGGGTGCCGGGCCCGCGGGTGCGGCCGTGCTACTCGCCGGCCGTGGTGGCCTTTGTCGGCGGTGGCGGCGGCGGGCACGGCTGGAGCAGCGTGCAAGTGGGCGGGGGCCCCGGCGTGGCGTGGTACCCGCTCGGTCCGCGCGATGCCTACCGGCCGGCGTACCGCGCCAGTCCCAGCTATGTCGCGCGCATCAACCGCGTCACCGTCAACAACATCGTGATGGGCGACCGCGGGCGGCCCGTGCCGTATGCCAACCGCAACGTGCCTGGCGCCATCACCGGCATGCCGGCGCGCAATTTCGTCGAGGGTCGCCCGGTGCGCGGCATGCACCGCGCCGAATGGCGCAACCTGCCGGCCGGCGAGGCACGCGGCGGCCCGCCGGTGGCGCCGGTCAAGAACAGCCTGGTCGGCGCCGCGCCGGTGCGGCAGCTGCCGCCGCAGGCGCGCCCGGTCTTCGAGCGCCAGGCGATCGCGGCGCACCCGCCGGGACGGCCGGCCACCGATGACCTGGCCCGACGCTTCGCCCGCGAGGGCGGTGTCGTCCCCGGGGCGGGCCCGGCATGGCGCGGCAGCCCCGAGCCACGGCCGGGACGCCCCGGGCGCCCGGGACGCGAGGCGCAGCCCATGCCGGACGTGCGCATGAGCCAGGCCGCCCTGGCCGCGCGCGAGCAGCAGCCGCGCGCCGGCCGCCCGGACCCGGCCCAGGCGCCGGACGGCTGGCGCGGCAATGGCCGTGGGCAGAGCGCGCGTCCCGACGATGGACGCGGCTTTGCCGGCCAGCCTGATGCGCAACGCCAGGCGCAGGCCATGCAGCGCGAACAGCAGCAGGCGCGCGACCTGCAGCGGCAGCAGCAGGAAGCGATGGAGCGCCGCCAGCAGGACCAGCAGCGCCAGTGGCAAGGCCAGCCTGGCCGCGAACAGCAACAGGCGCGCGAACTGCAGCGGCAGCAGCAGGAAGCGATGGAGCGCCGCCAGCAGGAGCAGCAGCGCCAGTGGCAAGGCCAGCCTGACCGCGAACAGCAGCAGGCGCGCGAACTGCAGCGGCAGCAGCAGGATGCGATGGAGCGGCGCCAGCAGGAGCAGCAGCGCGGGCAGCAACGGCAGTGGGCGGACGGGCAGGATCGCCCCGATCCGGCGCGGCAGTCGCAGGAAATGCAGCGCCAGCGCTTCGAGCAGCAACGCCAGATGCAGGAGGCGCAGCAGCGCCAGGCCCAGGACGCCCAGCAGCGCCAGATGCAGGAAGGCCGCCAGCGCCAGCAGATGGAGCAGCAACGTCAGGCCCAGGACGCGCAGCGCCAGCAGATGGAGCAGCAACGCCAGGCGCATGACGCCCAGCGCCAGCAGATGGAACAGCAGCGCCAGGCCGCCGAGCAGCAGCGCCAGCAGGTGGAGCGCCAGCGCCAGATGGCCGACCAGCAGCGGCAGGGGCAGGAGATGCAGCGCCAGCGCTTCGAGCAGCAACGTCAGATGCAGGAGGCCCAGCAGCGCCAGGCGCAGGAAGTCCAGCAGCGGCAGGCACAGGCCGCCCAGCGTCAGCAGATGGAACAGCAGCGCCAGATGCAGGAACAGCAGCGGCAGGCGCAGGAACAACAACGGCAGATGCAGGAGCAGCAACGCCAGCAGGCCATGCAGCGCCAGCAGGCTGAGCAGCAGCAGCGCGCCGCGCAGGCGCAGCAGCGGCAGGCGCAGGAGCAGCAGCGGGCAATGCAGGAGCAGCAGCGCCACCAGCAGGAACAGCAGCGGCAAATGCAGGACCGCCAGCGCCAGCAGATGGAGCAGCAGCGCCAGCAACAGCAACAGCAGCAGCGCGCCCAGCACGACCGTGGGCAGATGGAGGCACGTAACCGCGACGGTGACCGGCCCCAGTAGCGGCGATGCCCCCGATGGGCCGGCGCGCCGTGCTAGCATGAACGCCAGCCCAGCAGCGCCCCCATCGCCCCATGACGACCCTCTACGCGACACTAGGCGTGCAAGCCGACGCCACCCTTGACGAGATCAAGCTGGCGTACCGGCGCGCCGCAATGAAATGGCACCCGGACCGCAACCTCGGCCGCGAGGCCGAGGCGCACGCGGCCTTCCAGGAAATCCGCGACGCCTACGCGATCCTGTCCGACGCCGAACAGCGCCAGATCTACGACGAAGTGTTCGAGCGCGAGATGCGCCGCTGGCAGGCGGAGCAGGAAGCACACGAAGAGCAGGAACGCGCCGCGCAGCGCGAGGCCCAGCGCGCGGCGCAGGAACAGTACGAGAAGATGGTCACCATCGCCATGCGCTTTGCCGATGACGGCCACAACCGCGATGTCCTGTTTGGCGTGCTGCTCGGCCGCGATTGCGAGGCGGAGCTGGCGGCCCGCATCGCCGACAGCGTTTCGGCCTTGCAGGCATCGCGGCAGGCAAGCGCGGCTGCCGCGCAGGCGCCGGAACCCGAGGCAGCGGCGGCGTCAGGGCACGATGCCCCGGAGCGCCACAGGCGCCATCCCGGCGCCTTCGATTCGTTCTGGCACGGCCTGTTCGGCGTTCGCTCGTAGCGGCGCGCCGACCTCCGGCTGAGACGCGTCGGATCCTGTCGGTTGCCGCCAACAGAAAAAAGCCCCACAGGCGCGTGGCCTGCAGGGCTTTTCGGCGTGGATGGCCAACTCATTTGGCCAGCGCATTTGGCCAGCTCATCTGGCCACCTTACTTGGCCAGCTCCGACAGCCGCACCTGCGAGATCTTGCCGTTCTGTACCCAGCCCACCACGGTATCGGCCATCGAGCCGCCCTTGGCGTCGATGCCGTCGACTTCGTTGGGATTGACCTCCCTGGCCAGTCCCTTCACCGCGTCCGGCATCTTTGCGCGGATCGCCGCGGCATCGCTGGTGGTGCCCGCCAGCTTCATGGCGCCGGCCAGCGCATAGACCATGGTGTAGTTCAGCGACATCTCGGTGGTCGCATCGCGGCCGTCATGCAGCTTCTTGTACTTGGCATTGAACGCCTGCGCCGCCGGGCGGTTGTCGTTGACCAGCGGCAGCACGCCGATCGAGCCTTCCAGCATCGACAGCCCGTTGGTGACCTTGGCCATCTCGTCCATCTTGGCCTGGTCCATCACGATAAAGCCGCCCTTGAAACCCAGTTCGCGCGCCTGCTTGACCACAAGCGCGGTCGGCTCGGACGGTCCGCCGACGAACATCACGTCCGGCTTCTCGCTGATGGCGCGCGACACGCCGCTGTAGAAGTCGGTGGCCTTGGTGTACGACATCGGGTTGTTGGCCACCACCTTGCCGCCGGCCGATTCCCAGGCCGGCACGAAGGCCTGCACCCAGGCCTTGGCATAGTCGTGATCCGCCGGCGTCAGCGCCACGTTCTTGCCATAGCGCTTCATCTGCGCCTTGATGAACGGCTCGATATAGCCGGTATAGGCCGGGGGGATGCGGATGGTCAGCTTGTTGCCGGCATCGGTGATGCGCGGCACGCTGGAATAGGCCATCACCAGGAATTTCTCCTGCTCGTTGAAGGCCTGCAGCGCAAAGATGCCGCCCGAGTGCGGCACGAAGATCGCCGCGGTCTTGTGCTGCTGCACCAGCCGGCGGCCGTTGATGGCGGCCTCGGCGGGCGAGTACTTGTCGTCCAGCGCCACCACTTCCAGCTTGACCTTCTTGCCCTTGACCTCCAGCCCGGCGGTGTTGATTTCATCCACCGCCATCTGCACGCCCGACAGCACGTTCTTGCCATAGAGCGCGGCGCCGCCGGACAGCGGGCCGGTATAGCCGATCTTGACGACTTCCTGCGCCAGCGCGGCGCCCGAAGCCATTATGGCGGTCATGGCGGCCACGGCGGTGGCGGCCAGCGGGAAGATACGGCGGATGATGTTGCTTTGCATGGTGATGTCTCCTGGATGTACTGCGCTTGTTATGTCTGCTGTCCCTTAACGACCGCACGGTTTGCTTCCCTCTCTCGCAAGCGGGAGAGGGAGCACACAATCGGTAGTGGAGGCCTTTGGTTCCTTAACCCCCGATATACGCCTTCCGAATCCCCTCGTCCTTCAGCAACGTATCCCTGTCCCCCTCCATCACGATCTTCCCGCTCTCGATCACGTACGCGCGATGCGCGATCCCCAGCGCCGCGTACGCGTTCTGCTCGGCCAGCAGCACCGTGGTGCCGGCGCGGTTGATGCGCTGGATGATCTCGAACATCTGCTTGACCACCAGCGGCGCCAGCCCGAGCGACGGCTCGTCCAGCAGCAGTGCGCGCGGCCGGCTCATCAGCGCGCGGCCCAGCGCCACCATCTGCTGCTGCCCGCCCGACAGCGATCCCGCGGGGTCGTCCTTCTTCTGCCGCAGGATCGGGAAGAGTTCATAGACTTCCTCCAGCGTCCTGCGGATCCCCGCCCCGTCGCGCCGGTGCACATAGGCGCCCAGCACCAGGTTCTTTTCCACGCTCATCGCCGGAAAGAGCTTGCGTCCTTCCGGGCAATGCACCAGCCCCGCCTGCACGATCTGCGACGGCTTCATGCCCGACAGTTCGCGCCCGTCGAAGCGCATGCTGCCGCCGCTGATGCGGTGGATTGCGCTCATCGCCAGGAAGATCGAGCTCTTGCCGGCACCGTTGGCGCCCAGCAGCACCACCAGCTCGCCGGCGCCGGCGTGCAGCGTGATGTTGTCCAGCGCACGGAAGCTGCCGTACGACAGCGAGACGCGTTCAAGCTGCAACATGGTCGGCTCCCAGGTAGGCCTCGATGACATGCGGATCCTGCTGGATCTGTGCAGGCGTGCCTTCGGCGATCTTCTCGCCGTAGTTCAGCACCATGATCTTGTCGGCCAGCCGCATGATCATGTCCATCTTGTGTTCGATCAGGCAGACGGTCTTGCCATGGCGCACCATCTTGCGGATCAGCTCGGCCAGGCCGACGGTTTCTTCCGGATTGACGCCGCCCGCCGGCTCGTCGAGCAGCAGCAGCTCCGGGTCGGTCGCCAGCGCCAGCGCAAACGCCACGCGCTTGCGCGCTTCCTGCGTGATATCGGCGGCGACTTCATGCGCGAGGTGCGACAGGCCGACAAAGTCGAGCGCGGCTTCGGCCTTGTCGCGGCACAGGCGCTCTTCCTCGCGCAGCCGGCGCGTGTTGAGCAGCACGTCGCCCAGCCCGGCGCGCGTGCGCAGCCGGTGGCCGACGATCAGGTTGTCCAGCACCGTGGCGCGGTCGAACAGCGCGGTCGCCTGGAAGGTGCGCGCCACGCCGAGGCGCGCGATCTGGTCGGCGCGCAGGCCGGCCACGTCCTGCCCCTTGAACAGGATCTGCCCGGAGGAGGGTGCGTGCGTGCCCGCGACCAGGTTGAAGAAGGTGGTCTTGCCGGCGCCGTTGGGACCGATGATGGCATTGATGTGGCCCTGCTCGAAGGTCACCGAGACATCGTGCACCGCGGTCAGGCCGCCGAATTTCTTGGTCAGGTTGCGGATCTCAAGCATGGTCGGCTCCGGCGCGGGTGGTCGGGACAGATGCGATGTTGCCGGCGGCAGCGGGCTGTGCCTGCTTGCCGCGGCGTGCGGCGGCGGCCTTGCGCGCCTGCTTCTTCAGCCAGGAACCCACGATGCCGTCCGGCACGAAGATGATCAGCAGGATCAGCACCGGCCCGAACACCAGCATGCGGTAGTCCTGCATGAACTGCAGCGACTGCGTGATCCACGGCACCAGCACCGCGCCCAGCAACGGCCCGAAGAGGGTGCCGATGCCGCCCACCAGCATCGACATCACCATGTCGAAGGTCAGGTCGGTGCGGGCGATGTCCGGACCCAGGAAGCGCACCTGGCCGGCGTACAGCGCGCCGGCAAAACCGGCGTAACCCACCGACAGTACGAACGACAGCACCTTGGTGCGCATCAGGTTGATGCCCAGCGCTTCCGCCAGCGCATCGCTGTTGCGCACGGCCATGAAGCTGCGGCCCAGCAGCGAGGTGACGATGCGGTGCATCAGGAACGTGCCCACAGCCAGGAAGAACAGCACCAGGTAGTACTGCGCCTGCACGCTGTCGAACGCGAGCGGTCCGATCGCAGCCGGCACCGGGATGCCGATCAGCCCCACGGTGCCGTGCGTCAGGCTTTCCCATTTCTCGATCACCAGGTAGATGATGTAGCCGATGCACATGGTGAAGATCGAGAAGTAATGGCCCTTCAGCCGCAGCGACACCACGCCGACGACGTAGCCCAGCACCATGCAGACCACGCCGGCCAGCACGAAGGCGAGCCAGAACGGCACCTGGTGATCGACGGTCAGGATGCCCAGCGTGTAGGCGCCGATGGCCATGAAGCCGCCGTGCGCCAGGTTGAGCTGGCCGGTGTAGCCGGTGATGAGGTTGAGTCCGAGCGTGGCGATGGCGTAGATGAAGGCCAGCGTCATCACGGTCAGGTAGTAGCTGTTGGGCGTGACCAGCGGGAACGCGATGGCCAGTGCCAGCAGCAGCATCCAGCCGGTCTTTCCTTGCAGTGCTTTCATGTCGTACTCCTCAGGCTGCCTTGCCGGCAAACAGGCCCTGCGGCCGGATCGACAGGATCACCACCAGCAGCACGAAGGCGATGATGTCCTTGTAGTCGGTGGAAACGTAGAAGCCGCCGAAGCTCTCGGCCATGCCGATGATCAGCCCGCCGACGATGGCGCCGGGAATGCTGCCCATGCCGCCCAGGATGATGATGACGAAGGCCTTGGTGATCACCAGGTTGCCCATGCTCGGGTAGACCAGGTTGATCGGCGCGTACAGCGTGGCGGCGATCGCGGCCAGTGCGCCGGAGATGGCGAAGACCAGCAGCGTGACGCGCGTCGCATCGATGCCGACCAGCGCGGCGCCGTCGCGGTTCTGCGCCATCGCCATGATGGTGGCGCCGGTCATGGTGCGCGTGAGGAACAGGTGCAGCAGCACCATCAGCGCAAACGCGGCGCCGATGATCAGCAGGCGCTGCAGCGGCGCGGTCAGGCCGAAGACGTCGACGATCTGGCCGTACGGCGTCGGCATGCGATGGAAGTCCGCGCCCCACAGCGCCTGCGCGCCGGCCTCCAGGAACAGCAGGATGCCGATGGCCGCGATCATGTCGTGCAGCTCGGGCGAGTTGCGCAGCGGATGGAACACCAGCCGGTCGGCCAGCATCGACAGCACCGCCACCACCAGCGCGGCGCCGACCATCGCCAGCCAGTAGTTCATGCCCAGCGCCGTCATCAGGTAGTACGACACATAGGCGCCGGCCATGTAGAACGCGCCGTGCGCGAAATTGGGCACGTGCAGGATGCCGTAGACCAGCGTCAGGCCAAGCGCCACCAGGCTGTAGACGCCGCCCAGCGTCAGGCCGTTGAGTATCTGTTGAAGGAACAATGCCACGGGGTTACCTCATGCGGTTCGCGAATCGGAAATCCAGGCACGCGCTGGCAAGACGCCGCGCGTGATCCCTCGCGGCAGCGCCGGGCGCTGCCGCGCAAGAATTCGGGGCGTATGGGGATCAGGTGCGCGGAGTGCGGGCCTGACAGCGGGCGCCGGCGCCTGGCTGGCGTGTGCCGGCCGGCGTGGCGGGGATCGCGCCGTGACGGTCACGGGGCGGATGCGCGGACGCGGGGTGCGGATACTGCATGGGCTGTCTCCTGTGCGATGCGGCAACGTGGCCGCCCGGCTTGCCGGGCACCGCTGTGCCATCGGCGGCAGCGAAAGCCCGGTGACGAGGTGTCGGGATTATTCCCGCACGATCGTTCGTTTTCACCGACTTTTGCACAGGCTTCGCGGCATCGTCAAGGAAACCGGCTGACAATTCCGCACAGCGAAATAGCGACAGCGAAACCCTCGGGAAAGCCCCAATCGGTACGGCGCCGGAAGCGTCGTACCGATTGCGGAGGCAGGCAGGATGGGGAATGCGAGCGGGCGACGGTGGCCGCTTACTCCAGGCGGAACCCGGTCTGCTTGATCGCCAGCGCCCACTTCTTCTGCTCGGCCGCCATGAAGGACGCGAACTGGTCCGGCGTGCCCGGCGCGGCCGGGTCATAGCCCTTGCTGGCCAGTTGCTGGCGCACGCCGGGGGCGTTGAGCGCCTTGTCGATTTCCTTGCCGAGCAGCGCGACGATTTCCTTGGGCGTGCCGGCAGGGGCCACCAGGCCATACCATTCGCTGGCCTCGATGCCGGGGAAGCCGGACTCCGCCATGGTCGGCACGTCAGGGAACAGCGGCAGGCGCTGCTTGCTTGCCACGGCAATGGCCTTGAGCTGGCCGCCCTTGACGAATGGCATCACCGCCGGCACGCCGTGGAACATCATGTGGATATGCCCGCCCACCATGTCGGTCAGCGCCTGCGGGCCACCCTTGTAGGGAGCGTGCACGACGTTGATCTGGGCGTTTTCCTTGAACACTTCGCTGACCACGTTCTGCTGCGTGCCCGGCCCGACCGAAGCATAGCTCAGCTTGCCGGGCTCGGCCCTGGCGCGCGCCACCAGTTCCTTGACGGAACCGGCCACCGACGGGTTGACCACCAGCATGTAGGGCGAGCTCGCCATCAGGCCCAGCGGCGCGAAGTCCTTGCCCAGGTCGAACGGCAGGTTCTTGTGCAGGCTGGCATTGATCGCCATCGGCGCGCTGGCGACCAGCAGCGTGTAGCCGTCGGGTGCCGCCTTCGCGCCCATGCCGGCGCCGATATTGCCGGTGGCGCCGGGGCGGTTGTCGACGATCACCTGCTGGCCCAGGCTGGCGCTCATCTTCTCGGCCACCGTGCGCGTGACGGCGTCGACACCGCCGCCCGCGGGCCAGGGCACGATGATGCGGATCGGGCGGTTGGGATATCCGCCCTGCGCCAGCGCACCGGTGGCGCAGGCGGCAAATGGGGCGCCAAATGAGGTGGCAAGCGCGATCGCACCCAGGGCGCGGCCAAAGCGGTTCAGTACGGTCTTCATCATCTCTGTCTCCTCGCTGTCTCTGTGGCGGGACCCGCGGCAGCAGCGGCGGCCGGGACCCGTTCGTTGTCTTCAGTCTGTGGTGGATGCTGTTTGAGCTTGCCTATGCCGCCGCGCTGGTCCGCGCCGGAACCTGCGTGCCGCCCGCGTGCCACTGCGCCATCAACCGCTCCCAGCGGATGCGGGTGGCGGCCAGGTTGCGCGCCTTGACGTGGCCGTAGCCGCGGATCTCCTGCGGCAGCCGCGCGATCTCCAGTGCCAGTTCGAGGTTGTACGCGGAAAGTGCCGGCAGCAAGGCTTCGATGCTGCGGCGGTACTCGCCAATTAGCGCGCGTTCCTGCCTGCGTTCCTGCGTGTAGCCGAAGGGATCGAACGGCGTGCCGCGCAGGCCCTTGAGGCGGGCCAGCACGCCGAAGGCGTTGCGCATCCATGGGCCGTAAGCCCCCTTGACCGGCTCGCCGTCCTGGTTCCTGCGCGCCAGCAGCGGCGGCGCGAGGTGGTGCACCAGGCGGACCTTGCCTTCGAACATCGACGCGATCTGCTCGCGGAAGGCGGCGCCGGTGTGCAGGCGCGCCACCTCATATTCGTCTTTATAGGCCATCAGCTTGAACAGCGAGCGGGCCACGGCTTCGCTGAGGCGGGTGCCGCCGACGACCGATTCCGCTGCGCTGACGCGACTGATGAACGACTCGTATTGCGCCGCATAGGCCCGGTTCTGGTAGCCGGCCAGGAACCCGGCGTACTTGTCCGCCAGTTCCGCCAGCGGCACCTTGCGCACGAACTGGATCACCTGCGAGCCGTCCGGCTGCGACGGCAGGTACGACTGCAGAGCAGGCATATCGTGCGCGCCCAGGCGCCCCCATTCGAACGCCGCCTTGTTGCTTTCCACCTGCACGCCGTTGAGCTCGATGGCCCGCATCAGCGCCGCGTGCGACAGCGGCACCTTGCCCTGCTGCCAGGCATAGCCGAGCAGCAGCAGGTTGGCGAAGATCGACTGGCCCAGCAGCTGCTTCGCGACCTGCTCGGCGTCGAAGCTGGCCAGCTGCCCTTCGCCGACGGCGCGCGCGATACGCGCCACCGCCTCGCCGGCCTGCGGATCCCAGTCGGGGTTGCGCACGAATGCCGCGGTGGGGGTCAGGTGGCTGTTCAGCACCACATAGGTCCGTGCCGACATCGCCGCCAGCGACGCCTTGCCGGCCGCGACCACGGTGTCGCAGGCGATCACCAGGTCGGCCATGCCCAGGTCGACACGGCTGGCGTGCAGCGCGTCGGGGCTGGCGGCGATCTGGATATGGCTCCAGGTGGCGCCGCCCATCTGCGCCATGCCGGTCGCGTCCTGCGTGATCACGCCCTTGCCTTCCAGGTGCGCAGCCATGCCGAGCACGCCGCCGATGGTGACGATGCCGGTGCCGCCGATGCCGGCCACCACGATGCGCTGCGGCTTGCCGGCATCCGGCAGCGCGGGCATCGGGATCGCCGGCGGCGTGGCCTTGCCGCCGGCCGGCTTCGCGGGCTTCTTCAGCTGGCCGCCTTCGACCGTGACAAAGCTCGGGCAGAAGCCCTTGGTGCAGGAGAAGTCCTTGTTGCAGGTGTCCTGGTTGACCTTGCGCTTGCGCCCGAAATCGGTTTCCACCGGCTGCACGGCCAGGCAGTTGCTCTGCACCGAGCAGTCGCCGCAGCCTTCGCACACCAGCTCGTTGATGACCACGCGCCGGGCCGGATCGGCCATGGTGCCGCGCTTGCGCTCGCGGCGCTTCTTGGTGGCGCAGGCCTGGTCGTAGATGATCACGGTCACGCCGGCGACCTCGCGCAGCTCGCGCTGCACGGTGTCCAGCTCGTCGCGGTGGCGCACGGTGACGCCCGCCGCGAGGTTGCCGACACCCTTGTACTTGCCCGGCTCGTCCGTCACCACCACGATCTGGCGCGCGCCCTCGGCGGCCAGTTCGCGCGTCATTGCCGGCACGTCGAGCTGGCCGTCGACCGGCTGGCCGCCGGTCATGGCCACCGCGCTGTTGAACAGGATCTTGTAGGTCAGGTTCACACCGGCGTGGATCGACTGGCGCACCGCCAGCAGGCCAGAGTGGTTGTAGGTGCCATCGCCCAGGTTGGCGAACATGTGCGCGCGCTTGCTGAAGGGCGCCTGGCCCATCCAGTGCACGCCTTCGCCGCCCATCTGCGACCACGAGGTGGTGGACCGGTCCATCCACACCACCATGCCGTGGCAGCCGATGCCGGCGGTCGCCACCGAGCCCTCCGGCACGCGCGTGCTGGTGTTGTGCGGGCAGCCGGGGCAGAACCAGGGCAGGCGGTCGGTGGCGCGGCTGTCGCCCTGCGCGGTGGCGCGTTCGGCGGCGGCGATCTCCTGCAGGCGCTGGTCCATGCGCGCGGCCATGTCGGCCGGCACGCCCAGTGCCTTCAGCCGCAGCGCGATGGCCTTGGCCACCAGCGCCGGCGACAGGTCGGCCTTGGCGCGCAGCAGCCAGTCTTCGGCGGGCTTGCGGTGGCTCCACTCGCCGCCATTGCCGTCGCTGTGGTGGTACTTGCCGAACACGGCGGGGCGCGCCGCGGGCGGGTAGTGGTAGAGCTCGTCCTTGAGCTGCTGCTCGATCACAGGCCGTTTTTCCTCGACCACCAGCACCTCGCGCAGGCCGCGCGCGAAGTCGCGCACGCTGTCCGGCTCCAGTGGCCACACCACGCTGACCTTGTGCAGGCGGATGCCGAGGGCGCGGCAGGCGGCATCGTCCAGCCCCAGGTCCAGCAGCGCCTGGCGTGTGTCGCTGTAGGCCTTGCCGCTGGCAATGATGCCCAGCCGGTCATCGGGACCCTCGATCACATTGCGGTTGAGGCGGTTGGCGCGCACGTAGGCCAGCGCCGCCGGCCACTTGAACTCCATCATGCGCGCCTCGGCCGCGAGCGGGTCGTCGGGCCAGCGGATATGCAGGCCGCCGGCGGGCTGCGTGAAATCCTCCGGCAGCACGATGCGCACGCGGTCGGCGTCGGTGACCACCGAGGCGCCCGATTCCACCACTTCCTGCACCGTCTTCATGCCCGACCACAGCCCGCTGAAGCGGCTCATCGCAAAGGCATGCACGCCCAGGTCGAGGATGTCCTGCACGTTCGCCGGGAAGAACACCGGCAGCCCGCACGCCATGAAGGTGTGGTCGCTCTGGTGCGCCAGCGTGCTGCTCTTGGACACGTGGTCGTCGCCAGCCAGCGCGATCACGCCGCCCAGCGGCGCGGTGCCGGCCAGGTTGGCGTGCTTGAGCGCGTCGCCGCTGCGGTCCACGCCGGGACCCTTGCCGTACCAGATGCCGAACACGCCATCGAACTTCCTGCTGGCGGCATCGAACTCCAGTTGCTGCGAGCCCCACACCGCCGTGACGCCGAGTTCTTCATTGACGCCGGGCTTGAACACCACGTTGCTGGCGGCCAGGTGCGCGCGCGCCTGCCACAGCGCCTGGTCATAGGTGCCCAGCGGCGAGCCGCGATAGCCGGAGATAAAGCCGGCGGTGTTGTGGCCGGCCGCGGCATCGCGCCGGCGCTGCAGCAGCGGCAGGCGCACCAGCGCCTGTACGCCGCTCATATAGGCACGGCCGGACTCCAGCGCGTACTTGTCATCGATCGACACAGCGGCCAGGGCCTGGCGGGCCGCATCGGGGGGCATGGGGGCATTCATAGTGGCGGTTTTTCAGGCAAGCAGGGTTGAAGGGGGGCCAGCCGGTGTGCGCATGGCACCCGGATCTTCGGCAAGACGGAAAAGAAAACCGGTTACCCGGGCAGGGGGATGCCCAGCGCCTGGCCGAGCGTGTCCAGCTCCCGCGCTAAGGCATCGGGCAAGGCAATGCCGTGCTGGCGCCCTTCGCGCTCGAGCAGGTCGCCGCGATGGCCGGGTAGGCGCGCGTCGGCACCGCCGGCGGCAAGGTAGTTGCCGGTCCATTGCGCCATGTAGTCGGCAAAGAGCTGCTGGCCGGCGAAGGCCTCGGGTTTGACCAGCCAGACAAAGCCGCCCTGGCGGCCGACCGCGCCGGCACCGGAGACGGTATTGCGCTCCGGCGACAGCGAGTCGGCGGTGGCGGCCATGGCGCCGGCCAGGCATTCCACCATCATGGCGATGCCGATGCCCTTGTGCCCGCCCATGGGCAGCAGCGAGCCCTCCAGCGCGCGCCTGGCATCGGTGGTGGGCTGGCCGTCGGCATCGAGCGCCCAGCCTTCCGGGATGGGTTTGCCTGCGCGCGCGGCCAGCAGGATATGGCCGCGCGCGGCGACGCTGCAGGCCACGTCGAACACGATCGGCGCCGCGCCCGGCAGCGGGCAGCCGAAAGCGATGGGGTTGTGGCCCAGCGCCGGGCGGGCAAAGCCTTCCATGCCCAGCATCGGCGGAGTGCGCTGGCCGACCATGCAGAAGGCGCCGGTCTCGGCGGCCTGCAGGGCCGGCAGGCCCAGCGCGCCCAGGTGGCCGCACGACTGCACCGCGACCAGCACGCTGGCGCTGTGCTCGAGCGCCTGCAGGCCCAGCCGCACCGCGTGCGGCGCCGCAACCTGGCCCATGGCGCCATCGGCATCGAGCACGATCCCGCCCGGGAAGGCGCGATGCGACATCCGCGGACGCGGGTTGAAGTCGCCCGCGCGCAGGCGCTCGACGTAGGACGGCACCCGGGTCAGGCCATGGGTCCTGTAGCCGCGCAGCTCGCTGCGCACCAGCCCGGCGGCGGCCTCGTGCGCATGGCCGGACGCCACGCCGCACGCTTCGAAGATGGCCGCGGTCCAGTGCGTGAGCTGGTCTGCAGTGCGACGGATGGTACGGCTCGTCATGTTGACTTCTCCCTGACAATCATCAGGCGCTCCGAGAACGGGGCGGCATAGACCGACTGGTAGTAGAGCGGCTGGTCGCGCAGCGTGTAGCCGCGCAGCTCCATGATGAAGGCCGGCGCGTCGGGTTCCAGCCCGATCTCGCGCGCCGCCGTGGCGGGGGCCGGCCCGAAGCGGATCCACTGGTCCACGCGCAGCGTCGGCAGCGACAGGCGCTGGCCGATCAGCTCGCGCAGGTTCTTCTCCAGCGCCTCGCGGTCCAGGCCGCCGAGCTGGGCGAAGTCTTCGTCGCGCATCCAGAACTCGCTGTACAGGTCCAGGCGCCCGCCCACGCTGATGACGCGCTCGATGCGCACGCAGCCATCGCCGCCGAGGAATTCCGACCAGGGACCCTGGCGCTTGACGCGCTTGACCGAGCGGGCGTGCACATAGGACGGCAGCTCGTTGCCCTGCTCGTCGCGAAAGCGCAGGTAGCGCACGTCGGCCGGCGCCACCCGGGTGCCCGAGACAAAGGTGCCGCGGCCCTGCTCGCGCGTGATCAGCCCCGAGTGCGTCAGCCGCGCCAGCGCCTTCTGCACCGTGCCCACGCTGACCCCGTGGAAGGTGGCCAGCTCGCCCTCGGAGGGCAGCCGGTCGCCTTCGCGCAGGGCGCCGGACTCGATGGAGCGGATGATGGCGTCGGAGACGCTGCTAAGTTTGGTCATGGTCGTTCAAAGGCTCAGGGCGAATCGACTGATCGCGGTCTCCCGGATATCGAGCACCTCGCTGGTCAGCCGCGTGCCGGATGCGACATCGATCGCATAGCCGTACAGCTGCTCGCCGAGGTCAGGGATCTTGTCCCCGTGCTGCAGGACGCCGCTGACGTCGAAGTCAATGTTGTCGGCCATGGTGTGCAGGGTATTGACGTTGCCGCACACCTTGACCGTCGGTGCCACCATGCTGCCGATCGGATTGCCCACCCCCGTGCCGAAGAAGGTCAGCTGGCATCCGCCGGCAGCCAGCGCAGTGAGATTTTCCACTGCCGCGGCCGGTGCGTCCATGAAATGCAAGCCCTTCTTCTGCGGTGCCTCGCCGTAGCGCAGCACGCCCACCAGCGGGCTGGTGCCGGCCTTGGCCATCGCGCCCAGCGCCTTTTCCTCGACCGTGGTCAGGCCGCCGCGCTTGTTGTCGGGCGAGGGCTGGTCCTCGCGCATGTCCACGCCGCGCGAGATCGCCAGGTTTTCCATGTTGCGCACCGCGGTGACGAAGGCCTCGCGCACGCGGCCATCGGTGGCGCGCTCGGCAAACAGGTGCTCGGCGCCGATGAACTCGGAGGTCTCGGAGATGATCACGGTGCCGCCCTCCGCCACGACCATGTCCGCCATGCGGCCGATCACGGGATTGCAGCTGAGCCCGGAGGTGGTGTCCGAGCCGCCGCACTCCACGCCGATCACCAGGGACGACACCGGGCACGGCACGCGCCGCGCCCTCGACGCCGCCAGCGACAGCCGCGCGGCCTTGCGCGTGCCGTCGGCAATGCATGCGACCGTGCCGTCGGGCTGCAGGTGCACGCGTTCGACCGGCTTGCCGGTGCTGCGGATGCGGCGTGCCACTTCCTCGGTCGACGACTCTTCCAGGCCGACCAGCAGCACTGCCGCGATATTCGGATTGCGGCCCAGCCCGGCGAGCGACTCGAAGGCGAAGTCCAGGTCGGCGCCGAACTGCCCGCGCACGAACAGCGTCGTCACCGGGATGCAGCCGCCCACGGTGCGCGCGATGGTCCGGGTCACCGGGTTGCAGTTGTCCATCACGGAAACCACCGCGACCCAGTTGCGCACGCCGACCGCGCCGTTCTCGCGCGGGTATCCGAGGAAGGTTGTTGTCATCTGCTTTACCCCTTGTGCAGGTCGCCGCGGGCACGCGCCGACTCGATGTTGTGGACATGCATGTGTTCGCCGGCGCGCACCGCGCGGCTGGCGCGGCCGATGACCTGGCCGTATTTCACGATGGTGGCGCCCGCCGCCGTGTCGGCAATGCAGATCTTGTGGCCGAACGGCACGTCCTGCAGCAGCACCAGCGTGCCGGCGCGCTCGCCTTCCAGCACGCAGGCCTCGCCGGCATTGCCGGTGCCCAGCAGGGTGGCCACGTTGTCGGCCGGGTTCAGTACGATGGCTCGCGGCATTTGATCAACTCCTGTATAGATGTTGAGGCCAACTGTAGGGAACCGGCCGGCGTATGGTCAAGAAAAATTGCGGGTTCTACGAGGAAACCACTACTCTATCCATGGAAGTCCTATATAGAAGTTTGTTGACACCGGCATCTCTGCTGTCTATCGTCATGACAACGGCGGCGGTGTCGGCGCCGGTTTATCGACACCGCGAACCCACTGGAGAAGACAGGCATGAAGGTTCGGTCACACCAGGAGAAGATCGGGCGGCTGCAGGCGCTGCGTGCGCGGCTCGATCCGCAGCAGGATTTCGGCCTCTGGTTCTGGGCAGGCATGACCGCGGGCACCCATGCCGTGAACGCGGCGCTGCACCACGCGGGCGTCACGCAGGACGACGACAGGTTTCCCACGCAGCCAGGCGTCTACCTGGTGCCGCAGCCCGATGGCAGCCTCAGGCCGGCGTTCGGTCCGCTGGGCGACGTGCTCCATGTGGGCCGGCCGAAGGTCGAGGCACCGGTGCCTGCCGACATCGCGGCGATGATGGCGGCGATGGAGGAGATCGAGCATTACCGCGATCCCTGCCTGCGCGAGGGCCTTGAACCCACCCCGGCCATTGCCGAAGTCTGCGATGCGGCGCTGCGCCGCTGCCTGGCGCTGCTGGCGGCGCGACTGGAAGGAGCAAGGGATGGATATTGAACGCCACATGGCGATGGCGCGCGGCATCGAGGCATCGCTGCAGAAGTGCACCAGCGCCGACTACGAGATGCTGATCGAAGGCGCGATGCTGGCCGGCACGCACTGGCTCAACGCGCTGCTGCACAAGCTCGGCACCACGCCGCCGCAGGCGGACGTGTTCCACAGCTACCTGCTGACCGTCAATGAATTCCGCCGGCTGGCGGTGGCGGCGGAACGGCCGCTGCATGCGCTGGCCGCGATCGAGGACAGCCGCGTGCCGTTCGTGCGCGGCAACCACCCCGGCGGTGAAGCAGCCGCCGAGCGCGCACTGGAACTGCTGTCGCTGATCAGGGCGACGGCGCTTGGTAGCGCATAAGGCAGTGCATAGGGCAGCACAGGGATCAATCGGGAAAGGAGACAACAGTGAAGGCAGTCCGCGTAGTGCCGGGCCCGGAGGGCGGCAAGGTCGAAGTGCAGGATATCCCGGTGCCGGTGGCGGCGGCGGGGCAGGTGCTGGTCAGGGTGCGCGCCGCCGGCCTGAACCGGGGCGAGATCAACCAGGCGAAGGAATTGCGCTCGGGCAATACCATCACCGCCGGCGTCGAGTTTGCCGGCGAGGTGGCCGACGTTGGCGCGGGCGTCAGCGGCTGGCGCAAGGGCGACCGCGTGATGGGTCATGGCCGCGGCTGCCAGGCCGAGTACGTGGTGGCCGAGCCGCTGGCGCTGATGCCGGTGCCGGACGGGCTGTCGTGGATCGATGCCGCGGCGTTTCCCAATGTCTTTATCACCGCGCATGATGCGCTGGTCACCAACGGCCGGCTGGTGGCGGGCGAATCGGTGCTGGTCAACGGCGCCTCGGGTGGCGTGGCGATGGCGGCGATCCAGATCGCCTCGCTGATGGGCGCGCGCCCCGTGATCGCGTCGTCGCGCTCGGCGGCCAAGCTCGACAAGATCAGCCAGTTCGGCGTGGACGTGGGCATCGATGCCTCGCGCGACGACCAGGTCGCGGCGGTCATGGCGGCCACCGGCGACAAGGGTGTCGACATCATCATCGACACGGTCGGCGGCCCGCTGTTCGAAGCCAATATGCAAAGCCTGGCGGTCAAGGGCCGGCTGGTGAACATCGCGCGGCTGGGTTCCGCGACCGCGCAGATCGACCTGACGCAGCTCTGGCTCAAGCGCCTGCAGCTGATCGGCGTGACCTTCCGCACCCGCACCGAACAGGAGCGGCTGGAATGCATCCAGGCCTGCGCGCGCGACATGCTGCCGTTCCTGCGCGCGGGGCGTGTGCGGCTGCCAATCGATCGCACCTTTGCCATGACCGATATAGCCGCCGCGCATGCCTACATGAAGCAAGAGCAGCACGTGGGCAAGATTGTGCTGCTTGCAGACTGATTCCACAGAAAAGACGAGGAGACATGATGACCATCCAGATCCAGCCGCTGACCGGTTCCGTTGGTGCCGCCGTGACCGGCGTCGACCTGAACCAGCCGCTCGACGATGCCAGCTTCGACATCCTGCACCGCGCATTCCTGGAATACGGTGTGCTGGTATTCCGCGGCCAGCACCTGCAGCCCGCGGCGCAGGTCGCCTTCGCGCGGCGCTGGGGCAAGCCGGTGCAGGGCAACCCGCTGCTCAAGGGCCTGACAGAGTTCCCGGAGCTGGCCCAGGTGACCAAGATTCCCAAGGAGACCGCGTCGACCGAGGCCTGGCATTCGGACTCGATCTACACCGAGGTGCCGCCCAAGATCTCGATCCTGTCGGCGGTCACCATCCCGGTTGGCGGCGACACCATGTGGTGCAACCAGTACGTGTCCTACGAGCGGCTGTCGCCGGCGATGCAGCGCATGATCGAAGGGCTGCGCTGCCGCTTCTCCGGCGCGCGGCTGGCCAAAATGACCGGCTCCGACAAGGTTCCCGCCGCCGTGCATCCGATCGTGCGCACTCACCCGGAAACCGGCCGCAAGGCGCTGTACGTCGGCCATCCCGATACCGCGCAGTGCATCGAGGGCATGACCGAGGCGGAGAGCCGGCCACTGCTCGACTTCCTCTACGAGCATTCGGTCTCGCCCGACAACGTCTACCGCCATATGTGGCAGCAGGGCGATGTGCTGATGTGGGACAACCGCTGCACCATGCACTACGCGGTGCACGACTACGGCAATGCCGAACGTGTCTTGAACCGCGTCACGCTGGAAGGCGAAGTGCCGCGCTGAGCCGCAACGCCACAGACCGGCGCCGCCATGCGGCGCCAATCCGGAGAATGAAGATGCTGATAGGGATCCCGACTGAGTCGCGGGCGGGGGAGGCGCGTGTTGCCGCGACGCCGGAGACCGTAAAGAAGTACGTGGCGCAGGGCCACAAGGTCATCGTGCAGGCCGGCGCCGGCGTTCGCGCCAGCCAGCCCGACGGCGCGTATGAAGCGGCCGGTGCCACCATCGGCACCGCTGCCGAAGCGCTGGGGGCACAGCTGGTGCTCAAGGTGCGCGCGCCCGACGACGCGGAACTGGCACAGATGAAGCCGGGGGCCGTACTGGTGGGCATGCTCAATCCCTTCGATGCCGAGAACAACGCGCGCATGGCGGCAGCCAGCGTGATCGCGTTCGCACTCGAGGCCGCGCCGCGCACCACGCGCGCGCAGAGCATGGACGTGCTGTCGTCGCAGGCCAACATCGCCGGCTACAAGGCCGTGCTGGTGGCCGCGCACCATTACCAGCGCTTCATGCCGATGCTGATGACCGCCGCCGGCACCGTCAAGGCCGCGCGGGTGCTGATCCTGGGCGCCGGCGTCGCCGGCCTGCAGGCGATCGCGACCGCCAAGCGCCTGGGCGCGGTGATCGAAGCGTCCGACGTGCGCCCCGCGGTCAAGGAGCAGATCGAATCGCTCGGCGGCAAGTTCCTCGACGTGCCGTTCCTGACCGACGAAGAGCGCGAGATCGCGCAGGGCGTGGGCGGCTATGCGCGGCCGATGCCGCCGGACTGGATGAAGCGCCAGGCCGAGCTGGTGCACCAGCGCGCGATCCAGGCCGACATCGTCATCACCACCGCGCTGATCCCGGGCCGCAAGGCGCCGGTGCTGCTGCAGGAAGCGACCGTGCAGCAGATGAAGCCGGGCTCGGTGGTGGTCGACCTGGCCGCCGCGCAGGGCGGCAACTGCCCGCTGACGGTGGCCGACGAAGTGGTCGAGCGCCATGGCGTCACCCTCATCGGCCATACCAACCTGGCCAGCATGGTGGCGGCCGACGCCTCGGCGCTCTATGCGCGCAACGTGCTGGATTTCCTCAAGCTTGTCGTCGACAAGGATGGCCAGTTCACGCTCAACCTCGAAGACGACATCGTCGCCGCCTGCCTGGTGGCGGGACGCAAGGAAGCGGCGCTGGCCGGCTGATTCAAAGGAGACCTCAATGGAAATGGTTAGCCACACGGTGATCAACCTGATCATCTTTGTCCTGGCGATCTACGTGGGCTACCACGTGGTCTGGACCGTCACGCCCGCGCTGCATACGCCGCTGATGGCGGTGACCAATGCGATCTCGGCCATCATCATCGTCGGCGCGATGCTGGCCGCAGGACTGACCGAAGGCAATGTCGGCCGGGCCATGGGCACGCTGGCGGTGGCGCTGGCGGCGGTCAATGTGTTCGGCGGCTTCCTGGCCACGCAGCGCATGCTGGAGATGTTCCGCAAGAAGGCACCAAAGCTACAGCCGCAGGACAGCGCGCAGACGGGCGGGAAGCTGGCGGAGGTGGCGCGATGAACGGCCTGTCGATGAATCTGGTGACGCTGTCCTACCTGGGGGCATCGGTCTGCTTTATCCAGGCGCTGAAGGGGCTGTCGCACCCGACCACGGCACGGCGCGGCAATGCCTTCGGCATGGCGGGCATGCTGGTGGCCGCGCTGACCACGGTGGCGCTGATCCTGAAGCTGAAGAACGAGGTGCTGGCGGGCGCGGGCGAGGCCGGCAACACCGGCAGCGGGCTGGCATTGATCCTGGCGGCGCTGGTGGTCGGCGGCGGCATCGGCGCCTACGTGGCGCGCAAGGTGCAGATGACCAGGATGCCCGAGCTGGTCGCGGCGATGCACTCGCTGATCGGTCTCGCGGCGGTGTTCATCGCGGTGGCCGCGGTAGCGGAGCCTGCGGCATTCGGCATCGCGCCGGTCGGTTCGAACGATATTCCGCTGGGCAACCGGATCGAGCTGTTCATCGGCTGCTTTGTCGGCGCCATCACCTTCTCCGGTTCGGTGATCGCCTTCGGCAAGCTGGCCGGGCGCTACAAGTTCCGCGTGTTCCAGGGCGCGCCGGTGGTGTTCCCCGGCCAGCACTGGCTGAACCTGCTGCTGGCGGTGGCGATGGTCGGCTTCGGCGTGATCTTCTTCATGTCGCAGGACTGGCTGCCGTTCCTGATCATGCTGGCGATCGCGTTCGTGCTGGGCGTGCTGATCATCATCCCGATCGGTGGCGCCGACATGCCGGTGGTGGTGTCGATGCTGAACTCGTACTCGGGCTGGGCGGCGGCGGGCATCGGCTTCTCGCTGAACAACCCGATGCTGATCATCGCCGGCTCGCTGGTGGGCTCAAGCGGTGCCATCCTCTCGTACATCATGTGCCGCGCGATGAACCGCTCGTTCTTCAACGTGATCCTGGGCGGCTTCGGCGGCGATGCGTCGGCTGGCGCGTCCGCCGGCGCGCAGGCGCAGCGCAACGTGAAGTCCGGCTCGGCCGACGATGCCGCCTTCCTGATGGGCAACGCCGAGACCGTGATCATCGTCCCCGGCTACGGCCTGGCCGTGGCGCGCGCGCAGCATGCCCTGAAGGAACTGACCGAACTGCTCACCGAGAAGGGCGTGACCGTGAAGTACGCGATCCACCCGGTGGCGGGCCGCATGCCCGGCCACATGAACGTGCTGCTGGCCGAGGCCGAGGTGCCGTACGACCAGGTCTTCGAGATGGAAGACATCAACAGCGAGTTCGGCCAGGCCGACGTGGTGCTGGTGCTGGGCGCCAACGACGTGGTCAACCCGGCGGCCAAGACCGATCCCAAGTCGCCGATCGCCGGGATGCCGATCCTGGAGGCGTACAAGGCCAAGACCATCATCGTCAACAAGCGCTCGATGGCGGCGGGCTACGCCGGCCTGGACAACGAGCTGTTCTACATGGACAAGACCATGATGGTGTTCGGCGACGCCAAGAAGGTGGTCGAGGACATGGTCAAGGCTGCCTGAGCCGCGCGGCAAGCCGACAACGAAGGCCACACGGAGAACGAATCGATGCAAGCAGCCCAAGCGGCGCCGCCCGACGCAGGCGGCACGGGATTCGACAACGCCGCGCTGGCGGCGCTGCTGCACCGCGAAGGCCTGATCGCGCAGCCCCGGCTGACGCTGGAGCGCCTGGCGGGCGGCCAGTCCAACCCGACCTACCGGATCGCGTGCGGTGCGCAGCAGTACGTGCTGCGCACCAGGCCGCCGGGACAGCTGCTGTCATCGGCGCATGCCATCGACCGTGAGTTCCGCGTCATGCAGGCGCTGCGCGACAGCGACGTGCCGGTGCCGCGGGTCCACCTGTACAGCGAAGACCTCGCCGTCGTGGGCAGCGCGTTCTACGTGATGGACTTCCTGCAGGGCCGCGTCATCTACGACCAGTCGCTGCCCGGTGTGGCACGCGGGCGGCGCGCCGCCCACTACCGCGAGATGAACCGCGTGATCGGCGCGCTGCACCGGGTGGACTACCGCGCCGCCGGCCTGCAGGATTACGGGCGCACCGGCGGCTACGTGGCGCGCCAGCTCGCACGCTGGTCCGCCCAGTGCCGCGATGCCGGCATGGACGGCAACCCGGCACTGGCGGCGCTGGCCGAATGGCTGCCGCACCACGTTCCCGATGCCGACCGGACCTGCCTCGTGCACGGCGACTACCGCATGGACAACCTGGTGTTCCACCCGACCGAGCCGCGCGTGCTGGGCGTGCTGGACTGGGAGCTGTCCACGCTGGGCGACCCGCTGGCGGACCTGGCCTACCACTGCATGAGCTGGCATATCCCGGCCGACCTGTGGCGCGGCATCGGCGGACTGGACCTGCAGGCGCTCGGCATTCCCAACGAGCAGGCCTACCTGCGCTGGTATGGCGAGAGCAACGGCACGCACGCGCTCGAACACTGGGACTTCTACCTGGCCTACAACTTCTTCCGGCTCGCGGCGATCATGCACGGCATCGGCCAGCGCGCCCGCCAGGGCAACGCGGCCGCGGCCGATGCCATGGAGACGGGCCGGAAGGCCGTGCCGCTGGCCGAGCTGGGCTGGCAGTTCGCGTTGCGCTATGGTGCTGCGGGCCGGTAGCGGTACCAAGCGCTGAAGATTTCTTTCGATCCGCCTCATGAGGTGCTTCCTGTGCCAGCCCCGCGGTCAGGGCCGCCAGGAACTCACAGGCTGTGCAGTGTCGCCAACGGTACATGGCAAGCTGTGAACGACAGTGCTCTGCTCTTCATCGATGCGCGGCCCCCGAGGTCCCGGCGGCAGCCGCCGGAACCGTCCCATGCTTGCAGCCACCTCACCTATAGTGATCGTGGCAGTGCCAAGCAGGGGGATTAGCGATGAGCATCGAATCGAATGCGGAAGGCGACATGCATGCCCGGGAAGTGCCGGGCGGGGAGCAGTACGCCAGCGGCGATGCCGAGGACTCCAGCGTGCGGGAACACCCTCGTTATCAGCAGATGTTCCCGGTCCTGACGGAAGCGGAAATCGAACGGGTGCGGCGCTTCGCCAGCGTCTGCCACTACGCTCGCGGGGAATATCTGTACCGGGTTGGCAATACGTGTCCCGGTGTATTCGTCATCCTCTCGGGGAAGGTCCGCATCGTTGCTCCCGAAGGCCTGCGTGAAAAGCGGATCATCCACATCTATACGCAGCACGGCGAATTTACTTCGGATATCACGCAACTATCGAGCAAGCCGGCCGTGGTGGATGCGCACGTCGATGAAGATGTTGACGCGTTGCTGCTGCGACCGGATGACCTCAGCGCACTGATCATTCGGGAAGCCGATATCGGCGAGAAAATCATGCGCGCGCTGATCCTGCGGCGTGCGCTGGCGGTCGAGCGTGGGCGCGGGCTCGTGATCGTCGGCGCTGCCGGCAATCCGCGCCTGCTGGCGCTACAGGATTTCCTGCGGCGCAATGGCTTTCCATACATGGCCCTCGACGCCGAAGCCGATGTGGATGCCATTGCACTGCTCGAGCACCTGACGCCCCAGCCTGACGACTTTCCGCTGGTAGTCTGTCCCAACGGCACTACCTTGCGGAATCCGGATGTGGGGCAGCTTGCATCGTGCCTGGGACTGGTGCCGGAATTCAAGCCGAGCCACGTCTACGATGTGGCAATCATCGGCGCCGGGCCCGCCGGACTGGCGACCGCTGTCTATGCAGCATCCGAAGGCTTGTCCGTGGTTGTGTTCGACTGTCGTGCGCCGGGTGGGCAGGCGGGCTCGAGCGCGCGTATCGAGAACTACCTCGGATTCCCGACCGGCATCACGGGGCACGAGCTGGCGAGCCGCGCTTTCGTCCAGGCGCAGAAATTCGGCGCCCATATCGGTATCCCGTGCGAAGTCAAGGCTCTGTATTGCGACAAGCAGCCGCTTGTCGTCGAGCTTGCCGACGGTCAACGCATCTGCTCGCGCACCGTGGTGATCGCCTCGGGCGCCGAGTATCGACGTCCGGCGGTGGACGGCCTGGCGCGCTTCGAGGGTGGCGGCGTCTATTACTGGGCAACGCCGCTCGAGGCCAGGTTGTGCCGGAACGAGCCCGTTCTGCTGATCGGGGGCGGCAATTCGGCGGGACAGGCGGCCGTCTTCCTTTCATTGCACGCCGAACATGTGCACATGTTCATCCGGGGCACGACGCTGGACGACAGCATGTCGCGCTATCTCGTGGAACGCATCAAGTCGCTGCCGAACCTGACTTTGCATACGCGCATCGAGCTCCGCGCGCTGGAAGGCAAGACGCAACTTGAACGGGTGCATTATCGTGGCGCAGGAGGCGCCGAGGGCAGCATGACGACCCATCACCTGTTCGTGTTCATCGGGGCCGAGCCGAACACGGGGTGGCTGCGGACCTGCGGGGTATCGCTCGATGACAAGGGCTTCGTGCTGACTGGCCCCGACGTCGCCGATGCGCCGCCGCAAGCCCTGCCGCTGCAGACAAGCGTGCAAGGCGTGTTCGCGACCGGCGACGTACGTTCGGGTTCCACCAAGCGCGTCGCGTCGGCGGTCGGCGAGGGCGCGGCCGTGGTCGCACAGATTCATCGCTTCCTGACAGAAGCACGCACCGCACGTCAGGCTACGCCTGCCTGAGGGGCCAGCCCAGCGACAAGATCCCACTGCTGCACATGCAGGTGGGCAGCGTTGCACCATCAAAAACTGCTTGCGCTTCATAACTACGACTAATAGAATCGTAGTTATGGTCCGTTCGGGTGCCGCCGATATGCCAAGGGTGCGCTGCCTGGGTCAAGAGTCGGGAACTGCATGTTCCGTACGCTGAAATGGCGATCGGAGCTTTTATGGCCACCAGCGCACCAGCGACCTCCAGTTTTGAGGCTGGATTGAGGTAAGGGCGCATCGACTCAAGAGTCTCAAAGATGCATGGAGTGAAGAACGATGAATCGCAAGTCTCGACAAACGCTGCTCGCCGCTGCCCTCGTGGCAATGCTGGGGGCCGGTGTGGCAGCCTCCGTGCTGCGTCCCTGGCACGGCGGGGAAGCGCAGGCCACCACGCCGCCGCCGGCACCGGCTGTGGAAGTGGCGGCAGTGGTGGGCCAGACCATCACCGAATGGGATGAATTCTCGGGCCGCATCGAGGCCGTGGACCGTGTGGAGATCCGTCCCCGTGTGTCCGGCACGATCGAAACGGTGCATTTCCGCGATGGCTCGATGGTGACGAAGGGCGACCCGCTGTTCACGATCGATCCGCGCCCCTATGCGGCCGAAGTGGCGCGCGCCGAGGCGGCGCTGGCTGCGGCGCAGGTACGGGCGTCGCATGCGCAGACCGAAAAGGCGCGCGCGCAACGCCTGCTCGACGATAGCGCGATCTCGCGGCGCGAGTTCGACGAGCGCATCAACGCGGCCAGCGAGATGTCGGCCGACGTCCGCGGCGCGCAGGCGGCGCTGGAGGTGGCGAAGCTGAACCTGGGCTACACGCGCATCGTTGCGCCGGTCACAGGCCGGGCGTCGCGCGCCGAGATCACGGTGGGCAACCTCGTGGCGGCCGGCGCGGCATCGCCGCCGCTGACCACGGTGGTATCGGTCTCGCCGGTGTACGCGAGCTTCGATGTCGACGAGCAGAGCTACCTGCGCTACACGGCGCCGAGCGCCGGTGGTGGCAAGGGCGACCTGCCGGTGTTACTGGGGCTGGCCAACGAGGATGGCAATCCGCACCAGGGCCGGATCCATTCGATCGACAACCGGCTCGACACGCGCAGCGGCACGATCCGCGTGCGCGCGGTCTTCGACAACGAGGACCGCCGCCTGCTGCCAGGGCTGTATGCGAAGGTCAGGCTCGGGGGCGGCTCGCCGTATCCCGCCGCGCTGGTCAACGACCGCGCCATCGGTACCGACCAGGGCAAGAAGTTCGTGCTGCTGGTGGACAAGGGCGGCAAGCTCGCGTACCGCGAAGTCGAACTGGGGCCGACGTACGAAGGGCTGCGCGTGATCCGCAAGGGCCTGCAACCGGGCGAGAACATCGTCGTGAACGGCCTGTCGCGCGTGCGCCCCGGCGACACCGTGACCCCGAGGCCGGTGGCGATGGCCTACCGCAGCGAACTTGAGTCGCGTGGCAGCACGACCGACCGCAAGCAGGCCGCGGCTGAGGGGAAGGCCGGCAAGGGCAGCGTGAGCTGAGTCCCGACCTCCGTCACAGACCGAATCCGAATTTCCCGCCGAGGTTGCACATGGCGTCTGCTCCGGCGGACCGCCAGCGGGGACTGCTTTCGCCGAGACCAAGATGAATTTCTCGAAATTTTTTGTCGACCGCCCGATCTTCGCGGGCGTGCTGTCGGTCCTGATCTTCCTGATTGGCGCCATCTCGATGTTCAAATTGCCGGTCTCGGAGTACCCGGAAGTGGTGCCGCCGTCAGTGGTGGTGCGCGCGCAGTTCCCGGGCGCCAACCCGAAGGTGATCGCCGAGACCGTGGCCACGCCACTGGAAGAGCAGATCAATGGCGTCGAGGACATGCTCTACATGAACTCGCAGGCCAATACCGACGGCACGCTGACGCTTACGGTGACCTTCAAGCTGGGCACCGACCCGGACAAGGCCCAGCAGCTCGTGCAGAACCGCGTCTCGCAGGCCGAGCCGCGCCTGCCGGAGGATGTGCGCCGGCTGGGCATCACCACGGTCAAGAGCTCGCCGGACCTGACCATGGTGGTCCACCTGGTCTCGCCCAACGACCGCTACGACACGACCTACCTGCGCAACTACGCGCTGATCAACGTGAAGGACCGCATCGCGCGGATCCAGGGCGTGGGCCAGGTGCGGCTGTTCGGCGCGGGCGACTATTCGATGCGCGTGTGGCTGAATCCGGAGAAGATCGCCGAGCGCGGCCTCGCCGCATCGGACGTAGTGCGCGCCATCCGCGAGCAGAACGTGCAGGTGGCGGCAGGCGTGCTCGGCCAGTCGCCGGCGCTGCCGGGCACCGACCTGCAGCTGTCGGTGAACGCGCAGGGCCGGCTGCAGACCGTGGAAGAGTTCGGTGACATCATCGTCAAGAGTTCGCCCGACGGTGTGGTCACGTACCTGAAGGACATCGCGCGCATCGAACTGGGCGCGTCGGAATACGCGCTGCGTTCGCAGCTCGACAACAAGTCCGCCCTGTCACTGCTGATCTTCCAGTCGCCGGGAGCGAACGCGATCGATATCTCCAACGAAGTGCGCAAGACCATGGCCGAGCTAAAGCAGAACATGCCGGAAGGCGTGGCCTACAGCATCGTCTATGACCCCACGCAATTCGTGCGCCACAGCATCGAGGCGGTGGTCCATACGCTGTTCGAGGCGATCTTGCTGGTGGTGCTGGTGGTGATCCTGTTCCTGCAGACGTGGCGCGCGTCGATCATCCCGCTGCTGGCGGTGCCGGTGTCGATCGTCGGCACCTTCGGACTGATGCATGCGTTCGGCTTCTCGATCAACGCGCTATCGCTGTTCGGGCTGGTGCTGGCCATCGGCATCGTGGTGGACGATGCGATCGTGGTGGTGGAGAACGTCGAGCGCAATATCGAGGAAGGCTTGTCGCCGAAGGACGCCACCTACAAGGCCATGCGCGAGGTGAGCGGCCCGATCATCGCCATCGCGCTGACGCTGATCGCCGTGTTCGTGCCGCTGGCCTTCATGACCGGCCTGACCGGCCAGTTCTACAAGCAGTTCGCGCTGACGATTTCGATCTCGACCATCATCTCGGCCTTCAACTCGCTCACGCTGTCACCCGCGCTATCGGCCCTGCTGCTGAAGAGTCATGACGCCCCCAAGGACTGGCTGACGCGTGGCATGGACAAGGTCTTCGGCAAGTTCTTCGTCCGCTTCAACCGCTTTTTCGGCCGCAGCTCCGAAAGCTATGGCCGTGGCGTGAAGGGTGTGATCCGCCGCAAGGGCTCGGTCTTCGGCGTCTACGCGGTGATGCTGGTGGCCGCCTGGGGCGTGTTCCAGCTGGTGCCGAAGGGCTTTGTGCCGGCGCAGGACAAGCAGTACCTGGTCAGCTTTGCCAAGCTGCCGGACGGCGCCACGCTGGACCGCACCGAGGACGTGATGCGCCGCATGTCGGAGATCGCGCTCAAGCATCCGGGCGTGGAATCGGCCGTTGCCTACCCGGGCCTGTCGATCAACGGCTTCACCAACAGTCCGAGCGCCGGCATCGTCTTTGTCACGCTGGACCCGTTCGAAATGCGCAAGAGCAAGGAGCTGTCGGGCAAGGCCATTGCCGCGGACCTGAACAAGAAGTATGCCGCGATCCAGGACGCGTTTATTGCCGTGTTCCCGCCGCCGCCGGTTCAGGGCCTGGGCACGATCGGCGGTTTCAAGCTGATGATCGAGGACCGCGCCGCACTGGGCTATGACGCACTGTTCGACGCCACCAACGCGTTCATGACCAAGGCGCGCGCCACGCCTGAGCTTGCCGGCATCTTCAGCAACTACCAGGTGAACGTGCCGCAGCTTGATGTGCAGCTGGACCGTACCAAGGCCAAGCAGCTCGGCGTGCCGGTGACCGATGTGTTCGATACGCTGCAGACCTACCTCGGTTCCGCCTACGTCAACGACTTCAACAAGTTCGGCCGGACCTATCAGGTCAAGGTGCAGGCGGATGCGCAGTACCGCCAGCATGCCGAGGACATCCTGCAGCTGAAGGCGCGCAGCGCCAGCGGCGAGATGGTGCCGCTGTCGTCGCTGGTGCAGGTCAGGCAGGGCTTTGGCCCGGACAGCGTGATCCGCTACAACGGCTTCACCGCCGCCGACCTGAATGGCGGCCCGGCGCCGGGCTTTTCGTCGGGCCAGGCGCAGGCTGCCGCCGAGCGCATCGCCGCCGAAACCCTGCCGAAGGGAATCGGCTTCGAATGGACCGAGCTGACCTATCAGGACATCCTGGCTGGCAATGCGGGTGTGTGGATCTTCCCGCTGTGCGTGCTGCTGGTTTTCCTGGTGCTGGCCGCCCAGTATGAAAGCCTGACGCTGCCGCTGGCCGTGATCCTGATCGTGCCGACCAGCCTGCTCGCCGCCATGACGGGCGTATGGCTGACGCAAGGCGACAACAACATCTTCACGCAGATCGGCTTCATCGTGCTGGTGGGGCTATCGGCCAAGAACGCGATCCTGATCGTGGAGTTCGCGCGGGAGCTGGAGCATCACGGCCGCACCGTGGTCGAGGCCGCGATCGAGGCCAGCCGCCTGCGCCTGCGCCCGATCCTGATGACGTCGTTCGCTTTCATCATGGGCGTGGTTCCGTTGGTGGTGTCCAGCGGTGCCGGCTCGGAGATGCGCCAGGCAATGGGCGTGGCGGTGTTCGCGGGCATGCTCGGCGTGACCTTCTTCGGTCTGTTTTTGACGCCGGTGTTCTATGTGGCGTTGCGTTTGCTGGCCACCCGTGGCCAGCGCCGCGCGCAGACGGCGCAAGTCGAACACCATGCTGTGGCATCGGCTGAATAACGCATGTTTGCTTCCCTCTCCCGCAAGCGGGAGAGGGGAGCTACCTCGGCGGCGTTGAAGCCGCCGGAGCACAGAACAGTCAAGGAAACACAAATGATTGCCCACATCACAACGCAGTTGCCCCGAATCGCCACACTAGCGGCCGCGCTGATCCTGGCCGGCTGCTCGCTGGCGCCGACCTACAAGGTGCCGGAGACCGTCACCGTGCCGGCCTTCAAGGAAGCTGAAGCCGCGCAGGCCGAGAGCGCGCAATGGAAGACCGCCACGCCCGCCGAAGGCCAGCAGCGCGGTGAGTGGTGGAAGCTGTTTGGCGATGCCGATCTGGACCGGCTGATCGACGCGGCCAACACTCACAACCAGGAGCTGGCCGCGGCGGCGGCGCGCCTGAAGCAGGCGCGTGCGTTCACCGGCGCCACCGAGGCGGACCGGTACCCGCAACTGAGCGTGGGCCTGGACCCGACGCGCTCCCAGTCGTCGGCCGCCTCGCAGGGGCTGCCCGATGGCGCGCGCGTGGCGCCCCGGACGGTGCTCAAGGCCCGTGCGTTCGCCAGCTATGAGCTTGACCTGTTTGGCCGCGTGGCCAGCAGCGTGAACGCCGCGCGCGCCGACGAGCGGGGTGCTGAGGAGCTGTACCGGTCGGTGCAGCTGGCGCTGCAGGCCGACGTGGCGCAGGCCTACTTCGCGCTGCGCACGCTGGACAGTGACCGTGAGCTGCTCAATGCGACGATCAGGCTGCGTGAGGGCGCGCTGTCGCTGCTGCGCAAGCGCTACGAAGCAGGGGAGACCACCAACCTGGATCCGGCCCGCGCCGAAAGCGAACTGGGCACGGCGCGCTCCGACCTGGCCGGCATCGAACGCCGCCGAGCCAACCAGGAACACGCGCTGGCCGTACTGACCGGCGTGGCGCCCGCGCAGTTCGGACTCGCCGCCCGGCCGTTCGATACCGCTCCGGTGGCCGTGCCGGCGGGGCTGCCGTCGGAACTGCTCGAGCGCCGGCCCGATATTGCGGCGGCGGAGCGCCAGATGGCAGCAGCCAATGCGCGCATCGGCATCGCCCGCGCGGCGTTTTTCCCGCGCATCTCGCTCACGGCGCTGTTCGGCTTCGAGTCTTCGGACCTGTCGAACCTGTTCCAGTGGTCGTCGCGCACGTGGCTGCTGGGCCCGCTGGTCGGTTCGACGGTGGCGCAGACCGTGCTCGACGGTGGCCGCAACCGATCAAACCTGGCTGGCACCCGCGCCGCGCACGAGGAGAGCGTGGCGCGCTACCGGCAGACCGTGCTGTCGGCGTTCCGTGAGGTGGAGGACAGCCTGGCCGATGTGCGCTGGCTCAGCCAGCAGGCCACGGCGCTCGACGGCGCCCTGGCCGGCGCGAAACGGGCGCAGCGCATTTCGCGCAGCCGCTACGATGCCGGTGCCGTTGACTACCTGACCGTGATCGACGCCGACCGCACCGTGCTGCAGTCGCAGCGCGATGCTAATGCGGTGGCAGGCTTGCGTGCCGCGGCGACGGTGTCGCTGGTGCGCAGCCTCGGGGGCGGATGGAGCCAGCGGCAACAATCCTGACGGCGCGCCTTGCGGTTCCCGCAGAAGTTGTATAGCATTTCAACTACGATATACAAAGTCCTAGTATGCTATGTCCCAAATCAGTACAGGCGTTGAATACAGCATCCACTGCCTGCTGTACCTGACGCGGTCGCCGGCGGCTGTGGAAGAGGCGAGTGTCCGTGACCTGGCTGAGCTTCAGGGCGTTCCACACGACTTCCTGGCCAAGCTGTTCACCAGGCTGGCCAAGGCCAAGCTGGTAGTCGCCACGGAGGGCATCAAGGGCGGATTCCGGCTCGCGCGGCCTGCCAACCACATTACCGTTCACGATGTCGTGGTCGCGATCGACGGCGAGAAGCCGCTGTTCGACTGCCTCGAGATCCGCGGCCGCTGTGCCGTCTTCAATGACGACGCACCGGGTTGGGCGACACGTGGCGTTTGTTCGATTCACGCCGTCATGCAGGCGGCGGAGAAGGCGATGCGAGCGGAACTGAAACGGCATACCCTGGCCGACCTTTCTCAGCGCGTCAATGACAAGACGCCGGCCAGCTACGGGGTGCAGGTTGTCAACTGGCTGTCGGATCGTGCGGCCAACCGGCGGGGCGAAAGAGCTGCGCCCACGCGCGGGGGTTCACGCAAGAACGCCTGAGGTCCGCGCGTTCAGGTCACCGGCATTGCCTTGAGGCTCCTCATCGCTTGAGGGGCTTTTTTTCGCCGGCTTTTTCAAACTCGTCACATCTGACCTGCCAGCGATGCGTGACTAAACAGCGACTGCTTTACTCGTTGTTTACGTCTATACTTGCTCTTGATCCCCACACCACAGGAACTGGAGCTTTGATGAACCTTACGCATTCCCCCGGCCTGCTCGACAAGAACATCTGGACCGGCCAGCTCTTTACCGGGCGCTGGCAGGCTGGCAGCTTCGCGACCGGCGTGATCGAGCCCGCTACGGGCCGGGAACTGGGCCGTATCGGCATGGCCGATATCTCGACGATTGCCAGTTCGGCCGAGGCCGCGGCGAAGGCGCAGCCGGGCTGGGCCAGCCTGCACTATGAAGAACGCGCATGTGTGCTGCGCAGGGCTGTGCGAGTTGCCGAGACACATTTCGACGAGATCGTCGGCTGGATCGTGCGCGAAGGCGGCTCCACGCGAGCGAAGGCGGCGTTCGAGACCACGATCACCATCAAGGTTCTGCAGGAAGCCGCAGGGCTGCCATCGCGCTCAGCCGGAGAGGTATTGCCTTCCGTGCCCGGGCGGCTGTCGCTGGCACGCCGGCGGCCGCTTGGCGTAGTTGGCGTCATCTCGCCGTTCAATTTCCCGCTCTACCTGGCGATGCGGGCCGTTGCGCCGGCGCTGGCGCTGGGCAACGCGGTGGTGCTCAAGCCCGATCCGCGCACGGCGGTGTCCGGTGGCTTCGTGGTCGCGCGGCTGTTTGAACTCGCCGGCCTGCCGGCTGGCGCGCTGCACGTGCTGCCGGGCGATGGTGCCGCCGGTGCGGCGCTGACGGCCGATCCGAATGTGGCGATGATTCAGTTCACCGGTTCCACGGCCGCGGGCCGCAAGGTCGGGGAGGCCGCGGGCCGGCACCTGAAGAAAGTCTCGCTGGAGCTGGGCGGCAAGAATTCGCTGATCGTCCTCGATGATGCCGATCTCGATCTCGCGGTTGCAAACACCGCATGGGGCACCTTCCTGCACCAGGGCCAGGTCTGCATGGCCACCGGGCGCGTGCTGGTGCAGCGTGCCATCCACGACCGGTTCGTCGGGAAGCTGGCGGCCAAGGCCGCGAGCCTGACCGTCGGGGATCCCGCTGAAGGCGACGTCGCGCTAGGGCCGCTGATCAATGAAAGCCAGCGCGATAACGTTGCCAGGATCGTCAGCGACGCACAGCGTTCCGGTGCCCGCATCGCAACCGGCGGCGGGTATCGCGACCTGTTCTTCGAGCCGACCGTGCTCAGCGACGTCACACCGGATAGTCCTGCCTTCAGCGAAGAGATATTCGGGCCGGTGGCCGTGGTGGTGCCGTTCGACACGGATGAAGATGCGATTGCGCTGGCCAACCGTACCGAGTACGGGCTGTCGATGGGCATCGTCTCCAGTAATGTCGGCAGGGCATTGCGCATGGGGGAGCGCCTGCGCACTGGCATGCTGCATATCAATGACCAGACCGTCAACGACGAGGCCATCAACCCGGTCGGCGGCGTGGGCGCGTCTGGCAACGGTACCAGCATCGGCGGAGCGGCCAACTGGGAGGAATTTACCCAGTGGCAGTGGATGACCATTCAGGGCGAAGCGCCGCAGTACCCGATCTAGGGCTTCCAGAAGCAACAATCAGAGATCAATGCTTGAGCGCCGCCGGCGCCTTCGGGTCAGGCAAGGTGAAGGCAATGGTCTCCGTGGCCAGGATCTTGTGGCTGGGATCGGCCAGTTCGAGCCGAAGCTTGTGGGCCCCCGGGGGCAGCCCCACTACGATGACGGGATCCTCGTTGGTGTGGGCCCAGGTAATGTGCGAGTCGTCGACCGTCACATGAAGATGCCCGATGCGCGGCGATACCTGTGTGGCGGTCTTGCCGAACACCGGCATGACACGGAAGTGTTCGGTCCGGAACTGCACGATGACGACACCGCGGGCCAACGGTTCGGCCAGCGGCGGATACGGGACCAGCCTGGGCGCCTGCTCGGATTCGAGTGGAAGGATTGCCGGGGGGCGGATGGGATCCGGTGCGCCTTGTGCAAAAGCCGTCACGCAGAGTGCCAGGGCGGACGCGGCGACGGACGCATGTCTCAGGGGGGAACGCATGATTGTTGTCCTTCCTTTTTGGAGGAGGAGTTTCGTCGACGCACGAGCCGATGCCGGTCCGTGCGTAAGTACAGAGTAGTCGCTGGCACAGCCGGCGACAGTACTTGCACAGCACGCCGCGATCGGTTGAATCCGCAACCGGAATCAGTCGCCACCCACGCGCCGACGAGGCGCCGTTCGCTGCCGGAATCCGCTTGGGTCCACACCATGCTGTTTGTGGAACGCCTGCGAGAAATTGCTGCGACTGGAGAAACCCACGGCGTGCGCCACCTGGGAAATCTGCAGCGTCGTGGTCGCCAGCAATTCCGCGGCCTTGTGCAGCCGCACCGTTCGCAGCATGGCCATCGGCGTCTGGCCGAACGCCCGTTCGAAGTGCGAAGCGAACGCTGAACGGCTCATTCCCGCCAGATCGGCCAATCGCTGCACCGACAGTGGTGCTTCGGGTTGTTCAAAGAGCTTTTCCAGCGCGAGCAGCAGCCGGGGATCGGCAACGGCCGCCGTCCACGACAGCTGCGCGTTATCGCTTTCCATCTGACGCCGCAGCAGCATGACCAGGCATTGCTTGAGCAATGCCTCGATCAGCACCCTCGATCCCAGTCCGGGCTGCGCGGATTCCGCCAGCAGCATGACGAACTGGTCTCTCAGCCCCGCTGGGCCATCGAAGCGCGTCACGATCGGATGCCGCAGCATCCTGAAGGGATCGGCGGTGTCCGTCGCAAAGCGCAACTCCCCGCACGCCAACTCGATCCCCGCTGCCGCTTCGCCCACCTTCAGCGTCGGCGCCGTTTCGCGCGCGGACCATGAGCCAAGCCTTGCCCGATCCACTGACATAGCCGGCGACTCGGACACGCATTCGAGCCGGTAGGAGACGCCGGGAGGCATCAGGACGAAACTGTGCGGCTGCAACGCGACGCGGTGGCCATTGCCTGCGTCGAGCGTGCCGCGGCCGTCCAGGCAGTAGTGGAGGCTGGCTGTTTCACACGCTTCGAAGCGCACGCTCCACCCGTCGCGGATGTCGCACCGTGTGATGTGCGTGACACCGATGTCCAGTGTGGCAAGGAAATGTTCGAGCACACGATGTGCGGAAGGGGCGGATGCCATCATTGGACGAATTGAAACCAAACTAAGACCAGGCGGAACCTTGCCCTTCCTATCATACGTACTCCAATCCCAACCTTGATGGAGTTTTCCATGCTCGATATGAAGGATCGTGCCTCGTTTGAGGAAGCTGGACGAAAACGCTCCTGAAGCGATGAAGAGCTTCCGTGCATTGGACCACGCGGCTTTTGCAGACGGCGCGCTTTCGGTGCAGCAGAAACAGATCATTGCGGTGGCCTGCGCCACCGGCGCGTGCTCCTCCACCACACCACCTATCCGTTGAGGAGTAAATGTGCAACCCATCACATCCGCCGCCACGACGCGCACCAGCGAAGCCGTCCACAACCACGAGGCGTTGCTGTGCTGGTCGCTGGTTGTCGTCCTGCTGCGCACGGCGCTGGCACGTTGCCATGCGGCGCGTTCCTGATTCTCCTGGAGGACTGTCTGTCGATCGGCATTTCGCGACGAACGCGCAGGCAATCATGAACGAGGGCGATCCGATGATCGCCCTCGTTGCCTTTAATGGATGCGATGCACGGGCGCGCTACTCGCCAGGAGATTCGCCGAACAGTTCCTGGGTGACCGAGCGCAGCCAGCGATTGCCCGGGTCGTCATGCTGACAGCGGTGCCAATGCTGCCTGAGATCAAAGGCGGGAATCGGGAACGGTGGCTCGAGGACCTGTACATCGGCGATGCGCGCGAACAGCTCGCCCACCGGCAGCGGCACCGTGACGACCAGGTCGGTCGATGCGACCACGAGCGGAATGCTGAGGAAATGCGGGGAACGCAGCATCTCGCGCCGCGCGATGCCATGCTGGCGCAGATACGACTCGACCAGCTCCTGGCTGCGGCTTTCGCTCTGGATCACCGCATGCGGCAGTTCACGGAACTGTTCCGCGGTCATGCGTCCGCGTGCCACCGGGTGATTCTTGCGCGCCAGGCACACGAACCCGTGCCGGAACAGGCGCTGCTGGAATACATCCGAGCCGCCGAGGTCCGGATAGTAGCCGATGGCCAGGTCGATCCTGCCGCGTTCGAGCTGATCCATGATGTCCGTGTGCCGCGCCGATACCGTGCGCACGTCCACATGCGGCGCCTCTTTCATGAGCCGGGCCAGCAGGCGCGGCAGGAATGCCGCTTCGCCGACGTCGGACAGCGCCAGCGTGAAGGTCCGCCGCGCCTGCGCGGGATCGAAGCGCGGCGCCGTCAGCAGATGCTCCCGCACCTCGGATAACACGCCCTGCACCACGGGTGCCAGCACTACGGCGCGCGGCGACGGCTGCATGCCGGTGCGGACCTTCAGGAACAGCGGATCGCCGAGCTGGTCGCGCATCCGCTGCAACGCGTGCGACATGGCCGGCTGGCTCACGCCGATCTCCTCGGCCGCGCGGCCCAGGTGACCATGCCGCCACAGCGCATCGAACACGCGCAGCAGGTTCATATCGAAATTATCCATTTCGTTCATGACCGTCATTCCGTTCATTTGATTGCCGAATGATAGGCGAGGAACGAGACTTCCGTCATCCGGTTTGCCCGCAGCGCGGCGCAACGGCCGGCCGGATCGGGCCTGACCGGGTCAGGCCTCAATCAAACAACAGACCGCGCAAACAAGGAGACCCATGTACACGCCCCCAACCAGCATTGCGTCGGTCATCGACGCACGGCCTCTAGGTGCCTATCGGCTTCGCATCTTCATCGTCTGCTTCCTTATCGTGCTGATGGATGGTTTCGATACCCAGGCGATCGGCTTTGCGGCGAAGGCCATGTCTTCCTCGCTCGACATTGCCATCGCACTGTTCGGGCAGGTCTTCTCCGCGGGCCTGCTGGGCGCCATGCTTGGCGCCTTCCTGCTGGGCCCGCTGGCGGACCGCTTTGGCCGCCGCTGGCTGCTGGCGGCGGCGATCGTGGTCTTCTCGGTGTTTTCGCTGCTGACGCCGCATGCGTCCACGCTGCCGGAACTGCTGCTGGTGCGGTTCCTCGCCGGCCTCGGCCTTGGCGGCGCGATTCCGAACCTGCTGGCGCTGTCTGCCGAATACACGCCGCGGCCCATGCGCGGCATGATGACCGGCGTGCTCTATGCCGGCTTTCCGCTCGGTGGTGCCGTGGGCGCGCTCGCCAGCTCGTACATCGTGCCGCACTACGGCTGGCCCGCGCTGTTCTATCTCGGCGGCGCGCTGCCGCTGGGGCTGGCGCTGCTGGTCATCGTGGGCCTGCCTGAATCGCTCCCGTTCCTGCTGCGCCGCAAGGACGGCCAGGAGGCGGTACGCGCCATCGTCGCGCGCATCGCGGGCCAGCCGTCAGCGTCCGATCGCCAGGTCACCTATGTCGATGCCGAGGAACGCGTGCGTGGCCTGCCATTCCGGGAACTGCTGTCGGGAGGGCGGCTCGTTGCCACGCTGCTGCTCTGGACCGGATTCTTCATGTGCTTTGTGCTGTTGATCGTGCTGGTGCTGTGGACGCCTGCGCTGCTGCGCGGCGAGGGCGTCGGCGAGCACGATGCCGCGCTCGTGGTCGCCCTGATCAATCTCGGTAGTGTGGCTGGTACCGCCGCGGGTGGCCGCCTGGTGGACCGCTTCGGTCCGTACCTGACGCTGCCGCCGCTGTTCCTGCTCGGTGCGCTCAGCGTGTCCGTGCTCGGTTACGCCACCGGGTCGCTGCCCGCGCTGGGGCTCGCGGCCACGCTGTCCGGCATCTTCCTGGGCGCCGGCAGTTCAGGGCTGCTGGGCCTGGCCGTGCTGAGCTACCCGAGCGGGATGCGCGCCACCGGCGTGGGCTGGGCCATGGCGCTGGGCCGCATGGGCCAGGTTAGCGGGCCGCTTGTCGTCGGCGCCTTGCTCGCGAGCGGATTCGGCATCAAGGCCATCTTCGTGTGCAGCGCCGTTCCTGCCGCCATTGCCGCTGCCGCGATTCTCGTGCTGCGGGTGGTGCGCGCCGCGCCGAGGGCACAGGGGGACGCGTCGGTGCAGAACGCCGCGCTGCCCGCTGCACTGGACGGCCACTAGCCACCTGATTCATTCATCGCCGTTGCATGGGGCGCCTGTCACGGCTTTTCGTGGCCGATGCCGCCCGCAGAAATAAGGAGTGTCATGCGTATTACTACTCAGTCATCCCCCGTGCTCGTCGTCGGTGGCGGCATCGGCGGGCTTGCGGCGGCGCTCGCGCTGGCGCGCGAGGGCTGCCATGTCAAGGTGCTGGAGCAGGCCAGCGTCATCGGCGAAATCGGCGCGGGCGTGCAGTTCGGCCCCAATGCCTTCGCCGCCTTTGACGCGCTTGGCGTGGGCGAGCGCACGCGCAGCCATGCGGTCTACACCGATCACATGATGATGATCGATGCGATCGACGGGAAGACCGTTGCCGACATCCCGGTCGGCGAAGCCTTCCGCAAGCGCTTTGGCAATCCGTACGCGGTCACGCACCGTGCCGACGTCCACAATTCGCTGCTCGAGGGTGTGCGCGAGACCGACCGGATCGAGTTCGTCACCGCAACGCGCATCATCGAGGTCCGGCAGTCGGCGGACGGCGTTACCGCATTCGACGAACAGGGCAACAGCTACCACGGCTGTGCCCTGGTCGGCGCCGACGGCGTGAAGTCCGCCATCCGCCAGCAACTGGTCGGCGACCCGCCGCGCGTATCGGGGCACGTGGTGTACCGCGCGGTGATCGATGCCGGGCATTTCCCGCGCGACATGCAATGGAACGCACCGGTGCTCTGGGTCGGGCCGAACTGCCACGTCGTGCATTACCCGGTCCGCGCCGGCGAGCAGTACAACCTCGTGGTGACGTTCCACAGCCGCCAGCAGGAGACCTGGGGCGTCAGCGAGGGCAGCCAGGAGGAGGTGCTTTCGTACTTCCAGGGCATCGATGCCCGTCCGCTGAGCCTGCTCTCCCTGCCGCCGACCTGGCGCCGCTGGGCCACCGCAGACCGCGAACCCATCGGTCAATGGACGCACGGCCGCATCACGCTGCTCGGCGACGCCGCGCATCCGCTGCTGCAATACCTGGCGCAGGGCGCATGCATGGCCGTCGAGGACGCCGTCACGCTCGGGGCCGCGGTACGCACGTGCGACGGCGACCTGCCGCGCGCCTTTTCCGTGTACCAGGACGCACGCATCACCCGTACCGCGCGCGTCGTCCTGTCGACCCGCGAGTTCGGCCGGCTGTGCCACGCGTCGGGCGTGGAGCGCCTGGTGCGCAATTCCCTGTGGAAGAGCCGTTCGCCGGAGCGCTTCTATGACTCTCTGGAATGGCTCTACGGCTGGAAGGCCGAGACCTGCCTGACCGTATGACGGCCACTTCCCTCATCCCCTGATCGACCCGGGATCTGACCTTGCAGATCCCAAACCTGGAGTTCCGCATGACCTTTGTCGTTCCGCCCATTCCCGCCGTCACGATTCCCGTGTCCGGTGGCGACGGACTGTTTCCCGTGCGCCGCATCTACTGCGTTGGCCGCAACTACGCCGCGCACGTACGCGAGATGGGCATGGACCCGAGCCGCGAGCCGCCGTTCTTCTTCTGCAAGCCTGCCGATGCGATCGTGGTAGCCCCCGCGGGCGCCGGCGCGCAGATCGCCTATCCGCCGGCGACCGGGCAGTTCCACTTCGAGATCGAACTGGTGGTGGCGATCGGCCGCGCGGGACGGGATATACCGGTCGAGCAGGCCAATGCGCATATCTGGGGCTACGGGGTCGGCATCGACATGACGCGGCGCGACCTGCAGATCGCGGCGCGCGACCGGGGCCGCCCGTGGGAACTCGGCAAGAGCTTCGACCAGTCCGCGCCGGTTTCACTGCTGCATCCTGCCAGCGAAGTCGGCCATCCGGCAGCCGCAGAGATCTGGCTGCAGGTCGACGGACAGGACCGCCAGCGCAGTGACCTGGACAAGCTGATCTGGTCGGTGCCCGAGATCGTCGCAAACCTGTCGACGTTCTTCACACTGCAGCCCGGCGACCTCATCTTCACCGGCACGCCGGAAGGCATCGGGCCGGTGCGCAGCGGCGAGGTCATGCGTGGCGGCATCGCCGGGCTCACCGACGTCGAAGTGCGCGTAGCCTGAAGGCGGTACGAGCATGGATCTGTACAACTTCTTCAACAGTTCGGCGGCGTACCGGGTGCGCATCGCCATGGCACTGAAGGGCCTTCCCTGGGACCATATCGGCGTGAATCTGCGCGCCGGCGAGCAGGACCGGCCCGGGTACCAGGCGCTCAATCCGAACCGGCTGGTGCCGACGATCCAGGATGGCGGGCAGACCATCACGCAATCCCTGGCGATCATCGACTATCTCGATCGCAAGTGCCCCGTGCCGCTGCTGGTTCCCGCCGACGGCCAGGCTCGCACACGCGTGCTGGAGCTGGCGCTGACCATCGCCTGCGACCTGCACCCGCTGAACAACATGCGTGTGCAGAAGTACCTTAGCGCCCGCCTTGGCATTGCCGACGCCGACAAGTCCGAATGGGTCGCCCATTGGCTCACCGCGGGCTTCAGCGCACTGGAACCGTGGCTGCCCGCGGACGGCGGCTGGTGCGTCGGCGACGCCCCGACCCTGGCCGACTGCTGCCTGGTACCGCAAGTTGCCAATGCGCAGCGTGCGGGGTTCAGCCTCGACCCGTTCCCGCGCGTGCGCCTTGCCTACGAGCACTGCATGCGTCACGAGGCCTTCCGCGTGGCGGCGCCGAGTGCCCAGCCCGATTACATAGCCGCCCACTGATACCGATGCAGGAGGCATCCGATCATGACAACCAATCCCACGCCTGATGTGTTGAGCCGGCGCGACGCGTTCTACCGCGAGCTGGAACCGCATGCGATGGCGGCCCTCTGGACCCGGCTGCGCAAGCTGATTCCATCGGAACCCACACCGGCGGGCGTGGCGCACCGCTGGGCATATGCAACGGCCCGCCCGTACCTGATGGAATCGGCGAGCCTGATCTCGGCCGAGGAAGCTGAACGGCGCGTGCTGCTGATGGAGAATCCGGGCCTGCCCGGCACTTCGTGCATCACCAGAACGATGTACGCCGGCCTGCAGCTCATCCTGCCGGGCGAAGTCGCGCCCGCGCATCGCCATACCCAATCGGCATTGCGCTTCATCGTCGAAGGTTCGGGCGCCTACACCGCCGTGGACGGCGAGAAAACCTATATGGAACCCGGCGATTTCGTCATCACGCCGGCGTGGACATGGCACCATCACGGCCACGAGGGCAACGCGCCGATGGTCTGGCTGGACGGACTCGATATTCCTATCGTGTCGCTCTTCAACGGCGGCTTCCGCGAGGAATTCAAATCCGGCGAAGCGCCGGTCACGCGCCCTGCAGGCGACGCACTCGCGCGCTATGGCACAGGTCTGATGCCGGTGGGCTACCAGGCGTCCACGATGAACTCCCCGGTCTTCAACTATCCCTACGCGCGTACGCGCGAGGCGTTGTTCGCGTTGCCACGCGCCGGTGCTCCCGATCCGCACGCGGGCTACCTCATGCGCTACACCAATCCGGTGGACGGCGGCTGGGCCATGCCGACCATCGCCACCATGATCCGGTTGCTGCCGTCCGGCTTCGCGACGTTGCCGTACCGCTCGACCGACAGCATCGTCTTCGTCTGCGTGGAAGGTAGTGGCCATGTCACGATCGGCGATCAGCAGCTGGAGATTGCGCCGCACGACGTGGTGGTGGTGCCGGGCTGGAGCCGCTACACGCTGCATGCCAGCCAGGACCTGGTGCTGTTCTCGTATTCGGACCGCGTCGCGCAGGAAAAGCTCGGCCTGTTCCGCGAGCAGCGTTGCTGAGGCGGGGTGGCCGGCATCATGACCACCATCGTTTCCTATGGAGACTTTGTCGACAGCATTGCCGCGGCGCTGCAGTTCATCAGTCACCATCACCCTCCCGACTATATCCGGCACCTTGCCGCAGCCTATGAACGCGAGGCCAGCGAGCCGGCCAAGCAGGCGATTGCGCAGATCCTGATCAACTCGCGGATGTGCGCGGAAGGACGGCGTCCGATCTGCCAGGATACGGGCATCGTCAATATCTTCCTGCGCGTCGGCATGGACGTCCGGCTCGCCGGCTTCCCGTCGGGCATCGTCGATGCGGCCAATGTTGGTGTGCGTCGTGCGTATCTCGATCCCGACAATACGCTGCGTGCCAGCATCGTCGAAGACCCGTTGTTCGCGCGGCGCAATACCGGCGACAACACCCCGGCGGTCGTCCACGTCGAGCTGGTGCCAGGCAACACCGTCGTGGTCGACGTGATGGCAAAGGGCGGAGGCAGCGAGAACAAGAGCAAGTTCGCGGTGCTGATGCCCAGCGATTCGGTCGCAGACTGGATCGTCAGCATGGTGCCGTCGATGGGGGCCGGCTGGTGTCCTCCCGGCATGCTCGGCATCGGCGTCGGCGGCACGGCCGAGAAGGCCATGCTGCTGGCCAAGCAGAGCCTGACCGAGCCGCTCGACATGCTCGATCTCAAGGTCCGGGGCCCGCGCAACGCACTGGAGGCGCTGCGAATCGAGATCCATGACCGCATCAATGCGCTCGGCATCGGGGCGCAGGGGCTCGGCGGGTTGACCACCGTGCTCGATGTCAGGATTGCGACCTACCCCACGCATGCGGCAAGCATGCCTGTCGCCATCGTGCCGAACTGCGCGGCAACGCGCCATGCGCGCTTCGAACTCGATGGCAGCGGCCCGGTCATGCTGACGCCGCTCTCGCCGGATCGCTGGCCCGACCTCTGGCCGGATCTGCCTTTGCCTGACGGCACGGCGAGCCGCCGGGTCGATCTGAACACCCTGACCCGGGAGGAAACCCGCACCTGGCGCGCCGGCGAGACGCTGCTGCTGTCGGGGCGCATGCTGACCGGGCGCGACGCCGCGCACAAGCGGATCGACGAGATGCTCGCGCGTGGCGAGCCCTTGCCGGTGGACTTCCGCAATCGGATGATCTACTACGTCGGGCCCGTTGATCCCGTGCGTGACGAAGTAGTAGGCCCTTGCGGCCCCACCACGTCAACGCGGATGGACAAATTTGCCGGGCGCATGCTGCCATCCACCGGCTTGCTCGGCATGATCGGCAAGGCCGAGCGCGGGCCGGATGCGATCAGCGCCATCGTGAAGAACGGCTGCGTCTATCTGGCGGCAACCGGTGGGGCCGCCTATCTGATCTCCAAGGCGGTCCGGTCCTCCCGCATCCTGGCGTTTGGCGATCTCGGCATGGAAGCCATCTACGAGTTCGATGTGGAGAACCTGCCCGTTGTCGTTGCCGTGGACGCCGGCGGCAACAGTGTCCACGAAAGCGGACCGCGCACCTGGCGCATCGCGGCGGCATGAAGATCCACTTGCCCTGATTATCGCGTCGCCGGTAGCCGCCACCCCGGACGACGCTCAACCCCGCGTGGCGATCAACATCCTTAACTGAAATACCCCGAAATGATCAACCAGTTCGATAAAGTCATTTACACCGGCAAGACCCATACCGTCGGCGGCCGCAACGGCAACTCCCGCAGCACCGACGGCCGTCTGGCCGTCGATCTGTCAGGGCCCGGCAGCAACGGCGCCGGTACCAATCCGGAACAGCTCCTGGGCGCCGGCTGGTCGGCCTGCTTCCTCGGCGCAATCGCCAAGGCGGCACAGGTGGCGAAAGTCACGGTTCCGGCCGACGCGGCCGTTGACGCTGAAGTGGATCTTGGCCAGGCCGGTGATGGCTACTTCCTGGCGGCACGGCTCAATGTGAGCTTGCCCGGGATTGACCGGGAGGTCGCGCAGTCCCTGGCCGCGGCCGCACACCAGCTTTGCCCGTACTCCAAGGCGACGCGCGGCAATATTGATGTCGAGATCAATATCGTCTGAGGACGGCAGGGCCTCGCACGCATCGGCTCGCGCCGATTCGCGGAAGCTCTTGAATGCCAGTCCGCCGTGCAACAGTCCGCCCCAGTTCTTGTTCGGGGCCTGGTAGATGCGCCAGCTCACGCCCCGGGCCTGCAGCAGTTCGGGCAGCGTGGCCGCCAGTGCGCCGCGGTTGCCTGGCCCCGGACGTAGGACGATACTTCCGAACAGTCGTGCCCCTGTGCCACGACAGGAAGGAATGCAATGGGCGAGACAGCAAAAGTATCCGTCTCCGCGCCAGCGGAAGCGCTCGCGGAACTGCCCGGGCAGGTCGTGCTGGTCCTGCAAGGTGGCGGCGCGCTTGGCGCCTACCAGGTCGGCGTTTACCAGGCCATGCATGAGGCCGGCCTCGAGCCGCGGTGGGTGATCGGTACGTCGATCGGGGCGATCAATGGGGCCATTATCGCCGGCAACCCGCCAGCCGAGCGGCTTTCCCGGCTCAAGCGGTTCTGGGATGGCATTGCCTACCGCGGCGCCGGCGAGGCAAGCGGCCACTTCCGCGAATGGGAAAACTGGGCGCGGGTGCTGTCGATTACCACCCATGGCATTCCGTCGTTTTTCACGCCAAGTCCCGCCGCCTGGTGGCTGGGGCTGCGCGCCACGGTCGGCCTTGCCCAGTCGGCCTTCTACTCCACCGAGCCGCTGCGCGCGACGCTGGGCAACCTGATCGACTTCGATTACCTGAACGCCGGGAACACGCGGCTGACCGTTGGCACGGTCGGCGTGCGCAATGGCCGCATGCGCTATTTCACCAACCGCGACGCGCCACTGAAGGTCGCGCACGTGATGGCCTCGGCAGCGTTTCCGCCGGGGTTTCCCTCGGTGCAGGTGGACGGCGAGGCATACTGGGACGGCGGCATCTATTCGAACACGCCGCTGGAAGCTGTCCTGGATGACCGTCCCCGCCGCAGTTCGCTGATCTTCGCCGTGCAGTTGTGGCCGGCCAGCGGCCCGGACCCGACCTCGATCTGGCAGGTAATGAGCCGGCTGCGCGACATCCAGTACTCCAGCCGCGCGGAATGCCACCTTGAGCGGCAGCGGCAGATACACCGCCTGCGGCACGTGATCCGCGAACTGGGCAAGCACATTCCGGAAAGCGAGCGCGCGCAGCCCGCCGTGCAGGAACTGCTCGACTGGGGTTGCGGAACCACCATGCATGTGGTCGAGCTGGATGCACCGCAACTCGACGGCAACGATATGAACCGCGATATCGACTTCTCCACGCACGGCATCGAACGCCGCTGGGCGGCCGGGTACCAGGACACGCGGGATGCGATTGGCCGTGCCCCCTGGCGCGAACCGCTCGACCCGATCGAGGGAATCGCCGTGCACCGGGTTCAGGCGAGCCTCCCCGGGTGAGATGCGAATCACCTGGCGAGCAGGCGCCGCGAAAGCTTGCGCGCGCCGCTTTCCACGCTGTGGTCTGGCTTGCGGCGCTGCTATTCCGGCATGGAATAGCAATGACCTGAGGATTGATTATGGCCTGACCGGCGCGGCTCTTAGACTCCTCTTCGACGGCAGCAACGGCGCTTCGTAGCCCGTAAGCCGATGGACGGAGGAGAGACTGGATGAGCAGCGAACTAGCAGCGAATGTGCGAGCGCACGGCGCGTCGAAGCGCGAAGAGGCGAAGGTGGTCGTAGGCGCGTGCGTCGGCACCGTACTCGAGTGGTATGACTTCTTCCTTTATGGAAGCCTGGCGATATTCTTTTCGTCGCACTTTTTTCCCGCCGGAAATTCAACCGCCAGCTATCTCGCATCGCTGGCGACATTCGGCATCGGCTTCATTATCCGGCCGCTAGGTGCCGTCGTATTCGGACGGTTCGGCGACAAGGCCGGGCGCAAGGCAACCTTTCTTGCCACGGTCGTGCTGATGGGCATTTCGACGGCGGGCATCGGCTTGCTGCCGTCCTATGAAACCCTGGGATGGGCTTCGCCGGCCATCCTGATCGTGCTGCGCCTGCTGCAGGGGCTCGCGCTGGGTGGAGAGTATGGCGGAGCCGCGGCCTACATCGCCGAACATACGCCATCCGGCCGGCGGGGCTATGCCACCGGCTGGCTCCAGACCACGGCGACATTCGGCTTCCTGCTTTCGCTGGCCGTGACGCAGCTCTGCCAGCTGTGGATTTCCGCGGAGGACTTCGCAGTCTGGGGTTGGCGCGTGCCGTTCCTGGCGTCGGTGCTGCTGCTTGCCGTATCGACCTACATCCGCACGACCCTTTCCGAGTCGCCGGTGTTCCAGCGCATGAAGGCAGAAAACCGCACATCGAGCGCACCGCTGCGCGACAGCCTCATGGTCGGCCAGAACGTGCGGCGGATGCTGGCGGTCCTGTTCGGCGCGCAGGCCGCGGTCGGCGTGGTCTGGTACACGTGCAACTTCTATGTCCTGTATTTCCTGACGTCGACGCTGAAGGTGCCGTCCAGCCAGGCGTACAGCTATCTCGTCGTCGCGCTGGTCTTCTCGCTGCCGCTCTACGTGTTCTTCGGCTGGCTGTCGGACAAGGTCGGCCGGAAATGGATCGTGCTGATCGGCTGCGGCATGGCAGTGCTGACCTTCCTGCCGATCTTCTCGCAACTCGGCAAGGCGGTGAATCCCGCCCTCGCGCAGTTCCAGCAGTCCGTCACCATCCGCGTGGCGTCTTCGGACTGCTCGGACAGCATTTTCTCCAGCACTCAGACCGCGTGCGACAAGGCGCGCGACTTCCTGACGCAGGCGGGCCTGTCCTACCGCGTGGAGCCTGGCCTGGCCGGCGAGCCGCTGGTGACGTATATCGGCGACAAGCCGGTGGCCGGCTTCGATGAGAAGGCCTATCGGGACGCGCTCGTTGCCGCGGGCTATCCCCCGGCGGCCGATGAAGCGGCAATCAACCGGCCCATGATGTACCTGCTGCTGTTCCTGCTGATGATCTGGGGCGCGATGGCCTATGGGCCGATGTCCGCGTACTACGTGGAGCTGTTCCCGGCGGCGGTGCGCTACACCTCGATCTCGATCCCCTACAACATCGGTGCGGGTTACTTCGGCGGCCTGGCGCCGTTCATGTCCACGGTGCTGGCGGTCAAGTCAGGCAGCGTGCTGGGCGGGTTGTGGTACGCGATTGCGGTAGGCGGCATCTCGGTCGTCCTCGGCATGTTCCTGCTGAAGGAGACCAAGGACGTCGACGTGAACCGGTGACACACAGGCAGTGTCCCGCTCAACCTGAAAGTAAATGGAGCATTGATATGAAGCAGTCTGCTCAGGCGCGGCTGGTGCAAGGCAAGGCCACGCCCCGGGGGCGGTTTCCCCACGTGGTGCGCGCCGGCGATTTCCTGTTCGTTTCCGGCACCAGTTCAAGGCGTCCCGACAACAGCTTCGTCGGGGCGGCCGTGGACGAAATGGGTACGTCCCGCGTCGATATCCGGGCGCAGACCCGAGCCGTGATCGAGAACATCCGCGACATCCTGCGGGCGGAGGGCGCAGACCTGGCCAATCTGGTCGAGATCACCACATTTCTGGTGAATATGAATGACTTTGGCGGCTATAACGAGGTGTATGCGGAGTATTTCGACGAAGCCGGGCCGGCGCGGACGACCGTCGCCGTCCACCAGTTGCCGCATCCGTTGCTGACCATCGAGATCAAGGCCGTTGCCTACGCGCCCCGCGCCGAGGCAGCGCAGACCCACGAGCCATGACATGGAGAACACTATGCTGAAGTACGGAGCGCCATTCAACTTTAACCATTGGATCGACGCGCACCGGCATCTCCTCAAGCCTCCCGTGGGCAACCAGCAGGTATGGCAGGACGCGGACCTGATCGTGACCGCGGTCGGCGGCCCGAATCTGCGTACCGACTATCACGACGACCCGTTCGAGGAATTTTTCTACCAGCTCAGGGGAAACGCGTACCTGAACCTGATGGTGGAAGGCAGGCGCGAGCGGGTCGACCTGCGGGAAGGAGACGTCTTCCTGCTGCCGCCGCACGTTCGCCATTCGCCGCAGCGGCCCGAGGAGGACAGCGTGTGCCTGGTCATCGAGCGCCAGCGTCCGGCCGGGGCCGTCGACGGCTTTGAATGGTATTGCGACAGCTGCGACGGCCTGGTCTGCCGGGCGGAGGTCCAGCTCAGGAGCATCGTCGATGACCTGCCGCCGCTGTTCGCGGCTTTCTATGCTTCCGAAGACAAGCGGCGCTGCAGCCATTGCGGCGCCATCCATCCGGGCCGCGGCGCAGCGCCGGTGCGTTCGCCGGTGCGTTGATAAGGGTTTGCAAACGGGACCACCAATGACAACTATTGCCATGTCGGGCCTGTCGGCCAGGCAAAAGTACTGGCTGATTACCGGCAGCGTGGGGCCGCGCCCCATTGCGCTGGTCACCAGCCTCGGCAGCGACGGCGTCTGCAACGCGGCGCCATACAGTGCCTTCAACTACATGGGCGAGGACCCGCCTTTGTTTGCGATCGCGGTCGATCACTACGGCGACGAGAGCCACCGGCCCGGCGAGGTCAAGGACACGCTCAGGAACATCCTCGATCGGCGCGAATTCGTCGTCAACATGGTCGACGAGCCCATCGTCGAGCGCGCGGTGATGTGCGGCAGCGACTATCCGGCGCATGTCTGCGAGGCCGAGGCGGTGGGTTTGTCGCTCGCGACTTCGGAGGCGGTCGCGGTGCCGCGGATCCGCGAGGCGCCGGTGGCGTGGGAATGCCGGCTGTTCAAGGTCTTCGAGTTTTCGACGCAGCGCGCCATCGTCTTCGGCGAGATCGTGTCGATGTATATCCGCGACGACCTGTTCGACGACGAGAAGCTCCGTATCAGGGTCGACCGGTTCTACCCGGTGGGGCGCCTGGGCGGGCCAAACTACTGCCGCTCGTCCGACCGTCGCCGGATTGCGGTGCCGACCTACCTGCCGACGGTGGGCGTTGCCAGAGAGTGAGTGCCGCCCCGGGGGTGATCCTGCCATGCACATTCATCCGCTAACGCAGATCCGGCTGAGCCGGAATCTGAAGCTGAGCCAGCTGCTGGTGTTCGACCGCGTCATCGAGACCGGTTCCATCCTCCATGCCGCCAACGACATGGGACTCACCCAGCCGGCGGTCACCAAGATCATCCAGGAGCTGGAGGGCTGTGTCGACGGCACCCTCTTTGCCCGCTCCAATCGCGGCGTGGTGCCGACCGAACTGGGGCTGGTGCTGGCGCGGCGGGTGAAGTCGCTGCTGGCCGAGTTCCGCTACATGACCGAGGAGCTCGACCAGTTCCGTTTCGGCAGCGCGGGCCGGGTGGTGGTCGGTACGATGATCGCCGCATCGGCGCACCTGCTGCCTTCCACGATCGCCAGGCTGAAGGAGCGGGCGCCGAACATCATCGTCACGGTGCGCGAAGGGCCGACCGCACAGCTGTTCCCGGCACTGGCCACCGGCGAGGTCGACATCGTCGTCGGCAGGTTGCCTGAACTGGAGCTGCCGATCTCGGATGCCTTTCCGCTGACGCACCAGGTGCTGTTCGAGGATTTGCTGGACGTGGTGGTCGGCAGCGCCAATGACGCCGTTGGCCAGTCCGTGACATCGTTGCACGAGCTGGACCAGCATCCATGGATCCTTCCCACGCCGGACTCTCCGTTGCGCTACGCCGTTGAACGGATGTTCCGCAACGCCGGCATCGAGCTGCCGCGCGACCTGGTGGAATCCATGTCCGTCCTGACCAACCTCGGGCTGCTGCTGACGACGAACCGCATCGCGGTGATGCCGCGGGTCGCGGCCAGGCAGTTCGTGCAGGCCGGGCTCCTGCGGACGCTGTCGATTCCTGAACTCGGCGCGTTCGGCACGGTGGGCTACTCGGTGCGGGCCAACAAGGCGCTCACGCCGGCGTGCGAGGTCTTTATCGAATGCCTGAAAGAGGTCTCCGGCACCGACAAGGCGTCCTGACTGCGCGGATCCGGCCTCAGCAGCGCTGCCCAGACCCCTCAAGACAACGCGATAACCCCGACTGACCGAGCCTGCGCCACGCAGGCTCGAGTGGACCGCTTTGTCCGCTTTCCGTGAATTACCAGAACCAACTGCCGCAATACAAAGAAGGAGGAGACGTGAAGCCAGGCCGAGCCATCTGGGCTGGCGCGATGAGTTTGCCAACCATCGCCCTTGCTCAATCCGTGACGTTGTACGGTGTCGTCGACACCGGCGTGGAGGTTCTCAACCACACCGGTGCCAACAACAGCGCGCTCGTCAGAATGAACAATCTCTCGGGAACCGTGCCATCGCGCTGGGGCCTGAGAGGGACCGAAGACCTGGGCGGCGGCCTCAAGTCTGCATTCGTCCTGGAATCCGGCTTCGCGCCGGATTCCGGCGTGTCCAACCAGGCCGGGCGCCTGTTCGGGCGGCAGGCGTGGGTCGGCCTGAACGGGCGCTGGGGCCAGTTGGCGCTCGGGCGACAGTACACCATGCTGTTCTGGGCGACGCTCGATGCCGACATGCTCGGGCCGAACACGTTTGGCTCATCCTCGCTGGACAGCTACCTCGCCAATCCGCGCGCCGACAATGCGATTTCCTACAAGGGAACGTTTGGTGGCGTGACGCTCGGCGCCACCTACAGCCTGGGCCGGGATGCCGCGCCGGCCGGCGCCCCCTGCGCAGGAGAGAACCCTGCCGACCGCCGTGCGTGCCGGGAGTGGTCGGCGTTGATCGGCTACAACACCAGCGCATGGGGCATGGCCGTTGCCTACGATTCGCTGCGTGGCGCGGCGAGGGCCGGCGCCGGGCTGGGCAGCAGCGGCATGAAGGACGACCGGCTTTCACTGAGCGGGTACGCCAATATCGGCAAGGCAAAGCTCGGCGGCGGCTGGATCCGGCGGGACAACGACGCCAACCCTGCCACGCCGCGCAGCGATCTCTGGTACGGCGGCGCCTCGTATACGGTGACGCCGGCCTTCAGCGTCGACGCAGAGGTCCTTTTCCTGCGCTATCACCACAGTGCCAACAAGGCCTGGCTATATGCAGCAAGGGCGAATTACGCGTTGTCCAGACGCACCACGGTCTACGGCACCGCCGGCTTCATCGACAACGGCGGGCACCTTGCACTGTCGGTCAGTTCGGGCGGTACGCCGGCCGCACCGCCGACCGCGGGCGGCAACCAGCTTGGCGCGATGCTGGGCATCAAGCACATCTTCTGATGCGCGTCCCCGTTGCGGCCGCCATCCGCGCTGTGTCGGCGTCTCACTATTCCACGCCCTTATATCAACCCGCCAAGGATTGATTATCCAAGGCAAACGGGCACTCCTACACTTGCTTTCACCAACAATGTGCAGGAGAACCCATGGAGTACTACGCCGAGGTCGCAGAGGGATTGCCCCGACAGCTGCGGCATTTCATTGATGGAGAGTTCGTGGCGTCTGCGGGCTCGTTCGCCAAGCTGAGCCCGATCGACGGGCGTGAGCTGTCGCGCGTGGCGGAGGCCGACGCCGACGCGGTCGATGCCGCCGTGCAGGCCGCGCGCCGGGCCCAGCGCGGGCCCTGGCGCCAGTTCACCACGGCGCAGCGCGCGGCAGCCTTGCACCGCATCGCGGACGGTATCCAGCAACGCTTCGACGAGTTCGTGGCCGCGGAAGTGGCCGATACGGGACGCCCGATCGCGCAGGCCCGGGAGCTGGATATCGCGCGCGGCATCGCGAATTTCCGCACCTTTGCGGACCTGGTGAGCACCGCGCACAGCGAGTGCTTCGAGTCTGCCGGTGCCGATGGCACGCAGCTGCTCAACTACGTCACGCGCAAGCCGCTGGGCGTGGTCGGGGTGATTTCCCCATGGAACCTGCCGCTGCTGCTGCTGACGTGGAAGGTGGCGCCGGCACTGGCGATGGGCAATTCCGTGGTGGCCAAGCCCTCGGAAGAAGCCCCCACCAGTGCGACGCTGCTGGCCGAAGTGATCCGCGACAGCGGCCTGCCCAACGGCGTCTTCAACCTGGTTCACGGCCACGGGCCCAGCGCTGCCGGCGAATGGCTGACCCGGCACCCGGACATCGATGCCATCACCTTCACCGGCGAGTCGCGCACCGGCAGCACGATCATGAAGGCGGTGGCCGATGGCGTGAAGAACATCTCCTTCGAACTGGGCGGAAAGAACGCGGCCATCGTCTTTGCGGACGCCGACTTCGATGCCGCCGTGGAAGGCGTGCTGCGCTCCAGCTTCACCAACGCGGGGCAGGTGTGCATGTGCACGGAGCGCGTCTATGTCGAGCGCCCGATCTTCGAGCGCTTCGTCGCGGAACTCAAGACGCGGACCGAGGCCCTGCGGATCGGATCGCCGTATGTGTCCGGGGTGACGACCGGCCCGATGATCTCCGCCGCGCACCGCGACAAGGTGCTGGGCTATCTGCGGCTCGCCGTGGAGGAGGGCGCCACCGTTGTCACAGGCGGCGACGTGCCGCGCTTCGGCGATGCCTGCGACAACGGCGCCTTCGTGCAGCCGACGATCTGGACCGGGCTACCGGACAGCGCGCGCTGCGTCAACGAGGAAGTGTTCGGCCCGGTATGCCATATCGCGCCGTTCGACGCCGAGGACGAAGTGGTGGCGCGCGTCAACCATAGCAACTATGGCCTGGCGGCAAGCGTCTGGACCACGCACCTGGCGCGCGGCCACCGCGTCGCGCAGCGCATCGAGACCGGCATCGTCTGGGTCAACGCCTGGTATGCGCGCGACCTGCGCACGCCGTTCGGCGGCACCAAGCTGTCCGGCTTCGGCCGTGAAGGCGGGCGCCATTCGATGGACTTCTATTCCGAACTGACCAATATCTGTGTGAGGGTGGCATGAGCGCGGCACATGACACAGCCCGGCAGGCCATTGCCGATGCCCTCAGGAAGGCCCATGACGGGCTGCCGTTCGCGCCCGTGCCGCCGGTGCGCGAGGCGATCGCGGCGATCGACGGTAACCCGCTGGAGAACGCCTACCGCATCCAGCAGATCAACGTTGCGCACCGGGTGCTGGCGGGCGCGCGCCGCGTCGGGCGGAAGATCGGCCTGACGTCGCGCAGCGTGCAGGCGCAGCTCGGCGTGAATGCGCCGGATTTCGGCACGCTGCTGGACGGCATGGCGTTCGGCGATGGCGAGGAAATCCCGTTCTCGCGGACCCACCAGCCCAAGGTCGAAGCCGAGATTGCGCTGGTGCTGGAGCGCGACCTGCCGCATGCGCGGCATACGGTGGCGGACATCATTCGTGCCACGGCATTTGCGCTGCCGGCCATCGAGGTGGTCGGCAGCCGGATCGCGAACTGGGACATCCGCCTGCTCGACACCGTCGCCGACAACGCGTCCAGCGGATGCTTCGTCCTGGGCTCGCAGCCAGTCAGGCTGGAAGCGCTCGACCTGGTCAGGTGCGGAATGCTGATGGAGCGCAATGGCGAGCAGGTCAGCGTGGGAGCCGGTGCCGCGTGCCTGGGCAATCCGCTGAACGCGGCGATCTGGCTCGCCGACACCATGGCCCGGATGGGCGAGCCGCTGCGCGCCGGCGATGTGGTGCTGACCGGCGCATTGGGCCCGATGGCAGCGGTGGTGCCGGGCGATGTATTCAGCGCGCGCATCGAAGGCCTGGGCGAGGTGCGCGCCGCTTTCTCGAAGCAACCGGAAATCCAATCGTGAATGACAAAACCAGAGTCCCCGTCGCCATCATCGGCTCGGGCAACATCGGCACGGACCTGATGATCAAGGTCCTGCGCCATGCCGAACATCTCAGCATGGCTGTCATGGTCGGCATCGATCCGGAATCGGACGGCCTGGCGCGCGCCGCGCGGATGGGCGTGGCCACCACGGCCGACGGTCTCGACGGCCTGGTCGCCATGCCCGGGTTTCGCGACATCCGCATCGCTTTCGATGCGACCTCGGCCGGCGCGCATGCGCGGCACGCCTTGGTGCTGGCTCGGCACGGCGTCACGGTGATCGACCTGACCCCGGCCGCGCTCGGCCCGTTCGTCGTGCCGTCGGTCAATCTCGACGCGAACCTCGATTCGGAGAACGTCAATATGGTGACGTGCGGCGGCCAGGCGACGATTCCCATCGTCCGCGCGGTCTCGGACGTCACCCCGGTCCACTATGCCGAGATCGTGGCATCGATCGCGAGCCGGTCGGCCGGCCCGGGCACGCGCGCGAATATCGACGAGTTCACGGAAACCACGTCGCGCGCCATCGAGGTCATCGGCGGGGCGACGGTCGGCAAGGCCATCATCATCCTGAATCCGGCCGAGCCGCCGCTGCTGATGCGCGATACCGTCTACTGCCTGGTCGACGCCGATGCGGACACGGCGCGGATCGAGGCATCGATCCATGCCCAGGTGGCGAAGGTGGCCGCCTACGTGCCCGGCTACCGCCTGAAGCAGGCGGTGCAGTTTGACCGCGTCGCGCTGCCGCGCCAGTTCGCTAAGCACGGCGCATCGTCGACCGGCCTCAAGGTCAGCGTGTTGCTGGAAGTCGAAGGCGCGGCGCATTACCTGCCCGCATATGCCGGCAATCTCGACATCATGACCTCGGCCGCCTTGCGCACCGCCGACCAGATTGCCGCCAGGCGGCTCGCTGCCTGGGTCGCTGCCTGAAGGAGAAGACGATGACCGCCATGAGCAAGAAGATCTATGTCTCGGACGTGACGCTGCGCGACGGCATGCATGCCGTGCGCCATCAATACACGCTGCCGCAGGCCATTGCCATCGCGCAGGCACTCGACGACGCCGGCGTCGACAGCATCGAGGTCGCGCACGGGGATGGGCTCGCCGGATCGAGCTTCAACTACGGGTTCGGCGCGCACACCGATATCGAGTGGGTCGCCGCGGTGGCAGCCGTGGTCAGGCGGGCGCAGGTGGCGACCCTGCTGATTCCGGGCATCGGCACGCTGCACGACCTGCGCGAGGCGCATGACGCGGGCGCCCGCGTGGTCCGGGTGGCGACGCACTGCACCGAGGCCGATATCTCGCGCCAGCACATCGAATACGCCCGCTCGCTGGGGATGGACACCGTCGGCTTCCTGATGATGAGCCACATGACGACGCCACAACTGCTCGCGCAGCAGGCGAAGAAGATGGAAAGCTACGGCGCGCAGTGCATCTACGTGGTGGACTCGGGCGGGGCGCTGAACATGCGCGACGTTGCCGAGCGCTTCCGCGCGCTCAAGGACGTGCTCGATCCCGCTACGCAGACGGGTATGCATGCGCACCACAACCTTGCGCTCGGTGTCGCCAATTCCATGGTCGCCATCGAGGAAGGCTGCGATCGCATCGATGCCTCGCTGACCGGCATGGGAGCCGGGGCCGGCAATGCGCCGCTCGAAGTGTTCATTGCCGCGATCGACCGCCAGGGACTGCACCACGGCTGCGATGTTAAGAAGCTGATCGATTCGGCGGACGATATCGTCCGCCCGCTGCAGGAGCGGCCGGTGCGCGTCGACCGGGAGACGCTGGCGCTTGGCTACGCCGGCGTGTACTCGAGTTTCCTGCGCCATGCGGAGGCCGCGGCGCAGCGGTACGGCCTGTCCGCGTTCGACGTGCTGGTCGAACTGGGCCGCAGGAGGATGGTCGGCGGCCAGGAGGACATGATCATTGACGTTGCGCTCGACCTGGTCCGGCGCGGCGAACGACAAGCGAGGGCAGCATGATCGATATCGAAGCTGCGGCGCGCCTGCTGGATGACGCGGCGTTGCACGCCAGGGCCATCAACCAGCTCACCGCCACCGAAGACTTCCCGGTGCCGGATGCCTATCGGATCCAGCGTGCGTCGATCGAGCGGCGGGTGCAGCGGGGCGAACGGCGCGTCGGCATCAAGCTCGGGTTCACCAGCCGGGCCAAGATGGTGCAGATGGGCGTCGACAGCCTGATCTGGGGCTGGCTGACGGACACCATGCTGGAGGACGACGGCGGCCGCGTCGACCTGCGCCGCTTTATCCATCCGCGGGTCGAGCCCGAAGTGTGCTTTCTCACGCGGCGCGCCATCGAGCGGCCGCTGACCGCGCTGGAGGCCAAAGACTACCTGGAAGCCGTGGCGCCGGCGATGGAGATCATTGATTCGCGCTACCAGGACTTCCGTTTCACGCTCGCGGACGTGGTCGCCGACAACTGCTCCAGCGCGGGCCTTGTCGTCGGCAACTGGGCCAGGGACGTCGACGGCCTGCGCAATGCGGGCGTGATCCTGCGCGTGGACGGGCGTGATGTGCAGATTGGCTCCACCGGCGCCATCCTCGGGCACCCGCTGCGGGCCGTGGTCGAAGCGTCGCGGCTGGCGAGCGCGTCGGAAACGGTCCTGCCGGCCGGCACGCTGATTATGGCGGGCGCCGCCACGGCCGCGCATCCGCTCCTGCCGGGCAGCCATGTGCAGGCGGTGGTGAATGGTGTCGGCGAGGTCGAGTTCACGACCTGCCTGACCGTGGGGCAGATGGTAGCGCAGAACCTGGAAGAGGCATAGCAAGCCATGACATTGCGAATCGACATGCACGCCCACTTCTTCCCCACGATCTCGCGGGAAGAGGCGGAGCGCGCCGACCAGCCCGGCGTGCCGTGGCTTGCCGTGGCGGAGGATGGCGAGTCCGGCATGATCATGCTGGACGGGCGGCCCTTCCGGCCGGTGAGCCGGCCCCTGTGGGACCCGGTGCGGCGCCTTGAACAGATGGACGAACAGGGCATCGACGCGCAGCTGATGTGCGCGACGCCGGTGATGTTCGGCTACCGCTACGACGCCCCGGCGGCGCTGCAGTGGGCCCAACGGATGAACGACAAGGCGCTGGAGCTCTGCTCGGTGGCGCCGGACCGGCTGATGGCCCTGGCGCAGGTGCCGCTGCAGGATATCGAGCTCGCTTGCCGCGAAGCCTCGCGTGCCGTCGCGGCCGGGCATCGCGGCGTGCAGATCGGCAACCACGTCGGTTCGCGGGACCTCGATGACGAAGCGCTGGTCCGCTTTCTCTGCCATTGCGCGCAGGAAGGCATTCCCGTGCTGGTCCATCCGTGGGACATGATGACCGACGGGCGCATGAAGCGGTGGATGCTGCCCTGGCTCGTGGCCATGCCGGCCGAGACCCAGCTGGGCATCCTCTCGCTTATCCTGTCCGGCGCGTTCGAGCGTATCCCGCGCTCGCTCAAGCTGTGCTTCGCGCATGGCGGCGGCAGCTTCGCCTTCCTGCTCGGGCGGGTCGACAACGCCTGGCTGCATCGGGATATCGTGCGCGAAGACTGTCCGAACCTGCCGTCGTCGTACGTGGACCGGTTCTCGGTGGACAGCGCGGTATTCGACGCAGGCGCGCTGCGCCTGCTTGTGGACGTGATGGGCGAGGAACGGGTCCTGCTCGGCTCGGACTATCCCTATCCGCTTGGCGAGCAGAAGATCGGGGCCCTGGTGGAGAATCACCCGCACCTGGGCGAGCGGGCCAGGCGCCTTATCCTCGGCGGCAATGCCGCCAGGTTCTTCAACTTGCCTGCCGACGGCAGCGGAGACGAATGATGGATTCAGAGAAGGAGCGCCAGATGCTGCCGCACGGTCCGCACAAGGAAGAGTTGCTGCAATGGGTGCGTCAGCTGTGCGACGAGATTCGCTCGCGCCCGCTCGATCAGGACCTCGAGGCCTATCTGAACCGCGAATATGGCGCGGGTACTCGCCCTTACCAGGAGCTGTGCCGCCTGCTGCAGCTCGGCGTGGAGGAGGGCTGGGCGGGCTATGTCGAGATCGAGGGTGCCACCTACCGGCGCGGCAGGATCGCCGAGCCCTCGCCGGAAACTGCCGGCATGAGCGTGGAAAGCGGGCTGTTGCGCGACGTTATGGGCCAGTACCACTGCCACACCCGGGGCGAGATCAACATGATCGTCCCGCTTGAACCGGGCGCGCAGTTCTGCGGGCATGGCGCGGGCTGGCGCGTGTTCCCGCCGATGAGCGAGCACTTCCCGACGGTCACGGGCAAGGCGCTGATGATGTATTTCCTGCCTGGCGGCGAGATCGAGTACCGCGCGGCGCCCGCCGCATGACTTCAACCTTTGCTCCGGAGCATTCGAGTGAGTATCAGGATCCTTGCAGTAAGCGGAAGTTCGCGTCGCGGCTCGCTTAACCAGAAGCTGCTCGACATCGCGGCGTATGGCGCGCGCGACGCGGGCGCGGTGGTGACATCCATCCGGCTGGCGGACTATGCGCTGCCGCTCTACGACGGCGATGACGAGGCGGAGCAGGGCGTGCCGGCCGAAGCGCGCCGCCTGCAGCGCGAATTCGCCGGCCACGATGCGTTGCTGATTGCCACGCCGGAGTACAACGGCGGCTACACGGCAATGCTGAAGAACGCCTTGGACTGGGTCAGCCGGCCCCAGGAGGACGGCACCTCCGGCGTCGCGCTGCTGGCCGGCAAGGCCGCCGCGCTGCTTTCGGCGTCGCCGGGGCCGCTGGGCGGCCTGCGCTCGCAGCTGGCGCTGCGCACCGTGCTCGACAAGCTGGGCGTAGTGGTCATTCCCGACGCATTCGCGCTGGGCACGGCGCACGAGGCCTTCGAAGGCGAGACCGGCCTCCGGGACAAGGGGGCGGAAAAGGCGGTCATCCAGGTTGGCGTGGCGCTGAGCCGCACCGCCGGGCGGCTGTCGAACAAGGGATAGCGACCGCGGCGGCCCTGGCGCACCAAAGTCGTCAGGCCGCCGCCTGCGTGGATTGCCGTGCGAACTGGCTCGGCGACTGTCCGACGTGTCGGCTGAACGCCGTGCTGAAGGCGCTGGCGGATCCATAGCCGACCCGTTCGGCGACCTGCGCAAGCGCAACGTCTTGCCTGCGCAGCATGTCCTTTGCCAGCGCCATGCGCCAGGCAACCAGGTATTCCATGGGCGGCAGGCCGACCGCCCGCGTGAACCGCTCAAAGAATCCCGAGCGGGAGAGCGCTGCCTTCGCGGCCAGTTCCGCCACCGTCCATGTGTACGCGGGGTCAGCGTGCATGTGGTTCAGCGCCACCGCGAGCCGTTCGTCGGCGAGCCCGCGGAGCAGGCCGGCCGGCGCGGGGTCACCGGGCGCGCAGCGCAACGCCTCGACCAGGAGGATCTCCACCAGGCGCGTCAGCACCAGGCTGTGCCCCGGGCGTTGCGCCGACGCTTCCCTGCCGACGAGTCGCACCAGCACCGACAGGTGCTCTGCGTCGCGGATATGGACCATGCCGGGCAGCAGCGACACCAGCAACGCGGCATCGGGCGAGTCGAACAGGAAGTAGCCGCCCAGCATGCGCAAGTCCGGTGGCCCGTCAGGCGTGCCGTGGCGCATGTCCTCCGTGGGCTCCGGGAGCGCCGTCGGGTCGATCAGCACCGGCGTCGCCGGCTCGGCGCCTGACATGGTGAAGCCGGGCGTCGCAGGCAGCAGCACGAAATCGCCGGCCTGCAGCGTGACGGGTTGCTGGCCGTCGACGCCGAGCACGCAACCGCCCTCCAGCACGGCGCAGAAGCTGGGGTGGCCGAACGCCGTGTAGCGCACGCTCCACCGGCCCGCACCGCTGATGCCCTTGGAAAACACCGTACGCGGCCGGAGCAGTGCGATCACTTCAGACAGCGGATCCATGATGTCTGGACGAATGCGAAAGTTATATGGACGTCTGATTATAGATGGTCCGGCCAGGCTTCCCTATCGTTATGCCATCGCAATCGAACAAGGAGCAACACCATGAAGACCGTCCTGATCACCGGCTGCTCGTCCGGCTACGGCCTTGCCACCGCGCACCATTTCCTGTCCCAGGGTTGGCACGTCATCGCAACCATGCGCTCGCCGCGTGAAGACCTGTTGCCCCGGTCGGAGCGCCTGCGCCTGCTGGCGCTTGACGTGACCCGTGCCGAAAGCATCGACGCCGCGCTGGCCGTGTGCGGGCCCATCGACGTGCTCGTCAACAATGCCGGCGTGGGCCTGTTCGGCGCCTTCGAGGCGACGCCGATGACGACGGTGCGCGAGGTATTCGAAACCAATACCTTCGGCGTGATGGCCCTGACGCAGGCCATGCTGCCGCGCTTGCGCGAGCGCCGTGCCGGCGTGATCGTCAACGTGACCTCGAGCGCGACGCTGGCGCCGATGCCGCTCGTGGCCGCTTATACCGCGAGCAAAACCGCCATCGAAGGTTTCACCGCTTCGCTGGCCCATGAACTTGGCGAGTTCGGCATCCGCGCCAAGCTGGTCGAGCCCGGCTATTGCCCGGACACCCGCTTCACGGAAAACGCAGGGCCGCGCATGGCCGGCATGATCCCCGAAGCGTACGGCGCGTATGCGATGTCCGTGCTGGCCGGATTCGCGCAGCCTGCCAGGGTGACCAAAGCATCCGATGTGGCCGAAGCCGTGTGGCGGGCGGCAAATGACCGGTCCCGGCAGCTGCGCTTCCCGGCCGGAGCCGACGCTGTCGCCCTGGTCCATGGCGACATATTGCCGGCGGGCGAGCGTACCGCGGTATCACGTTTCGACTGACGCCATTGCCGTTCATCCGCTACGTGTTCAACCATATCGCTCCCATGCCGCGAAATGCCCGCCATTGGCGATTTCATCTGCCATTGCGCAGATCCAATGTCGATGCGTCGGCGCACTGGCAACTGATGTCAGAAACATGACAGTCACAAACAATTTTGGGGCAGAGATAAATGGACTGCTTGCCACCGTCTGGCGGGCAACGGTCCATGGAGTGAGTCGTTTTTTTTCCCGCAGGGTGTCACGACTACTGTCGTCATGTCTCTCGCCATCTGCTAGCCTGAATTGCGCAAGCACAGAAACGTGGGCGAAGAAGCGGGAGAACAATCATGAAGCCAGCGCCAGATTGCGGATTGCGGATTCTGCCAGCGATCCGCCAAGTTGCGATTCTGTTGCTCCTGCTCGGCACCGTTTTACTGGCACGCGCCGGCGATATCACCGGCGCGGGTTCCACCTTTGTTTATCCCTTGATGTCCAAATGGGCGGCAACGTACTACGCCCGAACCGGCCATCAGGTTAACTATCAACCCACGGGCTCGGGAAACGGGATTCGCCAGATTCGCGCTGCCCGGGTGACCTTCGGCGCCACCGACATGCCGCTCAAGCCCGAGGATCTGCGCGCGGCGGGCCTGGTGCAGTTTCCGATCGTGGTCGGTGGCGTTGTCCCGGTGCTCAACCTGGATGGTGTTGGCCCGGGGCAGCTGCGCACGACCGGCGCGTTGCTGACGGATATCTACCAGGGAAGGATCGTCAACTGGAATGACCGGGCGATTGCCGCGGAAAACCCTGGCCTGGCGCTGCCGGACCTGAAGATCGTGGTCGTCCATCGCAACGACAGTTCGGGGACCACCTTCAACTGGACGGATTACCTCACCAAGGTCAGCCCGCAATGGGGAGAACGCGTGGGCGCCGGAACGACGGTGAAATGGCCCGTCGGCGTCGGGGCAAATGGCAACGATGGCGTTGCAACCTACATTCGCAATGTGAAGGGCTCCATTGGCTATGTCGAGCTGACCTACGCATTGCAGCGCAAGCTCGCCTATGCCGCCGTCAAGAACCGGGACGGCATCTATGTGCAGCCATCGCGCGAAACCTTCAGCGCGGCGGTGACCGCGGCAGAGTGGAATCCGAAGGCGGATTTCTATCAGGTGCTGACAGATGCTTCGGGCCCTCAGGCCTGGCCTATCACCGGGGTCGTATTCGTCCTGATTTCCAAGGCGAACGGCAACGCTGCCGAGACCAACGACGCAATCGCGTTCTTCCGGTGGGCGCTGTCGGAGGGGCAGGCAGACGCCGCGGCCGAGCATTATGTCGCGCTTCCGGCCGGCGTGGTCAGGCATGTTGAAGCGTACTGGAAGGAGGCGTTCCGATGATGGGAACGCCTCGCACGGAGCCAGTCGCGGTCACCCCAGGCCAGGCGACGGGGACAGCGTCCCCAGGTCAACCCAGGTCGTCCTTGATGGGACGGTGCTTGAAAGTACGGAGCCGCGGCACGACGTCGTGGCTTGGCTTTGTGTGCGGAGGTATCCATCCGAGTCCTGATTACATGAAGATACATTGGCAAACGTGCGCAGACACAGGCCAGATACATGGCCATCTTTCAATGTGCCATGTGCAGGGGATTGGTGCGGGTTCGCATTGGGGGTTCCCGGACCACATGGCTTGCTGCCAGGACCGCACGTTGCCTGCACGTCGTCGCCCATCCCCTGGGCGAAATGCAATCTCATCGTTAATGTCAATCAGGACACAGGAGTCAGCAGATGAAATCGACCCGAATGATGGCTGCGGCCATGCTCTTCGTCGGCAGCGGCTTGTTGCTGCAGACGGCGCAAGCTCAGATGGCAGGCGTCCATCGCACCGATCTCGTTCAGCACGATCTCAGCGTGCCGGGTCGCGAGGGGGTACAGGTCCGCGTTGACCTCGATCCCGGCGCGTTCGCGCCAATGCATTCCCATCCAGGCGAGGAGATTGCGTACGTGCTGCAGGGGACGCTGGAGTACCAGCTCGGCAACAATCCGCCTGTCACGCTCAAGACCGGTGAATCCCTGTTCATTCCCGCCGGTACGCCCCACTCGGCGCGCAATGTCGGCAGCGGCACGGCATCGGAACTGGCGACCTACATCGTGAAGAAGGGCGCACCGCTGGTGGCACCGGCCAAATAGGCCGGGCGCAACGTGGCAGCCGGTATCATGCGCGTCCGTCGTGGACCAGGCGCACCAATGAGTCAGCGGTGACTCTGGGCGTCAGCTAAGCCTGTGCCAGGCCGCCGAGGCGAGGCAGGGCTCGACGCTACTCCTCCAGCCTTGCTGCGACGGCGCCCACGATGTTGTGCGCCTCTAAACCCAGCTTCCGAAGCAACGCGCGGTGCGCTGGCTGCCACAGCGCGAGAGCCTGTTGCAATGTCAAGGCGCACGCCTCTGTCAGCCAAACCGCGCGGCGGCGGCGACCGGCTTCCGCCATGACAACTTCCACCATCCCCGTGCCGACAAGTTGATCCGCGTTCCTTGACATGGTCGATTGATTCAGCCCGGCCCGTTGCGCCAATGCGGCCAGCGTGTCGTCTGTTGCCGACGCAATCAGGCACATCATCAGGCACATCAATCCAAATTGAGTACTGGTCAGGCCAGACGGCGCCAGCGCCTCATCCAACGCCGCTGTGATTCTAAGCGCCAGCAAGCGCGACGGATTCGCCGCGTTCGAAGGCGAGCCGTCGTCACGGCTGCTCAATCCAATGGGCTCGGTGCACGGCGGATGGCCCCTGACGCTCATTGACAGCGCCACTGGCTGTGCGGCCAACTCCCTTCTTCCCGCCGGCGTTGGTTACACCACTGTCGAGACAAAGGGCAGTTTCTCCAGACCGATCAAGCCTGACACGGGCAGGGTCCGCGCCGAAGGCCGCGTTGCCAGCCAGTGCCGTCAAATCATCACTGCGGAAGCTCGCGTGCTGGCAATGGACGGACGCGTCCTGTCACATGGCACATCTACGCTGCTCGTGCTATCGCCCGTCCAGGCAGTAGTGGAGGCTTGCCGTCTCGCATGCTTCGAAACGCACGCCCCAACCCATCGCGGATGTTGCCCCGTGTGATGTGCGTGAGGCCAATGCCGAGCGTGGCAAGGAAATGTTCGAGCACACGATGTGCGGAAGGGGCGGATGCCATCATTGGACGAATTGAAACCAAACTAAGACCAAGTGGAACCTTGCCCTTCCTATCATACCTACTCCAATCCCAACCTTGATGGAGTTTTCGATGTTCGATATGAAGGATCTTGCCCGTTTGAAGAAGCTGGACGAAAACGCTCCTGAAGCGATGAAGGGCTTCCGTGCATTTGACCACGCAGCTTTTGCAGATGGCGCGCTTTCGGTGCAGCAGAAACAGATTATTGCGGTGGCCGTGGCGCTGACGACGCAGTGCCCGTATTGCATCGCCCTGCATACCAAGGCCGCCCACGATGCCGGCGCTACCAATGCGCAACTTGCGGAAGCCGCGCTCGTGGCCGCTGCAATCCGGGCGGGCGGTGCAGTCACGCATGCCACGCACCTGTTCCGCGACTGAACCCACGACTGAACCCACGACTGAACCCACGACTGAACCCACGACTGAACCCACGACTGAACCCACGACTGAACCCACGACTGAACCCACGTAAGGGACGCGCCTGATACGTTCCTGGGACAAAGGTTTTTTTGAATCGCAGGCTCCGGCACAGCTGGAGCCGGCCGCCGGAACGCGCGCATGCGCGTCCTCGCAATGACAGGAAAGGAGGCCTGCGCCACCGGGGCGTGCTCCTCCACCACACCACCTATCCGTTGAGGAGTAAATATGCAACCCATCACATCCGTCGCCACAACGCGCACCAGCGAAGCCACCAACAACCACGAGGCGTTGCTGCGCTGGTCGCTGGTTGTCGTCTTTCTCTGGTTCGGCGGGATGAAGTTCACCGGCTATGAAGCGCAGGGCATTGCGCCGTTCATCGCGAATAGCCCCTTCATGGCCTGGCTTATCGACGCATTCGGTGTACGTGGCGCCAGCGCTGTCATTGGCGTGATGGAACTGTCCACCGCGGTGACACTGGCCGTCGGCGCATTCCATCACAGGGTGGCGGTACTGGGTGCAGCCATGTCATGCGCGACGTACGCCATCACGCTGACGTTCTTTGTCACCACCCCCGGCGTTGCCGAGCCGACTGCCGGCGGGTTTCCGGCGATCTCCGCGCCGATCGGCCAGTTCCTGCTGAAGGACCTCGTGCTGCTGGCAGCGTCGGCTTCCCTGCTGCGCACGGCGCTGGCACGTTGGCAGGCGGAGCAATCCTGACGTAATACATGCCACGCACATGTTCCGTGACTGAAGCGAGCAATTCTCCGTGAGCTCCGGTTCTATCGCGCTTAACGTCGCCCACGACAAAGGGAACATCATGAATGCCATTTCCAAGGGCCAGCGTCCGTTGAAAATCGATATCTGGACCGATTTTCTTTGCCCCTTCTGCTATTTGACGACACTACGCGTTCAGCGTCTGGCACAGGTCATGCCAGTTGAGCTCACCGCGCGTGCCTTGATGCTCCGGCCGCCTGCTGCGCCCCCGTTGCCGGAGGATTTCTGCGGTAAGGGGCTCTCACAAATGTCCCAGTTCAAAGGGCTTGGCCGTTTGCGGGATCGGTCCCGTTACGACCAGGCCCATCATCTGTCAGGCCACCGCGTAAGTGATTGAAAATACGAGCGGCCGATAATCGGCCGAACCAATTCTTCGAGTCGCGCTAGACTTCGTTGGCTATGCCAGCAACCGACGCTGCCGCTGGACCAATTGCGGGCATGGCGTTTGCGTCACCTGGAACTCTTCGCCGGCTAACCGGTTCGCCAGCGACAGACTCGGCTTCATTCCTAGCGGGACATCGCAATGCAACGATCACGCGGCTGCAGCGCCCGGGTTCCGGTCACACTGGCCATCGCCATATCAATGCTTGCCGGATGCGGCAACAAGAAGGAGGCCGCGGGCCCGCCGCCACCGCAAGTGAGCGTGGTCACGCTCAAGACCGAGCAACTGACGCTGGATACCCAGCTGCCGGGGCGCACCACGGCGTTCCGCATTGCCGAGGTCAGGCCGCAAGTGGATGGCATCATCTTGCGCCGCCTGTTCAAGGAAGGCAGCGACGTCACGCAGGGCCAGCAGCTCTACCAGATCGACGCATCTACCTACGAGGCCACCTACAAGAGCGCGAGGGCGACGCTGGAATCCGCCCGCCTGCTGGCGGAGCGCTACGGGCGCCTGGTCGGTGACGAGGCGGTCAGCAAGCAGCAGTATGACGAGGCCAGGGCTGCCTGGCTGCAGGCGCAGGCAGCGGTGGACCGCGCAGAAATCAACCTGCGCTATACCAGGGTGCTGGCGCCGATCTCCGGCCGCATCGGACGCTCGAATGTGACCGAGGGTGCGTTGGTGACCAACGGCCAGGCTACCGCGCTGTCAGTGGTGCAGCAGCTCGACCCGATCTACGTCGACGTGACCCAGGCCTCTTCGTCGCTGCTGCGGCTGCGGCGCGAACTGGCCAATGGTGCGCTGCAGAGTGCCGGCACCAACGCGGCCCAGGTCAGCCTGGTGCTCGAAGACGGTACCCGCTATCCCGAAACCGGCCGCCTGGAGTTCTCTGAAGTGGCCGTGGACCAGGGCACCGGCTCGGTGACGCTGCGCGCGGTGTTTCCCAACCCGCGCCATGAGCTGCTGCCGGGCATGTTTGTCCATGCCCGCCTGCGTGAAGGCGTCAAGACCGATGCGCTGCTCGTGCCGCAGCAGGGCGTGACGCGCGATCTCAAGGGCCAGGCGACGGCGCTGGTGGTCAATGCCAGGGACGAGGTGGAACTGCGCCAGATCCGCACCGAGCGCGCCGTTGGCGACAAGTGGCTGGTGTCCGATGGGCTCGGTGCCGGCGACCGCGTCATCGTGGAGGGCCTGCAGTTCGTGCGGCCCGGGGCAAAAGTGCGCGTAGCCCAGGCCGGGAGCGGGGCGGGTGCGCCGGTGGCGGGTGCATCCGCACCATCCGCACCATCGGCCCCATCCGCAGCCAAGCGCTGAGCGCACCGCCCGGGCGAGGGAGTAGCCATGTCCAACTTCTTTATCGACCGGCCCATCTTTGCGTGGGTGATCGCGCTGGTCATCATGCTGGCCGGCGTGCTGTCGATCCGTGCGCTGCCCATCAGCCAGTATCCGGCCATCGCGCCGCCCACCATCGCCATCTCGGTCAACTACCCCGGCGCCTCCGCCGAGACGGTGCAGGACACCGTGGTGCAGGTGATCGAGCAACAGCTCAACGGCCTGGACCGCCTGCGCTATATCTCCTCCGAAAGCAACGCCGACGGCAACATGACGATCACGGTGACCTTCGAGCAGGGCACCAATCCGGATATTGCCCAGGTGCAGGTGCAGAACAAGCTGGCGCTGGCGCAGCCTCTGCTGCCGCAGGAAGTGCAGCAGCAAGGCATCCGCGTGACCAAGTCGGTGCGCAACTTCCTGGTCATCGTGGGCCTGATTTCCACTGATCCCAAGGTGACGCGCGAAGACCTGTCGAACTACATTGTCTCGAGCCTTCAGGACCCGCTGTCGCGCTCCTACGGCGTGGGCGACTTCCAGGTGTTCGGCGCGCAGTATGCCATGCGGGTATGGATTGACCCGGCCCGGCTCAATAGCTTCCAGCTCACGCCGCTGGACGTGAGCAACGCGATCAGGGCGCAGAACGTTCAGGTGGCCTCGGGCCAGCTGGGCGGCCTGCCGGCGGTGCGGGGCCAGCAGCTCAACGCAAGCGTGATCGGCAAGACCCGGCTGCAGACCAGCGAGCAGTTCGGCAACATCCTGCTCAAGGTCAATCCGGACGGCTCCCAGGTACGCCTGAAGGACGTGGCCGAGGTGGGCCTGGGCGGGCAGGACTACAACATCAACGCCCAATACAACGGCCAGGCGGCCTCGGGCATTGCCGTGCGGCTGGCCGCGGGGGCCAACGCGCTGGAAACCGTGCGCGCCATCCGCACGACGCTGGATGGCCTGGAGCCGTTCTTCCCGCCCGGGATGAAGGTGGTCTTTCCGTATGACACCTCGCCGGTAATCGCAGGCTCCATCCAGGAAGTGGTGAAGACGCTGATGGAAGCCATCGTGCTGGTGTTCCTGGTGATGTACCTGTTCCTGCAGAACGTGCGCGCCACGCTGATTCCCACCATCGCCGTGCCGGTGGTGCTGCTGGGCACCTTTGGCGTGCTGGCGGCGTTCGGCTACACCATCAACACGCTGACCATGTTCGGCATGGTGCTGGCCATCGGGCTGCTGGTGGATGACGCCATCGTCGTGGTCGAGAACGTCGAACGCGTGATGGCCGAGGAAGGCCTGCCGCCCAGGGAGGCCGCGCGGCGCTCGATGGGCCAGATCCAGGGCGCGCTGGTGGGCATTGCCATGGTGCTCTCGGCGGTGTTCCTGCCGATGGCGTTCTTCGGCGGTTCGACCGGCGTGATCTACCGGCAGTTCTCCATCACCATTGTCTCGTCCATGGTGCTGTCGGTGCTGGTCGCGCTGATCCTGACGCCGGCCCTGTGCGCCACCATGCTCCAGCCCATCGAAAAGGGCGATCATGGCGAGAACAAGGGCGGCTTCTTTGGCTGGTTCAACCGCAGGTTCAGCGCGACCACCCAGCGCTACGAACGCAGCGTGTCGGGCATCCTGAAGCGCCGCCTGCCGTTCCTGCTGATCTACGTGGCCATCCTGGTGGTGATGGGCTTCCTGTTCACGCGCATCCCCACTTCATTCCTGCCCGAAGAAGACCAGGGCGTGCTGTACGCCCAGGTGCAGACGCCTGCCGGCGCCACCGCCGAGCGCACGCAGAAGGTGCTCGACCAGATGCGCGAGTACCTGCTCAAGGAAGAGGGCGGCGTGGTGGCATCGCTGTTTACCGTCAACGGCTTCAACTTTGCCGGCCGCGGCCAGAACTCGGGCCTGGCATTCATTCTGCTCAAGCCATGGGCGCAGCGCAGCGGGGACAGCACCAGCGTATTCGACCTGGCCGCGCGCGCACAGCGCAAGTTCATGAGTTTTCGCGATTCGATGTCGTTCGCGTTCGCCCCGCCCGCGGTGCAGGAGCTGGGCAATGCCACCGGTTTTGACCTCTACCTGCAGGACCAGGCCGGCATTGGCCACGTGGCGCTGATGAACGCGCGTGACAAGTTCCTGGCGCTGGCCGCGCAAAGCCCGGTGCTGCAGCGCGTGCGTCCCAATGGCCTGAATGACCAGCCGCAGTACCAGTTGGTGATCGACGACGAGAAGGCGCGCGCGTTCGGCGTTTCGCTGGCTGACATCAACAGCACGGTGTCGATCGCCTGGGGTTCCAGCTACGTCAACGATTTTATCGACCGCGGCCGGGTCAAGCGCGTCTACGTGCAGGGCCGCCCGGATTCCCGCATGAACCCGAACGATATCGACAAATGGTTTGTACGCAATGACAAGGGCGAAATGGTGCCGTTCTCAGCCTTTGCCGACGGCAAGTGGGGCTATGGCTCGCCCAAGCTGCAGCGCTACAACGGCGTGGCCGCGGTGGAAGTGCTCGGCGAGCCTGCGCCGGGGCGCAGTTCCGGCGAGGCCATGAGCGCGATCGAGGAGATCATGAAGCAGATGCCGCCAGGCGTGGGTTATGCCTGGACTGGCCTGTCCTACGAGGAACGGCTGTCGGGCTCGCAGGCTCCGGCGCTCTATGCGCTCTCGCTGCTGGTGGTGTTCCTGTGCCTGGCTGCGCTGTACGAAAGCTGGTCGATCCCGTTCTCGGTGATGCTGGTGGTGCCGCTCGGCGTGATCGGCGCACTGCTTGCCACGCTGGGGCGCGGCTTGTCGAATGACGTTTTCTTCCAGGTGGGCCTGCTGACCACCATCGGCCTTTCAGCCAAGAACGCCATCCTGATCGTGGAATTCGCCAAGAGCGAGTACGAGCAGGGCAAGGGGCTGGTCGAGGCCGCCGTGGAGGCGTGCCGCTTGCGCCTGCGCCCCATCGTGATGACTTCGCTGGCCTTCATGCTCGGCGTGTTCCCGCTGGCCGTGTCGACCGGGGCCGGTGCCGGCAGCCAGCACGCCATCGGCACCGGCGTGATCGGCGGCATGATCACTGCCACGGTGCTGGCGATCTTCTGGGTGCCGCTGTTCTTTGTTGCTGTCACCTCCATGTTCGGACGCAAGCGCAGGCCGCAGCCGCATGGCGCCTCCGTGGAAAAAGGCGCGCTCGAATGAAGAAGACCTTGTCTTGCGCTGCCGCCATGGCCATGCTGGCCGGCTGCAGCCTGATTCCCACGTATGAGCGCCCGGCCTCGCCGGTGGCGGCAGCGTACCCGCAGGGCCCGGCCTACCTGCCCGCCGATGCCGCCGCCGAAGCCGGCCAGGTGCCCGCGGTCGAGCTGGGCTGGCGCGAATTCTTCGCCGATGCGCGCCTGCGCCGTCTCATCGAACTGGCGCTGGAGAACAACCGTGACCTGCGCGTGGCCGTCCTTAACGTGGAGGCGTTCGGGGCACAGTACCGCATCCAGCGCGCCGACCTGTTTCCCGCCATCGGCGCGGCCGCACAGGGCACGCGCCAGCGCATTCCCGCCGACCTGTCCGCCACCGGACAGCGCCTGATCAGCAGCCAGTACGGCGTGTCGCTGGGCACCACGGCGTGGGAGATCGACCTGTTCGGCCGCCTGCGCAGCCTCAGCGAAGCCGCGCTCGAACAGTATTTCGCCAGCGAAGAGGTACGCCGCAGTGCGCAGATCTCGCTGGTGGCGGGCGTTGCCAGCGCCTACCTGACCCAGCGCGCCGATGAAACCCTGCTGCGGCTGACCCGGGAAACCCTGGCCAACTATGAGCGCAGCTATGGCCTGACCCGGCGCAGTTACGAGGAAGGGATCGCTTCCCGGCTGGACCTGCGCCAGGCGCAGACCGCCGTGGAAACCGCCCGTGCGAGCCTTGCGCGTTACACCCGGCTGGTTGCCCAGGATGAGAATGCGCTGGTGCTGCTGCTCGGCACGAACCTGCCAGCGGACCTGCCGGAAGGCCTGCCGCTGGAGCAGAAGCTGTTCGCCGATGTGCCGGCCGGGCTGCCCTCAGACCTGCTGCAAAACCGTCCGGACGTGCTCGCGGCCGAGCACCGGCTGCGCTCCGCCAACGCCGATATCGGCGCCGCGCGGGCGGCGTTCTTCCCCAGCATCAGCCTGACCGCATCGGCGGGCACCGCCAGCAGCCAGCTTTCCGGCCTGTTCGGGGCCGGCTCCGGCACGTGGTTGTTCCAGCCGCGCATCAATCTGCCGCTGTTTACCGCCGGCAGCCTGCGGGCCAGTCTGGACTACGCCACCATCCAGAAGGATGTCAACGTCGCCCAGTACGAGCGAACGGTGCAGACCGCCTTCCGCGAGGTGGCCGATGGGCTGGCGGCGCGGGGCACCTACACCGGCCAGCTCCAGGCCCAGGTCCGTTTCGTGGAAGCTGCCCAGGACGCCTATGGCCTGGCCGACCGGCGCTACCGCACGGGTGTCGACAGCTACCTTGCCGTGCTGGACGCGCAGCGCTCGCTTTACAACGCGCAACAATTGCTGATCGAAGCCCGGCTCGAGCAACTCTCCAGTGAAGTCAACCTGTACAAGGCCCTGGGCGGCGGCCGGCACGACCAGACCGGCAAGCGCACCGATACGAGGGTTGGCGGGGATTTGTAGATTTGTGTATCTCCCGCGCGTTCTCATTTGGGCTCTGTGAAAAGGCAGTTGGTGGAAACCGCTCACCAGACCTGCCCATACTCGCGCTCCCTTCGCGGCAACGTCAACGTGCTGTTCGAGATTCTTTAAGCAGCGTGTTCCCCGGACAGATAGTGACACTGGCGTTCACCGTGCCTGAGGGCGCGAAAGCGCACTCGCACTAGCACTAGAGCTGAGCCGAATCCGCTGCAAGCCGCGAGCGGGCCGCCCGCTTCAACGCCTGAGGCGGTTGGCCGAAGACGCGCAGGAACGCCCGCCTCATTCGCTCCGGATCGGAGAAGCCGGTTTCACTCGCGATGCGCTCGATGGTGAGCCGATCCGCCTCGACAAGAATGCGAGCCGTTTCCGCGCGCAGCCGCTCGACGGCGCGCGCAGGAGGTTGACCGGTGTTCAAGCGGAACTCTCGGCTGAAGTGGCGTGGGCTCATGTGGACGGCATGGGCGAGCCGCTCCACCGACAGGTCTTCGCGCAGGTGGTTCTTGGCGTAGGTCAGTGCCGCCTGGATGCGATCGGACCTGGATTCCAGCTCCGACAGTGTCGAGAACTGCGACTGCCCACCCGAGCGCCGATGGTGTACGACCAGCTGTCTTGCGACCGCTCTCGACACGTCGCTGCCCAGGTCGCCCTCCACCAGCGCCAGCGCGAGGTCGATGCAGGCGGTCATGCCGGCCGAGGTCCAGATGGTGCCGTCGCGTATGAAGATCCGATCCTCTTCGACCCGGATCGACGGATAGCGCCGCTGAAGCTCACGCGCATGTGCCCAATGCGTTGTCACCCGCCGGCCCTCCAGGATGCCGGCCTCGGCCAGGACGAAGGCGCCGGTGCAAATGCCGGCCATGCGCCGGGTGGGCTCGAGAGCACGCGCGAGCAGCTTTCGGAGCCTGGGCGATGACGGCTGAGGCGTGGTCGCGCCGGCCATGATGATTGTGTCATAGATGTTCGGATCCAGCGCAACGGTCTGGACGGCCGTGCCCATCGAGCTCTTCACCGCACCGCCAGATTCGGAGACGACATGGATGTCATAAGCCGCCCTGGGTGCAGCAGCGTTAGCCAGCTCGAACACGGAGACCGGCACGATGTCGAGGATCTGGAAGCCGGGGAACACCACGAGTCCGACGCGTTTCATGTTGGCCTAAAAGGAGGGAAGTTGGTCATTTGAGCTAAAGCCTAGGCCCCTATCCTGTATCTGTCAAAGCCATCCAATTGCTTCGGACCGCCGGGTATCAGCATCCCGATGGCACTGAACTCTGAAGGCCTTCCACTCGGGCTCGAGCTCGATGCGGCAGCTGGCCGTGAGCTGCTTGCCTTGTCGCGCCGAGTCGAACAAGTCCTTGGTCGCCTGCCCGGACCCAGCGGGTTCTGAGACGGACCCACCGTGAGCCGGAGGCAGCCACATCGACGCTCGGCACTGGATACACCTATCCAACTTCGATGCGGCACTACGATGCCGCGTCCCATTCAAAGGAAATTTTTCAAATGACAGTCATCAAAGCAGCAGCAGTCCAGATCAGCCCCGTGCTTTACAGCCGTGAGGCAACCGTGGATAAAGTCGTGCGGAAGATCCGGGAGCTTGGTGAGAAGGGGGTGCAGTTCGCCACGTTTCCGGAAACCGTGGTGCCGTACTACCCGTATTTTTCAGCGGTCCAGACGGGCCTTCAGCTTCTTGCCGGAAATGAGCATCTCAGGTTGCTCGAGCAGTCCGTGACGGTGCCGTCCCCGGCCACCCACGCGATCGCCGAGGCGGCCCGCAAGGCCGGCATGGTGGTGTCCATTGGTGTAAATGAGCGTGACGGAGGCACCATCTACAACACGCAGTTGCTCTTCGACGCGGACGGGACCCTGATCCAGCGCCGCCGCAAGATCACGCCCACCTATTTCGAACGCATGATCTGGGGGCAGGGCGACGGATCGGGCCTTCGCGCGGTCGACAGCAAGGTCGGACGAATCGGCCAGCTCGCATGCTTTGAGCACAACAATCCGCTCGCGCGCTACGCGATGATCGCCGACGGCGAGCAGATCCATTCGGCCATGTATCCGGGGTCAGCCTTCGGCGAAGGGTTTGCCAAAAGGATGGAAATCAATATCCGGCAGCATGCGCTTGAGTCCGGCTGCTTCGTCGTGAACGCAACAGCGTGGCTGGACCCTGACCAGCAGGCGCAAATCATTAGGGATACGGGGTGCGACATCGAGCCGATTTCCGGCGGTTGCCTGACCACTATCGTGGCGCCGGACGGCATGCTGTTGGGCGAACCTATCCGCTCGGGTGAGGGTGAGGTCGTCGCCGATCTTGATTTCTCTTTGATCGACCGGCGCAAGGTATTGATGGACTCGGCGGGACACTACAACAGACCAGAGTTGCTTAGTCTCATGATCGACCGCACGGATACCGCCCACCTGCACGAGCGCGCCGCGCATGCCGGATCGCCCGTCCATCAAGAGCCGGGAGACCTGCACGCCACAGTAGCACCCAGTCCTACACTGACCGCATAGAGAGGTATCCACTCGAATACGCCGCGTTCTCCGAAGCTGCTCATGCGTCATCCGGAGGTCGTGCGCCATGGAGATACGCGGTGATCCGCGAATTCGAGCGCCAATGACCACGGCGCGATAGTCTCATTGCAGCCTGCGCCAACGCCTACGATGCTTACATGTCAAAATCCGACGGATTCCCCAGGTCATGGCAAGCCAATCTTTTTGCCGCCGTAATCGCGGCTGTCTATTCGCTGGTTCCTGGCGCTCCCCGATCAGCAAGCGCCGCACCCGTGACCATCGAGGTGCGGAACTTCACCGCGCCGACCCAATGCACCGAGGAGGACAACGTCTCGTTCGTACTGAGTTCGCCGGCAATCCAGCGTTTCCGCGTAGAGGCGCTACATCCGCCATATCTCGGCAAGGTTCGCGAGCTCCGTTATCCGCCGCCGGACTTCTCCAACTGCGACTTCGGCGAAAATTCGCCCCGCGCGGATCCGGGCCGTCGCTTCGAGCCACGTAAGGTGCGAATCTACGACGGGCCTGATCTCGCCATCGAAGGCAATACCTACGAGACGTTCTGGCGGACACGGTCTGTGCCAGTGGCGGTGTGGGGCAGCGTGTATCAGGAGTTCCATCTGCTGCAGTTTTATGTAAAGCACTCGCACGCTGGAAAATTGCGCGAGACGCAAGTGCTGGTGTTGTACCCCCCCGACGGGTACTGGCGGGCCAAGCCATTGCCGGCAGCACCCGCTAGCAGCAATTCATACGGCTCATCGTTTCTGATTGGCCCGATAACGGAGGCTGGCAGACCCGTTGTGGAGATCGCCGATATCGATATCGACCCCAAGGGGCGAACCATTCGACTGCGCTTCATCGCAGGCGGCGAGGCCAGCGTGCGATTGATCGAAGTGAGCCGCGAGCGCACCGCGCTCGATGTGACATTCGAGCCGAGCTATCGATCCTCCAACAAGTCCGCGGCGGCTGACATGTCAGGCTTCGCAATGCTGCGCTCGATGTATGTTGCCGACGACAACGCCGATATAAGCCGTGTCGAGTGGCGTGATGCCGCCGGCCGCGCGCACCACACCTCCGTGGCCGAAACTACCGCGCTACAGGCGCGTTCCGTGCGTTTCGGGAGGGTGGTGCCGTCGCGGCATAATACCGACGCGCCCGATATACGCTTTGATGCCTTCGACGGCCCCCCTTGAGCCTTTGTGCCCTTGCGCCCTTGTAGTCAAGGATATCCAGCGCACTGCATTTCGGCGCAACGAGGCCAGCTCGAGTGCCGCCAACAGGGCATCAAGGCCGACTCCTGGGCGACGACGCGGGGTGGCCAGGCGTTGCTGCCGCGGACGCGCCCTGGCCGGCGGCACGCCCCATATCGCGGTCAGCCTTGCCGTTCGTTTTTGCGCGCTCGCCAGAGACACCGCTGGCTGCCTGCACAGACGGCTCCGCGCGCCGGCCAGTGTCAGTCCCGGGTGTTGGAGGGGAACCGTAGCGACCGCCCTGCGCCCAAGCTGCAACGGCTAACGAAAGGGCGGCAAGGAAGGCTAGCTTTCTCATTGCTGTCTCCGAACTTCGTTGTGTCATGGTGCTTCAGTAGTAGGTCAGGGAAGCTCACAGCGATGTCAGCCAATCTCCTACTTTCGTGAATGGCGATGGGAGATGGCTTCCCGGAGGCGCATTCGAGTCAGAAAGCGGTTCTGCCGAACGACTCTGAGTGGCCGGTCTCCGACGTCGGCGCACCCGCCCAGGGGTGCGCATGCGCCAGGGGCAACTAGCGACTCGGCGGTGACATTTACGCCAAGAGATGGCGATGCTCTTCGATGAACTGTTCGGGCGTCGTCAGCGGCTGACCGACGATCTCCGCCGCGCTCTTGTCGACACCGGCAAGCAATTGCTCCTGCTGATCGACCTTGACCGCCTTGAAATGGGCAGCAAAGGAAGGATCGCCGTCCAGGCCAATGGCCTTTACGAATTCGTCCGGCGACACCTGCTCGAAGCGAATCTCCTTTCCGAGCGTCCTCGCGAGAATGCCCGTGAGTTCGATGTGGCTGACTTCGACCGAGCCTGTGACCGGAATGATCGTCCTGCCGAACGCCTCGGGATTCTCAAGAATCTTTCCAACCACTCGTGCGATATCGACAGCGGCGATGGGCACGAAGCGGCTCTCCGGATCGAACGGCGTCAGATAGCGGCCGGCGCGAATCTCAGCGGCTGTGTACAAGATCCATTCGGCGAAGAAATTGACGCGAAGATGTGCTGTCGGAATGCCCGAGCGGTCGAGGATCTGCTCGGAAAGCCAGTGACTCATCGTTGCCGGGCTGCGCGCGTGCGGGCGCGACTGTCGGTGCGACATGTACACGATCTGCTTCACACTGTGCTCGGTTGCAGCCTGGGCGAGGATCGCCGTAGCTTCTACCGCGCCTTGTGTCAGTGGATAGCAGAAGTAGACTCCATCAACACCCTTCATCGCACGACGGACATCTTCGATCTTCAGCATATCGCCGGTCACGATTTCCGCGCCCAGTTCCTTCATCGCCTCGGAACGGACGTCTTCACGACGAACGAAAGCCATCACCTTGTGGCCGTTTTCGAGCAGGAGGCGAACGGTAGGAGTGCCTGTAACGCCAGTGGAACCTGTAACGAGAAACTTCTTCATATGGATCTCCGGAGACTAAGGAAGCGCGGCCAAAGCTTGTGCGCCGTGTCCGCAAGACTAAGCAGTATGATCATCATGTTAGGGGGCGCGCACGTGCCCAGGGTCGCTTGAAATGCGACCCGTCAAACATGATGACCATCATGCTTCCGTTTGCCAAGCATGATGGTTATACTGTTTGCCGTCAACCAATTTTTTCGCAGTTTTCGGAGGACGCAATGCGTTACCCGCCAGAAGAGACGGCAGAGAAGCATGCCCGGATCCTGGAACAGGCATCCATTTTGTTTCGCGAACACGGATTTTCCGGAGTCAGCCTCAGCGAGATCATGAAGGCGACCGGCCTTACACATGGCGCCTTCTACAATCACTTCGAGTCAAAAGAGGATCTGATCGCGAAGAGTATCGAAGACACATCGGCCAAAGCGCTCGCGTCCATGAGAGAACGCGGGGCTCGCGGTGAGCAGCGGGCTCAATACGTTGACGGATATCTCACCGAGCAACACCGCGACGACAGAGGCAACGGATGCATGATGGCAGGATTGGCTGGCGAGATTGCGCGTGAACCTGCGGCTCAACCGGCCTTCACACAGCATGTCGAGGGTATGCTCAAAGGCTTCACTGAGCCTGGTGCAAAGACAAAAAAGAAGAATGCTCGTCGCGATGCGATTCATACCCTTTCAAGCATCGTCGGCGCGCTCATTCTGGCTCGGGCGGTGGATGATCCTGAACTGTCAGAAGAGATTCTTCGTGAAACTCGGGCGGCTCTGGACTAACGCTCGTTTATCGGGTGGTGCCGCTTGACCTCGCGATTGTCGTTCTGGCTCCGTCATCACAGGAGCGCAACGAGGCTTTGAACGCGCTAGATGGTCGATGTCCGCAGTCCGATGCACAGCCGACGTGCGAGCAGTTGAACGGCTCGAATACCTGACCACTATCGTGGCGCCGGACGGCATGCTGGCCGGATCGCCCATCCATCAAATGATGCAGCAGTGGCGCGACGACCTCGTGGCGTATCGGTGCGGGATGCCGAATTCCCGGCTGCAGGAGATCGCCGCACGCCGCCCAGGCTGGCGTTGCAACGAAGTGGAATTCTTGGTCACGCGGATCTCGTTTGAGTCCCTCGACAAGGAGCGTGCTGCAAGTCTGAACGAGCTGCCGACGAGGCTTCGCCTGCCCGAGAGTGACGTCGATCGCCTGATCGAAGCGGGAAGGGATGCCATCCTTGGCAACCCGGTGATCCGCGAATTCGAGCGCGAATCGACCGCGGCGCGATAGTCTCGCGGCACGCGGCGTGGGTGAGGCACATCATCTACGAAGACATCGTGGCCGGCCGGCCGGTGGCGGTGCTGGCGGACCGGCAGCTTCCCAGGCTGACGATAAACGTGGCATACCAATGCCGCCGCCACCAGCCCGCGAAGCTGCGCGTCTTCATCGATTTCCTGTTCGAGCGGTTTGAGCGTGCCTGGAGCTGGCGAAGAAGTCGGAGCGCGCCGCCGGCTAGCGTTCCGGCGTTCGGCGTTGCGGCGTTGCTGCGTTCCGGGCGGGCTCAGTGCCGGTCGAACGCCGTCACCTCCGGCAGCACCACGGCGAGATAGTCCACCAGTGTGCGGACCGCCGGCAGCAGGCCCGTGCGATAGGGAATGAGGGCGGTGATACGGGCGTCCGCGGCGATCCATTCCGGCAGTATCTGCCGCAGCCCGCCTGCCTTCAGCTCGGCCTGGCAGGCGTACACCGGCAGCGCGGTGATGCCGACGTTCGCGCACGCCGCTTCTTTCAGCGAGATCAGGCTGTTGCTCAGGAACCTCGGTTCAAACGGCACGGTGGCCACGCGCTTGTCCGGCCCCTGCAATTGCCATTGCGACGCGCCCTTGCCCGCCATGGCGATGATAGAGTGAGACGCCAGTTCCTCGGGCTGCGTCGGCACCGACGTCCGTTCGAGATAGTCGGGCCCGGCGAAGAGATACCACGGCGTCCTGGCCAGCGGATGCTGGACCAGGTTGGAGTCCTGCAGCTGGCCGACATGACCGCGGATCGCCAGGTCGAAGCCCTCGCCGACGATGTCCACGATCCTGTCCGTGGCGGTTTCGTCGATTCTCACCTTGGGGTGGTCGGAGAGGAAGGTCGGCAGCACGTGGCGCAGCGCGAACTGGGCGATGTCCACAGCCACCGTCACGCGGATCACGCCACTCGGCTCCGCCAGCCGCTGGCGCATGGCTTCTTCGGCAAGCTCGGCACTGCGCATCAGCGCCATGGCGTACTGGTAGAACTCCTGGCCCACTTCCGTCATCGCGAACTGGCGCGAGGTCCGGTTGATGAGCCGCACGCCCAGCGAGGCTTCCAGTTCCTTGACGCGGTGGCTCAGCGTGGACTTCGGAAGCCGGAGCGCCTCGCCGGCCGCGGTGAATCCGCCGCGGTCGACCACCTGCACGAAGTAATAGACGTCCTTCAGATCGAGCATGGCATGGGGATTGGCCGGCCATTCCAATGCCGGCGGGTTTGCTGAGGGGGCGAGTGGGTGACGCCCGATCATACTCCAGCGCCGGCGCCCACTGCCATCCGGGCAAGCCTTGGTGCCCACCGGGCGCACCGCGCCGCACCGGGCGCCATTGTCCAAGTTTGCCGAACCCTGCGTACAACCCGTGACGGCTGCCCAAGCGGAATCCGGCGACATAAGCTGTTGCGCAGGAGCGGCTCTGCGCTGTTTCTACATGCTTATTTCAAACTGGAGAGGACAATGACAATGCTCAAGGGATTTCATCACCTGACCGCCGGCGTGCGGCACGCGCAGGAGGATGTGGACTTCTACGTCAAGCTGCTCGGGCAGAGCCTCGTGAAGAAGACCGTGCTTCTCGACGGTGAAGATCCCATCTACCACCTCTACTACGGCAACGCGAATGGCGATCCGGGGACCCTGGTGACGTCGTTCCCGTTCCGCCAGCGCGGGGTCATGGCGCGCCAGGGATCGGGCCAGGTGCGGGTCATCAACTACTCGGTGCCCACGGGCTCGCTCGAGTTCTGGCGCAGCCGCTTCGATGCCATGAACGTGCCGTATGACAGCGAGATCGTCGAGCGCTTCGGCGAGCGCCGCCAGCGGTTCCAGCATCCGTGCGGCATCGAGTTCGATCTCGTCGAAACGGATCTGGACCCGCGTCCGGCCTGCGTGGCCAGCGATATCCCCGAGGCCCATGCCATCCGCGGCGTGCACAGCATCACGCTGTCGCTGCGCGATGTCGCCGAATCGATCCGCTTCATGAGCGAAGCGATCGGCTTCCGCCACGTTGGCCAGTCGGGACCCTACTACCGCTTCGAGACGTACACCGGCGGCCCGGGCACGGTCGTCGAGTTCCAGCATGAGCCGGACCGGCACCAGGGCTCGTCGATCTACGGCGAGGGTACGATCCACCATGTGGCGTTCGCCGTGGACAACGTCGAACAGCAGGCGATCCTGAAGGAGAAGCTGTTTGCGCTGGGCTACATCGACACCTCCGAATCGGTGCACCGCAACTATTTCCGCTCGATGTACTTCAAGATGCCCGGCGGCGTGATGTTCGAGGCCACGACCACCGACATCGGCTTCGCGATCGATGAAGAGCCCGGCCATTTTGGCGAGGAGTTCCAGCTTCCGCCCTGGCTGGTGGATCGCAAGGATGAGCTGCTGGGCCGGCTCGAGCCCATTTCCGCATGACGTTGCTGGGGATCGATATGCGCAAGCCAAAGGTACTGATCGTTTTCTATTCACGCAACAGCTCCACCGAGATGCTGGCCAAGGCTGTCGCCGAGGGGGCCCTCGATACCGGCGCCGAAGTCCGCATGCGGCGCGCGCGGGAGGTCGTCGGCCCCGACGTCATGCGGCAGGCGCCGGGCTGGCTCGAGAACGCCACGGAGATGAACGCGAAATACGACGCGCCGACCGAAGCCGATGCCGAGTGGGCCGACGCCATCGTGTTCGGCACGCCGACGCGGTTCGGGACCATCTCGACCGAACTCAAGGCCTATATCGACGGGCTCGGCGGCCTGTGGTTCGCGGGCAAGCTCAACGGCAAGGTGGGCTCGGTGTTCGGCACGACGTCCTCGCGCCACGGCGGCAATGAAGCCACGCTGCTGGCGGCCTACACGCCCATGGCCCACCTGGGCCTGATCATCGTGCCGCTGGGCTATGCCGACGCGGCGATGTTCAAGGCCGGCACCCCCTACGGCGCGACGCACGTCTCGCACCGTGACACCGTGAAGCCCGACGACGATCACCTCGACGTTGCACGGTACCAGGGCCGCAGGGTGACGACTGTCGCCCGTGCCCTGCACGTCCAGCCGGAGCCCGTGGCAGCCTGAAAGTAAAAGCCTGATCGTAAAAAAAGGCGGAGACTCGGAGTCTCCGCCCGATTGCTTCATCGGCACAGCCCGATGACAAGCTGGCTACCGCTCAGGCCGGCGCCGTCTCCATGCAGGTTCCCAAGGCATCCATCTGTCGCGATGGCGGCAGCGAGTCGATCGTGGCGCGGACCGCCTCCCTGCAGAGCGAAGGCCGCTTGACCAGGGTTTCGACATAGCGGGCAACGTTGGGCAGGTCGTGCCACATCGGCGCGAGCCCCAGGTACGCCAGCCGCACCAGGTTGACACCCCACAGCACATCTCCAAGGGAGAACGCGTGTCCCGCAACATACAGGGCCGGTGCGGCCCCCAGCGTGCGGTCCAGCTCCTTCAACACGCCTTCGACGTGATGGTGCGCGGCACGCTGGAATGCGGCATCGCGGCGGACCGCCCGGCCACCGCGCTCCTTCGCGAGCTTGGCGCGATAGGCGGCAACGAGTTCAGCGTCGTCGCCATTGCCGGCCAGCATGGCCTCGAGCGCTGCGATCTTGTGGTCGTAGACCGCTTCCATGACCGTCTTGAGCGCGTCTGGCCGCCGGTCGGTGTCGGGATGAAAGCCATATAGCAGGGCGCCGTTCGGCATCTGGTCGACGATGCTCACCTGGCGCATCACCGCGGCACGCGCCTCGGCATCGTCCGGCAAGAGCTGGACGGGCGCGCGCGATACCGCGTCGAGATAGCAGCAGATCCGCCGGGAATCCGCGATCACGCGGGAGGCTTCGTAGTCGACGAGCAATGGCACCGCGCACGGATCGAAGCCGTCGGTATCCACGGAAGGGCGCCCGCTATAGCCGCTGACGAACTCCCGCCCGATTTCCAGTCCGGCCATCAGCCGCAGGCGTACATAGGGCGGGTGATAGTGCTCCGCGGGAACGACGCCGTCCGGACCCATCGAACTCAGGATCATCATGTCGTTCGACCGGTATGGCAACTGCTTCTCGGACAGCACCGTGCGGACCTTCTGCGAGCACAGCGAACTGGCCGCGTGGAACAGCTCAAAGCGCGGGTTTGCATCGCTTCCCACGATGGAGATCCGCGCAGGATCGGCGATGGCAGCGCGGGCACCGGCTGCCAGGTTTCTCAACAAGTCATTGCGCATGGGTTTCTTCCAGCTGATGGTTAGTCACGTCACTCCGCAGCCCGGGCGCCGGCCTGTCCGCGCGCGTGCGGACACACCGCGGGCGGATCGCCGATGAAGCCGCGCGCGGACCAGAGTTCAGGGAACGGGATCTCGTTCATGGTCGGCAGCAGCCAGGCAATGCCCTCGGTGCCGAAGTAGGCCGGCCGGGCGCCGAAGGTCCGGCGCGTGGCCATCAGGTGCAGGTGCTTCCATGCGGAGAATCCCTCCGCAATATCGGCCAGCGTCTCGCCGAGTTGCTGCAGTTCGCGGTGCTGGTCCGGGTCGGCGTAGACGTCGCGCCAGACGTTTTCGACCGCCTTGTCCGGCGCGTAGGGCACGCTGAAATCGCGGTCGAGTGCCAGCGCCGGCACGGCGAAGCCCTTGCGGCTCAGGTGGGCGAGCACGTCGTCATACAGGCTCGGCTCTGCCAGCGCCTTGCTGAGCTGCTCCCAGCGCCGGGGCTGCGGCAGGAAGTGCTGCAGGTGCTCCCCCTGCTTGATGCCGAGCAGGTAGACCATCTGCCGGAACGTCCAGCCCTGCAGTGCGGTGTCCTTGCCAAACTTCGGCCCGACGCAGGACAGGATGGCCAGCAGGTCGACCGGCGTCATCCACGCGATGGAGCGCCAGGTGGCATTGAGCGGCTCGTGGTGGGCAACCACGCGCCGCAGCGTGCGGCATGCGCCGGCCAGGTCATCGGCACGCAATTGCGCCTGCGCGGCCTGGATTTCCCTGATGATCAGCATCCAGTAGAGCTCGGACACCTGCGCCGATACGATCCAGGCGTGCTCGCCGGGATGATCGCTGACCGGGTGCTGCAGCGAGTGGAGCACGTCTGTCTGCAACCAGTCACTGTATGGCGTGCGCCCGGCTGGCGTTTCTGCCGGTGCCCGGGATGCGGGCTTGACGGAATCTTTCATTCTGGTCTCCTCGTGGTGGTGTGGTCAGGCAAGTCTTGTGCAACGGAGACGGTCCCCAGCATCGACTCGATCTGCTGCGCGACCTGCAGCAGCGCGCCGTCGCCGCCGGGCCTGCCGACGACCTGCAATGCGGCTGGAAGGCCGCCGACGCGGGACGGCAGCGGAATCGAGATGGCGGGAAATCCCGCGACGTTGAACGGCGCGGTGTAGGTCATCAGGGCCTCGCGGACGGTGCCGGTCCAGTTGCCGATGTCGACCGTGCCGGCATCGCGGGGCGGGGCGGTGCAGGGGCAGGTCGGCAGCACGAGATAGTCGAGTGTCGACATCGCTTCATGCAGCCGGGCCGTGAAATGCCGCCTCGACTGGTGGGCCGACGCATAGGCGCGCAGGTCCATGGCCTGTGCACGCCTGAGTCTGTCGACCGTTTCCGGGTTGTAGTGCGTGGCGATGCGATCCCAGTCGTGGCGTCGGAAATGCTCGATTCCGCCCTCGATAAGAACGATGGCCGCAAAGGCATCGAACACCATATCGAACATGGCGTCGAACCGGCGGGTCTCGCCGAGGTCGACGCAGCTGAATCGCTGCGCCAGTTGTTCCACCGCCTGGTCGAATGCGCTGGCGACCTCAGGACTCAGCGGCACCGGCGCGATCTGCCTGACGATGCCGAGGCGGGCGGAAGGCGTGGCATCGCTGCGGCGGATGTCGATGCCAGCGGCATCGGCGAGCACCAGCACGTCATCGACCTGTCCGCCCAGCAGGCCGACGTGGTCGCAGGTGGCCGCCAGCGGAAACACGCCGCGCGTGGACAGCGTGCCGAGCGTCGGCTTGAAGCCGACGACACCGCACAGCGCGGCCGGGATACGGACCGAGCCGCCGGTATCGGTGCCCACGCCCGCCATGACCGCGCCATGCGCGATCGCCGCCGCGGCGCCGCCGCTGGAGCCGCCGGGAATGCGGGAATGGTCGAGGGGATTCAGGGTGTCGCCGAAGCTCGGGCTGGCGGTCGTCACGCCCCACGCAAATTCGTGGGTGGTGGTCTTGCCGATGACGATGGCGCCGCATCCGGTCAGTGTCTTCACGATGTCGGCATCGGCAGCGGGAACATTGCCGCGGTAGGCGGCAGATCCATACAGTGTTTCGATGCCCTTCGTGTCGATCAGGTCCTTGATGGCGATGGGCAGCCCTTCCAGCGGACGCTGGCTGCCTTCGCCGTAGCGGCGGTCGCTCTCCGCCGCGGCCTGCAGCGCGCGGTCCTGGTCAATGGCGGCGAACGCGTTGAGCGATTGCTTGCTGGCTTGCGCGCGGAGGAGCGCCTCTTCGGTCAGGCCCGTCGCCGTGATCCGCCGGCTGGCCAGGGCCGCAAGCGCGTGGCGCAGGCCCGCGGGATGCGGGAAGCTGTAGGATGGCTGGCCGGTCATTACCACAGGCTCTCCAGCAGCGCATCCAGCCTGGTGCCGGCATTGTCGCCAAGGTCGCCAAGGTCGCCGACTTCGGAAGGATAGTTCTGCCTGAGCAGGGCCGCGATCTCGGGAAGCTTAGCCCGATCGAAATCGAGGTCGCGGAGCCGGCTGGGCAATTGCAATGCATCCACGGCTGCCTCGATGCGGTCGGCGAGAAATGCGGCGGGCGGGCGGCTGCCGCGTTCCGTGGCGAAGATCTCGAGCTTGCGGCCATAGGCGCCGGCGCAGGCGCGGATGACGGGCGCCAGCGCAATGCACGAAGTCACGCTGTGCGGTACCCCGAAGGTCCCGCCGAGGATGTGGCCGATGCGATGGCTCAGGCCGTAGATGACCGAAGCGGGATAGAAGTAGCACTGCCACGCGGCGAGCTGAAGCTGCAGCAGGTCGTCGGTCGACACGAGTCCGCCCGCGATGGCCTCGCGCGTTTCGAGCTTGCGCGGCCACTTCTCCAGCACGGCAAGGAAACGCTCCACGCCCCTGGCGGCCAGGATGGCGTGAGGGTGATCCACGTCGACCCGGCGCATGCCTTCCACCGCATGGTCGATCCCCTTGATGGCCGAACTCAGCAGCAGCATGCGTGGCGTGTCGACGATCATGCGGGGATCGAGCACCACCAGCCGCGGTGTCGTTTCGCGCACCGCATAGCTGCGCTTGAACTTCTGCGGGCCGTCCGTTTCCGTCACGCCGAAGTAGTGGGAGAACTCCGAGCCCGACAAGGTCGTCGGAATCGCCGCAATCGGCAGGTAGCGGCCCGTCTGCTGGAAATGCTGGTACGAGACTGCCTTTGCGGCGTCGAGCACGGAGCCGCCGCCGAGGGCGATGATCGATGCCGCATCGGCCTCGATGCAGGCACGCAGCCCGTCGCGTACGGCGAAATCGGGCACATGCGGCGGCAGGCCGGTGAAGGTGCCCACGCCGTCGCCGATGACAGGCTGCAGGTGCTCGCGGTTCAATGCCTCAAGGAATTCGACCGTGAACGTGATCGGACGGCGGATGTCGTAGTTCTCCATGGAGGCAGCGACGGTCTTCAGCACGTCGTGTCCCCAGGCAATCTCTTCCTGCGGCAGGCATTTCAACTGGTTCATTCCACGTCTCCCCATGTTTTCATATGCGATCGGGGCTCCGATCCCGTGTAGGAAGATAGGCGAATCGCGTGCGCGCGTGCGCGCGGGATCGGGGAACGAAGCGTTCAGGAATTTGGACGCCGGGCCTGCGCGGTCGCGCGCCGTCGTTCGCTGCTGCCGAACGAAGCATTCAAGCATTGCCATCTTCACAAGGCAGGGGACGTGTCTATGATCTTTTCCACCGTAGCGACCCCCACCACAAGAACGGAGACATGAAGATGGAGACAATGCAGATGACGGAAGCGCTGATCCGCGGACGCCACAGCAAGCGCGGCTTCCTTGACCGGCCGGTGCCGATGGAGACTGTCAGGGACATCCTGTCGGTCGCGAAATACGCGCCGAGTTCGAGCAACACGCAGCCCTGGCGCTGCTATGTGCTGACCGGAAAGGCGCGCGAGAAAATCGCCGGTGCCGCGGTCGAGGCGTATCGCGCCGATCCCGAGGGACTGGTGCCCGATTACCCTTTCTTCCCAAAGGAATTGCCGGCGCCATTTGCGTCGCGCTTCAACACGTTTCGCGGGATGCTGGGCGACGCGCAGGGCGTGCACAGGAGCGATATCGCCGGGCGCCGGCGCGACGTCGAACGGCAGTTCTGGTTCTTCGATGCGCCAGTGGGACTGATCTTCACCATGGACCGGCGCCTGGAATGGGCCAGCTTCATCTGCTACGGCTGTTTCCTGCAGAACCTCATGCTGGCCGCTCGCGCGCGGGGGCTGGACACCTGCCCGCAGCAGATCTGGTCGCTGCAATCGCCGGTGCTTCGTGAAGGACTCGCCATTCCCGACGGGGAGATGGTCGTGGCCGGGATGTCACTCGGCTATGCGGACAACAGCATCCCCGAAAACAACATGGAGCTTTGCAAGCTGGAGCTGGACGAGTTCGTCTCGTTCGTCGATGGCTGACATGCGGAACCGGACAGGCCGCGCCCCGACCTGTCCGGCGCAATTGTCATCGGCGAGTGTGGTGCGACGCCATGGGCCTGCGCGCAGGCGGCCTGCCCGCGGCCGGCCTATTTGCTGCTGTCGCGCGCGTCGCCGCCGATCGCGTCGAGGATGATCATGGTCCGGTCGAGAACGCCGCGTTCGTCAAAGTAGGCGCTGAAATGTGCCGGCATGTAGGCACCTGCGTAGAGCCGGTAGGACCAGGCTTCCCGCTTCATCAGCGGGTAGAACTGGATGGGCTCGCGCGGATGGCCAAAGCGCTCGGCAATATCCTGCTTGGTCCAGACGCCCGGGCGCGCTTCGTAGATTTCCTTCTCGGTGAGCATCTGCCTGAACCTTGTCAGCTTGCCGTTTCCGTCAAAGTCTGCCGCGTAGACCTCGAAGCCGAGCGGCTGCTTCGAATAGATCCAGCGGGTGGTGCCGTCGGCGAGCTGGTAGGTTTCGGTGGGAGTGCCGAACGTATCGCGCACGGCATTCTGCGGAGCGCCGAGCATGCGTTCTGCCGTCTGGAGGGGCTGGAGGGAGGCGCAGGCGCCCAGCACCAGGCTCGCCACGGCGGCGGCCACGCAGGTGGGGAGGCGATAACCCATGATCGTTCTCCTGGGAGGCGGCGGGGCACGCGCCGCGCCAGTTCAGCATAGCGCACGCAGCGCAGGAGTGTTCATGCATCCGGCCGCCCGTGACCGAAATTTTTCTCATGTCGTCTTCCGAAAAGATTCAGTTCAGTTGCGACCACGACTGACGTTAGAGTTCGGAGCGACCTTATCCACGGATACCCGCATCAAAAGCCTTTTCATCGTCACCCACGACGGGCACGCCTTCGGGCGGGATCCCGGGCCGGACAGTGACGCCCTGTCAAGCTGCAAGTACAGGTTGCGAGGCGCCTCCACGGCATGTTCTCCAACAGTCACAGGATTTCCGCCCTGGTAGTGAGTGAGCGCTTCAACCGAGGCGAAAGGCGGCATAGGAAGCCCGAATGGGCGCAAGGCAAGTCTGATCAGAGGGGATAGCATGAAACGAATGACTCTACTGGCTGCGGCGGTCATGGTCGCGGCGACCGCTTCTGTCTGGGCGCAGCCCGAAACCCGCGTGGATGTCACGCAGTCGCCCGGACAGGCGACCGCGACCGGCACGGCGAAGCTCAATGCCACGATCGTCAAGATCGATGCGCCGACGCGAACGGTCTCGCTGAAATCCGCCGACGGCAAGGTCACGGATCTGGTGGTGGGGCCGGAGGCGCGGAACTTCGAGCAGCTCAAGGTCGGCGATACCGTCGCGATCGAGTACAAGGAAGCCCTGACCATGAGCCTCAAGAAGGGCAAGGGGCCGCTTGCCATGACCGAGCGCGAGATCTCGGACCGTGCGGCGCCGGGCGCCAAGCCGGGCGGCACAGTCGGCCGCGAAGTGACCGTCACCGCCGACGTTGTGGCGGTCAATACCAGCGCCAAGACCGTCACCCTGAAGGGGCCGAAGGGACGCACCGTGGACCTGCTGGTCGAGGATCCGGAACGTCTCAAGGGCATCAAGAAGGGTGACCGGGTCGAAGCGGTCTATACCGAGGCCATTGCTGTGTCCGTGCAACCGGCCGCAGCCAAGTAGCAGTACCGAAAAGCACCGAATTGCTCCAGGACAGGCCCGCCGGTCATGCGGGCCGTTTCCTGGCGTCCGCGGTCGGGGCGGTCGGGGCGTACCGCCACGGTGGACCGACCCCCGCCCCCTGGCCTCCCTGTCACAGAATGTCTGGTGGAGAACGGCATGGATGCAGCAAAGCAACTGGTTCACGCGCGTGAAGTTGGCCTCAAGACCGGCATGGTGCTGCAAAAGCGTCTGAAGAATGCGCAGGAGGCCTATAGCGGCCGCGTGCAGCAAGCCGTTGGAGCTCCGGGGAGCGCTCCGTCCACGCCGATGGCCGACATGGATCCGATGGGCGGCTATGCCTATGCCGTCGACAGCATGCAGCGTGCCATCCTGTTCTGGGACACGCTCAGGCAACGGGGCAACAACTTTGTCGAAAATACCATGCAGGGCCTCAAGCCGGTCCTGCATTTCGGCTACGAGACCATCATGGACGGGCGCCAGTTCGAGCGGCCCGTCAACTATGCGCTGCTGAAGATAACGGCGCCCGATGGCGTGACGATCGATGACAGCCGCCGGCCCTACGTCATCATTGATCCGCGCGCCGGCCATGGGCCGGGCATCGGCGGCTTCAAGGACGACTCGCAGGTCGGCGTGGCGATGCGTGCCGGCCATCCCGTGTATTTCGTCATCTTCTTCCGCGATCCCGAGCCGGGACAGACCCTGCTGGATGTGTGCGAGGCCGAGCAGCAGTTCATCAGGAAGGTGCGCGCGCTGCATCCGGACAGCCCCAAGCCGGCCATCATCGGCAATTGCCAGGGGGGCTGGGCCGCGATGATGCTGGGCGCCTCGGATCCCGACGACACCGGGCCGATCGTCATCAACGGCGCGCCGATGTCGTACTGGAGCGGTGCCTGGAGCGAGGGCGAAGGCGACAACCCGATGCGCTATTCCGGCGGGCTCCTTGGCGGCACCTGGCTGGCCTCGTTCACGGCGGACCTTGGCAACGGCAAGTTCGATGGCGCCTGGCTGGTCCAGAATTTCGAGAACCTGAATCCTGCCAACAGTCTCTGGGACAAGTACTACAACCTGTACCGGAAGGCCGATACCGAGCCGCCGCGCTTCCTGGAGTTCGAACGCTGGTGGGGCGGCTACTACCTGATGAACCGCGAGGAGATCGAATGGATCACGCGCAATCTGTTCGTCGGCAACAAGCTCTGGAGCGGTGACGTCAAGAACGCCGGCGGCAAGGCGTTCGACCTGCGCGAAATCCGCTCGCCCATCGTGCTGTTTGCGTCGATGGGCGACAACATCACCCCGCCGCAGCAGGCATTCAACTGGGTGGTGGACATCTACGGCAGTACCGAGGAGATCAAGAGCCGCGGCCAGGTGATCGTTGGCATGATGCACCGGAGCGTCGGCCATCTCGGCATCTTCGTTTCCGGCAAGGTGGCGCAGAAGGAGCACGCGCAGATCGTCTCGGTGCTCAAGAGTATCGAACTGCTGCCGCCGGGGCTCTACGGCATGGTCATCCATGAGCGCAAGGGCAGCGATGGCGTGGAGTACGAGGTCGAGTTCGAGGAGCATTCGCTCGAGGACATCGCCAGCCGGCTCAACCGCTTTGAGCGCGTCGACGAGCGGCCATTCCAGACCGTCGCCAACCTGTCGGACTTTACGCAGCGCGCCTACGAGCTGTTTGCGCAGCCTTATGTCCAGGCGGTGTCCAACGAGATGACAGCGCGGGTGCTGCGCGAATTCCATCCGCTGCGCATGCAGAACTGGCTGTTCTCGGACCTGAACCCGTGGATGGCATGGCTGAAGCCTGCCGCCGAGGCGATCAAGGCCAACCGGCAGGCGCTGGAACCGGACCATCCGCTGCGGCGGCAGGAACAGGCAGGCGCGGAATTGCTCAGCGCCGGACTGGACGCATACCGCGCCGTGCGCGATGCGATGACCGAGTACACCTTCTTCAATGTGTATGCCAACCTGTTCCCGTTCCAGCCAAGGAGCGAGCCCGATGCGCACGCGGGCACACCGGCGGCGACCGACCCGCGGGAGCTGCCGGAAGTCAAGGCGGCGCTAGCCGCGGCCGGGCAAGGCGGGTACGCGGAAGCCATCGCCCGGCTGGCCTGCCTGCTGAGCCGCAAGGGCGAGCCCCTGCCGCTGTCCAGGCTGGAGTTGCGCAAGGAACTGGTCACGGACTATGCGGATCTGCTACCGGAACTGGAGCCGGACGCCTGGCGCAAGATCCGCGGCCGGCAGGAACTGATCACGCGCTACGCGCCCGAGGAGGCGCTCGCGACGCTGCCCGCCTTGCTCAGGCATCAGGCCGACCGCCAGCGGCTGCAGGCGCTGGCGGACAAACTGCGTACCGATGAGCGCGTGCTTGGCGCCACGCCCACCGACGAGCAGGCGGCAATGCTTGAGCGGATCCGCACCGTGCTCGGCAGCCGGCCAGAACGCGCGCGCGGCGCGGCCGTTCCGATCAAGCGCGCTTCCTAGCGCGCCGTGGAGCTGCATCGCAGGCGACTGAAACCGATGAACCCGACGCAGGAGCAAACCGTGAATGCCAAGCATGAGAAGTACCAGCGTCTGATCGACTACTGCAAGACCATGCCGCCCACGCCGACCGCAGTGGCGCATCCGTGCGACAAGTCTTCGCTGGAAGGCGCCGTGGAGGCCGCCCGGCTGGGTCTGATCGCGCCGATCCTGGTCGGCCCGCGCGCCCGCATCGAGGACGCCGCCCGTGAAGCCGGCATCGACATCCGCGAGTACCCGATCGTCGATGCCGCGCACAGCCATGCGGCGGCGGCTGCCGCCGTGCAGCTGGTGCGCGAGAGCAAGGCCGAGGCCCTGATGAAGGGCAGCCTGCACACCGACGAGCTGATGGGAGCCGTGGTCAAGGGCGACACCGGCTTGCGCACCGCGCGGCGTATCAGCCACTGCTTTGTGATGGACGTGCCCGGGCACGAGGACGCGCTGATCGTCACCGACGCGGCCGTCAACATCGCCCCCACGCTGGCCGAGAAGGCCGACATCCTGCAGAACGCGATCGACCTGGCCCATGCCTTGCGGGTCGAGGAGGTGCGCGTGGCGATTCTTTCGGCCATGGAGACGGTCAACCCCAAGGTGCCGTCCACGCTGGATGCGGCCGCGTTATGCAAGATGGTCGACCGCCACCAGATCACCGGTGCCGTCGTCGACGGGCCGCTCGCCCTGGACAACGCCATCAACCTGGATGCCGCGCGGATCAAGAAGATCGACTCACCGGTGGCCGGGCGCGCCAATGTGCTGCTGGTGCCGGACCTGGACGCCGGCAACATGCTGGCCAAGAGCCTGACCTTCCTGGCCGGCGCCGACGCCGCGGGCATCGTGCTGGGCGCGCGCGTGCCCATCATCCTGACCAGCCGCGCCGACTCCGTCACGACCCGGCTGGCGTCGTGCGCGGTGGCCGCGCTGGTGGCCAGGGCGCGCCGCGAGTCCGGCCAGGTGGCGGGGTGATGCCATGGCCGAACTGATCCTGGTCCTGAATGCGGGTTCGTCGAGCATCAAGTACTGCGCCTACGATACCCATGACGATGCCCTGAGACTTGTCTTGCGCGGCAGCCTCGAAGGCCTCTATACGGCGCCGGCATTCCGCGCCACCGACGCGGCAGGGGCCGAGATCGAGGCAAAGCGCTGGGAGGCCGGCACCGAGCTCGGGCACGAGGGTGCCATCGCCTTCCTGGCGGACTTCCTGCGCAGCCACGGCGAAGGGCATGCGCTGAGCGCGGTGGGGCACCGGGTGGTGCATGGCGGCGTGCGCTTCACCCAGCCGGCCAGGGTGACCGATGCGCTGCTGGCCGAGCTGGATACGCTTTGCCCGCTTGCCCCCTTGCACCAGCCCCACAACCTCAAGCCGATCCGCATCCTCGCCGAGCGGCGTCCGGAACTGCCGCAGGTCGCCTGCTTCGATACCGCCTTCCACCGGGCGCAGCCGGAAGTGGCACAGGCCTTCGCGTTGCCGGCGGAGATTACCGACAGGGGCGTCAGGCGCTACGGCTTTCACGGGCTGTCCTACGAGTACATCGCAAGCGTCCTGCCGAGTGTCGATGCGCGCGCCGCCGCGGGCCGCACGGTTGTGGCGCACCTCGGCAACGGCAGCAGCATGTGCGCGCTGGTCGGAGGGCGCAGCGTGGCCAGCACCATGGGCTTTACCGCGGTGGACGGGCTGCCGATGGGAACCCGCTGCGGCAGCCTCGATCCGGGCGTGATCCTGTACCTGATCAGCGAACTCGGCATGGATGCCCACGCCATCGAGGACCTGATTTACCGCAAGTCCGGCCTGCTTGGCGTCTCCGGCTTGTCGAGCGACATGCGCGCGCTGCTCGCCAGCGACGATGCGCAGGCCCGCTTTGCCGTCGAGTTGTACACCTACCGCATCGCCAGGGAGCTTGGCTCGCTGGCCGCCGCCGCGCAGGGGCTGGACGCGCTGGTGTTCACCGCAGGCATCGGCGAGCATGCTGCGCCGATCCGCGAGCGCGTATGCCAGCTCGCGGCATGGCTCGGCGTGAGCGTCGATGCCGCGGCGAACGCGGGCGACGGACCGCGCATCAGCCCGGCGTCCGGAAAGGTTCCGGTCTGGGTCATCCCGACCAACGAGGAACTGATGATTGCCAGGCATACCAGGGAGGTCCTCGCAGTGCCCGCACGCCGGTCGGACGGATGACGGGGGCGATGCCAGACCGCGCCAGCTAGCCAAGCTCTCCTGCGGAAACTAAAGTGGATTGACGACACAAGGCCGATCCATCAAGGAGGCGCCATGTTCCATTCCTACCCGCTGCGGCTGGCTTCCCTGGCGGCATCGCTGGTCCTTGCCAATGTTGCGTTTGCCAGCGTTGCATGGGCGACCGAGCAAGCGCAACAGCGCCGTGCCGGTCGTGACGTTCGCCAGGAAACACGTCAGGACTCCAGGCAGACCAAGCAAGACTGTCGTGCCGCGGACCAGCAAAGCAATGCCGGTTGCCGGCAGGACAAGCGGCAGACAAAGCAGCAAGGCCGCGAGACAGCCAGGGACATCAAGTATTGATGCATGGCAATTCGGAGCTGCCGTCCAGCGAACCCGCTTTCTTTTCCACCCACAACGTTGCCATGCAAGACAAGCCTGCAGCGACAAGCTTCGTGCCCATCAACGTGCCGCTGCGCGATGGACGGCAAGTGCTTGTGCGGGAGATAACCGAAGACGACAAGGTCGGGCTGCTGGCGGCATTCAACAGGCTGTCGGCCGATGCGCGCTACGCCAGATTCATGGCTGCCATGCAGCAGCTGCCGGAAGCGATGCTCGAACATGCGACGCACCCCTCGGTCGAGCGCGAGTTTGCGCTGGTGGCGCTTGCCACGGAAGGCAAGGCGTCGTCCATCGTGGGTGGCGCGCGCTACGCTGCGGCACCGGGCAGCAATACCTGCGAGTTCGCGGTAACGGTCGCCGATGACTGGCACAGGCTTGGGCTGGCCAGCCGGCTGCTGGGCACCCTGATCGACATTGCCCGGAGCCGCGGCTATCGGAGCATGGAAGGCTATGTCTTGTCGTCGAATACCGGCATGCGGCGACTGGCCAGGCAATTTGGCTTTGCCGACGTGGCCTGTCCGGACGATGCCACGCTGCGCGTGGTGACGCTTGCGCTGTAAGTCCAAGCGCACGCATCCGGATCAAACCGTACTCAAACGTACGTGCTGCGCTCGCCAGCGTCAGAAGCTCAGCCCGATCGAGACCACGGCGATCTGGTCGTGCGCGGCGGGGTTGAACCAGTAGACCGCACCGGAGACATGCTTGCCCTTCACTTGCGCAAACACGCCGCGCTGCAAATTGCGGCCATTGTCAGGCACACGCGTGCGCTGGGCCGCCAGGCCCAGCCGCAGCCAGTCCCGAGGGCGCCAGGCTAGCTCGCTCCATGCATAGGCGTACCCGGACGGCTCGGCGTCCGGCACGTACTCGAACTCGATATAGGCATCGGCATAGCGGCCGGTCAGCGTGGCCTCGAACCCGCCCACGACGCTGTGCGTGCTGCCGGTGACCACACCCAGGATCGGCGTGAAATCCAGCCGCAAGGCGTCACCCCAGCCAAGGTTGTAGCCGACGAAGAACGAGTACGCATCCATGCCTTCGTAGTTGCTGCGCGCCTCCAGGTGCAAGGCGCCGCGCTTGGCGATGGCGATGCCCGTGACATAGGCTTCGCTGCCGCGCGGCAGATTGAGGTAAGCTGAGACTCCGCCGCTCCACGCCGGCGCCTCCGCGGTCGCGGGCGCGACGCTGTCTTCGGCGGCATGCAAGGGCAGCGGCGCGGTTGCCGCGGCCAGCACCAGCCAGCGTGCGGCCAGTCGTGTTGCGGGTCGTGTTGCGGGTGGTGCAGCCATACCCCCGGCCTCCATGGTCAGCCTCCAAGCGCGATGATGGCCACGGTCAGTGCAACGCCGACCAGCGTCATCGCCGCACCCGCTATCCATCCGCCGAAGCCGGCATAGCGCCCAAGCGCGATGCCGGCCCCGAACAGCATCAGGATGGTCAGCACGCGCGATACCAGCAGCGCCGTGGAGACGTCCGCAAACACGATAAACGGCAGGGCCACCGGGAAGGTGGCAAGCACGACCAGCAGGAAGATCCCGGCAGCTGCCAGCAGATCCTGTGTGCCCAACGCCGGGCGCGCGGGCAGATCGACGGTGCGGGCGATGCGGCCCCGCATCGCTTCCAGCTCGGCATCGTCGACCAGCGTGCGCAAGGCGGGCGAAAGCGCATCACGCAGGCGCGCGATGGCGTCGCCCGGGTCGCCGGCATTGCGAACCGCCTTGACCAGCGACAGCCTGCGCCCGCGCTCGGTCAGCGTGCGCACCAGGTACATCACGGCATCGGCCAGCCCCCAGGCCAGGTTGCAGCCCAGCGCAGTGAAGAACATCGTGCGTGGGGCATCCGCCGGCGCGCCGACGGCCGACACCGCGCCAACGAAGGTCAGGGCCATGAACAGGCCGAAGCACATCTCGCATACGCGGTCGACGGTATCGAGCAGGCGCGGCCGCACTTCGGCGGCGTGGGGGTCGAGGGAAGTAGTCAACACTGGCTTGCACCCGGCTGCAACTGCCCGCGGCGAAGGTCTGCGACGAAGCCCCCGCCCCCCGTGCCGGGTGCGACAGCATCGAGCCTGCGGCTCCCGGGCGGGCAGGCATCCCGGGGGCGCGACCTGACGGCGAAGGCGGCGCCGCCGGCACTCGCCAACTGCCGCCGCATCTACTGTAGGCAAAGATCCACACCGACGATAGCGGCGCATGGTGCGGAAATTACACCCGGAGGTATGGCGGCAGCCTGCGGTACCTTCGGCATCTGCGCCGCCATCAGCCCGAAGCGAGGTGCTGCAGGGATCGCTCACCAGTAACGGTGGCATGTAATGCAAAGCCGCTGGCATCCTTTGCATGGCGGAAACCGGTTCGCTGCACCATGCTTGCCGGATGGGAAATTGCAGAGTGTGTCCGCGTGCGTTTTCCGGTTTGCAACGATGGCGGACATCGGAGAGACATTCATGTCCGAAAGATTTCTGAATCCGGGCTGGCTGGGCACCTTCCGCGGCTACCTGCCCGGCATGGTCATCAGCGCGGTGGTAACCGTGGCAGCCATGTCGCTCGCCGCGCATTACCAGGCGCCGGTAATGCTGTTCGCCCTGCTGTTAGGCATGGCGCTGAACTTCCTGTCCCGGGAATCCTCCGGCGCCGCAGGCATCGACTTCAGCGCCAAGCAGGTGCTTCGGCTGGGCGTGGCCTTGCTGGGGTTGCGCATCACGGCGTCGCAGGTGGCGGCACTGGGTTGGCACTCGGTTGCCATGGTCATACTGGCGGTGGCGCTGACCATACTGTGCGGCATCGTGCTGGCCCGGTTGATGGGATTCCAGACCTTCTTCGGCTTGCTCACCGGCGGCGCCGTGGCAATCTGCGGGGCTTCCGCGGCGTTGGCCCTGTCGGCGGCCATGCCCCAGCATCCGCTAAAGGAGCGCGCGACGCTGTTCACGGTGATCTCCGTCAGCGCGCTGTCGACGATGGCGATGGTGGTGTATCCGATGATCGCGCAACTGCTGGCCTTGCCTTCCCTGCAGGCCGGAGCCTTTATCGGCGGGACCATCCATGACGTGGCCCAGGTGGTTGGGGCCGGTTACAGCATCTCGCACGAAGCCGGCGATGCGGCCACGCTGGTCAAGCTGATGCGGGTGGCCATGCTGCTGCCGGTGATCGCGCTGGCCGCGTGGTTGTCGCAGCGGCATCAGCGGGCGCAGGGAGAAGCCGGAAAGGGGCCGCGTCCGCCGCTGCTGCCGTGGTTTGCCGTGGCGTTTGCGGTACTGGTGGCGATCAACAGCACCGGCTGGCTGCCTGCGGGACTGGTTAAGGCGGGGCAGTTCGCGTCGCAGTGGTGCCTGGTCATGGCCATGGTCGCAATCGGCATGAAGACTCACCTCAAGGACATTCTGTCCGTAGGGTGGAAGCCCGTGGCGCTGATGGTCCTGGAAACGCTGTTCCTGGCCATGCTGTTCTACGGCATGCTGGTGTTGGCGCGGTCCTAGTTTGTCCGGCGGCTCGGCAGGCTTTTGCTCCCGCGGTCAACGGCAATGGTCGCGCGAACGTGCGGATTCGTGCCCATGAACGCCGTCTCTCGCGCACATGATTTCGCTACATACCGATGCCAGCTTCGGCCGGGAACTGCTATCAAGAGTCCTTTGCCGTTGCCGCACGCCGTAGCCGCCTGCCCGATGAAGCGCTCCACCACCATCCCGACTCCGCCGCCCGATGCCGCCCACGCGCTTGCGCCGGTCGACGCGCAGGCGAACTCCGGTTGCGAGGACCGCAATTTCGTCACGGCGCTGGCGCGCGGCATGGAACTGCTGCGGGCCTTCGGGCCGCAGGACGATTACCTCGGCAATGCCGAATTGTCGCGCCGCACCGGCATCCCGCGGCCGACCGTGTCGCGGCTGACTTACACGCTCGCCACGCTCGGCTACCTGACCTATATCGAGGGCACGGAGAAATACCGGCTGGGGCAGGGCGCGATGGTGCTCGGCCATCGCTACATCGCGGGCGCGGGCATCCGCGAGATCGCGCAGCCGCTGATGCAGTCGCTGTCCTTTGCCACCGACTGCACCGTGGCGCTGGCGATGCCGGACCGGCACGCCATGGTCTACCTGGAAAGCTGCCAGCCGCGCGGCGCGCTGGTGATCCGGCTGGCGCCGGGTGCGCGCCTGCCGATGGCCACCTCGGCGATCGGGCGCGCCTGGCTGGCAGGGCTCGACCCCGGCCAGCGCGAAGCGGCACTGGCCGAGCTGGCGCGCCACTACGGCGCGCGCTGGGCTGCCATGCGCAGCGGCATCGAGCGCGCGCTGCACGACTACGCCCGCCGCGGCTTCTGCGTGGCGCACGCGGAATGGGACCGCACCGTCAGCGGCGCCGCGGCGCCGCTGCGGCTCGCGGGCAGCAGCGAAGTGCTGGCGATGAATATCGGCGGCTCCGCGGCGCGGCTGTCGCCGGAGATCCTGGAAGGCAATCTCGGCCCGCGCATCCGCGACCTGGCCGAGACGTTGCAGGCGCGCCTGTGGCAGCCCGGCGGCGCGCGCGCTTCGATGCGCCTGCCAGCGGATGGGCCCGAGGCGGGCGCATGTCCCGCCGGCCAGCGAGCCGCCAACGAATGACGCGGTGGCAGACCATATCAACAAGGATCGATGAGGAGATAGCGCATGGACATACGTAACAAGACCGTAGTGGTGACCGGCGCGGCCACCGGCATTGGCCGCGCGCTGGCGCTGGCGTTTGCCCAGGCCGGTGCACGTGGCGTGGCCGTGGCCGACCTGAACGAGGCCGGCGCCGCCAAGGTCGCCGGCGAAGTCCAGCAGGCAGTGCCGTCGTGCCAGGTGTTCGCGCAAGCGGTGGACGTTGCCGATGCCGCCGCGGTGCAGGCACTGGCCGACGAGGCCACGCGCCGCTTCGGACAGGTCGATGTGTTCTGCTCCAACGCCGGCATCATCCTGCGCAAGGGCCTCGACGCGGGTGCCGACGAATGGCAGCGCATCTGGGAAATCAACGTGATGGCGCATATCCACGCGGCGCGCGCGGTGCTGCCGCAGATGCTCGAGCGCGGCGACGGCTATTTCGTCAATACGGTATCGGCGGCAGGGCTGCTGTCGCAGATCGGCTCAGCCCCCTACGCGGTGACCAAGCACGCGGCGATCGGGTTTGCCGAATGGCTGTCGATCACCTATGGCGACCGCGGCATCAAGGTCAGCTGCATCTGCCCGCAGGGCGTGCAGACCAATATGCTGTTCGGCGAGAACGGTGAGCGCAAGGGCTTCCTGCAGGAGGGCTCGGTTACCGCCGAGCACGTGGCCGCGGCGACCCTGGAAGGCGTGGCCCACGAGCGCTTCCTGATCCTGCCGCACCCGGAAGTGCTGGAGTACTACCGCCGCAAGGGCCAGGACTACGACCGCTGGCTGCGCGGCATGCGGCGCCTGCATGACAAGGTGATGCAGGAGTTCGGCGGCATCGCGGTGTAAGCGCGCGGGCCCGGCGGCCCGCTTCAGGCGTCCGGCTCCGCCGCCGCCTGCGCATTGCCTTCGCCGCTGGGATCGCGCAGCCGGCTCAGGCTGATGAGGGCGCCGACGGTTGCGACCGCCGCCGCCACATACAGCGCGATGCGCGCGGCGCCGTCCGGCGCCAGGCTGAACAGCAGTGCCACCAGCGCCGTGCCGGTGGTCTGGCCCAGCAGCCGCGTGGTCGCCTGCGCGCCGCTGGCGCCGCCGCTGCGTGCCGGCGGCGTGGCGCCGATCATGGCGCGGTTGTTAGGTGACTGGAAGAAGCCGAAGCCCATACCGCACAGCGCCATGCGCCACGCTATGTCGAGGCTGCTTGCATCCGCTCCCAGCGTTGCCAGCCCTACCAGCCCGCCGGCCAGCATGGCCAGCCCGAGGCCGGCGAGGATGCTGGCCGGGTAGCGGTCCGACAGCCGCCCCGACAGCGCCGCCATCACCGCCACCATCGTCGGCCACGGCGTGATCAGCAGCCCGGTCTCCTGCAGCGAGCGGCCAAGCTGGTATTCGAGGTAGAAGGGCAGCGCCACGAAGGACAGCATCTGCGTCATGAACGAGCAGAACGAGGTGCCCACCGCCAGCGCGAAGGCCCGGCTGGCAAACAGGTCCACCGGCACCAGCGGCGCGGCGCGGCCGCGCTGGCGCCGCACCAGCAGCCATCCCAGCACGATCGCCGCGGCAAGCCCCGCGACGCCGGCCGCGCGCCAGGCTGCATGGCCGAGCCCGTCCACGCCCAGGATAAACAGCCCGAACACCAGTGCCGACAGCAGCGCGCTGGGATAGTCGAACTCGCGCGGCTGCGGCGGCGTTGCCGGCAGCGCGCGCCGGCTCAGCACCAGCGCCAGGATGGCCACCGGCACGTTCACCGCGAACAGCCACTGCCAGCTGGCTACCGCCAGGATGATCGCCCCCAGCGAAGGCGCCACCGCAATGGTCACGCCCACCACCAGCGCGTTCAGCCCGATGCCGCGGCCCAGCTTCGTGGGCGGGTAGATAAAGCGCACCAGCGCGGTATTGACGCTCATGATGCCGGCGCCGCCGATGCCCTGCAGCACGCGCGCCGCCACCAGCATCGGCAGGTTGACCGAGAGCGCGCACAGCAGCGAGCCGACCAGGAAGGTTGCGAGCCCGGCACGGTACACACGCTTGTAGCCGAGGATGTCGCCCAGCGACGACAGCGGCAGCAGGCACACGGTCACCGTGAGCTGGTACGCGTTGACGACCCAGATGGTGCTCGACGGCTCCGCGTGCAGTTCGCGCGAGATGGAGGGCAGGGCGATGTTAGCGATCGAGCCATCGAGCACGGCCATGATCAGGCCAAAGAAAACGGTGAGGATCGCCCAGGTGCGTTGCGGCTGGGGGAGGCCTTGTTCTGGCTGCATCGGGAAAGACATTGGAGACAATGCCGGGCCGCGGAAAAACCGCATGAAGACCCGGATGGCTGGCCGCTGGCGCGGCCTCGCCCATTATCGTCCGGCGTCGCGGTCCTCGCAAATCCGCGAATTGTGGTAGGCGTCCCGCGCGCAACGCTCAGGCTGCCACGGCGGTGTCCTGCATATAGCCGCGCAGCCTTTCGCGCAGCGCCGCCGCCGCCGCGGCGATCGCGGGTGTCCAGCCTCCGGCCGCGGCGCACAGCGCTTCCAGTGCCCGGCACTCGCGCACGATCGAGTTACGCCGCACGATCATGAAGGCGCCGGCCACGGAGTGCGTCCAGCAACGCAGCGCAGGCAGCTCGCACTGCGCGATGATGCGTTCCAGCTCGGGCAGGTCCTGCCGCAGCTGGGAGCGCAGCATGGCTTCATAGCGCTCGCGGTCGGCGGCGGCGGGATCCGTGCCGGCGCCGGCGGGTGGGGCGGCTTGTGCCCGGCCGCGACCGGGCAGGTTGCGCAGGCATGCCTGCAGGTCCTGCAGCGACGCCGGCTTGGACACATAGCCGGCGAACCCGCGCTGGCGCCAGTCGGCCAACCACTCGCTGCGCGCGAACGCGCTGAACGCCAGCACCGGCACGCCGGCATGCCGGGCGCGTACCGCTTCGAGCAGTTCATAGCCATCCATGCCGGGCATCCGGATGTCGGTCAGCACGGCGTCGACCGGCGTGGTCTCCAGCACGGCCAGCGCCTGCCTGCCGTGGCTTACGACGATCGGCTGGCAGCCGAGCGCCTGCAGCTGTTCGGCGATCAGGGCCTGGTTCAGCGCATTGTCTTCTGCCACCAGGATGGTCGGCACGGTTGCGGCCGCGTCAGCGGAAGGCGTTGCTGCCCCGGCCGCGTTGCCGCCTTCGCCGGCATGCAATGCCACGCCCGCGGCAGCGTTCTCGCAAGCCTCGGCTACGCACGCCAGCAGCGCGCGGTGGCTGAACGCGGTGACTTCCAGGATGCCGGGCGCCCGCTGTTGCGGCCGATGGGGGCCGTCCGGCGTGACCCACGCCACGGTGGCGGGCACCGTTTCGCGCAGCGCGTCCAGTGATGCCAGCGTGAAATCGTCGCTGGCCACGATGGCCCGGACCGGCGTGAAGGCCTGATATTCCCGGGCTGCCTCGACGGACGCCAGCACGCTGGTGTGCCAGCCGGCAGACTGCAGCCACGCGTCCAGGCTTGCGGCGGTGCGCGCGTCCTGGCACAGCACCATGACGTGGCCGCGCCCGTGTCCGGGCCCGTTTCCGCGCCCGTTTCCGCGCCGCGCTGCAGCCCCGGCCGCCGCCGGTACCGCCTGCACGCCGCGGGCCGGGATGGTCACCGTGAAGGCGCTGCCCACGTCAGGCACGCTGGCCACCGCGATGCTGCCGCCCATCAGTTCGCACAGGCGCGCGCAGATCGACAGCCCGAGGCCGGTGCCGCCGTAGCGGCTGGCACCGGCGCCATCGCCCTGCACGAACGGCTGGAATGCCCGCTCCATCAGCGCGGGCGGCATGCCGATGCCCGAATCGCTGACGCGGCAGACCAGTTGCGGCACGCCGTGTTCATTCGCCACCAGCTCGCCGCTGAGGGCGATGCGGCCGCTGGTGGTGAACTTGAAGGCATTGCTGAGGAGGTTGTTGATCACCTGCACCAGGCGTGTACGGTCGCCGGTGATGTCCACGTCGAGCGACGGCGACAGGTGCAGGCTCAAGTGCAGCGGGCGCCCGGCCGTCATCGGCGCATAGGCCAGCGCCACGCTCTCCAGCGCGTCGACGGGGCGGAACGGTTCCTCGACCAGTTCGAGCTTGCCGGCATCGATCTTGGAAAAATCCAGCACGTCGTTGACGATGCGCCGCAGCGCTTCGGCCGCCGTGTCGAGGACCTTCAGCCTGGGCGCATGCGGCTCCAGCCCGGGGCTGCGCGCAAGCAGTTCCAGGTTGCCCAGCAGCGCATTGAGCGGCGTGCGGATCTCGTGGCTCATGGCGGCGAAGAAGGTCGAGCGCGCGCGCATCATCGACTCGGTTGCCTGCTGCGCCGAGCGCAACTGGTCCTGCAGCGCCTGTTGCGCGGTGCAGTCGTGCACTGCGCAGAACAGCACGTCGTCGTCGCGGTAGCGTGCAGGCGCATAGGTGACCTGCAGGAAGCGCCCGGCATCGGCGGACGGTGCCATCGCTGGCGTTGCGACCGTGAAGCTGGCGATCGCGTCCGGCCTCTTGCCGCCATCGCGCGGCTGCCTGCCGAAGGCCTCCACCAGCGGCTGCGGCATGGGCCCGCACGGTTGCCGCTGCAGCAAGGTATCGGCCTGCTGGTTTGACATCAGCACGGCGTAGTCGCGCCGCCGCACGATGCACAGGCCAACCGGCGTGGCACTGACGAGAATGTGGTTCATCAGCTCGCTTTCCAGCGCGCGCGACGCATCGGCATGCATGCGCCGCAGCAGGTTCCGGCTCCAGTAGCGCGCGGTGAGGACAATGCCGCCCACCAGCACCAGGATGGCGGCGACAATGCCGGCCAGCTCGGGGGCCAATGCGTCCGCCAGCAACCGGTACGGCAGGAAATAGACCAGCCGGCCAAGGCCGGCCTGCAGCGGTTGCACCAGCAGCACGCCCGAGCCGGTGTATTGCAGCGAATCCTGTGGCCGGTCGCGAGCGCGCCCGGTCAGGCTGTGCAAGGTCTCCGCGGGGATCATGCCGTCGCGCGGCGAGATGTCGATAATGTCGTCGGATTCGTTGAGCAGCACCAGCAGCGCCGGGTCGGATGGCCGTTGCAGTGCCGCGAGAAATCCCTGGGCCGGGATGCAGGCAGCGACCAGCGTGGTGGGGATATCGCCCGCGTAGGCGGCGCTGGCCAGCGCCATGATCGCGCTGTCGTCGACCGGATGCCGCAGCGGCCCCAGCCACACCTGCCGGTCGGGGGCCGGGACGGCATGGCCAGTGCGGTCCAGCAAGGCTTCGTTCAGGCGCGTGCGCAGCAGCGGGATCAGGGTGGGGTCGAGCGCCATCGGTGCGCGCGCCCCGGATTCCGGCTGGCGGATGACGACGGCACTGTCCTCGTCCAGCGACACCGCGAAGGCGTCGTGGTCGAGGTTGAACGCCTGCTGTGTGGCCATGGTCGCCATGGCCAGCTGGCGCAGGCGGGCGAACTCCGAAGGCAGCCTGGCTCCCCAGGCCTGGCGCGTGGCCTCGGCAGCGAGCAGGTGGTAGTCCTTGTGCACCGCCTCGACATGGACGCTGGCCGCGCCGGTGCGCAGAAACGACTCGAACGCGGGATCGCGGACCGGATCCGGGGCTGGCGTATCGCGCTGGTAGCGCAGCGTCAGCACGCTGCGGCGCAGGAACGAGGACTCGTTCTGCAGCAGCTGCGTCAGCGACGCGACGTATTGCGCCGCGTGGCCGCGCCGGTAGTCGAGGTGCCTGGCGGCAGCCAGCCCGGCCAGCAGCAGGCCCGAGAACACCACCATGGCGACCAGTACAGCGATGGTGGCCGCATAGCGCTGCTGCTGCCGGCGGGATTGCTCGGCCAGGGCGTCAAAGGCGCTGGCCAGCGATTCGCGCGTGCGTTCCAGGGATGGCTGCATCGGCGCGGGTCTACGTTGCCAGGGGTTCAGATAAGGCCGTTTTCATACGCGTAGCGGATCAGGCCGGTGTTGGTCTGCACCCCGAGCTTGCGCATGGCAACAGTCTTCTGGCTGGAAATGGTGCTGACCGAGCGCCCGAGCTTGCCGGCGATGTCCGCGAGCTGGATCCCCTGCGCATAAAGCCTGACCACCTCCAGTTCGCGCAGCGTCAGTTCGGTCGCCGGCGCCGCGGCGAGCGCGGCGCTGTCAAGGATGGCCTGCGCCGCAGGCGAGTGGTAGCGACCATCGCAGGCGACAACCTGGAGGCAGGCCCGCACCACTTCATCGATCGGGTCTTCCTTGCTGACGTAGGCGCGCGCGCCCAGCTTCATGGCGCGGCGGATGATGGCGGCATTGGCCTGGGCACTGACCACTACGATGCGGGTCAGCGGATGGCGGCGCGCGAGCCGGTTCAGCAGGTTGAAGCCGTCCGACGAGGCATCGCCCCGGCCCATGCAGAAGTCGGTGATGGCAATGTCGGCGGGCTCGCGGTCGAGCGCGGCCAGCAGTTCCGTGCCGTTGCCGCAGTTGCTGGTGACCTGGAAGTTGGGCGTGCGCTGCAGGCAGTCCTGCAGCGCGACCATGACCAGCGGATGGTCGTCCGCCAGGGCGACACGGATGATTCGGTCGTACATCGTTTTCTAGTCCTCCGGGTTCTTGGCGCTTGCCTGGCCGGGGCCCCTGCAGGCGCCGCGGCGTCACCCAAAATCCGCATTCTGGCTATGTTCCCGGCGCCCCTGAATCGCAATTCGGCTAGTTCGCGGTCACTGCGGTCGTACGGACGGGCAGGTGGAATACAAGGGTACGGCCTGAACCCCACATGCATTGACGGCGAACTGCGCGAAGGCTGCGCGATTTTTCCGCGGATCGCGCGCAATGGCATTTGCGGGACATCAACGCATGGCGCAGCAGTGTCCTTACCGAGGAAGTGGATTGCCGGCGACATATGCCGGCGCGCCGGCAGCAGCAGCCATCGAACTTTCACGTTGGCCCGCGCACGCTGTCCTAGAATGAACCTGACACGCGCCCGCGGCCATCATGCCGCGCAGGCCCGGCTCGCGCCGGGTGGCGCTTGCGGCGCGTGCCGCGTGGGGGAATTTGCCATGCCCGTCTATCAATACCGCTGCGAGAAGTGCGGTCATGTGTTCGAGAAAACCGAGCATCTCGCGGAACATGTCTCTGCCCATCCGAATTGCCCGAAATGCGGCAGCCAGTCCGTCCAGCACGCGCCGGCCCCGTTCGTGGCAGTGACCCAGCGCAAGAGCTGAGCCGTAACAGCAACGTCCCAGGAGATTTGCGCTCCGCCGCGAGGCCGCAGCGGGGCGCTGGCGTGCATGCCGCCGGACAAAGCCGGCGGGATGCCGAGTGGTTTTTTATGCGTGGCGCATGCACCGCCACGCGCGTTCGCGCTGCGCGCAAGCGGCGATCTCAACCTTGACGGAGGATGCCATGGCCACGAGACCGTTTTCCCAGTTTCCCGCCGACGAGCAGCAACAGGTAACGCAGGTTTGCATGCATGTCGGGATTGCAACCGAGGCGTTCCAGATCACGGACGAGGGCGGCGGCGAGGGACGCCGCGTCAGCGTGAAGCGGCTGGGCACGGACGCGGTCAGCGTCTATGAGGCCGGGCCGGGTTCGGCCTGGGTCGAGGAATTCGAGAGCGATCTCGAATGCGGCCTGTTCGGGCGCGTGGCGGCGTAGCGCGGGAGCGCCGGGAGAAGAGCGCCGAGGGGCGCAAGACACCGCTGGCAGCGCGGCTCAGTGCCGGCCGCGCTCGCCCAGGCGCGACACTACCGAGGCGCCGGCAATCAGTTCCTTGAGCAGTGCCAGCGAGGCCGCGCCGCTGGTCCGGAACGGATCGAGTTCGGCGTGTGCCGAGAACTTCAGCAGCGTCGCGGTGTTGATGCGCGCCGCGTTGACCTGCCCCATGGCCCAGCCGGCAAAGTCGCGCGTGCAGGTCTCCTCGAAATGCAGCAGCGTCACGTCCTGGTGGCGCGGATCGCGCGTGATCGACTGGAACAGCTGCGAGACCTCCTGCCGGTCGCCTTCGAGCGCCTGCAGGAAGATGCCGTTGCCGTGGCACAGCACGCCGGTGATGCCGTGGCGCGGGTTGCGTTCCAGGCTGGTGGCCAGGATCGCATCGAGCAGGGCCGTGTCGATGGCCTGGCGGGCACGGCTGGCATAGATCAGGCGGACTAGCATGGTCGTGGCGGTTCCGTAATGGGGAAGGGGCGGAGGCTGGTGCGGAGACGGGGCACCTAGCCGCGGTTGTTGTTCAGCAGCGTGAGGAATTCGCGCCGCAGGCTGTCGTCCTTCAGGAAGGAGCCGCGCATCACGCTGTTGGTCATCTTGGCGTCGGTGTCGCGCACGCCGCGCCAGTGCATGCAGAAGTGCTCGGCCTCCATCACGATGGCAAGGCCGTCGGGATTCATCTTTTCCTGCAGCAGGTCGGCCACCTGCGCCACGGCTTCTTCCTGGATCTGCGGCCGGCACATGATCCACTCCGCCAGCCGCGCGTACTTGGACAGGCCGATCAGGTTGGAATGCTGGTTGGGCATGACCCCGATCCACAGCTTGCCGAGGATCGGGCACAAGTGGTGCGAGCAGGCACTGCGCACGCGCAGCGGGCCCACGATCATCAGCTCGTTGAGCTGGCCGACGTTGGGAAACTCGGTCACTGCCGGGGGCTTCGCGTAGCGGCCGGCGAAGATTTCCTTCAGGTACATCTTGGCCACGCGCCGCGCGGTTTCCTGCGTGTTGTGGTCGTTGTCGACGTCGATTACCAGTGCGCGCAGCACGCCTTCGATGCGGGACTGGACCTCGGCCTGCAGCTGCTCCAGCTCGCCCGGCTCGATATAGCGGGCGATATTGTCGTTGGCGTGGTAGCGTTCCTGCGCCGCCAGCAGGCGCGCGCGGATCCGCTCCGAGACGGAGGAGGCCGGGTCGCCGGCCGCCGCGTCGGCCGGGTGGAGATCATGCGCGCGGCGTGCCGCGTCCTTGCTGTTCATGGGTAGCGTGGTGGTTGCGGATGGATTCCGGAGTGGTCCCGGAGTGTTCCGGCATGGGCGCCGGCGGGTGTGCCGGATTCACTATATGGCAGATGCGGTGGCCCGACAACCTACGCTGCCGCGCGTCCCGAGGACCGTTGCCCACTGCCGGACGCGCCGCATAGCGCACACTCCCGCGTGCCTCCGTGAATAGTTCGTGACAACGCTCGTCGTCGTCCCGCGCGACGCCGACAAACGCACATAATGTCCGCAAACATGAGCCGCCCGCCACCTCGATGGCGGGCGTACCGCAAGTTGCGGCCTTACTTTTTGTCGGGAACAACGTGACCTTGCCGATCGCCTTTCCGTGCAGCAGCCTGATGCTGATCCATGTCGTGACGGTACCGCTGCCGGCAACGCCGGTGGAAACGGGTGTGGCGGAGCATCACGCCAGCGCGGCCCGTGCGGGCAAGCCCGGCTTGCGGCGGCCGATCGCCGTGGGCGCACGCGTGCCGACCGGCGGGCGTACCACCACCGGCTGAGGCGCGCGGCAGCGTGCCGGACCCGTTCAGGCGCCCCGCAACACCTACCAGAGCAGCAGCGCCAGCGCCGGGACCATCGCGGCCGGCATGACGATCGCGCCCAGGCGCAGGAACTGGCCGGCGCTGACCATATGCCCCTCGCGGCGCAGCGCGGTGAGCCACAGCAGCGTGGCCAGCGAGCCGGTCACCGACAGGTTCGGGCCCAGGTCGATGCCGATCAGCACCGCGCCGGTGACCGCGTGCGACGCATCGCCCGCGGACAGCGCCGACGCCGCGATCAGCCCCGCCGGCAGGTTGTTGGCGATATTGCCCGCCAGCGTCACCAGCCCGCCCACCGCCAGCAGCGCCAGCGCACCGCCATCGCGCGAGGCGGCCGCGACCGCATCGGCCAGGTAGCCGATCACCGACGTCTGTTCCAGCGCGGCCACCAGCACGAACAGGCCGGCCACCATCGGCAGCACGCTCCACGAGACTTCGCCCAGCGCCGGCAGCAGCAGGTCGCGCCGGGTGGCGCAGACCAGCAGCAGCGTGGCCACGCCCGCGGCGCAGGTGGGCCAGCCCAGCTCACTGCCGCGCAGCGACGCCACCAGCAGCGTGATGCCGGTCAGCACGATGCCCAGCGCGGTCAGCCAGGCCTGCAGCGACAGCGGCGGCACCGGGACGTCGCTGCCGATCGGCTCGGCCAACGCATGGCGCTGGGTCCACCACAGCGCGGCCAGCGTCGCCAGTATCGCGGCCAGCGACGGCAGCGCGAAGCTCGCCAGCCATCCCGCCAGCGGCGGCATGCGCTCGCCGAAGATCACCAGGTTGGCAGGATTCGAGATCGGCAGCACGAAGCTGGCCGCGTTGGCGATGAACGCGCACGCGTACAGGTAGGGCAGCGGATGGCGCACGCGCGCCGCACGCGTGGCGGCCAGCACCGCGGGCGTGAGCACCACCGCGGTGGCATCGTTCGACATGAATGCCGTAACCAGCGTGCCGAAGCCATATACCAGCAGGAACAGCCGCAGCGCCGAGCCGCGCGCCTGGCGCACCGCCAGCGCGGCGACGTGGTCGAACAGGCCGGTCTTGCGGGCCAGTTCGGAGATCAGCATCATGCCGGCCAGGAACAGGTAGACGTCGTAGCCACGCATGACCGCGGCGAATGCGTCGGGCAGCGCCAGCAGTCCGGTGGCGCACAGCAGCAGGGCGCCGGCGGCGGCCCAGAATGCCTCGGGCAGGCGGAAGGGGCGGAACAGGACGCCGGCGGTGGTCAGCGCGGCGACCGACCAGATCAGCAGCGGGCTGTGGCTGGACATCGGGATGGGCTCGAAGTGGGGTGAGGCGGCGGGAAAGCGAGGAGTTTACAGGCCGTCCCGGCTGATGGAAACGCCGGGCGCGGCCACGGCGGCGGGCGCCGGCATGGCGGTGGCGGGAAGCTGCGTGCCCGCGGCCGGCGGCGCCGGGGATGTGGCGGGACTGGCCGGGGTGGCCGGGCTGGCGGCGTTGCTTGCCACCGGCGCCACGACCGGATCGGCTGCCGGCGTCACCGGCGCATCCGCCGGCGGCAGCGGGAAGCCGAGCGAGGCGATGCCACGGCTGCCGTCCGCATATTCCGCATACACCCAGTCGTTGTTCGCGCGCACCAGGCCGGCCGGGGCATCCGGCTGCGCCTCGGGGACGCCGGCCAGCCGCCCTTCCATGTACGCTGCCCACACCGGCAGCGCCGTGGTGGCGCCGAACTCATGCTCGCCCAGGCTGCGGTTGTCGTCGTAGCCCATCCACGCCACCGTGACCACGCCGCCGGCGTAGCCGGCGAACCAGCCGTCCATGGCTTCGTTGGTGGTGCCGGTCTTGCCGGCCACGTCGTCGCGGCGCAGGTAGCGGCGCACGCCCGCGCCGGTGCCTTCGTCGACCACGCTGCGCAGCAGGCTGTCCATTACGAAGGCATTGCGCGCGCTGATCACGCGCGTCGGCGCCGCGGCGCCATTGGCGCTGGTGTGGCTTGCTTCAAACAGCACGTTGCCCTCGCTGTCGGTGATGCGCTCGATCAGGTAGGGCTCCACGCGCTGGCCGCCGTTGGCGAACACGCCGTAGGCCGCGGCCAGGCGCAGCGGCGAGGTGGTGCCGGTGCCCAGCGCCAGCGGCAGGTAGCGCGGCAGCCGCCTGGGCGAGAAGCCGAAGCGGCTGGCGAACTCCACCGCATAGGGGATGCCGATCGCCTGCAGCGTGCGGATTGCCGGCAGGTTGCGCGATTCGGCCAGCGCCTGGCGCACGGTGACGGGGCCGACAAAGCGGCCGTCGTCGTTGGTCGGCTGCCAGCGCGACGAATTGGCCAGCGGCGTATCGTTGATGACCGTGCCCGGCGACACGCCGCGTTCCAGCGCGGCGGCATAAACGAAGGGCTTGAAGGTCGAGCCCGGCTGCCGCAGCGCCTGCGTGGCGTGGTTGAAGCGGCTGGTCCCGAAGTCCGCGCCACCCACCATCGCCTCGATCGCGCCGGTACTGGCGTCGAGCGACACCAGCGCCGCCTGCGGCCCCTGCGCCAGCTCAGGCACGGCCTTGCGGTGGCGGCGCGCATAGCGCTGCAGTCCGCCGCTCACGGCATCGTGGGCCAGCGTCTGCCGCACCGACGACACCGTGGTGTAGACGTTCAGTCCGCGCGTGTAGGCCTCGTCGCCAAAGCGCTCGCGCGCCAGCTGGCGCGCCAGTTCGGCCACGTATTCGGCATGGCCGGCGAAGCTGCCCGGCGTTTCGCCGGAGATGGCCAGGCGCTCGGCGCGGGCCGCGCGGTAGTCGTCCTGGCTGATCATGCCCAGCGCCAGCATGCGGCCCAGCACGTATTCCTGGCGGCGCTTGGCGCGCGGCAGGTTGGCCACCGGGTTCATGGTCGACGGCGCCTTGGGCAGCCCCGCCAGCATCGCGCTCTCGGCCAGCGACAGCGCCGCCAGCGGCTTGCCGAAATACGCATGCGCCGCGCTGCCGAAGCCATAGGCATGCTCGCCCAGGTAGACCTGGTTCATGTACAGCTCGAGGATGCGGTCCTTGGGCAGCGACTGGTCGATGCGCCATGCCAGCAGCATTTCATACCACTTGCGCGCCAGCGTCTTCTCGCGCGACAGGTAGAAATTGCGCGCGACCTGCATGGTGATGGTCGACGCGCCCTGTGCGTAGCCCTGGCCGAGGTTGGCCAGCGCGGCGCGGAACAGCCCGGGGATGTCGACGCCCTCGTGCTGGTAGAACTGGTCGTCCTCGGCCGCCAGCAGGGCCTGGACCATGCGCGGGGGAATCTGCTCGAAGGGGATGAATTCGCGGTGCTCGCTGCCGAATTCGCCGATCTGCACGTTGTCGCTGGTGTAGATCCGCAGCGGGACATCGGGGCGATAGTCGCGCAGGGCGTCGACCGGTGGAAGCTGCCGCAGGCTCAGCACCGCGGCAAAGCCGGCGAGCAGGCTGGCGGCCGCAGCCAGCGCCAGTATGGCGCCGCCTGCCTTGACTGCGATTTTTTTCATGCGCGCATTCTACCTGCTCCGCTACCTGCTCCGGGTCGCCGAACCGGCGGGGCGGTCATCGGGTGGCTGCCAGCGGCAGCGGGCTGCCGTCGTCGTCCCGCTCGGCGGGCGGGGCGATGGCGTCCGGCATGGCGTCGGGCACGGCATGGAGCGCCGGCGCGGTAGCGGCGGCGTTGTCCGGTTCCGGCTGCGCCGGCGCGGCTTCGGCCATGCGCAGCCGGGCCTCGCTGTGCTGGCGCGCGAACTCGAACAGCGACAGCCAGGTCTGCTGCTGTTCGATGATGGTGAAGTGGTCCGTGCCGGGCATGGTCTGCAGCGCGACCGGCCCGGGCCATGCTGCCATCAGCCGCTCCGAGCAGGCATGTGGCACGACCTCGTCCGACTCCGCCAGCAGCACCTTGGTGCTCTGCACGACCTTTTTGCAGTGCGAGATCGAATCGAAATGGTGGCGCATCAGCTGCCGCAGCGGCACCAGCGGGAAGCGCTTGCGCACCAGTTCCAGCATTGAGTCGTAGGGCGTGATCAGCTGCAGGCTCTCGAATTCCTGCAGGTCGGCCAGCTGGATCGCGACGCCGGTGCCGAGGCTGCGCCCGACCACGTGCACGCGGGTGTCGGGAAACACGCGCCGGACATGCAGCAGGAACTGGCTGGCATCGGCGACGGCCCCTGCCTCGGACGGACGGCCGTCGGAATGGCCCAGTCCGCGGTAGTCATAGGTGGCGAAGGCCATGCCTGCCGGCAGCCAGCGTGCGAATTGCAGCGTTTCCAGCACATCCTCGCCGCGTCCGGGCAGGTAGAACAGCAGGTCGCCCACGCTGTCGCCGGGCGCCTGGTAGATGTAGCCACGCACCACCCCGCCGGGAATCCTGTGCGAATACCCGATGATGCCGTCCGGCAGGTCGCGCGGCGGACGCCGGCGCGCGTCGAACAGCAGGCGGTCCTGGTTCAGCGTCAGGTAGGTCCAGTAGCAGGCGAAGCCGCTGGCAGTCATCAGCGCGGCGGCCAGCGCGTGGCGGGTCTTGAATCGCATGGCAAGTCTTCAGGTGCGCGGCGGGCGTGGCGCCGGGGGGCGCCGGCCATGCCGCCCAAGCTGCGCAGCCTACCTCATTTTTGACAGGCGCGGCCGCGCGGCGCAAGCCGGGCCGCGCAGTTCTTGTACGATATGCCTCATACACGCACACGCGCGCCCACCCCCACCGGCATCCCGGCCGACGGCGCGCCCAGGGAGCAAACCACATGAGCGAGCAGAAAGACGAGCAGTTCCGCGCCGAAGAGGCGCAGGCCATGGAGCGCGTGGTCGCGGCCACGCGCCAGGTACAGGTGGCATTCACCGCGCTGCAGGGTCACTATCCGCCGCAAGGCAGCGGCAAGCCATCCAAGCTCGCGCTGCAGACCTTCGATGCGGCGCTGCAGGCGCTGGAAGACGCCCAGGCGGCGTTCGACGAGATCCTGAACGACCTGCTCGACGAAAAACGCTGACCCAGCGCCCTGGGCGGCGCGGATCCCGTACACGGCCAGTCCGCTGTGATAAGGTTGCCGGACAACAGCCGCCCGGCCTGCCGCAGCGTCCGCCTGCGCGGCCTGCACGATGTGTGCAAGGGGACGGCAAGGCAGCGGCCGCCACGCGAGCCGCCAGCCGCCACTGGAGACCCGCCGTCATGCACCGTGCCGCCCATCCCGCTGCAGATCCCGCCGCAGACCTAGCGCTTTCCGGCGTCCAGCGCCACGGCGCCGAAGCAGGCGCAAATCCGGATGACACCGATCGCGCCGCGCTGATCGCGCGCGCGCATGCGCGCTCGGCCGGCTTCGGGCTCGATGCCGGCCACGCGCCGGGCTACGAGGCCCTTGCCGCACGCGCCCTGGGAGAGCTGGTCGACGCCAGCCGCGACCTGTACCGCCACGCGCTGCCGGTGATGGAAACCCTGCACGCGCAGATCGCCAACACCGACAGCATGGTGCTGCTGACCGACAGCAGCGGCGTGATCCTGCACAGCCTGGGCGACGGCGATTTCGTCGCGCGCGCCCGCCGCGTGGCGCTGGCGCCGGGCGTGTCATGGTCAGAACCCAGCAAGGGCACCAACGCCATCGGCACCGCGCTGGCCGAGGCGCGCCCCACCATCGTCCACGCCGGCGAGCACTTCCTGCAGGCCAACCACCAGCTCACCTGCTCGTGCGCGCCGATTGCCGGCCCCACCGGCGAGATCCTGGGCGCGCTCGACGTCAGCGGCGACCACCGCGGCTTCCATCGCCACACCATGGCGCTGGTGCGGATGTCGGCGCAGATGATCGAGAACCACCTGTTCGCCAACCATTTCCCCGAAGCCGTGCTGGTGCGCTTCCATGCGCGGCCGGAATTCGTCGGCACGCTGTTCGAGGGCATGGCGGCATTCACGCCCGACGGCGCCTTCCTGGCCGCCAACCGCAGCGGGCTGTTCCAGCTCGGGCTGGCGCCGCACGCGCTGGCGCTGTCAGGCTTTGCCGAGCTGTTCGGCCAGCCGGTGCGCATGGCGATGCAGGCGCGCGCGGCCGGAACGCTGCACGTGCTGACGCTGCCCAGCCGCGTGCAGGTGTTCGCGCGCATCGAATACCGCGCCGTGCCGGTCAGCGTGCGCCAGCCGCTGCCGGACGAGCCGCTGCCGCCCGCGCTGGCCGCGCTCGACACCGGCGACGCCGCCGTGGCGGCCGTATTGCGCCGCGTGCGCAAGGTCAGCGGCCGCGATATCCCGATCCTGGTCCAGGGCCGCACCGGCGCCGGCAAGGAGTGGCTGGCGCGCGCCATCCACGCCGCTTCGCCGCGCGCCAGGGGTCCCTTTGTCGCCGTCAATTGCGCGGCCATCCCCGAAACGCTGATCGAAGCCGAGCTGTTCGGCTATGAAGAAGGCGCCTTCACCGGCGCGCGCCGCCGCGGCTGCGCCGGCAAGCTGGCGCAGGCGCATGGCGGCACGCTGTTCCTCGATGAAATCGGCGACATGCCGCTGGCGCAGCAGGTGCGGCTGATGCGCGTGCTGCAGGAGCGCGCGGTGACGCCGCTGGGCGCGTCGCACGCGGTGCCGGTCGATGTGCGCGTGGTCTGCGCCACCCACCGCGACCTGCGCGCCATGATCGCCGACGGCACCTTCCGCGAAGACCTGTATTACCGCATCAATGCACTGGTGGTGACGCTGCCGGCGCTGTGCGAGCGCAGCGACCTGCCGGTGCTGGTGGAGCGGATCCTGCAACGGCAGCGGGAAGAGGCCGGGCCCGGATCACCGGTCCAGGTCAGCGCGCAGGTGCTGGCGTCGCTGCGCAGCCATCCGTGGCCGGGGAATATCCGGCAGCTCGCCAATGTGTTGCGCACGGCGGCGATACTGGCCGAGGGCGAGGCGGAGATCGGGTGTGAGCACCTGCCGGAGGGGTTTGAGCAGGAGTGCGGCGGGCCGGTGGAAGGGGCGCCGTCCGCGACCGCCGCGGCAGCACCTGCCTCACGTGAAAGCCATGCTCGCGACTTGCGTGGCTGGGAGGTCGGGGTCATCCGCGAGGCGCTGGCACGGCACAAGGGCAATGTCAGCCACGCTGCGCGCGAACTGGGTGTGTCGCGCAACACGATCTACAGGCGCTTGAAAGACCTGGGCGATACCTGAGACGCATCACGGAGCCGGCTGCGCCGCCAGCCACGCCGCCTCTTCATCGCTGAACAACTCCGACCGCGTCAGGAACCGCTGACCCGTCCGCCCCTCCAGCGAAAACATCCCGCCCGCGCCCGGCACCACGTCGATCACCAGCCGCGTGTGCTGCCAGTACTCGAACTGCGCGCGCGTCATGTAGAACGGCGCGCCGCCGATCTCGCCCAGCCGGACATCGGCCGGGCCGACCAGCAGCTCGCCGTCGGGGTAGCACATCGGCGCGCTGCCGTCGCAGCAGCCGCCGGACTGGTGGAACATCAGCGGGCCATGCCGCGCGGCCAGCTGCGCGATCAGCGCCAGCGCGGCGGGCGTTGCCACCACGCGGGCGACGGACGGGACGGCAGATGCGGAAGCCGGCATGACCCCACTCCTCGTCAGGCGTTGAAGTCCAGCACGACCCGGCCTTCGATCTTGCCGTCGCGCAGGCGCCCGAACACATTGTTGATGTCGTCGAGCTTCGCGGTGGACACCGTCGCCTTCACGTCGCCATGCGCGGCAAAGTCCAGCGATTCCTGCAGGTCGCTGCGCGTGCCGACGATCGAGCCGCGGATGGTGATGCCCTTGAGCACCACGTCGAAGATCGGCGTGCCGAACTCGCCCGGCGGCAGCCCGTTGAGCGCGATAGTGCCGCCGCGGCGCACCATGCCGATCGCCTGCGAAAATGCAATCGGCGACACCGCGGTGACCAGCACGCCATGCGCGCCGCCGATTTCCTTCTGCAGCCACGCGGCGGGATCGGTGGTGCGTGCGTTGACGGTGGCTTCGGCGCCGAGCTTGCGCGCCAGCGCGAGCTTGCCGTCATCGATATCGACCGCGGCCACGCGCAGACCCATGGCACGCGCGTACTGCACGGCCACGTGGCCGAGGCCGCCGATGCCGGAAATCACCACCCACTGGCCCGGCCGCGTATCGGTCACCTTCAGACCCTTGTAGACCGTCACGCCCGCGCACAGGATCGGCGCAATCTCTACAAAGCCGACCTTGTCGGGCAGCAGGCCCACGTAGTTGGGATCGGCGACGACATATTCGCCGTAGCCGCCGTTGACGGAATAGCCGGTGTTCTGCTGCTTCTCGCACAGCGTTTCCCAGCCTTGCAGGCAGTGTTCGCAATAGCCGCAGGCGCTGTAGAGCCAGGGCACGCCGACGCGGTCGCCTTCTTTCACGCGGGTCACGCCGCTGCCCACGGCGGAAACGTAGCCGACGCCTTCGTGGCCGGGGATAAAGGGCAGGGTGGGTTTGACCGGCCAGTCGCCGTCGGCGGCGTGCAGGTCGGTATGGCAGACACCGGAGGCCTCGATCTTTACCTGGATCTGGCCGGGGCCGGGTTGGGGAACAGGAACTTCGTCGATCGTGAGCGGCGCGCCGAATTCGCGCACCACGGCAGCTTTCATGGTTGCAGGCATCTCGACTCCTTCAATGACTCCTTGTCCGGGATGGCCCCGCGTCCGCGGGGCACAACCGGATCATGGCACGGGCAGGGCCGCAATAGGCGGCCATTGCGCCATGCCTTGAGCGTCGTCAGAAAAACCCGAGTGCGTTGGGGCTGTAGCTGACCAGCAGGTTCTTGGTCTGCTGGTAGTGGTCAAGCATCATGCGATGGTTCTCGCGGCCGATGCCGGACTGCTTGTATCCCCCGAATGCGGCATGCGCGGGATAAGCGTGGTAGCAGTTGGTCCACACGCGGCCCGCCTGGATGCCGCGGCCCATGCGGAATGCGCGCGCGCCGTCACGCGTCCACACGCCGGCGCCGAGGCCGTAGAGCGTGTCGTTGGCGATGGCGAGCGCCTCTTCCTCATCCTTGAAGGTAGTGACCGACACCACCGGCCCGAAGATCTCTTCCTGGAAGATGCGCATCTTGTTGTGCCCCGCGAACACGGTCGGCTTGACGTAGTAGCCACCCGCCAGGTCGCCGTCCAGCGCATTGCGCTCGCCGCCCGCCAGGCACTGCGCGCCTTCCTTGCGGCCCAGGTCGATGTACGACAGGATCTTCTCGAGCTGTTCCGCCGATGCCTGCGCACCGATCATGGTGCCCCGGTCGAGCGGATGGCCCTGGCGGATCGCCGCCACGCGCTTGAGCGCGCGTTCCATGAAGCGCTCGTAGATCGATTCCTGGATCAGCGCGCGCGACGGGCAGGTGCAGACCTCGCCCTGGTTCAGCGCGAACATGGCAAAGCCTTCGAGCGCCTTGTCGAAGTAAGCGTCGTCGGCGGCCAGCACGTCTTCGAAGAAGATGTTGGGCGACTTGCCGCCCAGCTCCAGCGTCACCGGGATGAGGTTCTGCGACGCGTATTGCATGATCAGCCGGCCGGTGGTGGTTTCGCCGGTGAAGGCCACCTTGCTGATGCGCGGGCTCGATGCCAGCGGCTTGCCCGCCTCCAGCCCGAAGCCATTGATCACGTTGACCACGCCGGGCGGCAGCAGGTCGCCGATCACCTCCATCAGCACCAGGATCGACGCGGGCGTCTGCTCGGCCGGCTTGAGCACCACGCAGTTGCCGGCGGCCAGCGCCGGCGCCAGCTTCCAGGTGGCCATCAGCAGCGGGAAGTTCCACGGGATGATCTGGCCGACCACGCCCAGCGGCTCATGGAAGTGGTAGGCGATAGTGTCGCCGTCGATCTCGGAGATGCCGCCTTCCTGCGAGCGGATGCAGCCGGCAAAGTAGCGGAAGTGGTCGACCGCCAGCGGCAGGTCGGCGGCGGTGGTCTCGCGCACGGGCTTGCCGTTGTCGATGGTCTCGGCCACCGCCAGCAGCGTCAGGTTGGCCTCGATGCGGTCGGCGATGCGGTTCAGGATGTTGGCGCGCTCGGTGGTGGAGGTGCGTCCCCATGCCGCCCTGGCGGCGTGCGCGGCATCGAGCGCGGCATCGACGTCCTGCTGGTTGGAGCGCGGCACGCGCGTGAACGGCTTGCCGGTGATCGGCGTGACCGACTCGAAGTACTCGCCGCCGGCGGGCGGCACCCACTGGCCGCCGATGTAGTTTTCGTACTGCTGCTTGTAGGGGTTGCTGACGCCCAGCTGGGCGATTTCCGCCATGTTCATGTCTCGCTCCGTTCGAAGGATTTGTGTCGTGTCGTCACGGCGTGGGACCGTGCGCACGGGAGCAGATCGCAAGAGGTGTGCCGGGGCGCGATAAGACGGAAACGCGGGGGAATTGGGAGGAATATCCGCGGAAATGAGCCAGGAATGTGTCACGCGCCGGCGGCGGTGTGCCAGCGCGTGACAGCGGTTGTTCCAGATTGGAACACCTATTCTCGTCGCAGCAGGTCGCCCTTGTTCCCCCGGCCCTGTTCAAGCCTTCGGGCGCGCGGATGCCGGATCGTAGGGCGCGCGCAGGTGTACGCGTGCGGGCAGCAGTTCGCCGGCCAGGTCGACGTGGTACGTGCCGGCTTCAAGCCACGCCGCATCGGCCGGCCCATCCTCGCGCGCCAGCAAGGCCATGCCGACCGGGCAGCCCAGCGTGTGGCCGAATGCGGCAGAACTGAGCGATCCCACTGCGCGCACGCTGCCGTCGGGGCCGGTGCGCAGCACGGCCTCTGCGCCCCACAGCATGGCGTCGCTCGCGCCATCCATCGTCACGACCACCATGCGCCGCGTGGGCGCGCCCGCCTGCCGCAGTTGCAGCAGCGCTTGCCGGCCGCGGAAGTCGATGCCGCTGGCCAGCTTGCAGGAGAACGACAGTCCCGCCTCGAACGGGTTGACCGACGGCGACAGCTCGCGGCCCCACGCGCGGTAGCCCTTTTCGAGCCGCAGCGATTCGATGGCGTAGTAGCCGGCATTGACCAGCCCGAGCGTGCGCCCGGCTTCATGCAGCGTCTCGTAGACGCCAACCGCGAATTCCACCGGCACGTACAGTTCCCAGCCCAGCTCGCCCACGTAGGTCAGGCGGGTCGCGCGCACGGTGGCATAGCCGAGGTCGATCTCGCGCGAACTGCCGAAGGGGAAGCCTTCGTTGGAGAAGTCCGCGCGCGACACCTTTTGCAGCAGCTCGCGCGAGCGCGGCCCCATCACCGCCAGCACCGCGTACTGGCCGGTGATGTCGACGATCACGCAGCGCTTGTCGGACGGGATCAGCCGCTCGATATAGCTGAAGTCGCGCGTGGCCTGCGCCGACCCGGTCACCACCAGGTACTGGTCGTGCGCCAGCCGCGTCACGGTCAGGTCGGACTCATAGGTGCCGCGTTGGTTGAGCATCGCGGTATAGACGGCCTGCCCCGGCGGCACCGCCACGTCGTTGCTCATCACGTACTGCAGCACCGCCTCGGCATCGATACCCTTGACCAGGTACTTGGAGAACGAGCTCATGTCGAAGAGCGCCACGCCTTCGCGGCAGGCACGGTGCTCGGCACCGCTCCACGGCAGCCAGTTCTGCCGGCCGAAGGCATATTCGATCCGCGGCGATGCGCCCGGCGGCGCGAAGAAGCTGGGCCGCTCCCAGCCCATCTTGCTGCCGAAACTCGCGCCGGCATCGCGCAGGTGCGCGTACAGCGGCGAGCGGCGGAACGGGCGCGCGGTCTCCAGCTCACGGTTCGGCCACGGCATCGCGTAGTGCAGGCCGAGCGTTTCCTTGACGCGGTCGTGCAGCCAGTTCTGGTTGCCGTTGAAGCCGGCGAAGCGGCGGATATCGACGGGCCACAGGTCCATGGTGGGTTCGCCCGCCACGATCCATTCCGCCAGCGCCATGCCGGCGCCGCCGGCGGAGGCGATGCCCATCGAGTTGAAGCCCGCGCCGACGTAGAAATTGCGCAGCTCCGGCGCCTCGCCGAGGATGAAGTTGTTGTCCGGCGTGAAGGATTCCGGGCCGTTGTAGAACTGCTTGACCTGCGCCGTTTCGAGCGCGGGCACGCGCACCAGCGCGTTTTCCATCAGGACCTGGAACTGGTCCCAGTCGTCGGGCAGCAGCTGGAACTCGAACGGCTCGGGAATGCCCTGCATGCCCCAAGGCTTGGCGTCAGGCTCGAAGCCGCCCATCACCAGCCCGCCGACTTCCTCCTTGAAGTAGATGAAGCCGTCCGGGTCGCGCATCACCGGCAGGTCGGGGTGCACGCCGGCGATGCGCCCGGTGACGATGTAGTAGTGCTCGGCCGAATGCAGCGGCACGGTCACGCCGCACATCAGGCCTACCTGCCGCGCCCACTGGCCGGCGCAGTTGACCACGATCTCGGCCTGCAGCCGCCCCTCGTCCCCGTTCTTGTTGCGCCAGCTGACGCCGGTGGCGCGGCCGTCGGCGCTATGGATCGCGGTGATCTTCGTGTCCTGCGCGATGATGGCGGCGCGGCTGCGCGCGCCGCGCGCCAGCGCCTGCGTCAGGTCGGTGGGATTGGCCTTGCCGTCGCCGGGCAGCCAGACCGCGCCGCGCAGGTCGTCGGTACGCATCGCCGGCCACAGCTCGCCGGCCTGCGAAGGGGAGATGACCTCGCACGCCACGCCATAGGCGCGCGCCACCGCCGCGGTGCGGCGCAGCTGCGTCATGCGCTCGGCGGTGCGCGCCACGGACAGGGAGCCGCATTGTTTCCAGCCGGTGCCGAGGCCGGTTTCCGCTTCCAGTTCGCTGTAGAGCTGCGTGGAGTAGCGGATCAGCTTCGTCATGCTTTCCTGCGAGCGCAGCTGGCCGACCAGCCCGGCGGCGTGCCAGGTGGTGCCGCACGACAGCTGGCCCTGCTCGAGCAGCACCACATCCTTCCAGCCCAGCTTCGTCAGGTGGTAGGCGACGCTGCAGCCGATGATGCCGCCGCCGATGATGACGACGCGGGTTTGGGCGGGGAGGGGGATAGGCATGGCGGGACTCGAGGGGCGCGGATCGAGGCTTGATGTTATTCCACAAAATGCCAATAAACAACACAAAAGGCAACAAAAATGCGCTTTCGCGTCGCCCTGCGAAACGCCTAAATCCTTGAATACAAGCTGCAAATGCCGTGTGAAAGCTGATCTGCGGCAAACTTAATTGCGTTTCGGCCGCCATGGGCTAGTGTGTAGCCATCCCGCCGCTTGCTGCTGCCCTGCACAAAGGCGCCGGGTGAGGCATTTGGGCCCGTGACGCGCGATGCTTGTCGCTGCGCTGCCGGCGCCGGGGGGAGGGAAAGATGTCTCCGAAGCAAGAATTCGCGCCTGCCGGCATCGCGCAGGCAGGGGAGGACGGCGTCATGCCGGACGGCGAGGACCCCGGCGGGTTGCTGGGATCCAGCCAGGTGTTCCGGGAGGCGATGGCGGTGGTGGCCCGGCTGGCCCGCGTCGACGTGCCCGTGCTGATCCTGGGCGAGACCGGCACCGGCAAGGAGCTGGTGGCGCGCAGCCTGCACTATCGCGGCGGGCGCCGCGACCGGCCCTTCGTCCCCGTGGATTGCGGCGCGTTGCCCGAAACGCTGTTCGAAGGCGAACTCTTCGGCCACGTGCGCGGCGCCTATACCGATGCGCGCCGCGATGCCGCCGGCCTGGTCGCGCAGGCAGAAGGGGGCACGCTCTTCTTCGACGAAATCCATGCGCTGTCCCTGCGCAGCCAGGCGTCGCTGCTGCGCTTCCTGCAGGACTTCCGCTACCGGCCGCTGGGTGCCCCGCACAGCCGCAAGGCCGACGTGCGCATCGTCGCCGCCACCAACCGCGAGCTGAAGCAGGGCGCCCAGGATGGCTGGTTCCGCGAAGACCTGCTCTATCGGCTCAACGTGGCCAACGTGCGCATGCCCAGCCTGAGGGAGCGTCCCGAAGACATCCCGCCGCTGGTCGAGCTGTTTGCGTCGCGCTTCTGTGCCCGCTATGGCTGGCCCGGCTGCCGGTTCGACCAGGCCTCGCTGGCGTGGATGCTGGCACAGCCGTGGCGGGGCAACGTGCGTGAGCTGGAGAACTTCGTGCAGCGCTGCCTGCTGTCGTGCGACGGGCGCGTGGTGCATGCCGAAGGCTGCCCGGCGACGCCCTGCACGGTCGACCTGGCCAGCGAGGCTGCGCCCGGCATGCAGCCATTCAAGGAGGCGCGCGACCAGGCCCTGGCGGCATTCGAGGCGGCCTACCTGCGCTCGGCGCTGGCGCGCAGCCACGGCAACGTGTCAGCGGCGGCGCGTGAGGCGGGCAAGGAGCGACGGGTCTTCGGAAGGTTGCTGAAGAAGCACGGCATCGATCGGGCCGAGTTCTCCTAGCCGGCTTGCAGGCGCGCTTGCGATACGGGCCGATTCAGGGGGCCGATTCAGGCCAGCTCGTGTTCGGCGGTGGCAAGCAGCGTGCCGAGCGGGATGCGCGGCAGTGCGTGGATCGCGTCGTATGCGAGCGCGAACGGGTCAAGCCTGGCCCCGGCCGGCACCGGCGCGTCCATGCCGGTGACCACAAAGGCAAGATAGAAGCGCTGCTGCGGATTGTCCTGCACCGTGAGCTGGCCGCCGTGGCGGGCCATCACGTAGTGCGCCAGGTAAAGGCCGAGCCGGTTCAGCAGCCAGGTGCGCGCGTCGTCCGTCGCCGCCTGCAGGTCGGTGCGATCGACAAAGGCCGCGAGCCGCGCGAACTGGCCCTGCGGGTCGTCCGACAGGGCGCTGTGGGGCACGATGCCGGCGACCTGCGCGAGTTCGTCCAGCATGTCGCGCTGGCGCGCCTTGAGCGTGTCCAGCCAGGCGCGGCGGGCGGCCAGCGAAGGGAGGGGTTGGGCGGGCTCGGTCAAAAGCTGTACTCGATAAAGACGATGCCCTCGTCCCGCAGCGCCTGCCGCAACGCTGCAGAGGGCGGGGCGTCGGTGAACATCCAGCGTGGATCATAGCCCGGGACGTTGTTGCGCAGCCAGACATCGCGCTGGATCTGTTCGCGGATGCGGTCGGTGAGTTCGACCTGGTTCGGAATCCCGCCGCGCTGTCCGGGCACGCCGATCCAGCGCGTGTACGATTTTGCCTCGCCCGCCAGCACGCCGCCGCCGGCCTGCGGCACGGGTACGTCCACGTAGCGCCCGCCGGTATTCGGCACCGGGAAGTGCTGTTGTCCCGGCGCGCCGTACACTTGCTGCAGGTATGTCTCGCGCTCTTGCCACAGCATGGGCTGGCGCATGCGGCTGATCTCGTCCCAGGTGTACGTGGTGGCATTGCCCGGCCCGAGCATCAGCGGCTCGCGCGGCGGCGGCGTGATCAGCACACGCGCCGGCTGGCTGCCCGTCGACAGCGGCGCCAGCGTCGACCCCGGCGCCGTGGGCGAGAACGGCACCAGCGCTTGCGGGCCCACCGGGACCAGCGCCGTGCTTGCCGCCCCGGTGCCGCTGCCGGCCTCCAGCATCAACGGCGCACTGCCGGCGCCGCGCGATGGCACGGTGGCACTGGCGGCCACCCGCATGCCGCCGCCTTCGAGCAGTTGGTACAAGGTTGCGGTTTCTCCCCGCACCATGATCACCAGGTCCGGACGCGAGGCAACGGTCACGAACATGGCGCCGTCCTCGCCGATGGTGATGACATACTCGCCGTGTTCGAGGGTGCGTGCGGCGGTGGCGCCACGGCCCGACAGCGCCAGTCCACCCTGTGTCAGCGGCGCCGCGCGCGGCATGGCGGTGCCGGCGCGCAGGGCACCGCTGAACATGCCCAGGTAACCGGTGGCCACGCTGACGAAGCCGTTTAGCACCATCGCGTCGCCAGCCTGCTGCTGCTCAGGCGTGAAGACATCGTGTGCGCCGATACCCAGCCGGTAGGCGGAACCAATGCGCATGGCTTCCTGGCCCTTTTGCACGCTGTAGTAGCCAAGCGAGATCTCCAGCGCGGCAAAGAACGCAATGCCCGCGGCGGAGGTGGGCGGGAAGATGGTCAGCAGCAATGCCAGCGCCGACAGCGCCGCGACCACCACGGATTCAACCTTGTCCCAGAACGCGTTGCTGTCCATCTCGTCCTGGATGGCGGTACGGACCGTCTCGTCGGCGAGAGGCAACAGGCTTCTGATGACCGGGCCGAAGTGCTCATAGCCAACTTCGTTGGCCCGGATCTTGGCCATCAGTTCGTCGTAGTTGCCCTTGCGCGTGGTGATCGCCGACAGGATCTGCCCGCGGATATCCTGCGCGGTGCCGGTGCGCAACGTGTTGAGCATCCCTTCGGGCAGCACCTTGTAGCCCGATGGTCCAAGCGCGCCGATGATCGGCCCGACCCGTGCCAGCGCCTGCCGGGTTGCCTCGGGATCGGGGAACAGCTGGTGCAGCTCGGCTTCGGCAGTGCCGGCCGGCGGCCGGTACAGGCCCGGCCGCGCGAGTTCCATGGCCGGATGCGCCGCCGGCGCAAGCCCATAAGGCCCGGCCAGGTCCGGCGGGCTGCTGAAGCGGGCCAGTGTTTCGAAGCGCGAAGGCGGGCGGATACCGGCGCGCATTTCGTTGGGCGTGGCCCAGCCATAGGGGCTCAGTGCCTCGCGTTCGGTGCGCGACGCGGAGATCTGGGTTTCCAGATGGCAACCGGTGCAGGCGCGGAACTGGCCAAAGGCCTGCCGCGCGCGCAGCTCCCGCATCTGCGGGTCGCGCATGTCCTGAAGCTCGAAGTAGGGCCGCGACGCGCCGGATTGCGTCATGCCCAGCGCGGCGATGTCCTCGCTGGGGATCATGTCCTCGACCAGGACTGCCCACATGCCGAGATTGCGTTTGTTCGACAGCAGCCGGTGGATTGCCGTGGTCTTTACGAGCTCCTTGAACGACGCGACACGCTCGTCCAGCGAGCCGGTGAGGTCTAGGACGGTCGGGTTGGCAGGATCCGGCGCCGCCATGCACATCTGCGGCTCGGCCGGCTCCTCGGCCCTGCAGACCTGGGACGCGTCGTCGGCGGGGGCCAGGCTTAGCAGGGAGGACGCGGAACCGGTGGATGCGGACGATGTGGATGAAGACAGGGGATCGCGCCGCAGCGTGGGCCCGGCTTGCGCGTCGTCCTGCAGTACATGGGCCAGTTCGTGCCCGATCAGCCGTTTGCCTGCGCTGGTGTGTGGCTGGTACTCGCCGGCACCAAAGACGATGCTCGAGCCGATGGCGAACGCGTGCGCATCCAGCCGTGCAGCGCTGGCGGCCGCCTGCGCAGTGTCATGAACGCGCACTGCCGACAAGTCTGCCTGGTAGCGGCTCTCGAAGAAGCGGCGCGTGCCGTCATCCAGCGCACGCCCGGGACCCGGCGCGAGGTCCGGGGTCTCGGCCAGCCAGTCCCGGCCGCGCGGCTTGCGCCGCAAGGTGGCGCCGGCGCTGGCCTGGCACGCGGAACAGGGGGGCTCGCCCGATGTGCAGGTACAGCCTGCGGGGACAGGCTGCGCGCCGCTGACGGCGGCTTCGGCCATCTGGTCGGCCTGCAGCTCGGCGGTGTCGGACGCGACGCCAAGCACCGGCTTGGCACGGATCGCACCGCGCGCGCAAAGCGCCTGCATCGCCAGATTCCCCGCTTGCCGTTGCGGCTCGCGCCTCCCGTGCGCGCGGCCGCTTCCCCTGGCAGGCGCATCGGGGCAGTCGGCGTCACGGACCGGCGCGGGCGGCTTGCGTGAGGTCGGGCTCATGGCCCGCTCCCGGCCGCGGGCGGAGGCTCGCGCCGCGCCATGGTCAGCAGCGTGACCCAGCGGGCGATGGCCTGCTGCTCTTCCGTGGAGATCTCCGACGATGACATCATCGGCTCGAGCGTGGTGGTTTCGCCGATGGTGGCGACCACGCGCGGCGCCATGGCTTGCCGCAGCGCTTCGGCTTCCCGTGCGCGGCGCGCCTCGGCGGCCGCGGCGTCGGCATTCCAGGATTCCGCGCTGCCCGGCACCACCTGGTCGAGGATGTAGGCGGAGACGCCGCCCGCAATCGCGCCGACGATGAAGCCCACCACCGCACCGGCCGCGGTGCCGGCGCCCGGCACGACAGAGCCTGCCGCCGCCCCGATTTCCATCGAGACGATGGCGATGCCCACCGCGCGGCCGACCCGCGTGGTGACCTCGAGCCCGCTATGCGGGCGCTGTTCCTGGCTGATGTTGTAGATCTCGATGCCGCCCGAGAACAGCGCAGTAGGCCCGGCGCGCGCGCCAAAGCGGGCCAGCCCGCTCAGCGGTGCGCCAGTGGCGATGGCGCGCTGTGCCATGTAGTACGTCAGCCGGCTCTCCAGTGCCGACTGGGTGCCCGACAGCGCAAAATCGCGGCCGCCGGCCAGCGCCAGTTCCTGCGCCCAGTCAGGGTGTTCCTGGGTGTCGACGTAGATCGTGCCGGCGGTGGTCACCACACCGACGATCATGCCGCCGAGGCCGCCCCGGCCAAAGCTCTCGGCGGTAGCCCGGGCAGAGCCGAGCCGGACGTGGGACAGCACATCCGGCTGCAGCACCGTGCCGGCCTGGTCGCCCAGCGCCACGGTTGCGACGTCGCGGAATCCCTCCAGCCGGTTGAGCTGGGCGGTGGTCACGCCGCTGCCGGTGACGCGGCCGGCGACCAGGCCCTGCGCCTGCGCGCGCGCCTGGTTGTACTGCTCCGGCGTCATGGACGCGCGCGCCGCGTCCAGTTCCGCGGGGGAGTGGAACGTGCGCGGGCCGGAAGCGGTCGTGACGGTGACGGGACTGTCCGCCATGGCGGCGCCGAAGCTGGTGCGCAGCCGGCCGTCCCAGGCCGCGTCGCTGTGCAGCGTCGCCTGGAAGGCGCGCACATCGTCGGCATTGATCGCCAGCAGGGCGTTGCCGAGGACCTGCTGGCGCGCCGCGTCGAATTCCGGCGTGCCGCGCTGCAGGGACGGATTGCCGGTCATGGCACGCACGGCCGAAAGCACCGGGTCGGCTTGCGCCGCGGTGGTCCAGCGGGCGCCGCCGCTGCCTGGCGCGCCGGCCGTGCGCGCGTCCGCCAGGCCCTGGCCGATGCGCTCGCCGATGTAGCCAAGATCGTGGCTGTCGATCTCCAGGATGCGAGTCGGCGTGGCAATGGTGGGGCCGACGGGGGGCGGGCGTGCCGCGTCCGCGGCGGCAGCCATGGCCGGCGCGCTGCCGATCGGCACGATGCGGCTGGCGGCGGTGCGGCCCAGCTCGGCCATGGCCCGGTTGAACTCGGCGGTGGAGATACGCTGGTTCGGCGGGTAGGACAGGCTTGATCCCGCCACGCTAAAGCTGGATGCCGCCGGCGCGCGTGCCGCCAGTTCAGCCAGGCTGCTGCACATCACCGTGCTGCCATCGCGCAGCGTGAGCCGGACCGGCGCAGCGCGCAGCGCGTCGGTGTACAGCGCGCGCAAGCCGCCGGGGCGCGCGATCATCCGGTTGGCCCCCCCGGGCGGCGCGGCGTTGGGGTTGGCAATGGCGCTGCGCAGGCTGGCCAGGTCGGCGTCGGGCACGGCAAACATGGTGTCAGACAGGAAGCGCGCCTGCGCCTGCTGGTACGCGGCCGTGCCGGGCGCCAGCGTGGCATCGCCGCTCGCCTGCTGAAGGTGGCGCAGCACCAGGTCCGTGCTGGCGGGCGAGGTCGCGCGCCGGCCTGCCACGTCCAGCAGCGCCTCGATCTTCATGGTGTATTGCTGCTGCCGCGTGTCGTAGTCCGCGGCACCGCTGGTGGTCACGGAGATCGGCTGGATATCCAGGATGCGCGGTACCCGTCCCTCGCCCGGACCGAAATCCACCACGGGGAAGTTGCCGGTCTGCGTGCGGCCGGTCACATCGACCCAGGATACGCGGTTCAGGTCCTGCAGGCCGGTGCCCCAGCCGGTGCGCCAGTCGCTGCCCATGCCGATCTCGCCGATGCGCCCGCGGAAATTGGCGTCGGCCAGGCCCAGCGGCAGCTGTCCCGGGGCCGTGCCCGGGCCATAGGGATGAAACCCCCCTGCCAGGCGGTAGTCGAGAAACGGCGTACGGCCGATCCCGCCCTGCGTCGGCAGCGACAGGCCACGTTGCCGCTCGGCGGCGATCGCGCGCTGGATCAGGTCGGCGCGGTTGGCGATCATCCCGTCAGCCTGCGGACCGCTGATGGTGCGGTAGCCCAGGGTCGCCACGTAGGCGCGCACTTGCCGCTGCGTCATGATTGCGCCGCCCAGCGTGACATCCGCAGCGCCCATCGCCGCCGCGGCGTTGGTAGTGACAATCTCGATGATGCCGGGCGCCGCGCTGCCGCGCATCTGGTAGAGCGCCGCAGGCGTGGTGTCGGTCCGTTCAGCCAGGAACACAAAGCCGCGCGCGATGCGCCGTGTCCGCTCCGCCGCGATCGCGCGCTGCAGCCGTTGCCAGCCGGCGGTTCGCGGGCTGGTGGCGGTGGCTTGCGCGAGGAACGTGGACGCCTCCAGATCGCGAGCGATCAGGTCGGCATTGGTCAGCGTGCGCACATCGGCATTGGCCGGATCGAACGCGGCAGGCGCCGACGGGACCGCGGAGGATGCCGGCGAGGTCGATGACGATGACGAGGACGAGGACGTGGCGACCGTCCCCCCGCTTGCGTCGTCGGATGAGCAGAATGCTGGCGGCGGCATGCTGGACGGCGTGTCCGGCGTGCTGGTCTCCTGCCGGCCGATGGCGGCGACCTGACCGCTGGCCGGGCGCGCCGCGCCGCGCGCACCGTCCAGGACGCGCGGGCCCAGCGCATGCGCCTCGCGTTCGGCGGCATCGTCGTGGCGGCTCAGGCTGCGCAGGCGCCCAGGGCCGAACGCCTGGTTTTGCGCGACATGCACCAGCTCGTGCCCGAGCAGGGCGCGGCCGGCCCGGGTATCCGGTGCCCACTGTTCGGGCCGGACAAAGACGTGATTGCGCCAGGTCAGCGCATCCGCGCGGCTGCCCGCCGTCAGTTCGGCGGCGGCGCTGCCGTGATGCAGGCGGACATGGCCGAGCGACAGTCCCAGCGTTCCCTCGGCGGCATTGCGCATCGCTGCAGGCAGCGGCTGGCCGGATACCGTTGATGCCTGTGCCGCGGCGGCCTCGAGCCCGTCATCCGGCCGGGCCGCGCTGGCTGCGGGGATGGCGGTCGCGCTGACGGTGGCGCTGACTGGCGGCGGGGCCAGCAAGTGTTGCACTGCCTGGTTGCCGAGCACCGCCAGCGGGGCCGGGCCGTGATGGCCTGCACCCTTGCCCGCACCTGCGCTACCGTCCGGCTGCCTGGTCCGGCTGGCGTCGGGATGCGGCGCGGCCTTGCGGCTGTCGCGTGTCTTCATGGCTACCGCCGTCAGGCACGCCTGTGTTCGGCGGCGTCCTGGTGCGCGCGAAAACGCGCTGCCGTGCCCGCGTCGCCATGCTTGGTCTGCCGCCGCGACAGCGCCCGCATCAGCTGCGCCATGCCCACCGCACTGCCTTCGCCGGCCGCCAGGAACGCGGCTTCCAGCGCAATGGCCTGGATGTCCCCGCCGGTCAGCTCGAACTGCTCGGCGATAAAGGCATAGTCAATATCGCCCGCCAGCGGCACCTCGGCCGGGAACATGCCGCGCCAGAGCTGCTCGCGCAACACTGCGTTGGGGCGGCCGAACTCCACCGTGTAGTGCATGCGCCGCGCAAAGGCAGGGTCGAGGTTCTTGGGCAGGTTGCTGGCCAGGATCACCACGCCGTCGTGTGTTTCCATGCGCTGCAGCAGGTAGGCCACCTCGATATTGGCGTAGCGGTCGTGCGCGTCCCTGACCTCGGCGCGCTTGCCGAGCAGGGCGTCGGCCTCGTCGAACAGCAGGATCGCGTCGGCATCCTGCGCCGCGCTGAAGATGCGCTCCAGGTTTTTCTCGGTCTCGCCGATGTACTTCGACACCACGCTGGCCAGGTCGACGCGGAACAGGTCCAGCCCGGCGTGGTTGGCCAGCACCGAGGCGGCCATGGTCTTGCCGGTGCCGGAGGCGCCGGCGAACAGCAGCATCAGTCCCGCGCTGCGGCCGGTGCGGCCCTGCATGTTCCAGTCGCGGAACACCTGCTCGCGGCAGGCGATGGCGGCGCCGATTTCATGCAGCAGCTGCAGCGTGGTGGCGGGCAGCACCAGTTGCGGCCAGCGGTGCGGGCGCGTGGCCAGCTCGGCCACCTGTGCCAGCCCCTGCGCGGCGAGCTGGCGCGCGGCGCGGTCGAGGGCCTCGTGGCCGCTGGCGATGGCCGGGTCGGCCGCCCACAATGCCTGCGCGGCGCGCACCGCCTGCCGGATGCGGGTGCCGGACAGCGAGAAGCGGGCGGCGAGCGTGTCGGCCAGGCTCGCGGCCGGCTGTCCCGCATCGGCCAGCCGGGCGTCGCGGATGGCATCGGCCCATTCCCGTGCGCGCTCGGCGCCGGTGGCGGCCGGCAGCGTGAAGGTGGTCAGCGGCAGGCGCGACAGCGCGGGCAGGGGGCGCCAGTTCGGCGGCACCAGCCACAGCACGTCGAGGCCGCCGTCGAGCGTGCGCCGCAGCGCGGCGGCCAGGCGTTCGTCCGCGGCGGCGTCGCGGCTGGTGCCGGCGGCATCATGCAGCACCAGCGCGGCGTGCGCGAGCCGGGCGGCCAGCAGCGGCGATGTGCCGGCCAGCAGGGCGTGCGGCGCCAGGTGCAGCGCGTGGCGGCCGCGGAGGGCCAGCAGGCGGCGCGCCCAGCCGGCCTGGCGTTCGGGGTCGTCGCTGCGGCAGGCGATCAACTCGCTGCAGGCGGTTGGCGCGCCGACGGCGTCGGCTACGGCTTCCAGCCAGGGTTCGTCCGCGTCTGCCGTCTCCTGCGCGGCGGGCGGGATGCCGAGCAGGAATTGCGCGACCGGCGGCGCCAGCGCCAGGCTTTGCCCGAGCGTGCTGCGTTGTTCGTCACTGTCGGCCAGCACCAGGATGCCGGCCGCGGCCAGCGCGCGGACGCGGCCGCGCAGCGCGGCGGCGTCATGCGGGACCACGTCGGCGCCGAGCAGCCGGCACACCATGTCGACGGTGGCGACCTTGCGCGCGATGTCGTTGTTCAGGTAGGCGTAGAGCGTTTCGTAGCGCAGGTCGAGTTCAGGCGCGAGCACCACGAACAGCAACTCCAGATCGTCCGGCGCCAGCGCCAGCCGCTCGCCCAGCAGCGCCAGCGGCGAGCCCGCGTTGAAATGCTCGCGCCACTGCGCGGCCTGGCGCGTCAGCGCGCCGGCGGGATCGGCATCGGGTTGGCCGAGCTGCCCGGCCTGCTGGCGCAGCAGCGCATCGACCTGGCGGTCGGAGATGTAGAGGCCGCGCAGTTCGTCGAGCGACAGTTCGTAGCGTGCGCGCAGGCGCAGGATCTCGCGCTCGACCAGGCAGTCCAGCCACAGCCGTTCGTTGCCGAAGGGATGCGCCTGCGGCCATGGCGCCGGCATCGGTGCTTGCCGGCCACCGGCGATGAGCGGGTCGAGATCGCGGCGCATGCGTTCACTCCGTGCAGTGCAGGCTCAGCTCGCGCCGGCCCGGCCAGGCCACGCGCAGCCGCGCCATGCCGTTCAGGCTCAGCAGCACGTGCAGCGGCGGGCGCCGCAGCGAGAGGGTCCAGGCGGTCCCGGTTGCGGCGCCGGCACCGCCGCGGTGGGCCTCGCCGCGTGTATCGAGCACGTTGGCGAACAGGTACGGCAAGGTGCAACAGGCCGCGCCCGGAATGCGGAAGGCGATGCGCCGCAGCGCGGCCTGCGCCAGCGTGGCGAAGATGTCCCGCCAGGCCGGCGGCAGCGCCGCCAGCACCGGGCTGGCACCCAGCAGCGCAAGATCCTGGCGCAGCAACCGTGTCAGGCGCAGCCGCATGGCGAGCGGCAGCGGCGCGGACTCGGCCAGGCCAGCCGGTGGCGTCGTGGCATGCAGGCGGCAGGCGCTGCCGGGTTCGATCCATACCTCGGTGCGGATCGCGCCGGCTGGCACCCGCAGCCGCGCGACGCCGGTGAAGGCACAGCGGCGCAACGAGGCGGCGAGTGCCAGGGCCGGCGCTTCGGCGTCCGTGGCGGCCAGCCAGTCGTGCAGCGCTGGCAGTGAAAAGGCTGGCGCCACCTGCAGGAAGGTGCGCCAGAACGGGTCGCGCCACACCCGTTCGCCACGATGGCCGGCGGCGATCGCCAGCGCCAGCAGCGCGGCAACGTCGCGCGCGCTGCCGGCCCCGGCCGGCGGCGCGGGCAGTGCGCTGGCCCAGCCGCCGTCGAACAGGTCATGCAGGGCAGGCAGCAGCCACGCGAGGCCGCCGAATGGCGCGTCAAGCGGTTCCGCAGCGGCATCGGGTGTGGATGGCGCGCGCTCTTGCTGCACCTGCCTGGCCTGTGCCGCCAGCGATGCCATTGCCGCACGCACAGGCTGCGGCGTGGTGGCGAGCAGCACCAGCCAGTCGGGATCCGTGGCGCAGACAGGTTTGCCATCGATGACGCCGTGCGCGGCAAGACGCGCCAGCACGGTGGCAGGCATGTCCTCAGGCATCGACAGCAACGCCGCCAGCCAGCACAGCGCGCCGATGCCAGCCGGCTGCGCCGCGCCGCCATGCGCGAGCAGCCACAGTGCCAGCAGCGCGGGCGCGACGCGGCCGGGCGACGCCTGCCGCCATGCGCTGGCGGCAGGCTCCAACGGGCCCACGTCGGTGGCCTCGCTCTCCTGTTCGTGCCAGCGGGACAGGATGCGCACCGCCTCGCGCTCGCCCAGCGCCGCCAGCAGCATGGGCCAGCTTGCCCTGTCCAGCAGCGCCAGCGTGGCGCGTCCCGTGGCGGCGTCTTCCGTCAGCAGGGTGCGGATGGCCGCGCCCGCCGGCAGCATGCGCAGGCCGGCGAAGCGGTGGAAGAGCCAGCTGTCCCAGCCGTCGCCGCGCAGCAGCCGTTCGATAAAGCGCGCATGGTAAGCCGCGCGCGAGGGCATCCTGATGGCGTCGCCGGCTGGATCCGCCAGCGCGCGCGCAAAGGCCAGCGCCAGCTGGCGCGACCAGTGCCGCACGATCTGCCCGGCGGGGCACGCGGTATCGATCTCGCAGGCGATCTCCAGCCGCGGCAGCAGCACCACGGCGTCGTCATCCAGCCCGAGTGCGTCGAGCTGATCCGCCAGCGCCTGCGCCAGCTGCGGCGCCAGCGCGTCGAGCTGGTGGCCGAGCGCGGCCGGCGCGGGGTGCGCGGCAGGCACCGCATATGCGTTGTGCCACTGGCGGATACGCAGGTGGGCCATGGCTAAGCCTGCGCAGTGACGGCCGCTGCAGGCGGATGCGCATCGACGGCCAGCAGTTCTTCCAGCACCTGCGCGGCGCCGCCGATGCGCAGCAGCTGCTCGCGCAACGTGGCGGCGCGCGCCTCGGCCTCGGCCAGCAGGCGCTGGCCCGCGCTGTATTCGCCGCGCAGCGTGGCCAGGCGCGCCTGCAGCAGGCTGCGTTCGATGGGCGCGGCGGATGCCGCGGGCGCATTGGCGGTGGCGTGGTCCATGGCGGCTCCTTTCAGGTGCGGGGCCCGTAGGCGACGAAGTGGAAGGCGTTGTCGACGAAGCTGCCTTCCGACGGCGGCGTGACGTCGCGGGCGATCAGCGTGAAGCCGCCGGGGCCGACGTTGCGCACGGTGCAGACCTGGTCGTCGTTGGCCGAGTCGACCAGGCTGGCGACGATGACCGGCGTCGCGGTGAAGGCCGGCGCGAAGCTCACGGTGTACTGGCCTGTGCCGGTGCGCGTCGCGCTCCACCCTGTGCCGGCGGAGCCGCCACCCGCGCTGGCCTGCCCGGCCACAATGCGCATCTCGGCCAGGCCGCCTACCGCGAAGTAGTCGCCGTTGTCGCCGAGCCGGATCGCGCCGCGCACTTCCAGCGTGCTGGCGGGCGCAGCGGTGCCCAGGCCCATGCGCCCGGCCGGGGTCACGGTCAGCTTGTCGCCGTTGCTCCACAGCCGCGCATTGCCGCCGCTGGCGTACCAGACCCAGCGCTCGCCGTTGCCGGGGTTGCCGACAAAGGCGCCGGTCTCGCGGTTCTCGAACGAAAACCCGGCGCCGCCGCCGCCGCTGTGGATCTCGCTGCCGAGCACGTGCAGCGTGCGCGACGGCGTCAGCGTGCCGATGCCGACGCTGCCGCCGAACAATGCCAGGTCGGACGAGTTGCCACGGGCCTGGCCGATCCAGCTGGAGAATTGCGCGGCCGCCTCGTTACCGTTGCCGACCTGCTGGAACTGCACCCGGGGCGGATCGTCGAAGTCGCTCAGCACCAGCAGCGGCGCCAGTTGCGGGCCGTACTGGAACCAGGCCTGGCCGGCATCGGGGGCGGTGCTGCTGCCCATCTGCAGCCACTTGCCGTTGCCCACCGCATTGCCCTGCGGCGACGGCACGCCCTGGATGTCGAGCCGTGCGCCCGGCGTCAGCGTGCCGATGCCGACGTTGCCGCTGGCCGCCTCGATAAACAGGTTGCTCAGCGTCGGATCCGACTGGGTCACGTTCAGGCCGTTCTTTGCCGGGCCCATGTTGATCTGCCACGCCAGCGCGCCGCCGGTGCCTTCCAGCCCGACCAGGCCGCCATTGGCCGCGAGCGCGCGTATTGTCAGCGGCAAGGCCAGCGCCTTGTCGGTGCTGCCGATGCCGACACGGCCGTCGTGCTGGATCGCCACGCCGGCGGTATAGCTGAATCCGATCGCGCAGGGATCGGTGCCGGTCGGGGTGGCGGCGCCGAGGGTGAGCCGGGTCGGGCCGGCGCTGCCTTGCGGCTGCCCCAGCAGCACCCGCAGGTCGACCCCGTCGACGGCACTGGGCGCGGCGCGCTGGAGCGCGGTGACGGTGCCCTGTGCCAGGTAGTCGGTGCCGCCGGCATCGACCCACTCGGCGCGCGTGCCGTAGTAGCGCAGGTGGCCGCGCGCGCGCGTGTCGGCGTCGAGCCAGACCGGTTCGCGGAAGTGCGGCGTGTCGGGGTCGCTGGCGCAGAACACCAGGTCGGCGGCGGCGAGCTGGTCGGCCTCGCACAGTTGCTCGACCGGCGTGGCGCCCGCGCGCGGGATCCAGCGGCCGCGCAGCCGCAGCAGGCCGCCGGTGCCGTGCAGCGCCTCGCCGATCCAGCCGGAATGCCGGCGGAACAGGCGCGACTGGGTGGCGCTGGCGGGCGTCGGTTTCTGTAGCGTGCCGCCTTGCCACAGCACGCGCCCGACCGGGATCAGCCACAGGCTGGGATCGTCGTCGCCGGGAAAGCGCTGCGCCGGCACCGAACCATCCGGCGCGAGCGGCTGCAGCGGCAGCAGCGCACCCGGCGCCTCGCGCGCGTCGCCGTAGCTGTCGTCGCCCAGCGCCACGCCGCCCTGGCGGGTTTCGATGGTCTTGCGCTCGCCGACCTCGACCAGGAAGGACTCCACCACGCGGGCATAGGCATCGGTGGCGCCGCATACCTCGAAGCCGGGGCGCACGCCCTGGCCGGCGGCCTCGTCATAGCGGATCCATACGTTGACCAGCCCGGCTGGCTGCCCCGCGAACAGGCCGGCGTCGAGCGGGAAGGGCTCGGCCACCACGATGGCGCGGCCATAGCCGTCGGTGGCCAGCCCCGGCGTCAGGTAAGCCTCGACCGCGCCCTGCGGCGAATCCTGGTAGACCAGCTCGATGCCGGAGGCGATGCCCCAGCTGTGGCTGCCCAGGTGGTGGCGCGCCAGCTGTGTGCTGAAGTAGCGCAGCAGCGCCTGCAGGTCCTCGGCGCCGAGATACTGGCCCTCGAAGAAGCGCGGACGCTCGGCAAATTCGGTGGTCATGGCGCACTCCTCCTAGCCGGGTTTGCGGCCGCCGCGCTTGGTGGCAGGCGCGGGCTTGGGCGCAGGTCTGGCCGCTGCCTTGAGCCGTTCGATCTCGGCGGCCTGCGCCTTGACGCTGTCGCGCAACGCGTCCATGTCGGCGCGCAGGATGGCCATGGCATCGGGGGCGGCCGTCTCCGGCGCTGCCCCGGCAAAGGCCGTGGCGCGCAGCGACAGGCCCAGCGCGGCGTCGAGCAGCGGTGCGATCGCGGCCGCGACGCTCGGACGCATCAGTTGGTTGGCGATCACGAACTGGGGCAGGTTGGCCGTCTCCGCGGGGGACAGCCGGTCCCGGCCATTGCCGGGGCTGCCGGGCCCCATCATGCTCTCGGCCAGCGTGCTGAACTCCAGCGTCTTGCCGGTGCGCGCCAGCGCGGCGCGCAGCAGCCCGGTGGCGCCGGCGATGCGTTCGGGTTCGGCCACGGCCGGGTTCAGCAGGTCGTTGGCGCGCTGGTAGGCCGCATCGGCCAGCTTGATGTCGGCGCTGCCGCTGCCGTTGCCATTGCCGTTGCCATTCCCGGCCGCGTTGTCAGGCGCCATGTTCGGGGCTATATCGGGCACCACCTCCGCGCGCATCGCGAAGAGCCCGGGCTGCGCGCCCGCCGCGCTGTCCTGCAGGCGGTTGTCGGGCAGGATGCCGCCGATATCGAAGCAGCACAGGTTCTCCAGCAACTGCCGCAACTGCTTCCCGAATGGCAGGATGCCGAGCCAGTACTGCAGCGACGGGAAGGTGGTGGCGAACTTGCGGTGCACGGTCCAGTTGCACACGCGCAGCACGCGGCAGGACTGGGCCCCGCAGCCGCCGGCGACATGCAGCGACGCCAGCGGCACGCGCACCTCGCGCGTCGGCGCCGGGCACGGCGGCAGCAGCGCCGAGCAGAAGCAGGCGAGCATGGCGTCCAGCCACACGATCATCAGCAGCACCACCGCCAGGTAGATGGCGCCCGCATTGGCGAGCGTGCCCGCGGCGGGGTAGGAGATGGCATTGAACTGTGCCATCAGGTCGCAGTTGTAGCTGCCGTGGCTGCCGAAATAGCGCCGCAGCTGCATGCGCGCCGCGCCGAGCCACTGGTACCACGCCAGCGCTTCGGCGGCGGTGGCGGGGACCTTGAGCGCGCCGGGCAGCTTGGGCATCTGCGTGACCAGCAGCTCGACGCAGCAGCGGAAGCGCTGCATCAGTTCGGAGTCCGGGTTGAAGGCCTGGTTGTTGCCAGCCGCGCCCCCGACGGTGCTGTCGCTGGTCCCGACCGGGTCCGGGGCCTTGTCGGGCGGCTTGCGGTAGACCTCGAAGGCAAAGCCCTCGCAGATCACGGTGGGCTCGCACTGCACCGGCGCGCCGCGCGGCCTGGCCAGCGTGGCGCCGTTGCAGCCGCACTTCATGCCGCCGCAGGCACCGCCACAGCCGCACTTGCCGCCATTGCCGCCGCAGGCACAGCTGTTGGCGGTGCAGTCCGGCGCTGGTCGCAGCGGCTTGACCCCGCGCGCCGGCGCCTCGGCGTAGCGGATCGCCAGGATCCACTCCTCCTCGCCGGCATCGCACTGCTGCGGCGGCGGATGCTTCATCGGCTCGCACTGCTGCCAGCGGTGCTCCGCGTCCTTGCAGCGGCGGATCAGCTCGCACACATCGACGCTGACCGCCTCGCACACCACGATGTCGTCGCCGCAGGGGCTGAGCGCATAGCCGCAGCCGACCGCGACGCCGTCGCCGCACGGGTTGCAGGTGACTTCCAGCCCGTTGACCACGCCCCAGCCGTGCAGCTGCCGGTTGTGCAGCCGGTGCTTGCCGCGGATATAGCCGTCGAGCCGGTTGAGGTCGTCGGCGGTCAGCACCTGGCCGGCGAAGAAGCGCGGCCGGCACAGGCATTCCAGCATGCTGCAAGTGCCGCAGACGCAGGGTTCGGGCGGGCAGGCGGTGGGGCTCTGCCCCTGCCGTTTGCGATAGAGGTCGTTCACGGTGTTCATGGCCTGGTGCTCCCTATCGTTGCTCTATGGTGAACCAGCTTTCGAAGGTGCCGCCCTCGATGCCGTCGCCGCTGACGCGTTCGTCCTGAGGCTGCAGCCACTCCGGCACTGCGCCGGGCTGCGGCGGATTGGGCGGCGACGGCGGGACCAGCTTGGGGATGTGGTCGGCGTCGAGCGCGCGCAGCTGCTTGGTGTCATGGTGCAGCCCGCGGATAAAGTCTCCGTTGACCAGCAGCCGCAGCTTGACCGGCTTGCCCTGCATGGCCCCAAACAGCTTTGGCAGGACCTGCTGGCCGATGCGCACCGCGGTGGCCATGCCGTTGGCGTCGACGCCGGGGTCGAACTGGGTCTGCGCATCGCAGTCGCGTTCCAGCCGGCCGGGTTCCAGGTCTTCGCGCGACAGTGGCAGGTCGCACCAGCATTGCAGTGGCAGTTCGACCAGGCGGCCCTCGTGCTGCACCTGCAGGTGAATCGAGTCGGCATGCAGGTCCCCGGCCATCACCGGCGTGTCGAACGCCACCACCAGTCCCCTGGCGATGGCGTCGAAGGGGATTCGCTCGGCATGCTTCCAGTTGATGTCGCAGATGTGGGGCAGGGCCCAGTCCAGGCCGTCGCCGGGCTTGCCTGGCTCGCCCTGATCGCCGGGGTCGCCCTTGTCGCCCTTATCCCCCTTTTCGCCTTTCTCACCCTGTTGTCCGGGCAGGCCAGGGTCGCCCTGCTCGCCCTTGGCGCTGGTGCCGCCGCAGCAGTGCTCCAGCATGCAGCGCACCGCCAGCGCCAGGTCGGCCACGCTGGGCACGTCCGCGCGCCACGTCAGCATGTCGAGGCGGGCGATATTGGCCGCCGTGTCGGCGAGCGGGTCGCTGGGCGGCACGGTCGGGTCTTCGAGCTTGCGCGACGGGCGGTATCGGGCGATCGTGGCCAGCGTCACGCAGTCCGGCGCGGGGCAGGCCGGGCAGGGATGCGGATCCAGGAAGTCCTCGCAATGGGTAGCTTCGATGGCGGCGATCGCGGCGCCGTCGTCATACACTGCCCACAGCCGCTCGCCGGCGAGCGCCAGCGCGTCGCCGCCCGGGCCGATTTCCAGTGCGTTGGACAGCAGCGCCGGCTGGCCCTGCTGCATGCGGCGCAGGTCTACCGCGACGATGCGGCTGTTGCCGGTGGCGGGCTGCATCAGCACATAGCCGAAGCGGCCGGCCGCTTCGGCGACCAGCGCCACGGGAGGCGCGGGCAGCGGATCCTGGTGCAGCAGCGTGCCGTCCGGCTTGGACAATGCGATGCGCTGGCCGGCCTGGTCGGTCCAGGCGAGCAGGTCGAGGGCATCGGTCTTGACCGTGGCCAGCGCACTGACGCTGGTGCCGGACAGGCCAAGCGCGGCCGGCGTCAGTGCTGCCGCGGCCAGGTCGACCGATTGCATCGCGCCATTGGCCTGCGCCAGGTACAGCGTCTTGCCGTCGCTGCCAAGCACCCAGGCGGTGGCGGCAAAGCCGCTCAGCGTGGCGTCGAGCACGGCCGTCAGCGTGCCCGGCGCGAGATCGACCGTGAATAGCAGGCTGTCGCCGCCGCCGACCACGAGCGCGGCCACGCGGTTGGGACCGATCGCCGTTACCCAGGCCTGCGTGGCACCAGCCGTGCCCGGCAGGTCGAGCGTTGCGTCTTCGGCACCGGCGAAATCGCCGGCGGATGTGGTATCCAGCAGCGCCAGCCGTGCCGGGTCCGCCGCGGTGGCGCCGGCGACCAGCGCCACCAGCAGCGTGCCGTCGCCGCTCACGGCGATGCCGGACACGGCGGTGGTGAAATTGTGGGTGGCGATATACGCCTGGTTCGACAGCCACAACTGCTGCACCGTGCCACCGCCGCCCGACAAGTCCGCCGCAAGATAGGCGCGCTGGCTCGCCTCATGCAGCGCCACCGCGCGCGCGCCGGCCAGCGTGACGCTGGCCTGCCACGTCAGCGTGGGCGGCTGCGGCTGCGCGGGCGGTACCGCCGGCAGCTCCGGGTCAACCAGCACGTCAAACTCGTAGCTTTCCAGGATGCGATTCGGCGCGCAGCGGGAGTCGTCGCAGCCGCATTCGTCGTACAGCACAGGCACTTCCTCGGTGGGGCATTCGCGGTAGCGGATGCATAGCAGCAACAGGTGGTCCGCGTTGTCGGGCTGCTCGGTCAGCGCACGGACCGCCGGGAAGCAGGTGATGTCCAGCGTTTCCTCGTCGATCACCAGGATCTCGTTGCCGCAGCAGTCGAGCGCCGCGCCGGGCCTGACCACCACGTAGCGGTCGCGGCAGGCAGGGTTCGGGTGTGCTGCCACTTCCAGTCCGCAGATCACGCCGGTGCCGTGCAACCGTGCATGGTGGCGGCGGAATTTCTCCACCACGTAGGCCTGTTCCACGTCGAAGTCCGGCACGTCCATCAGCTTGCCGAAGAAGTAGTGGTTGCGCAGCGGGGTCTGCACCTCGCAGCCGGGGCAGGGTGCGTCGCAGCAGCCAGTCGGGGTATGCATTGCGTTGCCCATAATTCAGACCTCTCGTCGTTTGGCAGCTGTCGTTGATCCGCTCTGGTGGCCAGCTACAGCCATTACTGCATGGTGGTGTCCATCCCCACGCGCCGCGTGCCCACACGCAAGGCGCGCGCGCCGCCGTCGCGGTCGGCGCCGCCCAGCACGGTGCCGCGTCCCAGCCGCATCGCATCCAGCGCGGCCGGCGCGGCGCGGTAGCCGATCACGGCATCCAGCCCCAGCATGGCCTGCACGCCGATGCGGAAGCGCGGCTCCACCGGCACCAGCGTGGCTTGCACGTGGGCCGGCACCTCGGCCTTGAGCAGTTGTGCCAGCGCGCGTGCCAGCGCCGGATCGCGCACGCACGCCGCGGGCACAAACACCGACAGCTTGTGCGCATAGACATGGAAGGGATCGCGCCACGGGTCCTGCGCGGTCTTGAGCTGGGTGACGCCGAGACGCGCGCTTTCGTCCGGGCTGGCGGCGCCGTGCCGGCCGGCATGGACGGCACCGACGCACGGCTCGCAGTCATCGCCGCCTTCGCTGCCGGCACGGCCCGGCAGCGGGCAGCCTGGCATCGCCGCCGGCGGCGCGCCCGCGCCCAGCCGGCTGCGGTTGACGATGCGCTCGCCCCACAGGCGCGCGTTGTCGGACAGCCGGCCGAATCCCAGGAACAGCCAGCGCCGCAGGATGTAGTGCTCCAGCAGCAGCCGCGGTGGGCGCCAGCGGAAGCGTTCGGGAATGTCGCTGGCGCACGGTACGCAGGGCGCCGCGCCGGCGCTGTATCCGCACCAGCGCTGCAGGCCGAGAAAGAGGTAGAGCGTGTGCGTCAGCCCGCGCGGCGTGCCGCGCCAGGCAAATGCCCGCGCCGCATGCTTGATGAACGCGCGCTGCCGGGCCAGCGGCAGCGCCGACAGGCCGCTGCCCAGGCCGAGCCAGCCGGCCAGGAAGCCGAGGAAATCCTGGTGCCCGCCGGCAGGCGCCGAATTCGGGTCGAACAAGCGCGCCTGTGTGTCGATCTGCCGTTCGATGTCGCGGAACTGGCGGTCGAACAGCGCCAGCCAGCGGTCCGTGAATTCGGCGCTGACCGGCTCGGCGCCGAAGATCGCCGGCAGGTAGCGGCGCCAGCTGATGCGCGGGAAATCGATCGCCACGCAGGCCAGCGACGGCGTCGCCGCGCCGTTGCCGTCCAGCCGCAAACGCAGCCACAGGAAGCGGCCGGGGCGGGCCCGCAGCATGTAGTCGATGCCGTCGAAGGCGGTGGCGCCTTCAGGCTCGGGATGCAGCGCCAGCGCGGGCTGCCAGTCGCCGCTCTCGAACAGGTCTGACGCTTGCAGCGCGGTTTCGGCGGTGAGCACGTCGATGGCAAGCCGGGTATGCGCGGGCAGCGTGGCGCCAAGGACGATGCGGTCCCACATGCACTCCGAGATGCCGCTGTCGAGCGCCTGCGAGTGCCACGTGCCGGTGGAGGGCCAGGCATCGGGTGGATCGTCGGGCGGCGCGTCCAGCAGCGTGCCGGACGGGTCGAACACGCACGGCGCGGCGCATGGCGGGCTGCATAGCGCGGACAGGTCGACCGAGCCGTCGGCATGCACCGTCAGCGGCAGCGGCGCGAAGGCGCCGGCGAGGTCGGCCGGGCGCAGCGGCGGATCGAGACGCCTGCGCGTGGCGGGATCGTAGAACACCACCGCCTCGGCGCCATCCGTGGCGACCAGCAGGCTGCCGTCGCAGGTGGGGGCCAGCGCGGCGACGGCGCCGAAGCCGTTATGGCGCTCCAGTACGCAGCCGGACGCGGCAAAGCGCAGCAGCAGGCCGTGCATGCGGTCGCCGACCCAGATATCGCCGTTGGGCGCCACCGCCAGCGCCGCGGGCTGCCAGTCGTCGAGCCGGCTGCCGGCATCGCACGGTGGCGTGGCCAGCGGTGCGCGCCACACGCCGCGTGCCGCGCCGGTGGCTGCGTTGAGCACGACCACGCGGCGCGTGGCAGGATCGGCCAGGTAGAGACGCCCGCAGCTCGCGGCCAGAGTGGCCGGGCCCGAGGGCAGCCGAGGATCCTGCGGGCGCAGGCAGAAGGCGTCGGTGAACACGCAGGCGCATGGGTCGAAGCGCAGCAGGCGCCGGCCCGTGGCATCGAACAGCAACAGCGCCTGCTGGCAAGGCCCGAGCGTGGCCAGCGCCATATGCCGTGGCAGCACCAGCCCGCCAAAGCTGCCGCTGGCTTCCGGCAGCGTGCGGCCGGAACCCGGCAGCGGCAGCAGCGTCAGCGCGCCGCATTGACCCAGCGGGCCGATGGTGGCGGCCGGCACGGCCGGCGGCTTGCCGGGCAGCGCCTGCCAGCCGAGTTGTCCGTTGAGCACCAGCGTCAGGGGATCGTGCGGCGGGCGCGGTACCGGTGGCAGGTAGGGCGCGTGCGAGGCTGGCCCCGCCGGTGCCGTGGCGGCGGGCAAGGTGCAGGGCTGGGTCATGCATCCACCTCGCTGGCCTCGTAGCGGACGCTGAGCGCCAGGGAGTCGTCGGCCAGCCGCAACAGCGCGCCGCCGCCGACCGGGACATTGGTGCAGGCCGGGTAGTCGGTGTCGTCGAGCCGGAACAGCAGGTCGTCCACGCTGATCACGCCGGCCAGCAGCAGCCGCTGCACCACGCGCGAGTAGTTGATGTCGCCGCCGAACGGCCAGCCGCTGCCGTCGGCATCCGGCTTGCTGTCTTCGCCGCCGACCAGCGGATGGAAGTAGCGCCGCAGCGCCAGCAGCGCGGCCTGCTTGACCGCGGCCAGGTCGGCAGCGCCGGCCACGGTGAGCGTGGCGGAGAGCCGGAGCAGCCGGTAGGCCGGTGCCAGCACATAGAGTTCGGTGGTGGCCAGGCGGCGCTGGTCCAGCTGCGCGCAGACCTCGCGCAGCAGGCCTTCGGTGGGCTGCGGCGCGGGGTCGTCCAGCGGCTGCTGCGGGTTGCTGGCCTCGGGCACGACCACCACGCTGACCACGCCGGGCACTTCCACATTGGGGAAGGACGGATGGAACAGCGGCAGCGCCCGCGCGCGCGCTACGCCGCCGACCTGCCGCGCATGCAGCTCGAAGTCGTCGCGGGTGACGGCGCGCTCGTGGCTCTTCAGCGTGGCCGCGGCACGTTCGCGCGCGGCCTCCAGCGTCTCTTCATCGGCACCGCCGAAGGCCGGGAACAGGTTGCCGACGCCCTCGGTGTCGATGCCCGGCAGGCTGCCGCGCAGCGTGGCGATCAGCCCGGCACCGACATTGCCGTGCGCGCCGCCGCCCACGCGGTAGCGCCGCGCGACGATATTGGCGGGGCGGTTCGGGTTGGCCACCGGGATGCGGCCGCCGATGCCGTGGAAGCGGATCTCGCCGGTGGTGCGGTTGAGCACGTAGTGCGCGTCGTCCGGCCCGGATGCCAGGAAGTCCGCCACCTCCTGCCACGGCTGCAAGCCGTCGCCTTCGTCGACTTCAAGCGCCAGGCTGCCGGCCAGCACCGGGTGCTGGGCGAGCTGGAACACCTGGTCGGGCATGCCGGTGCTGCGCCCGGCGATCTCGGCATCGACCGATTGCGCGGCGATCGCCGGGACCGTGTTGGTGCGCACCGCCAGCAGCCGCGGCGGGCGCTGGTAGGCGCCGCCGGCCAGCCGCGCGCGCAGCCAGTAGCGCGGCGCGGCCACCTTGCCCAGCACCGCGCGCTGCGGGCCGTTGCGGGGCGCGGCGCCGAGCAGCACATGGCCGCTGCGGGTGAAGGCGGCGGTGTCGTCGCGCAGCGTGTCGAGCGGGTACCAGTCCTTGCCGTTCCAGTATTCCCACGCGAGCGTCGCCGGCGGCGCGGTGGCCAGCGGGCTGTCGACATAGAAGGGCGCGCGCGCATCGCGCCGGGCGATCCACACCGCCAGGTCGATCGGCACGCTGGGGAAGTCCAGCGGGGAGTCGAATCCCAGCATCAGCGCATTGCCTGTCCGTACCGCCGGCCCGAAGGCGAGGAAGCCGGCCTGGACCTCCGCGTTGGCGGCGCTGACGTCGGTGGTCTGCAGGCCGAGGTCGACCTGCACCGCATCGAGCCGGGCGCTGAGCGCGACCAGTGCCTTCTCGGTCTCGAACACCACGGGCCGGTCTTCGCCCGGCACCTCGGCAGCGACCTGCGTGTGCAGCGGCACGATCAGCGTCGGCTCGGCGTAGGTCGCCTGCACCGGGAAGCTCAGCTCGGCGCGCGCCGGCCGCGCCGGCAGCAGCTCGATGCCGAGCAGCTCCAGGAACTTCAGGTAGTTCAGCTTGGGCACGCGTCCCAGCCGCGCCAGCAGCAGGTCGCTCATCCAGGCCATCAGCTGCACCACCGCCATGCCGGGCTCGTTGTCGTTGACGTCGTCCCACTCCGACGTGTAGCGCGGGATGCGCGCCCGCGCCTCGGCCACCAGGTCGGCGTAGCGCCTGTCGTCGATCACCGGGTATTCGTTCCTGAGCGGCATGATCCTGGCCCTAGACGTAGGATTCGTTGATGTAGAACGGGTACACCAGGTTGGCCAGCGCGTTGTTGGCGCGGATGCGGTAGTCGACGCGGATCAGCAGCAGGCTGGGCTGCGCGGGGTCGAAGTCGGCCGTCACGGCCAGCACGTCGATGCGCGCCTCCCACAGCGCCAGCGCCTCGCGCACCGCGTCGACCGCCTCGGTGCGCGTGATGGGGTCGTTGGGCGCGAACAGCAGGTCGTGGATGGCGCAGCCGAACGCCGGCATCATCAGGCGCTCGCCCAGCCGCGTGCCCAGGATCAGGTAGATCGATTCTTCGATGCGCTGCCCGGCGCGCGCCAGCGCCAGCTTGCCGCGCGGCGTGACCGAGAGCGGGAAGGCAAAGCCGGTGCCGAGGAAGTCCTGTGCCATCTCAGCCTCCCAGCGCGTCGGCGACGAGCTGCAGCGCCTTGGTCAGCTCGTCGAGCGTGGTGACCACGTTCTGCAGGCTCTCGATGTCCTCGGCCGCGCCGATGGTCGGCGTCTTGATAGGATCGACCCCGGCAATGCCCATGAAGGGCTCGGCCAGCGACAGCAGCACCAGCACCGGGTCGATTGCCGACATCATGTGCTGGGCCGAGGCATTGGCGTTGGCCTGCGCGCATTCCAGCGCGGCCATCAGCTCGCTGTTGCCCTCGGCCTGCGCCGACGAGATCTGCAGCGCCAGACCGCCCATCAGCGCCAGGACGCTCTTGAGCTGGCCGATGATGCACCTGAGCAGCTTGATGATGAGCAGCAGCACGTCGCGCACGAACGGGATCATCACCACGGGCGTTGGCACCGCCAGGCAGGGCAGCACCGCCTCGGCCGCCTGCAGGAACTCCGGCACCACCTTGATCAGCGTGGGCGGGTCGGGCGGGCCCAGCGCCTTGACCACGTCGATCAGCGGCTTGATCAGCTTGAGCACCTTGACCAGGCATTCGATGCTCGCCATCACCGGCGCCAGTTGCAGCACCAGCGAGAAGTTGAGCGAGCAGTCGTCCGGAATGCCCTTGGTGATATCGACGATTCCCTTGAGCGTGCCGCCGGTGGGCAGCTGGATCTGCGCGCTGCCGGGCTTGGGCAGCGGGATGCAGACCGGCTTCTGCAGCGCCTTCTGCAGGGATTCGGGCAGCGGTACCTCGATCGGGACGTCCATGCTTGCCTCGCGGTGTGGTCTGCGTCGGTAGGGCCAGCCGGCAGGGCCAGCCTTCAGATCGGCCCGCCGGCGGGCCGCACCAGCCGGTCGTTGATGGTGATGCTGCCGACCGCGTTGATCGCCAGCGCGCCGCGCGTGTTGATGCTGATATGCGTGTTGGTCATCACCACGGTATTGCCGTGCGCGTCCTCGATGATCAGCGCGCCCTTGTTGCCGGCCACCGGCGTGGAGTCGACCATGCGCAGCGCATGCCCGTTGCGCGAGCGGATCATGCGCTGGCGCTCGTCGGAGGACGGCGGCCGCTGCCGCGGGTTCCACAGGAAGCCGATCACATAGGGGTGGTCCCACATGCCCTGGTCGAAGGCGAGGATCACCTCGTCGTCCACCTCAGGCATGAAGAACGCGCCGCGGTCGCCGCCGGCCATCGGCGCGGCCACCGGCACCCAGCGCTGCTCCGGTCCGGACAGCCACGGGTAGTTGACCTGGATGCGGCCCAGGCGCTCCGGGTCGCGTACCGCGATCACCTTGCCGATGACGATGCCTGCACTGCGTTCGCTGCGGTTCATGGTGTGCCTCCTCCGGGGGCGAGTTGCAACCCGGTGTCCGGGTCTTCCCGGCGCGCGGTGAAGCGGGTGACATAGCCGCTGGTGTTGATCGTGTGCGTGGTCTCGGTGACGAAGAACTCGCCCGAGAGCCGCGCGCCGATGCCCTGGATGCTGACGTGCGAGCCGGCGCGCAGCCGCGGCAGGCCGACCACGCTGGCCTGCACCTTCACCAGTTCCTGCGCGTGGCCGGTGAGGATGTCGAGCGCGAGCCGCCGGGCCTCGTTGCGGGTCGATACCGGGCGCGTGACCACGCGTTCCTCGCGCGGGTCGCACTGCCTGACGATCTCCAGCAGGCGCGGGTTGCGCCGCAGGAAGCGCGGGTCTTCCAGGTCGGCGGTTTCCTCGATGGCGCGCTGGCCGGCGCGGTCCCAGCCGCGCACAGTCACCTTCTTGACCTGGTTGGCGGTGGTCAGGGTGGCCTTCAGGTCCACCAGGCCGGCACCCCAGTCGAGCCGGTAGGGCCTGGGCCCGCCCTTGGTGGACGGGCCAAAGTAGAGCCTGTCGCTGCCGTCGGCAGGGTCCTGCTCGATCGTTACCACGTAGCCGCGCAGCCGCGCGCGCCGCCACAGGAAATCGATGTCGTATTCATTCTTCTGGCCGACGAAGACCAGCGGCGGTTCGTTGTCGGGGTCGGTGCGGATCGGCATCGGGATGCGGCGTGCGTCCTGGCCGCTGTTGCGCCAGTCGGGGTCCGTCAGGCCGTCGAAGCTGCGGGCGATGGCGCTGTCGGTGGTGTCGTGCCAGTTGCCGTCATAGCGCTTGCGCCGCAGCCGGTGCAGCCGGTTCAGGCCGCGCACCGCCAGCGTGTGCGGGCCGCCGGTGGAGAAGGTCGGCTCCATGGTGGTGAAGTTGCCGGTCAGCATCTCCACCAGTTCGCTGGCGTAGCCCATCCTGATGCGGACCACCTTGGAGCAGGGCTCGAACAGCGTCTCCAGCTCATGCAGCGTGGCATCGGCCGCGCTCTTGCTGTCTTCCGAGCCGATGTACTTGTAGCGGCGCCGCGCCGGATCCCAGTTGCCGACGGTCAGCTCGAAGCCGTCGATCTGGTCGATGTTGTCGCGGTAGGTGATGTCGACGATGTCGCGCAGCACGCTGTTCTCCGGCCGCACGCCGTCGATGGTCAGCTCGAAGCGCGGCACGCGCAGGCCACCCATTTCGCTGCGGGCGGATTCGCCGGCAAGGGTCAGGTATTCGCTCGCGCCCATGGCATCGCCCCTAGCGGATCGACGGCACCGTCAGCCGCAATCCCGCCGCCAGCCGGCGCGGGTCCTCGATGCCGTTCTCGTCGGCAATGGCGCGCCACTCGCCGGCGCGCTCGTAGTAGTCGCCCGCGACCGCGCTGAGGGTGTCGCCACGGCGCAGCACGTGGGCGTGGCTGCGGTCGGGCGAGCTCGGGTTCTGCTTGCCGAGCTGCTGCTCGATCGGGCGCCACTCGCGCAACACCAGGTTGACCGTGGCGCGCAGCGGGATGCCTTCGGGGCTGAACAACGTGAAGCGGCTGCGCACGCTCTCGGCCACGCCGGTGAAGCTGGTGCGCCGCTGGCTGCCGCCCCAGGCCTTGCCGACCTCGTTGCCGGGAAACTGGTCGTTCCAGATGAAGGTGACCACCGGCGGCGCATGCAGCGCCGGGATCATCTTGACCAGCTGGTAGTACTTGTCGGCTTCTTTCGTCACCGACTGCGCGCCGATGCCCATGCCCTTGTCGGTGCTGTCGCAGAACAGCTCCAGCGTCAGCTTCTCGGCATTGCCGCGCACGAACTGCTGCAATGGCGCATCCAGCCCGGGAATGCCGATCTCCGCCATCTGCACCTGCTTGTCGAACTGCAGCTCGGTGGGGTTGAACTGCACCGGGTAGCTGATGGTGTCGGAAGGCTTGGGCCCCACCCGCACCTTGAACTTGCCCTTGGCCGGTATCGTCATGGCGTTGCTCCGTCAGGTCCGCCGGAACCGGTCTCGCCTTCCATCCAGTCGAGGTATCCATTGCCGGTCGAAGTCTCGCTGGACACCTGGCGCTGATGCGCCAGCATCTGCTGTACCGCGGGCAGGATCGCCGCGACGATGCTGCGCACGGTCTGCTCGGACAACCCGCCGGCACCGTCGACGATGCGCACGCGGCTGACCACGCTTTCGATGATGACGTCGCTCAAAACAGGCTCCCGATGGCTCCGGCGGCCTCGCCGATGGCGCCGGCCAGCGCGGCCGCGCCGCCCAGCTGGTAGAGGCCTTCGTGGGTGATGGTGACGGCTTCGACCGCCACCGCGCTCTGCTGGGCATTGAGTTGCGGCCCGCTGTACCTGGTCGGCAGGCCGCGGCGGAAGCCCCATACCGTGTGCGGCTTGTGGCGCGCGTCGCACAGCGTGATCAGGCCGTCCTTGCGCTTGCCGGCGCCCGCCGTGAAGGCGTAGAACCAGTCGAACAGCTCGGTGCTCCTGGTCACGCCGTGGCGCAGCACGATCTCGGTGTTGCGGATGCGCTTGGGGAACTTGAGCACGGTGCCGTTGAGACCGCCCTCCATGTAGTCGTCGGTTTCCATCGTCATCTCCAGTCCGCTGCATTCGCTGAAGCCGGCCACCGGCGCAGGCATCAGCGGCGACAGGGCGATCCGTGTCACCGCCGAACCGGTGGAAGCGGTCGAGTCATACAGCGTGACCAGGAAGTTGAAGCCGAGCAGCGGGTCGCGGCGGGTGGCGAGGCTCATGCGAACTCCTTGCGTTCGAACAGCGAAAACACCGGCAGGTTGTCCTGCCTGCCCACGCGCAGCACGATGAACTCGGCCGGCGCCACCGGCGCGATGCCGACCAGCGCGATCAGCTGGCCGTGCTCGCGCGCGTCGGCGTTGGTGGTGTCTTCGGTGGGGTCCTCCTGGCAGCGCACGAAGAACGATTCCGCCGCGGTGGCGCCGGCAAAGGCGCCGCGCTGCCAGAACAGCGTCAGGATGGCGATCAGCGTGGTGGCCACGGCGGCGCGCGTGGGCGCGTCGTTGGGCTCGAACACGGCCCAGCGCAGCGCGATGTCGCAGGCCCGCCTGAGCGCGATCAGCATGCGCACGGTGCTGACATAGCGCCATTCCGGTTCGTCGCTGACGGTGCGCGCGCCCAGCAGCATCGGCGCGCGGCCGAATTCGGCGCGCAGCACGTTGACGCCGGCATCGTTGAGTTCGCCATGCTGGGCATCGTTGACCGCGCTGTGCACGTCGACCACGCGCTGCACCGGCACATTGGCCGGCGCCCGCATCACGCCGAGCGCCAGGTCGGTACTGGCGATGGCACCGGCAACGTGGCCGCAGGCAGGCACGATCCTGACGCCGGCGACGCTGCCGGCAACGGGTGGCGCGGCGCCGTCGTTCTCGGCCACCGCCAGCCACGGCGCGTACAGCGCGGCGGCGCGGGCGGGCTGCTGCTCGACCAGCATGCGGCGCCATTCGGCCAGCGCGCGGATACCGCGGGCGCGGCTGGTGGCGCGCTCGAACGGCGCGGACAGCACGGCAAAGCGGTCGCCACGCGCATCGCAGTCGGCGATCAGCGCGGCCTGCACGCGCAGGATGTCGGCCTCGGCAAAGACCGGCGGCAGCTCGGCGACGGCGCGCGGCTGGTGCACGCGGCGCGGCGGCGCGGGCGGCGGGCAGGCGAGGCAGGGATTGGCGGCATCAGGCGGCAGCGGCTCGTAGTCGGGGTCCGGCTGCGGCCGGATCAGGATGTCGGGCGCGGCCACCAGCGAGATTTCGTCGATCTCCGCCAGCGCCTGCAGGCCGCGCGCCTTGCGTAGTCGGGCGAAGTCGCTGTCGCGCGGCGAGTACGGCTCTCCGAGGAAGTCGCTGGCGGTCAGCGCGGCCAGGCCGTCGGCGCCGGACGCAAGCGGCAGCCGCTCGCCGGACGCTGCCGCCAGGGGCAACGGCGGCAGCGCGGGGGCAAGGCCAGCGATCTCGACCAGTCCGGGCGGCACGGGCAGGGCGCCGGGATTCACCGGCGGCAGGCGCAGCCGTTCGGCCCCGCTGCCATATGCCGGCGCCAGCACGGTGCCGAAGTAGCGCGGGTGCCGCGGCGACGGGTGCAGGTCGGGGTATTGCGCGGCAAAGGCGTCGCGCCGCCAGACGTCGAGCGTGTAGGCGACACGCTCCACCATGAGCGGCTGGGCAGGGTCCAGCGCGCTCCAGGCGAGCTGGTCGGCGCCGCGCTGGCGCGGATCGGGATGGACCCAGTAGAGCTTGCCCGCCGCCGCGTCGACATGCACCAGCACGCGATGCGCGCTCGCCGCCGGCTGCGCCAGCCGCACCAGCTCACCGGGTGCAAAGCCGGCCACGGCGGCCAGCCGTGCACTGGTGCTGTCGGCCGACAAGGCGCGCTGCGTCAGCGGCCGCTCGCGGCGCCACGCTATGCTGAGTTCGTTGCCCCAGCTGCCGGGAGAGGTGGCCGACAGCCGCCAGCGCGGCACGCCCGCGGTGTCCGCCAGCAGCACGCCGGCGCTGCGTGCGCCGCCGCCCGGCGCGGCCTCGTTGCCATCGTCGCCAAACTGCCGCGCGGCCACGCGCACGACCCAGCAGCGCAGGCCGTCGTTGTCGAAGAAGCCGCGCACCGCCCACGCCAGGTAGGCGCTGCCGAACGGGCGCCCGAAGTGCGCCTGGAACTGCCGCCACGATTCCACTGCCACCGGCGTATCGAGCGGGCCGCGCTCGGCCAGCCCGATAAACGCGGCGATGTCGGTGCGCAGCACCACCGGCCCGTCGCTGGCGGCGTCGGTCCGTTCGATGCTGACGGCGGGCATGCCGTGGCGCATGGCGGTCTCCGGTGCTGGGGTTGCGGTTCCGTTCAGGGCGCGGTGCTGATGATCTCGATGGTCAGGCCCTCGTGGTGCAGCTCCATGCTTTCCACGGCCACCTGGTTGCCGGTGGCGGTCAGGCTGGGCCCCTCGATCTTGTTGATCCACGCGTTGACGAAGTTCCAGCTCAGCACGTCGCGGTGGGCCTCGTTCATCAGGATCACGCTGCCGTTGCGGCGCTCGTTGGCGCCGTCGGCGATATGGCGGTACCACTGCCACAGCGTGTCGTCCTGCACGTAGCCGCGCTTGAACATCAGCGGCGTGTACTTGCGCAGCCCCTGCAGCTTGCGCACGTTGTTGGTGGGGTCCTTGCCCTCGCGGTAGTCGATCGCGTCGCCGTCGGCGGTCAGGCCGCTGACCTCGCTGAACGAGGCCACGATCAGTCCGTCCAGCTCGACGCGGAAGTTGAAGACCGGGAAGGGATCGATGCGGATGTCGGTGGCGGCCATGGCCTTGCTCCTCGGCTTTCGCTCATTGTTCGCTTATTGCTCCGCGTCGGCCGTCCACAGGCCGATGCGGATGATCACGTACTCGGCCGGCTTGACCGGCGCCACCCCGATCACCACGATCAGGCGCCCGTTGTCGATGTCGTCGCGGGTCATGGTGGTGCGGTCGCACTTGACGAAGAAGCCTTGCTCGGGCGTGGTGCCTTCCAGCGCGCCGTTGCGCCACACCGTGGTCAGGAAGTTGGTGATGCTGCGCCGCACGCGCGCCCACAGCTCTTCGGCGTTGGGCTCGAACACCACCCACTGCATGCCGCGGTCGATCGAGTCTTCCAGGAAGATCAGCAGGCGGCGCACGTTCAGGTACTTGAACTCGCTCTCGGAGGTGATGCAGCGCGCGCCCCACACGCGCAGGCCGCGGTTGTTGGGCCGGAAGTCGCGCACCACGTTGATATTGGCCGGATACGGGTTGAGGATGTCCTGCTCGCCCTTGCTGAAGTAGCGCGTCAGCCCGCTGATGCCGCGCACGACTTCATTGGCCGGCGCCTTGTGCACCCCGCGCTCGTTGTCCACGCGGGCATAGATGCCGAGCATGTGTCCGGACGGGGGAATCGGCACCTGCCGCAGGTTGGCCAGGCTCTGCGGGAACGGGTCGGGAATGGTCAGCCACGGGTGGTAGACCGCGGCGTAGCGCGAGTCGTAGCGGCTGCGCAGGTCCTGCACGTCGGCCAGCGTGTCGTTGTCGGGCGGCGGGCCGTCGAGCACGGCGAAGCGGTAGCGCATCGCCTCGCACTGGTCGATCAGCGCCTGCTGCAGGGCCGCGGTGGTCTGGCCGGGAATCGCGACCAGCGAGATGTTCTGCGGGTTTTTCAGTGCCTGCAGGCCGGTGCGCAGGTCGGGCTCGTTGTTGTCGGTGCCGGCGTACATGGGATCACCCATCAGCGGCACGGCATCGCTGCCGCCGGACAGCGGCAGGCGCGCGGGGCGCACCAGGCCGGAAGGCAGCACGTCCAGCAAGGCCTCCGGCCCGAGCCGGATCGCGGTGCGGTTGGCGATCACCGGCTCCAGGTCCAGCACGCGAATATATTGCGACGCCCCTTCGGAGCGCCGGTCCCAGCGCCGCAGCGGGTTGCCGGCGTCGTCGGCGGGCGCTCCCGGCGTGAAGGTGGCGCCGATCACGCGCTCGAAATAGCGGCTGTGGCGCGGGTCCATCGACAGCTGGCGGAAGCTCTCCTGGTCCAGCAGGTTGTCGTTGCGCGTGGGTACGGCGGGGTCGGGGCGCTGGCGCAGCAGCACCGTCAGGCTCCACTCGCGCGAGCGCACACGGGCGTTGAGGCCGGCCATCAGCGCGTTGTTGACGGCGTTCATATGTGCTGCCTGCAGCCCGGGCGGGTCCAGCAGCACCAGCCGGCTGGCGCGGTCTACCGCGCGCGCCTTCAGCAGCGGGGCGCCGGCCACCGGCGCGCCGTCGGGTGCGAGCAGCTCCAGGATGGTGCCGGGCTCGATGCCGGTCAGCGTGGCCAGTTGCAGCGACGAGAACATGCCCGGCCCCGGCGGCGGGTTGGCGGCCAGCACATTGGCGTTGGCCGCGAGGCTGCTGGCCTCGTCCGCCGCGGCGACCATCAGCCGGTCGCCCCAGCCGCCGGCGTCCAGCGCCTGCACCGCGAACAGCCGGTTGCGCTCGGCCACCACCGCGCCCGCGGCGTGGCTGAAGTCGAGGCGGTCGTCCAGTTCGATCTCCAGCGGGCTGGCATTGGCCGCGGCGCCGTGGAGGCGGTGGAAGTAGGCAATGCCGTCCGCGGTGGTGAAGCGGACCACTTCCGGCAGCACCGCACCATAGGTGGTGCCGTCGCCAACCAGCAATTGATCGCTGCCGTCGGCGGGCGACAGCACCAGCGTGGCCGGCTGGCGCGTGGTGTCGACCACCACGTCCTGGCGCGCGACCTCGACGCCGCTGGCATGGCCCCCGCTCAGCGGGTGCGCCAGCTGGACCACGCCGGCGTCGGGCGAGACGCCGCGCTCGCCCAGCATGCGCGCGATGGTCACGTATTCCTCGTCCGGAGATGCACCGATGCGCAGCACGTCGCCGGCATCGAGGCCGAGGCGGTTGTCCAGCGCCAGCGTCGCGGCGCCGGCGCCGGCGGCCTGGGTGGTGTGGCGCAGCGCGAAGCTGGCGGTGGCGCCTGCGGCGGGCGCCGCGGGCAGCGGGGCCTGAAGCGCGACCGCGCCCACCGTGGTGTTGACGGCGCTGATGGTGCCGGTATCGGCGCCGATGGTGATCGACATGCCGGGCGCCAGGCCGTCGACATCGTCCAGCGGGATCACGTCGGGGCGCAGCAGGGACTGCGCCGTATTGGCATTGCCGCCGACCGTGACCGCGGTGCCGGCGGCAGGCGCCGCCGCCAGCGCGGTCGCCAGCACCACCGCGCGCAGGTCGGGCAGCACGGTCGCAACCAGCGCGGTATCGCCGGCATTGTCGAAGGTCATGCCGGTCTCGACGCCGTTGACGCTGTCGAGCGGCACCACGCGTTCGGTCGGATAGGCCACCACGCTGGCCGCTATCGCGCCCACCTGCACGGCATCGCCGGCGGCCAGCGCCGGGCCTGGCAGCGGCGCGGCCAGGCGCACCAGGCCGAGGGCCTGGTTGACCGCCGCCACCACCTGGTTGTTGGCGCCGAAGGTGAAGGTCATGCCGGCGCTCATGCCGGCCACGGTATCGAGCGGCACCACCACATTGGTCGGCAGGTCCACGACCGTGCGCGCGTCGTCGTCCAGCGTGACCAGCTGGCCGATGGTGCCGGCCGGGTAAGGCGCGTAGGCGGGCACGTCCAGCGGCAGCTGCGCCAGCGTGCCGACGCGCTGCACTTCTTCCTGCGCGCTGCCCACGCCGACCACCACCAGGTTGCCCGCGGTGCTGAAGCCGGGCCCGAACAGCAGCAGGCCGCCGGCGCTGGCCGCCACGTCCAGGTTGACGTTGGCGCCGGCCGGGATGTCGAGGCCGTCGACCTGCGCGCCGCGCGCATGCGGCAGCCGCAGCGGGGTTTCCAGCAGCACGCGGGCCTCGGTCGTACTTAGCCCGACCACCGCGGCGGCAAACACGTACTCGGCACCATCGACCTGCAGCAGCTGGTGCGTCAGCGGCAGCAGTGTGGTGATCAGCGCGGCGGTGCCGCTGAGCACCACTTCGGTGGCGCCGGCGCGGGTGTCGTCGCGCAGCGTGAAGGGGCTGAGCGTGGCGTTCACGGTGACGGCGATATCGCGCGTCGGCGCGCCGGCCGCGTGCGAGAAATACAGCGGCAGCGTCAGCGCGGTATGGGCCGGCGCCGCACCCAGCGCCTGCACCTGGCGGTAGTCGGCGCGGCTGCCGTCACCCACGCGCACCCAGTCGCCGACGCCGAAGTTGCCGGGATCGAGCACGTACAGGCGCGGCAGGTTGATGGCCGTGCCGGTGTCCTGCAGTGCCGGGCGCAGCAGTACGCTGCCGCCGATGGCCGCATTGGCCAGGTCGAGGTGGAACAGGTCGCGCCGCGCGCGCTCGGCCTGCTCCGGCAGCACGCGCGTGACCCAGGCGCGCTTGCCGCCGTTGAGGAAAAAGCCCTCGACCGCATGTGGCAGGTAGCTGTGCACGCGTGCGCCCGGCCCGGTGAACTCGTCCGCTGGCAGCATGCCGCCGAACAGCCGCTGGAACTCGCCGAAGCTGGTGACCAGCTGCGGCACGTTCAGCGGGCCGCGCTCGGTCACGCCGACCAGCCCGGTGGTGCTGGTGCTGACCCCCTCGATCGGCTTGTTGCTCGCCTGGGTTTCCTCGACGTAGACGCCGGGTGCGAGATATTCGGGCATATTGGTTCCCCTATGCGGTTGCGGGACGGAACAGGAGGGCGTAGTTCATTCGCGTCATTCGAAAGCCACCGGCAGGACCTGCTCGGCCAGCCCGTAGTCGGGCTCGATGGTCAGCAGCAGCGGTTGCGGCGGCGCGGGGTGCGTGGCGCGCAGCCGGAACAGGGCCAGCCGCGAGATGCGCGGCAGGCGGAAATAGCCGTCGGCGTCGGCGGCGGTGGCGTAGTGCTCGATGCGCTGGTATTCGGGCGGGTTGGCGCCGTCGTCGACCTGCACCAGCGACAACGCCGGCCACGGCGCGGCCGCCGCCAGGAAGGCGCATGGGTCGCCCGCCTGCGCCGCGCGCGACAGGTTGCGCGGGTCGTGCGTGGCGGGGATGCTGGCGGGCACTGCCTGCGCCTGGCGCCGGTGCAGGTGCCTGAGCGGGTAGTCGAGTTCAACCCAGGCCGGCTGGTCGGCGGACAGGCTGGTATCGACCGCATGGATGCCGATCACTTCCCGGCGTTCGGCATCGCCGGCGTCGATCACCAGCGGCATGCCGGGCGCCAGTGTGTCGCGATTGTCCAGCCGCAGCCGGCGCGCGCCCGGCGCGGCGGGCTGGAGCAGGCGCTTGGCCTGCGGCAGGTCTTCGACCAGGTCGCAGCGCGCCAGTGCGGCCACCGCATGGCTGCGGTAAAGCCCAGGCGACAGCGCTACCAGGTTGGCCGGTTCCATCACCGCGGCAGGCATCACGCCAGCGGGCGGATAGGTCGGCCATACGCCGTCGATCTCCACCGTCGCGCCGGGCAGGGGCAAGTTGGCCGCCGTGTCGCGCCGCACGACGCGGCCTTTGCAGGCGACCCCGGTCCGGTGCAGGAAGACATCGCCGTGGTCCAGCGCCGTGAAGTCGCCGGGGAAGGCGGGGAACGGGCCGAGCGTGCCGTCGAGGTCGAGTGGCAGGTAGCCGTGGGCTTCGATCCGCATTGGTATCGCGGCAGCGCCCGATGCCAGGGCCGGGAAGACGCTGGCCGGCCAGCCGGCGAGACCCGCCAGGCCATCGCGCGTGATGCGCTGGGCCACGTGCAAGGCCAGGCGCCGGTCGGTCGTGCCGACCCGGCTGGCCTGCACCGGCCGCTGCGTGATCTCATCGATCAGCCGCGCCTGTACCAGTGCGCGCAATCTTGCGCCCGCCGGCTGCAGCGGGTCGGGGCAAAGGTGCCAGGTGGCGGCGCCGATGGTTTCCGGGCGGCAGTCCATCATGCCGGCTCCTGCACGCTGGCGATGCCGTGTTCGGACAGCACCGAGTCCACCGGCGTGACCCGCTCCGGATCGTGGCCCGAGGCGATCGGCACGATGCTCATCTCGAACGACACGCAAAGCTGGTAGGGCTTGTCGAGCGCGTCCCAGACGCGCGTGATCTCCTCCAGCGACAGCGGCTCCAGCCGCACGAAGAACTCCAGCCCGGAGCCGGCCAGCGTGCCGGCCAGGCGCGCGCCGCTCAGGCTGGCGTCGTCGTGGAAAAGCTGCAGGATCTTGCCCAGGATCAGGTGCTCGAGGTCGGTGGCGTCTTCGCGCTCATCCGCGACCTGGGGCGTGACCAGGAAATGCAGGCGCAGCGGCAGCGGGCGATGTTCGATGCGGTCGGCGGCGCTGCGCCGGGGCGGGCGGTTGAGCGTGAATTCCTCGCGCTGGACCAGGTAGAGCCACAGCGACAGGCCTTCGCGATCGCGCTCTTCCAGCTCTTGCGGCGTGTCCAGCGAGACGATCATGGTGCCGATCGCGTCCGGCATCGGGTCGGCCGGATCGAAGTACGGCGACAAGTCCGGGTCGTCGCGCAGCGCCTGCTCGATATGGCGGCGCAGGCTCTGGCAGGCATCGCGTATCGCTGTCTTCATCGCTCAGTTCCCGTTGCGCGGCGCGCTGTCGTTGCCGTTGCCGAAAGCGGCGGCGGCGCTGTAGAGGAAGTCTCCCGAGGGCAAGCGCCTCGCCTGCAGCATCCCGTCTCGCACAAGCGCCTCCAGCGCCCGCAGTACCACCGCAGGGTCGGCCTGCGCGCCGGCCGGCAGCCACCAGCGGGCAATGCCGTTGCAGGTATCGGCGGCCCGCGGATTGCGGCGCACATACCGGACCACCTGCAGCGCCACGGCGGCTGCACTGGGGTCAAGGCCTGAGACCGAGCTGTCGACCATATCGTGGCTGTCGCGGGTGGGGCGGGTTGGCCAACCCAATGTGCAACAAGCGGGCCAGGCCGGCCAGGCCTTGCAACCGGCGGCACGGCGGGGGAGGAGGGGGGGGAGGCGGGAGCGGGGGTGGGGCGCCGCGGACCCGGCGGACGCGGCGGCTTTCGTGGAAAAACAGCGGGTTGCGCCGAAGGCGGGGTGGGGTGCGAATGGCCCGGGCGCGGCGCGGGGCGCCCACCCCGCCCGCGTGTGGCGTCTAGCGTGCCAGCTGCAGCGTCAGGATGCCGGCCAGCACCAGCCCGGTCGCGATCAGCCGCCGGCGATCGAACGGTTCGCGCAGCAGGAAATGACCCAGTAGCGCGGCAAAGATCACGCTCGATTCACGCAGCGCCGCCAGCTTGGTCACCGGCGCCAGCGTCATCGCCCACAGCATCAGCGCGTACGAGCCCACGCGGTTGATGCCGCCGATCCAGGCGCGCTTCCATTCCGCGCGCAGCAGCGTCAGTAGTGCGCTGCCGCGCCGGTTCAGCGCGTAGGCGGGCATGAAGATGTGCGACATCGCCTGCAGCCAGACGATGTAGGTGAAGACTTCGCCGTAGCGCTTGACCGCCGTGCCGTCGATCACGGTCCCACCGGCCAGGCACGCGCCGGCCAGCAGCGCAAAGCCGAGCAGGTCCGGCGACTGCCGGCGCCAGCGCACCAGGCTGACCAGGCCGCAGCAAATCAGGGCGATGCCGGCATAGCCGCCGGGGCCGAGCCGCTCGGTGCCGGTCAGCAACAACAGGACCGCCACCATCATCGGCGCCGAGCCGCGCATCAGCGGATAGGCCTGGCTGAAGTCGCCACGGTTGTAGGCGGCCACCAGCGCCAGCTTGTAGACCACTTCCAGCGCCACCGTGGCCAGCAGGAAGGGCCAGGCCTGCGGCGCTGGCATGGGTACGAGGAACAGGAAGGGAATCGCCACCAGCAGGCAGAAGGTGTCGATCAGCGCCATCGACGACAGGCGGTCGCCGCCGATCTTGACGATGGCGTTCCAGGACGCGTGCATCAGCGCGGACAGCATCACGGCGGCAAAGGCGACGCCGTGGAAGTCGGTGGGGAGGGGCATCGGAAGTGTGTCTGGACCCGGGGTTTGCTCCCCTCTCCCGGCCCCTCTCCCGCGCGCGGGAGAGGGGCCGGGAGAGGGGAGCCTGCTGCTAGCGTTGGGAGGTAAAACCGATCATGCCGCCTGCGCCAGCGGTGCCTGCATGTCAATCCCCATTTCTCGCAGCACCTCGCCAACCGCCGTCACCACATTGCGCATTTCGTTGTCGTCGATCGCGCCAATGCAGCCAACCCGGAACGTCTCCACCTGCGTCAGCTTGCCCGGATACAGGATGTACCCGCGCTCGCGCACCTTGCCATAGAACGTCTTGAAGTCATAGCGCGCATCCGCCGGCGCATGGAAGGTGACGATGATCGGCGCCTGCACCGCCGCAGGCAGGAACGGCCGGAAGCCGAGCTCGCCCATGCCTCGGATCAACGCATCGCAATTCTTGCGATAGCGCGCCCCGCGCACTGGCTGCCCGCCTTCTTCCAGGAACTGGTCCAGCGCCGCGCGGAACGCCGCCACCACGTGCGTGGGCGGCGTGAAGCGCCACTGCGTGGTCTTCTGCATGTAGACGTACTGGTCGTACAGATCGAGCGCCAGCGAATGGCTGTTGCCCTGGCTGGCTTCCAGCACATCCTTGCGCACCAGCACGAACCCCATGCCCGGCACGCCCTCGATGCACTTGCCGGTGGCAGCCACCAGCGCATCGAACGGCATGGTGCGCGCGTCGATCTCGATCGCGCCGAACGAACTCATCGCATCGACGATCAGTCCCTTGCCAAGCCGCTGGCACAGCGCTGCAATCTCCGGCAGCGGGTTCAGCACGCCGGCGCCGGTCTCGCAATGCACCTGCGCCACGTGCGTGATCGACGGGTCGCGTGCGAGCGCCTGCTCGATCAGCGCGGCCGTGGCCGGCTGGTCTTCGGGGAGCGGCAGTTCCACGCCGGCGCGGCCCAGCACCTTGCAGATCTTCAGGATGCGCTGGCAGTACGCCCCGTTCTGCGGCACCAGTACCTTGCCGTCGCGGGGCACCACGTTGGCAATGGCGGCTTCCACGGAAAAGGTGCCGCTGCCCTGCATCGGCACGCACACATGGGTGCCTTCGCCGTGGACGATGCGCACGAGGTCATCGCACAGGCTGCGCGTGATGCTGTTGAAGCTGGCATCCCACGATCCCCAGTCGCGCAGCATGGCCTGCTTGGTCGCGAGCGAGGTGGTGAGTGGGCCGGGGGTCAGAAGGATCGGGTCGTTGCCGCGGATCATTGGGAACTCCTCGTTGTGAAGGAGATTGGGGAAGGAGAAATTGCGTATTGGAAGAGTTCAGTCGCTTGCCTGGCCCTGGCGCCATGCCTGGGTCTTGCGGTCGAGCACGCGTTGCAGCAGGTAATAGAGCAGGCAGGCCAGCGCGGAGGTCACCACCACCAGCGTGGCCATGGCCGCCGCCGGGCCGATGTCGCCGGACTCGTCCAGGTTGACGATCTCGACCGAGGCCAGCTTGGTGTCGGCGCCGTAGAGGAACACCACCGCCGACACCGTGGTCATGGCGTTGATGAACAGGTAGCGCGAGATCTCCAGGATGGCGGGCAGGCAGGCCGGCACAGTGACTTTGAAGAAGGTCTTGTAGAAGGGCACCTTCAGCGATGCGGACACGGCCTCGAACTCGCTGTCGAGCTGCTTGAGCGCGGTCACCGCGGTCAGGTGGCACGACGCGTAGTAGTGCACGATCGTCACCAGCACCAGGATGCCCAGCGTCTGGTACAGGCCATGCAGCGGGTTGGCCTGCGGCACGAAGAAGAAGATGTAGCCCAGCCCCAGCACCAGTCCCGGCACGCCCATCGGCAGCACCGCCATCAGCCGCACGAAGCCGCGCAGCCAGTCCAGCCCGCGCGTCTTCTCCAGCAGGTAGGCGGTGGCGAAGATAAACACCGGGCCGATCACCGCGGCCAGCGCGGCCATGCGCACGCTGTTCAGGTAGGAATCGACCACGCCGCCCTCGACCAGCCCGACGCGGTAGTGGTTCAGCGACAGCGAGAAGTTGTACGGCCACAGCTTGACGAAGGACGCATAGATCGCCATGCCCATCACCGCCACCATCAGCGCCGCCGTCAGCCAGCAGAACGATGCCATGGCGAGGTCGAAGCGGCGGCTGCGGCGCGGAACGTAGGGCACCGAGCGGGCCGACATCAGCGCCATCTGGCGCTTCTGCACGCGCGCGTCGACGCAGTAGGTGACCGCCACCGGTACCAGCAGCATCAGCGACACCACCGCGCCCTGCGAGAAGTCCTGCATGCCGATCACCAGCTTGTAGATATCGGTGGCCAGCATATGGAAGTTGCCGCCGATCACCTTGGGGATGCCGAAGTCGGAGATCGCATAGGTGAACACCACCATCGCCGCGCTGACCAGGCCATAGCGCGCGCCCGGCACGGTGATGGTGAAGAACTTGCGCACGGTCGAGGTGCCCAGCGCGTCGGCCGCCTCGTACAGCCGCGCGTCGGTCAGCGACAGCGCCGTGACCAGGATCATCAGCGCATGCGGAAACGTGGCGAACACCAGCGAGGCGACGATCCCCAGCGGCCCGTAGATCTGCGTGCTGCCCATCCACGGCTTGAGCAACCCCTGGTTGCCGAACCAGAAGATAAAGGAAATGGCTGCCAGCAGCGACGGTGCCAGCAGCGGGATCAGCGCCAGGTTGCGCAGCAGCCCCTTGCAGGCAATGCGGCTGCGCGTCAGCGCGTAGGCAAAGGTAAAGGCCAGCGGCACGGTGATGCAGGTGGCCAGCGCCGAGACCCACAGGCTGTTCCACACCGAGCGCAGCAGCGCCGGCGATTCGAAGTAGGCGCGGAAATGTGCGATCCCCGCCAGCGAGCCGTCGCGGTTCTGCACGCTCTTGGCCAGGATCATCGCGATCGGAGCCAGCACGAAGCAGAGCAGGGCGACTGCGGCCAGTGCCAGCAGCAGGTGCGCGAGCCGGTCGCTCCAGTGCGCACGCACCGAGGTGGCAACGAACGCGGGTGGCGCCGGCAGGGAAGGCCTCGTGCCGGGACTGGAAATCCCGGCCGGCACGGCGCCCGGGGCGGTATCGGTAGCCGGCGCAGTGGCCGGCGCCGTCGAGAGGCTCAGGCGCATGCGTGGCGGAAGATACGAAGGCGGTCGGCGGGGATGGCCAGGCGCAGGCGGTCGCCGGTATTCGGGCGCAGTTCGTGCAGGTCATTCAGCGAGAGGTCGGCGCACAGCGTGCCCGACGCGGCATCGGGCAGTCGCAGCGTCAGGCGCGAGAACGCGCCCAGGAACTCGATCTTGTCTACGGTGGCCTCCAGCACATTGGGCCCGTGCTGCTCGACGCCGCGTACGCAGACGTCTTCCGGCCGGAAGAACACCTGCACCGCTTCCTCCGCGCCGCAGCCGGCCGGTGCGTGGCAGTGCATGCGCACGCCGCCAAGATGCAGCGCGCCGTCGCTGCCCACGCGCGCGCCCAGCATGTTGGTCTTGCCGACGAAGTCCGCCGCAAAGGGCGTGGCCGGTCGCTGGTAGACCTGCGCCGGCGTGCCGACCTGCTCGATCACGCCCTGGTTCATGACCACGATGCGGTCCGCCATCGACAGCGCCTCTTCCTGGTCGTGCGTGACCAGGATGGTGGTGATGTTCAGGCGCTGCTGCAGCGCGCGGATCTCGCTGCGCAGCCGCACGCGCACGCGTGCGTCGAGCGCGGACAGGGGTTCGTCCAGCAGCAGCAGGCCGGGCGAGGTGGCGAGCGCACGCGCGATCGCCACGCGCTGCTGCTGGCCGCCGGAGAGCTGCGCGGGGTACTGGCTGCCGCGGTCGGGCAGGCTCACCAGCGTCAGCAGTTCATCGACGCGCGCGCGGCGCTGGTCGCGCGGCATGCGCCGGTTGACCAGGCCGTAGGCGACGTTGTCCGCCACGGTCAGGTTGGGAAACAGCGCATACGACTGGAACACGATGCCGTAGTCGCGCTCCATCGGCGGCAGCGTGGAGATGTCGCGCCCGCCCTGGTGGATGGTGCCGGCGTTCTGCGATTCCAGTCCGGCGATGATGCGCAGCAGCGTGGTCTTGCCGCAGCCGGACGGGCCGAGGAAGCACAGCAGCTCGCCCTGGCGCACGTCCAGGTCGATGTGATGCAGCGCGACAAAAGGGCTGGCGCCGCTGCCGAAGCGCTTGTGGATGCCTTTCAGGCTGAGATAGGTCTCAGCCGTGGAGGTTGGGGAATGCATGGCGTGGGATCCTCGGCGATGTTGTCGTGGCAGTAGTCCGGCGCTCGCGCGCCGGGCCCAGGCGTTCCCGGATTACTGCTTTTCCGACTTGCCGGCGTACCGCTTCTGCCATTCGTTCAGCACGCGCTCGCGGTTCTTGGCGATGTAGCTGAAATCATTCTTGACCAGCATCTGCTCGTAGTTCGCAGGGATGGTCTCGACCTTCCGGGCCACACCCGGGTAGGTCACGATGGCCCAGTCCCTGGCGAACAGCTGCGCCGCTTCCTTGCTCGCCAGCCAGTCCAGGTAGCGCTGCGCGGCCTCCTGCTTCTTGGTCCCCTTGACGATGCCGGCGGCCTCGATGTCATAGCCCAGCCCTTCCTTCGGGAAGATCATCTCGATCGGCGCGCCCGAGGCCAGCGTCTTGTGCGCGCGCAGCTCGAACGAGATGCCGATCGGGAACTCGCCCGCGCCCGCCTGCTTGCACGGCTTGGAGCCGCTGTGCGTGTACTGGGCGATGTTCTCGTGCAGCGCGTCCATGTACTTCCATCCCTCCTGCTCGCCGAACAGCTGCAGCCATGCGGTCACGTCGAGGAAGCCGGTGCCGGACGACGCCGGGCTGGGCATCACGATGGCGCCCTTGTAGACCGGCTTGGCCAGGTCCTTCCAGCTTTCCGGGCGGGGCAGGTTGCGCTTCCTGGCTTCGATCGTGTTGAAGCAGACCGTCGCGCCCCACACATCGAGGCCCACCCACGACGGCGGCGTGGCCTGGTCGCTGTAATGGCGCGTCAGTTTTTCGAAGCCCTTGGGGGCGTAGGGCATCAGCATGCCTTCCTGCTTGAGCAGCTCCAGGCTGGATGCGGCCAGGCCGGCGATCACGTCCGCTTGCGGATTGGCCTTTTCAGCGAGTGCCTTGGCAGTGATGACGCCGGTGGAGTCGCGCACGTACTTCAGCTCGATGTCGGGCGCGACCTTGGCGAAGCCTTCGGCGTATGGCTTCAGCGTTTCGATTTCCCACGCGGTGTAGACGGTCAGGGTGGTTTTCTGCGCCAGCGCGGTGCTGGCGGCGCCCAGTGCGAGCAGGGCGGCGGCGGTGTGCAGGGCGGACTTGATGGACAGTTTCACGAGGCCTCCGTTTTCCGGCATTGTAGGTGGAGATATGTGTCATTTTGGTGAATATGTTGCAACGTGTGGCGCGGCGTTTCACAGCCATGTATCACCTTGAAACCCTTGTTCTACAACACTCGCAAGACATGTGCCCGGCTATTTCCAGCTTTTGCGTCACCCTGTTGGTGCCACCGATGTCTTGATTGTTGACAATATACAAACCGCTTGCTTTAATCGCAACAAGGATTTTCGATATTGCTGAATCCGTCACAAACGGGAGTTTTTCATGTCACGCCAAGTCCCGCTGGCGAGCGAAATCACCATCCTGCAGAGCCAGTCGCTGACCACGCTGGTCCAGCGCGAACTGGAGCTGCGGATCATGTCCGGCGAACTGCCGCCGGGAGCCAAGCTCAACGAGGTCGAAGTCGCGGGCCAGCTCAACGTTTCGCGCGGCCCGGTGCGTGAAGCGTTCCGCGCGCTGGAGCAGGCCGGCCTGCTGCGCACCGAAAAGAACCGCGGCGTGTTCGTGCGTGCCATCTCGGTGCGGGAAGCCGACGAGATCTATGAACTTCGCGCGGTGCTCGATGAATTCGTCGGCCGGCAACTGGCGGCCCGCATCACGGCGGAAGGCTTGCGCGAACTGCGCGCGCTGGTCGAGGCGCTGGGCGCCGCCAGCGCTGCCCGCGACCTGGACGAATACGCGCGCCTGAACTTTGCCTTCCACGACCGCATGGTCGAGCTGGCCGGCAACGGCAAGCTGCTCGACACCTACCGGCGCCTGGTCAAGGAGCTGACGCTGTTCCGGCGCGAGGCGCTGTCGGGCAGCAACGCGGCCATGCCCGATTCCACCCGCGAGCACCGCGCCATCGTCTCGGCCATCGCCGCGCGCGACGGCGAGCTGGCGGCGCGGCTGATGCGCGAGCACGTCGAGCGCGGACGCGCGCGCATGCATGCCGCTGTCGATCCCGATACCGCCGGTACCGCCGGCACCGGTGCGGCCGACTGACGACCACAACCATCGATTCCCAAACACTCGCACACCGGACCGCCACCATGCCCGATACCAACGTTCCCGCCCGCACCATTACCGTCAACCAGCGCTGCTACCGCTGGATGCAGCAGCCCGTCGTGGTGGTCTGCGTCGACGGCTGCGAGTTCGACTACCTTGAGGCCGCAGCCGCCAGCGGCAGCGCGCCTTACGTCAAGCAACTGCTCGCCAGCGGCTCGTCGTTCCGCGGCGCTTGCGTGGTGCCCACCTTCACCAACCCGAACAACCTTTCCATCGTCACCGGCGCGCCGCCCGCGGTGCACGGCATCTGCGGCAACTATTTCTTCGACCGCAGCGCCAATGACGGCCGCGGCGAGGAAGTGATGATGAACGACCCCAAGTACCTGCGCGCGGGCACCATCCTGGCCGCGTTTGCCGGCGCCGGCGCCAGCGTCGCGGTGGTGACCGCCAAGGACAAGCTGCGCCGCCTGCTCGGCCACGGCATGCGCGGCATCTGCTTTTCGTCCGAGAAGGCCGACCAGGCCACGGTGGCGGAGAACGGCATCGACGGCGTGCTGGAACTGGTCGGCATGCCGGTGCCCGATGTCTACAGCGCCGAGCTGTCCGAGTTTGTCTTTGCCGCCGGCGTGCGGCTGATGGAAACGCGCCGCCCCGACCTGATGTACCTGTCCACCACCGACTACATCCAGCACAAGTTCGCACCCGGCTCGGACGGCGCCAACGCCTTCTACGCGATGATGGACAAGTACCTCGCGCGCCTGGATGAACTCGGCTGCGTGGTGGCGCTGACGGCCGACCACGGCATGAACGCCAAGCACGACGATGCCACCAAGGCGCCCAACGTGATCTACCTGCAGGACCATCTGGATGCATGGCTTGGCCGCGGCGTTGACGAGGGCGGGGCGCGCGTGATCCTGCCGATCACGGATCCCTATGTGGTCCACCACGGCGCGCTCGGCTCGTACGCCACCGTCTACCTGCCCGAAGGCGCCGACCGCGACGCGCTCAAGGCCCGGCTGTCCGACCTGCCGGGCGTGGAAAGCGTGCTCGACAACACCGAAGCCTGCGCGCGCTTCGAGTTGCCGTCCGACCGCGTGGGCGACCTGGTGGTGACTAGCGACAAGCACGTGGTGCTGGGCACCAGCCGCAGCCGCCACGACCTGTCCGGGCTCGATGCGCCGCTGCGCTCGCACGGCGGCGTCTCGGAGCAGACCGTGCCGCTGGTGTTCAACCGTCCGACGGCCGGCATCCCGGGCAAGACCGTGATGCGCAATTTCGACATCTTCGACGTGGCGCTCAATCACCTGCACTGAGACCTGCACTGAGAGCTGCACCGCGGCCCGCAGCGGGCCGTTGCTCCCGTACTGACCGGAGAAATCCCATGAATGCCCCCCATTTCCCTGCAGGCACCGTCAGCCCGCACTTCCGCGCGGAGGCGCTGCGCATCGATGGCCAGAAGATCGTGCGCGAGCGCGTGATCGAGGTGCGCAACCCGTATGACGGCACGCTGGTGGGCACCGTGCCCAAGGCCACGCTCGACGACGTGCGCCGCGCCTTCGGCGTGGCGCAGGCGTACCGTTCCAAGCTGACCCGCTACGAGCGCGCCGCCATCCTGAACCGCGCCGCCGCGCTGCTGCGCGAGCGCACCGAGGAAGCGTCGGACCTGATCACGCTGGAGTCCGGCCTGTCCAAGAAGGACTCGCTGTACGAGATCGGCCGCGTGGCCGACGTGCTCGGCTTCGCCGCCACCGAGGCGCTGCGCGACGACGGCCAGCTGTTCTCCTGCGACCTGACCCCGCACGGCAAGAAGCGCCGCGTGCTGACCCAGCGCGAGCCGCTGCTCGGCGTGATCTGCGCCATCACGCCGTTCAACCACCCGATGAACCAGGTGGCGCACAAGGTGGCGCCGTCGATTGCGACCAACAACCGCATGGTGCTGAAGCCGTCGGAAAAGGTGCCGCTGTCGGCGTACTACCTTGCCGACCTGCTGTACGAGGCCGGGCTGCCGCCGCAGATGCTGCAGGTGGTCACCGGCGACCCGCGCGAGATCGCCGATGAGCTGATCACCCATCCGGCCGTCGACCTCGTCACCTTCACCGGCGGCGTGGCCATCGGCAAGTACATCGCCAGCAAGGCCGGCTACAAGCGCGTGGTGCTGGAGCTGGGCGGCAACGATCCGCTGATCGTGCTGGCCGACGCCGACCTCGAGCGCGCCTCCGACCTCGCGGTGCAGGGCTCGTACAAGAACTCGGGCCAGCGCTGCACCGCGGTCAAGCGCATGCTGGTGCACCAGGCGGTCGCGGCGCGCTTCACCGAAATGGTGGTGGAGAAGACCCGCGCGTGGACGTATGGCAACCCGATGGACCGTGGCGTCGACATGGGCACGGTGATCGACGAAGAGGCCGCCATGCTGTTCGAGGCGCGCGTCAACGAGGCGGTGGCGCAGGGCGCGCGGTTGCTGGCCGGCAACCAGCGCATCGGCGCCAGCTACGCGCCGACGGTGATCGACCGCGTCGACCCGGCGATGACGGTGGTGCGCGAGGAGACCTTCGGGCCGGTATCGCCCATCATCACCTTCCGCGATATCAATGATGCGATCCGGATTTCCAACGGCACGGCGTTCGGCCTGTCGTCGGGGGTCTGCACCAACGATATCGAGGCGTTCACGAAGATCGCCAACTCGCTGCATGTCGGCACGGTGAACCTGTGGGAAGTGCCGGGCTACCGCATCGAGCTAACGCCTTTCGGCGGCATCAAGGATTCGGGGCTGGGCTACAAGGAAGGCGTGCAGGAAGCGGCCAAGAGCTTTACCAATTTAAAGACGGTGACGTTGCCGTGGGCGTGAAGTATCAAGCGCGTTGATTCGACCGCGGACCTGCTCGCTCTCACGCAAGCGGGAGAGCGAGCAGGTCCGCGGTAGTTGGCTGCCACTATGCCAATCACACCCGCGCTAGAATCACCGCTCAGCTAAACACGCTCCCGGAGTCCCCGTGCTCGCCGAACAACGGCAGAAATACATCCTCGACCAGCTCTCCGCCACCGGCGCCCTGGCCATCAGCGAGCTGGTGGCCGAGCTCGACGTCTCGCGCGAGACCATCCGGCGCGACCTGAACACGCTCGCCGGCCGCGGCCTGCTGGTGCTGACCCACGGCGGCGCGCTGGCCTCGGACCGCACCGAGCCCGACACCCAGGCCCGCGCCGCGGTCAATGCCGAAGGCAAGCGCGCCATCGGCGTGCGCGCCGCGGAACTGGTGCGCGACGGTGCATCGCTGATCCTGGACTATGGCACCACCACCCATGCGGTGGCGCAGGCGCTGCACGGCCACCACAACCTGCTGGTCTACACCAACGACCTTGCCATCGCCCAGCTGCTGGGCCGGCGCAACGGCAACCGCGTGATCGTGCTTGGTGGCGAGCTGCAGGACAATGAAGACGCGACCCACGGCTGGGACACCATCGAGCAGCTGTCGCGCTACCACACCGACTTTGCCTTTATCGGCATCGGCGGCGTCACGCCCCGCGGCGAGATCTGCGACTTCTCGCGCGCCGCGGCCGAACTGCGCAGCCGCATGCTGATGGCTGCCGACACCCCATGCGTGGTAGCCGACTACACCAAGTTCGGCCGCAACACCGGCGTGACGATCAAGCACTTCGACCTGGCTGCCTGGCTGATCACGGACATGGCGCCCGAGCCGGAAATCGGGGCGGCGCTGAAGGAGCGCGGCGCCAAGCTGCTAATTGCCTAGCCGCGCGGCAAGTCGTTTTTCGATCGCATCTGTGCGCTGATCGAACGAAAAGCCCCGCTGTTCGCACCAAAATGTAGCCTTCACGTGGCAGTCACAGGTGTTTTGACTGCCACATGCCCCATGCTGGTGCTACAGTTTCGGGTTGCCAGACAGGCACGGCATGCCGTCAATGTCTGGACAATTGGAGGCCACCCACCTTCCCCCCGGCGCAACGCCAAACGGCTCCAGAGACCGGCACCAGCCGGCAGGGCCGTCAGACCAGACACAGCACCAGCACAGCAGAGACATCGTGAACGTTCCTTCCCTCGACGCATTCCTGGCGGGGGTCGCCCGCCGCGACCCCAATCAACCTGAATTCCTCCAGGCCGTGAAGGAAGTGATGATGACGCTCTGGCCGTTCGTCGAGCGCAATCCGCGCTACGCCGACCAGGCCCTGCTCGAGCGCCTGGTCGAGCCCGAGCGCGTGATCCAGTTCCGCGTGGCCTGGACCGATGACCGCAACCAGGTGCAGGTCAACCGCGCCTTCCGCGTCCAGCACAGCTCGGCGATCGGCCCGTACAAGGGCGGCATGCGCTTCCACCCGACCGTGAACCTGTCGGTGCTGAAGTTCCTGGGCTTCGAGCAGACCTTCAAGAACGCGCTCACCACGCTGCCCATGGGCGGCGGCAAGGGCGGCTCGGACTTCGATCCCAAGGGCAAGTCCGACGGCGAAGTGATGCGCTTCTGCCAGGCGCTGGTGACCGAGCTGTACCGCCACCTCGGCCCCGACACCGATATCCCGGCCGGCGACATCGGCGTGGGCGCGCGTGAAGTCGGCTTCATGGCCGGCATGATGAAGAAGCTGTCGAACCAGTCCGCCTGCGTCTTTACCGGCAAGGGCCTGGCCTACGGCGGCAGCCTGATGCGCCCGGAAGCGACCGGCTACGGCACTGTCTACTTCGCCCAGGAGATGCTGCACCGCCGCGGCCGCGAGTTCGACGGCCTGCGCGTGCTGATCTCCGGCTCGGGCAACGTGGCGCAATACGCTGCCGAGAAGGCGATCGAGCTGGGCGCCAAGGTGCTGACCCTGTCAGACTCCGGCGGTGTGCTGCACTACCCGCAAGGCATGACCACGGCGCAGCTGGCCGAAGTCATGGCCTTCAAGAACGAAGAACGCGGCCGCCTGCTCGACTTTGCCGACCGCCACGGCATGCGCTTCGAAGCCGGCCGCACCCCGTGGCACGTGCCCGCCGACGTCGCGCTGCCGTGCGCAACGCAGAACGAGCTCGACGGCAACGATGCCGAAACCCTGCTCGGCAACGGCGTGATCTGCGTGGCCGAAGGCGCCAACATGCCGTCGACGCTGGAAGCGGTGGACCGCTTCGTCGACGCGAAGATCCTCTACGCGCCGGGCAAGGCCAGCAACGCCGGCGGCGTGGCGACCTCCGGCCTGGAGATGTCGCAGAACGCGATGCGCCTGTCGTGGCACCACGCCGAGGTCGACGAGAAGCTGCACGCGATCATGAAGGACATCCACCAGAACTGCATCCACCACGGGCAGAAGGCGGGTGGGTATATCAACTACGTGGAAGGGGCGAACATTGCCGGCTTCGTCAAGGTGGCGGATGCCATGCTGGCGCAAGGGGTGATCTGACGATCTGACCCGGACGCGGCCGGTGCAATGCCGGCCGTCGGCACGACGGAGGCCCACCGGAGCCAGGCTCTGGGATAGTGGGCCGTCCGATACCAGGGCCGGCCGCTAGCCCTTTTTCCCGGGCTGCTGGAACAGTGCGCCGGCCTCCTTGACGTTCTGCTCGGCGCGCTTGCCGATCACGGTCAGCGCCTCGGCCTGCGCCTTCTGCGCGGTCTCGGCCAGCTCGCGCATGTTTTCGAACGCCCGCTGCAGCGCCTGCTGCACCAGCTCGCCATGCTTGGCCATGGCCTCGGCCGGATTGCCCGTGGTGCCGTACTGCTGCGCCGCGGCCTGCAGTTGCTGCATGGTCTGCATGAAGATTTCCTGCTGCTTTTGCATCACGGCCTGCATGCCCTCGTAGGCCAGCTTGTTGGCCTCGGTCAGGGCCTCGATATCCTTGCGGCGCGCCTCGATCACGGCGTTCATGTCGAGGCCCGGCACGCGGAACTGTTCCATCAGCTTGGTGAAATCGGCAAAAGGATTGGGAGGCGTGGCCATGCTGGATCTCCTGGTGGGGGAAGTGTGAGCAGGGGTGGAGCGGGCCGCGGGACGGCCCTGCGCCGGATTTCACTCCACTATAGCCGGAATCCGCACACTTCTAGCCGTCAATCGAGGAAGACCCTAAAGTTTCGGTCCCCCATGCCGTTGCCATCCATAGCCCGCGCCTGCGCCGGCCCGTCGGGCCCGCCCGCGGACGACAAGAGCGGAGAACGCAGCGCCCACCGGGCGCCGGCACTTCGCCGTAACCAGTCCTAATCAGGTAGAAGACATGAAGAATCTAGGAATCGGGGTCCGCCTCGGCATCGGTTTTGGGGTGGTATTGCTGCTGTCGGCGCTCATGACGGTATTCGGCATGATGCGCCTGCAGCAGGTGGCAGAGCGCACCCACGCGATGATGCAGCAGCCGCTGACCAAGGAGCGGCTGGTCAGCGACTGGTACCGGCTCATGCACACCAGCGTGCGCCGCACCACCGCGGTGGCGCGCAGCGCCGACCCTTCGCTGGGCCAGTTCTTTGCCGCCGAGACCAAGGCGTCGATCGAAGGCATCGCGCAGCTGCGCGACAAGCTGCAGCCGATGCTCAGCTCCGAGCAGGAAAAGGCAGCGTTCCAGAAGATCCTGAGCGTGCGCGACCCGTATAACAACGGCCGCGACAAGATCACCAAACTCAAGCAGGAAGGCCTGACCGAAGAGGCCAACCAGGTGCTGGAGAAGGAATTCGTCCCCGCCGGCGACGCCTACCTGGCCGAGATCCAGAAGCTGCTCGACATCCAGCGCACCAGCATCGACGCCACCGCGCGCGAGATCAACGATATCTACGTCAACGCGCGCAACAGCCTGATCGGGCTGGGCGTGGTGGTGCTGGCGATCGGCATCGCATTCTCGGTGTGGCTGACCAGCGGCATCACGCGCCCGCTGCACCGCGCCGTGGCGGTGGCCCGCACCGTGGCTTCCGGCGACCTCACCAGCCGCATCGACGTCGACAGCCGCGACGAGACCGGCCAGTTGCTGCAGGCATTGGCCGACATGAACGCCAATATCCTGCGCATCGTGCGCCAGGTGCGCGCGGGCACCGAGTCGATCGTGTCGGGCACCAGCCAGATCGCGGCCGGCAACACCGACCTGTCGCAGCGCACCGAGGAGCAGGCTTCGTCGCTGCAGCAGACCGCGGCCAGCATGGAAGAACTGACCAGCATTGTGCGCCAGAACGCGGACAATGCGCGCCAGGCGAGCACGCTGGCGGTCAATGCCTCGGATATCGCCGAGAAGGGCGGCGCAGTCGCGGGCAAGGTGGCCGAGACCATGGAAGAGATCAACGGCGCGTCGAAGAAGGTGGTCGACATCATCGCCGTGATCGAAGGCATTGCCTTCCAGACCAATATCCTGGCGCTGAACGCGGCGGTGGAAGCGGCGCGTGCCGGGGAGCAGGGCCGCGGCTTTGCCGTGGTGGCGGGCGAAGTGCGCAGCCTGGCGCAGCGCAGCGCGACCGCGGCCAAGGAGATCAAGGCGCTGATCGGGGATTCGGTGGATCGCGTCGAGAAGGGCTCCATGCTGGTGACGCAGTCGGGCCAGACCATGGAAGAGATCGTCGCGGCGGTCAAGCGCGTGACCGACATCATGGGCGAGATCAGCGCGGCGTCGGCCGAGCAGAGTTCGGGGATCGAGCAGGTGAACCAGGCCGTGACGCAGATGGACACGGTGACGCAGCAGAACGCGGCGCTGGTGGAAGAGGCGGCTGCGGCGGCGGGTTCGCTGGAGGAACAGGCGCAGCGGTTGAAGGAGGCGGTGGCGACGTTCAGGCTGGTGGCCTGACGGTGATCCGCTGGTTTTCCCCCCTCTCCCCCTGGGAGGGGGGCGGGGGAGAGGGGAGCACTCCCCCCCGGCGCTGGCCTTACCGCGCCTTCAAAAACTCCCCCACCTCCAGCAACACCAGCTCATTGTCATCCGCGCGATTCGGTTCGCGGCTGCTGCTGAAGGGCAGGTTGTTGTCGTTGCCGACCACGATATGCGTGGCATCGACCAACTCGACGTTCTCGATGGTAAAGAACGGGAACGCCAGCACGCCATCGGTCAGCGGCTTGCGCGCCAGCTTGCGCGGATCGGCAATGCGCAGCATGTCGATGTAGCCGACCTTGCGCACCGGTCCGCCGGCATTGGCGTCGGTCAGCTCGACCTTGTAGACCCGCTTGAACTTCGCCACATCGTCGAAGCAATCCGGCCGCTTCTGCCCGGCCGGGCAGGCCTTGTCCGGCGTGCCCTCGCCGTTGTCGCGCTCGATGATCAGGCCGTGGCTGGCGTCGATCATGTTGAAGTCACCGATGGCGTGGCTGGCGCCTTCCAGCACGTACTTCCAGTGGCGGCCGGTCCAGGCCTGCTGCTTCACGTCGAATTCCAGCACGCGCAGGTACGGCTTGCCGCCCTCGCTCTCATAGGCCCTGGCGTCCTCGTTCCACAGGGCGCCTTCCAGCAGCGCATACAGCTTGCTGCCGTCGGGCGACGATGCCATGCCCTCGAAGCCCTTCGAGCGCTTTACCTGGAACTTGATGCCGGCGTCCGGCGCGCCGGGCGTGGTCACCGCCGGATGGTCGGGCGAGCGCACCAGCTTGCCGCCGGCCATGGTTTCGAACACCGCCAGCACCTTGCCGCTCATGTCGGCCTTGATCAGGAACGGACCGAACTCGTCGCCGATCCAGATGGCGCCGCCCGCGAACTGGAAGCTCTCGGTGTCGAAGTCCGAGCCGGTCAGGTAGCGCTGCTTCGTGCCCTCGTGGACGATGCGGAATGGCACCTTCTTGTCCGGATCGTGCAGGAAGATCGTCTTCAGCCGCCGGAACTGGCCGGTGCCGAAATCCACCTTGTACTGGTTCAGGTACAGCATGAAGTCAGGCGAGTTGGCCTTGGCGCCCGCGCCGTTGTCGGTCAGCAGCCAGAAGCTGCCGTCGGCCATGCGCTTGATGCCGGAGTGCCCCTGGGCCGGCTGGCCGCGGAACGGCAGCGAGACGCCGGTCGGCCGGCCGCTGGACTTGCCTTCGATCGAGCCCAGCGCCTCGGTGCGCTGCGCGGTGGTGAACTTGCCGCTGACCTGCAAATCCGCCGGGGCGTCCTTGGGCGCCGCCAGCAGGGTTTGCGCGGGCAGCACCGCATGGCCGGCGAGCGTGGCGGGGAAGGCTTCGGGCGCATCGGCCCACGCCGGCAGGGCGCCCAGCAGCGCTGCGGCCACGGCGAGCCGGGCCAGCGGCAGGGCAGGCAAAGGTCGGGACATGATCGGTTCCTTGGCGTTGAGAGGACAAAAGACGACATTGTCGGCGCCAAGTTTGACAACTCTGTGATCCGTCGGGCGCACCTGGGGCATCGGTGGCCTGACCCCAGCTTGTCCCGAAATGTCAATTCGGGCGCCGGGCTGGCACCGTTCGGGTGCAACGGGCGAAACCAGGCGCCACCGGACCGGCGCCGGCCTGATTTTCTGCCCGATTGCCGCGCAAAATGCGCTGGTTTTCAGACTACTGAAAGCAAACTGAGGCAAAATTCCATCTTTCGCCTAGTTTGTCGCCCTGGCCGTGACCCGGCAGGCAGAAGTCCCACCCACCGATAGAGGATCTGAGAGAAGCAATGAGTACCCAGCAACCCACCATCATCTACACGCTGACCGACGAAGCTCCGCTGCTGGCGACCAGTGCGTTCCTCCCGATTATCCAGACCTTCACCAAGCCGGCCGGCATCAACGTCACCACCAGCGACATCTCGGTGGCCGCCCGTATCCTGGGCGAGTTCCCCGAATTCCTGACCGAAGCACAGCGCGTGCCGGACAACCTGGCCGAGCTGGGCAAGCTGACGCAGCAGCCGGACACCAACATCATCAAGCTGCCCAACATCAGCGCCTCGGTGCACCAGCTGGTCAGCGCCATCCGCGAGCTGCAGGGCAAGGGCTACAAGGTGCCGGACTATCCGGAAGACCCGAAGACCGACGAAGAGAAGGCCATCCAGAAGCGCTATTCCAAGTGCCTGGGCTCGGCCGTGAACCCGGTCCTGCGCGAAGGCAACTCCGACCGCCGCGCCCCGGCCGCGGTCAAGAACTACGCGCGCAAGCACCCGCACAGCATGGGCGAGTGGAGCATGGCCTCGCGCACGCACGTGGCCCACATGAAGCACGGCGACTTCTACCATGGCGAAAAGTCGCTGACGCTGGACAAGGCCCGCGACGTCAAGATGGAGCTGATCACCAAGAGCGGCAAGACCATCGTGCTCAAGCCCAAGGTTTCGCTGCAGGACGGCGAGATCATCGACAGCATGTTCATGAGCAAGAAGGCCCTGTGCGCCTTCTATGAAGAGCAGTTCGAAGACGCGCGCAAGACCGGCGTGATGCTGTCGCTGCACGTCAAGGCGACCATGATGAAGGTGTCGCACCCGATCGTGTTCGGCCACGCCGTCAAGATCTTCTACAAGGAAGCCTTCGCCAAGCACGGCGCGCTGTTCGACGAACTGGGCGTGAACGTCAACAACGGCCTGGTCAACCTGTACGAGAAGATCGAGTCGCTGCCCAGCTCCAAGCGCGAAGAGATCATCCGCGACCTGCACGCCTGCCACGAGCATCGCCCGGAACTGGCGATGGTGGATTCGGCCAAGGGCATCTCGAACCTGCACGCACCGAACGACGTGATCGTCGATGCCTCGATGCCGGCCATGATCCGCATCGGCGGCAAGATGTGGGGTGCCGACGGCCGTCCGAAGGACACCAAGGCCGTGATCCCGGAAAGCACCTTTGCCAGGATCTATCAGGAGATCATCAACTTCTGCAAGACCAACGGCAACTTCGACCCGACCACCATGGGCACGGTGCCGAACGTCGGCCTGATGGCGCAGAAGGCCGAGGAATACGGCTCGCACGACAAGACCTTCGAGATCACCGAAGACGGCGTTGCCAATATCGTCGACCTGGCCACCAATGAAGTGCTGCTGACGCAGAACGTCGAGCAGGGCGACATCTGGCGCATGTGCCAGGTCAAGGACGCGCCGATCCGCGACTGGGTCAAGCTGGCCGTCACGCGCGCGCGCAACTCGGGCATGCCGGCCGTGTTCTGGCTGGACCCGTACCGTCCGCACGAGGCCGAGCTGATCAAGAAGGTCGAGGCCTACCTGAAGGACTACGACACCAACGGCCTGGACATCCAGATCATGTCGCAGGTGCGCGCCATGCGCTACACGCTGGAGCGCGTGATCCGCGGCCTGGACACCATCTCGGTGACCGGCAACATCCTGCGCGACTACCTGACCGACCTGTTCCCGATCATGGAACTGGGCACCAGCGCCAAGATGCTGTCGATCGTTCCGCTGATGGCCGGCGGCGGCATGTATGAAACCGGCGCCGGCGGCTCGGCTCCGAAGCACGTCAAGCAGCTGGTGGAAGAGAACCACCTGCGCTGGGATTCGCTGGGCGAGTTCCTGGCGCTGGCGGTGTCGCTGGAAGACGTCGGCATCAAGACCGGCAATGCCCGCGCCAAGATCCTGGCCAAGACGCTGGATGCCGCCACCGGCAAGCTGCTCGACAACAACAAGAGCCCGTCGCCCAAGACCGGCCAGCTGGACAACCGCGGCAGCCAGTTCTACCTGGCGATGTACTGGGCCCAGGAACTGGCCGCCCAGTCGGACGACGCGGACCTGGCCGCCAAGTTCGCGCCGCTGGCCAAGACGCTGACCGACAACGAGCAGAACATCGTGGCCGAGCTGGCCGCGGTGCAAGGCAAGCCGGTCGACATCGGCGGCTACTACCAGCCGGACGCAGCCAAGCTCAGCGCAGCGATGCGCCCGAGCCAGACGCTGAACGCCGCGCTGGCGTCGGTCACGGCCTGATGGATGCCGGCCCGCATGACGGGCCGGAGCAGCGCCGCAACCCCGGGGACGAGGTCCCCGGGGTTTTTTCTTTTCCGGGCTAAGTGTCCTGTTGTACTTCCCAGCCTTGTTCCGTGCCCTTTTTCTGGTCGCGGTAAGTCCAGCGCGCGCCGCAGTCCTGGCACACAAAGGTGCTGATGGTGATCGCGGCTGACCCGGGCGGCTTGATACGTTGGGTATCGGTAATGCGCAGCGCGGCGTGCCCGGGGGCGCCGCGGCGGTGGCGTTCGATGGCCTGGCAGGCAGTGCAGAGTGTCATCCGTTCTTGTCCGTTTGATGCGGCACTGTAGCATGCACGGACAGCGCGGCCCGCAGCCAGCGCATGCGGCGCTTATTGCCGCAATTTCCTGCCGATCTGCCGAAGTGCATTGACCCTGGGTAGCGGCACCTGTATAAGGGTGGATGCAGGTCTTTCAAGCAGCAATCTCGAAGTCCAGGTGCTTGCCCACACGGCGCCACTTTCTCTCCAAGTTACTTCCTTGATCGTCATGCCTTGCCGGCGCTTTTGCCAGGCAGGAAATACTTTTTGAGGAATCCAGCATGGAAACCGGTACCGTTAAGTGGTTCAACGATTCGAAGGGTTTTGGCTTCATTACGCCTGAAGCAGGCGGCAACGACCTGTTCGCGCACTTCTCCGAAATCCAGGGCAGCGGTTTCAAGTCGCTGCAAGAAGGCCAGAAGGTTCGCTACGTCGCCGGCGTTGGCCAGAAGGGCCCGGCCGCGACCAAGATCGAGCCGATCTGAGTCTGAACGACTGCCATTGCACTGAGCGCCTCGGCGCCGGTTCAGTCAAGAAGCTCCGCCAGCGCGGAGCTTTTTTGTTTTGTGTGGCGCTATCTTGTACCGGCATGAAATAAAGCCACTCTTGACGTTGCAACAGGCGTAGAGTGAGGGGAACACCACCAACCGCCGGAGGCCGACATGGATGTTTATCCAGCTGCGACTTACAAGGGATACGACGTCTATCCCCTGGTGTACAAGCATGCCGTCGCGCGGGTGTGGCCGGAGCCCAGGCCCGACCGCTCCTTCGATGCCGCGGTGGTTATCTGCCTCGCCGGCGAATCGCCTGAAAGCGCGCAGGCACGCACGTTCCGCCTGGATGCCGCCCCCTGGGACAACGTGGGCGGCGCGCGCCGCGGTGCACTGCGCTATGCCGAGGACATCATCAACGGCACGGTGCCTGGGGTGTCGCTGGTCATGGCGCAATAAGAATACTCCTCCGCATCAACGCGGCACGATGCCGCCGGCGCCAGCGTGCGCGGCAGCATCCGTCAGCCAGCAGGGAATTCGTACATGGACATACGTTCGGGATCATCCGGTTTTCTGTGCACGTTGCCCGGCGAGGGCAAGGGCATCACCTACCACGTTGCGGTCTGCTTCATCGATGCGCAGCGGCCCACCGGTGTGCTTTTCACCAGCTTTGTCGGGGTCGGGCGGCGCGCATTCGCCGTGCTGGCCGAAGCCGATGCATTGCCGGACCAGCTTGGCGCCAGCGGCGAAGCGCTGTGCCGGCTGGCCATCGGCCAGGTGGTACGCGACCAGCTGCATGACAAGGCGCGGGAAGGCGACTATGTGCTGGACCTCGGCGCTGCGCCGTGGGACGGCGAACTGAGGCCGGTCGGCAGCGGCGTCCGGGCCGGACGGCCGCATGTGCGCGTAGTGGGCTGAGGCGACGCTCAGGGGCGCTCAGGCCGCTCGTGCCGGCACGCGGCAACACGGCGCGATTCCTGTCAGATCTTGAACACCGGGGCGCCGTGGCGCTCCAGCAGCGCTTCGATCAGCGCCATGTCGGCGATTTCGGGCGTGCGGTCTTCCACCGCGCGCGACGGGCCGCAATAGGTCGCGGTCACGTGGCGCCTGACCGTCAGTACGCCGGCGGCCGGCGGCGCGATCTGTACCTCCTGCCACGGTGAGTGCCGGTAGGTGCCTGCCTGCCAGCCTTCCGGCGTCAGGTGCAGGGCTTCCCATTCTTCGATGGTCGACATGGTCGGTTCTCCTATGCGATGAAATGACGTGTTGGGGTGGCATGCGCCGGTGCGGCACATGCCATGGCGGAAAACGCGGCCTACGACTTGTGTCGATAGTTGATGCGTCCCTTGGTCAGGTCGTACGGCGACATTTCCAGCGTGACGCGGTCGCCGGCCAGCACGCGGATGCGGTTCTTCTTCAGGCGGCCGGACGAATAGGCCCAGACCTCGAACCCGTTTTCCAGCACGACGCGGAAGCGATTGTCCGGCAGCACCTCGGATACCTTGCCGCCAAATTCCACCAGTTCTTCTTTTGCCAAAGAGGCTCCTTGCGAGAGCGGCGCCGGGATGGCGCACGCCGTTGTGACGGCCCGTAGGCCGGAAGATCGGTGGTTACCGCAGGCGCAGCCGCGCCGCGGCGCGTTCCCCGGCACGCCGCGCGGCCAGGCACGCACGGGCTTCGGTGCGGTGCGTGTCGTGGCGCATGGCCACGTTGGCGACGATGCGCTCGGCGCCGTTGCGGTATTCGGCAATCATGTAGGTCGCGAACCAGAGGCCGGGTTCCTGCTGGATCGGATAAACCGAAACGGTGTACGGGTCCTGGCTGAGTCGGTTGTCGAGGCGTTGGTTGTGGTGGTGGTTGTGTGGCTTCAATGTGTTGTCCGTTCAAGAGGCGCGGCCGCGCGCGGCGCGGTGCATCGGTCCGATGCAGGCGGCGCAGGATTGGCGACCGTTCGCCGTTGCTGTAGGCCAGCGTCGGGGCCCGCGCGCGGCGCAGGCAGGGAGTCTGGCGGGAGTGGACCATGCCTGCGCAACCGGTGCGCTGCGAGGGGCGCACCGGTTGCGGAGCGGGCGTGCCGCCGGTCGGATAGGGTGAGGGGCGTTGCCGCCCTGGGAATGCCGGGATCGGGCCCGGCCACCGCCGATGTACTTTTTGTGGGATGGTCCTGCGGCGGGCGCACTGGCGTCGGGCGTTGCCGATCCGTGCGAACGAAACCGAATGATACCACTTCTGGCGCGGGCCGTTCCCGCATGCCGGACAGCGCACGTGGCGCGCGCCCTGCCAGACGCTCAGGTTTCGCTGATCTGCGCGAACCGCTGCGACAGGAAATCGATCAGCTCGCGCACTGAGGGAAGCAGTCCCCGCCGCGACGGGAACACCGCGTGGATCACGCCGCCCTTGATCGACCAGCCGGGCAGCACCCGGACCAGGCGGCCCTCGCGCAGTTCGTCGCTGACCATCATCACCGGCAGTTGCACCAGCCCGGCGCCGGCCACCGCGGCGGTGCGCAGCATGATCATGTCGTCGGTGACCAGCCGGGGCTTGTGGTGCAGTTCGGCGCTGGCGCCGTCGGGGCCGTGCAGCGCCCACACATGCGTGGGGCGCGGCGGACCCAGGTCCAGCGTCGACAGCGGGTTCAGGTCGGCCGGCGTCAGCAGCGGGGGCCGGCCCTCCACCAGCCTGGGGCTGGCGAGGATGCACCAGGCACGCTCGGCCAGCACCCGCATGACCAGGTCGCCGTCGTCCAGCGGCGGCACGCGCACGCGGATAGCCAGGTCCACGCCTTCGGCGACCACGTCCACGCGGCGGTTGGTGGCCTCCAGGTGCACCGTGACCTTAGGGTTGGCGGCCATGAAATCCGCAATCATTTCGCCCACGCGGGTATGCAGCAGCGCCACCGGGCAAGTCATGCGCACCAGGCCGCTGGGTTCGGCGCGAGTGCGCTCGATCACACTCTCGGCGGCCTCCGCCTCGACCAGCATCGCCTTGCAATGCGCGTAGTAGGTCTGCCCCAGTTCGGTCACGGAAAAGCGGCGCGTGGAGCGCTGGATCAGGCGCACGCCCAGCCGCTCTTCCAGCATGGCCACGCGCCGGCTCAGCTTGGACTTGGGGATCCCTAGCTCGCGCCCCGCCGGAGCAAAGCCCTGGTGGTCGACTACCTGCGCAAAGTAATACAGGTCGTTGAGGTCCGGATGCAACGGCGGCTCCTGTCGTCCTGCCAGTAGGACGCTGAGGGCGGATTTTCAAGCCTACCGGGGCAATCTGCCAAGACCTATGCTCTTGCCACACGGTCGGTTCCACGGCGTCGGCGCCACGGCCACCGTATCCCAGTCCACTGTGCAAGGAGAAAGCGAGATGACCACCCCCGCCAATTTCAATGGCAAGCGCCCCGCAATCGATCCCGCCGATACGGCCATGCTGCTGATCGACCACCAGAGCGGCCTGTTCCAGACCGTGGGCGACATGCCGATGCCCGAGCTGCGCCTGCGCGCCGCCGCGCTGGCCAGGATGGCAACGCTGTGCAAGCTGCCCGTCATCACCACGGCCTCGGTGCCGCAAGGCCCCAACGGCCCGCTGATTCCCGAGATCCACGAGAACGCCCCGCATGCCCGGTATGTCGCGCGCAAGGGCGAGATCAACGCGTGGGACAACCCCGACTTCGTTGCCGCGGTGAAGGAAACCGGCAAGAAGACGCTGATCATCGCCGGCACCATCACCAGCGTTTGCATGGCGTTCCCGTCGATCAGCGCGGTCGCCGACGGCTACAGGGTGTTCGCCGTGGTCGATGCCTCCGGCACCTATTCCAAGATGGCGCAGGAAATCACGCTGGCGCGCATCGTCCAGGCCGGCGTGGTGCCGATGGATACCGCCGCGGTCGCCTCCGAGTTGCGGCAGAGCTGGAACCGCCCGGACGCGCAGCAATGGGCCGAGGTCTATACTAAGATCTTCCCCGCCTACCAGTTGCTGATCGAGAGCTACATGAAGGCGCAGGACGTCGAGAAGAAGCACGAGGTGCTGGACTCCCAACGCTGACATTGTTCGCACAGGCAAGGCTTTTACCCACGGAAGCGGCCGGTGAGAAATCCTCCGGCCGTGCCCGTTTTCACAGGAGCACGCCATGAGCAAGACCTACAAGCGCCTGGACAAGAGCCAGGCAGCTGTCCTGATGGTCGACCACCAGGCCGGCCTGCTGTCGCTGGTCCGGGATATCGAACCCGACAAATTCAAGAACAACGTGCTGGCATTGGCCGACCTGGCCAAGTATTTCAAGCTGCCGACCATCCTGACCACCAGCTTCGAAGACGGCCCCAACGGTCCGCTGGTGCCCGAGCTGAAGCAGATGTTCCCCGACGCGCCGTTCATCCCGCGGCCGGGCCAGATCAATGCCTGGGACAACGAAGACTTTGTCGCGGCGGTGCGCGCCACCGGCAAGAAGCAGCTGCTGATCGCGGGCGTGGTCACGGAGGTGTGCGTGGCATTCCCGGCGCTCTCGGCGATCGAGGAAGGCTTCGACGTCTTTGTCGTGACCGATGCCTCCGGCACCTTCAACGAAATCACGCGCGATTCCGCGTGGCGCCGCATGTCGGAGGCCGGCGCGCAGCTGATGACGTGGTTCGGCGTGGCCTGCGAGCTGCACCGCGACTGGCGCAACGATATCGAGGGACTGGGCACGCTGTTCTCGAACCATATCCCCGATTACCGCAACCTGATCACGGCATATACGACGGTGAAGGGCGGGAAATAATCCGCATTGCCTGCAGGACTGCCGGTTTGCTCCCCTCCCGCTTGCGGGAGAGGGCAGGGGAGAGGGGCAGGGGGGAGAGGGCAGGCCGTGGGTATGCCCGTGGATGTGCCGACGGGCGAGATAACACTCAAGCCTGCTTCACCGCGCCCCCCACTGGCTCCCGATCGACCTCGCCCTGCGCCGAGGCCGACCGGCGGTGGTCGATCAGCGACACCGCCAGCACCGCGATCACCGCCGGGATCGCGATCGCCATGAAGTTCTGCTGCAGCGGCAGCGACATCCCCACCAGCACGCCGATCACGATCGGCGCCAGGATCGCGCCGCTGCGGCCCACGCCCGAGGCCCAGCCGATGCCCGTGCCGCGCACCGCCATGGGGTAGAACTGGCCGGCATAGGCATAGGTGACGATCTGCGTGCCGATGGTCGAGGCACCGGCCAGTCCCACCACCACGAACAGCGCGGCGGTCGGCATCGGGTAGCCCAGCAGCGTGATCGAGATCGCTGCCAGCGCGTACATGCCGATCAGCACATGCTTGATCGGCAGGCGGTCGGCCAGCCAGCCGCCGCCCACGGCGCCGATCATCGCTCCGAAGTTCAGCACCAGCACGAAGGTCAGCGCGGAGCCCAGGCTGTAGCCGGCGGCGGCCATCAGCTTGGTCAGCCACGAGCTGAGCGCATACACCATGAACAGGCACATGAAGAACGCCACCCAGAACATGGCCGTGCTGAAGCCGCGGCCGTCCTGGAACAGGCGGCGGATCGGCGCGCTGCCTGACTTGTCGTCGGCGGGCAGCGTGAAGACGTCGCCGGCCTGCGGGCGGTGCGATGGCACCAGCCGTGCTACCACGCCCTGCAGCGTGGCGGTCTGCCTGGTGCGGATCAGGTAGGGCATCGACTCCGGCAGCGCGCGCAGCACCAGCGGAACCAGCAGCACCGGCAGCCCCGCGGCCAGGAACACCGACTGCCAGCCATAGCTTTCGATCAGCCCCTTGCCCAGCAGCGCGGCCAGCATGCCGCCGACCGAATAGCCGCTGAACATCAGCGTCACCAGCGTGCCGCGCAGCTTGCGCGGCGAGTACTCGGTCATCTGCGCCACCACGTTGGGCATCACGCCGCCGATACCCAGCCCCGCCAGGAAGCGCGTGACGCTGAACGCGACCGGATCGCTGGCAAGGCCCGCGGCCGCGGTGAACACGCTGAACAGCCCGATGCAGATGGCGATGGCGCGCCGGCGGCCGATACGGTCGGCAATGGTACCGAGGAAGATCGCGCCGAACATCATGCCGAACAGCGCGGAACTGACCATGAAGCCAGCGCTGGTCGCGGTGACGCCCATCTCCTTCATGATCGACGGCAGCGCGATGCCGGCGACGGCCAGGTCATAGCCGTCGAAGATGATGATGAGCGCGCACCAGAACAGGATTTGCGCATGGAAGCGGTTGAAGCGGGCCTCGTCGGCCAGCTGGTGGACATCGATCTGACGCATGGTTGTCTCCGGTAGGGTGGGATGGCGCGTGCTTACGCCACTGCTATGGCGCGCTCTGCGGCGGCCTTCAGTTCGCGCTCGCGCAGCACGAAGCGCTGGATCTTGCCCGTGGCGGTCTTGGGCAGCGTGTCGACGAATTCGATCGCACGCGGGTATTTGTACGCGGCCAGCCGCTCCTTGACGAAGGCCTTCAGCTCGCCGTCGCCCAGCTGCGCGCCGGCCTTCAGCACCACGAAGGCCTTGGTCTTGACCAGCCCTTCCTGGTCCGGCACGCCGATCACCGCGGCCTCCAGCACGGCGGGATGCTGCACCAGCGTGGCCTCGACCTCAAACGGCGAGACGTAGATGCCGCTGACCTTGAGCATGTCGTCGCTGCGGCCGGCGTAGCTGTAGCTGCCGTCCGCGTTGCGCACGTACTTGTCGCCGCTCTTGGTCCAGCCGCCGCGGAAGGTCTCGCGCGATTTCTCGCGGTCGGCCCAGTACATCATCGCGGCGCTGGGGCCCTGGATATAGAGATCGCCGATCTCGCCGTCGGCAACGGGCTGGCCGCATTCGTCGCGCAGCTCGATGGCGTAGCCCGTCACCGGCCAGCCCGTGGTGCCGTAGCGCACCTGACCGGGGCGGTTGGAAAGAAAGATATGCAGCATCTCGGTGGAGCCGATGCCGTCGATGATCTCGCAGCCGAAATGCGCGGTGAAGCGCTGGCCGATCTCGGCGGGCAACGCTTCGCCGGCCGACGAGCACAGCCGCAGCGCCACGTCGGCGCGCGCGGGCAGCGCGGGGTTGGCCAGCATGCCGGCGTAGCCGGTGGGCGCGCCGAAGAACACCGTGGGTTTGTGTTCCAGCCAGCGGCGGAAGGTGGCCTCGGGCGTGGGCCGCTCGGCCATCAGCACCACCGTTGCGCCAACGCTCAACGGAAAGCTCAGGCCATTGCCGAGGCCGTAGGCGAAATACAGCTTGGCCGCGGAGAAGCAGATGTCGTCCTCGCGCAGGCCCAGCACCGGGCCGGCATAGAGCGCGGCGGTCCAGTACGGGTTGCCGTGGCTGTGCACCACGCCCTTGGGCTGTCCGGTCGAGCCTGACGAATACAGCCAGAAGCCCGGATCGTCGCAACTGGTCGCGGCGGGCGCGGCGAGCGGGGTTTGCGCGGCGAGCACCGTGTCGAGCGGCACCATGCCCTCGGGCAACTGCCCTTGCGCGCGCGACACGAACACCTTGCCCACCTCATGCCCGGGCACCGCCAGCGCGTCCCGCAGCACCGGCAGCAGCGCCGCCGACACCAGTACCGCCTGCGCGCGGCTGTGCTGCAGCATGTAGACGTAGTCATCCGCGGTCAGCAGCGTGTTGACCGCCACCGGCACGACACCGGCGTACATCGCACCCAAAAAGCTCACGGGCCAGTCGGTGCAGTCGTGCATCAGCAGCAGCACGCGTTCCTCGCGGCGCACGCCGGCGCCGAGCAGCGCGGCGGCCAGGCGCCGCGCCTGCTGCGCCAGCTCGCCGTAGGTAAGCCGGCCATCGTCATCGATATAAGCGGTCTTGTCCGGGCGCCCGGCATTGCACGCCAGCAGGTGCGCGGCAAAGTTGAAGGACGCGCCCGGCGGCTGCACCGGGACGTCTGCGGTGGTGGCGGTCATGCTTGTCTCCCCGTTACTGGTGTACGGTGTGCTGCGCGCCGCCATGCGAGGACGGCGCGGTGAAGGAGGGGTGAAGGCGTGTGGAACCGGCGCTCAGGCCAGCGTGCCAAGTACCTCGGTGCTGGCCTGGATCGCGCTGCGGCGATGGTAGAAATGCAGCGCGCGCAGGCCGCCCAGCTCCTCGCCGCCGCCGGCGCGGCCGGGGCCGCCATGCAGCGATTGCGGCATCACGTTGCCGTGGCCGGTGTGCAGCTGCGCGACGTCGGGAGAGATCACATGCACGCGGCCGTGGCTGTCGGCCAGTTCGACCGCGGCGGCGCCGAGCGCAGCGGCATCGCTGCCATAGAGCGAGGCCACCAGCGAACCCTGGCCGCGGCGCACCAGTGCGAGCGCATGCGGGGTATCGCGATAGGGCAGAAGCGTGGCGACCGGGCCAAATACTTCGGTGTCATGCACCGCCGCGGCCGCATCGGCATCGCTGGCGCCGAGCAGCGTCGGCCCGAGGCAGCAGGCCACGGCCGGATCGGCGTCGACCAGCGGCTGCCGCGTGCCGTCGTGCAGCACCTGCGCGTGCCGGCGCAATGCCGCCAGCGCCGCGGTGACCGCATCGAACTGCGCGCGGCTGACCAGCGCGCCCATGCGCACCGAGTCGTTGCGTGGATTGCCGACGATGACTTTCGAAAGCCGCGCGCCGATCGCTTCGGCGGCCTGCCCGTAGAGCGCCTCGGGCACGAACACGCGGCGGATCGCAGTGCACTTCTGCCCGGACTTGACCGTCATCTCGCGCACCACTTCTTTCACCAGCAGCTCGAACGCGGCGGTGTCCGGCCCCGCCTGCGGCAGCAGCACCGCGCTGTTGATGCTGTCCGCCTCGATATTCACGCGCACCGAGCGTTGCGCGATGGCCGGATGCGAGCGGATCACCGCCGCGGTATCGGCCGAGCCGGTGAACGACACCACGTCGAACGGCTGCAACTGGTCCAGCAATCCCGCCGAGCTGCCGCAGACGACCGACAGCGCGCCCGCCGGCAGCACGCCGGCCTCGACCACGTCGCGCACCATGCGCTGCGTCAGCCAGGCCGTGGCGGTGGCGGGCTTGGCGATGACCGGCACGCCGGCCAGCAGCGCGGGCGCAGCCTTCTCCCACAGTCCCCAGCCCGGGAAGTTGAAGGCATTGATAAACAGCGCCACGCCGCGCGTCGGCACCAGCACGTGCTGCGACTGGAACAGCGGATCCTTGCCCAGTCGCGCGGCCTCGCCGTCGGGCAGGAAGCGGCGGTCGCCGAGCGCATCACCCAGCTTGGCATAGGTGCCCAGCGTAAAGATGCCGCCATCGATATCGACCGCGGAGTCGTTCTTCACGGTGCCGCTGTTCGCTGTGGCAATCTCGTAATAGGCATCGCGGTTGGCCTGCAGCACCTTGACGATGTCGGCCAGCAGCGCGGCGCGCTGTCGGTAGGTCAGCGCGCGCAGCGCGGCACCGCCCTGTTCGCGCGCGAAGGCAAAGCCGGCGGCGAGATCCAGGCCGGCCGCATCGACCCGCACCAGTTCATCGCCCAGCACGGGATCGAACAGCGGCGTGCCGGCACCGCTGCCGGCCTGCCACTTGCCGCCGAGGTAGTTGGAAAGCAGTTCGGTCATGGCGGTCCTTAGCGGGTGGAGTCGCGGGTGAAGTCGATCAGGCCTTCCGGCAGCAGGTAGAGCACCAGCGCGCGGCCGTTGCTGACAGTGGGGCGGTGCGCGCTGCCCGCCGGGCATACCAGCCAGCCGGCGGGGCGGCCGTCGAATTGCGCATTGCTGCCGTCCAGCGGCATGATCAGGTCGATCTCGCCATTGGGATGCGTATGGTGCGGACCGGCAATGTCCTGCATGTCGACCACATCGACTGAAAATCCGTGCAGGTCGTCGGCGGGCTTGAAGATGCGGCCGTAACGGATGCCGCCGCCTTCGCGGTCGCACAACCAGCCTTCGGCCACGCCGGCCTCGCAGCTCGCCTTCAGTTGTTGGTAGGTAGCGCTGCCGGCGCCGTGCTCGGCATTGAGCCACGCGTCCAGCGCGGTATCGAGCGGCCGGCCGGCAAGCTGCGCGGTAAGTTGCGCAATCTGCTCGCGGAAATGCTTTGGAGAGAGGGTGAGGGACATCCAGGGGGCTCCGTCTGATTCAGCCATTGCTATCGAAGGCTTCATGCATTATTGTGCATGTATGAAAAATAGGACCACCGAGAAATCATGTCAAGCACTATATTGCATGAATCTGGGTTAACCCGGGATGAACGCCTGCAAGATGATTCAGGCGCGGCGGCCGCCAACGGCGCCGAGAAAAACCCCTTCCTGGTGGCGCTGGGCGAGCGCGTGCGCGACCTGCGCGCGCGCCGCGGCCTGACGCGCAAGGCGGCGGCGCAGGCGGCCGGGGTGTCGGAGCGGCACCTGGCCAACCTGGAATATGGCAGCGGCAACGCGTCGATCCTGGTGCTGCAGCACATTGCCGACGCGCTGCAGTGCTCGCTGGCCGGGCTGCTGGGCGACGTCACCACGTCCTCGCCGGAATGGATCCTGCTGCGCGAGTTGCTGGAGCACCGCGACGAAGCCACGCTGCGGCGCGTGCGCATCGCCGTGGGCGAGATGCTCGGCACCGGCGGCGAGAATGCCGCGCAGGCGGCGCGCAGCCCGCGCGTGGCGCTGATCGGCCTGCGCGGCGCCGGCAAGACCACGCTGGGCGGCATGCTGGCCGAGGACCTGGATTTCCCGTTCGTCGAACTGAGCCGCGAAATCGAGAAGTTCGCCGGCTGCAGCATTGCCGAGATCCAGGGGCTGTACGGCATGAATGCCTACCGCCGCTACGAGCGCCGGGCGGTGGAAGAGGCCATCCAGATCTATCCCGAAGCCGTCATCGCCACGCCGGGCGGCCTGGTGTCCGACCCGGCCACCTTCAACCTGCTGCTGGCCCACTGCACCACGGTCTGGCTGCAGGCCGACGCGGAAGACCATATGGAGCGGGTGCGGGCGCAGGGCGACTTCCGCCCGATGGCCGCGAGCAGGGAGGCGATGGAAGACCTGCGCCACATCCTGGCCGGCCGCGCCGCGTTCTATTCCAAGGCGGAGTTCTCGCTGAATACCAGCGCGCAGCCGCTGGAGCCAACCTTCGCGGCGCTGCGCGAGCTGGTGCGCTCGGCGTTGCAGATGCCGGGCTGAGGGTTCGCCCGTCACCCGGGGTGTAATCCCCGCAATTTCCGACTGCGTGCCCCTCTCCCGCCTGCAGGGAGCAAGCCGGTCGGGTGCGTTTTCCGTCCCTCCTAAAAATCTGCACAATAGTGCTTGCATAAAATCTGAGCGATGAACTATAGTTCGCCTCACCAGATTCCAGTTCATGCACTATGGTGCAGTTCCACCGAGGAGACACCGCCGTGACCACCGCCCCCCGCGTCGAGTACCAGACCACCCCCGCCCAGTACAAGCACCTGAAGCTGAAGTTCGAAGGCCCTGTCGCCACGCTGGCGGTGGATATCGACGAGAACGCCGGCCTGCGTCCGGGCTACAAGCTCAAGCTGAACAGCTACGACCTCGGCGTCGATATCGAGCTGAACGATGCGCTCAACCGCATCCGCTTCGAACACCCCGAAGTGCGCACCGTGGTCGTCACCAGCGGCAAGGACAAGGTGTTCTGCTCGGGCGCCAATATCTTCATGCTCGGCGTCAGCAGCCATGCGTGGAAGGTCAACTTCTGCAAGTTCACCAACGAGACCCGCAACGGCATCGAAGACTCGTCGCAATACAGCGGCCTGAAGTTCCTGGCCGCGGTCAACGGCGCCTGCGCCGGCGGCGGCTATGAACTGGCGCTCGCCTGCGACGAGATCCTGCTGGTGGACGACCGCTCGTCCGCGGTGAGCCTGCCGGAAGTGCCGCTGCTGGGCGTGCTGCCGGGCACCGGCGGCCTGACCCGCGTGACCGACAAGCGCCACGTGCGCCACGACCTCGCCGATATTTTCTGCACCACCACCGAAGGCGTGCGCGGCCAGCGCGCCAAGGACTGGCGGCTGGTCGACGATATCGCCAAGCCGGCGGTGTTCGCGCAGAAGGTGCAGGAGCGCGCGCTGGCGCTGGCAGCGCAGAGCGACCGCCCGGCCGATGCGCAGGGCGTCGCGCTCGCGCCGATCGAGCGGACCATCGAAGCCGATGCGCTGCGCTACACGCATGTGACGGTCGAGATCGACCGCGCCGGCCGCACCGCCACCTTCACGGTGAAGGCGCCCACCGGTGCGCAGCCGCAGGATATTGAAGCGATTGTCGCTGCCGGCGCCAGCTGGTACCCGCTGCAACTGGCGCGCGAACTGGAAGACGCGATCCTGTCGATGCGCACCAATGAGCTGGACATCGGCACCTGGCTGATCAAGACCAGCGGCGACGCCGCCGCGGTGCTGGCCAACGACGCAACGCTGCTGGCGCACAAGGACCACTGGTTCGTGCGCGAGACCATCGGCCTGCTGCGCCGCACGCTGAGCCGCCTTGACGTGTCGTCGCGCAGCCTGTTCGCGCTGATCGAGCCGGGCTCCTGCTTTGCCGGCACCTTCCTGGAACTGGCGCTGGCCTGCGACCGCAGCTACCACCTGGCGCTGCCCGACGACGAGGCGCGCGCGCCGAAGATTACCGCGGCCGAAGTCAATTTCGGCCTGTACCCGATGGCCACCGGCCAGAGCCGACTGGGACGGCGCTTCTACGACGAACAGCCCGCGCTCGATGCCGTGCGCGCAAAGGCCGGCCAGCCGCTCGATGCCGACGCCGCCTGGGCGCTGGGACTGGTCACCGCCAACCCCGACGATATCGACTGGACCGACGAAGTCCGCATCGCGCTGGAAGAGCGCGTGGCGATGTCGCCCGACGCGCTCACCGGCATGGAGGCCAACCTGCGCTTCAATGGCCAGGAAAACATGTTTACCCGCATCTTCGGCCGCCTGACCGCGTGGCAGAACTGGATCTTCCAGCGCCCCAACGCCGTCGGCGACAAGGGGGCGCTCAAGGTCTACGGCAAGGGCGACAAGGCCGCCTTCGACTGGAACCGCGTCTGATCCCGCACCCACCGCGAACCCAACGACAACCGAATCGTCCTCCCCAGGAGACCACCATGTCCGGCATCAACTACAGCGACAAGATCCCCAACAACGTCAACCTGAGCGAAGACCGCACCCTGCAGCGCGCGCTCGAGCAGTGGCAGCCCAACTACCTGAGCTGGTGGAACGACATGGGCCCGGAAGGGTCGCACACCCATGACATCTACCTGCGCACCGCGATCAGCGTCGATCCGCAGGGCTGGGCCCACTTCGGCCACGTCAAGATGCCGGACTATCGCTGGGGCATCTTCCTGAACCCGGCCGAGGCCAACCGCAAGATCCACTTCGGCGATCACAAGGGCGAAGACGCGTGGCAGGACATTCCCGGGGAATATCGCGCCAACCTGCGCCGCATCATCGTGACGCAAGGCGATACCGAGCCGGCATCGGTGGAGCAGCAGCGCCACCTGGGCCTGACCGCCCCCAGCATGTACGACCTGCGCAACCTGTTCCAGGTGAACGTGGAAGAGGGCCGCCACCTGTGGGCCATGGTCTACCTGCTGCACAAATACTTCGGCCGCGACGGCCGCGAAGAAGGCGAAGCGCTACTGGAGCGCCGCAGCGGCCAGCAGGACAACCCGCGCATCCTGCAGGCGTTCAACGAACAGACGCCCGACTGGCTGTCGTTCTTCATGTTCACCTACTTCACCGACCGCGACGGCAAGTTCCAGCTGTGCGCGCTGGCCGAGAGCGCCTTCGACCCGCTGGCACGGACCACCAGGTTCATGCTGACCGAGGAAGCGCACCACATGTTCGTCGGCGAGAGCGGCGTGTCGCGCGTGATCCAGCGCACCTGCCAGGTGATGAACGAGCTGAAGACCGACGACCCGGCAAAGCTGCGCGCCGCCGGCGTGATCGACCTGCCGACCATCCAGCGCTACCTGAACTTCCACTACAGCGTCACCATCGACCTGTTCGGCGCCGATGAGTCGAGCAACGCCGCCACCTTCTACAGCACCGGCCTGAAGGGCCGCTACGAAGAAGGCAAGCGCATGGACGACCACGTGCTCAAGGGCCAGACCTACCGCATCCTGCAGGCGCAGAACGGCCAGCTGACCGAGAAGGAAGTGCCGATGCTGAACGCGCTCAACGAGGTGCTGCGCGACGACTACATCAAGGACAGCATGGCCGGCGTCGAGCGCTGGAACAAGGTGATCGAGAAGGCCGGCATCCCGTTCCGCCTGAAGGTGCCGCACAAGGCCTTCCACCGCAATATCGGCGCGCTCGCCGGTGTGAAGGTATCGCCCGACGGCCGCGTGGTCTCCGACGCCGAATGGCGCGATTTCCGCGACCAGTGGCTGCCCACCGAAGGCGACCGCGCTTTCGTCGCCAGCCTGATGGGCCGCGTGGTCGAGCCCGGCAAGTTCGCCAACTGGATCGCGCCGCCGGTCATGGGCATCAATCGCCAGCCGGTGGATTTCGAGTACGTGCGGTTTAACTGAGCCACGGCGTCATCAACCGCGTTCGGTTTGCTCCCCTCTCCCACTGCGCGGGAGAGGGGAGCGTCCGCGGCGGGCCTCGGCAAGCTCAAGCGCAGTGCCCGCGAAGCACTCTGATTCTGGAGACCGCCATGGACATGGCAGAAATTCAAGTCATCAAGCAGCACCTGATCGATCCCGAGATCTGCATCCGCTGCAACACCTGCGAAGCCACCTGCCCGGTGGGCGCGATCACCCATGACTCGCGCAACTACGTGGTCGACGCCGACAAGTGCAACCTGTGCATGGCCTGCATTGCCCCGTGTCCGACCGGCTCGATCGACAACTGGCGCGACATGCCGAAACTGCGCGCCTACAGCATCGAAGAACAGCTGACCTGGGACACGCTGCCCGCAGAGCTTTCGCCCGAGCAACTGGCCGACCTGGCCCCCGGCGCCGGAACGCAGACCGCCGCTCCGGAGATTCCCGCCACGTCGCCGCTCGCCGGCACCGGCGAAGATACCTTCAACAGCGCGCGCTACGGCGCCACCGTGCCCCCCTGGTCCGCCGCGCATGCCTACACCAACCTCTATGGCGCCAAGTCCGCGCACAAGACCATCACCGCCACGGTGACCGGCAACGTGCGCGTGACCGAAGTCGGCCGTGAATACGACACGCACCACATCGTGCTGGATTTCGGCGCGACGCCGTTCCCGGTGCTCGAAGGGCAGTCGATCGGCATCGTGCCCCCGGGCACCGACGCCGGCGGCCGCCCGCACCACGCGCGCCAGTACTCCATCGCCAGCGCGCGCAACGGCGAGCGGCCGGGCTACAACAACCTGTCGCTGACAATCAAGCGCGTGCTGCAGGACCACGACGGCAACCCCGTGCGCGGCGTCGGCTCGAACTACATGTGCGACCTGAAGGTGGGCGACAAGGTGGAAGTGATCGGGCCGTTCGGCGCCAGCTTCCTGATGCCCAACCATCCGCGCTCGAACATCGTGATGATCTGCACGGGCACCGGCAGCGCGCCGATGCGGGCGATGACCGAATGGCGCCGGCGGCTGCGCAAGGCCGGCAAGTTCGATGGCGGCAAGCTGATGCTGTTCTTCGGCGCGCGCAGCAAGGAAGAGCTGCCGTACTTCGGGCCGCTGCAGAACCTGCCGAAGGATTTCATCGACATCAACCTGGCGTTTTCGCGCACGCCGGGGCAGCCCAAGCGCTATGTGCAGGACCTGATGCGCGAACGCGCGGCCGACCTCGTGGCGCTACTGGCTTCAGCGGATACGTACTTCTATGTCTGCGGGCTGAAGAGCATGGAGGAGGGCGTGGTGCTGGCCTTGCGCGATGTGGCGCAGCAGGCGGGCCTGCATTGGGAAGCGCTGGCTGAAGGGCTGAAGCGAGAAGGGCGGTTGCATCTGGAGACGTACTGAAGGCGAGGCGTCGCAGATAGCGCCATCGCCGCTCGCACAGGCTCCCCTCGCCCGCTTGCGGGGGAGCAAACCGGCGGCCTTCGCCGGGATGTCAGGCATGCTTGAACCGCTTGCGCAATTCGTTGGACGCATCGGCCAACCCGCCCTCCGCCACCTCCACCACCTCATGCAGGTACTTCTCGCTCGCCTCCAGCAACGCCCCATACATCCCACTACACATCCCCCGCGCCGTCCGCCCCGGCCAGTCCTGCGGCAGCAGCGCCTCCGGCAGGTTCGGGTCGCGCAGCAGCACGCGCCGGTATTCATGGACCAGCAGCGTCCGGACAAAGAAGGCATCCACCGGCGGCAAGTCTGCCGCTTCGTCCGCCAGCGGTGAAAACCGCCGCAGCAGCGCCTGCCACGCGTGCGCCACATCGCCCAGCTTGAAGGTCTGGTGCATCAGCGCCTGCAGCGGGCGCAGCGAGAACGCCTCCAGGCTGCTCGCCTCCATCACTGCCACATACTCCTGCGCGCGCGCCGCCTGGACGATCTCGCGCAGCGAGGCCAGGTCCGCGTTGGGGTGCGCCAGCACGCCCGGCGCGATGGCGCCGAAGCCTTCCCACAGCAATTCGCGCTTCAGCTTCTGCCGGATGGTGGCGCGTACGTCACCGCGCACCAGCACCATGGTCCAGCGGCCGTCCCAGGCAGGCGCCTCGCCGGCATAAATGCGCTTGCCGGCGTGCAGCATGCGCTGCAGGCCGGCCTCCGACAGCCCGTAGTAGCTGCGCCGCCCGATCCGGGTCGCGGCCAGCCAGTCGTCCGCCGCAAGGCGGAAAGTGGCCGTGCGCACCAGCCTGTCATTGATGCCGAACGGCGCCGCGAGGCGGATCAGGCTGCCCAGCCAGATCGCCTGTGGCCGCGGCGCCACCACGTCGCCGAACAGCGTCGACAGCATGGCATTGGCCCCGAGCTTCAGGCCGCGTGCCAGCCGGGCAATGCGCGGGGAGGGCAGTTCCGGAGCCGGGGAAAGCGCCATGATGGTTCTCGAAAGTGATACACATTCGCCGATTGCTTGAATCAAATTGTATCACTACCATCCATTGCAACTGACGAGCTTGATGCAAATCAAGCGCCCGTCAAGCTTCAGACAAGGCCCTTACAAAAGCGGAGCAGGCATGTACGCACAGCTGGTGGAGACAGGAGCAACAAGGCTCCGCGCGATGGAAGAGATGGACCCGCAGGAGCGCGCGTTCCAGTCCCGCGTGGATGACGGCATCAAGATCGAGGCCAAGGACTGGATGCCCGAGGCCTATCGCAAGACCCTGGTCCGCCAGATCTCCCAGCACGCGCACTCGGAAATCGTCGGCCAGCTGCCGGAGGGCAACTGGGTGACCCGTGCCCCCACGCTGGAGCGCAAGGCGGTGTTGCTGGCCAAGATCCAGGATGAAGCCGGTCACGGCCTGTACCTGTACAGCGCCGCCGAGACGCTGGGCGTGTCGCGCGACCAGATGCTGGGCGACCTGCATTCGGGCAAGGCCAAGTATTCCAGCATCTTCAACTACCCCACGCTGTCCTGGGCCGACATCGGCATGATCGGCTGGCTGGTCGACGGCTCGGCCATCATCAACCAGGTGCCGCTGTGCCGCTGCTCGTATGGCCCGTATGCGCGCGCCATGGTGCGCGTGTGCAAGGAAGAGTCGTTCCACCAGCGCCAGGGCTACGACATCCTGCTGAAGCTGTGCAACGGCACGCCCGAGCAGAAGCGGATGGCGCAGGATGCGCTCAACCGCTGGTGGTGGCCCGCGCTGATGATGTTCGGCCCGTCCGACGGCGATTCGCCCAACAGCGCGCAATCGATGCAATGGCGCATCAAGCTGTTCTCCAACGACGAACTGCGCCAGAAGATGGTCGACCAGACCGTGCCGCAGGCCGAATACCTGGGCCTGACCATCCCTGACCCGAAGCTGAAGTGGAACGAAGAACGCGGCCACTATGACTTCGGCGAGATCGACTGGTCCGAGTTCTACAACGTGATCCAGGGCAACGGCCCGTGCAACCGCGAGCGCCTGCGCACCCGCGTCAAGGCCTGGGACGACGGCGCATGGTTCCGCAACGCGCTGGTGGCCCACGCGGACAAGCAGGCCGGCAAGCAGGCGCAGCAAGCCGCCGCCTGATTTCCGCCTGATCGCACGCGGCGCAGCGCGCCGCTCCCCACATCGAATCGCTTTACACAGGAGGTTGCCATGAAAGAGTGGCCGCTTTGGGAGATCTTTATCCGCAGCCAGCACGGCCTGGCCCACAAGCACGTGGGCAGCCTGCACGCGCCGGACGGCGAAATGGCGATCAACAACGCCCGCGACGTCTACACGCGCCGCAACGAGGGCGTCAGCGTCTGGGTGGTCAAGGCCAGCGACGTGATGGCCAGCAGCCCCGGCGACAAGGGCCCGCTGTTCGAGCCCGCCAACAGCAAGGTCTACCGCCACCCCACGTTCTTCCCGATGCCGGAAGCGGTCAAGCACATCTGAGGCGGCCCGGACCATGACGAACCACAAGCTCGAATATTTGCTGCGCCTCGGCGATTCCACGCTGGTGCTCGGCCAGCGCCTGTCGGAATGGTGCGGTCGCGGCCCGGCGCTGGAAGAGGACATCGCGCTGACCAACGTCGCGCTCGACCTGATCGGCCAGACCCGCCTGTGGCTGGGCTATGCCGCCGAAGTGGAGGGCGCCGGCCGCAGCGCCGACCAGCTGGCCTTCCTGCGCGACGCGCACCAGTTCCGCAACCTGCTGCTGGCGGAACAGCCCAACGGCAGCTATGCCGATACGCTGGCGCGCCAGTTCCTGTTCGATACGTGGCACTACTTCCAGCTCGAAGCGCTGCAGCGATCAACCGATGCGCGCATTGCCGAAATCGCCGCGAAGTCGCTCAAGGAAGTGACCTACCACGTGCGCCGCAGCGCCGACCTCGTGGTGCGCCTGGGCGATGGCAGCGAAGAAAGCCACCGCCGCATGCAGGATGCGTTCGGCGACCTGTGGATGTTCACCGGCGAACTGTTCGAAGCCGATGCGGCCGAGGCCGCTCTGGCGCGCGCAGGCGTGATCCCCGATCCCGCCACGCTGGCCGAGCCCTGGCAGCGTCATGTCGGCGAGGTGCTGGAGGAAGCCACGCTGCGCGTGCCTGCGAGCCAGTGGGCGCAGAGCGGCGGCCGCCACGGCCGCCATACCGAACACCTCGGCTACCTGCTGGCCGAGATGCAGTTCCTGCAGCGCGCCTATCCCGGCGCGCAGTGGTGAGCATCATGACCGCGCAAGCGCTGGCGCGTCCCGCCGTGGAGCAGGTCTGGACCTGGCTCGACGCGGTGCCGGACCCTGAGATTCCAGTGATTTCCGTGGTGGATCTCGGCATCGTGCGCGACGTGGCGTGGGAAGGCGATGCCTGCGTCGTCACCATCACGCCGACGTATTCAGGCTGCCCGGCCATGACCGTGATCCGCGAAGGCATCGAAAGCGCGCTCGCCGCGCAGGGCGTGGACAAGGTGCGCGTGCGGACGCAACTGGCGCCGGCGTGGACCACCGACTGGATGACCCCGCGTGGCAAGGCCAGCCTCACCGGCTATGGCATCGCGCCGCCGGCGCAGCAGGTGATCGATATCAGCGGCATCAGCCGGAAAGCGGCGCCGGCCCTGGTGGTGGCCTGCCCGCACTGCGGCTCGCGCCATACGCGGCTGGTCAGCCAGTTTGGCTCGACCGCGTGCAAGGCGCTGTACCGCTGCGGCGACTGCAAAGAGCCGTTCGACTACTTCAAGGCTCACTGAGAAGGAAAGGTGGGGAGATGAGCAAATTCCATGAACTGACGGTGGCCTCGGTCACGCGCGAAACCCGTGACGCGGTGGCCGTGACCTTCGCCGTGCCGGACGAACTGGCCGACGCCTACCGCTACGTGCAGGGCCAGCACCTGACGCTGCGCACCGGTATCGACGGCGAGGACGTGCGCCGCTCGTACTCGATCTGCTCGGCGGCGCAGGATGCGCAGCTGCGCGTGGCGATCAAGCGTGTCGACGGCGGGCTGTTCTCCAACTGGGCCAACGAGCAGTTGCAGCCGGGCATGAAGCTGGAAGTGATGCCGCCGTCCGGCCATTTCCACGTGCCGCTGTCCGCCACGCACGCGAAGCACTACGTCGCCTTTGCCGCCGGCAGCGGCATCACGCCGATGCTGTCGATCATCAAGACCACGCTGCAGGCGGAGCCGGACAGCCGCTTCACGCTGTTCTACGGCAACCGCGCCTCGTCGTCGGTGCTGTTCAAGGAAGAGCTGGAAGACCTGAAGGACACCTACCTGCAGCGCTTCAACCTGGTGTTCGTGCTCAGCCGCGAGCAGCTCGACATCGACCTGTTCAACGGCCGCATCGACGGCGGCAAGGTCAACGCGCTGCTCAAGCACTGGGTCAGGCCGCAGGACATCGACGTCGCCTTTATCTGCGGCCCGCAGTCGATGATGGAAGAAGTCTCGCAGGCGCTGCTCGACAACGGCGTCGACAAGGCCCGCATCAAGCGCGAGCTGTTCGCCACCAGCATCCCCGCGGCGCGGCCCGCCGCGCATGCGCACAAGCAGGTCGGCCAGCAGCAGTGCGAGGTGACGGTGATCCAGGACGGCCGCACCCGTTCCTTCACGCTGGAAAAGAACAAGGAAACCGTGCTAGACGCCGCGCTGGCGCAGGGCATCGAGCTGCCGTACTCCTGCAAGGGCGGCGTCTGCTCGACCTGCCGCTGCAAGCGCATCGAAGGCGAGGTCGACATGGACGTCAACTTCGCGCTGGAAGACTACGAAGTCGCGCGCGGCTTCATCCTGAGCTGCCAGAGCTACGCCGTCAGCGACAAGCTGGTGATCGATTTCGACCAGGAAACCTGAAGCGTTTTCCTGCCATTCCCAATACCCAGATTCAATCTCGCCCCCGGAGCAAGCCGTGTCCCACCCGTTTTTCGAACGCCACCAGGCGCTGCTGGAACAAGCCACCCAAGCCATTGCCACGCGCGGCTACTGGAGCCCGTTCGCTGAAATGCCGAGCCCCAAGGTCTATGGCGAGACCGCCAATGCCGATGGCAAGGCCGCCTTTGAGGCCCGCCTGGACCAGCCGTTCGCGTTGTCGCAGCCCGGCACCGTCGGCCAGGCCGGCAAGGAAGTCTCGCCGTATGGCCCGGAACTGGGCATCACTTATCCTCGGCCTGATCTCGATCAGCTCTTTGCCGGCGTGGCCAGGGGCATGCCCGCATGGCGCAAGGCCGGACCGGAGGCATGGGTGGGCGTATCGCTGGAAATCCTGCAGCGCCTGAACCGCCGCAGTTTCGAGATTGCCTACGCGGTCATGCACACCACCGGCCAGGCCTTCATGATGGCCTTCCAGGCCGGCGGCCCGCACGCGCAGGACCGCGGCCTGGAAGCCGTGGCCTACGCCTGGGACGAACTGCGCCGCATCCCGAAGCTCGCCACGTGGGAGAAGCCGCAGGGCAAGAACGAGCCGCTGCGCATGGAAAAGCGCTACACCGTGGTGCCGCGCGGCGTGGGCCTGGTGATCGGCTGCTGCACCTTCCCGACCTGGAACGGCTATCCCGGCCTGTTCGCCAGCCTGGCGACCGGCAATGCGGTGGTGGTCAAGCCGCACCCGGGCGCGGTCCTGCCGCTGGCGATCACCGTCGAGGTGGCGCGTGAAGTGCTGGAAGAAGCCGGCTTCGACCCGAACATCGTCACGCTGGTGGCCAACGACCCGAGCGAGCGCATGGCGTCGAAGCTGGCGTTGCGCCCGGAAGTGCGCCTGATCGACTTCACCGGCAGCACCGCCAACGGCGACTGGCTGGAGCGCAACGCGCACCAGGCGCAGGTGTACACCGAGAAGGCAGGCGTCAACCAGATCGTGATCGACTCCACCGCCGACTTCAAGGGCATGGTGCGCAATATCGCTTTCTCGCTGTCGCTGTACTCGGGCCAGATGTGCACGGCGCCGCAGAACATCTATGTGTCGAAGGACGGCATCGACACGCCGGAAGGGCGCATCAGCTTCGACCAGGTTGCCTCGGCGATCGGCGAGGCCGTTGGCAAGCTGACCAGCGATCCGGCCAGGGCGGTCGAACTGATCGGTGCGATCCAGAACGACGGCGTGGCGGAACGGATCGAAGCGTCGCGCGCGCTGGGCGAGATCGTTGCCGACAGCCGTGTGCTCGAACATCCCGAGTTTCCGGGCGCGCGCATCCGCACGCCGCTGGTGCTGAAGGTCGATGCCAGCGACGAGGCGAAGATCATGCAGGAACTGTTCGGCCCCATCTCCTTCGTCGTGGCGACCGACAACACGGCGCACAGCATTGAACTGGCGCACCGCGGCGCGAAGACACACGGCGCGCTGACGCTGTCCGCATACACCACCGACGCGGGCGTGACCGAAACCATCCGCGATGCCGCGGAAGACGCTGGCGTGGCGCTGTCGCTTAACCTGACCGGCGGCGTGTTCGTCAACCAGTCGGCCGCGTTCAGCGATTTCCACGCTACCGGCGCCAACCCCGCGGCCAATGCATCGCTGTCGGATGCGGCCTTCGTCGCAAACCGCTTCCGCGTGGTCCAGAGCCGCTCGCATATCTGATCGCAAGGCCTGCAGTACCCCGGCGCCGGCCCCCCTTCGTACGCGGCGCCATCATAACGAGATGGAGTAGACAATGGTGCAACGCAACCCCAACCCCAATGAGCTGGAGCCGATCGAGCGCGCCAGCCGCGACGAACTGCAGGCGCTGCAGCTGCAACGGCTCAAATGGAGCGTGCGCCATGCCTATGACAACGTGCCGCATTACCGCAAGGCGTTCCAGGCGGCCGGGGTGCACCCGGACGATTTGAAGTCGCTGTCCGACCTGTCGAAGTTCCCGTTCCTGACCAAGCAGGACCTGCGCGACAACTATCCGTTCGGCATGTTCGCGGTGCCGCGCGAGCAGGTGGCGCGCGTGCATGCGTCGAGCGGCACCACCGGCAAGCCGACCGTGGTCGGCTATACCGCGAAGGACATCGACACGTGGGCAAGCGTGGTGGCGCGCTCGATTCGCGCCGCGGGGGGCCGCGCCGGCGACCTGGTCCATGTCAGCTATGGTTACGGGCTGTTCACCGGCGGGCTGGGCGCGCACTACGGCGCGGAGAAGGCGGGCTGCACGGTGATCCCGATGTCGGGCGGACAGACCGAGAAACAGGTACAGCTGATCCGCGAGTTCGAGCCCAACATCATCATGGTGACGCCGTCGTACATGCTGAACCTGATCGAGGAGATGGAGCGCCAGGGCATGGATCCTTCGGAAAGCTCGCTGAAGGTCGGCATCTTCGGCGCCGAGCCCTGGACCGACGCGATGCGCGCGGAGATCGAGGCGCGTGCCGGCATCGACGCGGTGGACATCTACGGCCTGTCCGAGGTGATGGGGCCGGGCGTGGCTTGCGAATGCATCGAGAGCAAGGACGGCCCGGTGATCTGGGAAGACCATTTCTATGCCGAGATCATCGACCCGGTGACCGGCGAGGTGTTGCCGGATGGCTCCGAGGGCGAGCTGGTGTTCACCTCCCTGACCAAGGAAGCACTGCCGGTGATCCGCTACCGCACGCGCGACCTGACGCGCCTGCTGCCGCCGACGTCGCGCTCGATGCGCCGCATCGGCAAGATCACGGGGCGCTCGGATGACATGCTGATCATCCGCGGCGTCAACGTGTTCCCGTCGCAGATCGAGGAACTGATCCTGAAGGCGCCGGCGCTGGCGCCGCAGTACCAGCTGGTGGTGACGCGCGACGGGCACCTCGACAAGCTGGAGGTGCGGGTCGAGGCGCGGCCCGAGCGCTCCGCGTCGCTGTCGGCGGATGACCGGGCGGCGCTGGAGCGGGATCTGAAGGACCAGATCAAGACCTATGTCGGCGTGACCACGCGGGTGCAGGTGGTGGCGGCTGCAGGGATCGAGCGCACCACGGTCGGCAAGGCAAGGCGCGTGGTGGACATGCGGCCGAAGGTTACACACGAGCAGCCGGTTGGCGCGATCTGAGGCGCTGCTTTTCACCCACACCGCTGGCATAGGCTCCTCTCTCCCGCAAGCGGGAGAGGGGAGCAAACCGTCGGTAGATCGACGCCCCCAACCAAGAACCAAACTGATGGCAGCCACCAGAGCCGCCACACCACCCCCCCTGCGCCAAAGGAGACACCATGGACGCGCGACAACTGGAAACCATCCAGAACCACCCCGACTTTATCCGCCTGATCCACGGCCGCACGCGCCTGGGCTGGTCGCTGACGCTGGTCATGCTGGCGGTCTACTTCGGCTTCATCCTGCTGCTGGCCTTTTCGCCCGCCACGCTCGGCACGCCGGTCGCCGGGGGCGTCATGACGGTGGGCATCCCCGTAGGCGTTGCAGTGATCGTTGCCGCCGTGCTGCTGACCGCCATCTACGTCCACCGCGCCAACCGCGACCTGGATCCGCTCAACGAACGCGTGCGCAAGGAGTGCGAAGCATGAAGCCGGTACACCTTTCCCTCGGCGCCGCCCTGTGCGTTCTGGCAGCCAGCGCCGCCACTGCAGCCCCCGCGATCCAGGGCGAGGCCGCGCAGCGGCCGCTGAACTGGAGCGCCATCGTCATGTTCATGCTGTTCGTGCTGTTCACGCTCGGCATCACCCGCTGGGCCGCGCGGCGCACGCGTTCGGCGTCGGACTTCTATGCGGCCGGCGGCGGCCTCACCGGCTTCCAGAACGGCCTGGCGATCGCCGGCGACATGGTGTCGGCCGCGTCCTTCCTTGGCATCTCGGCCATGATGTTCGACAAGGGCTACGACGGCCTGATCTACGCGCTCGGCGTGGTGGCGGGCTGGCCGATCATCCTGTTCATCGTCGCCGAACGGCTGCGCAACCTGGGCCGCTACACCTTTGCCGACGTGGTCTCGTACCGGCTGGCGCAGAAGCCGGTGCGCATCACCGCAGCGTGCGGCACGCTGACCGTGGTCATCATGTACCTGGTCGCGCAGATGGTCGGCGCCGGCAAGCTGATCGAGCTGCTGTTCGGCACCAGCTATGAATCGGCGGTGGTCATCGTCGGCGCGCTGATGGTGCTGTACGTGATGTTCGGCGGCATGCTCGCCACCACCTGGGTGCAGATCATCAAGGCGCTGCTGCTGCTCGGCGGCGTGACCTTCATGGCGGTGATGGTACTGGCCTATTTCGGCTTCAGCCCCGAAGCCATGTTCGCCAGCGCGGCCAGGGTGCATGACAAGGGCACGGCGATCTTGTCGCCGGGCGGGCTGGTGTCCAACCCGATCGATGCGATCTCGCTCGGCGTCGGCATGATGTTCGGCACCGCGGGTCTGCCGCACATCCTGATGCGCTTCTTCACCGTGGCGGATGCGAAGGAAGCGCGCAAGTCCGTGCTCTACGCCACGGGCTTCATCGGCTACTTCTACGTGCTGATCCTGGTGGTGGGCTTCGGCGCGATCGTGATGGTGGGCGCGGACCCGGCCTATCGGGACGCGGCCGGCAAGCTGATCGGCGGCAGCAACATGGTGGCCGTGCACCTGTCGCACGTGATCGGCGGCGACCTGTTCCTCGGCTTCATCTCGGCGGTGGCGTTCGCGACCATCCTGGCGGTGGTGGCCGGGCTGGCGCTGTCGGGCGCGTCGGCGGTGTCGCACGATCTCTACGCCAACGTGTTCCGCCGCGGGCAGGCCAGCGAGAAAGACGAGATCCGCGTGTCGAAGCTCGCCACGCTGGTGATCGGCCTGCTGGCGATGGTGCTGGGCGTGATGTTCGAGAAGCAGAACATCGCCTTCCTGTCCGGGCTGGTGCTGGCGATCGCCGCGTCGGTCAATTTCCCGGTGCTGTTCCTGTCGATGTTCTGGAAGGGGCTGACCACGTGCGGTGCGGTGGCCGGCAGCCTGGCGGGGCTGGTGTCGGCGGTGCTGCTGCTGGTGCTGGGCCCGACCGTATGGGTGGGGATCCTCAAGCACCAGCAGGCGATCTTCCCATATGCCAACCCGGCGCTGTTCTCGATGACGCTGGCCTTTGCCGCCGCCTGGCTGGTGTCGGTGCTGGACCGCTCGGCGCGGGGGAGCGCCGAACGCCAGCGCTACGGCGCGCAGTTCGTGCGCGCCATGACCGGCATCGGCGCGGCCGGTGCCAGCCAGCACTGAAAACCAGGCCAGCACCGGGCTGGTCAGTCGGTGTCCTGCTGCGCCTTGTGGCGGGACGCCATCTTCTCCTGCTGTCCCGGCGGCACGTTGTCGTAATGGCTGAACTGGATGGTGTAGCTGCCGTGGCCGCCGGTCATGCTGTTCAGCCGTGACTGGTAGTCGTTCAGCTCCGACAGCGGCACCTGCCCGGCAACGATCACGCTGTTGGCGGCGCCGGTGCGGGTGCCATGCACCTGGCCGCGCTTGGCGGACAGGTCGCCGATGACATCGCCCATCGCGGTGCCCGGCACCGTGACCTCGATCTCGACGATCGGCTCCAGCACGCTGGGGCGCGCCTTCATCACCGCGTCGATAAACGCCTTGCGTCCGGCCGTGGCGAACGCCACTTCCTTGGAATCGACCGGGTGGCTCTTGCCGTCGTACACGGTCACGCGCACGTCCTGCATCGCAAAACCGGCCAGTGGACCGCTTTCCAGCACCTGGCGGATGCCTTTCTCCACTGCGGGGATGAACTGGCCGGGAATCGCGCCGCCCTTGACCGCATCGATGAACTCGAAGCCTTCGCCGCGCGGCAGCGGCTCCACGCGCAGCATCACTTCGCCGAACTGGCCGGCACCGCCGGTCTGCTTCTTGTGGCGGTGGTGGCCCTCCGCCTTGCCGGCAATGGTCTCGCGATACGCGATCTTCGGCGGCCGCGTGGCGACTTCCAGCTTGTACTGCTCGGTCAAACGCTCCAGCGCGCAGCGCAAATGGAACTCGCCCAGTCCGAACACCACGGTCTCGTTGGTGCCGGCCGGATGCTCGATGCGCAGGCAGGGATCTTCGGCGCTGAGCTTGTGCAGCACCTCGGCCAGCCGCTGCTCGTTGCCGCGCCGCGCCGGCTCGATCGCCAGGCCGTAGATCGGCGTGGGAAACTCCAGCGGCGTCAGGTGGATGTCGCCATCCTCGGTGGCGTCGTGCAGCACCGCGTCGAAGCCGAGTTCATCCACCTTGGCCACCGCGCAGATATTGCCCGGGCCGGCGCGCTGCACTTCCTGCGTCTCCTTGCCCTGCAGCAACAGCAGGTGCGCCACCTTGAACGGCTGGCGGCCCTCGCCGATATAGAGCTGGCTGTCGCGCGTGACCGTGCCCTGGTGGATGCGGAACACCGCCAGCTTGCCGACATAGGGATCGACTACCACCTTGAACACATGCGCCAGCACGTGCTTGTCCGGCACCGGCTCGGCGCGCACCGCCTTGCGTTTCTCGGTACCATCCTCGGCAGTGCCGGTCGAGCGGTAGAACAGCGGCGGGTTGCCTTCGGTGGGATTGGGCAGCAGCCGCACGAAGACATCGAGCAGTTCCGCGATACCGGCGCCGGTGGCGGCCGAGGTAAAGCAGATCGGCACCAGGTGGCCTTCGCGCAGCGCACGCTCGAACGGCGCGTGCAGTTGCTCCGGCGTGATGGCCTCGCCTTGCTCCAGGTACACCTCCATCAGCTCCGGATCGATCTCGATCACCTGGTCGATCAGCGCTTCATGCGCCGACGCCACCGATAAAAAATCCGACTCTCCGGCCGGATTGAAGAAGCAGTCCACCACCTTGCCGCCGTTTCCGGCCGGCAGGTTGATGGGCAGGCACTCCTTGCCGAACGCCTCCTGGATCTCGGCCAGCAGCCCCGGCAGGTCGACCTTCTCGCCGTCGATGCCGTTGATAACGATCATCCGGCACAGTTGCCGCGCCTGCGCCCAGGCCATGGCGCGGCGCGTGGTCATTTCGATCCCGGTCTGCGCGTTGATGACGATGGCCGCCGTCTCGACCGCCGCCAGCGCACTGATCGCCAGGCCGGAGAAATCCGGGTAGCCCGGCGTGTCGAGCAGGTAGATGCGGGTGTCGCGGAAGTCGACGTGGGTGATGGCGGAACTGAGCGAGCGCTTGTACTTGCGCTCCAGCGGATCGCTGTCGCTGACGGTCGAGCCGCGCTCCACGCTGCCCGGGGTGTGCAGCGCACCCCCCTTGTGCAGCAGTGCTTCGACCAGCGAGGTCTTGCCGCTCCCCGCATGCCCGAGCAGGGCAACGGTGCGGATGGCATCGGGACTGTCGTGCATGGTGGCTCTCTCGTCCGGCAATGGCTGTCAGGGCATTATTGGCGAAATTCGCCGGAAACGACATATGCCAGTGTCGGCATCGGGACAAAGCCTGATAGGCGCAAGGGTGTGAAGTGGTGCATGCGGCGCTTGGGCCCGGCCGGCAACCCGCGCCTCGCGCATGGCTGTAGCGCAGCAATCCAGGATTCAATAAGACTGCTGCGCCGCAACAGATCAGGCACTGGCGTGGTCGGTCGAGACCGCCACGGCATGCCATGCCGCCAGTTCGCTTTCCACCTTGCGGTTCTTTTCCGCGATGCGGGCCACCGTATCGGAGCCCAGCGGCAGCCGCACCGGCGGGTTGTCGCTGTCGGCAAGGGCGAGCAGCGCCACAGCCAGCTTGGCGGGATCGCCGGGCTGCTGGTGGTTGGCCGACGCCATGTGGCCGCGCATCGCGCCGACGGTTTCGGCGTATTCGGCGATCTCGGTGCCGACGCGGACCAGCGAGCTGGCATCGAGGAAGTCGGTGCGGAAGAAGCCCGGCTCGACCACGGTGGCGCGCACGCCCAGCGGCGCCAGCTCGGCGTCGAGCGCTTCGGTCAGCCCTTCCACCGCGAACTTGGTGGCGCCGTAGACGCCCCAGCCGGGATAGGCCGCATAGCCACCGATCGACGAGATATTGACGACATGCCCACTGCGCTGGCGGCGCATCTGCGGCAGCACCGCGCGCGTCACGTTGAGCACGCCGAAGACGTTGGTGGCGAACTGCTGCTCGACTTCGCGCGCCGACGCTTCCTCCACCGCGCCCAGCAGGCCGTAGCCGGCATTGTTGACCAGCACGTCGATGCGGCCGAAGCGGGCCACGGCGGCCTCGGCCGCGGCGATGGCCTGCGCTTCGCTAGTGACGTCGAGCGCCACCGGCAGCAGGTTGTCATGCGCGCCCACGGCGCCGGTGATCGTTTCGGGGCGGCGCGCGGTGGCGACGACACGGTCGCCGCGGGCCAGCGCGGCGCGGGTCAGTTCCAGGCCGAAGCCGCGCGAGGCGCCGGTGATGAACCAGACCTTGCCGGCGGCGTTGGTGACGTTGGTGGCGTTGGTGGCGGTGTTGGCAGCGATGGTGGTGTTGGCGGACATGGTGAATCTCCTTTGCTCGGTTTGACTTCGGTGTCTGATGGCGGGGGCCACGGAGACAAATTTAGGCGCGCTCGGTCAGCAACACTAGGCGGTGTAATTCCGTTTCAAAGACAACCAGAAGTTGTCAATAAATGCGAGCGATGTCGATTGAGCAATTCTCAACCGTATGGCAGACTCGCCGGCATGGACAAACTGCCTCCCCTGAACGCCCTGCGCGCCTTTGAAGCGGCGGCCCGGCACCTGAGCATCACCACCGCTGCGGAAGAGCTGCACGTGACGCCGGGCGCCGTCAGCCGCCAGATCCGCTCGCTGGAAGAAGGCCTGGGCGTGCAGCTGCTGCATCGCGGCCACCGGCAGATTTCGCTGACCCGCACCGGCGAGGACTACTACCGCGCCGTGACCCGGGCCATGGACGACCTGCGCGAGGCCACGCGGCGGCTCGGCAAGCGGGCCAGGCGCAAGCAGCTCAAGGTGCGCGCCTACACTACTTTCGCCATGCGCTGGCTGATCCCGCGGCTGTCGAGCTTCCATGCGGCCAATCCCGGCATCGAGGTGCTGCTGACCGCCTCGCTGGACCCGGTCGATTTCCGCAAGGAAGACATCGATGGCGCGATCCGCCTAGGCGACGGCAAGTGGAGCGGCGTGAATACCTACCGGCTGGTGTCCAACATCCTGGTGCCGGTCTGCAGCCCCAGCGTTGCGGCCGGCAACCCGAAGGTGAAAAAGCCTGCCGACCTGCAGCACCAGACGCTGCTGCATTCGATTGCGCGTCCGGACGACTGGGCGCACTGGCTGAAGGCGGCGCGCGCCGACGCGCAGGTCGACGCGCGCAGTGGCATGACGTTCCAGAGTTCCGCCATGGCTTATGCGGCGGCAGTGGAAGGGCAGGGTTTCGCCATCGCCCAGCGCTTCCTGGTCGCGGGAGACCTGGAGGCCGGGCGGCTGGTCGCGCCGTTCCGCCAGAGCGTCGACATGGGCGACTTCACCTACTACCTGCTGACGCCGGCGGACCGCAAGGAAAGCGCCAGCATGGCGGTGTTCCGCGAGTGGCTGCTGGCGCAGTGCGAGACGCAAAGCTAGCGCGGCGCTCGCCGGTCACCAGCCGGCGAAGCAGGCAAATCCCTCCACTGGCTCGCGCGCAGTACGCAGCCGGTTGGCCGGCTCGGCGGGATCGGCGTGTCCGAGCGACATGCCGCACACCAGGATTTCATGGTCGGGAATGGCAAGCTGCGCGCGGATGACCCGGTGGTAGCGCGCGAACGCCTGCTGCGCGCAGGTTTCCAGGCCGTGCCCCAGCGCCGCTAACATCACCGCATGCAGGAACATGCCGAGGTCCAGCCACGCCGCCTGTCCCTGCCCGCGCTCGATGGTGAAGAACAACCCCACCGGCGCGCCGAAGAACGCGTAGTTGCGGGCATACTGCCGCGCCATGCCGGCGGCGTCGCCGCGCGGGATGCCAAGCAGGCCGTACAGCGCCTTGCCCAGTGTGCGGCGGCGCGCCAGGTAGGGCTCGCGCCACGCCGGCGGGTAGTAGACGTATTCCTCGCGATGGCCGCCGCCATCGCTGTCGTGCAGCGCCAGCAGGGCATCGCTGAGCCGGTCGCGCACGGCACCGGCGCAGGCGTAGACCCGCCATGGCTGGGTGTTCGACGCGCTCGGGCTGCGCGCCGCGTCGGCCAGGATTGCCGCCACGGTCTCGCGCGGTACCGGCGTATCGAGAAAGCCGCGCACGCTGCGGCGGGCGTGGAGCGCGGCGATGATGTCGGCGCGGTTCATGATGCCGTTGCCGTGAGCGGTGCCTCGATGGTATCGGCACAATGGACCGCGCCGCGCGCCTGCAAGGCGGCGATCTGTGCCGCGCTAAAGCCAAGCCCGGCGAGCACCGTTTGCGTATGTTGTCCGCACGCCGGCGCCGGCCGCGCGGGCAGCGCGTTTTCCTGGACGCTATTGATCGGGAAGCCTGGCATGCGGACCTCGCCCAGCGTCTCGTGCGGGATGCGCTGCACCATGCGGTTGGCCGCCACCTGCGGGTGCGCCATCAGGTCTTCATAGGTGGCCACGCGCGCGCACAGGATGTCGGCGTCCTGCAGCACGGCCAGCCACGCGTCGGTCGGCCGCGTCACCAACACGCTGGTCAGCGCCTCGACCATTGCCGCCCGGTTGGCGACGCGCAGCGGCGAGGTGGCGAAGCGCGGGTCGTCGGCGAGCGCCGGCAGGCCCAGCACGTCGCACAGCCGGCGCCAGCGCTCGGGCATGTAAGCGGCGATCATGATCCAGCCGTCGGCGGTGCGGAAGGCCTGGTTGGGCGCCGAATAGGGCGCGGCACTGCCCGCCCGTTCCGGCAGCCGCCCGTCGGCGCAATAGCTGGTGAGCGACGATTGCTGCAGCGCCAGCGCGGCGTTGAGCAGGCTGACGTCGAGATGCCCGCCCTGGCCGTCGCGTGCCCGCTGCGCCAGCTTGCCCAGGATACCGACGCAGGCGACGTAGCCGGTCATCACGTCGACCACCGGCGCCTGCACCTTGCACGGCTCGCCGTCGGGCAGGCCGATCAGGCTCATCAGCCCCGAATCGGCCTGGATGATGCCGTCGACGCCGGCACGGCCGGCATACGGGCCGTCCTGGCCATAGGCGGAGATCGAGCAGTAGACCAGCGCCGGGTTCAGCGCCGACAGCTCGGCATGGCCCAGCCCGAGGCGATCCATCACGCCCGGGCGCATGCTTTCCACCACGATGTCGGCTTCTGCCGCCATCCGGCGCGCCACGGCGAGACCTTCGGGGGATTTCAGGTCCAGCGCCACGCCCAGCTTGTTGCGGTTGAAGCCGTGGAACAGCGCGCTGTCGTCGCCCAGCCAGCCGGGGCCGAGCCCGCGGCCCAGTTCGCCGCCGGGCGGCTCGACCTTGATGACCCTGGCGCCCATGTCGGCCAGCAGCATGGTGCAGGTCGGCCCGGCGCCGATCTGCGTGAAGTCGATGACGGTCAGGCCGTCTAGTGCATCGCGCAGCATGTCATGTCTCCGGAAGGATGCGGGATCGTTTGAACGTGCCCTGCGCGGTGGCGACCAGCACGCCGGCATCGGTGGCCAGTTCGGCCGTGGCAAAGTACAGGCTCTTGCCGGCGCGGCTCACCGTGGCGGTGGCGCGCAGCCGGCCCGCGCTGGCCTTGCTGAGGTAGCTGATGGCCAGCATTACCGTCACCGCGTGGCCGAGGGCGCCGTCGGGGCCCGTCGGCAGGCCGGCGTAGCCGCAGGCGGCGTCGAGCAGCGTGGCGATCACGCCGCCCTGCACGCTGCCCTGCCGGTTCAGGTGGCGCGGCTCGATGTCGAGCTCGAAGGCGCAGCGGCCGTCGCCGACGCTGGCCAGGCGGATGCCAAGGTAGTCCAGCAGCGGGTTGTCTGTGGGCGGCACCATGGGGTGTTCAATCGGCGCGTTCACAGCGCCACCTTGATGTTGTTGTCCTGGATCACGCGCTGCCAGCGCGACATTTCCTTGCCGATATGCGCCTTCAGCTCGGCCGGCGTGGAGGCCTGCGGCTCGAAGCCCTGCTTTTCCAGTTGCCCGGCAACGTCGGGCGACTTCAGCGCGGCCACCAGCGCGGCATTGACCTTGTCGACCACGGTCTTCGGCGTGCGTGCCGGCGCCAGCAGGCTGTACCACAGCTCCGCGTCGTAGCCGACGATGCCGGCCTCGGCAAAGGTCGGCAGGTCTGGCATCAGCGCGCTGCGCTTCTTGCCGGCGATGCCGAGCGCACGCAGCTTGCCGGCGCGCACGAACTGGATCGACGAGGCAAAGGTGGCGAACGAGATCTGCACCTGGCCGCCCATCAGGTCGCTGATCGACGGGCCGGTGCCGCGGTAGGGCACGTGCAGCAGCTCGGTCTTGTTTAGCTTGGCGAAGACCTCGCCCGCCAGGTGCTGCGGCGTGCCGGGCCCCGGGCTGCTGTAGCTGAGCTTGCCCGGGTTGGCGCGGGTGTACTGGATGAACTCCTGCAGCGTGCGGAACGGCTGGTCGGGATTGGCGACCAGCATGATCGGCACCGACGCGATGCGCCCGACCGGCTCGAAGTCGCGCTCGACCTGGAACGGGACCTTCATGCCGAGGAACGGGTTCATCGTGATCTGGCTCGACGCGATCACCAGCGTGTAGCCGTCCGGCGCGGCGTGCGCGACGTAGTCGGCGCCCAGGTTGCCGCCGGCGCCGGGCTTGTTCTCGATCACGATGGTCTGGCCCAGCAGCTGGCTCATCTTGGGTGCGATGGCGCGTGCCAGGATGTCATTGCCGCCGCCCGGGGCGAACGGCACCACCAGCGTGATCGGCTTCTGCGTGGGGTAGGGTGCCTGTGCCGCTGTGCTCAGCGCCGTGACTGCCAGCACGCCGGCCATTGCCGCGCGCATGATTCGGGAAATACCTGCCATGGTTGTGTCTCCTGCGTGGTTCTTGTCGGTCCGCTCAGCGTCCCGTGTAGTGGGGCTGCCGCTTTTCGGCGAAGGCCTGGCGGCCTTCGGCGCGGTCGGCGGTATCGCGCAGCACGCCCCAGTAGAGTTCGGTGAGTTGCTGCGCGTCGGCCTCGCTGAGGTGGCTGGTCTGGCGCGACAGCTTCTTGACCGCCTGCACGGCCAGCGGCGCGTTGGCGGCGATGCGCGCGGCCAGCGCCAGCGCACGGTCGGGCAGGGCATCGGCCGCCATCGTCTCGGTGACCAGGCCGATGCGCGCGGCGTGCGCGGCATCGATGCGTTCGCCGGTCAGCACCATCTGCATCGCATGCGCCGCGGGCACCGCCTTGAGCAGCCGGTGCAGGCCGGACACCGCTGGGATCGAGCCGACCGCGACTTCGGGCAGGCCGAAGGTCGCCTGTGTCGACGCGATCCGCAAGTCGCACTGCAGCGCGAGCTCCAGCCCCGCGCCGAGGCAGTGCCCGTTGACCGCCGCGACCAGCGGCTTGCCGAGGCCGAGGTCGGTCAGGTCCATCAGCCGGATATAGAGCCCAAGGTCAGCAGCATGCTCCGGCGCGCGGAACAGCGCCTCGGGGTAGGTGGCGGCGGAGGTGCGCGTGCCCTTGAGGTCCGCGCCGGCGCAGAAGGCGCGCGTGCCGGCGCCGGTCAGCACCGCGACGCGCAGGTCGTCGCGGTCGCGCACCTCGGCCAGGTGCGCGCGCAGTTCGCGCAGCGTGGTTACGTCGAGCGCATTGAGCGCGTCGGGCCGGTCGATGGTCAGCACCGCGACCGCGCCTTCGATGTGGCGTTGGATGGTCATGATGGCTTCCTTACACGCTGGGCGACGACAGGCTGCGCCCGCCGCAGACGTAGAGCGTCTGGCCGGTTACGTACGACGATTGCGGATCGAGGAAGAAGCTGACCGCATTGGCGATATCGTCGGCGGTGCCGATGCGCTGCACCGGCACCGACTTCTGCAGCCGCGCCTGTACCTCCGGCGCAAAGCCACGGAACAGCGGCGTATCGACGATGCCGGGCGCGACCGCGTTGACGGTGATGCCCTTGCCGGCGAACTCGATCGCCAGCGAGCGCGTCAGGCTGACCACGCCGCCCTTGGCCGCCGAGTAGTTGGCCTGCCCGAAGCCGCCCAGCCAAGCCCGCGACGAGATATTGACCACGCGCCCGTAGCCGCGCTCGACCATGCCGGGCAGCGCCGCGCGGCAGCACAGGAACTGCGAGCGCAGGTTGGTATCGATGACCAGGTCCCAGTCGTCGTCGGTCATCTTCAGGAAGCGCATGTCGCGCACTGCCCCCGCGTTGTTGACCAGGTAGTCGACGCGGCCGACGCGGGCCGCGACTTGCGCAAAGGCGTCGTTGACCGCGGTGGAATCGGTCAGGTCGGCGGTGGCGCCGAAGGCATTGAGCCCTGCGGCGGCCAGCGTGCCGACGGCCTCGTCCAGCGCACCGCCATCGCGGTCCAGCAGCGCCACGGTCAGCCCCTGCCGCGCCAGTTGCGTGGCGATGCCCAGGCCGATGCCGCGCGCGGCGCCCGTGACCACGGCCACATGCGTGGGATCGAATCGTTGCGTACCCATGTCAGACTCCCAGCAGGTGGACGGAAGAGGCGGCGTGGTCGACACCCGCGATGCCGCCGCCGGTGCATTGCGTCAGCCCGACGCGCGCGTTCTCGACCTGGCGCTCGCCGGCGCGCCCTTGCAGGTGCCAAAGGATTTCGACCATCTGTGCCACGCCGGTGGCGCCCAGCGGATGACCCTTGGCCAGCAGGCCGCCGCTGGGGTTGACCGGCACGCGGCCGCCCAAGCGGGTTGCGCCGGACTTCAGCAGCGGCACCGCTTCGCCTGGCTCGGCCAGGCCCAGCGCTTCGTAGTAAAGCAGTTCGGCGATGGTGAATGCGTCGTGCAGCTCGACCACGTCGACATCCTGCGGCCCCAGCCCCGCCTGCTCGTACGCCTGGCGCGCGGCACGCGCGGTGATCTCGGCATCTAGGATGTCGTCATCGGCCTCTTCGCGCAGGCCAGAGACCACCACCGACGACAGCACCTTGACCGGACGCGCCTGCGCCGGACGGCGCGTGCTCAGCACCACCGCGGCGGCGCCGTCGACCTGCGACGGGCAGCACTGCAGCAGCGTCAGCGGGTCGGCGATCATGCGCGAGCCGAGCACTTCTTCCAGCGTGGTGGCCTTGCGTTGCTGCGCATACGGGTTGAGCGAGCCGTTGTAGCGGTTCTTGACCGCCACTTCCGCCAGGTCGGCGGGCGATGCGTCGCGCTCGTGCAGGAAGCGCGTCCCGCGCATCGCATACACCGCGGGCAGCACCATGCCGGCCTTGGCATAGAGGTCCGTCTTGTGGTCGTTGCGCTGCAGCGGGATGGTGCCGCCACCCAGCGCGGTCAGTTGCTCGATGCCGAACACCAGCACGGTGTCGTATTGCCCGGCCAGCAGCGCGTGCCGCGCCAGGTGCACGCCGGTGGCGCCGCTGGCGCAGGCGTTCTCGACGTTGTAGACCGGGATGCCCTTCAGCCCCAGGTCGCGCACAATCAGCTGGCCCAGGATCATGCCGCCCATCACGTTGGCGCAATACACCGCCTGGATGCGGCCGAGCGGCACGTCGGCGTCGGCCAGCGCCTTGAGGATGGCCTGTTGCGCCAGTTCCGGCGCCAGCACGCCGGGGTGGCGGCCAAACGGCGTCATCGCGCCGCCGTGGATGTAGATGTCCTGCATGTTGCTTTCCCTTTCCTTTTTTCGATCGGTCAGGCCGTGACGGCCTCGAAGACATAGCCGAACTCGGCGTCCGGGCGCGCTTCATAGCGGTCGCCGATCGCCGGGCGCGCCTTGCCCTGCAGGCGCCCGAAGATGCGCACCGGGCCGACGAAATCGACATAGCCCAGCGCGTACGGCGGCTGGCCGCTCTTGGGCGCGGGATGGATCACGGTGAAGCTGTAGACCACGCCGGAGCCGCGGATGGCGACGGGGTCATGCTCGGCGGCGAGCGGCGAATTGGCCGGCACTGCCGGGAAGATCCATTCGCCGGTGGCGCGGTGGCGCGAGGCGATCAGGTGGGGAAGGGGGTCCGCACTCCAGAGCGGATAGGCTTGGTCTGACACGGCAGTCTCCTGTGTTGGTGGGCCTTGGCGTAATGGTTGTCGCTGGCGGCGCGTGCGACAAACGACATTTCCGGCGCGTTCGCTTGAGAAAAAATCAAACGAAGGGCCGGCGCAGGGCGTCAGGAGAAGGGTGTTGGAAGGAAGTGTGGGTGGGGCTGCTTCGCGCCGGAAGGCTCAGGGCACCAGGCCCACCAGCCGCGACAGCGATTGCTCCGCGCCGCGCCCCGCTTCCACTACGAAATCGATGAAGCGCCGTACCCGCACCGGCATCTGGCTGCGGTGCGGGTAGTACATGTACAGCCCGACATTGCTGCTGCTGAATTCCGTCAGGATCGCCTTGAGCCGGCCGCTGACGAGGTCGGCGTGGATCATGTAGGCGGACAGCTGGCCGATGCCAATACCGGCGCGCACCGCCTCGACCTCGGTTTCCACGTCGTTGAAGCTGGCGACGGCGGGCACCTCCTGGTAGACCAGCGCGCCGTCGACCTGCAGCTCCCACGGCACCATGCGCCCGGTGGCCGGGCGGCGGAAGCCGGTGCACTGGTGCTGCAGCAGTTCGTCCAGCGTGGCCGGCTCGCCGTGCCGTGCGAGGTAATCGGGAGCGGCGCAGATGACCAGCGGCAGGTCGCACAGCCGGCGCGCCACCAGGTTCTGGCCGGGACTGGTGCCGGCGCGGAAGCCGATATCGATGCGGGACTCGACCAGGTCGGTGAAGAGGTCGCTCAGCACCACGTCGAAGGTGATGCCCGGATGCAGCCCGCGGAAGGCGCGCACCAGCGGCACCAGAACGCGGCTGCCGACCGACGGCGGCGCGGTCAGCCGGATCAGCCCGTCGTCGTCGCTCTTGCTGCTGCGCACCTGGTCCAGCGCCTCATCCAGCTGGCGCATGCCCGGCGCGGCCAGCTCGAACAGCCGCGCGCCTTCGGTGGTGAGGCTGAGCTTGCGCGTGGTCCGGTGCAGCAGGCGCACGCCGAGGTCGTCTTCCAGCGTGCGCACCGCCTTGCTGACGGCCTGCGGGGTCACGCCGGCTTCTACCGCGGCGCGCTGGAAACTGCCGGCGCGTACCACGCCGATGAAGAGGGTGAGGACGCGGGCTTTGTCCATGATTGGCAACTGGCGGTTGGGAATGTGCCGATGATAGTGCGTAACCGGCCTTGCTGGCTCGAAAAGGCGGGCTTTCGTACAAGTGACGGGACCGGGCGGCGTTGCGTAGCATTGAGGGCACACGCGCGCCGCGGGGGAGCAGGGCGCGCTGCATTTCGGCAAGCGGCTGATCGGGCGGAACCGGGCGTATCAATCACCGCCAGATGCCAGCCGCCAGGAACAGAATCCCGGCGGCCAGCAAAATGCCCACCCCCCTTACATCCTCCCCTTCCAGGGCACCAACCACTTCGCCATCTTCCTCATCAGCAGATCAAACACATAAGCAATCAACCCGATCAGCACGATCCCCATGATCACAACGTCGGTACGCAGGAAGTTGGACGCGTTCAGCACCATCTGCCCGAGCCCGGCGGTGGCGGCCACCATCTCGGCCGCCACCAGCGTGGTCCACCCGAAGCCGATCGCAATCCGCATGCCTGTCAGGATGTCCGGCAGCGCGGCGGGCAGCACCACGTGCCGCACCACCTGCCACGGCGTGGCGCCCATGGAGTAGGCGGCATTGATCTGCTCGATGGTCACCGACCGCACCCCCGCCTGCGCCGACATCGCCAGCGGCGCGAAGCACGCCAGGAAGATCAGCAGCACCTTCGAGGTCTCGTCGATGCCGAACCAGATCACGATCAGCGGCAGGTACGCCAGCGGCGGCAGCGGGCGGTAGAACTCGATGGGCGGATCGAAGATGCCGCGCGCGATGCGCGACACGCCCATCAGCACGCCGATCGGCACCGCCGTGACCACCGCCAGCCCGAACGCGCCAAATACGCGCACCATGCTCGCGGTGAAATGCTCGGTCAGCGGCTGGCCGCCTTGCAGGTTCCCCTGCCAAGCATCGATGAAGGCGGTGACGATCGATTCCGGCGTGGGCAGGAACAGCGGCGGCAGCCAGCGCAGGTGGCTGGCGACCCACCACAGGACGAGCAGGCTCGCAACGGTTACGGTGGAGATGCGCGAGCTGGAGCCTTCGCCGGGCAGGCGGTAGCCCGACACGGCTTTCATCGGCTTGCTGGAAGGCACGGCCGCAGGTGCTGCGCGCGGCGCGGGTTCGATGCGTTGGGCGGAAGCGGGCATCTTGAATTCCTCAGGCGGTGGCATGGATCAGGTCAACGATCTCTTCGCGGTAGCGGATGAATTCCGGGTCGGACTTGACCTGGCGGGCATCGCCGCACTCGATGAAGCGGCGCGCGAAGGGCAGTTCATAGGTATGCGCGATGCGGCCCGGCGACGGCGTCATCACGATCAGTCGCGTCGCCAGGAACAGCGCCTCTTCCACGCTGTGGGTGATGAAGAACACGATCTTCTGCTCCTTCGCCCACAGCCTGAGGATCAGCGCCTGGATCGATTCGCGCGTCAGGGCGTCGAGCGCGCCCAGCGGCTCGTCCATCAGCATCACGGCCGGATCGCAGGCCAGCGCGCGCGCGATCCCCACGCGCTGCTGCATGCCGCCGGAGAGCTGGTAGACCGGCTTGGCGGCCGCCGCATCCAGTCCCACCGCGGCCAGTTTTTCGCGGGCGATGCGCAGGCGTTCGGCGCGCGGCACGCCGCGCAGGCGCAGGCCCAGCGCCACGTTGTCGGCCACGCTCAGCCACGGCATCAGCGCATGCTTCTGGAACACCACGCCGCGCTCGGCACCGGGTCCGCGCACGGCCTTGCCGTTCAGCCGGATCTCGCCTTCCGACGGCTCCATGAAGCCGGCGATGCACGACAGCAGCGTGGTCTTGCCGCAGCCCGAGGCGCCCAGCGCGACGACGAAATCGCCGCGCTCCATGGTGAGATTGACCTGCGACAGGGCCAGCGTGCGGGCGCCGCCGGCGGCGCCGTAGTTCACGCTGAGGTTATCGATTTCAAGTTTGTTCATGACGATTTCCGCTGCTGTTGCCGTTCCACACACCGCGCGCGTTACCGCAGCGCTCGTTTGGCCCATTCCGCATTGACGCCCTTGCTGTAGTCCGGCAGCACTGTCTGGATGGTCCCTTGCTCCTTCAGGAACTGCGCCGCCGACTGCAGCGCACGCGCCGCGCCGCCACCGAGCCAGCGCTCCGAGACCTGCTCTTCCAGCGTCGGGAAGGCATACAGCGCCATGCTGGCCGGCACCGTCTCGGCCTTGGCGCCCGAGACCTTGGCCACCGCCTTGACCATCGGCGAATCGGCGGTCCATGACGCCTTGTTCTTGCGGTAGTTGTCGTCCGCGGCGGCCAGCACGCGCACCAGCTTGACCATGAACTCCGGGTTTTCCCGCGCGAACTTCTTGTTGGCGATCATCCCGTCGAAGGTCGCCTTGCCGGTATCGGCGGCGATCTGCCCGGAGGTCGTCAGCACCGTTCCCGACTGCTTGAGCTTGGCCAGCACCGGATCCCAGATAAAGGTCGCGTCGATGTCGCCGCGCTCCCACGCGGCCGCGACCTCGGGCGGGCGCATGTTGACGATGCGCACGTCCTTGGGATTGACCCTGGCGCGCTCCAGCGCGACCAGCGTGTGGTAGTGCGTGGTCGACACGAACGGCACGCCCACGCGCTTGCCCTTCAGGTCGCCGATGCTGGCGATCTTGCTGCCGTTGCGCGCGACCATGGCCTCGGCCGCGTTGATGTCATCCAGGATCCAGAACAGCTCCACGTCCAGTCCTTGCGACAGCGCCGAGGCGATCGGCGAAGTGCCCGCCTCGCCGATCGCGATCTGGCCCGACGCCATCGCGCGGATCACGTCGCCGCCGCCGCCGAACTGGCGGAACGAGACCTTGTAGCCGGTCTGCTTCTCCAGCTCCTTCATGTCTTGCGCATAACGCCAGGGCACCACCATGTCCTGGTAAGCAATGACCACATCCTTGCTTTGCGCGTGGGCGGCTGGCACCAGTGCTGCTGCCAGGGCGAAATACGTCGCAAGTCGCTTGATCCACCGCATGGTTCTGCTCCTCGAAAGGAAAGGGGTTGAAGGTCTCGGCTTTATAGGTGAGCGCCGATCCAGCTCTATAGGACCAGTTGGCCGGATTCGCTGGGGCCAGCCTCGCCGCGGCGCCGGAAATGGCGACAGGCCGGGCGGAGCGGTGGCCCGGGCCAGCGTCAATCATGGAAATCCTTAGCGGCCCGGAAGTGCGCCGGCGCGCATCCAAACTCATCGGTTCCGACGACGAGCTTTGTGGCGTGACGGGTCAACAATGTCCGGTCGAGGCAGCGACCCACCATCCGAGGAGACAGACATGAGCAAGCACCCCTTCGACCTGGCAGGAAAAGTGGCCCTGGTGACCGGCGGCAACGGCGGCATCGGGCTGGGCATCGCCGAGGGCCTGGCCGCGGCCGGCGCGGACATCGCGATCTGGGGCACCAACGCGGACAAGAACGCCGTGGCCGCCGACCGGCTGGCGCAGCATGGCCGACGCGTGCACACCGAGGTGTGCGACGTGGGCGACGAGCAGGCGGTCGATGCCGCCATGCAGCGCACGGTAGCGGCGCTGGGGCGGATCGATGGCTGCTTTGCCAACGCCGGCATCGGCGGCAACAAGGGGCCGTTCGATGCGATGACGGCCGAGGTATGGCGCAAGACCATGCGCGTCAACCTGGATGGCGCCTTCTTCACGCTGCGCGCCGCGGTGCGGCAGATGCTGGTGCAGGGCGAGGGCGGCGTGCTGTGCAGCACCGCGTCGGTCGCGGCCATCGAAGGCGCGCCGCGCACCGAGCACTACGCCGCCACCAAGGGCGGCGTGATCTCGATGATGCGCGGCCTGGCCGTCGAATATGCACGCAAGGGCATCCGCGCGCATTCGATCCTGCCCGGCTGGATCAAGACCGAGATGACTGGCGCCGCGCAGGCCAACGATGCCTTCCAGGAGATGGTGCACAAGCGCGTGCCGATGCGCCGCTGGGGCGAGGGCAGCGATTTCGCGGGCATTGCGGTCTACCTGATGAGCCCGGCGTCGGCCTACCACACCGGCGACACCTTCGTCATCGACGGCGGCTACACGCTGTTCTGAGGCCTGCTCTGAGCGCTGTACTAAGGCGCGCGGCCAACCGGCCAGACACGGCCGCCGCCGACCACGTAGACGCGTTCGTCCGGCTGCGGCCGCACCGTGGCGTGGCCGGTGAAGGCGCCGAAGGCGGGCAGGATGGCGCCGCACGGGCCGAACAGGAAGCACGGCAGGCGCAGGCTGTCGGCGCCGGCACCGCGCAGCCGGCACGCCGGGTGCAGGTGGCCGGCCAGCACGTAGCCCAGCGGCGATGCCCCGGGCATGTGGCACAGCGCGAACGGGCCCGCCGCGGCCGGCTCCGTCACTACGCGGATCTGCAGCGAAGCGGGCGGGTCTCCCGCGCGCGCATCATGGTTGCCTCGCACCAGCGTGCAGCGCACCGGCGGAGGCAGGCTGCGGCGCCAGCCGTCCAGCGCCGCCAGCACCGCCGGCGTGCGCGCGGCGCGGGCGTGCAGGAAGTCGCCGAGGAAGACCAGCTCCTCGATGGGCAACTGCCGCGTCAGCTGCGTCAGCAGGCCGAGGTTGTCGCCGGTGGTGCCGTGCGGCACGGGTTGTCCGAGCGCGCGGAATGCCGCGGCCTTGCCGAAGTGCACGTCGGCCACCATCAGCATGCCCGCCGCCGGCCACCACGCCGCGTGCTCGGGCAGCAGCCACAGCGTTTCTCCCGCCACCTGAATGGGGCAGGCGCCGTTGGCCTGCAGGGTGCCGGCATCCGGTGTCATAGCAGCGGCAAGGGTCTGGAGGGCTTGCGCGCGCGACGCGGCTTGCGCGGCGTGCGGCCGGACGGACCGGCGTGGTCGGCCATGCCGAAGCGCGCCGCTTCTGCCACGGCGTCGGCCTGCATGCCGGCGGCTTCGCCGGGCTCGGCGCCAGCGGCCAGTTCCAGCTCGGCGAGCATGCGCGCGATGCGGTCGGCCAGCTTCTCGGTGCTGAGCTTCTCGCGCAGGAATTCCACCACCAGCGGGAACGACAGCGGCGTGGGGCGCTTCAGGGCGTGCAGGTCTAGCCTGAGCGTTGCCAGCCGTTCGAGGGTTTCAGCGAGCCGGTGTGCGTCCAGTTCCTGCATCAGCACTTCGCGCTCGGCCTGGCCAAGCAGCAGGTTGCCGGGATCGTGCTTGCGGAAGACCTCGTAGAACAGGCTCGACGACGCCTGCAGCTGCCGCGCGCTCTTGGGCGCGCCCGGATAGCCCTGGAAGATCAGCCCGGCGACGCGCGCGATCTCGCGAAAGCGCCGCAGCGACAGCTCGCCCGCATTGAGGCTGCCGAGCACGTCGGCGGCCAGGTCGCGCCGGCGCTCCTCGGCCAGCACCTGCGGCAGCCAGTGGCCCCAGTCCATCGGCGCTGAGGCGAGCAATTCGAGCCCGTAGTCGTTGACCGCGACCGAGAACGTCGCCGGCACCTTCTGCCCGAGCCGCCATGCCAGCAGGCTGCCCAGCCCGAGGTGCACCGAGCGGCCGGCGAAGGGGTAGAGGAACAGGTGCCAGCCCTCGCGCGAGTGCAGCGACTCGGCCAGCAGCGTCTGGCGCGTGGGCAGCGCCGACCACTGCGCCTGCAGGTCTACCAGCGGCTGGATCAGCGGCAGCTCGGGCGTGGTGCGCGGATCGAGCCGCCCCGCGGCGGCGGCTTCGAGCGTGTCGATCACCGCTTCGGCCAGCTCGGTCGACATCGGCATCTTGCCGCCGTTCCAGCGCGGCACCACCGGGCGCCTGCCGGTGGCGCGGCGCACGTAGGCGGTCATCTCCTGCACGCGCACCAGCTCCAGCAGGCGGCCGCCGAACAGGAAGCAGTCGCCTGGCGCCAGCCGGGCGATAAAGCCTTCCTCCACCGATCCCAGCGAGGCGCCGCCGCTGCCGGCGCGGCTCCAGTAGCGCACCTGCATGGTGGCGTCGCTGACGATGGTGCCCACGCTCATGCGGTGGCGCCGCGCCAGCCCGAGGTCGGGCACGCGCCAGACGCCTTCATCGTCGGGCACCGCGCGGCGGAAATCGGGATAGGCGGACAGCGTGGCGCCGCCCTGGCGCACGAAGTCCAGGCACCACTGCCATTCGGCATCGGTCAGGCCGCGGTAGGCCCAGGCGCCGCGCACCTCGGCCAGCAGCGCCTCGGGCCGGAAGCCGCCGCCCAGCGCCACCGTCACCAGGTGCTGCACCAGCACGTCGAGCGGCTTGTCGGGCGACTCGCGCGCCTCGATCCGGCCCGCCTGCACCGCATGCCGCGCGGCCACGGCTTCCACCAGTTCCAGGCTGTGCGTGGGCACCACCGTCACGCGCGACGCGCGGCCCGGCGCGTGGCCGGAGCGCCCGGCGCGCTGCAGCAGCCGCGCCACGCCCTTGGGCGAGCCGACCTGCAGCACGCGCTCCACCGGCAGGAAGTCGACGCCGAGGTCCAGGCTCGATGTGCAGACCACCGCGCGCAGCTCGCCGTTCTTAAGGCTCAGTTCCACCCACTCGCGCACCGCGCGGTCGAGCGAGCCATGGTGCAGCGCGATCTGTCCTGCCCAGTCGGGGCGCGCATCGAGCAGCGCCTGGTACCACAGCTCGGCCTGCGAGCGGGTGTTGAGGAAGACCAGCGTGGTGCCGCTGTGCCCGAGCTCCTCGACCACGTGCGGCAGCATCGACAGGCCCAGGTGGCCGGCAAACGGGAAGCGGCTGGCATTGCCGGGCAGCAGCGTGTCGATGACGAGGGGCTTGGGGGTGTGGCCGTGCACCAGCACGCGCAGGTCTTCCGGCACGCCGCACAGCAGCACGTCGGCGGCATGCGGCAGGTTGCCGAGCGTGGCCGACAGCCCCCACACCATCAGCGCCGGCTGCCATTGCCGCAGCCGCGCAAGCGCCAGCTGCGCCTGCACGCCGCGCTTGTTGCCGATCAGTTCGTGCCATTCGTCGACCACCACCATGCGCACGCGCCGCAGGGTTTCGTGCGCGTCGGCGAGGGTCAGCATCAGCGTCAGGCTTTCGGGCGTGGTCACCAGCGCGGTCGGCAGGCGGCGTTGCTGCGCGGCACGCTCGGCGCTGCCGGTGTCGCCGGTGCGCAGCGCCACGGTCCAGTCGAGATCGAGTTCCGCCAGCGGCGCCTGCAGCGCGCGCGTGGTGTCGGCGGCGAGCGCGCGCATCGGTGTCAGCCACAGCACCGTCAGCGGCGGCGCGGGCTTGTCGTGCGACAGCGCGGCGCGCGGCGTGCCGAATGCCATCAGCGCGCCCAGCCATGCCGCATAGGTCTTGCCGGTGCCGGTGGTGGCGTGCAGCAGGCCGCTCTGGCCGCGCGCGATCGCGGTCCAGACTTCGCGCTGGAACGCGAACGGCTGCCAGCCGCGCGCATCGAACAGTGCCTGCAGGCCCTGCGCGACGGTCAGCGGCTCGGTGGCGTCCTCCGCCGGCTTGCGCGCGGCACGCGGCGGGGTCATGCGGCATCCTCCCGTGGCGTGGCAGCGCCAGGCAGCATGGCTTCCAGCGTGGCCAGCGTGTCGGCTTCCTCGATGGGCTTGTCGGTGCGCCAGCGCAGCATGCGCGGGAAGCGCACTGCGATGCCGCTCTTGTGGCGGCCGCTGCGGGCAATGCCTTCGAAGCCGAGTTCGAACACCTGCGTCGGCTCGACGCTGCGCACGGGGCCGAATTTCTCGACCGTGGTGCGGCGGATGATGGCGTCGACCGCGCGCATCTCCTGGTCGGTCAGCCCGGAATAGGCCTTGGCGAACGGCACCAGCGCGCGGCCCGGCGTTCCCGGCGGCGCGTTCCACACCGCGAAGGTGAAGTCGGTGTAGAGGCTGGCGCGGCGGCCGTGCCCGCGCTGCGCGTAGATCAGCACCGCATCGACCGAATAGGGATCGATCTTCCATTTCCACCAGACCCCCACGTCCTTGGTGCGGCCGGCGCCATAGGCCGCATCGGCCGCCTTCAGCATGAAGCCTTCCACGCCCAGGTCGCGCGAGGCATCGCGCAGCCGCGCGTAGTGCTCCCAGCTGCCGGCGTCGACCAGCGGGCTCAGCTCCAGCGCGGGGTGGATGTGGCCGGCCACCACCTGCTCCAGCCGCGCGCGGCGTTCCGCCTGCGGCCGCGCGCGCCAGTCCTCGCCCTGCCATTCGAGCAGGTCGTACGCCATCAGGATCGCTGGCGCATCGCGCAGCAGCTTCGCGCCCAGCGTCTTGCGGCCGATGCGCTGCTGCAGCAGCGCGAACGGCTGCACGCGGCCGTCCTGCCAGATCACGATCTCGCCGTCGAGCACGGTGCCGTCGGGCAGCGCCGCCGCGGCGTCGATGATCTCCGGGAAGCGCTCGGTGATCAGGTCCTCGCCGCGCGACCACAGCCAGGTCTGCCCGTCGCGGCACACCAATTGCGCGCGGATGCCGTCCCATTTCCACTCGACCAGCCAGCCGCCAGGCGCGCCGAGCACGTCGCCGAACTGCTCGACGGGCGCCTGCAGCGGATGCGCGAGGAAGAACGGGTAGGGCTGGCCGCCGGCGCGCAACTGGCGGTCGTCATCGCTCTCCGGCGCCAGCAGGGCGAGGAAGCGCGCGGCATCGGGGCGCGCCGACAGGTCGGTGTAGCCGACCATGCGCTCGGCCACGCGCTTGGGCTCGATGCCCGCCACCTCGCCCAGCGCGCGCGTGACCAGCAGGCGCGACACGCCGACCCGGAAGGCGCCGGTGATCAGCTTGAACAGCACCAGCCGGCCTTGCGCGTCCAGCGGCCGCCACAGCGCATCGAGCCGCGGCATCAGGTCTTCAGGCGGCAGGCCGCGCAGCGGCAGCAGGCGCTGTTCGACCCATTCGGCCAGGCCGGCGTGGTCGGCATCCATGGGTTCGGGCAGCAGCAGGGCGATGGTTTCGGCAAGGTCGCCGACGGCCTGGTAGCTCTCCTCGAACAGCCAGTCGGGCAGGCCGGCGGCCTCGCGCGCGAGTTCGTGCAGCACCGACACCGGCACGATCTGCCGCGGCTTGCCGCCGGCCAGGAAGTACACCGCCCACGCCGCGTCCTGCGGCGGGGCGGCGCGCAGGTAGTCGACCAATGCTGCGAGCCGGGCCTTGGTGGAGGTAGTGCCGTCGAGCGCGGCGTAGAGGTCGGCGAAGGCCTTCATGGGGCGGCTTCTTCGTTGGTGGCTTCGCTCACGGCTTCGGCCTGCGCCTCCACGCGCACCGCTTCATCGTCGTCTCCGTACTCGGTCTCGAACGCCTGCGCCTGCCAGCCGCGTTCATTCAGGTAGCGCACCATCACCGGCACATTGCCGTGGGTCACGATGATGCGGCCCGCGCCGGTGGCGCTGATCGCCTGTAGCAGCCCCGGCCAGTCGGCGTGGTCGGACAGCGCAAAGCCGCGATCGACGCCGCGGCGCCGGCGCGTGCCGCGCAGCTGCATCCAGCCGCTGGCAAAGGCATCGGACGCATCGCCGAAGCGCCGCAGCCAGGGCGAGCGCTGCGCCGACGGCGGCGCCACCACCAGCGCCTGCCGCAGCAGCGGGCTGCGCGGCGGCAGTTCGGACGCCAGCGCCATCGGCGGCAGCGCCACGCCGGCGTCGGCATAGGCCGCGTTGAGCGTGGTCAGCGCGCCGTGCACGATCACCGGCCCGGGCAGGCCGTCGACGCCGGCATGGTGCAGCAGCCCATGCAGGATGCGCTGCGCCTTGCCGAAGCTGTAGGCGTAGACGATGCTGGCGCGGCTGGCCTGCACATTGGCCCGCCACCAGTGGAAGATCTCCGCCATCAGCGTTGCCTGCGACGGCCAGCGGTAGATCGGCAGGCCGAAGGTGCTTTCGGTGATGAAGGTATCGCACGGCACCGGCTCGAACGGATCGCAGGTGCCGTCGGCCTCCAGCTTGTAGTCGCCGGAGGCCACCCAGACCTGGCCGCCATATTCCAGCCGCACTTGCGCCGAGCCGAGCACGTGCCCGGCCGGATGCAGGCTCAGCGTGACGCCGTGGTGGGTGATGCGTTCGCCGTAGGGCAGGGTGTTCAGGTGGATGCCGGGCAGGCGCGCCAGCAGCACGCCGCGGCCTGGTTCTGAACAGAGGTAGTGCGCATGCCCGAAGCGGGCGTGGTCGGAGTGGGCGTGGGTAATGACGGCGCGCTCGACCGGGCGCCACGGATCGATATGGAAATCGCCGGGCGGGCAATACAACCCTTCGGGCCGGGCGACGACCAGGTCGCCGGGGCGCGCGGGTTCGGACGGAAACGGCCGGGGCTGGTCCAAGCGTGCCTCCTGATGCACTGCGGCCGCCATGCGGCTGCGATGCTCCCGGGGCGGGAGACTTGGGCATCATACTGCGGCGGCATGCGGGGTGAGGAGGCGGCGGGGTCCGGTTTGGGTGTCGGTGGTGGTCCGACAAGGCGTGCAAGATTGATCGCCAACTGATGCGGTGGCGGCGGGGAGTTGGCACCCTATGGGAGCTTCACCTCTGGGCAGTTCATGTTTGATGAATAGATTGCCGTCGCGTCGTCTGTATCGAAATAGATCCCATCATAATGATCGCCCCTGAAATAATGCGAATAAATTATGCGGCGCTTGAATTGACCTCTCAATCTAAAATCTGGCCATGCGCAATATGGGCCGTTCCTTGATATGGTGTCGAGGGAATTCAGTAATCCATCGGTATTTCTCTTGTAATTTACGACGACGTCCCATCCGAGGTAGCGAAATGGCGTATTGCTTTCTGATTCGTAATCATGTTTGTCAATGAAATTTCCGCTATCCTTGTCAAGGACCCGGGTAACTCGTTCTTGTACATAACATTCTCCGCAAGCATAAGACATGTGGCGGGTTTCTATAATTATGTTCGGCTCAGATAAGGGGAAGGGATAGATTGATATCGCGCATGCACCGCCCGCGATACAGGCCATTGCGCAAAAAAACCGAAGCATTTTTATTTTTGGGATTTTCATTGTGTCAACCATTTTTCGTCTATTGCGCCTTTTTGTTTTGTTAGTTTTATTAGTCGGCCGCCCTTGAAAATCGCTCGGCTGTCGTGCCTGTAGTCCTGTCTTGGTTTGTCGTCAGCGTCAATTCCGGGGACGGCGTTCGTCGTGTGGCCGATTACGGACGACTTGATCTTTCCCGCCTCTTTCAGTCGTCTCGAGAAATCTGCTGCAATATTGTCTTCGTCTGTTGGATTGGCGGCTGTCTGGCATCCCTGGAACTCGATTTTCGCCTCGTTGGTGAAATTTGAAAATTGAATTTTCGAAAGATCGGGGCGCGAAAGAGATGCATTGTGGACAGCGTAGCGGTACCAGCGAAAATTGTTAAAACCTCCATTATTTTCCTCGCGCACGGATACCATATAGAGGTGATCCGGCCCGCCATGCGTAAATACGTCCAGTGATCGAATGCTGTTGACCTTTTGCTTGTTTATCGTCGCAATGAATTCCTGTGCGGAATCGATTTGCACATCAATGATTTCCAGTGTATTGTTATCGGATTGCTTGTAATCCTTTGTCACTTCGCGCTTGGCTCTTTCGAATGTATGGTTGTCACTTGTTGCATAGGCCCCGCCCCACAACAAAAGACGTACCTTGCGGGCTAGCGCATGAACGGAGCCCTTTTTGGTATTGGTTTTGGCAGTATGGGTCATACGTTACATCCGTGGCTCGGCATCGTCACCAGTATAAATCGTCAGCGTTTCAGCCTTTGCTGTCATGATGCGTTGGCAGAAACCGTCTTCGTCGGTGTGGCCGCTGTAGCTGGTCCCGTCCGACACATCAATGACATAAGCGACGCCAGCCAAGGGTTTCTGTGTAATTTCATCTACCAGGTGCACTTGTTCGTCATAATCGGCCGAGGCAGGCTGAGCCGGTTTTGACGAGGCCAGTGGCGAGGCCTCTGGCCGAAGTAATGCCTGCCGACCACTCCGGTTTACTTCGATGACGAAATCGCTGCGTGAGTGAGTGACGATCGGGTTGATAGCGCATTTGCAGTGGACACGCGCTCCTGTTACTAATACCTGCTTGCCATCAATATCGAAGGCCGGGTAGCAGCCGTTCATGACCGGCCCGCCAGCCTTGCAGGCGGGGCATGTTGCGTGATCGCCTTCTACACCTACGATTGCGTCACGGTGGAATACACTGCGGCCTGTCGCGATAAGCACGCCGTTCGTACTGGTCTTGTCTCCGTTTCGGAGCGCGCAGCGATTGTCGACCATAACTGCCCCTTGTATGCGAACAGGGTAATAAGCGGGAGCGCATCGTTGCTCCTTGAGTCGGTTTTTTTGCTGAGTAACTAATGAATCCGGATTGGCAACGGAACTCAATCGGAAAAATCAGAATTTGCAGCGACATCTAAAAAAGCCGCAGACTCGGCAGCACGCTATGGCGCCTTCTGTCGTACTGCTAGATTGTGTGTTGCGCGTGGCAATGGGTCGTGCGCGATGCAACGCACGCTACGAGTTATCCCTGCGAGGGGTATGCCAGTCCGGCTCGTGTGGGAAGTTTGTACCGTACGATTAGTGCTTGCTTCAGCGCCTTAGAAATACGATCACAAGGACATCGCATCGCCGGTGCTAGTGAACGCGAGAATGTGATGCCTGCTGCGCTGGTTGCGTATGCCTCGCGCGAGTGGGGGTCTCGGAGTGAGATGCCCAACCGGGAAGCGGGCCGGAGACTCTTCGGCGGTATGAATGAGGGACCAGGCACGTCCAAGCGGCTCAAGAACATGGTCTTGACCTGATCCCTGCAAGAAAGGAATGAGTTAGCAGCGGTCCCTTTGGATGGAAGCAACCGGCATCATCGGTGCTGTGGCCGCTTCAAAACACATCATCCTTCCAGTGATACCAGTGATACAGCGCCCGCTGCCCCATCCGGCGGAACGGCGCGAACATCCGCGACTCCGCCATCTCGAGCACGTTCGGGAACGGCAGCGGCGAGCGGAAGATCGGCAGCTGCGGCAGCGACGACTCCTTGCCGGCGATCAGCGCCGCCAGCCGCTTGCCCGCCTGCGCGGAGTACATCACGCCATTGCCGCCATACCCCATCGCGTAGTAGATCGATTGCGACGGGTCCGGCTGCGTGATACGCGGCATCATGTCGTGGCTGACATCGACCCAGCCCCACCACGAGTAGTCGATCTGGATGCCGCGCAGCGCCGGGAACTTGCGGTACATGTCGGCGATCAGCTTCTGCTTGTACTGGTCCTGCGGCGCGTCGTTGCCGGTGATGGCGCTGCGGCTGCCGATCTGCAGGCGGCCGTCGGGCATCAGCCGGTAGTAGTGGCGCAGGATGCGCGTGTCGGTGATGACCTGCGTGGTGCGGAAGTTACACGCGGCAATTTCGTCGGGGGTCAGCGGGCGCGTGACGATCGAGTTTGACAGGATCGGAAACAGCCGGTTCTTGAGCTGGCGGTGCAGCGACTGCGAGGTGTAGCCGCCGGTGGCCACGCCCACGGCGCGGGCGCGCACGATGCCGCCGGGAGTGCGCAGGTAGTGGACGCCGTTGCGCGTTTCCCAGCCGGTCACGGGGCTGGACGGATGCACCTTGGCGCCCAGCTCGCGCGCGCGGCGCAGGTAGCCGAAGGCCAGCTTGCCGGCGTGGATGCCGATGCCTTCGGGCTCGTGCATGGCGCCCGCGGCTTCCTTGTCGTCGACGTATTCGCGCCGCACGGTGCTGGCATCGAGGATGCGCGCGTCGTAGTTGAAGACTTCCCGCAGGATTTTTGCTTCCTTTTCCAGCCCGGGCATCACCTTGTCGCGGTGCGCGATATACAGGTGGCCGCCCGGCTGCGGATCGCAGTCGATGTCCTTGATCAGCCCCTTGAAGGTCTCCATGCCGTCGCAGACCTCTTCATGCAGGCGCAGCGCGGTGTCCAGCCCATAGCGCTGGATCCACTGCGAACGCTTGAGGCGCCCCGACGCGCATTGCGCCTGGCCGCCGTTGCGCGTGCTGCAGCCCCAGCTGACGCGGTTGGCTTCGAGCACGGTGGCCTTGATGCCGTACTGCTGCGCCAGGAAGATCGCGCAGGTCAGGCCGGTGAAGCCCGAGCCGATGATGGCCACGTCGACGTCGATGTCATGGGTGATCGGGCCGTCGTCGGCGGGCGGCGTGCCGGCGGTGCCGATCCAGTAGGTGGGCGCGTACTCGCGGCCCTGTCCAGGGGTGGGGGTATGCAGCGGGTCGTAGGCGGGGTCGTACGGACGCGACGGCGCGGTCGTGTGCTCGCCGCCCAGGGAACTGCGGGGGACTACGGCTTCCATGGCGCGTCTCCTGCGTTCAGGCTTGCGCTGCCACTACGGGCGCAACCACGGGCGGGCGGTCCTTGCGGTAGGCGTTCTTCACCGCGATCTTGCCGTCGCGGAAGGTGAAGACGTCGACCATGCGCGCCTCGATGCGGGCGCCGTCGGCGCGGGTGCCCTTGAAGGTGGATTCGCTGACGCCGCGGTCGCCCACGACGAAATGCTCGCCATCGACCCATTGCGCGTCGGGAAAGGTCTGCCAGGCGAGCTGGAAGCCTTCGCGCACGGCGTCGCGGCCGATAAAGCTGCGGCCGAGCAGTTCGCTGCCGGCCACCCCGTGGAAGGCGCAGTCATCGGCCATGAAGCCCATCAGGGCGTCGAGGTCATGGCGGTTCCAGGCGTCATTGAAGGCTTGCAGCAGTTCGATGCCGGCGGCGGTGTTGCGATCGGACATGTCTTGGTCTCCTGAGTGTTGTCCACCGGTCCGCGCAAGAAGGCGCTGCGGTAACCGGCCATGACTCGAGGATAGGGAAGCCGGCCGCGGCGCTGTAGCGCCAGTTCGGGACAATCGCTTGGGCCAGCCGGAGCGGGTCCGTTTCAGGCCGCCGGGCGGGCGCGGGACGTGACGGTGGCGTCCGCTACGGCTGCGCCGGCGCCGCCGGGGGTGGCCTGCAGTTCACGCGCGACACCCGCCAGCACGCGGATGCCGGGCTCGATCCGGTCCAGCGAGATCGAGGAGTAGCCCAGCCGGAACACGTTGCGAGGCGCCGGCTCCTCCATGAAGAAGACGCGGCCGGGCTCGATCAGCACGCCCTGCAGCTCGGCAAGGCGCGCGAGCGCGTTGGCGTCGAGCCAGGGCGGCCCTTCGATCCAGCAGGACGCGCCGCCGGCGATCGGCACCGGACGGAAATCGGGCATATGCGTGGCCAGCGCCGCCAGCACCGCCTCGGCGCGCTCGCGGTGCGCCGCCGACAGGCGCCGCAGGTGCGCGTCATAGTGGCCCAGCGACAGGAACAGCGAGAACGCGCGCTGGATATACGCCGAAGGGTGCCGCAGCATCAGCCGCCGCGCCGCGCGCAGCTCGGCGATCAGCGGCGCCGGCCCGACCACATAGCCGATGCGCAGCCCCGGCGCCAGGCTCTTGGACAGGCTGCCGACGTAGATCACGCGGTTGCTGCGGTCCAGGCTCTTGAGCGTGGGCGTGGGGTCGCCCTCGAAGCGGCTCTCGCTTTCGTAGTCGTCCTCGATCAGCACGAAGTCCGCTTCCTCGGCCTGGCGCAGCAGCGCCTGCCGGCGCGCCAGCGGCATGGTCACGGTGGTGGGGCACTGGTGGCTGGGCGTGACATAGACGTAGTCACACGCGCGCTGCGCGTCGGACAGCACCAGTCCGTCGCCATCGACCGCCAGCGGTACCAGGTGCGAGGTATGCGAGCCGAAGATATTGCGCGCATCCGGATAGCCGGGATCTTCGATGCCGACCGGCGTATCGGGGCTGACCAGCAGGTCGGCCAGCAGGTACAGCGCCTGCTGCGCGCCCACGGTGACCACGATCTCGTCGGCGCCGGCCCAGACGCCGCGGCGCGGCAGCACGCGGGTGCGGATCTGCTGCACCAGCGACTCGTCGTCGCGCAGGATCATGTCCTGGGCCCAGTCGTGGATGTCGAGCACGCTGAGCGCCTTCAGGCAGCATTCGCGCCAGTCGGCAGTGGGGAACAGCGTGGGGTCGTACTGGCCGTAGATGAACGGGTACGGGTAGTCGCGCCAGTTGGCGCGCTTGACGATATTGCGCTGCTGCGTGGGGCGGAACACGAAGCGCCGCTCCCAGTCCGGTTCGCCGCCGCGCGCCGGCACCGGCTCGCCGCGCAGCGAGGCTACGCCGCTGACGCGCGTGCCAAGGATCCCGGGATTGACGAAATAGCCGCTGCGTTCGCGCGCCACCAGGTAGCCTTCATCGACCAGCTGCTGGTACGCCAGCACCACGGTGTTGCGCGCCACGCGCAGCTGCGCGGACAGCTCGCGGCTGCTCGGCAGCGGTTCGCCCTGCGGCAGCTGCTCGTCGAGGATCGCCGACACCAGCATCTGGCGGATCTTGCCCTGCAGGCTCAGTCCGGACAGGGCGTGCTGCTGGAACAGCTGGAACCACATGGTGGCGGGAGACTTGAGGCTCATGGTGCGGGGGCAATAACAACGACACTGCAAACGACACAGCGCGCCAGCTTACTGCACTGGCGCGCCGCGTGGCACATCAATACTTGTGAAGATCGGGCCTTGGCATCTCGGCCAGCGGGACTACCGGCTCCGCGCCACGGCGAAACAGTTGCCGCGCACCGTAGGCAATCAGCAGGATCAGCAGGCTGATGACCCCCAGCGCAAGCGGCGTGCGCTGGTCGGGGATAAAGGCCATGGCGATCACGATGCCCAGCATGCCCAGGATCGCGACATAGGTGAGATACGGGAAGCACCACATGCGCACGCGCAGCAGGCCCGGCGCCTCGCGTTCCAGCCGCGAGCGCAGGCGCAGCTGCGAGATCGCGATCAGGATGTAGACGAAGATGGCGACGGTGCCGTACGAGTTGACCAGGAAGGCGAACACCGTATCGGGCGAGACATAGGACATCACCACCGCGCCGTAGCCGAACAGCGTGGCCACCAGGATGGCGCGCACCGGCACGCCGTTGCGGCTGACGCGGGCCAGCGACTGCGGCGCATCGCCGCGGCGGGTCAGCGCGAACAGCATGCGCGACGAAGCGTACAGGCCGGAGTTGAGCGCCGACAGCACCGCGGTCAGCACGATCGCGTTCATGATCTGCGCGGCGGCGGGAACGCCCATCACGTTCAGCGCGCTGACGTACGGCGTGGCGATGCTGTTGGAGTTCCACGGCACCAGGCATACCACTAGCAGGATCGAGCCGACATAGAACACCAGCACGCGCGTGATCACCGAGCTGGTGGCCTTGGCCACGGCCTTCTGCGGCTCGGCGGTCTCGGCGGCGGCGATGGTGACGATCTCGGCGCCGAAGTAGAAGCCGGTGGCCGCGACCGCGCCGGTCAGCACCGGCACGATGCCGTTCGGCATGAAGCCGCCGTTGGCGGTCAGGTTGGCCACCTGCATGCCGTGGGCGCCGGGAGCGAGACCCAGCACGTACACGCCTGCGACGAACAGGAACACGATGATTGCCGCGACCTTGATCGAGGCGAACCAGAATTCGAACTCGCCGAACGACTTGACCGACACCAGGTTGGTCAGCGTCAGCATCACCAGCAGCACCAGGCTGATGATCCAGTTGGGCACGTCCGGCAGCCAGTAGCGCACCAGGTCGGCGCCGGCGACGGCTTCGAGCGCCACCACGATGACCCAGAAGTACCAGTACATCCAGCCGGTCAGGAAGCCGGCGAGGTTGCCCACCCTGGGGCGGTCGCGCCAGGCTTCGCGCGCATACTCGTAGAAGCCGCCTGTGCCGGGCAGCGCGCACGCCATCTCGCCCAGCATGCGCATGACCAGCACGACCAGCAGGCCGGTGATCAGGAAGGAAAGGACCGCGCCGGGGCCGGCCGACTTGATGACGACGCCGCTGCCGACAAAAAGGCCGGCGCCGATCACGCCGCCAAGCGCGATCATGGTCATGTGGCGTTGCTTGAGGCCGTGGGATAGTCCGTTGCCGGACTCGGGTTGTTGGATCATGGTGTGTCTCCTGTGCTGCGCGTGCTGCCGGTGCTACTTGCAGCCAGACCAGCGTTTTTGGCAGGCGCCACGGCTTCTCTTCTGTATAGGTGGCGGCGCGGGAAACGCCAGCCGGGGCCGTGGTCGGTTCAGTGTTTGCAATCCCGGGTACGGGATGCTTATCCGTCCATGTCGACTAGTCTCCGGTGTCTACTTAAAAATCCGGAACCAGTTGTTCCGAAAACTTATTGTTTCACCGGAATGTAGGCCCTCCTCGGCGGAAGGTCAACCAGAAGTTTCGATAATTGATATGATTTGACTCTGAAAATGAAACTTACCTATGATGGAGCCAGGCATGAACGATATGCGCCTCGCCAAAAGTGACGCCAGGCCGGACGGAGACACGCCGGCACTGCGTTTGTTCGGCCTGCTCGAAGTCATCGCGGAGAAGGACCAGTCCTTCAACCTGCAGGCGCTGGTGGAAGAAACCGGCCTGCCCAAGCCCACGCTGCACCGCATGCTGCAGCAGCTCGAGGCGGCGGGGCTGATCCAGCGCAACGGCGACGGGCGGCAATACGGCACCGGCCTGCGGCTGCGCCGGCTGGCGGAGAACCTGTTGCTCAACAGCACCTCGCACGGCGCGCGCCACATGGTGCTGCGGCGGCTGGTGGAAGAGGTGGGCGAGAGCTGCAACCTGACCGCGTTCTCGGGCGGCGAGGTGCTGTACCTGGACCGCGTGGAAACCGCGGCGCCGCTGCGCTTCTACCTGCATCCGGGTTCGCGCGTGCCGGCGCACTGCTCCGCCACCGGCAAGCTGTTCCTGGCGCAGCTGGCGCCGGCGCAGCGGCAGCGGCTGCTGGCCCATGCGGAGCTGGAGCGGTACACGCAGAACACGCTGACCGACCACGCGCAGCTGGAAGCGGAACTGGAGCGCGTGAAGCGCGACGGCTACGCGCTGGATGACGAGGAGTTCCTGCCCGGGCTGGTCTGCATCGGCGTGCTGGTCCCGGCCGTGGACGGCGGCAAGTCCAACCTCGGGCTGGCGCTGCAGGCCCCGGTCATGCGCGTGGCGCGCGACAAGGTGGTGCAGCTGTTGCCGGCGCTGCAGCGCGCGGCCAGCGCGCTGGCGGCAATCGAGGCCGAAAGCGCCAGCAGCTGGCATGGCGGCGCGGATAGCGCCGAAGAGGACGAATAGCGCGCACGGCGTCACGCGGGGTTGCCCCGCTGGTCGCGGTGCCGATGTGATAGCAGGCATGGCGACCAACGAGGAGCATGAGGTGACGCAAGAGCAGTATGGCAAGCCGGACCGGATGATTCCGGTGCGCGCGGTGTTCGGCATCGATTCCGGCCTGATGGTGCCGGCCTTCAGCCTGCGCGACGACCACGTACCGGAGATCGACCCGGCCTACCGCTTCCACCCGGAGGTGACGCTGGCGATCCTGTCCGGCTTCATGCGCGACCGGCGCGTGATGGTGCAGGGGCTGCATGGCAGCGGCAAGTCCACCCATATCGAACAGGTGGCGGCGCGGCTCAACTGGCCGTGCGTGCGCGTCAACCTGGACGGGCATATCAGCCGGCTCGACCTGGTCGGCAAGGACGCCATCGTCGTGCGCGACGGGCGCCAGGTGACCGAGTTCCAGGAAGGCATCGTGCCGTGGGCGCTGCAGCGGCCGGTGGCGCTGATCTTCGATGAATACGACGCGGGCCGTCCCGACGTGATGTTCGTGATCCAGCGCATCCTGGAACGCGATGGCAAATTCACGCTGCTCGACCAGAACCGCGTGATCCGGCCGCATCCGTCGTTCCGGCTGTTCGCCACCTCCAATACCGTGGGGCTCGGCAACGTCAACGGGCTCTATCACGGCACCCAGCTGCTCAACCACGCGCAGATCGACCGCTGGAACGTGGTCGCCACGCTGGACTACCTGCCGCACGAGGAAGAGGCGGGCATCGTGCTCGCGCGCGTGCCCGAGCTGGACAACGATGCCGGCCGCGCGCTGGTCGACGCCATGGTGGCCATGGCGGGGCTGACGCGGCGCGGGTTTGCGGCGGGTGACCTGTCGGCGCTGATGTCGCCGCGCACCGTGATCAGCTGGGCCGAGAACTGCCAGATCTTCCGCGATCCGGGCCTGGCGTTCCGGCTGACCTTCCTGAACAAGTGCGACGAGGCCGAGCGGCCGGTGGTGGCGGAGTATTACCAGCGCTGCTTCGGGCAACTGCCCGGTGACCCCGCCGCGGTTGCGGCAGCGTCGGAGTCCGCGCGATGACCACGGCGTCGGCAGCGCAGCAGCTGCGCCGGCGCCAGCGGCAGGACGAACTCTCCGGCGCCGCCGTGCGCGCGCTGACCGGCGATGCGGCGCTGCATTTCCGCGACGGCCAGCTCTGGCGCGCGATGCGGCCGGTGCCGCAGCATGCGCCGCACCTGCGCACCGATCCGGGCACTGACACGGCTGCCTGCCTGCGCGGCGCCGCCGACGGCGCGGCACTGCGGCAGGCGCATTCCGATGCCGCGCTGCACCGCAGCCTCTGCCCCGCCGATCCGGTCGAGCGCCTGCTCTTCGAGCTGCTCGAGCAGCTGCGCTGCGAGACCCACCTGCCGCGCGGCATGGCCGGCGTGGCAGCCAACCTGCGGCACGGCTTCATGGCGTGGTCGCGCGCGTTCCATCGCTCGGGGTTGACCGAGGGCCATCTCGGCATCCTGCTCTACACGGTGGCGCAGGTGGCGTGGTCGCGCCTGAGCGGCGAGCCGGTGCTGGAAGAGACCGAAGACCTGATCGAGGCCACGCGCGCCGCCATCGTTCCCGTGCTGGGCACGGCGCTGGCCGGCCTGCGCGCGCAGCGCCACGACCAGTCCGCGTTTGCCGTACATGCGCTGGCGCTGGCGCGTGCCGTCGGGGACATGGTCCGCAGCGAAGCGCCGCGTGCCGGCGAGGACGACGACAACGCCGTTTCATCGGCACGCGCGGGCTTTGCGCTGTGGCTCGATTTCGACGAACCGCCCGCTGAAGCCTTCGCGCTTGCCGACAGCGGCCACAGCCGCGTGCTGGCCGACGCAGCCGATGGCTACCGTATCTTCACCACGCGCTACGACCGCGAAGTGCGCGCCGCCACGCTGGTGCGGCGCGCCTTGCTCGATGAGTACCGCACGCGTCTGGACGCACGCATCGCCCGCGCGGGCGTCAACGTGGCGCGGCTCGCGCGCAAGATGCGCGCCGCGCTGGCGCAGCCGCGCGTTGATGGCTGGTCCTTCGGCGAGGAAAGCGGCCGCATCGACGGACGCCGGCTGGCGCAACTGGTCAGCTCGCCCGCCGAACGGCGCCTGTTCCGCCGCGAAGCGCACAAGGCGCACGCCGATTGCGTGGTGGGCTTCCTGGTGGATTGCTCGGGATCGATGAAGGCGCGGGCGGAGCCGCTGACTTTGCTGCTCGACCTGCTGGCGCGTGCCCTCGACCAGGCCGGCGTGGCCACCGAGGTGCTGGGCTTCACCACCAACGCCTGGAACGGCGGGCGCGCCCGCGCCGACTGGCTCGCGCGCGGCCGGCCGGCGCACCCCGGCCGGCTCAACGAAACCTGTCACATGGTGTTCAAGGATGCCGCGCGCAGCTGGCGCCGTGCGCGCACCGACATGACCGCCTTGCTCAAGGCCGACCTGTTCCGCGAAGGCATGGACGGCGAGGCGGTGGAGTGGGCCTGCGCCCGGCTCCACGCCACCGGCAAGGCGCGCCGCATCCTGCTGGTGGTGTCCGACGGTAGCCCGATGGACACCGCCACAGGGCTGGCCAACGATGCGTGTTATCTCGACAACCACCTCAAGGCCGTCGTGGCGCGGCATGAGGCGTTGCGTGATGTGGAGGTGCTGGGGCTGGGGGTTGGGCTGGATCTCAGCCCGTATTACCGGCACACGCTGGCGCTGGACCTGACGCAGCCGGTGGACATGGCGATGCTGGACGAGGTGGCGGGGTTGATCGCCGCGCGGCGGCGCTGAATTCAGGCGCGCACTGCCTCCCTGGGCTGCCACGACACCGCGATATCGCCCTCGATGAACGTCTGGCAAGCCAGCCGGAAGCCCCCTGCGAGTTCTTCTTCCGTCAGCAGTTTCTTTTCCTTCGGCTTGACCGCGTCGGTATGCTCGCGGCCTTTGTCGATGCGGCACTTGCAGGTGCCGCACAGGCCGCCGCCGCACTTGAACGGGATGCCGCCCCGCTCGCGCAGCGACACACGCAGCAGGTTGCTGTTCACCGGCGCGCTGACCGTCTTGCCGTGGTTGGTGAGGAAGGTGATCTGGATCATGGCGATGAATGCGTAGCGTGCGTGTGGGAGGCGGCGACCGGCGTGGGCACGAGGGCGATGTCCATGCTGCCGAAGCTGGCCAGCTCGCGCAGCGCGGCGCGGGCGGCCTCCAGCGTGGCGTACTTGTCGAGGAACTTGGTCGATATCAGGTTGACGATGCCGGGTGGGGCTTCCTCCTGCACTCGTACCTTGCTTTCGGCTGTATCGGCCGCCAGCTCGGCGATGACGAAGCGTGCAGTGCGCTTGCCATAGAACACGTAGTCGTATGCCTCGACGGCGGTCATGCCGTCGGTGGGCTCGGTGCGGAACTGGCCGGGGCGGCTGGTGAGCAGCACGAACATGTCAGGCTCCCGCGCTTGCCGTGGCGAGGGCGGCGGGGGCCGGCAGGTCGTCCTGGGCCAGCTCGATGTCATGCTCGATCCAGAGCTGGCACGCTAGCCGGTAACCCTGCTCGAGCCGTTCGCCGAGCTGCTTCTTTTCCTTCCAGTTGGGCGGCGGCAGGTGCTCGGCCCCGGCGAGTACGCGGCAGGCGCACTTGGAGCATTTGCCCATGCCGCACTCGTAGCGCAGGTTGGGGTAGGGGAACTGCCGGATGCCGGCGCGGACAACCAGGTTGGTCTGGGGCTTGACCTCGTCGACAAAGGTCTCGCCGAGCTTGTGGAAGGTGACTTTGGGCATCGTCAGGTCTGGGAAAAGTCAGGAAAAACAGCGGTAGCGATGCTTGCGGGCGCCTACGACCACAACACCATCGCCGCCACGGTGGAGCAGCCCAGCCCGATCAGCACCGGGATCAGCAGCGCGCGCACCGCTTCCAGCACCGGCACCCGGGCGAAGCCTGCCACCGCGATCAGCGACGACCACGCCACCAGCGTGCCGCCGCCGGTCCAGACCGCGCCCATCTGGCCCACGGCCGCCAGCGTGGCCGGGTCGAAGCCGACCACCGGCCCCAGCGCGCCGGCCAGCGTGCCGGTCAGGGGCAGGCCCGCGAAACCTGAGCCGTCGATGCCGGTGATCATGCCGACCAGCAGCACGCCGAAGGCGACCAGCACGTGGTTGTCCGGGATCATGTGCTGGTAGGCCTGAATCAGCTCGAACAGCAGGCTCGGCGCCTTGCCCGGCGGCAGGCCGAGGATCTGCGCGGCGGTCTCGCCGGCGCCGACGAAGAAGAAGCCGGCGATCGGCAGCACCGAGCCCATCGCCTTGAAGGCGAAGACGAAGCCGTCGGTGATGTGCTCCGGGCAGACGTCGAGCATGCGGCGCGGGCCTTCGGCCGCCAGCGTCGCCAGCATCATCAGTACCGCCGCGACGCCGCCGACCAGCGCGGCCGCGTCGCCGCCCTTCAGATCCTGCACGCCGGTGCCGAGCTTGGGCAGCACCATCACGGCGACCACCGCGAGGAAGGCAACCGGCGTCACGATGGCAAAGCATTTCGACCACTTCACCCGGCGCCTTGCCACCATCGACAGGCTTGCCTCGATATTGCTGTCGGTGGCAAGCGGTTCGGTGTGGGCGGTGCCCCTGGCGATCTCGGCCTTGTCGAAGGTGATGCCGCCGTCGATCGCTTCGGCGGTGCCGCCCGCCTGCGCCTGCCAGCGGTCGAGCAGGGTGCCGCAAGCCGGCACGATGTGCTTGCGCATCGACAGGTACGCCAGGCACAGCGCGATGCAGCCGGTGATGATCGACAGGGCCAGCGCGCGGTCGGCCACCACCGCGGCGCTGACCGCCGCACCGGCGGCCTTGGCGCTGATGCCCGGCGCGACGCCGATCACATAGTCCGACGACAACGCCATGCCCTGACCGGCAATGGCGATCGCCATCGCGCCCGCCAGCGGCGGCAGCCCCGCCGCGATCGCGGCGGGCAGCAGGATGGCCGAGACCAGCGGCACGGCCGGCGTCGGCCAGAAGAACAGCGAGATGACGTAGGTGATGCCCGCCAGGATAAAGAACGCCGAATGCCCGTTCTTCATCACCACGCGGAAGGGCTCGACCATGCGGATGTCGGAGCGCAGCGTCTTGAGCGCATTGAGCAGCGCCGTCATGAATGCAATCACCAGGAAGATATTGAACAGCTCCTTGGCGGCAACCAGGCTCGCGGAAAACACCCCGCCCAGTGCCGACACCGGGCTCCCGGTCAGCGCAAAGACGACCAGGGCGGTGCCGACGATCGACGGGACAACAACATTGGCGCGCAGGATCATCGTCAGCACGATGACTGCTACCCCTGACAGATAGATCCAGTGCGCGGCACCGATCACGACTTGTTGTGACATGAAGACTCCCTGGGGGCGGAGGGTTTGTGGGGCGGATGGACTGGGCTGCGCTGCACCCGTTTCGGTATACTATATTCCATAATGTCTTCGCGCCAAGCGATTTCGCATCCGGACTTACGCTTACGCGAGAATGGTGCGGATCGCTCTAAGGCGCACATTTATTGGGAATTCGCCCGCTTTCACGGTCCTCCCATTGGTGCATCCCATCGGCGGGCCGGTTGCCCGGCACATCCTCAGTATGTAGACTGTATACCGTTATGTATCGATTTCGGGGGGATAATCGAGCCAGATGAGCAGGACGCATGCCCGTTCCCGGGCAATCCGCCCACTCAGCCTGGCCGTCCGGCTATTCCCGCCACTACCGTTTCCGCCATGCCCGATCCGTTGCTCGCGATGCTCCCCGCCGGCCTGTCCGTCCCGGCCTACCTGTCGATGGGACTGCTCATCCTGGCGGGGGCCTGCCTGCAGGGTGTGGGCGGGATCGGCTTTGCCATGCTGTCGGCGCCGCTGGGCGCGATCTTCTTCCCTGACCTCGTGCCGGGGCCGCTGCTGGCGATGGGCTGCTGCCTGTCGCTGATGGGCGCCCTGCGCGAGCGCGAGGCCATCGTCTGGAACATCGCCGGCCTTGCACTGGCCGGCCGTGCGCTGGGCGGCGCCGCGGCGGTGCTGACCATCGCGTGGCTGGCCCCGGGTCCGCTGGCGCTGCTGTTCTCGCTGTCGATCCTCGCCGCCGTGGCGCTGAGCCTGCTCGGCTGGCGCCTGCTGCCTAGCACCCGCAACGTGGTCGTGGCGGGCACCTTGTCTGGCTTCATGGGGACGATCACCTCGGCCGGCGCGCCGCCGTTCGCGCTCGTCATGCAGCACATGGCGCCCGCGCCGTTGCGCGCGACCATGGGCTGCATCCTGTCCGGCGGGGCGGTGCTGTCGCTCGCCATGCTGGCGCTGGCCGGGCGCTTCGGCCTGCCGCAACTGGTGCTGGCGCTGGTGCTGGCGCCGTTCCTGCTGGCCGGTTTCGCGCTGTCCAACCGGCTGCGCGGGCGGGTGTCTCCCACTGCGGTGCGCCGCCTGCTGCTGGGCCTGTGCGCGGCCGGCGCGCTGGGCGTGCTCGGCCGCGCGGCATTTGCCTGATGGCGCCGGGCCCGCCGCGCTTCCGAATTTTTCCAGCTCAACCTAACCAGCGGAGTTTCCATGCAGCACATCACAGACGCGATGATCGATGCCCACGTCACCCCGGAAGATGCCCGGCAGGTCATGGAGGCGGCGTTTTCCAGCTTCGGGCGCGGCGACGCCGCGATGCAGGAGCGCATCCGCACCGAGGCCGGCGGCGTCAAGCTGTCCACGCTGGGGGCGGTGATTCCGCAGCAGGGCGTGGCCGGGGCCAAGGTCTACACCACCATCAACGGCCAGTTTTCCTTTGTCATCCTGATCTTCTCGACCGAAGACGGCCGGCCGCTGGCTTCGTTCGACGCCGGCGCCATCACGCGCCTGCGCACCGCGGCGTGCACCACGCTGGCGGCGCAGCGGCTGGCCCGTCCCGGCGCGCGCACGCTGGCCTTGTTCGGCGCCGGCACGCAGGGCGCCCAGCACGCGCGCCAGCTCGGCGCCACGCTGGGGCTGGAACGAATCCTGGTGTCCGATCCGCATGCGGACGCCGGCATGCCCGAGCGCCTGTCGGCGCTGTGCGGCATCCCGGTGGCGCTGGCCGAGCCCGATGCGGCGGTGGCCGAGGCCGACATCATCGTCACGGCCTCGCGCGCGACCACGCCGCTGTTCGCCGGCACGTCGATCCGGCCGGGCGCCTTCGTGGCCGCCATCGGCTCCAGCCTGCCGCATACGCGCGAACTGGACGACGCCGCGCTGCGCCGCGCCGCCGCGGTCGTGGTGGAGTGGCGGCCGCAATCGACCCGCGAGGCCGGCGATATCGTGCTGGCCGATCCGCAAGTGCTGCCGGCGGACAAGATCGTGGAACTGGCGGACGTCGTGCTCGGCAAGGCGTCGCCAAGGCAGCGCGACGACGACATCGTGATCTACAAGTCGGTCGGCGTGGGGCTGGAAGACGTGGCGCTGGCTGGTTTCGCCTGGTCGCGCATCGCGGGCGGGGCAGAGCGCCGCGCCGCCTGAGCGCCGTCGCTCGCTCCAGCGCCGGGTAAACACCGACGTGATTAGTCAACAGAGCCCTTGTCGTCTCCGATTGACTGTATATAGTATACAAATATGCCGAGGCCGATCCGCCATGCGAGCCGGCCCCGGCATCCAACCCACCGAATCGCCCCGTATCGCCAACCAGGAGCCCCCGTCATGGCCGAACTGATGAACCGCGAAGATTTCCGTGCCGCCCTCGAAGAAGCCATCAAAGGCAAGAGCGCCAACAAGGCGCCGTTCAGCGTGGCTTGGGCCAGCGGCAAGCTGACCCGCGCCCATCTCGCGCGCTGGGCCGAGAACCACTACCACTACGTCGGCCCGTTCGCGGACTACCTGGGCTACATCTACGCCCGCACGCCGGACCGCTATACCGAAGCCAAGGATTTCCTGCTCGCGAACATGTACGAGGAAGAGATCGGCGGCGACCGCCACACCGACCTGCTGATCCGCTTTGCCGAAGCCTGCGGCACCACGCGCGAGCGCGTGACCGACCCGGACAACATGTCGCCCACCACGCGCGGCCTGCAGAGCTGGTGCTATGCGGTGGCCATGCGCGAAGACCCGATCGTGGCGGTGGCCGGCCTGGTGGTGGGGCTGGAATCGCAGGTGCCGTCGATCTACCGCAAGCAGACCCCGACGCTGCGCGACAAGTACCAGTTCACCGACGAAGAGGTCGAGTTCTTCGACCTGCATATCGTCTCGGACGAGATCCACGGCGAGCGCGGCTACCAGATCGTGCTGGAGCACGCCAACACGCCGGAGCTGCAGCAGCGCTGCCTGAAGATCTGCGAGATCGGCGCGCAGATGCGGCTGCTGTACACCACCGCGCTCTATCACGACTACGTCGAGAAAGAACTGCCGCTGCCCGAACTCGACATGGCAGCCTGAGCGCCGCCACGCAACGGGATCGACGATGACCGTATTCCTGAACCATATCGACGGCGAATGGACGGCCTGCCAGTCGGGCCGCACCTTCGACAACGTCAACCCGGCCGACACCGCCGACCTCGTGGGCCGCTTCCAGGCGTCGTCCGCGGTCGACGCGCAGGCGGCCGTGGCGGCCGCGGCGGCAGCCTTTGCCGGCTGGAGAAAGACCCCGGTCGGCAAGCGCGCCGCCATCCTCAACCGCGCGGCGGAGCACCTTGAAGCCAACGCCGACAGCATCGCCGCCGAGCTGACCCGCGAGGAAGGCAAGGCGCTGGCGCTGGCGCGCGACGAGGTGCTGCGCTCGGCCCAGACACTGCGCTTCTATGCCGTGGAAGCGCAGACCTTCACCGGCGAGGTGTTTCCCAACGACGACGCTGACCAACTCGTCTACAGCCAGCGCGAGCCGCTGGGCGTGGTGACGGTGATCGCGCCGTGGAATTTCCCGGTATCGATTCCCGCGCGCAAGCTCGCGCCGGCGCTGGTGACCGGCAACACGGTGGTGTTCAAGCCGTCGTCCGAGGCGCCGCTGTCGGGCTACCGGCTGGCCGAGGCGCTGGTCAAGGCCGGGCTGCCCAAGGGCGTGCTGAACTTCATCACCGGCAGCGCCGCCGAGATCGGCGCAACCATCACCGAAGCGCCTGCGGTGCGCGCGATCTCGTTCACCGGGTCGTCGCGCGCCGGCGAGCAGATCCACCGCGCGGCGCCGCTGACCACGCGCACGCAGATGGAACTCGGCGGCAAGAACCCGCTGATCGTGATGGAAGACGCCGACCTGGATCGCGCCGTCGACCTGACCATCAAGGGCGGCTTCTCGCTGTCGGGGCAAGCCTGCACCGGCACCAGCCGCGTGCTGGTGGCCGAATCCGTGAAGGCGGCATACACCGAGCGCCTGCTGGCGAAAGTCGCAACGCTCAAGGTCGGCAGCGGCATGACGCCGGGCATGGATCTCGGGCCGCTGGCCTCGGCCAGGCAGCTGGAGACCGTGCTGCGCTATATCGACATCGGCAAGTCCGAGGCGACGCTGCTGTGCGGCGGCACGCGGCTGACCGGCGGCGATCTCGACAAGGGCTATTACGTCGCGCCGACGGTGTTCACCGACGTGACGCAGCAGATGCGGATCGCGCGCGAGGAGATCTTCGGGCCTGTGATCGCCATCATCGGATTTACCGGCTACGCCGACGCCATCGCCAAGGCCAACGATACCGAGTACGGGCTGGCCGCGGCCATCGTCACCAGCAACCCGCGCTACATCCACCACTTCGCCACCGACATCGAGGCGGGCACGGTCAAGATCAACCGCACCACCACGGGCAACCTGGTCAACGCGCCGTTCGGCGGGGTCAAGAGGTCTAGCACCTCGACCTTCCGCGAGTCGGGCCGCACCGGGCTGGAATTCTATACGCAGGTCAAGACGGTCTACCGGGGCGCCTGAGCCCGGCCGTCGCAAGGAGTCTTACCGATGAAGAAAGCCATCAAGCTGGAACTGCGCGAAGCGCGCCACATGGTTGCCGCCGCGATCCGGCGCTCGGAGGAAATCGGCGTGCTGGAGTCGATCTGCGTGGTCGACGAGGGCGGCTACCCGCTCGCGCTCGAACGCATGGACGGCGCCCGCATCACCGGGCCGCAGATCGCGTGGAACAAGGCGTTCACCGCCGCGGGCCACAAGCGCTCCACCCACCTGTTCACCACGCCGCCGAACGGGCCGGCGCTGCCTGGCAACGAGGCCTTCGGCATCCAGTGGAGCTTCGAAGGCAAGTTCGCGGCGTTCGTCGGCGGCTTCCCGATCGTGGTCAACGACGAGGTGATCGGCGGCATCGGCCTGTCGGGCGGCAACGGCGAGCAGGACACGCAGGCCGGGCTGGCCGCGCTGCAGGCGCTGGCCGAACTGCTTGCGCCGCAGGACCTGAAGGTGCTGGTGCAGGCCGATATCAAGAAGTAAGTACAAGTTCGTCTTAGCGGAGGTTCCATGTCGTACCGCATCCAGATCGCCGATACGCAGCAGGTCTTTTTCGTCGAGCGCGGCGAGACGCTGCTGCAGGCCGCGCAGCGCGCCAGCATCGCCTTGCCGCACGACTGCCAGCTGGGCGGCTGCGGCACCTGCCGCATCCGCCTGTTCGACGGGCAGGTGCGCTACGACGAGGAGCCGTTCGGCCTCGCGCCGGACGAGGCTGCCGCCGGTTACGCGCTCGCTTGCCAGGCACAGCCGCTGGCCGACCTCGTCATCGGCACCGCACGTGAGGGCGAGGCCTGCGCCGAGCCCGCGCGGCACCGCGCGGTGGTGCAGGCGGTGCGCCCGCTGTCGGCGGACGTCATGCACGTCGAACTGGAGGTGCCGGACGCGGGCACGCTGGACTATCGCCCCGGCCAATACCTGAAGCTGGTGAGTACCGACGGGCTCGCGCGCAGCTTTTCGATGGCGTCGGTGCCGCGGGACGGGCGGGTCGACCTGCACGTGCGGCGCATTCCGGGCGGCGCCTTTACCGACGGCATCCTGCCGCGCATGCGGGCTGGCGATGCAATCGACGTCGAACTGCCGCTCGGCAACTTCTTCTACCGGTCCCGCGACTACCGGCCGCTGCTGATGGTGGCCACCGGCACCGGGCTGGCGCCGATCAAGGCGATCCTGGAATCGCTGATGGGCGATCCCGACTGCCCACCGGTGTCGCTGTACTGGGGCATGCGCCAGCCGCACGACCTGTACCTGCACGACGCCATCCCCGCGTGGGGCGAACGGCTCTATGACTTCCAGTACGTCCCGGTGCTGTCGCGCGCCGGGACGGACTGGCAGGGCAGGCGCGGCTATGTGCACGACGCGGCGCTGGCCGACCTGGGCGACCTGAGCGAGCACGCCATCTACCTGTGCGGCTCGCCCGACATGATCCGAGACGCCCGTGCCGCTTTCCTGGCGCACGGAGCCAGTCCTGACCACCTCTACGCGGACAGCTTTACCTTCCAGCACCTTTGTTAAGACATGACGGTATGCAAGGATGGCTGGTATACAATGACGCCAGCCTTTCCGCCTACGCCTCTGCCGACCCATGTCCCTCACTCCGTCTCCCGCCGCGCCCGCCGAGCCGCTGAGCCTCGGTGCCAGCCACTCGCCGCTGTTTGCCCTTGTCACCGACAAGGTGCGCGAAGGCATCCTGAACGGCAAGTACGCGCCGGGCGAGCGGCTGGTGGAAAACAAGCTGTCGGCGGAACTGGGCGTATCGCGCATTCCCGTGCGCGAGGCGCTGCGCGCGCTGGCCAGCGAGGGCCTGGTGCTGATCGAGCCGCGCCGCGGCGCCACGGTGGCGAGCCTGTCGCCGGTGATCGCGCGCGAGATGGTGGAGGTGCGCGCCACGCTGGAAGGCCTCAACGCCAAGCTCGCCGCGCAGCGGCGCGACCCGGCGCTGGTGGCGGAACTGGAAACGGTGCTGCGCCAGGGCATGGAGGCCGCCGCGCAGGGCCGCGCGGATGAACTGCTGGCGCTCAATACCCGCTTTCATGAGGTGCTCGGCACCATCGCCGCGAACAGCGTGCTGCAGGAAATGATGCGCTCGCTGCGCGAGCGCACCGCCGTGCTGTTCGGCCCCGCCAACGTGGTGCGCGCGCGCCAGAACTGGGACGAGCACGCCCAGATCCTGCAGGCCGTGATCGCCGGCGACGCCGACCTTGCCGCGCTGCTGGCCGCGCGCCATGTCTACAGCGCCGCCAAGGCGGCCGACCTGCCGGTGGGCGGGCAGGGCGCGGCGCAGGCGGCCTGAGCGAAGGCTGCGGCCCCTGGCTGTCATCCGCTGCCGGCCGGTATTTTCCCAATCCGCGTGGCGATTGCTATTTCCGTTGCATGCCCCGCAACAGGGCGTTGCATGCCCGCGCATGACGCACTGCACCAAGAATGTGTATACTGTAGTCATTCAAGGTCAATTGGGATTTACCATGCAGTCGCCCGAGCAACGCTATCTGTCGCAACCCGTAGGTCAGCAACTGCTGCACCACCTTGCCGCGCGCGACGCCGTGCGCCATGCCTCGCCGCTGGTGCCGCTGCGCCTGCGCGATATCGGCCGCTTCCTGCAGGCGCTGGGCGGCCGCGCGCCCCGGCGCGGCCATTGCTGATCCAGCCTGAGTGAGCGGGCGGCGCATCGCGCCGCTCGTGGCCGTCGCTTCCCTTCTGGCACGCGTTCTGCGTGTCGCACTTCCCCCGATAGTCCATCCCCTGGCGCTTGCCATCCGTGGTGCCCGCGCGCACATTCGCCTTGCACTGCGCGCAAGACGGAATATAGTATACCAACACAATTAGCAGTCCCTGAGCCCCTGATAATGCCCCCACCCGTGCCGAGCCGCGCGGATCACGACAAGGAGCCGATGTGAACCTGCCCGACTGGACGACCGGCGGCTTTCCGCCGCTATGGGAGGTGGCACAACGGCTCGCCGGCGGCACGGTTACATCGGAGGAACTTGTCGACGCCTGCGAGGCGGCCTGGCAGCGATGGCACGGCGTCATCAATGCGCTGGTGCTGCCGGATTTCAGCGCCGCGCGCGCCGCGGCACGCGACAGCGACCGGCGCCGCCGCGCCGGGCAGGCGCGCGGCGTCCTCGACGGCGTGCCGTTCTCGGTCAAGGAATCGTTCGACGTCGCCGGCTGGCCGACCACCTGCGGCAATCCCCCCTTGCGCGGGCACGTCGCCCAGCGGGATGCCGTGGTGGTGCAACGGCTGCGCGATGCCGGCGCGGTCCTGCTCGGCAAGACCAACGTCCCGCTCGGGCTGCGCGACTGGCAGAGCTACAACGCCATCTATGGCACGACCCGCAATCCGCACGATCCGTCGCGCACGCCGGGCGGCTCGTCCGGCGGTAGCGCGGCGGCGGTGTGCGCGGGTTTGTCGTTCTTCGATGTGGGTTCCGACATCGGTTCCTCGCTGCGCAACCCGGCGCACTACTGCGGCATCTTCTCGCTCAAGCCTAGTCACGGGCTGGTGCCACTGGCAGGCCACGGCACCGGCGCGGCGCGTTTCGGCGAGCAGGACATCAATGTCGCCGGCCCGCTGGCCCGCAGCGCTCGCGACCTGGAACTGGTGCTGCGCGCGATCGCCGGACCGGCGGGTGACGAGGCATTGCCATACCGCTTGCAGTTGCCGGAATGCCCGCACTGCACGCTCGCGGATTTCCGCGTTGCCGTCCTGCCCACCCATGCCCAGGCGGAAGCCGACACCGAGGTTGCAACGCAGATCGAACAGCTGGGTCACTGGCTGTCCGGCAAGGGCGCCCGCGTCGACTGGCATGTGCGGCCGGACTTCGACGCCGGCGAGCTCTGGCATGTCTACGTGACGCTGTTGCGCGCCACCACCTCTGTGCACATGGACGACGCCGCGTTTGCCGATGCGCTGGCGCGCAGCGCCACCGCCGCGGCGGGCGACCATGGCTATGCAACCCTGCAGTACACCGGCGCGACGCTGGGCCACCGCGACTGGTTGCGCCTGCAGGTCGCGCGCGAGCGCTTTGCCGCCGCCTGGCGCCGCTTCTTTACCGGCTACGACGTGCTGCTATGCCCGGCCGCGGCCACCACGGCATTTCCCATCGACGAGGCCGGAGAGCCCTGGCAGCGGACCATCAGCGTCAACGGCCGCCCGCAGCCGATGACCACGCAACTGTTCTGGGCCGGCCATTCCGGGCTGTGCGGCCTGCCTTCGGCCGTTGCGCCGATCACACCGATCGCACCAATGGGGCCAGGCGCCAGCGGCCTGCCGGTCGGCGTGCAGATCGTCGCCGGCCGCTACCAGGATCTCACCGCCTTGCGTTTTGCCAGCCTGCTGGAGGAAGCGGGCCATGCCTGCCGGCCGCCGCCGCGGCCAGCCGCCTGACCGGCGGACCACCACCACCAACCACACCACATCACACCACCACAGGGGAGGGAATCATGTTCGATTGGTTCCGTGATTTGTCGCGCATGGAGCGCAAGGGATTCTATGGCGCGTTCCTGGGGCATGCCGTCGACGTGTTCGACTTCATGATCTATTCCTTCCTCATCTCCACGCTGCTGGGGCAGTGGGGCATGAGCAAGTCCACGGCGGGCGCGATCGTCACGTGGACACTGGTGTCGTCGCTGGTCGGCGCGATCGGCGCCGGCATCCTGGCCGACCGCTACGGGCGGGTGCGCGTGCTGCGCTGGACCATCATCGTGTTCGCGGGCGCGTGCTTCCTGTGCGGGCTGGCGCAGTCGCCGGAGCAACTGATGCTGTTCCGCATGATCCAGGGGCTGGGCTTCGGCGGCGAGTCATCGCTGTGCATGGTGCTGGTGACGGAGATGATCCGCAACCCCGCGCACCGCGGCAAATACTCGGGCTTTACCGCGAGCAGCTATTCCTTCGGCTGGGGCGCGGCGGCGATCGTGTATGCGATCACCTTCAGCGTGCTGCCGGCGGAGACGGCATGGCGCGTCTGCTTCTTCCTCGGCATCCTGCCGGCACTGGTGGTGATCTACCTGCGCCGCAACCTGGAGGAGCCGGAGATATTCCTGAAGAGCCGCGCGGCGGGCAGGCAAGGCTCCGCGCTGGCCGGGCTCGGCCGCCTGTTCCGCGGGCCGCTGCTGTCGAAGACGCTGCTGTGCAGCCTGCTTTCGGGCGGCATGCTGGGCGCGTACTACGCCATTGCCACGTGGCTGCCGACCTTCCTCAAGACCGAGCGCGGGCTGTCGGTGTTCGGCACCAGTAGCTACCTGACGGTCACCATCATCGGCTCACTGGTCGGCTACGTGGCGGGAGCCTATGCCACGGACCGCTGGGGCCGGCGGCTGACCTACATCGTGTTTGCGGCGGGGGCGTTCGTGGCCGCGCTGGTCTACATGGTGATCCCGGTGTCGAACACGTCGATGCTGTTCCTGGGCTTCCCGCTGGGGGTGCTGATGCAGGGCGTGTTCGCCGGCATCGGCGCGACCATCTCCGAGTCCTATCCCAACGATATCCGCGCGACGGGATATGGCGTCTCGTACAACGCCGGCCGTGTGATCGGCTCGCTGTTCCCGCTATCGGTCGGGTGGCTGAGTTCGGGGCACACCTCGCTGCCGATCGCGATCGCGATTGTCGCCGGGGTTGGCTATGCGATGGTAGTGGTTGCCGCCGTGTTGCTGCCGGAAACGACCGGTATGGATCTCGGGCAGGCCGGCGGCAGCGGCGAGAAAGAAGACGCCGCGCCGCTGGCGCAGCCCGCAGGCACGGTCGCCTGAACGCGCCGGGAGGGCGCTGCCCGCGCCCTCATCGAACCCACGCCGAGATCGCAGGCAGCATCAGGCTGACGCCGATCCCGATCAGCACCCCAAACGCAACCCGCCGCGTCGTGGTCGGCGAGAACGGCGGCGGAAAGCGCCGCCCCAGCAGCGTGGCGATTACCACCACCGGCACGCCCAGCGCCGCCTGCAGCCAGATCGCGCCATCGAGCTGGCCCTGCCAAGCCGAGAACAACGTGCGCACGCTGGACGTGACGGTAAATACCAGGATCAGCGCGCAGCGGATCTCCACCGGCTTCATCGGCTGCCGGTAGAACTGGAAGATCAGCGGCGGCCCGGACACGCCGAACATGCCGCTCAGCAGCCCGCCGAACACGCCGCTGACGAAGAAGCTGCCATCGCCTGAGCGTTGCGGCAGCGGTTCGGGCTTGAACGCGGCGCTCAGGCCGCCGTACAGGATCACCGCGCCCAGCAGCAGTTGCAGCAGCGTGGCGGCGCTGGAACTCAGGTACTCCAGTACCAGCACGCCCACCAGCACCGACGGCAGGATGCCGATGGCGGCAGCGCCCACGGCGCGCCAGTCGATATGCTCCAGCTTGCCGGGCAGCGCGCAGGCGCTGTTGGCCAGCGTCACCAGGCTGACCACGGCCGCGACGGTGGCCACCGGCGCGAGCCCCAGCCCGCTGGTGGCGCCCATCACGATCATGCCCAGGCCGAAGCCGGTCACCGTCTGGAAGTAGGTACCCGCGCCGAGCAGGGCTTGCAGCCCCAGCAGCGGCAACAACAATTCCGCCTTCATGCCGCCGCCTGTTCGCCTTTGCCGGCCTGTGCCGCGGTGGCCTGCGCCTGGACCACGGTGACGGCGATGACATGGAACACATCGTCCGCGCCGCACCCGCGCGACAGGTCGTTGGCCGGCTTGTTCAGCCCCTGCAGCATCGGCCCGATCGCCTTGGCGCCGCCGACGCGCTCGGCCAGCTTGTAGCCGATATTGCCGGACTCCAGGTTGGGGAACACCAGCACGTTGGCGCGGCCGTTGACCTGCGAGTGCGCGACCTTGCGCGCGGCGATCTCGGCGACGATGGCGGCATCGAGCTGCACGTCGCCATCGATGGCCAGGCCGGGGCGCTGCGCGCGCACGCGCTCGGTCGCGGCCACCACCTTGTCCACGGCGGCGTGGTGCGCGCTGCCGCTGGTGGAGAACGACAGCATCGCCACGCGCGGCTCGTCGTTCAGCAGTGCGCGCGCGCTGTCGGCCGCGGCCATGGCGATCTCCGACAGCTCTTCCGCATCGGGATTCACCACCAGCCCGCAGTCAGAGAAGATCAGCCCGCCCTTGAGCGTGTGGAAGGGCTCGCACAGCATCATCAGGAAAAAGCTCGACACCAGCCGGAAACCGGGCGCCAGGCCGATCAGCTGGATCGCGTTGCGCACCACGTCGGCGGTGGTGTGTTCCGCCCCCGCGACCGACCCGTCCGCATGGCCGAGGCGCACCATCAGGTTGGCGAAGCACAGCGGGTCCAGCACCGCGCGCCTGGCTTCGTCCAGCGTCATGCCTTTCTTCTGGCGCAAGGCGTAGAGCTGTTGCGCGAACGAGGGCGTCAGCGCGGAGGTGGCCGGATCGACCAGCGTGATGCCGTCCAGCGCGATGCCGTGGATGGCCGCGGCGGCGTTGATCTGGCGCGGGTTGCCGACCAGCACGATGCGGGCGATGCCTTCCTGCGTGGCACGCTGCGCGGCCTGCAGGATGCGCGGGTCTTCGGCCTCGCACAGCACGATGCGGCGGGGGGCGGCGCGGGCGCGGTCGATGATGCGGAGGATGGGTTTCATGGTGGTTGGCTCGGTGAAACTGAAAAAAGGGCCAGCGCCGCGCGCTATGCCCTTGGTGTTCTCCCCTCTCCCGCTTGCGGGAGAGGGAGCACCCCATCGCGAGAGAAAGGGGTGCTGCTTGGATCAAACGTAGTCCTTGTACTTGTCCAGGTAACGCACCGGCTTCGACAGCGCATCGCGGCGGAACGGGTCGCCCAGTTCACGCGTGCACATGATCTCGATGATCGTGGTCTTGCCATGATTCATCTGCAGGTCGATGGCGCGCTTCAGTGCCGGGCCCACGTCTTCCAGGCGATCCACCACGATGCCTTCCGCGCCCATCGCCTTGGCGATTTCGGCGAAGCTCTGGTTGTCGAGCTCGCCCGCGACGAAGCGGCGGTTGTAGAAGTCCACCTGGTTCTTCTTCTCCGCGCCCCACTGGCGGTTGTGGAACACCACCGCGGTCACCGGGATGTTGTGGCGCACGCAGGTCATGGTTTCCATCAGGCTCATGCCCCAGGCGCCGTCACCGGCGTACGACACGGCCGGGCGGTGCGGCGCCGCGACCTTGGCGCCGATGATGGTCGGGAAGGCGTAGCCGCAGTTGCCCCAGCTCATCGCCGCAAAGAAGCTGCGCGGCTTCTCGAAGCGCAGGTAGCTGTTGGCCACCGAGTTGATGTTGCCGATGTCGGTGGACACCATCACATCTTCCGGCATGGCCTTTTCCAGCTCGCGCAGCACCTGGCGCGGATGCAGGTAGTGGCCGCCGTTGGGCGTGCGTTCCTGCTTCTGCTCTTCGATCATGTCCAGGCTGTACGGGTCGCGCTCATGCGTCCAGTCGTCCAGCTCCTTCTCCCACGCGGCCTTCTCGTTGGAGATATCGGTGGCGCGTGCGTCGCGGGTGGCGTCGCAGGCCAGCGTGCGGCCGGCCAGGCGCTGGGTCAGCGCGATGGCGGCAGCCTTGGCGTCGCCGCAGATGCCCACCGAGATCTTCTTCACCAGGCCCAGCATCTTGTGGTCGGCATCGATCTGGATGATCTTGGCGTTCTTCGGCCAGTAGTCCATGCCGTGCTGCGGCAGCGTGCCGAACGGCCCCAGGCGCGAGCCCAGCGCGATCACCACGTCGGCGCGCGAGATCAGCTTCATCGCGGCCTTCGACCCCTGGTAGCCCAGCGGGCCGCACCACAGCGGGTGGCTGGCGGGGAACGAGTCGTTGTGCAGGTAGCTGTTGACCACCGGCGCGCCCAGGCGCTCGGCCAGTGCCTTGCATTCCTCGATTGCATCGGCCATCACCACGCCGCCGCCCGAGATGATCACCGGGAACCTGGCATTGGCCAGCAGTTCGGCCGCTTCATTCAGGCTCTGCTCGCCGCCGGGGCCGCGATCGAGGTTCTGCGGCTTCGGAATCTCGGCGGTGATCTTGCCGTAGAAGTGGTCGCGCGGGATGTTCAGCTGCGTCGGCCCCATCTCGGCCTTGGCGCGGTCAAAACAGCGCGCGGTGAACTCGGCCATGCGCGCCGGGTTGGTGACGTGGCCCTGGTACTTGGTGAACTCCTGGAACATCGGCAGCTGGTTGGCTTCCTGGAAGCCGCCCAGGCCGATGCCCATGGTGCCGGCTTCGGGAGTGACGATCACCACGGGGCTGTGGGCCCAGTAGGCGGCGGCGATCGAAGTCACGCAGTTGGAGATGCCGGGACCGTTCTGGCCGATGACCACGCCGTGGCGGCCCGACACACGGGCATAGCCGTCGGCCATGTGGCCGGCGCCTTGCTCGTGCACCACCGGGATCAGGCGGATGCCGGCGGGGGCGAAGATGTCCATCGCGTCCATGAAGGCCGAGCCCATGATGCCGAACATATCGGTTACACCGTTGGCAACCATCGTTTCGACGAAGGCTTCGGACGGGGTCATGGTCTGCGGGCCAGCCGGAACCTGGCTGTCTTTCGCTGCGGCCGAGCCACCGGAAACGGCGGGCTGCTTGGTGGTTTCGAGGTCGCGCATGGCGGGTGTCTCCTGGTTGGGGTGTTATAAAGTGGAACAGTTCGTTCCGGAAAATTGATGCGTTGGTCGAAATGTAGGTGGAAGATCGGCCGGCGTCAATAAGAAGTTTTGGTTTATGGAATGAATTTAGCGAAAAAATGAGACAAAAAGCGGTTATGAGTGCCTGATGAGGCACTAGAGCGTTTGCGTTGGAGGAGCGGAAAGCAAGACAGCGCCGGCATGGGAGCCGGCGCAGGGGGAAGGCAGGAGAGAGGGCGCCGCGCCTACGTGGCGGCGCAGCGCGTCAGCGTGTCGACAGCGCTTCGAGCACCGGCAGGTTGCCCTCGCCGAAGCCCTGATGACCGTCACGCTGGACGATCTCGAAGAAGAACTCGCCCGCCTCGCGTTTCAGGAAGGCTTGCTGGAAGCACTCGCGAGGGCCACTGCCATCAATCAGGATGCCGTAGCGTTGCAGGCCGGCAAGGTCCAGCCCATGGCCTGGCACGCGGGCAGGGACCGAATCGTAGTAAGCCGGCGGCGGCTGCACGAACTGCACGCCATGGCTGGCCAGTGCCGCGGCGCTGGCAAGAATGTCCTCGCTGGCCAGGGCAATGTGCTGGATGCCTTCGCCGTGCTGATCCGACAGGTAATGCCGCATCTGGTCGTGCCGCGGCGTTCCCTTCTCGTATAGGGGGATGCGGATGCTGCCGCACGGCGAAACCAGCGCGTGTGACTCGCCGGCGCTGCGCAGTTTCCGGAACCCCAGCACCTTGCGGTAGAACTCCAGCCATTCTTCCAGGTGGCCGGGATCGACTGCCTGGGTCAGGTGGTCGACGCGCAGAAGGCCGGCGTCGGACATGTCGCCGGCCGGCGGCAGCGGCCGGAAATCCACGTCGTAGATCGAGATGTCGCCGACATCGCCCGGCCGACCCTCTTTCCCGCGCCAGCGGTCGATGAAATAGAGGACCGACTGCCCGATCCCCTGGATGGCGGGAATATTGAGCTCCATCGGTCCCACCGTGCCGCCCTCGAACGGCCAGGCGCCAGCCTCCAGCGCCCGCGCGAACGCCACCGCCGCATCGTCGACCCGGATCCCGATCGCACAGATCGACAATCCATAACGCGCCGCATAGCGCGTGGCGAACGAATCCGGCTCGGCATCGACGATGAAATTCATCTCGCCCTGCCGGTACAGCTTCACCGCCTTGTGGCGATGCCGCGCGATGGCGGCGAAGCCGAGGCGTTCCAGCGTCCGGCCAAGCGCGGCAGGATCTGGCGATGCGAACTCGATGAACTCGTAGCCCCGGATGCCGAGCGGGTTGTCCCATGGTTGTGCATCCCCTGCGCGCGGGGCGTGTGAGGAAGAGGCGGGTGCGGCGCTCATAGTCTTGGCTCCTGTCTGGGTATTGCGGGGGCGGTGCCGGGCCTTGCGGCGACGACCGATAGTAGCAACGGCGCCGCGGCTCGCCGTGCATTGGCGCCTGTCGCAGCGGCCTCGTAGAAACCCGCATTCGATGCCTTGATCGCGCATAGTCGTTCATTAATCGCCCAAAGTGCCGAAAAAGACGGTTGGCGGAGCGCCTGGCGACCACTAATCTCCGGTCAACGACGCGCCCCCGTCCCTCCGCCAAGGCCAACTCAGAAGGCCATGCATGCCGGAGTCCGGGTAGCGCGAATTACCGGAACCCAGGCACACATGATCCACGGCAAGACCACGCTAATCCCCCACATCGGCTATCCGACGGAGTCGTTCAAGGCGCCGATGATCTACAACCCCTGGTTCGACCGGCAGGGCATCGATGCCGCCGTAATCCCGATGGGGGTCAAGCCGGACGACTACGCGACGGTGTTCCCCGCGCTGTTCCGCATGACCAATATCCGCGGCGCGCTGGTGACCATGCCGCACAAGGTCGCCACCGTCGAGCTGGTCGACGAACTCACGCCCGCCGCGCGCATCGCCGGCGCCTGCAACGCCGTGCTGCGGCGTGACGACGGCACGCTGGTCGGCGGCCAGTTCGACGGCGAGGGCTTTGTGCGCGGCATCCTGCGCAAGGGCTGCCGGCTGGAAGGCGCGCGCGCCATTGTGTCGGGCAGCGGCGGGGTGGGCAGCGCGATCGCCGCCTCGCTGGCGGCGGCCGGCGTGGCCGAGCTGGCGCTGTTCGACGCCCGCGAGACGGCGGCGCGCGCCCTGGCGCATCGCCTCGCCGAACACTACCCGGCGTTGCGCGTCAGCACCGGCTCGGCCGACCCGGACGGATATGACGTGGTGGTCAATGCCACGCCGCTGGGCATGCAGCCCGGCGATCCGCTGCCGTTCGACGTGGCGCGCATCGCCCCCGGCGCCATGGTCGGCGAGGTGGTGATGAAGCAGGAATACACGCCGCTGCTGCAGGCCGCGCTCGCCCGCGGCTGCAAGGTGCAGGTGGGCACGGACATGCTGTTCGAGATGATCCCGGCCTACCTGGAGTTCTTCGGCTACGGCACGGCCACGCCCGACGCGCTGCGCGAGGTGGCGCAGATCCGCTATTGACGCATCGACGGGTCGGGGCGCAAGCCCTTGCCCCGAAGCCGCGCGCAGGCCAGCACACAAAGGCACGCCGGCAAGCAAGACTTCTATCCATTGGTGGAGACAGACAACATGACAACGACTCACAAGGAGCTGCCAGCGGCTTCCGCGTTCGGCAACTCGCTCGGCGACAAGGTGCGCGCCGCCTTTGCCTTCGGCAAGGTGCGCTGGGGCATGCTGGCGCTGGTGTTCTTCGCGACCACGCTGAACTATGTGGACCGCGCCGCGCTGGGCGTGCTGCAGCCGGTGCTGGCCAAGGCCATGGCCTGGACCGCGCAGGACTACGCCAATATCAACTTCTGGTTCCAGGTGGGCTATGCCATCGGCTTTGCGCTGCAGGGCCGCTTTATCGACCTGGTCGGCGTCAAGCGCGCCTTTGCGCTGGCGGTGCTGCTGTGGAGCATTGCCTGCGGCGCGCATGCGTTCGCGGCGTCGGCGGTCGGCTTCATGATCTGCCGCTTCTTCCTCGGCTTGTCTGAAGCGGCCAATTACCCGGCGTGCGTCAAGACCACGCGCATCTGGTTCCCGGCCAGCGAGCGCGCCATCGCCACCGGCATCTTCAATGCCGGCACCAACGTCGGCGCGATGCTGACGCCGATCATGCTGCCGCTGATCCTGCAGGCATGGGGCTGGCAGGCCGCGTTCCTGGTGATCGCCTCGCTGGGCGCGGTCTGGCTGGCGTTCTGGTTCACGCGCTACCACAACCCCGAGCAGCACCCGACCGTCACCGCCGCGGAACTGGCGCACGTCACCCGCGACATCGATCCGCCGCCCCAGCGCATCCGCTACACGCAGATCCTGCGCATGCGCGGCACCTGGGCCTTTGCGCTGGCCTACGCCATCACCGCGCCGGTGTTCTGGTTCTACCTGTACTGGCTGCCGCCGTTCCTCAACCAGCAATACCAGCTCGGCATCAGCGTGACGCAGATGGGCATTCCGCTGATCGTGATCTACCTGTGCGCCGACGTGGGCAGCGTGGGCGGCGGCGCGCTGTCGTCGTGGCTGATCGCGCGCGGCATGCCGGCGGTGCGGGCGCGGCTGCTGTCGATGCTGGTCTTTGCCGTGTGCATCGTTTCGGTGGTGATGGCCGCCGGCGCCAGCAGCCTGTGGATGGCCGTGGCCGCGATCTCGGTGGCGATCGGTGCGCACCAGGCATGGACCGCCAATATCTGGAGCATGGTGATGGACTACACGCCCAAGCACGTGGTCAGCTCGGTGTTCGGCTTCGGCGGAATGATCGGCGCGATCGGCGGCATGTTCATGACGCAGCTGGTGGGCTACGTGCTGACCGTAACCAACAACAACTACGCGGTGCTGTTCACGATGATCCCGTGCGCCTACTTCATCGCGCTGACGTGGCTGTTCTTCCTCGCCCCGCGCAAGGTGCCTGAGGCCGCCTGACGACAATTCCTCGCCGGCACTGCTGGTGCCGCGAGTACGACAACAAAGACCGGGACAACACTCCGATGCATAAACGATTCATTGCGCTGCTCGCGCTGGGCGCGGGCAGCGTGCCCGCCGTCGCCCAGACTTCCGGTGGCGTCACGCTCTACGGGCTGCTCGATACCACCATCCGCTACAGCACCAACGAAGACGCGGCCGGCCACAGCCGCACGCAGATGACCGACGGCGTGCTGACCGGCAGCCGCTGGGGCATCCGCGGCGCGGAGGATATCGGCGGCGGCAACAAGGCGTGGTTCATCCTGGAGTCGGGCTTCTCGCCCGACACGGGGACCAGCCAGCAGGGGGGGCGGCTGTTCGGGCGTACCGCGGTCGTCGGCTTCGACGGTCCTTATGGCAAGCTCGCGCTCGGCCGCCAATACACGCTGGCGCATGAAGTGCTGTCGTCGTATGAGGCCATGGCCTTTGCCAACAACTCCATCGTCGGTTACCAGGGCGGCAACTACACGGGGCTGCGCTACGACAACACGCTCAAGTACATCAAGAGCTTCAACGGCCTGCAGGTGGCGGCGGCCTACACCTTCGGCGAGGTGCCGGGCAGCATGAAGACCAATTCGGCCGCGGCCGGGTCGCTGGTGTACAGCTCGGGACCGCTGGAAATCGGCGCGGTCTACCAGCAGACGCAGAACGTCACCTCGGCCTATTTCGGCGCGGTGCCGGCGGCGCAGGCGAGCAAGCAGACGGTATGGGGCCTGGGCGGGACGTGGAAGGCGGCGCGGTCGCAATACTACCTGGGCTATACCAACAACCGGCTCGACGTGGCGGACTATCGCAACAACGTAGGCTATGTCGGCACGCGCTTCAGCCTGACGGAGGCGCTGGCGTTTATCGGCACGTTCCAGTACGACTGGCTGCGGCACGCGGGGCAGGGCGGCAAACGGCTGACCACGGCGGGCATGCTGGACTACAACTTCAGCAAGCGTACCGATGTGTATGTGGAGGTGGACTACACCCACCTGCAGGGGCAATGGATTGCGCTGAACAGCGGGGCGGCGTTTGTGAACAGCGGGAATACGTACGGGAACAAGACGCGGCTGGGGGTGATGGCGGGGGTCAGGCATAAGTTCTGATCGCTTTCGGCCTTCTCCACCCGTGCCGGTTTGCTCCCCTCTCCCGCTTGCGGGAGAGGGGAGCAAACACGCGGCGTGCGCCGCCTGCAGCGGTCAGGCGGAAGCGGATTCCGCAACCACCCCCGTCACCTGCGCCACCGCCGCCACCGCCAGCCCATACCCCCTCACCCCCAGCCCCGCCATCACCGCCACCGCCACCGGCGAAATCCACGACTTGTGCCGGAACGCCTCGCGCGCATGCACGTTGGAGACGTGGTACTCGACCACCGGCACCGCCGCGCCCTTGATCGCATCATGCAGCGCGATCGACGTATGCGTGAGCGCGCCCGCGTTCAACACCACGCCGGCCATCTCGCCGCTCGCGCACAGCTTGCCCGCCTCGTGGATCCAGTCGATCAGCTGCCCTTCGTGATTGGTCTGCCGGCACTCGGCCCGCAGCCCGAGCCGTTCTGCGGCCTGCTGGCAGATGCGTTCCACATCGGCCAGCGTCTCGCTGCCATAGACGGCCGGCTCGCGCGTGCCGAGCAGGTTGAGGTTGGGTCCGTTGAGCACCAGTACGGTCTTCATCATGTCTCCTTCATGTCTGCTGTAACGTCTGCTGTCGGCCGCGATGCTGGCGCGGCCACGGCCGATAGCCTATCGTTTAGCCCTCGTCTCATCATCGACTGCCATGGAAATTCAGCATGCGCCCAGCGCGAACAATGACCCGTTCCTGCGCGACCTGCGTCTGTTCTGCACGGTGGCGCGGCGCGCCAGCTTTATCGCCGCGGCCCAGGAGACGGGCATTTCGCCGGCCCATGTGAGCAAGCGCATCGCCATGCTGGAGGCCATGCTCGGCGCCAGGCTGTTCCACCGCACCACGCGCCGCGTCAGCGTCACGGCCGAGGGCGAGAGCGCGTTTGCGTGGGCGCAGAAGATCCTGGAAGACGTGGATGGCATGCTGGAAGCCGTCGGCGGTGCCGGCGGCGAGGCGCGCGGGCAGTTGCGCATCGCCACCAGCCTGCGGCTGGGGCGGCGGCACGTGGCGCCGGTGCTGTCGCTGCTGCGGCAGCAGCATCCGGGGCTGGAGGTATGGCTGGAACTGCTCGACCGCCGCGTCGACCTGATCGGCGAGCAGTTCGACCTCGATATCCGCGTGGGCGACGTGCAGGAGCCGCACCTGATCGCCAGCCGCATCGCCACCGGCAGCCGCGTGCTGTGCGCGGCGCCGGCCTACCTGGCGCGGCGCGGCATGCCGGAGCATCCGTCAGACCTGCCGCGCCACGACTGCCTGCTGTTGCGCGAGCGCGACCAGGCCTTCGGCGTGTGGCGGCTGCAGGGGCAGGACGGCGGCTGGGAGACCACGAAAGTCACCGGCCCAATGGCATCGAATGTTGCCGACGTGACGCACGAGTGGGCCCTGGAGGGCTACGGCATCATCATGGCGTCGGTCTGGGACGTGGCCGCCGCCGTGCGGGCGGGCGACCTGGTGCGCGTGCTGCCCGGCTGGCGGCATCCGTCCGACATCTGGGCCGTGACCAGCGCGCGGGCGTCGGCCTCGGCGCGCATGCGCGTGTGCCTGGCCTTCCTGAAGGCGCAACTGACACAAGGGCCGCACGCGCTGGCGACGTCGCTGGAAGGCCAGGCCGCTACAGCACGCGCATGATCAGGAGCGCCGTGTCCTGCAGCACCTGCAGCACGCGGTCCAGCGCCTGTTGCGGGGTCTCGTCGCCGATCGGCATGTTGACCGACAGCGCGGCGATCACCTTGCCGTGGCGATCGCGCAGCGGCACCGCCACGCCGCGCACGCCGGTCTGCAGCTGCTGCTCGAGCATCGCATAGCCCTGCGCGCCGGCCTTGCGGATTTCTTCCAGCAGCCGGTCGTGCTGCAGGATCGTGTAGGGCGTGTAGGGCGCCAGCACCACGTTTTCCAGCCAGGTCCTGACCTGTTCCTGCGGCCGTGACGCCAGCATCATCACGCCCGCCGACCCCAGCGGTGCCGGCACCCGCGCGCCCAGCACGAAGCCCGTGCTCATCACGCGGTTGGTGCTGGTGCGGGCGATGAACACCAGCTCCCAGCCATCGAGCACGCTCAGGTAGGCGGCCTCGCCAAGCTGCGCGGTGATCTGCTGCAGGAACGGCTGCACCGTGCGCGGCAGCCGCGCCGAATCGAAATACGACCAGCCCACCTTGAGCACGCGCGGCGTCAGGCTGAACAGCGTGCCGTCGCTGGTGGTGTAGCCCAGGTGCTCCAGCGTCAGCAGGTAGCGGCGCGCGGCAGTGCGCGTCAGGCCGGTGCGCTCGGCTGCCTGCGTGGGCGTCAGGCGCGGATGGTCGTTGTCGAAGGCCTCCAGGATGGCCAGGCCCTTCTCCAGCCCGGCGATCCAGTCGCGCCGGTTCAGCGGTTCGTTTTCCATGGTTAACCCTTGCTTCGCGCGATAGATGATTGCATTGGAGCGATTGTCGCACGCGTGCGCGCGAATGACGGTTGTTGCGGGCAATGATGGCTCATAACCTTGGGAAATCCAAGCCGCTACCTCGACTGATCGCCATGACCCTGTTTCCTGTTCCGCTGCGCAAATCGATCGCTACCGTCACCTTGTCGGGATCGCTGCCGCAGAAGCTGCAAGCCGCTGCCGACGCCGGTTTCGACGGCGTGGAGATCTTCGAGGACGACCTGCTGCAGTTCCCCGGCACGCCCGCCGAGGTCCGGCGCATGGCCGCCGACCTCGGCCTGCAGATCCTGCTCTACCAGCCGCTGCGCGATTTCGAGGCCATGCCGGGCGGCCTGTCCGCCGCGGAGCTGGCGCGCGCCGAGCGGAAGTTCGATGCGATGGAGCAACTCGGGGTGCACCTGGCGCTGGTCTGCAGCAACGTGCAGGATGCGGCGCTCGACGATGCCGCGCGCGCCGCCACCGACCTGCACGCGCTGGCCGAAGCCGCGGCCCGCCGCGGCCTGCGGCTGGGCTACGAGGCGCTGGCCTGGGGCCGCCATGTGCGCCGCTGGCGGCAGGCGTGGGACATCGTGCAGCGCGCCGGGCATCCCGCGCTGGGACTGATGCTGGACAGCTTCCATACGCTGGCGCTCGGCGACACGCTGCATGGCCTCGATGCGGTGCCGGCCGGACGGATCTTCTTTGTCCAGCTTGCCGACGCGCCGCGCATGCCGCTGGACGTGCGCACCTGGAGCCGCCACCACCGCAATTTCCCTGGCCAGGGCGACCTGCCCGTGGTCGGTTTCACGCGTGCCGTGCTGCGGGCCGGCTATCGCGGCCCGCTTTCGCTGGAGGTGTTCAACGATGGCTTCCGCGCGGCGCCCCCGTTGCCGGTTGCGCAGGACGGGCTGCGCTCGCTGGAATGGCTGGAAGCGGTGACGAACGGCGTGCCCGTGGCCGCAGAGCGCGCCGGTGGCCCGGCTCTCGCGGCACGCTAAAACGCTATACCGCGACGCTATACCGCGACCCATACCCTATGCCGCGCTCGCTTGCCGCGCCGCCGGCCGTGCCGGCAAGGCGCGCTCGCGGGCCGCCACCGCGGTGCCGGCCACGCCGCTGGCGGCGATCATCGCCACGCCCAGCAGCGACCAGGCATCGGGCAGCCAGCCAAATACCAGCCAGCCACCCAGCATGGCAAAGGCGATCTGCAGGTAGAGATACGGCGTCAGCACGCCGACCGGGGCGCGCGCATAGGCCAGCACCAGGAACATGTGCCCGGCGCAGCCGGCGAGCGCCATGCCCGCCAGCAGCCACCAGTGCAGCGCGTCGACGTGCCAGGTCCACGCCAGCGGCAGCGCCGCCGACAACAGTGCCGCGGCAATGCAGCCGGTATAGAAATGCGTGGTGCCGGCGCCGTCGGTCCGGGTCAGCACGCTGGTCAGCAACTGGTAGGCGGCATTGAGGCAGACCGCCGCGAGCGGCAGCAGCATGGCCGGCTCCACGTCGGCGCCGGGCCGGATCACCACCAGCGCGCCGGCAAATCCGGCCAGCAGGCAGAGCCAGCGCAGCGCCGACATGCGCTCGCCGAACAGCGTCGCGGCCGCCAGCGCGATCGCCAGCGGCGTCAGGCTGACCACCGCGGTGAACTCGCCCACCGGCAGTACCTGCAGGCTGAAGAACGCGCAGGCGCTGGACAGCAGCATCGTCACCGCGCGCGTAGCCTGCAGCCATGGACGGCGCGTGCGCAGCAGGATGCGGCCGCGCGCCGGCAGCAGCACCGCGCCGGTCAGCGCCGCCTGCGCAAGGTAGCGCACCCACAGCGCCATCACCACCGGCACGGCGGCGCCGGTGATCTTGGTCATCGTATCGAGCGCGGCGAAGCATGCCACCGCGGCAACCATCAGCGCGATGCCCTGCAGGGGCCGCGAACTTCCCGTGGCGCTCATGGCGCCATCCTTGACCGCAACATGTCAGCGTTCCAGGCTGTCCTTCATGAAGCCGAGGGTACTGTCCCGGGCGCGGTCGATGGCGGCGGCGGCTGGAAAGTCAGAATTCGCTGCCAGCGAACAATCCCTGCTCAATGGATGAAACCGCCCTTGACGAAGCGAACCGGCTCGGCGTCCATGCGCAGCAACAGCGCCGTCAGGCCATCGATCCCGGCGGGCAGGGGCCGCGTCGCGGCAGCCGGCCCGGACACGCAGACGAGGTCGGCATCGGACCACGTGCTGCCCGGCGTGCCGCGCGCGCGCAGCCATCCCGCACCGTCGGCGAGCAGCTGGGTGCCGGCCAGCCGTGCCGGCGGCAGGCCGGCAATCGCCGCCAGTGCCTGCCAGGCCTGGGCGGAAGCTGCCGTGCAGCCGGCGCGGAAGCGCGGCACCTGCGCCGGCACGCGGCCGTCCGGTGTGACGAGCACGGTCAGGAAGCGCGGGTCTTCATAGGGCAGGGTAGCGGCGATCCCGTCCACCGCCACCAGCCGCACGCGCTGCTCGCCGCGCCAATGCGACAGCGCCACCGGCGCGGCGTCGCCGCAGCGGATGGCCATCTCCGGCAACCGCAGCGGCACCGGCCAGTTCCCTTCGGTACTGTTGGCTGCCGACAACGCCTTCATGTAGTCGATCACGGCCCAGGCCTCGCGCTCGGCAAGCTGGCTGCGGAAGCCCGGCATGGTCGGCTGGCCGCGGCGGTCGCGCATGCCGGACAGCACATGCCAGAACAGCTCGCCATCGGCGCGGCGCGCGAGCAGGGGACTGACCAGCGTCGGCGGCCATTGCGGCAGGCCGGCGGCCAGCGGTCCTTCGCCGCGGCCGTCATTGCCGTGGCACGCGGCGCAATGCTGTGCGTAGACGCGTTGCCCCAGCACGATGGCGTCGACCGCAAAACCGGTAGGGCTGGCGTGGAAGCTGGTGGGGCTGGCCGGGCCGAGCAGCAGCGCGGCCCGTGGCCACGGCGCCAGCAGCAGGGCCAGCAGCGCTGCCGCGAGCAGCATGGGGCGGCCCCGGCGCCAGGCGCTGGCGACGGCGACGGCCAGCAGCGCAAAGGCGAGCGCGCACAGGCTGAAGCCGACCTGCCGTGCCAGGGCAAGGTCGATCAGCAGCGTTTCGCCGGCAATCCGCCGCGCCCACGGCCAGGCCGGCTGGCCATGGCTGGTGCCGGTCAGGCCCAGCGCATGCCACAGCCACAACAGGCCCAGCTGGCATTTCTCGATCAGGACAAGCAGTGCGTTCAGCCACGCCTGGGGCGGCGGGCCGCTCATGGCGCGGCTCGCCCGGTGCTGCGAAGGGCCATTACCAGCTCGCGTCCAGTCCCAGGTGGCGCAGCGCTTCGTGCCGCAGTTCGGTCAGGCGCGGGTCGCCGCGATGGCGCGGGTAGGGCAGGTCGACCTTCAGCTCCGCCGCGATGCGCGCTGGCCGCTGGCTGAACACGATCACGCGCTGCGCCAGGAACAGCGCCTCTTCCACGTCGTGCGTGACCAGCAGCGCCGAGAAGCGCGAGCGCTGCCACAGTTCGACCAGGTCGCTCTGCATCGCCAGCCGCGTCAGCGAATCGAGCTTGCCCAGCGGCTCGTCCAGCACCAGCAGGCGCGGATCGTTGACCAGCGCACGCGCCAGCGCCACGCGCTGCGCCATGCCGCCGGAGAGCTGGTGCGGAAAGGCCCGCGCGAACGACTCCAGCCCGACGCGGCGCAGCGCGTCGTCGACGCGATGGCGCTGCTGCGCGAGGATGCCCTGCGCCTGCAAGCCGAGCGCGACGTTGTCCCAGACACGGCGCCACGGGTACAGCGTGGGGTCCTGGAACACCACGATGCGCGACGGGTCCGGCTCGGTGATGGGCGTGCCGTCCTGCAGAATCTCGCCCGACGTGGGCTGGTCCAGGCCGGCGACCAGGCGCAGCAGCGTGGACTTGCCGCAGCCGCTGGGGCCGAGCAGCGCGACGAACTCGCCGGGCGCGACGTTGAGGCCGACGTCGTCGAGGACCTGCAGGCGCTCGTTGCCGTGGCCGAACCAGTGGCTGACCTGCCGGATATCGATGCGAGCCCCAGTCAGTACGTTCGAGTCATCACCCGCCGCCGCGTTAACTCCCCTCTCCCGCTCGCGGGAGAGGGGAGCCTTCTGCGGGCGTACGTGAGATCTCGATGCTTTCAACCGCTCGACCACGCTCACCATTTCACCGTCCCCTTCTGCCACGACAACACCCGGTCCCGCGCCACGAACAACAACGTAATCACCCCCGAAAACAGCAACGCCATCACGATCAGCGCCGCATACATATTCACGTACGAGGCCCAGCCCTGCGCCCAGGTCAGGTACCACCCCAGCCCCGATTTCACGCCCATCATCTCGGCCGTCACCAGCACCGAGAACGACGCGCCCAGTCCCATGAACAGCCCGACAAACACCTGCGGCAGCGCCGCCGGAATCGCCACGCGCAGCACCAGGAACCAGCCGGACGCGCCCAGCGTGCGCGCCACGTCGTAGTAGCTCTTGTTGACGCCGGCGACGCCCGACCACGTCAGCACGGCCACCGGGAAGGCGGTCGCCAGCGCGATCAGGAACACGGCCGCCGAATAGCTCGACGGGAAGAAGTAAAACGTCAGCGGCAGCAGCGCGGTCGAAGGCAGCGGCCCCAGCACGCGCAGCACCGGATGCACCCAGTAGCCGATGCGCCGCGACCAGCCGATCGACACGCCCACCAGGAAGCCCACCAGCCCGCCGTACGCCACGCCCAGCCCCAGCAGCTTGAGCGTGTTGAGCACGCTGTCGCCGAGCCGGCGCCAGTCATCGGCGTAGACCTCGATCAGCGCCTGCGGCGGCGCGAAGAAGGGCGTCGGCAGGATCGCGGTCTTGGCGGTCAGGATCTCCCATGCGGACAGCACCGCCGGCACCGCCACCAGCCACGGGCCTGCGGTCCGCAGCGCAGCCAGCGGCCGTTGCAGCGCGCGCACGTGCTGGCCGCCCAAGGCGAGCAGCGCCAGCAGCGCGGCCGCCGCCAGCGCGGCCAGGCCGAGCTCCTCGGTATAGGCCCAGTCGCTGAAGCCCACTACGTGGTTGGGCCAGCGCCACGTCAGCGCGCCGAAGGCGGCCCATGCCAGCGCCGCGAGCAGCCCCACGGGCCAGATGCGTGCCGGGGCAGCATCCTGCGCGGGCACTTCGGAAGCCGCGGCGGCCGGCTGGCGCGCCAGCCGCGCATCGAATGCAGGTTGGCTTGTCGTCATCGCTTATCCCAGGACGTTGGCGTAGACATGCTGCGCCAGGCGATTGGCATCGGTGGTCTTTTTCAGCACGCCGATGCGGCGGAAATCGTCGGCGTAGAACGCGATCTCGTCGCGCAGGTCGGCGCCGGTCGGGTGATGGTTGTAGGTCAGCGTCGCGTACAGCTTGCGCAGGTCTTCCGGATTGATCTTCGGCGAGTATTTGGCGAACACCCTGGCGGCCTCGTTGGGGTTCTCGTTGACGTAGTCGGTGGCCTGCACGATGGCGCGTGCCAGCGACGCGGCGGCGGGGCGGTCATTGCGCACCAGTTCGCCGCGCGCGCCGACCACGCAGCACACCTTGCGCGCATATTCGCCGGTCAGGTTGGTGGCCAGTTCCACGTAGGCGCCGTTGGTGCGCTTCTCCAGCAGGTACAGGTTGGGATCGCCGTCGGCGATGGCCTGGATCTCGCCCTTGTCGACCGCCACGCCGAGCAGGTCGGCCGGATACTGGCGCCATGTGATGTCCTTGTCCGGGTCGATGCCGTTCTTGGCCAGCAGGATGGTGAAGAAGTGCTTGCCGGGCGCGGCCAGGTCGCTGACGCCCACGGTCTTGCCCTTCAGGTGCTGCAGGCCGGTCACGCCCGCGGCCTTCGAACCCACCAGCCGCACGCAGCCACCGTGCGAGCTGCCGATGATCTTGACGTCGAAACCTGCCTCCAGCGGCTTGAGCCAGCGGTGGATCATGCCCACCGCGGCATCGGCCTTGCCGGTGGCGATCGACTCCAGCAGCTGGTCGGTCGAGCCGCTGTAGTTGATCAGGTCGACCTGCAGCCCGTTCTTCTCGAAGAAGCCTTTCTCCTGCGCCACCACGATCGGCGTCAGGCAGAACGAGTTCTGGTTCCAGGCGAAGGTCAGCTTGCGCGGCGCGGACCAGGCCTGGCGGCCGAGGATCAGCGCCGGCGCCGCGATGGCTGCGGCGCTGGCAAGGCGCAGCACGCTGCGGCGGCGCGGGTCGGTGTCGTTGTGCTTCTGGCTCATGGTGAGACTCCCCGATTCTTGTTGTGGGTGTTCAGGCGGCGCGGCGCTCCGCGTGGTGCGCGGCATCGTGCTGCGCCACCAGCTCGCGCACGCGCGGGATCAGCTCGCGGCCATAGTCGATGGCGTCTTCCAGCGGATCGAAGCCGCGGATCAGGAAGGTGGTCACGCCCAGTTCGTAATAGGCCAGCAGTGCCTGCGCCACCTGCTCGGGCGTGCCGACCAGTCCGGTCGAGTTGGAGCGCCCGCCGGTCTCGCGCGCGATCGCGGTCCACAGGCGCTGGTCGACACGGTCGCCCTTGTCGGCGGCGGCCAGCAGCCGGCGCGCGCCTTCGCTCTGCTGCGGGCCGCCACGGCTGTAGCCGGCCTGCACGCGCAGCGCGCGGGTGCGTTCCAGGATGCTGTCGGCGCGGGCCCACGCCTGCTCTTCGGTCTCGGCCAGCACCGGCCGGAACGAGACCGAGAAGCGCACCGTGCGGCCATGCCTTGCCGCCTCCGCACGCACGCGGGTGGTCAGCTCGCGCACCTGGTCGAGCGATTCGCCCCACAGCGCATAGACGTCGGCGTGCTTGCCGGCAACTTGCAAGGCCGCTGCCGATGCGCCGCCAAAATAGACCGGCACATGCGGATGCTGCGACGGCTTGACCTCGGAAAAGCCCTGCGTGAAACGGTAGAACTCGCCAGCATGGTCGAACGGCTGCGGCTCGGTCCAGATGCGGCGCAGGATATGCAGGTACTCGTCGGTGCGCGCGTAGCGCTGGTCATGGTCGAGGAAATCGCCGTCGCGCTGCTGTTCGCTGTCGGAGCCGCCGGAGATGAAATGCACGCCCAGGCGCCCGCCGCTGAACTGGTCGAGCGTGGCGATCTGGCGCGCCGCCAGCGTCGGCGCGGTAAAGCCGGGCCGGTGCGCCAGCATGAAATGGATCCGTTCGGTCACGCTCGCGGCATAGGCAATGGTCAGCGTGGCCGACGGCCCGGTCGAATGGTGCGGCACCAGGATGCGGTCGAAGCCGGCCTGCTCGTGCGCCTGCGCAAAGGCACGCACATAGTCGCGGTCGATCGCGGGGCCCGCAGGGGGATGGATCTCGGACTGCTTCTGGCTCTGGATCATGCCGATGAAATCGACGCTCATTCGTACGCTCCTGATTCGGTGATGGCGGCGGCTTGCCGCCCGGGCCTTGTATGGACTGGGGAACAAAGTACGCCAGCGGCGCGCGGCGACTAACGAATAAAAACGACGGACCATATTCAATAAGCGTCGTTTCCGGAACGCGGGTGCGGCGCTACGCTATGCGGCATTCGCGGCAATCGGCTCAAGCATCAGCAAGTTGCCCGCATTGCCAGCCATCCCTCCCGGAGTTCCGTTCCATGTCTTCGACGTCTTCCCTGCGCCGCCTGCCCGCCAGCGCCGCGCGCCTTGGCGAAGTGCTGGCCGAACTGTCCGCGCGCTTCGCCGCCGGCGCCGCCGCGCACGACGCCGCCGCCAGCTTTCCGCATGACAATTTCGCGCAGCTGCACGCGCAAGGCCTGATCGCGCAGGTGGTGCCGCGCGACTACGGCGGCGGCGGGGCAGGGCTGGCGCAGGCGCGCCGCATCATCGCGGCCGTCGCCGGTGGCGACCCGGCCACGGCGCTGGTGCTGACCATGACCTACTTGCAGCATCGCGCCATCGCTCGCCCCGATTCGCACTGGCCGCATGTGGTGCGCGCGCAGGTCTTTGCCGATGCGGTGCAGGACGGGGCGCTGATCAACGCGCTGCGGGTCGAGCCCGAGCTCGGCTCCCCTGCGCGCGGCGGCCTGCCCGCCACCATCGCCACGCAGGTCGGCGATGGCTGGCGCCTGAGCGGCCGCAAGCTGTACAGCACCGGCATCCCCGCGCTGCGCTGGCTGGCGGTATGGGCACGCACCGACGAGCCGCAGCCGCGCGTGGGCGTGTTCCTGGTGCCGGGGCCGGCCGCGGGCGTGGCCGGGGTGCGCATCGTGGAGAACTGGAACCACCTGGGTTTGCGCGCCTCGGGCAGCCACGAGACCGTGCTCGACAATATCTGGATCCCGCCCGACCACGCCGTCGATATCCGCCCGCCCGCCGCGTGGGCGCCGGCGGGTGCGAGCCAGGCCGACATCGACGCCAATGCCGACCAGCAGGCGTGGATGACCGTGCTGCTCGGCAGCCTCTATGACGCCGTGGCGCGCGCCGCCGGGTCGTGGGTGCGCGGCTTCGTGCGCGAGCGCGCACCCGGCAGCCTGGGCGCGCCGCTGGCGACGCTGCCGCGCGTGCAGGAATCCATCGGCGAGATCGCCGCGCTGCTGCGGACCAACCAGGTGCTGCTCGACGATGCCGCCGCGCGCGCCGACGGCAATGCGCCACCTGCCACCGCCGACAGCGGCCTGCTCAAGTTCACCGTGACCGGCAATGCGATTCGCGCGGTGGAACTGGCGCTGCAGCTTGCCGGCAACCACGGCCTGAGCCGCAACAATCCGCTCGAGCGGCACTATCGCGACGTGCTGTGCAGCCGCATCCATACGCCGCAGAACGATTCGATCCTGGTCGCTGCCGGCAAGCACCAGCTGGGGCTGTAGGGGCATGCAGTGCTGGCATGAACGCGGGCGCCGCGCCGTGTTATGTTTGCAGCGGCAGCGCCCCGCAGAGGGCCCGAACACAGAACCACCCCGGAGGCATTCCATGAGCAGTTCCCCCGAAGCCAGCGGGCTCGCACCGCTGCGCGATTTCATCACCGGCCTGGCCGCGCTGCTGGACCAGCATCCCGACGAGCCGCGCATCCTGCGCGAGGGCGGGGCGCTGCTGGCGCGGCTGGTGGCACGCGACGACTGGCTGCCCGAGGCGTGGGCCGAGCCGCACCCCGAGTACTACCAGCAGCACCTGCTGCATTGCGATTCCGGCGAGCGCTTCTCGATCGTCAGCTTTGTCTGGGGCCCGGGGCAGCGCACGCCCATCCACGACCACACCGTATGGGGCCTGATCGGCATGCTGCGCGGCGCGGAGGACTCGCAGCCCTTCGTGCTCGACGCCGAAGGCCGCCCCGTGCCGCATGGCGAGCCGGTGCGGCTGCTGCCCGGACAGGTAGAAGCCGTGTCGCCGGCCGTGGGCGACATCCATTGCGTCAACAACGTGCATGACGACCGCGTCTCGGTCAGCATCCATGTGTACGGCGCCAATATCGGCGCGGTGCGCCGCTCGGTCTACGCCGAGGACGGCACGCGCAAGCCCTTTATCTCCGGGTATTCCAACCGGACCCTGCCTAACCTGTGGGACTGTTCCCGCGAAGACCGGAAGTCATGACCATCCAGCACGCTACGCAAGCCGCCGCCACGGCGATCCCCATCTTCACTCGCGCGCAGGTGCGCCAGGCCCTGCTGGCCGGCGCCGAGATCGCACTGATCGACGTGCGCGAGGAAGACCCCTTCGCGCAGGCGCATCCGCTGTGGGCCGCCAACTTCCCGCTGTCGAAGCTTGAGCTGGAAGCGTGGCCGCGCATCCCGCGCCGCGATACGCTGATCGTGGTCTACGGCGAGCACGCCGGGGAAGACCTGGCGCCGCGCGCCGCGGCGGTGCTGCAAACGCTGGGCTATACCAACGTGCACCGGCTTGAAGGCGGCCTGGCCGCCTGGATCGCCGAGGGCGGTGAGGTGTTCCGCGACGTCAACGTGCCGAGCAAGTCGTTCGGCGAAGTGGTCGAGGCAGAACGCCATACGCCCTCCCTGTCCGCCGAGGAAGTGCAGGCTCTGATCGACAGCAAGTCCGACGCGGTGATCGTCGACGCGCGCCGCTTCGACGAGTACCAGACCATGAGCATTCCCACCGCCACCAGCGTGCCCGGCGCCGAACTGGTGCTGCGCGTGCGCGAGCTGGCGCCCGATCCGCGCACGCGGGTGATCGTCAACTGCGCCGGCCGCACGCGCAGCATCATCGGCACGCAGTCGCTGGTCAACGCCGGCATTCCCAACCCGGTTGCGGCGCTGCGCAACGGCACCATCGGCTGGACGCTGGCGGGCCAGCAGCTCGACCACGGCGCCAGCCGCCGTGCGCCCGCCGAAGTGAGCAGCGGCAACCGCGACAGCGCCCGCAGCGGCGCGCGCGAGATCGCCGACCGCGCCGGCGTGCGCCGCATCGCGCTGGGGGCGTTGGCATCGCTGGAGGAGCCTGGCCGCACCGTGTACCGCTTCGACGTACGCACGCCGGAGGAATTCGCCGACGGCCACCTGCCTGGCTTCGTCAATGCGCCCGGCGGACAGCTGGTGCAGGAGACCGACCACAACGCCCCCGTCCGCGGCGCGCGCATCGTGCTGGCCGATGACGACGACGTGCGCGCCGGCATGACCGGTTCATGGCTGGCGCAGATGGGCTGGGAGGTCTGGGTGGTGGAGCCGGCCGATGCGGCCGAGCGCGGCGAGAGCGGCGCGGTGGCGGCAGACGTGCCGGTGCCGCCAGCGGTGCCGGCGGTCGCACCCGCCGAACTGGCCGCGTGGCTAGACGAGGACGCGGACGGCAGCACCGTGGTGCTCGACTTCACCGCCAGCGCCAACTACGTCAAGCGCCATATCCCCGGCGCGTACTTCGTCATCCGCGCTCAGCTGGCCGATGCGCTGGCGCGCATCCCGCAGGCGCGGCGCTATGTGCTGACTTGCGGCTCCAGCCTGCTCGCGCGCTTTGCCGCCGCCGACCTGCAGCGGCTGACCGATGCGGAAGTGGTGGTGCTGGAAGGCGGCACGCAGGCGTGGATCGCGGCCGGGCTGCCGCTGGAGTCCGGCGAGACGCACCTGGCGTCAGAGCGCACCGACCGCTATCGCCGGCCGTATGAAGGCACCGACAATCCGCGCGAGGCGATGCAGGGCTACCTGGACTGGGAGTTCGGGCTGATCGCGCAACTGGAGCGCGACGGGACCCACGGGTTCAGGGTGGTGTAGGGCCGCCCGGTCTTCTGAGACCCGCGGCTGTCCGAAACCCTGGCTCAGGGTTATCCCGGGCTTTTCAACGATCTGCTGGTAAAATCGCGCTATTGATATGCATCTTTTCGCTGCATTGCGGAACGAACGTAACGATTCTCTGTCAATCGTAATCGTTACGTTACAATGCTGTCCCGCAGCACGGCCGGTGCCCGTCCGAAAGGGCGCTTCCGCCCCGTGCTCCAAGCCCCCGACCCATGCGATTGTTGTTCCTGCTGCTGACTGCCATGTGCCTGTCACTGCTCTCCTTTGGGGCGGTGGCGGACGCGCGCACGTCGGTGCAGCCGCAGGTCCAGGCCAGTACCGAACTGGCCGCGCTGCAGTCGGTGGACGACATGGGTCGCGTCATCGTGCCCGGCGACGATGGGCTGCATGACGACGACATCTGCGAGGACCCGCCGCCCGGGTATTGCAATATCTGGTCGGCCGACCTGCTCGACCCGCTGGACCTGCTGGACGAAATCGAAGAATCCAGTGCCCTCATTGCCTTGCCCCCGGTGAAGCTGCTGCTGCCCGCCGGGGATGTCGCGCAATATCCCCCAGGCCGCGCCGAACCGCCGCCTTCGGCCTTCTTCCGGCCGCCAATAACCCGCTCCTGAGCGCCGGGCGTTCCACGCCTTGCCGCTCCCCCGCGCGCACGCGCTGCCTCCGCAGCTGCCGTGCCGCGGGCCGCGCCCCCTTGCCTGATAACGCCAGCCTGCCCGCCGCTACCGCGCGCGGGTAAGCCGCTGCCGTGGTCCGTCCCGCCGTGATTCCCAGCCGTGATTCGCGCCGGGGCGCGCGGCGGCATGGCGCAGGCGTCGTATTGCTTGCATTCCGGACTCATGACAACAACCAAGCTGACCCTGATCGCGTCGCTTTCGCTGCTCGCGTTCGCCGCTGCCCAGGCCCATGCCGGTGAGCAGGGCGCCGCCCCGGCGAAGGCCGCGGGGGCAGCGGGCACCACGCCCGCCGCCCCGGCCGCACCGCTCTCCAAGCCTTCCGCGAAGATTTCCGCCGCCCCGGCACTCACTCCCGGCGCCGAGCTGCTTGCGTCCACGGCCGTGCCCAAGGCGGCATCCGCACGCCCCGCGGGTACCGCGGCCGGACCCGCTTTCTCGCTGCCGCAGCTGCTCGACATGGCGCAGTCGACCAACAAGGGCGTCGCCGCGGCCGAGGCCAATGTCGATGCTGCCAGCGCCGCCATCAGCAGCGCGCGCGCCTATCCCAATCCGCAGGTCGAGGTGATGTACGGCCGGCTGTCCGGCAAGCAGCCCGGCGTGACCAGCGGCAATGCGCCCAGCTACGCCGTGGTGCAGAAGCTGGACTACCCGCACCAGCGCAGCTTGCGCGAGGCCATGGCCTCGCGCGGCCTGGAGTCGTCGCAGGCGGCCCGCCAGGGTTTCCGCGCCGACCTCGCCGCGCGCGTCAAGACCTCTTACTACGACGTGCTGCGCCGCGAAAGCGAGCTGCATGCCGCGGAAGAAGACCTGGCGATGATGCGGCAGATCCATTCGCGCGCACGCCTGCGCGTGGAGGTTGGCGAAGCGCCGCGCTATGAACTGATCAAGGCCGAGACCGAGCTGCTGGCCTCGCAGAAGAGCCAGCAGACCGCCGAGCTGCGCGTGAACCAGGCCAAGGCCGCGCTGCGCCAGCAGGTCGGCGGCGCCATGCCGGGCCAGTTCTCGCTGGACGGCACGCTGGGACAGTCGCCGGACGTGCCGCCGCTGCCGGTGCTGCGCGACACCATGGCCGCGAGCAATGCCGAGCTGGTCCAGCGCCGCACGGAGCTGGAGCGCGCCCGCCTGGGCGTCGACTACCAGCGCTCGCTGCGCTGGCCGGAAGTGGCGGTGCGCGCCAGCACCGACCGCCAGCCCGACAACAACGTCTCGCAGATCGGCCTGGTCATGACCATCCCGCTGTGGGACCGCCGCCGCGGTCCCGTGGGCGAGGCCACCGCGCAGGCGACGCAGGCGCAGAGCGCGCTGGAAATGCGCGAGTTCGAGCTGACGCAGGAACTGGAATCGGCCTACCGCCAGTACGAGATCACGCAGGCGCAGGTGACCGCGCTGGAGTCCGGCATCGTGCGCGAGGCCGAGTCGGCGCTGGGCGTGGCCGAGTCCGCCTATCGCTTCGGCGAGCGCGGCATCCTGGACTTCATCGATGCCCAGCGCGTGCTGCGCAGCGCGCGCAACGAGCTGATCGCCGCCCAGTACGAGCAGCAGCTGGCCGCCATCCAGATCGAAAAGCTCTTGTCGACCGCCCCCGGCGCCACCGCCGCGCCGGGCCTGCCGCCGACCTCCACCATCGAACAGAAATAACCATGCGTCCCAATTTCCTGCTTTCGCTGACGGCCGCCGCCGTCCTGACGTTCAGCCTGGCGGCCTGTTCCGACAAGCCTGAACCCGTTGCCGAGGCGCCCAAGCTGCCGCCCGGCGTGATCCAGCCGGAAGGCAACCTGCAGCAGTCGCTGAAAGTGGCGCCGGTGAGCACCTCCCCGTTCAGCGAGATGCTGCGCGTGGCCGGCCGCATCGACTTCGACGAGCAGCGCGTATCGCGCATCGGCGCCAGCGTGACCGGCCGCGTCACCGACCTGTATGCCACGCTGGGCCAGGAAGTGAAGGCCGGCCAGGTGCTGGCGCGCCTGCACAGCAGCGAGCTGGGCGCGGCGCAGATGTCGTTCCTGAAGAGCGAGGCGCAGCACGAGCTGCAGGTGCGCAACGCCGAGCGCGCGCGCCAGCTGTTTGCCGCCGACGTGATCGGCCGCGGCGAGCTGCAGCGCCGCGAGAGCGAGCTGGCGATCGCCTCCGCCGAGATGCGCGCCTACCGCGACCAGCTGCGCGTGCTGGGCATGTCGCAAGGCTCGATCGCAGAGCTGGCCAGGAACGGCAGCATCAACTCGCATTCGCCGGTGTATTCGAGCATCAGCGGCACCGTGGTCGAGCGCAACGTGGCGCAGGGCCAGGTGGTGCAGCCGGCCGACGCGCTCTACACCGTGGCCGACCTGTCGCGCGTGTGGGTCGTGGCCGAGGTGCCCGAGCAACAGGCCGCGCAGGTAGCCGAAGGGCAGAGCGTTGAGATCGAGGTGCCGTCGCTGGCCAACGGCAAGGGCGGCAACACCATCACCGGCAAGCTGATCTACGTGGGCCGCACGGTCAACCCGCAGTCGCGCACGGTGCTGGTCCGCACCGAGCTCGAGAACCGCGAAGGGCGCCTTAAGCCCGCCATGCTCGCCAGCATGCTGATCGCCGGCAAGCCGCAGGACCAGCTGGTGATTCCCGCGGCCTCGGTGGTGCGTGACGGCAACGACGAGCTGGTCTATGTCGAGATGCCGGGCAACAAGTTCCGCCTGACCAAGGTCAAGCTGGGCGCCGAGAGCGACGGCATGCGCGTGGTGCAGAACGGCGTGAAGGCCGGCGACCGCATCGTGGTCGATGGCGCGTTCCACCTGGACAACGAGCGCAAGCGCATCGAGCAAGGGTAATCGGACATGATGAAATCCCTAGTCGAAGCCGCCATCAAGCAGCGGCTGGTGGTTTGCGTGCTGGCCGTGGTGCTGTTCTTCTTCGGCCTGCGCGCTGCCACCAAGCTGTCGGTGGACGCCTTCCCCGATGTGACCAACGTGCAGGTGCAGATCGCGACCGAAGCCGCGGGCCGCTCGCCCGAGGAAGTCGAGCGCTTTGTCACCGTGCCGGTGGAAATGGCAATGACGGGCCTGCCCGGCCTGGAAGAGATGCGCTCGCTGAACAAGGCGGGCCTGTCGCTGATCACGCTGGTGTTTACCGACGCCACCGACGTGTACTTTGCACGCCAGCTGGTGATGGAGCGCCTGATCGAAGTGGGCGGGCGCATGCCGGAAGGCGTGTCGCCGGTGCTGGGCCCGGTCTCGACCGGCCTGGGCGAGGTCTACCAGTACACGCTGGACCGTGCCGACGACGGCAACGGCGAGCTGACGCAGGAAGAGCTGGCCGAGCGCCGCATTGCCCAGGACTGGGTGGTGCGCCCGCTGCTGCGTTCGATCCCCGGCGTGGCCGAGATCAACTCGCAGGGCGGCTACGTGCGGCAGTACCAGGCGCTGGTCAACCCGGAGCGCATGCGCCATTACGACGTGTCGATCCAGCAGGTCTACCAGGCGCTGGCGCGCAACAACGCCAACTCCGGCGGCGGCGTGCTGCCGCACTACGCCGAGCAGTACCTGATCCGCGGCGTCGGCCTGGCCAAGGGCGTGGAGGACCTCGGCAGCATCGTGCTGAAGGAAGTCAACGGTACGCCGGTCTACCTGCGCGACGTGGCCAACGTCTCCATCGGCCATGAGGTGCGGCAGGGCGCGCTGGTCAAGAACGGCCAGACCGAGGCCGTCGGCGGCATCGTCATGATGATGCGCGGCGGCAATGCCAAGGAAGTGGTCAGCCGCGTGAAGGCACGCGTGGCGGAGATCAACGAACGCGGCATGCTGCCCGGCAAGCTGCAGATCGTGCCGTACTACGACCGCAGCGAGCTGGTCGATGCCGCGTTGTGGACGGTGACCAAGGTGCTGCTCGAAGGCGTGGTGCTGGTGGTGATCGTGCTGTTCCTGTTCCTGGGCGACGTGCGTTCGTCGGTGATCGTGCTGGCCACGCTGGTGCTGACGCCATTGCTGACGTTCATGGTGATGAACCACGTGGGGCTGTCGGCCAACCTGATGTCATTAGGGGGCCTGGCAATTGCCATCGGCCTGATGGTCGACGGCTCGGTGGTGGTGGTCGAGAACGCGTTCGAGCGATTGGGACACAAGGAGCCGGGCCTCACCAAGACCGAGATCCTGGTCAAGGCCGTGCAGGAAGTGGCCACGCCGGTGATCGTCGGCGTGGGCATCATCATCCTGGTGTTCCTGCCGCTGATGACCCTGTCCGGCATGGAAGGCAAGATGTTTGCGCCGCTGGCGTTCACCATCTCGATCGCGCTGGCGATCTCGCTGATCCTGTCGCTGACGCTGTCGCCGGTGCTGTCGTCGTACCTGCTCAAGGGCGGCGCCGAGCATGACACGCGCGTGATTGCATTCATGAAGCGCCACTACCTGCGCATGCTGCACTGGGCGCTGGGCAACAGCCGCAAGACCGTGCTCAGCGCAGTGGGCGCGTTCGTCGCGACGCTGCTGATCGTGCCGCTGCTCGGTACGTCGTTCATTCCGGAGATGAAGGAAGGCTCGATCGTTCCCGCGATCGACCGCGTGCCGAACATCTCGCTGGAAGAGTCGATCAAGCTGGAAAAGGAAGCCAACAGGCTGGTGCTGGGCGTGCCCGGCGTCAAGTCGGTGGTGTCCGGCGTGGGCCGCGGCGAAAGCCCGGCCGACCCGCAGGGCCAGAACGAATCGACCCCGATCGCCAGCCTGAAGGACCGCGACCAGTGGCCCGACGGGTGGACCCAGGACGATATCGCCAACGCCATTCGCGAGAAGCTCAAGGCCATCCCCGGCGTACAGATCGTGATGGCGCAGCCGATCTCGGACCGCGTCGACGAAATGGTCAGCGGCGTGCGTTCGGACGTGGCGGTGAAGGTGTTCGGCGACGACCTCGACAAGCTGCGTGAACTCGCGGGCGAGATCTCGCGCGTGGCAGGGGGCATCCAGGGCTCGCAGGATATCCGTATCGAGCGCGTCTCGGGCCAGCAATACTTGTCGATCGAAATCGACCGCCAGGCGATTGCGCGCTACGGGCTGAACGTGTCGGACATCCATGACGTGATCGAGATTTCGATCGGCGGCAAGCGCGCCACGGACATCTTCGAAGGCGAACGCCGCTTTGCCGCCGCCGTGCGCCTGCCGGATGACTTCCGCAACAACGTGCAGTCGATCCGGCAGCTGCTGGTGAACGCGCCGGACGGCACGCAGGTGCCGCTGCAGAGCGTGGCCAGGATCGAAGTCAACGACGGCCCGGCGCAGATCAGCCGCGAAATGGCCAAGCGCCGCGTCGTGGTGATGATCAACGTGAAGGATCGCGATCTCGGTGGCTTCGTTGCCGAACTGCAGCAGGCCACTGCGTCCAAGGTCAAGTTGCCGGAGGGCTACTACCTGGAGTGGGGCGGCCAGTTCCAGAACATGGAACGCGCCATGGGCCACCTGAAGATCATCGTGCCGGTGACCATCGCTGCGATCTTCTTCCTGCTGTTCCTGCTGTTCAACTCGCTGCGCTTTGCCACGCTGATCATCACGGTGCTGCCGTTCGCATCGATCGGCGGCATCATCGGGCTGTTCGTCACCGGGGAATACCTGTCGGTGCCGGCGTCGGTGGGCTTTATCGCGCTGTGGGGCATGGCCGTGCTGAACGGGGTGGTGCTGGTGTCGTATATCCGTTCGCTGCGCGATTCGGGCTTGTCGCTTGATGAGGCGGTGGTGCAGGGGGCGACGCAGCGGTTCCGACCGGTGATGATGACTGCGACCATTGCGATGCTGGGGTTGGTGCCGTTCTTGTTCTCTACCGGGCCTGGCTCGGAAGTGCAGCGGCCGCTGGCGGTGGTGGTGATCGGCGGGTTGATTACGTCGACGTTGCTGACGCTGGTGATGGTGCCGACTTTGTATCGGTGGTTTGATGATCGGAAGCCGGATCCTACTAGGGATGTGCCGGTTTAAGGTTTTGTTTGTGTTTAGGTTTTAGGTAGTGGGACGCCCTGTGCGCTGGTTGCGTGTGGGGCGTTTTTTTTGGTTATGCTGCGGCTGGCATCTGGCGGTGCTTGATATGCCCTGTTCCGCCCTAAAGGGCGGGTAACTCTTTGTCCGAGCGACAAAGAGTCACCAGAAAGCGCGTTTACGGCCCTGCGGGCGGCCACTCTTATCGTAGTGGGCTGGGGCTTTCGTACGGGGCTTTGCTTCGTTGCAGGGCAGGACTGCCTGACGCCTTGGTGCGCCACGGTGGTTTGGGATTGACTCGGTTGTTGAACGAGCCCAGAGCTGTTGAGTGGCCCCTGCTGCGGGCGGCGTGGTAGGAACGCCTGCGGCTGCGCTGCGCGCGAGTCCTAGTTGGTTTGCTGGGCTGGGCGATATGTTATGCCCTAAACACAAAATTTCTGACAGGCCCCCGAGCCCAGGCCCCTGACCTGCGATACTGCCGGCGCGCAGCGCAGCCGCAGGCGTCCCCGCGTTGACGCCAGCAGTAGGGGCCAATCACAGCTCTGGGCTCGTTCAATCACCGCGTCAATCCCGAGCCACCGTGGCGCACCAAGGCGTCAGGCAGTCCTGCCCTGCATCGAAGCCCAGCCCCGTACGAAATCCCACGCATACTACGATAAGAGTGGCCGCCCGCAGGGCCGTCAACGCGTTTTTGGTTACTTTTGCCGCTCGGGCAAAAGTGACTCGCCCCTTTAGGGGCGAAACCAGGGCATATCAAATCCCACCAGATGCCAGCCGCCACGCACAACAAAAACCACCAGACGCCTGCCCCTAAAAACCCAACCCCATCCCCCTCAAGCCAACCTCATCTCCAACTGCCTGGACCACAAATCCATCGTGAAATCCGGCTCCTGGTGATGAATATGCCGATACAGCCCGTGCTGCGCACCAATCGCATCATGCACCGCCTGCGCCGTGATCTGCTGCTCGGCGAACAAATGCCGGAAATGGCAGGCGACAATGACGCCGTCATCGCTCAACGCACCCGCCGCCAGCGCCGCGACCTCGTGCCAGTCGGACTTCGGGAAGTAGTACCCCAATTCTGAAAACACGATCAGGTCAAACGATCCCTCGGGCCAATGCTGCGGCAGCTCACCCGTCAGCACCTGTACGTGGGCAAACTCCGCCACGCGTTGCCGCGCCTGCCCGGCAGCGCTGTCGGCAAGCTCCATTGCCACCAGCGCATCGCAGCGCGGCGCCAGTTCGACGGTAAGATGCCCGCCGCCGCAGCCGGGCTCGAACACGCGTGCGAAGCGTTCGCGCGGCAGCGTGGCCATCAGCAGCGCGCGCTTGCGTGCCTCGTACCAGCGCGTGCCGATGCCCCAGGGGTCGTCCTGCCGGCCGTACAGCCGGCTGAAGTATTCGCGATCGACCGGCATGATCAGTAGCCGTAGTAAGGCTGTTGCCGGTAGTAGCCGGACGGCTGCGGGCCGCACGGCACGTACGCGCGGTCGTAGTCGCTGTAGCAATAGCCCGGTGGCACCGCCGGCGCCGCGTACGAGACCGGCGCGGGGGCATAGGTGACCGGCGGCGCCACCGCCACCGGTGCGGCCACTACCGGCGCCGAGGCCAGCGCCGCGCCGAACGCCAGGCCGACCAGCGCGCCGACGGCAAGGACCGCGCCGGCATTCGACCCGCCGCCATGGTGGCGGCCGTGCGCGGACGCGGGGCCGGCGGCTACCAGCGCCACGGCCAGGGCGGCCGCGGCGACGATTCGGGTGGAGGGGCGCATGTCGGACTCCTTGTGATGCAGCTTGTGTTCCTGAATGATGGATGCAAACTGCCCGGCAAGGTGTTTCGCCGCGGAGGCCGACTTGTTAGCTTTGTAACGGGGCTTTTTTCAGGGACCGGTTTTTAACAGGCCGTAATACGGCCCCTGTCACCCACCCTGTCCGGAATCCACCCCGGGGATTTGGGCCAGTCCGCCCGGGCTCGCGCAGGGCGGGCGTACCGATGTCTTGAGCGCGGACCACCGGGCGGAGCGGTCGGCGGACTTACCCCGCCGCGTATGCGCGTTGCGATGCTTCGCCGAACGGCGGCAGGTTTTCCAGCCGCAGCGATTGCGGTTCGGTCAGTGCGATGTCCTCGGCGCGCAGCCGCTTGAGGATCTCGAACAACAGGTCGCTGCGCGTGGCCGCGGCGATGCGCGGGCTGCCGACGTAGCCCGTCACCGACAGCGTGATGCCGTTGGAAGCGAGCTGGCTGAACATGACCGACGGCGCCGGCACGTCCAGGATGGACTCGTTTTCCTTGTAGACATCGAGCAGCAGGTCGCGCAGCTGTTCCGGATCGGTATTGAGCGGGAATGTCAGCTGCAGCGATGCCACGCCCTGCGTGCTGTTGCTCATGGTCACATTGCGCACGTTCTGCGAGATCAGCTGCGAGTTGGGCACGATCACAGTCGAGCGGTCGCCCAGCTGGATTTCGGTCGCGCGCACATTGATGCGGCGGATGTCGCCCTCCACGCCGGCCAGGCTGACCATGTCGCCTACCTTGACCGGGCGCTCGGTCAGCAGGATCAGGCCCGAGACAAAGTTTTTCACGATCTCCTGCAGGCCAAAGCCGATGCCCACCGACAGCGCGCTGACGATCCACGCCAGGTTGTCCCAGCGCACGCCCAGCAGCGACAGCGTCAGCAGCACCAGCAGCACATAGCCGACATTGCTGAACAGCGTGATCAGCGATGCGCGCAGCCCCGGCTCGCTGCACACCTTGGGCAGCAGTTCCGCATCGAGCCAGCGCCGCACCGAACGCAGCAGCCAGATGCCCACGCCGAGCGCCAGCACCGCATTCAGGATTCGCTCCGGCATGATGTTCAGGCTGCGCAGCTTCTCGCCGCCCAGCACCATCAGCAGGCTGTTGAGCAGGTCCGCCGGCGTGGTGCCGAAGCCGCCGGTCAGCAGCGCCACCACTGCCACCAGCAGCAGCACGCTGGCGCCGATGCCCGACAGGACGGTCGAGGCCTGCTCCAGATGCGAATCGTCCACGCCGAACAGCTGCTTGATGACGCGGCCGCTGGCGTGGTTGGTCGACAGCACGGCCTCGCAGACATCGCGCGTGACCTGCGTCAGCAGGTACAGGCTGCACAGCACGATGTCGAACCAGACCAGCTCATAGGTCAGGAAGCGCGCGAAGCTGATATAGCCGGCCAGCAGCGCGACCATCGACACGATCACCAGCACGGTCACGGCGGCGTGGATCATGCCGGCCAGCGTGGCGCGCGCCTCCGGGCGTTCGCCCGCGGCGGCGAGTTCGTTGCGCACGCGGTTGGCGCGCAGCAGCGCCGCGCCGATGGTCAGCACCACCACCAGCGACACCAGCCCGCGGCCCAGCAGCGTGACCTGCAGGCTGGTGTCGGCGATGCGGTTGATCTGCTCGAGCGTGCCGGCCAGCAGCAACAGGCCAGCCAGCACGGCGGGGAAGGGCTTCATCGCCAGCGCGACCGGATCGGCCAGCGCAGGCAGGCGCCAGCTGGGGTGGCGCGTGCACAGCAGCGCGCGCCCCAGCCCGACGATCAGCGCGCTGGTCATCGTCAGCTTGACCAGCTGCGCGTAGAGCGCCATCACGTCGGGCGGCAATTCATAGTTGCGAGCGAAGGCGTGGTAGACCAGCTGCACCGCGAGACCTGTGGTGCAGACCGTTGCCAGCGTGGTCGCCAGCGCCAGCGCGCTGCGGCGCAGGCGCGTCTCGGGCAGCCGGGTCAGGCAGAACCACGCCAGCGCGCGCTCGGCAAGGCGCCGCCCCAGCGTCCATACCGCCAGCGCGAGCAGCAGCAGGGCCACCGTGGCCGCGCGTTGCGACGGCTGCCACGCCAGCTGCAGCATCGGCTCCACCTGGTCGCGGAAGCCGTCCAGCCGCGCCTGGTCTTCCGGCGGCGGGCTGAACAGCGGCTGCCAGAACTGCGGGTTGAGGATGCTTTCCGAGCGCAGCGCGAGCTGGTCTTTCAGGTGGCCGCGCTCCAGCCGGGCCAGTTGCTCGCTCAGGTTGGCGATGTTCTCCTTGCTCTCGGCAGCCTGCTTGAGATGCGCGTCGAGCTGCGTGCGGCGCGTGTTCAGCTCGGCGCGCTGCTTCATCACCGCGGGAGCTTCCCTGGTGGTGCCGTCGACCGGTGGCGGACCGAGCACGTCGAGCTGTGCCTGCAACTGTTCGCGCTGCGGCTTCAGGGCGGCGCCGAGCTTGTCGGCGTCGGCATCCAGCCGCCGCAGCGTCTCTTGCAGGTCATGCAGCTTGGTATTGCCGTCGGGGTCGGAGGCCTGCTGCTTGACGCTGTCCTGCTCGGTCTGCAGGCGCTTGAGTTCGGCGTTGGCTTCGGCGTGGGTCAGCGCGGGCGCTTGTGCGGCGGCCTCGGCTTCCGATGCGGTCCCTGCGGCATGGACGGCGGGCAGGGTGACCGGCATCAGGTGGCATAGCGCAGCGAGCGCAAGGCCCAGTGCGAGCCGTGAAGCTTTGCTCATGGCGGATTCTCGTCGGATGGTGACGGCTTGCGGCGCTCCGGCGGCGGATGGAAATGGCAAGGCACGGTGCGGGCAGGGCCACATGGCGCTGCATCGCGATTCCGCTGCGGAACGGCCGGGACACCGGCGATGAACACGGGAAGGGATGGCTGCGTACAGTCCATCCGCTTCGGCGAATTTGGGTCAGCCACGAGAAAGGCCTGCGGGCGAAGCCGCAAGCGGGCAATGCGTGGCACGGGTCGTGCTGACCGATCGCGGCGGGACCATTTTCGGAGCCGCCACGGCTCGGGGCATTATACGAAAGCGTTCAGGTCACACGTCCCGCACAGGCGGCGCATGGGGCACCGGCGGGCAGAATTTTGCGCATCGGTGCCGTGCGCGGCCGTGCGTGGCCGTGCGAGGAAACAGCGCGGGCGGCATGTTCGCCACAATCGCATTACCATCACGGCTTTCGCGCGCCGGCAATCGGCTCGCCCGACATTGCAAGGAGCATTCATGGGAGTACCGTCTGCCACGGAAACGGCGCACCTGGCTGGCGCCGCCGGGCCGATCGAGATGCTGGTCGACCGTCCCGCCGGCACGCCGCGCGGGATCGCGGTGGTGTCGCATCCGCACCCGCTGCTGGGCGGCTCGGCCACGCATAAGGTGCCGCACCAGTTGGCCAAGGCGCTGCTGGCGCGCGGCTTCCTGACCGTGCGGCCCAACTTCCGCGGCGTGGCGGGCTCGGGCGGCGAGCACGACCAGGGCCACGGCGAGACCGGCGACATGCTGGCCGTGGTGGCGCAGTTGCGCGACGACCACCCCGGCCTGCCGCTGGCGCTGGCGGGCTTTTCTTTCGGGGCGTTCGTGATGGCGCAGGTGGCCGCCACGCTGGCGGCGCAGGGCGTGCCGGTCCGTCACCTCGTGCTAGCCGGCCTGCCGTATGGCACGGTCAAGGCCCATCGCAGCTATGACACGCCGGCAGTGCCGGCCGATTGCCTGGTGGTGCATGGCGAGCGCGACGAGCGCGCGGAATTGTCGGCGCTGTTCGACTGGGCCCGACCGCAGGCGCTGCCGGTGGTGGTGGTGCCGGGCGCCGATCATTTCTTTACCGGCAAGCTGCCGTTGCTGGTGCGCATCGTCGGCCAGTACCTCGACCGGCCCGCCGGGGATGGACGAAGCGCATGACGTTGTTGCGCATCGTGTAAAAACTGCGTCCCGCGGCGCTGCCGGAGCGCCACGCGGCCAGCACCGGCGCAAGGGCATGTTTTGTGCTACCGATATCAGGCTAGGACGTCAGATCGGAGGCAATCCATGAAAGACTATCCACCGTCGGAAATCCGGGGAACCTGGCGCCACCGCGGCTACGATGAGCCCGACGATACCCGCCAGGCACGCCACTGGCGCAGCGGCGACACTGGCGGCTCGCCGTATGGCTATGGCGAGGCCCGCTATGGCCTCGAGGATGAAGATGACGAGCGCCCCACGCGCCCTTCGCGCTGGGCCGCGCAAGCGGGGTCGCGCCGCATGCCCAAGGGCTACCAGCGCACCGACGCCCGCATTCGCGATGACCTGTGCGAACGGCTCGCGCACGCCGATGACGATGTCTCGGATGTCACCGTCGACGTCGGCTCGGGCATCGTCACGCTGGCCGGCACCGTCCGGGACCGCGACGCCAAGTTCCGCATCGAGCAAATGGCCGAGGATGTGCTCGGCGTCAGTGAAGTGCGCAATAACATCCAGATGGTGCGGCCCGGCAGCAGCGGCGGTAGCGGCGGCAGTGGCGAAATCGGCGAGCGTGCCGGCCGCGCAGCGCGTGGCGAGGATCAGGATCAGGGTCAGGGTCAGCAGCGGGTCGGCCAGTCCACCGGCCAGCGCCGGCAGGTCGGTTCCCCGGCCGGCGACGTGCTGTACATCGTGCAAGGCTGGGACGGTCGTTTCCTCGCTAACGAGCGCGGCGAGGCGGTGATGGTGAGGTCGATCGCGCAGGCCGGCCTGTTCGATGATGCCGATGTGGCCCGCGCCGCTGCCGCGGAACACTGCGGACGCGGCTATCGCCTGCTGGCCACGCGCCGCTAGCGCGTTTTGCGCGCGCAAGCCTGTGCGCAAGGGGCACGCCGGTGTTATCGTGAGGGGCCCACGGCAAGCACTGCCGCAACCGGGCCCCATACCATGCATGAAGCCAGCGTTCTCCGGCCGCCGCACGCGGCGGTCGGCCAATCGTTGTCAGCGTTGCCCACGCCTGCGCTGCTGATCGAACTCGATGCCTTTGAAGCCAACCTGGCGCGCATGGCGGAACTTGCCGAACGCGCCGGCGTAGCGCTGCGCCCGCATGCCAAGGCGCACAAGTCCGTGGCGATCGCGCAGCGGCAGGTCGATGCGGGCGCGGTCGGCATCTGCTGCCAGAAGCTGTCCGAGGCGTATCCCTTTGCCGCCGCCGGCATCGGCAGCATCCACCTGAGCAATGAATTCGTCGGCGCCGACAAGGCCGCAATGGCCGCCGAACTGGCGCGCCACACGCGCTTGTCGATCTGCGTGGACGATGCGCGCCAGGTCAGCCAGGTCGGCGCCGCCGCGGCGCGCGCCGGCGTGCGCATTGCGGTGTTGCCGGAGGTGGACGTGGGGCAGGGCCGCTGCGGCGTGGACAGCGACGAGGCCTTGCTGGCGCTGGTCGATGCGATCGGCGCCGAAGCCGCACTGGATTTCGGCGGCCTGCAGGGCTATCACGGCGGCATCCAGCATATCGAGGCCTGGGCGCAGCGGCGCGAAGCCGCGCAGCGCGCGGCCGAAGCCACCGCCGGCTACCTGCGCGCGCTGGAGCGGCGCGGGCTGCGCTGCCCGGTGGTGACCGGCGGCGGCACCGGCACCGCCGAATTCGACCTGGAGAGCGGCGTCTACACCGAGATCCAGCCGGGCTCGTACCTGTTTCTCGACGGCCATTACGGCTCGCTCGAATGGGAGGGCGCGCTGCGGCCGCTGCATTCCCTGTTCGTGGCAGCCACCGTGATGAGCGCGGCGCGCGCCGGCGTGGCGGTGTGCGATGTGGGGCTGAAGTCGGTCGCGGTCGATTCCGGATTGCCGCACGTGTGGCCGCGCGATGCCGATGGCGCGCTGGAGTACGTTGCCGCCAACGACGAGCACGGTGTGCTGACGGTGACCGGCGCCGACAGCCGCGACCTGCTGGGCGAGCGGCTGTGGCTGGTGCCGGGCCATTGCGATCCCACCGCCAACCTGCACGATGCCTATGCCTGCGTGCGCGGCGAGCGCGTGGAAGCGGTTTGGGCCATCGAGGGGCGCGGGCTCAGCCGCTGATTTTGCCTCGTACCCGATCCACCAGGCTTGACCGGCTCCTCGCCGACATTGCCGGCTGCCACGCCTGTGCCTTGCCGCACGAGCCCAGGCCGGTGGTGCAGGCCGGCGCCCATGCGCGCCTGCTGATCGTCGGCCAGGCGCCCGGGCGCCGCGTGCATGAAACCGGCATCCCCTGGAACGATCCTTCCGGCGACCTGCTGCGCACCTGGCTGCAACTGACGCCCGAGCAGTTCTATGACGCCGGCAAGGTGGCGATCGTGCCGATGGGGCTGTGCTATCCGGGCAAGGGCGCCAGCGGCGACCTGCCGCCGCGGCGCGAATGCGCGCCGCTGTGGCATGCGCCGCTGCTGGCGTCCATGCCGGAAATCCGGCTGACGCTGCTGGTCGGCCGCCACGCACAGGCTTACTACCTCGGCAGCCGGGCCGGGGCGACGCTGGCCGATACCGTCGCCGCCTGCGCCGACTACCTGCCAGCATTCTTCCCGCTGCCGCACCCCAGCCCGCGCAACCGCTTCTGGCTGCAACGCCATCCGTGGTTCGACACAGACGTGCTGCCGCGGCTGCGGCGGCAGGTGGCGCTGGCGCTGTCCGGCTGATGCCGCTCAGTGGTCCCTCAGTGGTCCCTCAGTGATCCCTATGCGGGAAGCGGATGTTGAACTCCGTGAACTCGTGCTCGACGGAACGGCAGCTGATGCCCGCGCCCCAGCTGGTCAGCACGTTCTGGCAGAAGGCCAGCCCGATGCCGGTGCCGCGGTGCGCCGGGTAGGAGAAGAACGGTTGGAACATGCGCGCCAGCACCTGCGGTGGCACCCCGGTCGCGGTGTCGCGGAAGGTGACGTGCACCCCGTCCGGCCGCACCTCGCAGCAGATCCGGATATCGCCCTTGCCGGCGCGCTTGATCGCTTCGAGCGCGTTCTTCAGCAGGTTGGTCACGACCAGCCCGAACAGCTGCGCGTTGCCGAGCACGCGCACCGGGCCGGGCAGGTCGAACGCGACGATGTCGCGGCCCGGCTCGTCGAACGGAAACCGGGCGATGGCATCGCGGATCACGCCGCCCAGCTCGAACAACTCGCGCGTGGCCTGTTCCGGGTTCTTGGAGTTGGACACCAGCAGCTCGATGCTGTTGCTGATATGCGCGATGTCGGACTCCATGCGCGCCACCGCCTGCATCAGCCCCTCGCGGCGTGGCGCATCCTGGTCCAGCGCCGCCGGCAGCCGCGCCTTGAGGCCGCTCGCGCTGACGCTCAGGCTGGTCAGCGGCGTACGTAGCTCATGCGCGACGGTGGCCAGCGCCGCGGCCATGCCGCGCCGCTTCTGCTCGATCAGCAGCTGGCGGTCGAGCTTGATCACCACCAGCACCGAGATCACGAAGCCGATGATCGGCAGCTGCAGCAGCACCGGCTCCCATGGAATCCCGCCCATGGAATTGCCGGCCAGCACGAACAGCGCCACCGCGGCGGCCGCGCCGGACAGCAGCGAGATGGTCGCGAACGCCGTATTGAAGTGATAGAGGATCACCACGGCGATGATGACCGACTCGGCCCAGGCCATCGAGCCGCCGTTTTCCAGGTACAGGAAGATGAAGGCGAACGGCATGCCCACCGTGATCGCAAACAGCGCGTAGGGCGGCAGCCAGCGGCGGTGCGAGAACGCCCTGGCAAACAGCAGCGGCACGAACAGCGCGGTGCAGACCAGGCGCAGCCACAGGTTCTCGTAGGGCTGCGGGAACACGTACGACCAGATCAGGTAATAGAGCGGGTGACCGATGACCCCCAGCGCGCCCACCATCTGGATGCGCCGCAGCCGGATGACGCTTTCCTCGTCGAGCAGGATGGCCCGCGCCGCGGTATCGAACACCGCCTGCCAGGCCCGGCGGGCAAGGCTGGCAAGTCCCGGCAGACCGGAACGGCGCTTGCGGCCGCCCGAGTCGGCCAACTCTGCTTCCATCTCCAACGGCTACTCCTCGCGGGAGCTTGCGGCGAGCTCCTCTTTGGGATTGGGGGATTTGCGCCGGCTGCGGCGCGTCGATGACCATTCTTCCAGGCGCACCTCGTCGCGGATACTGGCGAGAACGCTGACCAGCCGGTCGATTTCACCGGCGCTAAGTTTCGCATGCAGGGTAAGTCGCATCAATGCCCGATTCTTGGGGGTTGCCGGCGAACAGAATACCGCGCCGAAGATGCCGCGCTGCTGCAGCGCGTTGCGCAGGACCATCACCTGCGGCTCGGTGCCGGCCTCCAGCCCGATGATCTGCTCGGAGCCGTCGCTGATGTTGTACCCCAGCGCACCGATCGCTTCGCGGGTGGTGCGGGTGATCGCATGCAGCTGTTCGCGCCGCTGGTCCGCCGCGGCGATGAAGTCGATGGCGGCGTCGAACCACGCAACCTCGTGGCGCAGTAGCCCCGAACTGAAAATGGCCGGCCGCGACTCGACCGCGAAGAAGTCCTTGAACGTGCTGGAGCAGGTGACGAAGCCCGCGCGCCCGGCGAAGGCCTTGGCCAGCGACGCGGTGCGGAAATGCACCCGCTCCGACAACCCCAGCGCCGGTACCAGCCCGCCGCCCGATGGCCCATGAGTGCCGAGCGAGTGCGATTCATCGACCACCAGCACCGAACCCGTCGCCTCCGCCACCGCGACGTATTCCTCCAGCGGCGCCACGCTGCCGGTGGTGGAGTACACCGCGTCGACCATGATCACGCCGGGCCCGAAGCGTTCGGCCTGGCGGCGCGCATGGCCCACGTCGTTGTGGCGGATCGGCACGGCCTGCGCGCCGGCGGCGGTGATGCCTTCCCACAGCGAGGCGTGGCCGTTCATGTCGATATAGACCGGCACGCCCGGCCCGGCGATGCATTGCACCAGGCCGACGTTGGCGGCCCAGCCGGACTGCGCGATCAGCCCGTCCTCGGCCTGCATCAGGTTGGCCAGCTTGCGCTCGACGTGCCGTTGCGGCGTCTCGCCGTACTGGAACACGGACGACATCAGCAGCTCGGGCTGCTCGTTCAGCAGCGCGCGCGCCTGCGCCTCCAGCAACGGCCGCTCGCCCAGCAGGCAGAGGTAGTCGTTGCTGCTCAGGTGCAGCGCGTCGGGCCCCGGCTTGCGCCCGTGCAGCAGGTGGTCGCCACCCCAGAGCTTGCCCAGCCTGGCATCGAAATGCTCTGACATGCGTGCTGCGATCCACTGCGGCAGCGGCGGCGTGGTCACGCTGCGGGGGGGGCAGGGAACGGGGTGCGTCGGTTGCGGACGCTGGACGGCGGAGAACATCGGTTTTCCTCTGGTAGGTAGGAGGGATCGAAGGAGATCGCTGGCGGCATGGCCAGGAACCCGGGCATCGCAGGCACGTCGGGCTTTCTGCACGTCAGCGATTACTGTGCCAAGTCCTCGGCAACGATTGTGACCGGGCTTCCACCAGTCCAACGCTTGTATGAACGGGAGGGGCCACGCTGCCGTTGCATTGTGGCGCGACCAGCGCTCGCTGGCATGTCGGTATATCGCCGGTTAGTGCCTGGTAAGGCATATATAGGCAGGTGTACCCACAAATGCCACCCTCCGCGCGAGCGGGGACCGCCTAGGGTTTGTCCTGAAGACGAGGCGTAGCGGCTTGTTTTGATTGTGATTTCCGGCGGCGCGAAAGGGGGCGGGGCCCCGCCGGCCCGAACTTTCGCCTTGACCTCCGGTGCTGGCCGCCGATAATAATGCAAACGTTTGCAAAGGAGGAGTGACATGGAAACATCGATCGCGCGGCAGGTATCGCCGGCCCCGCGCCCCACGCTGATAGACGACGAACATTCGGTCACCGGCATCGTCCAGGCCGCGATGGCGGACACCGCCAGCCCACGCCTGCGCTTCGTCATGGATGCGCTGGTCCGCCATCTGCATGGCTTCCTGCGCGAGGCGCGCCTGACCGACGAAGAGTTCGAGTTCGCGCTGGGCTGGCTCGCCAGCCTTGGCCATGCGACGCATGCCACGCACAACGAGGTCGTGCTCGCGGCCGACGTCCTGGGTTTGTCGACCCTGGTGACGGTGATGAACAACAGCACCCGCGACGGCCGCACGCCCGGCGCCTTGCTGGGACCGTTCTACCGCGCCAACGCGCCGCGCTATGCCTGCGGCGACTGCGTGGTGCAGGACGACGCGCCCGGCCTGCCGCTGCTGGTCAGCGGCACCGTGCGCGGCACCGACGGCACGCCGCTGGCGGGCGCGCTGGTCGAGATATGGCAGGCCTCGCCGGTCGGCCTGTACGACAACCAGGACCCGACCCAGCCCGACCGCAACCTGCGCGGCTGCTTCCATGCCGATGCCGACGGCGGCTACCGCTTCCGCACGGTGCGTCCGGCCGGCTATCCGGTGCCGACCGATGGCCCGGTCGGCGCGCTGCTGGCCGCGCAACAGCGCCATCCGTACCGGCCGGCGCATATCCACTTCATCGTCGCCGCGCCGGGATACCGGACGCTGGTGACGCAGGTGTTTGCCGACGAGGCCGACAAGCTGGCCTCGGATGTCACCTTCGGCGTGCACCGGCAACTGGTCGGCACGCTGCAGCTGCACGACCAGGGCAGCAGCCCGTGGGGCGACGTGCCGGCGCCGTTCTACACGCTGGACTTCGACTTCACGCTGGAGCCGGGGCAGCAGACCTTTCCCAAGCCGCCGATCGACTGAACGCCGGCCGATTTCCTTTCACGCAAATTCAACTCCGAACATGAGCGCATCCCCCCTTTCCGGCAAGGTTGCCGTGATCCTCGGCGGCACCGGCAGCATCGGCTTTGCCGCCGGTGAAACGCTGGCCCGCCTCGGCGCGAGCATCGTCCTGACCGGCCGCGACGCCGACAAGGCGGCCAGCGCGGCGGCCGCGCTGCCGGCCGGCAACCATCTTGCCGCCGTCGCGGAAGTTGCCGACAGCGCCTCGCTGCGCGCGCTGGCCGACGAAGTCATCTGCCATTACTGCCGCGCCGACATGCTGGTCAATACCGCCGGCTTTACGCGGGCAATCCCGCACGCCGACCTCGACGCGCTCGACGACGCGCTGATCGACGAACTCTTTGCCATCAACTGGCGCGGCCAGTTCGCCGCGATCCGCGCCTTTGCGCCGCACCTGCGCGCCAGCGGCGACGGGCTGGTGGTCAACGTCGGCTCCATCGCGGGGCGCAACGGGCAGGGCAGCAACGTGGCGTACTGCGCGGCCAAGGCCGGGCTCGACGCCATGGCGATGTCGCTGGGGCGCGCACTGGCGCCGCAGATCCGCGTGCTGAACGTCTCGCCCGGCGTGGTCGACAGCGACTTCGTGCCCGGCCGCGACAGCAGCTTCAACGAGCGCGCCGCCAGGACGACGCCGCTGCAGCGCATCGGCCAGGCGCAGGACGTGGCCGATGCCATTGCCGCGTGCGCTACCTCGCTGCGCTTTGCCACTGGCACCACCATCGTCGTCGACGGCGGCAGGCAACTCGGCTAGCCCGGCGCCACGCTCCGTTTTTCTCTTGTTCTTCACCAACGTTCGCTCATGCACGCACGCAAGACCATCATCACCTGCGCGGTGACCGGCAATATCGTCACCCCCGAGCAGCATCCCGGCCTGCCGGTCACGCCGGCGCAGATCGCCGACGCCGCGCTCGAAGCCGCCGAAGCCGGCGCTGCCGCGGCCCATATCCACGTGCGCGATCCCGAAACGGGCCGCCCGTCGATGGCGCTCGAATACTACGCCGACGTCATCGACCGCATCCGCGCGCGCAACCGCACGCTGATCATCAACCTCACCACCGGACCCGGCGGCCGCTTCGTGCCGAGCGAGGACGAGCCGCGCGTGGCCGCGCCGGGCACCACGCTGCTGCCTCCGGGCAAGCGCGTCGAGCACATCACCGCGTTGCGCCCCGATGTGTGTTCGCTCGACCTCAACACCATGAATTCCGGGGGCGACGTGGTCATCAACACGCCCGCCAACGTGCGCAAGATGGCCGCCGCGATCCGCGCCGCCGGCGTCATGCCGGAGCTGGAGATCTTCGACTCGGGCGACCTCAACATGGCGCTCGACTTCATCCGCGACGGCGTGCTCGACGGGCCTGGCCTGTGGACCTTCGTGCTGGGCGTCAAATACGGCTTCGCGCCCACGCCCGAAACGATTTTCTATGCGCGCAACATGCTGCCCGCCGGCGCGCACTGGTCCGCCTTCGGCATCGGCCGCGCCGAATTCCCGATCGTGGCGCAGGCATGGCTGGCCGGCGGCCATGTGCGTGTCGGCCTGGAAGACAACATCTACCTGGAGAAGGGCGTGCTGGCCCCCAGCAACGCCGCGCTGGTCGCCAAGGCCCGCGACATCGTGCGCTCGCTCGGCGGCGAGATCGCGTCGCCCGCCGAGGCGCGCCGCACGCTGGGGCTGCGCGAAGCCTGAGCCTTGCCAACCGAATTGCCGATTCCTGAAAGGAAAGAACTTATGAACACGATCCGCGTGAACCAGAAAGCCGCCGATATCGAGGCGCTGCAGCTCGAACTGCTCGGCGTGCCGCGCCCCGATGCCGCGGCGGACCAATGCATCATCGAAGTCGCCAGTGCCGGGGTCAATCCCAGCGACGTGAAGGCGACGCTGGGCCTGATGCCGCATGCGGTGTGGCCGCGCACGCCCGGCCGCGACTATGCCGGCCTGGTGGTCGACGGGCCGGCCGCGCTGCTGGGCCTGCAGGTGTGGGGCAGCGGCGGCGAGCTCGGCATCCGCCGCGACGGTACCCATGGCAAGTACCTGCGCATCCAGGCCAGTGCGGTGCGCGCCAAGCCGGCGTCGGTGTCGCTGCTGGAGGCCGGCGCCGTGGGCGTGCCGTTCATCACTGCCTACGAAGGCTTGCGCCGCGCCGGCATGCCCCAGGCCGGCAGCACCGTGCTGGTCTGTGGCGGCAACGGCAAGGTGGGGCAGGCCACCATCCAGATCGCCACGGCGCTGGGCGCGCGCGTCTTTGCCGTCGAGCGTACGGCCGAGCCTTACCGCGGCCATGCCAGCGGCGCAGTGCGCATGATCGACGCCAGCCGCGAAGCGATCGCAGAAGTGGTGCGCGACGAGACCGGCGGCCATGGCGCCGACATCGTCTACAACACCGTCGGCAGCCCGTACTTCGAGCAAGCCAACCAGGCGATGGCCATCGGCGCAGCGCAGATCTTCATCTCGACCATCGAGAAGCCGGTGCCGTTCGACATCTTCGCCTTCTACCGCGGCCAGCATACATACGTTGGCGTCGATACGCTGGCCCTGGACAGCGGCGCGTGCGCGCACATCCTGGACCAGCTTGCGCCAATGTTCGCCGCGGGCGCGCTGCGGCCGTTCCCGGTGCTGTCCGATTACACCTATGCGCTGGCCAATGCCAAGGACGCATACCGCGCGGTCCTGCAAGGCGCGACCGAGCGCGTGGTGCTCAAGCCATGAACACGACCCGCTTTGCCCGGGCGCCGGCGTATTTCCCGCCCAACCACGACGGCATGCATTGCCTGCGGCTGCAGGGACACGAGGCCGGCCCGTCCGAGGCACTGTGGCTCGGCGTCTCGGTACTGCTGCCAGGCGGCCATACCGCGCTGGATGCCTCGCCGGTGGAAAAGCACTACGTCGTGCTCGAGGGCGAAGTCTGCGTGCGCACGCCGGACGAGGCCGTCACGCTGGGACAGTACGACTCGGTGCGCCTGGCGCCGGGCGAGGCGCGGCAGGTCTCCAATCCCGGCAACCGGCCCGCCTTGCTGCTGCTGGCGATGCCGTATCCGAAGGCCTGATTTTCTTGTGCCGTGATGCAAACGATTGCAGCCCCGAAATAAACGGCGCTGACCAAAAAGGTGATTACAAAAAGAATGACCACAACCAAAGGGGTAGACCAATGACATCCGTTCCCAAGCGGTGCCGCTTGCTGCTGCTGGCCATGGGCGCGGCCTGCACCGGCCACGCCGGCGCGCAGTCGTCCGTGACGCTGTACGGGCGCCTCAACACCGCGCTGGAGTATTCCTACGCCAATACGGCGACCGACGGCACGCGCCTTGGCGGCGTCGGCCGGCTGACCAACAACCGCTCCGTGTTCGGCATGCGCGGCGAGGAAGGGCTGGGCGGCAGCCTCAAGGCAATCTGGCAGATCGAGAGCAACGTCTCGCTCGACACCGGCCAGGGCCAGATCGCGGGGCGCAATTCGCGCATCGGGCTGCAGGGCAGCGCCGGCACGCTGTTCATGGGGCACTGGCAGACGCCTTATACCGAGGCGACCTCGACCTACGATCCGTATTACCCAACCACGGCGGGGTATATGGCGCTGATCGGCAACGGCTCCACGTCGAGCTCGGACAACGTGCAGGACACCAGCGCGTTCGACCGACGGCAGAAAAACATCATCGTCTACAAGTCGCCGTCGCTGGCGGGCTTCAGCGGCGCCGCCGCGTGGGGCATCAACGAGGAAAAGACCACGGTGCCGCGCAACCCGGGGCTGTACTCGTTCTCCGCCGCCTACGACAACGGCCCCCTCAACGTGGTGCTGGCCTATGAAATCCACCAGCATTACCAGACCGCGGGCCGCAACGACGATGCGATGAAGGCGGGCGTTTCCTACAAGTTCCCGACGACCACCGTCGCGCTGCTCTATGAACGGCTGCACTACCGCACCGCCACCGGCGACCTCACGCGCAACGGCTACTACGCGTCGGTGGTGCAGAAGCTGGGGCCGGGCAGCGTGCGGGTCGGCTTTGGCCTGGCCAGCAACGGCGCCGGCAACGCCACCGAGACCGTCGGCTTCTTCCGCAGCGGCGCGGAGACGGGCGCGACGCAGGTCACGGTGGGCTACGACTATCCGTTGTCCAAGCGCACGGCGCTGTTTGCGTACTACAGTCGCATCAACAACAAGCGCAACGCGATCTATGACTTTGCCATCAACGAGCTGGGCGTAAGCGCGGGCGCCGACCCGCAGACCGTCGCGCTCGGCATGCGGCATTTCTTCTGAGGCGCGGCACACGCGTCCCGACTAGCAGTGAGGAGACAAGGAATGATTCGATCCATCCAGGGCGCCGTGCTGGCGCTGACTTCGACGCTGATGCTGGCGGCCGCCCCCGCCGCCAGTGCACAGCCCCAGTACCCCAGCAAGCCGATCCGGCTGGTGGTGCCGTTCTCGGCCGGCAGCGCCACCGATATCCTGGCGCGCATCCTCGGCAGCAAGATGGCCGAGGGCGGCAGCTACCAGGTGATCGTCGACAACCGGCCCGGCGCGGGCGGGACTGTCGGCGCGACCGGCGTGGCCAAGGCGGCGCCGGACGGCTACACGCTGATCCTGGTGTCGGTCGGGCATGCGATCAACGCCACGCTGTATCCCAGGCTCGGCTATGACACGGTGAAGGACTTCGCGCCGGTCTCGCTGGTGGCCAGCGTGCCCAACGTGCTGGTGGTCAATGCGGCCAGCAAGTACAAGTCGGTGCGCGACGTGGTGGCGGCGGCCAAGGCCACGCCGGGCGCGCTGAACTTTGACTCGGCTGGCTCCGGCAGCTCCACGCACCTGAGCGGCGAGATGTTCAAGATGCAGGCCGGCATCGACATCACGCATATCCCGTACAAGGGCACCGGCGAAGCGCTTACCGACGTCATGGCCGGCCGCGGCGACATGATGTTCGCGCCCTCCGTCTCGGCGATGCCGTTCGTCAGGCAAGGCAAGCTGCGCGCGCTGGCGGTGACCACGGCCAGGCGGGCCAGCGCGCTGCCGGATATCCCGACCGTAGCGGAGTCGGGCTTGCCGGCCTATGCCTTCGATTCGTGGTTCGGCATCCTCGCCCCGGCCGGCACGCCGCGCGAGATCGTCGATGCCCTCAACGCCGAGATCGGCAAGGCGCTGTCATCCCCCGACGTGCGCGAGCGCCTGGCGGCGCAGGGCGCCGAGCCGCGGCGTTCATCGCCGCAGGAGTTTGCCGCGTATATCCAGGCGGAAATCGGCAAGCTGGCGCCGGTGGTGCGGCAGTCAGGGGTCAGGGCTGGGGAGTAAGGGCAGGGCATCGCGATGGCCAGGCTTGCCGATTGTGTGCTCCCTCTCCCGCTTGCGGGAGAGGGGAGCAAACAAGCCGGATAGAATGGATTGCGGGCAGCGCCGCGACGGCGCCAAGCGAGCGCAGCGACGCGTTACGTGCCCGAGCCCCTGACCTGCGATACTGCAGGCGCGCAGCGCAGCCGCAGGCGTTCCTGCGTTGCCGCCAGCAGCAGGGGCCGCCCACAGCTCTGGGCTCGTTCAATCACCGTGTCAATGCCGAGCCATGGTGGCGCACCACGGCGTCAGGCAGTCCTGCTTTGCAACGAAGCGCAGCCCCGTACGAAAGCCCCGGCACGCTACGATAAGAGTGGCCGCCCGCCCAGGGCAGAAAACGCGCTTTTGGTTACTTTTGCCGCTCGGGCAAAAGTGACTCGCCCCTTCAGGGGCGAAACCAGGGCATATCAAATATCCGCCAGATGTCCAGCCACAGCCACGTGAAGGATGACGGCGAAGTGAAGCCCAAGACTTCATTCAGGCCCCCGTCCCCACCCCCCATCAGCAATGCGCCTTAAAATATCGCATCTCCCATTCCCGGCCCGCCGCCCAACAACCAGCCGTCATGTCCGAGCGCAAGCGCCTCACCCTGAAAGACCTGGCCGCCGAGATCGACGTGCATTACTCGACGGTCTCGCGGGTCATGAACCCGGCCACGCGGCACCTGGTGGCGCAGGACGTGGCGGCGCGCATCCTGGAGGTGGCCGAGGCGCGCGGCTTCCGCCCCAACCGCATCGCCGCCGGCTTGCGCACGCAGCGCTCCGGGCTGGTAGGCGTGGTGCTGCCCGACATCGCCAACCCGGTGTTCCCGCCGATCCTGGCGGGGATCGAGTCGGTGCTGGCGCAGCAGGGCTACGTGCCCATCGTCGTCAACGCCGGCACCGACAAGAGCCGGCAGCGCTTCATCATCGACCAGATGATCGGCCGGCAGGTCGAAGGGCTGGTGCTGGCGACGGCGGAGCGCGAGGACGCGGTGCTCGACTACTGCATCCGGCAGCATATCCCGGTGGTCACGGTCAATCGCGGCGAAGAGACGGGCCGGGTCTCGTGCGTGGTCAGCGACAACCTGCTGGCGATGCGGCTGACGGTAGACCACCTGGCCGGCCTGGGCCATCGCCATATCGGCCATATCGCCGGCCCGGCCGCGCTGTCCACCGGCTTCCTGCGGCGCGAGGGCTTTGTCCAGGCGGTCAGGCGGCACCGCCTGCGCCGCGACGCCTGGCACGTGATCGAGGCCGCCAGCTATTCGCGCGAGGCCGGCAAGCTGGCGTGCGCGCAACTGCTGGAAGCCTTTCCGGCGGTCACCGCGATCGCCGCCGGCAATGACCTGGTGGCGATGGGCTGTTATGACCTGCTGCGCGAGCGCGGGCTGCATTGCCCCGCCGACATCTCGGTAGTGGGCCACAACGACATGCCCTTTGCCGACGCGCTGACGCCGCCGCTGACCACGGTGCGCATCGCCGTCCATGAGATGGGCGAGGAGGCTGCACGGCTGCTGCTGCGGCAGATCGACAAGCCGGGATCCGATGCCGTCACCGTGCAGCTGACGCCGCAGCTGATCGTGCGCGGGTCTACCGCCGCGCCGCGCGACGGCACGTCATAGGCGGGCCGTGCCGCCGCCACTGCGGCCATGAAGGCCTGCGACAGCACGCCCAGGTTTATTCGCGCCGGACCACCCGCCGCGTATTCTGGCAGGCACATGCGGCATAGCCGAGCGCGCGCGCCTGGTAATTCTGGAAGCGCCCGTTGCATGATGGACCGGCCAGCGTGCCTCCCCAGGCGCCGCATTGCGGGCGCCGTTGCTCTGGAATGGGATTTGCTATTGCCATGCAGGACACGTCGCGACAGGACCTCGCATGCTATCCCTTGGCCCCGTGTCGCCGCGCGCCGCCTTCGAGCTGATCCGCGAGAGCATCAACTCCTGGATCGACGACTATGCCCCGAGCATGGGCGCGGCGCTGGCGTACTACACCGTCTTCTCCATTGCCCCGCTGCTGATGATCGTCATCACCGTGGCGGGCGTGATATTCGGCGCGGAAGCGGCGCGCGGCGAGGTCGTCAGCGAGCTGAGCGGGCTGATCGGCACCGAAGGCGCGGAGGTGGTCGAAGACATGCTGGTTGCGGTCAGCGAGCCGGCCGCCAGCACGGTCTCCGCCATCATCGGGGTGGTGGCCCTGCTGATCGGCGCGACCACGGTGTTCGCCGAGTTGCAGTCGGCGCTCGACCGCATCTGGCGGGTCCCGCAGCGCCAGAAGAGTTCGGGCCTGTTTTCGCTGCTGCGCGCGCGGCTGCTGTCGTTCGGCATGATCCTGGGCATCGGCTTCCTGCTGGTCGTGTCGCTGCTGCTCAGTGCCGGCATTTCGGCGATGGGGCGTGAATGGGGACCGCTGCTAGGCATCGACGAGGCGGTCGGGCATGCGCTGGACACTGCCATCAGCCTGGTGCTGACGACCGTGGTGTTCGCGATGATCTACAAGATTATGCCGCGCACCAAGATCCGCTGGTTCGACGTCTGGCTTGGCGCCGTCGTCACGGCGCTGCTGTTCACGCTGGGCAAGTTGCTGATCGGCCTGTACATCGGCAAGAGCGGCGTGGCCAGCGGGTATGGCGCCGCGGGTTCGCTGGTGGTGTTGCTGCTATGGGTGTACTACGCCGCGCAGATTTTCCTGCTGGGTGCCGAATTTACCTGGCATTTTGCCCAGCGCTTTGGCTCGATGCGGCACAGCGGCCAGCCAGCGCCGCCGATCGCGCCGCTACGCGGGCGGGCGCAGGTGGTCGTGGACGAGCAGGCCCGGGGCGAAGCGACCCGCCATCCGGTAAGGACCGGCATCGACGGCGTGACGCCCATCGTGGCGCTTTATGTCGACGAGATCGTGAACGCTGCCGTCAAGGCGGGAGAGCAAGGCCAGGCGACCGCGGTCGCCATCGCGGACGCCGCCGAGAAGGCCGTTGCCCACTTCAGGAGCGCAGCGGGATCGGACAAGCAGGCCTTGCGCAACCGGCTGCGCGAACTGGCCCAGGCGCTGGTAGTGTCTGCCGAGGCGGGGCACCATTCCGGCGATACCCGCGACCTGATCCAGTTCGGCGTGAGCTACGTCGAAGCGTACCTGCACCGGACGCACTGAGGCGCTGCATCGTGCTGCAGCGCGCTGCATCGCCGGACAGGCGAGCGCATCAGACGGCCAGCGCCGGCGTGGCCTCGCCCAATATCACCACGCGGTTGCGGCCGTCGCGCTTGGCCAGGTAGAGCGCCTGGTCGCCGCCATGCAGGAAGGCGCGCAGGTCCGCGAACGGCCCGGCATCCCCGCCGCCGGCCGAACTGGTGGCAACGCCGATGCTGACCGTCAGCGTGCCGAGCGGGCTGGTCGCGTTCGGGATCTCCAGTGCCTGCACCGCATGCCGGATGGCCTCGGCGATCCTCGCGGCGCCGGCGGCCGGCGTGCCGGGCAGCAGGATCGCGAATTCCTCGCCGCCGTAGCGGCCGGCATAGTCGCCCGGCCGGCGGATCTGCTTCTGGATGCTGTCGCCGACCGCGGCCAGCGCATCGTCGCCGGCAACGTGGCCGTAGCGGTCGTTGAACTGCTTGAAGTGGTCGACATCGACCATCAGCAGCGACAGCGGCTGGCCGTCGCGCCATGCCCGCCGCCATTCCTTGTCGGCGGCGTCATCCAGCGCGCGCCGGCTGCCCAGGCCGGTCAGGCCATCGGTATTCACCATCAGGCGCAGGTGCGCCTCCATGTCGAGGCGGCGGCGCCACTGGCGCGACAGCAGCACCGCCAGCGCCACGATCAGCGCATCGACCACGGCAATCAGCCCGGCAAACCACCATGCGCGCTTGTACCAGGGGGCCAGCACGTCGTGGACCGAGAGCCCGACCACCACCATGAGCGGGAAGTCGGGCAGGCGCCGGTAGCTGTACAGCCGCCGCACGCCGTCGACCGCGGCGATGCCGATAAAGCTGCCTTCGGTGCCCCGCAGCAGCGGTGCAAAGGAAGGGCTGGCCGAGATATTGCGGCCCACCGACGCATCGTCGTAGGGGCGGCGCATGATGATGGTCCCGTCCGTGCGCAGCAGCGTCAGCGTACCGCCGCCGCCGAGGCTGACGCCATCGAACAGCTTGCGAAAGTAGTTCAGGCGCAGCGTGCCGACGACGATGCCGCGGAACGCGCCATCGGGCCCCGACACCCGCCGGCTCAGTCCGATGGACTTGTTCTGCGCGGTGAGCCGCGGCTGGAACGGCTGGCTGAGGAAGATGCCGGCGTTGGCGTCGTGCACGTGGGCCTGAAAATAGTCGCGGTCGGCAAGGTTCACGGCGCGCGGCGGCCATTGGTGCGAATCGAGCAGCAGGTTGCCGCTGGCATCGGTGGCCAGCAGCGAGCCCATGTCCTCGGCGTTGATGGAGCGGTCGAACAGCACGCGCTGGCGCAAGGCGGTCGGCAGCTGCATCACTTCCGGGTCCTGCATGGCATCGGCGACCCCGGCGATGGCGAACTGGTAGATATGCAGGTTGCGCGAGATGCTGCGCTCCAGCGTGAGCGCCAGATTGGCCGAGGCTTCGCTGGCGCCGGCCAGCGCGTCGCTGCGCATCTGGGCCAGTGCCGCGGCGCCCAGTCCGGCGATGGCAACCGCCAGGGCGATGGTCGCCGGGACGATCATCGCGGCGGGGTTCAGGCGTACGCGCAGGCGTCGTCTTGCAAGGTCGATCATGGAGGCGGGCGCTGCCGGTGCAATTTTTGCAGCATTGTAGTGCCCGCGGGTACCTCGGCCGCGCCGTGGGAAAAAATGTCACACCTGAGTTTAGCGGCCTGCAAATCGCTTCGAGGCGTGCCGAACCGGTTTCAAGTTACAAGTGCTGCCGCCTTCCGCCACCGCGATGAAGTCCTGGATCTGGCTAAGGCGCATGGCTGGCGCTCCGGGGGCGGCGTCAGTCCAGCGTGACCCCGGTGTCGGCGGTCAGCTTCAGCACCACCGGCAGGTAGGCGGTGTAGGCGCTGGCCGCCTCGGACGGCGTGTTGCCGATGGGCTCGGCGCCCATGTCCTCGATCCGCTTCGAAAACGCCGGGCTTTTCACCAGCGCGCTGACCTCGCGCCCCAGGCGGTCGACGATGGGCTGGGGTGTTTTGGCCGGGGCCATCAGCGTGATCAGCCCGGTCAGCCGGTAGGCGTCGTCGGGATAGCCGGCCTCGGCAAAGGTGGGCACGTCGGGCAGCGACCTGGCGCGGCGCGGTCCGGTCACGGCGATCGGCCGCAGCTTGCCGCCGGCAAAGTGCTGCTGCAGCGCGGTGACCGAGCCCACCGTGACGTTGACCTGGCCCGCCAGCAGGTCGGTCACCATCGGTCCCTCGCCGCGGTAGGGCACGTGCAGGATGTCGACACCATACTTCCTGGCCATGTAGGTCTGGATGGTATGCGGCTGGGTGCCCGGTCCCCACGAACCCATGCGCAGCTTGCCGGGCTCCTTCTTTGCAAAGCCGATCAGTTCGGCCACGGTCTTGACGGGCACGGTGGCATTGACCGCCAGCACGGTGCGCGCGGTGGCGATGTCGGAAATCGGGCGCAGGTCGGTGCGCGGGTCGTAGGGCAGTTTCTTGTACAGCGCCAGGTTGGCGGTGATCGGGCCGGGAATGGTCAGCAGCAGGGTGTAGCCGTCGGGCGCCGCCTTGGCCGCCTGGTCGGTGCCGATAATGCCGCCCGCGCCGCCCTTGTTCTCGACCACGATGGTCTGGCCGAGCCGCTTGCCGAGACCATCGGCCAGCGCGCGCGCCAGCGTGTCGGTCAGGCCGCCTGCCGGGTACGCCACCACCAGCCGCACGGGCTTGGTCGGGTAAGCATCTTCGGCGCCTGCGCCAGACGGCAGCAGGCACAAGGCCGCGGCGGTGATCAGCACGACACGCCGGCGGCGTGAAAAGGTGCGGTTTTTCATGTCTTGTCTCCTTTTCGAATCTGTGTCCGATGCCGGAGAACCTTATGGGCGGCACGCCGGAGGGGTCAACACGATGGCCTATATTTCCAATATGTGGAAATTGATTCCGCTTTTTGACACTCGATCACGCGCTGTCCCAGACTGGGTAAAGAGGAAAACGCCATGAACCTGCCGGTCGAACAATTCATCGCCGAACGCCGCCGCGAGGACCCGTCCTTCGGCGGCCTGCTGGCCAAGGGCTTTGCCCTGCTGCGCTGCTTTATCGACGAGCCGCGCCCGCTCGGCAACGGCGAGCTGGCGCAGCGGCTGCAGCTGCCGCGCGCCACCGTCTCGCGCATCTGCCGCACGCTGTTCGAGCTGGGCTACCTCGACTGGGATCCCAAGCTCGACAAGTACTTCGTCAGCGCCCAGGTGCTGGCGCTGGGCTATCCGTACCTGGCCGGGCTGCAGGTGCGCCACGTGGCCCGTCCGCTGATGCAGGCGCTGGCCGACCGCATCGAGGGCGCTGCGTCGATGGGCGTGGCGCACCGGCTCGACGTTACCTACCTGCAGTCCTGTACCCACAACGAGGGCACCCCGGCGCGGCCGGGAACCGGCGCCGTGCGCTCGGTGCTGAGCACGGCCATGGGCCGGGCTTACCTGTGCACCTTGTCGAAGGCGGAGTTCGAAAGCCTGATGGTGGCCGCCCGCGAGGAGCGGCCCGAGGAATACGCGGCGTTCTACGACACGCTGTGCCACAACGTGGCGCACTACCCCAAGCGCGGCTTCGCGCTCAACGAGGGCGATGCCGGCATCGGCGTGTACGGCGTGGGCGTCTATTCGCGCATCCGATACCTGAACCGCCCGCTGCTGTTCAACTGCGCCGTGCCCGGCTCGCAGGTGAAGCGCGGGATGATGGAAAAGAAGGTGGCGCCGCTGTTGATGGAGATGGTCCGCTCCATCGAGGCCGCCACCGGCCTGCGGCAATAGCCGGCCAGGCCCGACTGGAACCATCCATAAAACAAGACCCGGAGACTGCCACATGGTTGACCTGAATTCCCTGCTGTACCCGCGTTCGATCGCGGTGGTCGGTGCTTCCACCCAGCCGGACAAGGTGGGCGGCATGCCGATCCGGCTGCTGCGCGAACTGGGCTATGGGGGGCGCGTCTATCCGGTCAACCCGTCCGCCGCCGAAGTGCAGGGCCTGCGCGCCTATGGCTCGCTGGCGGACATCGGCGAGCCGGTCGACCTGGCGATCGTGGCGGTGCCGGCCAGCGCCAGCCAGGACGTGATGGCGCAGCTGGCCGGCAACGGCACGCGCGCGGCGGTGGTCTTCACTTCCGGCTTCGCCGAAGCCGGCGAGGGCGGCGTGCGCATGCAGGACCTGCTGGCCCGCAGCGCGCGCGATGCGGGCGTGACGCTGCTGGGCCCCAACTGCCTGGGCGCGATGAACCTGCGCGAGCGCATGTTCGCCACCTTCTCGCCGATCCCGCTCAGCGGCGTGCCGCCGGTCGGCGAAGTCGGGCTGGTCAGCCAGAGCGGTGCCTTCGGTGCCTACGCCTATGCGCTGGCGCGCGAGGCGGGGCTGGGCCTGAGCCACTGGGTCACCACCGGCAACGAGGCCGGGCTGCAGGTGGCGGACGTGATCGCATGGCTTGCCAACGACCCCAACACCCGCGTGATCCTCGCCTACATCGAAGGCTGCCGCGACGGCGCGCGCCTGCGCCAGGCGCTGGCCGCGGCGCGCGCGGCGGGCAAGCCGGTGGTGGTTACCAAGGTCGGCACCACGGCGGCCGGCGCGCGCTCGGCGCAGTCGCACACGGCCAGCCTGACCGGCGAGGATGCGGTGTACCAGGCGGTGTTCGATGCCTACGGCGTGCACCGGGCCCATACGCTGGAAGAATTCTTCCGGCTCGGCTATGTGCTGTCGCGCGGCCGGCGGCCGGCGACCTGGCAACGCCCGGAAGGGAGCGGCGCCGCTGCCGCCACGCCGCTGGCGATCGTCACCGTGTCGGGCGGCGTCGGCATCATGATGGCCGATCGCGCCGAGCAGCTGGGTTTGCCGCTGCCGCCGATGCCGGACCTTGCGGCCGAGGCGCTGCGTACCGCGATCCCGTTCGCCAGCACTGCGAACCCCATCGACGTCACGGGGCAGGTGGTGGCGCAGCCGCGCGTGTTCATGGATGCCCTCGCGGGCGTCGCGCGCAGCGGCGCCTATGGCTGCGTGGCGGCCTTCCTGGCCGGCGGTGCCAATGCGCCGCGGCTGTGGCCGGAGCTGCAGCAGACCATCGGTGCGTTGAGCGAAGACACAAATGCCGCTCCGCTGCTGCTGGCCGGCATTGTCGACGACGACAAGCGCGCATGGCTGGAAGCGCGCGGGTGCCTGGTGTTCCGCGAGCCGGGTCATGCAGTGGAAGCCGTCGCCACGCTGGCGCAGGCGGCGGCGCTGGAATCCGCACGGGATACCTTGTCCGGGACCGGGCCGCGGCGCGAAGCGCGACTGCGCGGCCTGCCGCCCGAAACCACGGCGCTGTCCGAGTACGAGGCCATGGCTTTGCTCGCCGACGCTGGCGTGCCGGTGGCCCCGCACGGGCTTGCGCGCGATGCGGACGAGGCGGTGCGCATTGCCGAGGGCCTCGGCTATCCCGTGGTGGTCAAGCTGTGCTCGCGCGAGATCCTGCACAAGAGCGATGTCGGCGGCGTGGCCCTCGGCCTGGCCGATGCGCAGGCGGTGCGCGAAGCCTTCGCCCGCATGGCGCAAGCGGTCGCCCTGGCGCGCACCGGGAGCGGCGCGCCGGTGCCGTTGGAAGGCGTGCTGGTGGCGCGCATGGTGCGCGGCTGGGGCGAGGTGATGGTCGGCGTGCGGCGCGACCCGGTGTTCGGGCTGGTGGCGCTGGCCGGCATCGGCGGCACCGCGGTCGAGATCTTCCGCCAGACCGCCTGCGGGCTGGCGCCGCTGTCGCGCGCACAGGCGCGCGCGATGCTGCGCGCCAGCCGTGCCGCCGCGCTGTGCGAAGGACATCGCGGCAACCCCGAAGTGGATCTCGATGCCGCCGCGCAGGTGCTGGCCACGGTGTCGCAACTGGCAGCCGGTCTGGGCGAGCGCCTGGACACGCTCGAGATCAATCCGTTCATCGTCACCGCGCAGGGGCTGGTCGCCGCCGACGCGGTGGTCACGCTTCGCCCGGACCGTCGTACCGCTTCATAGTGACGGCGCGCAACGCGGTGGACAGGATGCCCGCACAGACGGGCGACGCCCCGCGGCCAGACGCAGTACCTCAAACAAGACTGGAGACAAGCATGCAAAGGCACAAGCACTTGCCGGCGCGGCGCATCGCGCTGCGCGCGCTGGGCGCACTCGGCGCACTCGCCGTGGCGCTCTGCGGGGTGGTATCCCCCGCGCACGCCGGCCCCAATCCCGGCCCCAATCCCGGCACCTATCCCGACAAGCCGATCCGGCTGGTAGTGCCGTTCCCGCCGGGCGGCGGCACCGATGTGGTCGGCCGGCTGCTGGCGGCGGGCCTGTCGAAGGAACTCGGCAAGACCGTGGTGGTGGAGAACGTAGCCGGCGCCACCGGCACCATCGGCTCCGCACAGGTCGCGCGCGCCGCGCCGGACGGCTACACGCTGGTGCTTGGCATCTCCGCCACGCATGCGATCGCACCAGCCATTTTCCCGAAACTGCCCTACGACCCGCTGCGCGACTTCGTGCCCGTCAGCCGGCTCTTCTACGGCGGCAACGTGCTGATCGCCGGCCCCGGCTTTACCGGCCGCGACCTGCCCGCGCTGATCGCCGCGGCCAGGCGCCCCGGTGCCGACCTGACCTACGGCTCGTGGGGCAACGGCTCCGGCGGCCATCTCGCCGGCGAAAGCCTCAACGTGCTGGGCGGCATCCGCCTGCGCCACATCCCCTATAAGGGCGTCAGCCCGATGCTGACCGACGTGATGGGCGGCACGCTGCCCGTGGCCATGTCCGACCTTGCCGGCACGCTGCCGCTGATCCGCAGCGGCAAGGTGAGGGCGCTGGCGGTTACCGGCTCCGAGCGTTCGCCGGCGCTGCCCGACGTGCCGACCTTTACCGAGGCCGGCGTGGCGTTCGGCGTGGACAGCTGGTTCGCGCTGTTCGCCCCCGCGCGCACGCCGGCCGAGATCGTCGACAAGCTTGAGCGCGCCACCGTCGCCGTCATGCGCGATCCCGCCATCAAGGCGCAGGCCGACGCGTTCGGCATGCGCTACAGCCCCCAGCCGCGCAGCGCCTTTGCCGCGCAGATGCGCAGCGATGTGCCAGCCTGGGCCACGCTGGTCAAGTCGAGCGGCGCGGCACAGGAATGAGCCGCACGCGTTCCCACAATTTCCGCCTATTTTTCCCGGAGCCCTGCATGAACCATCCCGCGCCACAGTTCTTCTCCGCACCCGTCTACAGCTCCAGCCAGGAAGCGCTGGTCGCCGCCGCCGCCATACCGCTGGCGATCTACGGCTATCCGCTGGTCGAAACGATCCGTACCTGCAAGCTGCAGACCGCAGTCAGCGAGGCCACCGGCTATGGCCGCGCCCCGGTCAACACGCTGTCGGCGAGCGAGCGCCAGTGGACGCATGAAGACCGCGACGTCGTCACGCCCGCCAATGACCTGCTGTATTTCTGCGGCTGGGCCAACCTGGCCGACGGGGCGGTCACGCTGCGCGTGCCGCCGCTGCCGAAGTGCGACCAACAGCGCGACCGCTACTACGTGGTGGAGCTGCTCGATGCCTGGACCAACAACTTCGAGAACCTGGGCCCGCGCACCGTGCCGGCCGAAGGCGGCACGGTGACGCTGGTCGGCCCCGGCCAGCACGCTGAAGGCGAGCATGTCGTGGCCTGTCCGACCTCGCTGGTATGGCTGCTGGGGCGCGTGCTGGTGCAGGGTCCTGACGACCTGGCCGCGGCCCATGCATTCGAAAGCGGCTTCGCGCTCGAGGCGCCGGGCAAGCCCATGCCGCAATGCGTGCGCGACTGGCGCGATACCGGCAACGAGGCGCTCGATTTCTTCCAGAACCTGTTCAATGCGTTGCGCGAGTACCCGCCCGCCGAGCGCGAGCTGGGCGCGTTCACGCTGCTGCGCAAGGCCGGCCTGAAGCTGGAGGGCGAGGTCGACGTCACGGCATTGCGCGCGGAAGTCCGCGCCGGCCTGGAGAACGCGTATCGCCAGGCCATGCAGCTGATCGAGGCGCATACGCGCAGCCAGGGCCGCAAGAGCTGGGGCTACAGCCTGAAGCTCGGCGTCTATGGCGACGACTGGCTGCAGCGCGCCTGCACCGCGATGAAGGGCCTGGGCGCGTTGCGCGCCGACGAAGCCATCTACGCGATGGCCGATTTCGATGCCGACAGCGAGCCCCTGCATGGGGCGCAGGCATACGAACTGAGCTTCCCGCCCGGCATGCTGCCGCCGGCGCAGGCGTTCTGGTCGGTCTCGCTGTACGGTGAGGACCGCTTCTTCAGCGCCAACGAGATCGGCCGCTACGCCGTGGGAGACCGCACGCCCGGCTTGCGCATGGAGCCCGACGGCAGCCTGGTCATCCCGATCTCGCACCGGCGGCCGGAACAGGCCGAACAGGCCGACAACTGGCTGCCCGCTCCCGCGGGCCCGTTCTACCTGATCCTGCGCCTGTACCATCCCGCGCCGGCCTTTATCGCGGGCGAGTACCGCATTCCGCCGGTGCGCCGGGTTGCCTGAGGAGCGAGATTCCATGACAAAATCCGCCGATTCATCCGCCGATTCTTTCGCCGGTTCCCGACTGCCCGCGCTGGCCCGCGAGGCAGTGCTGTACACGCTGCCGCTCTACGAAATGGCGCGCATGCGCGCCGCCACCTGCCCGCGCCGCCGCCGTGAAGGCGCCTTTGCCGACGCGCGCCCCGACGGCACGCTGCGCTGGGTCAACCAGTTCTTCCACACGCGCCAGCTGCTCGGGCCGCAGCACCGGCAGGTGGTCACGCCCAACAACGACACGCTGTACAGCAACGCCTGGCTCGACCTGTCGCAGGGACCGCTGCTGCTGGAGGTGCCGGACAGCGCCGGCCGCTACTACGTGCTAGGGCTGCTCGATTTCTATACCAACCCGTTCGCCTACATCGGCAGTCGCACCACCGGCACGCAGGCCGGGCGCTTCCTGCTGCACGGTCCCGGCTGGCAGGGCGAAGCCCCGGCTGGCGCCACCGCCATCGCCTGTCCGACCGATGCGGTGTGGCTGCTGGGCCGGCTGCTGGTGGACGGCCCGGACGACCTGCCCGCGGTGCATGCGCTGCAGGACCGCTTCCGGCTGACGCTGCCGGACGGCGGCGACGCGGTGCGCGCGTACGATGTCGGCATGCAGCCCAACGAACACCTCGGCGCGTCGCCGCAGCAGGTGCGGCGCTATGCCGACGTGGTGAACCGCGCGCTGCGCGAGAACCCGCCGCCAGCAGACGAGGCGGCGACAGTGCAGGCCTTCGCCGCGCTCGGCCTCGGTGCCGCGAGCGAGGGCGTGCCGCTGAAGGAAACGCAGGTGGCGCTGCTGGCCGCTGCCATGGAGCAGGTGCTGGCCGAACTGGCCCGGCCGATGCCTTCCGCGCTGGGCGGCGGCTGGAACCTGCCGGTCGAGATCGGCGCGTCGTTCGGCACGCGCTATGCCGAGCGCGCGCAGGTGGCGCGCAACTACATCGGCGCGCTCGGCATGGAAGAGGCCATGTACATCATCGCCGATTGCGATGCGCACGGCCGCCAGCTCGACGGGAACGAGCCGCACGAGCTGGCGTTCCCCGCCGGCCAGCTGCCGCAGGTGGGCGCGTTCTGGTCGCTGACCATGTACGACAAGGGCGACTGCATGCTGGTGGAGAACCCGATCGCCCGCTATTCGCTGGGCGACCGCTCGCCGAGCCTGCGCTACGAGCCGGACGGCAGCCTGCGCCTGCACCTGGGCGCCGCGGCCCCACGCGACGCGGCGCGCCACGGCAACTGGCTGCCGGCGCCGGCAGGGCCCTTCTACGTGGCGCTGCGGCTGTACGTGCCGGGCGCGGCGCACCTTGGCAAGACCTTTTCGTATCCGGGGATCCAGGCCGTGGAGGCATGACGATGACTGCTGACAAGATATCGCGCAGGGACCTGCTGGCACGCATGCGCGACGTGATGCTGCTGGGCGCGGCGCCCGCGCTGGCGCCGCTGTCCGCGCTGGCGCAGGCGTATCCGGCGCGCACCGTGCGGCTGATCTCGCCGTATGGCCCCGGCGGGTCCAATGACACCTCGGCGCGGCTGCTGGCCGAAGCGCTGAGCCGCAAGTATGGCCAGCAGTTCGTGGTCGAGAACAAGCCGGGCGCCGGCACCCGGGTCGCCAACGAAACGCTGGCGCGCGCCGCCCCCGACGGCTACACGCTGCTGTGGGCCGCCGCGCCGTTTGCCATCAATACGGCGGCCGGGCTGCCGCAGCAATACGACATCCACAAGGATTTCGTCGCGGTCGGGCCGCGCGTGCTCGGCCCGGTGTTCCTGATCGTCAAGGCGGATTCGCCGGCGCGCTCGGTCGCGGATTTCGTCAAGCTGGCGCGCGCGAAAGCGGACGGCGTGACCTTTGCCTCGCCCGGCGCCGGGTCGGGGCCGCACCTGACGGCGGAACTGTTCGGCGCACAGGCGAAGTTCAAGGTGCTGAACGTGCACTACCGCGGCGATGCCACCGCCTACACCGAGCTGCTGGCCGGCCGGGTGGATGCCACGCTGACCGCCATCACGACGGCGCTGCCGTTTATCAAGGCGGGCAAGCTGCGGGTGCTGGCGGTTGCGTCGGAGCAGCGCACGCCGGTCTATCCCGATGCGCCCACGTTAGTCGAGCAGGGCTGTCCCGGCGTGACCGGCTACGGCTGGTTCGGCCTGATGGCGCCAGCCGGGACGCCCGCGGCGATCGTGCGCCAGCTCAACCAGGATGCCAGCGCGGTGCTGTCCGACGCGGATATGCGCAGCAAGCTGGCGGCGCTGGGATTGCAGCCCGAGCCGGGCGACAGTGCCGGATTTGCGCGGTTCATCGATGCGGAAGTGCGCAAGTGGGCCGCGGTGATCAAGGCCAATGGCGTGGTGCTGGAGTAGCGGCATGCACGCCACATGCGGGCGTGCATGTGGCGAGCCTGTTGCGTCCAGATGCGCGAGTGGAAGATGGGTAATCGCCCCGATCCGGACCATCGGATCGGTGCGCTGGTCAGCGAAGCCCATTTCGGTCCTTTCGGTCACGACTTTCCAGAGCGTGGACGAAGCCATCGCGCTGGCCCCATCTGGATCGACGTATCGGACCGGTCGGGCCACAGCTGAGTGACATGGCGAGCCATGCCCCGGGTCCCGTCCGGGACCGGGCATGGCGCTCGCGCGATGCCCGGTCGCGCCGCAACACACGTATCATGCGCGACTCGCCGGAGTCCGCTCCCGCATTTTTTCCTCCCATCGTCCCTCATGAGGTCATCCGTTCAATGCAAGCAGGTGTCATCCGAAGCAAACGTCAGGCAACACTCATCGGGCTGATCGCGATCCTGTTATGGAGTTCGATCGTCGGCCTGATTCGTGGCGTCAGCGAAAGCCTTGGCGCAACCGGCGGCGCGGCCATGATGTATTCCGTTGCCTCGGCCTTGCTCTGGCTGACTGTCGGCTTCGTCAAGCCAGGTGAATTTCCCCGGCGCTACCTCATCTGGGGAAGCCTCCTGTTCGTTTCCTATGAGCTGTGCCTGTCCCTGTCCATTGGCTATGCCAACAGCGGCAGGCAGGCCATCGAGGTCGGCATGGTCAACTACCTGTGGCCGAGCTTTACCATGTTGTGCGCCATTGCATTCAACGGCCAGAAATCGAACCTGCTGGTCGTTCCCGGATTTGCGATTGCCGTCCTTGGCATTTGCCGGGTGCTTGGCGGCGACCAGGGACTGGACTTCGCCGGGATGGCGGCAAATATCCAGGACAACCCGCTCAGCTACGGGCTGGCCTTTGCGGGCGCCATGATCTGGGCGGCCTATTGCACCGTGACCAGCCGCATCGCCGGCGGCAAGAATGGCGTCACGCTGTTCTTCATGCTGACGGCGCTGGCGCTGTGGATCAAGTACTTCACCGGCGACGGCGGGGCAATGGTGTTCAGCTATGAGGCCATCCTGTACCTGGCGCTGGCAGCCTCCGCGATGGGGTTTGGCTACGCTGCCTGGAACGTCGGCATCCTGCACGGCAATGTCACGGTACTTGCCGGCGCCTCCTATTTCATCCCGGTCCTTTCCGCCGCGCTGGCGGCCATGCTGTTGCGCACGCCGCTGTCGATCGCATTCTGGAAGGGCGCATCCATGGTCTGCGCCGGCTCCATCCTGTGTTGGCTCGCTACGCGCGGGCAACGTGCCAGGGCACCGGCTTCGCCGGAACCGGGCGCAGCGCACGAGCGCGCCCACGGGCAGTGAAATCCATTCAATAACAGGACAAGAATATTGTTGTGCGTGTTGAGGCGCCGGCATTCGCGCAGGGCTCGGTGACCTTGTACGGGGTCTCCTCGAACCGGAACCAGCTGCTGCTGCGCACCGGGATCCGGCACTTCTTCTGAGCCGGTAATCCGTCGGGTCCTGCGCGTCAGGGATGCCAGGTCGACGGCTTTTCCAACTGCATGGCGGGCCGCTGGCTGCCTGCCATCGCATACGACAGCTTGTTCGCGGCGTCGACCACGGTCTGCGCCAGCTCGAGCAACCGCGCTTCGCTGAGCCGGGAAGTCGGTCCCGAAATGCACATCGAGCCCAGCAGGCGCCAGTGCAATCCGAACACCGGCGCGGAGACGCTGGAGACCTCGGGTTCGCGCTCGCCGAGCGACAGGTGGAATCCGCGGCGCCGGATCATTTCATAGGGCTCGCCCGGCTCTCCCGAGAACGCCAATATGACCCGGCCGGGCGAGCCGCTGTCCAGCGGCAGTGCCGCGCCGATCCTGACGTGATGGCGGATGGCCTGCGGCCCTTCGACCCGGAGCAGGCAGGTGCGCTGCTGACCCTCGCGGATGTAGAACGAAGCGCTTTCGCCGGTCCGGATCGTCAGTTCCCGCAGGACCGGCTCCACCACTTCCTGCACATTGAACGTTGCCTGGTAGCACGCGCCCAGCCATCCCGCGGCGCGCCCCAGCCGCCAGTTGCCGTCTTCCTTCTGCACCAGGTAGTTGTCCGCCGCCAGCGTCCGGGCCAGCCGCAGCACGGTGGTCTTGTGGATGCCGGTGCGCCGGCTCAGTTCGGCCAGCGACAGGTGCGGGTCATTGACCCCGAAGGCTTCCAGCACGCGTAACGCGCGCGTCACCGCAATCACGGCGCTCGGCCCCTCATCGCCGGTTGAGGCGACCTGTGTATCACTTTTCCGGTTCATGACGCGAAATGCGGTGCACGGTATGAAACGGCATTGTATGACGTGAAACGGTCGACCACAATCCAATCACAACGAAGCCTCACAACGAAACCAGATTCGGAGACACCAATGAAGGCAATATCCCGTCGCGGCCTCCTGGCCATTGCAGGCATCCTGTTGGCATCCGCCACGGCTCATGCCGCGCCGCAGTATCCGAGCAAGCCCATCAGGGTCATCGTCCCGTTTCCCGCCGGCGGCGGCACCGACATCATCGCGCGGGAAGTGACCACTACCGTCGCCAGGTCGACCGGCTGGGTCTTTGTCGTGGAGAACAAGCCGGGGTCCGGCGGCAACCTCGGCGTGGACGCGGCAGCCAAGGCGCCTGCCGATGGCTACACCATTGCCCTGGGGCAGACCAGCAACCTTGCCATCAATCCCTCGCTGTACGAGCGGCTGCCGTACGACCCGCTGAAGGACCTTGCGCCGATCAGCCTGGTCGCTTCCGCGCCGCTGGTGCTGGTGACGCACGTCAACTCGCCGTACAAGACGATGAAGGACGCAATCCAGTCCGCCAGGGCAAAGCCCGGGTCGCTGAATTTTGCTTCGCCGGGCAATGGCACGGTGGCGCACCTCGGTGGCGAGCAACTGCAAGGCACCGCGAAAGTGAAGTTCACCCATGTGCCGTACAAGGGCGCGGCACAGGCGGTCAATGACCTGATGGGCGGGCAAGTCGACCTGTACATGGCGTCCGTGCCGACGCTGCTCGGGCATATCAAGAACAACAAGCTGCGGCCGCTCGCGGTGACCTCATCGAAGCGCCTGCAAGACCTGCCCCAGGTGCCGACCGTTGCCGAGTCGGGCTATCCCGGCTTCGAGACGGCGACCTGGTTCGGCTTCGTCGCGCCTGCCGCGACACCGAAGGAAATCGTGATGCGCCTGAATACCGAGTTCAACAAGGCGCTCAAATCCCCGGCACTCGCCAGCAAGCTGAACGAACAAGGGGCATCGGTGCTCGGCGGCACACCCGAAGCATTCACCGCGCTGATCAAGCAGGACATCGGACGCTGGGCGGCGGTCATCAAAGCCTCCGGCACAAAGCTGGATTGAGCGGCACCGTATCCAACCATTTCTCAAATTTCGCTGGAGTTCGTCATGGCTTTGCCCAACATCATCAAATCGTTCGATCGCGTACCCGCTGACATCATCGCGCGCGCCGCCAGGTTCCAGCCCGCAATCCTGTCGGATGTCGGCGGACGCCGCGGCGCCCTGCACGGCCGGATCAAGGCCCTGCGCCCGACCATGAAAGTCGCCGGTCCGGCATTCACTGTCGAAGTCCGTCCGGGCGACAACCTGATGATCCACGCAGCCCTGGCGCTTGCGCAGCCCGGCGACGTGCTGGTTGTGGACGGCAAGGGCGACCAGACCTCGGCGCTGATGGGAACCATCATGATGCATGCCGCCCGCCAGCGCGGCCTGGCGGGTGTGGTCCTCGATGGCGCCGTGCGGGACAGCCTCGAGCTGGACGACATGCAGTTCCCGGTCTTCTCGGTGGGCACGAATCCCAATGGTCCGACCAAGGAAGTCGGCGGCCGCATCGGACACCCGATTTCCGTCGGGGGCGTGACGGTGAACCCGGGCGACTATATCTGCGGCGATGCCGATGGCCTGGTCGTGGTGGAGCGCGAGAAGATCGAGGCCCTGCTCGACGCCGCGGCGAAGAAGGAAGAGGCGGAGGCCAGGCGCATCGAACAGATAAAGGAGGGCAATACCACCGCGCCGTGGCTGCTGGCATCGCTGGTGACCGCCGGCGTCCTGAAAGAGGGAGAAGCATTGTGATGAACCGGCCAGTCATTATCGTCACGGGTGCGGACCTGGCACCGGAAGCCCTGGCGCTGCTGGGCGACTATCAGGTCGTTTTCGCCGGCAGGACACCCCAGACCGCCGACCTCGTCGCGCTGGCAACGAAGCACAATCCTGTCGGCATCATCGTGCGCTATGGCGCCGTGACGGCCGAAGTCATGGACGCGGCCCCCGCCTTGCGGGTGATCTCGAAGCACGGCACCGGAACCGACACCATCGACAAGGCCGCTGCCGAGGCGCGCGGCATCAAGGTGACCGCCGCTGCCGGGGCCAATGCCGCGGCCGTTGCAGAACACGCGCTGGCGCTGATGCTTGCGTGCGCCAAGTCGGTGGTGCAACTGGACGCGCGCATGCATGCCGGCCACTGGGACAAAGCCACGCACAAGAGCCTGGAGCTGAATGGCCTGACCATCGGCCTGATTGGCCTGGGCGCGATCGGGCGGCGGTTCGCCAGAATGTGCGACGCCATCGGCATGCGCGTGATCGGCTTCGACCCGTTTGCCACGGACTTGCCGGACCATATCGAAGCCGTGCTGCTGGAAGAGATCTGGAGACGATCGGATGTCATCTCGCTGCAATGCCCGTTGACGGCCGAGAACAGGGAAATGGTCAATGCCGGCACACTGGCACAGTGCAAGCGTGGCGTGATCCTGATCAACACTGCGCGCGGCGGGTTGATCGACGAAGCGGCGCTGCTCGAAGCCGTCCGCTCGGGCCACGTCGCCGCTGCCGGCCTGGACAGCTTTGCGCGCGAGCCGATGCAGGTGCCGCATGCCTTCCAGGGAGAGCCGGGCTTCGTGCTCAGTCCGCATATCGGTGGCGTGACCAGCGCGGCCTACGTCAATATGGGTGTCGCAGCGGCGAACAATACCCTGGCGGTCCTGCGCAGGCTGGCCGAGCCGGCGCTTGGACCGCACTAGTCGCAGTACTCCCTGACAAGAACGTTCGCAAGATGGAGACAGCATGAAACAGATGAACATCGGAGCTGCGCTGCTCCGGGCGCTGGCACTTGCCGCGCTTGCCGCCATGTCGACGGCGGCGCAAGCCCAGGGGTGGCCAGCCAAGCCGGTCAAGATCGTCGTTCCTTACCCGCCTGGCGGCGCCGTGGACGCCGTCACCCGCAAGATGGCGCAGCGGCTCACCGAGCAGACGGGCCAGAGCTTCTATGTCGAAAACAAGGCAGGCGCGACCGGAACGATCGGCTCGGCCCAGGTTGCGCGCGCCGCGCCGGATGGCTACACGCTGCTCGCCAACGATACGACCTACGCGCTGTTGCCCCACATCTTCAAGTCGCTTCCTTTCGATGCCGCAAAGGACCTGCAACCTGTCGCGGCATACGTGTTCGCCCCGATGGGCGTGGTGGTCAAGGCTGACGGCAAGTACAAGACGCTGGCCGACCTGATTGCCGCGGCGAAGTCCGACGACAAGGTTTCCTACGGGTCGGGCGGGCCGGGCTCGACTCCGCATTTCGCCAGCGAAGCCTTGGGCCTCGCCGCGGGAACGCACTTCATGCATGTGCCATTCAAAGGCGCCGGCGAAGCAACCATCGCGTTGCTGAGCGGTACCGTCGACTTCCAGATGGCTTCTATTCCGGGCGTGATCGGACAGGTCAAGGGTAACAAGCTGGCGGTGCTGGCCGTCAGCGGCACGAAACGCCTGCCCGCGCTGGCCAACGTGCCCACCTTTGCGGAGGCCGGTGTCAAGGGCTACGGTGTCACCAATTTCACCGGCTTGTGGGCGCCCAAGGGCACGCCCGCCGACGTGCTGGAGCGAATCCAGAACGAGGTGTCCAAGGCGATGGCGACGCCGGACATGCAGGCCTATGCTGAGAGTATCGGTGCCGAGCCGGGCTATTGGGATGCCGGCACGTTCAGGACCGAAGTGGCCAGCAGGACCGCCTTCTGGGGGAAGGTTGCACGCGGGACGGGGTTTCAGAAGCAGTAATGGGCGCGCCGCTGCAACAGGACGATCAACAGGTGTCGAGACATGTTTCTACTGAATTCGCCGGTCATACGTGAAGCGTCGTCGTTCTCCAGCCTGCCTGCCCGCTATCGCCACCCGCGGCGAACCGAATGGTCCAGGGCGAACCAGGGAGGGCGCGAAAGCGATTCCTTCCTGGAAGGCCCCGTCTTCGACGATGCCGGCAACCTGTACGTCACCGATATTCCCAATGGCCGGATCTTCAGGATCGACCAGAAGGGCGATTGGGACCTGGTTGCCGAATGGGACGGCGAGCCCAACGGGATGAAATTCCTGAATGCCGGGTCCTTGCTTGTCACGGACTACCGCAACGGGCTGATGGAGGTTGACGTGCGAACGGGTACCGTCCGGCCGTACCTGCCGCGCCGGAATACCGAAAGCTTCAAGGGCGTCAACGACTTGACGCTGGACTCTCAGGGAAACATCTATTTCACGGACCAGGGGCAAACGGGGCTGCATGACCCTAGCGGCCGCGTGTATCGGCTGACTGGCGAAGGGCGCCTCGAACTGCTGCTTTCCAACGTGCCGAGTCCGAACGGCATCGTGCTGTCACCGGACGAGCGCTTCCTGTTCGTTGCCGTCACACGGGGCAACTGCGTCTGGCGCATGCCCTTGCAGGAGGACGGCAGCGTATCCAAGGCCGGGCAGTTCTTTACGTCATATGGTCCCAGCGGGCCGGACGGCCTCGCCATGGATGTCGATGGCCGCCTCCTTGTTGCCAATCCCGGCCTTGCCTATGTCTGGGTGCTCAATCATCGTGCCGAGCCGGTCGAGGTGATCCGTGGCACTGCTGGCCATTCGCTGACCAACGTCGCCTTCGGCGGACCCGATGCAAGCACGCTTTACGTGACCGATTCAACTGCCGGCGAGATTCTGCAGATTGGCATGTCGGTTCCCGGCGTGAGGCACCGGCACCTGGCCGGGTGAGCACCTGAGCGAGCGGACCGCGGCGTCACGGTCGACCGGCCTGGCACGCGCCGGGTTGATGAGGTAGCCGCCGCGCTACTTAAGCAATCTCTTATAGACCGGCAAAGAATCGCTGAATTTACCTTAAGTGAGCGGACGGATATCTTTGGGCGAAAGGCGTTGGTCCTGCCGCACGATTCTCCGGGTCGCTGTGCGCATGCCCACTGCCTTGCGATCAGCATTGCGGCCAAGGCGACGAGTCAGCTCAAGATGTCTCTTGCATCAGCCGCGGAACAATAAGCACAGAGGCTTCGGCGGACACGTCAGCAAGCCCGGCAAGGCGAGGAGACATGACAAGCACCACCAGTATCGGACGCCGGCGGTTCCTCAAGATTCTCGGCGCAGGCCCCGTTGCCGTCACGGCCTCGGCCCTGGGCATGGGTACGGCCTGGGCGCAGGCCCCCGCCGGCGTGCGCCCCTACAAGCTGCTGCGTGCGAAGGAGACGCGCAACAATTGCACCTATTGCTCGGTCGGGTGCGGCCTGCTGATGTATTCGCTCGGTGACGGCGCAAAGAATGCGAAACCCCGCATCTTCCACATCGAGGGGGATCCCGATCATCCAGTCAGCCGTGGCTCGCTCTGCCCCAAGGGCGCGGGGCTGCTGGACATTGTCCATTCAAGGAACCGGCTGCTGTATCCGGAATACCGCGCGCCGGGGTCGAAGGAGTGGGTGCGCATCAGCTGGGACGAAGCGACCAGGCGCATCGCCCGGCTGCTGAAGGACGACCGCGACAAGAACTTCATCGCGCGCAACGAGAAGGGCCAGCTGGTGAACCGCTGGCTGAGCTCGGGCATGCTCGCCTCGTCGGCGGCCTCCAACGAAACGGGGGTGCTCGACTTCAAGTTCGCCCGCTCACTCGGCATGCTGGCGCTGGACTGCCAGGCGCGCCTGTGCCACGGGCCAACGGTTTCGGCGCTGGGGCCGTCCTTCGGCCGCGGCGCGATGACGAACCACTGGGTGGACATCAAGAATGCCAATGTCGTCATGGTCATGGGCGGCAACCCGGCCGAGGCCCACCCGGTCGGCTTCAAATGGGTGATCGAGGCCAAGATCAAAAACAAGGCCAAGGTCATCGTCATCGATCCGCGCTTCAACCGCACGGCCTCGGTTGCCGATATCTTCTCGCCGATCCGGGCGGGGTCGGACACGGCCTTCCTGATGGGCATGGTCAACTGGCTTCTGCAGAACGACAAGATCCAGCATGACTACGTGCGCGCCTACACCAACGCGCCGCTGATCGTGCGCGAGGATTTCGGCTTCGACGAAGGGCTGTTCTCGGGCTTCAATCCCGAAAAGCTCGTCTACGACAAAGCCTCCTGGACCTATGAGCTCGACGCACGGGGAAACGCGAAACGCGATCCCTCGATGCGCCATCCGCGCTGTGTGCTGAACCTGCTGAAGCGGCACGTCTCACGCTACACGCCGGAGAAGGTCGAGGAGATCACCGGCGTCAGGAAGGCCGATTTCCTGCAGATCGCCGAGATCGTCGGCTCGTGCTCGGCGAAGGACAAGACGCTCACCTGGCTTTACGCGCTCGGCTGGACGCACCACACCGGCGGCGCGCAGATCATCCGCGGCGCGGCGATGATCCAGCTGCTGCTGGGCAATGTCGGCATGTCCGGCGGCGGCGTGAATGCGCTGCGCGGCCATTCCAACATCCAGGGCTATACCGACCTGGGCCTGCTGTCGCTGCGGCTGCCGGGCTACATGGACCTGCCCGCCGACAGGCAGCAGACGCTCAGGCAGTTCCTGGCCGATGCCACGCCGAAAGCGATGTTGCCCGACCAGGTGAACTACTGGAAAAACCTGCCGAAGTTTTTCGTCTCGCTGCAGAAAAACCTGTTCGGCAAACATGCCACGGCGGCAAACGACTGGGCCTTTGACCTGCTGCCGAAATGGGACCGCAGCTACGACATGCTGGCCTATTTCGACCTGATGTACGAGGGCAAGGTCAACGGCTACGTGGTCCAGGGGTTCAATCCGCTGGCGGCAATGCCTGACAAGAACAAGTCCTCGGCCGCGCTGTCGAAGCTGAAGTTCCTGGTGGTCATCGACCCGCTGGTGACCGAGACCTCCAACTTCTGGCGCAACGAAGGCAAGTTCAACGACGTCAGGACCGAGGAGATCATGACCGAGGTCTTCAGGCTGCCGTCGAGCTGCTTTGCCGAGGAAGACGGGACCGTCGTGAATTCGGGCCGCTGGCTGCAATGGCACTACGCGGGCCAGCAGCCGCCGGGCGAGGCGCGGCATGATCCGGCCATCCTTGGCGGCATCATGATGGAGCTGCGGCGGCTTTACGAAAAAGAGGGCGGCGCCTGCCCCGAACAGGTGTTGCACATGACCTGGGACGAGGAGACCTATCACGATCCCTGCAGCCCCCATCCCGAGGAAATGGCCAAGGAAGCCAACGGCTACGCGCTGGCGGATGTATTCGACGAGACCGGGAAAAAGATCCTGCGCAAGGGCCAGTTGCTGGATTCGTTCGCGCAACTGCGCGACGACGGCACCACCTCGAGCTACTGCTGGATCTTCACCGGCTCCTGGACCGAGGCCGGCAACCAGATGGCCAGGCGCGACAACACCGACACCGGTCTCGGCAACACGCCGGGCTGGGCCTGGTCCTGGCCCGCGAACCGCCGCATTCTCTACAACCGCGCCTCGATGGACGAGATGGGGAACCCCTGGGACCCCAAGCGCCAGATCCTGCATTGGAACGGCGAGACATGGGTGGGTGCCGACGTGCCCGACTTTCCGCTCACCGCGGCACCCGGCTCACCGATCGGACCTTTCATCATGCTGCCCGAAGGCGTGGGGCGCCTGTTCTCGGCCGGAGGCATGATCGACGGCCCTTTCCCCGAGCATTACGAGCCGGTCGAGAGCCCGATCGGGAAGAACCCGCTGCACGCAAAGGTCACCCACAATCCGACCGCACGCATCTTCCAGAACGATGCGCAGCGCATGGGCAACCGCACCGAGTTTCCCTATGTCGCCACGACCTATTCGATCACGGAATTGTTCCGCCACTGGACCAAGCACTCGCATCTGAACGCCATGCTCCAGCCCGAGCAGTTCGTCGAGATCGGCGAGAAGCTGGCCGCGGACAAGGGCATCGCCCATGGCGACACGGTGAAGATTACGACCAAACGCGGCTACATCACTGCCAAGGCGGTGGTGACCAAGCGCATGCGCACGCTCCAGGTGGCCGGGCAGGCGGTCGAGCAGATCGGCATCCCGTGCCATTGGGGCTTCGAGGGAGCGACGCGCAAGGGCTATCTCGCCAACACGCTTGCGCCTGGCGTTGGCGATGCCAATTCACAGACTCCGGAATTCAAGGCATTCCTCGTAAACATTGAAAAGATGGCGGGAGCACAGGCATGAACTCGCAGAACATCATCCGTCGCTCGGCCTCGTCGGAGCTGACACCGGCCCCTCGGATCCGTGACCATCAGATGCAAGTGGCCAAGCTGATCGACGTATCGACCTGCATCGGCTGCAAGGCGTGCCAGGTCGCCTGCAGCGAATGGAACGACCTGCGCGGCGAGGTGCAGGAGAATGTCGGCGTCTACGACAACCCGCGCGATCTGTCGCCCGACACCTGGACCCTGATGCGCTTTACCGAGCATGAGGACCAGGCTGGAAAGCTGGAATGGCTGATCCGCAAGGACGGCTGCATGCATTGCGAGGACCCCGGCTGCCTGAAGGCCTGCCCGGCGCCCGGCGCCATCGTGCAGTATGCGAACGGCATCGTCGACTTCCAGTCTGACCTGTGCATCGGCTGCGGCTATTGCGTGGCCGGCTGCCCCTTCGACGTGCCGCGCATTTCCAAGAAGGACAACAAGGCCTACAAGTGCACGCTGTGCTCGGACCGCGTCTCGGTCGGGCAGGAGCCTGCGTGCGTCAAGACCTGCCCGACCGGCGCCATCAGCTTCGGCTCGAAGGCAGAGATGCAGTCCCTCGCGGCCGAGCGCGTGGCCGAATTGAACGAGCGCGGCTTTGCCAAGGCGGGACTGTATGACCCGGCGGGGGTCGGCGGCACCCACGTGATGTACGTGCTGCAGCATGCCGATGACCCCAAGCGCTACGCGGGCTTGCCGAAGGACCCGAAGATCAGCACGGTCGTTTCGGGCTGGAAGGATGGCCTGCAACCTGGCGCGGCCGTCGTTGGCGCGGCGGTGGTCGTGGGCATGGCGGCGCATTTCATGGCGGTCGGCCCCAACACCACCGAATCGGATGGGCACCATGGCCCGGATGATGGCGCAGCATAGGCGGAGAGCGGAGATGGCGACCAACAACGATAGGATCTTGCGCACGAAGTTCGCCGAACGGCTGTGCCACTGGGCGATTGTGTTCTGCTTCTTCCTCGCTGCGGTTTCGGGTATCTCGTGGTTCTTCCCGATGGTGAGCTGGATGAGCGGATTCCTTGGCACGCCGCAGATGGCGCGGCTGCTCCACCCGTTCCTCGGCATCGCGGTTTTCGTTGGCCTTTGCTACATGTTCGTGCGCTTTGTGGGCTACAACATGCCCGCGCGCACCGACGCGATCTGGTTCCGCCGCGTCCGGGACGTGCTCCTGAACCGGCATGGTGGCGAACCGCTGCGGATAGGCAAGTACAACGCCGGCCAGAAGGTCTTGTTCTGGCTCATCATGGCTTCGATACTGGCCCTTCTGATCACCGGGCTGATCATGTGGCGCGCCTATTTCGCCGAGTATTTCCCGATTCCCGTGCTCCGCCTGGCGATCCTGGCCCATTCCGTCGCAGGGATCGGCCTGATCCTGCTGATTGTGGGGCACATCTATCTGGCCCTCTGGGTCCGCGGTTCGATCACTGGCATGGTGACGGGCTATGTTTCACAGGCCTGGGCCAGGCAGCACCATGACCGCTGGTATGGCGAGGTGAAGGCGAAAGAGGCGAAAGAGGCGAAAGAGGTGGAAGCGAAGGGCCGTCGGTCATGAGCCCGCATCCGATGCCGCCAGGCGGGCTGCCATCGGGCGAGGCATCCCGGAATTTCGCGCCGCAGATCCAGCCAGACCTTGCCGGTCTTTACGGCCGCCGCGCCGCGCGCCTGCGCACGCTGGCCGAAGGCCACGATCACGCCGATTACCTGCGCTTGGCCGCCCGCGTGGCCGAGGTGCAGGCATCGCTTGTGCCCGACGCCGGCGGATCCGGACCGGCAGGCGCCAGGGCCATTCTGCAGCAGGGGCATCTGGGTTTTCTGCTTGACCGGTTGATTGAGCGGCTTGCGCCCGATGTCCCCGCCCCGGTCGCCACGCATCTAGCGGTGCTGCGCGGCCTTCCGGACGAGGAGCGCCTCGGCGCGGCCCAGGCGCTGACCCTGGGTCGCTTCGACGCCGTCCCGGCGGCGATCGCGCCCTTCCTTTGGGCCGCGCTCTCGCTGCAACGCGCCAGCGCCGTGCGCGCCGCGCCCGTGCCCGTGCCCGGCTGTGGCCCTGCCGAGCACGCGTCTTGCCCGGCCTGCGGCAGTGCGCCTGTAGCAAGCCTGATCCTGACCGGCGATCGCCAGGGCTTGCGCTATCTGCATTGCGCGCTCTGCGAGAGCGCCTGGCACATGGTGCGGGCGAAATGCACCAACTGTGGTGCCGCTGCGGACCTTGACTACCTCAGCTTCGACACCGCCGAAGCCACGGTGCGCGCCGAATGCTGCGGCGTGTGTCACGGATACCTGAAAGTCATCTCACTGGAACGCGACCGGCAAGCCGAGGCCGTCGCCGATGATCTTGCCACGCTGGCCCTGGACCATGCCGTAACGGCGGAGGGCTATCAGCGCACCGGGTTCAATCCCTTCGCACTGCCGGCATGAGGACGGGATGCTGCCCGCTTTTTTAGCGGGCTTGTGCGGCGTCGGTGTCCGCGGTGGCGTCGCCCTCGGCGCCGTCAAGGTGCACATCGGCCATGCCGCCATTGATCCCGGGCTATGGGGGGACGCAACGGCTGCCACGGCTGGTGGGTACGACGCGGGCGCTGGATCTGATTACCACCGGGCGGATGATTGCCGCGGACGAGGCACTGGAGATCGGCCTGGTCGACCGGCTGGTCGAGGCGGGCGACCCTGTCGCTGTCGGCAAGGCGCACCTGGCTGAAGTCTCGGAAGACCGGCCATCGGCTGTCCACCTGGCGCGCGAGGCGGTGCTGGCTGCAGCCCGGCTGGATCTGGATGCCGGCCTGCGCGCGGAGGCTGAATTGTTCTCGCGCGCCACGCGCACCGAGGACGCGCGTGAAGGCATCGAAGCATTCCTCGCCAAACGCTCGCCGCAGTTCACCGGCAAATAACGTATCAACTGAAGGAGCGGGGTGCCGATGGTGCCGCCACGGCGCTCGACGCCCGCGCGCGTTCTGCGCCGGCCAGGATCTGGCCGATCCGGCGATGCAGATCGTGAACGGAAAGCTGCCCGATATCGGCGCTCACGTCGAGCGGTACTTCAAGCCTCTTGTCATGAAGCTGCAAAGCCTGCCAGTCCCGAGCGTTGCGGCTGTCAACGGCCTGGCTGCGGGCGGCGGCGCGTCGCTCGCGCTGGCCTGCGATGTCGTGGTTGCGGCGAAGTCGGCCTACTTCCTGCAGGCGTTCTCGAAGATCGCCATCGATGGCTTCGAGGACGCCGGCATGGCAACGGCTGCAGCCGTACTGGCGGAGTGCGCCCGCTTCAACGATCACGGCCGCGTGCGCGGACGCGTTGCCGCGCACCCTGAATCAAGCTGCAGACCTGCCAAAGGACCTGGATCGCCTTGACATCTTGATCGGCAATCCAGGCGCAAGTCGAACCTCAGACGCGTTCGAAGATCGCGGCAATGCCCTGCCCGCCGCCGATGCACATCGTCACCAGCGCGTAGCGGCCTTGCACCCGTTGCAGCTCGTACAGCGCCTTGACCGTGATCAGCGCGCCGGTGGCGCCGATCGGGTGGCCCAGCGAGATGCCCGAGCCATTCGGGTTGACCTTGGCCGGGTCCAGGCCCAGCGCCTTGGTCACGGCGCAGGCCTGCGCGGCGAAGGCCTCGTTGGCTTCGATCACGTCCAGGTCCGCCACCTGCAGGCCGGCGCGTTCCAGCGCGATCTTCGTCGCCGGCACCGGGCCGATGCCCATGGTCTTCGGATCGACACCGGCATGGCCGTACGAGACCAGGCGCGCCAGCGGCTTCAGGCCGCGGCGCTCGGCCTCGGCGCGCTCCATCATCACCACTGCGGCGGCGGCATCGTTCAGGCCCGAGGCATTGCCGGCCGTGACGGTGCCGTTTTCCTTGGCGAACACCGGCTTGAGCTTGGTCATGTCGTCCATGGTCGCGTCATGGCGCACGTGCTCGTCGGTGTCGAACGTCACATCGCCCTTGCGGCCCTTGCTCACCACCGGGACGATCTGGTCCCTGAAATAGCCGGCCTTGATCGCGGCGGACGCGCGGCGGTGCGATTCCAGCGCGGCTTCGTCCTGCTGCGCACGCGAGATGTCGTATTCCCTGGCCACGTTCTCGGCCGTGACACCCATGTGGATGCGGTGGAACGGGTCGTGCAGCGCGCCCAGCATCATGTCGACCAGGCCGGCGTCGCCCATGCGGGCGCCCCAGCGGGCCGCGGGCGCCAGGTACGGGGCGCGGCTCATGCTTTCGGCACCGCCGCCGATGGCGACGTTGGCATCGCCCAGCAGGATGGTCTGCGCGGCGCTGACGATGGCCTGCAGGCCCGAGCCGCACAGGCGGTTCACGGTCAGCGCGGGCGCGTTGATCGAAACCCCGCCGTTGACCGCGGCAACGCGGCCCAGGTACATGTCGCGCGGCTCGGTCTGGATCACGTTGCCGAACACCACGTGGCCGACGTCGTCGCCGGATACCTGCGCGCGGGCCAGCGCCTCGCGTACCACCAGCGCGCCCAGTTCGGCCGGCGCCACGTCCTTCAGGCTGCCGCCAAAGGTCCCGATCGCGGTACGGACACCGCTCACCACTACGACTTCACGCGTCATGCTCTAAATCTCCAATAGAAGGGGGCAAGTAACGATTACTTGCTGTAGACGTACACGCCGCGGCCGGTCTTGCGGCCCAGGTAGCCGGCAGCCACCATCTCGCGCATCAGCATTGCCGGACGGTACTTCGGATCGGCGAATTCGGTGTACAGCACTTCCATCACGGCCAGCATGGTGTCCAGGCCGATCATGTCGGCCAGCGCCAGCGGGCCGATCGGGTGGTTGCAGCCCAGCTTCATGCCTTCGTCGATCTCTTCGGGCGAGGCCAGGCCTTCGCCCAGCACGCAGAAGGCTTCATTGATCATCGGGCACAGGATGCGGTTGACGACGAAGCCCGGGCTGTTCTTGACCGTGATCGGGTACTTGCCCAGTTCCTTCGCCAGCGCTTCCACGGCGGCGTGGGTGGCGTCGCTGGTCTGCAGGCCGCGGATCAGTTCGACCAGGGCCATCACCGGCACCGGGTTGAAGAAGTGCATGCCGATAAAGCGGCCGGCGCGCGAGGTCACCGCGGCCAGCTTGGTGATCGAGATCGACGAGGTGTTGGACGCGATGATCACGTTCTCGCCGACGATGCCGTCGATCTGCCTGAGGATCTTGACCTTCAGGTCGTAGTTCTCGGTGGCGGCCTCGATCACGATGTCGGTGGCCTTGAGGTCGTCATACGACGTGCTGCCCTGGATGCGCGCCAGCGCATCGGCCTTCTGCGCCTCGGTCAGCTTTTCCTTCTTGATCAGCCGGTCCAGGCTGCCCGCCACGGTGGCCACGCCCTTCTGCACCGCGGCGTCGCTGATGTCGACCATCACCACGTTCAGGCCGGCCACTGCGCAGGCCTGGGCGATGCCATTGCCCATGGTGCCGGCACCGACGATGCCTACTGTCTTGATTGCCATGTCTTAACGCCTTAGGGTTTGAGAGTTTTGAAGTGTCTGGTGGAGTTGAGGCCATGGAGCTGCGGGCACAGCCCAGCCTGTCAACATAGCGTGCGATCGCAGTCACCGGATCGGGCGCTGCCTGGATGGCACGCACAGATTGCATGCAGGACGCCGTCGCGGACGTCGAAGCCGATGGAGGGCGGCACGGAATAAGCTGACGTAGGCCGCCGGCGGTCGCTATGTCTGGTGATCGTAGCGCCGCGGGGAGCGTTCGACACTACCCGAACCTGCCCATTCATTGACAATTTCTGCCGCTTTTCCCGCAATGCGAAGCCGATTGCAACTGAGGCAGCCGGACGTCTGCCTTCAGTTTTGTCAGCCGATCAGGGGCAGACACTTGCCAGGGCGCGTCGGTAGCCCGCCCGACCAGGAGCCACGCTACGCCGGATGCTCGGTCAGCCAGTGCCTGGCGATGTCTTCCCGGCGGCAGATCCACACGGCGTCATGGCCGCGTACGTCGTCAAGGAAGCGTGCCAGCGCCATGGCGCGCGCCGGATGGCCGCTGATGCGGGGATGCAGACCGACGCTCATCATCTTCGGCGCGCGCGCCCCCTCGTGCCACAACTGGTCAAATGCATCCCGCAGCGAGCGGTAGAAATCTTGCCCCGAGGCAAAGCCGTCAGGCAGCAGATAGCGCGCGTCGTTGTTGACCAGCGTATACGGGATTGCCAGCAGCGGTGGGGCGCTGCAGAGCCAGTACGGCAGGTCATCGTTGTAGGCATCCGAGCTGTAAAGGAACCCGCCTTCCTCATGGACCAGGCGCCGCGTGTTGGCGCTGACCCGCCCGGTGTACCAGCCTACCGGCCGCCTGCCGCAGGTGCGTTCGATTGCCGCGATGGTCAGGCGGATATGGCGCCGCTCCTCATCTTCCGGGACGTCCCGATAATCGATCCAGCGATAGCCATGCCCTGCAACCTCGTGTCCTGCCGCACTCAGTGCCTGTCCGATCCGCGGATTGAGCTCCAGCGCGCGACCGGCCGCGAACGCGGTCAGCGGCAGGCCGCGCTCGGCGAACAGATCCAGCAACCGCCAGACGCCGGCACGCGCTCCATACTCGTACATGCTTTCGACGCTCCAGTCGCGCCCGGCCTCACGCGGCGGCCGTCCGGGCAGTTCGTGCAGGTACGCTTCGGAGCGCATATCGCCGTTGAGGATGCACGATTCCGCGCCTTCCTCGATGTTCAGCACGAACTGCACCGCCACGCGCGAGCCGCCGGGCCAGCGTGGATGGGGCGGGGAGCCGCCGTAGCCGGCGAGGTCGCGTGCCTGCATCATCCCAGCTCGAAGGTAGTAATGCCGAAGATGCGCTTGTGCACCAGGCCCGGCGCAGGCCCCAGATACATGCGCGCGCAGCCGAAGACTTCCGCCATGCCGTGCCGATGGGCCAGCGCCATGGCCGCGGGGTGGTTTTCCGGGACATCGAGGAACAACGGGCCACCCGACGCAAAGGCGGCCAGGCGTTCGTAAAGCGCTTCGGCCGCTTCGGCGTCGTCGGCAAACAGCGGCCCGATCTTGCAGCCTTCCCCGCACCGGCGCACCACGCCGAATCCGCCCAGCCGTCCCTGTCGCAGACAACCGAGCGCAAGCCCATCCTCCTGCCGGATCCATCCGCGCAGGAAGGTCTCGCGCGCGGCGGGAAAGCACGTGCGGTCGTATGCCAGCACGTCGTCGAAGGGCACCGCTTCCAGCGGGACGATCACGTCATCCGGGCGCGACGCGTCCGGCGAGAGGGGCGATTGGGGCGGGCTATCCGGTACCTCGGCACGAAAGCGCAGATTGCGATGGGAGAAAACGAAGCCACCCCTGGCGTAGTAATCCTGCATCGCGAAAACGCCATCCAGCCCGATGGTGGCTCCGGGCCGCAGGCGGGCAATCAGCCGGTCTCGGCGCGCATGCCACAGCGCGTTGCCCAGTCCCCGGCCGCGAAAGGCCGGACGGACGATAAAGAAACCCATAAAGCCGAACGCGCCGCCGTAGGACGTGATCGCGCCGCCGCCGATCAGCTCCCCATCCAGCTCGGCTGCGATGAAAGCATCCGGGTCCGTGGCCCAGAACAGCGCCGCGTCGTGAAGGCCGGGGTTCCACCCCTCGGTTGCCGCCCAGCCGATCAGTTGATCAAGCTCGGCGCGCGTCATGTTCCGAATCACCAGGTCGCCTGACATTGCAATCTGCTCCGTTGGCCGAGTCGCGGACTGCCGTTGCCGCGGCAGTCGCACCTCGTCACTTCAGGTCTATGTGTCTGGATGATAAGGCGCGTTCTCCGCTGTGGGAGCAACGGGTGGCAGTCCCTCGGTCGATGGGTGACCGGTAAAGCATGCGCCAGTCTTTTTGGTGACTTGGCTAGCCCAGTGTGTCCAAAAGGCCGCCTGCGGGCGGCCGCCTCCGTTGTGCCGTTGCTTTCCCGCATACGCACTATTACCTAATGCTGCGTTGCGACAATTCCTTTGCTACAATTCGGGAAAACCCCATGAGGGTAATCCCGCAGCAACAAGCAAGGAAGGAAGCCATGAACACCCAATCCGATATCAAGCTGACCGATCAACTGGAACGCGACCTCATCGAGCGCGAGCTCGGCAAGCAAAGCCTGGGCTTCGTGCATGACGCCAAGCGCGCCATCGCCGCGGTGCAGGAAGTCATCGCGCGCCTGCAGTCGCAAGCCCGCAAGGCCAAGGTCGTCTACGCCAACGGCTAAGCAGTTTCCAGCGGTATTGCAGTACCCGCGGCCCTGGTGGCTGCGTTGTAGAACCGGCCAGACGCGCGCCCGCCACGGGCAAGACGCGGCCGGTTTTGTTTTGCCTGCTCGCTTTACGCAAGGCAGGTCGACGTGCCTTGTGAGCAACTCTGACAAGGCTTGCCAGACCTTTTCGTTTTGTCGTGGCGCGGCCAAAGGCTATCTTGGATGCCTTTGCAGAACCGTCCGCGACCATGCCCCCGCTTGTCCTTATGTGCCTGCTGATCACTTACGTGGTCTGGGGTACGACCTATCTGGCGATCCGCTTTACGCTGGAGAGCTTTCCGCCGCTGTTCATGACGGGTACGCGCTTTCTATGCGCGGGCCTGCTGCTGGCCGCCTGGCTGGCGTGGCGCGGCACGCCGATGCCGTCGTGGCGGCAGCTGCGCAACTGCGCGGTGCCGGCGCTGTTCCTGCTGGTAGGCGGCATGGGATTGACCGCGATGGCCGAGCAGACCATCTCGTCGGGCGCGACCACGGTAATGATCGGCTCGATGCCGATCTTTGCGCTGATCTGGGCGGCCTGCTTCGGCCAGCGCCCCAAGTGGTACGAGTATGTGGCGATTGCGATCGGCAGCGCGGGCATCGTGGTGCTGACCGCGGGGGCGGAATTCCGCGTCAGCGCGGGTGGCGTGGTGGCGCTGATGCTGGCGGTGGCGAGCTGGTCGTTCGGCTCGCAGCTGGTGCGCCGGCTCGAACTGCCGCAGGGCGCGGCGGCCTTTGCCGCGGAGATGCTGATCGGCGGGGTGGTGCTGTTGGTGCTGTCGGCGCTGCGGCAGGAGCCATGGCCGGTGTCGCTGGGGTCGATCAGCGCGCAGGCCGGCTGGGCCTGGGTCTACCTGGTGGTGGCGGGCTCGCTGGTGGCGTTCTCTGCCTATATGTACCTGGTGGCGACGGTCGGCCAGACGCTGTCGACGAGCTATGTCTACGTCAATCCGCCGGTGGCGCTGGCGATGGGCGCCTGGCTGGGCGGCGAGGTGATCGCGCCGCAGACGCTGTACGCGGTGGTGCTGATCCTGCTTGCCCTGGCGGTGCTGAGCGTCGGCACGCTGCGCACGGCGCGGGCGCAGGCGGCTGCCTGAAGCGCCCTGGCCCGCAAGCTCAGCTGCCGGACTGCTCCTGGATCCAAAGCGACAGCCTCACCTTGTAGGCCTGCTGGATATGGCGCCGGGCAATCTGCTCGGCCTGCGCCGGATCACGCTTTTCCAGCGCTTCGACCAGGGCGGTGTGCTCTTCATAGGAGCTGCGCGCGCGGCCGGGCACCGCCAGCGTGGTGCGCCCCAGCAGCGCCATCGATTCGTGCAGCGAGCGCAGGTTCTTCAGCAGGTAGCGGTTGTGGGCGCAGCGGTGCAGGGTTTCGTGGAACAGCCGGTTGTTCTGCGCGAGCCGGTCCGGATCGTCGGCGAACGCGAGGTCGCGCTCGACGATATCGCGCAGCAGCGAAATCTCCACATCGGTGGCATGGCGTGCGGCCAGTGCCGCGGCGGTGCCTTCCAGCACCTCGCGCATCACGTACAGCTCGCTGACCATGCTGGCGTCGAGCTGCGTCACCATCATGCCCCGGTTGGGCTCGTTGACCACCAGGCCTTCCGATTCCAGCCGCGACAGCGCTTCGCGCACCGGGGTGCGCGACAAGCCCAGCGATTCCGCCAGTTCCACTTCGCGCAGCCGGGTGCCGGGAGATAGCTGCCCCGCCTGGATGGCGGCGCGCAGTTGCTGGTAGGCACGCTCCGAGCGCGGGAGCGATGCAGCCTGGCCGCCTTCGGCGGCACCGGCAAACTCTTGAGAAATCATGTGAGGCTGGCTGGTGCGGTTTGACTGTCGTAGCCAGCCATCATACCCGCTCAAGCGCGCCTGACATCACGGCGCCGCAATATCCTGCAAAGCGGCGCCGGCTGGCGGCTGCGCCGGGGGCGGGCTTTTGACTGGGGCTTACGACGGAGGCTTACGCCTGGGGCGGGTGGTACTGGTACAGCCATGTCTCGGACAGCGGCTTGCCGTCCAGGCGCAGGAACAGGCGGATGTCGACCGGCCCCTTGCCATCGGTGGTCAGGTCGAACTGGGCGCGCCAGTGGCCGGGCACGTTGTTGGGCACGGCTTCGGTGAAGACATAGGAGAAGGTGCCGCGCGAAGCGGTCAGCACGGCTTCGGGCTTGACGCCGAACGGCAGCTTTTCCAGCGGCGCGCCCTTGAACTCGACCATGAACTTGCGCACGCCCTTGGGCCTCGGCTGGCCGGGCTGGCCGCCGTTGCCCAGGCGCGTGGCCACGCAGCGCGCCAGCGGCGACGGGTTCGGTTCGTCGGCCTGCCAGTGCAGGCGGTAGCGCAGGCGGTAGGTGGCGCCGGCCTTGGCGGGCGCCTTGGGCACCCACATGGCGACGATGTTGTCGTGGATCTCGTCGTCGGTGCGCAGCTCGACCAGTTGCACGGCACCCGCACCCCAGCCGTCGCGCGGCTCGACCCACAGACTCGGGCGGCGTTCGTAGTTGACGCCGTCCTGGTAGTGGTCGAACAGGCGGTCGCGCTGCAGCAGGCCGAAACCCTTGGGGTTGTCGTCGGAGAATGCCGATGCCGTGGTCTGGGGCGGGTTGTTGAGCGGGCGCCAGATATGCTCGCCGGCGCCGTTCCAGATGGCCAGGCCGTCGGAGTCGTGGACTTCCGGGCGCCAGTCGGTGATGCCCTTGATGCTTTCCGAGAACCAGTACATCGAGGTCAGCGGTGCCAGTCCCAGCCGCGCGACGTCCTTGCGCAGGAACAGCGCGCATTCCACGTCCATGATCACGGCCTTGGCGCGCTGCATCACGAAGCGGTAGGCGCCGGAGATGCTGGGGCCGTCGAGCAGGGCGTAGACCGTGACGGTATCGCCGTTGCCTTCCGGGGTCTCGAACCAGAAATGGGTGAAGGCGGGGAATTCCTCGGGCTTCCCGGCCTCGGCCACGTCGATGGCGATGCCGCGCGCCGACAGCCCGTACTGGTACAGGTCGCCGATGGCGCGGAAGTAGGAGGCGCCCAGGAAGGCGACCCAGTCGTTCTTGCGCCAGTCGCGCGTCTTCTGGTCGCCGAGGCGGCTTTCCTGGAAACGGAAGCCCGCGAAGCCGCTGCCGGGCGGCAGCTTGTGCGCGGGGCTGTCGGCCGGCATGTCGAAGTAGGCATCGTCATAGACGATCTCGCGCGCGCGCCCGCCGCCGCCCTTGGCGCGCTCGATCACATGCATGCGCACCGGGGTGCGGAAGTAGGTGCCGAGGTGGAAGAAGGTGACGGGGAACTGGCCCGGGCCGTTGGCAAACAGCGCATCGTCGGTGCGGAACCGGATCTTGCCGTGGGCATCGTAGTCGATGCGCGACAGCACGTCCGCAGGCGGCGAGGGCGGGGGCGCATAGGGCTTGGCAGCCAGCGCGCGCGCCCGCTCGATCAGGGCGTCGAAGCCGAACGGCTGCGCCTCGCCGAGCTTGATCCGGCTGGCCGCCAGCACCGGTGGGGTAATGCCCAGCGCGGCCAGGGCGGCTGAGGCGGTGGCGGAGACCAGCAGGGTTCGGCGGTTCATCATGTGGCGAAAGCGTCCTTTTCTTGTCCGAGGGTTGAGCAGAACTCTAAAAGACGGCGTTTCCCGGGAAAAGTTCGGACACCGTCTGTTACAGCCTGCTGCGGCACAAGATTCACATTGTGCCGCCTGACGCTCAGTGGGCTTCGCCGCGCGCGCGCCGCGCGTGGCGCCGCTGCCGCGCCAGCATGTTCAGCCCTTCCACCGCGGCCGAGAACGCCATCGCCGTATAGATGTAGCCCTTCGGCACATGCGTGCCGAGCCCTTCGGCGATCAGCGTCATGCCGATCATCATCAGGAAGGCCAGCGCCAGCATCACAATGGTCGGGTTGCGGTTGATAAAGTTGGCCAGCGGCGTGGCGGCGAACAGCATCGCCATCACAGCGGCGATCACCGCTACGAACATGATCTGGACATGCTCGGTCATGCCAACCGCGGTGATGATGCTGTCGATCGAGAACACCAGGTCGAGCACCAGGATCTGGCCAATCGCGGCGGCAAAGCTGTGCGCCACCTTGCCGGTGCCATTGTGTTCGCCTTCCTCGCCGGCGGTGACGTGGTGATGGATCTCTCGGGTGGCCTTCCATACCAGGAAGGCGCCGCCGGCGATGAGGATCATGTCGCGCCACGACAGCCCCTGGCCAAGGATCGTGAAGACCGGTTCGGTCAGCTTGACGATGACGGCGATGGTGGCCAGCAAGCCAAGGCGCATCAGCAGCGCCAGGCTGATGCCGACCTTGCGCGCCTTCTCGCGCATCTCTGCGGGCAGCTTGTTGGTCAGGATCGAAATGAAGATCAGGTTATCGATCCCCAGCACGATTTCCATGGCCACCAGCGTGGCCAGAGCCGCCCAGGCGGCGGGGTCCTGCAGCAAAGCCAGCGACGATTCCATCAGTGGGCTCCGGTGTTGGTAAGCAACCGGCGCCCGGGCATCGTTCCAGGCGCACGAAGCTTCATGTTAGCGCAGCGCCGCTTGCCTAAATGTGTCCGCAAAGATAAAGGTTGTTTTGCGGCTTAGTGGAATATAGTATGTGATATATCAAAAAATCCAATCGAGCCATCAAGGAGACAGGCAAATGAAAGTGTGTATCTACGGCGCGGGCGCCATCGGCGGCTATGTCGGGGCGCAGCTTGCGCGCGCGGGGGCCGATGTCAGCTTCGTCGCGCGCGGCCCGCACCTGGCGGCGATGCAGGAACACGGCGTGCGGCTGCTGATCGACGGCGAGGAGCGCGCGGCGCGAGTGCGCTGCACCAGCGATCCGCGCGAACTGGGGCCGCAGGACTACGTCTTCATTACGCTTAAGGCGCATTCGGTGCCGGGCGTGGTAGACCTGATCCAGCCGCTGCTGGGTCCGGAAACCGCGATCGTGACCGGCGTCAATGGCATTCCTTACTGGTATTTCTACAAGCACGGCGGCGAGCTGGCGGGATCGACGCTGGAAAGTGTCGACCCGGGCGGCCGGCAATGGCGCGGCTTCGGGCCGGAGCGCGCGATCGGCTGCGTGGTCTATCCGGCTGCCGAAATCATCGCGCCCGGCGTGATCAAGCATGTGTATGGCAAGAAATTCCCGCTGGGCGAGCCGGATGGCAGCCGTTCGGCCCGCGTGACCCGGCTCAGCGAAATGATGATGGCGGCCGACCTGGAGGCGCCGGTGCGCGACAACATCCGCGACGAGATCTGGCTGAAGCTGTGGGGCAACCTTTGCTTCAACCCGATCAGCGCGCTGACCCATGCCACGCTCGATGTCATTACCTCGGACCCGGCCACGCGCGCGCTGTCGCGCCAGATGATGGTGGAGGCGCAGGGCATTGCCGAGCGCTTCGGGGTCAAGTTCCGCGTCGACGTGGAGCGGCGCATCGACGGGGCGGGAGCGGTTGGGGCGCACAAGACCTCGATGCTGCAGGACCTGGAGGCGGGGCGCGCCATGGAAATCGATCCGCTGCTCACGGTGGTGCAGGAAATGGGCCGGCTGGTCGGGCAGCCGACGCCGATGTGCGACGCCGTGCTGGGTTTGATCAAGCAGCGCGACTCGATGGCCAAGCTCGCGGCGTAACCGCTGGCGTTGGCTGGTGACGGGAGCGGCTACGGGTCTGGCCCTCCCGCCCCGAGCGGGCGGCGCCCATGTTGCGCCTGGCCCGCTTTTGGGCAAGAAATGGCAAGACGATTGTGATATACCATATACGACAGACCGCGCACGCTGACGGTGCCGATGCATGACCGCAACGTATTGCTTGATGCATTTTCGTAATGAGTCGGGCGTTTTGCTAAGCTGTGCGGAAATGCGGCGGGCAGCCATTCCGGCCGCCGCGCCACCGGTCTCACACGAGCATATTCCATGTCTGCGCAACCACAATCCATCGTCCAGCCCAACGGGCTGACCTTGTCAGTGCAACCGATCAACGCCGGCGCGAGCCTGCGCGACCAGGCCTATGCCATGTTGCGGCAGGCCATTGCCGACGCCGATATCTACCAGTCGCACGACGAGATCCGGCTCGACGAACGAGTGCTGAGCGAAGCCATGGGCGTCAGCCGCACGCCGATCCGCGAAGCCATGACACTGCTGGAGCAGGAAGGCTTCCTGCGCACCGTGCCGCGCCGGGGCATCTACATCATGCGCAAGACCAAGCGCGAGATCGTCGAGATGATCCAGATGTGGGCGGCGCTGGAGAGCATGGCGGCGCGCCTTGCCACGCAGAATGCCACCGACCAGGAAATCGCCCAGCTGCGACGCATGTTCGACAGCTTCCGCGATTCGACGCCGGCGGAACATATCGAGGAGTATTCCGACGCCAATATCGCGTTCCACCAGGCAATCGTGCAGCTGTCCAGGTCGCAGATCATCATGGACACGATCCGCAATATCTTTATCCATGTGCGCGCGATCCGGAAGATGACGATCTCGCAGAGCGACCGGGCGGCAAGGTCGATCGTGGATCACCTGCGCATCATCGAGGCGCTGGAGAAGCGCGATACCGAACTGGCCGAGCGGCTGGTGCGGCAGCATTCGCTGGACCTGGCGGACTACGTGGAGAAGCACTGCGACTTCCTCGACTGAGGCGAGCAGGGCAGGGCAAAACGGCGGACTTCGGTCCGCCGTTTTTGTTTTGTGCAGGCATCGATGCATTTCGCCAGATGGTATGTGATATATCAATGTGAGGATCCAGTGCCGATGTCTGCGGCATCGCCCGCACTAAGCGTCTCTTTTTCTGCTTATGCTGCGGCGCATCGTCGATATTTCTGCTGCGACTGCCAATCTCCTCTTGCTCTCTTCTGATATATCACATACCGTATGTCATCAAGAGCTACAAAATCAGCGGTTAAAAGGAGACTTTCGCAATGGAAACCAAGGCACTGCAAGGTGTTCGCATCCTGGACATGACCCACGTCCAGGCAGGCCCGTCGGCCACGCAGCTGATGGCGTGGCTGGGCGCGGACGTGATCAAGGTGGAGATGCCCGGCCGCGGCGACATTACCCGCAGCCAGCTGCGCGACGTGCCCAACGCCGACAGCCTGTACTTCACCATGCTCAACTCCAACAAGCGCAGCCTGACGCTGAACATGAAGACGCCCGAAGGCAAGGCGCTGCTCGAAGACCTGGTACAGCGCAGCGACGTGCTGATCGAAAACTTCGGGCCCGGCGTGCTGGCGCGCGCCGGCTTCGACTGGGAGCACCTGCAGGACCTGAATCCGCGGCTGGTCTATGCGTCGATCAAGGGCTTCGGCCCGGGGCCGTACGCCGACTGCAAGGCGTATGAAAACGTGGCGCAGTGCATGGGCGGCTCGGCCTCGACCACCGGCGATGCCGAAGGCGTGCCGACCGTGACCGGCGCGCAGATCGGCGACTCGGGCACCGGCATCCATTGCGTGGTCGGCATCCTCGCCGCGCTGCTGCAGCGCGAGCATACCGGCCGCGGGCAGCGCGTGGAGGTGGCGATGCAGGATGCGGTGTTGAACCTGTGCCGCGTCAAGCTGCGCGACCAGCAGCGCCTGGACAACGGCCCGCTGCGCGAGTACCCGAACCAGGAGTTCGGCGACCACGTGCCGCGCGCCGGCAATGCCTCGGGCGGCGGCCAGCCGGGCGCGGCGCTGCGCTGCGCACCGGGCGGCCCCAATGACTACGTCTACGTCATCATCCAGCCGCAGGGCTGGGAACCGCTGATGCGCCTGTGCGGCCGCGAGGACCTGATCACCAACCCGGACTACGCCACGCCCGAAGCGCGCCTCAAGCACCTGGCCGACTGCTTCGCCGTGATCGAGAAATGGACCAGCAAGGTCAGCAAGTTCGACGTGATGGCCGCGCTCAACGAGGTGGATGTGCCGTGCGGACCGATCCTGTCGATGAAGGACCTGATCGAGGACCAGTCGCTGTACCAGCGCGGCTACCTGGTCGAGCTGGAGCATCCTCAGCGCGGCAACTACGTGCAGCTGGGCTGCCCGATCACGATGTCGGCATCGCCGGTGGAGGTGGAGCGCTCGCCGCTGCTGGGCGAGCATACCGACGAGATCCTCGAATGGCTGGGCCGCACGCCCGCGCAGATCGCGGCGATGAAGCTGGCCGGGGCGGTATGAGGCGGTAGCCCGGGAGCGGGTGTGTGAGCGTACCGATGTCATTCCCGCGCATACCCCCCGGGGCACGTGGGCGGGAATCCAGCGACGTCTCTTGAAGTCACTGGGTTCCCGCCTGCGCGGGAACGACGGGCGGACGCGCCAGCCCTGATCTCATTCCCATTTCCCTTTACAAGATCCTGCAACCGATATCGGCGCAGGCAGGCCCGCCTTTGCCTGCGCAAGGAGCATTGCCGTGCAAACCTGGATACGCTTTCGCCGCGCCGACGGCAGCATCGGCCATGGCCGTCTCGATGGCCCTGACCAGAATCGCGTGGTCGAATACGATAGCGACGGTTTCAACCATGCCGCGCCCACCGGCGCCGTGCACGAGCGCGCCGCGCTGACGCTGGTCGCGCCATGCCAGCCCGGCAAGGTGGTGGCGCTGTGGAACAACTTCCACGCGCTCGCCCGCAAGCTGGAAAAGCCGGTGCCGACGCACCCGCTGTTCCTGATCAAGCCGGCATCGTCGCTGGCCGGCCCTAACGACGCCGTGCAGCGCCCCAAGAGCTACGACGGCAAGATCGTCTACGAGGGCGAGCTTGGCATCGTCATCGGCAAGAAGGCGCGCAATGTGCCGGTGTCGGAGGCCGGCGACCATATCTTCGGCTACACCATCGTCAACGACGTGACTGCGGCCGAGCTGATCGCCGCCGATCCCAATTTCCCGCAATGGACGCGCGCCAAGGGTTTCGACACCTTCGGCTGCGTCGGCCCGGCCATCGTCACCGGCTTTGACTGGCGCGCCGCCAGCGTAGTCACGCGGCTCGACGGCGTAGAGCGGCAGAACTATCCGCTGTCGGACATGATCTTCTCGCCGGAAGAGCAGGTCAGCCGCATTTCGCAAGACCTGACGCTGATGCCCGGTGACGTGATTGCCGTCGGCACCTCGCTGGGCGTGGGTTCGATGAAAGACGGCGCCGTGGTGGAGGTGTCGATCGCGGGCATCGGCTCGCTGGTCAACCACGTGCGCGGCTGAGCGCGACCCAACCCAAAACTCGATACGGTGAATGCCATGCCAATGACGATCGGTGTGCCCCGCGAGGTCCACCCGGGCGAGCGGCGCGTTGCCGCCACCCCGGACTCGGTCAAGGAACTGCTCAAGCTCGGCTACCAGGTCGCGGTAGAGACCGGCGCGGGCCAGGAGGCTTCGTTCTCGGACGACGACTACCGCGCCGCCGGCGCCGCCATCGTCGATGCGGCAAGCCTGTGGGCGTCGGTCGACGTGGTGGTCAAGGTGCGCCCGCCGCAGGTCCACCCCAGCCTGGGCGTGGAAGAGGCGGCGCTGCTGAAGAAGCATGCCACGCTGATCGGCTTTGTCTGGCCGGCGCAGCAGATGCCGATGCTGGAGCGGCTGGCGCAGCGCGGCGCCACGGTGCTGGCGATGGATTGCGTGCCGCGCATCTCTCGCGCGCAGAAGCTGGATGCGCTCAGCTCCATGGCCAATATGGCGGGCTACCGCGCGGTGATCGAGGCCGCGCATGCCTTCGGCCGGCCCTTTGCCGGGCAGATCACCGCCGCGGGCAAGATCCCGCCGGCGCGCGTGCTGGTGATCGGCGCGGGCGTGGCGGGGCTGGCGGCGATCGGCGCGGCGCGCAGCCTGGGCGCGGTGGTGCGCGCCTTCGACACGCGCCCGGTGGTGCGCCAGCAGATCGAGAGCCTGGGCGCCGAATTCCTGACCGTCGAGATCGAAGAAGACGGCAGCGGCAGCGGCGGCTACGCCAAGGAGATGAGCCCCGCCTTCATCGAGGCGGAGATGCGCCTCTTTGCCGAGCAGGCGCGCGAAGTCGACATCATCGTCACCACCGCGCTGATCCCCGGCAAGCCGGCGCCGAAGCTGCTGGAAGCCGGGACGGTCGGGCTCATGCGTGCCGGCAGCGTGGTGGTTGACCTGGCCGCCGAGCAGGGCGGCAACTGCGTACTCACCGTGCCGGGCGAAAGCGTGCGCCGCGGTGGCGTGACCATCATCGGCTATACCGACCTGCCGAGCCGGATGGCGGCGCAGTCGAGCCAGCTCTACGCCACCAATATCCGCCACCTGCTGACCGAGCTGACGCCGGGCAAGGACGGCCAGCTCGTGGTCAACATGGACGACGAGATGATCCGCGGCGCCACGGTGCAGCACCAGGGCGCGGTGACCTGGCCGCCGCCGCCGCTGACGGTGGCGATACCGCAGCAGCAGGCGCCGGCCGCGTCGCCGCCGGTGGAGGCGGAAGCCCCCCCGCCGCGCAACCGCACCGGAGTGACGCTGGTCGCGCTGGGGCTGGCGGCGATTGCCCTGCTCGCCCTCGGGGCAGTGGCGCCGCCCGCGTTCATGGCGCACTTCACCGTGTTCGTGCTGGCGATCTTCGTCGGCTACCAGGTGGTGTGGAACGTCACCGCCGCGCTGCACACGCCGCTGATGAGCGTGACCAATGCCATCAGCGGGATCATCGTGGTGGGGGCGCTGGTGCAGCTGGGCAAGCCGTCGCTGCTGACGGCGGTGATCGCGGGCTGCGCGGTGCTGGTTGCGACCATCAACATCGCCGGCGGCTTCCTGGTCACGCAGCGCATGCTGAAGATGTTCCAGCGCGACTGAATACAAAGGCAAAGGAGACCGAGCCATGCCTTCCGGCATCAGCAATATCGCTTACCTTGGCGCCAGCGCGCTGTTCATCCTCAGCCTGAGCGGGCTGAGCCATCCTGCCACCGCCAAACGCGGCAACCTGTTCGGCATCGCCGGCATGGCGATCGCGGTGGTGACCACCGTGCTGGCCGGCACGCCCGACGGCGTTCCCATCATCATCGGCGCGATGCTGGCGGGCGGCATCGCCGGCGCGGTGCTGGCCAAACGCGTGGAGATGACGCAGATGCCGCAGCTGGTGGCGGTGCTGCACAGCTTCGTCGGGCTGGCCGCGGTGCTGGTCGGCTACGCCAACTACCTGGAGCCGACCACGCTGGCCGGCGCGGAGAAGGCGATCCATGAGGTCGAGACCTACCTCGGCATCCTGATCGGCGCGGTCACCTTTACCGGCTCGATCATCGCCTTCCTCAAGCTGCAAGGCACCATGGGCGGCAAGCCGATGCTGCTGCCGGGCCGCCACGTACTCAATGCCGGGGCGCTGGCGGTGTGCGTGTGGCTGGGCTATGCCTTCCTCAGCGCGCCGGATGTGCAGCAGGGGCTGGTGCCGCTGGCAGCGATGACGGTGATCGCGCTGCTGGTCGGCGCGCACCTGGTGCTGGCCATCGGCGGCGCCGACATGCCGGTAGTGGTGTCGATGCTGAACAGCTACTCCGGCTGGGCGGCCGCGGCGACCGGCTTCATGCTGGGCAACGACCTGCTGATCATCACCGGCGCGCTGGTGGGGTCGAGCGGCGCCATCCTCAGCTACATCATGTGCAAGGCCATGAACCGCAAGTTCCTGTCGGTGATCCTGGGCGGCTTCGGCGCGGTGCAGGCGCAGGGCGCGGCGGCGGAGCAGGGCGAGGTGCTGCCGGTATCGAGCGAGGAAGTCAGTAGCCTGCTCAAGGATGCCAACGAGGTCATCATCGTGCCCGGCTACGGCATGGCGGTGGCGCAGGCGCAGGGCACCATCAGCGAGATCGCGCGGCGGTTGCGTGCGCAGGGCGTCAACGTCCGCTTCGGCATCCACCCGGTGGCCGGCCGCTTGCCGGGGCACATGAACGTCCTGCTGGCCGAGGCGCGCGTGCCGTACGACATCGTGCTGGAAATGGAAGAGATCAACGACGACTTCGAGAAAGCCGACGTGGTGCTGGTGGTCGGCGCCAACGACATCGTTAACCCGGGTGCGCTGGAGGACCCTGCCAGTCCGATTGCCGGCATGCCGGTGCTAGAGGTGTGGAAGGCCAAGACCGTGGTGGTGTCCAAGCGCAGCATGGCAGCGGGCTACGCGGGGGTCGACAACCCGTTGTTCTACAAGGACAACACGCGGATGTGGTTTGGCGACGCCAAGGGCAGTGTCGATGCGCTGCTGCGACAGCTGGAGGAAACGCCGGCGTAGGGGTTTTCCACGGGCGGGGATGCCACCGGTGGTCCTCGATGCCATCCCTGCACCCAAATTCATGCCATTTCCGCGATATATAAACAGTCATGAATAGATACGATAAAAAACTTTAAGCCAAGACTAATTAAGCCTCAGTTAGCATCAATCCACAGATTCATGCTGCAACAAAGCCAGGCGCCGCTGTGGGCCTGACGTTCCTGTTCCGGGAGCAGGGGCAGGCATGAGAAGTTGAGGATCCCGCAAGTCATTTCAGAAGGCCTTAAAGCGTCTCAAAACGTTGTATGTAATATATCTATTGGCTGGAAGTCGCAGGCTATTCGCTTGCGATTGAACTCCTGCATCTGTGCAAAGGGAGAATGATTCCCACAGATTAAGGAGTTGTGCCGATTTGAGCGCAGATACAAGCTGGTTTGCTGCGGTGCACTGACGAAAGTTCGTCGCAGAGTAGGAAAAGAGCTTGCCGTTCTCTGATATATCACATACCGTATGTCATCAAGACCGGTTGAACGAACCGGCAGAGGTTGAAGCAAGGGGGATAGTCCCCGCGCACCACGAACACGAGTTCAACGAGGAGACCAAGCATGTCCGAAGTCGTAGCGAAGCGGGCCGAGACACCACCGCGGCAGACCCCCTGAAGTAGAAGAAATCCAACCCCAGTCAATTCGTATAGAAGGAAGCAACCATGGCAGAAGTTGGAAACGAGCTGCAGCGTCACGCCGCGGAAGAACATCAGGCACAGACCGATGGTTTTCATCTGGTCATCGACGCGCTCAAGCTGAACGGCATTGAAAACATCTACGGCCTGCCCGGCATTCCGGTGACCGATCTGGCTCGGCTGGCGCAGGCCAACGGCATGCGCGTCATCAGCTTCCGTCACGAGCAGAATGCAGGCAACGCGGCAGCGATTGCCGGCTTTCTCACCCAGAAGCCGGGCGTTTGCCTGACCGTGTCTGCGCCGGGCTTCCTGAACGGGCTGACGGCACTGGCGCATGCGACCACCAACTGCTTCCCGATGATCCTGATCAGCGGCTCGAGCGAGCGCGAGATCGTCGATTTGCAGCAGGGCGACTACGAAGAGATGGACCAGCTGGCCATCGCCCGTCCGCACGCCAAGGCCGCCTTCCGCGTGCTGCACGCCGAGGACATCGGTGTCGGTGTCGCGCGTGCCATTCGTGCCGCCGTGTCGGGCCGTCCGGGCGGTGTGTACCTGGACCTGCCGGCCAGGCTGCTGGGCCAGTCGATGGAAGCCGAGAAGGGCCGCAAGTCGCTGATCAAGGTGGTGGATCCGGCCCCGCGCCAACTGCCTGCGCCGGACTCGGTCGACCGTGCCGTCGCGCTGCTGAAGAGCGCCAAGCGCCCGCTGATCCTGCTGGGCAAGGGTGCCGCGTACGCACGCGCCGATGCGGATATCCGTGCGCTGGTCGAGAAGACCGGCATTCCGTACCTGCCGATGTCGATGGCCAAGGGCCTGCTGCCCGATACGCACCCGCAATCGGCCTCGGCCGCGCGCTCGTACGTGCTGGCTGAAGCCGACGTGGTGATGCTGGTCGGCGCCCGCCTGAACTGGCTGCTGTCGCACGGGAAGGGCAAGACCTGGGGTGGCCCGAAGCAATTCATCCAGATCGACATCGCGCCGACCGAGATGGACAGCAACGTCGCCATCGCCGCGCCGGTGGTGGGTGACATCGGTTCGTGCGTGTCGGCGATCCTCGGCAAGGTCGGCAACGACTTCGCGAGGCCGCCCGCCGAGTGGCTGAACGCGGTGGATGAGCGCAAGGACAAGAACCTGGCGAAGATGGCCGAGACCCTGGCCAAGTCCAGGGATGCCGCGCCGATGAATTTCCACGGCGCGCTGAGCGTGCTGAAGGATGTGGTCAAGGCGAACCCGGGCATCTCGTTCGTCAACGAAGGCGCCAACACGCTGGACTACGCCCGTGCCGTGATCGACATGTACGAGCCGCGCAAGCGCCTGGACGTGGGTACCTGGGGCGTGATGGGCGTGGGCATGGGCTACGCGGTCGCCGCGGCGGTCGAGACCAGCAAGCCGGTGCTGGCGCTGTGCGGTGACAGTGCGTTCGGTTTCTCGGGCATGGAAGTCGAGACGATCTGCCGCTACAACCTGCCGGTTTGCATCGTCATCTTCAACAACAACGGCGTCTACAAGGGCATCGACAAGAATCCGACCGGCGGCAAGGACCCGGCGGTCACGACCTTCGTGCCGGGTGCGCGCTACGACAAGATGATGGAAGCGTTCGGTGGCGTCGGCGCCAACGTTACCACGCCGGCGGAACTCGAAGCCGCGGTGAACGAAGCGCTGCGGTCGGGCAAGCCCACGCTGGTCAACGCCGTCATCGACCCCGCTGCCGGCACCGAAAGCGGTCGCCTGACCAACCTGAATCCGCAAAGCTCGGCCAAGAAGTAATCGATCCGAATTTCACCCCCTAATCCAATAGGAGACGAAAGTGAACCTCCCACTCAACGGCATCAAGATCATCGACTTCACGCACGTCCAGGCCGGTCCCGCGTGCACGCAGCTGCTGGCGTGGTTCGGCGCAGACGTCATCAAGGTGGAACGCCCCGGTTCCGGCGATGTTACGCGCACGCAGCTGCGCGACATCCCCGATGTCGACGCGCTGTACTTCACCATGCTCAACAGCAACAAGCGTTCGCTCACGCTGGATACGAAGAAGCCGGAAGGCAAGAAGATCCTGGAACAGCTGATCCGCGAGTCGGACGTGCTGGTCGAGAACTTTGGCCCGGGCGCGCTGGATCGCATGGGTTTCTCGTGGGAGCGCATCAACGAGCTGAACCCGAAGATGATCGTGGCTTCGGTCAAGGGCTTCAGCGACGGCCACCACTATGAAGACCTGAAGGTCTATGAGAACGTGGCGCAGTGCGCGGGCGGCGCGGCCTCGACCACCGGCTTCTGGGACGGCCCGCCGACGGTGTCCGCCGCGGCGCTGGGCGATTCCAACACCGGCATGCACCTGGCCATCGGCATCCTGACCGCGCTGATCGGTCGCGACAAGACCGGCAAGGGCCAGAAGGTGGCCGTGTCGATGCAGGACGCCGTGCTGAACCTGTGCCGCGTCAAGCTGCGCGACCAGCAGCGCCTGGACCGCCTGGGCTACCTGGAAGAGTACCCGCAGTATCCGCACGGCTCGTTCAGCGACGTGGTGCCGCGCGGCGGCAACGCGGGCGGTGGCGGCCAGCCGGGCTGGGTGCTGAAGTGCAAGGGCTGGGAGACCGACCCCAACGCCTATATCTACTTCACCATCCAGGGCCACGCCTGGGAGCCGATCTGCAAGGCGCTGGGCAAGCCGGAATGGATCGACGATCCCAACTACAGCACCGCCAAGGCACGCCAGCCGCATATCTTCGATATCTTCAAGACCATCGAGGACTGGCTCGCCGACAAGACCAAGTACGAGGCGGTTGACATCCTGCGCAAGCATGACATCCCGTGCTCGCCGGTGCTGTCGATGAAGGAGATCGCCGCCGATCCGTCGCTGCGCGCCAGCGGCAGCATCACCGAGGTGCCGCACAAGGAGCGCGGCACTTACCTGACGGTGGGCAGCCCGATCAAGTTCTCCGACCTCAAGCCGGAAATCACGGGTTCGCCGCTGCTGGGCGAGCATAGCGAAGAAGTGCTGGCCGGCCTGGGCTACGGTGCGGACGACATCAAGCGCCTGCGCGAGTCCCAGGTGATCTGACGCCGCCCGCCCGGCGCATGTGCCGGGGCGTACGCCGGGGCCGCGCCAACTGCGCCGCCCCGGCGTTTTCGCTTGCAGCGCTGCCCCGTGCCGCGCTACCTTGATGGCTACATACCCCAACCGGCAATGACCGACAGAGAGGGAGTTCCCATGCCAGAACCCATCGACTACGCGCAGCTGGTGTCCGCCATCGGCGACGCCATCATCATCTCGGACGCCAAGGGCGCCATCACGCTGTGGAACCCCGCCGCCGAGCGCATGTTCGGCTACACCCAGGCCGAGGCCATGGGCCAGTCGCTCGACCTGATCATTCCCGAGCGGCTGCGCGGGCGCCATTGGGAGGGCTATGACAAGACCATGGCCACCGGCATCACGCGCTACGGCCATGACCTGCTCAAGGTGCCCGCGGTCGACAAGGACGGCAAGTCTCTGTCGATCGCCTTTACCGTGGCGCTGCTCAAGGATGACGCGGGGGCCATCACCGGCATCGTCGCCATAATCCGCGATGAAACCGTGCGCTTCCAGGAAGAGCGGGCGCTGAAGAAGCGGCTGGTCGAACTGGAAACTCAGGTCAAGGAACAGGCCTGATATCGCTGCATCCCGGCGGCCGGCTTGCCGGCCGCTTCCTGCATTTCGCTCCGTACCGCCTTGGCGTCGGCAATGCCGTTGCGCGTTGTCGAAACCGCTGACTTCCGTCGACTGACTTTCCCCGGCATACCCCGCATCGTCTCCGCCGCGCGCTTTGCGCGCGCTGCGGGCTCACCCTTTGCGCGCTGTGTGCCGCACCAGCAGCGATCCCAGCGGCAGGGCCAGCCCGAAAGCCAGGTAGACCAGCGTCAGCATGCGCGGCGACAGGCGCCGCTCGAAGCCAGGCGTCAGGCGGTGCGGCGTACACGTCAGGTCCACCAGGCAGGCAAGGGCTGCCACGCCAAGACCGCCAAGCGCCAGGGTGCCCGCGGCGCCGCGCGCATGATGCCGTGCCACCGCGGTTTCATAGAACACGGCCCAGAACACCGACATCGCATGATGGATGACGTAGCCCAGCATGGTATGCCGGACCGACGGCCGGTTGGCATGCATGGCGCGTTCGCCCCAGATCCAGTGGCTGACCGCATTGACCGGCGCGAACGCACTGCCGCAATCGACGGTGCCGCCACGGGCGAGCATGCCGGTGGAGACCAGGCTGGCGCAGGTCCCGGAAATCGCCGCGCGGCGCAGGATGGTCGACGCATCCGCCGGGAAGTGCTGCCCGGTGCCGGCGGCTTCACCGGCCGGCATGTCTGTGCGGAAGTGGTGGCGAGTAGGTTCCATGTGGTGGCAGCGGTGCGGCACATGCCTGCGCTGGCCGCTGCGGAAGCGCCCGTATGGCGGCGACACCGTCATGGCAAGCGAATTTCATGCCGTCACCAAAGTGGGCTGCGCGCGCATGACGGCCGCCGCGGATCGGGTGCCGGTGATGACCGGTGTCGATGTGGTGGTCAACCCTGGTCCGGCGCGGCAAGCGAAGCAATCTCATTGCAGGGCGTAGCCCAGCGGGCTATCGTCACGAGCGCTCGGTGCCTATGCGATAAGGCGCTGCTTCAACCGCATCACGCGGATCGGCTGCGCAGGCAACTCGGTGCATTGGATCAGGCCATCCGGCCTGAAGACATGGCTGTTCCTGGCTGGGCGCTTGCATCCGCTATGTGGCGACCTGGCTGGCCATTGGTCCGTCGTTGTCAATGGCCACTGGCGGCTGACATTCAGGTTCGAGGGAAGAGATGCCATCGTCGTGGACTACCAGGACTACCACTGAAGGACCGCATCATGAATCGCATGCACAACCCGCCGCACCCCGGAACCGTCCTGGCCGAGTGGCTTGAAGGCGTGGACGACATGACCATCACGGCGTTTGCCGCGCATATCGGCGTAACGCGGGCAACGCTTTCGCGTATCCTCAACGGACACTCTTCGATTACACCTGACATTGCCATCAGGCTCGAAGACGCGCTGGGGGCAAGCCGCGAGATGTGGAGTGGCATGCAGATGGCCCATGACCTTTGGCTTGCGGCGCAGAAGCCTCGTCCCCGGATCAAGCGGCTGATCCGGCGGGCAGTGGAAGATGCCGCCGCGTGAGCGCCGCCGCGAACGCCAAAGCCAATGTCGATGCCAATGTCGAGTCGGCAGTTCGCACCGCAATAAAAAAGGCGAGGCCGCCAAAGCGCCTCGCCTGTAACCGATCGGACTGCTCAGTTGAGATGGCCGACCGCGCGCAGGTACTCGTTCTTTTTCTCGAAGATCAGCCCGCTGAGGAAGGCCGCATCATAAGCGGCGAGCAGGTGGGCGTGGTGCTCTTCGATATAGCGGGCGACGCGGGCCTTTTCGCATTCGATGCCGCACAGCCATTCATACATCTCGGCGTCCCAGCGGAAACGCAGGCCCAGCTCGATGAAGGCGGCGTTATACGCCGCGAGCTGCGTCTCGCGCGGGATGGGCCGGTTGTCGGTGCCGACCGTGATGGCGGCGGGGCGGCTGTCAGTCTGGACCTGGTTCATGGCTTGTCTCCTCGATACGCCGTAGCGGTGGGGTTGAGACAAGCATAGGGACGGAGAAGGATTTACGATAATTAAAGTTTCACTGCAAAACCATAATCCATTGTTTATGGATTGGCGGCCTAGGCTTCCAGTCGAATCAGTCCCTCCACGCCTGTAATCCGCTGGATCAGTCCGGCGCCTTCCTCCATCAGGAACTGCTTGAACGCAAGCGCCACCGGCGGCAGCCGCTTGTTCTTGCGATGCACAACGTACCAGTTGAGCATCACCGGAAAGCCCTCGATATCGAGCACGGCCAGCTTCCCCGCCTGCAACTCGAGCCCGACCGTATGCGCCGACAGGAAGGCGATGCCCATGTTGGCAATCACCGCCTGCTTGATGGTCTCCGTACTCTTGATCTCCATGGCAATGCGAAGGTTGGACAGCCGCCCGGCAAAGCCTTCCTGCATCGAATTCCACGTATCAGAGCCTTTTTCGCGCGAAACGAAGGCCTCGTCCGCCAATGCCGCCAGCGGGATGTTGCGCTTGCCGACCAGCGGATGGCTGGGCGCCGCGACGATGACGTAAGGGTGGGGCGCGAAGACTTCGTTGATGGTGTCCATGCCTTCGGGTGGACGCACCATCACCGCAAGGTCAGTCAGGTTGCCGGCTAGCTGGTGCAGCAATTCCTCGCGGTTGTGCACGGCAAGGTTCAGCGTCACGCCTTCATGGCGCTCCATGAACTCCGCCAGCAGCCGCGGAAAGAAATAGTCGCCGGCGCTGATCACCGCCACGTTGAGGCGCCCGCCGGAAATGCCCTTGAGTTGCGACATGGCTTCTTCGGCTTCGCGGAACTGCTGGATGATGCTGCGGCTGTAATGCAGCATTTCGTGCCCTGCCGGCGTCAGGTAGATCTTCTTGCCGAGTTGCTCGAACAGCGGCAGGCCGACATGGTGCTCCAGCTGCCGGACCTGGGTTGACACGGCCGGCTGCGTCAGGTGCAGCTCCTCGGCGGCGCGTGAAAAGCTCATATGGCGGGCGACGGTTTCAAAGACCTTCAGTTGCCGCAGCGTGGCGTTCCTCATTCAATCGTTCCGTGCAATATATAAACGGTCATCAATACAAACGATAAAAAACTTTATGCAGTCCTGATCTTAGATTCAAGTAGCATCAATCCCGGATTTGCATGCCGCAATGTCAGGCGCCGATCTCATCGCGACCAAGGGCCCACACCGAAGAGGCCCGGGAGGGTGTCCCATCCGGGACGCAGCTGGCAAGCACCAGGAGACAAGAACAGATGGCGCAATATGAAGCGGCGGCCACGCCCGCTCACGGAAATGTGAACGGCCGGGGCCTGCAGAATCGTTGGATCCAGCTCGCAATCGGCGTGGTATGCATGGGGCTGGTGGCCAACCTGCAGTATGGCTGGACCCTGTTTGTATCCCCGATGGACGCCAGGCATCACTGGGGAGCACTGGGCCCGATCGCGAAGGATTACGGGTTTGCGTCGATGCCGGTGACGCTGCTGGGGCTCACGTTGCCGCTGCTGACGATGACCTTGTCGATCGACAACCTGTGCAACGGCTTCACGCGGCCGCTGTGCGGGTTCCTGTCGGACAAGTTCGGCCGCGAGAGCGGGAATCTCGGCCAAGGTATTGCTGGCGCCAATGCGCAGGCGATTCATCACCGGGCAGGCCGAAGGCCTGCAGGTCGCGGATGCCGCCTATCTGCCACGAATCCAGAGAGAAGGAGACTAAGTTCCCCGGAAGAACGGCCTGCCTGCGTGCGGGCCGTTGCCATGACATCAGGCCAACGACCGCGCGACACCAGCAAATCCATACCCACAGCAACGATGGCTGCACACAGCCACGCCCCATCCAAGGAGACTGCCATGACCGGACCGCATGCATCGGTGCCCGCACCGCGACATCCCGCCGCGCCCGACCTAGGGTTGCGCCCGAGCCGCGCCGTGGCGTGTCAGGGAGGGCGGCCATGAATATCTCGCTGCCCCAATTGAAGGCCTTCGCCGCGGTGGCGCGGCACAAGAACTTTACGCGCGCGGCCGCCGAACTCGGCCTGACGCAGTCCGCGGTAAGCCGCAGCGTGCGCGAGCTGGAAGAAGAAATCGACCAGCGCCTGTTCGACCGCACTACCCGCCAGGTGGAACTGACCGACGCGGGCCTGCACCTGTCGCAGCGCATCTGCCACCTGATCGAAGAGGTCGAGCAGACGCTGCGCGACAGCCAGAGCGCGAGCCGCCCGTGCCAGGGGCTGGTGCAGATCGCGTCGGACCCGGTGCTCAGCTCGATGTCGTTGCCGGCTTGGCTGGCGGGCTGCCGGCAGGCGTGGCCCGCGATCGCGATCCACCTGAAGGACCGTTCGCAGGAATCTGTGCTGCAGAGCGTGCGCAGCGGCGAGGTCGACTTCGGCATCGCCACCGATCCGATTGCCGCCGATGACCTGTATTGCGAGCCGCTGTGCATCGATCCCTATCACGCGGTGCTGCCCGCGCAGCATCCGCTGGCCGCGCGCGACTCGGTAGGGTGGGGCGAGCTCAGCGATGCCAGCGTGCTGACGCTGGACCAGCAGTGCGGCGTGCAGCCGGCGGTGGAGAGGGCGCTCAGCAGCTACCACGTGCGGACCAGCTCGCTGCAGCTGCTCGGGCACTTTGCCGCGGTGTTCGGCATGGTGGCGCTGGGGCTGGGCATCGGCGTCGTGCCGTCGCGCGCGCAGGCGGGCGGGCTGAACCCGGCCGCCGTGATGCGGCCATTGCGGCCGCAGGTGACTTCGACAGTCATGCTGGTGCGGCGCAAGAGCCGGTCGCTGAAGCCCAACGCAGCCGCGATCTGGGACGCTTTGCGCGGCCTGGAGTACGAACCCCCGGCCACAGCGACCGCTGCGCGCCGCGATACCACCACCGTGTGACGCATGCGGGATCGCCGTCCAACCGCTGTTGTATTGGAGTAAACTCTCTATTGATATATTACATACAGGATATTTACACATAGTGCGGCGCAGCATATAATGAAAACTCCTGACCACAACGCAACTGGAGTTTTTGAAATGGAAGTCGCACTGCTCTTCGTCCTTGGCCTGGCCGCGCTTGCCGGCGGTGTCGCCATGACCGTCCTGCTGGCTACCCGCCTGCCGATGGACGTGCTGGTGACCGCGCAGGAACATGGCCGCTTTGCCGGGCTGGGATCGAGCCAGGAAAGCGACGGAGTGGGCCGCGCACGCCAGACGCGTGTCGTGCCTGCTGCCGGCGAACTGGCGTACGCCTGATCCGTGCCGGGCTGGCCCGTCCGTGCGTTCTGCGCATGGCAGGCGGGGCCCTGAGCGCGTTTGACAAGGATGTAGCGGCCGGCACCTTGTCGTAGACCCTGTCGTCTCAAGCCTGGCTTGAAGATCCTGCGGCCGCCATCTTTCCGCCCTTCGGTGCGCTGTTGTCCTGCGCGCTGTCCTGCTTCCCCGCCCCATCGCGAACCTCCCGCCAGGCTCTTATCACCGGCGCTTGCGTTCCCGTCTTCCCTGACTTTCGGCTGAACCGTACCCGCATTCCGCTCCGGCATGCGAAGCGAGAGTCACGTTGGTCTGAATGTATCAAACTAGGGACTTTCCCCACCCGACCGTTTTCCCCGGTTTCCCCGGTCGCCAATCCCCGGCATGCTGATGGTTGCCCACCGGCGCGCCGATTGATGCGCCGGCTCAGGACAACTGCTTGATTTCCAAGGATTCCCGGTACCAGAGGCACGGCCTTTGATGCAACGCGCGCAATAGTGGCGCGGCAGCATCGAGCAGCCCGGCGCAGGTTGCGGACAGAGTTTGCTGCAGAGCCGCAACAAATACGCTTGACTTGGTTGATATATCACATACCGTATAGCACTAGAACGGCTAAGCTGTTCGAGACCGAGAGTCACGCAGAGGCGTCTTCAGGCGCCCAATCTTCCACCTTGGCGGCATGCCGCTATAAGGAGACATCATGGAACTGCAGCAAAGGGAGTCCACGTCGCGCTTTGCGTCGCCGTGGGTGCAATTGGTCTTCGGCGTAATCTGCATGGCGATGATCGCCAACATGCAGTACGGCTGGACGCTGTTCGTCAACCCGATCGACGATAAATACCACTGGGGCCGCACCGCGATCCAGGTGGCATTCACCATCTTCGTCGTGACGGAAACCTGGCTGGTACCGATCGAGGGCTACCTCGTCGACAAGTACGGCCCGCGCCCGGTAGTGGTGGGCGGTGGCCTGCTCTGCGCCGTTGCCTGGGCGCTGAACTCGGTGGCATCCTCGCTGCCGATGCTGTACGTCGCGGCGGCAATCGGCGGCCTGGGTGCTGGCGCTGTGTATGGCACTTGCGTGGGTAACGCGCTGAAGTGGTTCCCCAATCGCCGTGGGCTGGCGGCAGGGATCACGGCGGCCGGGTTTGGCGCGGGCTCCGCGCTGACCGTGGTGCCCATCGCCAACATGATCAAGACGTCGGGCTATGAAGCCGCGTTCCTGTGGTTCGGTCTTGGCCAGGGCCTGGTCGTGTTCATCCTGGGCATGGCCCTGTTCCCGCCGTCGGCCAAGATCCTGAGCGAGGTCAAGACCACGCTGAAGGCTGCCGCCACCTACAACGCTTCGCCGCGCGAGGTGCTGAAGTCGCCGATCTTCTGGGTCATGTACGCGATGTTCGTGATGATGGCCGCCGGCGGCCTGATGGCCACCGCCCAGCTCGGTCCGATCGCCAAGGACTTCGGCCTGCACGAGGCGCCGATCTCGATCCTTGGCCTGACCTTGCCCGCGCTGACCTTCGCACTGACCATCGACCGCGTGCTCAACGGCCTGACGCGACCGTTCTTCGGCTGGATCTCCGACCATATCGGCCGCGAACGCACCATGTTCTTTGCCTTCGGGGTCGAGGCCGTCGGTATCCTGCTGCTGTCGAAGTACGGCCACCATCCGGTTGCCTTCGTGATCCTGACCGGCGTGGTGTTCTTCGCCTGGGGTGAGATCTACAGCCTGTTCCCGGCCACCTGCGGCGACACCTTCGGGCCGAAGTTTGCCGCGACCAACGCCGGCCTGCTGTACACCGCCAAGGGCACGGCCGCGCTGCTGGTGCCGTTCTCCAGCGTGATCACGGCCGCCACGGGCAGCTGGCATGCGGTCTTCATGGTGGCCTCGGGCATGGCGGCATTGACTGCGATCATGGCGCTGTTCGTGCTCAAGCCAATGCGCGAAGCCCATGCCCGCAAGTATGTCCACGCCAATACCTCGGCACCGATGGGCTACCGTACCGTGCCGGAAGACCTGACCTGATGAAGAGAGGAGCCTTGCGGCGCCTGCGGGCGCCGGTAGTAGCCGGGGCGGGCGGCCGCGATACCTGCACGGGCACCCGCCCCGGTAGCACAATACGAGAAAAATGAAGCACGACAGGAGGGTGGCCCGCGAGGCACCTTCCTGATCGGCCTTCCGACATCCACAAAAGATCCAGGCACCGCCATGAACCAGGTTGTCATCCCCCTTGAGGCGACCGGGCTCGGCCGGCAGCGCAAGCGCCGCCAGCCCAAGGGCCGCCAGGTCGACGCGGCCGCGCTGGCCGAAGTGCGCGTGGCGCTGGGCGACATGCCGCGCCGCCGCGACCTGCTGATCGAACACCTGCATTGCATCAACGACCGCTATGGCCAGCTTGCGATGCCCCACCTGGTCGCGCTCGCGAGCGAGCTGAGGCTATCGATGACCGAGGTGTACGAGGTCGCCACCTTCTACCACCATTTCGACGTGGTGCGCGAGGATGCGGACGGACAGATCGCGGCGCCGCCCGCGCTGACGGTGCGCGTTTGCGAGGGCATCGCCTGCGAACTGGCCGGTGCCCGCGCGCTGATCGACAAGCTGCCCGCCTTGCTCGGCACCGACGTGCGCGTGATCGCAGCCCCCTGCATCGGCCGTTGCGAGAAGGCGCCCGCGGCACTGGTCGGACAGAATCCCGTGGACGGTGCCACCGCCGACACGGTGGCCGCCGCGGTGCAGGCCGGGGCCGTGCGTCACGAGCCCGAGCCCCATATCGGCTACGGCGCGTACCGTGCAGCCGGCGGCTATGGGTTGCTGCAGTCGCTGGCCGACGGCACCCTCGATCCCGCCGCCGTGCTCTGCACGATGGAAGATTCCGGCCTGCGCGGCCTGGGCGGCGCGGGCTTCCCCACCGGCCGCAAATGGCGCATCGTGCAGAAGGAAGCCGCACCGCGCCTGATGGCCGTGAACATCGATGAAGGCGAGCCTGGCACCTTCAAGGACCGCGTCTACCTGGAGCGCGATCCGCACCGCTTCCTGGAAGGCATGCTGATCGCGGCGACGGTCGTGAACGTGTCGGCGATCTATATCTACCTGCGCGACGAATACGCCGGCTGCCGTGCGTTGCTGGCCGAGGCACTGCAGCAGCTGCGCGACGACCCGCCCATTCCCGGCCTGCCCGCGATCGAGCTGCGCCGCGGTGCAGGCGCGTATATCTGCGGCGAAGAGTCGGCGATGATCGAGTCGATCGAAGGCAAGCGCGGCATGCCGCGGCTGCGCCCGCCATATGTGGCGCAGGTGGGCCTGTTCGGCCGGCCCACGCTCGAGCACAACTTCGAGACCCTGTACTGGGTGCGCGACATCATCGAGAAGGGCGCGGAGTGGTTCGCCGCGCAGGGACGCAACGGGCGCAAGGGCTTGCGCTCGTTCTCGGTATCCGGACGCGTGAAGAAGCCGGGCGTTCACCTGGCGCCCGCGGGCATCTCCGTGCGCGAGCTGATCGACGAATACTGCGGCGGCATGCTCGACGGCCATGCCTTCTACGCCTACCTGCCGGGCGGCGCGTCGGGCGGCATCCTGCCCGCGTCGCTGGGCAATATCCCGCTCGATTTCGACACGCTGCAGCCGTACGGCTGCTTTATCGGCTCGGCCGCGGTGGTGATCCTGTCGGACCACGACAGCGCCACGCAGGCGGCGCGCAACCTGATGCACTTCTTCAAGCATGAGTCGTGCGGGCAATGCACGCCGTGCCGCACCGGCACAGCCAAGGCCCTCGACCTGATCCACCAGCCGAAGTGGGACCTCGCCGCGCTGGACGACCTGTCCGCGGTGATGCGCGATGCATCGATCTGCGGGCTGGGGCAGGCCGCGCCCAATCCCGTCGACTGCGTGATCAAGTACTTCCCGCACGAACTCGCGTGAGAGACTGACATGAATGCACTGACCCGCGCCGAACGCGCGCTTGTCGAATCCGCCGAGCCGGCCGTCACCTTCACGCTCAACGGCCGTGAAGTCACCGCGCAACCCGGCGAAAGCCTGCTCAGGGTGGCGCAGCGCGAGGGCTTCGACGTCCCGCACCTGTGCTACAAGGACGGCCTCGAAGCCGCGGGCAACTGCCGCGCCTGCATGGTCGAGATCCAGGGCGAGCGCGTGCTGGCCCCGTCCTGCTGCCGCTATCCCGCCGAGGGCATGCAGGTCCAGACCGAATCAGAACGCGCCCGCCGCGCCCAGCGCACCGTGCTGGAGCTGCTGCAGTCGGACATGCCGGAAGCGGAATACACGCGCCACAACGAACTCGACCAGTGGGCGACGAAGCTGGAGGTAGGCAAGCCGCGCTTTGCGCCGCGCGAGCGCGTGGCGGCTGACCTGTCGCACCCGGCCATCGCCGTCAACCTCGATGCCTGTATCCAGTGCACCCGCTGCCTGCGCGCCTGCCGTGACGAGCAGGTCAACGACGTGATCGGACTGGCCTTGCGCGGCGATCAGGCCCGCATCGTGTTCGACATGGACGACCCCATGGGCGCTTCCACCTGCGTCGCCTGCGGCGAATGCGTGCAGGCGTGCCCGACCGGCGCGCTGATGCCGGCGCGCGACGTGGCCCTGGCCGTGCCCGACAAGCAGGTCGAATCGGTGTGCCCGTACTGCGGCGTGGGCTGCCAGCTGACCTACAACGTCAAGGACAACCGCATCCTGTTCGTGGAAGGCCGCGACGGCCCCGCCAACCACCAGCGGCTGTGCGTGAAGGGCCGCTACGGCTTCGACTACGTGCAGCATCCGCAACGGCTGACCGTGCCGCTGGTGCGCCGCGAAGGCGTGCCCAAGCGCGGTGATTTCGTCATGGATCCCGACCATGTGATGGACGTGTTCCGCGAAGCCAGCTGGGAAGAGGCGCTGGCGCTCGCCGGCGGCAGGCTCGCGCAGATCCGCGACACGCATGGCAAGCGCGCGCTGGCGGGCTTCGGCTCGGCCAAGGGCAGCAACGAAGAAGCCTACCTGTTCCAGAAGCTGGTGCGCACCGGCTTTGGCAGTAACAACGTCGACCATTGCACGCGGCTGTGCCATGCCTCGTCGGTGGCGGCGCTGCTGGAAGGCATCGGCTCGGGCGCGGTGTCGAATCCGGTGATGGATGTCGACAAGGCCGAGGTCGTGATCGTGATCGGCGCCAACCCGACCGTGAACCATCCGGTCGCGGCAAGCTGGATCAAGAACGCCGTGAAAAACGGCACCAGGCTGATCGTGGCCGATCCGCGCCGCTCCGACCTGGCGCGCTTCGCCTGGCGCTTCCTGCAGTTCAAGCCCGATGCCGACGTGGCGCTGCTCAACGCGATGATGCATGTGATCGTCAACGAGGGCCTGGTGGACCGCGATTTCATCGACAGCCGCACCATCGGCTTCGACGAACTGCAGCGCAACGTTGCCGCGTACAGTCCGGAGCTGATGGCGCCGATCTGCGGCATCGACGCCGAAACCATCCGCGAAGTCGCCCGGCTCTATGCGACCTCGAAGAGCTCGATGATTCTTTGGGGCATGGGAGTTTCGCAGCACGTGCACGGCACCGACAACGCCCGCTGCCTGATCGCCCTGGCGCTGATGACCGGCCAGATCGGACGGCCCGGCACCGGGCTGCATCCGCTGCGCGGGCAGAACAACGTGCAAGGCGCCTCCGACGCGGGGCTGATCCCGATGATGTATCCCGACTACCGGCGCGTCGACGATCCGGCGGCGATCGCCAGCTTCGAAGCGCTATGGGGCATGCCGCTGGACCGCCAGCCGGGCCTGACCGTGGTGGAGGTCATGCAGGCGATCGAGCGCGGCGAAGTGCGCGGCATGTACATCATGGGCGAAAACCCGGCGATGTCCGACCCCGACGCCGAGCATGCGCGCGAGGCGCTGGCATCGCTCGACCACCTCGTGGTGCAGGACATCTTCCTGACCGAGACGGCGTACCTGGCGGACGTGGTGCTGCCGGCATCGGCGTTCCCGGAGAAGACCGGCACCTTCACCAACACCGACCGCACCGTGCAGCTCGGGCGGCAGGCGCTCGACCCGCCGGGGCAGGCGCGGCAGGACCTGTGGATCATCCGGCAGATGGCGGCACAGCTCGGGCTGGACTGGCACTATGACAGCGTGGTGGACGTGTTCAACGAGATGCGGCAGGCAATGCCGAGCATCGGCGGCGTGACCTGGGAGCGGCTGGAGCGCGAACATGCGGTGACGTATCCGTGCAAGGAAGAAGGCGATCCGGGCGAGCCCGTGATTTTCACGGACAGCTTCCCGACCGAAAGCGGCCGTGGCCGTTTCGTGCCCGCGGACATCATTCCGGCGGCGGAGCGCCCTGATGCGGACTACCCGATGGTGCTGATCACCGGGCGCCAGCTGGAGCACTGGCATACCGGCAGCATGACGCGTCGCGCCGGCGTGCTCGATGCGATCGAGCCGGACCCGGTGGCGCTGGTGCATCCGCTGGATCTCGATGCACTGGGCGGCAAGCCCGGGGATGTGGTCACGCTGTCGTCGCGCCGCGGCGAAGTCACGCTGTATGCGCGCGCCGATGCCGGCACGCCGCGCGGCGCCGTGTTCGTGCCGTTCTGCTACTACGAAGCGGCGATCAACAAGCTGACCAACGCGGCGCTGGACCCGTTCGGCAAGATTCCCGAGTTCAAGTATTGCGCGATCAGGATGACGGTGGGCGGGCAGGTGCCGGTGCAGTCGAGCTATGGGGGCGGGCAGATATTGGAGCCAGCATCCGTCTGACCGGAAGGATGGTGGTGTTTCGCATGGCAGGCGAGACACCACCCCGTTCCCGGGCTCAATAGTTCATCGTCACGTTGAGCATGGCTACCCGCGGATTGCCCACGGGCAACACGTTGTTGTTCAGGCCTCCCGCGTAGTACATCTTGTCGAACACGTTCTTGACGTTGAATGCCGCGCGCCAGTGCGATGCCACGTACCCGACGGCAAGATCGGCCACCGTGTAGCCCGGCACGGTGTAGTTGAAGCTGTAGCCGCGCTTGGCGCTGTCGCCGCGCAGGCCGGCACCGACGTACCAGCCGGCCAGCGCCCCACGCAAGCGATACTGGCTCCAGACCGAGAAGCTGTGCCGGGGCACGCTGTTCAGCGGCTTTCCGACGTTGGCGGCCGTGGTGTCCTCGGTGACTTCGCTTGCGATGTAGGCATAGGCCGCCGACACGCTAAGGCCATTGCCGAGATCCTGCGTCAGTTCCACTTCCAGCCCGCGCGAGCGCTGTTCGCCGACGGCCATGCTGAAACCCGTATTGACCGGATCGCTGCTGAGCACATTGGTGCGTGTCAGGTCGAACGCGGCCAGCGTCAGCAGGCCGGTTTTGGCGGGCATGTCGAACTTGATGCCCACTTCGTACTGGCGCCCCTTTTCTGGCTGGAATGTGGCGCCGCTGACATCGGTGCCGGCGTTCGGCAGGAACGACGTGGCGAAGCTCGCGTACGGCCGTGCCCAGTTCGTCAGCTCGTACATCACGCCCGCGCTGCCGGTGACGGCATTGTTGTCATTCACGGAACGCGACGACGCCAGCCGGTCCGATGTGCTCGTCCGCGCCGATTCGTAGCGCACGCCGCCAGTCAAGGTCCAGCGCTCTGCAAGACGGATCTGGTCGCGCAGATAGAGGCCGACCGCATCCAGCGTATCGGTCGCGTCGAGGCTATAGGCGGACGGACAGTTGATGCTGGCGCCATAGACCGGGTTGTAGACGTTCAGCGCGGCCACGCGGCACGTCTTCTGCAGGCGGTCTTCCTTCGTATGCCGGTAGTCGACGCCGAAGGTCACGCTATGGGCATGCCCCGCAAACGCAAAGGTCCGCTGCACGTTGGTGTCAACGCCGAACGAATTCCCCGAAAAGCTCTGCTGCGTGCCACTGCGGTTCATCGACTGGCTGTTGACCGCCATCGTGCCGGCCGATACCAGCGTGCCGGTCAGCGACGATGCCTGGTAGCGCAGGTTCTGGTTCAGCGTCCAGCCGGAGTCGAAGCGGTGCGTCAGCGCGTAGCCGATGCGGTTCTGCTCGCCGTCGTAAGACGGGGCATTCGGTTCGCCGATGAAGCGGTTGCTCGGCACCACGCCATTGCGGTTCGGCACCAGGGTGCCGTTCACGGGCAGGCCCTGCTGGCGCACGTAGTTGCGCTGGTTGTGGCTGGCCAGGATCGTGAAGTCCGTGCGCGTGCCAAGGTCGAGCGTCAGGGACGGCGCGATCCAGCGGTTGCGATACCAGACGTAGTCGGTCGGATCGTCGCTGTTCATCATCAGCGCGTTCAGGCGGAACGCAGCCTTGCTGTCCCTGGCCAGCGGCGTACCCACGTCGACCGTCATCTGCCGGAAGCCATAGTTGCCGACGGTAAGCCCCAGTTCGCCGAACAGTTCCGCGCGCGGACGCTTGCTGACCATGTTGACCAGGCCGCCGGGCTGCACCGCGCCGAACAGTATCGAGGCCGGTCCCTTGAGCACTTCCACGCGTTCCACGCCGAACAGTTCCTGCGCCACGCGGTTGTTGCTGTCGACGAGCAGGCCGTCGGCAAAGATCGATTCCGATGCACGCTGGCCGCGGATGATGAAGTCGTCCCAGCCGCGCCTGCCATAGGCGTTGGTGACCACGCCGGCTGAATTCTGCAGCGCGTCGCTGAGGTTCTGTGCCTGCTGGCTGTCGAGCAGGTCGCGCGTGATGACGGTGATCGATTGCGCGGCGTCGGCCGCCGATTCGCCCGACTTGGTCACGCCGGCCGCCCGCCGCGTGGCGAAACCGACGTCGGTTTGCCCGTCACTGGCGGCGCTGACCGTCACGGATGGCAGCGTGGTGAGTTCGTCGGCGGCGTGGGAGACAACGGGAGGCAGGAGCAGGGAACTGGCAGCGGCGGGTATGGCAAGACGGCGGAAAAGCATGACGGCCCAGGGCGAAAGCAACGAAAGGCCGAATAATAAATAAGAATAATTCGTATTTCTAGGGATTTGATCGGCTTATTGCCAATCGCGGCATCAGGATGCCGGAGTGGCGGCGACGGCCGTTCACATCGTGTCGTCGCGATCCTCGATCACCGAAATATCCCAGCAGGAAATAAACAGCGCAGCAATCAGAGGACCTATCACAAAGCCGTTGATGCCAAATACAGACATGCCGCCCAATGTTGATATCAGGACCACCCAGTCTGGCAACTTGGTGTCCTTGCCGACCAGGACAGGACGGAGCAAGTTGTCCACGGCGCCAATGACAAGGGTACCGATGGCAATGAGCGCGATTCCTTTCCAGGCAGGGCCCGCCAGCAAGAAATAAACCGCGGCCGGACCCCAGACCAGCGCGGCCCCGATGGCCGGTAGCAGGGACAGAAACGCCATCAGCGTCCCCCACAGCAACACCCCGTTGATGCCCAGCAGCAGAAAAGCCACGCCGCCCAGGATTCCCTGGACCGCGGCCACTACGACGTTACCCTTGACCGTGGCGCGGACTACGGTGGTGAATCGGCCGACCAGCCGGCGTGTGTGCGCGTCGTTCAGCGGTATCGCCTCGCGGATGCGATGGGAAATGACCGTACCATCACGCAGCAGGAAAAACACCAGATACAGCATGATGCCGATGCCGACGGCGAACTGCAGGGTGTTCTGGCCAATGGTGACAGCCTGGGCCGCCATGAACTGGCTGATCCGCGCGGCACCTTCGGTCAGTTTCGATTGCAACCCCGCTATGTCGGCTAATCCGATTTCGTTCAGCCAGTTCTCGACGGAAGCGGGCAGGGCCTGTACGGCAGTCCGAAAATACTGCCCGAAGTCCCACTGGCCAGTCTTGATCTGGTTGTAGGCATGCGCCACTTCCTGTGCGAGTGTGGCAATCATCAGGAAGACGGGAACAATGGCCAATAGCACGCAAACAAGCAGCGTCGTCAGCGCTGCGAGATTTTCCCGGTTGCCAAATCGCACCGTCAGCCTGCGTTGCATTGGATGAAACAGGATCGCCAGTATCGTGCCCCAGAGGATCGCGCTGAAGAAGGGCAGCAGTATCCAGATGAACGCAATGGTGACGGCGACCAGAAGGATGTAAAAGCCTTTCAAGTTGCGCATCGGATTGTCCATGAGTCCGGCCTGCGTACATTGCGGTAGTCGAAGCGCATTGGTGTACGTGTGCGGCCTGACGTGGGGTATGCCATGCCGGTCGCTATCCGGAGCAGATCCGTGCGCGGTCTGGAGGGGCCACGGAGGCAGCGCCCGGATTCAGGGTCGCAGAAGCACGATGCCGGTGGTGCCCTGCAACTACCCGTCGAGGTCGCCAGGAGCGTTTCCAAATGAGCTTCGCTCCATGATCCGGTGATCCCTGCCGTGGATCAGCAGCTCAACCTTTGCGCGCCTGGCTTTCTCCATGCCGGTAGCGATCGCATGATCCATCGAAGTGAATCGCTGCTGGTTGCCGGAGCGTCCTTCCGCTTCGACCGCCCAGCCGTTATGGGTAGGCACGACGTGGATATTCTTGCCTGGCATGGCGCTCTCCCGGAAGTTGGCAGTATGAGTGTCTGCTCTGTCTCGCCTCCCAGGTATCGGGCGTCGTCTGACAAGGCCGTCGGATATCAGGAGAACAACACAAGCCAGAAGCGACAACGCCCGCCAGGCACCATGGCGGGCGTGCTTCATGACGGGGACAGTGCGAAGGCGGGCTCAACTCATCTTGCCGAGGATCGCCTGCATTTCGTCGACATTGAATGCCCGCAGCGTCTGCGTGCGCACGTTGCCCAGCGCGCCGACCGCCAGGCCGAAGGCGGTCATGCTGGCATCATCCTGGGCCTCGACAGTCAGCACGATGTCGTATTTGCCCAGTGTCCAGAAGATGTCTTTCATCTGCACCCCGAAACGCGCGCCCATCTCGCGCACCGCGGCGGCGCGCTTGGTGGTGTCCTTGACGGCGCGGATGCCCTGGTCGGTGAAGCTGGCTAGCACGATGTAGCGGGTCATGGCGGGACCTCCGGTAAAGGATCGATCGAACGCCGTCCCGGCTGCGCGCACGCAAGCCATCGCCGCAAGCCGGGGCAGTGGTTCAGGACTCCCCGGCGCAGCACCGGGGTGCCTGAGCAACCCCATGCCGATGCATATCGCGCGCCAGCGGCCGTGGCGCGCCGCGTGGCGGGAGATGCCGCAGGGCCGGCCGCCGCGTGGCGGCGCGATGTGTATCAGCCCTGATACAGCGGCCCGCCTCAGTCCTGCGCCGGGCCGCTATCGCCGCCGTCCGGCGTATCCAGCGCGCGCATGTTGTCCAGCAGCTTCAGCAGGTAGTGCAGCGTATGCGTCAGGTCGTTGGTCGAGAACCCGTCCAGCGCCTGCTCGTAGTACTGCCGGATCTTCGGCTGCGCCTGGTGCAGCCACACCTCGCGGCCCGGCTCGCTCATCCGCACCAGCCGCGAGCGGCGGTCGCGCCCGTCCGGCGCCAGCGTCACGTGGCCGTCCCGTTCCATCCGGCTGACCAGGCCCGACAGATTCTGGCGGCTCACCATCAGGTAGCGCGCCAGGTCGCCGACGCTCATGCCATCGGCGGCTTCCGGACGCGACAGCGCGCCCAGCACTGCCCACTGCTGCGTCGTCAGGCCTTCGGCTTCGACCGCTCGCGACCCGGTTTTATGCAACATATTTGCGCATTGGTATAGGCGAAAGAACAGCCGGTTGGCCAGTTCCGCGCGGGCGCTGGTAGGGGGTGCGCCATTTTTGTCGGGGTTAACCATAGTCATTTCCATAGTATTGATGCCTTGCGCCAGCCGTCGACCGCTCCTATTATACGTCAATATATTTACGTAATTGACGGGGCAGGTGGCGGCGGCATCGCCGGCACGATAGCACCGGAACCCTGAAAGGAGAACGGCTGTGCAAGGACTCGAAGGCAAGACGGTCATCGTGACCGGCGGTGGTGGCGGTATCGGCGGCGCAACCTGTTTGCGCTTTGCGCGCGCCGGGGCGGCGGTCGGCGTGCTCGACCTGAACCCGGAGGCAGGCGAACGCGTGGCGGCGCAGATCCGCGATGCCGGCGGCCGCGCATTGTCCGTGCGCTGCGACATTACCGATCGCGCCAGCGTCGACGCCGCGGTGGCTGCGGTGGAGCAGGAGCTGGGCCCGATCGACGTGCTGGTCAACAACGCCGGCTGGGACGTGTTCCGCCCGTTCGTCAAGACCGAGCCGGCGCAGTGGGAGCGGCTGATCGCCATCAACCTGACCGGCGCGCTGCATATGCACCACGCAGTGCTGCCCGGCATGGTGGCGCGCAAGCGCGGACGCATCGTCAATATCGCCTCCGATGCCGCGCGCGTGGGGTCTTCCGGCGAAGCGGTGTATGCCGCGTGCAAGGGCGGGCTGGTGTCGTTCTCCAAGACTATCGCGCGCGAGCATGCGCGCCACGGCATCACCGTGAACGTGGTGTGCCCGGGGCCGACCGAGACCGCGCTGTTCGAAGACTACAAGCAGGGCGCGGGCAACCCCGAAAAGCTGGTGGAAGCCTTCACCCGCTCGATCCCGCTGGGCCGCATCGGCCAGCCCGACGACCTGCCCGGCGCGGTGCTGTTCTTTGCCGGCGACGACGCGTCGTTCATCACCGGACAGGTGCTGAGCGTGTCGGGCGGCCTGACCATGAACGGCTGAGCGCAACCCATCCCGAACTGACAACGGAGACCACCATGCAATACGAAGACATCCGCTATGAAGTGCGCAACGGCGCGGCCTGGATCATCATCAACCGCCCGGAAAAGATGAACGCCTTCCGCGGCCGCACCTGCGACGAACTGATCCACGCCATCAACCGCGCCGGCTATGACCGCGAGATCGGCGCCATCGTGCTGGCAGGCGCCGGCGAGAAGGCCTTCTGCACCGGCGGCGACCAGTCCGCGCATGAAGGCCAGTACGACGGCCGCGGCACCATCGGCCTGCCGATGGAAGAGCTGCACAACGCCATCCGCGACGTGCCCAAGCCGGTGATCGCGCGCGTGCAGGGCTATGCCATCGGCGGCGGCAACGTGCTGTGCACGATCTGCGATTTCACCATCGCCTCGGACAAGGCGGTGTTCGGGCAGGTTGGCCCGCGTGTCGGCTCGGTCGATCCCGGCTATGGCACTGCGTTCCTGGCTCGCGTGGTCGGCGAGAAGAAGGCGCGCGAGATCTGGTACCTGTGCCGCCGCTATCCCGCCGCCGAGGCGCTGGCGATGGGGCTGGTCAATGCCGTGGTGCCGCACGAGCAGCTCGACGCCGAAGTGCAGAAGTGGTGCGACGAGATCCTGGAAAAGAGCCCGACCGCGATCGCCATCGCCAAGCGCTCGTTCAATATGGACACCGCGCACCAGGGCGGCATCGCCGGCATGGGCATGTACGCGCTCAAGCTCTACTACGACACCGAGGAATCGCGCGAGGGCGTGCGCGCCTTCCAGGAAAAGCGCAAGCCTGACTTCCGCAAGTACGCAAAGTGAATGGAGCCAGCGGAGACAGCCATGAATCCCTACCTTGACGAAGACCTGTCGGCGCTGGCCGAACATGCCCGCCGCTTTGCCGACGCCCGCGTCGCGCCCGGCTACCTGGAGCGCGACCGCACCCGCGTGCTCGACCGCGCGCTGATGCGAGAGATGGGCGAGATGGGCTTTATCGCGCCCGAGCTGCCGGAACAATACGGCGGGCAGGGCATGGGCTCGCTCGCGGCCGGTGTGATCCACGAAGCGGTGGCGCGCGCCGACCTGAGCCTGTCGTATATCAACCTGCTGGCCTCGCTGAACGGGCAGATCCTGGCGCATCACGCGCGGCCAGAGATCGCCGGCCCATGGCTGCAGCGCCTGACGCGCGGCGAAGCGCTGCTGGCGATCGCGCTGACCGAGCCGCGCGGCGGCTCGGACGCGGCCAGCCTGCGGCTGCGCATGGAACGCGATGGCGACCACTATGTGCTCAACGGCGAGAAGACCTCGATCTCCGCCGCCGACCAGGCCGATGCCGCGGTGGTGTTCGCACGCAGCGGTTCGGTCGAGGCGGGCGCGCGCGGCGTGTCGGCGCTGCTGGTGCCGATGGACCTCCCGGGCATCACGCGCAACCGCTTCGATTGCCACGGCCAGCGCGCCATCGGACGCGGCTCGATCTTCTTCGAGAACGTGCGCGTGCCGGCGAGCCATCTGCTCGGCAAGGAGGGCGAAGGCTTTGTGCAGGTGATGCAGGGCTTCGATTTCTCGCGCGCGCTGATCGGCCTGCAGGTGCTGGCCGTGGCGCAGGCGGCGCTGGACGAGACCTGGGCCTACGTGGCCGAGCGCCAGGCCTTCGGCAAGCCGCTGTCGGCGTTCCAGGGCGTGTCGCACCCGCTGGCAGACTTCGAGACCCAGGTGCAGGGCGCGCGCCTGCTGTGTTTGCAGACGCTGTGGCTGAAGGACCGCGGCCTGCCGCATACCGCCGAAGCCGCCATGTGCAAGTGGTGGGCGCCCAAGCAGGCGTACGACGTGGTGCACCAGTGCCTGCTGTCGTTCGGCCACGGCGGCTATGACCGCGGCGTGATGGAGCAGCGCCTGCGCGACGTGCTCGGCTTCCAGATCGGCGACGGCACCGCGCAGATCATGAAGACCATCATCGCGCGCACGCGCGCGGGGCGCGAAGCGGTACCGGCCTGACGCGCGCCCGACGCAACGACTGGCAGCACACAACAACGAGGAGACCGCCATGGATTTCGACGCCGTACTGATCGCGCCGCGCCGTGCCGCCAGCATTGCCGCCGGGCACTGGCAGGACCGTACCATCAACGACTATCTTGCCGAGTGCGTACGTGAGCGGCCCGACGCCCCCGCGTTGACCGCGCTCAGCATCGATCGTCAACACGTGACGCGCTTCACCTGGCAGCAGCTGGAGCGCATGGCCGAACGCGTGGCGGTGGGCCTTTCCCGCCTCGGCATCGTGGCCGGCGACGTGGTCTCATGCCAGCTGCCCAACGGCTGGCACCTGAGCGTGCTGTACCTGGCCTGCGCGCGCCTGGGCGCGGTGCTCAACCCGGTCATGCCGATCTTCCGCGAGCGCGAGCTGTCGTTCATGCTGGCGCACGCCCGGAGCAAGGTGGTGGTGGTGCCGAAGTTGTTCCGCGGCTTCGACCATGCGCAGATGCTGCGGGGTTTGCGTGAAGGGTTGCCTGCGCTGCGCCATATCGTCGTGGTGGATGGCGACGGCGACGACAGCTTCGAGGCGCTGCTGAGCGGCCCGTCCTGGGAAGACGCAGCCGATGCCGCCACCATCCTGCAGTGCAGCCGCCCGGGCCCGGACGACGTCACGCAGCTGATCTACACCTCCGGCACCACCGGCGAGCCCAAGGGCGTGATGCATACCGCGAACACGCTGTTCTCCAACATCGTCGCCTATGCCGGCCGGCTGCATCTCACCGGCGACGACGTGGTGCTGATGGCGTCGCCGATGGCACACCAGACCGGCTTCATGTACGGCCTGATGATGCCGGTGGTGCTGGGCGCGCATGCGGTGCTGCAGGACATCTGGGACCCGGCCCGCGCCGCCGCGCTGATCCGCGACGAGGGCGTGACCTTCACCATGGGCTCCACGCCTTTCCTCACGGACCTGGCGCGCGTGGTGGCCGAGTCCGGCGCGCCGGTGCCGAGCCTGCGCATCTTCCTGTGCGCGGGCGCGCCGATTCCGGGTGCGCTGGTCGAGCAGGCACGGCAGGCGCTGGGCGCGAAGATCGTATCGGCATGGGGCATGACCGAGAACGGCGCGGTCACCACGACGCTGCCGGAGGACAGCGACGAACGCGCGTCCACCACCGACGGCCGCCCGCTGCCCGGCGTGGCGATCCGGGTGGTCGATGGCACCGACACGGACGTGCCTGTCGGCGAGACCGGCCGGCTGCTGGTGCGCGCCTGCTCCAATTTCGGCGGCTACCTGAAGCGCCCGCAGCTGAACGGCACCGATGGCGATGGCTGGTTCGACACCGGCGACCTGGCCCGGCTCGATGCCGAGGGGTACCTGCGCATCGCCGGCCGCAGCAAGGACGTGATCATCCGCGGCGGCGAGAACATCCCCGTGCTGGAGGTCGAGACCTTGCTGTACCGCCATCCCGCGGTGGCGCAGGTGGCGATCGTCGCCTATCCCGACGAACGGCTGGGCGAGCGTGCCTGTGCCTTCGTGGTGCCGCGCGCCGGGCATGACTTCGATCACGCGGCGATGGTGGAATGGCTCAAGGGGCAGAAGATGGCGCTGCAGTACATCCCGGAAAAGCTTGTCGTGCGCGATGCGTTGCCGGCGACGCCGGCGGGGAAGATCCAGAAATTCAGGCTGCGCGATCTGTTGCGGGATGCGCTGTAGCACGATGCGCTAACCGTTGGTTTGCTCCCCTTTCCCGCTTGCGGGAGAGGGGCCGGGGGAGAGGGGCCGGGGGAGAGGGCCGGCGCGTGTCAAGCGCGCTTACCGTAACTCCCGCGTTGCCGCGCCAAGCGCCTCGCCAAACAACTCACCCACCAGATCCACCTCAGCCTCGTCAATGACCAGCGGCGGCAGGAACCGCACCGTCGCCCCATGGCGCCCGCCCAGCTCGACGATCAGCCCGCGCTGCAGGCATTCGCGCTGCATGGTACGCGCGAAGTCGCCATCGGCGGGGTACGCGCCGACCACGTCAGGGTCGGCACGCTCATCCACCAGCTCCACCCCAAGCATCAGCCCGCGCCCACGCACCTCGCCAATTGCGGCGAAGTCCGACTGCAGCTCGCGCAACCGTGTCGCGAGCCGCTGCCCCATGCCCTCGGCATGCGCCACCAGCCCTTGCGCAGCGATAGTGCGGATGGTGGCCGAGCCCGCCGCCATCGCCAGCTGGTTGCCGCGGAAGGTCCCGGCATGCGCGCCCGGCTGCCAGGCGTCGAGCGCGCCGTCGTAGATCACCACCGACATCGGCAGCCCGCCGCCGATCGCCTTGGACAGCACCAGCACGTCCGGCACGATGCCGGCATGCTCGAACGCGAAGGTGTGCCCGGTGCGGCCCAGCCCGGTCTGCACTTCGTCCAGCACCAGCGCGATGCCTCGCTCGCGCGTGATGCGGCGCAGTTCGCGCAGCCAGCGTGCCGGCGCGGGAATCACGCCGCCTTCGCCTTGCACCGCTTCTACCACCACCGCTGCCGGCGGCAACACGCCGGACTCGGGATCGGACAGCATCTGCCCGATATAGCGCAGCCCGGCATCGATGCCGGCTTCGCCGCGCAGGCCGAAGGGGCAGCGGTAGTCATACGGATAAGGCAGGAACTGCACGCTGGCGCCGAGCGCGCCCAGCGGCGCCTTGGGCCCCAGGTTGCCCATCAGCGCCAGCGTGCCGTGGGTCATGCCATGGTAGCCGCCGGCGAAGCTCAGCACGGTGTGGCGGCCGGTGGCGGTCTTGGCCAGCTTGAGCGCGGCTTCGATGCCGTCGGCACCGGTCGGGCCGCAGAACTGGATGCGCGCGCGCGCGGCGAACTCGTCCGGCAGCAGGCCGAACAGGTCGTCGATAAAGCGGTCCTTGACCGGCGTGGCCAGGTCCAGCGTATGCAGCGGCAGGCCGCTGTCGAGCGTGTCGCGCAGCGCGCGCACCACCGCCGGGTGGTTGTGGCCGAGCGCGAGCGTGCCGGCACCCGCCAGGCAGTCGATGAAGAGCTGGCCGCTGGTGTCGCGCAGGTACACGCCGTAGCCCTGTTCCAGCGCCAGCGGGATGCGGCGCGGATACGAGCGGGCGTTGGATTCGCGGGCGCACTGGCGCTGCAGGTAGGCATTGTCGTCGAGCCGGATCGGCGCTTGCCGGGCAAAGGCGCCGGCCGAGAACGGCGCGGGTTGGCCATGGGCGAGCGTGGCGAGCGAGGGAGGCGTCATGGTGTCGTTCCTAGCGGAGGGCGTTGATACAGGGGCGTTGGGGGCGTTGACTGCAAGGACTGGATCAAGGGTTGGCGCTGGCGCACCGCGGCGGGTATTGCCGTTGCACGACGCGCACCGCCGCGAGCGGCGTGGCCAGGCATGCCACATAGCGCGAACCGCCGCCGGCATCGTGCAGATACCAGACACCCGCGCCGGCGCGCGCCAGCGGCGGCACGCATCCGGCGCTGCCGGGCGGCGCCACGCGCACCGCTTGCGGCGACGCCGACAGGCCGGTGCCGAGCGCCTTGCTGCACGCTTCCTTGGCGGTCCAGAGCCGCAGGAAGCCGAGCATGGCGTGCTCCGGCTGCCGCTGCGCCAGCCCGGCAAGCCAGTGCATTTCATCGGGCGCGCAGGCGACGGCGGCGCTGTCGCGCCAGTCCGCCCAGGCCATGCCGGCACGCCAGGCTTCGATGTCGATGCCGACCGGCGCGCGCGACAGCGCGATCACCGCGCGCGCGCCGCTGTGGCTGACGTTGAAGTGCAGGGGCGGGTTCTCCGGGGCCGTGGCCAGCACGGGCTTGCCGAAGGCGTTGGCGGCCAGCGGGACGGCGGCGGGCGGCAGGGCCAGGCAGCCGCCCAGCAGCGTGCGCAAGGCCGCGCGCGCCGCGGTAAAGCGGTTGCGGTCGGCGGCCTGGCGAAACGCGGCGGCGCGGGCGTGCTCGTCAGCAGAAAGCACGGTGGGATCCACCGGCGCATCGGCCGCCACGTGCCACACGTGGATGTCGCCGTGCGACGGTGCGGCGAAGTCAGGCAAGCGCATGGCCGGCTTCTCCGCTGAGCGGCGCGGTGCCAAGCACTGCCTGCGCAACGGCATCCAGCACCGCGGGCGCCGCTTCGTGCAGGAAGAAGTGCCCACCCGCGAAGACCTGCTGGCGGCAATCGTGCAGGGTTTCGTCGCGCCAGGCTGCCAGCGTGGCGGGCGGCGCGTGGACATCGTCCTGGCCGCCCAGCACGGTGATCGGGCAGCCCAGGCGCGGGCCGCGGACGTAGCGCCAGCGCTCGCACAGCGCGATGTCGGCACGCAGCACCGGCAGGAAGAACGCCAGTGCTTCCGGGGTTTCGCGGATCTCGGCCGGCATGCCGCCCATCCCCGCGATGACGTCGGCGAAGGCGCCGTCAGGCAGCGTGCTGAACGGCGGCCGCGCCGACGGCAGCGCCGGCGCGCCTCGTCCGGACACAACCAGCGCCGTGGGCGCAAGGCCGTGCACGGTCTCGAGCACGCGCGCGGTCTCGAAGCCGAGCAGGGCGCCCATGCTGTGCCCGAACAGCGCAAAGCGCGGCGCCTTGGTGCGCGCCGCGCGTGCGATCGCCGCCGCCAGCGCCGCGGCCAGTTCCTCGATCGAAGCCGCATGCGCCTCGGCCGTGCGCATGCCGCGTCCGGGCAGGCATACCGGCGCCAGCTCCACCTGCGCGGGCAGCGCGTCGCGCCACCCGTGGTACGCGGTATGGCCGGCGCCCGCATAGGGCAGGCAGTACAGGCGCACGCGCGTAGCCTCTGCATTCGTGGCATCGCCTGCCCGTCCGGGCATCACGGCAAACCAGCGCTCGCGCCCAGGCTGCGGCGCGCTCATGCGCCAGCCAGCGCGCGCTGCAGGCTGAGCGGGCGCATGTCGGTCCAGACCGTGTCGATATGGGTCAGGCACTCGTCGCGATTGCCCTGGAATCCGGTGCTTTTCCATCCTGCCGGGACGGGCTTGTAGTCGGGCCAGATCGAGTACTGGCCTTCTTCATTGCGGACGACGTGGAAACGCGTGTCGGGGTGGTCCCAGCTCATGGCAATGCTCCTCTGGTGGTGTGGAAACGCCATCGCGGCGCAGGCAAGCAAGTCCGCCGCGATGGCGTCGCGAACGGTCGCGATGATTCGTCGGTCAATATCGTAAATGATAATGATTTGTATTTCCATTCGTAAATTATTCCGCTACACTCGCTTCACACTTTCAATGTGCAGACATGGTTCGCGAGGCTGCCCCCGTTGGCCTCCATTGACTCCCAGGCCGCAACCGGCCTCGCGAACGCACCCGTAGAGGCAACAGGGATATGGACACGACCAGTACCATCGCCGACCTCAGGGCGGACCACCGCGCCGCTGCCGGCGTGGCTACCGCCGCAACCTCAGCCACCTCGGCAAGCAACGCCGGGGCAGGCGGACTGCGTATCGCCCCGCTGTCCGCGCAAGGCGCGCTGCCGCTGGTGGTCAAGCCGGACGGCGGCACCGACTGGCGCGGCCAGTTCCATGCCATGGCGGCGATTGCCGCCGAGCAGTTGCCGCGCGTCGGCGGCGTGCTGTTCCGTGGCTTTCATTTCGATGACGACACCGCGTTCCGCGCCTTCGCCAGCGCCTTCGGCCATCCGCTGCTGAGCTACGAGTTCGGCTCCACGCCGCGCTCGCAGGTCAGGGAGGGCGTCTACACCTCGACCGAATACCCGGCGCACCAGGTGATCCCGCTGCATAACGAGCAGTCGTACACGCTGCAGTGGCCGATGAAGATCTGGTTCCACTGCGTGCAGCCGAGCGAATCCGGCGGCGAAACGCCGATCGCCGACAGCCGCCTGGTCTACCAGCGCCTCGACCCAGCCATCCGCGAGCGCTTTGCGCAACGCCGGCTGATGTACGTGCGCAACTACGGCAACGGCCTCGACCTGAGCTGGCAGCGCGCCTTCAACACCGAAGACCGCGCGCAGGTGGAGCGCTTCTGCCGCGCGCAGCGGATCGAGTTCGAATGGAAGCCCGACGGCGAGCTGCGCACGCGCCAGCTGTGCCAGGCGGTCGCGCGCCATCCCGTGACCGGCGAGATGGTGTGGTTCAACCAGGCCCACCTGTTCCATGTGTCCAACCTGGCGCCGCACGTGCGCGAGACCTTGCTGGACGTGGTCGGCAGCGTCGACGAACTGCCGCGCAACGTCGTCTACGGCGACGGCGCACCGCTGGAAGACGATGCGCTGGCCTCGATCCGCGCCACGCTGGACCAATGCACGGTGCGCTTTCCCTGGCAGCAGGGCGACGTGCTGATGCTCGACAACATGCTCGCCGCCCACGGGCGCGGCACCTTCACCGGCGCGCGCCGCGTGATCGTCGCCATGGCCGAGCCCGCGCCGCCCGGACTGGGCTGAGGCGCGTTTCCCGTCTGATCACTCCTGGCCGGGCTGGCTGCGCCTGCCCGGCGGGGACCTGTCATCTCCAACGCTTTCGCCATGTCGTCTTCCGAAGCTCCCTTGCCGGCCGAAACTGGCGCCCTGATGCGAACCCTGCGCGCCGAAGGCGTGCGCCTGCGCCTGCATGACGGGCGCTGGCGCGTGGCTGGCGACAGCGCGGCCGGCACCGATGCGCAGCAGGCCGCGGCCGGGCTGCTGGCAACCCGCGCCGCCGAGGCCGATGCGTGGCTGGCCGCGCATCCCGGCTACTTCGACCGCTATCCCGCCGGCCCCGGCCAGCTCGCGCTGCTGGCGTTTCATCGCCGCCATCCGCACAGCGCCGCCTACAACATGGTGTTCGCGATCGAGGTGCCGGCTGGCCTGCGCTTCGAGCTGCTCGAACAGGCGGTGCGCCACGTGGTGGACTGCCATGAGGCGCTGCATAGCGGCTTTATCGAGGAAGACGGCGAGATCGTGATGGCACGCCCCGCGGGCTTTGCCGCGGAGGTGTCGCTGACGCGTGCCGACGGCCTCGATGAAGCGGGCCTGCACGCCTGGTTCGAGCGCGAAGCCGACGAACCGTTCGACCCCGATGCGGGGCAGGTCTGCCGTTTCCGCTTCCTCGTCTCGCGCCAGCCGGGCGGCGCCGACCGCATGTGGATGTGCGCGGGCATGCACCATATCGCCGGCGACTACCTCGGGTTCGAGCTGGTCTGCGACCAGATCTTCGCCACCTACGAGGCGCTGTGCGCCGGCGCAGCGCCGATGGCGTCGCAAAGCGGCCGCTACCGCGACTGGCTTGCGCGCCAGCGGCAACTGCTGGCAGGCCCGCGCGGCGCTTCGCTGCGCGCGTACTGGGAAGGCGTGCTTGAAGACGCGCCCGCGGCGCCGGCGATGCCCGGCACGCTGGACGCGGAATCGCGCCACCGCGGCGCCGAACTCGAATTCCGCCTCACGCCGCAGCAGACGGCAGGCCTGCGCGACCTGGCAACGCAGCTGGAAGTCAGCCTCTTCGTGGTGATGCTGGCGCTGTTCAAGACGGTCGTGCACCGCGCCAGTGGCGAGGACGATTTCCTGATCGGCACGCCGACGGCGGGGCGATCAGGCGCACAGTCCGCCGACCTGATCGGCTTTACGCTGAACACGGTGCCGCTGCGCGCAGACTTCTCCGCCAATCCGGCCTTTGCCGCGGTGGTGCGCGACTGCGCCCGGCAGATGCGCGGCGCGCTGCGCCACCAGCAATATCCGCTGGCGCGCATGGGCGGGGAGGGGCCGCTGTTCCGGCATATGACCACCTTCGTGCCGGTGGGGCCGCGCAACGTGCTGGGCCGCTACCTGGTGCGCGAATACCTCGCCACCCAGCGCGGCGCAGCCAACGACATGAACCTGCGCTGGCAGGACGAGGGCGATCGCCTGCGCGGGCAATGGCGCTATGACGCCGACCGGTTCGACGCGCAGTCCGTCCAGCGCCTGATCGCCACGCTGCGCGCTGCGGTGGATGCTGTGCTCGACAACGCCGACGCGCGTGTCGGGGACCTGCCGCTGTATGAGGCGGCGGTGCTCTCCGATATGCGCGCTGGCCGCATCGAGCGGCACGCCACCGCGCTGGCGGCCTTCGAGGCCGGCGTGCGCGCGCATCCCGGACGGCTCGCCGTCGATGCCGCCGATGCGCAGTGCAGCTACGCCGCGCTCGATCGCGCCGCGACCGCGCTCGCCGCAAGCCTGCGCGACGGTGGCGTCCGGCCCGGCGATGTGGTCGGCCTGCTGCTGCCGCGCGGCGCGCGCATGGCTGCCGCCATGCTTGGCGCATGGAAGGCCGGCGCCGCCTTCCTGTGCCTGGACGCCGGCATGCCCGCCGCGCGGCTGGCGCAACTGGCCGCCGATGCGTGCCTTGCCGCCGTTGTGGGCGAGGGCGAGGGCGAGCGGCCGCAGTGGCTGGCGCAATCCACGCCGGGCGCAGCCTGGCATGTCGCCTCGCTCGCGAGCGAGGACACAACCGGCGCTGCCGCATGGCCCGCCGCCGCTCCGGCACAGCCCGCCTACCTGATCTACACCTCCGGCTCGACCGGCACGCCCAAGGCCGTGGTGGTCACGCAAGGCAACCTCGCGCATTACGCCGCCGGCGTGCTGCGCGCGCTGGCGCTGCCGGCAGGGTCGTCGCTGGCGTCGCTGTCCTCGGTGACGGCCGACCTCGGCCACACCGCATGGTTCGGCGCGCTGCTCGGCGGCCACACGCTGCGCGTGCTGGACGACGCGCTGGCGGAAGACCCCGAAGCGCTTGCCGAAGCCCTGGCAGCGCGGCCGGTCGATTGCCTGAAGATCGTCCCGTCGCACCTGCGCGCGCTGCTGGCGGTGGCCGATCCCGTGCGGCTGGTGCCGCGCCAGTGCCTGGTGTTCGGCGGCGAGGCGCTCGACGCGGCGCTGTTGGCGCGCGTGCAGGCGCTGCGCCCGGCATGCCGCGTGGTCAATCACTACGGCCCCACAGAAGCCACGGTGGGGTGCCTGACGCATGCGGTGCCTGACGCCGCTGTGGCGGGTCCAATTCCCGTCGGCCAGCCGCTTGCCGGCGTCAGCGCCTGCGTGCTCGACCGCCACCTGAACCGCGTGCCGCGTGGCGCGGTGGGCGAGCTCTATATCGGCGGCGCCGGCGTCGCCAGCGGCTACCTGCGCCGCCCCGCGCTGACCGCCGAGCGTTTTGTGCCGGACCCGTTCCAGCCGGGCGGCCGCTTGTACCGGACCGGCGACCGCGTACGCATGGACGAAGACGGCGCCATCGTCTTCCTCGGCCGCGCCGACGCACAGGTCAAGATCCGCGGCTTCCGCGTCGAGCCGGGCGAAGTCGAAGCATGGCTGCGCCAGGCGCCGGGCGTGCGCGATGCCGTGGTGCTGGCGCTGCCGTCGCCGGCGGGCGAGGGGCTGCGGCTGGTCGCCTACCTGGTGGCCGACGCCGGCCTGGATCTCGATACCCTGCGCACCACCATGTCCGCCGCGTTGCCGGCGCCGATGCTGCCTGCCGCGTTCGTTGCGTGCGACGCCTTCGCGCGGCTGCGCAACGGCAAGGTCGATCGCAAGGCGCTGCCGCCCGTGCCCGGCGAGGCCGCGGCACCGGCGCAACCGGCACCGGGCGACGAGACCGAGGCGACGCTGGCGCGCCTGTGGGCAGGCGTGCTCGGACGCGAAAGCGTGGGCGCCGACGGCAACTTCTTCGCGCTCGGCGGCGATTCCATTCTTGGACTGCAACTGGTCGCGCAGGCGCGCAAGGCGGGCCTGCCGCTGACGCCCAGGCTGCTGTTCGCGCATCCCACGCCGGCGGCGCTGGCTGCCGTGCTGCGTGCGAACGCGGCGCCAGCCGCCGCACAGGCGGCCGCCATCGAACAGATGCTGGCGGGACTGTGGCGCGAAATCCTGCAACGCGAGCAGATCGACCGCGATGCGGATTTCTTCGCGCTCGGCGGCGATTCCATCCTGGCGCTGCACATCGTCGCCAGGGCGCGCGCGCAGCAGCTGGTGCTCGCGCTTAAGGACCTGTTCGCGCACCCGACGCTGGCACGCCTGGCGGTCCATCTCGCCGCGCACGAGAAAACTGCCAGCGCAGCCGCAACGCCAGCGGCTGCGCAGCCCTTTGCGCTGAGCGGCTGCGACACGCAGGCGCTGGAGCGTCTGCGCAGCCAAGCGGGCGACATCCAAGATGCCTATCCGCTGTCGCCCCTGCAGGAAGGCCTGCTGTTCCACCACCTGCGCGATGGCGGCAACGGTGCCTACGTCAACCAGCTGGTGCTGCAGGTCGAGGGTCCGCTCGACACCGAACGCATGGCCGCCGCCTGGCAGGCGCTGCTGGACGACCACCCGATCTTGCGTACCACCTTTGCCGCGGCAGGCGAAGCGGGCGGCGACCGCGCGCTGCAATGCGTGCATGCGCGCGCAAAGCTACCCGTGACAGTGGAAGACTGGCGCGGGGCCGGCGCGCAGGCGGCGCGGCTGGCGGAGTGGTGCCATGCCGACCGCTCGCGCGGCTTCGATCCCGCCGAGCTGCCGCTGATGCGGCTGGCGCTGCTGCGCACCGGCGACGCGGGCTGGTGGTTGGTCTGGAGCCGGCACCACCTGATCGTCGACGGCTGGGGCTCGGTGCAGTTGCTCGACGAGGCGCTGGCCCGCTATGCCGATCCGGCACATGCCCCGACGCCGCGCCGGCCGTACCGCGACTACATCGCCTGGCTCGCGGCACAGCCCGCATCCGCGCGGCAGGCCTTCTGGCGCGCTGCATTCGCCGGCCTGGCCGGCCCGACAGTGCTGCCGGGCATCGCACCCGCCAGCGCCCACGGGAAAACCGCGCCGCTTTGCCGTGACCTGGTCCTGCCGGCCGGCCTCGACGCCAGCCTGCGCGCGCTGGCCGCGGCGCACCGCGTCACGCTCAACACCGTGATGCAGGCCGCGTGGGGCATCGTGCTGTCGCGCCACGCCGGCAGCGACGATATCGTCTTCGGCGTGACCTCGGCCGGCCGCCCCGCGGGCCTGGAAGGCGCCGAGCGCATGCTGGGCGTGTTCATCAACACGCTGCCGTTGCGGCTGCGTCCGCAAGGCGCGCTGGCGGTGGCGGACTACCTGCAGGCGACCCAGCACGCCGCCGTGGCGATGCGCGAGTTCGAGCACGCCGCGCTCGCGGAGATCCAGGCTGAGTCCGGCATCGGCGGAGCCCTGTTCGATACGCTGATGGTGTTCCAGAACCTGCCCGACCTGGGCGACCGCGCGCGCGAGGTGGCCGGCCTGCGCCTGCGCCAGCATGACAACATCGAGCAGACCCACTACGGCCTGACGCTGGAGGTCATGCCCGACAGCCGCTTCACCATCCGCTTCACCTGCGATGCCTCGCGTGTGCAGGCGCACCGGCTGGCGCAATGGATGGACGCCTACGCCGCCGTGCTGGCGTCGCTGGCCGCCGGCATCGCGCACGTGGGCGCCGCCGACATGCTCGATGGCGCCACGCGCGCCAGGCTGCAGGCATGGAGCGCGAGCGACGACACCAGCGTGACGCTTGCCGCCTTGCAGGACGACTACGTGCGGCGGGTCGCGCGCCAGGTGGCTGCGCATCCGCGGCGTGTGCTGGCCCGCTGCGGCGCCGGGACGCTGACCTATGGCGACTGGTGGGAGCGCGCCGGCCGCGTCGCCAGCGGCCTGCGCGCCGCCGGCGTGCGCCCGGACGATCTCATCGCGGTGCTGCTGCCGCGCGGGCTGGACTGGCTGGTCGCGCTGGCCGGCATCCTGCGCGCCGGCGCGGCGTGGGTGCCGCTCGATGTCAGCCATCCCGCGGCACGCTGGCAGCAGGTGCTGGCGCAGGCCAAGGCAGCACAGGTCCTGACGGATGCATCCGGCGTGGCCGCGCTGGCCGCCGCCGGCATTGCCGGCGCCACGACGCTGCCCGCATTGGAAGCCGGGGCGGCGCCTGCGCCCGACCTGCCCGCGCATCCCGCGCAGCTCGCGTACGTGCTGTTCACCTCCGGCTCGACCGGCGTGCCCAAGGGCGCGATGGTCACGCGCACCGGCATGCTCAACAACATGCTGGCCAAGGCCGTGCCGCTGGGGCTGGGCGAGGGCGACGTGATCGCCCAGACCGCGCCGCCTTGCTTCGACATCTCGGTCTGGCAGGCGCTGGCCGCGCCGGTGTTCGGCGCAGGCGTGGAGATCATCGGCGACGACGTGGTGCGCGATCCGGCCGCACTCACCGCACTGCTGGCGCAGCGTGGCGTGACGCTGTTCGAGCCGGTGCCGTCGCTACTGCAGGCCATGCTCGACTGCCAGGACGCCGAGGGCCGCGCGGCGCCGCTGCCCGCGCTGCGCTGGGTGTTGCCTACCGGCGAGGCGCTGCCGCCTGCCACCGCGCTTGCCTGGCTGCGCCGCTATCCGGGCGTGCCGATGATGAACGCCTACGGGCCGGCGGAATGCTCGGATGACGTGGCGTTCCACCCCCTGCGCGCCGGCGCGCTGGCGCAGGCGGCACAAGCCACCGATACCGTGCCGATCGGCCGCCCCACCGCCAATGCCGTGCTGCAGGTGCTCGATGCCGACGGCAATCTTGCCGCGCCCGGCATGGTGGGCGAGATCGCGGTGGCCGGTGCCGGCGTCGGCCGCGGCTACCTGGCCGACCCGCGCCGCACCGCGGCGGCCTTTGTGCCCGATCCGACCGGCGCGCCGGGCAGCCGCCGCTACCTGACCGGCGACCTCGGCCGCTGGCGCGAAGACGGCGTGCTCGAATACATCGGCCGCAAGGACTTCCAGGTCAAGCTGCGCGGCTACCGCATCGAGCTGGGGGAGATCGAAGCCGTGCTCGCCGCGCATCTGGCGGTGCGCCACGCGCTGGTGACGGTGCACCGTGCCGCCGGCACCGAATGGCTGACCGCGTACTGGCAGCCCCAAGCCGGCCGCGCGCAGTCCGCGCATGGCGTCCTGGAAGCCGAGTTGTCTGCCAGCGTCGCCGCGCGGTTGCCCGCGTACATGGTGCCGTCCGCATGGGTGTGCATGCCGTCGTGGCCGCTCAATGCGAACGGCAAGATCGACCGCAAGGCGCTGCCCGCGCCGCAGGTCGTGGCGCAGGAGGGCGCACCGCCTGCCACGCCCGCCGAGCAAACCGTCGCCGGCATCTGGGAAGCGCTGCTGCCGGGCGCGCGCGTCGGCCGCGACAGCGATTTCTTCCGCCTGGGCGGCCATTCGCTGATCGCCACGCGCGTGGTGGCGCGGCTGCGCGCCGCCGGCCATGCGCAGGCCACGCTGCGCGATGTCTTCGAGGCGCCGGTGCTGCGCGACTTCGCCGCACGGCTGGATGGCGCCACGCCAGCGGTGGTGATGCCCGCGCTGGTTCCAGTACCGCGCTCCGCGCGCATGCCGGTGTCGCTGGCGCAGCAGCGGCTGTGGCTGGTCGAACGCCTGCAGGGCAACGCCGCAGCGGCCTACAACATGGCCGGGGCGCTGCGCCTGCGCGGGCCGCTGGACCTGGCCGCGCTGCGCCAGGCGCTGGCAGCGGTGGCGGCGCGCCACGAGATCCTGCGCACCGCCTATCCCGACGACGATGGCGAGCCCTACGCACGCATCGATGCCGCCGCCGACATCGGCCTGTCCCTGATCGACCTGCAGGCGCTCGCGCCCGAAGCGCGCGAAGCGGCACTGCGCGAGGCCATGCGGGAGCACGCAGCGCGCCCGTTCGACCTCGGCCACGCGCCGCTGTGGCGCACCACGCTGCTGCGCTGCGCGCCGCGGGAACACGTGCTGCTGGTCGCCATGCACCATCTGGTGTCGGACGGCTGGTCGGTCGGCCTGCTGGTCAACGAGATCACCCGCGGCTACCGGCACGCGCTGGCGCCGGAACAGCTCGCGCCGCTGCCGCCGCTGGCGCTGCAATACGCCGACTATGCCGCGTGGCAACGCGACTGGCTGCGCGGCGCCGCGCTGGAGCGGCTCACCGCTTACTGGCGCGGCGCGCTTGCCGGCGCACCGGCGGCGCTGGCATTGCCGGCCGATCACGCCCGCCCGCCAGTGGCGCGCATGGAAGGCGACGCCGTCGCGCTGCGGATCGACGGCGGGCGCATGGCGCAGGTGCATGCGCTGGCGCGCGCCGAGCAGGTCACGCCTTTCATCGTGCTGCTGGCGAGCTTCCAGTGCTGGCTGCACCGCGCGACCGGCATGGACGACCTGTTGCTCGGCACCGACGTCGCCGGCCGGCACGACGCCGCGCTCGAGCCGCTGATCGGCTTCTTCGTCAACGTGCTGCCGCTGCGCTCGCGCCGCATCGCCGGCGCCAGCTTCCGCGACGTGCTGGCGGCATGCCGGCGCGACGTGCTGGCCGCGTTCGAGCATGAGGGCTTGCCGTTCGACCGCATCGTCGAGGCGGCGGGCGTGCAGCGCGACCGCAGCCGCAACCCGCTGGTGCAGGCGCTGTTTGTGCTGCAGAACACGCCGGCCGGACAGTTGGGCATGCCTGGCGTGGAGGCCGGCATGCTGCCGCCCATCGAGCGCACGTCGAAGTTCGACATGGCGCTGTTCCTGGAGCCCGAGAGCGAACAGGAAGCGGCGCCGCTGCGCGGCGACTGGGTCTTTGCCAGCGCGCTGTTCGAATCCGCCACCGTGGCGCGCTTTGCCGCCGAATGGCTGGCCACGCTGGCAGCGCTGCTGCGCGCGCCGGACCAGCCCGCCGACCGCGTCAGCGCACACGCCCCGGGCGCCGCGCGCCTGTCCCAACCGAAACCCGAGGAGTCCCGAACCATGGAAACCAGCCAACGCATGGCGGCCAAGCTCGACCAGCTCAAGTCGCTGGCCCGGCCGCGCCCGGCTGCGGCCGCTGTGCCAGAGGCGGCCGTTGCCGACCCCGCCAGCCAGGTGCGGCTGCGCCCGCTGCGCGCAGGCGAAGTCTTCCCCATCGTGATCGAGCCGGTAGTGCCGGGCCTGGACCCGGTGGCGTGGGCCGCGCGCTCGCGCGAGCTGGTCGGCGCGACGCTGCACCGGCACGCCGGCATTGTCTTCCGCGGCTTCGACCTGCCCAACCCGCAGGCCTTCGAAGCCTTCGCCGAAGCCATGCACCCGGGCCTGTATGGCAGCTACGGCGACCTGCCCAAGAAGGAGGGCGGGCGCAACACCTACCGCTCCACGCCTTACCCCGAGCGCCAGATGATCCTGTACCACAACGAAAGCGCGCACCTCGAGCGCTGGCCGCGCAAGCAGTGGTTCTTCTGCGAGCTGCCCTCTGCCGTGGGCGGCGCCACGCCGATCGTCGACTGCCGCGAACTGCTGCGCCGCCTGCCGCCCGCGCTGGCCGAGGAGTTCGCCAGCAAGCAGCTGATGTACGTGCGCACCTTCACGCCGCGGCTGGACGTGGACTGGCGCGACTTCTACAAGACCGGGGACCGCGCCGAGGTCGAGGCGCGCTGCCGCGCCGCCGGCATCGACTGCCGCTGGCTGGACGGCGACGTGTTGCAGACGCGCACCGTATGCCCGGCCATCGTCAGCCACCCGGTCACCGGCGAGCGCAGCTTCTTCAACCAGGTGCAACTGCACCACGTCTCGTGCCTGGAGGCCGACGTGCGCGAAGACCTGCTCGAGATGGTCGGCCTGGAGCGCATGCCGCGCCACGTGATGTTCGGCGACGGCACGCCGATTCCCGACGAGGCCATGGCGCTGATCGGCGAGCTGTATGAAGCCTGCGCCGTGCGCTTCGACTGGCAGCGCGGCGATGTGGTGATGCTTGACAACATGCTGGCCGCGCATGCGCGCGATCCCTATGAAGGCCCGCGCAAGATCGTGGTGGCGATGGGCGACATGTTCGACCGCAAGCAGCCGGACGCCCAGCTTGTCGCCGCGCGCCCGCAGGAGAACGTGGATGCCTGAGATGCACGACGCCTGGAGTCCGACTCCCGAACAACAGGCCGCCTGGCGGCAATGGCGCAATGCGCCCGCGCCGCACGCGCACGTGGCGCGCATCGCGCTGGCTTGCCAGCCAGAGCCAGCCGCGGTGGACGCCGCGCTGGCCGTGCTGCGCAAACGCCATGACGTGCTGTGCATGGCTTATATCGACGATGGCAGCCAGCCGGTGGCATGCGTGCCGCAGGGCGCCAACGGCGCGGCCGCCATCATCGTCGCGGACGGCGACGCGCTGGCGCTGCCGGCGCTCGATCCGGCGCGGGGCGACGTGCTGCGCGCCTGCCTGTGCCCGCTGGCCAGCGGCGGTGCCACGCTGTGGCTGCTGGCCAGCCCGCTGGCGGCAGACCGAAGCAGCGTGCTGCGCCTCGCCGAAGCCCTGCGCGCCGCCCTGGAAACCACCGCCGCGGACGACGCCGAGCCGCCGCTGCAATACGCCCAGTATGCCGACTGGCAGGCGGGCGCGTGCCTGGGCGAGGACGGTACCGGCGACGCCGGCCGCCGCTACTGGCAAGCTCAGGCGGCCGGGCTGCCCGCGCCGCTGCGCTTGCCCGACGCGCTCGCTGCCTCAGCCACGCCCGCCGAAAGCTGGCGCCACACGCTGCACGCCGCGCACCGCCAGGCGCTGGACGCGACCGCGCGCCAGCTCGGCAGCACGCCCGAGCGCGTGCTGCACGCCGCATGGTGGAGCATGCTGGCGCGCCTGTGCGCGCAGCCGGCATTCAGCGCCACATGGCTGCACGACTGCCGCCGCGATTACGGCGTGATGGCCGGCGCCGCCGGCGTGTTCGTCAAGGCGCTGCCGCTTGGCGTGCAATGGGATGACGAAGCCAGCCTGCGCAGCCACTGGCAGGCGTGGCTGTCGACGCTGGATGGCCACGCCGCGTGGCAGGAAGCGTGGCTGCCCGGTGATGCCGGCCCGCGCATCGGGTTTGCGGTATCGCCATTGCCCGCCGACGGGATCGCGCTGGCCAGCCCGGCGTGGCCGGGCTTCGACCTGGTGTGCGAGGCACTGGACGACGGTCAGGGCATGGCCGCGCTGGCGCTGCATGCGCAAGCCGGCGCGCTGCATCCGCGCGTGGCGCCATGGCTGCTGTCCCATATCGCCGCGCTGATCGGCGCGCTGCCCGCCGCACTGGATGCGCCGCTGCCGTCGCTGTGGTGGCCGTCCGACGATACCTTGCGCGTGCCGCAATGCTGGACCGGCGACATGCCGGCAACGGCGGGCGACTCGCTGCTGCACCACATCGCAGAGCATGCACGCAACACGCCGGCGGCGCCCGCGCTGGATGCCGCCGATCTCGCACTCGACTATGCCGGCCTGCAGCGCACGGTGCACGCCGCCGCGCAACGGCTGCGCGCGCTCGGCGTCGGCCCCGGCACGCGCGTGGCGCTGGCATTGCCGCGCAGTGGCGCGCTGGTGGCCAGCCTGCTGGCGGTATGGGCCGCCGGCGGCGCCTATGTACCGCTCGATCCGGCCTGGCCGCAGGCGCGGCGCCGCAGCGTGCTGGCGCAGGCAGCGCCGGTGCTGACGATCGCGCAGCAGGCGTCGGCGGACGACGAGACCGTGGTCAGTGCCGATGCGTTGCTGGCCACGGCGGCGTCAGCAGCAGAGGCTGCTGTGACTGTCGATCCCGGTGCCGCCGCCTACGTGCTGTTCACTTCCGGCTCCACCGGCGAACCCAAGGGCGTGGTGATTGGCCACGCGCAGATCAGCCACTACACCGCGGCGGCTTGCGATGCGCTGTCGCTGTCGTCGTGCCAGCGCTTCGGCCTGACGTCGTCGGTAGCCGCGGACCTCGGCAACACCACGCTGTTCGCCGCGCTGTGGCAGGGGCGCTGCCTGGTGGTGGCCGGCGATGACGACATGGCCCACCCCGCGGCCTTTGCCCGCTACCTGCGCGGCCGCGCGGTCGATGCCATCAAGATCGTGCCGTCGCACCTGGCGGCGCTGCTGGAAACGGAAGCGCCCGCGGTGCCGGCCACCGTCATCCTTGGCGGCGAGCCGCTGTCGGCCAGCCTGGTCGGCACGCTGCGCCGCCACGCGCCCGGCTGCCGCATCTTCAACCACTACGGCCCGACCGAAACCACCATCGGCGTGATGGTCCATGCGCTGGGCGCAGTCATGCCGGCTTGGGCAGGCGGCAACGCACCGCTTAGCCGCGCGCTGGGTGCGACCCGCGTGCGCCTGCTCGACGATGCGCTGCGGCCGGTGCCGGCCGGTGTAGCCGGGCAGCTTTACGTCGGCGGCCCGCAACTCGCACACGGCTACTTGGGCCGGGCGGACCTCGATGCGGCGGCGTTCGTCGACGATCCCTTCGTTGCCGGCGAACGGCTGTACCGCACCGGCGATCTCGCGCGCGCCACGCCCGCCGGGCTGCAACTGCTGGGCCGCGCCGACCAGCAGGTCAAGATCCGCGGCATCCGCGTCGAGCCCGCGGAGGTCGAAGCCGCGCTGCTGGCGCAGCCGGCGGTCGCGCAGGCAGCGGTGTGCGCAGTGGCGGGACCCGGCGGCGAGGCTGTGCTGTGTGCCTTCCTCGTGCCGGCAGCCGGCAGCGGCATCGACGCCGCCGCGCTGCGCCACACGCTGGCCGCGATGCTGCCTGACGCGATGGTGCCGGCGCGCTTCGTCCCGCTGCCCGCGCTGCCGCGCCTGCCCAATGGCAAGACCGACCGCGTCGCGCTGCGCGGACTGGTTCCCGCCGACAGTGCGCCAGCTCCCGTCGCAGCGCCGGCATCGGACGCGGTGGAAGCCCTGGTGTGCGCGTTGATGGCCGGGTTGCTGGAACAGGGCCAGGTCGACCCGCATGCCGATTTCTTTGCCCTCGGCGGCCATTCGCTGCTGGTGATCAAGCTGGTCGCGCGGCTGCGCCGCCGGCTGCAGGTGGAGATTGCCCCCGGCCTGTTGTTCGACCATCCGACCGCGCATGCGCTGGCCGCTGCCGTCAGGCAGGAAGCTGCGGACGATGACCTCGACAAGCTGGCGCACATGGCACTGGCCGCTGCTGCACCGCATGCGCAGGCCGTGGTGCCGGCGTAATCGCTCCCTGAAATCCATTGACAGGTCCCGCCCCCATGTCAGACGCATTGAGTACCGCGCACGCGCAAGTCGCCGCGCAAGTCGCCGAGCGCTTCGCCCGGCTGGAGCCGGCGCAGCGCGCCGCCTTCCTGGCCGCGCTGCACGGCAAAGGCGTGGCGTTTTCCACGCTGCCCATCGTGCCCGCGCCGCGCACTGGCGCGCTGCCGCTGTCGTACGCGCAGCAGCGCCTGTGGTTCCTGCAGCAGCTGGAGCCCGCCAGCACCGCCTATCACATGCCGGGGGTGTACCGGCTCGAAGGCCCGCTCGACGCCGCGGCGCTGCGCCGCGCGTTCGCGCAGGTCGGCGCGCGCCATGAAGTGCTGCGCACCACGTATCCGATCGATGCTGCCGGTGTCGCCTGCCAGCAGGTGCATGAAGACCTGCCACCGGCCTTTGATGCCATCAACGCCATCGACGCCGATCCGGACGGCCTCGACGCCACCGTCGCGCGCGTAGTCCATGAGCCGTTCGATCTCGCCGCCGGACCGCTGTGGCGTGTCGCGCTGATCCGCGAGAGCGCGCAGTCGCACGTGCTGGTGGTGGTGCTGCACCATATCGTCGCCGACGGCGCGTCGATCGTCCGCCTCGTCGCCGAACTGGCCGCCTGCTATGCCGGCACGCAAGCCGGCACGCAAGCCGGCCTGCCGCCATTGCCGGTCCAGTACGCCGACTATGCCGCCTGGCAGCGCAACTGGATGGAGGCCGGCGAGGCCGAGCGCCTGCTCGGCTACTGGCGCGAACGCCTGGGCGACAGCGCGGGCGCGGCGCTCGACCTGCCCGCCGACCGCCCGCGCCGCGCCGCGCGCAGCGGCGAGGGCGCCGAGCACGTGTTCACCATCCCCGCCGCTGTGGCCGCAACGTTGCGCGCGCTTGCCGCCTCGCGCCATGCAACGCTGAACATGGCCCTGCTGGCCGCCTACGCGGTGCTGCTGGGCCGCTATACCGGCCAGTCCGACCTGCGCATCGGCGTGCCGGTGGCGAACCGCCAGCGCAGCGAGACCGGGGCGCTGATCGGCTGCTTCGTCAACATGCAGGTGATGCGGGCGGAGGTCGACCCGGAGCAGCCGTTCGCCGACCTGCTGGCGCGGCTCGCCGCGCAGGCCGCCGCGGACCAGGAGCACCAGTCGCTGCCGTTCGACCTGCTGGTCGAGGCGCTGCAGCCCGACCGCAGTCTCGGCCAGCCCGCATTGTTCAACGTCACCTTCGACCATCGCACCGCCAGCGCGGCGGCTCTGCCGCAACTGGCGGGGCTGCGCGTGACGCCGCTGGAACTGCCGGTCACCACCGCGCGCTTCGAGCTGAGCCTGGCCACGGCCGAGCTGGCCGATGGCAGCCTGTGCGGCCGCATCGCCTACGCCGCCGACCTGTTCGATGCCGCCACGGTCGCGCGCATGGCGGGGCATTATGTGCGCCTGCTGCAGGCCTTCGCGGCCGATCCTGCGACCACGCCCGGCACCGCGGTGCTGCTCGCCGACGCCGAGCGCGCCGCGCTGGCACGCTGGAGCCAGCCCGACTGCCCGGCAACGCCGTTCGTGGCCGTGCATGCGCAGGTGGCCGCGCACGCGCGCCGCGCGCCCGCTGCGCCAGCAGTGCTGTATGGCGACGACGTCCTGACTTATGGCGAGCTTGAACGCCAGGCAAACCGGCTTGCGCACCGGCTGATCGCGCAAGGCATCGGTGCCGAATGCCGCGTCGGCGTGGCGCTGAACCGTTCACCGCGCATGCTGGTGGCGCTGATGGCGGTGCTCAAGGCCGGCGCCTGCTTCGTGCCGTTCGATCCCGCCTATCCGGCACGGCGCCTGCTCGACATGCAGCAAGACGCTGCGCCGCGGCTGCTGCTGACCGAGCGCGCGCTGCGCGATGCCTTCCCGGTCGCGCCGGACCTGCCAGTGCTGCTCTTGGACGACGGCGACGATGCCTCGTGGCCCGACCACGACCCAGCCGTGACGATCCATGCCGGGCAGCTGGCCTACGTGATCTACACCTCCGGCTCGACCGGCCGGCCCAAGGGCGTGGCCGTGGCACACGGGCCGCTGGCGATGCACGTGGTCACCACCGCCGCGTGCTACGACATCACCGCGGCCAGCCGCGAACTCCATTTCCTCTCGTTCAGCTTTGACGGCGCGCATGAGCGCTGGATGGTGCCGCTCGCCAGCGGCGCCAGCATCGTGCTGCGCGACGACACGCTGTGGAGCGTCGAGCAGACCTACGCCGCGCTGCGCCGCCACGCCGTCACGCACGCGGGCTTTCCGCCGCGCTACCTGCACCAGCTGGCCGCGTGGGCCGAGGCGCAAGGCGACCCGCCGCCACTGTGGCTCTACTCCTTCGGCGGCGAGGCCATGCCGCGCGCGGGCGTGGAACGGCTGACGCAGGCGCTGCGGCCGCAGCACATCATCAACGGCTATGGCCCGACCGAAACCGTGGTGACGCCGCTGGTGTGGAAGGCCGCAGCGGACGAAGCCGCCGCGCAGGTGAGCGGCGCCTATGCGCCGATCGGCAGGCCGGTCGGCACGCGCAGCGCGCACGTGCTGGACAGCCGGCTCGAGCCGGTGCCCGTCGGCGTGCCGGGCGAGCTGTACCTCGGCGGCGAAGGGCTGGCGCGCGGCTACCTCGGCCGCGCCGGCATGACCGCCGACCGCTTCATTCCGGATCCCTTCGGCGCGCCCGGCGCGCGCCTGTATCGTACCGGCGACCTGGTGCGCTGGCGCCCGGATGGCTGCATCGAATATCTCGGCCGGCAGGACCACCAGGTCAAGATCCGCGGCTTCCGCATCGAACTGGGCGAGATCGAGGCGCACCTGCTGGCCCAGCCCGGCGTGCGCCAGGCGGTGGTGCTGCCGCACGAGACGCCGGCCGGCACGCGGCTGGTTGGCTACGTGGCCGCGCCGGCCACCGTGCACGCCGAAGCGCTGCGCAGCGCGCTCGCCGCGGCCTTGCCCGACTACATGGTGCCGGCCGCGGTCCTGCGCCTCGACAGCCTGCCGGTCACGCCCAACGGCAAGCTCGACCGGCGCGCGCTGCCCGAGCCGCAGTGGCAGGCCGAGGCCGCCTACGCCGCGCCGGTGTCGGCGCCGGAGCGGATGCTGGCGGCGGTGTGGGCCGACGTGCTCGGCATCGCGCAGGTGGGCTTGCACGACAACTTCTTCGCGCTCGGCGGCGACTCGATCCTCAGCCTGCAGATCGTCGCGCGTGCCCGCCTGCAGGGCTGGCGGCTGACGCCGCGGCAGGTGTTCGAGCACCAGACCGTGGCCGCGCTGGCGCAGGTGGCACAGCGCGTGGACGTGGCGGCGGAGGATGCCGCCAATGACGCGGCGGAACATGGCGCGGCGCCGCTGACGCCGGTGCAGCGGGCTTTCCTTGGCCAACCGCTGGCCGCGGCCGCGCGCAACCGCTTCAACCAGTCGGTACTGTTGCGGTCCGGTTCGGCCATCGACACGGCGGCGTTGACAGCCGCGCTGGCGGACGTGGTTGGCCACCACGCAGCGCTGCGCTTCCGCTTCAGCCATGCCGATGACGGCTGGCACCAGCAGGCCGTTGTGAAGGCCGCCGACGCGTTCGTGTTGACGACGGCCGAAGCGCCCGATGCAGCGGCCATCACCGCTGCGTGCGACGCCGAGCAGGGAAAGCTGGATATCGAGCAGGGCCCGCTGCTGCGCGCACTTCAGCTACGCGTCGCGGATGGCAGCGAGCGCCTCTTCCTGGTCTGCCATCACCTGGTGGTGGATGGCGTGTCGTGGCGCATCGTGCTGGAAGACCTGCAGGCGGCATATGCCGCGCGGCTGGCCGGGCAGGCGCCGGCGCTGGCACCGGTGGGCGCCAGCTATGCCGCATGGAGCCGCACGCTGGCTGGCCCGGCGCGCGCCGTGTTTGCCGGCGAAGGCGCCTACTGGCAGGCAGTGGCTGAAGGCGGCCTGGATCTGCCGGGCGATGTGTTCGACGCTTCGGAGCCTCGCCCGGATGGCGCCTGCACGGCCAGTTTCGCCCTCGACGCGGCCACTACCGACGCATTGCTGCGGCGCGCCCACGCTGCCTACCGCACCGGCGTCAACGACCTGCTGCTGGCAGCTTTTGCGCGCGCGTTGTGCGCTTTCACCGGCTGCGACGAGATCCGCATCCATGTCGAAGGGCACGGGCGCGAAGCCGAGGCAGCCGGCACGGCGCTAGACCTCAGCCGCACGGTGGGGTGGTTCACCAGCATCTGGCCGCTGCGCCTGGCCAGCGTCGATAACCTTGGCGACACCATCGCCGGCGTCAAGGAAGCCCTGCGCGCGGTGCCGCGGCGAGGACTGGGCTATGGCGTGCTCGGGACCGCCGTGGCGGCGCCGCAGGTGCTGTTCAACTACCTGGGCCAGTTCGACGGCAGCCTGCGCGCCGGGGCGGGCGGCTGGCAGGTGGCGGCGGAGGACACCGGCAGCGGCGTGTCCGCCGCGATCCCGTTGCCGGCACCGCTGGCCTTCGACGGCCGGGTCCAGCATGGCTGCCTGCAATTCCGCTGCACGTATCGCGGCGGCCAGTTCCGCGAGGCCACCATCGAGGCGCTGCTGGCGCGCATCGCCCAGGCCCTTCGCGACGTGGCATCGCATTGCGTGGCGCAATCCGCCGTGCGGCTGACGCCGTCGGACATGCCGGCCAGCGGCCTGTCGCAGGCGCAGCTGGACGCGCTGGCGCTGTCCGCAGACGAGATCGAGGACATCTGGCGGCCGACGCCGATGCAGCGCGGCATGGTGCGCCATGGCACGCGCCATCCGGGCTCGCCGGCGTACATGGTGCAGGTGCAGGCGACCATGGACGGGCTCGACGCCGAGCGCATGATCGCGGCATGGCGGGCCGCGCTGCGGCGCCATCCGGTGCTGCGCGCGCGCGTGGCCTGGCTGCCAACGCCCGGCGAGGCCGAGCCCCTGCTGGTGGTGCCGGCGCAGGCGCAACTGCCTGTCACCCGCCATGACTGGCGCGGCCGCAGCAGCCCGGCGCAGTCCGCCGCCGACGATATGGAATGGCAGGCGCTGTGCGAGGCTGAATTCCGCCAACCGTTCGACCTGTGCCGCGCACCGCTGATGCGGCTGACGCTGGTGCGCATCGCCGACGATGCCTGGCGCTTCCTCTGGACCTGGCACCACTTGCTGCTCGATGGCTGGAGCATGTCGCGGCTGCTGGGTGAAGTGCTGCGTGGCTACGACGGGGAACTGCCCGCCCAGGCGGCATCGTCGCTGCGCCGCTACGTGGCGTGGCAGCGGGCGCAGCCCGGCGCGGACGAGCATTGGCACACGCGGCTCGCGCCGCTGCAGCGTCAGCCGGTACGGATCACGCGCGAGATCGCGCCGGCGCAGCGCGGCCAGCGCGGCCAGCATATGGGCGCCGTCGAGCATGTGGTGCAAGCCGGCGCGCTGCGCACGCTGGCCGCCTTTGCCAGCCGCCAGCATGTCACTGTCAACACGCTGGTGCAGGCCGCCTGGCTGCTGGCACTGCGCCAGGCCACCGGTGCCCGCACCGTCGGCATGGCGGTGGTCGGTTCGGGGCGCTCGGCGGAGCTGCCCGGCATCGAAGACATCATGGGCCTGCTGGCCAGCACGCTGCCGCTGGTGCAGGACCTGCCCGACACGCTGCGAGTGGCCGACTGGCTACCGGCGCTGCAGGCGGACAACCTGGCCCTGCGCGAAACCGAGCACGCGCCGCCGGCGTGGCTGCAGTCCTGGGCGGCCGGCAGCGACGACACGGCGCAGGCGCCGTTCGACACCATGCTGATCTACGAGAACTACCCGGTCGACAGCACGCTGCGCCAAACCGAGCGCGGCGCGCTGCGCTTCAGCGACGTGGGCAACCGCGGCCAGATGAGCTATCCGGTGACCGCCATCGTGATCCCCCGCGAAACGCTGACATTGCGCGTGGAATACGACACGGCCGCGCTTGACGACGCCGCGGCGCGGGAGTTCGCGCGGCATTGCCTGGCGCTGCTGCTCGCGCTGCCCGCACTGGCCGATGCCACGCTGGCCGAACTGCCGGCACGCGTAGCCAGCGCCAGCGAGGGCGGGGCGAGTGCGCTGGCTGCATAGGCGGAGATGGTTTCAGCTCGGCAGCAGGCGGCGCGGGCAGTCCCCGCACAGCGGGAAGCCGTGCAGCCGGTAGCGCAGGCAGCACAGCCGGCGCAGCCACAGCGTGGTGGTGGTGCCGTCGCGGGTGACGCGGTGCGCGCGCATCGGCGCATGCAGCGGGTTGTCGCGGCCGTCGGGGCGCGTGCGGGTGTCCATCAGCCACGCGGCATCTTGCGCCAGCGTCGCCTCGGTGGCCGGCAGGCCCGGCTGCAGCAGGGCGGGCGCGTGGCGGAACACCTCGGCGACGACGGCACCGGCATTGGCCCACAGCAGCCGCGGCGACGCGCCGCTGGCCGCGGCGAGCGCCTGCACCAGCGGCGCCAGCAGGTCGTCCAGCAGCGGGCCGTAGCGCTGGTGCGGCGGCGCCCGGTGCAGCGCCTCGCCGCCATGCGGCAACAACAGCGTCACGGCGCGGCCGCGCCGGTCGGCCCGGATCGCGGCGTCGCGCAGCGGCAGCACGTGGTGCGCCAGCGCGGCGGCGGCCACCACGCCGGGCAGCAGCGACGAGAAGCCATGCCGCGCCCAGACCGAGCCGGTCACGCGCGAGTCGATGCTGCCGTGGTGCGCGGCGCTGAGCTGCAGCGCACGCGCGAGGGGGGCCGGCGGGCGAGGAGCCGAGCGCGGCAATGGCGATGTCCGCAGGCGCGGGCGGGCCGGCCGCCACGGCTTCGGCGTATTGCCGCAACGGCCCCGGAAACAGTTCAAGCAACAGCGGTAGCGGTAGTAGAGCAGACAAGAGGCAGCCCTGAACGGCGTTGTATTTGTGCATCCAACGCCATCTTTCAAGTTGAAGATGAGAATGATTATCAGGTATATTCGCAATTGCATTTGTAGAGACAACCCCGTACCCGGGCGCTTTCCTGACCGGCAGCCGTGGCAGCGCGGCGGTGGCGAAGCGCTTGCGGCCATGCCGGGTCCACGGCGGGCCAGCGCGGGTCGAGGCAGCCAGGCCACCGGCGCCTGCATCGCCGCTCCGGAGAAGACCCGATGACGCAGCCCGATTTGACGATTCGAGCGCGCGCCGCGCACGGCCCGGCGCCGCTCTCCTTCGCCCAGCAGCGGCTGTGGTTCCTGCAGCGCTACGCGCCGGACAGCACCGCCTACAACCTGGTGCGCGCGTGGCGCCTGCACGGGCCTCTATCGGCGCCGGCGCTGGAGCGGGCGCTGGCGCTGGTGACGTCGCGCCACGCCGTGCTGCGTACCCGATTCTCGTCCGGCGACGGCGAGCCGTGCCAGCTGGTCAGCGATATGGCGAATATGGCGCCACCCGTGCAGTGGCTCGACCTGCCGGCAGGCGAGGTCGACGCGCTGCTGCGCAGTGAAGCCGCGCGCGTGTTCGACCTGCACGCCGCCGCGCCTTTCCGGGTCACCGTGGCCCGGCTGGATGACGGCGCCCATGTGCTGGTCATGGCCATGCACCACATCGTTTCCGACGGCTGGTCCAATCCGATCCTGGCGCGCGACCTGGCATGCGCTTATGGCGCCGCGCTGGATGGCACCGACCCGGGCTGGACACCGTTGCCCGTGCAATACGCGGACTATGCCGCCTGGCAGCGCGAGCGCCTGGCCGGCCCCGCGCTCGACGCCGCGCTGGCTCGCTGCGCGCAGCGGCTGGGCACGGCCATTCCCGCGCTGGAACTGCCGCTCGACGCGCCGCGTCCGGCGCGCCCGGCCGGCAAGGGCGGGCGCATCCGCTGGACGCTGTCGGATGGCGTGGCGGCGGCGCTGCGGGACTACTGCAGCGGCACCGCCGGCGGCGGCCGCACCACGCCGTTCGCCGTGCTGCTGGCGGCCTGGCAAGCGCTGCTGGCGCGCTACAGCGGCCAGTCCGATTTCGCGGTCGGCGTGCCCAACGCCGCGCGCACCCACGAAGAACTCGACGAACTGGTCGGCTGCTTTATCAACACCCAGGTCTATCGCGCGCGGCTGGCGCCTGGCCTGACCGGCCGCGCGCTGTGCCAGCAGGTGCGCGACGACGCCCGCGCCGCGCTCGACCATGCCGACCTGCCGTTCGAATTGCTGGTCGACAAGCTCGCACCGGCGCGCGACCCCAGCCGCACGCCGGTATTCCAGGCGCTGTTCAACCTGCAGATGGGCGAAGCCGCGTCGCTTGCGCTGCCCGGCCTGCAGGCGAGCGCACTGCCGGTGCCCGACGACAGCGCCAAGTTCGACGTTACGCTCGACCTGCAGGCCAGCGCGACGCGCGTGCTGGCCACGCTCGAATTCGATGCCGAGCTGTTCGCCGAAGCGACGGCGCAACGCATGGCCCGGCACTACGAGCAGCTGCTCGGCGCGATGCTGGCGGCTCCCGACGTGCCGCTCGGCGCGCTGCCGCTGATGGACGCAGGCGAGCGCGCCCGGACGCTGGCTAGCGCCAACGACACTGGCCTGGCCCTCGACGCCGCCGACGACGTGGTGGCCCGCATCGCCCGCGCCGCCGCGGCCACGCCGGATGCCATCGCCATCACCGACGGCAGTGCCAGCCTGACCTATGCGGAGCTGGAAGCCGGCGCCAACTGCATCGCGCACTGGCTTGCCGGGCAGCAGGTGCGCACAGATACCCTGGTCGGCGTCTGCCTGCCGCGCACGCCGGCGCTGGTGGCGGTGCTGCTCGGCATCCTCAGGGCGGGCGCCGCCTACCTGCCGATCGACGCGCATCATCCGCCCGCGCGGAACGCCCACATCCTGCGCCACGCCAGCCCGCGCCTGATCCTGGCGGCGGCAGGCACGCGTGCCGCGCTGGGCGACAGTGCCGGCGTGGTGCTGGTCGACGGCGACACGCCGCCGTGGCATGCGGCGCCTGCAATCGCCCCGGCGCTGGATTGCCATCCGGCGCAGCTCGCCTACACGCTCTACACCTCCGGTTCGACCGGCACGCCCAAGGGCGTGCAGATCTCGCGCGCGGCCTTTGCCAACTTCCTGCGCGCGATGACGCCGGTGGTGCCGATGGACGGCAACGACCGCCTGCTGGCGGTGACCACGCTGGGCTTCGATATCGCGGGGCTGGAACTGTTCCTGCCGCTGGCCAGCGGCGCCCGCGTGGTAATCGCCACGCGCGACGACGCGCGCGATCCGGCGCGGCTGGCGGCGCTGATGTCCGCCTATGGCATCACCGTGATGCAGGCCACGCCCGCCACCTGGCAGATGCTGGTCACGCAGGCCACGCCCGCGTGGCAGGGCCTGCGCGTGCTGTGCGGCGGCGAGGCGCTGGGGCGCGAGCTGGCGACTGCGCTGCTGGCGCGCGGCGCCGAGGTCTGCAACGTCTACGGCCCGACCGAGACCACGGTCTGGTCCGCCGCGCATGCGCTGGCGGGCGAGGGCGCAGGCATGCCCGCGTGGGCGGTGGCGCCGGTCGGGCATCCGATCGCCAACAACCAGCTTTACGTGCTGGACGCGCGCCTGGAGCCGGTGCCCGCAGGCGTGGCCGGCGAGCTCTACATCGGCGGCGCCGGGCTGGCGCGCGGCTATGCCGCCGATCCGTCGCGCACCGCCGCGGCGTTCGTGCCCAACCCGTTCCATCAAGGCTCGCCCGGCGCCATGGCGGGCGACCGCCTCTACCGCACCGGCGACCTGGCGCGCAAGCGTGCCGACGGCATCGTCGAGTTCCTCGGCCGCCGCGACCACCAGGTCAAGGTGCGCGGCTTCCGCGTCGAGCCAGGCGAGGTCGAGGCGGTGCTGGCCGCCTGCCCGGGCGTGCGGCACGCCGTGTGCGTGGCCCGCCCCGGCCCCGATGGCATGGCGCGGCTGTGCGCCTACTACGTGGCGGGGGCGCACGCGACCGACGACGCCATCCTGGCCCGCCTGCGCGAGCAACTGCCCGGCTACATGGTGCCGTCCAGCCTGACGCGCCTCGACGCGCTGCCGCTCAACGCCAACGGCAAGGTCGACCGCCAGGCGCTGCCGGAGCCGGCAGCGCCGCGCGCCGCGGCCGCGCTGTCGACGCCGACCGAGCACGCGCTGGCCGGGCTGTGGTGCGCGGTGCTGGGCGTGACCGAAGCCGGCGCCGATGACGACTTCTTCCTGCTGGGCGGCCACTCGCTGCTGCTGGTGCGGCTGCAGACCCGCATCCGCGAGCAGATGGCGTGCGAGCTGGCGCTGCCGGCGCTGTTCGCCGCGCCGGCGCTGCGCGACATGGCCGCGGCGATCGACCAGGCCGGCCGGCGCGATGCCGATGCCGACCTGGCCTTCATGAACGACCTGCTGGAGACCCTGTGAACCTGTTCCTGTCATTGCGCCGCCGCTTCGGCGGCCTGCTGTTGCTGGCGCTGGCCGCGGGTACCTGCAGCGCGTTCGCCGGCATCGCGCTGATCGCCGGGATCAACCGCATGATTGCCGCGCCGGCAGGGCTGGAAGTCATGGAGGCCGGCCGCATCGGCATCCTGCTCGGCCTGCTGGCGGTGCTGTTCGGCTGCGGCTTCGGCTCGCAGGCGCTGCTGACCGCGCTGGGCCACCGCGTGGTCTACGACATGCGCATGCGCATGCTCAAGCGCGTGCTCGATACCGATGTCGAGCGCCTGGAAGCGATCGGCGGCCCCACCGTCTATGCCACGCTGACCAAGGACATCGCCTCGATCGGCATGGCCTTCAATCGCGTGCCGTTCGTGTTCTACAACGGCGTGCTGGTGGCGGGCGGGCTGCTGTACCTGGGGTGGCTGTCGTGGCAACTGTTCGTGCTCGGCGCCGCGGTGCTGGGCGGCGGCGTCCTGCTGGCGCAGCGCTGGGTGCTGCGCATGCGCGGCCTGATGAAGGCCGTGCGCGACACCGACGACCGCCTCTACGCCGGCTACCAGGGCGCCATCGACGGCCGCTATGAACTTGCGCTGAATGCCTGGCGCAAGCAGGGCTTCTACCAGCGCGACTTCGAGCCCGCCGCCGAGTTTGCGCGCGCGCATGAAGTGCGCGCCGACCGCTACTGGGTGCTGAGCCTGTCGTTCACCGCGGCGCTGATCCTGGGTCTGGCCTGCGCGATCTTTATCGCGGGCGATGCGCTGGGCATTGCCCGCGAGCGCATCACCGCCTTCGTGCTGGTGCTGATGTTCCTGCGCATGCCGCTGAATGACCTCGTCGGCACGCTGCCGATCCTGATGACCGGCAACGTCGCGCTGCGCAAGATCGACACGCTGCGGCTGGCGCCGTACACGGAAGACTTCGCGCTGCTGCATGCCAGCCACAACGCGACGGTGCCGGCTCCGGGCATGCCGCTGCTGGCGCTGCAGGACGTGCGCTACGACTACCCCGGGCAAGGCGACGAGCGCGGCTTCCGGCTGGGCCCGGTGTCGCTGACGCTGGCCGCCGGCGAGACCGTGTTCATCGTCGGCGGCAACGGCAGCGGCAAATCGACGCTGATGAAGCTGCTGGCGGGCCTGTACCAGCCCACGGACGGCAGTGTCTCGCTGGCCGGCGCGGCAGTGGGTGCGGCGCAACTGCCCTGGTATCGCAGCCATTTCGCCACGGTGTTCTCCAACGCGCACCTGTTCGCGCGGCTGGTGGGTCCGGACGGCAAGTTCGATGCCGCGGTGGCCAATGCCTTCCTGAAGCGGCTGCACATGGACCACAAGGTCGCGATCCGCGACGACCTGCTGTCGACCACGCAGCTGTCGCAGGGCCAGCGCAAGCGGCTGGCGCTGCTGGCGGCCTACGTCGAGGCACGGCCGGTGCTGCTGCTGGACGAATGGGCCGCCGACCAGGACCCGGTATTCCGCGCCTACTTCTATGAATCGCTGCTGCCGGAACTCAAGCGCAGCGGCAAGACCATCGTCGCGGTCAGCCACGACGACCGCTATTTCCACGTGGCCGACCGCGTGATCCGCTGCGACAGCGGCGTGATCCGCGCCGACAGCGCCAGCGCCGGCATCGACGCCGGCAACAACCAACAACAGGCCGCCGCATGACGCGCGCCAACATTCAGAGGGAGTCAGCTCAAATGCAAAGCAACGCGTCTTCGATGACCCACGCCGTCGCCGGCCAGCCGTGGTCGTCCGATTCCACAGCAGCCTCCGCCATCCTGCAAAGCCGCTGGGACGGTGCGACGCTACAGCTCAGCCTGCACGGCGCGCCGCTGCAGGCGTGGCAGTTCACGCCGGGCGCGCAGCCCCGCATCGCGCTTGCCGGCACCGCGCCGGACCACCCGCTGGCACGCGCCGCCACCTTCGCCGCCTGCGAAGCAGCGCTGGCGCGCACGCCTGCCGCCGAAGCGATCGCGCTGGACGTACCCGACGCCCTGGCCGCCGCGATGCTGCGCGAAGGCAGCGCCGTACGCGATGCCAACAGCCAGCTGGTTTCGCGCGTCGAGCAGTTGTGGCAGCTGCCGGCGCTGTGGCACACCGGCACCTCGGGCCGCGATTTCCCGCTGCAGTACGCCATGAGCGCGGGCAAGCGCCATCCGCTGCGCGCGCCCAAGCCGGGCGGCCAGGTCTATGCGCGCCATATTCCCTGGCTAAACCAGGTGTTCTCGATGCGGGTAGCCGACCTCGATGCCGACCTGCAGTGCTTCCATGGCTGGATGAACGACCCGCGCGTGGCGGTGTTCTGGCAGGAGGCGGGCGACCTCGCCAGGCATCGCGGCTACCTGCAGGCGCAGCTCGACGACCCGCACACCATCCCGCTGATCGGCTGCCTGGACGGCAAGCCCTTCGCCTACTTCGAGGTGTACTGGGCCCGCGAAAACCGCATCGGCCCTTACTACGACGCCGACGACTTCGACCGCGGCTGGCACGTGCTGATCGGCGACGGCGCGATCCGCGGCAAGGCGTATATCAGCGCCTGGCTGCCGTCGCTGATGCACTACATCTTCCTCGACGATCCGCGCACGCAGCGCATCGTCGGCGAGCCGCGCATCGACCATGTGCAGCAGATCCGCAACCTGGACCGCTCCGGCTTTGCCAAGGTCAAGGCCTTCGACTTCCCGCACAAGCGCGCCATGCTGGTGATGCTGCTGCGCGAACGCTTCTTCGGCGAGCGCCTGTGGGTGCCGCAGGAAGAGGCGCCGGCGCAAGCCTGCGCAGCACTTGCAGCACTGGCTGCCTGAACCCGCCGCGCAAGGAGACCCCAATGCTCTACCCAGCTTCGACCTTCGCCGCGAACGGTGCCCGCGTGGATACCGGCACACCGCCTGTGCTCGACCTGCTCGGCATCGGCTTCGGCCCGTCCAACCTGGCGCTGGCCGTTGCGCTGCGCGAGATGCTGCCGCAGCAGGCGCCGTTCCGCTTCGGCTTTATCGAGAAGAAGCCCGGCTTTGTCTGGCACGGCAACATGCTGCTCGACAACAGCCGCATGCAGATCTCGTTCCTGAAGGACCTGGTCACGATGCGCAACCCGGCCAGCCGCTACACCTTCATCAACTACCTGCACGAGCGCGAGCGGCTGCTGGATTTTATCAACACGCGCACCTTCTACCCGAGCCGCTACGAGTTCAACGACTACCTGTCGTGGGTGGCGGCTGACTTTGCCGACAGCTGCCACTATGGCGAGGAAGTGGTGTCGGTCGAGCCCGAGAGCGCCGGCGCGAATAGCGGCAATGGCGCACTGGCATGCCTGCGCGTGACCTCTCGCGCGGCGGACGGCGCGCTGACGGTGCGCCGCGCGCGCAACGTGGTGGTCAGCGTGGGCGGCGCGCCCAGCATTCCCGATACCTTCGTGCCGCTGCGCGGGCATGCGCGTGTGTTCCATTCGTCGAACTACCTGGAGTCGCTGGAGCGGCTCGGGCAGTCGGGACCGGTGCGGCGGGTCGCGGTGATCGGCTCGGGGCAGAGCGCCGCCGAGATCTTCCTCGACCTGCACGGCCGCGAAGGCAGTATCGAGGTCGACCTGGTCAGCCGGGCGCCGGCGCTCAAGCCGGCCGATGACAGCCCGTTCGTCAACGAGATCTTCAACCCGCGCTATATCGACTACCTGTTCTCGCGCGCGCCCAACGAGCGCGAGCAGCTGCTGAACGAATTCGGCAACACCAACTACGCGGTGGTCGATACCGACCTGATTGAAGCCATCTATGAAGTGCTGTACCAGCAGAAGGTCACCGGCAAGGTGCGCCACCGCCTGCTGGCCGGCTGCGAGGCGCGCCACGCCGAGGCCGACGCCGACGGCGTGCGGCTCGACATCGCGCGCCGCGACGACGGCGCGCACCAGCTGCAGCGCTATGACGCGGTGATCCTCGCCACGGGCTACCGGCGCGAGCTGCACCAGTCGCTGCTGGCGCCGCTGGCGTCTTACCTGGACGACGCCAGGGGCTTCCAGGCCGACCGCGACTACCGGCTGCAGATGGCGCCGGGCTGCCAGGCCGGCGTGTTCCTGCAGGGCTGCTGCGAAGCCACGCACGGGCTGTCGGACACGTTGCTGTCGGTGCTGGCCGTGCGCGCGCAGGAGATTGTCGCGGCGGTGCTCGGCACTGGCGAGGGCGAAGCACGCGTGATGGCGCCGGAGCCGCCGCGAAGCCGCCCCGCGCGGGTGGCGCATGCCGGCGCGCACTGAATACAAGAACAAGAGCGCGCAGCGGCGGCGGGCCATTCGTCCGCCGGCCGGTGCGCATGGCCAGTTTCTTTAACACAACAGAGCAGGGGAGTAAGAAGGGCATGAAACACAGCAACAGACGCGCGAACGCACGCGCGCGGGCAGCACGGAACGGGGCCGCAATGTCGTGCTGCACCGCCATGCGCTGGATCCCGGCCGCGGTCGGCCTGGTCTTCAGCGCATCGGCTTTGGGGCAGGAAGCCACCACGGGGACCACGCCTGCCACCGCCGCTGCCGCCACGGGCAGCGCCGCACGCCCGGTAGAGCCCGCACTGCCCGCGGTGACAGTCAACGGCGCGCGCGAAAACCCGATCAACCCGCCGACCACGGCCGGCAGCAAGGTGCCGCTGACCGCGCGCGAAGTCCCGCAGTCGGTGACCGTGGTCAACAGCGAGCGCATCCGGGAACAGAACCTGGTGACGCTGGAAGATGCGCTGGCGCAGGCCACCGGCGTGTTCGTGGAGAAGCGCGATCAGGAACGCACCATCTACTATTCGCGCGGCCTGGAGATCGACACCTTCCTGCTGGACGGCGTGCCGACCAAGTATGACTGGCGCAACACCGTGCAGCCCGACCTGTCGATGATCGACCGCGTCGAAGTGCTGAAGGGACCGTCCGGCCTGCTGTCCGGCGCCGGCAAGACCGGCGGCGCGATCAACCTGGTGCGCAAGAAGCCCACGCGCGAGACGCAGGTGCAGGGGGCGCTGTCGGTGGGGTCGTGGAACAACTACCGCGCCGAGATCGACGCCGGCGGTGCGCTGAACGCCGACGGCACGCTGCGCGCGCGCCTGACCGGCGCGTTCCAGGACAAGGACTCGTTCATCGACAAGGCCAATATGCGCACCGGCGCGCTCTATGGCGTGGTCGAATACGACATCACGCCCAGCACCATGGTGACGGTGGGCGCGAACTACCAGGACTCGGAAGGCCGCCAGCCTTGGACGCTGCCGGCCTACTACAACCCGGTCACGCGCCAGGCGAGCCTGCTCGACGTGCCGCGCTCGACCTACCTCGGTGCCGACTGGAACAGCGACCACTTCTATACCACCTCGGCCTTTGCCGAGCTGGAGCATAAGTTCGACAGCGGCTGGCAGGTCAAGGGCGCGCTGCGCTACCTCAACAACCAGATGCATCGCGAGCAGGCGTATGCGTACGCGCCGGTCATCCCGGGCGTGAACACCACCACGCTGTTCGCGGCCAAGCAGACCTATACGCAGGAGCAGACCAGCTTCGACGTCTATGCCAACGGTCCGTTCTCGCTGTTCGGGCGCCGGCACAAGGCGCTGATCGGCTTCAATTTCTCGGATTCGGAGCGGCGCGACCCGCGGTACTCGTCGACACCGTTCTCGCAGGTCGTGAACATCTTCAGCCCGCGCAGCGACTTCGCCAAGCCGGTCTTCACGCCCAATGGCTCGGGCACCACGACCAGCACCCGGCAATATGGCGTCTACGGCGACGCCCGCTTCTCGCTGCTGGATCCGGTGACGCTGGTGCTGGGCGGGCGCCTGAGCTGGTGGGATATCAATGCGCGCCAGTACACGCCGACCGCCAGCGTGACCAAGCAAGACAACATCAACGCCAAGTTCACCCCGTTCGCCGGGCTGATCTACGACTTTACCGAGCACTGGTCGGCCTACGCGAGCTACGCCGAGATCTTCCAGCCGCAGGACGAGTATTTCACCGCCAGCGGCAACCTGGTCGATCCGATCAAGGGCAAGCAGTATGAAGTGGGCCTGAAGGGCGAGTTCTTCGAAGGCGCGCTGAACACCTCGGTGGCGCTGTTCCAGGTGCGCGAGACCGGCCGCGCCACGGTCGACTACGTCAACACCACCAACCCGAGCAACCCGTTCTACGTTTCGCAGGGCGAGACCAAGAGCCAGGGCTTCGAGCTGGAGGCCAGCGGCCGCATCACGCCGAACTGGACCGTCTACGCCGGCTATACCTTCAACGTCACGACCGACCTGCAGGACCGCACCGGCCAGCTCAACACGGCGTTCTCGGCGATCGCGCCCAAGCACCTGTTCAAGCTGTGGACGCAGTACCGCCTGCCTGGCGACTTCAAGCGCTGGCGCATCGGCGGCGGCATGACCGCGGTCAGCCACGTGCAGAACACCGCGCTGTTCCCGGCACCGATCGGCGCGGTCACGCTGCGCCGTGGCGGCTATGCGACCTTCGATGCGGCAATTGGCTATGACTTCAACAAGCATGTCTCGGCCGATCTGAACCTGACCAACCTGTTCGACCGCAGCTACTACGCGCGGATCAACAACCCGCGCGAAGGCAACATCTGGGGCCAGCCGCGCGCGGCGATGTTCACCGTGCGCATGAAGATGTAAGCGCAATGCCGGCGTGGCGTTGCGGCAGGCCCTCACCCCTACGCCGGCCGCGTGTTGCAGGATATTCCAATGACCAATAGTCCCTCATCCCTGCCGTCGCGCGGCGCCATGGTCCCGGCGCTGGCGATGACCGCCCGCGCGCTGGCCGCGCTGGCCGGCAGCTACGCATTTACCTGGGGCGTCACCGCCGGTGGCGCCGTGCTTGGCTGGCGCCTCGGTTTGGCGCGCAGCGAAGCGGTGCTCTGGTTTTCGATGTTCGCCTTCCTGCTGTTCCCGATGATGTCGCTGTGGGCGCTGGTGACGCGGCGGCTGTGGCGCACGTGGCTGGTGCTGCTGGCGGGCGCGGGCATCGGCGCGGGCGTGGCGCAATGGCTCGGGGAGCGGCTGGCGTGAGCAAGACCCTACGCAAGAACAATGGCCGCGCCGCGGCGAAGAAGACCGCCGCCCACGAAGGCGGGCTGCGCCAGGCGATGACCTGGGCGCATACCTGGATCGGCGTGCTGCTCGGCGGCGTGCTGATGGTGGCCTTTTTCATGGGGTCGGTCGCGGTATTCGACCGGGAAATCGACCGCTGGATGATGCCGGCCACGCGCATCGAGGCCGCGCCGCCCGTCATCGATATCGACACCGTGGTGCCGCGCGCCGTGGACGCGCTGGCTGCGGGCAAGCCGCTGCGCGAATGGGCCGTGACGCTGCCCGAGGCGCGCACGCCGGTGATGATCGCGCGCGTGCGCTATGCCGCGGCCGGCGGGCAGATCCGCCTGGCCGACCCGCGCACCGGCGCGCTGCTGCCGGATGTCGGCACGCTGGGGGCATCGTCCTTCTTCTATCCGCTGCACTACAACCTGCACCTGCGCGTGTGGAACATCGGCTATTGGCTGGTGGGGCTGGCGGCGATGGCGATGCTGGCGGCGATCGTGTCCGGCGTGATCGTGCATGTGCGCATCTTCCGCGATTTCTTCACCTTCCGGCCGCGCAAGCAATTGCAGCGCAGCCTGCTCGACCTGCACAACCTGACCGGCGTGCTGGCGCTGCCGTTCCATGCGGTGATTTCCTTCTCCGGCATCTGCATCGTCTACATGATCCTGATCCCGGCCGGCATCGACGCGCTGTACCAGCAGCCCAATGCCTTCTACGAACAGGCCGTATCGGGCTATTCGCGGCCGGCTGCGGGCGTGGCCGCGCCGATGGCGCCGCTCGGGCCGATGGTCGAGGCCGCGCGAGCACGCTGGGGCGGGGCGGCGCCGGCGGCGATCCGCGTCTGGAACCCGGGCGACGCCAACGCGGTGGTCAAGGTCAGCCGCTCGGTGGGCGACCGCGTCAGCCTGGCGGACGACGCGGCCTACTTCGACGGCGCCAGCGGGGCGCTGCTGCACCACGTGCCGCTGCAGCCCGCGGCGACTACGCAGCGCTTCCTGACCGGCATGCACTTTATCGCCTTCGACCACTGGCCGCTGCGCTGGCTGTATTTCCTTGGCGGTCTGGCCGGTTGCGTGCTGATTGGCACGGGGCAGCTGTACTGGCTCGACAAGCGCCATGCGCGCCATGGCGAGCGCGGCGTGCGCCTGGCCGCCGCGGTCACCGCGGCCATGACGACCGGGCTGGTGATCGCGATGCTGGCGATGATGGTGGCCAATCGCCTGCTGCCGATGACGCTGCCGTCGCGCGAGTTCATCGAGGCGGGGTTGTTCTTCCTGGTCTGGCTGGCCACGGCCATCCACGCGCGCGTGGCGATGCGGCCAGGCAGCCGCACGCTGGTGCCGTGGCGGCAGCAATGCCTGGCGATCGCCGTGCTGGCGCTGGCGGCGCCGGTGTGCAACGGCCTGACCACCGGCGACTGGCTGCCGCTGGCGCTGGCCCGCGGGCAGTTTGCCGTGGCGGGTGTCGATATCGCGCTGCTGCTGACCGGCGCGCTCGCCCTGACGACGGCACGCCGCGTCAGGCAAGTGGAAGCGGCCCGGTCGGCGGCTGCATCAGACCTGAAGGAGGCAGAGCATGCCGAACGCGCTTGACCACCTGTTGCTGATCGCGCTGGCGCTGTGCGCGTATGGCGCCTTCGTGCTGTTTGCCTGCGCCACCGAGCGGCACTGGAACGAGCTGTCGGGGCAGGGCGGCGATTTGCCGGATCGGTCGCGCCGGCGCCTGCGCGGCGCGGCCTGGGCGCTGGTGGCCCTGGGCGCCGCGGCCGCGCTGCCGGCCAACGGCGCAGGCTTTGGCGTGCTGCTGTGGGCGCTGGCGATGATGGCCGGTGCGATGGCGGTCGCTTTCACGCTCACGTGGCGGCGCGGCTGGCTGCAGCCGGTCGCGCGCGCGGTGCTGGCAAGGCTGCGGATCTGAGCCGGGGCTGGATGCGGGCGGCGCTACGTCACCCGTCGGTAATAATGCAATTAACCGCCTGAAATCCGTACCATCCGCCAGCGCGCAAGCGCGTGCCTGCCGGCAACGAATGGTCCAGGGCTCAGCGGTGTGTACCCGAATAGGCGGTACGTTGCATCGGCAGGAAACGAGCAAGCCAGTGCCGCCAGCCGCGCGCACCGGCCGCTCCCGTCCTGCAGCGCGTGACACGCACGCTGGCCCGGGTGATGGCGTAGAGATCTACGGTGCCAGCCTCCGGCACCGTAAACGATTCGCTGGCGGCGAGGGAAGTGTCTTTCGGATCGCCGTCACGGATCAGCCATAGCTCGCCCTCGGTGCAGCGCACCGCGACGTGCTCGCCCGGATCGGCCACCAGCCGCAGCGAACTGCGTGCGGGCAGGGTGGCGGTCATATCGTTGCTTACCAGGAACATGATGTCCTCCGGATTCAGTTCACTGCGAGGGCGGCCGCCGGGGCTGTCACTGTGCCCGCGGCCCTGGGCCGGACAAAGGCGGCGATCCGGTCGATCACGGCGGAGTCCTGCAGGATGCGGCGATGGCCGAGCCCGTCGGTGGTGACCAGCTCGGCGCCGGGCCAGGCGCCGGCGATTGCGGCCCCGTCTTCCCAGCGCACCTCCTTGTCGCCGCGGTCGTGGATCACCAGCGTCGGCGGCACCGGTCGCGAACGCCCGATCTCCGGTACGTTGAACGCCGACCACGGCATGCCGAGCCAGCGCTCGCTCTGCCGCTGCATGCGTGCCAGGACCGCTGGCGCAATGCCGAGCTGCCAGGCCAGCGCCGCGCACGCGGCGTGCATATCGGCGGGCGAACCGACCAGCACCGCCGCGCGTGCCGGCAGGCCCTCGCGCAGCGCCAGCGCCGTGGCCGCGCCGCCGAGCGAATGCGCCACCACGGCGTGAACCGGCCCGGATGCCAGGCGGCGGCAAGCAACGAACGCGACATTTCCGGCACCGAGGTCTGCGCCGCGCCGCGCGTGCCCGCATCGGAAGCGCCATGCGACAGCGCATCGAAGGCCACCACGCGCATTCCGGCTGCGACCAGGCTGTCGGCCACCGCATGCCATTGCCCGGCATGGCCGCCCCAGCCGTGGGCGAGCAATACCACCGGACCGGAGTCGCCCCAGCGGTAGACGCGCACCCTGCGGCTGGGCCCGTGACCGGTCACCAGGGCCCAGTCGCTGCGGGCGCTGTCCAGGAAGCGGCGGGCCGCCGACGTCAGGGCGGCGCGCGGCGGCGAGAACCAGAGGCGCTCGAGCGCACGCGCGGTCGCGGATGGCGATACCAGGCTGCCCGCCTGCCAGCGCAGCCGCTGCCAGCCGGGTAGAGCGGCGGGTACGTTACCCGCTGGCCTGGCATTGGGGGCAGCGGCGGCGGAAGTCGCCGGGGAAGGGGAAGAGACTGCTTGCGTCACGACCTGCACCTCCAATCGGTTGCTGGATTGGCGCGGCATCATCGGAGCCGGTGCCAGCCGGCGGCTTTCCGCGCGCATTTTTAGGACCGACCAGTCGTGCTTTTTTTGGTATAAAAAAAGCGGCCGGAAGGTTGTTGCCCGCCGGCTGGATAGTGCCGGCGCCAATGTCGTTTCGTGGTGTTTCCGTTCAGACCTGCGTCGCGCCCTCGGTGGCGCGTGCCACCAGGGCGCCAAACGCACGCCGCGCCATGGCTTCGGCGTCGGCGCGGCCGAGCAGCTTGAACGACTGCTGGAACGCCATGCCGATGCCGGACAGTTCGAAGGCAAATTGCCGCGGCTCCACGCTCGTGCCGAACTGGCCTTCGTCGATCGCATCGGCCGCCATGCGTGCCACGGTGCTGTGCCAGTCTTTCAGCGATTGCACCACCAGGTCCCGGATCGTGCCCGGCCGGTCCCGGTATTCCTGCCCCAGCGCCATGAACAGGCAGCGGCCCTGCGTCACCGTCCCGCCCAGCCACTCCAGGTAGCCCGCGAACATGGCCTGCAGCCGCGGCATGCCGCGCGGGTGGCGCATTGCCGGCCGCACCACGATTTCGCCGAAGCGTTCGATGGCGAGGTCCAGCACCGCCTGCTGCAACGCCTCCTTGGACTTGAAGTGCGCATACAGGCCGCTCTTGGACATATTGGTGTCCGCGGCAAGCGTGGCCAGCGAGAGCTGCTCGAAGCCGACCTTGGTTGCGGTATCGAGCGCCTGCTGGATGATGGCGTGGCGGGTGAGTTGTCCCTTTTGCATGCAGTGGAGAATAGCACGACCGGTCGGTTTGTCAACGAAACCGGATGCATGGTAGTTGCCCCGACTTGCGAAGTTGTGCAGCGAAGGCCATAACGTCGTACACAGAGCGTGTGACGTCAACGCAAACCGCCAAGGGTCGTTAGTCTCCCTGCGTTGCGACGATGTTGTGCAGGATGCGGCCTTTTGCCTTCCGTTTGCCGGCCGGGGCAAGAGGCGAATTGCGGACTTGGAAGAAATCTGCACAAAGTGTTTCGGCGGTTACATACGGAACGCTTTGCGTGCTCTATACTCGAATGCACGTCCGCGCACTTTTTTTCACTGGTGACTGGAGACCGACATGAACAGTACAGCCGTGCCAAGAGGCGCTAGCGAACCGTTCCGGCAACTGCGGGCGCTGCGCCGCGCGCGCAAGCTCAAGCAAGAGGACGTCGCCCGAAAAGCGGGCATCTCGCGGGAAGCCTACCTGCGGGCAGAATCGGGGCAAGCCGATCCCCGCATGTCGACATTCCTCGCTGCCTGCGAGGCGCTGGGCCTGGAAGTGGTGCTGGCCCCGCAGCATCTCGCAGCAGATGTCAACGCCTTTATCGCCAGCCGCAATGGCGGCGTGACGGCAGCCTCGATGGCCGGCCAGCCGGCCGCCGGCGGTGCGCAGGCACCCGCCGCGGCACCGGCGCAGGGCGGCGGCTTCGGCTCCGGCACGGGCGAAGGCCACAAGCCGGTCTGAACCGGCCGCTGCCTGGCCGGCCACGTCTGCACGGGCCGGCGCAGGCGGATGGCGTTCCAGACCACCATCCCGCAACCGGCGCGGCGCGGCCCTCGCTCCGCGCCGGTTGTCATCGACCGGGCGCTGCTAGCGCCGCCCGGCGCCTCTATCACGCCGCCGCGGTCCTGCGCGCGGTAATTGCCTGCATTTTTCTACCCGACTTCATTAACTGCCGCGTCCAAGCCTGACGCGCGTTGAAGGCCACACTTTTCCATTTTTCCGGTTCCGGCCTACAACTCCAGTGGGTGCGCCACCTTGCGCATTCGCCGAGACGGGTTTGACACGCCTGTCTTGCGAGATTACGATATGGTAAATCAATTACGGATTACGTAATTCCGTACCGAACTCACCCAGACCGGCAGGGCCCGCCAAAGGGTCCCCGGGGCGCCAGCGCAGCGCCGCATGGAGACGCCGTGGATACCACCACCAACCCGCAACGCACCTTCGCGTACCAGCCTGGCGCCGAGCAACGCTCGCAGCCGGCGGCTGCGCATGCGATCCGTCCCGTCGCGGTGGTGGGCGCCGGGCCGGTCGGACTCACCGCGGCGATCGACCTGGCGCAGCGCGGCGTTCCCGTGGTCGTGCTGGATGACGACGACACGCTCGCCGCCGGCTCGCGCGCCATCTGCTTTGCCAAGCGCACGCTGGATATCCTGGACCGCCTCGGCTGCGGCGAACGGGTCGCGGCCAAGGGCGTCAGCTGGCATGTCGGCAAGGTGTTCTTCGGCGACGAGCAGGTGTACCGCTTCGACCTGCTGCCAGAGGCCGGCCATCGCCGGCCGGCCTTCGTCAACCTGCAGCAGTACTACCTGGAAAGCTTCCTGGTCGAACGCGCCGCCGAACTGCCCGGCATTGAACTCCGCTGGCGGCATCGCGTCACCGGCGTTGCGCCAGCCCAGGACAACGTCGCGCTGACGGTCTCGACGCCTGATGGGGACTACGTGCTGCAAGCGCGCTATGTGGTGGCCGCCGATGGCGCCCACAGCGCGGTGCGCCAGGGCCTTGGCCTGGAAAGCAAGGGCCGCGTGTTCCACGACCGTTTCCTGATCGCCGATGTGAAGATGGCGGCGCCGTTCCCGGCCGAGCGCTGGTTCTGGTTCGACCCGCCGTTCAACCCGGGCCGCTCCGCGCTGCTGCACCGGCAGCCCGACGATGTCTGGCGGCTCGATTTCCAGCTGGACTGGGACGCCGACCCCGAAACCGAGAAGCAGCCCGGGCGCGTGATCCCGCGCATCCGCGCCATGCTGGGCGATGGCGTGGCCTTCACGCTGGAATGGGTCAGCGTCTATACCTTCTGCTGCCAGCGCATGGATGCCTTCCGCCACGGCCGCGTGCTGTTCGCCGGCGATGCCGCGCACCGCGTCTCGCCGTTCGGCGCGCGCGGCGCCAACAGCGGCGTTCAGGATGCCGAGAACCTGGCGTGGAAACTGGCACTGGTGCTGGCCGGCCGCGCTGGCGACGCCTTGCTCGACAGTTATGCCAGCGAGCGCGAGGCCGCCGCCGACGAGAACATCCGCCACTCGACGCGTTCCACCGATTTCATCACGCCCAAGAGCGCCGTGAGCCGCACCTTCCGCGATGCCGTGCTGCGCCTCGCGCGCCGTCACGCGTTTGCGCGCCAGCTGGTCAATAGCGGCCGGCTGTCGCTGCCCACGGTGCTGGCGGATTCGCCGCTCAACACGCCGGATCGCGATGTGTTCGCGGGCGCGATGGTGCCCGGTGCGCCGTGCGCGGATGCGCCGCTGCGGCGCCACGGCGAGGCGCAGCCGGGCTGGCTGCTCGGCGAACTGGGCGAACTGGGCAACGCCTTCACGCTGCTGGTCTTTGGCGACGGCAGCGAGATCCCGGACGATGCGCGCCGCCGGCTGGCAATGGCCGCGGTGCCGGTGCGCCTGCTGTTCGTGGTGCCGCCGGGCCAGCCGGCTGCACCGCCCGATGGCCCGCGCCATGTGAGCGACGCCGAAGGCCTGGCTGCGCGCCGCTACGACGGCCGCCCGGGCACCTGCTACCTGATCCGTCCCGACCAGCACGTCTGCGCCCGCTGGCGAACCTTTGATGCCGAAGCCGTGCAGGCCGCGCTGTTGCGCGCCCTCTGCCTGCCAGCCAACGGCCGGATGCACTAGAAGTCCCTGAACCCCGACCGACACCGCAACGCTGACGACACCATGAACCTCACGCACACCCAGCTCGCCGAGCACGGCTACATGTCCGGCTTCGCCAACGAATTCGCCACCGAGGCGCTGCCCGGTGCGCTGCCCGTGGGCCAGAATTCGCCGCAGCGCGCGCCCTATGGCCTCTATGCCGAGCAGCTGTCCGGCAGCGCCTTCACCGCGCCGCGCGCGCACAACCGCCGCTCGTGGCTGTACCGCATCCGCCCGGCGTCGATGCACCAGCCGTTCACGCTGGTCGAGCAGTCGCGTTTCCTGAGCCGTTTCGACCAGGTGCCGCCGTCGCCCAACCAGATGCGCTGGAGCCCGCCCGCGATGCCGTCGGTGCCGACCGACTTCGTCGACGGCATCGTCACCATGGCCGGCAACGGCGGCCCGGAAGCGATGAGCGGCTGCGGCATCCACCTGTACCTGGCCAACCAGTCGATGCAGGACCGCTTCTTCTACAACGCCGACGGCGAGATGCTGATCGTGCCGCAGCAAGGGCGCCTGCTGATGGTGACCGAGCTGGGCCGCCTGGAAGTGGAACCGCAGGAGATCGTCGTGATCCCGCGCGGCGTGCGTTTCCGCGTAGAGCTGCCGGATGGCGAGGCGCGCGGCTATATCTGCGAGAACTACGGCGCACTGTTCAAGCTGCCCGACCTGGGCGTGATCGGCTCCAACGGCCTGGCCAACCCGCGCGACTTCCTGTCGCCGGTGGCCAGCTATGAAGACCGCGAGGGCGATTTCGAGCTGGTGGCGAAGTTCCAGGGCAACCTGTGGCGCGCCGCGATCGGCCATTCGCCGCTGGACGTGGTGGCCTGGCACGGCAACTACGCGCCGTACAAGTACGACCTGCGCCGCTTCAACACCATCGGTTCGATCAGCTTCGACCACCCGGACCCGTCGATCTTTTTGGTGCTGCAATCGCCGTCGGACACCCCGGGCGTGGACACCATCGACTTTGTCATCTTCGGGCCGCGCTGGCTGGCGATGCAGGATTCGTTCCGCCCGCCCTGGTTCCACCGCAATATCGCCAGCGAATTCATGGGCCTGATCACCGGCGTCTACGACGCCAAGGCCGAGGGCTTCGCACCGGGCGGCGCCAGCCTGCACAACTGCATGAGCGGCCACGGGCCCGATGCCGAGACCTTCGAGAAGGCCAGCGCCGCCGATACCTCGACGCCGCACCACATCGAGAACACCATGGCGTTCATGTTCGAGACGCCGGGCGTGATCCGCCCGACGCCGTACGCGGCGCAGTCGGCCTCGCTGCAGCAGGAGTACTACACCTGCTGGCAAGGCCTGAAGAAGCATTTCAACCCGAACGTCCGCTGAACCCGACAAATCCTGGAGTGAACCAATGACCGCCCCCCAAACCAGCTGGATCGACAGCGCCAACGACGGCCAGACCCACTTCCCGCTGCAGAACCTGCCCTACGGCGTGTTCTCCGTCAAAGGCCAGTCGCCGCGCGTCGGCGTCGCCATCGGCGACCAGATCGTCGACCTGGCCGCGCTCGATGATGCCGGCCTTCTGCCCGCCGCAGCAAAGGGCACTTTCGCCGGAACGACCCTGAACCGCTTCATCGCCCTCGGCAAGCCCGCCTGGACCGAAACCCGCAAGCGCCTGACCGCGCTGCTGTCCGGCGAAGACGCAGCGCTGCGCGACAACGCAGCGCTGCGCGACAAGGCGCTGGTGCCGATGTCCGCCGCGGCGCTGCACCTGCCGGTCGACATCCCCGGCTACACCGACTTCTATTCGTCGAAGGAACACGCCACCAACGTCGGCCGCATGTTCCGCGACCCGGACAACGCGCTGCTGCCCAACTGGCTGGAAATCCCCATCGGCTATAACGGCCGCGCCAGTTCGGTGGTGGTGAGCGGCACGCCGCTGCATCGCCCGAACGGCCAGATCAAGCTGCCGAACGAAGCGCGCCCGGTGTTCAGCGCCTGCCGCAAGCTGGATTTCGAACTGGAGATGGGCTTTATCGTCGGCAAGGAGTCGGCGCTGGGCGAGCCCGTCAGCACGGCCGACGCGCCGGCGCATATGTTCGGCATGGTGCTGCTCAATGACTGGAGCGCGCGCGATATCCAGCAGTGGGAATACGTGCCGCTGGGGCCGTTCAACAGCAAGGGCTTCGGCACTTCGATCTCGCCGTGGGTGGTGACGATGGACGCGCTGGAACCGTTCCGCCGCGACAATCCCGAGCAATCGCCGCAGCCGCTGGCGTACCTGCAGCAGCAGGACAAGAACGCCTATGACATTGCGCTGGAAGTCTCGCTGCAGCCGGAAGGAGCGCCCGCGCCGAGCACGATCTGCCGCACCAACTTCAAGGCGATGTACTGGACCATGGCACAGCAGCTGGCGCACCACACGGTGTCGGGCTGCAATGTGCGCGTGGGCGACCTGATGGGCTCGGGCACGATCTCGGGTACCACGCCGGACTCCTACGGCAGCATGCTGGAGCTGACCCGCAATGGCGCCGAGCCGGTGACGCTGGCCGACGGCAGCCAGCGCGGCTTCCTGCAGGACGGCGACAGCGTGATCATGACCGGCTACTGCCAGGGCGAGGGCTACCGCGTCGGCTTCGGCACGGTCTCGGGCAAGATCCTGCCCGCTCGCTAAGGGTCGTCTGCCGGCACTTCAGCCGGCGTGCGAGCCATGCCGGGCGGCATCGAGAATGACCGCTGCCCGGCCTGACAGCAAGCTCCGCCCGTCCGCGCTGACGGTGAAGGCGTACAGCACGCTGGCGCCTTCGCCGCTGACGCGCCGCGCTTCGACCAGCAGCGGCGCGCCGATATCGTCCAGCCTCTCCACCAGCAGTTCGAGCTTGCGCACCGACGCCAGGTAGCCGGAGCGCGGGCGCGAAGGGCTGTCTTCCTGCGCCGCCAGCAGCGCGCCGTGCACGGCCATCGCCTGTGCCGCGTATTCGATGCCGCAGACCGCCGCGAGCCGTCCCTGCGCCCGCAGCGGGTTGTCCGCCCGCGCATGCGTGCCGGACACGCAGCGCACCACGTTTTCATCCCAGTCCAGCACACCGTCGAGCAGGCACATCGTGCCCTGGTGCGGAATGCGCGCCGCAATCCAGTCGCGGTCGCGCACGAAGGCGGGCAGCTTCACGGCGTCAGGCCCTGGTCACGGTGCCGAGGCTGGCCACATTGGCCCGGATCTGCAGCCTGTCGAGGTAATCGAGCACCACCGTCCCGGTGTCGCCGCGTGCGATGGCGGCCAGCAGCGGCAGCGCGCGCGCGGCCGGTGCCGACTTGCGCAGCGCTTCCAGCGCGGCATCCGGCATCGTATCGGCGCCGGCCTGCGTCAGCGAGACCTCGATCTGCGCCAGCGTCTGCGGCGTGGGCTGCGGCGTCATCAGCAGCGCCACACCGAACGGGTCGGGGATGGGCCGATGGCTGTGCAGCGGCTCGGGGTAGCCGGTGTCGTAGGCAATCAGCAGGCAGGGCTCGGCATCGCCCGCCACCTGCAGCGCGCATTCGAGCAGGCCGGCGCCGAAGCTGCCGTCCATCGCGCACAGCACGTTGGAGGTGCGCATCGCCCCGGCCGCGATCGCCCAGTAGCCGGCGGTGGCGTTGTGGACGGAGTTGTGGAAGCGCGTCGGCGACATCAGCGGATCCGGCTCGGCCAGCGCTTCGCAGATCGCGTGGAAATTGTGGCCGTCGGCGCTCGACGAGGTAAAGATCGTCGGCAGCTGCGCGGCATCGCGGCCGGTGGTGGCGACGGCCTGCTGGCCCACGCCCAGCGCCAGGCGCACGGTCGGGCCGGTGCGCCGGCGCTCCGCGGGCGGCAGCCCTGCGGGCGGCGGCAGTTCGGTCGGCGCGTGCGTGTAGGACGCGCGGCCCGCCAGCACTTCGCGCGCTGCGTCCCAGCCACTCATGCCCGGGCCGAGCAGGCCGATGCTTTCGATAAAAACGGGGTGCAAAGCGGGTTGCGGCATGGCGCTGGCTCAGTGAAACGCCGCGTCCGCGCGCGCGAACAGCAGGCTGCAGTTGGAACCGCCGAAGCCGAATGCATTGCTCATGGCATAGCGCAGCGGCGCGTCGCGGCTCATAAGCTGGTAGTTCACGCCCAGCGCCGGATCCGGCTGCGTGGTGTTGATGCCGGCCGGCAGCAGGCCATGGCGCAATGCCAGGGCGCAGATCACGGCCTCCAGTGCGCCGGCGGCGCCAAGCGCATGGCCGGTCGCGCCCTTGGTCGAACTGCATGGCGTACCGGGCAGCACCGCGGCCATGGCCAGCGCCTCGGCGGCGTCGTTGCTGCGCGTGGCGGTGCCATGCAGGTTGACGTAGCCGACCTGTGCGGCAGCGATGCCGGCGCTGGCCAGCGCCTGTTCCATCGCCAGGCGGGCACCGAGTCCTTCCGGGTGCGGGGTCGACATATGGTGGGCGTCGCTCGACTCGCCGATGCCGGCCAGCAGGATGGCATCGGCATCCGGCGCATCCGGGGCGCGCTCGAGCAGCCCGAAGGCCGCGCCCTCGCCAATCGAGATGCCGTTGCGCGCGACGTCGTACGGGCGGCACGGCTGCGCCGACAGCAGCTCCAGCGAATTGAAGCCATACAGCGTGGTGTGGCACAGCGAATCGACGCCGCCGACGACGGCCGCGTCGATCAATCCTGCTTCGATCATGCGCCGGGCCGAGCTGAAGACCTTGGCGCCGGACGAGCATGCCGACGAAACCGCCGCTGCCGGGCCGCCAACGCCGAGGTACTCCCGCACGAAGCCCGGCAGGGAATAGGGGTTGTGCGTGCCGCCGTAGTGGAAGCCCGCCGGCAGCGCACCGGTATCTGGATCGCGCTGCCGATAGCCCAGTTCCGTCTGCAGCACGCCGGCGGTGCTGGTGCCGAGAAAGACACCGATGCGGTCCGCGCCATAGCGCGCCGCGGCCTCGCGTACGCGTTCGGCGAAATGGTCTGCTTCCAGCCCAAGCCATGCCAGGCGGTTGTTGCGGCAGTCGAAGTGCGACAGGTGCGCAGGCAGCGTCACCGCATCCAGTCCGGGTACTTCACCGACATAGGTGTCCAGGCGCACGTCGCCAAACTGGCACGGAGCCAGGCCGCCACGCCGCGCGCGCAGTGCCGACAAAGTCGCGTCTGCGCCGGTACCGATGCAGCTGGTGGCCGTGAAGTGGGAAAACAGTAGCGGAGACAAGGCTTTGCGGAATCTTGGGGGTGGTCTAATTGTAACAAGCCGGGGCCGGTCAGTTTGTCGGCGACTGTCCGGTACCGCTGTCGGCATGCCCTGATTCCATCGCTGCGCACAGCGTCACGCAGCGCAGGCCCGCCCGGTCGATGGCGGCAAGCAGGGGCGGCAGCACCGTCGTGCAGTGCGGATTGCCGGCCGGATCGAAGCCGGGATTGCCGTCATGCAGCAGCAGGATGTCGCGGCCCGCGAGTTTGCCGGTCAGGCGTTGTTCCACGCGCGCCGCGATGTCGCCGGAGCGGGTATCGAAGCCGCGTCGCGTCCACGCCGCCAGCTGGAGCCCGAGGCGGCACAGCACCGGTTCCAGGAACGGGTTGCGCAGCCCGGCCGGCGCGCGGAAGAAGCGCGGCGCCTGCCCGGTGAGGTCGCCCAGCACCTGCTGCGCCGCGCCGATGTCGCGCAGCATCCGGCCCGGTCCGAAAACGGAGAAATGCAGGCGGTGATGCATGCTGTGGTTTTCCACCGCATGGCCGCGGCGCACGATCTCGCGCACCAGCGCCGGATGCGCCGCGGCGCGCTCGCCGACGCAGAAGAAGGTGGCGCGCGCGCCGTGCTGGTCGAGCAGGTCGAGCACGCGCGGCGTCAGCGCCGGATTGGGACCATCGTCGAAGGTCAGCGCTACGCAATCCTGTGCCGACGGCGGCAGCCGCAGCAGGTTTGGCCCCAGCCACGTGCTGCGCGGCCACAAGCCGCCGGCGCACATCGCCGCGTGGGAGGCGGCAATGCCTGCCAATGCGGGGACGATGCTGCCGGGATGCGTGAGCATGGCGCCGATGCCGGCCACGTGGACCGCGGCTGCGCCGTACAGCAGCGGGCTGGGGCGCCACGGGCGGCTTGGCGGCGTGTCGTGCCAGGCGCCGCCGGATGCGGAAAAGCGGTTCATGTCGTACTCCCGGCCTGACCGGTCCCGGCATTTCCGGCATTGCCGGAGGTGGCGGGCCGCGCCAGGATCGCCGAGAACCACAGCGCCAGGATGGCGCCGGGGCCGACTGTCAGGCCGAACGCCCGCAGCAATGGCAGGCTCGACAGCGCCAGCAGGCCGAAGGCGGACACCGTCGTCAGGTTTGCGAGCAGCAGGGAGACCAGCGTGTGCGGCGAATGGGCCGCGCCAGGCTGGCCCGCTGAAGCGCCATTGAAGAATAGCGCGTAGTTCGAGCCGACTGCCACCAGCAGCAACAGGCCCACCAGGTGCAGCAGCGTCAGCGGCTGGCCCAGTGCGGCCAGCCCGCCCAGCACGACCACCGCGGCGGCCGCCAGCGGCAGTACCGTGGCCGCCACGCGGCGCGGCGAGCGCAGCGCGATCGCCAGCAGCGCCACGATCGCCAGCAGGCCCGCCAGCGACAGCAGCAGCGCCTCGCGCAGGTAGCCGGCGTAGAGGCGGTCGGACTCGCCCTTGAGGTCGACGAACAGCGTATCGGGCACGTCGGCGCGGGCAACGGCGGCGCGCACCGCGGCACTGTCGACGCCGTCGCCGCCGCCGCTACCCTTGGCGGCATTTGCCGTGGCCGGGGCGCGCAGCGGCAGCGTCGCGCTCCAGCGCCCGTCGCGATGCGTCAGCAGCGCATCGACCGCCAGCGCCATCGACGTGCCGCGCAGGTCTTCGCGCCGCAGCAGCGGGCCCGCGCGCGCTTGCTCGGCTTCGGCCAGGAACGGTGCGAACAGGTCGGCGCGCACCGGCTGGCCGGCGACGGCCGCGCGCAGCCGCTGCGCCAGCTCGGCGGGCGGCGGCAGGCTGGCCTGGCGCGCGCGCTGGGTCGCGTCGCTGGGCAGGTAGCGCGCGGGGCTTTCATAGCCGCCGATGAAGTTCTGCGCCACCAGCGGGTCGAGTTCGTGGGCCACGCGCTCCGCGCCCTGCAGCACGCTTTCCTGGTCGGGCCCGGACAGCACCACCAGGAAGCGCACGTCGGGCGCGCCCAGGTCGGCGCGCAGCGAGGCGTCGAGGGCCTGTTCGCTCGCGGGCACCGGGCTCAGCCCGGCCAGCTCGCGGCCCCACAGCGTGCCGCGATGCATCGCCAGCACGGTGCTTGCCGCGACCACCAGTACGAGCACCAGCCAGCGCAGCCGGTGGGCACGCTCGGCCAGCCATGCCAGGCGGCGTCCCAGCGGCGTCACGTCGCGCAGGTGCAGCGTGGCGGGCACCAGCTGCGGCAGCACGAAGCGCGTCACCAGCGCCGCCGTCGCGAGCCCTGCGATCGAATACAGCCCAAGCTGCGCCAGTCCCGGAAAGCCCGACAGCAGCAGCGAGGCAAAACCGCACACCGAGGTCAGCACGCCCAGCCGCACCGTGGGCCAGAACCCGCCCAGCCAGGCACGGTTGTCGCGCTGGCCGTTGCGCGTGTATTGCGCCGACTGCACGAACAGGTAGATCGAATAGTCGACCGCCTCGCCGATCAGCGTGGTGCCGAAGCCCAGCGTCAGCCCGTGCACGGTGCCGCCAAAACCCAGGCTCACCGCCGCGATGCCGGCCAGCGCGCCGCTCAGTACCGGCACCAGCCCCAGCACCAGCAGCGGCACCGAACGGTAGACCGCCAGCAGCAGCGTGACGATGATGGCCACGCCGATGGTCGACAGGCGCTCGACGTCGTGCCGGATGGTGTCGCGCGACTTGACGGAGAAGACTCCGGGGCCGGTCATCGCGAGCTGATAGGGGCCGTTTGCCGCGGCCTTGGCAAAGGCATCGCGGATTGCGTCGATGGCCTGCGCCTGCGCGTCCGTATCCGAACCCGAGGCCGCGCTCTGCGCCAGCAGCACCGCGCGCTTGCCGTCGCGCGAGGTCCAGGCGCCGGCATGCAGCTGGGGGCGCTGGCCGGCGTCGAGCTGAGTCAGCAGCGCGGCGACCTCGCCGGTGGGGTCGCGGGGCAGCAGTGCCTTGGTGAAGAGGCCGGCCGACGAGGCCAGCAGCTCGAACGAATCGTTCACGGCATGCGCCAGGCCGTGCTCGCTGAAACGCTCCGGCGTGACTGTCGGGCTGAGCAGGTAGCGGTGTTCGTAGACGTATTTGCGGTCGGCGTCCTGGTTCAACGGCTCGCCGTTCTGGATCGCGGTGAAGCGCGGATCGCGCCGCAACTGCGCCGCCATCGCGCGCGAGACCGCCGCGCGGCCATCGGCGTCGCCGCCTTCGATGCCGACCAGGATCAGCCGCGAGACCAGCCCGTCGCGCAACTGGCTGACCAGCAACTGCTGCTCGGCGCTCGGCAGCCGCGGCAGGAAGGCGGACAGGTCGGCGGTGAAGCTGGTGCGGCTGACCACCGCCGCGCACGCCAGCAGCGCGACCAGCCACAGCGCCAGCGCCAGGCGCGCGCCGGGCAGCGTGAAGCGCCGCGGGGCCGAGGGGCGCGTGGGTGGCGTGGGGGACGAGGGGGGCATGCCGGAGGCTGCGCTCATGGGCGGCCGGCGGGCCGGATCGTCATGACGGAGCGGTCGCCGTCGGCCTGGCGGATCTCGACACGGTCCAGCGCGTCCTTGCTGCCGTCGATGCGCACCTGGCTGACGACTGCCGCCATGCGCGAGTCCGCCGGCGTCAGCGTCAGCGTCCAGCGGCTGGCGCGGCCTTCCAGGCCGAGCTTGTAGTAGCGTTCCAGCGTGTGGCGGTTGCCGGCGAGCGTGCCGCGGATGCTTTCGATAAAGGCCGCCAGCTCGGGGTAGTTCTGCAGCGGCATGGTAAAGCGCTTGCCGTCGCGCTCCACCGTCAGCATGTCGCCGTCGAGCACCATGTTTTCTGCCTTGGGCGATACGGTGCGCTTCTCCAGGTGGTCGGGCGCGGTGAAAAGCAGTTCGCCGGAAGACTGCACCGGCTTGGCCAGCATCGCCAGGTACTTGGTCTCGGTGAAGCGGACCCGGCCTGACTTGCGCTGCGCCAGCGTGGACATCAGCTGGTCGACGCCGAAGGCGGGCGCGGCCTGTGCTGCGGCAGGCGCGGGCGGTGCGGCTGCGCTGCCTGGCACCGCGATGCCGAACGCAACGCCTGCCAGCAGCAGCGGCAGCAACCGGCGGACAACGCGCCTGGCGGAACAGATCGGATCAGTGTCGAAGGCTTTCACAACGCTCGGGAGGTCATGGCTCATGGCTCGTTTCCCGGTGGCGGCTGCTCGGAGAGCGGCGGGCCGGCGTGCCAGAAGTCATAGAAGTTGAACCAGTTGTACGGCGCCTTGCGGCTGAATTTCTCCAGCAGCCGCACATAACCGTCCAGTGCCGACTGCACCGCGGCTTCGCGCTGGCCGCGCGCGGTCTGCGAGAAGTCCGCCAGCGGCACGAAATGGACATCGTAGCGGTTGCCGCCGCGATACAGCCCGGTGATGAAGAACACCGGCCGGCGCAGCATGGCGGCCATGCGCAACGGCCCGGTCGGGAACCCGGTGGGCGCGCCGAGGAAATCGCATTGCTGCACCGGATCGGTGGCACGCTGCGACAGGGTGCGGTCGGCCAGCATGCCGATCATGTAGCCGCGGTCGAGGTAGTCGCGCACGCGCAGCATGGTATCGAAGCGGCCCAGTGCGATCACGTCCTGGCGCATGGCGGGGTTGATCGACTGCAGCACGTCGTTGAGCTTGTGCGCGTTTTCCTCGTACATGGTGATGGCCACTTCCATGTCCGGATGCTGGCGGCCGAGCGCGCGCACGACCTCGAAGCTGCCCAGGTGCGCGCCCAGCAGGATCGCGCCGCGGCCGCGCGCCATGGCGGCTTCGAGCAGGTCTTCGCCGTGGAGGCGGATGTCGAACAGGTCGAAGCGGCCGTTGAGCAGGTAGATGCGGTCGTGGATGGTCGAGGCAAAGGTCAGCACATGCCGGTAGCCGTCGATCCAGTTGGCCTCGCGGCCCAGCGCGCGGTCCAGGTAGGCGCGCGAGGCATGGCGCGCCGCTGGCGAGAACAGCGTGAAATAGGCCGCGATCAGGCGCAGCACCACGCGCCCGGCCGGACGTCCCAGCGCCAGCGAGATCCACGTCATGACGCGCAGCAGCGGGATGTTGCTGCGCTCTTTGTGCCGGGACCAGTCGGCGGCCTCCACCGGCGCTTGCCGCTTCCACAGCCAGGTCAGCATGGCCCGCCCTCCGAAGTAGCGGCGCGCAGTTGCAGCGTGCCGCTGGCCACTTCGCGTCCCGCGCTGCGCAGCGTGATGCGCAAGCGTTCGCTGCCGTCCGTGGCCGGCTCGGCGTCGTGTTCGATTTCGACCCGTTCTCCGGGGCGCACGGGGCTGAGGAACTTGATCGTCCCGGCCTGCGTGGGCACCAGCGGCCGCTCAAGTGCGGACCCGAGCGCGAGCAAGGCGTGGTCGAGCAGCACTACGCCGGGCACGATCGGATTGCCGGGGAAATGGCCGGCCATGGCGGGGTGGCCGGCGTCGATGACAAAGGCGGGCAGGGCCGCTGCGACATCCCGCGCGCGGGACAACTGCGCCACCAGCGCCGCCAGCGTGTCGCGCGGCAGCTTGCCGGCGGCATTGCGCGGCAGGCGTTCGGCGAACAGCAGCGGGCGCGGCAGGAAGGCGGGGTCGATGCGCTCGCGCAGCGCCTGCAGGATCGCCGCCGGGGTCACGCCCGGCGCCACGACGACTGCCACCAGCCGCACCACGTGTCCCTGTGCATCGCCTTCGTGGCTGTCGCCGGGCATGAAGAAGGCGCCGTCCTGCACGCCGTCGATGGCATTGAGCTGGTGGTCAAGGTAGGCCAGCGAGGTGCGCTTGCCGGCGATATTGAGCAGGTCGCCCTTGCGGCCGTGCAGCAGGAAGTGCCCCGCATCCAGCGGTTCGATGGCATCGCCGAGCGCCACCGGTTGCTCGATATGCCCGCCCTCGGCCCAGGTCATGGTGTCTGCTGCGCCGTCCGCCGTACGCGGCTGCAGCCGGACGCCGGGCACCAGCGTCCAGATGTCTTCCTGCGCGGTGCGGCGGGTGGCAAGCTGGCCGGTCTCGGTGCTGCCGTAGATTTCACGCAACGGGCCGTGGAACAGCGCTTCCGCAGCGGCAGCCAGATCGCGGCCGAGCGGGGCAGTGGCGCACAACAGCAGGTCGGCGGCGGGCATGGCCATGTCCGCGTGCACCAGCGTGCGCAGGTGTACCGGCGAGCTGACCAGCGCGCGCGGCGCGGGCACTCCGGCCAGTGCGTCGCGGACGTCGGCCGGGTAGAACGCCGGTGCCGACGCCAGAGCGGCGCCGCCCTGCAGTGCCAGCATGACGGTGGCCTCCAGGCCGAACATATGCTGCGGCGGCACCGTGCCGACCAGCGTCCATGCGCGCCCGTCGCACAGGCCCAGCCGTTGCGCGGCGGCGCGCGCTCCCCGGGCCATCGCGCCCCAGGTCTTGCGGTGTGGCACCGGGGTGCCGGTCGAACCGGAGGTGAAGACGTAGGCCAGCACGCGGTCGGCAGGAAACGACGGCACGTCGGTGAATTCGGCCGCATCCGGGGCCGCAGCGACGCCCTGGTGGTAGTCGAACACCGGCATTGCCATCGGCGCGGCCGGCTGGTCCTGCAGGCAGAAGGCATCCGGTGCAAATGCGCACAGCTGGCGCACCGTCTCGGGGGTTTGCGACGACGGCAGAAGTGTAGCCTTGCCCCGCAGCAGCGCCGCGCACAGCCCGACGGTGAAGCGATAGCGGTCGGTACAGGCGTTGAAGACATGGCCGCCGGCCGGCAGCGCGGCGGCAAGCTGCGCCACGTCGGCCAGGAACCTGCCTACGGTGACCGGCCGGCCCTGCACCCACGCGAGGGTGGCGGCAGGGGAGGCGTGCGCGACGAGCGGGATCGCAGTCATGGCGGATGCGATGCGGCGCGCGTCAGCGCGGCATGGCGGTGGCGGCCGGCGTCACTGCGCGCGCGGCCCGGGCTGCCCGGGCAGCCATCACGGCGCGGTAACCGTGCACCGCATCGAGCAGGCCTCCGTGGCGCATGCCAGGGAAGGCGATGCGGCGGCATGCCGCTTCGGCAGCGAACATCGCGGCGATCAGCAAAGGGGTGGCGAGGTTGGCGAAGTTCGACCACGCCGCCACTGGAGCCAGCACGAACAGCAGCGTGGAGGCGCCGGCCACGGCCGCGAAGAACAGGGTCCAGGCCTGCGTCACGCGCCGCGCATAGCGGGCGTGCGCCGGCGTCAGCTCGCCATGGAGGGCCGTGGCGATCTGTGCGCACAGCGGGGTGTGGCCGTCGCGCAAGGTCAGGCCGAACATCACGCCAAGCGCCACGTTGACGCCGGCGTGCTGCAACAGGTATGTCCAGCCAAAATGGTGCGACAGCGGCACTCGCCAGAGCCAGAGCGCCACGCATGCCGCGACCAGTGCGAACAGTGCCGGCTTGCGTCCGGCGGTGCGCAGCACGGCCAGGAAACCGAGCGCCAGGACCGGGAGGATCCCCAGGAGCAATGCGACGACTTCTGCTCCCGGCCGATGCGCGGCATAATGCAGCGCGCATTCATAGATCACGAACCCGGCGACCCCGACGAGCCATCCACGGCCGCCGCCGATGGCCGAGGCGTGCGGCGTACTCGCGGATTCGACCCGTGCGTCCTGGACGGGCCGGGCACGGGCGGGGAGGGAAGACGATTGGCTCGAGGACATCATTTGTGTCGTTATCATGTGTAGCAAGCGGCGCTTCAGGCTGAGGCCGAAAACCGGCGAAATCCAAAGTCCGCGAGTGTGCGCCAGACTGCGAAGCGAACGCTTTATACCTTAAAAGACCCCCTACGCGGTGCCAGGATTCCCCAAAGCCCTGTTGATGTTGTTACCAAACTTCTCTCGGCTAGCCCGCCATCGGGGCCTTTGGTAGCATCGGCTGGCCCCCACGGCGCGCCGGGACGATCCGGACCGGCTGCGTGCCGCGGCGGCCCCTCTGCTTCAACATGACCGAACTTGAAACCGAACTCGCCCGCCTGATCATCGACGAACTCGACATCGCAGACCTGCGACTGGAAGAGGTCACCGCCGACACGCCGCTGTACGGCGAAGGCTTCGGGCTGGACTCCATCGACATCCTGGAGATTGCCCTGCTGGTGTCGCGCAAGTACGGGGTCGAACTGCGTTCGGACAACCCCGACAACAAGACCATTTTCGCGTCGCTCGGCAGCCTTGCCGGCTACGTCGCGGCGCAGCGCGCCAGCTAACCCCGCCACCCGGGAACCGGAGCGCGACATGCCCCAGCATGCCACGCCACTCCCTGCGCCCGAGCCGGGCGCCGACGCAGCGCACCGTTCCCACCTGGTGCTGATCCCCAGCTACAACCCCGGCACCCGCCTGCACGGCACGCTGCAGGCGGCGCGCGCGGCGTGGGCGCCGGTATGGGTCGTGGTCGACGGCAGCACCGATGGCAGCGAACGCTGGCTGCGGGCCGAAGCCGCCACCGACCCGGCGCTGCGCGTGCTGACGCTGCCCACCAACCAGGGCAAGGGCGCTGCTGTGCTGCACGGCATCGAAGCCGCGGCGGCCGAGGGCTTCACCCATGTGCTGGTCATGGATTCGGACGGCCAGCATCCGGCCCACCTGATTGCGGAGTTCATGGCCCTGTCGCAGCGCGAGCCGGACGCGATGGTGCTGGGCCGGCCGGTTTTCGACGCCAGCGCGCCCCGCGAAAGGGTCTACTGGCGGCGCATGTCCAATTTCTGGGCCGATGTCGAGACCCTCTGGGCCGGGATCGGCGATTCCCTCTATGGCTTCCGCGTCTACCCGATCGCGCCGCTGCGCGCGGTGATGCGCGAGACGCGCTGGATGCGGCGCTTCGATTTCGATCCCGAAGCGGCGGTCCGCCTGTGCTGGCGCGGTGTTCGCCCCATCAATGTGGCGGCACCGGTGCGCTACTTTGCACGGGGCGAAGGCGGTGTCTCGCACTTCCGCTACCTGCGTGACAACCTGCTGCTGACCGGGATGCACCTGCGGCTGCTGGCGGGTTGCGCGGTGCGGCTGCCGGTGCTGCTGTGGCGGCGCTTGCGCCTTGCCGGCAAGGCGGCGCCCCGGCATCTGCGCTGAGCACGGCCGCCGGCCAATGGCCAAAGCAAAGAAGGCCGCGCAATGCGGCCTTCCTGCCTTTCCGTTCCTGCGCGTGTCCGATCAGCGATCCGCGCGAAACTGGCGACTATTACTTGGCCAGTTACTTGCCCAGTTATTTGCCCAGTTCGTGCCCGATCACGCCGCCAACCACGGCACCGCCGATGGTACCGGCCGTGCTGCCGTCGGTCAGTTCATGGCCGGCCACGCCGCCGGCCACTGCGCCCGCTGCGGTACAACCAGCCAGCGCCATGCTTGCGCCTATCAGGAGTGCGCCTGCGAGTTTCCACATGATGGGTCTCCTGCATCATTGCCGGACTGGCCCGGGTGGACCGGCCCATGCGTCCAGCTTAGGCACGGTCCGGCCGGCGGCCTTTCAGGCACGCGCCGAAATCGCTGTAGGAATCGGACGACGGGAGGTAGTGCTGGCGCTACCTCAGGCGTCCTTCGCGTGCTGGCGCAGGCGCTTGATCAGCGACGAGGTGTCGGCGCGGCCGCATCCCATCTGCTGCAGGTCGGCATAGAACTGGTCGACCAGCGCCGTCACCGGCAGAGCGGCGCCGTTGCGGCGCGACTCGTCCAGGCACAGGCCCAGGTCCTTGCGCATCCAGTCCACCGCGAAGCCGAAATCGAACTTGTTGTCGATCATGGTGGGGCCGCGGTTTTCCAGCTGCCAGGAGCCGGCGGCGCCCTTGCTGATGACATCCAGCACCAGCCGCATGTCCAGCCCGGCGCGCTCGCCGAAGGCGATGGCCTCTGACAGGCCCTGGATCAGGCCGGCAATGCTGATCTGGTTGACCATCTTGGCCAGTTGCCCGGCGCCGGCCTCGCCGATGCGGGTCACCGCGCGGGCATAGGCGGCGATGACCGGCTCGGCGCGCGCGTAGACGTCGGCATCGCCGCCGCACATGATGGTCAGGATGCCTTTTTCCGCGCCGACTTCGCCGCCCGAGACCGGGCCGTCGACAAAGTGCAGGCCGCGCTCGCCGGCCGCGGCATAGAGCTCGCGCGCGACATTGGCGCTGGCCGTGGTGTGGTCGACGAAAATGCAGCCGCTCGGCGCGCCGAAGAAGGCGCCATCGGGGCCGGTCAGCACCGCGCGCAGGTCGTCGTCATTGCCGACGCAGGAGCACACCACCTGTGCGTCGCGCACCGCCAGTGCCGGCGTCGCTGCCGCCTTGCCGCCGAACTGCCCGACCCAGGCCTGCGCCCTGGCGGCGGTGCGGTTGTAGACCGTGACCTCGTGCCCTTTGGCGGCGAGGTGGCCGGCCATGTGGAAACCCATGACGCCCAGGCCGAGAAATGCGACACGCATGCTGCTGCTCCGTTGCTTGATCTGTTTGTGGAATCGGTGAGGGCGCGGGGCTAGGGCCGCGCCCGGCCCCAGAGTATACGGGCGGGAGCAGGCGGGGCACAGATACAGCAGGGCGGAATGCGGGGCATAACAGAGTGACGAGGGAGGCATTCATACCCATGTCACTGCTAACCCGGAAAAACCCATGTCCTGGGTATTCGGACTGCATCCAATGACTACTCCGGCTTCACCCCCGCCTCCCGGATCACCGTAGTCCACTTGCCGACCTCGGCCTTGATCCGCGCACTCGCCTGCGCCGGCGTCGTCCACGTGGCAATCGCCCCTTGCTTGAGCAGCGTGGCCTGGACTTCCGGCTCGGCCAGGATCTTCTTCAGGTCGCCGCTGAGCCGGTCGATCACCGGCGCCGGCGTGCCCGCCGGAGCGACGATGCCGAACATCGAGCTGACTTCGAAGTCTTTCAGTCCGGCTTCGGTGGCGGTCGGCACGTCGGGCAGCGCACTGACGCGCTCGGACGAGGCCACCGCCAGGGCGCGGATCTTGCCGGTCTTGACGTAGGCCTGGGCCGCGGGAACGGTCTCGACCATGCTCAGCACCTGACCGCCGATCAGGTCGGTCATGGCCGGGCCGCTGCCCTTGTATGGCACGTGCAGCATCTCCACGCCGGCCATGCGCTTGAACATCTCGCCGGCCAGGTGCTGCGGAGAACCGTTGCCGGCCGAGGCGAAGGTGATGGCGCCGGGCCTGGATTTTGCCAGCGAGACCAGTTGCGGCAGGCTGCTGGCGCTGACCGACGGATTGACCACGAACACCAGCGGCACGGTGCCGACGATCGACACCGGCGCGAAGCTCTTCTCCAGGTCGTAAGGCACGCGGCTCTTGTACAGCGCGGCGTTGATGGCGTGGCTGGTGAGCGCGCCCAGCAGCAGGGTATAGCCGTCGGCGGGCGACTTGGCCACCAGCTCGGCGCCGATATTGCCCGCGGCGCCGGCGCGGTTGTCGACCACCACCTGCTGGCCGAGCGTGGTGGACAGGCGCTGGGCCAGCGTGCGGCCGATCACGTCGGTGGCGCCGCCGGGCGGGTAGGGCACGACCAGCCGGATCGGCTTGGCGGGATAGGCGTCCGCGGCCATGCCCCAAGCCGGGGCGAGCAGCATGCCGGCAAATGCGAGAGAAGCGACCAGGATGGAGCGGCGAGGGGTGCGCCGCGCCGCTGTGGTGGCGCGGGCGGCAGTGGGCGAAATGCCAGGCATGTGGGTCTCCTGTGCCGGGAAATCGTTGGAATGGGAATGGATCGGCGGGCGGCGGGTGGCCGCCGGCGGATGACGCCCGGCTCGTTATCGGGGCCAAGTGTAGGCCGGGCCGCTTGATTGATGAATCCGTATTTTTCTATCGACTGATCTCTGGATTGAATCAATTAATGCGGTGCAATGCCGGGCTTGCGCTACGCCAGCATTGGCCGCTAAGCTTCCGGCCATCGATTATCAATAATTTCATTGGAGATAGCCCTCATGTCCGCCAACGACCCCAGCAAGCCCGACGCCACCCGACCGCAAGGCCTGGCCAAGGGCCTGACCAACTACGGCGACACCGGCTTCTCGCTGTTCCTGCGCAAGGCCTTTATCAAGGGCGCCGGCTATACCGACGACGCGCTGTCGCGGCCGGTGATCGGCATCGTCAACACCGGCAGCAGCTACAACCCCTGCCACGGCAACGCGCCGCAGCTGATCGACGCGGTCCGGCGCGGCGTGATGCTGGCCGGCGGCCTGCCGGTGGATTTCCCGACCATCTCGGTGCACGAGAGCTTTTCCGCGCCGACCAGCATGTACCTGCGCAACCTGATGTCGATGGACACCGAGGAAATGATCCGCGCGCAGCCCATGGACGCGGTAGTGCTGATCGGCGGCTGCGACAAGACCGTGCCGGCGCAGCTGATGGGCGCGGCCTCGGCCGGGGTGCCGGCGATCCAGCTGGTAACCGGTTCGATGCTCACCGGCGCGCATCGTGGCGAGCGCGTGGGCGCCTGCACTGACTGCCGCCGCTACTGGGGCCGCTATCGTGCCGAAGAGATCGATGCCGCCGAGATCGCCGACGTCAACAACCAGCTGGTGGCCAGCGTCGGCACCTGTTCGGTGATGGGCACGGCCAGCACCATGGCGTGCGTGACCGAGGCGCTTGGCATGATGGTGGCCGGCGGTGCCTCGGCGCCCGCGGTGACGGCCGACCGCATCCGCGTGGCCGAGCGCACCGGCACCACGGCGGTGGCGATGGCCAAGGCGCGCCTGACGCCGGACCGCATCCTGACCGGCAAGGCTTTCGAGAACGCACTGCGCGTGCTGCTGGCGATCGGCGGCTCGACCAACGGCATCGTGCACCTGACCGCCATTGCCGGCCGCCTCGGCATCGATATCGACCTGGCGGGCCTGGACCGCATGAGCCGCGAGACGCCGGTGCTGGTCGACCTCAAGCCCTCCGGCCAGCACTACATGGAGGACTTCCACAAGGCCGGCGGCATGACCATGCTGCTGCGCGAGCTGCGTCCGCTGCTGCACCTGGACACGCTGACCGTGTCCGGCCGCACGCTTGGCGAAGAGCTTGACGCCGCGCCGCCGCCGTTCGAGCAGGACGTGATCCGCAGAGCGGCCGACCCGATCTACCCGGCCGGCGGCCTGGCCGTGCTGCGCGGCAACCTGGCGCCGGGCGGCGCCATCATCAAGCAGTCCGCGGCCGATCCGGTGCTGATGGAGCACGAGGGCCGCGCCGTGGTATTCGAGAACGCCGAGGACATGGCGCTGCGCATCGACGACGAAGCGCTCGACGTCAAGGCCGACGATATCCTGGTGCTCAAGCGCATCGGGCCCACCGGCGCGCCCGGCATGCCCGAAGCGGGCTACATGCCGATCCCGCGCAAGCTGGCGCGCGCCGGGGTCAAGGACATGGTGCGCATCTCGGACGGCCGCATGAGCGGCACCGCGGCAGGCACCATCGTGCTGCACGTGACGCCCGAAGCGGCCATCGGCGGTCCGCTGGCGCTGGTGCGCAGCGGCGACCGCATCCGCCTTTCGGTGCGCGAGCGCGACCTGACGCTGCTGGTCGACGACGCCGAACTGGCCCGCCGCGCCGCGGCGCAGCCGGTGGAGCGCCCGCGCGCCGAGCGCGGCTACCGCAAGCTGTTCCTCGAGACCGTGACGCAGGCCGACCAGGGCGTCGACTTCGACTTCCTGCGCGCGACGCAGACCGTCGATACCGTGCCGCACCAGCGCTGAGCCATGCCGGACATCACCCCACAGTCCGAAGCCGGCGCCATGCAGCAGGCCGTCGATACGCTGGAGGAGGACATCGTCTTCGGCCGCCTGCATCCGCGCGAGCGGCTGACCGAGGACGACCTGATGGCGCGCTTCGCCCTCAAGCGGCATGTGGTGCGGCAGGTGCTGGCGGGGCTGGAGGCGATCGGCGTGGTCGAGCGCAAGCGCAATGTCGGCGCGGTGGTGCGCGCGTTCTCCGCGCGCGAGGTGCTGGAACTATACGCACTGCGCGAAGTGCTGGAATGCCATGCCGCCGCGCAGATCGACCTGCCGGTGCCGCCGGCGCGGCTGGCGCCGCTGGCCGCGGTGCAGAAGCAGCATGACGCCGCCGTGGCCGCGGGCGATGCGCGCGCGGTGTTCCGCATCAACCAGGCCTTTCACCGCGAGCTGTTCGCGCTGACCGGCAATGCCGTGCTGCAGCAGGCCATCGGCGACTATGCGCGCCGCACCCACCCGATCCGGTTCGGCACGCTCGCGGCCGCGGCCTATCGCGAGCGCGCTCGGCAGGAGCATTGGGCCATGATCGAGGCGCTGCAGCAGGGCAACCGCGAGGCGCTGGTGGAACTGTGCCGCCGCCACCTGCTGCCGTCGCGCGATGCCTATCTCGCCGCGGCGCAGGCCCGGGGCGCTGCCTGAACCCTGCGGACAGCCCCGGCGGGCCGCATTGCGGCCACCGCCCTGTGGCAGCGGCATCACAGCGAAGTCAGAACCCGCCTACGCCGCCGTCCGCCATCGTCCTATCCCTTGCGCGCGTGACGCTGCCTACATTGGAAGCAGCGTCACCACCGCAAGGAGCCGATTCATGTCATTCGCGCTATACATCATTGGCTTGCTGGTCCTGGTCGGCGGCATCGCCTGGGCGATGTCAACGGCCGGCCTCGCGACCGTTTATATCGGCATCGCCTGCCTGATCGTGCTCGGCGTCGGCATCATGATGGCCGTCTCGCGCACGCGTACCAAAGACCCTTCCTGAAGCCTGCGGGCCCGGCTCCGTGCCGGGCCTGTCCTGACGGCGGCGGCGGATCGGCAGCCCGAAGCGATCGGCCAGCGCGCGCCAGCGGCCGGTCGCGAGCCCGGCTCGATGCCGTGCGGGTAATGGTGCGCGGCATCGCGAGCTCCCACATCATGCGCAGGTGGCGCCAGTTCGGCGGGTTCAGGCGCGTCGGCCCGAGCGCGCTGGCCATAAGGCCGGCGCAGACCACCGCGACCACTGCACCACCGCGACGATGGCCGGCAGCGCGCCGGCCAGGATCAGGATATCGACGATGATGCTCATGCGCTGGCCTCCATGGCGCCGGCGCCGGCAGCGGCGGGATGCGCCAGCTGCGCGCGCACCGCCGCGGCAAGTTCGGCGGCGGCGGGGGACAGCGAGCGGTTGCGCGAGGTCACCAGCCCGATCGAGCGCTCGGTCACTGGCGCGGTCAGTAACCGCTCGACGATGCCGGCCTGGCGCACCGTGCCGGCCGCAATCTCTGGCAGCGCCGCCACGCCGAAGCCGCATTCGACCATGGCCGCGATGGTGGCCAGGTGCTCGGCCTCGAACACCGGCTGGAAGCGGATCTTGTTCTGCAGGAAGGCCCATTCGGCGTACTGGCGCACGCTGCTGGGATGCGTCATCGATACGTGCGGCGCGGTGGCGGTATCGGCCCAGCGCAACGGGCCGCTGCTGCGCGCCAGCGGGTGCGCCGAGGGGATCAGCAGCACGAAGCGGTCGGACAGCAGCGGCTCGTAATGCAGGTCGGCCTGCTGCGGATCGGCCGCCGTCAGCGCAAAGTCCACCTCGCCCGCGCGCACCAGGTCGAAGGCCGGGCCCGAAAGCGTGTCGATCACCTTCAGCGCCACTTCCGGGCGCGCCCGGTGGTAGGCCATCAGCACGCGCGGCAGCATGCGCGCCGCCAGCGACGGCAGCGCCGCCACGGCCACCTGGCCGCGCTCGGCGCTGGCAATGCCGGTAACGGCGTCGATGGCGCCGCGGAAGGCGGCCTGCAGCAGCGCGGCCTGCTGCATAAAGACCTGGCCCGCGGCGGTCAGGCGCACGGTGCGGGTGGTGCGGTCGAACAGGCGCACGCCGAGCGATTCCTCGATACGCAGGATCTGCGTGGACAGGGCGGACTGGGACAGGTGCAGCTGGGTGGCGGCCTGGCGGTAATTGAGCGTGCGGCCGAGCACCAGCGTGGTCTCGATGTCCCGCATCGACAGGTTGATTTTCATGGTCAGGCAGTGGCGGGCGCGGTGTGCGCCGCGGAAGACATGAGCGGCACGAGCGGTCGGATCGTGCGATTGATCTGATTTGTGGATCATTTTATCCAGAGAATCGACTTCATCAATCAAAGCGAGTTCTCTACACTGCCGGGATTCCGTTGCCCGGCGCGCCACTGCGGCCCCCGGGGCGGCACCAATCCCGCAGGACTTCCCCGGAGAACCTATGCCGAACCCGACCGAAGCGGTCACTGCCAGCCCACTGGGCCGTCCCGGCGCCGCCCATGCGGTGGTGGTGGGCGGCGGCACCATGGGCGCCGACGTCGCCGTGGTGCTGACCCGCGCCCTGTGCCGCACCACCGTGATCGAGCCTGACGCCACGCGCGGCGCCGCGCTGCCCGGGCGGGTGCGCGACAACCTGGCCGCCATCGGCCGCGCCGACGGCGCCGCATGCCTGTCCGTGGCCGCCACGCTGGACCAGGTGGAATGGGCCACCGTCGACCTGGTGATCGAATGCATCCCCGAGCGCCTGGAACTCAAGCAGCAATTGTTTGCCGACCTGGTCCGCCGCGCGCGGGCGGACACGGTGCTCGCCAGCAACAGCTCCAGCTTCCCGATCAGCGCGATCGGCGCCGGGCTGGAGTCGCGCGAGCGCATGCTGGGCCTGCATTTCTTCATGCCGGCGCACCTGGTGCCGCTGGTCGAAGTGGTGATGGGCGAAGACAGCGACGAAGGCCGCGCCGACGCGCTGATCGCGTTCATGCGCCGCTGCGCGATGGTGCCGGTGAAAGTGCGCAAGGACCTGCCCGGCTTCCTTGCGAACCGGCTGCAGCACGCGCTGTCGCGCGAGGCCTTCAACCTGATCGACCGCGGCATTGCCTCGCCCGAGGACGTGGATGCGGCGGTGCGCTTCGGCTTCGGCTTCCGCTTTCTGGCGGCTGGCCCGGTGCTGCAGCGCGACCATGCCGGCATCGACGTGCACGCCGCCGCCGGCGCCACCATGTACCCGAGCTTGTGCAACGACGACCATCCCGCGCGCTGCCTGGCCGAGCGCGCCGCCGACGGCCGCCACGGCATGAAGCGCGGCGAGGGCTTCTATGTCTGGAGCCCCGCAGCCATTGCCGCCGAGCGCGCGCGCTACGACCGCCTGCTGCGCGCCGGCCTCGACCTGATCGCTCCTGAATTGCCCGAGATCCAGCCATGACCCAAGCCAATCCGTCTGCCTCGACACAAGCCGCCGCGGCCCGCGCGGCGCTTGCCGATTCCCCGCTGATCGTCACGGTCGCGCCCAACGGCGCCTACAAGCAGGCTGCCGACCACCCCGCGGTGCCGCTGACCGCCGCGGCGCTGGCACAGGAAGCGCGCGCCTGCCTCGATGCCGGCGCCGCCATGATGCATATGCACGTGCGCGATGCGCAGGGCCGCCATTCGCTCGACGCGCAGGCCTACCGCGACGCGCTGGCCGCCGTGAAGCAGGCCGTCGGCGATTCGCTGCTGGTGCAGGTGACCAGCGAAGCCGCCGGCGTGTACAAGGCCCCCGCGCAGATGGCGATGGTGCGCGAGCTGCGGCCCGAAGCCGTGTCGGTGGGTTTGCGCGAGGTGGCCGTGCCGGAGATCCCGGAAAGCGAGCTGGCCGCGTTCTTCGCCTGGCTGGCGCGCGAACGCGTGATGACGCAGGTCATCCTGTACGACGCGGCCGACGTGCGCCGCTGGCATGCGCTGCGCGCGCGCGGACTGGTGCCGGCGGGTGCGTGGTCGCTGCTGTATGTGCTGGGGCGCTATTCGGCGGGGCAGGTCTCGTCGCCGCACGACCTGCTGCCGTTCCTGCAGGTGGCCGCGGAAAGCGACGATGCGCTGCCGTGGGCGATCTGCGCCTTTGGCCGCGAAGAGAATGCCTGCGTGACCGCGGCCGCCGCGTTCGGCGGCCATGTGCGGGTGGGCTTCGAGAACAACCTGCTGCTGCGCGACGGCAGCCGCGCGCCCGGCAACGCCGCGCTGGTGGCGCAGGCCGTGCAGGGCGGACTCACGCTGGGCCGGCCGATCGCCGACGCCGCGGATGCGCGCCGGATCTACGGCGCGGTGCGCTGATGCGGTCCCGCGTGCGCGCCGTGGTGGGCACAATGGTGGCCGCGCGGCGGGCGGCCGAGGTCAGGCGCCGTCGCTGAAGCTGTCGCGCGGACCGTTCGGGTTGTGTGCGCCGTCGGTGAAGGTGCTGCGGGTGCCGGTGGCGGTGTGTGCGCCATCGGTAAAGCTGCTGCGGGTACCGGTGGCCGTATGCGCGCCGTCGGTGAACGAGCTGCGCGTGCCGGTGACGCTGCGCGCGCCGTCGCTGAACGGATCGACGCTGCGCGGTGCTGCCTGCGCGGTGCCGACCGCGGCCGCAACCAGTGCGGTGGCGACAAAGACTTGCCTGAGTGCTTGCATGGATGCTTCTCCGTAAGAGTGCCAGCCCGGTACGGGTGGCGGTAGAGAGAAGTCTAGGCACTGGCCATCCACGCCAGCATGACGCCGACATGACATTGCCGTCATGCAGCATTTGCCCTGCGCGGCAAGCGCACGGCAAATGCAGGGAAATGCAAGGAAATGCGCCGCGCCGTCGCGCGCAAACGCCGGCAGCACCGGCAAAGGCTGTAGAATCATGGCTATCCGACCGGCCTGCGGTTCCATCGCCGGTCCTCATTGCCCGCGGAAATGCAGCGGGCCTCTCACGATAGTCATGTCCGAGTCTGATTCAGCCAAACTCGCTGCGGTGGCGTGGATCCACGAGCAAATGGACCGTCATGCGCTGACGCTTGACGACCTGGTCGCCGCGGGATGCTTCGACAAGGTCCCGGCGCGCGCTGTGGAACCCTCACGCAAGGCCGCGCCCGAGGCCGGCGCCGATGTTGCCAGCGCCAAATCCAATGGCGCACCGCGTCCGCTCTACCGCAATGCCCTGGGGCAAAGCTGGGACGGCGAGGGCGAATACCCCGACTGGCTGCAGCGCGCGGTCAATGCGGGGCAATCGATCGAGTTCTTCCGCGTCGAATAAGCCGCACGCGCAGCGCCAGCGGCTTGCGGCAATAAGCGGGTAGCAGTCAGGAACGCCGCCAGGCGCGGCGTTGCGCTTCAGCAGCGCGAGGCAAAAGGCAGCAGGTCGGGCAGCAGGTCGTTGAATACCGCCGGTGTCGCCATCGGGGCCGCATGCGCCCAGTGGGCCATCACCTCGGGCGGCAGTTCCGGCAGTTCGCCCGCGGCGGCGGCAGGTTGGCCCGGCAGCGTTGCCGTGTCGTCGTCCGACGGCTGCGGCGACCCGTCCTGCAGTTGCAGCGGCACGCCTTGTCCGCCGGGTTCCACCATGACCTGCACGGCGGCGCCGCGGCAGCTGCCTTCGCTGCCGCCACCCAGTGCGGCTTCGGCTTCCATCTTGGCCGCTGCGTGCCGTTCCGGCAGCGACAGCCCCGCGGCCTGCACCGCGCTGCATACGGTCGTCACGGCCGCCAGGGCACCGGATACCGGCGCGAGCAGTGCAAGCGACAGCAGCAGGGAGTTCGACAGGCGCGGCAGGCGTTTCATCAAGGCGGGCGAAGGCTAAGCGGACAGGTAATCGAAATCGCGCGGAGCGCGGGGGGAACCATCGGCCGGGCCGGCGGTCACCGCGCATTTTACTGGCATTTCCCCGCAGAAAGCCGTCTTTGCCATGACATTTCTGAAATCTTTGCCCATTTCCCGCCATCCTCGGCTAGCGTTACGCCATGGCGGCACTGGTGCCGCCGGAAAGTGACTGACACATGCGTATCCTGATTGTCGAGGACGAACCCAAGGCGGGCGACTACCTGCTCAAGGGCCTCACCGAATCCGGCTTCGTGGTGGACCTGGCGCGCGACGGTGTCGACGGCCTGGCCCACGCGCGCGAGCACCCCTACGACCTGATCGTGCTGGACGTGATGCTGCCCAACCTTGACGGCTGGCAGGTGCTGCGCGAGCTGCGCCGCGAGCGCGACACGCCCGTGCTGTTCCTGACCGCGCGTGACGAGCTGTCGGACCGCCTCAAGGGCCTGGAGCTTGGCGCCGACGACTACATGGTCAAGCCGTTCGCCTTCGCGGAGCTGGTGCTGCGCATCCGCACCATCCTGCGCCGCGGGCCGCTGCGCGAGAGCGAATTCATCGAAGTGGCCGACCTGCAGATCGATGCCATCCGCCGTCGCGTGGTGCGCGCCGGCCAGAAGATCGACCTGACCTCCAAGGAGTTTGCGCTGCTGTACCTGCTGGCGCGCCGCCGCGGCGAGGTGCTGTCGCGCTCGCTGATCGCGTCGCAGGTGTGGGACGTCAACTTCGACAGCAACACCAATGTGGTCGACGTATCGATCCGGCGCCTGCGCGCCAAGGTCGACGACCCGTTTGCGCGCAAGCTGATCCATACCCGGCGCGGCATGGGCTATGTGCTGGATGACGGCGAAGACAGCGATGGCTTCGGGCCCGGCGCGGCATGATGCGGCTGCCGTCGTCCCTGACCACGCGGCTGGCGCTGGCGTACGGGCTGGCCACGGCCGCGATCCTGGTCAGCGTGGCAGCCTACCTGTCCAGCGCGCTGTCGGCGCAGCTGCAGGGCCGCGACGAGAGCGAACTGGTCGGCGAAGTGCTGCTGGTGCGCCACCTGCTGCGCGAAGTGCGCAGCGAGGCTGAGATCCGCGCCGATACGCACCGGTTCGCCGATATCGCCATGGGCCATGAGGGGCTGATCCTGGTGGTGCGCTCGCGCCAGGGCGAGCCGCTGGTCACGCTCAATCCGCGCAACGAGTCCGTGCCGCCGCTGCGCGTGCTGCCGGCCGGCATGCAGCCGGAGAAAGACATGCTGCAGACCTGGTATCCGCGCAACGGCGTGCCTTCGCGCGGCATTGCCGCGCTCGGCCAGCTCGGGGATTCCGACAAGGCCGTCGAGATCGTGGTGCTGCGCGATGCCGGCTACCGCGTGGCGCTGATCCGCGAATACCGCTACCGGTTGCTGTGGGCGACGCTGTGCGGCGCGGCCGCGGCGGCCGGGCTCGGTTTCGTGCTGGCGCGGCGCGGTCTGCAGCCGCTGCGGCGCATGGCAACCGACGCGGCCGCGGTGACCACCAGCCGGCTTGCCACGCGGCTCGATGTGGGCAGTGCGCCCGCCGAGCTGCGCGAGCTGGCGGCCGCGCTCAACGACATGCTGGCGCGGCTGCAGGACAGCTTCTCGCGGCTGTCCGAGTTCTCGGCGGACCTCGCGCACGATTTCCGCACCCCGATCAGCAACCTGATCGGCCAGACCCAGGTAACGCTGGCGCAAAGCCGCGGCGCGGCGGAATACGAGGCGCTGCTCGAATCGAACCTGGAAGAATACGAACGGCTGGCGCGCATGATCGAGAACATGCTGTTCCTCGCGCGCGCCGACCATGCGCAGGTGGCGCTGGGCGTGCGCACGCTGGATGCGCGTGAAGAGCTCGACAAGATGGCCGAGTATTTCGAGGCGGTCGCGGCCGACCGCGACGTCACGCTGGCGGTTGGCGGACACGCGCTGGTGCAGGCCGACCAGGCGCTGCTGCGGCGCGCGGTCACCAACCTGCTCGACAACGCGCTGCGCCACGCGCCCGAGGGAACCACGGTGCGGCTGGATGCCACGCGCGTTCCCGCGCCGGGTGGGGCGGCCAACACCTGCATCCGCGTCAGCAACGCGGGACCGGCGATCCCGCCGGACACCCTGCCGCATATCTTCGGCCGCTTCTACCGCGCGGACCCGTCGCGCCGCAATTCGGCCACTTCGACCGGCCTCGGGCTGGCAATCGTCGACACCATCATGCGGCTGCACGGCGGCAGCGTGACCGTGCGCAGCGCCGACGGCGAAACGGTGTTCTCGCTGCAATTCCCGGCCGAAACCTCGGCCGCGGCGACGCAGGCTCCCGCCACGGTGGCCTGAAGCGATCGGCAGCGGACCGCTGCGCTTGCATGTGCCCGGCACGCGCGCATAATGGCGCGCGTGCCGGCAAGGCAACTCCGGCCGGCGCATCCACACGCAACCAGGATCACAACCCACAAGGAGAGTGACATGCAGGTGCAACCCTATCTGGATTTTGGCGGCCGCTTCGACGAAGCCGTGGCGTTCTACGGCAAGGTGCTGGGCGCGCAGGTGACATTCGCGATGCGCTACAAGGAGGCGCCGCCGGACCAGGGCATGCAGATCCCGGAAGACTGGAAGGACAAGGTGATGCACGCCAATATCCAGTTCGGCGAGACCCAGCTGATGGCGTCCGATGGCCGCCCGGGCGAGCGGCCGGCCTTCAGCGGCTTCAGCCTGTCGGTCGGCGCGGTCGGCAAGGAAGAGGGTGAGCGCATTTTCAACGGACTGGCCGAAGGCGGGCAGGTGGTGGTGCCGTACCAGAAGACGTTCTGGGCCGAAGGCTTCGGCATGCTGGTGGATCGCTTCGGCATGTCGTGGATGGTCAATTGCGAGCACTAAGGGTCCGCTTGAAGCCTGCTTGACTCTGTAGCCGCTACAGGGTCTTCAATGTCATCAGGTCAAACCACGCGAACAACAAGAGATGGCTCGCACGTCACCTGAAGACGCACTGCCCCGGGATCATGCCGGCCCGGGGCACGATCACTCCGGACGCCGCCATGAACATGGCCACGATCACGTCCATGATCACGGTCCTGGCCATGCTCATGGCCACAATCACGGGCATGCACATTCGCAGGCCGCCCCGGACGCCGCGGCGCCCTCTTGCTGTGGCGGTGGCTGCTCGTCAACGATTGCGCTGACGCCGGCCGCGCCCGTCGAGGTGCCGGCCGGAACCCGCACCGCCGCCTATCGCATCGACGCGATGGACTGCCCCACCGAGGAAACGCTGATCCGCAACAAGCTGGGCAATATGGCGGGCGTGGCGGCGCTGGAGTTCAACCTGATCCAGCGGGTGCTGACGCTCCACCATACGCTGCCGTCGCCGGAGCCGGTGGTCGCGGCCATCCGCAGCCTCGGCATGCAGGCGGTGCCGCTGGATGCCGAAGCCGCGCAGCAGGTCCTGCCCGAGACCACCGCACGCAAGCCGTGGTGGCCGCTGGTGCTGGCCGGCGTGGCCGCGGTCGGCGCGGAAGCGACCGAATGGCTGGCGTTCGGCCTGCCGTGGCTGCCGGCCGCGCTGGCGCTGGCGGCGGTGGCGCTGGGTGGCCTCACCACCTACCGCAAGGGCTGGATCGCGCTGCGCAACGGCAACCTGAATATCAATGCGTTGATGAGCATCGCCGTCACCGGCGCGCTGCTGCTGCGGCAATGGCCCGAAGCGGCGATGGTGATGGTGCTGTTCGCGCTGGCCGAGCGCATCGAGGCAGCGTCGCTCGACCGCGCCCGCAATGCCATCCGCGGGCTGATGGCGATGGCGCCGGAGCAGGCGACGGTGCGCCGCGACGACGGCAGCTGGGAAGCCGTGTCCGCGGCCAGCGTCGCCGTCGGCGCGCTGGTGCGGCTGCGCCCCGGCGAGCGCGTGGCGCTGGACGGCAAGGTCGTGCGCGGCCAGTCGGCGCTGGACCAGGCACCGATCACCGGTGAAAGCGTGCCGGTCGACAAGGCCGAAGGCGATCCGCTTTTCGCCGGCTCGATCAACCAGTCGGGCGAGCTGGAATACACCGTGACCGCGCCCGCCGGCGACTCCACGCTGGCGCGCATCATCCACGCGGTGGAAGCCGCGCAGGGCAGCCGCGCGCCGACGCAACGCTTCGTCGACCAGTTCGCGCGCATCTACACTCCCACCGTGTTCGCCATTGCCGTGGCGGTGGCGGTGGTGCCGCCGCTGCTGGCTGGCGGTGGCTGGGCCGACTGGATCTACAAGGCGCTGGTGCTGCTGGTGATCGCCTGCCCGTGCGCGCTGGTGATTTCCACGCCGGTGACCATCGTCAGCGGCCTGGCCGCGGCCGCGCGCCGGGGCATCCTGGTCAAGGGCGGGGTCTACCTGGAGCAGGGCCGGCACCTGGCCTGGGTGGCGCTGGACAAGACCGGCACGATCACGCACGGCAAGCCGGTGCAAACCGACCATGCGCTGCTGGCCGACGCGCCGCCGCAGGTGCGCGCCATTGCCGCCAGCCTGGCCGCTCGCTCGGACCACCCGGTGTCGCGCGCGGTGGCCGCCGCCGCGGCGGGCGAAGGCATTGCGACGCTGCCGGTGGACGATTTCGAGGCGCTCGCGGGGAGCGGCACGCGTGGCACGGTGCAGGGCGTGGAATACCGGCTTGGCAATCACCGGCTGGTGCATGACCTGGGCGCCTGCTCGCCGGCGCTGGAGGCACGCCTGGAAGCGATCGAGCGCGAAGGCAAGACCGTGGTGCTGCTGGTGCGCGTCGAAGGCAACGGCGCCGCGACCGCGCTGGCGCTCTTTGCGGTGGCCGACACGGTACGCCAGACCAGCCGGCAGGCGATCGCCGGACTGCATGCGCTGGGCGTGAAGACGCTGATGTTGTCGGGCGACAACCCGCATACCGCGCAGGCCATCGCGGCCGAGGTCGGCATCGACGAGGCGCGCGGCAACCAGTTGCCGCAGGACAAGGCCGACGGCATCGCCGCGCTGGCCGACGCCGCGCATGCGCGCGGCGGCCGCATCGGCATGGTCGGCGATGGCATCAACGATGCGCCGGCGCTGGCGCGCGCCGATATCGGCTTCGCCATGGGCGCGGCCGGCACCGACGCCGCCATCGAAACCGCCGACGTGGCGCTGATGGACGACGACCTGCGCAAGATTCCGGAGTTCGTCCGGCTGTCGCGCCGCACCTCGCGCATCCTGGTGCAGAACATCACGCTGGCGCTGGGCATCAAGGCGGTGTTCCTGGCGCTGACTGTGATGGGGATGGGGACGATGTGGATGGCGGTGTTCGCCGATATGGGGGCGAGCCTGCTGGTGGTGTTTAATGGGCTGCGCGTGGGGGCAGCCAGCCGCAGGGACTGAGTATTGCCACGGGTTTGCTCCCCTCCCGCTTGCGGGAGAGGGGAGCCTGGTTCAGACGGCGTTGGCTGCGGCTCAGCGCGATAACACTTCGGGCTGCACAATCAATTCCCCGCTCCGCCCGGGAATCTCCCCCCACGTCACCGGCAACTGTGGCAGCCCGCTGCGCTCCAGCCCGCGATACCACGCCGCCATCGACACCAGTTCGTGCCCCTGCGCGCGCCATCCCGCCAGCAGCCGCTCGAACACCGGCGCCAGCTTGCCGCCTTCCAGTTCGGTATGCAGCGTAAAGACATGGTCCCCCGCGCCTTCGGTCAGCTTCAGCAGCGCAGTATGGACATTGTCTTCGGTCAGCCCGCCGGTGCCGATCAGCTCGTCCAGCGTCGGCAGCGTGGTCGGCATCTGCACGTGCCGGCACGGCACGCCGTCGATGGTGGGGATATAGGGCGCCGTGCCGCGCCCGTCCGACGCATAGGCCATGCCCCAGTCGTCGATCTGGCGGAACGCATCCTCGTTCATCTGCCAGCCCGCTGCGCCATGCGTCGCCGGCGGTTCGCCGAAGACCTCGGTGTAGCGCGCAAACGCCTGCTGCATCTGGCGCCGGGTCCAGGCCGCATCGCGCTCGCGCACGTTGTCCTGCCAGTAGACGTGGTCCCAGGTGTGGATGCCGCACTCGTGGCCGGCGGCGCGGGCCGCGCGCATTTCCGCCGCGCCCTTGCGCCCGATATCCGGGCCCGGCAGCAGCACGCCGTACATCAGCGTGCGCAAGCCATAGTTGGATACCACCGAGGTGCGCGACACCTTCTTCAGGAAGCCCGGCCGGAAGACGCGCCGCAGCGCCCAGCCGGTATGGTCAGGCCCGAGGCTGAACAGGAAGGTGGCCTGTGCCTGCGCGGCGTCCAGCATCGACAGCAGCTTCGGCACGCCTTCGCGCGTGCCGCGCAGCGTGTCGACGTCGACCTTCAGGGCAATGCGTGCCATCTGCGGTGCGCGCTCAGTTGGCCGAGTCGACCAGCGTGCGGGCCTCGACCACCTTGCAGCGATACGCCTCGAAGATGCGGCGCAGCGACTGCTCCATCGTGACCTCGGGCTTCCAGCCCAGCTCTTCGACGGTGTTGTCGATCTTCGGCACGCGGTGCTGCACGTCCTGGTAGCCCTTGCCGTAGAAGTCGCCCGACGAGGTTTCGACGATCTGCGTCTTGCGCGCCTCCTCGGCGTATTCGGGGTAGTCCGCGGCCATCTTCAGCATCATCTCGGCCAGCTCGCGCACCGAATGGATGTTGGCCGGATTGCCGATATTGAAGATCTTGCCGCTGGCGATGCCGCTCGGGTTCTCGATGATGCGCATCAGCGCGCCGATGCCGTCCGAGATATCGGCAAACGCGCGCTTCTGCGCGCCGCCGTCGACCAGCCTGATCGGCTCGCCGCGCACGATATGGCCGAGGAACTGCGTCACCACGCGCGACGAGCCTTCCTTCGACTCGAAGATCGAGTCCAGGCCCGCGCCGATCCAGTTAAAGGGGCGGAACAGCGTGTAGTTCAGCCCTTGCTCCATGCCGTAGGCGTGGATCACGCGGTCCATCAGTTGCTTGGAGCAGGCATAGATCCAGCGCGGCTTGTTGATCGGGCCGTAGACCAGCGGCGAGGCTTCCGGGTCGAACTCCTCGTCGCTGCACATGCCGTAGACCTCCGAGGTCGACGGGAACACCAGGTGCTTGCCGTACTTGACCGCGGCGCGCACGATCGGCAGGTTGGCCTCGAAATCCAGCTCGAACACGCGCAGCGGCTGGCGCACGTAGGTGGCCGGCGTGGCGATGGCGACCAGCGGCAGCACCACGTCGCACTTGCGGATGTTGTACTCGATCCACTCCTTGTTGATGGTGATGTCACCTTCGAAGAAGTGCATGCGCGGGTGATCGACGAGGTCGCCCAGGCGGTCCGTGTTCATGTCCATGCCGTAGACCTCCCACGGCGTGGTTTCCAGGATGCGGCGCGTCAGGTGATGGCCGATGAAGCCGTTGACGCCGAGAATCAGGACCTTTTTCATCGGTTTTCCTCGTTGGTTTGTTTTCTGAGAATCTGGGAAAAGGTATCGGGCGTGACCAGCGCCCCGTCATGCGCCAGCAATTCGGTCACGAGCACCGCACCGCCATCGCCGCACAGGCCAAGCAGCCTGCCGTCCTGCACGTGCAGGCCGGGCGGCAAGCCGGCGGGTGCGCTGCCGGCCTGGAGGCGGCGCGCCCGCGCCACGATAAAGCGCTGTCCGGCCACCTCGGTGAATGCGCCGGGGTAGGGCGGCGCGACCGCGCGGATGAGGTTGTAGACGCTCGCAGCCGGCTGGCTCCAGTCGATGCGGCCGTCTTCCGGCCTGCGCCCGGAGAAATAGCTGCCTTCCGCAAGCCGGTTGGGCCGCTGCGGCGTCTGCCCGGCGATCATCGCCGGCAACGCGCGCCACAGGGTCTGTTCGGCGGCCACCGTGACCTTTTCGAAGACTTCGCCGGCGGTGTCGTCCGGCAGGATCGGCACGGCGGTCTGGTCGACGATATAGCCCGCATCCGGCCTCGATTCCATTGCATGCAGCGTTGCGCCGGTTTCGGTCTCGCCGTGCAGCACCGCCCAGTTCACCGGCACGCGGCCGCGGTACTTCGGCAGCAGCGAGCCGTGCATGTTGAAGGCGCCGCCAGGAGCCAGCGCCAGCACTGCCGCCGGAATCATCGCGCGGTAGTAAAAGGAAAAGATCACGTCCGGGCGCGCGTCGCGCACTGCCTGCGCGATCGCGGGATCGGCAGGATCCTCGCCGTAGATAAAGGGAAGGCCTAGCTCCGCGGCGGTGTCCGCGACACGGCGGAACCAGATGTTCTCGTCGGGACGGTCGCGGTGCGTGATGACCAGCGCCACTTCCACGCCGCGCGCATGCAGCACGCGCAGGCAGCGGTCGCCGACATTGTGGTAGCCGAAGACGACAGCGCGCATCATGGCTCCCGGCCCTTGCGGCCCAGTGCGGCGTGCGCCGGGTCGGCCTTTTCCAGCACCGCCTGGATGCGGTAGCGCGGGCGGCCGCGCACTTCCTGGTAGATGCGGCCGACGTACTCGCCCAGCAGGCCCACGCCGAACAGCAGGATGCCGATCAGGAAGAAGTTCATGGCGAACAGCGTGAACACCCCCTGCACTTCCGAGCCGAGTACAAAGCGGCGCACCAGCAGCATCACGAACAGCACGCCGGAGAACAGCGACAGGATCGTGCCGATCGCCGAGAACCACTGCAGCGGCACGATCGAGAAGCCGGTCACCAGGTCGAAATTCAGGCGGATCAGCTGGTACAGCGAATATTTCGATTCACCCGCATGGCGCTGCTCGTGGCCGACCTCGATCTCGATGGGATTCGACGCGAAGGTGTAGGCCAGCGCGGGGATGAAGGTGTTGACCTCGCGGCACGCGTTGATGGTGTCGATCACGTTGCGGTCATAGGCGCGCAGCATGCAGCCCTGGTCCGTCATGCGGATCTTGGTGATGCGCTCGCGCAGCCGGTTCATCGCGCGCGACGCGTAGCGGCGGAATGCGGTGTCGTTGCGCTGGCGGCGGATGGTGCCGACGTAGTCATGGCCGGCGCGCATCGCTTCGACCAGGCGCGGGATTTCTTCCGGCGGGTTCTGCAGGTCGGCGTCGAGGGTGATCACGATCCTGCCGCGGGTATGCTCGAAGCCCGCCAGGATCGCCATATGCTGGCCGAAGTTGCCGTTGAACAGCACCACCCGGGTCACGTCCGGGCGCTTGTGGAACTGCGTGGCCAGCAGCGCCGCAGAGCGGTCGGTGCTGCCGTCGTTGATGAAGATGATCTCGTAAGAGTCGCCGAGGCCATCCAGCGCCGGATAGAGGCGGTCGAACAGGGCTTGCAGCCCGTCTTCTTCGTTGTAGACCGGAATGACTACCGAGACTTCGACCGGGCTCATGTGGAGAGACGTTTGCATGTTTCGCTGAGGGTTGCGCAGACCCGCTCGACGTCGGCGGCTTGCATCGCGGGGAACAGCGGCAGCGTGACGATGCCGCGCCCGATGCGTTCGGCATGCGGCAGCATGCCCTCGCGCCAGCCGAGCGAGCGGTAGTAGGTAAAAAGATGGATGGGCGGGTAGTGCACGCCGGTGCCGATGCCACGCTCGCGCAGGGCTTCCATGACCTGCCGGCGCGCCTGCGCCGGACCGCCCTGCAGGCGTTCGGTCGGCAGCACCACCTGGAACATGTGCCAGTTGGTGGTGGCGGCCTGGGCATCGAGCGGCTGCGGCAGCTCGATGCCCAGGCCGGCGAGGCCATGGTCGGCGGCGCAGCGGAAGTAGGCCTCGGCCAGTTCGGCGCGGCGTGCGGTAATGGTGTCGAGCTTTTCGAGCTGGGCCAGGCCGACTGCGGCATTGACGTCGGTCAGGTTGAACTTGCCGCCGGGTTCTTCCACGTCCATGCCGTCCATGCCGGTGCGGATCACGCCCTGCAGCCGCAGGCGCTCGGCGCGCACCGCTTCTTCCGGCGTGTTCATCACCAGGCAGCCGCCCTCGATGGTGGTGATGTTCTTGTTGGCCTGGAAGCTGAAGCTGACCAGGTCGCCGAACGCGCCGATGCGCTGGCCCCGCCAGCGCGAGTCGATCGCCTGGGCGGCGTCTTCGATCACGCGCAGGCCATGCTTCGATGCGATGGCGTAGAGGCGGTCCATGTCGACCGGCAGGCCCGACAGGTACACCGGCATGATCGCGCGCGTGCGCGGCGTGATGGCCGCCTCGACCGCGTCCAGGTCCAGGTTGCGCGTGCGCGGGTCGATGTCGACGAACACCGGGCGCGCGCCGACCGCGATCACCACGTTGGCGGTGGCGACCCAGGTGATCGGGGTAGTGATGACTTCATCGCCAGGGCCGATATCCGCAATGCGCAGCGCGATTTCCATCGTCGCCGAGCCGTTGGCGAAGGTGCGCACCGGGCGTCCGCCGAACAGGTCAGACAGCGCGGCCTCGAAGGCCTGCATCTTCGGCCCGGAGGTGATCCAGCCGGACGCCAGCACCCTGCCGACATCGGCAATGGCGGCGGCATCGATTTCAGGCCGGACAAAGGGCAGGAACTCGGAAGCGGGAGCAGTCATGGGCTAAAAAACGAAAAATCCGCGAAGAATCGGTTCCGGTCGGCAAGTCAGGCAGGCAAGTCCGGCCAGGCAAGCCAGGCCAGGCAAGCCAGGACAGCCCGGTCACGAACGGGCGATCAGGAAGACGCCAGCCAGTATCAGCAGGATGCCGGCCACGCGCAAGGGACCGATCATCTCGCCGAACAGCCACCAGGCGGCGAGCGCGTTGACCACGTAGCCGAGCGATAGCATCGGGTAGGCGACCGACACGTCCACGCGCGACAGCCCCACGATCCACACGCCGACGCTGACCACGTACAGCGTCAGGCCGGCCAGCACCGGCCATTGGGTCAGCACGCGCAGTGCCGTGACGAGCAGCGTGCCGCGATCCAGCGTGATCGCGCCGATGGTGTTGACGCCGGCCTTGAGCAGCAGTTGGGCGGCTGCGTTGAGCAGCACGCCGGTAACGATAAACAGGAAAGTCGAGAGCGTCATGGCGCCGGGTGGTGCAAAGTTACTGTCCTTGGGATGGCGCGTGCGGGCCTTCGCCCGGCAGGGCGAAGTTGGCGACCGCCACGCGCCGGCGATCGCCGCCGATCCGGTGCATCGGCACGCCGCGCGCCGCCAGCATCTTGTAGGTCTCGGGCATCATGATCGCCACGGCGCGCTGGCCGTCCTGCCAGCGCGAGATAAAGCCGTCGATGGTGGGGATCCACTTCTGCGGCTCCTGGCCGATGCCGAATTCCAGTTCGTCCTGATGCGCGACCATGATGGCAGTGCGGCGCAGGTAAAACGGCAGCGTATGGTCCAGCATGCCGACGCTGTACAGCGGCATCTGCGGCGTCAGCACTGCATTGATCGCCGGCGCCAGGTCCGCGCCGGAGCCGGGCCGCCCCATCGCCTCGTGGCCACGCAGCGCCACCGTGCAGCAGGCGAACATCGCCAGCGCGTACACCACAATGCTGGGAAATACGCCGCGCGTGCGCAACAGCCGCCGCGCAGCGATGGCCCCGGCCAGCATGATGGCAAAGGCAATGGCGATCCACAGGGTGAATTCGCGGTACACGGCATTGGGCGTGCTTGGCTTGTCCAGCATGGCGACGAAGGGGCACGCCAGCAGCCCGATGACCGCCAGCGCAATCACGGCATTGACCTGCCAGCGCCACGCGCGTTCCGTGACCGTGTCCAGCGCCACGCCCGCCAGCAGCGCCAGCGCCGGGAAGATCGGCACGATATAGCCCGGCAGCTTGGAGCCGGACAGGCTGAAGAACACGAAGATCGCCGCGGCCCACAGCGCCGCCAGCAGCGCGGGCTGGAACGGCCGCGGCGTAGTGCCGCGCGCGACGCCGGCGCGCTCGCGCACCGCCTGCCACATCTGTGGCGCCAGCCCCAGCCAGGGCAGGAATCCGGCCAGCAGCAGCGGCACGAAGAACCAGATCTTGCCTTCGCGCTGGTGAACGTTCGAGGTGTAGCGCTGCCAGTGCTCGTGGATAAAGAAGAAATGCGGGAACTCAGGGTTGCGCACCGACACCAGCCAGAACCACGGCACGGTGACCGCGAGCAGCACCGCCATGCCGGCCAGCACATGGAGCCTGCGCCACAGGCCAAAATCGCGCGTGGCGACGGTATAGATCACCAGCACCAGGCCGGGCAGCGCCAGCCCGACCAGCCCCTTGACCAGCACCGCCACGCCCATGGCGGCCCAGCAAGCCAGCATCCAGTTGCGGCGCGCGGCGGGCGTGGCGTGCGGGTGCTGCGCAATCAGCATGCAGGCCAGCACGCACGCCATCGCTCCCGCCAGGGTCATGTCCAGCGAATTGAAATGCCCGGCGACATTCCACATCGGCGCCGCCACCAGCGCCAGCCCGGCCAGCAGCGCCACGCGCTGCCCATACCACCGCGCCGCGGCCAGCATGGTTGCGCCCAGGCCAAGCAGGCCGGACAACGCCACGCACAGGCGCGCCTGCCAGTCGCCGACGCCGAACAGCGTATAGGCCAGCGTGGTCACCCACAGGTGGAAGGGCGGCTTCTCGAAGTACTTGAGCTCGTGGTAGCGGATCGTCACCCAGTCGCCGGTGACAAACATCTCGCGCGCGATTTCGGCGTAGCGGCCCTCGTCCGAGCGCAGCAGGTGGCGCATATCGAGCGTGCCGAACCAGACCAGCAGGATGGCGAGGCTGACCAGCACGACGGCACTGGTGGTGGTGGCACCTACTGACAGCCCGGCATACCGCGAGGTCGATGAACTACGCATGGAGCTCCTGGAAAAACGACGGATTGGGATGGTCTTGCGTGGGTGCACGACGACGGCAAGCCATCACAACGCATTGCGCGGTCCGTTGGTGGACAGGCGCTGGCGGCTTTTTCAGAACCAGCCGCAAGTCATGCGGGATGGCCGCGCCGATGCGGCTGCCAGGCGCATGGGAGGCCAGAGCCGCCGCGTGGGCACGCGCGGCGGGCAATGGTAGCACGGTGTCGGGGTGACCCGTCAGTCGCAAAGCCAGCGGCGGGCGGGCCGGTGGGCCCGCCGGATGGCGTTCAGGCCGCCTGGATGCCTGCCGCGGCAGGACGCGCGCGGCGCAGGCGGAACGCGACGCCGAGCAGCAGGACGCCGCACACGATGGCCCAGGCGCCGATCATCCACAGCACCGCCAGCGCCCCCGCCAGCGGCTGCCACAGCACCAGGAAGGCAAAGGCGATGCTGACCAGCCCGGTCAGGATCAGCCACCATTCGTTGGGAATCTCCTTGCGCAGCCGGATCGCCGCGACGATCTGCAGCACGCCGGTGGCCAGCGACCATACCGCGATATAGACCAGCAGCGACAGCGCGGTGATGGCCGGGCTGAACCACGTCAGCGCGCCCACGCCGAGACCGAGCAGGCCCTGCAGCGCAAGGATCCAGCGGTCGCTGGTCTCGCGGTCCTTGCCGGAGATGGCCATGACCAGCGCCATCAGCCCGTCGGCCGCGGCAAACGCGCCGAACACGATCACCAGCGCGGCCAGCGTGGCGATCGGCGCGAAGAACGCGCAGACGCCGAATACCAGCGCAAACAGGCCGCGCAGGGCGACCACCCACCATAGTTTCGCGTAGTACTGAAGCATGGAACCTCCTCTGGGCCCGCGCGCGGGGGGCCGGTGCACGGAAACAGCCCGGCGATCGCGGACGGTGGTGCGGGCCGCCGATAAGTTATCAGCGAGATAGCCACTTGCACGAAAAACACGAATAATCTGAGTGACCAGGCGGTCGTCTGGCAGGCCGGGCGCTATCGGGGGCGCCAAGACATTCTAGACAGGGATTCATGTGAAGACAAAGGCGCAGCAATACCGGCTTGCAAATCTTGCCGCGCTGGCAGGCCTGTGTCTGGCCATGCCGGCGGCGGCACAGCCGGCCGCGCCCGCCGGCGCTGCCGCCGCGACCGCGGTCAGCGCCGCGGCGCAGGTGGCCGCCACGCAGATGGCCGCGTCGGCAGCGGCGGTGCTCTGCAACGCGCCCTGGTTCCGTTCCGGCTCGCATGTGCAGATGGAGGGCGACGGCGCCCTGCCGATGTCGATCCGCATGACGCTGCGCGACGTCGGCCGCAGCGCATCCGGATGCCGCGCGCAGCTGACGGTCAGCTCCAAGTCCGCGATGTCGGCGCTGATGGGGCCGCCGGTGATCATGGAGCAGGTGCATGAGGTCGTGATCGACCGGCGCACGCCGAATGACGAGACCAGCATCGAAAGCCAGCATGCCATCATCAACGCCCGGGCCCGCTATGCGCGCATGTACGGCGAAGCCTCGTTCCGGGGCAAGGGCGTCTTCAACTACGCCGGCCTGGAGTTGCGCGAAGGCAGCACGCTCGACGGCGAGACGTTCCAGTCCAGCGTATCGCTCAAGGTCTACCCGCTCGGCTCCGGCGAAGTGGTCAGCACCATGCGCGCGCTGCATGCGTCGATCCACATCGGCTCGCGCCAGGTTGGCCGCCGCCAGATGATCGAGACCGTCATGGGGCGCAAGGAGTGCCTGCCGATCACCTATGAGAAGCGCACGTCGCTGGGGCCTGTGCTGGTGGGCGAGGAAGTGGTGCAGGTCGAGCCTTCGGTGATGCATGTGACCGACTGGTACTGCCCGTCCGATGCCTTCGTGCTGCGCACCGAGGTGAGGCAGGATGGCAAGGTGCAGCGCATCGACGTCACCGCGCTGGAGCGCGACACGCAGATGCCTTGAACGGGCTTCGGAACGGCTTTGAGCAGGCTTTGGCCTGCGCAGGGCGCAAAAAAACCCGCCTCGGCGGGTTTTTTCGTCGGAGCCGTTGCGGTTCAGCTGGCAGCCTGCGCCGGAGCGGCCTTCTTCTTGGACGACTTCTTGGACGACTTCTTGGCCGGCTTCTGCTCGGTGGCCGGTGCGGCGGGGTTCAGGTCGCTGCGCGTGCTCTTGTTCGCGCCCTGGCTGTACGGGTCGAACTTGTCGCCGGACTTGGCACCCTGGGAGTACGGGTCGAACTTCTCGCCCGACTTGGCACCCTGGGAATACGGATCGAACTGCTTCTTGCCGGTACCCTGCGCGTGGACAGCCAGCGAGGCAGCGCCGAGGCAGAGCGCGATCGCGGTCGCGACAAACTTGTTCATGATTTCTCCTGAGAAATGCCGCCGTCGGGCGGTCGTGTATGTGGCCTGTCCCACACGGGGACGGCTCGGGCCAGTGTCGCCAACATCGTTCGTCGCTGTCAACTTGGGGCTTGCCCGGCGCGGCACTCTCATGGAAATCCTGAATTGCGGCCCCGGACCGGTTCCGGTTCCGGCTCTCCCGGTGTGAACCGGAGTTACTCGGTGACGGCGTCCGACGGGTGCTTCCACGCGGCGCGCACCTCGCCCGACGGCGCCAGCGCCAGGTTGATGCCGCGGCTGCCGATGGGCTGCTGGAACCAGCGTTTCTGCAGCGCGATCACGTCCTGGCCGGTGAAGGCCACGCCCAGGGTCTGGTCGACCAGGCGCTTCCATTCCGGGTCGGCCTTGGACAACATCAGCGCATTTTGCTCGATCGACAGGGACGGGCCCACGATCACGTACTGCGACGGATCCTTGGCGCGCGCGCGCAGGCCGGCCAGCAGCACGTCATCCATCACGAAGGCCTGGGCGCGGCCGGATTCCAGCAGCAGGAACGACTCGCCATGGTCCTTGGCGTAGACGTCGTGGTAGCCATACTGGCCCTTCAGCCGGCGCACGTGGCGGTCGCCGGTCGAGCCCGCGCTGGTGACCACGGTCTTGCCGCGCAGGTCGCCGAACGTGCGGATGCCAGAGTCGGCGCGGACCAGCATGCGCACGGTCGAGACATAGTGCGAGACGCTGAAGGCCACCTGCTTCTGACGTTCGAGCGAGTTGGTGTTGGGGGCGCAATCGAGGTCGACCAGGCCGTTGACCACCGCGGGGATGCGGTTTTGCGGCGTCAGCGGCATCCAGCGCACCTTCAGGTCTTTCAGGCCCAGCTTCTGGCGCGCGGCTTCGGCAGCGCGCAGGCACAGGTCGACCGCATAGCCGGCCGGCTGGCCCTTGTCGTCGGCAAAGGAAAAGGGCAGTGCCGATTCGCGATAGCCCAGCACGATGGTGCCGGAATCGCGGATCTTGTCGAGCACGGGGGTTTGCGGCTGGGCATGGGCCGCAGCCGGGGCCAGCGCGGTGACCATGACGCCGAAGGCGAGCGCCGCCAGGGGGCGACGCGCATTAGACAAGCGGGCGAGCAGGGAAGACAGGGCAGGGACGGACATTCGAGCAAACCGGAGAGCTAACCGCAGGCGCGGCAAAAACGCTAGGGTATACCCGGGTCTTTGCTCGGCGAAGGATAAAGTCGTCATAAGCAAATGCTTCTCTGGTGAGACATGAATGGCGCGGCAAGCAATCGGAAACAATCGCTGCCAGTGTGTAACCAATCCGCAATTTGTGGACATGACGCCACATGTCAATCAGGGCAAACAGGTAGAATCCCGCCTTTCGTGCGCTTTGTCAGATTCCAAAGAACAATGAGCCCCCGTCCGTCACGCCTGCCCTGCATCGACGCGCTCAAGGCGGTCAGCTCTCAGCTGATCGTGCTGCACCATCTCGCTTTCTACGGCCCGATGTCCGACACCGCATACCGTCTCGCGCCGGGGCTGGTGGACTGGCTGTATGACTATGCCCGCATCGCGGTCCAGGTGTTCCTGGTGATCAGCGGCTTCCTCGCGGCGCGCAGCCTGGCGCCGCACGGCCGGCTGGAAATCCGCGAACACCCGCTGGCGATGCTGTGGCGCCGTTACCTGAAGCTGGTGGTGCCCTTCGCCGCGGCGCTGCTGCTGAGCATTGCCGGCGCCGCGCTGGCGCGGCAGTGGATGATCCATGAATCGATCCCTGCGCCAGCGCACCTGACGCAGTTCCTGGCGCACCTTACGCTGCTGCATAACGTGCTGGATGTCGAGGCCCTCTCGGCCGGAGTCTGGTACGTCGCGATCGACCTCCAGCTGTTCGGCCTGCTGCTGGTGGCGCTGTGGGCCGCGCGCGCCTTTGCGCCGCGCCAGGCGCAGGCGGGCGCCGCGGCCGGCATCGGCGTGGTGGCGCTGCTGGCGGTCGCGTCGCTGTTCTGGTTCAACCGCGATGCCGCCTGGGATATCTGGGCGGTGTACTTCTTCGGCGCCTATGGCATGGGCACGCTGGCATGGTGGGCCTCGAACCCGGGCCGATCGGCGATGCCGCTGCTGGTGCTCTGCGCGGTGGCGCTGGCGGCGCTGATCGTCGATTTCCGCCTGCGTATCGCCATAGCGCTGGCCACCGCGCTGCTGCTGGCGGTGGCCCGCCGCGGCGGCTGGATGGAGCGCTGGCCGCGCGGCCATGTGGTGGGTTTCTTTGGCCGCATTTCCTATTCGGTTTTCCTGGTGCACTTCCCGGTGTGCCTGCTGGTCAATGTGCTGGTGTCGAACCTTGCGCCGGGGCAGCCGGTGCTGAACGCGCTGGGTATGGCGGCTGCGTGGGCGCTGAGCAACGTTGCGGGCGCGCTGTTCCATCGCTACGTGGAAAGCGCAAGCCCCCTGGCAGCGCTGCGCGCGGCGAGGGCATGGCTGTCTGACTCGCGCGGCTCGGCGAGCCGTCCTACCGTGTAAGGCTTGCAACCCCTGCGCGTGCGGCAGGCTGCCTCCTGCTGGTGCGCGTGCACCGGCGGTGTCATGCTGCCGGCACTCCCTGCGTGCATGCCTGCGCTGCGCTTGCGTACGGCGCCATACAGAGCGCGGCAAAACTCGCGTAAACCGGCATTGGGCGATGGCATGAACGTTGCCTAGTATGGAATCGTAAACCTGACCATTTGGTCAGGATTCCATCGGGAACCGAGGGTGCCATGTCCGACCATATCGTCCTCACTTCGCACGCGCGCCGCGACAAGCCGGCCGAGCCGATCCACTGGGGTGCGCCCACCGCGGCCGAACGCGGACCGGTGATCGCCAGCCTGGCGAATCCCGCGCAGCGCAACGTGATCGGCACCCACGCCGGCGCCTATGCCATATACCGCGCGCTGGCGGTGGCCTCGGGGTCGCTGCAGCGCGACCATCGGCCAGACCTGACCGACACCGCCCCCGCGGAGTCGATCGGCCCGCACCCGCAATGGGCCGATCCGGAAAAGATCGTCTCGCTCGATCCCTGGGGCCACCTTGTTTCCTCCGTCTTCGCCGACCGCATCGCGGCGGGAGTGGACATCCGCCCGACCATTGCCATCACGCGCGCCCATATCAACATGCCCGAGCTGATCTCGGCGATTGCTGCCGGCCGGCTGACCCCCGACGGCAGCATCCTCTATGCCAATGGCGACGTGCGCGTGACCAAGGCGGCGGTCGATCCGGTCTGGTACCTGCCGGGGCTGGCGGCGCGCTTCGGCATCAAGGAAAGCGCGTTGCGGCGCGGCCTGTTCGAGCAGACCGGCGGCATGTTCCCGGAGCTGGTCACGCGGCCCGACCTGAAAGTGTTCCTGCCGCCTATCGGCGGCATGACGCTGTACTTTTTCGGCGACGTCAGTCAACTCGGCAAGCCAGAAACAAGAGTGGCCTGCCGCGTGCACGATGAATGCAACGGATCCGACGTGTTCGGGTCAGACATCTGTACCTGCCGGCCCTACCTGGCGCATGGCATCGAGGTGTGCATCGAGATGGCGCAGCAGGGCGGTGTCGGGCTGGTGGTTTACAACCGCAAGGAAGGCCGCGCGCTGGGCGAGGTGACCAAGTTTCTGGTCTATAACGCTCGCAAGCGGCAGGCGGGCGGCGACCGGGCCGAGACTTACTTTGCCCGCACCGAATGCGTGGCAGGCGTGCAGGACATGCGTTTCCAGGAGCTGATGCCGGATGTGTTCCACTGGCTGGGCATCCGCCGCATCGACCGCTGGGCGTCGATGAGCAACATGAAGCATGGCGCGCTGGTGGCGCAGGGCATCGAGGTGGTCGAGCAGGTGGCGATCCCCGAAGCCCTGATCCCGGCCGATGCCCGTGTCGAGATCGACGCCAAGGTGGCGGCGGGCTACTTTACGCACTACACGCCGCCGGATGCCGATGAACTGGCCCTGGCAAAGGGCAGGGGGTTGAACGAATGACAATGTATCCCGAAGAGGATCGTGACGGCATGGAACGTCGGGGAGCAGGCGAGGAAATGCGTCCGGGCGCGGGCTGGCTCAGCCCGGTGCCGGAAGGGCACCCCGCTTCCGGGCTGCTGTGCGCGGAGGCGGTGCGCACGCATTGCGCGGCGGTCACCGAGCACGTGGCCGGCGGCGCGTCCGAGCTGTTCACCTGGCATCCCGACCGTGTCCACGCGATCGCCGATTACGTGGCCAGCACGATCCGGCAGCGCTATCCGGACCTGCAGGTGCCTTACCACAGCCGCTGGCGCCACTTCGAGAGCGGCGGCGTCGACCAGCGCGCGGACCGCTGGCAGGTGCTGTGCGAGCGCGCCGGCCTGAGCGGGCCCGAGCACCGCGAAGAGCGCGCGCGCATCGGTATCGACCTGGTGATCCCGAGCGTACTGCTCGACGCCGGCGCTGGCCCCGACTGGCGTTACCGCGATCCGGCCAGCGACCTGGTGCTGACACGTTCAGAGGGACTGGGCGTGGCCAGCTTCGACCTGTTCGCACGCGGCGGCTTCTCCGCGGCGCCCGGCGATCCGCTGCGCGCGGATGCCGAGCGGCTGCAGCGCATCGATGCCGACAGCATCGCCCACGCCTTCCAGGTGGCGCAGCACAACCCGCTGGTGGGGCTCGAAGGCCGCGCCGGGCTGCTGCGCCGGCTGGGCGAGGTGATGGAAGCGACGCCGGCGCTGTTCGGGCGGCCGGCGCGGCTGGGCAACCTGTTCGACTACCTGAAGGCGCATGCGGTCAACGACCGGCTCGATGCCAGCTTCCTGCTGCGTACGCTGCTGGTGGGGCTGGGGCCGGTGTGGCCGGGGCGGATCGTGATCGAGGGTGTGTCGCTGGGCGATTGCTGGCGCCATCCGGCCGCGCCCGGCGGGCTGGTGCCGTTCCACAAGCTCACGCAGTGGCTGACCTATTCGCTGCTGGAGCCGCTGGAGGACGCGGGCCTGACGGTCACCGGGCTGGATGCGCTGACCGGGCTGCCCGAATACCGCAATGGCGGCCTGCTGTTCGACTTCGAACTGATGGTGCCGCGCGATGCGTCTTTTGCCGCCGAGCCGCATGCGGTGGACGAGCCCGTGATCGTCGAATGGCGCGCGCTGACCGTGACTGGCCTGGACCTGGTGGCCGATGGCGTGCGCCAGGCGCTGGGGCTGGCGGAAGCCGGCTTCCCGCTGGCGCGCGTGCTGGAGGGCGGCACCTGGGCCGCGGGCCGGCGCATTGCCGCCAAGCGGCGCCCGGGCGGTGCACCGCCGTTCAGCATCATCAGCGACGGCACCGTGTTCTGAGCATGGCGGGCGCCCCGCGCGCCCGCCACCATTGCTTGCGCAATCGGCAAGGTTTGCGTTGGATAACGTGGCATCAAACATGGCATCAGGAGCGTCCCCATGAACGACATGTCCGCTGTACCAGCCGCTGTTCCCACCGCTGTTCCCACTGCAGCCACCCGCGACGACGACGCTGCCGGCGTGCCCGGCGTGCTGGTCGTCGACCACCCGCTCGTGCAGCACAAGGTCACGCTGGTGCGCAGCGAGGAAACCACCACCGACAATTTCCGGCGCCTGGTGCGCGAGATCAGCCAGTTGCTGACCTACGAGGCCACACGCGACCTGGCGATGGAGACCATCGCCATCCGCACCCCGATCGCGCCGACGCAGTCGCGCATACTGTCGGGCAAGAAGCTGTGCCTGGTGTCGATCCTGCGTGCCGGCAATGGCTTCATCGACGGCATGCTGGAGCTGCTGCCGGCGGCGCGCGTCGGCCATATCGGGCTATACCGCGACCCCGAGACGCTTGAGCCGATCGAGTACTACTTCAAGATGCCGGAAGATATACACGAGCGCATGGTCATCGTGGTCGATCCGATGCTGGCCACCGGCAACTCGGCCATAGCCGCGCTGAACCGGCTGAAGGAAGCGGGCGTCACCACCATGAAATACGTGTGCCTGATCGCCTCGCGTCCGGGTCTGCGCGCGCTGCGTGCCGCGCACCCCGAGGTCGGCATCGTCACCGCCGCGATCGACGACACGCTCAACGAGCACGGCTATATCGTGCCCGGCCTGGGCGATGCCGGCGACCGCCTCTACGGCACACGCTGATGGACCCGCGCGCCAGCGCTCCATCGCGCCGGCCGCTGTCGATGCGCGGCGCGCAGCTTGCGCACGAAAGTCCCGCCGGCCGCATCCGGCAGGAGAACCAGGCCATGATCATGCGCGCGGCCGAGCACGTGTTCGCGCGCGCGGGGTTTGCCGGCGCCACCATGGCCGAGATCGCGGCGCGCGCCGGCGTGCCCAAGTCGAACCTGCACTACTACTTCCGCACCAAGCAGGCGCTGTACCGCGCGGTGCTGGCCCACACGCTGCAGCTGTGGCTGTCGGAGACCGACATCATCCGCGCCGACCTTCCGCCGCAGGTGGCGCTGGAGCAGTACATTCGCGCCAAGATGCGGTTGTCCGCCAGCCATCCCGATGCCTCGCGCGTGTTTGCCAACGAGCTGCTGCACGGCGCGCCGGAGATCGGCGAGATCCTGCGCCATGCGCTGCGCGAACTGGTGGCGCGCAAGGCCGCGGTGGTCCAGCAATGGATCGACAGCGGCCAGATGGCGCCGGTGGACCCGCAGCACCTGTTCTTCACCATCTGGGCCGCAACGCAGACCTATGCCGATTTCGAGTCGCAGGTCTGCGCAGTGCTCGGCGTGAGCCGGCTGGGGCGGCAGGACTATGCGCAGGCGACCGAGCATCTGGTGGCGCTGCTGCTGCGCGGTTGCGGCCTCGCGCCCGAGGCCATGACCATGCAGGTGCTGGCTGACGGGCAGGGGTGAGCGCATCGTCCGTACCGTTCGCACGCGCTACCTGCGCCCCGCGGGGCCATGCGATCATGCGGCTGTGCTTTTTGTCCTAACCTTTCCCGTCAAGACACGCCATGCTCGACCTGATCCTGCGGCACTGCAACCTGCCCGACGGGCGCACCGGCATCGATATCGGCATTGCCGATGGCCGCATCGCCGCGGTGGAGCCCGCGCTGGCCGCGCGCGCTGCCGAGGAAATCGATGCCGCCGGCCAATTGGTGACGCCGCCATTCGTCGACGCGCATTTCCATATGGACTCGACGCTGTCGTACGGGCTGCCGCGCGTGAACCAGTCCGGCACGCTGCTAGAAGGGATTTCGCTGTGGGGCGAACTCAAGCCGATGCTGACGCAGGAGGCGCTGGTCGAACGCGCGCTGGCCTACTGCGACTGGGCCGTGGCGCGCGGGCTGCTGGCGATCCGCTCGCATGTCGACGTTTGCGATCCGCGCCTGCTCGCGGTGGAAGCGCTGCTGCACGTGCGCGAGCGCGTGCGTCCCTACCTCGACCTGCAACTGGTGGCGTTTCCGCAGGACGGCGTGCTGCGCGCCCCCGGCGCGATGCAGAACCTGACGCGCGCGCTCGACATGGGCGTGGACGTGGTCGGCGGCATCCCGCATTTCGAGCGCACCATGACGCAGGGCGCGGAGTCGGTGCGGCTGCTGTGCGAGCTTGCGGCCGAGCGCGGGCTGCGCGTCGACATGCATTGCGATGAAAGCGACGACCCGCTGTCGCGCCATATCGAGACGCTGGCGAGCGAGACGGTGCGCCTCGGCCTGCATGGCCGCGTGGCCGGCTCGCACCTGACCTCGATGCACTCGATGGACAACTACTACGTGTCCAAGCTGATCCCGCTGATGCGCGAGGCCGGCGTCGCGGCGATCGCCAACCCGCTGATCAACATCACGCTGCAGGGCCGGCACGACAGCTACCCCAGGCGCCGCGGCATGACGCGCGTGCCCGAATTGCTGGCGGCGGGCGTGCCGGTTGCCTTCGGCCACGACTGCGTGATGGACCCGTGGTACGGCCTGGGCTCGGGCGACATGCTCGAAGTCGCGCACATGGGCCTGCATGTGGCGCAGATGACCGGGCAGGAGGCGATGCGGGCCTCCTTTGCCGCGGTGACCGCGACGCCGGCGCAAATCCTTGGCCTGGACGGCTACGGCATCGCGCCGGGCTGCCGGGCCGACCTGGTGCTGCTGCAGGCGCGCGACCCGGTCGAGGCGATCCGGCTGCGCGCCACGCGGCTGCGCGTGCTGCGTGCCGGCAAGACCATCGCCTGCACGCCGCCGGCGACGGCGGCCCTGCAATTGCCCGGGCGGCCGGCGCAGGTGGATTTCATGCGGAGGGGTGGCCCACAATAGGTTTAGGCCGGGCTCATGCCGGCAGCATGCCTGCGAAGATTTTTGCTTGAAGCTGTTGACAGCGTCAGGTACGCGCGGCATAATTTCGTTCTTCGCATCGCAGCAGCAATGCAGCGAAACGAAGCCCAGATGGCGGAATTGGTAGACGCACTAGGTTCAGGTCCTAGCGGTGGCAACACTGTGGAGGTTCGAGTCCTCTTCTGGGCACCAATATTCGGAAAGGCTCGCGCAAGCGAGCCTTTCGTCGTTTACGGGTCCCTTACGGATCTCGACCCGCGTCTCGATCGCAGGTCCCGCCGATCGAATTCCCGCCGGCAAGCTCAGGCCGCCGGTACCCCTTCCTCGCTCTGCGCTTCGCGCACGCAATTGCGCCCCTCCGCCTTGGCCCGGTACATCGCCGCATCGGCCGCGGCGAACAGCTGCTGCCAGTGACGTGCCCCGCCGTGCCCGATCGCGACGCCGAAACTGGCCGTCACGTGCAGCGACTTGCCGCCGACGCAGGCCAGCACGCTGTCCGGCGGCACCAGCGCACGCATCAGCGTCGCCACCTCGCGCAATACTTCGTCGCCGGCCGCGTGGCCATGGGGTCGTTGATCTGCTTGAAGCGATCGACGTCGATCAGCACCAGGCCGGCACTGACCCGCTGAGCAGCCGCTCCAGCGGCTCCAGCGTGCGCATGTAGCGATTGGTCAGTTCCTCGGGTGTCATCGAGTAATGGCCCGACACGCGTCCTTGCGCGACCAAGCTGTCGATCAACGCCATCCCCTGTCCGAAAAACTGGTGATTCGTGTCGGCGCAGGAGTGCGATCAGCTGGCCGCGCACCCACTTGCAGAACGCGACATGGACGCGATCCGCCAGGCGATCGAAAGACCGCGGCGATTTGATCCGCGCTATCCGTGTCCAGGTGCGGCGTTGCCTGTCCGGCCGCGGTCGTCGTCCGGAACGCGGTCATTGCCACCGCGCGGACGCCAACATTCCCCGCTAACGCAAGCAGGCGGATTGACCTATGCTCAAGCTCATCGGGCAGGCTGATATAACGTCCGAAGGTGGTTGCCATGACTATGGTCTTGTCATCATCGAGAGAGAGGGAGGCGGGGATTTGCCCCGGTTGGCACCCGTGTGCCACGCATCCGGGTCCGATCCTGCACCACCTGCAATGCTGCAGCATCCTGGCCGTGCTGATGTGTGCGCTGGCCCACGCGGATGATGCGGTTCCGGAAAGGGTAGCCGACAGCCAGGGCGTCTCCGGCTGGGACCAGCCGCTGCAGGCGCAGGCTGCGCCAGCGCCGGTCGCCCAGGCACCCGACACGCTGGTGGCCGGCGCCGACATGCCGGCCGGCGCGCCCGCATTCTTCAGTAGTGTCCCCGAACCAATCGCCATCGAGTACGCGACTCGGGCACCGGAGCCTTCGCCATCATTGCCGCCTGCGATGGGAGTGGGGCCGGACGACGACGCGCCGGGGCTGGCCGCCGTGGATCGCGATCTCGTCGCCGTGGTCGAGCGCCCGCGCCGCTTGACGCTGCACATGGACGATGTCACCAGCGCTGGCGGCTTTGTCGACAGCCACGTGCGCACCATGGCGCTGGCGGTCGATGCCGTGGTGCCGCGCGCCGGCGGCCTGACGATCCAGCCGCGGCTGCAGCTGGCCTACCAGCCCGGCATGTCGCCGGTCAGCGGCGTGCAGGCGCAGGGCATGCCCGGCGATTCCAGTGCCACCGGCATCGGCGTACGGCTCTATGGCGCGCAGCCGACACGCCTGGCCGGCATCTATCCGTTCGTTGAAGCCGACTGGTGGCAGGACAGCCGCAAGCAAAGCATCAACATCAATGGCACGAAGATCGATGCCGACCTGCTGCGCGGGCTGTTCTCGTTCAATATCGGCGCGCACGGCAACACGGCAACCGGCGTGAAGCTGTGGTTCAAGGTGAGGGCGGGGCGCAATCCGGGCGGTACGGTCGGTGCGAGGTACCGCTGGTAGTTTCAGAGTGCCGGCGAGCGCTTGCGCACAGGGTCGGGCGCAACCTCGCCGCCATGAAAAAAGGGCTTCCGTTTCCGGAAGCCCTTTTCCCTTCTGCATAGGTGGCGCGGCTGGCAGGATTCGAACCCACGACCCCTTGGTTCGTAGCCAAGTACTCTATCCAACTGAGCTACAGCCGCACACGAGAGGCCGAATTGTAGCGGAATTTCGGGATTGCGCAAGGGGTCCGAGAAAAAACTTTTGCGGTTGCCCCTGCTGGCACCTCGCTCCGATCTCTACTCCGCCACCTCCGACCAGTCCCCGTCCGCTTCGCGCGCCTTGCCTTCATCCCGCAGCTTGAGCAAGTGCGCCAGCAGCGAGCGCTGCGCGACCGGGTGCATGCGCGGCGGCACGTCGTCATAGACGCGCAGCACCAGCGCTTCGATTGGCGCGGGGCCCAGTCCGCGCAGCGCGGCCGCGACCTTGGCTTCACGCTGCAGCCGGTGGCGCACCAGCAGGCGGATCGCGTCCTGCGGCCGTGCGATCAGGAAGCCGTGCCCGGGGGCGAGCCATTCCAGGTCTTCTTCCTGCAAGGCGGCCAGCGAATCGAGGTAGGCGCGCATGTCTCCGTCAGGCGGTCCGATCACGACCGTCGAGCCCTGCATCACGTGGTCGCCGGTGAACAGCGTCTTTTCCTCTTCGAGCAGGTAGCACAGGTGGTTCGATGCGTGGCCCGGCGTATGGCAGACGCGCAGCGTGCAGCCGTCGCCGATGGCGATGCGCTCGCAGTGCGCGAGTTCGCGCTGCGGCGCGAAGCCCGCGTCCTGCCACTGGCCGGCGGGCGCGGCACGGCCCAGCACCGTTGCGCCGGTCGCAGCCTGCAGCGCGGCGGCCGCCGGCGAATGGTCGAGGTGCGTGTGCGTGGCGAAGATCCAGCGGACCGGGCCAGGCGCCGCGGCCAGGATGGCGCGCACGTGTTCGTCGTCATCGGGGCCGGGATCGATGACGGCCCATTCGTTGCGCGCGCCGCCGCCGACCAGGTAGGTGTTGGTGCCGGGGCCGGTCATCACGCTGCCGTTGTTCGCGGTCACGCGCCAGACGCGCTCGGATAGCTGCACCGGCAAGCCGGGCGACAGCTCGTAACGGCCATGCTGCCGGCCTTCGGGATCGATGCGGCCGATCTCGGCGTAGCACGCCTCGTTGGGCATCACCGGCCGCACGCCCGCGGCGCCGGTGGCCAGGCGCGGCATGATGCAGGCGATGCCGCGCAACTGCGCCGCATACGCGAAGCAGGCCTCGGCGTTCTCGAATTGCGCGATCGCCGCCAGCGTGCGGCGCGTGACGTGCATCATCGGCAGGCCGCTGGCGGGATCGGCGGCTTCGGCAGGGCGGATCCAGCGGTGTTCGACGATCTCGTTGCCATCGGCGATTACCTCCTGGCCTTCCGGCGCGATGGCGACGAAGAAGCGCGTATCGAAGCGCTTGGGCAGCCCCGGCGGCGTGAGCCAGTAGCTGTGGTAGGCCAGCCGGTCGGCTGCCAGCCGCAGCCCGAGCTGCTCGCATGCATGCGCCAGGCCCGGGCCGCCGCGCTGCACGGCGGCGCGCAACAGCGCCTGTTGTGCGGCGTCGAGGGCAGCGGGAGGCAGCAGGCGTCCGTCGCTGCCGCAGGCGAACAGCAGGCCGGCTTCTTCGAAGCATTCGCGTAGCGCGGCAACATAGAAGTCCAGGCCGCCAGCCGGCAGCCCCAGGCGCTCGCTCGCGGCGATATCGTCGAGCCCGTGGGCATGCGCATGCAGCGCCCTGTCTTGCACCGCGTCGAGCGTGCCGCCGGGGAACACGTAGGCGCCGCTGCTGCGGTCGTTGGCGCGCTCGACGCGGCGGACCAGCAGGACTTCCATGCCGGCGGGCGCGTCGCGCACGACCAGCAGGCTGGCGGCATTGCGCAGCAATGGCGTGGGAATGGCGGTGGTGGCAGGGCGTGCGCCGCTTGTCTCTGTGGTTGTCATTGTGTCGGCATGGTGGTGTCATGCGGCGCCGCGTGCTGCGCGCCGACGCCGGGAGCCGTTAGTGTAGCCGCGTTGAAAGATTCGCAATCCGGGGCAAATCCGGAGGCGGCAGGGGGGGTAGGGCGGCCCGGCTTTGGCTTTTCCGCCCGAAGGCAGTAATCTGATAGCTCCGCTTCACTTTTTGGAGGGGCGCCAGGTGCGCGCTTCCGCTGGGAGGAGGTCCGCGTGATCCGAGCTTCAATCCTGTGCCTGCCGCTGGCGTGCCTGCTGGCGGCCTGCGAGACGCCGCCGCAAACCGCGCCGCGCCCGGTCCCGCCCGCCACCACGCGCATCACGGTCGATGCCCAGACCGTGTCCAGGGCGGCTTCTGTCGCCTGCGAGCCGGCCGTCGCCGAGGCGCTCAAGCGCCGCTATCCGCAGCCGGGCAGCGTCATGCTGATGGCCGATCGCGAGCAGTACTACCAGCGCGCCAACGCGCAGACGTCGGTCAACGGTGAAGGCGTGTTCGAGCCCGACGACAGCTCGTCGGCGATCGGTTTTCACTATGCCTGCCTGTACAACGCGCGCACGGGCAAGGTCGACGATGTACAGATGCGGTATTGAGCAGTCGGTGTTGAGGGTTTGGTATCGAGGGGGATTCCGGTTTCCGATCGGGTGATTCCCTCGCGCTGTAGAGGTGCTTTATCATCCATGTTCCGCCGCCAGCCACCACCTTAAGTGTGATCGCCCTCGCTCCCTGCCTGCGAGGAATTGACACGGCGCAAGGGCAGGCACAATATGCGCAAACACATGCGCCTCCGGGACGACATGCCGGCAGTCATAGCCGCAATCCCAGGACAGGTCGCAAGAAAATTGGGAACGGGGTCATGAAGCCTTCACTTCGTCTTATGGCGAGCGCGGTCACGCTCGCCGTCATGCTGTCCGGCTGCGCCAGCGCGCCGGATTCAGCCACAGTCCAGGCCGCCATCGCGGAACAGCCGCCGTCCGACCAGGCCATGAAGGCCCTGTCGGCCGAGGTCTTCACCTATGCCTATCCGCTGGTGCTGATGGACGTGACGCGCGAGCTGATGACGCTGCGCACGCCGGTCAACTCCTTCAGCCACAAGCGCTCGTTCCCGGACGCCAGCTTCACCGACGTGGTCAGTCCCAATGCCGATACGCTGTATTCGTCGGCGTGGCTGGACCTGTCGCGCGAGCCGGTGATCCTGTCCGTGCCCGACACGCAAGGCCGCTATTACCTGATGCCGCTGATGGATGCGTGGACTAATGTCTTTGCATCGCCGGGCAAGCGCACCACCGGTACCCGCCGCGGCAATTTCGCCATCACCGGACCCGACTGGCGCGGCACGCTGCCCAAGGGCGTGCAGGAAATCCGCTCGCCGACGTCGATGGTCTGGCTGATCGGCCGTACCCAGGTCAACGGCAAGAAGGACCTCCCGGCCGTGCACCGGCTGCAGGACCAGTACCGGCTGACGCCGCTGTCCGCGTGGGGCGGCGGCCGCCGCGTGCCTGACCGGCCCGCGCCGCGCGCCGCCGCGGTCGACACGCAGAGTTCGCCGGTGGAGCAGGTCGCGGCGATGGACGCGCAGGCCTTCTTCACGCGCTTCGCCGCGCTGCTGCCGGCCAATCCGCCGGCAGCGGCCGACAGCGCCATGGTGGAGAAACTGCGCCGCATGGGCATCAGCCCCGGCGTGCCGTTCAAGACCACGGTGATGGAACCGTCCACCGCGCGCGCGGTGCAGGAGGGCGCGACCGCGGCGCTGGCGGCGATCGCGCAGGGCGCGCGCAAGGGAAATGCCGATGCGGGCAACGGCTGGGTCATGCACCGCGACCTCGGCAACTATGGCACCAACTACGCCCGCCGCGCGGTGACCGCGTGGGTGGGGCTGGGCGCCAACCTGCCGGAGGATGCGATCTACGCGTCGACACGCACCGATGCCAACGGCACGCCGCTGCAGGGCGGCGCGCGCTACGTGCTGCATTTCGACAAGGACCAGCTGCCGCCGGCGCGGGCGTTCTGGTCGCTGACGCTTTACAACGACCGGCAGGCGTTTATCCCCAACCCGATCCAGCGCTACGCCATCGGCAGCCGCGACCGGCTGCGCTACAACCGCGACGGCTCGCTCGACATCTATATCCAGCACGAACGCCCGGCGGGAGCCCGGGCCGCCAACTGGCTGCCGGCCCCGCCCGATGCACTGAACATGATGTTGCGCGCGTACTGGCCGGAGCAGGCGCTGCTCGACGGCAGCTGGATGCCGCCCGCGGTGACGCGGGTGAACTGACGCAGCGCTGCTTTGGCAAGGAACAAAGGCCGCATGCCTGGTGGGCATGCGGCCTTTAGGTTTTGGTTGCGCGGGTTGCGCGAGTTGCTCAGTGCGCGTGCGTCGCACACGCGGTGCAAGCGCTGCCGTCCGCAGGCGCCGCGGCGACATGGCCGGCCGGCTTGCCGACACGCTTCCACGCCATCGCGCCGCGGACGGACCAGCGCTCGCGCAGCGCGCGCGCCGCACTGACCATGTTGGACAGCGCTGCCTCGGTTTCTTCCCAGCCGCGCGTCTTCAGGCCGCAGTCAGGATTGACCCACAGTCGCTGCGGCGGCACCACCTCGCAGGCACGGTCGAGCAGCCGCTCCATCGCCTGCACCGACGGCACGCGCGGCGAGTGGATGTCGTAGACGCCGGGCCCGATCTCGTTCGGGTAGTCGAAGTCACCAAAGCCTTCCAGCAGTTCCATCGCCGAGCGCGAGGTCTCGATGGTGATCACGTCGGCATCCAGCGCTGCGATCGACGGCAGGATGTCGTTGAACTCGGCGTAGCACATATGCGTGTGGATCTGGGTCTGGTCCCTGACGCCGCTGGCCGACAGGCGGAAAGCCGTGACCGCCCAGTCCAGGTACGCGTCCCAGTCGCCGCGGCGCAGCGGCAGGCCTTCGCGCAGCGCCGGTTCGTCGATCTGGATCACGCGGATGCCGGCCTGTTCGAGGTCGCACACCTCGTCGCGGATGGCCAGCGCGAGCTGGCGTGCAGTGGTGGCGCGCGGCTGGTCGTCGCGCACGAACGACCATTGCAGCATGGTGATCGGACCGGTCAGCATGCCCTTCATCGGCCGCTCGGTCAGCGACTGCGCGTAGCGGGTGGTGTCTACCGTCATCGGCTCCGGACGGTACACGTCGCCGTAGATCACCGGCGGCTTGACGCAGCGCGAGCCATAGCTCTGCACCCAACCGTTCTCGGTAAAGCCATAGCCGCACAGCTGTTCGCCGAAATACTCGACCATGTCGTTGCGCTCGGCCTCGCCGTGGACCAGCACGTCCAGGCCCAGCTCTTCCTGCTTGCGCACGGCCAGCGCGATTTCGGTGCGGATGCGCTCCAGGTATTCAAGCGCGCCGATGTCGCCGCGCTTGAAGGCCGCACGGGTCTGGCGGATGGCCGCGGTCTGCGGGAACGAACCGATCGTGGTGGTGGGCAGCAACGGCAGCTGCAGCGCCTCGCGCTGGCGCTCGATGCGCTGTGCGAACGGGCTGGCGCGGTGGGCCATGCCGGCAGTCACGCCGGCCAGGCGTTGCTGCACGCGCGGGTTGACCACGCGGCGCGATTGCCGGCGCGAGGCCTGCACGGCGTCGGACGCGGCCAGCTGCGCGGCGACCGCGGCATCGCCTTCGTTGAGCGCGCGTGCCAGCAGCTGCAGTTCGCCGAGCTTCTCGGTGGCGAAGGCCAGCCATGACTTCAGCTCGGCATCGAGGCGCACTTCATGCGCCAGCGACACCGGCACATGCAGCAGCGAGCACGACGGCGCCAGCCACAGGCGGTCGCCGAGCGCCGCCTGCACGGGGCGCAGCGTGTCGAGCGCGCGGCGCAGGTCGGTGCGCCAGATATTGCGGCCGTCGATGACGCCGGCGGACAGCACGGCATGCGCCGGCAGCGCGGCCTGCCATGCGGCCAACTGGCCCGGTGCGCGCACCAGGTCGATATGGAAGCCGTCGACCGGCAGCGCGGCGGCGCGCGCGGCGTGGTCGGCGGCGGTGTCGAAGTACGTCGCCAGCAGCAGCTTCGGGCCCGCGTCGCGCAGGCCGTCGTAGGCGCTGTCGAAGGCGTCGAGCCAAGCGGGTTCCAGGTCCAGGCACAGCGCGGGCTCGTCGATCTGCACCCACTCGATGCCGCGCGCCTTCAGCTGGCCGAGGATGCGGCGGTAGGCCTGCACCAGCTTCGGCAGCAGCGAGAGGCGGTCGAAGCCGGCCACGTGGCTCTTGGACAGCCACAGGTAGGTGACCGGGCCCACCAGCACCGGGCGCGCGCGCAGGCCCTGCGCCAGCGCTTCGTCGGCTTCCTCGAAGAACCACGCCGGGCCGCCGTCGAAGGTGGTGTCGGCGTCCAGCTCGGGGACCAGGTAGTGGTAGTTGGTGTCGAACCACTTGGTCATTTCCATTGCCGGCTGTTCGCGGTTGCCGCGCGCCAGCTCGAAATACTGCGTCAGCGTCAGCTGCGCCGGGTCGAAGCCGAAGCGGCGCGGCAAGGCGCCCAGCAGCGCGGTCAGGCTGAGCATCTGGTCGTACCAGGCGAAGTCGCCGGTGGCGACGGTGTCCAGGCCGCGCTCGGCCTGCAGTTGCCAGTGGCGGCGGCGCAGTTGCGCGGCCACTTCATGCAGCGCGGCTTCGCTGCTTTCACCGCGCCAGAAGGCCTCCTGCGCGAATTTCAGTTCGCGGCGTTCGCCGATGCGGGGAAAGCCGAGGATATGGGTGCGTGCCATGGGGAACTTGCTCCGGAAGATGATGACTGGCGCACAGTGTCGGTTTCCCCATAAAATGAATCAAGCGACAAGTTTTAAACAACATATGAATAGATTTCATACGACATCTCCTACGACAACGGGGCGGGCCCGCGCGCCGGACTGCGCATGATCGAGGTCCGCCATTTCCGCTCGCTGGTTGCCATTGCCGAATCCGGCAAGCTCGCCACCGCGGCCGAGCGCGTGCATGTCAGCCAGTCGGCGCTGTCACACCAGATCAAGGCGATCGAGGCGCACTACGGCCTGCCGCTGTTCGACCGGACCCGCCAGGGGCTGCGCTTCACGCCGGCGGGCGAACGCCTGCTGGCTCTGGCGCGCGAGGTGCTGGCCGCGGTCAGCGCGGCCGACCGCGATATCGAACGGCTCAAGGGCGACACTCGCGGCGAATTGCGCGTGGTGCTGGAGTGCCATACCTGCTTCGACTGGCTGATGCCGGTGATGGATGAATTCCGCCGCCGCTGGCCCGAGGTGGAGGTGGACCTGGTGGCGGGCTTCCATGCCGACCCGATCTCGCTGCTCAGCGAGGGCCGCGCCGACATGGTGATCGGCTCGCAGCCTGCGGTGCGGCGCGGGCTCGACGTGGCGCCGCTGTTCCGCTTCGAGATCCTTGCGGTCATCGCCAACGAGCACCGGCTGCGCAACAAGCGCCGCATCGAAGCCGCCGACCTGGCGGGCGAGACGCTGATCACCTATCCGGTGCCGGAGCAGCGCATCGACCTGATCCGCGAGGTGCTGGAACCCGCCGGTATCCGGCTGCAGCGCCGCACCGCGGAGCTGACGGTGGCCGTGCTGCAACTGGTGGCGAGCCGGCGCGGCGTGGCGGCATTGCCCAACTGGGGCGTGAAGAACTACGTCGACCACGACTACGTGCTGGCCAAGCGGATCGGTGCCAAAGGGCTGTGGAGCGAGCTCTATGCCACGGTGCCGGCGCCGCTGGCGCGCCGGCCTTATGTGGCGGACTTTGTCGCGATCGTGCGGGATACGTGCGCGGCGCAGCTCGATGGGATCGAGCTGCTGCCGGCATAGCGTGGGTGGCTAGGCCGGAAGCGCCAATCCTGCGTCACTGCGGGCCTGCGCGGCAACGGCGCGCGGAGCGGGAGCCGGCTCGCCTTGCGCCTCGCTGTCCGGATCGTCGACGTCCGCGCCCAGCACGGCCATGTCGATGCCACTTTCCAGACGGCGCAGGAATAGCCACAGCAGGCTGGCATCGGCGGCGGTCAAGGTCGCGTGGAGCACTGGCTGACTAACGGATTCGAAGCGGGTCGAGTCGAAGCGCAACTGCTCAGGCGCCAGGCCGGTGCGGCGGGCGCTGGCAAACACCCACTCCATCGCACCGAACGGGTCGGTTCCGTCGAGTTGCAGGGAAAGGCGCAGGGTGGGAAGGACGGTGGCTGGCATGTGGTGTTTCCGGCAGGTCTTCTGATGTAGTCAATGTACCAGCCGGGATGCAAAATGAGCTTCTTAATTTTCTCCAAGATTAGTGGAATTGAAAAAGAAGCATCTTCTTATGGCAAAATTTTCAGAAGTTTCTTCCAAAGATTTCAGGGGCCATGGTGCAACCTCCCAAGCTCGATGACACCGACCGCCGCATCCTGCGCGAACTCCGCCGCGACGGCCGCCTGTCCAATGCCAAGCTGGCCGAGCAGGTCGGCCTGTCCGCCACACCCTGCTGGAACCGGGTGCGCGCACTCGAGGAAAGTGGCGTCATCGAAGGCTACGCCGCGCTGCTGAACCAGAAGGCGCTGGGCTTGCCGGATACGGTCCTGATCGAGGTCACGCTCGAGCGTCACGACGACGACATGCTGTACCGCTTCGGCCAGGCGCTGGCCGAGTTGCCGGAAGTGATGGAGGCCTATCTGCTCACCGGCGACTACGACTACCTGATCAAGGTCGCGGTGGCCGGCACACAGGGCTATGAGGAGTTCCTGCGGCACAAGTTGTACAAGCTGCCCGGACTGCGCCACAGCCGCTCGACCTTTGTGCTGCGCACGCTGAAGCGCGAGCCCTCCGTCGAACCCTGAGCCGCCGGCCGGCGCAGCCAGAGTATCATGCCTTGTACATCACTTCGGTGGTGGTGTCAGTAAACCAGCCGGCGCCTTGCGGGAGGAATATGCCGGCGACCCGCAACGGTGCGTTCCATTGCCGAATCAAGCGCGAACGCGCAATTCCGCTCATAATGTCGCCGGTGCCGGGCCGCCCCGCGCCCATTGAAAAGAATTCCGGTATGAACGACACAGAAATTGAGCTGATCGATTCGGCACGCCTGCCGACGCGATTTGGCGACTTCACGGCACACGCCTTCAAGGGCGCCCACTCGGGTATTGAGCATCTGGCCCTGAGCGTGGGCGAAGTGGCAGGCGAGGACGTGCTGATCCGCATGCATTCCGAATGCCTGACCGGGGATGTCTTCGGTTCCTGCCGCTGCGATTGCGGCCCGCAGCTCGAGCTGGCGATGGAAAAGATCGCTGCCGAAGGCCGCGGCATCCTGCTGTACCTGCGCGGCCACGAAGGCCGCGGCATCGGCCTGGCGGAGAAGATCCGCGCCTACCGCCTGCAGGATGGCGGGCTCGATACCGTCGACGCCAACCTGGCGCTGGGCCAGGCCATCGACGCGCGCAACTACGCCTTTGCGGCCGACCTGCTGCACCAATGGGGCGTCACGTCGGTGCGGCTGATGAGCAATAACCCGCTCAAGGCCGCCGCGCTGGAAAAGGCCGGCATCAAGGTCAACGAGCAACTGCGGCACATCGTGCCGTCCAACGCCGAGAACGAGAAATACCTGGCGACCAAGCGCACGCGCATGGGGCACCTGCTCGACTGACGGCGGCTGGCTGGGTGGCCTGCCGGGTAACTGCCCGGCCACCCACGGGCTCGTCATGACCAGGTGCGCGGGCTTGTTCCTCACATGATCCAGGATTGATCCGCAAGCGGGCAGCGCGCAGGAGATGTTGCGCCTGATTGGTTGCTAATGGCAACTATTGCCATTAGAATCTATCGGCCGTCCGCAAGTTTTTTGTCCTGATGCCCGACTCCGCCGCCAACACCACCGGTTCGATCCTGGAATACCTGACATTCCGGCTGAACCGTCTTTGCGAAATGACCAGGGAGTCTGCCTCCGGCTTCTATGAGCGGGAATTCGGCATCGGCCTGAGGGAATTGCGCGTATTGCGTTTTGCCGGACTGGAGCCCGGCCTGACGCTGACGCGCCTGATCGAACTGGTGCTGCTTGAGAAGACGGTGACGTCCAAGCTCGTCACCGCGCTGGCGAAGCGGGGCTTGCTGCGCCGCGAGGTAGGCGCGGCCGATGCCCGGCAACTGAACCTGTTCCTGACCCAGGCCGGCGCGGCACTGGTCGCGCAGACCTACCAGCGCGGCGATGTCCTGGAAAAGATGTTCCTGTCGGTCCTGTCCGAAGCCGAAGTCCAGACGCTGGACCGGTGCATCGGCAAGCTGACCGCGGCGCTCGAGGCGCATCAGCTCGGTATCGAGCCGCCGGCAGGGTAGCAGGGCGCTGAGCGCAAAACGGCACGACCACATAACAACGAGGAGACGACATGCCAGCCAACCACACCCGGACGCGCCGCCAATGGCGCGCCATTGCATGCGGCGCCCTGTGCGCCGCCACCTTGCCGGCCTGGAGCCAGGACGCGGGCCGCGCCATCGCACCCACTGCGCCCGCGGCGCCGGCGCTGGTCGCCGCGCTGGAAAGCGACCCGATCCGGCTCGGCTGGATGCAAGGCTTTCCGCCGCCGCCCGAGAAGCAGATCACCCACGTGCCGGGCGCCGAGAAATTCCCGCGCAATCGCTGGCTGTTCTCGCATATCCGCGAACTGGTGCCGACCGCGTCGGTCTGGCGCGGCAACGGCCCGCCCAGCCCGCTGCCGCGCGCGGAGCGCGATATCGGCTCGGTGCCCTTCAGCGATGCGGACGGCACCCGCCGGACCTTCGAAGAGATGCTGGCGCTGACCTATACCGACGGCATCCTGGTCATGCACAAGGGCAAGGTCGTCTATGAGCGCTACTTTGGCGTACTGGACGGCCATACGCCCCATATCGCCATGTCGGTGACGAAGTCGTTCGTTGGCACGCTGGCGGCAATGCTGGCGGCCGACGGCAAGCTCGATCCGGCGGCGCCCGTGACGCGCTACCTGCCGGAGATGGCCGGCACCGCCTACGGCGATGCCACGGTGCGCCAGGTCATGGACATGACCGTCGGCGTCCGCTATTCGGAGGACTATGCCAATCCCAAGGCCGAGGTCTGGGACTATGCGCGCGCCGGCGGCATGCTCGCCCGGCCTGCCGCCTACAACGGGCCGGCAACCTTCTACGACTTCCTGAAGACGCTGCAGAAGGAAGGCGGACACGATGATGTCTTTGCCTACAAGACGGTAAATGCCGAGGTGCTCGCGTGGATCGTGCGCCGCGCTTCTGGCCAGTCGCTGGCCAGGCTGCTGTCGGAACGGATCTGGCAGCCGATGGGCGCCGAGCAGGATGCCTACTTCACGGTCGACAGCATCGGCACGGAATCGGGCGGCGGCGGCCTGAACACCACGCTGCGCGACCTCGCGCGCTTCGGCGAGACCATCCGCGGCAACGGGCGCTTCAACGGCAAGCAGATCATCCCGGCATCGGTCGTGGCCGATATCCGCCGCGGCGGCGACCGCGGGCAGTTTGCGCGCTCGGGCAGCGGCCCCGTGCTGCCGGGCTGGAGCTATCGCGACATGTGGTGGGTGTCCCACGACAGCCACGGCATGTTCCAGGCTGCAGGTATCCATGGGCAGCGCATCTACATCGACCCCAAGGCCGAGCTGACGATCGTCCGCTATGCGTCGCACCCGGTCGCGGGGAACGCTGCCAACAACCCGATCACGTTCCGCGCGTTCCGGGCGCTGGCCGAGACGTTGTCGCGGTAATGGCGTGCCGGGGGTGGCAGGCTGCGCCGCCCCCGGCATTCTGCTTTCCTAGTTTTCCGGAATTTCCTGGCCGGCGCCCTCGCGCGGCACCACTTCCGCCGCGATGCGCTCGCCCAGATCCCGCTGCGCGACCTTCAGGTCGTAGGTCACCTGCATATTCATCCACGAACGCGCATCGCCACCGAAATAGCGCGCCAGGCGCAACGCGGTGTCTGGCGTGACGCCGCGCTGCTCGCGCACGATCTCGTTGATGCGGGCCGGCGTCACGCGCAACGCCAGCGCCAGCGCATTGGCGCTCATGCCCAGCGGCACCAGGTATTCCTCGCGCAGGATTTCGCCCGGATGGATCGGGCGCATGCGGTTTTCAAAGCGTGCCATGTTGCTGTCCTCAGTGGTAGTCGATGATCTCGACAGCCGCGGGGCCGTCATGGGTCCAGATGAAGCAGACTCTCCACTGGCCGTTGATGCGGAGGCTGTGGCGTCCCTTGCGATCACCGCCTAGTTTTTCCAGGCGGTTGCCCGGCGGAAAGCGCAGCGCACCCAACGTGGCGGCGTCATCAAGCATCTCCAGCTTGCGCTGGGCAACGAACTCGATGCTCGCAAAGCGGGCGACGTAATGGCCGTCGAACAGTGCAGCGGTGTCGGAACATCTGAAGGATTGGATCATATCGTATATCGATAATCGATAAATGGCAAATCGACGAATTTGAGCAGAGGGGCGGCTTCATGAAACCGCCGCCGCCATAGCGCCGCACCGTCAATCCTCTGAAAGCGAGCGACGAAAGCGAGCGACGAAAGCGAGCGACGCAATCGATACGAATCCTTTTCCAAACTGTTACACTGTATGGATGTACAGTGTATGGACTACACCTTCTCGGGACCTGCCCAGGCCCTGTGCTATGGTGGTTTTGCTCCAGGCCTGCCTGGCCCCTGGGCACCCCTCGTTCACGCCTGTCCCTCCTTTAACGCATTGATCCGAAAGAAAAAATCGTGTCGAGCAAGCAGCTGATTCGCATTCGCGGCGCCCGCCAGCACAACCTCAAGGATGTCGATCTCGACCTGCGCCCCGGCGAGATGACCGTGGTCACCGGACCGTCGGGATCGGGCAAGTCCAGCCTGGTGTTCGACACGCTCTATGCCGAGGGCCAGCGCCGCTACGTCGAGACCTTCAGCGCCTACGCGCGCCAGTTCCTGGACCGGATGGACCGCCCGCAGGTGGAGCGCGTCGACGGCGTGCCGCCGGCGATCGCCATCGACCAGACCAACCCGGTGCGCAGCTCGCGCTCGACGGTCGGCACGATGACGGAGCTGAACGACCACCTGAAGCTGCTATACGCGCGCGCGGCGGAGCTGTTCGACAAGCAGACCGCGCAGCCGGTGCGCCATGACACGCCGGAGACGATCTACGCCGAGCTGCTGGCGCGCACGGCGCAAGGGCAGCCGCACCACGATGCGCGGCTGGTGGTGACGTTCCCGGTGGAGCTGCCGGAATCGACCACCGACGAAGAGGTCCAGCAGTGGCTCTCCGTCAGCGGCTACACGCGCGTGCAGGCGCAGCGTGTGGTGCAGTCTCCCACCGGCGCGCGCAAGCTGCTCGACGTGGTGGCTGACCGCTTCCGCATCGGCAATGCCGAAAAAGTGCGCGTGGTGGAGGCGATCGAAGCCTCGCTCAAGCGCGGCGGCGGACGCGTCAACATCTATGTGCTGGCCGATGGGACCGATGGCCGCGACGGCCCCGTGTGGCGCTTCTCCACCGGCCTGCATAGCCCGGAAAGCGACCTGCGCTATGCCGACCCGCAACCCGCGCTGTTCTCGTTCAACTCCGCCTACGGTGCCTGCGAAACCTGCCGGGGCTTCGGCCGCGTGATCGGGGTCGACCTAGGGCTGGTCATCCCCGATGCGCGCAAGTCGCTGCGCGAAGGCGCGATCAAGCCGATGCAGACCCCTGCCTGGAAAGAATGCCAGGACGACCTGATGCGCTACGCCGGCAAGGCCGGCATCCCGCGCGACACGCCCTGGGCCGACATGACCGAGGCCGAGCGCCACTGGGTTGTCCATGGCTCGCCCGACTGGAACGGCCAGTGGAACAAGCAGTGGTACGGCGTGATGCGGTTCTTCAGCTACCTGGAGTCGAAGGCGTACAAGATGCACATCCGGGTGCTGCTCTCCAAGTACCGCAGCTACACCCCGTGCGAAACCTGCGGCGGCGCGCGCCTGAAAACCGAGTCGCTGCTGTGGCGCCTGGGCTCGAAGGACAATGCCGACGCCGTGCTGGCGGCCGGACGCCGCTTCTTGCCGCGCGGCGTGGACTGGGACCGAACGCAGCTCGAAGCGCTGCCTGGCCTGACCGTGCACGACCTGATGCTGCTGCCGATCGAGCGCATCCGCCGCTTCTTCGACGAGCTGACGCTGCCCAGCGCGATGCTGGACGACGCGCTCAAGCTGCTGCTGGCCGAGGTGCGCACGCGGCTGAAGTACCTGTGCGACGTCGGCCTTGGCTACCTGACGCTGGACCGCCAGAGCCGCACGCTGTCCGGCGGCGAAGTGCAGCGCATCAACCTGACCACCGCACTCGGCACCTCGCTGGTCAACACGCTGTTCGTGCTGGACGAGCCCAGCATCGGCCTGCACCCGCGCGACCTGAACCGCATCGTCGAGGCCATGCACCGGCTGCGCGACGCGGGCAACACGCTGGTGGTGGTCGAGCACGATCCGTCGGTGATGCTCGCCGCGGACCGCCTGATCGACATGGGCCCCGGCCCGGGCGAGCGCGGCGGCAATATCATTTTCGACGGCACGCCGTCCGATATCCGCAATGCCGACACGCTGACCGGTGCCTATCTCGGCGGGCGCCGCCGCGTGGCCGATGCCTCGCACTGGCAACGCCGCCCCGTCGACCACGCGCTGCCGCGCATCGTGCTGGAAGGCGCGACCGAGCACAACCTGCAGGACGTCACCGTCGAGATCCCGCTGCAGCGGCTGGTGTGCGTGACCGGCGTGTCCGGCTCGGGCAAGTCCACGCTGCTGCAGGACGTGCTGCATCCGGCGATGGCTCGGCATTTCGGCAAGGCGACGGAAGCGCCGGGGGCGTACCACAAGCTGAGCGGCGCGGACCTGGTCGATGACGTGGTCTTCGTCGACCAGTCGCCGATCGGCAAGACCGCGCGCTCCAACCCGGCCAGCTATGTCGGCGCGTTCGACGAGATCCGCAAGATCTTCGCCAGGGCGCCGATGGCGCTGCAGCGCAGCTATACCGCGGGCACCTTCAGCTTCAACTCCGGCGACGGGCGCTGCCCGACCTGCGGCGGCTCGGGCTTCGAGCACGTCGAGATGCAGTTCCTCAGCGACGTCTACCTGCGCTGCCCGGACTGCGACGGCACCCGCTATCGCCCCGAAGTGCTGGAGGTGAAGATCGAGCGCGCCATCGCCGGGCAGCCGCCGCGCGCGCTCAGCATCGCCGACGTGCTGGAGCTGACCGTCAGCGAAGCTGCGTCCTACTTTGCCGGCGATGCCGCGGTGCTGCGCGTGCTGCAGCCCATTGTCGATGTCGGGCTCGAATACATGAAGCTGGGCCAGCCCGTGCCGACGCTGTCGGGCGGCGAGGCGCAGCGCCTGAAGCTGGCCGGCTTCCTGGCCGAAGCCGCGCAGGCCACGCCGTCGCGCACGCGCGGCAATACACTGCCGCGCCGGCTGTTCATGTTCGACGAGCCGACCACGGGTTTGCACTTCGACGATATCGCCAAGCTGATGCTGGCCTTCGGCAAGCTGCTCGACAGCGGCCATTCGCTGATCGTGATCGAGCACAACCTCGACGTGATCCGCGCCGCCGACTGGCTGGTCGACCTGGGCCCCGAAGGCGGCGATGCCGGCGGCCGGGTAGTCTGCACCGGCACGCCGGAAGACGTGAAAGGCTGCGCCGAGTCGCATACCGGCCAGGCGCTGATCCACTATGACGCCGCGCTCGGCGAAGCCGGCATGCTGCCCGCGGAACGTGCCGCCGGCACCGAGTCCGAAGGCGTGCCGCTGCAGGCGGTCTTGCAGGCCCGCCGCGCGCGCCGCGAGATCGAGGGCGAGGACGTGGTGCGCATCGTCAACGCGCACGAGCACAACCTGAAGTCGCTCAACGTCGATATCCCGCACGGCAAGTTCAACGTCGTCACCGGCGTGTCCGGGTCGGGCAAGTCGACGCTGGCGTTCGACATCCTGTTCCACGAAGGCCAGCGCCGCTACCTGGAATCGCTCAACGCCTATGCGCGCTCGATCGTGCAGCCGGCGGGCCGGCCGGAGGTCGATGCGGTCTACGGCATCCCGCCCACCGTCGCGATCGAGCAGCGCCTGTCGCGCGGCGGCCGCAAGAGCACGGTGGCGACCACGTCGGAAGTCTGGCACTTCCTGCGCCTGCTGTACGTGAAGCTGGGCATCCAGCACTGCGTGCATGACGGCGCGCCGGTGACGTCGCAGAGCCCGGAATCGATCGCCGCGCAGTTGCTGCGCGACCATCGCGGCGAGCACGTTGGTTTCCTCGCGCCGCTGGTGGTCAACCGCAAGGGCGTCTATACCGACCTGGCGAAATGGGCCAAGGCGCGCGGCAATACGCACCTGCGCGTCGATGGCGAGTTCCTGCCGGTCGATCCGTGGCCGCGCCTGGACCGTTTCCGCGAGCACACCATCGAGCTGCCGGTCGGCGACCTGGTCATCACGCCGGAGCACGAGCCGCAACTGCGCGCACTGCTGGCGCAGGCCCTGGAAGCGGGCAAGGGCGTGATGCACCTGCTGGCGCCGCTCGACGGGCTGGGCCACGCCATGACCAACGGCGGCACCGCGCACGTGGGCGAGGTCAAGGTGTTCTCGACCAAGCGCGCCTGCCCCGAGTGCGGCACCAGCTATCCGGAACTCGACCCGCGCATGTTCTCGTACAACAGCAAGCACGGCTGGTGCGGCAGCTGCGTGGGCACCGGCCTGGCGCTGACGCGCGAGCAGCGCGCGGCGTTCGACGATACCGTGCTGGCCGACGACAACCGCGGCCGCGAGCAGAGCCTGCCATCGGAGGAGCTGGAACCGGAAGGCGTAGGCGAAGCGCCGTGCCCCGACTGCCATGGCACGCGCCTGAACCCGGTGGCGCGCGCGGTCACGTTCGACACGCAGGCCATCGTCGACGTGGCGCAATGGACCGTGTCCGATACGCGCCGCTGGGTCGACGGCCTGCGCCTGGCCGGCCGCGACGCCGAGATCGCGCGCGACGTGGTTAGCGAGATCGGCAGCCGCCTGCAGTTCCTGGAGGAAGTGGGCCTGGGCTACCTGAGCCTGGACCGCGCCGCGCCCAGCCTGTCCGGCGGCGAGGCGCAGCGCATCCGGCTCGCGGCGCAGCTCGGCAGCAACCTGCAGGGCGTGTGCTACGTGCTGGACGAGCCCACCATCGGCCTGCACCCGCGCGACAACCAGATCCTGCTCGATGCGCTGCGCAAGCTGGGCGACAAGGGCAATACGCTGGTGGTGGTCGAGCATGACGAAGACACCATCCGCCGCGCCGACCACATCATCGACATCGGCCCCGGCGCGGGCAAGCGCGGCGGCACGCTGGTGGCGCAGGGCGGCGTGGCAGAGCTTGCCGCGGCGCCGGCTTCCACCACCGGCCAGTTCCTGGCACAGCCGATCATCCACCCGCTGCAGGCGCGCCGCCCGGTGCAGCCGGGCGCGGCCGGCAAGCCGGCCGACCCGGCCGAATGGCTGACAGTGCACGGCGCTTCGCTGCACAACCTGCGCAACGTGAACGCGCGCATCCCGCTGTCGCGGCTGGTGGCGATCACCGGCGTGTCAGGCTCGGGCAAGTCGACGCTGGCGCGCGACGTGCTGATGACGAACCTGCTCGATGCGGTGGGCCGCTCGGTGCTGTCGTCGCCGGCCACGCGCCGCGCGCGCAATGCGGCCAGGGAAGAGGCCAGGACGAGCAAGTCGACGGCAAGGAAGCCGCTCAAGGTCGAACACGACTGGTATGGCTGCGAGGCCATCACCGGCTGGGAATCGATCGACCGCGTGCTCGAAGTCGACCAGACCCCGATCGGCAAGACCCCGCGTTCCTGCCCGGCGACGTACATCGGCGTATGGGACACGATCCGACGGCTGTTCGCCGATACGCTCGAGGCGCGTGCGCGCGGCTATACCGCGTCGCGCTTCTCTTTCAACACCGGCGATGGCCGCTGTCCCGCGTGCGAAGGGCAGGGCGTGCGCACCATCGGCATGAGCTTCCTGCCGGACGTGAAAGTGCCATGCGACGTCTGCCACGGACAGCGCTTCAATCCCGAGACGCTCGCCGTCACCTGGCGCGGCAAGAACATCGGCGACGTGCTGACCATGGAGATCGATGAGGCAGTGGAATTTTTTGCATCGATGTCCAATATTGCGCACCCGCTGCAGCTGATGAAGGACGTGGGGCTGGGCTACCTGACACTGGGCCAGCCATCGCCGACGCTGTCCGGCGGCGAGGCGCAGCGCATCAAGCTGGTCACCGAACTGAGCAAGGTGCGCGACGACATCACCCGCCGCGGCCAGAAGGCGCCGCACACGCTGTACGTGCTGGACGAGCCTACCGTCGGCCTGCACATGGCCGACGTGGCGCGCCTGATCCGCGTGCTGCATCGCCTCACCGACGGCGGCCACAGCGTGGTGGTGATCGAGCATGACCTCGACGTGATCGCCGAGGCCGACTGGATCATCGACCTGGGACCGGAAGGCGGCGCGGGCGGCGGCACCATCGTCGGCGCGGCCGATCCGGAGTCGCTGGCGCGGATCCAGGCCAGCCATACCGGCGCGGCGCTGGTGCCGGTGCTGGCGCGCGGCAAGGCGGAGACGGAGCAGGCCGGCGCGCCAGGCAAGGTCAGCATGGCCTGAGCTCCTTGCCGCAGGCGAGGGGCGTAGCCAGGGCCACACGGCACAGGCACGCCTTTCGCTTGCTCATGGTTGCTGGCGCGCACATCGCGCCCTGAACGGAGGTAACCATGAAGCATATCCGACCCAGCCGGCTCCTCGCCGCCATCGCGCTCGCCGCCGCTGCGATTCCTGCCATGGCGCAGATGACGCCTGGCACGCCGCGCGGCACCTATGATCCTTATTCGCAGGGCGCACGCAGCACCGACAAGTTCGATCCATACACGCAGGGCGCCAACGCTCCCACGCGCCAGGACCTCGCGCCCGCGCCCGAGGCCCAGCCTTCTACCGTGCCGGCGCAACCTGGCATGACCACCGCGCCTGTGCAGCGCACGGCTGATCCGTACATGGAAGGGACGCGCTGGGTCAGCCCGGAACTGGGCCGCCGCCTTGGCCCGCGCAGCCAGTTCCTGGACGGTGCCTGATGTTGATCGCCTGACTGCGATTTTCGCAACGGCCGCTTGCCAGGTGCGCGGCATCATGCCGCGCCGGCAGCGGCCTTTCCAGCCTTTCCAGCGGGGAAGGCGCGCGGCAAAATGCGAATGCAACCGGACTTACCGCCTCTTGTAATTCCTGCGCAAGCGCACGGACTCCACAGCGCGCAAGCGGCCAACGACCAGTTCAGCGTGCCGGATGCCAGCCAGGCGCTGAACTGCGGACCCATTCGGTCCGCCGGGCTCGCGCGCATGACGGTGGTCAGCTACAACATCCATCGCGCCGTCGGTACCGACCGCCGTTACCGGCCCGACCGGATCGCCGCGGTGCTGGAAGAACTGGGCGCCGATATCGTCGCGCTGCAGGAAGTCGAGTCGGGCAGCAGCAACGACCACACGCTCGAATACCTGGCCGGGCACACCGGCATGCACGTGGTGTCGGGCTTTACCCGCGTGCGCGGCAATGCGGATTTCGGCAATGCGCTGCTGACGCGCTTTGCGCCGCAGGCGGTCAACCAGATCGACCTCACGGTGAAGGGCTGCGAGGCGCGCGGCGCGATCGACGTCACGCTTGCCTGTACCGCATCGGGGCACGCCAGCGCGCTGCGCGTCATTGCCACGCACCTGGGCCTGCGCCCCGGCGAACGGCGCCACCAGGTGCAGCAATTGCTGAACTACGTGGCCGCGGCGCCGCCGTTGCCCACCATCCTGCTGGGCGACGTCAACGAGTGGTTCTTGTGGGGGCGCCCGCTGCGCTGGCTGCACGCGTATTTCGAACATACCCCGCACACGGCGACGTTTCCTTCGCGCATGCCGATATTCGCGCTGGACCGGATCTGGGTCTCGCCGCGCGCGCACCTGGTCTCGGTGGCCAGCCACCGCTCGCCGCTGGCGCGCGTTGCCTCGGACCACCTGCCGTTGCTGGCCTGCTTCGAAGTGCCGTTGGCAGAAGCACCTTCGGCCGCCGCGGGCCCGGAGATCCGTGCCGAAGCATAGGCAAACAGAGGCCAAACATCCGGCAAACATAGGAGCACGACGATGAGACAGAGCGACGACAACTACCTGCGCAGGCGCCCCGACAAGCAATATGGCGGCAACGAACAGGGCTACAGCGGCATTCCGGCCGAGTCGCGCAACCGGCGCCAGCGAGAACTCAGCGGCGGCCGCTATGGCAATGCCGCGGAGCGTCTTCCCCGCGACCAGACCCAGGACGTAACGCCAGGCGACGAAGAGTGGTATGGACTGTACGTCGAGGAATGGCGCCGGCCGGCCGAGCGTACTTATGCCAGCCGTGGCGGCGACGACGCCCGCTACGAGGACGAATGGTCGCGGCGTAGTCCGGCGGGCGCGGGCCGAGGCCGCTACCAGCGCAATGAGCGCGATGGCGGCTATGGCGAGCCAGAGCGCTATGGCTACCGGCGCTGGCAGGACGAGCGCTATGAGCGCGAGGCGCGCGGCTATGGCGACCTTGGCGACCTTGGCGACGAGTGGGACGCCCCCACGCAGCGCCGTCCCGCCGGCCCACGCAACTACCGGCGCGACGACGACCGCATCCACGACGATGTCTGCAACCGGCTGGCGCGCGATGACGAACTCGATGTCAGCGATGTCGAAGTCCGCGTGCAGGAGGGCGTGGTGACGCTGGAAGGCAAGGTCAACGACCGCCGCACCAAGTACGATATCGAGGACATTGCGGAGCGCGTGTTCGGCGTGCAGGACGTGATCAACCACATCCGCGTGCAGCGCTACGGGTTGCTGGCTTCCGAGTAGGGGCGGGGGAGAGCTCGGGAGAATGGCAAGGGCGGCAAGGCCGCCCTTTTTCCTGCCCTGCGCTTCAGTCCTTGTTGACCCGGGGCGGGTTCGGCGGGTGCTCTTCGCGGTCGTCGGTACGGTCGGCCTTGTCGACCGGCACCTCGGCCGGCAGGCCTTCGGCCGCGCGCACCACTTCGTCGGCAATCTCTTCTTCCGGGATTTCGTCTTCCGGCGGCATGTGCGCGTCTTCGTCGCGCTGCTCGATCTCGCTCTCGATGTCGCTGGGCTCTTGCTCGAGATCAGGGTCCAGCGTGCTCGGGATACTGCCGGCCTGCGCCCGCGCGGCGCCCGTCGCGGTCTTGTCGCGCGGGCGGCCGCCGCCGGCGGAAGCTTGCGCGCCGTCGCGCCGCGTGCCGCTGGTGCTGCCGACACGGTCCCTGTGGCGGGCGCCGGTACGTACGGTCTTGCTCATGCTTTCTCCTTTAGTCTCTCCTGTGCGGTCCGGTGTGGCTTCCCGGCAGCCGTCAGGTGTTCTCCACCGGGGGTTCGCTTTCCTCCGGATTGCCGCTGCGGCGCCTGACCGAAGGCGGCACGCCGTTCTCGTCGGGAATGTCGTGCTCGCGCTCGACGTCGTGGCGGCGGTCGCGTCCCGGCTTGCCGCGCTCATGCTCGGTGTCGGGCCCGCCCTTGTGCGGGTCCGGCCGCGGCTCGCTGCGGCGCCGGGTGGTGTCATGGTCGGGTTGGCGATGGGTGCTCATGGTGTCTCCAGGGGCAATTTCACGTATCTGCGTCGTCAGTCCGTACCGGCACGCAGTTCGTCGGATACCGCGGTCACGCCGCGCACCGAGCGCGCCAGTTCCATGGCCATGACGCGCTGCTTGTCGTCCCGCACCGAGCCTTCAAGCTTGACGACGCCGTCCATGGTGGACACGCGGATCTTCGCCGGGTCCAGCGTGCGGGCGTTCGCCAGGCGCGCACGGACTTCCGAGGTAATGGCACGGTCGCTGGCGATTTCGGTGTCGCGCGGCGCGGCGGTGCGGCCCGTCGAGGATGGAGCCGCTGGCGCATCGGCGGGTGCGGCTGGCGCCGCCGGCGCAACTGCCATAATCAGTACCGCCAGCGGCAGCGCCAGGCGGCGAATGCGGGAGCGAGTACGTAATTTCATGGCGATCCTCCTGTACGGCGCACCGTACTGCATGAGCGGCGGGCTGCGCAACGTTGCCCGCACCTGCCCCCAAAGACCTGCAAGCTCCGTTCCCGCCGGCCGTAAGGGCTGGTTGTGCACGTTGCGCCGCAGCGTGGCAGACCATGCGGCGGCATTTCGCCGACGGCGCGCGCCGTACTTTTTACAGTAGCTGCAGAAAGTGCATGCGTCCCACTGGCGGGCGTAAATGGTGCCGTCGGGGTGGTGCCGTCGGGGCCGCCCGCGGCGGAGGCACCGCGACAGGTGGCGCGCCGCTTGCGTGGTGCCGTGTGCTTGCGTGCGGACCTGTCTATAGTGAAAGCAATGCTGGCCAGAACTGGCGTACGGCATGTGCCGCCGAGCACAACCCGCCACGCCGGCCCCACGCCGCGGCAGTCCTCGTTTGCCGCATGCCGACGGGCCCATCAGCGCAGCCGGCCGGGGGGAGCGGCACATCCTGTTGCGAGGGTAGAAATGAATTTCGCCAGCATCCTGTCCACCGTCGTCCTGGCCTCTTCGGTGTCGGTCTCCTCGGCGCCGGTCGAACGCCAGCTGCTCGCGATCACTCCGCTGGACTTCGCCCAGCGCTTCAATACAGTCGCGCAGGATACGGGCTCGGGGTTGACGCTCCCCAGTTTCAAGATCAAGCCCGGCTGGCACCGCGCCGCGCCCAGTTCCGGCGTCTCGGTGCTGGTGCGTGCCAGCCATTCCGGCTATGCGCTGGATGAAGTGGTGGTGGTCTGCCGCGAAGTCGAGCGCTGCTTCCTGACCATCTGCACTGCGGCACTTGCGATCGACGACAGCGTCAACCCGATGCTGCTGCAGCGCTTTATCGTGGCGCGCATTGCCACCGAACTGGGCGAAGTGGGGCTGGTCATGTCCGGCCTTGCCTATATCGTGGTGACGCCGAAGGAAGACGACTACGTCGCCGTCGTGATCCGGCCCTACCTGCCGCAGGACCGCAGTGCCTCGCCCAGCCAGGCCCAGCGCGATCCGCCCGCCGGGGCCGAGCCCTTCCATCATGGCCAGGCGGTCCCGCATGAGCCGCACGGGCTGCAGGGTCCGCATGGACCGAAGGAACTGCCAGGACCCTATGCGGCGCCGGGCGCCCCGCGCCCGCCGCTGACCCCGCTCGCTTCGCGAGCCCCGATTCCGCAATTGCCGCGCTTGTGACGCGCGCGTCAGGGCTCGCGCAGCAGCAGTGCTACCGGCAGCCCGCCCAGCACGTCGCGCAGGCGCAGGCGCCCGGCGGGCGCATCGAGCCGGTGACCCGTCAGTGCGTCGATCCAGCGGCCGGGCTGCGGCGCGCCAAGGTTCAGCGTGGTGTCGCCCCAGCACGCCGGCGGAATGCGCGGCACGGCCGGGTCGACCCGCGCCGCCGACAGCCGCGTGACCACGGTGATGGCCTGGCGCGAGTCGATGCTGCGCGCAAACGCCAGCACCTGCTGCGCCAGCGCGCCCTGCGCGGCCAGCATGCTGTACTGGCCGTCGGCAAACAGCGCGGGGTCGGCGGCGCGTGCCGCGAGCACATGGCGCACCAGCTGCTGCTTGAGCCTGCCGTCGTGCCAGTGTGCCAGCCAGTGCGCCCAGCCCGCGCCGCACGCCAGCCGTGCCTGCAGCCGGACGTAGTCCGGCGCGCGGCGGTTGTCCGGATCGACCAGGCTCAGGTCCCAGCCTTCGGTGCCCTGGTAGCGGTCGGGAATGCCGGGGGCGGTCAGCTGCACCAGCACCTGCGCCAGGCTGTTCACGGCGCCGGCGGTGGCAATGCGCCCGGCGAAGCGGCCGATCTGCGCCAGCACGCCCTGCGGCCACGCCGCCGCGATCCCGCGCAGGAAGGCCTCGCATGCCGCTTCGTATTCGGCATCGGGGCAGGTCCAGTTGCCGTGGCGCTTGGCTTCGCGGATGGCCTTGACCTGCCAAGCGGAAATCCGTGCGAGCAACGCTTCGGGTACCGGCGCCCCGTCGCCGGAATGGTCTATCGGATCCATCGGCCATGCCCCGACCAGCGCCTGGTACAGCATCAGCCGGTCGGCCGCGTCGGGCGCGCGCGGCAGCGTGGCCACCAGTGACGCGCAGTCGCGCTCCCACGCGGCAACCGCGTCGGCGAAAGTGCCCGGCAGCTCGCTGAGCACGGCCAGCCGCATGCGCGCGTCCTCGCCGCGCTTGTGGTCATGCGTCGCTGTGGCCAGCATCGCATGCGGGCCGGCCAGCCGGCGCGCCGCCATGCGGGCGTGGAACTGCGCCGGCGGCATGGCCAGTTGCGCCGGGTCGCTGCCCACCTCGTTGCGCGACAGCAGCCGGCCATAACGGTAGAACGCGGTGTCCTCGCCCGCCTTGGCCGCCAGCGCCGGCATCAGCTGCTGCAGGCGGCGGCGCAGCACGCCGGTGTCGCTGTCCGGTGCCGCCTGCGTGCGCAGGCAGCCGGCGATGAATGCCAGCGCCACCACCTCGTCCGGCGCCAGGCTGCCGCGCGCGGACTGCAGGGCCTGATCGACCATGGCGTCATCGGCATGCGCGGCGGCGGCGTCGCGCGCCGACGGCTGCGCGTCGTAGTAGCTGCGGTAGACCTGCACGGCCGCCATCAGCGCCATCAGCGCATGCCGCAGGGCCGCCAGCGTGAGGTCGCGCGTGCCCGGCTCGCGCTGTGCGCTGGCGTGCAGGCGCGCGGTCACGCCCGCGCATTCGGTGACGAGGTGCCGCCGCAGCACCAGGCAACGGGCCTCGCGTACGTGCGCGGCGTACGGGCGCGCGTCGCCGCTGGTCATCGCCCACAGCGCGGTCAGCGCGGCTTCGCCTGCCTCGTCGTGCAGCACCGCGGCCACGTCGTCCATGAAGTCGTAGCCCGTGGTGCCATCCACCTGCCAGTCCGGCGGCAGCCGCTCGCCGCTGCCAAGGATCTTCTCGACCACGAGCCACGGGCGCTGCAGCGCCAGCAATGGCGGCCGTGCCGCGGCGTGCCGGTCGAGCTCCGCGCGCAGCCGGCGGCAGTAGCCGGCGGGATCGGCCAGTCCGTCGACGTGATCCACGCGCACGCCGTCGATCCAGCCTTCGCGCAGCAGGCGGAAGACCAGTGCATGGACCGCGTCAAAGACCTGCGGGTCTTCCTCGCGCACGCCCACCAGGTCGCTGATCTCGAAAAAGCGGCGCCAGTTCAGCGAGGCGGCCGCGGTGCGCCACCAGGCCAGCCGGTAGTGCTGGCGTTCCAGCAGCGCGTGCAGCCGGGTGCGTCCGGCGGGCTGGGTGGTGTCGTACCAGTTGGCGTTGGCGGTGCCTTCCGCGTCAAGGCTGTCCGGCGCCAGCGGCAGCACATGGTCGAAGTAGCGTACGTGTGCCGGCCGTTCGCCGCTGGCCGGCACCCACCGCAGTTCGCCGGCGACGACCGTGTCCCAGTACGACTGCCCCAGGATCGGCAGCAGGACCTTGCCATGCAGCGCCGGGTCGCACGGCGTCCAGTCGATATCGAAGCAGCCGGCATGTGGGCTGGCGCGTCCGTGCGCCAGCACGTCGCGCCACCAGCCGTTGTGGGTGCAGTCCGCCGCCATGTGGTTGGGCACGATATCGGCGATAAGGCCGAGGCCGGCACTGCGCGCGCGCGCCGCCAGCGCCTTCAGGCCCGCCTCGCCGCCCAGTTCCGCGCGCACGCGGGTGAAGTCGGTGACGTCGTAGCCGTGCGTGGAGCCGGGCCTGGCCTCGCAGACCGGCGACAAGTACAGGTGGCTGACCCCAAGCGCGGCGTAGTAGTCGACCACGCCGGCGGCATCGGCGAAGGTGAAGCCAGGATGCAGCTGCAGCCGGGCGGTGGCGCGCGGCAGGCCGCGCGCGGGTGCCGGCGCGGTGGCTGCCGCGTCAGGCATTACCTTGGGCGCGCCGCGGCGGGCTCGCACAGGGTGGCGACGCAGGCCAGCGGCGGCAGCATGCCGGCGGACAGTTCCGCGGCGGCGCCCGGTGCGCTCTCGTGCAGCGCCGTGCGCTGGTCGCGGCAGGAGTGGGTGGCGGGCACCGCTTCGTCGCCCAGGTTCAGCCACAGGCTCAGCTCCATGCCGTCCACCAGCCGCCAGCGCGCGCACAGCGCCGCGGGGCCGAGGATATCGACGCCGGCAGACTGGCAGCCCGGCAGCCGGTGCAGCAGTTCGCGCCGCCGGATCGACAGCAGTTCGCGGTAGTAGGGGGCCCAGTCGGCGTCGTCCGCCAGTGACGGCCGCGACGCTTCAAATGTGGCCGGGTCGTTGGGGTCGGGGATGGCGGCGGCACGCGCCTCGTCGCCGAAGGCCGCGCTGGCGGCGAATTCGCGGCGGCGGCCCTCGCGCACGGCCCTGGCCAACTCCGGCGGATGGCTGGTGAAGTAGAAGAATGGCTGCCGCGCGCCGGTCTCTTCGCCCATGAACACCAACGGCACCTGCGGGCAAAGCAGCTGCAGCGCCACCGCGGCGCGCAGCGCACGCGGGTCGGCCAGGCTGGTCAGCCGTTCGCCGAAGGCGCGGTTGCCGGCCTGGTCGTGGTTCTGCAGAAAGCTGACGAAAGCGGTAGGCGGCAAATGCGCGCTGGGCTGGCCGCGGCACACGGCGGCGCTGGCGACGGCGGCGGTGTCGCCGCCGGAACGGTGCTGCGACGGCTCGCCCTGGTAGGCGAAGCCTTCGGCCAGCACGCGTGCGAGGTGGCGCAGCGCGGGTTGGCCATGCTCGCGTGCATCGACCGCAGCGACAGTGCCGGCGGGCATGGCGTAGTCGCGATAGTAGCCGTCGTCCTCGCTGGTCAGCAGCACATGCAGCGCATGGTGGGCGTCATCGTTCCATTGCGCGTCGAAGCCCTGCGCCAGCAGCGCGGCTTCGTTGTCGTCGTTCTCCAGCACCAGGTGCAGGTGGCGGTCGCCGCCGGCGCCATCGGTCAGCATGCTGCGCACTTCGCCAGGCAGCGCCGCGAGCCAGCCTTCGTCCTCGATGGCGTGGACCGCATCGAGCCGCAGTCCGTCAAAGCGGAACTGTTCCAGCCAGTAGCGCGCATTCTCGGTGAAGAAGCGCCGTACCTGCGGGCGCCGGAAATCGATGGCGGGGCCCCACGGGGTCCGCCGGTCGGCGCGGAAGAAGGCGCTGGCATAGCGGTGCAGGTAGTTGCCCTCAGGCCCGAAGTGGTTGTAGACCACGTCCAGCAGCACCATCAGGCCGAGCGCGTGCGCCCGGTCGACCAGCGCGCGCAGCTCGTCCGGCGTGCCATAGCCGGACTCCGGCGCGAACGGCAGCACGCCGTCATAGCCCCAGTTGCGTCCGCCGGGAAACTCGGCCACCGGCATCAGCTCGATGGCGGTGAAGCCCAGCGCGGCCAGCCGCGGCAATTGCTGCGCGGCGCCCGCAAAGCCGCCGCACAGGCCAACGTGCATTTCGTAGATGATGGCTTCATGCCACGGCCGGCCGCGCCAGTCGGGGCAGGTCCAGGCGTACGAGGCACCGGCGTCGCGCGCCGGCACGATGCTCGGGCCGTGCACGTCGTCTGCCTGCCAGCGCGAGGCCGGGTCGGGCACCGTGGTGCCGTCGTCGAGCCGGAACCAGTAACGCGCGCCCTCGCAGCACGGCACGATCGCCTCGAACCAGCCGTTGGGCCCCGCCGCCATATGGACCGGTCCCAGGCCCGCGATCTCCAGCCGCACGGGATGGCCTTGCTCGGCCGCGTCGGGCGCCCACAGGCGGAAGCGCACGCGTCCGTCGGGCAGCCAGGCCGGTCCGAACAGGTAGTCCTGCGCATGTTCGTCGTTGGAGGAGAAGGCCCGTGAAGAAGGCGCGGCAAAGCAGTCGAGCGGGGGCAGGCTGGGCAGGGCGGACCTGGCACCCGGGGCCAGCGGAAACGGGTTCGCGTTCAAATTCGGCTCCTGCCATCGATTGGCTTCTGGGTGTGCGGACTGGAAGTTGCCTTGCGGCGGCCCTAGCGCAATGCGAACTCCATGCCAGCAGAACGGCGCTTTTGCGGTGCGGCGCGCGGGCAGGCGGGCGGCCGGGCCGAAAGCTTTGTTACAAGGGCGATTGTAGAAAGTACTGCCCGGCATGCGGCGCCCCGCGCATGCGATACCGCACACTGCGCGCGCGTCTTGCGCCTGCATGGCTATGCCGCGCGCGGCCCCTGGGCACCCGGATCAACCTGCCACGGCGCGCCGCTGGCACGGTGCAGCAGCCGCACCGGTACCGGCTCGACGTTCCAGATGCGCTCGCAGTATTCGCGGATGGCACGGTCCGACGAAAAACGGCCCGAACGCGCGCACGACAGTACCGACATGCGTTGCCAGCGATCCGGGTCGGCGTAGGCGTCGGAGACGATCTGCTGGCATTCGACATAGGAAGCGAAGTCCGCCAGCAGCAGGTAGGGATCGTGCCCCGCCTGCGGATCGAACAGCGGGCGGAACAGCGCCGGATCGCCGCGCGAGAAGAATCCCTGCTGCACCAGGTCGATCACCGCGCGCAGTTGCGGGTCGCCGTGATAGTAGGCGGCCGGGTCGTAGCCGCTCGCGCGCAGCGCATAGACGTCGGGCGCGGTCAGGCCGAACGGGAAAAAGTTGTCGTTGCCGACGGCCTCGCGCAGTTCGATATTGGCGCCATCCATGGTGCCGATGTTGAGCGCGCCGTTCATCGCGAACTTCATGTTGCCGGTGCCGGAGGCTTCCTTGCCCGCCAGCGAGATCTGCTCGGACAGGTCCGCAGCCGGGTAGATGCGCTGGCCGAAGGTGACGTTGAAGTTGGGCAGGAACACCACCTTGAGCCGGTCGCGCACCTGCGGGTCGCGGTTGATCACGTCGGCGACCGAGGTGATGAAGCGGATCATCAGCTTGGCGTATTCGTAGCCCGGCGCGGCCTTGCCGCCGAACAGGAAGGTGCGCGGCTGGATCTCGGCGTGCGCGTCGGACTTGATGCGGTGGTACAGCGCGATCACGTGCAGCACCGCCAGGTGCTGGCGCTTGTATTCGTGGATGCGCTTGACCATCACATCGAACATCGACGATGGGTCCACCACCACGCCGGTGGTGTCGCGGATCAGCTGCGCCAGGTCTTCCTTGTTGGCGCGGCGCATCGCCTGCCATTGCCGGCGGAAGCCGGCGTCGTCGGCATAGGGCTCGAGCACGCGGATGCGTTCGAGGTGGGAGATCCAGCCATCGCCGATCGCATCCGTGACCAGCCGCGTCAGCCTCGGGTTGGACAGCGCAAGCCAGCGCCGCGGCGTGACGCCGTTGGTGATGCTGGTGAATTTCTCCGGCCACATCGCGTAGAAATCCTTGAGCACGTCCTCGCGCATCAGCCGCGAGTGCAGCTCGGCCACGCCGTTGATGGCATGGCTGCCGACGCACGCCAGGTTGGCCATGCGCACATTGCGCTCGCCGTGCTCGTCGATCAGCGACAGCCGCGACAGCCGCGATTCGTCGCCGTAGAAGCGGATGCGCACCTCGTCCAGGAAGCGCGCGTTGATCTCCAGGATGATTTCCAGGTGGCGCGGCAGCACGCGTTGGAACAGCGGCAGCGGCCAGCGCTCCAGCGCCTCGGGCAGCAGCGTGTGGTTGGTGTAGGCGAAGGCACGCTGGGTGATGTCCCACGCCTGGTTCCAGGGCAGGTCGTTCTCGTCGACCAGCAGCCGCATCAGTTCCGCGATGCCTACCGCCGGGTGCGTGTCGTTCAGCTGCACCGCGAACTTCTCGTGGAAGCGCGTCACCGGGATGCCGTCGACAGCCAGCAGCCGCAGCATGTCCTGCAGCGAGCAGGCGACAAAGAAGTACTGCTGCTCCAGCCGCAACTCCTTGCCCTGCGCGGTTTCGTCGTTGGGGTAGAGCACCTTGGTCAGGTTCTCCGACGTCACCTTCTTGCTCACCGCGCCGAGGTAGTCGCCGCGGTTGAAGGTATGGAAGTCGAAGGCCTCGGTGGCATCGGCGCGCCACAGCCGCAGCGTGTTCACGGTATTGACGCGGTAGCCCAGGATCGGCGAATCGAAGGGCACGCCGGCCACGGTCTTGGCCGGCACCCAGCGCACGCGGTAGTGGCCGCGGTCGTCGGTGTAGTGCTCGGTGTGGCCGCCCAGGCGCACCTGCACCGCCCATTCGGAGCGCTGGATCTCCCACGGGTTGCCGTTGCGCAGCCAGGTATCGGTCTTCTCCACCTGCATGCCGTCCATGATGGTTTGCTGGAAAATGCCGTATTCGTAACGGATGCCGTAGCCCAGCGCCGGGATCTCCAGCGTCGCCAGCGAATCCATGAAGCACGCCGCCAGACGGCCCAGGCCGCCGTTGCCCAGGCCCGGCTCGACTTCCTGCTCCAGGATGCGGTCGAGGTCGAGCCCGGCCGCCGCCATGGCCTCGTGCACTTCGTCGAAGATGCCGAGGTTGATCAGGTTGTTGCCCAGGTGCGGGCCCATCAGGAACTCGGCCGACAGGTAGGCCACAGTGCGCGAAGGCTGGCCCAGGTAGGCTTCGGCGGTGCTGATCCAGCGCTGCACCAGGCGGTCGCGCACGGTATGCGCCGCGGCCTGGTAGAGGTCGTTCTGGCTGGCGTGGCCGGGCAGCTTGCCCTGGGTATGGAACACGTGGTCCAGGAACGCGCGGCGCAGGCTGGCGCCGGACAGGGCGGTACGGGTGTCGTCGGCGTGCTCGGGCCGGATCACTTCCTTCATGGCGGAACCTCCTGCGCATGCTGGTGGGTCAAGCTTAGCGGATGGGGGGAACGGTGCGCGCCCGGATCGCGGCGCGGGTGGGGTCGGCGCCACCTCCATGGTGGCTAGCCGCGCGGCGGCGGATGCAGGGTGCCGTGGCGGCCACTGCGAACCGCTTGCCGGATCGATTGCGCCCGGGCGCGCAGCGCCGGCATGTCGGCCAGCGCGCGTACGTCGGGGTCGAGCCGGCGCTGCCAGTTGGGATGGACGCTGGTGGTGCCGGGCAGGTTGGGCTGCTCGGCCTCGCCCAGCAGATCTTCCAGCGGCACCACGCGCAGCGCCGTGCGCGCGGTACCCAGCCAGGCCAGCACGGCATCCAGCGGCGCGTGCGCCGGACCGGGTTCCGGGCCGTGGCACAACCCGGCGTCGCTCAGCGCCCGCCACAGCGCGCTGCGCTCGCGGGCGCGGCCTGCCTGGGCCTGCGCCAGGGATTCGCCGGGCGCGAGCAGCTTCAGCCGGTCGCGCCAGTCGAGGTCGCGTCCGGCCCACCAGCCGGCGACGGTGGGCAGGTCGTGCGTGGACGTGGTGGCGATGGCTTCGGGCGGCCACTGCGCGGGCGGCTGGAACGGCGCGGGGTCTGCTTCGGTGGCCGGATCGGCCGCGGCCTCTGCCGCCTTCACTTCCTCGCGCTGGAACCACAGCACGTCGATGCCGAGCACGCCGCGCGCGGCCAGCGCCGCGTTCAGTTCGGGCGGGACCGTGCCGAGGTTCTCGCCGATGATGATGGCGCGGTGCCGCCAGGATTCCAGCGCCACCAGCCGCAGCAGGTCTTCGAGCGGGTAGCGCAGGTAGGCGCCGTCACTGGCGGATGCGCCCGCGGGCACCAGCCACATCCGCGCCAGGCCCAGCACGTGGTCGATGCGCAGCCCGCCGCAATGGGAAAGGTTGGCGCGCAGCATTTCCAGGAAGGCGGCGTAGCCGTTCTGGCGCAGGCCGCGCGGCGTGAACACCGCCACGCCCCAGTCCTGGCCGAGCGGGTTGTACAGGTCCGGCGGCGCGCCGGCATGGAAGCCGGCCAGTATTTCCTGCTGGCGGGTCCAGGCCTGGCTGCCGCCCGGGTCGGCGCCGACCGCCAGGTCGCAGACCACGCCAACCGCCATGCCGGCGTCGCGCGCGGCGCGCTGCGCACGCGCCATGCCATCGGCGGCGAGCCATTGCAGGAAGGCGTGGTAGCCCACGTCGTCGGCGTGGTCGCGGGCAAAGGCCGCCACCGCGGCGTCGGCGGGCGAGCGCAGCGTGACCGGCCAGCAGCGCCAGTCCGGCGCCGATGCGTGGTTCATGCCATTGCTGGCCGTGGCCAGCCGCTGCGCCTGGATCGCTTCATAGCAGGCATGCGCATGCAGTGCCGTGCCGCCGCGGGCGCGGAAGGCGGCGCAGTCGTCCAGCGCCGCGCGTGGCAGCAGGGTCTCGCGCCGCTGCCAGAGCCAGTGCAGCACGGCATAGCGCAGCGGCGCCAGCACGATCCAGTCGATTTCCGTGAGCGCTTCCAGTGCCGCCAGCCGCTCGCCGATGCCGAGCGCCGCGATGGCCGCGTCCAGCGCTTGCTGGCCGAACACCGCGGCGGGATCGGCGTAGAGCGGGTTCAGGAACAGCCGGCTGGAGGGCGCATACGGGCTGTACCGCTGCGGCAGCGCGGCAAAGCCGGCGTGCAGCGGATTGATCGCGACCGCGTCGGCGTGCAGGGCGGCGGCGCTGGCGCAGCACCGGGCCAGCGCGGTCAGGTCGCCCATGCCGCAGTCGGCGCCGCGGCGCAGGCTGTAGAGCTGCACCGCCAGCCCCCAGGGGCGTGCGCCGGCGCCCGTGGCTGCACGGTTGGCGTGCCGTAGTGCGTCCGCCACGCCGTAGCAGCGCGCCGGTGCCACTGCCAGCACCGTTTGCGCATCGCCCAGTTCGAGCCGGTGGTAGCCGCAGACGTCGATCGGCGGCAGCAGCATGGTGCCGGCCGGATTGCCGTCTGCGTGCGCGCGCACGGCGGTGCCGCTCACGATGGCGCCGTCTTCCAGCGTCAGCCGGTATGCGCGCTGCGGCAGCGTGTGCGGCCACGGCACCGCCACCGGCTGGCCGCGCTCGGCCGTGACCAGCGGCGGCAGCGTGTGGGCGGCGTCATCGGCCGCGAGCCAGGCGCGCGAGGCCTCGCACTGGCCGGGGGTGGCGCAGGGCAGGCCAAGGCCGTCCAGCACGCGCCGCAGCGCGTCGTCGGACACGATTCGGGGCTGGCTCCAGGCATCCGTCCAGTGCGGCTGCAGGTCGGCGCGCAGCGCCAGCTTCTGTAGTAGCGTTGGCGGCGGTGTTGCGCTGCGGTGCATGCGTCGGGTCATTCCTGTGTTTCCTGCGGCGCGCCCAGCGGCGGGCTTTCCTGGTGCGGGCTCTCGCGGCTGCGGGCCGGGGCAGCCAGCAGCACCAGCGAATGCCCCGGCACCACCTGGCTTTCGTCCACCGGATCGCCGGCAAGCTCGGACTCGGTGGCTTCCGGCCGGCTGCTGTCGAAGAGCAGGGTCCAGGCCAGCCTGGGCGCGGGCAGCGAAAACGACGCGTCGGCCTCACCGGCGTTGAGCAGCATCAGCGTCACCTGCACGGTGCGCGCATCGTCCTCGTCTCCCTCCTCTTCCGGCAGCGAGCCCAGTTGCGGGCGCTCGGGCTGCGGCGGCGCGGCGGCGCGGCGCAGCGCCAGCGTGCGGATTTCCGGGTCGGCCCATTCCTCGGGGGTGGGCGGATTGCCGTCGATATCGAACCAGGCAATGTCGGCGATGCCGCGCGCCGGTTCCTGGCGTCCGTGGGCGAAGCGGTCGCCGGTGAACGCGTGCAGCCGCCGGCGCAGCGCGAGCAGGCGTCGTACCATGTGCTGCAGCGGCTGCGCACCAGGCGTCTGGGCCTGCTTCCAGTCCAGCCACGAGATCTCGTTGTCCTGGCAGTAGGCGTTGTTGTTGCCGTGCTGGGTGCGGCCCCATTCGTCGCCGGCGGTCAGCATCGGCGTGCCTTGCGCGAGCAGCAGCGTGGCCATCAGGGCCTGCGCCACGCGGCTGCGGCGCTCCAGGATTTCGGGGTCGTCGGTCGGGCCTTCGACGCTGCCGTCCGGGCTCCAGTTGCCGCTGGCGTTGTCGTCGGTGCCGTCGCGGTTGTCTTCGCCGTTGGCCTCGTTGTGCTTGGCGCTGTAGCTGACCAGGTCGGCCAGCGTAAAGCCGTCGTGCGCGGTGATGAAGTTGACGCTGGCCCACGGGCGCCGGTGGCGCCAGTCGAACAGGTCGGCCGAGCCTGCCAGCCGCGCGGCCAGTTCGCCGCGCTTGCCGGCGTCGCCGCGCCAGAAGCGGCGCACCGCGTCGCGGAACTTGTCGTTCCACTCGGCAAAGCCGGGCGGGTGGTTGCCGAGCTGGTAGCCGCCGGGGCCCAGGTCCCACGGTTCCGAGATCAGCTTGACTCGGCTCAGCACCGGGTCCTGCATCAGCGCATCGAAGAAGCCCGAGCCCTGGTCGAAGCCGTTGCCTTCGCGCCCGAGCGTGCTGCCCAGGTCGAAACGGAAGCCGTCCACGTGGTAGCACTCCACCCAGTAGCGCAGCGAGTCCATCACCATCTGCAGCACGCGCGGGTGCGACAGGTTGAGCGTGTTGCCGCAGCCGGTGTCGTTGATGTAGTGGCGCCCGTCGCCCGGCATCAGGCGGTAGTAGCTGGCGTTGTCCAGGCCGCGCCACGATACCGTGGGTCCCAGCTCGTTGCCTTCGCACGTGTGGTTGTAGACCACGTCCAGGATCACTTCGATGCCGGCTGCATGCAGGCGCCGCATTGCCACCTTGCATTCCTGCAGCTGCCCGGTGCCCAGGTAGGCCGGTTCCGGCGCGAAGTACGCCATGGTGTTGTAGCCCCAGTAGTTGCGCAGCCCGCGCTCCAGCAGGAAGCGGTCCTGCAGGATCGCTTGCACCGGCAGCAGCTCCACGGTGGTGATGCCCATCTGCACCAGGTGGTCGATAAAGCGCGGGTCGCACAGCGAGGCGAAGGAGCCGCGCAGGTTGGGCAACAGGTCGTCGCGCAGCATCGACAGGCCGCGCAGGTGGGCTTCATAGATGACGGTGGCGGGCCACGGCACGGCGGGCGGGCGGTCGTCGCCCCAATGGAAGCTTTCGTCGATCACCACCGCCTTGGGCATGCTCTGGGCGCTGTCGCGGCGGTCCGGCGTCAGGTCGCCGCGCGCGCTCTGCAGGCGGTAGCCGAACAGCACGTCGGCCCAGCGCACCGGCCCGCTCAGCTGGCGCGCGTACGGGTCCAGCAGCAGCTTGTGCGGATTGAAGCGGTGCCCGTGCGCGGGATCGTAGGGGCCGTGCGCGCGGTAGCCATACAGCGTGCCGAGCGCGGCGTTGGGCAGGTAGCCGTGCCAGATCTCGTCGGTGCATTCCGGCAGCGGCAGGCGCGCCAGTTCCTTGCGGCCGTTCTCGGAGAACAGGCACAGGTCGATGCGCGAAGCATGCGCCGAGAACACCGCGAAGTTAACCCCCAGCCCGTCCCAGTGGGCGCCCAGCGGGTACGGCTTGCCGGGCAGCAGCCGGTTCGCGAACGGTCGGGTCATGTCGTGGCGCCTGGCGCACCCGCAGTCGGCTCGAGCCGCAGCACGAGCGTGGCCAGCGGCGGCAGCGTCAGCGCCAGCGAGGCGGGCTGGCCGTGCGAGGGCACGTCCACGGCTGTCGCCGTGCCGCCGTTGCCGACATTGCTGCCGCCATAGCACCCGGCGTCGGTGTTCAGGCATTCGTGCCAGGTGCCGGCAAAGGGTACGCCGACCCGGTAGCCCTGGCGCGGCACCGGCGTCATGTTGACCACCACCAGCACCACCTCGCGGCTGCCCGGCGCGGCGCGGCGCAGCCACGCGAACACGCTGTTGTGGTTGTCGTCGCCGACCACCCACTGGAAGCCCTCGGGGCTGTGGTCGAGCGCGTGCAGCGCCGGCAGCTCGCGGTAGAGCCGGTTCAGGTCGCGCACCAGCGTATGCATGCCGCGGTGCATGGGGTGGTCCAGCAGCGCCCAGTCGAGTTCGGCGTCGTGGTTCCACTCCTGCCACTGCGCCAGCTCGCTGCCCATGAATAGCAGCTTCTTGCCGGGATGGGTCCACATGAAGCCGTAGTAGGCGCGCAGGCCGGCAAAGCGCTGCCAGTGGTCGCCGGGCACCTTGCCCAGCATCGAGCCCTTGCCGTGCACGACCTCGTCGTGCGAGAGCGGCAGCACAAAGGCCTCGGACCACGCATAGACCAGCCCGAAGGTCATGTCCTGGTGATGCCAGGCGCGGTGTACCGGCTCATGCCCGAGGTAGCGCAGCGTGTCGTGCATCCAGCCCATGTTCCACTTGAAGTCGAAGCCCAGCCCGCCGCTGGCCACGCTGGCGGTGACGCCGGGCCACGCGGTCGATTCCTCCGCGATGGTCAGCGCACCGGGGCAGCGTTCATGGACCACGCTGTTGAGTTCGCGCAGGAACGCGACTGCCTCCAGGTTCTCGCGGCCGCCGTAGCGGTTCGGCACCCATTGCCCCGGCTCGCGGCTGTAGTCGCGGTAGAGCATGGAAGCGACCGCGTCGACGCGCAGCCCGTCGGCGTGGAAGTGCTCCAGCCAGTGCAGCGCGCCGGCCAGCAGGAAGCCGCGCACCTCGTTGCGGCCGAGGTTGTAGATCAGCGTGTTCCAGTCCTGGTGGAAGCCTTCGCGCGGATCCATGTGTTCGTAGAGCGCGGTGCCGTCGAAGCGCGCAAGCCCGTGCGGGTCGGTCGGGAAGTGCGCCGGCACCCAGTCCAGGATCACACCGATGCCGGCCTGGTGGCAGCGGTCGACAAAGGCGGCGAAGGCCTGCGGCGGTCCCAGCCGCGCGGTCGGCGCATACAGCGACAGCGGCTGGTAGCCCCACGAGCCGCCGAAGGGGTGTTCGGTGATGGGCAGCAGTTCGATATGCGTGAAGCCGAGCTCCTGCACGTATGGCACCAGCCTGTCGGCCAGGATGTCCCAGCCATGGCGGTTGTCGTTGGCGGCAAGCAGCCACGAGCCGGCATGGACTTCGTAGACCGACATCGGCAGGGCGTAGGGATCGGCGCCCTCGCGGCGCGCCATCCAGTCGCCGTCATGCCATTCGAACGGCGGCGCGCCCCTGCCCGGCGCGGTCACGACCGAGGCGGTCTGCGGCGGCGCTTCGGTGGCGAGCGCGAGCGGGTCGGCCTTGTCGGGCAGCTCGGTGCCGTGCGGGTCGAGCAGGTCATACTTGTAGCGGCTGCCCGGCCCGGCGCCCAGCGCGGCCGGCACGAACAGCTCCCAGATGCCGCTGGGGTGGCGCAGCCGCATCGGATGGCGCGCCTGGTGCCAGCCGTTGAATTCGCCGATCACGGACACGCGCCGCGCGTTCGGCGCCCACACCGCGAAGCGCACGCCATCGATGCCGTCCACCCGCTGCCATTGCGCGCCCAGGCACTCGCCCAGCTCGAAATGGCGGCCCTCGGCGATCAGGTGCAGGTCCAGTTCGCCCAGCAGCAGGTCGAAGGCATAGGGGTCGGCGCTGCACTGCTCGGTGCCGTCCGGCCAGGTCACGCGGATGCGGTAGTCCGGCGCGGCGGCACGATGCGCGTTGCCGGGCAGGCGCGCGGCAAAAATGCCGCCGGGATGCAGCCGCTCCATCTCGGCGAGCGTGGCGCCGTCGGCGCCGGCAAGCTGCGCCGCCACGGCGCCGGGCAGGCAGGCGCGCACCAGCAGCCCGTCGCCGTCATGGTGGGGGCCCAGCACCGCGAACGGGTCGTGGTGGCGCGCGCCCAGCAGCGCATCGAGTTCGTGTCCCGGCAGCATGCCGGTGCGCGAAGCGCCGCGGGTTGTTGTTGTCGGGGCGGTCATGGCTGGGCTCCCGGCTGCCCCAGCAGCTTGCGCAGCAGGCGCGCCAGCCCGCTGACCGGCAGGTCGATCCACGCCACCCGGTTGGCGGCTTCGTAGTCGACCTCGTAGGCGGCGCGTTCGAGCAGGAACAGGTCCAGCAGCGGCTGCAGCTGAGCCGGGTCGACCCACGGTGCGGGCGAAGCTTCCATATGCTGGCGGTAGCATTGCAGGAAGGCCTCGTTGGCGGTGCTGCGGAAGCGCTCCAGCAGCAGCGCGCGGCGTTCGGCCAGCTGCGGCGGCAGCTCGGTATGGGTGCGTTCCTGGCGATCGGTGCCGACCGTGGCGGCGGCATAGTCGAGCGAGCGCAGCAGGCCGGCCACGTCGCGCAGCGGCGAGGTCTTGCGCCGGCGCCAGTCCAGCGTCCTGCCCGGCTCGCCCTCGAAATCGACCAGGTAGGTGTCGCTCTGCGCGATCAGCACCTGGCCCAGGTGGAAGTCGCCGTGGAAGCGCGTCTGCAGGCTGCCGGGCGCCGCCCTGGCCAGTTGCTCGACCAGCGCGGGCAGCTCGCCGCGCGCGGCCATCAGGGTCTGCACATCGGCGTCGAACGTCTGCGGCACCGAGCCCTGTACGCTGTCGGCGCGCTGGTCGACCGTCGCCAGCGCGCGCTCCAGCGCCTGCAGCGCCTGCGCGGCCCAGTCGCGCGCGTCGGATTCCGTTGCGGGCACCGGCGCGAAAGCCTCGTCGTCGGTCGGGCGCGAAAGCACCGCATGCAGCTCGGCCAGCCGCCGCCCCAGCGTGCCCGCCATCGCGGCGTAGCCGTTCATGGCCTCGGCGAACTCGTCCTCGCTTTCCTTGGCCGGCAGCGCATCGTCGATGGCGCGGCCCAGGTAGTCCAGGGTCCAGTCCCAGCCGTTGCCCTGGTTCAGGATATAGCCCTGCAGCAGCATCAGCGTATGCGGCACGCCGTCGGCGCCGGTTCGCACCACTTCGCCCAGCAGCGGCGCCGCATGCGCATAGCCCTGCGCGGTCAGGTAGCGCGTCATCTCGGCCTCGGGATGGATGCCGCCGGACAGCCGCCGCACCAGCTTGAGCACCGCGGTGCTGTTGTACGACAGCGAACTGTTCGACTGCTCGGCCGACATCCACTCGATCGGGTCGCGCTCCAGTTCCAGCGCCGCCAGGCCCGGTTCGGCGCGAAAGCGGATCCGGTCCGGCCCGGCCTGCAGCTCCACGCCTTTGCGCAGCGCCTGCACCACTTCGCGCGCGAACGGCTCGACCACGAAGCCGTCGGTGGCCAGCCCCACGCGGCTGCCCTGGCGCACGCGCGCCATCGACAGCCCGTGCGCCAGCTGCGACATGCCGTCGGGGCTCTCGCGGTCCCACAGGATGCCGACCGGCAGCTGGTAGCGCTCGGTGCGTCCGGGCAGTGCCACCTCGACTTCGCCGAGGTAGACATCCTCGCCGTTGCTGCCGCGCGTGAACGGCAGTAGGTACGCCATGCCGACGCGCTCGATGCGCTCGTGCTTGCCGCCGAACCAGCGGCGCCGGCTGATGTAGTGGGGCAGCACCTCGGTGGCCAGGGCGCGGCGCGACGCGTCGGTCAGTTCGGGGCGGCCGATGTTCTGCATCACAAGGGTGATCTGGTCCGGCATCTGCTCAGGCGCCTCCACATGCCATGACGGCGGCTGCGCCTCGTCGCTCAGTACGAACCAGTAGAAGCCATACGGCGGCAGCGTCAGCAGGTACGTCAGCGTGCCGATTGCCGGGAAGGGCGTGGCGCCCATCATCTCGACCGGCACGCGCCCGTTGAAGGTAGACAGGTCGAGCTCCACCGCCTGCGGCGCGCGCGACAGGTTGGCGACGCACAGGATGTGCTCGCCCTCGTACTCGCGCAGGTAGGCGAGGATCTTGCGGTTGCCGGGAAAGAGGAAGCGCAGCGTGCCGCGGCCAAACGCGCGATGCTTGCGCCGCAGCGCCAGCATGCGGCGCATCCAGTTGAGCAGCGAGTGCGGGTCCCGCGCCTGCGCCTCCACGTTGACGGCCTCGTAGCCGTACAGCGGCCCCTGCAGCGGCGGCAGCACCAGCCGCTCGGGGTCGGCATGCGAGAAGCCGCCGTTGCGGTCGGGCGACCACTGCATTGGCGTGCGCACGCCGTCGCGGTCGCCCAGGTGGATGTTGTCGCCCATGCCGATCTCGTCGCCGTAATAGATCACCGGCGTGCCCGGCATCGAGAACAGCAGGCTGTTCATCAGCTCGATGCGGCGCCGGTCGCGCTCCATCAGCGGCGCCAGCCGGCGGCGGATGCCCAGGTTGATGCGCGCGCGCCGGTCGGTGGCGTAGACCTCCCACAGGTAGTCGCGCTCGCTGCTGGTCACCATCTCGAGCGTCAGCTCGTCGTGGTTGCGCAGGAAGATCGCCCACTGGCAATTGGGCGGCACCTCCGGCGTCTGCCGCATGATGTCGGTGATCGGGAAGCGGTCTTCGCGCGCGATGGCCATGTACATGCGCGGCATCAGCGGGAAGTGGAAGCACATGTGGCATTCGTCGCCTTCCGGTTCGGGGCCGGTCAGGCCAAAGTACTGCTGCGCGTCTTCCGGCCACATATTGGCCTCCGCCAGCAGCATGCGGCCGCGAAAGTGCTCATCGAGATGCGCGCGGATGCTGCGGATGACGGCGTGGGTCTCGGGCAGGTTCTCGTTGCTGGTGCCCTCGCGCTCGACCAGGTATGGCACCGCATCGAGCCGCAGCCCGTCGATGCCCATGTCGAGCCAGAAGCGCATCACCGACAGCACTTCGTTGAGCACCTGCGGATTGTCGAAGTTCAGGTCCGGCTGGTGCGAATAGAAACGGTGCCAGAAGTACGCGCCGGCGACGGGGTCCCAGCTCCAGTTGGACTTCTCGGTGTCGCAGAAGATGATGCGCGTGCCGGCGTAGGACTGGTCATGGTCGGACCAGACGTAGTACCTGCGCGCGGCCGAGCCGGGCTTGGCCTTGCGCGCGCGCTGGAACCACGGGTGCTGGTCGGAGGTGTGGTTGATGACCAGCTCCGTGATCACGCGCAGCCCGCGCGCATGGGCCGCGGTGACAAAGCGGCGCGCCTCGGCCAGCGTGCCGTAGTCGGGATGGACGTTGCGGTAGTCGGCGATGTCGTAGCCGTCGTCGCGGCGCGGCGACGGGTAGAACGGCAGCAGCCAGATGGTGTCGACGCCCAGGTTGACCAGGTAGTCGAGCTTGGCCAGCAATCCGGCGAAATCGCCCACGCCGTCGCCGTTGGCATCGAAGAACGACTTGATGTGCAGCTGGTAGATAACCGCGTCCTTGTACCAGAGCGGATCGGCATTGAGCAGCGCGGCGCTGGCGGTTTCGGTGAGGCGTTTCATCGTGTCTCCACGTATGCCGGTCAGGCGCCATGCGGATCATGCGATGCCGGCGCGGCGGCGGGGCGCGGCGCCGGCCGGTCCAGCGGGCGCACGTGCCATACCGCGAACGGCAGTTGCGCGGGGTCGAGGCGGATGCGCTGGTGCTTGCCCTGCAGCTCGAAGCGCTGGCCGCGCATCAGCTCGTGCACGGCCACGCGCGCATGGTCGGGCAGGCCCCACTCCCACAGCGGCAGCTCGATATCGGTGTCGTGCGCGTTGCGCGGGTCCAGGTTGACCGCTGCCAGCAGCACGTCGTCGCCGAACAGGTACTCGGTACCCGGAACGAAGCGCGCGAACCACAGCACGGCATCGCTGCCGGCATGGTAGAAGCGCAGCCCCAGGTGGCTTTGCAGCGCGGGATGGCCGGCGCGGATCTCGTTCAGGCGCGAGATCTCGGCGACGATGTTGCCGCGCTGGTGCCAGTCACGGGCGCGCAGCTGGTATTTCTCGGAGTCGAGGTATTCCTCGCGCACCTTGCCGTCGAGCACGAACGGCGCGCTCTCGCACAGCTCGAAGCCGTTGTACATGCCCCATAGCCCCGACAGCAACGTGGCCAGCGCCGCGCGGATCAGGAACGCGGGGCGGCCGCCGTGGTGCAGGAAATAGGGATTGATGTCCGGCGTATTGACGAAGAAGTGCGGGCGGAAGAATTCGCGCAGCGGGCTCTGCGTCAGCTCGGTCAGGTACTCGGTCAGCTCCCACTTGGTATTGCGCCAGGTGAAGTAGGTGTACGACTGGCTGAAGCCCAGCTTGGCCAGCCGTGCCATCATCTTCGGCCGCGTGAAGGCCTCGGCCAGGAAGATGGTGTCGGGGTGGTGCGCGCGCACGTCGGCGATCATCCATTCCCAGAATGGCAGCGGCTTGGTGTGCGGGTTGTCGACGCGGAAGATGCGCACGCCGTGGTCGGCCCAGAACATCACCACGTCGCGCAGCGCCTGCCACAGCGCGGCGCCGGCGGGCGGCGCGGCGTAGAAGTCGACGTTGACGATGTCCTCGTACTTCTTGGGCGGGTTCTCGGCGTAGCGCAGCGAGCCGTCGGGGCGGTGCGCGAACCATTCGGGATGGTCTTTCAGCCACGGGTGGTCGGGCGAGCACTGGATCGCGAAATCGAGCGCGATCTCCAGGCCGTTCGCCGCGGCGGCGTTGCACAGGCGGCGGAAGTCTTCGAACGTGCCCAGCTCGGGATGCAAGGCATCATGCCCGCCTTCCTCGCCGCCGATTGCATAGGGGCTGCCCGGTTCGCCGGGCTCGGCGCGCAGGCTGTTGTTGCGGCCCTTGCGGTGGGTGCGGCCGATGGGGTGGATCGGCGTGAAGTAGAGCACATCGAAGCCCATCGCGCGGATTGCGGGCAGCCGCGCGATGACATCGTCGAAGGTGCCGTGGCGCTGCGCATCATTGCTTTGCGAGCGCGGGAACAGCTCGTACCAGCTGGCGTAGCGGGCGGCGAGGCGGTCGGCTTCCACCGGCAGCGCCACCGGGTGGCGCGAGGCGAACTGCCTGCCTGCCGGCGTGGCCATGTGGGCCTGCATGGCGGCAGCGGTGCGTGCGGACAGAAGGAGTTCCAGGCGTCGCTCGTCATCGCCCGCGGCGGCGGTCAGTTCGTCGACGATGGCGGACAGTTCGCTGTCCGGGGGAGGGGCCTCGCCATTCTTCCGGCCATTGCCTTTGCTTCGTTTGTTGCCGTTCTTGCCCTTCTTGCCTTCAGGCGGCAGCAGCGCGTCGGCAATCAGCCGGGCGCCTTCCTCGGTCTCCAGGCTGACGTTGAGGCCGGCCGCGCGCTTCTTGCCGATTTCATCGAGCCAGCTGGCATAAGGATCGCGCCAGGCTTCGACCGTGAACTCATGCCGGCCCAGCGCCACCAGCGGGAAGCTGCCTTGCCAGCGGTCGTTGACCACATGCCGCATGGGCGCTTCGTGCCAGTCGGTCTCGCCAGGTGCACGCCACAGCACCGCGGCGGCGAGCTTGTCGTGACCGTCCATCCAGATATCGGCGCTGACTTCCACGCGCTCGCCCACCACGCGCCGCACGGCGAAGCGGCCGTCGTCGCACGCGGGTTCGATATGCTCGATGGCGATGCGCGGCGATTCCATGGCGGCGACCACGCTGCCCAGCCCGGTTGCGGTGAGGGTCTCGTGCCCGTGCGGCGCGCGCGCGTCGGCGCGCGGCATGCCGGGCCGGGTCAGCGGCACCGGCGGCGCTTCAAACAACCGGATGTCGGCGGGTGCAAGCGTGATCGACCCCAGCGCATCGAGCCGGTTGCTGGCATCGAGCGTGCCGCCGGGTCCGCCCGGTGTGGCTTCGAGGTGGGCGCTGGCATGCGGCAGCGCGCTCAGCACGCGGTCGGCGCCGAGCGTGCCGGGCTTCATCGGGTCGGGATTGAGGACCACCGTCAACGCCGCGGCGTCATCCGGCTCGGCGAAGCCATTGCCCGTGGCGGGGTCCGCGCACAGGCCGTTCGGCGCTGGCAGCCTTGCCAGCACTGTCAGCGGTGCTTCCGGGCCGCTCAGCAGCCGCACCGCCAGCGCCGGCGCGGGGTCGCGCGAGGCGAGCCAGGTGGTCGCTTCGAGCAGTTCATGCGTGATGTCGTAGGGTGCCCCGTCGTGGCTGGCGCCATCCGGAGCGAGCGGGTCGCGCGCCAGCGTTCCGCCGGTTTCGAAGCCGGCCGGCACCAGGATGCCGTCGCCGATGGCGGCGGCGGTCCACAGAGCGCGGCGTGCGCTGAGCGCATCCTGGCTCGCAGGGGTCAGCGCCGGAGCCGCCAGCACGCGGCCGAAGCGGCGCAGCCGCGCGATTTCCTCGGTCAGCCAGGCGCTGCGGAAGTCCCACCACGGCAGCGAGCAGAAGGCGCCATCGAAGCCGGCGGGGGCGAGGTCGTCCAGCTGGGCGGGGGTCAGGCCGGGCGTCCACGCCAGCAGCAGCGGCGTGCCGCGCGCTTCAGGCGGCGCGGCGTGGTTGCGCAGGGTGTCGGCCAGCGTTGCCCAATGCCTGCCGGGCACGCGCGCCGGCGCCCGGCAGCAGAAGCCGGCGGCGCCCGAGGCCCATGCCAGCCGCAGGCGCGCGGCCCACCATTGCACCAGGGCATCGGCCACTTGCGGGTCATGCCAGCGCAGGCGTGCGCCGGGAAGATGATTGTCGGTTTCGTGGGGGGCGAAGGCGGGGGCCGCGGTATCGATCCAGGCGGGATCGGGAGCGCCTTCCCCATCGGCGCTGTAGCGGTCCAGTGAAATGTCGAGCAGCGCCGCGAGCCCATGCCGGGCGCACGCCGCCAGCGTGTCAGTCCCCGACAGGTGCGGCCAGCCGCCGATCAGTACGTGGTCGAAGCCCAGCGCGGCCACGCGTTGCAAGGCGCGTTCGTCGGCATCAGGTGTTCCGGTCAGGTCGATCTGGCAGATCCGCACAAAATCCTCCCGGTTTCAGCTCCGGCGGAGCAACAATGACCCGCCCGGCGCCACACGGCCAGCCGGCGGGATGGCAAAGCCACGCGAAGTGCGTGCCAGCACGCCAGCTCGATAGAAGATATGCGGCGGGGGCCCACCGCGCCAAAGGATTTTCCGGCGTAAGGCTAATGTGCGTCTGACGCTACCGCTTGTAAAAAGTACCGGGTACGTCATGACCAATGGCAAGAAAGTGGCCGCGCCGGCCATGCGGCGCGGAGGCGCTTTGCCCGGTACGTTTCTTGCCCGGTGTCGTGACGGACAACCGTGGGAAACATGCATGGACTGGTGGCTGGAGGCCGCGCAATGGCCGGCGATGGTGGTGACGGTGCTGGCCACCTGGCTGGTGGGTTCGCGCTCCCTTGGACGGCGTCGCGCGGGGTTCTGGGTGTTCCTGGTCAGCAACGTGCTGTGGATCGCGTGGGGATGGCACGGTGATGCGTATGCGCTGATCGTGCTGCAGCTGGCGCTGGTCGTGATGAACCTGCGCGGCATGCGCGAAACACGCAAGGCCTGGCAAGCGTCTTCGCGCCAGGCCTTTGGCGCGCCGCGCGACAGCACTGGCAGCGCAGGCGCAGAGCCACTATCCTTGTCCCGCACCGACATGCGCCATGTCCGGGGCGCCCGCCAGCAACCGCCGGCCTCCGCCGGCCCCGATCGATGACTTCACGGGTCCGGCCGCGGACCAGGCAGGTGTGCGATGGCAAAGAAAAAGATCCTGGTGCTCAACGCGCTGATCGCGATCTCGCGCGAGGGCGAGCACGATTGCCGGCGCGCCGCACACGCCGCCGCCAACCCGCATCTCAAGTCGCTGCTGACCAGCCGCGCCAATGCCTTCGCATTGGCTGCGCAGGAACTGCAGGCGTGCCTGCTGGAACTGGGGCAGGTGCCGGAGGCCATGCCGGCGGCAGCCTGTCGGGGCGGGAGCGGCAAGCACCGCTCGGACCGCGCCATCCTGCTCGCGGTCAGCAAGGGCGAGCAGGCGGTGCAACGGCGCTATGCGCGCGCACTGCGTGCACATGTGCTGGGCTCGCGCCTGCGGGCGGTAGTGCGGCGCCAGTATCGCGGCGTGCAGGTCAACCACGAGCTGTTCCGCGTGCTGCGCGAGCAATACCGGGCGCAGCCGGTGCGCGCGTAACCGGTCACCTGACCGGTCACCATCGGAACATCGTCGGGACACTCCTCCCACCATGCCCACTGCCGCCTCTGCCGACCTGCAAGCTTTCGAGCATGCCGTGCGCCTGGTGCTGATGTACGGCCTGGTGCCGCTGTGGCTGCTGGCCGGCGCAGGCGACTGGCTGTGCCATCGCCTCACGCACATCGAGCGCAACGCGGGCGTGCGCGAGTCCTTGCTGCACATGCTGATGCTGGCCGAGGTCGGCCTGCCGCTGCTGATGGTGCTGTTCCTGGAGGTCAATGCGCTGGTGATCGCCGTCGTCCTGGCGGCGCTCGTGATCCACGAAGCCACGGCGTGGTGGGACGTGCAGTACGCCAGCAAGCGCCGCCATATCGCGCCAGTCGAGCAGCATATGCACAGCCTGCTCGAAGTCCTGCCGATGGCTGCCGCCTCATACGTGGTGGTGATGTACTGGGGCCAATTCCTGGCGCTGTTCGGCGCCGGCAGCGAACCGGCGCGCCTGGCGCTGGCGTGGAAGCCCGTAGCGCTGCCGCCGGGCTATCTGGGCGGACTGTTCATCGCGGTCGTCTTGCTCGCCGGCCTGCCCTACCTGGAAGAACTGTGGCGCTGCCACCGCTGGCGCAAGCGCGAGCGTGACGCCGCGCTGGCGCAGGCGACCCGGGCGCTGCGCGGGGATAGCTGAGCAGCGCCCGTCGCGCGAGGGCCTGTCCGCTGAAGCCCCGCCACGATTGCGCCCAATGCATGCGCTCGATGCATGCGCAACGGCATGCGCTTACTGCTTGGTCGCCGGGTCCGGCGAATCGCCCTTCGGGCCGCTCGGCGCATCGGCGGTCGGTGCCGGCGGCGCGCCCTGTTCGCGTGGCTTCTTGCTGCGGGCGGTGTTGGCCTGCTTGCCGGATTTGGACTTGGACTTCTTGGCGGTGTCCTTGGTGGTGTCGGTCGGCGCCGTGGTCATGTCGGTGGCGGCCGGCTGGTTACGCGAGGCGCCGGCGCCTTCGATCGGTGGCGCACTCGGGTTCGGCGCGGTAGGCGAGGCCGGAGCCTGTTGGGCGAAGGCCGGCAGGCAGAGCGCAGTGCCGACGACCAGTGCCGTGGTAGCGAGGGTGCGTTTCATGATGGTCTCCATTGCAAGACTACGTCGGTCGGGCCCAGGGCCCTGGGTTATGCCGTTGCGCCCGCAGGCGTGTCCGGCAATTCATCGGGCGCCGCGGCGCGGTTGCCTTCACCGCGGCGCGCCAGTTCGTGGTAATGGCAGATCCGGGCCAGCGCCCAATCCGCCGCGGCTTCCCGCACGGCATTGCGTTCGCCGGGAAAGCGGCGGGTTTCCGTGAACACCGCCACGCCCGCGGGCGCGTCCTCAAGGGCGCGGCCGGCACGGCCGGCGTGACCAGGCCTGCGGAAGACCCATGCAAAGCATTGCGTGCCGGCCGGGGTGTCACCGTCGCCGCCGTCGTCGGCCACGCCGGTGTTCGCCAGCGCCAGGTCGACGCCGGTGAGCTGCATCGCGCCCAGCGCCATCGCGAGCGATACTTCTTCGCTTGTCAGTCCGTACCGGCGGATGGTTCCCGACGGCACGCGCAGCAACTGCTCCTTCGCCGATGGCGAATACGCGACGATGGCGCAATACAGGACATCGCCGCAGCCAGGCACTTCTGCGATGCGCGATGCAATCAGGCCCGCGGTACAGGATTCCGCGGTCACTACGTGGATGCCGTGGCGCCTGAGGTAACGGGCGATGCCGCGGTTATCGCCCGAGCCTCCGCCTGCGTTGCGTCGGGTCATTGACGCCGACTCCGCGACCGGACCGGCACGCCATTGCCGCGCGAGACGGCCGGCGCTGCCGGTGCGGCAGGATGGTTCTTCGCCGGCTCATCCTCCTTGGACCGGCGCACGAACGTTACCTTGCCGTCGCGCTCCAGCACGACGCGCGTCAGGTCGGCAAAGCTGTCGGTCTGCAGCGTAGCGCGCAGGTTGGCCTTCAGGTCTTCCTCGGTAAGCATGGCACGGCCGATCCGCTTGCGATCCAGCTGGCCCTGGTGCAGCAGGTCCAGCGCATACCCGCCTGTGGCGCGGTCGAACGCGGGATAGCGGCCCGAGAGCCAGCCCACTGCCCGGTGCAGCAGCACCAGCACGAGTGCGGCCGCGAATGCCACCGTGAGCGAGGTTGCGCCCACCACCGCGCGTGACAGCACGGCGCCCAGCAGCAGCACGATGCACAGGTCGAACGAACTCTTCTGCGCGAAGGCGCGGCGGCCCGCCAGCCGAAGCATGGCCCACGTGGCGATGAAGATCACCGCGGCGCGCACCGCGCCTTGCCACCACTGCAGCTCGTCGCCTTCGCCCACGGCGCGGCGCACCATATCGAGCAGGATTTCCATGACGTCCATGACGGCATCCGGAATGGAATTGATGGCAGCGGCGGCACTTTCCGTGCCAGCGCCGCGGCACCGGCGAAGCGCCGCCCAGCGGTCGTCGCAATGCCGCGCCGGTGCCGCAAGCGAGGAAAAAAGTACATGCAGCGCCAGCAGCCGCCTGTAAAAGCTGCGTGGCCGCGCGCGCTGCACATGGCCGCGGATGGTGGCGGATGGTGGCGTCTATCTTGCATGTCCTGCACCAGCACACATTGCAGAGGCGCACGGAGACACCTATGCCAGACCCGACGCACAAGCCGAACCAGCCGGCGCCGGATGCACCGCGCAAGCAGCGCTATCCCGGCGATCCCGCCGATGTCCGCAAGGGCCAGGTGAGCGAGCCGCTGCCGCGCGAAACTTTCCGGCAGCGCTTCATGGCGCGCTTTACCGACCCCGCCTACCGTGACGAGGATGAAGCCCTGGCGCGGCTCGAGCGCATTGCCTGGGAGGCTTACCGCGAGGGTCGCAAGGCGCCGCTGAAGCACAAGGCCGGACCGGGCTATGCCGATCCGGAGTATGAGCTGTCGGACGAATGGCGCGCGGCCAGCGAGGCGGTCCGCGTGGCGCAGCAGCTGCAGGCCGACCCTGCCACGCCCTCGCGCGTGCTGCTGGTCTGTGCCGCCGCGCGCAACGACTACACCTGCCCCGGCGAGATGTCCAAGTCCTGGCGGCTGGCGCAGCGCGCGCGGGCAACGCTGGAAGCGCAGGGCATCGAGGTCGATGTGCTCGACCTGAGCCTGCTCGCTTCCGATGCCGACTTGCGCATCCATCCGTGCAAGGGCTGCGTCTCGACGTCGATGCCGCTGTGCCACTGGCCCTGCAGCTGCTACCCCAACCACGCGCTCGGCCAGGTCAACGACTGGATGAACGACATCTATCCGCGCTGGGCAGGCTGCCATGGCGTGCTGATCGTCACCCCGGTCTACTGGTACCAGGCCAGCAGCCCGCTGAAGCTGATGATGGACCGGCTGGTCTGCGCCGATGGCGGCAATCCGGATCCGACCAGCACGCAGGGCAAGGACGTGGTGCGCGCCAAGTCGATCGAACTGGCGGGGTGGGATTATCCCAAGCACCTGGCCGGCCGTACCTACGGGCTGGTGGTCCACGGCGACGTGGCCGGCATCGAAGGCGTGCGCCGCGCGCTGTCCGACTGGCTCGACTGGATGGGCCTGATCGACGCCGGTCCGCAGGCGCGGCTGGACCGGTTTATCGGCTACTACAAGCCATATGCCACCAGCCATGTGGAACTCGACGAGGATGACGGCGTGCTCGGCGAGGTGGACAACGTGGCGCGTGCGCTGGCGTGCGCGGTGCAGCAGTTGCGCGCCGGCAAGCTCAGCGAGCCCGACCGCGGCCTGGTGCCGCCGCGGCAGAAATAGCGGCGCTACAAATCCCGGCACGGCAAGCGGAGACGACAATGGACCGTAGAGACAACCGGCGCGGACCACCCTGGCACGAAAGCCCCGTGCCGGACACCGACATGCGCAGCCACTACGTGGGCGCCTATGGCGTCTACGACTATGACGAGCCGGTGGACCCCGGCGAGTTCGGCGGCACGCAACACTGGCAGCGCGGCGGCGCGCCAGATGCACGCGCCCGGCAAGCGCCGCGCGGGCGCGATCCCTACCGCCAGTTCACCGGCTACAACGAGCGCATGGACCTGTATCGCGGCGGAACGCGCCAGGCGCGCCCTGTGCGCCCAGTAGGTCCGCGCAACTACCGGCGCAGCGATGCGCGCATCCTCGAGGACCTGTGCGAGCAGCTCGCGCGCAGCGCCCGGCTGGAGGTGGAAGACGTCGAGGTGCGGGTGGAGCAGGGCGTGGTCACGCTGGAGGGCAGCGTGCCGCATCGCCAGCAGAAGTACCGGATCGAGGACATCGCGGACGAGATCTACGGCGTCACCGACGTGGTGAACCACCTGCGCGTGGCGCGGGGCGAGGCTACGGCCGCGCATCCGGGGCATGGCATGCGCATGTACTGACGCCGGAGGCTCACGCATGCAGGATCCTTCCAATACGCCGCCAGCCAATCCGCGCGGCACCGCTGTCACCGCCGCTGACGTCGAACTGCAGGCAGCGCTGTGCGCGCGCCTGTGGGACAGCGGCCTCGATGTCAGCGAGATCGCGCTGAACGTCGCGGAAGGTCGCGTCACCATCGAAGGCGCGGTCGGCACGCAGGCGGATCGCGCGGCGATCGAGGCGAGCATCCGCGAGTCCGGCGGCGTGCGCGAGGTCGTGAATCATGTCAGCGTGGCGCCGGACCGCACCGGCGGGTGAGCGGCGGTCGCGTGACACCGGCCGCGCCCGCCAGCCGCTATAGTCCGGACGGCCACGTCTCCGGTGCGCCAGGCGCCGGACTGGCCGGCAAGGCCGGGACCGCACGCGTGTGGTCGAACCACAGCAGCGCATCGAACTGCCGCGGCAGTGCCGCGCGCGCATAGTGGCTCTGCAATTCGGTTTCGGGCCGGTAGATGACCTCGATGAAGCGCTCCTGCCGCGGCGGCAGCAACGCGGTGCGGGCGTCTTCGAGCGGCCCGCTGCGCGCGCCGCGCAGGTCGAGCCAGCATTGGGCGTGGCCGGCCTGGTGGAACAGGTGCTCGTAGCTGTCGGGCCGTCCGGGGCGCACGGTCTTGATTTCTATCTGGCCATCCCACCACGTCGCGGCGGCTACCGTGCCGGCATAGGTGCTCAAGCCAACCAGCGCCGCATCATCGCCGAAGGTTTCCCGGCACAGCTGGCCGATATTGAGCTGGCCGTGCAGCGTTCCCATTTCGGTGTGCGAGGCATCGCCGATGTGTGAGTTGTGCGCCCATACCACGGCGCGCGAATCGGGTCCGTGCGCATGCAGCAGTTGCATGAGCGTCTCGAACATGTGCGTGTCGCGCAGGTTCCAGCTGTCGTCGCTGCCGTGGTACATCACGCGGTAGTAGCGCTCTGCCGATGCAACCAGCCGCGCATTCTGTGCGGCATCCAGGTAGTCTTCATGGCCGGCACGGGCATAGGCCAGGCGCTTGTCGAGCAGCTCCTGCAATTGCCCGATGACGGCTTCCTCGCAGTCTTCATGGGTGCCGTGCAGCACGGCGCGGCCATAGCGCGCCGGGTCCCGGCCCCAGGGTTCCAGACAGGCGTAGCGCTCGCGTGCGGCGCGCGCGGCCTCAGGATCGACGCTGTCCAGGTAGGCCAGCACCGCCGCGATGGAGGCACGCAGGCTGTAGATGTCCAGCCCGAAGAAGCCGGCGCGCTGCACCGGGGGCAGGGGCGCGTTGTGCGCGTGCAGCCAGCGGATAAAGCGCGCGACTTCGAGATTGCGCCACATCCACACCGGGAAACGCGTGAACGCTTCGGCCGGCGCTTGCGCCGGCTGCGCGGGCCGGCCGCGGACATGGCGGTCGACCGCCGCGGCGTCGGGCCAGTCCGCTTCCACCGCGACGATGCGGAAACCGTGGCGCGCCACCAGCTGCGCCGTCAGCGCGGCGCGCGCGTGGTAAAACTCCGCGGTACCGTGCGTGCTTTCGCCAAGCAGCACCACCCGGTGCGCGGCCAGCGCTTCGGCCTGCACCGCGAGTGCATTGGAAAAGGGTCCGGAGAAGGGGTTCTGCGCGGGGTCGTCGACTTGCGGCAGCGGCACCGCCGCGGCTGCGATCGCGGCAGCCGCGTGCATTTCGTCCCAGTGCGGTGGCATGGATGCGCCTGCGCAGGATCGCGCGCCGGAAACGCTATCCGGCTAGGCCGGAATTAGCCCGGTATGGTGCGCGGATCGTGGCCGAAGCTGTTGCGCGAGCGGATCTGGCCATCGCGGCCATGGACCAGCAGTTCAACATGCTCGCGCTGCGCCTGCGCAGTCGCGGCGGCGATGGCTTCTTCCTGCGTGTCGTGGTGGGATTCTGCGTAGCGGGCCCCTTCATGGATGACATCCCAGCCATCCCGATGCGGCACGACGTGTATGCTGGTGCCCATTTTGCTGTCTCCTACGGCTGTCTATGCTTTCATTGTGGGCGATGTACGGCGGCTGTCTATCCGGCGGCGTCTGACAGGCCGGCCGCAACCCGGCCGCACACCCGGACGCAACCCGGACGCTGGGTGGAGGGCAGCAAGCCCGACTTTTTCATGGAAATTTCTGGTTATTTGGCGCCCCTCTTGTAAGCTGGACTTGGATCGCATTAGAGGAGCGGACCATGCGTGCAAGATTTGCCAGGGGACTGACGCAGTCGCCGGTGACCGTGGTGGCCCGGGCGTTCGACGGAGAAGCGGTGCAGGCCCCCCAGATTGGCGACCTGGTGACCGTGTACAGCCAGGACCAGGACACCGAATTCAATATCCGCCTGTGCGAGGCCGTCGAGCCCGGCCGCTGGCGCGGCGTGGTCTACGCGATCGGCCGCGGACAGGACGTGCTGGTGACGGCCGAAGGGCTGGAGATCGATGATGTGGTCGAGGTGATGCGCGAGGAGATCGCGCAGGTCATTCCCTGCGGCCGGTCCCACTGAACGCCGCACCCGCGCGGGTGCGGACATTCCGGTTTGACGAAACCCGTTGCAGGCCCTTGCTGCAGGTTAATCCTGCCGGGCCTGGCGGGATCCTTGCGCGGGCTGGCGCGGCACGCCCAGCCACATCGCGAGCCCGCTGGCGAGCAGCAGTGCCGCCAGCAGCAACAGCGCATGGTCGAGGCTGCCGGTGCGGGTCTTGATTTGCCCGATCACCCACGGGCTGACGATGCCGCTGGTGATGCCGACGCTGCTGATCACGGCGATGCCGGCCGCGGCCCCCGCGCCCGGCAGGTAGCTGGGCGGCAGCGACCAGAACACCGGCAGAGCGGCAAAGATCAGCACGGCGGCAACCGACAGGATCGCCAGCATCATGGCCAGGCTGGAGGGGTGCAGCGTGAGCGCGGCCAGCGCCAGCGCGCCGCCGGCGGTGCACAGCAGGAAATGGCGGTGGCGCTCGCCGGTGCGGTCGGAATGGCGCGCGATCAGGATCAGCCCGACCGCACCGACGGCATTGGGCACCACCGAATACAGGCTGACCGACATCACATCGGTGATGCCGAAGTCGCGGATGATCAGCGGCATCCAGAAGCTCAGCGCAAGCGATCCGCACGTCAGCGAAAAATAGATAAGGGCGAACAGGTACACGCGCGGGTTGCGCAGCACCTGGCGCAGCGCCTGCAGCGAATGGCCGCCTTTCCCCGCGTCGGCCGCGCTGGCCGACCCGCCCGCCGCGGCGCGCGTCAGGTATGCGCGCTCATCGGGGCTGAGCCAGCGGGCCTGTTCCGGACCATCCACCAGGCAGCGCGCGGCAATCAGCCCCAGGAAAACCGCGGGCGCACCTTCGATCGCGAACATCCACTTCCAGCCTTGCAGGCCGAGCACGCCGGCCATGTCGCGCATGATCCAGCCCGAGACCAGGCCGCCGAGCACGCCCGCCACCGCCACGCCGGCAAAGAAGATCGCCATCACCGCGGCGCGGCGCCGTGCCGGGAACCAGTAGGTCAGGTAGAGCACGATGCCGGGGAAGAAGCCCGCCTCGAACACGCCCAGCAGGAAGCGCAGCGTGTAGAACTGCGCCGGCGTCGACACGGCCATCATGCCCACCGAGGCCAGGCCCCACAGCACCATGATGCGCGTGAAGGTGCGGCGCGCGCCGAAGCGCGCCAGCAGCATATTGCTCGGCACCTCGCACAGCACGTAGCCAACGTAGAAGATCGCGGCGCCCAGCCCGTACATGGCGTCGCTGAAGCCCAGGTCATGTTTCATCTGCAGCTGGGCGAAGCCGATGTTGATGCGGTCCAGGAACGAGACCACGTAACAGACGAACAGGAACGGGATGATGCGCAGCCACACCTTGCGGTAGAGCGCGTCTTCCTCGCGCGCCGCCAGCGTGGGCGGGGCAGTGATGTTGGCGGGCGTCAGATGCAGGGACGCGAGATCCCCTGAGACCGGATGGCTCATGCTGTTGTCTCCGTATTTTCGGTAGCTGCGGTGGTGGCTGCGCGTGTCGCGCCTGGGTGGTTGCAGCCAGGGAATGGCGCCGCCGGGCGCGTCTGTTGCGCGCTGGCTGGCGGACCCGGGTCAGGCCGGGGAAAGAGCGGAGCGGGGCGCGGCGTGTCAGGCGACCGGCGCCGCAGTGCCCGGCATGTCGGCCACGCCTTCGCGCGCGGCCTGCAGCGCGGCCAGCAGCACGTCGTGGTCGCCGATATGGTTGGCCAGCAGCAGGATCAGCTGCGCGTTGGCGGCCTGGCTCTGGGCGTCGTCGAGATCGCGGTGCATCTCGATCAGCGCTTCGTAGAAATCGTCGGGCCGGGCAAGGTTGGGTTGCGTATTGAGGGTGGCGGGCATGTTGTGGTCTCCTGTTCTCGAGCGGTCCGGCGTGCCTCAGGCGGCGATCCGGCCAGGGGCCGCGGCCAGGCCGGCACCGGTGGCACGCGCCAGCGCGGCGCGGATCGCGGCGGGGTCGGCGCGCCGCCAGCGCGCGCACACATGCTGGTCGGGCCGCACCAGGTAGCAGGTGCCGGGCGCGGCGCCGTAGCGGGCCGCGGCGAGGCCCTGGTCGTCGCGCAGCACGGTGGCGTTGGAACAGGTCATCGCCGGCTGCGCCGCGTCCGTGACGTAGACCAGCCGCAGCGGCACGTTGCCCTGGCTGAGCGCGGACAGGTCGGCCAGCGTGGCGGCGTCGATGGCATCGGGATTGCCGAACAGCAGCACGGTGAAGTCCTGTCCCAGGTGCGACAGCAGCCAGCCGGCACCCTGCGGCCCGGATACCGGCGCGTCGGCGCAGACCGCGCCGGGCACCATGCCGCCGGCATACCCCTCATCGGCATCGCCGGTGTTCAGCGGCGAGCCGTGCAGCACCGCCGGCACCGACAGGCGGCCGCTGTTGACCAGGCCGCGGGCAAAGGCGTGCCGCTTCGACAGCGTCAGCACCGCATCGCGGAAGACGCGGCTGACGGGGCTCTTGGGCGTGATGAAGTCGGTGGCGCGGGTCGAGTTCAGGAGGTTCTCGTCGGCGGCGTATTCGCGCTCGCTGGCGTAGGTATCGAGCAGGCTGTCGGCAGCGTGGCCCTGCAGCACGTAGGCCAGCTTCCACGCCAGGTTCTCGGCGTCCTGCACACCGCTGTTGGCACCGCGCGCCCCGAACGGCGAAACGCCGTGCGCCGAGTCGCCGGCAAACAGGATATTGCCGTGGCGGAAGCTGTCCATGCGCAGGCACGAGAAGGTGTACACGCTGACCCATTCCAGCTCGAACTTGACGTCCTTGCCGAGCAGTGCCTGCACGCGCGGGATCACGCGCTCGGGCGATTTCTCCAGCACCGGGTCGGCGTCCCAGCCGAGCTGGAAGTCGATGCGCCAGACATTGTCCGGCTGGCGGTGCAGCAGCACCGACTGGTTGGGGTGGAAGGGCGGGTCGAACCAGAACCAGCGCTCGCTGGGGAAGTCGGCTTCCATCTTCACGTCGGCGATCAGGAAGCGGTCGCGGAAGGTGCGGCCCTTGCTGTCCAGCCCGAGCAGCTTGCGCATCGGGCTGCGCGAACCGTCGGCCGCCACCACGTAGCGCGCGGCCAGCGGGTAGCTGCCTTCAGGCGTCTCGACGGTCAGCACGGCGCCATCCGCGCGCTGCTCCAGCCCGACCACCTTGTTGTGCCAGCGGATCTCGATATTGGGCAGCGCCTGCGCGCGCTCCAGCAGGAAGCCTTCGACGTAGTACTGCTGCAGGTTGATAAAGGCCGGGCGGCGATGCCCGCTTTCCGGCAGCAGGTCGAAGCTGTAGACCTGCTGGTCGCGCAGGAATACCTTGCCAACGTTCCAGCTCACGCCCTTGTCCACCATGCGCTCGCCGCAGCCCAGCCGGTCGAAGATGTCCAGCGTGCGCTTGGCGAAGCAGATGGCGCGCGAACCGGTGGACAGCGTGCAGTCGTCGTCGACCAGCACCACGCGCACGCCGCGCTGGGCCAGGTCGATGGCGGTGGCCAGCCCGATCGGACCGGCACCCACCACCACGACAGGATGGACCGGGCCATCCGCCTGCCCGGCACGCTGTTCCGCGCAGGGTTGGTACTCAAATGACAACCGCTGGTAGTCGATGCTGCTCATGCCTGTCTCTCCATCCAACTCTGTGTTGCTTCGTTGCCCGACTTGTTATGGGTCTTCGGCCGCTCAGTCCTGCAGCGCGGCCCACATTTCCTTGTCGCGCTGCGCGGTCCAGATGCGCGGGTGGCGGATGCCGCTGGCCTCGTCATAGGCGCGCGAGACGTCGAATGGCAGGCAGTGTTCGTAGATGAAGACATGGCCGAACTTCGGGTCCATGGCCTGGCGCGTATGCGCCATCGCGGCCTTCAGGTCGAGCTTCTCGGCCACCGCTTCCTTGCCCGACTGGAACAGCGTGGTGACGAAGTCCTTGGTGTAGGCGAGGCCCTTCCTGACCTCTTCCGGCGTGGTCAGCGCGGGGCCGCGGCCGGGAACCAGCTTCTCGGGGTTGAGCGCCTGCAGCGCGTCGAGCGTGGCGGGCCATTCTTCGAGCTGGGCGTCGCCGCAATAGCAGGCGGCGTCGTACTCGACCAGGTCGCCGGAGAACAGCACCTTCTGCTGCGGCAGCCAGACCACGGTGTCGCCCTTGGTGTGGCCCGAGCCCAGGTGGGCGATGCGCACTTCCAGCTTGCCGAGGAACAGCGTGATTTCCTTCTCGAACACCAGCGTCGGCCAGGTCAGGCCGGGCACGGTCTCGACGCCGGCAAACAGGCGCGGGAAGCGCTCGATCTCGGACTTCATGTCCGCCTCGCCGCGCTCGACGATCATTTCCCAGGTGCCGCGGCTGGCGATGACCTGCTGCGCGCCTTCGGCGAAGTAGGCAGATGCGCCCAGCACGCGCACCGCGTGGTAGTGCGACAGCACTACGTACTTGATGGGCTTGTCGGTAATGGTGCGGATGCGCGCGATCAGGTCCTGCGCCATCGCCGGCGTGGCGGTGGTATCGACGATCAGAACGCCGTCGTCGCCGATCACGACGCCGGAATTGGGGTCGCCCTCGGCGGTGTAGGCCCAGGCGTTCTCGGACAGCTGGGTGAAGGTGACTTGCTTGGCTTCGAGGTCGGCCTGGGATGCGAATGCCTTGGACATGGCGTCTTCCTTTGTGTGTGGGGGAGGCAAGACGGCACGTGCGCGCGGCGGGTGTACCGCAGTTCGGGGCTGGCGGCACGGGCTGTCTCGCCCCCGTTTCTATGGGTCTTCCACGCGGCGGTGCCGGCGTGTTTCGACGGGGTAGTGCAATCTTAGGAAAGACCGTTTAATTAATCAATAGCTAATTCGTTCGTCTATAGCAAATAATGGTGCGACACGAGACCAACGGATCGCGTACCGCGCGATCGCGGGTTTACCCCGATTCGAAGGCGCGTGGATGGCGTTCGATTAATATCCGGGTTTTCCGATCACACAAGGTGGCGATGGCCAGGGGCAAGGCAACCGGCGCGGCCGGCAACGCTGACAAGGAAGGAAAGCCGGAAAAGGCTGACAAGGCCCAGCGCGGCATCCAGAGCGTGGAAGTCGGCGGCCGGCTGCTGGCCGCGCTGGCGGCGGCGCGCGTACCGATGCCGCTGGCCGCGCTGGCCGAGGCCGCGCAGCTGGCGCCGGCGCAGGCGCACGCCTACCTGGTCAGCCTGACGCGCCTGGGCCTGCTCAAGCGCGACCATGTCTCCGGCCGCTACGAGCCCGGCCCGCTATCGCTGCAGCTGGGCATGCTGCGCCTGGAGCAGGATCCGGCCTACCGCGCCGCGGTGCCGCGCGTCGACGCGCTGGCGCGGTCGTCGGGCTTCAGCGTGGCCATCAGCATCGCCGGGCCGCAGGGGCCGACCATCGTGCGCTACGTGCCTGCCAGCGCGCCGCTGCACGTGAACCTGCACGTGGGCACGGTGATGGCGCTGGCGGCCACCGCCACCGGCCGCGTCTACTGCGCGTTCCGGCCGCCGGCGCAGTGGCAGCCGCTGTGGCGCACGCAGCAGCCGGACGCCACGGAGGCGCAGTTGGCTGACTTCGGCGCAGTGCTGCAGGGAATCCGCGAACGCGGCATCGAGCGCAGCATCGACACGCCCAGCCCCGCGGTCAGCAGCCTCAGCGTGCCGGTGCTGGACGCTGCCGGGACGCTGCGGCTGGTGCTGACGCTGGTTGGCTCGACCGGCGCCATCGACGTCGACTGGAACGGCACCGCCGCACGCGCGCTGCTGGCAGCAGCGGCCGATATCGCAGCGTTGCTGCGTGCGGAAGGCGCGGAGGAGGCAAGCGCGGCATGACCCCGACCCGCATACCCGACCCGGACGGCATCGCCGGCCCGGATGCCGAAGCCGAAGGCGGCAAGCCGCAGCGCGGCATCCAGTCTCTCGACAGCACCGGCCAGTTGCTGGGCGCGCTGGTCGCGGCGGGCCGTCCGCTGGCCTTGCGCGACCTCGCGCTGGCTGCCGGCATGCCCCCCGCCAAGGCGTTCCCGCACCTGGTCAGCCTGCAGAAGACCGGACTGCTCGCGCGCGATGCCGCCGGCAACTACCTGTGCGGCCCGCTGGGGCTCGAGCTCGGACTGGTCGCGCTGCAGCGGCTGTCGCCGACGCGCGAGGCCGAGCCCGAAGTGATCGAACTGGCCGGCACCACCGGCCTGAGCGTGGCCATGGCCGTGCTGGGCCCGATGGGTCCGACCGTGGTCAGGCTGGAGGAATCGGCGCGGCCCCAGCATGTCAGCCTGCGCGTCGGCACGGTGCTGTCGCTGGTCCATACCGCGATCGGCCGTACCGTGGCCGCGCACCTGCCGGGCAACGTGCTTGCCGGGCTGCTGCAGACCGACTACCTGCGCATGGCCGGCGCTGCCGTCGGGCAGGTGCTGGGGGAAGACGGAAAGCCTGCGCCCGACTACGCCGCCCGCCTGGCCAAGGTGCGCGAGGCGCAGATCGACAACGCGCTGAGCCACCCGGTGCCGGGCATCGATACGCTGGCGGCGCCGGTGTTCGATCACACCGGCAGCCTGGCGCTGGTGATCGCGGTGATGGGATCGAGCGGCAGCTTCGACAGCGGCACCGAAGGCGCGCCCGCCGCGCTGGTGCGGCAGGCGGCGCGGCGGTTGTCGTGGCGCTTCGGCGCGTTGCGCGGCGCGGCCGGCTGAGCCGGCTGCTTACTGGTCCAGCCGGATGTTGGCAGACTTGATCAGCCCATCCCACTTTTCGTATTGCGCGCGGATATAGCTGCCGAACTGCGCGGGCGTGGCCGGGAACGGCACCGTGCCCTGGCTCGCGAGCTTCGCCGACAACTCCGGCTGCTTCAGCGCGGCAACGATCTCGCCGTTGAGCCGGTCGATCACTGCCTTGGGCGTGCCGGCCGGTGCGGCCACGCCGAACCATGCCGTCAGCTCATAGTTGGGCACGCCCGCCGCGGCCAGCGTAGGCACGTCCGGCAGCTGTTCCGAGGGCTTTTGCGTGGTCACCGCCAGCGCGCGCACGCGGTTGTCGCGGATATACGGCAGCGCGGTGGAGACGCTGTCGAACATCATCGTGATGCGGCCGCCGATCAGGTCGGTCATGGAGGCGGCGCTGCCCTTGTACGGAATGTGCGCGATATTGACACCGGCGAGATGGGTAAACAATTCACCAGCCAGGTGCGACGACGAGCCGTTGCCGAACGAGCCGTAGGTCAGCCTGCCCGGCTCCTTGCGCGCCAGCGCCAGCAGTTCCTGCACGTTGCGCGCCGGCACCGACGGATGCACCACCAGCACGTTGGGCAGGTAGGCCACGGATGCGACCGGGGCGAAATCCTTGAGCGGGTCGTAGCCGGGCCTGGCGTACAGGCTCTTGTTGACCGCCAGCGAACCGAAGGTGCCGAACAGCAGCGTGTAGCCGTCGGCCGGCGCGCGCGCCACGGCGATGGCAGCCAGGTTGCCGCCGGCGCCGGGCCGGTTGTCTATCACCACCGGCTGCCGCAGCCGCGCCGACAGGGCATTGCCGATCTCGCGCGCCAGCAGATCGGTCGCGCCGCCGGGCGGGAAGGGCACCACCAGCCGGACCGGCTTGTCCGGGTAGTCCGCCAGTGCCGTGCCTGCCGCCGTGGCGGCGAATGCGAACAGCAGCCCGCTGGCTGCACGCCTGATCCAACCCTGCATCGCTGTCTCCTCCATGTGTGTTCTGGCGATGGAACGGGCCTCAGTGTGTCGCAGCGCGAGCAAGCGCGGGTTTGGCTTTGGCGAAGGTGGCCTTCCGCGGCCTGCACAGCGTGCAGCGGGCGGCCGCGCGCAACCTATTCGGGCCGCTGCAGGCGCGCGATGGTGCCGAACAGCGTCTCCAGCTCCACCGGCTTGACCAGGTGTGCGTCGAACCCCGCGCGCTCGCTTTGCTGCCGGTCGGCAGGCTGGCCGAAGCCGGTCAGCGCGACGTAGCGGGTCTGGTCGGTGCCGGCCACGCCGCGCAGGGCGCGCACCACCTCGAAGCCGTCCATGCCCGGCATGGCCAGGTCGATCAGCGCGATATGCGGACGGCAGCGCGGCGCCACGTGCAGCGCCTCGGCGCCGTCGTAGGCAATGGTCACGTCGTGGCCGCACATTTCCAGCAGCATCGCCAGGCTGTCGGCGGCATCGCGGTTGTCGTCGACCAGCAGGATGCGCTGTGCCTGCAGCACGACGTTGGCACGGCCGCCGGCCGCGGCGCGCCCCGGTGGCTGCATCGTGGCGGCTTCCTGTGCCACCGGCAGCGGCAGCCGCAAGGTGAAGGTGCTGCCCATGCCGGGCCCGGCGCTGGCTGCGGCAATGGTGCCGCCATGCAGTTCCACCAGCGCGCGGCACAGCGACAGGCCGATGCCCAGACCGCCATGCGCATCGGTGCCGGGGCGGCTTTCCTGCACGAACATGGTGAAGATGTCGTCCAGCGATTGCGGCGCGATGCCGCGGCCCTGGTCGATCACCTGTACCAGAAGGGTACGTTTTTGTACGGCGGTGACGATGCTGATGGTCGTCTGCGCCGGCGAGAACTTCGACGCATTCAGGATCAGGTTCTGCATCACCTGCACCAGCCGGGTCTTGTCGGCGTGCATCGGGATCGACGCGGCGTGGGCCTGCACCGCGACGTGCTGCGACTTGGCCTCGAGCGACGGCCGTGCCGCCTCGGTGGCGAGCGCGATCACTTCGTTGAACTCGAGCGGCCCGGTGCGCAGCTCGATGCGCCCGGAGTTGATGCGGCCGATGTCGAGCAGGTCGTCGACCAGCCGGCTCAGGTGCGTGACCTGGCGTTCGATCAGGCTCAGGCTCCTGTCGGCCAGTGCCTCGTCGCCGGGCGCGAGCCGCATTGCCGCCAGCGCGCTGTGCACCGGCGCCAGCGGATTGCGCAGCTCATGCGACAGCGTGGCCAGGAATTCGCTCATGCGCTGGCTGGAGCGCTCCAGCTCTACGTGGCGGCGGCGCTCGCTCATGTCGCGGGTGACCTTGGCGAAGCCCCGCAGCGCGCGCGATTCGTCGTAGACGGCGGTCAGCGTGACGTTGGCCCAGAACAGCGAACCGTCCTTGCGCACGCGCCAGCCTTCGTCCTCGACGCGGCCGGCGCGGCGGGCCTTCTCGAGCAGCCGCGCGGGCTTGCCGGCGGCAATGTCGTCGGGCGGGTAGAACACCGAGAAATGCCGGCCCAGGATCTCGTCGCGGCGATAGCCCTTGATGTATGAGGCGCCGGCATTCCAGCTGACGATATTGCCGGCGGGATCGAGCATGAAGACCGCGTAGTCCTTCACGCCCTCCACCAGCAGCCGCAGCGTTTCCTCGCTCTGGCGCAGTGCTTCGGCGGTGCGGCGCTGGGCGGTCATGTCGCGCGTGACCTTGCCGAAGCCGATCAGCTTGCCGTCCGGATCCTTGAGGGCCGTGATCACCACATTGGCCCAGAAGCGGCTGCCATCCTTGCGCACGCGCCAGCCTTCATCCTCGAAGCGCCCGAACTCGGCGGCGGCCTTGAGCTCGGCATCCGGCCAGCGCCGTGCCACGGCGTCGGGCGTGTAGAAGGTCGAGAAGTGCTTGCCCAGGATATCTTCGCGGGTATAGCCCTTGATGCGCGCGGCGCCCTTGTTCCAGCTCGACACATGCCCGGTCACGTCGAGCGTGAAGATGGCGTAGTCCTGCACGGACTCGACCAGGGTCCGGTAGGGGGCGTCGGCAGCCACGTCGCCGGGCGCGTTGCCTTGCGACTCGCGGAGTGACGCGTGTGCGGCCGGGCCGTCGGCGCCGGCGGGGTCTTTCTTCATGGCGAAATCTGGGTTCGCTGCTGCCGGCTTGCCGGCGATGTCTGGAAGCGAGCGCCGCCGCGCGGCGCTGCGCATGACATAGCATACGCGCCTCGCGCCGAAGCAGGCGGCCGCGGCGCCTGGGTGGTCCGAAGGTTCGCGACGATGATTCGGAATATACAGATTGTTACGCGGTGCACGATCCATAGAATCGGTCACATGTTTTAAACGCCGTCAATCTTTGTCACGAAACAATGCAATTGCCACCGACCAGCGGCCGGTCCGCGTCGCCCGATGCGCTGCCTTGCTGCGACAGCTGCCCCCACGCGCAGGGCTGCCAGGGGGCCGGCCTGGTACGGCATGCGCATCCCGCGGCCGGTCCGCAGCCGCAGCGCGGCGTCCGGCTGCGCAAGGGGCAGCCGCTGTACCTGATCGGCGATCCGGTCACCGCGCTCTATGCGATCCGAGTCGGCACGCTCAAGACGCATGTCACCACCGAAGACGGCCGCACGCAGGTGGTTGGCTTCCATTTTCCGGGTGAACTGGTCGGGCTCGACAGCCTCGTGCGCACTCGCTACGCGTCGTATGCCACGGCGCTGGAAGACACCAAGCTGTGCATGATCGCGGTCGACCTGGGCAGTGCCGCCATGGCCGCAGCGCCTGCGCTGGCCATCCAGCTGTTCCTGGCGCTCGACTGCATGACCCAGCGCGCGCGGGCCATGCAGACCATGCTGGCGCTGATGACTGCCGAGGAGCGGCTGGTAACGTTCCTGCTGTGGATGGCCGACGGCTTCGCGGCGCGCGGCTTTTCCTCGTCGGCGTTCATCCTGCGCATGAGCCGCGAGGAAATCGGCAGCTATGTCGGCCTGACGCTGGAGACGGTCAGCCGCCAGTTCTCGCGGATGGCAGGGATCGGGCTGATCCGCGTGCGGAACCGTTGCGTCGAGTTGCTGGACAAGCCCGCGCTGCGCGCCATCGCAGAACGCCCGAAGATCTCGGCGCGCACCGCCCCGGACACCGTCGCCGGCTCCGCAGGTACCGCCATTGGCACCACGGCGTTTATCCAATGAAGCGCAAACCGGAGCACGCCGACACGAGCGCAGGCACGACGCGCGGCGCGGCGGACCTCGGCGCTGCCGGGGCTGACATCCTGCGCGACATCCAGCAGCTGAACCTGTCCTACCTGATGCTGGCGCAGCGCCTCCTGCGCGAGCACGAAGCCGAGGCGCTGTTCCGGCTTGGCATGCGGCAGGAGCTGGGGCGCGCGCTGGCCGCGCTGGCCCCGGCGCAGATGGTGGCCCTGGCGCAATCGAACCTGCTGCTGTGCCGCTTCAGGCTGGAAGACAGCAAGGTGCTGGCATCGTTGACGGCGCCCGAGGCGCGCCACCCGCTGCGGGGCATGCATGCGGCGATCGTGATGGCCTCGCAGCCTGCCGGCGGGACGCGCTGATGCCAGCCCTGGCACTTGCGCGCCCCGCCACCGCCCGCATGGGCATAGCAACCAACCATGGAGTTATTGATGACGGGTACCGCCTCGAGCTACGTCGAGACCAGCCTGAGACTGTCCGGCAACGCGGGCCAGCCGGGCACATTGCCGACCCGCACTGAAATCACCGGCATGCCGCACGCGCACGCGCTGCTCCGTGCGCTGCCGGGCGACGCCATCGCGCAGCGCTGCATCGAAGCCGCACTGCGCGTGCTGGTGCAGGCGGGACACCAGCCGGTGCGCACGGTGGTGTACAGCGGGCAGGGCCGGCAGGCGTCGCTGGACTTCTACGTCGAGGCCGGCTTGGTGGCGTGCTGCGAGCTCGATGGCGCGCTGCAGCGCCAGCTGGCCAGCCTGTGCACGAGCGTGCTGCCACCGGGGCTGGCGCTGTCGGTGCGGCCGATCGGCACGTATGTGCCCGACGGCCCGACGGCGGGCCAGCGCGGCGCGGCGGAGCGCTTGCGCAAGTGCGCCGGCGATTTGCTGTGCCGCGGCGGCGAGATGAACCAGCGGCTGTCGTCGGTTTGCGCCTACCTGGCGGCGCTCCACGATGCGCAGGCCACTGCCGACCGGCTTGGCCACCTCGACCAGAGCCTGTTCGGCAAGGGCCAGGAATCGCTGTCGTGGCGCCTGCGCCGGCATCGCAGCGTGGAAGGGCGGGCGCTGGCACAGGCGCTCGAAGCGCTGTCGCGGGCCGCCGACTGCGCGCTGCATGAGCTGGGCAAGCCGTACGGCGCCGACCATGCGCGCTACCAGTTCGAGCAGATGCAGCGCTTCTGTGAGCAGATCGAGCGGTTTCGCTAGGGCGCGCGGGTCAGATCCCGGCCATGCAGGTGTACTTGATGACCAGGTAATCCTCGATACCGTAGTGCGAGCCCTCGCGGCCCACGCCCGACTGCTTGACGCCGCCGAAGGGCGCCACCTCGTTCGAGATCAGCCCGGTATTGACGCCCACCATGCCGTACTCCAGCCGCTCGGACACGCGCCAGACGCGGCCCAGGTCGCGCGCATAGAAGTAGCTGGCCAGGCCGAACTCGGTATCGTTGGCCATGGCCACGACCTCGTCCTCGGTGTCGAAGCGGAACAGCGGCGCCAGCGGGCCGAAGGTTTCCTCGCGCGCGACCAGCATGCCGGGCGCGACATCGGCCAGCACGGTCGGCTGGAAGAACGAATGGCCGAGCGCGTGGCGCTGTCCGCCATGCAGCACGCGCGCGCCCTTGCCGACGGCGTCGGCAATATGCTCCTCCACCTTCGTCACGGCTTTGTCGTCGATCAGCGGTCCGATGCGCACGCCATCCTCCATGCCGTTGCCGACCTTGAGCGCGGCCACGGCGGCCACCAGCTTCTGCGCGAACGCGTCGTACACGCCCGCCTGCACGTAGATGCGGTTGGCGCAGACGCAGGTCTGGCCGGCATTGCGGTACTTCGACACGATCGCGCCTTCCACCGCGGCATCCAGGTCGGCATCGTCGAACACGATGAAGGGCGCGTTGCCGCCCAGCTCCATCGACACCTTCTTGATGGTCGACGCGGTCTGCGCCATCAGCACGCGGCCCACCTCGGTCGAGCCGGTAAAGGTCAGCTTGCGCACCAGCGGGTTGCCGCTCATCTCGCCGCCGATCGCGCTCGCCGAGCCCGTCACCACCGACAGCACGCCGGCCGGAATGCCGGCACGCTCGGCCAGCGCCACCAGCGCCAGCGCGGTCAGCGGCGTCTGCGACGCGGGCTTGAGCACCATGGTGCAGCCGACTGCCAGCGCAGGGCCGGCCTTGCGCGTGATCATCGCCGCCGGGAAGTTCCACGGCGTGATCGCCGCGCACACGCCGACAGGCTCCTTGGTGACGACGATGCGCTGGTTGGTGGCCGGCGCGGGAATGGTGTCGCCATAGACCCGCTTGCCTTCTTCGGCAAACCATTCGATGAATGAGGCCGCATAGGCAATTTCGCCGCGTGCCTCGGCGATCGGCTTGCCCTGCTCTGCGGTCATGATGCGCGCCAGGTCTTCCTGGTTGGCCAGGATAAGCTCGAACCACTTGCGCAGCAGCACCGAACGTTCCTTGGCCGTGCGCGCGCGCCAGGCGGGCAGGGCGCGGTTGGCGGCTTCGATGGCCTGGCGGGTTTCCTCGGCGCCCAGCTGCGGCACTTGGCCGACGCGTTCGCCGGTGGCGGGGTTGGTCACGTCGATGCGGCGCTCGCCATCGGTCCAGCGGCCGTCGATATAGCATTGCTGCCGCAGCAGCGAAGAATCCTGGAGGTTGAGCATGATGGTTCAGGTGGAAGGCTTTGGGGGCGGTAGGCGGAAGGGCTGGATAGCCTGAGGGCGATTGTAATCCGGCCCGCGTCGAGGTTCTTGCCGCCGCCGCGTGAAAGCGTGAAAGCCGTGCGGGGCCTGCCGCGCGTGCCGGTCATCGCGCGATGCCTGGGAAGGAGCCGGCATGCACCGGGCGTCCCGCGAGAAGCAGGACGGCTGGGTGAAGGTGCGGTGATGCGGGCCCGGTCAGGCCGGAGCGGGTCCGCGCGCGGGAGCGTCCGGAGCCTCGATGCCCCAGTCGCCGTAGTCGAGCCAGTCGTCGCCGAGCAGTTCGATGGGATGCTGCGTCCGGCTGGAGCCGTTGCCGCATCCCATGGCGTCGGTCGGGCAGTATTTGTCGCAACCCCAGCAGACGCGCTCGGGATGGCTTGGGTGCAGGGGAAATTTCTTGGCCATGGCGTGGTTGGCGGGCGGAAAGCGCCCGCTTGAGCCAGATTATCCGGCCCCCCAACAATGCAGATTTGCCCAAGATCAAGGCGGGCCGAAGCCCAGCGCGGACCTGCCGATTGCGCCGGCTCCGGCTTCAGCGCCAGCCATCGGCGTCCAGCCATGTCCAGCGGTCCGGCGCCTCGCCATCCGACGAGGCCAGCAGCAGGCTTTCGCCGCAATCGCCGCAGCGGTACACGAAAGCGTTCTGGCCGCTGGTGGTGCTTAGCGTGGCCGACTTCAGCAGGCGCGCATGTGGCGGGAAATGCCCCGGCCGGTCCAGTTGCGACAGGCAAAGGTCGCACAAAGGCATGTTGGTTCCTCCAGCACGAATTCCGCAGCAGGAAAAATGCTGTGGTGCAGCATCCGTGGATTGAGTATAGATGCATTGGGGATGCGCGGGTCCGCGCCGGTGTTGCGCCGGCGCGTGGGAAAGCGAACAGACTATTCGCCAAGGAACTCCGCCACCACTTCCAGCCCTTCGATGTGATCGGCCACGACCTTGGCAATGGTGATCAGCGGGATCGCGAGCAGCATCCCCCACACGCCCCACAGCCACGTGAACAGCAGCAGCGCCACGAACACCGCGACGGCATTCATCCTGGCCATGCGACCCGTCATCCAGGTGGTGACGAGCGAGCCGATCAGCGTGGCGATCAACAATGAGCCGCCCGCGGCTGCCGCGGCCATGCCGAGCGTGCCGAACTGCATGAACGTCACCATGCCCAGGCACAACGCGATCGCCATTGCGCCAAAGTAAGGCACCAGGTGCAGCGCGCCCGCCGCGATCGACCAGCTGCCCGCGTTATTGACGCCAAGCCATTTCAGCAGCAGCCAGGTACAGACCCCCAGCGCCGCATTGGTCACCAGCAGCATGCCCATGTAACGCTGGATCGAGCGGTTGACCTCGTCCAGCATGTGCACGCTGATTTTCTTTTCGGAGATGGTATTGCCGACCATCTTGATGAACTTGCGCTTGAAGGTGTCGCCCGCCAGCAGCAGGAAATAGAGCAGGAACACCACCACCACCGCCTGGCCGGCCATGGTGAAGATGCTCACCGAGCCGGCCAGCAGCATGGTGTTGATCTGGTCCCCCGAGTGGTCCACCACCACGTGCGGCACGCGCACCGGCGGCGGCTGCCCGGCGCCGCTGAGCACGGTGGCGGCGCGCCGGACCTTTTGCCACATCGAATCGTCGCCGCTCAGCAGGGCGCCGACCGAGCGCGACAGCTTGCTGGCCACCTCGGGCAGGCTGTTGACGATGGACTCCACCTGGCCTTGCAGCAGGTAGGCGCCGCTGAGCAGCGCGCACAGCAGCGCCAGCAGCACCACCGTGCCGGCCGCCACGCGCGGCATGCCCAGCCGCTGCAGCGCGCGCACCGGCGGGTCGAGCAGGTAGGCGAGCACGATCGCGATCACCACCGGCACCAGGAAATCGCGGGCGAGATGCACGGCATAGAGCGAGAACAGCACTGCCAGCACGACCAGCGCCGTGCTGGCGCGCTGCAGGGCCGCGGACACCGTGGCAGGCGCAATCGCCACCGTCGGGGCGTCGGCCGGCGCTGCCGGATCTGCTTCCACAGGAGCAGGCGGCTCGGCATGCGGTATCGGGGACGGAGCAGGGTCGGGAACGGTCGACATAGCCGGCGCTTCGGCAAAAAAGGGGCTGTCTTTGAAATGTAGCTGCCTGGCGACGCGCGGCTGTCGGACGCCGCCGACTGCTGGTGTCAGACAAGGGCGGCTGGTCGGGGTGTGGCATGCGCGGCATTTGCGCCTGCAAGTTGCCACGGCAATTTTGAACGGTCGGGACAGGTGGCGCGGGCATCCCCCATACAGCGGGCGCTGTCCGAACTGGTGAGGGAGGCCCTGCTGTACCGGCGCGCCGGGTTCGGTACCTTTGGCAACAAGGCGGAAAAGCCCGGCCGGCAGCTCAAGCGCTGCCGGGCCGGGCCTCTCATGGCCGGGCTCGTGTTGCGAGGCGCCCATTGCGGGGCGCCTGCGGCCGGGCCATTACGGCGGTCAGCCGGTGACGGTCTTGGTTTCGAGATACTCGGCGATGCCTTCCGGACCGAACTCGCGACCGTTGCCCGAGGCCTTGTAGCCGCCGAACGGCACCGAGATGTCCATCGACGCGCCATTGATGCGCACGCTGCCGGCCCGCAGGCGCGCGGCCAGCTTGCGGGTGCGCTCGGGGTTGGACGACGCGATGTACGCCGCCAGGCCGAACTCCGTATCGTTGGCGATGGCCACGGCGTCGTCCTCGGTGTCGTAAGGCAGTATGCACAAGACCGGCCCGAAGATCTCCTCGCGCGCAATGGTCATGTCATTGCGCACGTCGGCAAAGACGGTCGGGCGGGCATAGAACCCTTGCGCCAGCCCCTCGGGACGGCCCGGGCCGCCGGCGGCCACGCGCGCGCCTTCCTCGATGCCGACGCCGATCAGCCGCTGCACCTTCTCGTACTGTGCGCGGTTGGAGAGCGGTCCCATTTTGGTCTGCGCATCGGCGGGGTCGCCCACCGTGACCGCGTTGGCCACCACCACGGCAATCTGCACCGCCTGTTCATACTGCGCGCGCGGCACCAGCATGCGGGTCGGCGCGATGCAGGTCTGCCCGGAATTCAGCATCACGTGGGCGACGCCGCTGGTCACGGCGGCCTGCAAATCGGCATCGTCCAGGATCACCAGCGGCGACTTGCCGCCCAGTTCCTGCGTCACGCGCTTGACCGTCGGCGCGGCGCTGATCGCCACCTCGACGCCGGCGCGCGTCGAGCCGGTGATCGAGACCATGTCGACATCGCGGTGCGACGACAGCGCCGTGCCGACCACGCGGCCTTCGCCAAAGACCATGTTGAATACACCCGGCGGCGTGCCGGCGGCATCCATGATCTCGGCAAAGATCTGCGCGTCGAGGGGCGCGATTTCCGATGGCTTGAGTACCACGGTACAGCCCGCCGCCAGCGCCGGCGCCACCTTGGCGGCGATCTGGTTCAGCGGCCAGTTCCATGGCGTGATCAGCGCCGCCACGCCGATGGCCTCGCGCAACAGGTAGCTCTTGCCGCGCTGGCTTTCGAATTCGAACTCGCGCAGCGCCTGCACCGTGGCCTGCAATTGCGCCAGGCCGATCGCGGCCTGCAGGTTGGTGGCGACGGTGATTGGCGCGCCGATCTCCTGCCGCACCGCCTGCGCCAGGTCGCCCAGGCGCGCCTGGTACGCGGCCATGATGCGCTCGAGCAGGGCGATGCGGTCCTCTCGGGTGGATGCCGACCACGCCGGCAAGGCGGCGCGCGCGGCAGCTACCGCGTGGTCCACGTCGGCAGCCGTGCCCATGGCGATCCTGCCCGCCACCGACTCGGTGGCCGGATCGATGAGATCGGCCTGGGTTGCACCCGGCGCGGGTTGCACCCACTGGCCGTTGATATAGAACTTGTCGACGAGTTTCATCGGGTTTGCCTCGCAGGTCGATGGGGTAATCGATGGGGAGGGGCCGCTCATACCGGACGGTCGCCGATGATGGTGGCGCGGTTCATGTGGCGCACGGCGGGGAAGTAGTCCTGCACTGCGTAGTGCTGCGTGGAGCGGTTGTCCCACAGGGCGATGGTGTCGGGCTGCCAGCGCAGGCGCACCTGGTATTCGGGCGCTGCCGCCTGGCGGTACAGGTATTGCAGCAGGTCCAGCTCGGCGGGGCGATAGTCCGAGCCGATGCGGTAGGCCTGTTCCTTGACAAAGTTGGCGAAGTGCGTGGTGAAGGCCTCGTTGATGAAGAGGATCTTCTCGCCGGTTTCCGGATGGGTGCGCACCACCGGATGCACCATCGGAGGGTACTTGGCGCGCATTTCCGCATACTTTTCCTCGGACAGCGCGGCGCCAAAGGTGGGCATCGCGTCATGGACCGCCTTCAGGTTGGCAATGCGCGCCTTCACGTCCTCGGGCAGCTTCTCATAGGCCGCGGCCATGTTGATCCAGATGGTGTCGCCGCCCACCTCGGGGCAGGTAATACAGCGCAGCATCGACCCCGTCGAGGGAATCTCGCGCCAGGACACATCGGAGTGGTACAGGTTCTCGCGCCCGCGCTTTTCGCCGTCGCGGCCGAACACCACCAGCTCGGGATGCTCGGGATGGTTGGTGAACATCGGATGCACTTCGAGTTCGCCGAAGCGGCGCGCGACGGCCACGTGCTGCGCCGGCGTGATCGCCTGCTTGCGGAAGAACAGCACCTTGTGCGTCAGCAGCGCGGCGCGCAGCGCGAGGTAGGTGCCGTCATCCAGGGCTTCGCGGAAATCGATGCCTTCGACTTCGGCGCCAATGGCAGGCGTGCAGCGGCGCACGGTGAACGGCCAGGAGGCCGGGTCTTGGGCGCGGAACGCTTCCGGGCTGAGGGTCAGGGCGGTGGCTTGCATGCGTTGTCTCCTTTGTGATGGCTGTTGCGGATGCAGTTCGCCGCCCGGACCAGCCAGGCGGCGAGGGGTTTTCAGCGGGCCGAGGCCTTGATCAGGTCCGCAGCCTTTTCGCCGATCATGATCGTCGGCGCGTTGGTATTGCCGCCGACCAGCGTCGGCATCACCGAGGCATCGGCAACGCGCAGCCCGTCGATGCCGCGCACGCGCAACTCGGGATCGACGACCGCCATGTCGTCGATCCCCATCCTGCAGGTGCCGACCGGGTGGTAGACGGTGTCCGCGTGCGTGCGGATGAAATGGCGGATGGCCTCTTCGTTGCTGTTGTCCGGGCCGAAATCGTCGGTCAGCAGCTCACGGCCCCCGTATTGCGCCAGCGCCGGCTGGGCGAAGATGCGGCGGATGGCGCGCACGCCGGCCACCATGCCGGCCATGTCCTCCTGCGCCGACAGGAAGCGTGGGTCGATCAGCGGCGCGTCGCGCATGTCCGCGCTGCGCAGGCGCACGTGGCCGCGGCTCTTCGGGCGCAGCACGCAGGCATGGCACGAATAGCCGTGGCCGAGCTTGCTGCGCTTGTCCATGTTGCGGTTGCCGACCAGCGCGACCACGAACACCAGTTGCACATCAGGGATGGAAAGCTCGGGACGGCTGCGGAAAAACGCGCCGGCCTCGGCAAAGTTGGACGTGACCATGCCGGTGCGGTGGCGCCGGTAGCGCATGACCTCGCCCGCCATGCGCAGCAGCCCGCCTGCGGTCTGCCCGAACAGGTCGGTCGAATGCAGTTGCTTGTTGACGATGATGTCGAGGTGGTCCTGCAGGTTTTCGCCCACGCCGGGCAGGTCGTGGACCACGTCGATGCCAAGGCCGCGCAGCTGTGCCGCCGGGCCGACGCCCGAAGCCATCAGCAACTGCGGCGAGTTGAAGGCACCCGTGCTGAGCACGATCTCGCGCCGCGCGCGCAGCACCTGCTTCTCGCCGTTGCGCACGATCTCCACGCCGGTGGCGCGCCGGCCCTCGAACAGGATCCGCAGCGCCTGCGCGTCGGTCAACACCGACAGGCCGCTGCGGCCGCCGTTGAAGGCCTTGTCCGCGGCATCGCCGCGATGCAGGTAGGCGCGCGCCGTGTTCCAGCGCTCGCCGTTGCGCTGCGTTACCTGGTACAGGCCGGCACCTTCCTGCGTTAGTCCGTTGAAATCGGCATTGGGCGCCATGCCGGCCTGCAGCGACGCTTCGACAAAGCGCCGCGAGAACGGATTGGGCGAGCGCAGGTCGCTGACATGCAGCGGACCGTCGCTGCCGTGCAGCGGATCACTGGCCAGCCTGGCGTTGTGCTCACTGCGGCGGAAGTAGGGCAGCACGTCGTCGAAGCCCCAGCCCTTGCAACCCAGAGCTGCCCATTCATCGTAGTCATTGCGATGGCCGCGCACGTAGAGCATGCCGTTGATCGAAGAGCTGCCGCCCAGCCCGCGCCCTCGCGGCTGGTAAGAGCGCCGGCCGTTCAGCCCGGCCTGTGGTTCAGTGTAGTACGCATAGTTGCGCGGCCCGGCCTTGGGAACGGTGTGGGCAAAGCCGATGGGCGCCCAGACCGAGAGGTGGTGGTCATGCGGCCCTGCCTCGAGCAGCGCCACGGTTGCGCCACGGTCTTCGGCCAGCCTTGCGGCCACGGCGCAGCCCGCCGAACCCGCGCCGATCACGATGTAGTCAAAGTCCGCCGTCGCGCGCGCGGCGCCTGGTGTTGCGTGGGTATGCAATTGCGTGTCTCCTGAGTCGCCGGCATGCAAGGTGGGTTGGGGAATGTCGGGGGCGCTGGCATGCGCTGGCGATGCGATACTGCCATTACCTGTTATAACAGGTCAACGAGTTTACGGCCTGACCTGTCATGATAGGTATAATCCCTGATCCCCGCATCGGAGCCGCCGCCAGGCGGAACACAACGTGGCGCTGCCAAGATTCAAGGAAATCGAGAACGAGATCCGGGAGCGGATCGTCCGCAACCAGCTGGGTCCGGGCGCAAAGCTGCCGTCGGAGGCCGAGCTGATGACGGAATTTGCCGTAAGCCGGATCACCGTGCGCCAGGCGTTGTCTGGCCTGCACAATGCCGGGCTGATCGAAAAGGTCAACGGCAAGGGCAGCTTCGTCACGCGCCCGGCCGACACGCCAAGCCTCGGTGCGCTGACCGGTTTCTACGAGACCGCCCGTGCGCGCGGCCAGCTGGCGTATGGCAAGCTCGCCTCGGTCAAGCTGGTCCGCGCGCCGGCGTTCGTGACCAGCGTGCTCGACCTGGAACCCGCGGAGAAAGTGTTGAGCGTGTCGACCGTGCGCTTCTGGGACGATGCGCCGGTGGCGTATTTCACGCTGCTTGGGCGCGAGCCGCTGATGCGGCGGCTGGTGCAGGAAGACCTGGAGACCAATGACGCCATGTCGGTGCTTGAGAGCCGGCTCGGCTACCGCTTCAAGGAGTCGACGATGGAGGCGAGCGCGGTAGCCGCGCCGGCCGAAGTGGCCAGGCGGCTGGGCGTCGCCGAGGGCGAGCCGCTGTTGCGGCTGCGTTGCACGCCGTACGACATCAACGGCACGCCGCTGCTCTGCGCCGAACTGGTGTTCCGGCCGGACCGCTACGCGTACAAATGGACGCTCAGGCGCTAGGTTCGTTTTTCTGTAAACGCTGAACTAAACCACCGGGGGCGCGCGGTAAGTTTTACGCGCGCCGCGCACTTCTTACTGCAGCAAGCCCGCAGTGTTGTCCTTTCCCGCCGTTGGTCCGGCAACGGCAGCCCATTGCCGGCATCGCTGCGGACTACTGGTACGTCAGTTGCGTGATGACGCAGCGGAGCGGCGATTTCTGCGCGCTCGCCGGCCGGTCCTGCATCGATGCAAGGCCCGGTCGCAACCTGCAAGACGGAGGACCACATGAAAACGACGCTACGCATTGGCACTGCATTACTCGCCTCGCTCGGTATCCTGGCTGGATGCACTGCCACCGGCAGCACCAGCGGATCAGGATCGTTGTCGGGTTCCGGCTCGGTGTCTGAGCAGCAACGCAGCCGCAGCGGCTATGGCTCGCCGAGTTCCAGCACTTCCACCGGCACGTCCGGCGCAACCAGCACCACCAGCCCTGCCGGCACCTCCAGCGGCTCCAGCGGCGCGACCAGCGGCTCGGGCACGGCGCGCTGACACGCCCGCACATCTCTCGCGGCCGCCCGCAAGCATATGGGCGGCCGCCTTTCTTTCGAGCCTGCCGTCGTCAGCGATCCCTTCCTGTATTCACGCGCTCGTCACGGCGCGCGGGCACCACGCCCTCGTCGGCCAGCCGCTGCTGCAGGTCGTTGTTGGGCACGTGGATAAAGTCCTTGTCGATTTCGCGCGTCACCACGTCGGCGACGGCAGCAGGCAGGGTCTTGCGCAGCAGCCCCAGGAAGCGCGGCGCCGCGATCAGCACGAGTTCTTCATAGCGCTGCTTGTTGCGCGCGTCCGCCAGGAAATCCGCGACCCGATGCGCAAACAGCTGCGCTTCCTGGTGCAGTTCGTCCTCGCCCGCGGACGACGTAACCGTGGACGGGCCGACCTGGTGTGCACCGGGATGACCGGCATCGCCCTGCGAGGCGGCGTGGCCACGCCGGCCGTAGGCATCGCGGCGCAGGTCGGCGCGGTCGGCGTGCGCGGCGGCATCGGTAATTTCTTCGACCACCGCCAGCGGGGCGGCGTCTGCATGCGAGGCAAAGACGCGGGCGACGGATTCGTCCGCCACCAGGATCCAGATGTTCTTCATGATCGCTCCGGTTGCCGGCCCGAATGGTGGGCCTGATTACCGGTGTTGCAAGGGGTACGCCACCGGCCGGCGGCGCGCGGCTGCGCCGGTTCGCGCGCCCGGGTGCCGCATGCGGCATGGCATTGCAGTATCGACAGGCACGCCGTGCAACTTTTTCAGGCGGGCGGCGGACGCCACAGCGTCGATTTCCCGAACAGGCTTTCCACCAGGTCCACGGCCAGTTGGCCGGTCTGGTTGCGCACGTCGCAGGCCGGGTTCAGCTCCATCACGTCGAGCGATGCCAGGCGGCCGGTATCGGCGATCATTTCCATGCAGAGCTGGGTTTCGCGGTAGGTCGGTCCGCCCGGCACGGTGGTGCCCACGCCAGGCGCAATCACGCAGTCGAGAAAATCGACGTCGAAGCTGACGTGCAGGTGCGTCTGCGCGTCGATGCCGGCCAGCGCCTGTTGCATGGTGTAGCGCATGCCGTTCTCGTCGATGTAGCGCATGTCGTACACCGCCAGCTGCAGTTCGTGCAGGCGATGCTTCTCCTCTGCATCGACGCTGCGGATGCCGATCTGCCGGATCGCGCTGCGCTCCACCGCCGGCGCCGGCCCGGCCAGCGTGGTCAGCGGCGCGGGGCCGTGCCCGCACAGGCAGGCCACCGGCATGCCGTGCATGTTGCCAGTGGGCGTGGTGGTGCCGATATTGGCGTCGGCGTGCGCATCGAGCCACAGCACCATCAGGGTCTTGCCGGTGTCGCGGCAATGGCGCGCCGCGGCGCTGATCGAGCCGATCGCCAGGCAATGGTCGCCGCCCATCAGCAGCGGCAGCCGGCCTGCCTGCAGCGTGCCGAGGCAGGCGTCATAGACGCCGCGGTTCCACGCCACGACTTCGTCGAGGTGGCGCATGCCATCCTGCGGCGGCTGCCACGGATTGGCGGGGCCGCCCAGGTTGCCGGTGTCCTCGACCAGCAGGTTGTTGCGTGCCAGCGCCTGCGCCAGGCCGGCGACGCGCAGCGCCTCGGGGCCCATCGAGCAGCCGCGCGTGCCGGCCCCGACGTCGGTGGGGGCGCCAATCAGCGTGACAGGTTTCATGGCGGGTGCGGTGAGTGCGGACGCCCCTGGGTTTGCAGGTTCCGTACCCGCCGCGTTCACCACACGCCGAAGAATACGCCGGCCTGCTTGTACACGTTGGTTTTGGCCGCGACTTCCTCGTTGGTCACGGTCACGCGCGGCTTGAGCGTGCAGAACCAGTCCAGCAGCCGCAGCCGCATGGCGTTGCGCACGGCTTCATGGCCGGGGTCGGCGCCCAGGTCGAAGTACTCGTCCGGATCGCTTTCCAGGTCGAACAGCTGTGGCCGGAAGCCTTGCCAGTGGACGTATTTCCAGCGCGCGTCGCGCACCATCCAGGCGCGGCATTCGCCCGGGTGGCGGCCGAGCGCGACCCGTGCGCCGCGGTAGGCGTAGTCGAGTTCGGAAACGACGAAATCACGCCATGGCCCCGCATCGCGCGAGCCGGTCAGGTCCAGCAGCGAGCGGCCTTCGATGCGATGGCCGGCCGGAGGCAGTCCCAGCGCGTCGAGCACCGTCGGCACCACGTCGACCGCCGACACCATGTCCTGCGGCGCGCTGCCGCGGGTGGCATCGGCCTCGGGCGAGGGGTCGTAGACGATCAGCGGCACGTTCTGCACGGTGTCGTAGAACTGCTCCTTCTCGCCCAGCCAGTGGTCGCCGAGGAAGTCGCCATGGTCGGCGGTAAAGACAATGAGCGTGTCCTGCCAGCGGCCAAGGCGTTCCAGCTGGTCCCACAGCAGGCCGAGGCGGTCGTCGATCTGCTGGATCAGGCCCTGGTAGGCGGGACGCACCGTATCCGACACTTCCTGGCGCATGAAGTTGGCGCATTCCTCCTGCGTGCGGTACGCCGACAGCACCGGATGCGGGTCTTCCAGCTCGGCGGCGTGGCGGCGCAGCGGCAGGCAGTCGTCGAGCTTGTAGGCGGCGTGATAGGGCGCGGGCGCGAGGTAGGGCCAGTGCGGCTTGACCAGCGACAGGTGCAGCACCCACGGCTCGTCGCCGCGCGCGCCGATGTACTGCATGGCCTGGTCGACGGTGTACGCCGTCTCGGAATGCGGCTCGGCCACTCGCGCGGGCAGGCCCGCGTTGCGCATGTGCCAGCCGGAGACGATCTCGCCTTGCGCGTTCTCGGCGCTGATGACGTAGTCGGTCCACGGGTCGGCGCTGTCGTAGCCTTGCCGGCGCAGCCAGTCGGCATAGGCGCCGCGCGGCTCGGCATGATGGCCGTCGTGGCGGTCGACCTCGGTGAAATGGCCGCTGCGCAGCAGCGTCTCCAGCTCGGTACCGCCGTCCAGGTGCAGGCGCCTGAGGTTGGCGTTGTCGGGCATCACGTGGGTCTTGCCCGCCAGCGCCAGCGCGCGGCCGCTGTCCTTCAGGTACTCGCCCAGCGTGATTTCGCCCACCGGCAGCGGTACGCGGTTCCAGGTGGCGCCGTGGCTGCTGACATAGCGGCCGGTGTAGAAGCTCATGCGGCTGGGGCCGCAGACGCCGGAGGTGACGAAGGCGCGGTCGAAACGCACGCCGCGCGCGGCCAGCGCGTCGATATTGCGCGTGCGCAGCGTGGGGTGCCCGTAGCAGCCCAGGTGGTCGCGGCGCAACTGGTCGCACATGATGAACAGGGTATTGCGGATCGGCACGGTGGCTCGCTGCGGCTTGTCAGTCGCCGGTATAGCCGGAGGCCTTCACCACCGGCGCCCACCTGGCGGCGTCTGCCTTCAGCACGCCGGCAAACGCGTCGGCCGTGCCGGTGGCCGGTTCGAGCCCCAGCTTCAGGAACTTGTCGCGCAAGTCGGGCGACTGCACCGCCTTGACGATGGCGGCGTTGAGCTTGTCCAGCACCGGCCGCGGCGTGCCGGCGGGCGCCAGCACGCCGTAGCGGCCTTCGCCCTCGATGCCCTTGTAGCCCAGTTCGGTGAAGGTCGGCACATCGGGCAGCGCCACCGAGCGCTGCGTGCCGGAAGTGGCGAGCACGCGCACCTTGCCGGCGCGGTGCATCTCGGTCAGGTCGGCCAGCGTATCGACCGAGGCCGGCACCTGCCCGCCCACCAGCGCGCTCATCAGCGGCGCCGATCCGTTGAACGGCACGTGCAGCATCTCCACGCCGACCTGCTTGCCGATCATCAGCCCGAAGAAATGCGGGATGCTGCCCAGCGCCGGCGAGGCGTAGGAGTTGTTCTGCGGGCCCGCCTTGAGCCATGCCACGTAGTCCTTGAGCGAGCGCGCCGGGCTGGCCGGGCCGGTGGCCAGTGCCAGCTGGAAGTTGGCGGCCTGCGCCACCGGGACAAAGTCGCGCTGGATGTCGTAGTTGAGCTTGCGGTAGACCAGCGGCGCGATCGTCATCACGGCCGAATTGGCCACCACCAGCGTATGGCCGTCGGCAGGCTGCGTGCGGGCATAGTCCATCACCAGCCGGCCGCCTGCGCCCGGCTTGTTCTCCACCACCACGTTCTGGTTCAGGGTCTCGCGCAGCTTGTCGCCGACCAGGCGCGCGGCCAGGTCGGCGGTGCCGCCGGCAGGGTAGCCGACCAGGATGCGCAGCGGGCGCTCCGACTGCGCGCCGGCGGGCAGCGCCCAGGCGGCGGCAATGGCCGCCAGGCAGGCGGCAAGGCGGGGAAGGCAATTGCGGGGGCTCACGGTGTCTCCTCGGTCCGGATCGTCGTTTGGTATTCGTTAGGTATTCGTTTGGTATGGGTGGCACGCTAACACCCGTCGATATAATTGACAAAGTCAACTAATTCGCGGGTGTGGCATGGCACACGACGACGGCGGCGGCCGGCTGCAGCGGCCCAGGCGGCTGGGCGATTTCATCAACTACCGGGTCTATCACCTGAACCGCGTGGCGCTGGGGGCGGCGGGGCTTCATCTGCGCGCCACGGCCGGCGTGACGCGGCGCGAATGGCGCATGATCGCCTTCCTGGGCGAGCAGCCGGGTACCCGGCTGACCGAACTGGCGCAAAGTGCCGGCCTGGACAAGGTGCTTGCCAGCCGGGCCGTGCACGCGCTGGCCGAGCGCGGCCTGGTGCGGCGCGAGGCGCGTGCGCAGGACCGGCGCGCAGCCGCGTTCACCCTGACGGAAGAGGGCGAAGCGGTCTACCGCCGCGCCTTTGCCCAGGCGCGCGCCTTCAATCGCGAGCTGGCAGCATGCCTGAGCGCCGAGGAAGCGCGCGTGCTGTCGCGCTGCCTGGACAAGCTGCAGGCGCGGGCCGAAGCGATGATGGCAGAGGCGCAGGCCTTGCCGCAGCCGGAAGACGCGGCGCCGGCATGGGATCCGCTGCAGGTGTGGCGGAGCGACAGGGGGTGATAGGGGGTGATAGGGGGTAAGGGGTAGGGCTGGCTACGTTGCCCGCCATGGAGCGGTTCTTGCGTTGTATCTGGCGCCGGGGTGGCAGGAGCGCATCATGACAGTCTCAATACGATCTTCGCTGTGCCAATGGTTCCTTGCATGCTGCCTGGGTCTGGTGGCATGCGGTGGCGGCGACGGGGGCAGTTCCGGCAACGCCGGCGGTAGCGGTGGCAGCGGGCCGGGCGGCCCGGGGACGCTGTCGTTGACGGTAACCGGCCTGCCGTCCGGCACTCCGGCTTTGGTTACGGTGACTGGCCCGGGGCAATACCGCCAGGCCGTCGCCCAGTCGACTACCTTGTCCAATCTTGCCACCGGCACCTACACCGTCAGCGCCGCCGACGTGCTCGCCGGCACCAGCCAGTATCAGCCGCAGCCACCGGCCCAGTCGGTGACCGTCGGCGCTGGCGCGGGCGCCACGGCTAACGTCGTCTATGGCTCGCCACAGCCGGTGCGCCTGTCGCTGACGCAAGTGGCCGGCGGCCTGGCCGAGCCGATCTATCTCACCGCGCCCGCGGGCGACGCGCGTTTGTTCATCGTGGAGCGCGCCGGGCGCATCCGCGTCGTGCGCAACGGCACGCTGCTGGGCACGCCCTTCCTTAATATCGATGCGCTGACCACCACCGACGGCGAGCGCGGCCTGCTGTCAATGGCATTCGATCCCGGCTATGCCAGCAACGGCCGCTTCTACGTCTACTACACCGATAACAACGGCGCCATCACCATTGCGCGCTACCAGGTGTCGGCGGGCAATCCAGACGTTGCGGACACCGCAGGCACGATATTGCTGTCGATCCCGCACAGCAACTTCCAGAACCACAACGGCGGCCAGCTGGCGTTCGGCACGGACGGCATGCTCTATGTCGGCACCGGCGATGGCGGTGGTGGCGGAGATCCGTCAGGCAATGCGCAGAACCTCGGCGTGCTGCTCGGCAAATTGCTGCGCATCGATGTCAGCGGCGCATCGGGGCAGCCTTATGGCGTTCCCTCCGGCAACCCGTTTGCCGGCCAGAGCGGCAGGCGTGGCGAGATCTGGGCATACGGACTGCGCAATCCGTGGCGGTTCTCGTTCGATGCCGGTCTGCTGTATATCGCCGATGTCGGCCAGGGCCAGCGCGAGGAAGTCGACGTCGCGGCGGCCACCAGCGCCGGGCTGAACTACGGCTGGAACCGCATGGAGGGCACCGCGTGCGTGGGCGCCGCCACCTGCGATACGGCCGGGCTGACGCTGCCGGTGTTCGAGTACGGCCATGAAGCCGGCGCCTGCGCCATCGTCGGCGGCTATGTGTACCGGGGCAATGCGCTGGCTGCGCTGCAAGGCCGCTATTTCTACTCGGACCTGTGCACGGGCAAGCTGTTGAGCTTTGTGTACCGCGACGGTGGCGCAGCCGAGCAGGTCGACTGGAATGTCACCATCCCCGGTAGCGTCTATTCCTTTGGCGTGGATGCCGGGCAGGCGCTGTATGTGCTGTCGGACACAGGAACTTCGGCGGCCAGTGGTGCGGTGTATCGGGTCGATGCGACCGTTGGCGGGCAGTAAGCCGCCCCTGGTCACACTGGTGGCCGGATCCGTGCCATACACGAATCCGGCCCGACCGCGTCTGCGCAGCGGTTGCGTTCAGGCCAGTTCGCCGGAAGGTTGCGCCCCTTCGTCGTGCTGCGCCTCCTCAGCATGTTCAGCCTTGCCGCCCGGCAGCACCAGGTTCAGCGTCACCGCCACCAGCGATCCAACCGAGATCCCCGAGCCGAATACTTCCTGCACAAACAGCGGCAGCCTGGACAGCAGCTCCGGGCGGAACGTCACCGCCAGGCCGCAGCCGATCGACACGGCCACGATCAGCGTATTGCGCTGCGTGAACTCGATCCGGCTCAGCATGTTGATGCCGCCCGAGACGATCATCGCGAACATCATCAGGCCGGCGCCGCCGAGCACCGGCTGCGGAATCGTCACCACCAGTGCGCCCAGCACCGGAAACAGCCCGGCCAGCAGCAGCATCACGCCGGTCAGCGCCACCACGTGGCGGCTGGCAACGCCGGTCAGCGACACCACGCCGACGTTCTGCGCGAACGTGGACAGCGGCGGGCTCGAAATCAGTGCGGCAAAGGCGGAACCGAAGCCATCGCACAGGATGCCGCGCGACAGCTTGTTGCCCGTGATCGGCGTCTGTGTGGCCGAGCCGAGCGCCATGAAGGTGCCGGTGGATTCCACCGTCGTCACCAGGTAGGCAATCGCCATTGCAACGATGCCCGACACCGGGAACGTCAACCCGAAGTGCAGCGGCTGCGGCAGCGCGAGCACCGGCGCATTTCGCATCTGCGTGAAATCGACCAGCCCCAGCGCCAGGCACAGCAGGTAGCCGCCCAGGATGCCGATCACGATGGCAGAGGCCGAGATCATGCCCTTGCCCCACTGCACCATCGCGATCACCAGCGCCAGCACGAAGGCCGCAATCGCCAGGTTGCCGACTGCGCCATACTGCGGGCTGCCGCGGCCACCGGCGGCCCAGTCCACTGCAACCGGGATCAGCGAAAGGCCGATCATGGTGACGACCACACTGGTGACGGTATGGGGAAACAGCTTGCGGATGGTCGGCATGAAATGGCTGCCGACGATCATCAGCAGCGAGCCGGCCAGGGCCGAGCCCAGGATGCCGGCCACGCCGTGCTCGGCGCCAACGCTGATGGCAGCACCGACGAAGGAAAAGCTGGTGCCCATCACGCACGGCAGGCGGATGCCGACCGGCCCCACGCCCTTGCATTGAATAATGGTTACGACGCCCGAGCCGATCAGCGCGGCATTCACCAGCGCAATGATTTCCGCGGTCGGCAGCTTTAATGCCCCGCCGATCACCAGCGGCACCGCGATAATGCCGCCGAGGGCGGCAAGCAAATGCTGAAGCGCCAGCAGCACGGTAGTAATGCGCGGCGGACGGTCTTCCACCTTGAACAGCAAAGGTGCCATTCACGTCTCCTTTTTATGCGGGTGGATGTTTCCACCTTTTTTCATTTTCCGGGCCGGTCGGCATATGCCGCCGGGAGGGGCAATGCGCGTGCAGCGAAGCATCGAGGCGGCTACGCGGCGCGCCCGGCATGCTATCCGGAAAGTAAATGAAAAATCAATCCATGTGATTATCAGGAAGCCGTGATGCTATTGGGGCGCGAGGTGGTGTATGTAGGCTTCGTCGGGAAATATTTTGTCGGCCGATAATAACGGAAGCTGGCCCTTGTTGAGGGGCGATGCGAGTCGTGAGTAAATACGACAGGCAATTCCTGCAGTCCGTCTTGTAAAGACGATAATCGGCACCGACATATATCTCCAGTGACAATGTCAGCACCGCTTCGTCGCAGCGCTGGTCATTGTCTTGCTGGATTGTCGTGCACTGGAATGGCGGTCACGCCACGACAGTTTGTGCCGACAATCATGCGGCGGCGGTGCGCCGCCGCACGGGGGATCAGGGAGTCAGCGGGACCCGCGCTGCACGAATCGCCGCTGGCTCATCCACTAGCGCTGGAACGGATCGAGGTTGAGGAACGGCTTGAGGCCGCTGCTCGCGCCGCCCGCGCCCACCGCGCCAATGCACTCCGTGTTGTCTACGCCGTTCCCGGTGCTTCCGTCCTGCAGCAGGGCCCCGGAATCGCCGACCTTATGCCCTTGGGGGACGCACAGCGAGGGGTGGTCGAACGGCGCCTTGCGATAGCGAACGCGGTCATCACTCAGGGCTAGCAGGAAAGCCACCAGGTCTTGCTTGTCCGTCTCGCTCAGGCCGAGCGGCGTAATGCCCCGGTCCAGGTTAGCCCTGTTGACGTCCCCGAAATCGCCGCCACGGTTATAGAAGTCGACCACCTGCATCAGGGTAGATTTGCCGCCGTTATGGAAATAGGGGCCGGTAAACTCCAGGTTGCGCAGGCTTGGTGTCTTGAAGGCACCGTCAACCGCCACCCGCTGTTCAGTTCCGACTGTGGTTTCCTTGGTGGCATCGAAGCCGTTCCCCAGCAAATGGGTTTTGCCCTGCTGCGCCATCCGCGTTTCGGACAACGGATTGCCGAACTGATCCAGCCCGCCTACGCCGAGATCTTCTGCGGTCGGTTGCACGCCGATGTTGTAGAAGCCATTGTCATAGACCGCTTCGAGCCCGTCACCCATCGGCATCCGCCTGAGCCGCTGCGCGGTCACGCTGGAGAATGAGGCGGCGGTCAGCTCAGCGCCCGAGTGACAGCGGCTGCAGCGACCTGTGCCGGTGAAGATCCTGGCGCCACGCAACTGCTGCTCATTCAGGGCCCCGGTCTGGCCATCGAGGTAGCGGTCGACCGGCGTATCGTTGGCAATCAAGGTGGACTCGTAAAGCTGAACGGCGAGGCTGAAGAAGAGCGCGAAGTTGGCTTCCATCTGGCTTACCTCGAATTTCCCGGTGCTGCGCTTGACCTGGCGAGGCGACAAATCCATCGAAGCAAATTTCGCCTCATCCGCGGCCGACATCCTCAACAACGTCGGTGAGTTCCAGTACTCGGAGCGGAATGCCTTCTTGATCATCTCGGAGTAGGTCGGCACCTGATCCTTGTTGCGTAATATCACCAGGGGACCAAGTACGCTGTCATCCGCCGCGATCGCCTGGCCTGACAAAGGACGCTGGCCGAGCAGCTTCTTGCCGAGTTTCATGAATGACCGTCCATTGCAACTCATCTCGACCGAGCTCAGGGGAGGGCCGCTACCTTGCGACGCCAGGGACGCGCCAGGGATTGCCAGCTTGACTTGCCTGAGGACGCCACCTTCACTTTTCCACACAAGGTCATATGGATTGCGCATGCCAAACGGGTCGCCGCCGTTGAACATGTTGTTGGCGCGCCCATCCCAGAAATTGCGGAAATTGAATACCGCGTTGATGACGGAAGGAGTATTGCGTCCGGTCACCTGCCGCGTGTTGATGCCGTTGATGTTGAATCCCGAGCCGCCGTGGAAGATGTCATCGGAAACATTGGCGCAGGCATCGCCCGTGCTGCCTGTGCCAAAGTCGATGAAGTTGGCCGTGAACACCCCCTGCGAGCCGGAAACCTCGTTGACGTTCGAGAGTTGCGGCTGCGGCTGGTTCACGTCCACATGCTTGGTGAACCCAAAGTCTTCCGGCTTGAAGGTGTAGTTGGGCCGCCCCAGCTGGAAGGTTCTATCGGTGCCGGGCGCACCTGAACCTGGAGAAAGCTGGTTCGTGATGCGGTTATCGACGCCGGCATGGAAGTGGCAGCTTGCGCAAGAGGTCTTGTTGTCGCTGCCCACCTTCATGTCCCAGAACAGCGCCTTTCCGAGCTGGATGGCGGCCGCCTTGTCCTTGACGAACTCGTCCAGGACTTCGGCAGGCGGACCGGGAACCGTAACCGTCTTGAGTGAACGCAGACCCGCCAGTGGGTCTGTCACCTGGGCCTGCGGCGTGCGCGACGTCAGGCCTAGTGCGGCAGCCAGGATGGCAGCCGTGAGCATTGGCGTGGCTCGGCCACTACTGATGTTGTTGATCATATCTCCCCTCACCGTAGGCAATTGCACCCCATGAATTCGAGCGGCGTTGTCGTATTCCATGCGTCAACAGGCCGCCTCCCGCCAGCATTGCTGCCTGTCCCTCAGGAGTTGGCATGCAGCCTTGCAAGAGGGCCCGACGGGCCCTTTCGCTATTAATTTGTAGGGGCCGCAGGATGACCAATGGATCGGCTATGTGCGGTACCGCACATAGCCCTGTAACCCCGTCATGGGCTTTCGCCAGCTCGCTCGCGTGGCACGGTCATGTGCCGGAAAGCGTTGTCGCAAAAGGCGAGGCAGGGAGTTGGTTGTCGCTGCGCGACCGTTGTCGCGATCAGCGCGTAGGGATTCAAACTGGGAGTGGAAAGAGACACCCAGCTTGGAGCAGGGGTGATTGGCAAGGTTTTTGCTTAGGCGGCTTCGCGACGTGGTCAACGTCGTCCGTACATACCCTCAGTTGACGATGAAATTCATGGGAATAAAATCTGATTTACCATCATGAATAACAGCAGGGCTGGCCCTGAACTGGCATAGCCCGCAAACCGGAGACAGCCCCATGATCGTCAACCTGCGCCGCCGCGCGCTGCTGTGCGCCGCCGTGCTGGGCACCCTGCCCACGCTGGCCTGGAGCGATACCTATCCCAGCAAGCCGATCCGCATGGTGGTGCCGTTCTCTCCTGGCGGCGCCACGGATGTGGTGGCGCGGCTGATCTCGCAGAAGCTGGGCGAGGCGCTGAAGCAGTCGGTGGTGGTGGAGAACCGTCCCGGCGCCAACGGCATCATCGGCACCGATATCGTTGCGCGCGCGGCGCCGGACGGCTACACGTTGCTGCTCAACACCGCCGGCGCGCAGACGCTCAGCCCGCTGTTGTACAAGGCAGGCTACGACCCGCTGAAGAGCTTTGCGCCGATCTCGCTGATCAGCAATATCGGCTTCGTGATGGTGGTGCATCCGTCGGTGCCGGCCAGGACGGTGCAGGAGTTCGTGGCGCTGGCCAAGTCCAAGACCCGGCCGCTGAGCCTGTCGGCAGGCAGCAGCATGATCGAGCTGATCGGCGCGAGCTTCAAGGCAAGCGCGGGCATTCCCGATGTCGTCAGCGCTTCGTACAAGGGCACCGGCCCGCAGATGCAGGCGGTGGTGTCGGGCGAGGTAGACATGACCATCGATCCGTTCAACTCGATGGCGATGATCAAGGCGGGCAAGCTGCGTCCGCTGGCGGTGTTTGCCTCCAGGCGATCGCCGGCGCTGCCGCAGGTGCCGACCATGCAGGAGGCTGGCTTCGACGGCATGGCGTTCAACTCGTGGGCCGGCTTGCTGGCGCCGGCGGGGACGCCGAAGGAGATCGTCAACCGGCTGAACCAGGAGGTGACGCGCATCGTTGCGCTGCCGGAGATGAAGGAGAAGCTGGCGGCGATCGACTATGAGGCGGTCGGCAGCACGCCGGAGCAGTTCGCCACCACCATCGCCGAAGACACGGCCCGCTGGGCCCGCATCGTCAAGGAAACCAACTACAAGGCCGGTTCCTGACCAGCACGAAATCCATGCCGCAGATGGGTTGATCCGCTTCCGACGCAGACATTACACTGCGCCCCGTTCTGATAAACGGAGCTATCCGTGGACAGTTGTTCCAGTCATTCCCGCGGAAGGGGATCGTCCCGGGCCGCCATGGCGCGCTGAGCAACTGCAGTCTTGCGGCTGCAGGCGCGGCATCGCTGCCTGCAGTGGCTTCCATTGGCGACAACCCCATCGTTCCGGGCGGGCCTGCGCTTCTGGGTCGTGCGGGACCGGGTGCAGGTCGATACCACCTATGGCAATGTGTTCGGCGGCGGGACCGGCGAGCGGTTTTTTACGATCGGGTTGCGGTTGTTGTCGCCGGCGTTCTTGCCGTAGAGTTCATCAGGCCCTCGACTTCTTCGCGCGACGGCGGATACGCCCCGGCCCGCGTCGCTGCTACCGCCGCGGCTGCCGCAGCAAGCCGCGCCTGCGCCGCCAGATCGTGCGCGGCGCCCGACAGCACGCCGGCCATCCATCCGCCCATGGCAGCATCGCCGCAGCCGACCGTATCGGCGACTTCAACGCGCAAGGCCTGCTGTTCGACCCTGACATCGCCCTTGCACAGCGTCATGCCCTGCGCGCCGCGCGTCAGCATCACGGTGGCATCCGGCGCCATGGCGCGCACCTGTGCGAGTGCGGCACAGGTGTCGAGGCCGGGGAACAGCCCCGCCAGGTCTTCGTCGGAGATCTTGACGTAGCTGGCCAGGCGCAGCATATGCGCCAGCACCGCGGCGTAGCCAGGCGTGCGCATCAGGTCGCGGAAGTTGGGATCGAAGGCGATGCGCTTGCCGGCCTGCGCAGCCTGGGTGGCCTCTTCGCACAGCCGTGCGGCCAGCGGCTGGCGCACCAGGCTGATCGAGCCGAAATGCACGACTTCTGCCGCCTGGCGCCAGCCGGCGGGCAGCGCGGCGGCATCGAAGTGCAGGTCGGCGCTGTCGTCGCCGACAAAGAAATACTGCGGCGGATGGCGCGAGGCGACGAAGGCAAGGAAGGGCGAGTGCGGCACGCGCTGCAGGAAGCGCGTATCGAGCCCGGCCGCGGCGCTGGCGCGGGCGAGGTCGTCGCCGAACAGGTCCTGGCTGACGGCGCCGGCGAATGCGGTGGCAAGGCCCAGCCGCGCGCCGGCGCGCGCCACGTTCCAGCACGAGCCGCCAGGCAGGCCCAGCCAGCTGCCGTCGGGCTGGCGCACCATGTCAGTCAGGGCTTCGCCAAAGACGACATAGCGGGGCAGGGAGGTTGGCGTGGACATAAGGGTATCTCCGGCGGAAAGCTCAGGCCGCGGCGTCTTGCGGGGCGAGAGCGGCCTGCGCGCGGCGGATCAGCGCGGCGGTAGAGGCATCGTGCGGGGCCGCGGCCGCCGTGCCTTCCAGCTCGCGCTGGATCGGTGCGGCCAGCTTCTTGCCCAGTTCCACGCCCCACTGGTCGAAGGAATTGATCTGCCACAGCGCGCCCTGCACGAAGGTCCGGTGCTCGGCCAATGCGAGCAGCGCACCAAGGTGCCACGGATCCAGCCGCCGCAGCAGCAGCGTATTGCTGGGCCGGTTGCCTTCGAACACCATGTGGGGCACCAGGGCTTCATCGCTGACGCCTTCGGACCGCACTTCTTGCGCGGTGCGGCCGCGCAGCAGCGCCTCTCCCTGCGCGAAGCAGTTGGCCAGCAGCTTGGCATGGTGCCCGGGCAGGTCGCTGACCGGCTCCAGCGTGGCGATGAAGTCTACCGGAACCAGCTGCGAGCCCTGGTGCATCATCTGGAAATAGGCGTGCTGGCCGTTGGTGCCGGTCGTACCCCACACCACCGGGGCCGAGCCTGCCTGGATGCTGCCGCCGTCGAGGCGCACCGACTTGCCATTGCTTTCCATCTCCAGCTGCTGCAGGAAGGCGGGCAGCAGTTCCAGCGGTTCGCAGTAGGGGGCCACGCAGCGGCTGCCGGCGCCGAGGAAGCTGCGATACCAGACATCGAGCAGCCCCAGCAGCATCGGCAGGTTCCGCGCTGCAGGCGCGCTGGCGAAATGCAGGTCCATCGCGCGCGCGCCGTCGAGCAGTTCGCGGAAGCGCCCGAAGCCCACTGCCACGGCGATCGACAGGCCCACCGCCGACCACAGCGAAAAGCGTCCTCCCACCCAGTCCCAGAACGGGAACATGTTGGCCGGGTCGATGCCGAACGCGGCCACCGCGTCGCGGTTGGTCGAGACCGCCACGAAATGGCGCGCCAGGTCCGCGCGCGACGCACCCTGCTGCATGAACCAGTCGCGCGCGGTGCCTGCGTTGGCCATGGTTTCCAGCGTGGTGAAGGTCTTGGAGCAGACGATCACCAGCGTGGTGGCGGCGTCCAGCGGTGCCAGCGTGCGCGCCAGGTCGCTGCCGTCGACGTTGGCGACGAAATGCATGCGTGGCCCGGCGCTGTCGGCACTGTTCGCACTCTCGGCGCCCGCCAGCGCACGGCATACCATGCGCGGCCCCAGGTCAGAGCCGCCGATGCCGATATTGACCACATCGGTGATCGCGCGGCCGTCAAAGCCGGTCCAGGCACCGCCACGCACGGCATCGGCAAATCGTTCCATCTGGCCCAGCACCGTGGCGACGTCCGCGCCAACCGGCACGCCAAGCGCGCGGTAGCCGTCCTCGGGGTAAGCGCGCAGCGCGACATGCAGCGCGGCGCGGCGCTCGGTGGTATTGACCGGCTCGCCGGCGAACATGGCATCACGCCGCTCGCTGACGCGCGCCTGTGCCGCCAGCTCGAGCAGCAGTTGCAGCGTCTCGTCGGTGACCCGGTTCTTGGCGTAGTCGAGCGTCAGGCCGCAGGCCTCGGCGGTGAAGCGCTCGGCGCGCGCCACGCCATGCGGGCCGTCGAACCAGTCGCGCATATGGGTGTGGCGCATGGTCTCGGCATGCGCGCGCAGCGCTTGCCAGGCGGGGAGGGTGGTGGTCATGTCGATGGCTCCTACATTTCTTCGTGCCAGGCCTGGCCGTCGCGCGACAGCAGGGCGCTGGAGGCCGCCGGCCCCCAGGTGCCGGCGGTATATGGCTTGGGCGGCGCGGTGGTGTTCTCCCACGCCTGCAGGATCGGCGCGACCCAGCGCCAGGCCTGCACCTGCTCGTCGCGGCGCACGAACAGGCCCAGCCGGCCGCGGATCACGTCGAGCAGCAGCCGCTCATAGGCGCCCACGCGCCGCACGCGCGGCGCCGCGCTGTTCAGCTGCAGGTCGAGCGAAGCGGGCTGCAGCGCCTGCGTGTCGCCCGGCTGCTTGGTCAGGAAATAGAGGCGGATGCTTTCCTCCGGCTGCAGCGTGATCACCAGCCGGTTGCCGGCCATGGTGCCCAGCGGATGCGGGAACAGCGGGTACGGCACGTCGTGGAAATGGATCACGATCTCCGCCACGCGCGACTGCATGCGCTTGCCGGTACGCAGGTAGAACGGCACGCCGGCCCAGCGCCAGTTGGCGATCTCGGCGCGGATGGCGACGAAGGTTTCGGTGCGGCTGTCCGGGGCGATGCCCGGCTCGCTGGCGTAGCCTGGCACCGGGTTGCCCCCCGCGGCGCCACGGCAATACTGGCCGCGTACCACTTTCTCGGCCACGTCCTCGGTGCGGATCGGACGCAGCGCCTTCAGGATCTTGAGCTTCTCGTCGCGGATGGCGTCTTCGGACAGGCTGGTGGGCGGCTCCATCGCCACCATGCACAGCAGCTGCAGCAAGTGGTTCTGCACCATGTCGCGCAGCGCGCCGATGCCGTCGTAGAAGCCGCCGCGGCGCTCCACGCCCAGCTCCTCGGCAATGGTGATCTGTACCTGCCGTACCCATTCGCGCCGCCACAGCGGCTCGAACAACACGTTGCCGAAGCGCATCGCCATCAGGTTCTGCACCGACTCCTTGCCGAGGTAGTGGTCGATGCGGTAGATGCGGTCCTCGGCGAAATGCCGCGCCACTTCGGCATTGATGTCCTCGGACGATGCCAGGTCATGGCCGAGCGGCTTTTCCAGCACCACCCGGCTGCGCTCGCCGGCCAGCCCCACGCGCGCCAGCTGCGCGCAGATGGTGGCAAACAGGTGCGGCGCGGTCGCCAGGTAGCACACCACCACCGGCGCGGCGCGGGCGTTGACCAGTTCGGCCAGCGCGTCGAAGCCGGCATCGGCGTTGGCATCGACCTGCAGGTACACGATGCGCTCCAGGAAGCCTTGCCATGCCGCGGCGTTGCCGGCCAGCGCCGGCAGCACCTCGTCGTTGAGCATGGCCACGTAGGCGTCGTGCGACAGCGGCTGGCTGCCCAGCGCCAGGATGCGCCCGCGCGGGTGCAGCGCGCCGGCGGCGTGCGCATCGAACAGCGCCGGCAGCAGCTTGCGCCGCGCCAGGTCGCCGGTGGCGCCGAACAATACGAAGTCAAATTCGGGGGCGTGGATCGCGGCGGAAAGACTGTCAGGCATGTGGGGTAGAAACGGTGCGTTCGGCAAGAGAGATTGGAAAGATGGCGGGCCTGCCGCTCAGCGCGGCGTGGCCCAGCCCTTGTACTGGCTGACGTTGGCGCGCGTCACCAGCGTCGACGGCAGCAGCACGGTCGGGGTGGCGGGACGCTGCCCGTTCATCATGCCGACGCCCAGCTGCACCGCGGTGCGGGCGATCGCCCACGGGTCCTGGCTGGCCGAGGCCTGCACCAGCGTATCCGCCTTCAGCGCGGCTTCGATGTCGGGCGCGCCGTCCACCGAAGCGATCAGGATGCCGCGGCGGTTGAGCTGGCGCGCGGCCAGGTCGGCGCCCACCGCCTGCGGGTCGTTGATGGTGAAGACAGCGTCGACCTTGGGAAAGCGCGTCAGGTACAGCTGCATCACGTTCAGGCCACCCTCGCGCGAGCCCTTGGCGTCCTGGTCGTCCGACAGGATGCGGATGTCAGGGTGCCGCGCCAGCACGGCCTTGCAGCCCTTGACGCGATCGAGCACGGCCGACACCGGCGGCCCGTTCTGGATGATCACGTTGCCGCGCCCCTTGAGACGCTCGGCGATGAAGCCGCAGGCCAGTTCGCCGGCCTGGGTGTTGTCGGTCTGCACCGTGGCATCGGCGCCGGCGGCGGCCACGTCGACCGCGACCACCACGATGCCGGCCTTGCGCGCCTTGCGCACCGCAGGCTCGATCGCGCGCGCATCCGCCGCGTTGATCAGGATCAGGTCGACCCTGGCGACGATAAAGCTGTCGATATGGGTGAACTGCTTGTTCAGGTCATAGTCCGCCGACAGCACGGTGACTTTCACGTCGGGATTGACCTGCCGGGCCGCGGCCTCGGCGCCGCGCGCCAGCGCGACGAAGTACGGGTTGCCGAGCGAGCCCAGCGTTACGCCGACCTTTTTGAGCTGGCGCTGCGGGGCTTGTACGGCGGACTGCGACGGCGTCTGCGCGGCGGCCGGCAGCGCGCAGAGCGCGGCCATTGCGACCGCTGCCAGTGCGCGGAGGAAGGGAACGGGCTTGATCATCGATCTGTCTCCTGTCAGTGCGTTGCTCAGGTCCGCGCCGAACCCTTCTGACGGTAGCGGTCCAGCGCCACCGCGCCGATGATCACCAGCCCTTTGATGATGTACTGCCAGATGTCCGACACGCCCAGCAGGATCAGCCCGTTGGACAGCACCGCGATGATCAGCGCGCCCACCAGCGTGCCGGCGATCGAGCCGACCCCGCCGACGAAGCTGGTGCCGCCCAGGATCACCGCGGCGATGGCATCGAGCTCGTAGGACTGGCCCAGCTGCAGGCCATTGGCCGCGTACAGCCGCGACGCCGACATGACGCCGCCCAGCCCCGACAGCAGCCCGGACACGGCATAGACGAACAGCAGCACCACCCAGACCTTGATGCCCGACAGCCGCGCCGCTTCGGCATTGCCGCCGACGGCGTAGATCTGCAGGCCCAGCACCGTGCGTCGCAGCACCAGCCACGACACCGCCACCACGGCCGCCGCGATCACCACCAGCCAGGGCACGCCCAGCAGGTCGCCGTTGCCGATGAAGGCAAAGGAGATGTCGGGGTTGTAGACGGTGCTGTCATTCCCAACCAGCCGGGCCAGTCCGCGCACTGCGGTCAGGCTGCCCAGCGTGACGATGAACGGCGGCAGTTTCATGAAGGCGATCAGCGCGCCGTTGAACAGGCCGAACAGCAACCCGCACAGCAGCGCCGCCGGCACGCTCAGCGCCGCCAGCTGCGGCATCAGCGAAACCAGCATCGCCACCACCGCGGACACCGACAGGATCGAGCCCACCGACAGGTCGATGCCGCCGGTCAGGATGACAAAGGTCATGCCCGCCGCCAGTACCAGGTTGATCGACGCCTGCTGCGCGATAATCGACAGGTTCTGCAGGCTGGCAAAGTTGTCGGTCAGCAGCGTGAAGCCGAAGCAGAGCAGCACCAGCACCGGCAGCATGCCGAGCGCGCGCAGGCGTTCCTGCGTGGTGGCGCGGCCGGCGGCGCCGGGCAGGGCGGGGCCGGTGGAAGGTGCGGCCGCGGCAGCGGCGTGGGCGGCGGGGTGGAAGGGGTTGCGCATGTTGTCTCCTTGTCGGAACGTCGTGCCTGCGTGGGCCGACGTGCTTAGGTGCATTTATGTTTTGCGATTGGCGACTGATGAACCGATTGTTTGCTCCCCTCCCGCTTGCGGGAGAGGGAAGCAAACCGCGGGGACCGTCAATGCAGTGTGGTGGGTTGAATGTCCCCACCCGCCCCGGTCGCCAGCGCAATAATCCGTTCCTGCATGCCAGCCGCATCGGCACAACCAGCCACTTCGCCGACCAGCTCGCCTTCGCGCATCACCAGCACGCGGTCGCACAGGCCGACCACCTCCGGCAGCTCGCTGGAAATCAGCAGCACGGCCACGCCCGAGCGGGCCAGCTCGTCTACCAGCCGGTAGATCTCCGCCTTGGCGCCGATATCCACGCCGCGCGTCGGCTCATCCAGGATCAGCACGCGCGGCCGCGTTTCCAGCAGCCGCGACAGCATCACCTTCTGCTGGTTGCCGCCTGACAGCGCGCCCACGTTGACCTGCGGGTGCGCCACGCGGATGCCGAGCGAGCGGATTGCCTGCGTGGTGCGCTGGCGGGCGCTGGCGCGGTTGAGCCGGCCGCCGCGCAGCGCGTCGCGGGCCGCCACGATCAGGTTGATGTTCTCGTGCACGCTCTGATCCAGGAACAGCCCCTGCAGCTTGCGGTCTTCGGTCAGGTAGGCGATGCCGGCGTCGATCGCCTGGCGCGGGCTCGAAATGGCCAGCGGCGTGCCGGCGACGAACACCGCGCCAGCGCTGCGCGCATCGGCGCCGAAGATCAGCCGCGCCAGTTCGGTACGGCCGGCGCCGACCAGGCCGGCCAGCCCCAGCACTTCGCCGGCGCGCAGGTCGAAGCTGCACGGCAGCACGCGCCGGCCATCGGACATATTGCGCACCGACAGCATGATCTCGCCCTGGCGTGTCTCGCCATGGGTCTTGGTGTAGAAGCCGGACAGGTCGCGGCCCACCATCATCTTGACCAGCGCTGCCCGGGTCAGGTTGTCGCGCTCCAGCGTGCCGACGAAGCAGCCGTCGCGCAGCACCGTGACGCGGTCGGCCAGCTCGTCGATCTCGGCCATGCGATGGCTGATGTAGATGATCGCCATGCCTTCGGCACGCAGCTGGCGGATCAGCGCGAACAGCCGGTCGGTCTCGCGGGTCGACAGCGGCGTGGTGGGCTCGTCCATCACCAGGATGCGCGTCTCGAAATGCACCGCGCGCGCAATCTCGACCAGCTGGCGCTGCGCGATCGACAGCGTATGCACCGGCGTGGCTGGCGTGAAGTCTGCCCCGAGCCGCGCCAGCGTGGCTTCGCACGCGCTGGCCATCGCGGCGCGGTCAACCATGCCATGGCGGTGCAGATGCCGGCCGAGGTAGATGTTCTCGGCCACGCTCAGGTTCGGCGCCAGGCTCAGCTCCTGGTAGATCACCGCGATGCCATGCTCGCGTGCCGCGGCCGGGCCGCCGAAAGCGACCGGCTCGCCGGCGATGCGGCATTCGGCGCCGGGATCGGCGGTGTAGGCGCCGGAGAGGATTTTCATCAGTGTCGACTTGCCGGCGCCGTTCTCGCCCATCAGCGCATGGACTTCGCCCGCGTAGACGGTCAGCTGCACATTGCTGAGCGCCTTCACGCCGGGAAAGGTCTTGGAGATATTGCGCAGCGCCAGCAGCGGCCCGGCAGCGGCGGCGCCATGGGGGCGCTGCTGCTGGGGCTGGGGCAGGGTGCGTGATGCTTCAGACCATGGCATGGCGGGCCTCCGGGACAATGGCCGAGGCGCCCTTGAGCAGCTCGGCACGCGGCGAGAAATTCATGAACATCGGCAGCGACGCCGCGCCGACCGCGCCGGCGTTGGCGCCGAAGCAGCCGCGCACCACGGTGGCGGGCGTGCGCGCTTCCGGGGCGCTGTCGTTCAGGGCCTGCTGCAGCCGGTCGATCAGCGCCGGCACCAGCCCGCCGTCGATGTCGGCGTCGAAGATCACCAGCGGCACGTCCAGCACCGCCAGCGCCGATTGCAGCGCCGGCGCCAGCGCGTCGACGCAGTCGTCGATCCATTGCGCCACCGCCGGGTGGCCCAGCTCGGCCTGGCGCTGCAGGTCGGCATGGCCGTCGACCGCCACGCCGTGATAGCGCAGGTGGCGCGTCAGCGCATTGAGCGAGGCGCGCGACAGCAGCAGGTCGCGGCGCTTGCCGGCAGGCGCCGGCGCTGACGGCAGGGTGCTGGGCGGCACCGGCATCATGGCGATGTCGCCGGCATTGCCGGAAACGCCGCGCACGCAGTCGCCGTTGATCACCACGCCGCCGCCGATGGCGGGGCCGAGGAACACATAGAGGAAATGCTGCGCGTGGTGGCGCCCGTAGAACAGCTCGGCTACCGCGGCCGCGGTGCCGTCGTTCTCGCTGAACACCGGCAGGCCAGTGACGGCGTTGAGCATCGCGGCGAAGTCGGCTTCGTCCCAGGCGCGGAAGCTTGCCTGGAAGTCCTCGCCCTGCACGTCGAGCTCGCGCAGCCACGCCCCAAGGTTATAGGGCTGCGCCACGCCGATTCCCAGCAGCCGCTTCTGCTCGCCCGGGCTGAGCCGGGCGCGCATCGCGTCGATATCGCGCCGCACCAGTTCCAGCGCCTGCTCGGGATGAGGCAGGACCAGCTGGTGCGCATGGCTGGCGAGCAGCTCGCCGGCAAAGTCCACCATCACGGTCTCGATGCTGCCGCGGTCGAGCCTCACGCCAATGCCGAAGGCGCCTTTGGCCTTGAGCCGGATCAGGCTGGCGGGTTGCCCGCGCTGGCCCTCGGTGCGGCGGCCGGCCTGCTCCACCAGGCCTTCGTCGGCCAGGGTCTGCACGATGCTGCCGACCGCGGTGTTGGTCAGCTGCGCCATCCGCGCCAGATCGGCCTTCGACGCCTCGCCGGCGCGGCGCAACGCCAGCAGCAGCGCGCGTTCGTTGTACAGGCGCAAGCTGGCGGAATTCACGCCACGGCCTGCCTTGGATGCGGTCATGTTGTCTCCGTCCTTTGGCCGACGCTGGTGGGCGCGTCGGCTTTGTATTAATTAATTCAGGTTGAATTAAAGAATACTCGACGGCAGAACTCAACTGCGGGAAAACCCGTGGGTGAAAGCGCCGCAGGCGGGCTGGAGTGGCTTTTGGAACACTGCGCTTGCGCGGCGGCGCCTGGCTGGCTAGCGTAAAGACAGACCGAAACTAGCAACCCGGAGCAAGAGATGAAGGCCCGCGCCGAGACTGGCCAGTGGAGCCGCTACTACGTGCTGGACCTGAAAAACCGGCCGGTGGAGGTGGCGGCACGTGAGGAATGGGAGCGCTGGATGGCTGAGAACGATCCGGTGTTCCGCCGCACGCTGCTGCAGGACAGCGGCGGCGTGGTCACCACGCGCTTTCGCGGACTGGCGCAGGCATCAGGGGAAGCGCCGCTGTTCGTGACCCGCGTGACTGGCATGGGGGAGCAGGACAACGAAAGCTACGGCGCGCCCACGCTCGCTGCCGCGCTGGCATTGCACGATGACATCGTGAAGAAGCTATTGCGGCAGCTCGGCGGGACGGTGCCGTAGGCGTCGGCTGCAACTCAATCCGGCAGCGCCCCGGCCTGCCGCAGCGCCGCGCGTGCAATCTCCATCCGTGCCTTGGCGTGCTCGGGTTTGAGGAGATCGAGATTGAGCGCGAACAGGTAGTTGTCTCCGCCGCGCTCCACCCATCCCACCAGCCATCCCACCGCCGGCTGCGCCGAATCGGCCCAGCCGGTCTTGGCGTGCAGCGTATAGCCTGCGGTGCGTTCGATCACCGTCAGCCGGTCCACGCCATCGAACGCGGCCGGCGAGAACGGCAGCGTGCGCTGCACCAGCCCCTTGAGGAAATCGATCTGCTGGTTGGCTGAGATCTGCAGCCGGCCATTGAGCCAGAAGCGGTCGACCGGTCCCGAGCTGTCGGCATTGCCGTAATGCGAGGCGGTCAGGTAGCGCTGGTAGGCCGGGCTGCCGACCCGTCGCGCCAGCGCCTGGTAGGCGGGCACGCATGAGTTGGGGAAGGCCACGCGCAGCGGCACGTCGGCATTGCAGGCTTCGGGCAGGACAGCCTTGCCGCCGACCAGCCAGACCTTGCCGTCCCACGGCAGCTTGTCGTGGTCGATTTCGGCCACGGCGCCGCTGTCCAGGCCGATCAGCGAATTCATGATCTTGAAGGTCGACGCAGGCGAATACGGCCTGGCCGCGCGCGCAGCGTTGTAGGTCAGCACGCGATCGCGGCGCAGGTCGTGGACGACGATGGTGCCGCTGGTACCGGCCTGGCGGAACAGCGCTTCCGCATCGAGCGGTGCAGCTTGCGGTGCGGCGGTGGCGGGCAGGGCGCAAGAGAGCAGGGCGAGTCCCACGGCCAGCGGGGACAGCAAACGGGCGATTCGGATAGGCATGGCAGTAGCGTGTTGGGTTGGATAGGAATCCTCTGGTGGCAATCCGGGCCCGGACCGTGGTGCGCAGCATAGGAGAGCGCTCCACGCACGCCAACCGCGCACGCTGTAACCTGCGTAACATGACGGCGTCGCATCCTCTCCGGCCTCCAGCCTGCTACTGCTCCAGCCCATGTCCGCTGCCTTGCTTTGCATCGACGTCCGCGCCCCCTATCGCGTCAATGGCGAGCCCGCCCGCTTCCAGTCGGTCTGGCTGCTGGCGCGCGCCTGGCATGCGCAGCGCAGCGGCGGTGATGTGACAGCGGCGGCCGTGCGCAGCGCCTTCCCGGCCGCCGCCAACCTGCGCATGCTGGTATCGCGCGCCTTCGCGGACTTTGCCCGGTGGGGCGTGACGCTGGGCTGGGGCGCGGACCGGCAACGCGATCCGGCAACGGCCAACCCCGCGCAGCGCAGCCGCGGGCCGTTCTGGATGACGGCGGCGCAGGCCCGGCAACTGCGCTTCGTCGCGCACGGCCGCACGCTGGGCCCGGCGGCGCTGGCGCGGCAGCTGGGCTTTGCCGAGGCGGGGGCGCCAGAGTCCGGCATGGCGGACGGCGCGGCCTACGTGATGCGCGACATGGCCTTCTGGAGCGAACTGACGCAGGCCATGCGCAGCGCGCAGGACGGCTATGCCGGCGCGCACGGCACCGCCGTGGCCGAAGCGTTCCGCGTGGCACAGCGCAGCGCCGGCGATCCGTTCCAGCAGGCGTTGTCGCTGCTGAAGGAAAGCCTGGCCTGGCGCCGCTGCGGCAGCCTCGAGCAGAGCCGCGCCGCGCTGGCGCGCTTTGGCCGGCTGTATCGGGCAGGCAGCCCCGGCGCCGCCATGCCCACCTTCGCGGCGATGGCGCACGTGGTGCGCGCCTGGGCCCGCTATACGCGCGGCGACCACGACGGCGCCGGCGCCGGGCTGGCCGCGCTGCGTGCGGATCCGGAGCTATCCCCGGCGGTGCGTTACAACCCGCGCCTGCGCTTCGAGGTGCTGAACCTGGAAGGGCTGCTGTACAAGGCCGGTGCGATGGGCAAGGCCGCAGCCGGCAGCGTGGCGCCGGCGCTGTCGGCGCAGCGTGCCCTCGATGCCTTCGCGGCAGCGCTGCAAGCCGGTTACGAAGCCGATTCGGTCGACGCCGTGCAGCATGCCGCGGCCAATATCGGCCTGTGCCTGTGGCTGTTCTGGCGCCATGGGCTGGCCGACCCCGGCCGCGCGCTCGATGCCGGCGCGGTGCAGCGGCAGGCGATGCGCTGGCTGGGGTTGTCGGAATGGATCTGCGACCGCTTCGGGGTGGGCGGCGGCACCGCGTGGAACGCGATCTTCCTGTTGCGCATCGCGCGCGGCAGCTGCGGGCCGGATGCGCCCGGCGATGCTGGCGAGGGCAAGGGCGTGCAGAGCGTGGCCGCCTTTCGCCGCCAGCGCCCGCTGTCCGTAGCCGATGCCATTGATGCGCTGCGGCCCTTCCACGCGCCGTTTGCTCCGGCCAAGGGATTCGTGCGCTGGTCGGCCGTGGCCGCCTTTGCGCTGGAAGACCACGACGCGGGCCATGTCAGCCTGGGGCCGTTGCAGCTGGCCAACCTGTTGCTGGAGTCGGCCTGGTACCTGACACACGAGCAAGGCGCAACCGCCAAAGCCTGCGCGGCGGTGGAGCGGCTGGCAGCGCAGTTGCCGGCGTTGCGCGCGGCCGAGCGGGCGTTCTTTGCGGCGGAGATCCGCGCGCTGCCGCCGGAACTGCGCGACGCGGCGGCGGAGGTGGCGCGCCGGCGGCGCAAGGGATAGCGGGGGATAGCGGGATCGCCGGCGTATTCATTGCGCGGCATCGCGCGCAGCCAGCGTTCAGTCGAACAGCTCGTGCCAGATGCTCTTCTTCCGATATTGCTTCTGGTGGCGTTCGTCGTAATAGCGGTCCCCGTCATGATGACGAGCGCGGCCCCACTCATGGCCGCGGTCCCGGTCGCCGTAGCTTTGCTGGGGCGGCGCAGCGGGCGCCACGGCCTGCGTCGCTGGCGCCGCGGCGACCGAACGCTCCAGGATCTTGTCGAGTTCGCCGCGGTCCAGCCATACGCCGCGGCATTTCGGGCAATAGTCGATTTCGATGCCCTGCCTTTCGGACATCACCAGTTGCGTTTGCGGGCACACCGGACAATCCATGCCTTCTCCTCGTTGCTGTCGATAAGTCGAGGTATGACCGGCCCGCCCGGCAATGGTTCGCCAGTGTGCGGCTGTCGCCTGCGCAGAGACGCGCACGCCACGTGGCGGCGTGCGGAATTTGTCGGCCGCGCCGCCGTCGAACCGGAATGCCTCAATTCGATCCCCATCGCGGACCGGCTCCTGAACCGTCCGCTTCGCCAGCATCGGCGCCGTATGGCGATGCGCCGCGCCGCCGGCCGCTGATCGGGCGCCTGGCAGCGCCGGCGATGGTGGCGGCGATCTTGTGGGCCGCCTGGCCATGGCTGCAGCCCCAGCTCGAACGCGCCATCTACGCGATGCGGCTGGCGGCCCGCCCGGCGCCGAGCGCGCTGCCGGTTCCGGTGCAAGGCGTCGCCCCGCGCGCGCTGCGCGACACGTGGCATGGCGCGCGCTCCGGCGGGCGCAAGCATGAAGGCATCGACATCTTCGCGCCGCGCGGCCGGCCGGTGCAGTCGGCCACGGAAGGCATCGTCTCGCGCGTCGGCACCAATTCGCTCGGCGGCAAGGTGGTCTGGGTGATGGGACCGGGCCGGCAGATGCATTACTACGCGCACCTCGACGACTACGCGGCAATACGCGCCGGCGATATCGTTGCACCGGGCACGGTGCTCGGCTATGTCGGCACCACCGGCAACGCCCGCGGCACGCCGCCGCACCTGCACTACGGCATCTATGCCGCCGGGGGTGCGATCAACCCGTATCCGCTGCTGAAGCCGCCCCCGACAGCCGGCGCGCCGCGGCGCTAGCCGGGGGCTGCGCCGCGCGCAGGAGCGCGCCGGAGGAGTCAGGGCCTGGCGTCGGCCAGGGCCTTCTGGATGGCAGCGTCGGTCTGGGCGTAGTTGCCTTCGCCGAAGTGCTTGTAGACGACGTTGCCGCTGGCGTCGACAAGATACAGCGCCGGCCAGTACTGGTTGTGCCAGGCGTTCCAGGTGGCGTACTTGTTGTCCTGCGCCACCGGGTAGCGGATGTCGAAGCGCTTGATCGCCGCCTGGACATTGGCGGTGGACTTTTCGTAGCCGAACTCGGGCGTATGCACGCCGACCACCACCAGCCCCTTGTCGCGGTATTTGTCGTACCACTGGCGCACATGGGGCAGGGTGCGGATGCAGTTGATGCAGTCGTAGGTCCAGAAATCTACCAGCACGACCTTGCCGCGCAGTCCGGCAAGGGTCAGCGGTTCGGAGTTGAGCCATTTCTCGATGCCGGTGAATTCCGGCGCCTTGCCGAAATCCGCCGGCGCGGCGGCAGCGGGAGCGCCGTGGGTGGCGGCGAAGATGGTGGTGGCGGCAAGCAGGGTACGCAGGATGCGGTGCATGGTGCAGTCTCCGTGTCAGACAGTGGGGGAAGGGTTCAGCGAACAGATTCCGCTGGTGGATTCAGGTCAGCGGGGCCAGCGACGTCAGCCAAGCGACGGCGAGGGTGTCGTACTGGAAGTACATGGCGACGGCCGTGGCCACCACCAGCGCGCCGAAGCCTTGCTGCAGCCGCTGGGTATGGCGCGCCAGCCGGCGCACATGGGTGGTGGCGAACTGGCCGCCATAGGCGATCAACAGCATCGGAATAGCCGCGCCGGCGGCATACATCCCCAGCAGCGCGGCGGCGCGTTGCAGGTCCTGGGCCTTGGCCACCAGCGCCAGGATCGACGCCAGCACCGGCCCCGCGCACGGGGTCCAGACCACGCCCAGCGACATGCCCAGCACAAAGCCGCCGGCCATGCCGCTGCCGCCCACGCTGCCGAGCCGGTCCGCCAGGCGCTCGGTGATACCGCCGAACGGCCCCGTCAGCCGCGCGAAGCCGGCCGGCCACAGCCGCGCCAGTCCGGTCGCCAGCAGGAACAGGATGGCGGCGTTGCGCACCACCCCGTGGGCGTCGGCAAAGGCGCTGGACAGCGCGCCGAAGGCAATGCCGAAGGCCGAGAACGCCGTGACGAAGCCCAGCGCGATGGCCAGCGGGCGCAGGCGGTCCGACTGGCCCAGGGAAGCGCCGAGCAGCATCGGCAGCACCGGCAGCACGCACGGCGAGGCGATCGTCAGCACGCCGGCGAGGAAGGCAAGCAGTGCGTCGATCATTGGCGGCTCCTGCGGGGGCGCGTCGCGGCACACCGCGCGGCAGGGGCAGGCAGGGCAAGGCAGCAGGTCATCGTCGGGCTCCGGTCGGGTCGATGACCGCATTGGAGCGCCCGCGCGTATCCCGCTTGTTTCCGGGCAGCGGCCGGAATGCAAGATTTCATGTCCGGCGCCGCGCCAGATACAGTGCGATACAAAGTGGCGGGTTGGCCGCAGGCACTGAGCGCGTCAGCGGCCTGGAAATGGGCATCGACGGCCAGGTGGCCCGCTGGGGCCGGTGAAATGCCGCCAAAGGGCGGCATTTCTACCACCATAAATCCGCCATTGGGCTGATTTATCGAATTCCGGACACCTGCCAGCCAGCGAATAATCAAGATATTCGTGCGCGAGGAGTTATGTCGGACATTACCTGATACCCCGCCAAATCCGCCCCGGAAACTCCCGCTTTACCCCCCCCCCGCTTTACCGCGGCTCTCGCGACACCAGGCCAGGCAAGGCGCCTGGCCAGAACCGAGTAATGTTTCCCCCGAACGGGTATTGTCCCGAGCCGCGGAATGCGGCAAGAATTCGCCCCGGGAATTTGATGCAAGCTGTAAATGTGTTTGCGAATGTTCACGATTTGATTTTCGCCACGCGCTTACACTTTCCCCCGATTTGCGGCAACGCACCCCGCCACCGGCGGAGGTAGCGTCTGCACGACGCCATGCCCATCGCGGGCTGGCCATCCGGCGTGGTTCCTCGGTACCCGCCGGATCCCGTAGGCCTGTCCTGCCGCCTCTCTCCTGCGGCCAGGCCCGATCGGGTTCCGTGTCTCCGTGCCGCATGTCATCTGCCGATAACGGACCCCAGGCGCGCGCCCGCTTCCAGCAGGCGAGCCGGCGCTCGGGCATAGATGAGACAGGCTGCGGATCCCATGGATTCACTGATGACGCAACCTTCGTGCGCCGGCACCGGTCCCGCCCGGCGCAAGGCCTTGCGCCGGCGCATGCCGGCCGGGCTCGCGGCCGGGCTGGCGGCGGCACTTTGCTGCATGCCGGCCCCCGCGCAGGCTGACGCCGAATACGAAGCCCTGATCCAGCGCGCCCGCGCCGGCGACTACGGCAGTGCGCTGGCAATGCTGCGCGAGCGCGTGGCCAGCGCTCCCTCGGACCGGCGCGCGGCGTTTGACCGGATCATCATCGCCGGCTGGGCCGGCCGTTCCGACGAGGTGCTGGCCGCCTACGGCGAACTGGAGCAGGCGGGCGCCGCGCGCACCGCGCCGCCGCAGGTGCTGGCCGCGGCGGCGGGCGCGCTGCGCGACCAGAAGCGCTGGGACGAGGCGCTGGCACGCTACCGCGAAGGACGCCAGCGCTACCCCGCCGAGCCGGTGTTCGCGCTGGGCGAGGTCGGCGTGCTGGCCGACGGCGGCCAGGCCGCGGAAGCCGTCAGCGCTGGCCAGGCCCTGGTGCGCAAGCAGCCGTATGATGTCGACAGCCGCCTCGCGCTGGCCTATGCGCAGGCCCGCGCCGGCGAACCTTACGAGGCCCTGTTCGAGGCCGACCAGGCCTATACCCGCGCACCCAAACGCGCCGACGCCGTGCGCGCCTATGTGGGCGCGCTGCAGCGCGCCGGGCTGCCCGATGCCGCGCTGCGCGTCGCCGGCGAGCAGCCGACACTGTTCGACACCGCGGCCCGGCAGACGCTGGAACTGGACGCCGCCGCCGAACTGGTGCGGCTGGCCGACATGCCCACACGGATGGAAGCCGAGCGCTTTGCCATCGCCGACCGCGCGCTGGCGCGCTATGACGCGCTGCTGCCCGCACTGCAGGGGCAGGGCAACAAGGAAGGACAAAGCGAGGCCCTGTACCGCCGCGCCCGCATCGACCGCCTCGGCGCGCTGCATGCGCGCTTGCGCATGCAGGACGTGGTCGACAGCTACGAGGCGCTGCGCGCCGAGGGTGTCGCCGTGCCCGTCTACGCGCTGGGCGACGTGGCCTCGGCCTACCTCTACCTGCGCCACCCCGAGCAGGCCGCCGAACTGTTCCGCCAGGTGCGCGAAGCCTATCCGCCCGGACTCGACCCCGAAACGCGCCTGAAGGCCCAGACCGGCCTGTACTACGCCAACGCCGAAGCCGAAGCCTTCGACCCGGCGGGCGAGGCGGTGAGCGAGGCCCGCGCCGAGCAGCCGCAATGGCGCCGGGTGCGCGGCCAGCCGGCGCGCCAGCCCAACGAACTGTGGCTGTCCGCCGAGCAGACCGCCACGCTCGCGCCCCTGCAGGCCGGCGACACCCAGCAGGCCCAGCAGCGCACGGAAGACCTGGTGCGCAACGCGCCCGGCCATTCCGGCCTGCGCGTGGGCCTGGCCAATGTCTACCTGGCGCGCGGCTGGCCGCGCGCCGCCGAGCAGGAACTGAAGGCCGCCGAAACGCTGGCGCCGCGCGCGCTCGCGGTGGAAGTGCAGCAGGGCCACGCCGCGCTCGACCTGCAGGAATGGCGCCAGGCGGAAATGCTGCGCGACGATACCCTGGCGCGCTTCCCTGATGACCTGGCCGCCCGCCGCCTGGCGCGCGAATGGGCCGTGCACAACAAGGCCGAGCTGCGCATCGAAGGCTATCGCGGCCTGGCCAACGACAGCCCGGTGGTGGGCGACGGCAATTTCGGCATCGAGTCGGTGCTGTACACGCCGCCGATCCACTATGACTGGCGCGCCTTCGGCGGCGTGGGCTATGCCACCGGCCGCTTCGACGAAGGGCGTGTCGACTACCGCTGGGCCCGCGCCGGCGTGCAGCGGCGCGTGCGCGACCTGACCGTCGAGGCCGAGCTGTCGATGCACGGGTATGGCTATGGCGCGCGCCAGGGCGGCCGGGTGGCGGTGGACTATGACCTGGACGACCGCTGGCGCATCGGCGCCTCGGCCGCGATGCGCTCGACCGCCACGCCGCTGCGGGCGCTGCTCAACGGCATTTACGCCAATAACGTGCAGGTCTACGGCCGCTGGCGCGCCAGCGAGGCCTGCGAGTGGATGCTGACGGTGGCGCCGTCGCACTTCAGCGACGGCAATGACCGGCTCGAAGGCGGCATCTCCGGCGTGCAGCGGATCTACGCCGCGCCGCACCTGAAGGCCGACCTGCTGGTGGACCTGTGGAGCTCGCGCAACAGCCGCACCGACGTGCCGTACTACAGCCCGCGCGCGGACCTGACGGTGTTGCCGTCGGCCCGGCTCACGCACACGCTGTACCGCCGCTACGAGACCGCCTGGGAGCAGCAGTTCCTGGGCGGCGCCGGCACCTACAGCCAGCAAGGCTTCGGCACCGGCGCGATCCTGCTGCTCGGCTACGGCCAGCGCTACCGCACCAACGACGTGTTCGACGTGGGCGCCACCGTCACCGCCAGCAGCCGGCCCTATGACGGCCAGCGCGAGCGCGAACTGCGCATCGTGTTCGACCTGACCTATCGATTCTGACCCGGACCCCCGCCATGACACGATTCCCGCTGAGCGCCTGGCGCCGCCTGTTCTGGCTGCTGCTGGCCGCATGCCTGCTGGCCGGCTGCGCCAAGGACATTCCGGTGTTCACGCCGCCGGCGCAGCGCCCGCTCGCCGCCGCCGAACAGCCCTGGCCCGGCAACCACCTGGTGGTGCTGGCCTACCACGACGTCGAAGACAGGGACCCCGACCAGGCCTACCTGAGCGTGCGTACCGACCACCTGATCGGCCAGTTGGCGTGGCTGCGCGAGAACGGCTACCAGGCGGTCTCGGTCGACCAGGTGCTGGCCGCGCGCCGCGGCGGCAAGCCGTTGCCGGCGCGCGCGGTGCTGCTGACCTTCGACGACGGCTACCGCAGCTTCCATGCGCGCGTGCTGCCGATCCTGAAGGCCTACCGCTGGCCCGCGGTGCTGGCGCCGGTCGGTGCGTGGCTCGACACGCCAGCGGGCCAGCCGGTCGATTTCGGCGGCACGCCGACCGCTCGCGACCGCCTGCTGACGTGGCAGCAACTGCGCGAGATTTCCGCCTCCGGGCTGGTCGAGATCGGCGCGCACACGGACGCCTTGCACTACGGCATCAACGCCAATCCGCAGGGCAATACCGAGCCGGCTGCGGCGGTGCGCGCCTTCGATGCCGGCACCGGCCGCTACGAGACCGACGCAACCTACGCGGCGCGCGTGCGTACCGACATGCAGCGCATCACGAAGAAAGTCCATGCCGTCACCGGCAAGCCGGTGCGCGTCTGGGTATGGCCGTACGGCGCCGAAGGAGGCACCGCGCTGCGCATCGTCGGCGAGAACGGCTACGAGATGGCGCTGACGCTGGAAGACGGCCTGGCCAGCGTCGACAAGCTGATGTCCGGCCCGCGCATGCTAGTCACCGGCGATCCCGGCGTGCCCGGCTTCGCGCAGTCGGTGGCGACGATGGAAGAGCCGAGCGCCATGCGCGTCGCGCACGTCGACCTGGACTACGTCTATGATCCGGACCCGGCCCAGCTCGATCGCAACCTCGACCGGCTGGTGCAGCGCATCTACGACCTCAAGATCAACACGGTTTTCCTGCAGGCCTTCTCCGACGAAGATGGCAGCGGCCTGGTCCGGTCGGTGTACTTCCCGAACCGCTGGCTGCCGATGCGCGCGGACTTGTTCAACCGCGTGGCATGGCAGCTCGGCAACCGCGCCAAAGTCAAGGTCTACGCCTGGATGCCGGTGCTGAGCTTCGACATGGACCCGTCGCTGCCGCGCGTGACCCGCTGGGACCCGGCCACCAATCGCGCCGGGGTCGACGCGAAGCAATACCGCCGCCTGTCGCCGTTCGACCCGGTGGCGCGCCAGCGCATCGCCGAGGTCTATGAAGACCTGGCCCGGCACGCCTTCTTCCAGGGCCTGCTGTTCCACGACGACGCCACCCTCAGCGATTTCGAGGACGCCAGCGCGCCGGCACTGGCGGCGTACCGCAAGGCCGGGCTGCCGGACAACATTGCCGCGCTGCGCGCCGACCCGGAAACGGTGCAGCGCTGGACGCGCATGAAGAGCCGTGCGCTGGTCGATTTCACGCAGGAACTGACGCAGCGTGTGCGCGCCATCCGCGGCCCGGCGATCAAGACCGCGCGCAATATCTTCGCCATGCCCATCCTGCAGCCGGACAGCGAAGCCTGGTTCGCGCAGAACCTCGACGACTTCCTGGCCGCATACGACTGGACCGCGCCGATGGCGATGCCGTACATGGAGCAGGTGCCGCGCGGCCACGAGCACCAATGGCTCGACCGCATCGTCGACGCGGTGGCGCAGCGCCCCGGCGCGCTGCGGCGCACGGTGTTCGAGCTGCAGGCGCGCGACTGGCGCAAGCCAGAAGGTGGGGTTGCAGGCGCAGTCGACAGCAAGGTGCTGGCCGGCTGGATGCAGCGCCTTCAGCGGCGCGGCGCGCGCAGCTTCGGCTACTACCCCGACGACTTCCTGAACAACCAGCCCCGGCTCGACTTGATCCGCCCGGCGCTGTCTAACGCCTGGTACCCCGCACCATGATCGAAAGACTGTTTGCCCTGGTTATCCTGTGCCTCGCGCTGGCGCTGCCGTTCGCGCTGGCCGCGCTTGCCACCGGCGACCTGCTGCTGGCCTTCGTGTTCTTCTATCCGCTGTTCATGTCCGGCTTGTGGATGGCCGGCGGCGTGTACTTCTGGCTGCATTGGGAGCGCGAGTGGCGGGGGGGCGAGCAGCGCGAGGCGCCGCAGGTGCCCGGCACACCGTTCATCTCGATCCTGGTGCCCTGCTACAACGAAGAGCAGAACGGCGAAGAGACGCTGCTGGCCGCGCTGGGACAGCGCTATCCCAAGTTCGAGGTGATCGCCATCAATGACGGTTCGCGCGACGGCACCGGCGCCGTGCTGGAAGCGCTGGCGCAGCGCCATGAGCGGCTGCGCGTGGTGCACCTGGCGCAGAACCAGGGCAAGGCCATGGCGCTGCGCATGGGCGCGCTGGCCGCGCGCGGCGAATACCTGGTCTGCATCGACGGCGACGCGGCGCTGGATCCCGACGCTGCCGCCTACCTGGTCGCGCCGATGGTGGCCAACCCGCGCGTGGGCGCGGTCACCGGCAACCCGCGCATCCGCACGCGCTCCACGCTGGTGGGCCGCATCCAGGTCGGCGAGTTCTCGTCGATCATCGGGCTGATCAAGCGCACCCAGCGCGTCTATGGGCAGGTCTTTACCGTGTCCGGCGTGGTCGCCGCGTTCCGCCGCCGCGCGCTGGACCGCGTCGGCTACTGGAGCCTGGACATGATCACAGAGGACATCGACATCAGCTGGAAGCTGCAGCGCGACCACTGGTCGATCTTCTACGAGCCGCGCGCACTGTGCTGGATCCTGATGCCCGAGACCGTGCGCGGCCTGTTCAAGCAGCGGCTGCGCTGGGCCCAGGGCGGCGCCGAAGTGTTCATGAAAAACGTGCGCTCGATCTGGATCTGGCGCCACCGCCGGCTGTGGCCGCTGATGGCGGAGTACTGCCTGTCCGCGGGCTGGGCCTTTGCCTTTGCCATGTCGATCGTACTGTGGGCGCTGGGGCACTTCGTCGAGCTGCCGGAGCATATCCGCATCCAGAAGCTGATGCCGCCGGGCTTTACCGGCATGGTGCTGGCGGCGGTCTGCATATTGCAGTTCATGATCAGCGTGGCGATCGACCGCCGCTACGAGCCGCGCCTGGGGCGCACGCTGTACTGGATCATCTGGTACCCGCTGGCGTACTGGCTGGTCGGCATGTTCACCACGCTGCTGGCCTTTCCCAAGGTCATGCTCAAGACCCGGCGCAAGCGTGCGCGCTGGGACAGTCCCGATCGCGGCATCCAATCGATGAAATCGTCATGAATCCCGACAACATGATCATCCGTACCCGGCGCGCACCGCTGCGCTGGGCGTTCGACGCGGTGCTGACCGCGCTGGCGTGGACCGGGTTCTTCTACCTCTTCGCCAGCGGCATCCGCGACATCCTGGCGGGAGCGTCGTCCGGCCTCGACGTGCCGTTCTGGTCCGCGATGATGCCCACCATGGGCACGCTGTCGGTGTACGTGCTGGTGGGCGTGTTCAATGGCGTGGTGCTGTTGGTGTGGGCCCTGTACAACCAGATCCGCTTCGCCGGCATGGACCGCCGCAAGCCGCTGCCGCCGCTGGGCGGCGATGAGCTGGCGGCCAGCTTCGGCCTGCCGGAACAGCGCGTCGAGGCGCTGCAGCAGGCCAAGGTGGCGGTCGTCGACCACGACCACGACGGCGGCATTGCTGGCGTGCGGCTGGGTTACGAATGGCAACTCGAGCCGGTCAAGCCCGCAGTGGCAGCTTCGGCAGAAGCTTGTCCAGCGTGATCGGATAGTCGCGCATGCACGCGCGGCGCCTGCGCGACAGCGCGCCGGACAACGGGTAATCCACTAGTCTTGCCGCTATTTAATTGCCTGAGATAATCGCCTATAAATACGTGACATGCTGCGGCTGATGTCACGCATCATGACTCCGCCCGCCGGGACGCCTGCGGGCCTTTTTTTATCCTCGATTATTCATGATCGATATTAATCAGGAATTTCATTTTGCCGCTTTCTGATTTTGGCTGGTGAAAACCCTGATTTTTCCCGAAACATTACAAAATCGCAATGTTTCTGGGTTGGTCAGCATTTGACGTGCTTTTGACCTGATCGTCAACACTTCCAGAAAAGCCGCGCCGGTATTGGATTCCCGGGAATGTGACGTGCTTATTCATGCGCCTTTCGCACTGATGCGCAAATAGCCTGAATCCTGATTTCCAGCGATATTCCTCATTAATCGGCGGGCTAGTGAAAACCCTGCTGCTGGTTCGCCTTGTGCTTACTTGATATATCACATACTGTGTATCCCATCGCATCTCGTAGTTTTGAAAACAGGTGAGTGCGGGAGACGTCGATATGGCGTCGCAATAAAAGGCAGTAAATGCCAACGACACAGGAGACAGAAAATGCCAGGAGCCACCTGCAAGTTGACGCGCATGGCGTCCCCACCTTCGTCCATCCCCACGGATTTCCCGAAACACACGGTTCAAGGAGTGCGCTATGAGTAACGCAAACGCAGGGGCCCTGCACCCCAATCACGCTCCGGAGTCCACGCGCTGGATCCAGCTGGTCGTCGGCGTGGTCTGCATGATCGCAACCGCGAACATCCAGTACGCCTGGACGCTGTTCGTGCCTGAAATCCAGGAAACCTACGGCTGGTCACGCGCCAGCATCCAGATCGCCTTCACCGTGTTCGTGCTGGTGCAGACCTGGCTGGCGCCGATCGAGGGCTACTTCATCGACAAGTTCGGGCCGCGCATGATGGTGGCCTTCGGCGCGCTCTTTATCGGCACGGCGTGGGTCATCAACTCGCAGGCGACCACGCTGATGGGCTTCTACGTCGGCGCCGCGGTCGGCGGCCTGGGCGTGGGCTCCATCTATGCGACCTGCATCAACAACGCGCTGAAGTGGTTCCCGGACCGCCGCGGCCTCGCGGTCGGCCTGACCGCCGGCGGCTATGGCGCGGGCTCGGCGGCGACCATCCTGCCGATCGCGGCGATGATCGAGTCGCAGGGCTTCCAGCACACCTTCCTGTTCTTCGGCCTGCTGCAAGGATCGCTCGCCTTCGTCGCGGCATGGTTCCTGCGTTCGCCCAAGACCGGCGAGGTGCGTGGTTCGAAGAAGCTGGCCCAGGCCACGCGCGACTACACCCTCAAGGAAGCGCTGTGCACCAAGCTGTTCTGGCTGATGCTGGTGATGTTCGTGCTGGTCGTCACCGGCGGCATGATGGCCGTGGCCCAGCTCGGCGTCATCGCCAAGGACCTTGGCGTGAAGGAATTCAAGGTTGACCTGCACTTCTTCGTGATGGCCGCATTGCCGCTCGCCCTGATGCTCGACCGCATCATGAACGGCATCTCGCGTCCGCTGTTCGGCTGGATCTCGGACAACATCGGCCGCGAGAAGACGATGGTGATCGCCTTCACGCTGGAAGGGCTGGGCATCATCGCGCTGGGTTACTTCGGCAGCGACCCGTACGCCTTCCTGATCCTGTCCGGCGTGGTGTTCCTGGCCTGGGGCGAAGTCTACTCGCTGTTCTCGGCACTGGCGGGCGATGCCTTCGGCACCAAGCACATCGGCAAGATCTACGGCGTGCTGTACACCGCCAAGGGCATCGGCGCACTGTTCGTGCCGATCGGCAACCTGCTGATGGAAGCCACCGGCACCTGGTCGACGGTGCTCTACACGGTGGCGGCAATGGACCTGACCGCTGCGTTCCTTGCCATCATGGTGCTGCGGCCGGTGCTGGCCTCGCACGTTGCGACCTCCAGGCAGCAGTTCGCGAAGGAATCTGCCGCAGCCGGCGCGCAGGTGGCGGCCTAGTCCACGCGCCGCGCTTCAGATAGACGGATCCACTGTAGTTGGCTGGGCGGGCTTCTTCGGAAGCCCTTTTTTTTTGGGCGTCACCGATTAGAATGCGAAGCTCGATCCACCGGCGATCTCGATGCCTCTCGCACGCGCAATCACCATAGGGCTGCTGCTGTCCACGCTCGCAGGCTGCGATTTCCTGCGCGGCTATGCCGATGGCCAATCCTCGGCCATGCGGGAGTTTGCCGGCAGTGGCACGCCGGCGCAGATCGGCGCGGCGCGCTTTGTGTTCGACGACTTCGGCGGCCTGAGCACCGATACGCTGGAATCCAACGCGCTGCCATGGAAGCTGGCCACGACCGCGCTGGTGCTTGCCAACGCCCCGGATGCGGTGCCTGCGCCGCAGACATTGCGGCGCGCGCTGCGGGAGTTCGGGTTTGTCTATCCCGACGGCATCCTGAACTGGCCGCTTGCGCAGCAGCCGCGCTTCGACAAGCCGCTCGGCATCGTCAGCGGCACCGTCGGCCGCGACCTGCCCAGGATCCGGCTGGAAGTCTCTAACCTGGGGTGCGCGGCGTGCCATGCGGGCGTGACCTACGGCAAGGACGGCCAGCCCAGCGGCAAGGTGTGGCTGGGTTTGCCGAATACCTCGCTCAATCTCGATGGCTTCGTCAACGCGGTCTACCTCGCGGTCAAGCGGGTCAAGTCCGACCCCGACAAGCTGCTGGTCGCCATTCCGAAGCTGTATCCCGATACCTCGGCGGACGAACTGGCGACCATCCGCAAGTTCGTCTGGCCGCGGCTGGTCAGGCGCATCGACGAACTCGCGGCCAGCGGCGATGCGCCGCTGCCGTTCAGCAATGGCGCGGCCGGCAGCACCAATGGCGTGGCGGCGCTGAAGTTCCAGTTCCATCTGCTCTCCGCCGGGACGGGCGCGAGCGGCTCGACCTCGATCCCGGAACTGGGCGACCGGCGCCTGCGCTCGTCGCTGCTCTATGACGGGGTCTATGCCAACAAGGGCGCGGCGCGCTTTGCGCCGGTTGCCGCGGATGCGGCCATGGATCCCGGGCGTCTCGCGCATATCGTGGCCTTCTTTACCGTGCCGACCATGGGCATGCCGCCGGATCGCGCCAGCCGCGCCATCCCGCAGGTGGAGGACGTGATGCGGTTTATGGCGGGCTACACGCCGCCGCCGTTTCCCGGACCGGTCGACCGGGGCCGCGCGGCACGCGGCGCCGGCGTTTACGCGGCGCAGTGCGCGCAGTGCCATGGCAGCTACAGCCAGGACGCGGCGCGTCCCCGGCTGGTCAGCTATCCCAACCGGCTGGTGGCGCAGGCGGAACTCGGCACCGATCCCACGCGCTGGCAGGCGATCGATGCGAGCCTGCTGCAGGCCATCGGGCGCTCCGCGCTGGGCAAGCATATCGATGCGGCCAACACCGGCGGCTATGTGGCGCCCGTCTTGTCGGGCCTGTGGGCGACGGCGCCTTACCTGCACAACGGCTCGGTGCCCACGCTGTGGCACCTGATGCATCCGGAGGCGCGGCCGCGCCGGTTCTGGGTGGGTGGGCATGCGCTGGACTACGCCAAAGTGGGCATTGCCGGGCGGCCCGATGCGCAGGGCGCGTGGGCCTATCCTCCGGACTACCGGCCGTGGTCAAGCCCGGTGCTCTATGACACCGCGACCACGGGGCGGGACAACCGGGGCCATGAGCGGGAGTTCAGCGCCTTGCCGGAAAGCGACAAGGATGCGCTGCTGGAATTCCTGAAGCTGCTCTAGCGCGGGCCGTCCGCCTGCAGCAATTCCGCCGCCGGCAGCCTGGCGCTGCGCGGAATCGCCGCGCCAGGCGCCGGGCCGAAACGCATCACGTTGACCAGCCGGTGGCCCGCTGGCAGCGCCTGGTGGTCCGTCAGCAATGCCGCGTAGCGGGGCGAATCGGACAGGGCCGACATCGGCACGCCGGCAAAGCCGAGGGCGGCCATGCCCAGCCAGAAGCGGTACCAGCGGCGCCCGGCCTCGAAGTCTGTCACGTCGTGCGCGGCGTGGATCAGCACGATCCGGGCGGCGCTGTTGACCTTGGCGGCGTCCGCGGCCAGCAGGCCGGTCAGCGACAGCGCCGACAGCGCGCGCACTACGGCCGGACGCAGGGCCACCGACGCTGCCATCGCTTCCCAGCGCGACAGCGCCATGCACTCGGCCGACAGTCCGTCGCGGGTCCAGCCAGCGGCGCGCGGGGACAGGCGCATCCAGTGGTAAAGCTCGCGCACAAAGGCCGGGTCGTGGAAGGCGGCCGCGGCGGCAGCCTCATGCCAGCTGGCGATCTGCGCCGTGCTGGCGGGCTCCGCCGCCATGGCAACCGGGGCATGAGTGGCGATGCACTGGTCCATGGCCGCGAGCTGCGCGGCGTCGGCAGGCGCGAACGTGCCGCGCCAGGTGCGGCGTTGCTCACAGGCGGCAGCCAGCGGATCGGCGCAGGCGCCCGGCCGGAGCTCGCCTGTGGCCGTGACGCGCGGGCCGGCAGCCGCGGGCGGGTAGGGCAGTGCCGCGACCTCCGGCGGCGAAAGCGCAAAGCCGATGGCCGACAACGCCAGCGCCATGCCTTCCCACGCCATGCCCAGCGCGATCCGGTTATCCCGGCCGGTCGGGTCGCCTACGGACAGCCAGCGCGCGGGATCCTCCAGCAGCAGGATGCGGTCGCCGGCAAAGTGCCAGCGGGCCGGCTGGATATTGTGGGCACTCGGGGCGCGCGCGGCCTGCGCGACCAGGGCCAGTTGCTGGTCTGGTGTCAGCATCGTAGGTTGCCATTCTCCGGCGCCAGCGCCCGGCGGAACAGGTGCAGGCGGTGCAGTTCGGTGGCGCCCAGCTTTTCCATCTGCCGCAGGCTTGCGCCATTGGTATCGGACACCCAGCTGATGCCCAGGTGCGAATAGCCGGCATCGCGCATTGCCGTCAGCAGGCGATGCAGCAGCACGCCGTTGACGCCCTGGCCGTGGAACGCCTGGCGTACCGAGAAAAAGATCACCGCCGCGCGCTTGCGGCTGGCGCGGAACCGCAGCAAGTGCCACAGCGTCGACCATGTCAGCCGGAACCCGGTGGCACGCAGGAACGGGTTGAGGTCCGGCACGCACAGCAGCACGCCGGCCGGCTCGCCGCGGTAATACGCGGTGTACGACAGGCGCTCGTCGATGATCCACATCATGCCGGCGCAGGGGTAGAGGAATTCCGCTTCCGTCAGCGGCACGAACATCGGGTTGCCGGCAAAGCCGTCGTTCAGCACGGCGCACGCTTCGCGCAGGCGCCCTTCAAAGCCGCGGCGGCGGATCGGCGCGAAACGCCAGTCCGGATCGCTGGCCAGCGCACGCTGCCGGTCGCCTAGCAACTGTTCGGGGTCGTAGCCGCGCACGTCCATCTCGAAGGTGCGCATCGGGAAGAAGCGCTCGAAGCCGCAGGCTTCCAGCAGCCGGGCAATGTGCGGCGGCGTGTATTCCTGGTAGGTGTACGGCGCGTGCCCGAAGCCATCGGTAACGATGCCGATCATCTGCGTGATGGTCAGGTTGAAGCTGCCCGCCAGCTCGTCGCAGCCTTGCCGGCTGGCCCATCCGGCAGCCGCATCGAGCAGCGCACGCGCGACGGCGATGTCGTCGATGCAGTCGAACAGGCCGAAATACCCGCGCTTCTGCCCGTACCGCCGGTTAGAGGCATCGTGCACATGGGCCAGGATGCGTCCCACGATCTGCCCGTCGCGGTGCGCGGTGTACCAGGTGCGGCGCGCAAACTGCCGGAACAAGGGGTTTTTTGCCGCATCCAGCGCGCGCGCGAGGTCGCCCTTCATCGGCGAGACGAAATGGGTCTGGTCGCCATAGCAGGCGAACGGCGCAGCGAAGAACGCATCGAAATCGCCTTCGCGCAATTCCACGGTCATGCGGCCTCCTGTCGGCGCAGGTGCCGAGCCAGCCGCAGGATCACGGCGGCGCGCAGCTCGCCGATGGCGGCGTTGGCGCCCTGCGGCAGGTTCAGCAGCACCACCATGGCCGGTTGCCGTGCGATCAGCAGGGCGTGGGTCATCTCGTGGCGCTCCATCAGGTCGACCAGTTGCTCCGCGGCTTCGATGCCGTTGCCGACGCCGCTTGCCTGGGGCTGCCGGGCCCACGCCCTGGCATCACCGATCGACACCGGCTCACGCCGCTTGCCGGCCAGCGCGAACAACTCGCCCAGCGCATAGCCAGCCAGCTCGGCGTCGCCCAGTACCACATGGTCGGCCGTCTGCGGCAGGCGCCGCAGCGAATGGAGGAAGCCGTCCGGCGTATCGAGCCGGGCATGGAGCAGCCAGCGCAGGAAGGCGTTGCCGTCGCCAGCGAGCGACACCGCGCGGATGCGGGCAAAGATGGCGGTCAGCAACACCCAGGCCAGTGCCACCGGCATGCCGCGCACGCCGGCCTGCCAGAATCCCTGGCCCGGCCCGTGCGACGCCAGCGCCATGGCGCCGGCCAGGACCACGGCAAAGACCAGCGCGGCGGCAATATGCGCCAGCAGCCCGCGCACGACCCGCTGCGAATCCGACAGGTTCAGCAGCACGTAGATAAAGGCCAGCGCCCCGAGCGCGCCCAGCCGGACCGGCACATGCCCAAGTTCCTCGCGGAAATCCGTCGCCATTAGCGGCACGGCCAGCGCCACCACCACGACCACCGCGCGCGCCAGCCGCTCTTCATTGCTGGACAGGTCGGCATCGCGCAGCCAGAGCAGGAACCAGCCGTTGCTCGCCGTCACCATCGCATAGCAGGCCAGGAAGGCCAGCAGCAGCGGCACGTTGGCGGACAGGTCGGCAACGAGGTTGATGACGAAGAACACCACCGACACACCGAGCGCCAGCAGTTTCAGCCACAACGGATGATGGCGCCGCAGCAGCTGTTCGGCGAACAGCGTGGTCGCGATCGGCAGCAGCGTGGCCGCGGCGAACACCAGCCGGCCGAGTAGTCGGCTGAGAAGTGGGCCGAGAAGTGGGCCGAGAAGTGGGCCGAAATGCGGTCCGCCAAGCAGCCAGGCAAAGCCCCGGACCGCCAGCAATGCGGTCAGCACGCCGAACAGGAACAACCCGGTGCCGGTGCCAGCTTCGCGGCGTGTCCACAGGAAATGCAGGTAGAGGCCGCAGCCCAGTGCGCCCAGCCAGGTCACGGTGACATCGCTGGCAAGCGCGTTAATCACGGAACAGCCTCGCCATGAAGCGGCGCACCGCGGCGCGCACCAGCCACGCCGCCAGCGCATTGCGCGGAGTTTCGACGCGCATGGTCCACGGGTTGAAGAAATAGCCGCGCGCATCCGCCAGCCTCGGCCGCTCCAGCACCAGCTTGGCTGCCTCGAAGGCCATCAGGTTGCCGGTGGTGATTACCATCGGCGCGAACGACATGCGCTTGCGCTTGCCCGAAAGCAGGTCCTTCGCAATCGAAAGATCGACATGGCGGACCGAGCTGGAATGGACCATGACGTACTCCAGCTCCTTGCCCAGGCAGGCCTGCCGGATCTCCGGCGTCAGCGCCTGCCAGTCCATGCCGGCGGTCGGATAGCCCAGGCGCGTCTCCGGCCGCGGGTCGTGCGGCCGCACCACGGTGACCGAGGGCAGCGGCGCGGTATAGGCATCGATGACGGTGGCGCCATGCTCGCGCGCCTTGCGGTAGAGCGCGATGCCCGCGGCCATGTCGTCCATGCCGTTGACCACGATCGGGTAGCGCGCCAGCAGGTCATCGAGCCGCCCCGGCCAGTCCTCGCCCAGCATCTCGATCTGAAGCGCGGGGTTGACCTGGCGCAGCTGCGCGACGGTGGCCTCGACCTTGCCGACGCCGACGGTGGCCAGGCTGGCAAACACCTGCCGGTTCATGTTGGACACTTCGAACACGTCGAAGTCGGCCAGCGCAAAGCCGCCGACGCCCATGCGCGCCAGGGCCTGCAGGCAGGCGCCGCCCATGCCGCCGACGCCGCAGACCAGGATGCGCGCGTCGCGCAGCCGCTGCTGCTCGGCCTCGGTCACGAAGCCGATATTGCGGGTGGTGAATTCTTCGTAAGAAAAGGCAGGCGATGCGGTCATGCGTGGTTCCTTGCGCGCAAGTCTCCCATCGGCTCGCGCGGGTTCAGCCAATGCACCAGCGGCAGGACGATCCGGCCGAGCGCGAGGAACGCCACCTGCGACAAGATCGCCGGCAGCGAGTCGCGCGGGACTTCGCGCAGCAGGTACTTGCGCGCGCTGGCCAGGTCCAGCCGCGCAACCTGCAGGAAGTCGTCGCCGCGCTGGTAGTCGAGCTCGCGCTGGCACAGCGCATTGACGCGCTCGTCGCGGTGCTTGGGCGCCGCGTCGAAGGTCTTCTTGAGGTTGTCCGAGCCGCCGCGATACGCGTCGGTGATGACAAAGCGGGCCTCGTCGAAGCCGGCATCCGCGTCGACGCCGAAGACATGGCGGTGCGATTTCATGATCTCGCGCGCCACGCTCAGGTGTTCGAAGCTGCGCCGCGACTGCGCGAACGGATTGGGATACGCCGTGACGAAGACTTCGGCCACCTTGCCGATGATCGCCGGCACCTGGGTCACGTTGCTGATCCAGATCGGGCGCAAGCCGCGGCGGAAGAACAGCAGGATGCAGGTCAGGCCGTACAGCACCCAGGAAAGTCCCTGCGTGCGATAGCCGGGATCGACCATCACCAGCCCGAGGTGGATGGCCTCTACCGGCCGTCCCCTGACCTCGATCGGCATGATCGACAGCGCGTTGAAGGCGATGGGATGGCCGCTGTCCCGGTCGTAGAGCAGCGTGACCACGGCGCGGCGCAGCCGCTCGGGATCGCCGGACAGCACCCCGTAGTCGAGATCCTTGCCGATGCCCCGCCGCACCACGCCGCGCATCTGGGCCAGCATGGCGTCGAGCCGGGCGCTGTCCATCCACAGCCCGGGCCGCTCGACCACCCGGATGCGCACGCTGCGGCTGGCGTTCAGGGTCAGGTCCAGGTAGCGCAGCCGCTGGCGGATTCGACGGATGACTTGGAACATGCAGGTCTGCCCGATGCCTTGTTCTTATGTAAGCGGTCCAGTAACTCCGGGAAACGGAGGTGCAGGGCGCAGCATATAACAAGATCGGGGCCAGTACGCAATTCGACAAGGCCGTGACCGGGCAATTGCCCTGGGCCTCACTGGCAGGTGCCGAAGTCACGGCGCAGCGCAGCGCGGCGGTGCGCGCCGCCCATGCCGCAATCGGTGACGAAGAGACGGGGCGGGTCCTGTTCACTTCGGGCTCGACCGGCGTTCCCAAGGGCGTGCCGCTGTCACACCGCAACCTGCGGTCCGTGGGCGCGCGCTGTTCCAGGTGCAACCTGCCGCGCACGTCGCTTGTGCTGCATAGGCACGGCCAGGCCGGCAGCCAGCCGGCCTGACGCAACCTCGCATGGGCGGCGGCCCGGCCGCCCGGCAAGACTGTACTCCCCGGCCATCCCGCGCTTTGTACGTCTCCGGCGCCACCCCGCCGGCCTACTCTGGTGTCACCGCAACGATCCGGACGCGACCCCTGGTCCAGCCCCCCGGATGCCCCCGTCGTTACAGGACACCACGCCAATGAGCACCCCGACCCCCGAGAAAGGCCACATCGCCCCCTACACCCATCCCGCCGCCGGCTGGGGTGCGCTGAAGTACGTTGCCATCAACCTGATCAAGGAGAAGGTGGCCGGCGGCAAGTACAAGATGCTGTTCAAGCAGAACCAGGCCGACGGCTTTGACTGTCCCGGCTGCGCCTGGCCGGACCGCCAGCACGCGTCGACCTTCGAGTTCTGTGAGAACGGCGTCAAGGCCGTGGCCGCGGAAGCCACCAGCCTGCGCGTCACGCCGGAATTCTTCGCGCAGCACACGGTGACGTCGCTGATGGCGCAGACCGATTACGAGCTGGAGCAGCACGGCCGCCTCACGCACCCCATGGTCTATGACGCGCAGACCGACAAGTACCGCGCGATCGCCTGGGACGAGGCCTTTGCCATGATCGGCCGCCACCTGAATGCGCTGCCGGACCCGAACCAGGCCGCGTTCTACACGTCGGGCCGCGCCAGCAACGAGGCCGCGTTCCTGTACCAGCTGTTCGTGCGCGCTTACGGCACCAACAACTTCCCCGACTGCTCGAACATGTGCCACGAAGCCACCAGCCGCGGCCTGCCGCTGACGGTGGGCGTGGGCAAGGCCACCGTGGTGCTCGATGACTTCGAGCATGCCGACACCATCCTGCTGTTCGGCCACAACGCGGCCACCAACCATCCGCGCATGCTGGGCGATCTGCGCGAATGCGCCCGGCGCGGCGCGACCATCGTGTCGATCAATCCGCTGCGCGAGCGCGGCGTGGAGCGCTTTACCAGCCCGCAGCACCCGGTGGAGATGCTGACCGGCTCCAGCACCAGGATTGCGTCGATGTTCGTGCAGCCAAAGCTGGGCGGCGACTTCGCGCTCATCAAGGGCATGGCCAAGCGCCTGGTCGAGCTCGACGACGAGGCGATCCGGCATGGCCGCGAGCGGCTGGTCGATGTCGACTTCGTGCGCGAGCACACCATCGGCTTCGGCGCCTTCGTCGAAGACCTGCGTGCGGAAAGCTGGGCCGACATCGTCTCGGAGTCGGGCGTTTCGCTGGAAGACATCGATGCGCTGACGCAGGTCTATGCCCGCGGCAAGCGCGTGATCGCCTGCTGGGGCATGGGCCTGACGCAACACAAGCATTCGGTGCCGACGGTGCAGCTGCTGTCCAACCTGATGATGATGCGCGGCAATATCGGCCGTGAGGGAGCCGGGCTGCTGCCGGTGCGCGGGCATTCGAACGTGCAGGGCGACCGCACCGTGGGCATCGAGGAAAAGCCAGAAGCGGCGTTCCTGGACCGCCTGGGCGCCGCCTTCGGCTTCGAGCCGCCGCGCGAGCACGGCTATGACGTGGTCGAGACCATTGCCGCGATGCTGGAGGGCAAGGTCAAGGTCTTTGTCGGACTGGGCGGCAATTTCTCGACCGCCACGCCGGACACGCCGCGCACGCACGAGGCGCTGCGCCAGTGTGCGCTGACGGTGAATATCGCTACCAAGCTCAACCGCAGCCACCTGGTGCATGGCAAGGAGTCGCTGATCCTGCCGACGCTAGGCCGCACCGAAATCGATATGCAGGAAGGCGTGCCGCAGGGAGTGACGGTGGAGGATTCGGTCTGCATGGTGCATATCTCCTTCGGCATGAACGCGCCGGCGTCGCCGCACCTGCTGTCGGAGACCGCGATCGTGGCGCGCATGGCCGCCGCCACGCTGGGTACCGGAAAGATCGACTGGCTCTGGTACGCGCAGGACTATGCGCGTATCCGCGATGCCATCGAGCAGGTGATCGAAGGCTTCGACGACTACAACGAGCGCGTCGCCGTGCCGGGCGGCTTCCACCTGACGCCGCCGGCGCGCAACCGGATCTGGCAGACGCCGTCGGGCAAGGCGCAGTTCCTGGTCCACGGCATCGACAAGGACACCCCGATCCACCGCGCGCGGGACCAGTACGGCGACAAGCTGATGGTGATGATGACCACGCGCTCGCACGACCAGTACAACACCACGATCTACGGCCTGGATGACCGCTATCGCGGCGTGTTCGGCCTGCGCCGGGTGGTCTTCATCAATCCGGCCGACCGTGCAAGGCTTGGCCTGGAGGCGGGGCAGCATGTCGATATCACCAGCGTCTGGGACGACGGCCTGCAGCGCCATGTCGAGGACTTCGTGCTGGTCGACTACGACATCCCGCAGGGCTGCCTGGGCGCCTACTATCCCGAGACCAATCCGCTGGTGCCGCTGGAAAGCACCGGCGACGGCTGCGGCACGCCGACTTCGAAATCGGTGCCGGTGCTGCTGACGCCGTCGCGCAGCCAGCCGGCAGTGGCGGCGTGAGCGTGGCCGGCGCTTGCCGTCGCCCCACGCAAACGCTCCTCTCCCGCGCAGTGGGAGAGGGAGCAGACCGGCAGCATTTCACAGGTTCATGAGGTCCCCATGCATTGCATCGAACAGGCCGGACAGATCGACCAGATCCAGCACACAGGCTATGAATCCCGCCCCATCGTCCGCCACAAGGACATCGCGGCGCGGCCGGCGCTCGACAACGTGGCGGAGGAAGTGCCGGTGGCCCTGGTCTACAACGGCATCTCGCACGCCGTGATGATGGCCTCGCCGCTGGACCTGGAAGCGTTCGCCGTGGGCTTCTCGCTGACGGAGGGCATCGTTGCCCACAACGCGCAGATCCACGACGTCGAAGTCCGCGTGCACCGGCACAGCGCCGAAATCCAGCTGCAGATCAGCGAACAGGCCTTTGCCGCGATGAAGGCGCAGCGCCGTGCGCTGGCGGGCCGCACCGGCTGCGGCGTGTGCGGCATCGAGAGCCTGGAACTGCTGGACCTGCAGCCTGCGCGCATCCGCGAGCCGGCACGGCGGCTGGTGCCTTCGCGCGGGTTGCTCGAGCGCGCCGTGTCGGCGCTGCCTTCGCACCAGCGGCTGATGCGCGCCACCGGTGGCGTGCATGCGGCGGCGTGGTGCAACGCCAGCGGCGAGATCCTGCATGCGTTCGAAGATGTCGGCCGGCACAACGGCCTGGACAAGCTGATCGGCCACCTGGCCATGCAGCGCGTGGCGCTGGACGACGGCTTCGTGCTGCTGTCCAGCCGTGCCAGCTATGAACTGGTGCGCAAGGCCGCGCGCATGAACATCCAGATGCTGGCGACGATCTCGGCGCCGACCTCGCTGGCGATCCGCATAGCCGAGCAGGCCGGCCTGCGCCTGCTCAGCTTCTGCCGCGCCGACGGCTATGTCGATTACACCGCCGCCGCGCCGGGCATGACTGGAGAAGTGGGAGGGGCAGCGTGCTGAGCTTCGACGAGGCACAGGCCGTGTTCGCCATGAGCGCGGAGCCGGTCCGCGAAACGGAGACCGTATGGCTGGGACTGGCGACGGGGCGCGTGCTGGCACGCGACCTTTGCGCCGTGATCGACACGCCGGCAGCCGACCGCAGCGCGATGGACGGCTACGCCGTGCGCAGCGAAGACTGCCGCGAGGCCTGCCTGCCGCTGCAGCAGGTGGTCTACGCCGGCACGCGGCCCGAGCCGCTGTTGCCGGGCCATGCCATCCGCATCTACACCGGCGGCGTGATCCCGCCCGGCGCCGACGCGGTCGTCGCACTGGAGGATGCCGAGGAAAGCTACCGCGGCGTGGTGTGCGCGCGCGCCCCCGGTGCGGGCCAGCATATCCGCCGCAAGGGCGAGGACGCCCGCCGCGGCGACCTGCTGCTGCCCGCCGGCACGCTGCTGCAGGCTGGCCATATCGCCGCGCTGGCGTCGCAGGGCCTGGCCGAAGTGCCGGTCTGCCGCCTGGTGGAAGTGGCGGTCGTGACCTCGGGAGACGAGGTCGCCGCCAACGACGAGCCGCGCGACGTCTACCAGGTGCATGACGTCAATGGCCCCATGCTCGAATCGCTGGTGCAGTCCATGGGCGCGGTAGTCTGCTGCCATCGCCATGTGCGGGACGACGAGCGGGCGCTGCACGACATCCTGCGCGAACTGGCCGCCGATGCGGACCTGGTGCTGGTGGCGGGCGGCGCCTCGGTCGGGCAGCGCGACCTGGTGGCCGCGGCGCTGGCCTCGGCCGGCGGGGAACTGCTTTGCCGCGGCGTCGACATGAAGCCCGGCAAGCCGGTCACGGTGGGGCGCCTGCGCGGCAAGCCAGTGGTTTGCCTGCCCGGCAATCCGGCCGCGGCGTATGCCACCTTCGCGCTGCTGGTGACGCCGCTGCTGCGCCGGCTGCAGGGCCGCGCGGTGCTGTTCCCGCCGGTAGGGCGCGTGCGCGCGGCGCTGCCGGGTGCGCGGGCGCAGCGCGGTGATGCCTTCTGGCGTGTCGGCGAGCCCGGCAGCCCGGCCGGCCGGGACAGCCTCGTGCAGGTCACCGCGCAGCAGGGCGCGGCGTCCGTGTCCGCGCTCGGCCACGCCAGCGGCTTTGTGCGCGTCGGGCCGCACAGCGCCGGATCGCTCCATCATGTGCCGCTGCCGTACTATGATCTCCATCGTTGGCTCAGCTAACAAGATCGGCAACACGGCAGGCGGGGAGCGCAGCGTGACACTATATGAAAAACTGGCTGCGGATATCGAGGCGCTGGTGCAGCAGGGCGTGCTGCTGCCGGGCGAGCGCATTCCGTCGGTGCGGCAGGCCAGCCAGCACCACCGCATGAGCATCACTACGGTGATCCGCGCCTATGTGCTGCTGGAGAGCCGCGGCGTGATCGAAAGCCGGCCGCAGTCCGGCTACTTCGTCCGCGCACGCCCGGGCGAGCCGGCGATCGAGCTGCGTACGTCCCGGCCCAGCGCCAAGCCTTCGGCGGTCGACGTCAGCGCGCTGGTGCTTTCCACGCTGCGCTCGATCCGCTCGGACGAGGCCGTGCCGCTGGGCTCGCCTTATCCGGATCCGTCGCTGTTCCCGTGGCAGCGCATCAACCAGTACGCCAACAACATCGCGCGCCGCTATGCCAAGTGGACGCTGCTCGACGACTTGCCTCCGGGCAGCCCCGAGCTGATCCGGCAGATCTCGCGCCGCTACCTGGAGAACGGCCAGGCCATCGACCCCAATGAAGTGATCGTCACCATCGGCGCCACCGAAGCCATCAACCTGTGCCTGCAGGCGGTGGCAAAGCCGGGCGACACCATCGCGGTCGAGTCACCGACCTACTATGCCATGCTGCACGCGATCGAGCGCCTGGGCATGCGCGCCATAGAGGTCGCGACCGATCCCGTGGAAGGCATCGACCAGGAGGCACTGGCCCGGCTGATCGACGAGAAAGGCGTGAAGGCGTGCATGGTGATGCCGAACTTCCAGAACCCGCTCGGCTTCCACATGCCCGACGACAGGAAGCGCAGCCTGGTGGCGATGCTGACCGAGAAGGACATCCCCGTGATCGAGAACGACGTCTACGGCGAGCTCTATTACGGCGAAGCCCATCCCAGCTCGCTCAAGGCCCACGACAAGGCCGGCATTGTGCTGCATTGCGCCTCGTTCTCCAAGACGCTGACCAATGCCTACCGCATCGGCTGGGCGCTGCCGGGCCGCTACCGCGAAGCGGTGGAGCGGCTCAAGTTCCTCAATACGCTGACCACGCCGGCGATCCCGCAGCTGGCGATCGCCGAGTTCCTGAAGAACGACGGCTACGACTTCCACCTGCGGCGCGTGCGCAAGGCCTATGCGCAGCAGGCCAGCATCATGGCGGCGGCGGTGCGCCGCTTCTTTCCCGAAGGGACGACCACGTCGCGGCCCGCGGGCGGCTACGTGCTGTGGGTGCAGCTGCCGGAAGGCATCGACGCCATGGAGATGTACCACGCGGCGCTGGAACACCGCATCACGGTCGCGCCGGGCCATATGTTCGCGCCAGGGGCCACCTACGCTAACTGCATCCGGCTGAACTACAGCGCCGAATGGTCGCCCGGCATCGAGTCCGCGGTGCAGACGCTGGGCAAGATCGCGCAGCACCTGCTGGCGCGCAGCCGGCAGCACGAACAGGAGAAGCCGGGCCATGCCGGACCATGACATCGATCCCGCCATCCTCGCCGCGTTGCAGGTGCTGAACCAGGCCCCGCGCGACGCTGCCACGGCGCCCTGGTCGCTCGCGAAGATCGCCAAGCGGGCGCAACTGCCGATGAGCGTGCTGCGGCGCGTGCTGACGCAGCTGCAGTCCGCGGGGCTGGCCGATTTTGCGATCGACGAGGCGGGACACGGCCACGCCAGCCTGACGCAGGCCGGGGCGGAGCTTGCCGCGCAGGCGTTCCCGCAGAATGACTGAACGGCTCAGCCGCCCACCAGCGACATGCGTACGGTGGGGTATTGGCACTTGCCGCTGGCAAGCCGTTCCGCGCGCAATTCGCCGCGCAGTTCGGAGTAGCGGTCGCCGCGCGCCTGCCATGCCTGGCTGATGGCATCGGCGAGTGCTGCACCCGGGCGAGTGGCCGACAGGTGCGGACGCAGGTCGACGGAACTGGTGGCGAACAGGCACAGGTGCAGGCGGCCATCGACCGAAACGCGTGCGCGGGTGCAATCGCCGCAGAACGGGTGCGATACGCTGGAGATAAAGCCCAGTTTCAGGCTGCCATCGGCCAGCATGTAGTTGCTGGCCGTTTCCGCATCCCGCCGCGCGACCGGCAGCAGCGCATGCGTGCGCTCGACCATGGCGCGGATCTCGGCGGAAGGCATCACGCGCGACTGCGACCAGCCGCGCGGGCCCTCCACGTCCATATATTCGATAAAGCGCAGCGTGACGCCGGTGCCACGGAAGTGCTCGACCAGGGGCAACACCTGCGCGTCGTTGGTGCCGCGCTCGACCACGCAGTTGACCTTGACCGGAGCCAGCCCGGCGGCGCACGCGGCATCGATGCCTTCCAGCACCCGTGCCACCGGGAAACCGACGTCGTTCATGGCGCGGAACACGCCGTCGTCCAGGCTGTCCAGGCTGACCGTGACGCGGCCCAGGCCGGCGTCGCGCAGCGCGCGGGCCTTGCGCGCCAGCAGGCTGCCGTTGGTGGTCATGGCCACCTCGACCGGCTTGCCGCCGGGGGTGCGCAACGACGCAATCGCTTCCACCAGCGCTTCGATCCCCTTGCGCAGCAGCGGCTCGCCGCCGGTCAGCCGCACCTTCTCGACACCGAGGCCGACGAAGGCGCGGACGATGCGCAGCAGCTCGGCATCGCTCAATCGTTGCTGCGCCGTCAGGAACGGATAGTCGGGCCCGAAGCGCTCTTTAGGCATGCAATACGTGCAGCGAAAGTTGCACTGGTCGATCACGGAGAGCCGCAGGTCGCGCAAGGGCCGGCCAAGCAGGTCGCGGCAGGCCTGGTCCGGCGCGATGGTGGCCAGGGTGGCGGGGTTGGCTTGGGTAGCGTGCTGGGTCTGCGCAGGCGCGGCTTGCATGGCGGCTCTCCCGGGGGCAATGGGGTGGGGCATGCCGTCCATGGTAAGGACGGCTCGCGGCCCGGCAGGCGCACACTTCGGGCCGGCCCGCAGCAGAACAGTTGGCGCCTATTCGTGCGCGTCGCGGATGCGCACCGTGGCGGTCTGGCCGGCGATCAGGCGTACCCCGGGCGGCACCTTGTCCAGGGCGATGCGCACCGGGATGCGCTGTGCCAGCCGCACCCAGTTGAAGGTCGGGTTGACGCTGGGGAGCATGTTCGGCCCGCTGCTGCGGTCCTGGTCTTCGATGCCGGGGGCAATGCTCTGCACCCGGCCGCGCAGCGGCGTGGGCAGGCCCATGATATGTACCTCCGCGGCACTGCCGACCCGGATCGCGGGCAGCTTGGTTTCCTCGAAATACCCTTCGACGAACTGGGTGCCGCTCGCCACCACCGACAGCGCCGGCCGGCCGCGGCTGGCAAAATCCCCAGCGCGCGGCAGGCGGTCGCTGACATAGCCGTCCACGGGGCTGGTTACGCGGCAGCGGGCAAGGTTCAGGCTGGCCACGTCCACCGCGGCATCGGCCGTGGCGACGCGCCCCTGCGCGCTGTCCGCCGCGGCGGGATCGCGGCGCGCCAGGGCCAGCGCCGCGCGTGCCGAGGCGGCCTCGGCCTGCGCCACTCGCAACGCCAGGCTGAAGCGCGCCTCGTCCACCACGAACAGCACCTGGCCGCGCCGCACCCAGGCATTGCCATCGACCATCACGGCCGTGACCAGGCCGGAGACATCGGGCGCGACCTGGATCACGTCCGCGCGCACATGGCCGTCGCGCGTCCACGGTGCTTCGGTGTAGTACTGCCAAAGATGCCAGGCGGTCAGTGCCGCCGCGACCACGGCCGCCAGGGTCACCGCGTAGGGGCCGAGCAGCGAAAGCTTGCGATTCATGATGGAGCCTGCCAGGCGAGCGCGACGATCGCGCCCAGCACGAGGATATAAAGCGAGAAGTTGAACAGGGACCGGTGCCACACGATGCGGTAGAAGCCGATCCGGCCGAGCACGGCGCGCACGCCGGCGGTGATGGCGAACGCCGCCAGCATCCACACCACGGTGGCCGGCACGAAGACGCCGTACAGGTCGAACTCAGTGGCGTGCATGAGGGCGTCCCTGGTCCGGATACAGCGCCAGCCGCAGGGTGGCGAGCGCCGCCAGCGCGGCGCGGGGGCTGGCGTGGAAATTCGTGGCCAGCGCCGCGGCGGCAGCGTCGATCCGCGCGGCCAGCGCCACAGCGGGTGTGCCGGCATGGCCGATGCGCGCGTACTGCCGGTAATGCCGCGCCACCCCTGCCAGCACGTGTTCCACGGCGCGGCGGCGCTCGGCCGGGCCATCGGCACAGGCGCGCCGCAGCGCCAGCACGGCGGCTTCCACCAGGAAGTCGGCTGCGGCAAGGCCGGCCGGCCTGGTGCTGGCGTTGTTGCGGCGCGTCAGCGGCGGCCACTGGCGCAGCAGCCGGTCCAGCATGCGGCCGCGCAGCCGCGCGCTGTTGACCGCCGCGCGCGGATGCGCGGCCAGCGCGATCTCGTTCCAGTTGGCCCTGGCCAGCCGGTAGGCCACCAGCTGCTGGCCGAAGGGCTGCATCAGCACGGCCCACAACGCGGCGAACACCAGCGCCGCCAGGCTTGCCAGGCTGCTGTTGAAGATGCCGGCGAAGCTGGCTGCACCGAGGTGCTGCGGCCCGGGGAACGACGCCGCGGTGACCGCCAGCAGCACCCCGAACAGCGCATTGCGCGGCTGCGTCGTCATCGCGCCGATGAACAGGTACGGAACGAACAGCAGCGCCACCAGCGAGCCGAAGTCATGCGCCAGCACCAGCACCACGAACTGGTAGTACCAGGACAGCAGCGCGCAGGCGATGCCCCACGCGATCACCCGGCCGGCCACCAGGCGCGGCTCCGCGGTGCTGGCGATAAAGCAGCTGGCAAGCGCGGCCAGCCCGGCCGGGACGGCGCCGTCGATCCAGCCCGAGGCCATCCACAGCAATCCCGCCATTAAAGTGGCCGAGCCGGCGGTGGCGGCGCGGAACAGCAGTTGCGCGTGATCGTGGTGGCGCGCCCGTCCGGCGGGCTCGACCCGATAGCGCAGCGTCGCCGGGTCGCTGCCATGCTGGCGCAGGCTTGCCTGCAGCAGGCGGCAGTCTTGCCACAGCTCGGCCAGCTCATCGAGGTAGGTACTGGTGGCCGCGACCAGGCGCGCATGCCAGTCCGCGGATGGTGCCGGTGCAGTGCCCGAGGGTAGCCAGGAAGGCACCGGGCGGCTCGCGCCCCGCTCGCCGGCGATCCATGCCAGGGTGGCGCGCAGCCGTTGCGCCACCGCGTCAGGCATGCCCGCCGGGTGGCGCCGCAAGGCGCCGGCGGCATCGGCAAGCGCCAGCACCAGCGGCAGCAGGGCCGTCATGCGCTGGTGCAGGGCGCGCGCGTGCCGCAGTGCCGGCGCACCGTCGGTCTCATATCTGAGCTGGGCGAGCTGCGTCTCCATGGCCAGGATATCGGCGGCCAGCAGGCTGAAGCTGTCGTGGCGCTGGCCCGCGCTGGCACCGGTGGCGCCGGTGGCCATGATGTCGCGGATCCAGCGCGAGGCATGGTCCAGCCAGGCGGACGCGCGCGCAGCCAGCGCCGGGGTGGTGCGCACGGGAAAGACCACCGCGCTGACCACGCTGGCGCAGGCGATGCCGATCACGATCTCCTCGATACGGGCAAGGCCCACGCCGAACACGGCCGCCGGATGCGTGACCGTGGGCAGCGCCACGATCGGCAGCGTGTAGGCGGCCAGCAGGCAGATGTAGTTGCGCGGCGCCGGCTCCAGCAGGGACAGGTAGAGCAGGGCGCCGGTCCAGCACGCGATCGCGGCCATCAGCAGCACGGGCTCGTCGACCAGCAGCGGCACCAGCACCACTGCGGACACCGCGCCCAGCAGCGTGCCGAGGATGCGGTAGGTGCCCTTGGCGTGGGTGGCGCCGGCCAGCGGGCTGGATACCAGGTACACCGTGGCCATGGCCCAGTACGGCCGCGGCAGGCCGAGCGCCAGCGCCACGCCGAGCGCCAGCATGGCCGCGCCGAACACCTTCAGCGAATGCAGCCACGGCGCGTATTCCGGGCATGCTGCCGCGAGCGCGCGGAGCCAGCGCTGTGCCTCGGTGGCATCGGGGGCATCCGGTGCATCGTGGCCCGGCAGCGTGGCCCGGGGAAGCGGGTTGGACGAGGCCATGCTTCAGCCCGACAACCCGACCGCCCGCATCAGCAGCCGCATCAGGCTGGCGCACACGAAGACCGTGCCGACGCCCGCCAGCCACAGGGCCAGCAGCCAGCCCAGCCGCGACGCGAGCCGCGAACGCATGAGCCTGGCCATCAGTGGTACCCCTCCCCGCGCTTGACCTTGCCGCGGAACACATAGTAGGACCAGGACGTGTAGGCCAGGATGATCGGCACGATGAACAGCGTGCCGACCAGCGCAAAGCCCTGGCTTTGCGGGGCCGACGACGCATCGAAGATCGAGATCGACGGCGGGATGATATTGGGCCAGATGCTGATGGCCAGCCCGGTATAGCCCATGAAGATCATCAGCAGCGCGTACAGGAACGGCGCCACGTTCGGCTGCTGGTGCAGCGAGCGGTAGATGCCGGCGGCCGCGACCAGCACCAGCAGCGGCACCGGCAGGAAGAAAAACAGGTTGGGCAGCGCGAACCAGCGCTCGGCAATGCCCGGATGCGTCAGCGGCGTCCACACGCTCACCGCCGCGATCATGGCCACCATCACGCCCGTCAGCACGTTGGTCACGCGCAGCATGGTCCATTGCAGCCGGCCCTCGGTCTTCATGATCAGCCAGGTGACGCCCAGGAAGGCGTACGTGATCACCACGCCCACGCCCGCGAAGATCGGGAACGGCGCCAGCCAGTCCAGCGCGCCGCCGGCATAGGTGGTGCCATCCATGGCAATGCCATCGATATAGGCGCCCAGCGTCACGCCCTGGAAGAACGCGGCCATCACCGAGCCCCACGTGAAGGCGGCATCCCAGTACGGGCGGCTGCGGTCGCTGGCCTTGAAGCGGAATTCGAAGGCCACGCCACGGAAGATCAGTCCCAGCAGCATGAACATCAGCGGCAGGTAGAACGCGGTCAGCAGCACCGAGTAGGCCAGCGGGAAGGCGCACAGCAGCGCCGCGCCGCCCAGCACCAGCCAGGTCTCGTTGCCGTCCCAGACCGGCGCCACGGTGTTCATCATCACGTCGCGGTCATGGCGGTCGCCGACGAAGGGGAAGAGGATGCCGATGCCAAGATCGAAGCCGTCCATGACGACGTACATCATCACGCCGAAGAAGATCAGGGCGGCCCAGATAACGGGAAGGTTGATACCCATGTCGATCACCTGTTCAGGGTTCAGGAATCGCGGCGGCCGTGGCGGGCCATCGCGTGGGGTTCGGAAGCCGCGGCGATGGCGGCGGGAACGACGCTGCCGGGGCCGTAGGACGGTGCCTCATGCGGATGTGCGTCAGGGGCGGGGCCGGCGCTGGCCAGCTTGAGCATGTAGCGGATGCCGACGCCGAAGCAGACGAAATAGACCACCACGAACAGCGCCAGCGACAGCGCCACCGGGCCGGCCGCATGCGCCGACACGGCGTCCCGGGTACGCAGCAACCCGTACACCGCCCACGGCTGGCGCCCGATCTCCGTGGTCATCCAGCCGGCCAGCAGCGCGATCAGGCCGGTGGGGCCCATCGCCACGGCCAGGCGCAGGAACGCCCTGGACCGGTACAGCGCGCCGTTGCGGCGCAGTATCCATCCCAGCAGGCCGAAGCCGATCATCGCCACGCCAAGGCCCACCATGGTGCGGAAGGTAAAGAACAGCACGGTGGCGTTGGGGCGGTCTTCCGTGGGGAAGTCCTTCAGGCCGCGGATCTGCCCGTCAAGGGTGTGCGTCAGGATCAGGCTGCCCAGGCGCGGAATCTCGATGGCGTAGCGGGTTTCCTCGCGCTCCATGTCGGGGATGCCGAACACGATCAGCGGGAAGCCGTTCTTGTCATCCTTCGCGGCCGTGTTCCAGTGCCCCTCCAGCGCCGCGATCTTGGCGGGCTGGTGCTCCAGCGTGTTCAGGCCGTGGGCGTCGCCCACCATCGCCTGGATCGGCGCGGTGACCAGCACCATCCACATCGCCAGCGACAGCATCTTGCGCGCGGCGGGCACGGCGCGCCCGTGCAGCAGCTGCCAGGCCGACGACGCCGCCACGAACAGCGCCGTGGACAGCAGCGCGGCGATGACCATATGGGCGAGGCGGTAGGGGAACGACGGGTTGAAGATCACCTCCAGCCAGTCGGTCGGCACCACCTTGCCGGCAACGATGACGTAGCCGGCGGGCGTGTGCATCCAGCTGTTGGACGCCAGGATCCAGGTGGAGGAAATCATGGTGCCGAGCGCTACCATCACCGTCGAGAAGAAATGGAGCCCCGGCCCGACGCGGTTCCAGCCGAACAGCATCACGCCAAGGAAGCCCGCCTCCAGGAAGAAGGCGGTCAGCACCTCGTAGGTCAGCAGCGGGCCGGTGACGCCCCCGGCAAACTGCGAGAAGCCCGACCAGTTGGTGCCGAACTCATAGGCCATGACCAGGCCGGAGACGACCCCCATGCCGAAGTTCAGCGAGAAGATCTTGATCCAGAACTGGTACAGGGTCCGGTAGACGGTGTCCCGGGTCTGCAGCCAGCGCGCTTCCAGGAATGCCAGGAAGCAGGCCAGCCCGATAGTGATGGCGGGAAATAAGATGTGGAAGGAAACCGTGAACCCGAACTGGATTCGGGCAAGGTCCAGGGCTGTGAGTCCGTGCATTGAGGTGCTCTCCGTGGGGGGCGCCGCCGGCAGATGGGCCGTACCGCGACATTACGGACAAGGGTACGGGTGACAGCCTGCCCGCCAGGGATACAGTTCTGGGGGAACCGTTCAAGCTCAGTTGTTCGGGCCGGGGCGACGCTGGCCAGGCGCGTGGGCGCCACCAGTACAGATAGCGCCGTTGCGCGGGATCACAGGCCGGGATGGATCCCGCGGCATCGACGGGCCCGGAGCCAGGGGCAATCGCATCGGGCGCCGCCGCAAGCACGGAGCGTGCTGCAGCGGACAGCCTGCGCGGTTGCTCAGCTGAACAGCGTCATGGCCTTGCCGAGGGTCGACCAGATGCCCGCGCCCAGCGGGATCAGCACATAGGTCCAGAACGCGAGCAGCAGCAGTGTCTTGCCGAAAGTGCGGCCGTTTTCCATGGTTTGTCTCCTGTGTTCTTGATGGCAGGCCCAGTCAGGCCGCGCTGGCCGCTTCGCGCAGGTGGTGCCGCGCATGCACCGGCCGGATCAGCAGGTTGCAGGCGAAGCCCACCACCAGCAGTCCCGCCATGATGTGCAGGGTGTCGACGTAGACCTCTGACCTGGGCACGCCCAGCGCCAGCTTGTACTCGCGGATGTAGTTCACCAGCGCCGGTCCGGCAATGCCGGCGGCGGCCCATGCGGTCAGCAGGCGGCCATGGATGCCGCCCACGTACGCGGTACCGAACATGTCGGCCAGGTACGCCGGAATGGTGCTGAAGCCGCCGCCGTACATGGTCAGGATCAGGAAATAGCAGGCCACGAACAGCGCCACGTTGCCGGCCGCGCCGATCGCCGGCACGGCCAGGTAGAGCGCGGCCCCGAAGGCGAAGAAGATGGCGTAGGTCAGCTTGCGGCCGAAGTAGTCGCTGGCGGAGCTCCACAGGAAGCGTCCCGTCATGTTGCCGATGCTGAGCAGGCCGACGAAGCCGGCCGCGGCCGCGGCGGTGATGGTGCCCTTGAAGGTTTCCTGGATCATCACCGCTGCCTGGCCCAGCACGCCGATGCCTGCCGTGATGTTCATGAACAGGATCAGCCATAGCAGGTAGAACTGCGGCGTCTTCAGCGCCTGGTCGATATGCACGTTGGCGTGCGTGACCATCTTGCTCGCCTTGGCCTTGGGCACAAAGCCGGCAGGCGCCCAGCCCGGGGCCGGGATGCGGATCGCCAGCGCGCCAAGCGACATCGAGATGAAATAGATCACGCCCATGACCAGGAAGGTCTCGGCCACGCCCGCGCTGGTGGCGCTTTTGAAGTGGTTCATCAGCGCGACCGACAGCGGCGCGCCGATCATCGCGCCGCCGCCGAAGCCCATGATCGCCATCCCGGTGGCCATGCCGCGGCGGTCCGGGAACCAGCGGATCAGCGTAGACACCGGCGACACGTATCCAAGCCCGAGCCCGATCCCGCCCAGCACGCCGTAGCCCAGGTACAGCATCCAGATCTGGTGCAGCCAGATCCCCGCCGCCGACACCAGGAAGCCGCCGCCGAAGCAGCATGCGGCCGTGAACATGGTGCGGCGCGGCCCGACCTTCTCCAGCCACTTGCCCGCGAACGCGGCCGAGATGCCAAGGAAGAAGATCGCCAGCGAGAACACCCAGCCCAGCGTGGTCAGCTGCCAGTCGCCCGGCGCCGCGCTCGTGACGCCGATGATCCGTGTCAGCGGTTCGTTGAAGACCGAGAAGGCGTAGGCCTGGCCGATGCACAGGTGCACCGCCAGCGCGGCGGGCGGCACCATCCAGCGGTTGAAGCCCGGCCGGGCGATGATCGCTTCCTTGGAGAAGGGCGATGGCCGCGATGCTGGCCGCGATGGCGATGGTCCTTGCGATGGCCCGGAACGGTGTTGCTCCTGCTTGGCGGGTGTTTGCGCTTGCGCGGAATAGGACATGAAGTTGTCTCCTACCTGGAAGTGGCAGCCTCTTGTTGCGCGGGTGCGCCGGGCTGAGGCGCGTCGTTCAGCAAGAGCTGTGCCGGTGGCCGATACCGTTTGCCATCAATGGGTTGCGGCAAGCGGCCTTCCGGAAGGGCGGGCCATTGGACAAAATGTCCGGGCACGGGCCCGGCGTGCGGGTCAAAATGTCCATCCACGGCCGCCGCCGCGCACGGTCGGGTCGGTTTAACCCCAATACAGGCGGATCGGGCACAGTCGCTAGACTCTCCGCCTGCACCGCAACAACCAAAGTGATGAGCGAACGACAAAGCAACGCCGCCGAAGCCGATAACTGGCAGCGCCGCACGATCCTGGTGGTGGACGACGAGGCCGGCATGCGTTCGTTCCTGTCGCGGGCGCTGGAAGGCAAGGTGGGCAGCGTGCTTACGGCCGACAGCGCCGAAGCGGGCGCCGCGCTGCTGGAGCAGCGCCATGTGGACCTGATCCTGCTGGACGTGGCGCTGCCCGGCGCCAGCGGCATGGAGTGGCTCCAGGCATTGCGCGCAGCCGGCAATCCCGCCGACGTCATCCTGATGACGGCCTTCGCCGACATGGACACGGCCATTGCCGCGCTGCGCTCCGGCGCGACGGACTTCATCGTCAAGCCGTTCCGCGTCGACCAGGTGCTCAACGCCATCCGGCGCTGCTTCAACCAGGCCCGGCTCGCGCGCGAGAACTACCTGCTGCGCCGCGAGCTGGACAAGTACACCATCCACAAGGACTTCATCGGCGAGTCCGAAGCCATGAAGAAGCTGATGGCGCTGGTCGCGCGGGTCGCACCGATGCCGTCCACGGTGCTGGTGACGGGCGAGTCCGGCACCGGCAAGGAAGTGGTGGCGCGCGAGCTGCACCGGCTCAGCGGCCGCCAGGGCCAGTTCGTGCCGCTGAACTGCGGCGCGATGGCGCCCGAGATCATCGAAAGCGAGCTGTTCGGCCACGCCAAGGGCGCTTTCACCGGCGCGGCCGGCGCGCGCCACGGGCTGTTCCTCTATGCCGATGGCGGCACGCTGTTCCTGGACGAGATCTCGGAACTGCCGCTGGCGATGCAGGCCAAGCTGCTGCGCGTCATCGAGGACCGGCGCATCCGCCCGCTCGGCACCGAGCGTGAGATCGCGGTGGACGTGCGCATCGTTGCCGCCTGCAACCGCAACCTGGCCAACGAAGTCGCCGCGGGGCGCTTCCGCCAGGACCTGTTCTACCGGCTCGACGTGGTCGCCGTGACCATCCCGCCGCTGCGCACGCGGCCGGAAGACGTGGTGCCGCTGGCCGAGCATTTCTCCGAGCAGCTGTCGGCGCAGCTGGGGCTGCCGCCGGTGCCGCTGTCGCCGTCGCTGGTGTGCCTGCTCAAGGCCTATGACTGGCCAGGCAATGCGCGCGAGCTGCGCAACCTGGTGGAGCGGGCGCTGATCCTGGGCGAGTACCCGGTCGAACTGCTGGCCCATGCCGCCGAGCCGCGTGACGCGGATACGCCGCCGACGCATGACGCAGCCGCCGACGACGCCACCCTGCTCGAAGCCGTCGAGCGCCGGCACATCCTGCAGGTGCTGGCGGCGGAGGGCGGCAATCGCGTGGAAGCCGCGCGCCGGCTCGGCATCTCGCGCCGCACGCTGGACCGCAAATGCCTGCAGTGGGGCCTGCGCGCTTGAAGCCCTCAACGCCCTCAGCGCCCTCAATGCTGCTGCGCCGCTATCGCGCCTCGCTGCGCGCCAAGCTGGTGTCCATCGTGGTCGCGCCCCTGCTGGTGGCGCTGGTGGCGCTGCTGCTGCTGATGGCGCTGTGGGGCAATCGCACGTTCCAGGCCTTGCTGGCCTACAAGGTCAACAGCGACCTGCTGGTCGCCCACGAGTACTTCGAGCACATGGTCGGCGGCATGAAAGACCGCGTCCTGCAGGAGGCCAGATCCTATGCCCTGGTGGACGGTCTTGGCCGCGGCAGCGCCATGCCCGCCATCCTGGCCGACGCGCGGCGTACGCACGGCCTCGACTTCCTGCAACTGCTCGATCCCAAAGGGCGGCTGCTTGCCGCTGCGCCGGCGGGTGCGGCGGGTATGGACTACGCCGGCTGGCGCGTGGTGGAAAGCGCCGCGGCCGGCCGCCCGGATGCCGCCACCGACGCCTGGTCCGCCGCGCAGCTGGCTGCCGTCTCCGGCGACCTTGCCAGGCGCGCCCAGGTAACGCTGCGCGCCACCGCCAATGCGGCGCCGACCGACAGGACCATGGAATCCCGTGGCATGGTGGTGCACGCGGCGGCGCCGGTGTTCGATGCGGCGGGCAAGCTGGTGGCGATCCTGCACGGCGGTACGCTGCTGAACCACAACCTCGGCTTTATCGACGCGATCAACGCACTGGTCTACCAGCCGGAATCCCTGCCCCGTGGCAGCCAGGGCACGGCGACCCTGTTCCTGGACGACACGCGCATTGCCACCAATGTGCGGCTGTTCCATGGCGAGCGGGCCCTGGGCACGCGCGTCTCCCGCGAGGTGCGGGACAAGGTGCTCACGCGTGGCGAAAAATGGCTGGACCTGGCCTTCGTGGTCAACGACCGGTACATGAGCGCCTATGAGCCTATCGTGGACAGCCGCGGCCAGCGCATCGGCATGCTCTACGTGGGCTACCTGGCCAGGCCGATCAGCCAGGCCAAGGACCTCGCGCTGGGCGTGCTGGTGGGCCTGTTCCTGCTGCTGGCCGTGGCGGGAGCGCTATTCTCGCTGCTGTGGGCCAGGCGCGTGTTCACGCCGATGACGCAGATGGTCGGCACCATGCGCGCGCTCGAGGCCGGCAACGACAACGCGCGCGTCGGCCCGGTGCGCAGCGAGGATGAACTGGGCCAGCTCGCTGGCCAGTTCGACCGGTTGCTGTCGGACGTGCAGCAGCGCAATGCCGAGCTCAGGGACTGGGCGGACTCGCTAGACCGCAAGGTCGCCGAGCGGACCCGCGAGCTCGAGGATGCGAACGCGGTGCTGCGCGCGACCCGGCAGCAGCTGATTACCTCGGAAAAGCTTGCGCTCGCGGGGCAGCTTACCGCGGGCGTGGCCCATGAGATCAACAATCCGATTGCGGTGATCCAGGGCAACCTGGACGTGGCCCGCGATATTCTCGGCCCGGCCGCGGAGCCGGTCCGGCATGAATTGCGGCTGATCGACGAGCAGGTGCGACGCATCTACCTGCTGACCAACCGGCTGCTGCAGTTTGTCCGGCCGGAGGCCTACGCCGGCAATACCGAGCGCCTGGATGTGGGCGAGGTCGCGGCCGGCTGCATGGACCTGGTCCGGCATATGCTGAAGGACGCGGCCATCCGGGTCGAACTGGCCTGCCAGGCCACACGCCGCGTGCGCATCAGCCGCAGCGAACTGCAGCAGGTCATCGTCAACCTGGTGACCAATGCCATCCACGCCATGCCGGAGGGCGGCATCCTTACGCTGGCCACGCGCGACTGGGAAGGGCACGGCGTGACGCTGCATGTGCGCGACACGGGCCGCGGCATCCGCGAGGAAGACCTGCCCAACCTGTTCAATCCGTTTTTCACCACCAAGAAGCAGATGGGGACCGGCCTCGGCCTGTCCATCAGCTATGCGCTGGTAGAGCGCTATGGTGGCCGCATTACGGTGGAAAGCACGGTGGGGCAGGGTGCCGAGTTCATCGTCTGGCTGCGCGAAGACGGGTCTGCGGCGCAGCCAGAGGCGGATGGCCGAGGGTGATGACGACTCACGCCACGGGACACAACTCCTCTGCCATCAGATCAAGTTGCGTTTTGATCATTGCCAGCAGGCAGTGTACGCCGTGGCATGCCTGCAAGCGCTCGCTTTCCACTTCCAGCAGCGACAGGACGCTACCCAGGCCGGCCTTGATCCGGTCGAGCGATTCAAGTGTTTCTGCCGGAATGCCGACGATAATGGCTTCGCGCTGTTGACGGGCTTTCTCTTGCATTGCGTTCTCCTGAAGAAGGTTAGGAGACCCGCCTGATGCAATTGCTTGAGGGGTGGCGGGCCTGACAGCGGGGGTCGAAATACCGGCTCACCAACGAACACCGGCCAGCCTGATTGGCTGCCCCGCCCGGCCCGCCATTGTGAAGCGACGCGCGCGTGCGTTTGAGGATGGTCGCCTGAGCGACCATCCGTTGGTGAAAGCGGGTTTCGACGCCCGATCACCGTTGTCTCGGTGATGGCCTTAGTTTTCCCTTTTCAGTTGGGGATGACGATCAGACGATTCGCAAGCTTCCTTTGGGTTCAACGGAAAGCGGCTTCCGGCGGCAGCTCTGCAACCGGACTCGGCTATTGCCTGACTGAAGTTCATGGCGATGAGGAAAGTAGATGCGGGAGAGTGTCTTCGCTCGCAGTGGGTACGGGCCCTGCCCGTCAGCTCTCGGGGTCATACCCAAACTCGCGGAGTTCCTGCGAGCAGCGGCAGGCTTTGGCGATCTTTGCAGCCCACAGGATGGCGGCTTCGCGCGACGGGAGCTGCAGGACACAGAAGCCACCGTCGAACTCCTTCGTCTGGGGATAGGTTTCGTTTGTGACCGTGCCGTCTGAGGCGACCATGAGTGGTGCGACATCCTCGTTGATACCACCACCGAACACGTACACGCCTGCAGCCTTCGCCTCGCGTATGACCTCGTGCGCAGCTTCGCCCACGGCGGCAAAGTCCTCGGCGGGGACTTGCATCGCCCTTCCAGGAAAGGAGATAAGGTATTTCGTCATCGTTCCATCCTTCGGTTGAGGTTGGTGCTGTTTGGGAGGCCTAGCCTGTTATGGGTTGATGTGTAACGCGCCCTAATACGGATGATGCGCTCTAACACGTGCAGATTCCGAGCATGTAAGCCGTTGATCTTGCAGAGTGGCCTATCGGACGGCAGCAATTCAGTCAGGCGTCTTACTCAGATGCTCGACAAGAAGGGCAGCTGAACCGGACAGAGCGCGGGAGGCGCTCGTGGCGATAAGCAGCCTCCGCTCTGCCCAGTCATCTACAAGCCGAACGGCTTTCAGACCCCACGGCTCGAGCTTTCGAAAGCATGCGCCGAGCGGAAGTACACCTATCCCCAGATTAGAAGCAATCATTTCGGACATGGCGTCAAAGCTTCGAACCTGGATGCGCAGCCGCAACGGAAAGCCAATGTCATGTGCCGCGCTAGAGATGGTGTTAAGCAGCGAACTGCCTCGATTCAGGCCCACGAAGTCATAGGAAAGACAGCTTCGGAAGTCGATTTCGTCCACCCCCGCCAACGGGTGCCTCTTCGAGCAAAGTACAACGAGCCGGTCAGTTTGATAGGGGATGACGTTCAGACCGTGCGTTGGTGGACCCTCGACGAAGATGCCTACGTCTGCCAGTCCTTCCACGATTGCACGGACGATGTCACCGCTGAGTTGCTCTTCGACCTCGACACGGGTGTCGGGGTAAAGGTGCAAAAAGCTTTCTAGTGCAGATGGAAGAAATTCGACCAGGGCGGACATGTTCGCCCAAAGCCGAACGTGTCCCCGAGAACCGCTTGAGTACTCGCTGAGCTCATTACTGAAAAGCTCGAATCCCTGAAAAAGACGCATCGCATGCTGAAGCGCAACGTGACCAGCGGGCGTCAGCCGAATGCCGTGGGCATTCCGCTCCATCAGGACTGCGTTAGAGGCGGTTTCGAAGTCCGAAATCCGCCTGCTTGCGGCCGATAGCGCCAAGTTACACCGCTCGGCACCCTTGGTGATGCTGCCGGTCTGTGCCACGGCACAGAACAAACGCAGAGTGACGAAATCGACGCGAGCGGGATTGATGAGGTTCTGTGGCATGTAGGCACTTTATCAGTCTGGCAAGCGACCGGCTTCGCAAAATGCGAAGGCTCCATGCGAAATTAGGAATTCCTCCTCTCCTATTCGTGCGCATACATTCGAGGTCATCGCAAAATCGCAAGAAGGAGACGCTGGTGATTCATCACTTGGACCATCTGGTCTTGACGACCAGCAACGAGGAAGCATGTGTCGATTTCTACGTCGGTCTGTTGGGGATGACCCTCGAGACCTTCGCAGAAGGCCGCAAAGCCTTCAAGTTCGGCGAGCAGAAAATCAATCTGCATGTGAAGGGCAAGGAATTCGAGCCGAAGGCCCATCTTCCCGTGCCTGGCGCCCTGGACCTCTGCTTTATCGCGGCGATTCCGCTCGATGAAGTCATCGCGAAACTGAATGCGCGGGGCGCTCGCATTATCGAAGGGCCGGTCGCCCGTACCGGCGCGAACTACCGCCTGCGTTCGATTTACCTGCGCGACCCCGACCTGAATCTGATTGAAATCTCCGACAGGGCCGACGCATGAGTGCCGCAAATTCCGAGCGCACCATTGTTGGCTTCGTTGGCCTCGGCCAGATGGGCAAGCCAATGGCTCTTAACCTGATTCATGCCGACACGGACCTGCGCGTCACGTCAAAAGTGCAGGACCCGTATCGGGAGCTGCAGGAAGCTGGCGCTACGACAGCCGACAATCTGGCCGGCCTGGCCGACGCCAAAATTGTGTTCCTGAGTCTGCCAGGCACCGCTGCCGTGCTGGATGTGCTATTTGGCGACGGTGGATTGGCAACGCTGCTTCGTCCGGGTTCCATCGTTGTCGATACCAGCACGATGGAGCACGGTGCGACGATGGATATTCATGCACGTCTTACTGCTGCCAGCATCGTGTTCCTCGATGCGCCGGTGTCGGGAATGCAATCGCGGGCTGAAGCCGGCACATTGACTGTCATGTGCGGCGGGGCGGAACAGACCTTTGAAACGGTGAAGCCGTGGCTCGAGCGCATGGGCAACAACGTCCTGTACATGGGTGACGCAGGTAGCGGACAGCTGACGAAGCTCGTGAACCAGTTGTTATTCGATATCAACTGCGCCGCTCTCGCAGAGATTCTTCCCATGTCCCGGAAGATGGGGCTGGACCCCGAGAAGATTGCGTCAGTCATCAACAGCGGCACGGGGCGTAGCTACGCATCGGAATTCTTCCTGCCCCGCATCCTGGCACGCCACTTCAGCGACGGCTATCCGCTCAAGGCGGCCTACAAGGACCTGGTCAGCGCGGCCGAGTTAGGCGCTCGCCATTGCATCCCGATGCCTGTGCTTGCCGCCGCTACCGCCACATATCAGATGAGTCTGTTGGCCGGCCACGGCACCAGCGACAAGGGCGCAATGACACGTTTCTTTGAAGACATGCTTGCCGTGCAGTTCAGCGCCGCAGCACCCCAGATGGAGAAAGAACATGGCTGAACCGCTTGGCCTAGACAATGGCCTGACAAACTACGGCGACCGGGATTTCGCGCGTTACCTGCGCCGCTCGATGGCGCATTCGATGGGTATCTCGGGAGAGTTGCTTTCGAAACCGGTTGTCGGCATCGCGGCATCGCCCAGCGATTTCAACAACTGTCACCGCTACATGCCACAACTCGTAGAAGCGGTATCGCGCGGTGTGCTCGCGGCAGGTGGCTTGCCGCGCATGTTCCCCACGGTGTCCCTGGGCGAAGTGTTCCTCAACCCGACCAGCATGGTGTACCGCAACCTGATGTCGATGGACGTCGAGGAAATGGTGCGCGCCCAACCGATGGACGCCGTCGTCCTGATTGGTGGCTGCGACAAGACCGTGCCGGCTCAGCTGATGGGCGCTGCTTCTGCCAATCGCCCCGCCATCCAACTGGTGACTGGCCCGATGTCAACGGGTCGCCACAAGGGCGAGCGGCTCGGCGCATGCACGGATTGCCGTCGCTTCTGGGGCAAGTTCCGAGCCGCAGAGATTGACCAGCAAGAAATCCAGATGGTCGAAACACGTCTGGCCACCACTGCCGGCACCTGTGCCGTCATGGGTACCGCCAGTACGATGGCGTGCATTGCGGAAGCGCTCGGCATGTCATTGCCAGGCACCGCGGCGATTCCTGCAGTCGACTCGCAGCGTTTGGTGGCCGCTGAAGAGAGTGGTCGGGCTGCAGTGCGACTGGCGCGTTCGCCAATCGTGCCTTCGCAAATCATGACCGAGCAGTCGGTCGAAAACGCCTTCCGCGTCCTGATGGCGCTGGGCGGTTCCACCAATGCCATCATCCACCTCACGGCCGTTGCCGGCCGCCTCGGCATCCGTATCAGCCCGCAACGCCTGAACGAGATTTCGGACGAAACCCCGGTGCTGGTCGACCTCAAGCCGGTGGGCGATGGGTACATGGAGGACTTCCATTCCGCAGGCGGCATGGGCGCGGTGCTGCGCGAACTGCGCCCGCTGCTGAACCTGGACTGCCTGACCGTGGATGGCAGGACGCTGCGCGAGCGCCTGGACGAACCGGTTGGCTGGGTGGACCGCAAAGTCGTCCGGGCGTTTGACAAGCCGGTTAGCGAGGTCGGCGGGCTGATTGCACTGCACGGCAGCCTGGCACCGGACGGCGCAATCTTCAAGCGTGCTGCCGCCACGCCTTCGTTGTTCGAAACCGAAGGCCGCGCGGTGGTCTTCGAAGGCCTGGAAGACTTGGCCAACCGTGTCGATTCGCCCGACCTGGACGTCAATGCGGATGACATCCTAGTGCTGAAGAACGCCGGCCCGCTGGCAGCCGGTATGCCAGAAGCCGGCTATCTGCCTATTCCGTCGAAGCTCGCCAAGGCCGGCGTGAAAGACATGGTTCGCATCTCGGATGCCCGCATGAGCGGTACCGCATACGGCACCATCGTGCTGCACGTCTCTCCGGAGGCGGCGGCCGGCGGCCCCTTGGAAGCGGTCCGCAACGGCGATCGGATTCGCCTGTCGGTGTCTAAAAAGAGAATCGACTTGCTGGTCGAGCCTGACGAAATTGCACGCCGTCTTACGGAGCGCAGGCCGCTGCCTCAGAAGCGCGGCGGTTATCAGCAACTCTATCAGCGCACAGTCACGCAAGCCCCTGAAGGCTGTGACCTCGACTTCCTCGCCCAGCCTCGCAGCTGACACCGTTCGTCACCAACCTTACTCGATTGACCATGAACTTTTATCCTCAGCTGCTCGCGCGCGCCGAGCAGGGAAACCCCGTGCGCGTCGGCCTTATTGGTGCAGGGAAATTCGGCTCGATGTACCTGGCGCAGGTGCCGCGCACGCCAGGCGTGCACATGGTTGGTATTGCCGACCTGAATCCGGCAAACGCCCATGCCAGCCTCGAACGCGTGGGCTGGGAACGTGGCCGTGCGCAAGCAGCGACCCTGGATGACGCGGTCGCCTCGGGCGCCACGCACGTCGGCGATGACTGGGAAGCGCTTGTGGCGCATCCGGGTGTTGACATCATAATCGAATGCACGGGTAACCCGATTGCCGCTGTCGACCACTGCCTCGCCGCGTTCAAGCATGGCAAGCATGTCATCAACGTCACGGTCGAAGCCGATGCATTCTGCGGTCCGCTGCTAGCCCACCGTTCCCGTCAGGCTGGAGTGGTCTACTCCTTGGCCTATGGTGACCAACCAGGCTTGGCTTGCGAACTCGTCGATTGGGCTCGCACTTGCGGGTTCCCCATCATCGCCGCGGGGCGCGGGCACAAGTGGCTGCCCAAGTTCCGGGAATCGACGCCCGATACGGTCTGGGACCACTGGGGCGTTACGGCCGACCAGGCACGCATCGGCGGCATGAATTCGAAAATGTTCAATGCCTTCCTCGATGGCTCCAAGCCAGCTATCGAAAGCACTGCCATTGCAAATGCCACCGGCCTTCATGTGCAGGCCGAAGGTATCACCTTTGCACCGGCGTCCGTCGAGCAGATTCCGACCGTCATGCGGCTCAAGTCGGATGGCGGCGTGCTGTCGCAAAAGGGTGTGGTCGATGTGGTGTCGTCGCTGAACACCGACGGTACTTCCGTAGGGTACGACATCCGTAAGGGTGTGTGGGTCTGCGTCGAGGCACCAACGGAATACATTCGTCGCTGCTTCAAGGAATACCAGGTTTTCACCGACCCCAACGGCCAGTGCATGGTCCAGTACAAGAAATGGCATCTCATTGGCCTGGAGCTCGGCATCTCTGTGGCGAGCGTCGGGCTGCGTCGGGAGTCAACCGGTGTGGGTCAGCACTTTAACGCGGACGTCGTTGCCACGGCAAAGCGGGACCTGAAGGCAGGGGAGATGCTCGATGGCGAAGGCGGTTACACGGTCTTCGGCAAGCTGTTCCCTGCAAAGGAATCGCTCCGTGTTGGCAGTCTGCCCTTGGGTCTGGCCCATCACATGAAACTGCGGCGGGATGTGCCCAAGGACCAGTCCCTCACGTGGGAGGACGTGGTCATCGATGCAGAGCAACCAGCCTACCGCGTTCGTAAAGAGATGGAAGCTCTGTTCCAGAGCTGACAGGCCACCGGAACGAAGCCGGGATGGGACGGACCTTCCCGACTTACATATATCAATAGGAGACGCAGAATGAAATGGAGTGTGAAGATCTCCGCGACAGCGCTCGTGCTGGCGGCCGCAGGGCCGGTGCTTGCAGCTGACGCCTACCCTAGCAAGCCGGTCACGATGATTGTCCCGAGCGCACCTGCTGGGTCGACCGACATCGTCGCGCGGCTAATTGGCGAGCAACTCGCCAAGGACCTCAGCCAGCCTATCGTGATTGAGAACCGGCCTGGCGCCAGCGGCAACATTGGCACAGAAGCTGTCGCGAGAGCCAAGCCGGATGGTTACACGCTCCTCATGCAGTACTCCGGCTATCACGTGGGCAATCCCACGCTGTTTCCCCAGGCGCGCTGGAAGCCTAAGGACTTCGCGTCTGTAGCGCTGGTGATGCGCGCCCCGCATGTCGTCGCCGTCAGCGGAAAGATTCCCGCTCAGAACCTGCGAGACCTGATTGCGTTTGGCAAGAAGGACAACCAAGGCTTGTTCTTTGCGTCATCAGGCAATGGCTCCATCCAGCATATTGCGGGCGTCATGTTCGGCAATCAAGCGCAGGTCCCGGTAACCCATGTCCCATACAAGGGGGCTGCTCCTGTGGTCAGCGACCTCATCGGCGGCCAGGTCGATATGTTCGTGACGACACCGCCGTCAGTAATCGGACAGGTTAAGGCCGGAAAAATCAAGGCACTGGCTTACACGGGGGCTAAACGCCACCCTTCGATGCCTGACGTCCCGACTTCTGCTGAAGCTGGTCTGCCAAGCTACATCGTGGAGTCTTGGTTTGCGGTATTCGCGCCGGCAGGCACGCCGCCGGACATCGTCAAGAAACTCTCCACATCGATTCAGAGAATCGTGGAGAGCCCGGAGTACAAGAAAAAGATTGAGGAGCAGGGCGGCTTTGCTGCCTACATGGACCCTCCGACTCTGGATAAATTTGTGACCCAAGAACTCGCTACCTGGGCGAAGGTGATTAAGGACGGAAGAATCACCGCTGAATAACGGTTGCGACGACCGAAGGTGGGAAGGTCTCTGGCATCGGGGATACTGTGAAGAGCTTCCGTGGGATTCCATATGCAGCGCTTGTTGTCGTTCTCATCGACAAAAACAAGGTCACCCATCACGGAGACCAGCGTCACCACGTAGCCGCCTTCATCGTCGGTGCTGACGACTTCGGGCGTGTGGCAGGACGCGGCGGTCTCGAATACCACGCTGCCAGGACCCGCAACCCAGTCGTGCTCCTTGTATTTCCACTGGCCTTCCAGCGTGTAGACGACGACGGTGCCGGAATGGTGGTGCTTGGGAAGCTGCATGCTCTTGGGCGCCTTCATCAGCACGATGATTTCGCCCCGAATCGGGTCAAGCTTGAAGTACTTCAGCAGGACGTCGTCCGAATAGGGGGTGAACGGAACCCACGGCAGCGATTCGCCATCGATGACTGCAGTATCGATTTGTTGGTAAAGCCTGACTGTCTCCAGTGATTTGGAATAAGACGGCATTTCAATACACCGCGTGATGCAACACGCGTGCGGTGAGGAGCCTCATCCTTCCTCGACATCGTTCCGGATGAGGCGCTGTTTGCCGCCGCCATGGGTTGGCTGGCGGACTTCTCAGGGGTTTTTCCGGCGGACTGTCCGGATCAGGAAAGGGATGTGCCTGTCAGCGTCGCGCGAAGCATCTTGCGTGGCGCATTGCCATAGTCCGCCACGGCATAGTGTTGGCACAGCAGGTTGTCCCACATTGCCACGGTGTTGTCGCGCCATTTCAGGCGCACCTGATACTCCGGAATCGCGGCCTGCGAGCACAGGTAGCACAGCAGGTGGTGCGACTCGGGCATGAAGTCCTGGCCGTAGCGAATGTCCGTGAAGTTGAAATAGTTCACGAAATGGGTCGTGAATGCCGAATTGACAAACAGAACCTTTTCCTGTGTCTCCGGGTGGATCAGGACGACCGGAGGTTCACTGCCGGGGTTCTTTGCTGCGGCGGCGTGGCGTTCGTCCTTCGGATACTGAGCCAGGAAGACATGTTCGGCGCTGTGCTTGGCGTACAGGCCGTCAATTCGCTGCTTGATGGCGTCGGGAAGGCGTTCATAGGCCATTACCATGTTGGACCAGATCGTATCGCCGCCGTTTTCCGGTCCCATTTCGCGGCGCAAGACTGCGCCGCGCGGAGGGGCCTTCTTGTAGGTCACGTCCGAATGCCAGACATTCTCCCGGCTGGCCTTCTCGACAAAATTCTGTTTGTTCGGATCCAGATTCCGATAGAGCATCAGAAGCTTGTCGGCCTCCGGATGGCTCGGCGCAAGCGGGTGCGCTTCGAGTTCGGCGAATTGCGCGGCAAACGCCTGCTGCTCCAGCGGGGTAATGTCCTGGTCGCGGAAGAACAGCACCTTGTGCTTCAGCCACAGCGCCCGAATCTCAGCAATGAGGTCAGGATCCTGGGCGGCGTCGGCCAGGCTGATGTTGCTGAGTTCAGCGCCGATGGCCGGCGTGCAAAGCTCCACCTTGATCGAATGTTGACGCACCGATGTCCGGATGATGGCTGGTGCTGTAGGGGAGGCTTGTGTAGCCCAGTTCTGCGCCGTAGTTGCTGCTGTCATAGCTGTCTCCAATCTCAGTCTGGGCCGCGGTGCGCGAGTCGTTGGCAGGCCTTGGTGGTTCGGCACGCCAGCGCATCGACGGCGCTTGATCAAATCCACTTGGATGCAGCTATGGTAGGTTTTGTCGCCCCTCCATGATTCGCCCTATGGGCCAAATTCTTAGCATGTTGGGACACGCCGTCAATTGCCTTCAAGTCGCCCATGCAATGGGCGGTTGGCGCTCTTGCTTGCCGTTCGATGCTAGTCGGTACGAGAACCGGGCAGAAAGCCGTGGGCCGATGAAGCAGCCACACCTGCGTCAGGGACCTCCCAAACGATCATCCACGGTCCACCCGGGGCCTGGCTGTGGCCATGCTCTGCCTGTAGTTAGCCACCCAATCCGATGGGGTCTTGCCGAACTCCCGGCGGAACCAGCGGGAAAAGTCGCCAGCGGTGGAGAATCCAAGCAGTTCGGCGACTTCATATAGCTTGCGCCTGCTGTGGTCGCGAGGCTGACGCCCAAGGCGATTCACAGCACCGCCATGGCGACGCTCGCCCTGGCCTACAACGTCCTCGGCCTGGCGCCGGGTTCCATCGTCACCGGAGCACTGGCAGATCGGTTAGGGCTGACGGTGGCGCTCGAGCTATTGCCAAGAGCAGGGATCGCGTCGGCTGTTGTCCTGTTGATAGGCGTGCGCTATATGCGCGGTGAGAGATGACTGTTCTCGTGTCGGATGCGGAACTGATTACCAGCATTTCGCGGAATCATTGCCTTGTACGCGGCGTAGCCCAATCGCCCCAGCGAGTCGCCCCTCGATGGCGAGACAAGGGCTTACCGAAGGCATCGTAGCGGTAATCGCGATGGTTGGTGGCAAGACCGTCTTGGAAGTGGTGATTCAGACGCGGCGATCCAGATGCGGCTGCTGCGATTCAGTAGCGTGACGCGACGGAAGGCCCGGAACGGATGGGGTGACGCCTGAAGCGAAAATAGCCCCCCGCTGTGTGCGAGGGGCCACCGCTTTCCCTGATCTTCCCGGGCGGACCGGGAAGGCCACGCAGTTGACGCGTTCCGCTATTGCTTGCTGCCGCTATTGGCGCCGTCAGTAAACGGATCGGCCTTCCCTGCCTTCGCGCCGTCGGTATAAGGATCAGCTTTGCCAGCCCTCGCGCCGTCGGTATACGGGTCGGGCTTCTTGGTCGGCGCCAAGTCGGTGCGGGTCGACTCCTTAGCCCCATCCGTATATGGGTCGAATTTTGCGGATTTCGCACCGTCCGTAAATGGATCCGCTTTCCCCTTGGCCCCTTGCGTATACGGATCCACTGCCTTTTGCGCGTAGCCGGGCAGTGCTAGTGATGCTCCGAAGGCCGCAATTACCGCGATAATAATCGCTCTCATTTCTTTCTCCCGTGAGGATCAACTTCACTCAAGCGTAGAACCCGACTGGCGGGGGCGACCTGCCCTGAACTGGCCCTGCCCGAGGCGAATCCGCGACGGGCTGCCTCCCCATAGTAGGTCGTACTGTGCTTGTCTGCAACGGCAACGCCTGTGCCGCGTCGGCGCCGGCGCCGGAGCGAGATGACCGATACTTGACGCAAACGTCATTGCCCGCGGGCTATGCCAGCGCCCGTTTTTGGCCGACGGACTAAACCGCTCACACGGTAACCCTCCGGTCAAGCGCGAAGTGACTCAACCGCCAGCGCTGTTTCCTATGTTGAGGACCGAGGCAATTCGCCTCGAGCCTCGACAGGAGCACAGCCATGTCAGTCGCGACGCCTACCATCAGCCCGCTACGCCAGCGCATGATCGAAGACATGCGGATGCGCAAGCTTGGAGATAAGACCCAGACCCAATACATCCGTGCCGTGCGCCGGTTCGCGGTCTTTCTCGGCCGCTCTCCCGACACGGCTAGCACTGAGGACCTACGGCGCTATCAACTCCATCTGGTCGATCACGGCATCTCCCCGGTTTCGCTCAATGCCGCGATCACCGGATTGAAGTTCTTCTTTGAAGTGACGCTCGGCGACGCGCAACGCATGGCCAAGATGCGACCGGTACGAATTCCACGCACCCTGCCCGTGGTAGTCAGTCCCGACGAAGTCGGCCGACTGCTGGCGGCCGCTGGGAACCTGAAGCACCAGACCGCGCTCGCGGTCGCCTATGGCGCCGGCTTGCGCGCCAGCGAAGTGGCTGAACTCGTACTCGGGCTGGGCGGCGGCGGGCATCGGCTTCTCGCTGAACAACCCGATGCTGATCATCGCCGGCTCGCTGGTGGGCTCAAGCGGTGCCATCCTCTCGTACATCATGTGCCGCGCGATGAACCGCTCGTTCTTCAACGTGATCCTGGGCGGCTTCGGCGGCGATGCGTCGGCTGGCGCGTCCGCCGGCGCGCAGGCGCAGCGCAACGTGAAGTCCGGCTCGGCCGACGATGCCGCCTTCCTGATGGGCAACGCCGAGACCGTGATCATCGTCCCCGGCTACGGCCTGGCCGTGGCGCGCGCGCAGCATGCCCTGAAGGAACTGACCGAACTGCTCACCGAGAAGGGCGTGACCGTGAAGTACGCGATCCACCCGGTGGCGGGCCGCATGCCCGGCCACATGAACGTGCTGCTGGCCGAGGCCGAGGTGCCGTACGACCAGGTCTTCGAGATGGAAGACATCAACAGCGAGTTCGGCCAGGCCGACGTGGTGCTGGTGCTGGGCGCCAACGACGTGGTCAACCCGGCGGCCAAGACCGATCCCAAGTCGCCGATCGCCGGGATGCCGATCCTGGAGGCGTACAAGGCCAAGACCATCATCGTCAACAAGCGCTCGATGGCGGCCGGCTACGCCGGCCTGGACAACGAGCTGTTCTACATGGACAAGACCATGATGGTGTTCGGCGACGCCAAGAAGGTGGTCGAGGACATGTTCAAGGCGGTCGAAGCATAACCCTGACGCCTGGCGTGAAGGCGTCTACGTCTATAACGACATCCCACGTTCTGTCTGTGCCGCGTTTGCGGGCATCTTTATTTTGATGACTGGTGTTACTATAAATAGACAGAGAACAAAGCTGCGCAGCCTGACCTGATCGCTACCGGAACGCCCCGGCTGCGGAAATCGCTAAGACTGCCCAGCGAGGATGATCGACATGAGCACAGCGTTCGGCAACTCCGGCACGAATCGACATATCCAGCGCGTGGATCTCGGGCGCGTCTCGGTCTTCTTTGGCGAGAAGAGCGGCAAGTATCCCGACGGCAACCAGGTATTGATACGGGGCTCCGAAACCCGCGCGGCTTTCGACACGCCGCTTGTCGCGAACTACATCGGTCCCGAGTTTGACGCCACCGAGCTGGTGGTGATGGGCCATGTGCATGAGGACCATATGGCTGGGTTGCATCGTCTACCGGATGCATCGGTCTATGTGCACGAAGGCGATTTACCGGCGGCAAGGAGCTGGGATGGCATGGTCGCCGCTTTCGGTAATGCGGCGTATGCATCGGAGACCCTGCTCAGGTTTCAGCGCGAATTCTTTTATGCGCCGCGGCCCGATGCGCAGGGCTACGTGGACGGTGCGTGCTGGGATCTAGGGCAGACCGGCATTCGGGCTTTCCACCTGCCAGGGCACACCGCGGGCCATACCGTTCTCCTTGTGGAACCGGAGGGGGTGGCTTTCACGGGCGACATCGACCTGACCGGATTCGGGCCCTACTATGGCGATGCAGGGTCCAGCCTGGGGGACTTCCGTCGTAGCCTGGCACGGTTGGCCGAGGTTCCGGCCAAGGTGTGGGTTACCTCCCATCATCGGGGCGTCTATACCGATCGTGAGCACTTCCTGCGCGATCTCGCTGCCTATGCGGCCAAGCTGGACCAACGCGAACAGCGCCTGCTGACCTTGCTGCGCGAATCGCCAAAGACACTGGCACAGCTGGTCGACCTGCGGCTGCTGTATCCGCCGGGCTTTCAAGGCTCATGGGTAGTCGATGCCGAGACCCGTACGATTTCCCAGCATCTGGCAGAACTGCTGGCGGACGGGCGGGTTGAGGTGAACAAAGACGGCGTCTACCGGGTGGGATGAGATACCCGGGAGGACCACTTCGGTAGTGGCCGCCCTTGCATCATGTCCCGATGCGGATTGCTGAAGCTGCCCGCATCGGGATTGCATCGGTCTGACGATTTCCGTCGCGCTCAGAAGTTGTGGCGGATGCCCAGCGCGACGCCGAACATGCTGTCCTTGCCAGCAGCGGGCTGATAGCCGTTGTTGAACGCAATGGAAGCGGTGTCCAGGCACAGGCCGGCATTCTTTGCGTAAGCGGTAGTCAGGTACAGGTCCGTACGCTTGGAGAGGCGGTAGTCGGCGATTAGCATCCACTGTCTCGGATTGCCGACAGGCCTTAGCACCGGCAAGGTCGAGGACCGGAACGTCTGGTAGTAGTAGTCCAGCGTCAGGCTCAGCGCAGACGTCATCTCGTGGTAGACGCCGGCCCAGTACAAGTTATCGCGCGTCAGTGTCTGCCCCGGCGCAGTCGACATGCCCCAGCGGTATCCAGTCATGAAGATCGCCGGACCGACGGCGTAGCTGGCTGCTGCGGCGGCCTTTTTGAATGTGCCGGTACCGGCGAAGCCGCCATTGCCGACGATGCTCGGGTTCACCTGGTCGTAGGTGACGGTGGCACTGAATGGCCCCGCCGCATAGGACGCCCGGGCGCCAAAGCCGGTATCGCGGCGAAACTGGCCCGGAACCTCGCCCGAGCCACCCAGGCGGCTCAGGTCCACGGTGCCGCTGCTCCCGCCGGTGCCAAAGCTCCAGTGTGCCCCGACGCTGACCGGACCAAAGGTGCCCGAATATTTGACGGTGTTGTCCTCGCGGTACACCGGTCCGATCTGGGCGATCACGGGCTCATACAGGCTCGACATCGCCGCTGGCGAGAAGTTGGCCAGTGCCTCCAGCATAGAGGTGTATTGGCGACCGAAGGTGATCTTGCCGTAGGTGGCGCTCTGCAGGCCGACAAACGCCTGCCGGCCAAACAGGCGACCGCCTTGCTGCATGGTGCCATCGTCTGCGCCGATGCCGCTTTCCAGCACGAAGACGCTGCTCAGTCCGTTGCCGAGGTCTTCCACGCCGCGCAGGCCCCAACGCGAACCCGACAGACCTTCGCCGTTCAGCGCGTATCGATTGGCCGAGCCGCTGCCGGCGCTCTTGAAGTTGGTGTTGAACTCCAGGTTGGTGTCGAGCGTACCGTACAACGTGACGGATGACTGGGCGTGCGCCGCGCCTGCGAAGACACCAAATGCTGCAAGTGCGACGGCAGGCGTCTTGCCCCAGTCGCGTGCCAGTTTGCACGGCACCGCCGTGACCACAGCCCCATCCTTGTTAGAGGCATAGCGCCTGAATGCATCCATCAACGATCTCCTTGTTTGTCAGTTGCCTGGCGGCCGCATGCAGCGCATCGGCCGCGCACTCGTCCTGAATCTGTCGGCGATTCGCGCAAATCGTGAATTAGAATAACGAGCGTGATGTTAAATAAAAAGGCCGGGTATTCCCTGCCTGGGCGGTACCATGAGCGAGCAGAGGTGTGGCTACGTGGGGGCGTGCGGACGCCGGCACACTACCTGGGTGGAACAGACTGCGCATAGGCCTTGCCCGAGAGGAGCTAGCCGGAGAGGGGCCACGTGGAATCAAAACATAACGATGATTCTGTAAAATCACGTATCTGGCGGCTAACCAGGCTGGCAGCCAGTGATCGTAATGCTCAAGAGACAGAACAAGACAATGGAAAGCGACGACGATATCGAGCAGGTCTCAACCCGGGGTCGTCCGGTCGGCGACCGCGAAGCGAAGCGCAAGGAGTTGCTGCGCGCGGCATCAACGGTGATCGCACAGGAGGGCTATGCCAACGCATCGCTGCGCAAGGTTGCGAAGCATGCGGGCTACACCACCGGCGCGGTGACCTATTACTTCGCAAACAAGGAAGAGCTGGTCGTGGCGCTGATGGAAAGCGCATTCGATCGTTTCGACGCGATGCTGGAGTCCGCTCGGGAAAGCGGTGACATCCTCGCGCCGTTCGAAAGCTGGATCAGGCTGACCGACCGCAGCACCAGGTTCTGGCCGGCGACATCGGAATTGCTGGCGCAGGGACGACACGAGCCTGCGTTTGCGGAAGTCATCAGCAGGCGCTACGCGCGCTATCGTCGCCTGCTCGCCGCCATTGTCAAGGACGCGCAGGAACGGGGGGCGGTCCGCAACGATATTCCGGCCGACATCCTCACCGACCAGCTCGTTGCCATGGGGGATGGATGGATGATGATGTACCCGATCGAACCCAAACGCTTCACGCCCAAGCGAATGCGGGCGCTTATCGATGCCCTGGCGGTGCTGGTTGCGCCCGTGCCGGGCGAGCAGAAGTCCGGCGGACGGGCGGCGCGCGCGTAGCACGGGATCACAACCGGTGGTCGCCACGCAGGGCGCAAGCGACGTCAATGGCGGCTTTGGCGCCGGTCTCGATGGCACCGTCGATGCCGCCGACCCCGATGGGCGCTATGTCCGCGCCCGCGAAATGGATGCGGCCGTGGGTCTGCCGCATCAAGGGCGCGGCCTGCGTCAGATTGCCGGGGCGGTGATGCATCCATCCTCCTTTGGAGAACGGGTCGTTCGCCCAGTCCTGGCAGACCGTGTCCAACACTTCGATGTCCGGAATGAAATCCCGCAGCGCCTCCTGTACTGCCTCGCGGTCATTGCCGTCCAGCGCCGAGCTGTCGGAACAGAAGCACACCACCAGCGTATCGCCATCGGCGCGCCGCTCGGCATGGGCGGTGTTGATGGGATGCTTGCCCGCTGGTGCATAGATCACGAAGGGCTCGATCTCGCCCTTGACCCGTACCCAGATCTTGCTGGGCATGATCGGGTTTTTTTGCTCGATCATGGCGCGCACGGGGCGCGGCAGCGCAGGCGTGACGGAAAACTCGCTCAGCATGTTCAGCGGCAATGCCACCACGGCTCGCCGGGACCGGATACGCTGTCCATCGCGTGTGGTCACAATGACCTCGTGCCCGTTGTCATCGACAGCGGCCACTGGCGTCGAGAGGCGCAGTTCGGCTTTCGATTCGGCGCTCATGGCGCCAATCAGGCGACCGGTGCCGCCCTCGATCGGCCAGTGCCCGGCGATTTCCTTGAACGCGCTCCAGTTGCCGAAGCAGATCGCGCACCAGAACAGCAGTTGTGCGAGCCCTTGCTCGCGTTCGGAGCAAACCAGGATGGACATCGCGTTGACCAGCACGTCGCGGTCGTGCGCCGAGAGTTCAAGCGCGTCAAGCCGGTCGCCGATGGTTTGCCTGTCGATCGTGCCGACGTCGGCGGCTGCCAGGTCATCCACCTGGGGAAAGTGCATCCGCGCATCGGCAAAGAAGCGGGCGACCAGCGGCGTGGCCAGTTGGTTGAGTTGTTCCCACGTCCCGGCGTGTACAACGCCGTCGGCGTACCAATAGGCCCTGGTCACCGGCATCGGTGTCGCCAGGCCGATGCCATATCGCTTGAGTTCGCGCCACACATGCGCCTGCGTCCAGTGCACGTAGGTGCCGCCCAGTTCAAGCTCCAGGCCAAGCGCCGTGCTCGACCAAGTCCGACCGCCGATGCGGTCACGCGCTTCAAGCAGTACCACAGAGTGGTCTGCCATGCTGAGGTCCCGCGCAGCGGTCACGCCTGCGAAGCCAGCGCCAATCACGGCAACATCGTACAGATCTGTCATGGGAATTTCCGTTTGAGTTTCAGGTGATACGTGGGCGGGAAAGGATGCTCCCGGCAATTGCGAGTCCGCCTCTCACGCTGCCTCATGCCCGGCGCGCCTTGCGGTTCGAACGTTCATCGAGACCGCTTGCGACTTTCAGGGCGCCGTTGAGGGCCAGCCAGCGCAGGGGTTCCGGCAGCGTCGCGGGTGACGCGTGTTGCATCAGCATGACAAGCAGCGGGTTGCCGATGCCTTGGATGTCTTCCGCCAGCATGTGTCCGACCATGCCCTGTGTGCCGACGCCGTGACCGGAACATCCCGCCGCGTAGTAAATGTTCCTGTCTGCTCCTGTGCGGCCTATGACCGGCAGGCCGTCGTCGGCGTAGCTGATGTAGCCGCTCCAGCAGCGCCGGATGGCGATGCCCCTCAAGGGCGGGAAGCGGTAATGCAGGGCCATCCGCAGCGCTCGATACTGGTCGTGCTCGGGCACTTCGGGCGTCCGCGAGCCGAACGGGTAGCGCAGGCGCTTGGTCGTCAAGACCAGCGTGTTGCGCGCCGTCAGGCGATGGCTCTCCATGACCCGGTGCATGGTTGTGATGCCTTCGCGGCGGTGCCATCCAAGCGCCGCCAGCTGTACAGGGGAAAGCGGTTCGGTCTCCAGGGCCGAAAGCCGCAACGGCACCACCTTGTCCGCGAGCGGGCCGAGCTGGGGCGTATAGGCGTTGGTGGCCAGGATCATGACCGGCGCGCTGACGCTGCCGCGAGGTGTCTGCACCCTGACGGTTGGTCCTTCGGTGAAGGACAGCAACGGCGTGTTTTCGTGGATCGTCACGCCTGCCCGCAGGGCCGCGCGCCGCAGTCCCAGGACGTACTTGCCGGGATCGAGCGTGCCGCCGGTCGGCACGTAACTGCCAAACAGGAACGCTGGCGGGATGCCGCGTGCTCGCATCTCGGCCTGGTCCAGGTACTCCGATGGGCATCCGAGTTCGGCGCCAATCCGCATATCCTCGCGCACCCTGGCTTCCTGCGACGGGTCGATGCCGGCACGGATCAATCCCGACCGGTTGTAGTCGCAGTCGATCCCATGCTCCGCGAACTTGCCTTCGGCGAAGCTAACGCCTTCCTGGTAGAAGCGGACGATCTGCTTCGCTTTCTCATGGCCTGCCCGCTTGAGGAAGCGGTCGTACTTGAGTCCCTGCCCGCCGGCGAGATAGCCCGCGTTGCGGCTGCTCGCTCCATAGCCACAGAACTCGCGTTCGAGCACGACCACCTTCACGCGCTGCCGGGCGAGCTCCAGCGCCGCGCATAGCCCGGCAAAGCCGGCGCCGACGATGACCACATCGGCGTTGGTATGGCCCTCGAGCGATGGCTGCAGGTCAGCCGGCCTTTCTATCCAGCCGCCCAGCGTTCGATATGTCTTGAAGTCTTCAGTCACGTTGCCGCTTTCCTTTGTCTGGTGATCTATGCGGGCGGGAACAATCCGCGCTAGACGCAAATGCCGTGTCAGGCGGCCATGGACGTGTCCGGGCATTGGCGCGCTCCGTTGGCAGCGCCCGACTCGTCGCCGGCAACGGCTTCCAGCGAGCGGTTGGTCGTGCGCGGGCCGAACAGCGCGACGGGGATGGAGAAGACGATGTAGCAGGCTGCCGCCGCTAGCATGACGCCAGCCATGCCGCTTGCGGAGAACAGCGCGGCGCCCAGGACGCCGGCTGCCGCTCCGCCGAACCGCCCGCCAGACATCACGATCCCGCTGCCGAGGGCGCGCAGCTGCGTCGGTATCGTCTCCGGGATGTAGGTGTAGTAGGCGTTGACGACGAGCCCCGTGATGATGGCGGCGAGTCCTCCTGCCCCGATCACTGCCCAACTGGTGGCCGAGATGCCGAGCACGGCCAACGGCAGTGCGCTTAGCACGGACACGACAAGGATGGTGGACTTGCGTTCATACCGGTCGAGAAACAGCATGGCGACTAACGGCGTGGCGCCATAGATCACGTTCCACAGGAACTGGATGAAATACGCATGTTCCTCGGAGTACCTGAGGCTGTATACGAGCGAGTAGACGCCCCATTGGCCGAACAGGTAATAGGCCAGGCTGGCGCCAAAGTAGCCGAGCGTGAGCACGGCTATGGTTCGCAGCAAGGCCTTGTCGTTGAAGAGGTCGCGTAGCGTGGGCGCTGCGGCGGTCGGTTGAACGGTGGCAATTGCGGGTTCGTCGAGCGGACCGCGGCGCAGCGCGCGCGCTTCCAGCTCGCTTACGATGCGTTCGGCGCGGTCGAATCGACCGCGCGAGACACACCAGCGCACCGATTCCGGCAGGATGAAGCGTGCCAGGGGCGCAATCAGCAGGCCGACGCTGCCGCCCAGGAACAGGTTGCGCCAGGCATCACTACTGCCGTGTGGGAGATAGAACATCGCCAGCGCGGCAGCACCGATGCCGGAGACCACGAACCCGATCGTCACTATGGAGACGAAGCGGCCACGTGCCCTGCCGGGAAACATTTCGGCGATATAGACAAGCAGCACCGATGTGGCGGCCTGCACGCCGATACCGGTGATGACGCGGGAGGCCAGTATGGTCTCGTAGGTAGGTGCGAATGCCGTCGCCAACGCTCCCAGCGAGTACAGGACGGTGGTCCATACGAGCACCGAACGTCGTCCCCATTGGTCAGACAGTCTTCCTCCCACCAGAGCCCCGATGATCATCCCGATGAAGAACGCGCTGCTGATGACGCCGATCTGCTCGGTGCTCAGATTGGTGTGGGCCTTGATCGTGGGACTGGCATAGGCAAAGATGGCGTTGTCGTAGTACTCCAGCATCAGGTTGGCCGCGAGCAGCGCGGCCCAGACGTAGTGGGAAGCCATTACCGGCAGGCGGTCAAGCCGCGCAAGAATGCTGGATGGCTTGTCCGGTCTGACGACCGCATTCGGACGCTTCATGTTTATGTCTCCATCAGCTTTGTCGCTGTTCTTTTTTCTAAGGATGTCGTGCCGCGGCCCCGGTGTGCAAACGGGGCACGGCCTCTGCTGTCAGCCGGCGCCGCAGCCGGCGACCGCAATCGCGCGTATCTCGACCAGGAATTCGGGCCGGGCCAATTGGCTTACGCCCACGCCGGTCCAGGAGGGATAGCGGTCGGGGAGGTATTCATCCTTGACCTTCACGAATGCCTGGATGTCGCCGCGCAGGTCGGTGTGGAAAGTCATGATTTCCACGACGTCGGCAAGGCCGGCTCCTGCGGCTTCGAGCACCGCCTTCAGGTTTTCAAACGCCAGCCGGGCCTGCGCTTCCATTCCCTGGCCCACCGTGGCCGTCACCAGATCGAAGCCCACCTGACCGGACACCCAGATCATGTCGCCGACACGGGTCGCCGAAGAGAAGTGAAGCTGGTCGTAGTGCCTTGCCTGCGTGAGGCCGGGATTGATCATTTGTCGTTTCATGGCTGCTGCTCCGTGCAAGGCGATATCAGGCGAGTTGGCGGAAGACAGGCGAGCGGAACGGTTCGCCTTCATTGAGCCTGGCCATTTCTTCCCGGAAGAGCGGCCCGTTGCGGGCATAGCGCGGGTTCGACATTGGCAGGGCGCGGAACGTGGCGTCGTCACCGAAGAAGCGCAGCACCAGCGTGTGGCGGGTCGGGCAGGCGGCATCGACGGCGGCTCCTCCGTGAAGCGAACGTGGATGCAGGAACACGACATCGCCAGGGGTCACCTCCCAGGAGAGCACGTCCCAGGAGTTGGGGTCTTCGGCGAGCTCCTTGTCGATATGCGGCAGGCGGGGCAGGGTGCCGTCGCCGTACAGCGGATCGGTCGGGTCATCGGCATTTGCGAAGCTGGCCCCGTCGTACTGGATGCCGAGGTGGGAGCCGCGAATGATCTCCAGCGAATTCTTCTTTGGAATGGCCTGGAAGGTAATCCACGCGTTGCCCCAATGCTGGCCGGCCCACGGCAGGTTCGCGGTGTCCTGATGCCACGGTCCGCGGCCGCTGTTGCCGCCTTCCTTGGCGAACACCTCCTCGGCGAAATACCAAACATGCTCCGAGCCCCATAACTCCTGGAACACCATTCCGAACGGCAGCGTCGTGACCAGGTCGTCAAGCTTTTGCTTAACCACCGGATTGGCGTTGTCGATATGGGTCTGCAGGCTGGTGCCGTCCAGCGAGCGGAAGTGATATGGGCCCGGGTTGGCGACGTTCCACTTGAAAGCCTCATAGCACCGGGCTAGCTGCACAGGGTCGAGGCAGTTCTTTATAAGTACGGCGCCGTCCTCGCGAAACGCCTCTCGTTGGGATTGGGTGGTAAGCATGATAAGTCTCCTTCATTCCTCGGTGATGGACGCTGGCCGGCGCGATGCATGAACAATAACTCGCAATTCGATTTAAGACAACACTCGTTGGGTTAAAGTGCGAGCATCGGGATTCTTGGAGAATCGTCGAGTTTGCCGTCCGTGTAATCGTGACGAGAGCTCGGCCGTGCTTGGTTCTCCGCGGACAAGAAGGCGTTGTCTAGGTATATGGCTTCAACTCGGGCAAAACGGAGGTGCGGATACCGCGGCGTATGCTGTGGCAACATCCCGCCTCGATTCGTAGCAGAGGGCCATGACCGCCAGACGGGTCTTGGTCGGATCGGGATGGGCCCGCACCCACCGGCTTTTCCGGGCTGGTCGCAGATCGGGTAGTTGAATGTCCCCACCGGGCCGTGTGCACCTGGGTCGTGGAAGGTGCTGTGCGCCGCCGGCCCATGGCCGCCGTCATGAAAGGCGTGAGGCGTGCAAAGTGTGGGGACTGGCGCGACGCCCGCGGTCGACCAAGGCTCAGTTGAAGGCCATCGACAACGTAGGGGTTTCCCGAAACGCTACCTGGGCAAATGGCTGCAAGTGGATTTAGAACGGTCCTCGCTTCGTCGAGGTCAAAGGCCGCTTATGGCCGGGAAGGGACCTCGGCCCTCCGCTACCTGATTGCCTTCCTCCCCCACTACTGCCGCTCGACCAGCTTGGTAGCAACGATGGCTTGCATGATAGGCACGCGCTCGCGTCGACTGCGGGCGGGGCAGGCCAGGGAAACCACGCTTGAGCCGGTTGGCAAGCGCCAACTGGCAGGCGGCCTGAGCGAGGTCAGGGCGGATTGAATCCACCGTCGTTTTCCGCCTGCCGGCAACGTAGTGATCCCGCTATGCCCCGGTCGACAGAATTATCTTGCCCACGTTTTGGTTCGACTCCATGCGACGGTGCGCATCGGCGGCCCGGGCCAGCGGGTACACGCTGTCTACCACCGGCACCAGTCCGCTCTCAGTAAAGCCCGGTAGCCAGCGCTGCGAGAAGCGCGCTACCATCTGCCGCTTGACCTCCGGCGTACGCGATTTCATCACCGTGCCGATGATCTGCAGATGGCGGTAAAGCAGCCGCTCCAGCGGTAGATTCGCACCCTCTGCGCCGCCAAGCAGGCCGACCTGCACCAGCCGGCCGCCATTGGCCAGCGAAAGAACGTTTCGCTCCAGGTAGGAACCGCCGATGAAATCAACGATCACGTCTAGGCCGTTGCCATCGGTTTCGCGCCTCACCACCTCGCCGAAGTCCTCGGCCTTGTAGTCGATCAGCACGTCCGCGCCGAAGCCGCGAACGCGCGCCAGCTTGCCGCCATTGGCCGTGGCGAAGACCCGCGCGCCAGTGGCATGCGCCAATTGCACGGCGGCCGAACCCACGCCGCTGGCGCCCGCGTGGATCAGCACCTTGTCGCCAGCCTGCAGACGACCCAGGTGCAGCAGCGCCTCGTGCGCCGTGACGAACACCTCGGGAATCGCGGCGGCATGCACGTAGTCAAGCCGGTCGGGGATGTGCATGGCCTGCCGGTAGTCGATGCGCGCCACCTCGGCATAGCCGCCGCCGCCCACTATGCCCATTACGCGGTCGCCAGTCGCAAAGCCAGCCACCTCGGCGCCGGCTGCGATCACCTCGCCGGCGATTTCCAGGCCCATCACCGTGGAATCGCCAAAGCTGGCGCGGCCATAGCCGCCGCGGCGGTGGATGATGTCGGCGCGGTTCACGCCGGCGGCGTGAGTGCGCACCAGCAGGTCCTGCGGGCGCAGTTCGGGCACGGGCAGATCTTGCAGTTGCAGGACGTCGGCGTCGCCGAAGTCCTGGAAGTCGATGGCTTTCATGGGAATGTCCTTAGTGGATGGGCCGGAGGCCGATGGGCAGATCAGCCATACGCGGCCCGGTTTCTGTGCCAGGGCCTCAATGTAGGTCGGCGCGGCGATGCAGTCATGCTGATATATTCCAGGTCAGCAATGCATTTTTGCATCACCTCATCCGCCTCCTCGGAAGGATCCGATATGAACTGGGACGACACCCGTGTATTCCTGGCCGTGCAGCGCGAGGGCACTCTGCGGCGCGCGGCCAAGGTAGTCAACATGGACCAGGCCACCGTGGGCCGGCGTATCGCCGCGCTAGAACACGCGCTGAGCGCCACGCTGTTCCTGCGCACCTCCGATGGATACGTGCTGACCAACGCGGGCGAGAACGCGCTCAGGTCCGCCGAGAAGATGGAGCAGTCGGCCCACGAGCTGGCCCGGCAGGCACAAGGCGTCGATACCCGGTTGGAAGGCGAGGTGCGAGTGACCACCACCGACACGCTGGCGCTGGGGTTCCTGATCCCGGCCATCGAGCGGCTGCACGCCGAGCACCCGGACGTGCGCGTGCAGCTCAACACGTCCACCCAGATGATGAACCTGGCACGACGCGAGGCGGATATCGCGGTGCGCACGATCAAGCCCGAGAACCCCGACCTGGCGGCCCGCCTGCTGGCCCGCTGGGCGGTGGGACTCTACGCATCGAGGGCATACCTGAAGCGGCACGGCGAGCCGGCCGTCGGCACCGGCTTCGCCGGGCACGACCTCGTCATCTACCAGCCCCATACCAGCGGCAGCCGCCTTCCGACGCTGGTGGGCGAGCCGACCCACGCGGGCCGGCTCGTGTCGGCGGTCAACTCCAGCCTGATGCTGCGCGCGACGATCCAGGCCGGCATTGCCATCGGCGAAGTGCCAGTGCACCTGGCCGAGCGCGACGGGTTGGTGCGGATCTGGCCCAAACGCGAGCGCGCGCAGCCCTACGAGGTATGGTTGGTCACCCATCAGGACCTGCGCCACACCGCCCGGGTGCGGGCGATGATCGAGGCCATCGTGGCAGAATTCGAGGGCAGCCGCTGAGCGAGGGCGGGGTATTGGCAGCAACAAGGATACCAAGTGGCCAGGAGCGTATGAAAAACACCTCCCAGACCTTGGACGGCCGCGTCGGCCGAACTGCGGTCGTCCGCAGATGGTGCGCGAATGACCTTGACCGCCTTCTCGAGTGCTCACGGGGCAGCGATGTCGCCACGCCTTAAATCAATGGAGGCGCCACCAATGGGATTCCGTTTCTGCCTGCGGCCAGATAGAGATCGGCAAGCGACCTCTGCCAGCCACTTGCCAGCAGGCGCTTCCCGACCCACTGCTGCCCTTCGAGCACAAGACGCCGCGACGGCCACTTTCAGAGTACAGCGGCCACTGCTCAATTCCGCACATACTTTCTGGGATCTGCCCAGCGCACAGTGCGGCTGATGACGTCGTCCGGACAGCGATAGCCGCGATTGGGTGGCCCTGACAAGCCGCATCGTCGCCACTGGCATTTGTCGTGGTCGGCGGAGTCGGGGGGGCTGGGTGGATTGCTTTACTCCGCTCGTTAACTTGGTGTACCGTCAGCTCAGGACTCTCGAGCGCATCCAGACGTCACTCAACCTGTCTCTTGCCGCTGGCGCGCTGCTGCACCTGTTGGTTCATCGCATTCCATTGCGGACTTCCTGCAACACCTCATCGAAAACGTCAACGCGGATCAGGCCTAACCGCGGAAACTCCAAGTCGACGATGACATAGAGTGTCACCGTCAGCGAGGCCACGAAGAAAAGCGCATGCAACCAGTTTCGAGGACTGCGGCTGGCCATGCCATAGCCCGCAAACAATGCCCCAACCCAGCAAAGCGCGAAAAGCATGCCGAAGATGACGCCGGGCGGATGTTCCTTTGTTGCGGCGAGTCGGGTCGATGCCGTGTCGAATGCTGCATTGAGCGCTGGTAACAGAAGCATGGTGGCCGCCGTACTAGCGGATCGCTGGGACTCCGTTACGGATCTTGTCCAGAGGTGTTCACGCAGTACGTCCGAACGTACCAAGAAAGCCTCGACGCGTTTGCGGTCAGGGACGGCTCGATAGGCGCCAAGCCGGGTATCGAGATATTGCCGGAGTATCTCCTGCAACTCACCACGTGCTGGTTGCGGCAGCAGATCCAGACGCAGGTAAGCAGTGCCGATATCGTTGGCTTCCTGGACGATCAGCGTACGCCGCATATCAAAGCGGCTTGCCGCGCCGGAAAAGGTGAAGGCGATCAATAGCCCAAGCAGTGCGAATATCGCGCTTGCGACCGCGCTGACGCCCGTTGTCTCCGGTTCGCGACCGGAGGCAACCTGCCATTGCCACACCAGCCGGCCGAGCTCCAGGGCGATCAGGATACTTGTGAATATTGCGACCGCCAACACCAGCCCGCCGGCCCAACCGGCACCATAAAGTAGTGATGCCAAAATCGTCTCCGGTGCATTGCCGCGATGCGCGCTTTCAACGTTGAAGACGGTATGGAAAAGTTTCGCCACAATATGTGCGCTTCCGCACCGGCGTCCGATAGCTGGGTGGAACTGACGCTTGAACGTCGGCGTCACGGCATAAGCCAACGCCCGTAGATGGCCGGCAAGCGACTGGCGGGAGCCACGTTTATCAGAGCCGGTCCACTATTGCGTTGCTGTGGGTAGCACGCTTCAGGCGACCGCACCTGGCGGCGCATGGCGTGCCAGGAATCGGTCCAATTGGCCAGCGAACGCCTTGCTATCCTGTGAGGCGTACGGTGCCGGACCGCCGGTATCGACGCCCGAGCCGCGGAGCTGGTCCATCACCTCGCGCATCGTCAGGCGCTCCTGGATATTCTCTCGGCTAAACCAGATTCCTCGTGGGTCGAGCACGAAAGCGCCCTTGCCGAGGGCAGCGGCGGCAAGGGGTATGTCCGCCGTAATCACGAGGTCACCGTTGCTGACCAATTCGACGATACGGTCATCGGCGGCGTCGAAGCCCGCCGGCACTTGCAGTGCCTTGATAAAGCGGGAAGGCGGCGTGCGCATATACTTGTTCGCCACCAGCGTGACGCACACTCCGACACGCTGCGCGGCCCGATACAACATTTCCTTGACGACAACCGGGCAGGCGTCTGCGTCAACCAGTACTTGCATCGCGGTATTTCCAATTGAAGGGCGGAATGCTCATATTACTGCTAACGGACCCTGCCATTTTCGAAGAGTACAAGCGAGAAGTACCTGCCACTGAGTTCCGCTACGGCGGAAAATATTTGGGCCGTGGTGGTCTGACCAAAGTTCTCGAAGGCGACTGGCAGCCACATCGTCTCGTCATCGTCGAGTTCCCGAGCATGGACTCCTTGATGGCCTGGTATGAGTCACCAGAGTACGCTCGTCTTAAGGCGATCCGTCAAAAATGTGCGACGACAAGGATTGTCGCGCTAGAAGGGATTGCCCCGTAACCTCGTAATTTCAGGATGGCCGGTCAACCCTCATGATCGCGCTGGCCGTGTCGACCATGGCCGCCAGGACAAGCATGGCGATGATCACCGTGCAAGCCTGGGGCATATGGAACAGGGACAGCTCGAAATACAGCATCTGCCCAAGCCCGCCGGCGCCGACAAAGCCAAGGATCGCCGCCGCGCGGATATTGGTTTCCCAGCGGTACAGGGTGTAGGACAGGAACTGGGGCCATACGCAGGGCAGCGTCCCATACATGAAGACCAGTGCGGCGGGGGCGCCTTTTTCCGCCAGCGCGCGGGCGGGTGTGCGCGGCGCATTCTCCAGCGCCTCGGCGAAGAGGCGGCCGAGCACGCCCGCCGTGTGCAGTGCCAGGGCAAGGGTGCCGGCAAACGGTCCAAGGCCGACCGCGAGCACGGTCAGGCCAGCCCATACCAGCTCGGGAATCGAGCGCAGCAGGTTCAGCAGCAAGCGTGACAAGGTGCGCAGCGCATCGCCGTAGAGCCCGGAAGCCGGTAGTGCCAGGCCAAAACCCAGCACCGCCGCACACAGCGTGCCCACGGCGGAAATCGCGAGCGTTTCGAGCATGCTGACACCGGTTCTGGCAAGAAACGCCGGCGACAGCTCCGGCGGGAAGAACGTCAGCAGGAAGCGCAGCATCCCGGCTGCAGCGTCCCGGGAAATGAGCTGGCCCAGGTCAAGCGAGAGCCAGGCGAAACTTGCCGCAACCGCTATGGCCACGGCGAGCAGCGTAAGCAGGCACTTCAGGCAGAGTTGGGCGGCCGTGGGCGTGTTCGTCGCCATGGTTCATTCCAGCATCTTGCGCAGCCGGGCGCTGAGCGCGTCGGCCAGCAGGACCAGCAGCAGGAATACAAGCAGGATGGTCGCGGCTTCGCCGCCGTTGAGCAGCTTCATGGCCTGGTCCATCAGCTGGCCAAGCCCGCCGGCGCCGACGAAGCCCATCACCACCGACGCCCGGATGGCGCATTCCCAGCGATACACCGTGTACGAGACCAGCTCCTGCGCGGCATTCGGCAGCAATCCGTAGGACAGCGCCGCCAGGCGCCCGCTGCCGCCGGTGAGCAGGGCCTGCGCCGCGCGCTGGTCGCTCGATTCGAGGATTTCCGCATAGACCTTCGCCAGCATGCCGCCATAGGTGACCGCCAGCGCCAGCACGCCCGCCGCCGCGCCAAGGCCCAGGGCGCGCACGAAGACCAGCGCCCAGACCAGCTCCGGTACGCCACGCAGCAGCAGCACCAGCGCCCGCACGGCGGTGCGCAACGCTGCCCGCACCCGCTTTCCCGGGCCCGGGCCGATACGCGAGATGGAAAGGCTCCTGGACATTGCCACAGCCAGTGGCGCAGCAATGACAAAGGCCAGCGCGACGCCTGCGGTCGCGATAGCCAGCGTTTCCAGCGTTGCCTTGGCCACGTAGCCAAGAAATTCGACCGAGACCTCGGGGGGCAGGAAGTTGCGCAGGAAGCCGCCCATCACCTTGAGGTTTGCCGCGTCGAACAGCGCCGACGGGCTGAACCGGGACAGCCGCAGCAGGGGCCAGAGCAGCAGCAGCGCCAGCAGCAGGCCGCTGGCCCGCCGCAGCGCCTGCGGGTCGCGTGGATGCGTGGTCATCGGCATGCCGCCCTGCGTGGGTCAACGCTGCCGGCAGTGGCGGCGATGGCCACGGACCGGCTGCCCTGCACGGGTGGCGATTCGCTCTCGGAGGCGTAGAGTTCGCGCAGCAGGGCGTCAGTGACGTGCCCGGCCGGCAGGTCGAAGGCGATCTCGCCCGACTTCAGGCCGATGATGCGGGGAAACCAGCGCAGCGCCAGATCTACCGCGTGCAGGCTGGCGACCAGCGTCACCGCACGCGTATCGGCTTCCTTGCGCAACTCGCCCAGGGTCAGGTTGGCAAGCACGGGATCCATCGCCGAGACCGGCTCGTCGGCCAGGATCAGTTCCGGGCGCTGGTAGAGCACGCGGGCCACCCCGACACGCTGCAACTGGCCGCCCGACAACTGGTCGCAGCGATCGAACAGGCGGTCGGCCAGCTCCAGTCGCGCCAGCTGTTCGCTGGCACCGGCAATATCCGCCGGATAGACCAGCGAGAGCATGGATTTCCAGCCGGGCCAGATACCGAGGCGGCCGGCAAGGATGGCGGTGATCACGCGCTGGCGCGGAGGCATGGGCGGTGCCTGGTGCACCATGCCGATGCGGCAGCGCAGGCGCCGCAGGCGCGCGGCGCTCAGTGCCCAGGGAATTTGCCCCAGGATCTCGACGCGGCCTTCGCCGGGCCGCAGCGACGTTGCCAGCAGGCGCAGCAGCGAGGTCTTGCCGGCGCCCGAGGGACCGATGACGGCGATGCGCTCGCCGCTGCCCGCCGACAAGGCGATCCGGCTCAGCGCGCGCTGCCCGTTGGGGTAGGTGACGCTGGCTGCGTCGAGACTGAAACTCACTTGACCAGGCCCGCGGCGCGGGCCGCGGCCTCGATGCCGGCGTAGTTCTCCGGCCGGGTGGGGATGTACTTGACGGTCCTTTGCAGTGCCATGATCTCCCTGTGCTCGGGATTGGCCGGGTCAAGGCGCAGGAACGCTTCGGTCAGCTTCTTGGCCAAGGCCGGGTCGAGCCCGCCGCGCACGGTCCAGTTGTAGTCGAAGTAGGGCGGCGTGACGGCAAACACCCGGACCTTGCCGGGGTCCACCTTGTGCTGCTCCACCAGCTTGTCCCAGACCGAGGCGTTGAGCACGCCGGCGTCGGCCTTGCCGGCCTGGACGAAGGCGACCGTTGCATCATGGGCGCCCGAGTAGGCGACAGTCTTGAAGTCCCGGTCCGGATCGATGCCGGCCTGCTGCAGGAAACTGCGCGGCATCAGGTGTCCGGAAGTCGAGGACGGCGAGCCGAAGGCGAAGGTCTTGCCCTTGAGGTCGGCCAGGGTCTTGATACTGCTGTCGGCCGTGATGAACTTGCTGGTAAACGCGGCATCTTCCTGTCGCTGGACGATGGGGATGGTGGCGCCCTGCGTCCGGATCTTGCTTTGCACGTAGGTGAAACCGCCCAGCCATGCCATGTCGAGCTTGCCCGTCGCCAGGGACTCGACCACGGCGGCGTAATCCGTCACTGGCACGAACTCCACCTTCATGCCGGTTTCCTTCTCCAGGTATTTGCCGAGCGGCGCGAACTTGCGCTGCAGTTCGGTCGGTGCCTCGTCGGGGATGGCCGACACCTTCAGCACGGTCTGTGCCGCCTGGGCACCGGACAGGCCGGCAAGGCCAAACAGGGCAAGCGCGGCAAGGCGTTTCGCGATACGCGGGAATATGGTCGGGATCATGATCGGGCGTGGTCGAAGAACGGCGGTGATGGTGATGGACTATCCAAAGGGGCGCCTATGCTACCGCAATCCGGGCAAGGCCTCTCCTGGTCAATCCGGCTAGGTTAATCCGGCTTCAGGGCTTCGGCGACAAGCCCAATGACTTCGGCGCGTTCGCGCTCCGGTGCGAACAGCGGCGCCCGCTGTGCGCATTGCTGCCGCAGGCGCGCCAGGAAGGCGGCGTCGCGGCTGGCGCGTTCCAGCAGCTCCGCCAGATGCGCGGCATTGCCCGGCGGGAAATAGCCCTCGTAGTCGCGGCCCAGCATGCCGATGTTGCCGGGGATGCGGCTGGCGAGCACCGGTACGCCACTGGTAACGGCTTCGATGATCACGTTGGCGCCGCCTTCTATCACGCTCGATACGACCAGCGCCTGCGCCTGGCCGATGCGCAGCCGCGTCTCGGTGTGAGGCAGGTTTGCCAGCCAGACATAGCGCTGGAGCCCTGGCCAGCGCTGCGCTTGCAGCGCCTCGGCTGACTCCCGGTAGCTCTCGTCCAGGGCGGCGCCGATATGGGTCAGGCGCACGCGCGAATCCTCAGCAAGCAGCATCACGGCCAGCATGGGCGTCGCCGGGTCTTTTTCCGCCCGCATATGACCCACCAGGACGACGTCAAACGCATCGTGGCTGGTCGCTGCCGGCACGATTGCCGGGGCGGACTGGTAGATGACCCGGCACTTGGCACGATGCCCGGGGGCCAGTTCGGCGGGCCCTTCGTCCTGCAGCACCACCAGGTGGGTGGCAAGCTCCAGGGAGCGCCGGGCGGATGCGTCGCTGCGGATATCGCGGTACAGGTCCGTCCCGGTCAGCACCACCACCAGTGGACGGCCGGGGCAGGCTTCGGCAAACCTGGCGATGGAATCTGCCGAGCGCCGGGCGTGCAGCGCGATCAGGCACGCCGGGACCGCACCGCCTGAGTGGCCCGGCGGCCACTCCGCGGCCACGGTCACACCGTAATCTGCCTGCAGGAAGTGCGACCAGCGATGTGCGGTCTGCCAGTTGCCGTTATTGGCTTTGCGGAGTGCCGGGCTGATAATCGCGACAGTGGCCTTGGGAGGACGCATGACGATCGGCTCTGAAGGGGGTGCAGCCAGAAGGATAAACAAATTCGGGCTCGATGCGGCTTTTACCGATGCGCATCGGCGCACCTGGGCCATCCTGCAGGATCTGTCGCCGTCCCAGTGGCAGGTTCGCTACGACCCGGGGATCAATCCACCCTTGTGGGAATACGCGCATGTCGCGTGGTTCACCGAGCACTGGGTGCTGCGGGATCCGCGTCCGGGCGCGGGCGGCCGCCTGGTCGCGAGCCTGCCGTCGATGCTCGATAATGCCGACCGCTTCTTCGATTCCTCGCTCGTTCCTCACACGGATCGCTGGAAGCTCGCCTTGCCCCCGCTGCGGGAAGTACGCGGCTACGTGGCGGCGGTGCTGGAGCGTGTCCGGGCCAGCCTCGCCGTGGCGGATGATACCGACCAGGCGCTCTATTTTTTCCGGCTCGCCTTGTTCCACGAAGACATGCACGCGGAGGCGTTGACCTATATGCGCCAGACGCTCGATTATCCGCTGCATGCCCCGCTTGGCATGCCTTCCATTGCGCCAGGCGCCGGCTCGGCAGCCGCAGGCGGCGGCACGTTCCTGATGGGGGCGCCCGCAGGGGGCGACGGCTTTGTCTTCGACAACGAGAAGTGGGCCCACCCCGTCCACCTCGCCCCTTTCCGCATCGATCGCACTTGTGTCAGCAATGCCGAGTTTGCGGACTTCGTGGCCGCCGGCGGCTACCGCGATCCGCAGTGGTGGTCCGGCGACGGACGCGCATGGCTGCAGCAGGGCGGGCTGGCGCATCCGGGTCGCTGGCGCCGGCCAGCCGGCGGCCCCCCCGGGCAATGGGCGTTGCGCTGGTTCGGGCAATGGGTGCCGCTGCCGCCCGAACAGCCCGTGTGTCATATCAATGCCTACGAGGCGGAAGCCTATTGCCGCTGGGCCGGCAAGCGCTTGCCCACGGAAGCGGAATGGGAGTATGCGGCAACGCATGACCTGATCCGCTGGGGGAGGGCCGTGTGGGAATGGACGGCTGATCCGTTCGTACCCTACGCAGGATTCTCGCCCGACCCGTACCAGGAATATTCCGCCCCCTGGTTTCACACGCATCGCTCGGTTCGCGGCGGATCGTTCGCTACCCATGCACGCATGAAGCATCCCCGCTACCGCAACTTCTACCTGCCGCACCGCAGCGACCTCTTCGTCGGATTCCGCTGCTGCGGTTGAGGAGGTGCCATAGGCCGTGCCGGGTTTGCCTAGGGTTCGCGATAGGTGATGCCATGCACGATTAGCGCACGGTGCATGATGAGTTCCTTGAGACCTTCACGCATGTTGGTCAGCATTGCCTGCGCACTGGCGCTATCGATACCATCCCGGTTCAACTGAGCGATCCGTAGCTCCTGCGCGGCGATACGTTTCTCGGCCCGCAGGATGGCCAGATCCGTGTCGTCCAGGTCTTGCAGATCCTGCTCTATGCATCGCGCCTCTAATCCGGGTTGCATGATGATCTCCATGCGGAAGCCTGTGCTCATGCCTTTGTGATAGATCAGCGGCAATCGCGTAGCTATCGGGCGGCGTCCTACACCTGGTGAAGATGGCGTCACACGCCGGATTATCCGCGGTGCAGCCTGCCAGAAAGCCTTCACTCCTTGTTGCCGCCTGAATCGGCTGCGAGAGCGGTCAGCAGGCGGACGGTTCCATCCTGGCGGTGGATGTGAAGCTCGGCGTTATCATGCTTCGCCCGGCGCCATCCCGCGGTTATCGCAGCTTCAAGAGAGGTATAAAGCAGGGGCTTTTCCGCAAGACCTTCAATTTCAAGGGCCCAGCCTTGAACTGCCGGAACAACGCGAAAGATTCGCGTAGGCATCTGGATGACCCCGCCGTAGTTGTGACAAGAAAAACAAGCGCACCCTGCCAGAGCGGGCTGGCGCACTATCACTGTCTTATATTGTCTTTGTATTGTCTTATGTGCCCGCCCGAGGGATATACACCACTTAAGTAGGGCGTGGCGCGAATACATCATGCCTTGATATTTGGTGGCCCGCGCGGTCCCTGATTCTTGGCGCTCTTTCCCGGATGTTGCATGTATGAAACGCCATACGGATGATTGCTTCGAGCGTCTCCGATGGCCCGGTTGCGCCATTTGCAGGATGGGCGCACAGACCTCCGCCGCATACGCTTGCAAAAAACGTCATAACAAATGGGACCGGGGAAAACATGGATGGATGCAATCGACGCACGCCTTGTGCACGGCGTGCATGGCGTGAGGCGGCGGCAGGCCGCGCCAGGCTGCTGGCGGCATGCCATGCCGCGCCGCGGCGGCGTGGCGCGCGCGCACGCTGAAGCGCGAGGGCAATGGCCATGCATGCTGCCGCCATCCCTGCCCGGGAGGCCGGGGATACCGGCTGGAACCTGCCGGACCCGGCATGCCGCGAGGCGCGTCCGGACGATCCGTTGCTGGATTGCCTGCTCTGGCTGGCCCGCCACTTCCACCAGCCGGCGTCAGCAGAGGCGCTGCTTGCCGGCCTGCCGCTTGCCTCGCATCGCCTGACCCCGGCGCTGTTCGCGCGGGCGGCGGCCAGGGCCGGCATGTCGGCGCGGCTGGTGCGGCGCAAGCTGGAAGGGATTCCTGACCTGGTCTTGCCCGCGATCCTGCTGCTTGACCAGGGACAGGCCTGCGTGCTGCTGCGCCGGGGCGAGGCGGGCACCGTGGTGCTGGCGCTGCCCGAATGCGGGAACGGCGAGCAGGTTGTGCCCGCAGAAGAACTGCTGGCGCGCTACTCCGGCCATGCCATCTTTGCCCGGCCCGCGCATCGCACGGATGCGGCGGCGCACGATGGCGCGCCGGCTGCGCCCCATGAATGGTTCTGGGGTGTGATGCGCCAGTCCTGGCCGGTTTATGGCGAGGTAATGGTCGCCTCGCTGCTGCTGAGCCTGTTCGCGCTGGCCATGCCGCTGTTCACCATGAACGTCTACGACCGCGTGGTGCCGAACCATGCGCTGGAGACACTATGGGCGCTGGCTGTCGGGGTTGGCCTGGTGCTGCTGTTCGAGCTGGCGATGCGAACGCTGCGTGGCTATTTTGTCGACGTGGCGGGCAGGCGCATCGACGTGACCGTCTCCGCAACGGTGTTCGGCAAAGTGCTGGGCATCGAGATGAAGTCGCGGCCCGCGTCGGCGGGCAGCCTTAGCAGCCAGCTGCACGAGTTCGAATCGGTGCGCGACTTCCTGACCTCCGCCACCATCACCACGCTGATCGACCTGCCGTTTGCCGCGGTCTTCATCGTCGCGATGTTCTGGGTCGGCGGCCCGCTTGCCTGGGTGCCGCTGCTGACGGTGCCGCTGGTGCTGGGTGTCAGCCTGGCATTGCAGGGACCGCTGTCGCGCGCGGTGCGCGCCAGCAGTGCCTGCGCGGCGCAGCGGCAAGCCGCGCTGGTGGAAACCCTGGTCGGGCTCGAGACCATCAAGACGGTCGGCGCCGACGGTGCCGCACAGCGCAACTGGGAACAGGTGGTCGGGCAGATGGCAAGGCTGGGCTTGCGGGCACGGTTGCTGTCAGCGTGCGTGATCAACGTGTCGCTGTTCGCACAGCAGGCCGCCACGCTGGTGGTGGTGGTTATCGGCGTCTACCTGATCGCCGAAGACCGGCTCACCATGGGCGGCCTGATTGCCTGCACCATCCTGGCCGGGCGCGCGCTGGCGCCGCTGTCGCAGATGGCAGGGCTGACCACGCGCTACCACCAGGCACGCACCGCGCTGGCCGGCATTGACCGGATGATGGCATTGCCAGTCGAGCGCCCGCCCGGCAGGCATTTCGTGCACCGTCCGCCGTTGCGGGGCGAGATCGAATTCCGGCAGGTGAGCTTTCGCTATCCGGGCCGCGACGGCGCCGTCCTGGACGACGTGTCCTTCCGCATTGCCAGCGGCGAGCGCGTTGGCCTGATCGGCCGCATCGGCTCGGGCAAGACCACCATCGAGAAGCTCATCCTGGGCCTTTACGCACCGGAGACTGGCTCGGTGCTGGTCGATGGCGCGGATGTGCGCCAGCTAGACCCCGCGGCGCTGCGGCGCGATATCGGCTATGTGCCGCAGGAGGTGATGCTGTTCAGCGGCACCGTGCGCGAGAACATCGTGATGGGCGCACCGTATGCCGACGATGAGGCGGTGCTGCGCGCGGCGCGGCTGGGTGGCGTCAGCGACTTTATCGATCGCCTGCCGGATGGCTATGACCTGCGGCTTGGCGAGCGCGGCGAAGGGCTGTCGGGCGGGCAGCGCCAGGCGATCGCGATCGCCCGCGCCGACTTGCTGCAACCGCCGGTGCTGCTGCTGGATGAACCCAGCAGCGCGATGGACAACCGCACCGAGGAGCAGTTCAAGTCGCGGTTGTCCGCGGCGCTGGGTGGGCGCACGCTGCTGCTGGTGACGCACCGGGGCTCGCTGCTGAGCCTGGTCGACCGCCTGATCGTAATGGACCAGGGCCGCATTGTCGCCGACGGGCCGAAGGCCGATGTGCTGAACGCGCTTGCAGGAAGGAAGCTCCATGTCGCGTCTGCATGAGACCCGGAATCGCCTGCGCCGCCTGGCCGCAGCGCTGCGGCCGCACGCGGATGACACCGTGTTCATGGGCGAGCGCGAGGCCGCAGCGGTGGCGGGGCCGCGCTGGTTCACGCACTGGATCCTGTTGTGCACGCTGCTGTTCGTGTTGGTGGCGCTGGCATGGGCCGCGCTGGCGCGCGTGGATGAAGTGACGGTGGGCGAGGGCAAGGTGATCCCGTCCAGCCAGGTGCAGGTGGTGCAGAACCTCGAAGGCGGCATCGTCGCCGAGATCATGGTGCGCCCGGGGCAGGTCGTGAACAAGGACCAGGCGCTGATGCGTATCGACGATACCCGCTTTACCGCCTCGTACCAGGAAGGCCGCACCAGGGACGATGCGCTGGTGGCGCGTATTGCGCGCCTGAGTGCCGAGTCTGCCGGCACGGCGTTCGTCGCCAGCGCGGCCGGCGATGCAGACAACCGCCGGTTCCTGGCCGAGGAACACGCGCTGTTCGAATCACGCAAGCGCGCGCTCGAAGCCAATCTGTCAGTGTTGCGCCAGCAGTCCGAGCAGCGCCGCCAGGAACTGACCGAGAAGCGCTCGCGCGAGCAGCAGCTGCGGCAGAGCCATCGCCTGGTGGCGCAGGAGCTGGCGATGATGCGGCCAATGGTGGCGCAGGGCGTCGTGTCCGACGTCGACGTGCTGCGGCTGGAGCGGCAGACCAACGACCTGAAGGGCGAGCTCGACGCCACGCGGCTGGCCATGCCACGCCTGGAAGCGGCCTTGCGCGAGAGCCAGCAGAAGCTGGACGAGACGGCCACGCATTTCCGCGCGGAGGCCATGCGCGAACTGAACCAGGCCAAGGCCGAGCAGGCGGCGCAGAGCGCCACCAACACCGCGCTGCAGGACCGTGTCGATCGCACCCTGGTGCGCGCGCCGCTCGCCGGCATCGTCAAGCAACTCAAGGTCAATACCGTCGGTGGGGTGGTGCAGCCCGGCATGGACCTGGTGGAAATCGTGCCGCTGGAAGACACGCTGCTGGTGGAAGCGCGCGTGCGCCCGGCCGATATCGCCTTCCTGCGCCCGGGGCAGCCGGCGGTGGTCAAGCTGTCGGCCTATGACTTCTCGATCTATGGCGGTTTTCCCGGCACGGTCGAACATATCAGCGCCGATACGCTGACGCCGGAACGCCCGGGCGAGCGGCCGGAGAGCTACTACCTGGTACGCGTGCGCACTCGCGACAACCGGCCCGGCGGCAGCGCCGTGCAGGTGCCCATCCTGCCCGGCATGGTGGCCACGGTCGATGTGCTGACTGGCCAGAAGACGGTGCTCCACTACCTGCTCAAGCCCATCATCAAGACCCGGGAGCTGGCGTTCCGGGAACGGTAAGCGCAACAAAAAAGGCACGCGCGCAGCCCGCGCACAATCACAACCAGCAAGGCACGGCCACCAGGCCGGCATTCAGGACGGGGGAACCATGGCAACACTGACCGGCGGCAATGGCATCGACAATATCAGCGGCACCACTTCCAGCGACACCATCCTGAGCGGCAACGGCAACGACTATGTCAGCGCCGGCGATGGCAATGACTACGTCGACGCGGGCAACGGCGACGATATCGTCGAAGGCGGCGACGGCGACGACACCCTGCTGGGTGCGAATGGCAAGGACCGGGTATTCGGCGGGCGCGGCAGCGACAGCCTGGCGGGCGGCAACGGGGCCGATGCGGTCTATGGCGGCAGCGGCGACGATGTAATCGGCAGCCTCGATGCGAGCTCTGCGCTCTACACCGGCGACAACGGCGGCGATACCATCTATGGCGACGGCTTCGACAGCTACGCCGATTACCAGCTTGGGCGCGGCCATGAGTCGGCCCAGCCTGGAAACGACCGCATCGCTGGCGGCAATGGCGATGACCTGATCTACGGCGACAACGGCAACAACGCCGTCGTGGGCGGCGACGACATCATTGCCGGCGGCAACGGCAAGGACACCGTCTATGGCGAAGGTGGCAACGACACCATCGGCGGCGGCGGTGGCGGCGATCTGCTGAGTGGCGGTGCAGGCCGCGATGTGTTCGTCTACAGCGCCGTGATGGATTCTTCTGCGGGCGGCATGGATGTCATCACCGACTTCCAGCGCGGCACCGACCGTCTCGACCTGCGGCCGGTGCTGGGACAGACCGGCTTCGAATGGGGAGGCCGCACGCCGACGGCTCATGGCGCCTGGTTCGGGCAATCGGGCGGCAATACCTATGTCTATGTGGATGTCGATGGCAATCCCGCCACAGCGGAGATGGTCATCCAGCTCAACGGCCTGCATGAACTCGCCAGGAGCGATTTTGCCGGCTACGACAATCATGCGCCCACGGCCGCCGCCGACACCCATGGCATGGCCGAAGACAATCATCCGAATCCGATTACCGGCAATGTGCTGTCCAATGACAGCGATATCGACGCCGGCAACGTGCTGGCGGTGTCCAGTCCCGGCATCTATGTCGGCCAGTACGGCACGCTGCAGATCAACGCCGACGGCAGCTACAGCTACACGCTGGACAACAGCAATGCGCAGGTGCAGGCACTGCGGCGTGGCGACCATGTCGATGAGACTTTCAGCTACAGCGTGACCGATGGGCAGGCGTCGGCATCGTCGGTGCTGACCATCCGGGTCGACGGTGCCAACGATGTGGCCACCATCCATGCGTCAGCCAGCGAAGATACGTTGGCGACAGAGGCTGGCGGGGTGGCCAATGCCGTTGCGGGTGATCCTTCGGCCAGTGGGAGGCTCACCGTCAGCGATGTCGATACCGGTGAAGCGAAATTCGCCGCCGTGCAGGCGGAAAGCCTGGTCGGGCAGTATGGCACCTTCACCTTCGACAGCAACACCGGCGCCTGGACCTACGCTCTTGACGACAGCAAAGCCGAATCGCTGACCGCAGGCCAGCAGGTCACCGATTCGCTGACAGTGGTGTCACTGGACCAGACCGCCCAGCGGACCATCACCGTCAATATCACCGGCGCCAACGACCACGCCACCATCACGGCATCGACCAGCGAAGATACGTTGGCGACGGAGGCCGGAGGGCTGGCCAACGCCATTGCCGGTGATCCTTCGGCCGGCGGAACGCTGACGGTCACTGATGCCGATACCGGTGAAGCGCATTTCGCCGCTGTGCCGACGGACAGCCTTTCCGGAAACTATGGCACCTTCACCTTCGACAGCAATACCGGCGCCTGGACCTACACGCTTGACAACATCAAGGCCGAATCGCTGACCGCAGGCCAGCAGGCCAGCGATTCGCTGACCGTGGTGTCAGCGGACCAGACCGCCCGGCAAACGATTAGTGTCAATATCACCGGCACCAACGATCAGGCCATCATCACCGCATCGGCCGGCGACGAGACCTCGGTGACCGAGGCGGGTGGCGTGGCCAACGGCACCACGGGCGACGCATTCGCAAGCGGCATGCTGACCGTTAGCGATGGCGATGCCGGGCAGTCGCACTTTGCCGCCGTGGCGCCGGACAGCCTGGTCGGCCAGTACGGGAATTTTTCCTTCGACAGCGACACGGGCGCGTGGACCTACACGCTTGACCAGGGCAAGGCGGACGCGCTGGCAGCGGGGCAGCACGTGACCGACACGCTGACCGTGCAATCGTCGGATCTCAGCGCCAGCCAGGTCATCACGGTCAATATCACCGGTGAAAACGATACCGTTGTGAACACCGTGCCAACGGTGCAGGCGGGCCGGGAAGACACACCGCTGGTTTTCAGTTCGGCCACGGGCAATGCGCTCAGCATCGCGGATGTGGACAACGCAAGCCATACCGTGACGCTGACGGCGGCAGCCGGCACGATCACGCTGAACGGCATTGCCGGCCTGCAGTTCCTGGCGGGAGATGGCACCGCGGACGGCACCATGACGTTTACGGGCACCGACGCGGCGATCAATGCCGCGCTGGACGGGATGACGTTCGTCGGCGACAAGGACTATGCCGGCACGGCGTCGGTGCAGATGCAGGCAAGCGACGGCATCTCAGCCGACACCAGCGCCGTTGCCATCACGCTCAGTGCTGTCAACGATGCACCGGTGGCGGCATCCGACCTGGTCTATGTCTCCAACGACAGCAATGGCAACAGCCGCAGCACCATCCTGATTCCGGTCAGCGCACTGCTTGCCAACGATGGCGATGTCGATGGCATGGCGCTGTCGGTCACGGGGCTGGGCTCCGCGAACGGGGGCGTCAGCAACCTGGCTTTCGTCGCGGATACCAACGGCAGCTACATCCGCTTCGACGTCGACAAGACCTCCGGCAGCTTCACCTATACCGTTTCGGACGCCGCCGGCGGCACCAGTACCGCAACTGTCTCGGTCAATGTCATGCTCACCGAGAACGGTGCCAAGGTGTCCCTTGAGGGACTGGAATACCAGGCTTCCTATCTCGATGGCGGCTCCCAGAACGACACGCTGACCGGCGCCGGCATTGCCGACGTCTTCATTGGCGGATCGGGTACCGACTCGCTCAACGGTGGTGCCGGCGACGACGTACTGCGCGGTGCCGCCGGCAACGACAACATCGACGGTGGCGCAGGGATCGACTTGCTGGATTTCTCCGACGCAGGCGCGTCGCTGACGTTCACGCTGACGCAGGGCAACGTCGCCACCCAGTTCAACACGGGCTCGGGGACCGGACTCGGTACCGACACCTACCAGAATATGGAGGGTGTGATCGGCTCGCGCTTTGGCGACACCCTGACGGGCAGCCTGGCCAACGACATCATTCGCGCTGGCGCCGGCAATGACATCATCGACGGCCGCGAAGGCCTCGACCTGCTGGACTTTGCCGATGCGATGAGCTCGGTTGTCTTCACGCTGACGCAAGGCAGCGCGACGACTACCGTCGATCTGGGGACGGCGTCCGGCCTGGGCATCGACAGCTACCGGAACATGGAAGGGGTGATCGGGTCGGCCTTCAACGATACGATTACCGGCTCGGGCGGCGACGACGTGCTGCGTGGGGGCGCGGGCAACGACCAGCTCGCAGGGGGCGGCGGCAACGACCTGCTCGTGGGCGGGGCCGGGGCCGACCAGCTGAGCGGCGGCGGCGGCAGCGATACCTACCGCTTCCTGCGCGCCGATGCGGCCTCGGTCGACACGATCTCCGATTTCGATGTCACGCCCGCGGCGGCAGGTGGCGATGTGCTGGACCTGTCCGACCTGCTGTCCGGCGCCAGTGTCACCACCGCGAACGCGGCGCAATTCGTGCGGCTCGCCGAGATTGATGGCAATACCGTGGTCAGCCTTGACCGGGATGGCGGTGGTTCGGGCGCGGCCTTCCAGGACGTGGCGGTGCTGCAGGGCGTGGTCGGGCTCGACCTGAATACGCTGCTGAGCAACGGCAATATTCATACCGCTTGATTCATACCGCTGATTTCATATCACTTCACCGCTGGCGTCAAAGGCAAGCATCAGGCGCAAGCAGCAAGCTGGGCAAGGCAGGACCGGCGGCACCGCTGCCGGCGCAGTAGAAAACCATAATAAACGGGCAGGGCACCGCGTTGCGCACGCACTGGCACGGCGAGCGCGGTGTACCCGATCTGGGGGAAGCATGACGACAGCATGGTGCCGGCTGGCATCCGTACTGCTATGGGCAGCCATGGCGGCGCCGCCGCACGCGGCCGCCCAGGCGCTGCAGCAGGCGGTGGAGCAGGCCGTGCACACCAATCCCGAAGTGCTGGCGGCGGGCAGCCGCCGCCTGGCCGCCGACGAGGGGCTGAAGCAGGCGCGCGCCGGTTACCTGCCGCGGGTCGACGTCAATGCCGCCACCGGCCGCGTGCGCCTGGACAGCCACAGCACGCGTGCGATGGGACTGGCTGATTCCTCCTATGCCAGCCACCTGGCCGGCGTGACGATTACACAGATGCTGTTTGACGGCTTTGGCGTCAGCAGCGACGTGGAGCGGCAGGGCGCGCGCATCGAAGGCGCGGCCTACCGGGTGGGCGCCACCGCCGAAGACATCGCGCTGCGCACGGTGGGCGTCTATGTGGAGGTGCTGCGCCGGCAGGAAACGGTGGCCATCGGGATGGCCAACCTTGAAGCGCACCAGCACATCTACGACCAGATCCGGCTCGGTGCCGACAACGGCGTGTTGCGCCGCGCCGATCTCTACCAGGCCGAAAGCCGGCTGGCGCTGGCACAGGCTAACCTGCGCGCCGAGCAGGGCGCGCTGCAGGAGGCCGTGACGGCGTTCCTGCGCGTGGTCGGCGCGCCGCCGCAAGGCTTGTCCCGGCCGGAATCGCTGGCGGCCGTGCTGCCCGCCACCGAGCGCGAGGCGATGCTGGTGGCCGGCGCCAGCCATCCGGCGCTGGGCGCGGGGCAGGCCGATATCGCCGAAGCCGAGGCCGCGCGCTCGCTGGCCCGCTCGGCCATGTGGCCGCGGCTGGACCTGGAGGTGGGCGCGGCGCGCGACCGCGACCGGGTGCTCGGCACCACGGATGAGCGCAGTGTAATGCTGCGGGTGCGCTACAACCTGTTCCGCGGCAATGCCGACAAGGCACGGATCAACGAGGCCGGCTACCAGATCCAGGAAGCGGAGCAGAACCTGGAGCGGCTGCGCCGTCAGGTGCAGGAAAGCGTGTCGCTGGCGTATAACGCCTATCGCACCGCGCAGGACCGGCTGGCAAGCCTGGAGCAATATGTGCAGGCTAGCGACGCCACCCGCGTCAGCTACGGCAGGCAGTTCCGCATCGGGCAACGCAGCCTGCTCGACCTGCTCAATGCCGAGAATGAGTACTTCAGCGCGCGCACGGCGTACGTGACCGGCCAGTACACCCAGCTGGCCAGCCAGTACCGCATCCTGGCCGGCATGGGCTTGCTGCTGGCGACGCTGCAGGTGGCACCGCCGGGCGAGGCGCTGATGCAGGCCGGGATACGCAGCCGCCCACGTTAGCCGGCGCCATGTCAAACGCTTCCCATGCTCGCCCGGGCGTCAATGCCGCGTCGCGTCATATCGCATATCGTGGGAAAGACTTCCCTATGCCAGCAAGGGCCAGAGAAAAGGTCATAATGGCCGCAGCGCGGCACCGTAACGAGCCGCTTGCCGCGCAGGGCAATGCCTTGGCACAGATCATGAGCCGCATGGGTCTGTCCCCGGCCAGAGATTTCGTCGCACTCGCCTTCAATGGTGAGTAATGCGGTCGTACGGATGTCTTGTGGTCGCACCGCATGTCCTTGCACCTGCCATGTTCCGCGCGGCAGCCGGAAGTCCTGAAACACTGTGCTGATGGTATCCAGGTAGAACTCTGCCGCCATGTCGAGCACGGCGTTATAGGCGTCCAATGCTTGCCCATGCCTCTGCGCAAGATCGGCGTCGCCGCGCGCAAGACTGAGGCAGAAGTCCCGATACAGGGTCGTCAATGAAGATGACTCCGCCGCGGCCAGGCCGGCGACTTGCACGAAGCTTGGGCAAACCTGGCGTCCGACGCCCATGTACGGCTCAGGCACCGCGTGAATCAGATTGCGTTGAAACCACTGCAGGGAATGACGAGCGGCGAGATCCCCGATCGCGGTCGGGCTGCGACGCGCATCGATCGGACCGCCAATCAGAGTCAAGGTTTGCGGTGTCGGCTCATCCTCGCTCGCCAGCAGCGCAACGGCGGCCAACGTCGGCACAGTGGCCTGGCAGATGGCGAGGACATGGAGCGATTCCGCTTCGATCTGACGAATAAGGCGTTTGATGAAAAGCACATAGTCGTCCAGATGGAAGGGGCCATCACTCACAGGCACGTTGCGCGCATTGCTCCAATCTGTGACATAGACGATATGTTCGTGCAGCAACGACTCCACGACCTCGCGGAGCATGACGGCATGGTGACCCGCCAACGGTGCGCACAGAAGTATTGATGAAGACGGTTGTCCAGCCTCATGTTTGGCGGAGCCAGTCGTGAAGCGCAGCAGGCGGCAAAACGGGTTTTCTAAAAGGACAGTTTCCTCCACCGGGACAACGCAGCCACGAAGCTGAATCGCTGTAATGCTGAACGAGGGCTCATCGCAGGGCGAGCCGACGCGACTGAGCATTTCCCAGCAAGCGGCAAAGTCGCTTGCGCCAGGCACATAAGAAAACGGACTCATGGGGTGGATAAACGCGCGGCTCGCTTGTATCGCCAAGGCCGCCATTGTTGCCCTTTGATACTCCACAATCTGATAGAGCATACCGATCTCACGTCGAAGTAGGTCTGCCAGATAATCACGCGCCACCAGCACCGAACATGGCACGACCCGCAATGCCGAGCGAGGCAAAGTCGGACCGTTCCAATCGCTATGGGCTCGTTCTGCTGCCGCTGCCGATAAAGCGGACTGCCGGCAATGCCTCAGCCCGGAACCACTCCAGCATAGTCCAGGCGGGTTCGGCCTGTGACTCGACTGTAAGCAGGGTACGCGGAGGGGGCTCCATCCTCGCCAAACACGTTATGCCGCGTTTTGGTGTGCCCTATGGGGCACCAATCCGACACAGTGGCATGTAATGCAAAGTCGTTGGCATCCTTTGCATGGCGGGCGGCCCGCTGGCGCCGTTAGGCTATGCCATGTAGGTCATGACCGAAATCAACGCGTGTCCAGCCTGGGCGCGTTGCCGGCATGTCTCGTGTCGCGATGTTCTTGGAAGGATGTAACCACCATGACTTATTCGCTCTCGCGCGCCGAAGTGGACAGCATTACCGATGGCGACGTGCAGTGCAGCACCATGAAACTGCTGCCGGAATGGGACGACATCCCGGCGGACTTCCGCAACGGCAATCTGTACACCCGTCTGGCAGAGGCGCGCTTGCTCGACTACCAGCTACCCGGTATCTCGATTGCATTCCTGCCAGAGTTCGATGACGCTGCGGCTTGCCAGGCCATCGACCGTTGCATCACCGCGCACCTGAACGCCTTCGCGCCCCGCCACCAGCACCGGATCGCCGGTGTGGGATACATGATCTCCAAGGTTTGCACCGTGACGCGCGTCGGGGTCGACGAGGCGAATGCCGAGCACGCGTACGGGCACCTGCTTCAAGCACCGACGGACGACGAACAACCGGATTGATTATCTGGCGACAGCCGTTCATGCGGGTGCGACAGCCCATCCACTGAATCCTGCGCCTGTCGGCTTCCGCCGATCACCTGCAAATCCCGGCGTCCCCTTGTTTCATCACGCCACGCGCCGCCCAGGCAGCAGCCCCGCATATTCCTTCCCCAGGAACTCCGCAGTGTGCTCAAGCAGATAGCCCCGGCAGCTCTCGCTGGCCGGAGACAGGCGCTTGCTTGCCATATGCGCCACATGCCAGACGCGCTCGATCGGCGTACCCGTCACATCCAGCAACGCGATTTCTCCCGTACGCAGTTCCAGTGACAGCGTATGCAGCGACAGCAGGCTGATCCCCATGCCCGCCATCACCGCCTGCTTGATGGTTTCATTGCTGCCCAGCGTGATCACCTTGGCCGGTGTGAACAGGTGGTCGCGGAACATGAACTCCGCCACGGTGCGGGTACCGGATCCGGGCTCGCGCAGCAGGATCGTCTCGTGACGCAGTTCCTGCAGGTCGAAGCGCTTCTCGCCGCGCAGCGGATGCCGCGGCGAGGCCACCACCACGTACGGATGCGCGGCGATCGGTTCTGACACCGCGTCCAGCTCGCGTGGCGGACGGCCCATCAGGGCCAGGTCGATGGCATTGTCCTGCAGCAGCTGCAGCAGCGTTTCGCGGTTGCCCTCGGCAATGCGCAGGTCGATGCCGGGATGCTGCGCCGTAAACCCCGCCAGCAGCTTGGGCGCGAAGTACTTGGCCGTACTGATCAGCCCGATCGTGATCGAGCCCTGCTCGACATCCTTGACCGCCTGCAGGCCTTCCTCCGCATCCTTGATCTCGCCAAGGATGCGCGAGGCATGGTGCAGCAGCCGGTCGCCGGGCTCGGTCAGCGTGAGCTGGCCCCGGATCCGCTCGAACAGGGCCAGCCCCACCACGGATTCCAGCTGCTTGACCTGCATCGAGACGGCCGGCTGCGTCAGGTGCAGCTCCTCGGCCGCGCGCACGAAGCTGGCGTGGCGGGCCACCGTGACAAAGATCTGGAGCTGGCGAAGCGTGAGGGCGCGCAGGAAGGAGGACATGGGCAGTGGGGGCGGCTTGGGGTTTGTCCTTTGATCTGAGGCCCGGGTGTGCGGCCCGCGCCTCACTTAAAGGATGGCTTATACAGGGGCTAAGAATATCTGAATTTACCTTATGTTGGTGGCCGGATATCTTTCTTTCCAACGAGCAGTCACGCCGCCAAACCACGGAAGGGAGACCAGCATGAACGCACCTGAAACGATCCAAAGCAAGCCGCGCAAGCGCTATGACGCCGGCGTGATGAAGTACAAGGAAATGGGGTACTGGGACGGCGACTACGTGCCCAAGGACACCGATGTCCTGGCGCTGTTCCGCATCACGCCGCAGGACGGCGTCGATCCGGTCGAGGCCGCCGCCGCGGTGGCCGGCGAATCGTCGACGGCCACCTGGACGGTGGTGTGGACCGACCGCCTGACCGCGTGCGACATGTATCGCGCCAAGGCCTACCGGGTCGATCCGGTACCCAACAACCCCGAGCAGTTCTTCTGCTACGTGGCCTATGACCTGTCGCTGTTCGAGGAAGGCTCGATCGCCAACCTGACCGCCTCGATCATCGGCAACGTGTTCAGCTTCAAGCCGATCAAGGCGGCGCGCCTGGAAGACATGCGCTTCCCGGTGGCCTACGTGAAGACCTTCGCCGGCCCGTCGACCGGCATCATCGTCGAGCGTGAGCGCCTGGACAAGTTCGGCCGCCCGCTGCTGGGCGCCACCACCAAGCCCAAGCTGGGCCTGTCGGGCCGCAACTACGGCCGCGTGGTGTACGAGGGCCTGAAGGGCGGGCTGGACTTCATGAAGGACGACGAGAACATCAACTCGCAGCCCTTCATGCACTGGCGCGACCGCTTTCTCTTCGTGATGGACGCGGTCAACAAGGCCTCGGCCGCCACCGGCGAGGTCAAGGGCAGCTACCTGAACGTGACCGCCGGCACCATGGAAGAGATGTACCGGCGCGCGGAGTTCGCCAAGTCGCTGGGCTCGGTCATCATCATGGTCGACCTGATCGTGGGCTGGACCTGCATCCAGTCGATGAGCAACTGGTGCCGCCAGAACGATATGGTCCTGCACCTGCACCGCGCGGGCCACGGCACCTACACCCGCCAGAAGAACCATGGCGTGTCGTTCCGCGTGATCGCCAAATGGCTGCGCCTGGCCGGCGTCGACCACATGCACACCGGCACCGCGGTGGGCAAGCTGGAAGGCGATCCGCTCACCGTGCAGGGCTACTACAACGTCTGCCGCGATGCCTATACTCAGACCGACCTGACGCGCGGGCTGTTCTTCGACCAGGACTGGGCCTCGCTGCGCAAGGTGATGCCGGTGGCCTCGGGCGGCATCCACGCGGGCCAGATGCACCAGCTGATCCACCTCTTCGGCGACGACGTGGTGCTGCAGTTCGGCGGCGGCACGATCGGCCACCCGCAGGGGATCCAGGCCGGTGCCACGGCCAACCGCGTGGCGCTGGAAGCGATGGTGCTGGCGCGCAACGAAGGACGCGACATCCTCAACGAAGGGCCGGAGATCCTGCGCGACGCGGCGCGCTGGTGCGCACCGCTGCGGGCGGCGCTCGATACCTGGGGCGACATCACCTTCAACTACACGCCGACCGATACCTCGGACTTCGTGCCCACCGCGTCGGTGGCCTGAGCCCCCGAGCCCCTGAACACCACAGAACGAGAGGACATCATGCGCATCACTCAAGGCACTTTCTCCTTCCTGCCCGACCTCACCGACGAGCAGATCACCAGGCAGCTCGAATACTGCCTGAACAAGGGCTGGGCGGTCGGCATCGAATACACCGACGACCCGCACCCGCGCAATACGTACTGGGAGATGTTCGGGCTGCCGATGTTCGACCTGCGCGATGCCGCCGGCATCCTGATGGAAATCAACAACGCGCGGAACACCTTCCCGAACCACTACATCCGCGTCACGGCCTTCGATTCGACGCATACGGTGGAGTCGGTGGTGATGTCGTTCATCGTCAACCGGCCGGCCGACGAACCCGGCTTCCGCCTGGTGCGGCAGGAAGGGCCCGGCCGCACGCTGCGCTACTCGATCGAGAGCTACGCCGTGCAGGCGCGGCCCGAAGGCTGCCGCTACTGAACGGCAGCGGCCGCACCGGCGCGTAGCGCAGCCACGCACTGCCCGCCGGCGATTCCCTCACTGTGCAGTCCCACGGGCGCGCCGCGGTCAGGCAGCGCGCGGGGGGAAGCTGCGCCCCGGATTCGATGAAACCTACGGAGCCTGCCATGTCCGCACCTGAAACGACCGCACCACTGCAGCACCCCGCTGCCTTGCCTGGTTCGCTGGCCGAGTCGCTGGCCAGCTCCGGCATCACCGAGCTGCTGGCCCAGCTCGACCGCGAGCTGATCGGGCTGAAGCCGGTGAAAGCGCGCATCCGCGACATTGCCGCCTTGCTGCTGGTGGACAAGCTGCGCGCCGCGCGCGGCTTCAGCGCGGGGGCGCCCAGCCTGCATATGTGCTTCACCGGCAATCCCGGCACGGGCAAGACCACGGTGGCCCTGCGCATGGCGCAGATCCTGCACCAGCTCGGCTACGTGCGCCGCGGCCACCTGGTGGCCGTGACCCGCGACGACCTGGTCGGCCAGTACATCGGCCATACCGCGCCCAAGACCAAGGAGATCCTGAAGAAGGCCATGGGCGGCGTGCTCTTCATCGACGAGGCTTATTACCTCTACCGCCCGGAGAACGAGCGCGACTATGGCCAGGAGGCCATCGAGATCCTGCTGCAGGTGATGGAGAACAACCGCGAAGACCTGGTGGTGATCCTGGCCGGCTACAAGGACCGCATGGACCGGTTCTTCGAATCGAACCCGGGCATGTCGTCGCGCGTTGCCCACCATATCGACTTCCCCGACTACCAGCTCGAGGAACTGCGCCGGATCGCCGACCTGATGCTGGCGGAGATGCAATACCACTTCGACGACGAGAGCCGCGCCGTATTTGCCGATTACCTGGCCCGGCGCATGGCGCAGCCGCATTTCGCCAATGCCCGCAGCGTGCGCAACGCGCTGGACCGCGCGCGCCTGCGCCATGCGTCGCGGCTGCTCGACGATCCCGGCACGGTGGTCGATGACCGTGCCCTGACCACCATCACGGCCGGGGACCTGCGCGCCAGCCGCGTGTTCTCGCAGCCTTCGGCCGCGGAGTAAGCCATGAAAGCCCTGATCTTCGATGTCGACGGCACGCTTGCCGATACCGAGACCGCCCACCTGCAGGCCTTCAACGCCGCCTTTGCCGAGGTCGGCCTCGACTGGTGCTGGGATGAGGCGCTCTACACGCGCCTGCTCAAGGTGGCCGGCGGCAAGGAGCGGCTGCTGCACTACTGGGGGATGGTCGATCCGGAAGAGGCCCGCGGCTGCAAGGTCAGGGAGACTATCGACGCCGTGCATGCCATCAAGACACGCCACTACGCCGAGCGCGTCGGCAGCGGCCAGCTGCCGCTGCGCCCGGGCATTGCCCGGCTGATCGACGAGGCCGGCAGTGCCGGCGTGCCCATCGCCATCGCCACCACCACCACGCCGGCCAATCTCGATGCGCTGCTGCAGGTGCCGCTGGGCCAGCGCTGGCGCGAGCGCTTCGCCGCCATCGGCGACGCCGGCACCACCGCCATCAAGAAGCCGGCCCCGGATGTGTACCTGGCCGTGCTGGAACGCCTCGGCCTGGAAGCCGGGGATTGCCTGGCGATCGAGGATTCGGAGAACGGGCTGCGCGCCGCGCAGGCGGCCGGCATTGCCACCCTGGTCACGCCCAGCGCCTACACCGCGCACGAACGCTTCGACGGCGCGCTGCTGGTGCTGCCGCACCTGGGCGATCCGGGGCAGCCGCTGCCGCAGCAGCTGCCCGGCGCGGCGCAGCGCTGGGCTGACCTGGGCGCACTGCGCAACTGGCATCGCGGCACCCTGTTCGAGGCAGCCTGACATGCATGCCAACGACCAACATGCCGTCCGCCTCGCGCCGTCCATCCTGTCGGCGGATTTTGCGCGGCTGGGCGAAGAGGTGCGCGCGATCGAGGCAGCGGGCGCGGACCTGGTGCACTTCGACGTGATGGACAACCACTACGTGCCGAACCTGACCATCGGGCCGCTGGTGTGCGAGGCGATCCGGCCGCATGTGTCCATCCCTATCGATGTGCACCTGATGGTGGAGCCGGTCGACGCGCTGATCCCCATGTTCGCCAAGGCGGGCGCAAGCATCATCAGCTTCCATCCCGAGGCAAGCCGCCATGTGGATCGCACCATCGCGCTGATCCGCGAGCACGGCTGCAAGGCCGGCCTGGTGCTGAACCCGGCCACGCCGCTGGGCTGGCTCGACCACACGCTCGGCCAGCTCGACCTGGTGCTGCTGATGAGCGTGAATCCCGGCTTCGGCGGCCAGGCGTTCATCCCCGGCGTGCTGGACAAGCTGCGCCAGGTGCGCGCGCGCATCGACCGGCAGGTGGAGGCCGGCGGGCGAGCGGTCTGGCTGGAAATCGATGGCGGCGTCAAGGCCGACAACATTGCGGAGATCGCCCGCGCGGGCGCCGACACCTTCGTTGCAGGCAGCGCCGTGTTTGGCGCGCCGGACGCCGGCGGCGGCTACCGCGGCATCCTGCGCCGACTGCGCGAGGCCGCGACGCTCACCTAGCCCGCGCCGGCGCCAGACAAGAACACATAGCAAATGAAGAGGAGACCTGTCATGCCCGAAGTCCAGAGGATGACCCTGACGCAGTTCCTGATCGAGGAGCGCCGCCGCTACCCGGATGCCGGCGGCGGCTTCAACGGCCTGATCCTTAACGTGGCCATGGCCTGCAAGGAGATCGCGCGCGCGGTGGCCTTCGGCGCGCTGGGCGGCCTGCACGGCCGCGCCGGTAGTGCGGAAGGTAACGAGTCGGCCATCAACGTGCAGGGCGAGATCCAGCAGAAGCTGGATGTGCTGAGCAACGAGGCCTTCCTGCGCGTCAACGAGTGGGGCGGCTACCTGGCCGGCATGGCCTCGGAGGAAATGGAGGCGCCATACCAGATCCCCGCGTGCTACCCGCGCGGCAAGTACCTGCTGGTGTTCGACCCGCTCGACGGTTCCTCGAACATCGATGTCAACGTTTCGGTGGGCAGCATCTTCTCGGTGCTGCGCGCGCCCGAAGGCGCGGACGCCGTGACGGAGCAGGACTTCCTGCAGCCCGGAACGGCCCAGGTGGCTGCCGGCTATGCGCTTTACGGCCCCACCACCATGCTGGTGCTGACCGTGGGCAACGGCGTCAACGGCTTCACCCTCGATCCGAACCTGGGTGAATTCTTCCTGACGCACCCGGGCCTGCGCGTGCCCGCCGAGACCCAGGAATTCGCCATCAACGCCTCCAACAGCCGCTTCTGGGAGGCGCCGGTACAGCGCTATATCTCCGAGTGCATGGCCGGCAAGAGCGGCCCGCGCGGCAAGGATTTCAATATGCGCTGGATTGCGTCGATGGTGGCCGAGGCGCACCGCATCCTGATGCGTGGCGGTGTCTTCATGTACCCCCGCGATACCAAGGATCCCGCCAAGCCGGGCCGCCTGCGCCTGCTCTACGAGGCCAACCCGATCGCCTTCCTGATGGAGCAGGCCGGCGGGCGCGCCAGCACCGGCCGGCAGCCGCTGATGGCGGTGGCGCCGGGCGGGCTGCACCAGCGCATCGGCGTGATCTTCGGTTCGCGCAATGAAGTGGAGCGGATCGAGGACTACCACGCCAACCAGTCGGATCCCGACCTTCCCAATCCCCTGTTCAACGAGCGCAGCCTGTTTCGCGCGTCTGCCTGAGGTGCACGGCCATGTCAGAACGCTATCCCATCATTGCCATCACCGGCTCCTCCGGCGCCGGCACCACGTCGGTGACCCGTACCTTCGAGAATATCTTCCGCCGCGAAGGCGTGAAGTCAGTCGTGATCGAAGGCGACAGCTTCCACCGCTATAACCGTGCCGAGATGAAGGTCAAGATGGCCGAGGCCGAGCGCACCGGCAACATGAACTTCAGCCATTTCGGCCCGGAGAACAACCTGTTCGGCGACCTGGAAAACCTGTTCCGCTCCTATGCGGAAACCGGCACCGGCATGCACCGGCACTACCTGCACAGCGCGGAGGAGGCCGCCCCTTTCGGGCAGGAGCCGGGCACCTTCACCGAGTGGGAGCCGTTGCCCGCCGACACCGACCTGCTGTTCTACGAGGGCCTGCACGGCGGCGTGGTCACCGACGAAATCAATGTCGCCCAATATCCCAACCTGCTGATCGGCGTGGTGCCGGTCATCAACCTGGAATGGATCCAGAAACTCTGGCGCGACAAGAAGCAGCGCGGCTACTCCACCGAGGCGGTGACCGACACCATCCTGCGCCGCATGCCGGACTACGTGAACTACATCTGCCCGCAGTTTTCGCGCACCCATGTGAACTTCCAGCGCGTGCCGTGCGTGGATACCTCCAACCCCTTTATCTCGCGCGAGATCCCGGCGCCGGATGAAAGCATGGTGGTGATCCGCTTCGCCAACCCGAAAGGCATCGACTTCCAGTACCTGCTGAGCATGATCCACGACTCGTTCATGTCGCGCGCCAACACCATCGTGGTGCCGGGCGGGAAGATGGAACTGGCCATGCAGCTGATCTTCACGCCTTTCGTGCTGCGCATGATGGAGCGCCGCAAGCGCGCCGCCCTGTAACAACCGCTGAGCTGCGAGGACAAGAAACATGAACGCACCCGAACGCATCGACTCCGCGGCCCGCTGCGCCAACGCGCTGCGCTTCCTGGCCGCCGACGCGGTGGAACAGGCCAGGTCGGGCCACCCCGGCGCGCCCATGGGCATGGCCGAGATGGCCGAGGCGCTGTGGCGGCGCCACCTGCGCCACAACCCTGCCAACCCGGCCTGGCCGGACCGCGACCGCTTCGTGCTGTCCAACGGCCATGCTTCCATGCTGCAGTACGCGCTGCTGCACCTGACCGGGTACGACCTGCCCATGTCGCAGCTGCGCCAGTTCCGCCAGCTGCACGCGGCCACGCCGGGGCATCCGGAAGTCGACGTGACGCCGGGCGTGGAGACCACCACCGGGCCGCTGGGCCAGGGCCTGGCCAATGCCGTCGGCATGGCGCTGGCGGAGAAGCTGCTGGCCGCCACCTTCAACCGCCCCGGCTTCGACATCGTCGACCATCACACCTATGTCTTCCTCGGCGATGGCTGCCTGATGGAGGGCCTCAGCCACGAGGCCTGCTCGCTGGCGGGCACGCTCGGGCTGGGCAAGCTGGTCTGCCTGTACGACGACAACGGCATCTCCATCGACGGCGACGTCGCCGGCTGGTTTGCCGATGACACGCCGAAGCGCTTTGCCGCGTACGGGTGGCACGTGATCGCCGGCGTGGACGGGCATGATGCGCACGCCGTCGACGCGGCGCTGCACGCGGCCAGGGCGGAGCGCGACCGGCCCACGCTGATCTGTTGCCGCACCGTGATCGGCCAGGGCGCCCCGGCCAAGGCGGGCGGGCACGATGTGCATGGCGCACCGCTGGGCGCGGCGGAGATCGCAGCCATGCGCGAGGCGCTGGGCTGGGAGGCCGAGCCCTTCACCGTACCGGCGGACGTGGCCGACGCCTGGGACGCAAGCGTCCAGGGCGCGGCGAGGGAGGCTGAATGGGAGGCGCGCTTCGCCGCCTATAGCGCCGCGCATCCCGAACTGGCCGGGGAATTCCTGCGCCGCATCAAAGGCCAGCTACCGGAAGGCTTCGATGCGGCACTGATGGCGCTGCTGGACGCGCCCTCGGCACTGCAGGGCAGGATCGCCACGCGCAAGGCCTCGCAGTTCTGCCTGGAGGCGCTGGCGCCGGCCTTGCCGGAACTGCTGGGCGGCTCGGCCGACCTCACCGGCTCCAACCTGACCAATGTGAAGGCTTCGGTCTGGGTCAACCACGAAGGGCACGGCAACTACGTCAGCTACGGCGTCCGCGAGTTCGGCATGGCGGCGGTGATGAACGGCGTGGCGCTGCATGGCGGGCTGATCCCCTACGGCGGCACCTTCATGACCTTCTCGGACTACTCGCGCAATGCCATCCGCATGGCCGCGCTGATGCGGCTACGCGTGATCCACGTGCTGACGCATGATTCGATCGGCCTGGGCGAGGACGGCCCCACGCACCAGCCGGTGGAGCATGCCGCGAGCCTGCGGCTGATCCCCAACAACCGGGTCTGGCGCCCGTGCGACGGCGCCGAAACCGCCTACGCGTGGCAGGCCGCGCTGCAGCGCGAGCACGGCCCGACCTGCCTGGTGCTGTCGCGGCAGGCGTTGACGCCGTTCGAGCGCGATGCCGCCCGGCGTGCGGACATCGCGCGCGGTGGCTACGCCTTGCGCGATGCCGTGGCGCCGCGGGTGGTGCTGGTCGCCACCGGCTCCGAAGTGGAGATCGCGGTGCGCGCCGCGCAGGAACTGGCCGACGCCGGCATCGCCGCGCGCGTGGTGTCGATGCCGTGCGTGGAGCTGTTCTACGCGCAGGACGCGGCCTACCGCGACACGGTGCTGCCGCCGGGTGTGCCGCGCGTCAGCGTGGAGGCGGGCGCCACCTGGTACTGGCGCGGCGTGGTGGGCGAGGGCGGCGTGGCGCTGGGCATCGACACGTTCGGCGAGTCCGCCCCGGCGGAGGCGCTGTACCAGCACTTCGGACTGACTCCGGCGCACGTTGCGGCTGCCGCGCGCGCCTTGCTGGAGGAGAAGCCATGACTGCCGTATCCCTGCCTTGCACCGCGGTGCTGGTCGACCTCGACGGCACGCTGGTCGACAGCGCCCCGGACATCGTCGAGGCCGCCAACCGCATGCTCGCCGGTCTCGACAGCGCGCCGCTGCCCTTCGATACGGTGGCCGGCTTCATCGGCCGCGGCGTACCCAACCTGGTGCGGCGCGTGCTGGAGACCGCGCAGCTGGCGCCGCGGGTGGAGGCCGCCGCTGCCGAGGCGCTGTTCCATCGCCACTATGACGACACCAACGGCCGCCTGGGTTCGGTATTCCCGGGCGTGGAAGCGGGCCTGGCTGCGCTCAGGCGCGAGGGCTACCGCATGGCCTGCGTCACCAACAAGCCGCGCGCGCTGGCGGCGCCGCTGCTGGCCATGACCGGCCTGGCGGCGTACCTCGACGTGCTGGTGGCCGGCGATTCGATCGCGCAGATGAAGCCGCACCCCGCACCGCTGCGCCATGCCTGCCGGCTGCTCGACGTCGATGCGGCGCAAGGCGTGCTGGTAGGGGATTCGCCAGTGGACGTGGCCGCTGCGCGCGCGGCCGGCATGCCGGTCTGCCTGGTGCGCTACGGCTACGCCGGCCCCGACGGGCCCGCGGCACTGGGCGCGGATGCGCTGATCGACTCGATCGAGGCACTGCCGGTGCTGCTGACGCCGGCGTGGCTCGCACCCGCCGCCTGATATCCGGCGCGGGCCGGCAAGGATACCAAGACAAGTAAACGGAGACATCAGGAGACATCATGACCATCAAGGTTGCCATCAACGGCTACGGGCGCATCGGGCGCAATGTACTGCGCGCCCACTATGAAGGCGGCAAGCGCCACGATATCGAGATCGTTGCCATCAACGACCTCGGCAACGCCGCCACCAATGCCCACCTGACGCAGTACGACACCGTCCACGGCCGTTTCCCGGGCGAGGTCTCGGTTGACGGCGATGCCTTCCGCGTCAACGGCGACCGCATCCGCGTGGTGGCGCAGCGCAATCCGGCCGAGCTGCCGTGGGCCGGGCTGGGCGTGGACGTGGTGATGGAGTGCACCGGGCTGTTCACCAGCAAGGAGAAGGCATCGGCCCACCTGAAGGCCGGCGCGAAGAAGGTGATCATCTCCGCCCCGGGCGGCAAGGACGTGGACGCCACCATCGTCTATGGCGTGAACCACGGCGTGCTGAAGGCGACCGACACGGTCATCTCCAACGCCTCGTGCACCACCAACTGCCTGGCGCCGCTGGTCAAGCCGCTGCACGAGAAGCTGGGCGTGGTGAACGGGCTGATGACCACGGTGCACTCGTACACCAACGACCAGGTGCTGACCGACGTCTACCACGACGACCTGCGCCGCGCGCGCTCGGCCACCATGTCGATGATCCCGACCAAGACCGGCGCCGCCGCCGCCGTGGGACTGGTGCTGCCCGAGCTGGATGGCCGCCTGGACGGCTTTGCCGTGCGTGTCCCGACCATCAATGTGTCGCTGGTCGACCTGTCCTTCGTGGCGGCGCGGCCGACCACCGTGGACGAGGTCAACGGCATCCTGAAGAGCGCCGCCGAGGCCGAGCTCAAGGGCATCCTGGACTACAACACCGCGCCGCTGGTCTCGGTGGACTTCAACCACAGCCCGGCCTCGTCCACCTTCGACGCCACGCTGACCAAGGTCAACGGCACGCTGGTCAAGGTCTCGGCCTGGTATGACAACGAATGGGGCTTCTCCAACCGCATGCTGGATACCGCGGTGGCGCTGGCCAACGCACGCTGAAGGGTGGCTACGATGAGCATTTTCCATGCTACGGACACGCAACCGAAACCCGCGGCGCCGCACACGCTGGCCGCATTGCTCGCCGCCGGCGGGCTGGCCGGCAAGCGGGTCTTTATCCGCGCCGATCTCAACGTCCCGCAGGACGATGCGGGACAGATCACCGACGATACCCGCATCCGTGCTTCCTTGCCCGCGATCGAGGCCTGCCTGCAGGCGGGGGCCGCGGTGATGGTCACCTCGCACCTGGGCCGTCCCGAGGAAGGCAAGCCGGACCCGCGCCACAGCCTGGCGCCGGTGGGCCGCCGCCTGTCGGAGCTGCTGGGCCGGCAGGTGCCGCTGCTGTCCGGCTGGACCGCGGGCTGCTTCCAGGTGCCGCCCGGACAGGTGGTGCTGCTGGAAAACTGCCGCGTGAACAAGGGCGAGAAGAAGAACAGCGACGAGCTGGCCCAGAAGATGGCCGCGCTGTGCGACATCTACGTCAACGATGCCTTCGGCACCGCGCATCGCGCCGAAGCCACTACCCATGGCATCGCCAGGTATGCGCCGGTCGCCTGCGCCGGCCCGCTGCTGGCCGCCGAGATCGACGCGCTGGGCAAGGCGCTGGGCCAGCCGGCGCGTCCGCTGGTGGCGATCGTGGCCGGCTCCAAGGTTTCGACCAAGCTGACCATCCTGAAGTCGCTGGCCGACAAGGTCGACAACCTGGTCGTCGGCGGCGGCATCGCCAACAGCTTCATGCTGGCCGCCGGCCTGAAGATCGGCAAGTCACTGGCGGAAGCCGAGCTGGTCGGCGATGCCAGGGCCATCATCGATATCATGGCCAGGCGCGGCGCCTCGGTGCCCATTCCCGTCGACGTGGTCTGCGCCAAGGAATTCAGCGCGACCGCCGCGGCCACCGTCAAGGATGTGAAGGATGTGGCCGACGACGACATGATCCTGGACATCGGCCCCCAAACCGCCGCGTTGCTGGCCGAGCAGTTGAAGGCCGCCGGTACCATCGTCTGGAACGGCCCGGTGGGCGTGTTTGAATTCGACCAGTTCGGCAACGGCACCAAGGTGCTGGCGCAGGCCATCGCCGAATCCAAGGCCTTCTCGATCGCCGGCGGCGGCGACACGCTGGCCGCCATCGCCAAGTACGGCATTGCCGACCGTGTCGGCTACATCTCCACCGGCGGCGGCGCGTTCCTGGAATTCCTGGAAGGCAGGAAGCTGCCCGCACTGGACGTGCTGGAGCAGCGCGCCGCCGGCTGACCCGTATTACCAAGCATCGACTAAAGGAGCTTCACCATGGCACTCATTTCCTTGCGACAGCTGCTGGACCACGCGGGAGAGTACGGCTACGGCGTGCCGGCATTCAACGTCAACAACCTGGAACAGATTCACGCCATCATGGAAGCGGCCGAGGAGACCGACAGCCCGGTCATCCTGCAGGCCTCGGCCGGCGCGCGCAAGTATGCCGGCGAGGCCTACCTGCGGCATATGGTGCTGGCCGCTGCCGAAACCCATCCGGACATCCCCATCGTGCTGCACCAGGACCACGGCTCCAGCCCGGCCGTGTGCCAGGCCTCGATCCGCTCCGGCTTCACCAGCGTGATGATGGACGGCTCGCTGCGCGAAGACATGAAGACGCCGTCGGACTACGACTACAACGTCGAGGTCACGCGGCGCGTGTGCGAGATGGCGCATGCGGTCGGCGTGTCGGTGGAAGGCGAACTCGGCTGCCTGGGCTCGCTCGAAACCGGGCAGGCCGGCGAAGAGGACGGCGTGGGCGCGGCAGGCACGCTGTCGCACGACATGATGCTGACCGACCCGGCGCAGGCGCGCGACTTTGTCGCACGCACCGGCGTGGATGCGCTGGCCATCGCCATCGGCACCAGCCACGGCGCCTACAAGTTCTCGCGCAAGCCCACCGGCGACATCCTGGCGATGGACCGCATCCGCGAGATCCACGAGCAGATCCCCGATACCCACCTGGTGATGCACGGCTCCAGCTCGGTGCCGCAGGAATGGCTGGAGATCATCCGCCAGTACGGCGGCGAGATCAAGGAGACCTACGGCGTGCCGGTCGAGGAAATCCTGCGTGGCATCAGGATGGGCGTGCGCAAGGTGAATATCGACACCGATATCCGCCTGGCCATGACCGGGGCGATCCGCAAGTCGCTGTCCGAGGACCGCAGCGAGTTTGATCCGCGCAAGGCCCTGCTGGCGGCCAAGAAAGGGGCCAAGGGCGTGGTGAAGCTGCGTTTCGAGGCCTTCGGCTGCGCCGGGCAGGCGTCGCGGATCAAGCCGGTGGGGATGGAAAGGATGGCGGGGCTCTACCGCTAGCGGCGCTCGCAGTACCACCACCCCGCCACGGCGATCCGGCTGCAGAGCCGCAAGCCGTCAGCAGCCCCATCACCCGTAGCGCGATTTTCATCGTCGCGACCCTTTCACCCGGCGCCGCGCACGCCGAAACCGTGCGGGCGTGGTGCGCGGATGTGGCCGCGCTGGTCCGTGCCGTAGGCAAGCGGGTCCAGGGCGGCAACCTTTCCTGTGTCTGCGGCTTCGGATCCGGGGCCTGGGACACGCTGTTCGGACAGCCACGGCCGGCCTCGCTGCATCCGTTCCGCGAATTCGGCAGCGGCGCGCGCCGCGCCATGGCCATGTGACAACATGCCGTTCGGGCAACCGGGCAAGGGCGAGTTCGGTACCTTCTTTATCGGCTACGCCCGCTCTCCCGCGCCGGTCGAGCAGATGCTCGAGAACATGTTCGTGGGGCGCCCGCCCGGCAACTATGACCGGCTGCTGGACTTCAGCGAGGCGGTCAGCGGCAACCTGTTCTTCGTGCCGCCTGCCTCGCTGCTGGAGGCGCTTGCCGAACGCCGCCCGGGAGGCGCCGATACCGGTGAGGCTCGGTAGTTCCGCGTGGCGGTCCGCGACGGCCCGCACGCCGGTCGCTTGCGCAATCGCACCGAGGCGCCAATGCTTGTTGTTATACCCCCTCCCGGAGCAACGCCATGGACACAGCAAGCGAACTGCAAGCCACCGTCGACGCCATGGTGCAGGGCGCCAAAGGCCTGCTGGCCGCCGACGAAAGCGGGCCGACCATCGCCAAGCGGTTCGACCGCATCGGTGTGGAATCCAGCGAGGAGAGCCGCCGGGCGTGGCGCAACCTGCTCCTGTCCACGCCGGGCCTGGGCGAGTTCATCAGCGGCGTGATCCTGTACGAGGAGACCCTGGGCCAGCGGGCCGACGATGGCACGCCGCTGCCCGAACTGGCCGCGCGCCAGGGCATCGTGCCCGGCATCAAGGTCGACAAGGGCAAGCTCGCGCTGGCGCACGCACCCGGGGACGAAATCACCGAAGGCCTCGACGGGCTGGCAAAACGGCTTGCCGGCTATCGCCAGCAGGGCGCGCGCTTTGCCAAATGGCGTGCCGTCTACAACGTGTCCGACAAGCTGCCGGGCCGGCTTGCCATTCACGCCAACGCCGAGGCGCTGGCGCGCTATGCCGCGATCTGCCAGGAGGCAGGGATCGTGCCCATCGTCGAACCCGAGGTGCTGATGGATGGCGCGCACAGCATGGCGCGCTGTGCGGAAGTCACCGAAGCCGTGCTGCATGAGGTGTTCGACGCCTTGCAGCGGCATGCGGTGGTGTTCGAGCACATGCTGCTGAAACCCAGCATGGTGCTTCCAGGCAAGGATGCGGGGCAGGCGGCACCGGCAGAGGTTGCCACGCAGACCGTACAGGTGCTCAGGCGCACCGTGCCCGCCGCGGTGCCGGGTATTTTTTTCCTGTCCGGCGGCCAGACGCCCGCCGAAGCCACCGCCAATCTCGATGCGATGAACCGGCTCGGCCCGTTGCCCTGGCGGCTCAGCTTCTCCTATGGGCGCGCCTTGCAGGAGCCGCCATTGCTGGCGTGGCGCGGGGAGCCGGCCAACGCCGCGCTGGCGCAACGGGCGCTGCTGCAGCGCTCGCGGCTCAACGCCATGGCGTGCCTGGGGCAATACGAAGCGGCGATGGAGAACGCCGCGGCCTGATCAACGCGCAAGATGCCGGCGGGCGTGCTCTTCTATCGCTGAATCGCCGGCGGCCTGCCGCGCCGTTTGCAGGTCCTTCCCGATTCGATTGAAAGAACTTCCGGTCGCCGGCCCGGGTGCGCGTGTGACGCGCGCATCCGGCAAACACCCGGCCCTCCGCTTCGGCAATACGGAACATATTTCACGCTCCACATCCGTCTCATCACCTGCGTGCTGGCATGCCGAATGCAGACGCAGGCACCGAGGATTATCCCGCCGGGGCCGAGGTCCCGGCGGCGCTATCCCGTCCCAGGAGACCCCGTGGAGAAGACAAATGTCAACCGACTTGCAAAGCAGAGTTTTGCCAGTGACCTTCAAACTGGCTCCCGTCCTCGTTGCGACCGTGGCCGGCCTTGTGCTGAGTGCCTGCGGCGGCGGTGACGGTGACAACGATCATCCCCCGCCGGTAAAGACCCCGGTATCGTGCCAGAACTTGCCGGGCAAGACCGTCCCCGCGAGCAGCATCGGCCTGCCTACCAAGGGCGCAACGGTTGCCGAGACCGACATGGTGCCGGCCACCGGCGGCGGGCAGCTGGGCACTGGCGCGTATTGCAAGGTAACGGGGACCATCGCGCCCGTCGATCCGACGGCGCCACCGATCCGGTTCGAGATCAACATGCCCGCCAGCTGGAACCAGAAGGTGGTGATGTTCGGCGGCGGCGGCTATGACGGGACCATTCCCAACACGGCAGGCAATGTGCCGGCCGGACCGACTGACCAGCCCTCGCCACTGGCGCGCGGCTATGCCACCTTCGCCAGCGATTCCGGCCACCAGGCGGGTGCGCTCGGCAGCCGCGACGGCTCGTTCGGCGTCAATGACGAGGCGCTGCGCAACTATGCCAGCGACGCGCTGAAGAAGACGCGCGACGTGGCGATCGCGCTGATCCAGATGCACTACCAGGCCGATGGCCCGAAGAAGGCCTACTTTGCCGGCGGATCGACCGGCGGCCGCGAAGCGCTGGCCGTGGTGCAGCGCTGGCCGCAGGACTGGGATGGCGCCATCGTGCTCTATCCCGCCTGGAATGCCGCCAGCCTGGACCTGCAGTTCGGCCGCATCACCCGCGCGCTGGCCGCGCCGGGCGCCTACCCGAACCAGCCCAAGCGCAAGGTGCTATACGACGCCGCCATTGCCGCGTGCGACGACCTCGACGGCGTCAAGGACGGCCTGATCAGCAATGTCGCCGCCTGCAATGCCAGCTTCGACCCATCCACGGCCATGCTCAACGGCCAGCCGGTCCGCTGCGCCAACGGCGCCGACGCCGGGGACACGTGCCTGTCCGACGCGCAGATCAACGCGCTGAAGGTGTACAACTCGCAGATCGTGTTCGGCTATGCGCTGGGCAGCGGCGAGACGCAGTATCCGGGCTTCAACGTCTGGGGCGCCGACCTCGGCTTGGCCGGCAACGCATCCGTCCAGCCGACAGTCATTGCCCTGGCGCTCAACATCGATGCCCCGGTCAATCCGATGCCCGCTACCGCGCCGTACATGAGCGTGTTCTGGGACCAGTGGGTGCGCTACTTCGTCACGCGCGATCCGACCTTCAACTCGCTGACGCTCGACCCGCAGAACCCGGGGCCCTGGCAGGACCGCATCAGCCAGCTTGCCGGGCTGCAGGACATCAACAAGACCGACCTGTCCGCGTTCATGAACAAGGGCGGCAAGATCCTGATGGCGCACGGCAAGTCCGATGCGCTGGTCAGCACGCGCGCGACCGAGGACTACTTCACGCGCGTACAGGGAACGATGGGCGCGGGCAATGTCGCCAACTTCATGCGTTACTACGAAATCCCGGGCTACGGACACTCGATAAGCTCGGTGTTCAATGCTTCGTGGGACTCGCTGACGGCGCTTGAGAAGTGGGTCGAGCAGGGCACCGCGCCGGCTTCGCTGACGGTGACCGACACGGTCGGCGTGCCGGGCCGCACGCGGCCGCTGTGCGAATACCCGAGCTGGCCGAAGTACAACGGCGCCGGCGATGTGAACCTGGCATCGAGCTTTACCTGCGCGACGCAATAATGCGGAGGCAGGCGTAGGAAAAAGGGGCGAGCCCGCGCGGCTCGCTTCTTTTGTGCGCCCAGCATGGGCGCACTCTTGTGGGTGCAAGTCCCACCGTAAGCTGATCACAGCGAACGAAGCGAAGCGCAACTGCGTGAGGGCGACCGAGCGTGGGGAGGAAGCGTGGAGCGTAAATCGTGAGCCGATGAACAAGAACCACATAGAAGGCGCGGCTGAGCAGGGCGAGCGGGCGAGAAACCGCGAAGCTCTTGTGATCAAGGCGAGGCAGCGTAAATGTGGCGGCTGTGCGATGAAGGAGTGCGTTCTTACCTGGGGAGACCTCACCTCGATCCCGAAAGGGTAACGGCGTCGAGCCGGAGTGAGGAGTCAGCAGAGGCCGTAGTAGCCAGAGGACAGACCGGCAAGGTTGGAGCTATTGGCGAAGGGCCGAACGAGAGGAAGTGTCAGAAGCCATGACGATGTTGGAGGCCAGGCGCCAGAAGCCCGCGCGAGCGGGGCGGGACACCGAAGCCAGGGGTGAAGCCCCGGATGGAGTGTGTCGCGGCGAAGCCGAAATCCCGCGGCATGAAACGGACGGCACAGGGTCGGCGCTGCTGGAAGCGGCGCTGACGCGCGAGAACTTGCGGCAGGCGTTCAAACGGGTGCGGGCGAACAAGGGGTCGGCGGGTGTGGACGGGCTGGACATTGACCAGACGTCGCGCAAACTGGCGTCCGAGTGGCCTCGTATCCGTGAGGAACTGCTGCGGGGGACGTACCGGCCCAGTCCGGTACGACGGGTGACGATCCCGAAGGCGGAAGGTGGCGAGCGCGAGCTTGGCATCCCGACGGTGATCTCATAATGCACCTCTCACAGTTGATTGTAGGAATGTTGCCCCCGAAGATGCCCTGAAGTGCGCACCCAGTCCCGCAGTTGCTGTTCCTTGGTAGGATCCAGGGTGATCCACCACGGCCCCCGCCCATCAAGCTTCCGAGCGTGGACCACCTGGCGCTCAATCCAGTAATACACGACGTGTGGACTGATGCCCAGTCGGTGAGCGAGTTGTTGTACCGTGAGTTCGTCAGTCCGCTTGAGGCTGGTCGGCGCAATCCCGTACCGGTAGCGGATCCACTTGACCATGGAGAGCGTGAACGAATTGCCAGTTGGGCTGCGCAGGCCTTCCTGATTGAGGTGCGCAACGATTTGTGGGTCGGACAGATGTTGCGAAAGTTTGCGCACGTGCTCGACGGTCGCAGTGGGATAGCGCATCGCGTCGGTGACCGGCTTGGGCAAAGTCACGGTGGTGTCGGTACAGATGCCGCCCTGCCAACGCACATGTAGGACTACCTGTCTCGTTGCGGGCAGCTTCTCAACCGTAATGTCCCGGATGAGTAGTCGCAACATGCGCTTGCGATCCTTCGCTAGGGTCGCCGGGGCACGCCAAAGGCGCGGCAGATTGCGGGCAAGTGCGAGGATCTGGGCCTTCTGTTCGGGCGTGGCGACGCGCGCCTTCTGGCTCTGGAACTGGGCGGCTTCCGTCTTGATGGCTTCGAGGCGAAGCATCGCGTCATTCCAGCGCTGCTCGAGGGTGCCCGCGACCAGACGGTTGGCGGGATCGCATTCCTGGTAGCGACGCTCGGCAAGCGCGACCTCATACTCGGCGCGTTCGATGCGCATATGCCATTGGCGCATGATGGCGTGATCGCGCTGCTGGAGTTCGTTCAGGGCGTTCATGGCCAGTTCGAGTTCCGCTGGCCGCAGGGCCGCGAGCGCTGCTTCGCCGATCGCGTTGTCGAGCAGGTCGCTGCGCACGCTCATGCAATCGGTGGTCGCCAGACCCTGGCGGCGGCGCGCATTGCACAGGTACAACGGATAAAGGCCACCGTTACCCTGGTACCGCACGGTCAGCGCCCGACCACAGCAGCCACAGATCAGCATCCCCTGCAGCAGCGCCAACCCTTCACGCGCCGCACCGCTGAGCACGGAACCTTCGCCATTGGTTCGGTTGCGCGCCAGTCGCGCCTGATTGCGCTCGAAGTCCTCCGGCGTGATATAGCCTTCGTGATGGTCGGGCAGATGGACGCGCCAGTCCGCCTTGGGTACCGGCTGCACGCGCTGATGGACCTCTCCCTGTGGCGTGATGCGTCGGCGATACTGGTAACGGCCGAAGACATAGATGCCGGCGTACGAGGGATTGCGGATCAAACCGAGCACGCGCTCGTGTCTCAGGCTCCCCCAGATGAGTCGACCTGCCCAGGCACCGCCGTATGCGCGCTTAGGAAAGCGCAGCCCATCCTCGGCAAAGCGCTTGACGACTGCGTATGCGCTGCCGGTCTCTTCAAATAAACGAAATACCAGTTGCACGGCGCCGCGAACCTCGTCATCGGGATCGAGGACGATGCGACCCTCATCGTCATAGCACAAGCCAACTGGCAGCGGAAATCGCAACTCACCCTTCTGCGCCTTATTGAGCTTGCCGCCTTGGAGGCGCCCGCGCAAAAAGTGAAGTTCGGCCTGTGCCATTGTGCCTTTGAGACCGAGCAGCAGACCGTCGTTGAAGTCGCCCGGATCGTAGCAGCCATCGGCGTCGATGACGAGCGTATGGGTGAGTGCACACAACTCGAGCAGGCGATGCCAGTCCAGATTCGAGCGCGCCAGGCGCGAGACTTCCAGCGCAAACACGGCGCCCACTTGCCCCATCGAGACATCCGCCACCAGCGTCTTGAAGTCCTGGCGGCCGGTCATCTGGGCGCCCGACTGACCGAGGTCCCGGTCCAGGATCCGGATCGACGTGTCCGGCCAACCGAGCGCCAGCGCCTTCTCGCGCAACGCATACTGGCGCTCGGTACTCTCCTGATGATGCCGTACCTGAGCCAGCGTCGACTGGCGGATATAGATGTACGCCGGCTTGCTGTGATGTTGCGGGGTGATCTTGGTGTTCATCGACGGCCTCCTCAGTCGGTTCCAGCGCGGACTCGGCGGTGAGCCAAGCCTCGAGCATGTTGGCGATGAGTACGCCGGCTGATTGCGGATCGATGGAGATGGTGAGCGACAGCGGTGCCTGGCTCACCGACGCCCCTCAGAGCGCCTCGCGGCGGCGTAGTAGTTCGCGATTGATCTCGCAGATCTCCTCGATGATCTCGCGGACCCGGTGATAGTTCGTCAAGTGTTCGGAGACTTCGGCGTAATCGGCCTGTGGCACGTAGTCCATTTGCGGCCGGCGCCCGGGGAAACTCACCGATAAGTAGTACTTGGGGCCATGACCGGGGCCGTCGGCGCACTTGCAGCCAGGCTTGCCGCAGCGCTTGTAGCGTTCGATGAGCGAGCCTCGCAAGAGCGTGTCCAATGCCGGCATTTGCTTGAGCAATTGCGCGCGGCGTTTGCGTAGAGTGGACGACGGAATATCTTGCATTGGCGGACCACGGTAAAAACTGGTCTGATAGTAGGTGAACGTGATGCATTGATCAAGCTCCTTTGGATCCTTTGGATGACTTCTTGGAGGACGAAGCGGCAAGCTGTTCGATCAGCGCAATCAGCTCCAGCAGCATGTCCAGATCGAAGCGACACGCAGGGACCTCGCGATCGTCTTCGACGATAGGCGCGCCCCAGTCGGTCCAATCGCGGGCAATGCTGAAGCTGCCGCGCTCTACATGACCCAGCAGCAGTGTGTCGGCGCCCGCCACGCGGCGCGTCTTCAGGACCGGAAAGCGTTGGCCCCGGAGCGGATGAAACGGATGGCGGATCTCAGCCCATCCCAAATGCTCGTTGAGCACTTGTGTAGTTCGCGCTGACCGTCCCGACGGTGACGGATCGGCTGATCCAGCAGGCGCTGTTGCAAGTCCTGCAACCGCTGCTTGACCCGACCTTCAGCAAGCATAGCTACGGGTTTCGGCCTGGACGGCGGGCACATGATGCGGTGTTAGCCGCTCAGTCGTTCGTGCAGTCGGGCCGTCATGTGGTGGTGGACGTGGACTTGGAGAAGTTCTTCGACCGGGTCAACCACGACATTCTGATCGACCGCCTAAGGCAACGCATCGCCGACGCCGGGATCATCCGGCTGATACGAGCCTACCTGAACGCGGGAATCATGGATGGCGGGGTGGTCATGGAACGGCATCAGGGAACGCCGCAAGGTGGTCCCCTGTCGCCGCTGCTGGCCAACGTCTTGCTAGATGAGGTGGACAAGGAGTTAGAGTGGCGGGGTCACTGCTTCGCGCGGTATGCCGATGACTGCAACGTCTACGTTGGCAGTCGTCGCGCTGGCGAGCGGGTGATGGCTCTGCTACGAAGGCTCTATGACCGCCTCAAGCTGAAAGTTAACGAAGCCAAAAGCGCCGTGGCGCCGGTATTTGGTCGCAAGTTCCTTGGGTATGGCCTATGGCAAGCCCGGGACGGTGTGATCAAACGTGTGGTGGCTGCTAAGCCAATGGCGGCGTTCAAACAGCGTGTCAGGGTACTGACGCGGCGCAATGGTGGGCGCAGCCTCCAAGCCGTAGTCGATCAGTTGCGCCCTTACCTGCTGGGCTGGAAAGCCTACTTCGGGCTGGCGCAGACCTCCAGAATCTGGCGTGAGTTGGACAGCTGGATAAGGCGGCGGCTTCGGGCCTTGCAGCTCAAACAGTGGCGCAGGGGCAAGACTATCCACCGCGAACTGCTTCGCCTGGGGGCCTCACTACCGGTGGCGCAGTCGGTGGCGGCGTTAAGCCGTCGCTGGTGGCACAACAGCCTATCGGCGATTCATCGGGTGCTGACCACTGCCTACTTCGATAGTCTGGGACTGCCCCGTCTCGTCTGACCTCAACCTCTCGAACCGCCCGGTGCGGACCCGCATGCCGGGTGGTGTGGCAGGGGATGCAGCCCGATGGGCTGCCCCCTATGCCGATTGCTTGCTTGCGCTTTTACTTGCTCTTTTACTTGCCTGCCTTACCCGGCACGACGCATGGACTGCGCGAGTTCGCCGAATCCCCGCGCTTGCAGCGATTCCGCGGCACCCAGCCGGTCGCGCGCTTCCCGGTTCTGGCTCAGCTTGACCTTGCCCTGCAGCGCAGTGACGGCGATCTCGATGCCGACGATATGGCGCAGCATGCCGTCGATGAATTCGGGCGTGGAGTCGCCCATCTTCCACGGCCTGGGCTCGTCCGCTTCGTGCCGGCGCGTCAGGCGCGCGACGATGCGCCGGACGAAGCGTTCGTCGTCATGCACGGTGAGCGTGCCGTGCGCGTGCACCACCTCGTAGTTCCAGGTCGGCACCAGGCGGTGCGTCTCGTGCTTGCTCGGGTACCAGTTTGGCGAGATGTAGGCCTCGGCGCCGCGAAAGACGACCATCACCGGCGTGCCGGAAGGGCAGCGCTGCCAGACCGGGTTGGCACGCGCCACGTGGGCGCTGAGCACGCCGTGCGAGCCCGCGTCGGCGTCGAACTCGAACGGAATGTGGTCGGCATCCAGCGTGCCGCTTGCCTGGGTGACCAGCATGCCGAGCGGGTGCGCGCGAATGATGCGCGCAAGTTCTTCTGGGCGGGTTTCTGCGAAGTGGGCGGGGATGTACATGGGGCGAACGGGTGTCCTGGCGTCGTAGATACTGTCTCCTGTAACTGGCACAATCGGAAGGTCCAGTTTTCAGGATTTTTTATGGGCCAGATTCCCCGACCCAACGGCCCGCGGCCGGGCGCCAGCGGCGCGGGACGCCGCATCTACGACCTGCTGCGCGGCCAGATCTCGGACGGCGTGCTGCCGCCGGGCGCGCCCGCACCGTCCACGCGGGCGCTGGCAGCCGAGCTGGGGGTATCCCGCACCACGGTCACCGCGGCCTATGAGCAGTTGGCGGCCGAAGGCTTTCTCGTCACGTCGGCGGGGCGCGCGGCGCGGGTTGCCAATGCGCTGGCGGCGCCGGCGCCTGCCAGCGCGGCCGGGACGCCGCGCCTTGCCTCCCGTTTGCCGCTGTCCCGCTTTGCACGCCGGCTGGCGGACATCGGCATGCCGGCATTCCCCGACGCGGAACCGCTTCGTTTCGACTTCCGCTATGGCGCGGTGGCGTCGCGGGATTTCCCTACGCTGGCGTGGCGGCGCGCCTATCAGGCCGAACTGCTGCGTCAGCAGGACGGCCTTTACTATGCGGCGCCGGAGGGCGACCCTGCGCTGCGCCGCGCCCTGCATGGCTATCTGCGGCGGGCCCGCGGGCTTGCCTGCGAGCCCGCGCAAATCGTGGTGGTGAACGGCTCGCAACAGGCCATCGACCTGTGCGCGCGGCTGCTGCTGGATGCCGGCGACGCCTTCGCCTTTGAAGATCCCGGCTACCTGATGGCCCGGTGCTGCTTCGCGGCGACCGGCGCCACCTGCCTGCCCACGCCCGCGGACGAACACGGACTGGATACCGCCAGCCTGCCGCAGCACGAGCGCGTCCGCCTGGCATACGTGACGCCATCGCACCAGTTCCCGCTGGGTGGCGTGCTGCCGGTCGGCCGGCGCATGGAATTGCTGCAATGGGCACAGCGCCACGATGCCTGGATCGTCGAAGACGACTACGACGGCGAGTTCCGCTACGGCCAGCGCCCGATCGACACGCTGCAGTCGATCGACACCGACGGACGCGTGATCTACGTCGGCACCCTCTCCAAGGCATTGTCGCCGCAACTGCGGCTCGGCTACCTGGTGCTCCCTGCCGAACTGGTGCCGGTGTTCCGGCAGGCCAAGCGGCTGGCCGACCGCCATGCGCCGGTGCTGGAGCAGCGCGCGCTGGCCGCGCTGATCGAGAGCGGCGCCTACGAACGCCATGTGCGGCGCATGCGCCGGGAGAACGAGCGCCGCCGTGCGGCGTTGCTGGATGGCATTGCCCGCTACCTGCCCGCGGATGCCGAGGTCAGCGGCACGGCGGCCGGCCTGCATGTGGTGCTGTGGCTGCCGTCGCTGCGCCCGCGGGACGAAGCGGCGCTGGCGGCTGCCGCGCGGGAGCAGGACGTGGGCGTTTATCCGTTGTCGCCGCTGTTTGCCTTGCCGCCGTCGCCAGGACCCACACGACCGGCCGGGCTGGTGCTGGGCTATGCCAGCCTGACGACCCGGCAGATTGAGGAAGGCATGCGCATCCTGGGCGCGGTCATCGCGGCTATGGCCGCGTGAACCCTATGCTGCGGTGCTATCGGATCGCGTCTATGCCGGTGTGCTCGAAGGCGCGGAGAACCGATCCCGGCGTCGACAAGCCTAACAGGGAGCAACCGCAGGAGGCTAGCATGTTGCACGTCACTTACCCCAACGAAAGCGCCGAGTACCGCAAGGCGCGGAACGCACTGCTTGAAGAGGAAATTGCGTTGCGAAGGCATATCGAGGCCGTCGCGGCGCAGCGCCGCGCGCTGCCGCCAGGCGGCGAAGTGCCGCAGGACTACGTGTTCGAGCGGATCGGCGCGAACGGCATGCCCGAAACGGTCGCAATGTCCGGGCTGTTCGGCCCGCATCCCACCCTGGTCCTGTACAGCTTCATGTACGGCCCGGACCGCGATACGCCATGCCCGATGTGCACGCTCTTGCTCGACTCCGTCAACGGCGCGGCCAGGCATATCGGCCAGCGTGCTGCGCTCTATATCGTCGCCAAGTCGCCCATCGCACGGCTGGTCGCGTGGGCGCGCGAACGGGGATGGGCGCATCTTCAGTTCCTCTCGACCGCGGGCAACAGCTACGACGCCGACTATTTCGGAGACTCAACGAAACTGCCGGCGCAGATCCGGGCGTTGAGCGGCGGGAAGCCCGGCGAGGAATGGGACGACACCGCATTCAACGTATTCCGTCTCGACCACGGCAAGGTCCGCCACTTCTGGGGCAGCGACCTTACCTGGGCACCGGCGGACGTTGGCACGGATCATCGGTCCGGCGACGCCGTCAGTGCGCTCTGGGGCCTGCTCGACATGACGCCCGAGGGGCGTGGGCAGTTCATGCCGAAGCTTGCCTACTAACGCCCCGCGCGCGACCAGTCCTTCGTCGCAGGATGCGCTGACAGCGCAGGCCATTGCGACGGCCTGCGCTGCCATCACTTCTCCTGCATCCTGGCCGCCTTGACGATCTCGCCCAGCCGCTTCCGTTCCGCATTGACGAACTTCACGAAATCCGCACGCGTGCCGCCGATCGGCTCGATGCCGACGGCCTTCAGCTTGGCGGAGGCGTCGGGATCTTTCATGGCCTTGTCGACCGCCGCGGCGACCTTGTCGAGAATGGCGTTGGGCGTGCCCTTGGGCGCGTGGACACCGGCCCAGTGGGCGATCTGCAAATCCGGAAAACCCTGCTCGACCGCGGTGGAGAGCTGCGGGTAGGCCGAGATGCGCTGCGTCCAGGTCGTGGCCAGCGCCTTGAACTTGCCTTCGTGCAGGATGTGCGGCAGCGCGATGATGCTGGCCTCGGAGGTGCCCTCCACCTGGCCGCCCAGCACTGCCGTGGTGCTCTCCGACCCGCTCTTGTACGGCACCGGCTGCAGCTTCGCGCCGTACTTTACGTTCAGGATCTCGGCGACAAAGTGGGGCGTGCTTCCGGTTCCCGCGGTGGCGAAGTTGAAGCCGGTGCCTTTCTTCGAGGCCTCGACAAAGTCGCGCAAGTCCTTGTAGGGCGCGTTCTTCGGCACGACGATCACCGACGGCGCGAGGCCGATCATGGCGACCGGCACCAGGTCGTCGTCCTTGAACGGCATCGACTTCTTGATCATGCTGTTGGAAATGACACCGGCGGCGCTGATCAGGAAGGTGTAGCCATCGGGCTTGCTCTTGGCCACCACGTCCGCGCCGACGGTGCCACCGGCGCCCGGGCGGTTCTCGACCAGTACGGTCTGCCCCAGCTCCTTGGAAGCGCCCTCGGCCGCGGCGCGCGCCATCAGGTCATTGGCGCCGCCAGCGGCGAAAGGCACGACAAAGCGGATGGGTTTGTTCGGCCACTGCCCTTGTGCCGAGGCCGGCGTAGCGGCAATCAGGCTTGCCGTGGCCAGCAGGCCCAAGGCGAATCGATATTTCGTGGTCAAGGCTTGTCTCCGTGTGTGGATCAGGGAATCGGCTCGTCAGCGTATGTCTTTTGTGCCGGTAATCCTATATTCACCCGGGGACTGCCCGCAACGACCTGATCTGAGCCGACGCCCGCCTCAGCGCCGACGCAGGCCGCCAGCCTTGTGCTTCCTGGCCGTACGCAGCGCCAGTCCCGCCAGCACCGCGACGACCGCCAGGATGCCGGCGGCGATGAAGAAGGGCAGGGGCCGGTCGATCGCCAGGCTCTCGCCCGCGACGACGATGCCAATCGCATAGCCCGCTTCGGCGATGGCGATGGCGGCCAGGAACTTCGCGAAGGGGTAGCGCATCGTGCCAAAAAGATAGCCGGGAATTTCGGACGGCACCGCGATGCAGAACAGCAGCACCGCCCAGAATCTGATGCGCTTCGATACGTAGTCCTGGTACTTCGCCAGCTTGTCCGCATAACCGCTGCGGGCAAGCAACGGATAGGCGAGACGGCCGATGCCGTAGGCGGCAACCGCGCCCAGCACCCAGCCGCCCCAGAGCAGAAGAACGGTGAGGGGCTTGCCAAACACGGCGCTGGCCGGCGGCACCAGGACCACGCTCGAGGCGAAAGCGAGCATGGCAGATACGGCGGAGAACAGGAAGAAAACCAGCGCGCCAGCCCCGGGATGCTGTTCCATCGTTGCCTGGGCCCAGGCGATGGCCTGGTCGGCAAAGCCCTTGACGGGCGGGGACAGCACGGCCAGGGCGATCAGCGCCGCCACGGTGCCGACTGCAGACCAGAACCAGATGGTGCGCCGATTGGCAGACAATTTGCTCAGCATATAAAAATTAGAACCGCGGGCAGGGCCGAAGTTTCGATGCGAGGGCACGGTGGATCACGACGGGGGGCGCCGTGCGCGCGGCCACTGGCGGCAATTTCGAGTTTTAGCTCGCGGCACAAACTGCAAGAGATTGACGGCTCATTGCCCCGCTAGAGACATACGAGCCCCGACGTAGTTGTCTCCTCTCTGAAACGTTCTTTCCGGTTTGCGCTGGCCGGCAATTCTTCCACCGCAGAATTTCCGAACAGAATCAAGACGCTAGCCCGGTTGGCACCGATCTCGCTTAGCCATTTGAATCAATTCGCTATTCCGGGGAGATGCCGGGCGTGGGCCGGCGATGCCGGCACGCGCTCAAGTTGGCAGTGAAGCTACCGCCCGAAGGCAGTATTGGAGGGCGCAGCCGAGACCAGGGATGTCGTCCCGCGCGCTTCCCTGTCTTGCGACGCTGCGGGTGCACCGCATGTCCAGGGCATAGCCAAATGCGCCACGGAAATCAGAGAAGGAGGGCGCCACCAGTACCTTGGTTGAAACAGCTTTTCAAGGGCTGGGGGCACTGCTGGCTGCAGTCCTCCCGGCTGTTTCCTGCATTGATGGCTTCAAAGGTGGTCGTATGGCAAATCGTCGTAAGGCCCTGTCACTGGCGCTGACAGGCACATGCTCGTTCTGGCTTATCGCCGCGCCGGCCGGTACCGCTGCGGCGGTGGAGGCATGCCCTGCCGCGGGTGCGACGGTATGTGGGGTAAACAGCGGTCTGATTCCCGTGCACAAGGATTTCATCCACACCTCGCTGATATGGAATAAGAAGTACGCGGAATGCCCGAAAATGCTGATCTGGATGCGGCCATCTGAGTACAAGCCGAAGCACTATCTGAATCCGCCGGTGCAGGGTGGTGGCTTCCCGGGATTCAACCAGAAGTACATCGAACTGGTACAGGGCGGTTTCGGGCTCGGACAACTCGACGAAAGCGGCTGGTCGCGCTACAGCTCCGACCTCGAACGTGAAAACACCCAGATCGTGGATGTCTGTGGACTGCAGTCCCTGATCGATACCGGCATATTCACCAAGACGGCTATCGCCGACCTGACCAGCGCGGACATCAGCCATACCGATCCGTTCTTTTCGGACGCAGGCTTTTCCAGGGGACTGGGATATAACCTGTTCTGCAATGGCCACGTGGCTGGCATCGATGGCCGCATCTATGTAGTCGGGTTGCATGACAAGGGCGGCAACAATGGCGGCAGGAAGGTCAATATATTCGACCCCAAGACCGAGCAATGGGTATTCAGGCCCACGCCCTGCGTCAGGTCAGGCTTTGAATCGGATCCGACCGGCACCTTGTCGCATTGCAATCCCCTCGATGAGAACAACACCGACCCGCCGCTCCCCTCGGACCTGAAGTACCAGCGGTGGTACCCCACCGCCGTGACCCTGCCCGACGGGAAGATCCTGGTGCTGTCCGGCTCGGACCAGGATACCAGCGTGGGGGCGGGCAACGCGAGCGCCACCAAGGTACGGCAGGCGGTACCCGAGGTGTACGACCCCAAGACGGACACGACGGTGGCGCTGGAGAGCGCGCGCAAGCTGTTGCCAATGTATCCGCGCGCCTTTGTGGTCCAGACCGGCCCTGGCGAGAAGGACTGGAAGGTCGCGGTGACATCCGAAGTCGTGCCGCCCCTGCCCGGGGAAACGGGCGGCCTCAACATCCGCGGATATGACCCGTTCTTCTACAGCGGCAAGACCTACCTGTTCGATGTCCAGGCAGCGCTGGCCGATCCGCTGATCGCCACGCCGGCGCAAAACCATTGGCAATATGTCGATACCGCGCAGAATGCCCACGACAGTGGTGCCGGGGCCATCATGGTAACGATCAACGCGGATGGCACGTGGTCGCAAAACGTGTTCCTGTTCGGCGGATCGAATGGCGGCAACACACCGGGATCGGCGGTTGCGGAAACCATCAACTTCTCCAGCGCGACGCCAAAATGGACGTCCCTTAGCAACCTGGCCCAGCCGGTCTCCCAGAACAATGTGGTCGTGCTGCCGGACGGGAAGCTGCTGGTCGTTGGTGGTGCCGAGGGCGACGTCAACAGCCTGGTCTACCAGCTGTACAATCCGGCCGACGGCAGCAGGACCGACGTGGCCACTTCGCCGGTGCCCCGGCATGACCATTCCACTGCGCTGCTGATGCCAAATGGCGGTGTATGGGTGATGGGCGGCAACCGGGTCAACCTGATACCGGGATCGCCGCAGACGCAGGCGCAGCGTGACGCCGCTGTACCGGTCATCGAGTTCTACAAGCCGCCGTATTTCTTCAAGGGCGCGAAGCCGGTCATCATCCAAAGTCCCAACAGCATCCACTACGGCAACAGCTTCAAGCTCGACGTCTCCGGTACTGAGGTCGAGTCGGTGGCGCTGGTTCGTACCGGTCCGATCACGCACAACTGGACCTGGGGAAACCGGTACGTGAAGCTGCCGGTGCGGCTTCACAACGACGGCAAGCTGGAGGTCACCGCGCCGCCGCTGCCAGGGCTGGCGATTGCCGGCGACTACGTGCTCTACGCCGTTGGCAAGAACGGGACCGTCAGCGAAGGGCGGCATGTGCTGCTGAAGTCCAAGGGGGAACCTGCGAACGATTAGACATTGGCAGGTATTGACCGCCGGACCCGTCCGGGCCCTTCGTTCGCGAGGCGGCCCCCGACGGGCACGCGGATTTGTTCCATGGCGTTTCTATTCCTGTTCCCGCCGGTGCCTGTATTCCCGGTCAATGCGCACCTAAACTGAGCCTGACAGGAGAAGGCCGAAGACTGCGCTGCCGCCATTCAGGCCAGCCGCACGGCACTCCCGATTCACAGCACACCCGACCAGACTGGAATACATGATGTCCGTACATGAACGACTTTCGGCGCGCGGACTGGCGCTGCCGCGGCCCCCGCAACCACTGGGCAGCTATACCGCCGTCAGCCAGGCGGGAGACCTGCTCTTCATCTCCGGCCAGTTGCCATTGCAGGACGGCAAGGTGGCCTGGCAAGGCCAGGTCGGCAAGGACCTGACGGTCGGGCAGGGCAAGCTGGCCGCCGAACTCGCGGCTCTCAACGTGCTGGCGCAGATCGATGACTGCCTGGGTGGCTTCGAGCGCCTGGACCATATCGTTCGCGTCGACGGCCACATTGCCAGCGCGCCGGGCTGGTTCGACCAGCCCGCGGTCCTCGACGGGGCTTCGGACCTGTTCCGCGATGTGCTGGGGGACAAGGCCGGCCATGCACGGACCATTTCCGCGCATTTCCAGCAGCCCGCCAATGCAGCGGTGATCCTCGTGGTGATTGCGCAGCTCAAGCCTGCGTGAGCGCTCCGCGTGGAGATTTACGCGGAAAACTTCTCCACCAGGAAGTCGACGAAGACGCGCACGCGGCGCGTCACGTGCCGCGCCGACGGGTAGAGCAGCACGAACGGCCGCGTACTGCCGCTGAATTCCTGCAAGACTTCCACCAGCGTGCCGTCGCGCAGGTCCTGTTCCACCACGAAGCGATAGGTCTGGAACAGGCCCGCTCCGGCGCGGACCAGCGTGGCCCCGCCGAGGATGTCTTCGGTCGCCGCATAGCCGCCGGTGGTGACGATATCGGTGTCTTCGCCATTGACGCGGAAGGTCCAGGGAATGCGCCGGCCGCTGCTGGGGCGTTCGAACTGGATGCATTCATGCCTGAGCAGGTCTTCCAGTGACCGGGGCGTGCCGGCGCGCTGCAGGTAGGCGGGCGTTGCCACGACCACCAGCTCGGCATCCTCCAGCTTGCGCGCAATCAGGTTCGAGTCGTCCGGCGCGCGGCCGCGCACCGACAGGTCATAGGTGTCGTCCGCGAAATCGACGTTGCGGTTGCTGATATGCACGTCGACCTCGACTTCCGGGTACTGCGCCCGGAACGCCGGCAGGACCGGCAGCACGCGGTAGTGGGCATAGGGCGTCGGCAGGCTGATCCGCAAGCGGCCCGCGGGCGCTGCGCGCTGGCCGCTGACCTGCCGCTCCGCATCCAATAGCTGCGCCAGCGCGCCCCGGCTTTGCTCGAAATACAGCCGGCCTTCGTCGGTCAGGCGGATCTGCCGCGTGGTGCGCACGAACAGGCGTACCCCCAGCCGTTCTTCCAGCCGCTGCACGGTGCGGCTGACTGCAGGCGGCGTCACGCCGGCCGCGACCGCGGCGGCGGTGAAGCTGCCCAGTTCGGCGGCCAGGCAGAACAGCTCGATGCTGCCGAGCTGGAGGTCATCGAATTGCCTTTTCATCGGGTCGGATCAGGCGGTGCATCGGGTGGCGGGAAGCGGTGTTCCCATCATATGTGGGCCTTTGCCAGAAGTCGATGGCGGCCGTCTAGCGGGCGGAAAAGCGGCCGGGAGTCGACGTTTCGCCGCCTTGGCAACGGTGCTTCCTGCGCCATTTGTTCCGCGCGTGCATAACTGTTTGTTCCGCCGAGGTCTTCGAACCACGGGACGGTTCTCCTAGATTTGAGCCCATCGGAGCCGTCGGCCCGATCGGCCCGAAGGACCTGAAGGACCCGAAGGCCGAATCAACTGACATCGAGGTAAGAAAATGAGTGCAGCACAGAAGGTTGTCGTCATCACCGGCGCATCGCAGGGCATCGGCGCGGAACTGGTCAAGGCATTCCGCGAGCGCGGCCATCGCGTGGTCGCCACCGCGCGCAGCATCAAGCCGTCGGACGACGCGGACATCCTGGCCGTTCCCGGCGATATCGCCGACCCCGCAACGGCGCGCCGCGTCATCGCCGAAGCCGTGGCGAAGTTCGGCCGCATCGATACGCTGGTCAACAATGCCGGCATCTTCGTCGCCAAGCCGTTCACCAGCTATACCGACGAGGACTATGCCACTGTCACGGGTATCAACCTGACGGGCTTCTTCCATATCACGCAGCTGGCCATTGCCGAAATGGAGAAGCAGCGCAGCGGCCATGTGGTCAGCATCACCACCAGCCTGGTCGACCATGCCATCAGCGGCGTGCCGTCGGTGCTGGCCTCGCTGACCAAGGGCGGGCTGAGCGCGGCGACGAAATCGCTGGCGATCGAGTATGCGAAGACCGGCATCCGCGCCAACGCGGTGTCGCCCGGCATCATCAAGTCGCCGATGCACCCGAAGGAAACGCATGAGGCGCTGGGCGCGCTGCATCCGGTGGGGCATATGGGCGAGATGCGCGATATCGTCGACGCCGTGCTGTACCTTGACCGCGCGCCGTTCGTGACGGGCGAGATCCTGCATGTCGACGGCGGCCAGAGCGCCGGGCACTGAGTCTCCTGCCCGCAAGGGATCGACGGCGCGACGGGGCAGTTGCCCTGTCGCGCCGTTTTGCGTTGAGCCACCGGTGCTAGTCGTCCTGAACCAGCTTGAACGCGGCACGGCACGCGGCGGCCCATTCGCGGGCCAGCGCGCTGCGCTGTGCAAGCCCGATTGCCAACGCCTGGTCCATGCTCGCCGCAAGTTTCTCTACGGGTACGGCCGCCGGCGCGCCGGCCGCGCCCCAGGCCGAGGCGAACGCAACCTGCTTGCTGGCTTCGGGCGGTTGCCCGGGCCGCAGCAGGCCCAGCCTCGGCAAGCCAAAGGCGCCTGCGACAATGCCGCCGTGCAGGCTGCTGCCGATGAAGCCCTGGCTGTGCGCGACCAACGCGCAGATGTCCCACAGGTCGAGCGAGCCAAAGAGCGCGACGTGCGCGCTGCGCAGCCGTGCGGCAAGGCGTTGGTAGCAAGCCAGGTCGTCATGCCATGGCGCGGCGCCGGCGCGGAACAGCACCACGCCCAGGTGCCTGTCCCGGGCGACGCGCTCGAGTTGGGAGGCCAGCTGTGCCAGGGTTTCGTCGTCGCCAAAATCGGCGCTGCACTGCACCGCCAGGTATCCGCCCGGGAAACCCGACCCGATGCGGGCGCATTCGCCATGGCCGGCGCGCCGGCGGATGCGATCGCCGAACAGTTCAGCCACCAGCACCGCCGGATCCGGCTCCAGGCGGCAATCGATGCCGTTCGCGGCGAGCACGGCCCGGGTTTGCCGGTCCCTGACGCCGACACTGGTGGCGGCGCCGAGCTTGGCCACCACTTCGGCCCGCATGCCGGACTCGACCGATCCCAGGTCAATGCCACCGGCGGCGTGGACAATGACGCGCCTGACATTGGCAAACAAAGTGGCAGGCAACAGGTAGGGAGCAAGGTCCGGCACGCCCAGTTGCCGCCGCGCCCACGCCGTGCGCTCGCGCGGATGGCTATCGAGCCGCGCTACCACTGCGCCGGCCTCGTCAGGCGGCAGCAGCATCACGGCGGCTTCCCACGGCGAGCACGTCAGGATTTCGCCGCCCACGTGGATGACCTCGACGGCGGCGTCGCCCACGGTGGCGGACAGATGCGCCAGCGCGCGGACCCGGTGGCCGCCATGGCGCCTCAGGTCGCGCCCGGCAAGACCTCCGAAATAGAGTTTGTCACTGGTGCTGTGCTGGCCGATCATGCGCCGCACCACATGCGCGAGCAGCAGGTCGCCGAAATTGTGGCGGTCGAAGGCGCCGAACAGGATCGTGAAGGTCGCGGCGCCTGCCTGTTCCCGCGGCCCGGACGCTGGCATGGCATCAACGGGCGGCCACGGCCTGCATGTCCGCGCTGTCGAAGCCTTCCGTCAGCCCGGCCCGGATGCCCGCCAGCAACTGGATGGCCGCTTGCTCCTTGCCTTGCTGCCGCCATAGCTGCGCCAGGTCCAGCGCGGCCCGCAATTCCAGCGACCTGGCATGCTGGTGGCGAGCCACTTCCATCGCCTTGTCGAAACACGCTTGCGCTTCGGTGTCGCCTTCAGGCCGCCCCTCGGCAGCCGACCGTTGCCGTACCAGCTCGCCGTTCAGGCGGTGCCATTCCGCGTCGCAATAGTGCTCCCCGGTCTGGTCCACCGCGTCCTTCGCCACGGCAAGCGCGTCCAGCCCCGCCTGCCATTGTCCCTGGCGTCCGTAGGCGTGTGCCAGCAGGCAGTGGAAGTGCGAATTCCCCAGGACCGCACCGGTCGCATGATAGGCGTCCAGCCCTTCATGCATCAGCGCGATGCCTGCCTGCTGCTGCCCCTGTTCCGTTAGCGCCCAACCGCGAAGGATGGTGGTCCACGCGCGCCACAGCGGGAAACCCTGCTCGGTCGACAGCGTGATGGCGGCATCGGCGTATTCCTGCGTGAGTTGGGGCTCGCGGCGGAACTGGTGCAATTCCGCGGCCTGGCACAGGGCATGCGCCAAACTGAAGGGGTGGGATATCTGCCGCGCCAGCGCAAGCCCGTCCTGCGCGCACTGGAGGGCCTGGTCCGGATAGCCAAGCGTCCAGAGCACGAGTGCTGACGCCGACAGGGCGCGCACTTCGGGATCCACGCCATGGACATTCAGGTGGGTGAGATGCGGTCCTGCGCCATAGAGCGCGAGGGCAGCGCGCAGATGGGTATGCGCGATGCCGAACCTGCCCAGGTAATACGCGCTCATCCCAAGCGCGACGTGCGCTTCTCCCGACAGCTCCGGATCGTTCGTTCGCCCGGCCAGCCGCAGCAGTTGCTTGCCTAGCCGGTAAGCCTTCGCATGCTCCGCCCGCAGCGAGAAGTAGGTACGCAGCCCGACCAGCGTCGGGAACAGCTGTAGCGTGTCGCCGCCCTGGCCGCACAGGGCCAGCGCGCGGCTGTAGGTGGCCTCGACCTCGGCGGCGGCAAAGCCCCGGGCGGCGATCAGCGCCGGCCCGATGGCCAGCCGCAGCGCGAGCTCCTGGTGTGCGCGTTCGGGGGTGTCCGGCTGGCGGCCGAGCAATTCCAGGGCGGCATTCAGGTGGCTGATCGCCTCGTGGTAGGCCGAGCGCTGGATGGCCTGCTGTCCCGTGTACTGCAGGTATTCCACCGCCTTCGGGTCGTTGCCGCTGAGGCTGTAATGCCGCGCCAGTTCGCCGTAGTGGTCCTTCAGCTGGTTCTGGAACAGGGCCTCGATCGCCTGGGCGGTGCGCTGGTGCAGCGCGGTGCGCTGCTCCGTCAGCAGGCTGTTGCCGGCCACTTCCTGGGTCAGCGCATGCTTGAAGGTGTATTCGGTGTCGGGAAAGGCCGGCCGCTCGTAGATAAATTCCCCCGCCTGCAGCTGGGCGAGCAGCGGGCGCAACTGCTCATCGGGTTGCGCGACCACCCGCTGGATCAGGCTGAGCGTAAACTCTTTCCCGATCACGGCGAGGGTTTGCAGCAAGTCCTTCTCGGCACGGGACAGCCGGTCGATGCGGGCGGCAAGCACGCCCTGTACCGTGGTCGGGATATGGAGCGCCGTGGGCGTCTTCTCGATGCGGTAGTGGCCGGGCTCGCCAAGCAGCGCCTTTTCCTCGCACAAGGTTTGCACCACTTCTTCCATGAAGAAGGGATTGCCTTCGGTCTTTGCCAGGATCAGGCGCTTGAGGTCCGCCAGCGCCGGATCGTCGCCGAGGAGCGCGGTGAGCAGTTGCCCGGCTTCCGCCAGGCCCAGCGGGTCTAGCCGCAGCGGCGTGTAGCAGTCAAGATGGCTCCAGCCATGCTGGTACTCGGGCCGGTAGTTCAGCAGCAGCAGGATCCTGGCGTTGGCAAGGCGGTCGACGAGTACATCCAGGAAGGCTTCGGTCTCGCTGTCCAGCCATTGCAGGTCCTCGAACAGCAGCACCAGCGGCTGGTTGCGGCTCTCGCGCGCCAGCAGGGTGGTGATCGCCTCGAAGGTGCGCTGGCGCCGGATCAGCGGATCCATGTTCGGCAACGCCGAGCCCGGCTCGCTGATGCCCAGCAGGTGCAACAGGTATGGCAGCACGTCTTCCAGTCCCCGGTCGAGCATCACCACGCGGCCCGCCACCTTTTCGCGGGCCTTCCGTTCGTCGTCGTGAGCCTCGATCTGGAAATAGTTCTTCACCAGCTCGATCAGCGGGAGGTAGGCAAAGGCCTTGCCGTGGGACACCGAGAACGTCTCCAGCTTCAGGCAGCTGCCCGGCGAACGCGCCTTGAATTCATGGAACAGCCGCGATTTGCCGACTCCGGCCTCGCCGACCACCGCAACGATCTGCCCCTGACCCGCCGCGGATCGCTGCAGTGCCTGGTGCAACGTCTCCAGCTCCAGGCCGCGCCCGACGAAGCACGCCAGGCCCCGATGCGCCGACACCTGCAAGCGTGTACGCAGCGGCCCGATGCCGGTCAGCTCGTAGACGGCCAGCGGCATGGGAATGCCCTTGACCTGCGCAACGCCCAGCGGCTTGAAGGCGAAATACCCTTCGGCAAGCCGCTGCGTGGATTCGCTGACGAAGATCGACGAGAGCGCCGCCATGGTTTCCATCCGCGACGCGATGTGGATGGTGTGGCCGACCGGATCGTAGTCCGTGTGCAGATCGTCCTTGCGGATCGAGCGCACCACCACTTCGCCGGTGTGGATGCCGACCCGGATCTGCAGCGAGATGCCTTGCTCCAGCCTGAGCCTGTCGCTGTGGCGCTGCATTGCCTTCTGCATGCGCAGCGCGGCGTAGAGCGCACGCTGGGGGTGGTCCTCGTGCGCGATCGGTGCGCCGAACAGCGCCAGGATGCCGTCGCCCAATGACTTGGCAACGTAGCCCTCGTAGTAGTGCACCGCCTCCATCATCAGGTCGATCACCGGCGTGATCAGCCGGTGGGCGTCCTCTGGATCCAGGTCGTGGATCAGCGCGGTCGAGCCGGCCATGTCCGCAAACAGCACGGTGATGGTCTTGCGCTCGCCGGCGGGCTCGCCGCGGGCTTCCAGCGCCGCCTGCTCGCTGCGGATGCGCTCGGCGAGGTGGGGTGGCGTATAGGACACCGGGGACACCGGGGACACGGGCGAGACCGGCGCGGTGGACGCGGCGGGTGCCGGTTCCCCACAAGGCTCGCCGCATGCACTGCAGAAGCGCGCCGCCGGCGCCAGGGCTTGGCCGCAACTGCGGCACTGGCGGACGAGGGCGCTGCCGCACTGCTGGCAAAAGTTGGCACCCGCGGTGTTATCGCATCCGCACTTTGTGCACTGCGCCATGGGGCCTCCTTGGGGACGCGTCCTTCATAGGATTAGTGCCCAAAGCCGTCCATCGCAAGAGGCGTTGCCAGGGATCGTGGTTCAGCAGGAAAACGCGTTACGAGATGTCTTCCATGTTGTCCTGCTGCGAGCGGATATCCTCCGGACTGAACACGATATACCCGAGCGCCTTCAACAGCTGCACCGCTTCCAGCTCGGCGTCGAGATAGACCGGCCGGTCCGGTCGCCGCAGGCGCGGCGCGGGCTGCCAGCGTGGCAGCCCGCTGGCATGGGGGCCAGCCGCGCCCGGGCCATCCGGTTGCCGCGCGGTCAGGATGCGGCAATGCTCCACGCTGAGCCGCCAGGCCACGTCGACGGCGACATTGAAACGCGCCACGCACAGCCGCAAGCGCTTGAGAGCCTGCAGCCAGCTGATGAAAGTGTCGCGCTTGGATGGCTCGTAGCCCTTGAGCAGCGTAGTGAGCTGATCATGGGCCGCGGGATTGGCCGCTGCCGGGTCGTCGTCGAGCAACGCAAGCTCCAGCGCGACCTGCTGGCACTTGTCCTGATCGTAGATCGTGCACTCGCAGTCGAGTACGCCTTCCTGCAGCAGCTCGCACAGCAGCGCCCACACCCGGGGGTTCTTGTCGAGCCGGCCTTCGAGCGTGGGATCGATCTGGCAGAGGATGTCCGGCAGGGGGCGTTCGGCATCCGCCTGCACGGCATGCGCGAACGCCATCGCGTTGTCCGAGGGCGTATCGCCGCGTGCCAGCCGCTGCAAGGCTGCCTCCTTCAGTTCGTGGATCTCCGCGATGGTGTCGACGGCATGCTTCCAGGCAAACGCTTCCAGCCCGCCCGCCAGCTTGCGAGCGGGCCTGGCAAGCTGGCCTGCCAGCGTCTGGATGAAGCCGGTGCAGATGCTGCACTGACACTCCAGCCGGCCGGCGTGCAGGAAGCCGGCATACAGGCGCTCCCGATGCCCGCAATGCGGGCATTCCACCGAGAACCCGCCCTGCCGTGCCACGCGTTGCGACGCGAGCAGTCCGTCGACCTGGTAGTGCGCCTGGCCATCGCAGCAAGGGCAGATCCATTCCAGCTTGTGCGCACCGTCGCGCGGCGCGACCGCGCGGTCGAACTGGCGCTCGATCGCGCTGCGCGGAATCCCTTGCGAGCGCCCGAGTACGTCGGCGGAATAGCGCCAGTAGCAGTACGAGTGCGCGGCAGCGGCCGCTTCGGGGCCGAGGCGCTGCAGGGCGGAGATGAGATGCGTGCTGCGCCGGATCTCGTCGGCCTTCGCGTCAACCAGCGCGGCCCCGCCGGGCATCACCGCCTCGAGGGCGGCGCGGCTCTGTGCGAGGAAGTCCGGCACGTGGACGCTGCGGATGAAGTCCTCGTTCTCGAGCCAGAACATATGTCCGGGCAGCGATTCCAGTGCATCGACGCCGGACCTGACTTCCGGCATGCCGGGACAGGCGAGAAACGTGAAGGGTTTGCTGAACAGGAATGCATCGGCCATGTTTTGTCAACGGAGAATCCCGCTCACGGCCGGTACTGCACCGCGTGCGATGGTTTCACCCCATGATTCCAGTCAGGCCGAGCGCGCGGACGGCGCATGCTTCTCGCATCAGCCCGTATTTGGGGAGATTCCCCTTGTCCTTGTTATTGTTAATTCTTGTCCGGCTATGTCTTGTACCGCACAGATTCGCCGTGCCGGTTAGGACAGGATAGGCGACGGTCATGGATCCCCGCAATGATCAATAAGCGACGCTTTCACAATGAGAAATGTGCCGCGCAACCATGCCCCGAAAGGGGCAGGATCAGGAACCGGGCCTGCGGACCGAACGCGCTGGCCACACACCGCCGTCGACCAGCCCGGCGGTAATCTCCAGCAACTGCGTCCACACCGTGCTTGCGGCGAGCGTGACCGGCATCGTCGCCGACCGGCAGATCCACACCTGGCGGCTCATGGCGGGCTGCACGCCTTTGATACGTTCTGCCAGGTGGCCGCGACCGACGACGCGAAGGAGGGAATTGCGGCCTTCGTGGAAAAGCGTCGGCCGCATTGGGGGGATAGCCGGGCGCTACGGTGGCCGATCGGATTGTCCACCGTCATGTTGGTCTTAGCGAAGTCGTGGCGGGATGATGGGCACGCCTGTCACTATCCCGGTGCTCCTCAGACGAGAGGCGTACTGACCAAAGGGGCGGCGAAGCTCTCATGGCACTACATGTACCTCGACCACCAAGTGCGTCTGGATGGCGCCACCGTCGCGCCCCTCGGGGGCGGGGCGGATCAAATTGCCGCGATGGGCGGGCACGCTAGCGCCGGCTTATGGCGTCCACGGCATATTGGGGATGCGGCCAGATAAGTCTAATATCGACGCCTGGGCGGCCGACCGGCACACCGTGCCTGGCCGGCGCCCTTGAGTGTTCGACGACCACGGATGCCCCGTGCTCACCTTTCCAAGGAGACACAACATGCCGAGCAAGAATACGATCTGTTTGTGGTACGACCGCGACGCGCTGGATGCCGCGAACTTCTATGCCGAGACCTTCCCCGACAGCGCTGTCAAGGCCGTCCACCGCGCCCCCGGCGACTATCCCGATGGCAAGCAAGGCGATGTCCTGACGGTAGAGTTCACCGTTGCCGGCATTCCCTGCCTTGGCCTCAACGGCGGCCCGCATTTCAAGCACAGCGAGGCGTTTTCCTTCCAGATCGCGACGGACGATCAGGCCGAAACCGACCGCCTGTGGAATGCCATCGTCGGCAACGGCGGGCAGGAAAGCGAATGCGGCTGGTGCAAGGACCGGTGGGGATTGTCGTGGCAGATCACGCCGCGCGCGCTGACCGCGGCGGTATTCGATTCCGATCCCGCGGCGGCCAAGCGCGCCTTCGAAGCGATGATGACGATGCGGAAAATCGATATCGCAAAAATCGAGGCGGCCCGGCGCGGAACCTGATCCCGGCGCGCCTCGAGCCTACGCGTGCTGCGCTTGCTGCGCCTGCTGCGACCGCCACTTCGACACGCTGCAGCCGAACTCGCCGCTGAACCAGCGCGAAAACGTGCTCAGTGAAGTAAATCCCAGCAGCGTGGCCACCTCCGACAGCGGCCTGTCGGGGTTCTCGATATAGCCGACCACCAGCCCCGCACGCACCTGGTTCAGGATCTCGGAATAGCTGGTCTGATCGCGCGCCAGGCGGCGGTGGATGGTGCGCCGGTCCACCCCCAGGTGCTGCGCCACCCGGTCGACCGAGCACATGCCGGTGGGCAGCAGGACGTAAACCAGCTTGCGCACCTTGTCCGGCGCGGTGGCGTTGGCCTGGGCCAGCAGGCTGCCGAGGTAGCGCTTGACCTGGCCTGCCATCGCGGGGTCGTAGGACGGCAGCGGGGCCTCCAGGTCGGCGGCGGCGCAGACGATGCCGTCGAAGTCCTGGTTGAACAGCGGGTCGATGCCGAACACGCGCATGCAGGTCGCCACGCTGGCGGGTGCGGGGTGCGTGAAGCAGATGCTGCGCGGGCGCCACGAAGTCCCCAGGAACAGGCTCAGCATGCGGAACATCACGCCCACGGCCAGGTCGGTGGCCTGGCGCAGCACGCCGGATTCCTCGCTCAGGACCTGGAGCCGGATGATGACCAGTCCTTCGGATTCCTCCAGGCGCATCGCCAGCGATTCGTTCTGCAGGCCCATGTATCGCACCATGGACTCCAGCGCGCGGCGCAGCGTGGGCTGCTCGCGCACCACGAAGGCCAGCGGCCCCAGGTTGGAGAACTGGCGCAGCTCCGCCATGCGCAGGCCGAAGTCGTCCACCTGCGCGGCGCGTGCCGACGCGTCAAGCAGCCGTCCCACCAGCGCGGCAGGGATGCGGATATCGGGATCGAGCAGCACGTCGCGGCTGATCTTGGCCGCACGCATCTGCTGGTGCGGATCGAGGCCGACGGCACGTGCCACTTCAACGTAGTTGGTCAGGCTGGCGCTGCGCAGGTAGTAAGACATCGCGTTATCCGATTGTCGCGAAATGCACGCCGATGGTGTGCGAAGGGCTCATCGTTGCGTGGCCTCGGCACCGGCAGCGCTTGCGTTGCCGCTGGTGTTGCCGTTTGCGTGCCGCCGGCGCCATGCCAGCGGCGGCTCGCCGAACTGGAGCGAGAACCAGCGCGTGAACGTGCTGGCCGAGCTGTATCCCAGCAGCTCCGCCACGCGCAGCATGGCGTATTGCGGGTTCTCCACATAGCGCAGCGCCAGTTCGCGCCGCACTTCATTGAGGATATCGGTGAAGGTTTCGCCGGCTTCGTCGAGCTGGCGCTGCATGGTGCGCAGGCTCAGTCCCAGTCCCTGCGCCACGGCTTCGCAGGTGGCGCGGCCCATCGGCAGCATCAGGTAGACGGCATTGCGCACATCGCGGCCGATGCTGGGCGCGTTGATGCGCGGCAGCGCGTCGACAAAGCGCTCGGCATAGCGCGCCATCGCCGGATCGCCGGTCGGGTTGGGCGCGTCGAGGTCGGCTGCCCGGCACACGATGCCGTTGAATTCGCTGTCGAACTCGAGCGGGCAGCCAAACAGGCGCCGGTGCACGCGCAGGTCGTCGGGCGCGGGGTGCGTAAAGTTGATGCTGAGCGGGCGCCAGTGCGAGCCGAGCAAGGCCCGGCACAGGCGGAACACCACCCCCAGCGCCAGCTCGGTGCCCTGGCGCGAAGGCTGGTCGAGCACGATTTCCTGGCGGATGATGACCGCGCCGCCGGCCTCTTCCAGCAGGATCGACACCGATTCGTTGACCAGGTGCCGGTAGCGGATGATCGTGGCGAGCGCGGCGCGCAGCGTTGGCTGCTGGCTGATCAGCAGGCTCATCACGCCAAAGTCCGATAGCTGCCGGGATTCCGCCATGCGCAGGCCGAAGGTGGGGCAGTCCGCCGCCCTGGCCGCGGCTTCCAGCAGCGTGGCGCAGGCGCCCACCGGGATGCGCTGGTCCGGATCGGCCAGCAGCGCCCGGCTAAGCCTGGCGGTGCGCAGCAAAGGCTGAGTATTGAGGCCGAGCGCGCCGGCCACTTCAAAGAAATTGGTCAGTGCTGCTGCACGTACCAGGGTGTCCAAGGTTGTCTCCCGCTTATGGCGGCTGGCCTTGGGAAGGCCGCCGCATTGTCTTTGCAGCGGCATGATAGGCGGGCTTGGCATGAAATGCAAAGCCGCTGGAGCCTATTGCAAAGCTGCCGCGGCCGCGGCGACCTACATTGGCTGCATGCGCGGCACACATCGGTGCCGCAACGTTCCAAGGAGACAACTGCATGGCAAAGATCGTCCGCATGTATGAGACTGGCGGCCCCGAAGTGTTGCGTTACGAAGACGCGGCGGTGGGAGAGCCCGGCGCGGGACAGGTGCGCATCCGCCACGTGGCGGTGGGCCTGAACTACGCCGACACCTATTTCCGCAACGGCACCTACCCGGTGCCGCTGCCGTCCGGCATGGGCGTGGAAGCCTCGGGCGTGGTGCAGGCCATCGGCCCGGGCGTGACCAACGTTGCCGTGGGCGATCGCGTCACGTATACCGGCTTTATCAACACGCTGGGCGCCTACAGCACCGAGCGCCTGGTGCCGGCGGCGCCGCTGATCCGGCTGCCCGACACCATCGGCTTCGAGACCGCGGCGGCGATGACCATGCGCGGCCTGACTTCGGCGTACCTGATGCGCCGCATCCATGCGTTCCAGCCGGGCGAAACCATCCTGCTGCACGCGGCAGCCGGCGGCGTGGGCCTGATCGTTTCGCAGTGGGCCAAGCTGCTGGGACTGACCGTGATCGGCACGGTGTCGAGCGAGGCCAAGGCCGAAGTGGCGCGTGCCCATGGCTGCGACCACATCATCAACTACAGCCATGAAGACGTGGCCAAGCGCGTGCGCGAACTGACCGACGGCGTCGGCGTGTCGGTGGTGTTCGACAGCGTCGGCAAGAGCACCTTCACGTCTTCGCTGGATTCGCTGCGCCGCCGCGGCACCATGGTCTGCGTCGGCACGGCCTCCGGCCCGATCCCGCCGTTCGACCCGGTGCTGCTGGCGATGAAGGGCTCGCTGTTCCTGACCCGTCCGGCGCTGGCCGACTACATCTTCGATCCGGCCGAGAAGGCGCAACTGGCCGGGGAACTGTTCGATCATGTCGGCTCCGGCCGCATCCGGATCGAGATCAACCAGCGCTACGCGCTCGAAGACGCGGTGCAGGCGCATATCGACCTGGAGTCGCGCAAGACCACCGGTTCGTCGATCTTTGTCATCTGAGGAGCCAAAAGCCATGCGAGTCCAACAACTCACCTGCGCGCTGGGCGCCGAACTGAGCGGCGTCAACCTGGCCGATGCCGTGCGCGACGACGGCCTGTTCGCCGAGATCCGCGCGTTGCTGCTGCAGCACCGCGTGCTGTTCCTGCGCGACCAGAAGTTCAGCCGGGCCGAGCATGTCGCCTTCGCCAGCCGCTTCGGCGAACTGGAAGACCATCCGGTGGCCGGCAGCGACCCGGAACACCCCGGCCTGGTGCGCATCTACAAGACGCCCGACCAGCCCAACGACCGCTACGAGAACGCCTGGCACTCCGACACCACGTGGCGCGAGGCGCCGCAGTTCGGCGCGGTGCTGCGCTGCGTGGAATGCCCGCCGGTTGGCGGCGACACCATGTGGGCGAACATGGCGCTGGCTTACGAACGGCTGCCCGAGCACATCAAGACGCAGATCGCCGACCTGCGCGCGCGCCATAGCATCGAAGCGAGCTTCGGCGCCGCCATGCCGGTCGAGAAGCGCCTGGCGCTGAAGGCGCAGTATCCCGATGCCGAGCATCCGGTGGTGCGCACGCACCCGGACACCGGCGAGAAGGTGCTTTACGTCAACGCCTTCACCACGCACTTCACCAACTACCACACCGCCGCGCGCGTGCGCTTCGGGCAGGACGCCAACCCGGGCGCCGCCGACCTGCTGCGCTACCTGGTAAGCCAGGCGTACATCCCCGAGTACCAGGTGCGCTGGCGCTGGGCGCCCGACAGCGTGGCGATCTGGGACAACACCGCGACGCAGCACTATGCTGTGATGGATTATCCGCCGTGCCACCGCAAGATGGAGCGGGCCGGCATCATCGGCACCAGGCCGTACTGAACCCTGGATTCGAGCGAATGAACATGCAAGACAACCTGATCACGCCGGCCAAGTCGGCCTACGCCTATCCGCTGCTGGTCAAGCAGCTGCTGACCAATGCCCTGAGCCTCTATGGCGACCAGGAGATCAGCTACCGCGGCGAAATGCGCTACACCTTCCGCGATTTCCGCCGCCGCATCGGCAAGCTGGCGTCTGCGCTGGCTGCGCTGGACATCCGCCACGGCAGCACCGTGGCCGTGATGGACTGGGACAGCCACCGCTACCTGGAATGCTATTTCGGCGTACCGATGATGGGCGCCACGCTGTTCACCGTCAATGTGCGGCTGTCGCCCCAGCAGATCCTCTACACGCTCAACGATGCAGGCGCCGCGATCGTGCTGGTGCACCCGGATTTCCTGCCGGTGATCGAGCAGATCCGCCCGCAGCTCACCGGCAACCCGCGCTTCGTGCTGCTGGCCGATGGCCAGGACGTGCCGAAGTCCAGCGTGCCGTTCGCCGGCGAGTACGAGGCGCTGCTGGAGCATGCGCCCGCGGACTTCGAGTTCGCGGATTTCGACGAGAACACCAAGGCCGCCACCTTCTATACCACCGGCACCACCGGCGATCCGAAGGGTGTCTGCTACAGCCACCGCGAGATCGTGCTGCACACGCTGGCGTCGGCGACGAGCCTGTGCTCGCCGCGCGAAGGACAGCGCATGCATCGTGAAGATGTCTACATGCCGATCACGCCGATGTTCCACGTGCTGGCATGGGGCATCCCGTATGTCGCCGTGATGCTCGGGCTGCGCACGGTGCTGCCGGGCCGCTACCTGCCCGACCAGCTGCTGAAATTGCGCGAGACCGAGAAGGTCACTTTCTCGCACTGCGTGCCAACCATCCTGCAGATGCTGCTGCAGGCCTCCGCCGACGGCAAGCCGGACCTGTCGGGCTGGAAGATCATCATCGGTGGCTCGGCGTTGCCGCCCGCGCTGTGCGAGGCGGCCCTGGATCGCGGCATCGACATCTTCGCCGGCTACGGCATGTCGGAGACCGGCCCGATCGTGTCGCTGGCGCAGCTGCCGCCCGGGTGCGTGCCGAAGGACCGTGCCGAAGAAGTGCGCATGCGCTGCTCCACCGGCCGCCCGGTGACGCTGGTGGACTACCGCATCGTCAGCGAAGACATGCAGGACCTGCCGCACGACGGCAAGAGCCGCGGCGAGATCGTGCTGCGTGCGCCGTTCCTGACCAAGGCGTACTTCGGCAAGCCGGCGGCATCGGAAGACCTGTGGGCCGGCGGCTACCTGCACACGCAGGACGTCGCGGTGATGGGGCAGGACGGCTTCGTGCAGATCGTCGACCGCATCAAGGACGTGATCAAGACCGGCGGCGAGTGGGTGTCGTCGATCGAGGTGGAGAATCTGATCACCGAAGTGCCAGGCGTGCTGGAATGCGCGGTGATCGGTGTCCCCGACGCCAGGTGGGGCGAGCGGCCGATGGCGTTCGTGGTACGCAAGCCGGGCGTGGAGGTGAATGCGGAACAGGTCCGCGCGCACCTGCTGGGCCACGTCGAATCGCAGCGCATCAGCAAGTACGCGGTGCCTGAAGCCGACCGCATCACGTTCGTCGAGGCGATCCCGAAGACCAGCGTGGGCAAGATCAACAAGAAGCAGCTGCGGGAAGACGTAGCCTGAAAGGGAAGGTAAGGAGCTTGGCGCCAGTCCTCGGGCGGGGACTGGCGCTTTTTTTTTGTTGAGCTTGCGAAAGGGCGACGCGCTTTCGCCGGCAAGTAGAAACGCCTCCCGAGAAAGGCGTGCGGGGGGCTGACGAAGCCTGGTGCCGGCAGCGATGCTTGCCATGCGCCTGCCCTCACCCTCTCTCGCGCAAGCGGAGGAAGCAGCGCAAGCGCCGGCGCAGCCAGCACTCGAGATCGCGCAGCACGCTTGGCCACTCACTGAAGCCGAAGTAGCCCAGCCCAGTGCGACTTCAGGTACCAGGCCTCGTATCTGATTTCTGTTCGTCAGGTCGTGGCTTTGCTCCACGCTTCCTTCAGACCCCACCTCACGGTGGAGCCCTTGCGCTTCGCTAATCCTTCACCACCATCAGGTTGGATAGGGGACCTGCACCACCGAGCTGTTGGGCATGCTCGGCACACATGAGAAACGCCTCCCGAGGGAGGCGTGTGGGTGCGACGAAGCCTGGTGCCGGCAGTGCTTTCTCCTCTCTCCCATTTATGGGAAAGGGAAGCAAACCAGTGGAACAAAAGCGCCCGATCAAGGCTGGATATTGAACGCCTTCACAATCGCGCCATTGCGCTCGAACTCTTCGTGCAGCGACTGCCCGAGCTGCTGCAGCGACTGTGGCTGCATCGGCTCATAGCTCAGCGCCTGCATCCGCTCCTGCACCTTGGGCGTCGCCGCGGCCTTGTAGGTCGCGGTCTGGATCTTCTGCGCCAGTTCGACCGGCACGCGCGCCGATGCGATCACGCCGACCCAGTTGCTGAACTCCACATCGGGATAGCCCAGTTCCGCGAAGGTCGGCACCTGCGGCAGCAGCGGCGAGCGGTTCTTCGATGCCACGGCGTACGGCTGCAGCTTGCCCGCCTTGATCATCGGCAGCGACGTCACCATGCCGTCGTACATCACGGCGATCTGGCCGCCCATCACCTGGGCCAGCGCTGGCGCCGAGCCGGCGAACGGCACGTGCTGCAGGTCCATGCCGGACTTCTGGTTCACGATCACGCCCGCGTAGTGCGAAGCGGTGCCGGCGCTGTAGGAAGCGAAGCTGAGCTTGCCGGGGTTGGCACGCGCGTAGCTCACCAGGCCGTTGAAGTCCTTGGCGGGCAGCGTCGGCGAGCCCACCAGCAGCAGCCGCGAGCGGGCCACGGCGGCCAGCGGGCGGATGTCCTTCATGGTGTTGTAGGGAGTCTTCAGCACGTGCGGCACTTCGGTCAGCACGTTGGTCGCGGTCACCATGATGGTCTGGCCGTCGGGCGGCGCGGCCAGCATCGCGCTAATCGCGATGCCGCCGCCGGCGCCCGGCTTGTTGTCGACCACCACGGGCGTGCCGAGGTCGGCCGAAAGCTGGTCGGCCAGCAGGCGTGCGATCACGTCCATGGTGCCGCCGGCAGGCGCCGGCACCAGCATGCGCACGGGCTTGCTGGTCCAGGCCATCGCGGCCGGCATCGCCAGTGCCAGCATGGCGGCAACCGCGGCGTGGCGGGGACGGAACAGGGTGGGGCGGGTTGGCATGGTTGTCTCCGTTTAAAGATATGAGATGAAACTTGCCCATGCCAGCCTTCTTGTCGGGATGGTCATGGGCTCAGGTTGAAGAGATGGGGGCGCGCGCCGGTTTGAATACCGGCGGGGGAGCTTCAGCCGGCAGCGAGCGTGGCGCGCTGCTTCGCGCGCGCAAGGGCCCGCTGCATGGCTTCGACCAGCACCGAAGGCGGCCGGGCGCCCGACACGCTGTGCGTGCCGTTGAACACCACATGCGGCACGCCGAAGCCGGTGCGCAGCGGCGGGGCGTCCGGGTCGTGCAGCGGGGGCAGCCAGTCCAGATCGGGCAGGTCGCCGTCGGCGCCTGCGTCAGGCAGTGCGATGCCGCAGGCTGCCGCGGCGCGCCGCAGGACTTGCGGATCGCCGATGTTCTCGGCGCGGATGAAGTAGCGCGTGAACAGCTCGTCCAGCAGCGCCGAAGCGGCCTCGGGGCCGGCTTGCCTGACGGCGTGGCGGACCAGCCGGTGGGCCAGCAGCGTGCTGGGAAAGGTCTCGATGCGATCCAGCGCCAGCGTGATGCCGGCTTCGCGCGCGGCAGCGCAGACTTGCGCCTGGCGCGCGGCCATGGCCTCGGGGCCTCCCAGCCGCGCGAGGTAGAACTCGCGGTAGGGCCTGCCCTCCGGTGGCGTGGTCGGGATCAGCGGATAAGAGTGCCAGGCGACCCGGACGGCAACTTTCGGGTACTCCCGGGCGAGCCATTCAATGGCGGTTTCGAGGTGCTTCTTGCCGATCATGCACCAGGGGCAGATCAGGTCGAAGTAGGCATCGACCGTAAGCGTCGTGGGGTGGGTCATGGCAGCAGCTTGATGGCGCCCGCCGCCGCATGCGTGCCTGGCGGCGGGCGAGGGGAATCAGGGGGCGGACGCGGCTTGCGCGCGGCGCCAGGGCTGGCGGGCGGGCAGCTCGGCCAGCACCTCGGCGCGCCGGGCCTCGGTCATCCGGTCCCAGGTGCCGATTTCCAGCGGGGTCCTGCCGCAGCCCTGGCAATACTTGCCGGCCACGTCCAGGCGGCAGATGTTGAGGCACGGATTGGCGACGGCGGGGGCAGGATTCATGGCTTCAGCGGTGTTGTGGTTCGGGCAGGCGCGTGGGGCGCCGATGCCCGGCCGGGGCGGGACGCCCCGCGGCCGGGCGATGCGCGTCAGGCGCGCACCGGCAGGTTCTTCTGCCCGGGCTTGCGGTTGGGCGCCATGCCGTGCGCCGCAAGGGTTTCCTCGGCGCTGTCGTACCAGGTGCCGATGCGGTAGATCTCGCGCGCTTCCTTGCCCGAGGCGATCTCGCGGCCCAGTTCCTTGGCCACCCGCACGCATTGCTCGATCTGCTGCACCGAGGTCATGCGGTTGCCGTGCTGGTCGATGATCGTGTCCTCGATGCCGCAGCGCGGGTGCAGGCCCATCGCCATCGCCATCATGTTGAACGGCAGCACGTTCTTCAGCAGCGACTCGGCGGTCAGCGTGCAGCCGTTGGGCGCGCGGTGGATGAAGTTGAAGAAGTTGAACGGGTTGGGACCGTCGAAGCCGCCGCCGATGCCGATCCAGGTCAGGTTCAGCGGGCCCATGTACTTGCCGGCGCGCACCATCCGCTCGAGGGTTTCGAGGGCGTGCATGCCGGTCAGCTGGAAGTGCGGCTGGACGCCAGCGTTGCTCAAGCGGCGCAGGTGCTCTTCCACCCAGCCCGGGCCGGCCGGCACGGTCATTTCGCGATAAGCTTCGACGTAGGCCGGATGGGACAGCGAGGTACCCGCGGTGTATTCCGGGTACAGCAGCTCCATGATGTTCATCTGCGTGGTGTTGATCGCCACGGTGACCTGGTCCGGCTTCGGGTCCAGTTCGGCCAGCATGTGGCGGGTGTCGTCCGACAGCCACTTGGCGGCCTGGCCGTCGTCTTCCGGCGCGAACGAGATCGAGCCGCCGACCTGGATGATCATGTCGGGCACGGCTGCGCGCACGCCGGCGATCAGCTCGTTGAACTTCGACAGGCGCTTGGAACCCTTGCCATCCAGTTCGCGCACGTGCAGGTGCAGCACGGTGGCGCCGGCGTTATAGCAGTCGACGGCCTTCTGCACCTGCTCTTCCATGGTAACGGGGATGTCTTCCGGGAAATCTGCCGGCATCCATTCCGGACCGTACGGCGCCACGGTGATGACCACCTTGTCCATGTTCTCGGGGTGCAGGGAATCGTCGAGGAATTGCATGCTGTTGCTCCTGGGTGTTGTCGGCAGGCGGTCCGGGCAGAACCTGCTGGTTCGCGTTCCGTCGGCCTGTTTTCATCGTCATTCGATGGCCTGAAGTATCGGCGAACGGCATGAAGCAATTTGACGATCCGGGACGATCGCTTGACATTTCGGGACAGTCAGGGAAAACACGATGTGCGCGGCCGGGGCAACGTTGCACAGTGTCGGGGCGATGGCGCAGACGCGCCGTATTTTCGTCTCCCACCCGCGGCATCCGATGCCGGTTTTTCAAGTGAATTGCCTGTCCCCCACCGTCCCGGTTTCCTTCGTCCATGGCTTCCTGCCCGGTGCCGATCCTGCGCTGATCGCGCAGCTGGCGGCGCGTTCCGGCATTGCCACGGAGCTGATGGACGAGCCCGCGGCACGCGTGACGCAGGAGCAGTTCTCGACCTTGTACCGGCTGCTGGCGCACGAGCTCGACGATGAGATGCCCGGCATCTTCAGCCGTCCGCTGCGCAACGGCACGCTCAAGTACCTGTGCCTGAGCTTGCTGGATGCGCCACGGCTCGAAGTCGCGCTGCATCGCTTCGGGCAGTTCTTCCGGCTGCTGCTGGATGAGTTCCGCGTGGAGTCGCGGCGCGAAGGCAGTGCCGCGCATGTGGAACTGGTGGAGGCAGTGGCCGGTCCGCCCGTGGGCCCGATGGCACGCGAGCTGATGCTGAAGCTGGTGCATGGCGTGGCGTCATGGCTGATCCGCCACAAGATCCCGCTGCAGGCGGTGCAGCTGCCGTCAGCGCGCCCCGCGCAGGCGAGTGACCATCTCTACCTGTTTCCCGGCCCGGTGCATTTCGGCTGCGAGCGCGGCGGCATTGCCTTCGACGCGGCATTCCTCGACATGCCGGTGCGGCAACGCAAGTCCGACCTTGAGAAATTCCTGGCACGCGCGCCCGAGGACTGGATCTTCGTCACGTTTGCCGAGCCCATGACCTGTCATCGCGTCAGGCAGTACGTGGCGGATTGCCTGCCGGTAGCGCCGACCATCGAAGCCGTGGCGGCGGCGCTGCACTGCTCGGTGCGCACGCTCTGCCGCCGGCTGTCCGCGGAGGGCACCACCTTCCAGGCGATCAAGGACGGCGTGCGGCGCGACATTGCCATCCAGCGCCTGACCCGCTCCGATGACGCGATCACGGCCATTGCCTTCGACGTGGGTTTCGACAATCCGACTGCCTTCCACCGCGCCTTCCGGCACTGGACCGGCAGCACGCCAAACACCTACCGCCGCACGCCTTAGCGCAGCAACGGTGCTGGCAATGCCGGCCGCGCGACTGACAAATCCTGCCATTCGGTGCGCCCGCGGAAGCGCATTGCGCGCACGCCGTGCCACGGCCCTGCAAAGCGGCAAGCATTGTCAGCAAATGGGCCGGTTTTGGTAGCCGTGTTTGCGCGCCGCACCACTACGATGCGGCAGTACAAACATGCGTGCGCCGACACGGTCGGCATGCACGGACGCCAAAGCAAGCAAGGAGGCATATGGCAATCGAAGGTTACAGCATGGGCACGCTCGGCGCATTCGTCGGCAAGGAACTCGGCGTTTCGGCGTGGATGGAAGTGGACCAGGCGCGCATCGATGCATTCGCGCAATGCACCGGCGACAGCCAGTGGATCCACGTCGACGTGGAGCGCGCGCGCCGCGAAAGCCCGTTCGGCGGCACCATCGCCCACGGCTACCTGACGCTGTCCCTGCTGGCAGGGAAGCTGGTCGACATGGGCGTGGTGCCGGCGGATGCGCGCGCCGCGGTCAACTATGGCGTGGAGAAGACGCGCTTCCTCGCGCCGGTGAAGGCCGGGGCGCGCGTGCGCAATCGCGTCAGGCTGGTGTCGGCCGACAACAAGGGCGACGGCCGCGTGCTGCTGCGCACGGAAAACACGATGGAGATCGAGGGCGAAGCCAAGCCGGCGATGGTGGCCGAGGCCCTGGCGCTTGTCATGGCATGAAACGGTAACAGCGGAAGCAAAAGCAGAAGCAGGAAAGAAAGAGACAGGAGAGCAGTATGACAAATGCAGCCACCATGGAGGCGCCCACCGATTTTCTGGCAGGACCCAATCCCTTTGTCGGGATCCGTCCCGAGGATCTCATCACGGCCGCCCAGCAGATCGGCGCGCAGTGCGTGCAGGAGCCGGTACTGGTGCTCGAGCAGCAGGCGCAGCTCACCCATGACCTGGTCAGCGTGCTGGACGGCTCGGCACCGATGCCGTCGGCGCGCGACCGCCGGTTCGGCGACGACGCCTGGCGCGACCATCCGCTGTTCCGCATGTCGCTGCAGGGCTACCAGGCCTGGCGCGACGCGCTCGAGGGCACGGTGCGGCGTTCGGTGATGGATCCGCGCAGCAAGCATCGCGCGCAATACTTCATGTCGCTGCTGACCGACGCGCTGGCACCGACCAACACCCTGGCAGGCAACCCGGCGGCGCTGCGCAAGACCTTCGAGTCGTGCGGCATGAACCTGGTCAGCGGCATGATCAACCTGGCCAGCGATGTGCTGACCAACGGCGGCATGCCCGCACAGGTCGACAAGGATGCGTTCAGCGTCGGCACGAACCTGGCTGCCACGCCTGGCGCGGTGGTGTTCCGCAACGAGGTGCTGGAGCTGATCCAGTACGCCCCGACCACCGCGAAAGTGCATGCGCGGCCCCAGCTGATCGTGCCGCCGCAGGTCAACAAGTTCTACGTGTTCGACCTTGCGCCTGGCAAGAGCATGGTGGAGTACATGCTGGCCCAGGGACTGCAGGTCTTCGTGGTCAGCTGGCGCAACCCCACGGCGGCACAGCGCGACTGGAATCTCGATACCTATGTCGGCGCGCTGGTCGAGGCGATCCATGCGATGCGCGACATCACCGGCAGTGCCGATGTCAACGTGCATGGCGCCTGCTCCGGCGCGATGACGATGGCGGCGCTGCTGGGCTATTGCGCCGCCAGTGGCGAGAAGCTCGTGCACGCCGTCACGCTGATGGTGGCGGTGTTCGGCCTCGATGCCGAGTCGCAGCTCGGGCTGTTCAGCACGCCCGAGGCGGTCACGGCGGCGCGGCACGGCAGCGCGTCGCGCGGCGTGCTCGATGGCGAGGCGCTGGGCCGGGTGTTTGCGTGGCTGCGGCCCAACGACCTGGTGTGGAACTACTGGGTCAACAACTACCTGCTCGGCAATGCGCCGCCCGCGTTCGACGTCCTCTACTGGAACAACGACAGCACGCGCCTGCCGGCCGGCCTGCATGGCCAGTTCCTGGACATGCTGACGCTGAACCAGCTCGCCACGCCGGGTGCGCTGCAGGTGCTCGGCCACGCCATCTCGCTGTCCGACGTGGACTGCGACAAGTACGTGCTGGCGGGCATGACCGACCACATCACGCCGTGGAAGGCGGTGTACCGCTCGGCGCAGGCGTTCGGCGGGCGCACCGAGTTCGTGCTGAGTTCCAGCGGCCACGTGCAAAGCCTGGTCAATCCGCCCGGCAACGCCAAGTCGAAGTATTTCCGCAGCGGCACGCCCGATGCGATCCCCGAAAGCTGGCTGGACGGCGCCACCGCCGAGCAGGGCTCGTGGTGGGAGCATTGGACCCAGTGGCTGAAGAAGCGCTCCGGCCCGAAGCGCAACGCGCCCGCGGCCCCCGGCAGCCTGCGTTTCGCCCCCTGCGGCGAAGCGCCGGGCCGCTATGTGACCGAGGCGTAGCGCGCATGGCGAGACGCCGCAACATCGCAACACCGCAACATCGCAGTACCCAACATCGCGATCTGAATTTCCCAACCCAACCTTCAGGAGAAAGCAATATGGAATCGACCAACACCGCAGGCACATCGGCCGCGCAAGCCCCGCACAAGAAGCTGCTCGACTTCGTGCGCAACAACCGCCTGGACCCGGCCGCGGTCCTGGAATCGCGCCGCAAGGACATCGAGGCGCTCGCCAGCGTCAACGTCATGCTGCTCGGAGGCCTGCAATCGCTGGTGCGCCAGCAGGCAGAGTTCCTGTGCGATGCCGCCGCCGATCTGCAGGCGCTGTCGCGCGGCGGCCAGGCCGTCGATGGCAAGGCGCCCGTGAAGCTGGCGGAAGCCCTGCCGCGCTCGCTGCAGAAGGCCGTTGCCGGCGTGCGCGGCCTGACCGACACGCTGTACAAGGCGCAGGCGGACAGCATTTCCGTGGTCGGACGCCGCCTTGCCGAGAACGTCGAGGAGGTGAAGGGGATTCTGCGCCCGAAGCAATAAATTGCGGCGGGCATGGCCGCGCGCCGGCCATGCCCGTGCGCAAACTCTCCAGGACAAGCTGATGACAACAACAGACACCGGCACGCATGCCGGCCAAAAGCTGCAGGTGCTGACCGTGGACCTGGACGGCCAGGTCGTGCGTGCCGGCATCCGGCCCGGCAGCGATGCCGGACCGCCGCTGCTGATATTCAACGGCATCGGCGCCAATCTCGAACTGCTCGCCCCCTTTGTCGATGCCCTGCCGGGCATCGAAGTCATTCTATTCGACGTTCCCGGCGCCGGCGGCTCGCCCGCGCCGATGGTGCCGTACCGTTTTTCCAGTCTTTGCGTGCTCGCCGACCGCCTGCTGTCGTATCTCGGCTATACGGGCCAGGTCGATGCGCTGGGGGTGTCGTGGGGCGGGGCGCTGGCGCAGGAGTTCGCCCGTCTTTATTCGTCGCGGTGCCGGCGCCTGGTGCTGGCGGCCACGTCGCCCGGCGTGATCATGGTGCCGGGCCGCCTGTCGGTGCTTGCCAGGATGATCGGCGTGCGCCGCTATACCGACCCGCAATACCTGCGCCGCGTCGGCGCCGACCTCTACGGCGGCGCTTTTCGACGTGATCCTTCCCTGCTCGACGAACACGGCCAGCACATGCAGCCGCCGGCCGGGCGCGGCTATCTTTACCAGCTGCTCGCGGCATGGGGCTGGAGCAGCCTGCCGTGGCTGGGCTCGCTGCGCCAGCCCACGCTGGTCATGCACGGCACCGACGATCCGATCGTTCCCGCGGTCAATGCCAGGATCCTGGCCGCCCGCATCCCTGGCTCGACGCTGCAGATGGTCGATGATGGCCACCTCTTCCTGGTGACCGGGCCGGAGCATGCGGCCGGCATCGTCCACGGCTTCCTGCGCCGATAGCGGCGGCGTGCGCCTGGCGCACGCCGCATTTCCACCGTCCCAAAAAAAATCGGCCGTCCCGGAAAGACCGGGCGGCCGCAAAGAGCATCGCTTGCGGGATCGATGCCGCGAGACGCGTTGTCAGAACTTGTGGCGGATGCCCACTGCCGCGCCGAACATGTTGCTCTGCCCGTTGGCCAGCGCGTAGCTGTTGCCCAGCGACAGGCTGTTGGCGTAGACCGTAGCCAGCGATTCCATCATCAGGCCGGCATTCTTGGCGTAGGCCGTGGTCAGGTACACGTCGGTGCGCTTGGAGAACGCGTAGTTGGCGATGAAGGCGACCTGCCACGGGTTGGGGACATGGGTATCGCCATACAGGGTCTTGACGTTGTCGTAGGCGTATTCGAGCGTCAGGCCGATGGCCGGGGTGACCTGGTAGGTGCCGCCGATCCAGTAGAAATCGTCGCGCTGGATCACCACGTCCGCGGCGTTCTTGTTCTGGCCCCAGCGATAGCCGCCCATGATCTTTGCCGGGCCATACGAATAGCTCGCGCCGACCACGGCCTTCTTGACCTCGCCGTTGCTGGTGCCGATGGTCGGGTTCCACTGGTCGTAGCCGACGGTCACGCCGAACGGGCCGCCCTGGTAGGCCACCGCGGCGCCCCACGCGGTGTCGCGCCGGAACTGCCCGGGCACTTCGCCGTTGCCGCCGATCGGCGTGGCAATGCCCACGGTCGCCGGCAGGGCCAGGCCGGTGCCGAAGGACCAGTGCGCCAGCGCGGTGACCGGGCCGAACTGGCCGGTGTACTTGACGGTGTTGTCGGCGCGGAAGTTCGGGCCGGACTGCAGCACCACCGGCTCGTACTGGGTGGCGTAGGCCGCCGGCGAGAAGTTCGCCAGCGCCTCGAACATCGAGGTGTACTGGCGGCCCAGGCTGATCTGGCCGATGCCTGCCTTCTGCAGGCCGACGAAGGCCTGGCGGCCGAACAGGCGGTTGCTTTGCTGCATCGTGCCGGTATCGAGGTTAAAGCCGCTTTCCAGCACGAACAGCCCTTTCAGGCCGCCGCCGAGATCCTCGGTGCCGCGCATGCCCCAGCGCGAGCCGGAGATGCCACCCGAGTTCATGCGGTACACGTCGTTTGCCGGGCCGCGGTTGAACTGGTTGCTCGCCACCGGCACCGCGCCAACATGGTTGGCGTATTCGACGTTGATGTCCACCACGCCATACAGCGTGACGGTCGATGACTGCGCGAGGGCGCTGCCCGAGCAGGCAAGCGCTGCGGCTGCAGCCAGGGTCCTGATCTTCATGGATTGTTTCTCCACTTGTTTCCTTTGGTTTTTGGGATGCGGATATTTCCGTCTCGTTTGGTATTGCCGGGTACTACAAATCAATGCGCTGGATCAGCCGGCGCGCAGCAACTCATCGATCAACGCGGTCGCGCGCGGCCATGGGCCGTAGCCCGCGGCGGGATTGAGGTGGCCGACTTCGCCCAGGTCGACCAGCTTGCTGCCCCAGTCGCTGGCCATTTCGGCGGCGCGCGGGTAGGTCGCCAGCGGATCGTTGCGGCTAGCGGCGAGGATGGTCGGGAAGGGCAGCGGGCTCCTGGGAACGGGCAGCCAGCCGTGCTGCGCCAGCGTGGCGGTGTCAGGGTAGCCGGCCGGCATGGGGGTTTCCAGGTCGGCGGGCGTGGCCAGCAGTGCGCCGCGGATCTTGCGGCGGTTTTCTGCAGCCGCATGCGTGTCCGCATGCGCAGCCCAGTGCACGGTGATCATGACGCCGGCGCTGTGCGCGACCAGCACGACCGGACCGTCGATCTCGGCCAGTGCGGCGTCCAGCGCGGCAACGCGGGCATCGCGGCTGAGCTTGTCGTGCTCGAGCGGCGGCACCGAGCGCGCGTTGGGCAGCTGTGCCTGGAGCAGGGTCTGCCAGTGCTCGGCAACGTGGTCGCGCAGGCCGGGGACCAGCAGCACGGTGGTGTCAGGGGTAAGGCTCATGGTTCCAGATCAGTGAGAAGTTGCGGGAGCGGCGTCTTCGTTCCGGCTCTCCAGGCGGCGCAGGTCGGCTGCGTAGTAGCGGCGGCCGGCAAGGAAGGCGGCGGCGGCGACCAGAGACGCCAGCGGCACCCACTGCAATGCGCCTTGCAGGCCGATGTGGTCGGCGAGCAGGCCGGTGACGAACGGTCCGGGCGCCAGGCCCAGCAGGTTGTTGGCCAGCGTGAGCGTGGCAAAGGCGGTGGCATGGATGGCCGGGCGCGTCAGGTTGGCGACCGCGGCGCTGGCGGGGCCGGCGGTGCCGCCGACAAACAGCATGCCCGCACCGATCAGCGCCAGTTGCAGGCTGCCCGCGGGGAGCCGGAACGCCGTCAGCAGCAGGCCGCAGCAGATCAGGCTGTAGGTCACCGCGACCGCCCACTTGCGGCAAGGCGCCTGGCGGGCGATCCAGTCGGTCATCGCCCCGCACAGCACCATGCCGACGCCGCCGGCCAGCACGAAGCCCGCCGCGACCACGCCGGCGCGATCGGTGGCCATGCCGTAGTAGCGCGCCAGGTAGCTCGGCATCCAGGTGATCAGGGCGCCCATCACCAGCAGTTGCATGGCGCTGCCGACATAGGCGCAGAGGATCGAGCGCGCCGAGAACAGCGCGGCGAGCAGCGGGCGCATGGCCAGGGCAGGCTCGCGCGATGCGGTCTCGGCGTCCTCGCCCAGCGCCTTGCGCCGGGCCTGCAGCCGCGGTTCGGTCACGACCAGGCGGAACACCGCCACCAGCACCAGCCCGAACAGCGCCATGCCGGCAAAGGCCCAGCGCCAGCCGAAATGGGCCGACAACGCACCGCCCAGCGCCATGCCCAGCACGGAGCCGAACGCGCCGCCGGCGATAAAGGCCGAACTCAGGCTCGCCCGCAGGTGGCGCGGAAACACCGACAGCACCACGGCAATGCCGACGCTGCCGTAGGCCGCCTCGCCGATGCCCACGCACAGGCGCGCGATGAACATCTCGCCGAAGTTGTTCGCCAGCGCGCAGCCCAGCGTGGCCAGGCTCCACAGCGCCGCCATCAGCACCAGGCTCCTGACCCGGCCCCAGCGGTCCGCCAGGATCGACAGCGGGAACGTCAGCAAGCCGACCATCAGCGCCACGATGCCGCCCAGCGCACCGAGCTCGGTGTCACTCAGCGACCACTCGGCCTTCAGCAGGGGGAATACCGCGTTCAGTACCTGGCGGGACATGTAGTCCGACAGCAGCAGGCCAAAGCTCAGGGCAAAGACGATCCAGCCGTAGAGGCCGGATTGCGATGCCTTGCCCGAGGGCGTTGCAATTGCGCGATGGGTGTTAGTGGGTTGCCCGATCATGAAAGCTCTTCCAGTAGTGGCCACGGCTACGCCAGCAGGGGAGGCAATGCTCTTGCAGGCGGCGGGCGCAGGTCGGTTGCGACCCGCGAAGTATCTAAGATTGGCTGTCTCCGGTTTGGCTTTCCGGGACAACGTTTTTGCATTCAGGGACAGTGCGGGAAAACGAGGAGGGCGGGCGAGCGGGGCGCGAGCCGTGGCACCGCCCGCGTCTGGCGCCGCCGGCAAGTAACCCACCCGCGGCATGGCAAGACTGTGCCGCCAACGCCTATATTCGATGCGTATCGGACAATTAAGGCTGCCATGGAATCCGGGAAACTGACGCCCTTCGCAGGACGAGACGATGGCAAGGCCGCCGGGTGGCTGCGCTGGCTGCCAGGCGTCCGGATGCTGAAGTCCTACCGGCCGGACTGGTTGCCGCGGGACCTGGCGGCGGGGCTGGTGCTGACCACCATGCTGATGCCGGTCGGCATCGCCTACGCCGAGGCCTCCGGCGTGCCCGGCGTCTACGGGCTCTACGCCACCATGGTCCCGCTGCTGGTCTACGCCTTGTTCGGGCCGAGCCGGATCCTGGTGCTGGGCCCGGACTCGGCATTGGCCGCGCCGATCCTGGCCGTGGTGCTGCAGGTTGCCGGCGGCGATCCGGCGCGTGCCGTGCTGGTGGCCAGCATGATGGCCGTGGTCTCGGGCGTGGTCTGCATAGTGATGGGGCTGCTGCGCCTCGGCTTCGTCGCCGAACTATTGTCCAAGCCGATCCGCTACGGGTATATGAACGGCATCGCCCTGACCGTGCTGGTGAGCCAGCTGCCCAAGCTGTTCGCCATCCCGGTCGAGGATGCCGGGCCGCTGCGGGAGATGGTTGCGCTGGGCAGCGCCATCGTGGCCGGGCAGACCAACTGGTACAGCTTTGCCGTCGGCGCCGGCAGCCTGGCCCTGATCCTGGCCCTGAAGCGCTTCGAGCGCGTGCCGGGCATCCTGATCGCGGTGGTCCTCGCCACGCTCGCGGTGAGCATGTTCGGCCTGGACCAGCATGGGGTGAAAGTGCTGGGCAAGACGCCGCAGGGGCTGCCCGCCTTTGTCGTGCCGTGGCTGGACGGCGCCGACCTGATGAAGATCGTGCTGGGGGGATGCGCGGTGGCGCTGATCGCCTTCGCGGACACCAGCGTGCTGTCGCGCACCTATGCCGCGCGCACCAATACCCGCGTGGACCCCAACCAGGAAATGGTGGGGCTGGGTGCCGCCAACCTGGCGGCGGGACTGTTCCAGGGCTTTCCGATCAGCAGCAGCGCCTCGCGCACGCCAGTGGCCGAAGCCGCCGGCTCCAAGACCCAGGTCACCGGCGTGGTGGGCGCGCTGGCCGTGGCCGTGCTGCTGATGTTCGCGCCCAACCTGCTGCAGTACCTGCCGAGCAGCGCGCTGGCCGCGGTGGTGATCGCCGCGGCCATCGGCCTGTTCGAGTTTGCCGACCTGAGGCGCATCTACCGCATCCAGCAATGGGAGTTCTGGCTGTCCATGGTGTGCTTCGCCGCGGTGGCCGTGTTCGGCACCATCCAGGGCATTTTCCTGGCCGTGGTGATCGCCGTGATCGAATTCCTCTGGGACGGCTGGCGGCCGCACTATGCCGTGCTGGGGAAGGTGGAGGGGCTGCGCGGGTACCACGATACCGAGCGCTACCCTGAGGCCAGGCGGATCGACGGACTGGTGCTGTTCCGCTGGGACGCGCCGCTGTTCTTTGCCAACGCCGAGCTGTTCCAGGAACGCCTGATGGAAGCGATCGACGCCTCGCCGACGCCGGTGCGCCACGTGGTGGTCGCCGCCGAACCGGTGACCAGCGTCGACGTCACGTCGGCCGACATGCTGCGCGATCTGAGCGCCTGTTTGCGCGAGCGCGGCATCGACCTGCATTTCGCCGAGATGAAGGACCCGGTGCGCGACAAGCTCAAGCGCTTCGAGCTGATGGAAGCGTTCGGCGACAAGTTCCACCCTACCGTGGGCAGCGCGGTCGATGATTACCTTGGCAAGGAAGACTGATGCCGTACGCGGCCGGCGCCAGCGCCTGCAGCTCACGCCACGCTTGCCAGGGCACCACGTCGAAGGAGCCTTACATGAACCGCCAATTCCGGGTCTTGCCCGCGCTGGCATGCGCCGGCGCGTGCCTTGCCGCGCTGGCGCCGGCAGGGACGGCCTTTGCCTACTTTGATCACTATCTTTCCGGCACTGTTGTCGGCACGCTGACCCAGAAGCAGTTCGACGTGCTGAACGACGTCTTCCGCAGGACGCTGGACCAGGGGGCCGACGGTGCGCGCGTGCCGTTCACGCTGCCGCCGGACACCCGCGAGCGCAAGGTCGAAGGCGCATTCACGCCGCTGCGTTCCCGGCAGGACCATGGCGACCGGTGCCGGCAGCTGCACAGCGAGTTCCGCCGTGCCGGCGTGTCCGAGAGCTGGACCGGCTGGTATTGCAAGGAGAAGAACGGCGACTGGAAGTCGCGCAAGCTGCGCGACTAGGCCGCCGGCTGCCTCGTACTCCTCGTACTAATACCGCGACTCCACATGCCGGTAGGGGTAGTGGGGCTCCTGGTATCCGTGCGCCTTCTGCCGGGCCGGCAGCTTGACCGGCTTGCGCTCGATCTCCTGGTACGGGATCCGGTCCAGCATGTGCCGGATGATGTTCAGCCGCGCCCGCCGCTTGTCATTGGAATCGGCGACGTACCACGGCGCGAAGTCGCTGTCGGACGCCTCGAACATGGCGTCGCGCGCGCGCGAATAGTCGTACCAGCGGCTGTACGAGCGCAGGTCCATGTCGGTGAGCTTCCAGGTCTTGCGGTCGTCGTGGATGCGTCCTTTCAGGCGGCGCGTCTGCTCTTCGGGGCTGACTTCCAGCCAGTACTTGATCAGGATAATGCCGGAATTGACGATGGCCCGCTCCACCAGCGGGACGGCGCGCAGGAACTCCTCGGCCTGGGTCTCGGTGCAGAATCCCATCACACGCTCGACGCCGGCACGGTTGTACCAGCTGCGGTCGAAGATCACGATCTCGCCTGCCGCGGGCAGATACGGCAGATAGCGTTGCATGTACATCTGGCTCTTTTCGCGATCGGTCGGGGCCGGCAACGCGACCACGCGGAACACGCGCGGGCTGACGCGTTCGGTGAGCGCCTTGATGGTGCCGCCCTTGCCGGCGCCGTCGCGGCCTTCGAAGAGCACGCAGACCTTGGTGCCGCTCGCCTGCACCCAGCGCTGCAGCTTGACCAGTTCGCCGTGCAGGTGGCGAAGCTCCTTCTGGTAGTCCTTCTCGGACATGCGTTCCTGCAGCGGCTCCCGCCCTTCGTCCTGCCGGTCCTCGGCGTCATCGCGCGGGCGTGGCGGCTCGGTCTCGGCCGCGGCCTGCTCCCTGTCCTTGTCGTGGCGCTTGTCTTTATGCTTGGCCATGGTTCTCCTCCATAGGTCCATAGGGTTCGAGCATCGGGAGAGGTGGCAAGGCATACGGCGGCCCGGCCTGTGTCATGCGGCACCTCATCACAATAGCAAAACCGCGGGCATTGGCCGCGTTGTCCGGACCGGCGGGCGGCAAAAGTTTTTCCTATTTCACTTTCGCAAAGTTTTCATCTCTGGAGGCGGCGCCGGCACCTATAGTTTGTCAGGGCAATACATCGTGATCGCTAATTACCTTTTCCAGGCCTGGCGCGGACACGGAGCGGACGGCAGGCCGGAAGTTGAGCCCCGTAACGGCGCTCGGCGACGGGGCAAGGGAGACGGCCATGGAGGGGCGGGAAATGCGTCTTTGGCGCCGTGTCGGCGCCTGCCTGTGCGCGGGCCTGGCATGGCTGGCGCTGAGTGCCCATGCGCAGAATGCGCCAGCCCAGCCGGCACCGTTCAAGCCGGAAGAACTCGAGGCCCTGGTTGCACCCATCGCCCTCTATCCCGATTCGGTGCTGTCGCAGGTGCTGATGGCCTCCACCTATCCGCTCGAGATCGTGCAGGCGGCACGCTGGGTCAAGGCCAATCCCAAGGTGAAGGGTGACGCCGCGCTGAAAGCGGTCGAGAGCCAGAGCTGGGATGTCAGCGTCAAGTCGCTGGTGGCGTTCCCGCAGGTGCTGGAGCCCATGAGCGACAAGCTCGACTGGACGCAGAAGCTGGGCGACGCTTTCATCGGCCAGGAGAAGGAAGTGCTCGACGCCGTGCAGCGGTTGCGGGCGCGCGCGCAGCAATCGGGCAATCTCAAGTCGAATGAGCAGCAGAACGTCATTGTAGAACCTGCGCCGGCGCCGTCGGCACAGGCAGCGCAGTCGGCAGCGCCGGCGCAAACCATCGTGCGGATCGAGCCGGCGAACCCGGAAGTCATCTATGTGCCGGCCTACAACCCGACGGTGGTGTATGGCGCCTGGAGCTATCCCTCCTACCCGCCGTATTACTGGCCCCCTTATCCCGCCTACTATCCCGGCGCCGCGCTGATGACCGGCTTTGCCTGGGGCGTTGGCCTGGCCGCTGCGGGCGCGATTTTCGGCAACTGCAACTGGGGCGGGGGCGACGTCAACATCAACGTCAACAAGGCTGCCAATATCGATCGCAATTTCGACCGCACCAAGGTGCAGGGCGGAGGGAAATGGCAGCACGACGCCTCGCACCGCAAAGGGGTGGCGTACCGGGATAACGCGACGAGCGAAAGGTTTGGCGGGCGTGATGCGGCTGCCGCCAACCGCCGCAACGAGTTCCGCGGCCGCGAAGGCGCGGGTGGCGTGTCCGACCGCATGGCGGGCGGGGATCGCGGTGGGCGCGGCGGCGTCGGTGACCGCGGCGGCGTTGGCGACCGCGGCGGTGTTGGCGACCGCGGCGGTGTTGGCGACCGTGGCGGTGTTGGCGATCGCGGCAGCGTCGCGGACAGAGGTGGCAGTCGTGGCGGTGCGGGCGATCGCGCCGGCGTGTCCGACCGGGCAGGGGTGTCCGATCGCGCCGGGGCGTCCGACCGGGCTCGCGCTTCGGACCGGCCCGCTGGCGGTGGTCGCGACAACGCATTCCAGGGCGTAGGCGGCGGAGGCGCGGCCGCGCAGCGTGACTTCGACCGCGGCCGCGCCAGCACGCAGTCAGCCTCGTTCCGCGACGGTGGCGGTCAGCGTGGCGGCGGTGGCGGCTTCAGCGGCGGCGGCGGCCGTGGCGGCGGGGGCTTCGGCGGTGGCCGCGGTGGTGGTGGCGGTGGCCGTGGTGGCGGACGGCGTTGAGCGGGGGACAGCGATATGCAGCGCACGCAACGATCGGGCCTGGCCTGGCCCTGCCGCAAGGCGTTGTCCCTTGGAGGGCTGCTGCTCGCCCTGGCGGCGGCGCCGGCCTACGCGCAGAAGAGTTTCGCCACGCCCGAGGCGGCAATGAACGCATTCGGCGAAGCGGTTGCCACCAGCGACGACGCCGCCATGAAGTCGCTGCTCGGCGCCCGCTATACCGACCTGATCCCGCCGGTCGGCGCCGAGATCCGCTACAGGTTCCTTGAGGCATGGCACCAGTCGCACGCAATCCGACCCGACGGGCCAGACCGCGCCCGCATTGCCGCGGGCAATGACGGCTGGACCATGCCGGTGCCGCTGGTGAAGACTGCCAAGGGCTGGCATTTCGACACGCGCGCCGGCGTCGATGAGATGCGCCTGCGCCGCATCGGCCGCAACGAACTGTCGGTGATGCAGACCTTGCTCGCCGTGTGCGACGCGCAGAACGAATATGCGCAGCTGATGCGCCAGGACCGCGGCGTGACAGCGTACGCCTCGAAGCTGGTCAGCTCGCCCGGCAAGCACGATGGCCTGTACTGGCCAACGCGCCCCGGCGAACCGGAAAGCCCGCTGGGCCCCGCCTTTCTCAGCGCGGAGCATCGCAGCGCGCCGGGCGCGGGCTACCATGGCTACCGCTACCGGCTGCTGACGTCGCAGGGCGCGCACGCGCCGGGCGGCAAGTATGACTATGTCGTCGATGGCAAGCTCTTTGGCGGGTTTGCGGTGATCGCCTGGCCGCTGCGGTACGGGGATACCGGCGTCAAGAGCTTCATGGTGAGCCACGACGGCCGCGTCTACGAGCGCGACCTGGGTCCGGACAGTGCGGCAAGGGCCGCTGCGATCCGGTCCTTCGACCCCGGCCCGGGGTGGACCGAGGTCAAGCCATGACGCCCCGGGCGGCGGAATGTCCGTCGCCCTTGTACCAACAGCGGAGGTGATCCATGTCCGTTCTCATGCTCAGCAACATCGATGCCGGCGTCACCGACGAAGAAATCGGCGCCTTCCTGGTGAAGTACGGCTTCCCGGAATACAACAGCATCGAACATATGGAAGGCGACGGCACCCGGCCCGCGGTCAGGCTGACCTTCGACACGCTCGACGACGAGACCCTGGACAAGCTCAAGGGCCGCATCCACCAGATGTTCTGGCACGGCCACAAGGTCAGCGCACTGGTCATGCGGGATCGCTTCAGCTGAAGCGGGCGTCACTTCGCGGCCATCGGCCCGTGCGGCCGCCCGTACTGCTAATCCGCCCGGTTGAGCTTGCGATACTGGTTGAAGTGCCGCACCGCCTTCTCGAAGTGCCCCAGTTCATGATGCAGCCGCGCGGCGTTGTAATGTGCATCCGCATCGCCGGGCGCAAGCGCAATGCAGCGATCGTAGGCCGCCAGCGCCGACTGCGGCGCACCAATATCTTCCAGCGCGACGCCCAGGTTGAAATGCAGCTGCGGCGCGTCCGGCAGCCAGCCCAGTGCGCCTTCATAGAGCGCGATCGCGTCGTCGAAGCGCTGCTGGTCCGACAGCAGGCAGCCCAGGTTCAGGTAGGCGTCCAGCATGCCGGGCGCCAGCGACAGCGCGCGCCGGTAGCCGGCTTCCGCGGCGACGGCATCGACGGGCTCGAGCGCCTGCGCGCGCGCAAAGGCTTGGCCGGCCGCTGTTTCGCCGGCGGCGGCACGCGCCAGTTCCACCACGCGCACATCGTCCGGCGCCGGCTCGAATTCCATCAGCCGCTGCCCGCTCTCCACCAGCCACGCGCCATGCCGGTCGCGCACCGAGACCTTGCCGCTGCTGGCGGACATGCGCACGCCTGACAGGTGCCGGTCCGGCGCCAGCCGTTCGAGCCGCTGCAGCGCCCGCAGGATCTGCGCCGGTGCCACGCGTGCCTGGTGCAGCGAGGCCGCGGTGCGGATCAGCACCACGTCCTGGAACGAGAACACATGCTCGCCGCGCGGACCGCGCGCGGGCGTGACCAGCCCGGCGCTGACCAGGCTGCCGATCAGCCGGCGCGATACGCCCAGGCGCGCCTCCAGCGCCCGCGTGGTCAGGCCTTCGCCGCGGTTCACGCCGATTTCTTCGCGGTGCGCCGGATCGGCGTGGGCGCTGCCGGCGTTGCGGCGCGCTTGCCGGGACGGCGGGCGGACGCCGTTTCCGCGGCGGCCTTGCCCTTGGCCGCAGGCGCTCCCTTCTTCGACAGGCTGGCGCGCAGTGCATCCATCAGGTCGATGACCTCGCCGCCGGCGGCAACCTCGGCCGGCTCCGGCGACACGATCTGCTTGCCGGCGATCTTGGCGTCGATGGCGGCGAGAACCCTGGCCTTCTCTTCGTCCTTGTACTGGGCCGGGTCGTACTGGTCTTCCGATGCCTGCTCGATCAGCTGGACCGCGAGTTTCAGCTCGGCATCCGAGACCGCCACCTCATCGATATGCAGTTCCGCGATATTGCGCACTTCATCGGCGAACAGCAGCTGCTGGAACACCAGCCCGCCTTCGACCGGCCGGATCTGCACGATATGCGACTTGCCCTTGGCGGCCCACTTGGCGATGGCGCAGCGCCCGGTCCTGGCCATGGCTTCGCGCAGCAGGCTGTAAGGCTTGCCGCCGCGCTTGTCCGGCGCGATGAAATAGGCCTTGTCGTAGTACAGCGGATCGACGCTTCGCTCGGGAATGAACGCGACGATATCGACCATGTGGCTGGCGCTTTCTTCCAGCGCCTTGAGCTCGTCGGGAGAGAAGGTCACGAAGCGGCCCTTCTCGAATTCATAGCCCTTGACCATGTCGGCCCGCTCGACCACCTCCTGCGTCTGCTCGGAGATGTACTGCTGCTTCAGGCGCGAGCCTTCCTTGCTCAGCAGGTTGAAGCGCACCGCCGAGCTGGTTTCGGTGGCCGTGTAGAGCTTGACGGGGATCGATACTAGGCCGAAGGAGAGGGACAGCGAGGCGAGGGATCGGGCAGGCATGGAAGTCTCCGCAATGCAGTACGGCTGGAATCAGCTTAAGCGCTCGATGGCGGCGGTCAAAGTCTGGCGGCTGTCCCAATAGGACTGCCACGGGTCGGCGACCTGGAAGCTGAGGTACTCGCGGGCATCGCGGATGGTCCACTGTGCGCCACTTTTCAGCTTGCCAAGTTGCTCCCACGACACCGGCATCGAGACCCCGAGCCCCGGCCTGGCCCGCGCCGAGAACGCCGCCGCGGTGGTCTGGGAAAAGCCGTTGCGCAGGTAATCGACAAAAATCCGCCCCTTGCGGTTGGCCGCGCCGGAGCGGGCGGTGAAGCGGCGGGGCAGGGTGGCGGCCAGGTGCTTCACCGCCGCCCGTGAGAATGCCTTGACTTCATCGTACGAGCGGCGCGGCGCCAGCGGCACCACCACGTGTAGTCCCTTGCCGCCGCTGGTCTTCAGCCATGCCTGCAGGCCGAGCTCATCGAGCAGCGTGCGCACCAGCATGGCTGCTTCGAGCATCGATTCCCATGGCACGCCTTCGCCGGGATCGAGATCGAAGATGACCCGGTCGGGATGGCCGATATCGCGTGTGGTGGAGTTCCAGGTATGGAACTCCACCACATTCATCTGCGCCGCGGCGACGATGGCTTCGGCCGAGTCGGCCGTCAGCAGCGCGCCGTGGCCGGGCCAGAGCGACGCGGGGCGCTCGGTCAGTCCCGGCATTGCCGTTTCCGCATACTTCTGGAAAAACGTCGGCCCGTCGATGCCTTCCGGCGCGCGCACCAGCGACAAGGGGCGCTCGGCGAGGTGCGGCAGCATCAGGCTGGCGACGCTCTCGTAATAGCGCACCAGTTCGACCTTGGTGAAGCCCCCGGCCTTGTCGATGACGCGCGCGGGGTTGGTGACCTTGATGGCGGCCATGCCATGCGGCGTCACGGCGGTCTGGACCGCTTCGCGCCGGACCGACCCGGCGGGGCGGTCGGTGCGCAGGCCCTTGAAGCAGGCATGGCGGACCTGGCCCTCCGGCGTCCAGTCGGAAAACTCGACCTCCGCCACCAGCGTTGGCTTGACCCATCGCGACACGGCGGGACGGCCACGGCCCCAGCGGCGGCTGCCACGCGCTTCGTTGGCGAACGGGCTGTCGTCGACCTGCAATGCCGCCAGCCGCTTGTGCAGCTTCGCGGCCATCTCGCTGTCCCAGCCGGTGCCGACGCCGCCCACGTAGAGCAGTTCGCCCTTGTTGCCCTCGTCATAGACACCCAGGTGCAGCCTGCCGATTTCAGTCTTCGACCCTTCGCGGTCCGCGAACCCGCCGATGACGAACTCCTGGCGCAGCTTGCACTTGATCTTCAGCCAGGTCTGCGTACGAGCGGAAACGTAGGCCGCATCCGCGCGCTTGAACATCAGGCCTTCCAGGCCGAGCTTGCACGCCGCCTGGAACATCTGCGCGGCAGGCGCATCGAAGGCCTCGCTGAAGCGGACCCGCTCCGTGCCCGTGGCGACCAGCGTGGCCAGCTTTTCGCGGCGCTGCGCCAGCGGCAGGCCGCGCAGGTCGCGGCCTTCCCAGTAAGGCAGGTCGAAGGCAAAGAAGACGATGGCGTCGTGCCGCTGCCCGTCGATGGCGTTCTGCAGCGCATTGAAGTCCGGCATGCCGTCGCGCAGCACGACGATCTCGCCATCGAGCCAGCCTTGCGAGATATCGAGCTTCTCGATCTCGGCGGCCAGCGAGCCGAGCTTGCGGGTCCAGTCATGGCCGTTGCGGGTGAAGAGCGTCACCCGCGCATCGTCGATCCGCGCCAGGATGCGGTAGCCGTCGAACTTGGTTTCGATGATCCAGCCGGTGCCGCCCGGTAGCGTGGGCGAAGGCGTTGCCAGCTGCGGCGCCAGCTTCGCCGGCAGCGGCGCGCGCGGCGCGTGCCTGACCGCCTCGGCCGCGTCCTCAACCAGGCCTTGCCCGGATTCGTTCAATGCGCCCAGAGGCCTGGCGATGACGCTGTCCGGCAGCGCGGCCAGCACATCGAACTCCGACAACGGCCGCGCCCACGCGTCGCGCTTCTTGAAGAGGATCCACTGATCCGACTGGTCGCCCGGCCTGGCGATGCGGACCAGTTCCCAGCGGCCGGCCAGCTTCTCGCCGGACAGGTCGAACACCAGCTTGCCGGCTGCCATGCCCTCACGCGCGTCGCCGACCGGCGCCCACGTGCCGCGGTCCCAGACAATGACCGAGCCGGCGCCGTACTGTTTCGGTGGAATCTCGCCTTCAAAATCCGCATAGTCGAGCGGATGGTCCTCGACATGGATGGCAATGCGCTTTTCGGCAGGGTCGTAGCTGGGTCCCTTGGGCACGGCCCAGCTCAGCAGCACGCCGTCCAGTTCCAGCCGGAAATCGTAGTGCAGGCGGCGGGCCCAGTGCTTCTGCACCACAAAATGCAACGGCTGGCGCAACGGCTGCGCCTTCCCCCTGCGCCGTGTGCCGGCGGGCTCGGGGGTAATGTGGAAATTCCGCTTTTCCTGGTAATCCTGAAGGCTGGCCGGCCGCTCCGCAGCGCGGCGCCTGGCCGTTGTCGCCCTTGGGTTCGTTGCCATAAGACTTCCGCGCCTCAGCCGCGCCACGAGAGCGCCCGCGATTCCAGTCTAGGGGGCGCGCCGGATACGGTGTATCGGGCGGTGTCTTACGTTGGAGGGAAGTGCGTCATCGGGCATTTCGAGGGGGCGCTCCCATCCACGGCCCGCATCGGCCGCCGACCCGGAGCCTGACACACGACCTGTTATGGGATAATCCCCGGTTTGCCCAGGGCGCAGCTCAAGAGGTTGTCCGCACGGGCGCGCGCAGGGCCGTTCATCCCGTGGCCCGCAACCTTTCTGGCGACATTCCTTAGCAAAACAATGCCCACATACCGTTCCAAAACCTCCACCGCCGGCCGCAACATGGCGGGGGCCCGCTCGCTGTGGCGTGCCACCGGCATGAAAGACGACGATTTCAACAAGCCCATCGTCGCGGTGGTCAATTCGTTCACCCAGTTCGTGCCCGGGCACGTGCACCTGAAGGACCTGGGCCAGCTGGTCGCGCGCGAGATCGAGGCAGCCGGCGGCGTGGCCAAGGAATTCAACACCATCGCGGTCGATGACGGCATCGCCATGGGCCACGACGGCATGCTGTACTCGCTGCCCAGCCGCGACATCATTGCCGACTCGGTCGAGTACATGGTCAACGCGCACTGCGCCGATGCCATGGTGTGCATCTCCAACTGCGACAAGATCACCCCGGGCATGCTGATGGCCGCGATGCGCCTCAACATCCCGGTGATCTTCGTCTCCGGCGGCCCGATGGAAGCCGGCAAGACGCGCCTGGCCAATCCCGTCACCAAGGCCGTCGAGTTCAAGAAGCTCGACCTGGTCGACGCCATGGTGATCGCCGCCGACAGCGCCTATTCCGACGCCGACGTGGCCGAGGTGGAGCGCTCGGCGTGCCCGACCTGCGGTTCGTGCTCGGGCATGTTCACGGCCAACTCCATGAACTGCCTGACCGAGGCGCTGGGCCTCTCGCTGCCGGGCAACGGCACCGTGGTGGCAACCCACGCCGACCGCGAGCAACTGTTCAAGCGCGCCGGCAGCCGCATCGTGGAGCTGGCACGCCAGTACTACGAGCAGGAAGACGCGCGCGTGCTGCCGCGCTCGGTGGGCTTCAAGGCGTTCGAGAACGCCATGACGCTGGATATCGCCATGGGCGGCTCGACCAACACCATCCTGCACCTGCTGGCGATCGCGCAGGAAGCGGGCATCGACTTCACCATGGACGACATCGACCGCCTCTCGCGCGTCGTGCCGCAGCTGTGCAAGGTCGCGCCCAACACCAACAAGTACCACATCGAAGACGTGCACCGCGCCGGCGGCATCATGGCGATCCTGGGCGAGCTGGAACGCGCCGGCAAGCTGCATACCGACGTGCCGACGGTCCACGCCCCCTCGCTCAAGGATGCGCTGGAGCAGTGGGACATCGGCCGCACGCAGGACGAAGCGGTCCGCCATTTCTACATGGCCGGCCCCGCCGGCATCCCGACGCAGGTCGCGTTCAGCCAGGACACGCGCTGGCCGAGCCTGGACCTGGACCGCGCCGAGGGCTGCATCCGCTCCTATGAGCATGCGTTCTCCAAGGAAGGCGGCCTGGCCGTGCTGAGGGGCAACATCGCGCTCGACGGCTGCGTGGTGAAGACCGCCGGCGTGGACGAGAGCATCCTGGTGTTCGAGGGCACGGCGCATGTCACCGAGTCGCAGGACGAGGCGGTCGAGAACATCCTGAACGACAAGGTAAAGGCCGGCGACGTGGTGATCGTGCGCTACGAAGGCCCCAAGGGCGGCCCCGGCATGCAGGAAATGCTGTACCCGACCAGCTACATCAAGTCCAAGGGCCTGGGCAAGGCGTGCGCGCTGCTGACCGACGGCCGCTTCTCGGGCGGCACCTCGGGCCTGTCGATCGGCCACTGCTCGCCCGAGGCGGCAGCCGGCGGTGCGATCGGGCTGGTGCGCGACGGCGACAAGATCCGCATCGACATCCCCAACCGCACCATCGACGTGCTGGTGTCCGACGAGGAACTGGCGCGCCGCCGCCAGGAGCAGGACGCCCGCGGCTGGAAGCCGGCCAAGGCGCGTCCGCGCAAGGTGTCGGCCGCGCTGAAGGCCTATGCCAAGCTGGTCATGTCGGCCGACAAGGGCGCCGTGCGCGACCTGTCGCTGCTGGACGACTGACGCCAGGTTGACTGTCGTTCCCGCGCAGGCGGGAACCCGGTGACTTCAACGACGCTGGATTCCCGCCTGCGCGGGAATGACTGAGGTGAATATCACCAGACTCGGGCCGCTCCTCGGAGCGGCCTTTTTTTGGCTGATTTTCCGGCCCGTATTTGTATCGGCGTATCTGGCATCCACATCCGGATACACAGCGATACAAGACGCCGGATTCCCGACACATTGCGCTTGCCAGCGCCTCCTAGACTCGTGCCTGGTTCGATCACCAGATAGGAGAGAGAGATGTCAAACACCATCGACCTGCCGCGCCGCGGCTTTCTCGGCGCTGCCGCGCTGACGCTGGCCGCCGCGCACGCCGGCCTGGCACAAGCCGCCCGTCCCGAAGCCGGCCTGCCCAAGACCGCGCCGTTGCCGTCGACCACGCCAGGCACCCATACGAAGTTCGCCGCGCTCCGCCAGGTCAATGCCGGCGTGCTCAACGTCGGCTATGCCGAAGCCGGGCCGGCCGACGGCCCGGTCGCGCTGCTGCTGCACGGCTGGCCGTATGACATCCACAGCTTCGTCGACGTAGCGCCGTTGCTGGCGGCACGCGGCTATCGCGTGATCGTTCCCTACCTGCGCGGCTTCGGTTCGACGACCTTCCTGTCGTCCGGCACGATGCGCAACGGACAGCCCTCGGCCATCGCCGCCGACATGATCGCGCTGATGGATGCGCTGCGCATCCCGACCGCCGTGGTCGCCGGCTTCGACTGGGGTGCGCGCACCGCCGCCATCATGGCCGCGCTGTGGCCGGACCGCTGCCGTGCACTGGTCTCGGTCAGTGGCTACCTGATCGGCAACCAGGCCGCCGGCAAGAAGCCGCTGCCGCCCGAGGCAGAACTGCAATGGTGGTACCAGTTCTATTTCGCTACCGACCGTGGCCAGGCTGGCTACCAGCAATACACGCACCAGTTTGCCAAACTGATCTGGAAACTGGCGTCGCCGAAGTGGGAGTTCGACGATGCCACCTTCCATCGCAGCGCCGTGGCGCTCGACAATCCCGACCACGTGGCGATCACCATCCACAACTACCGCTGGCGACAGGGCCTTGCGGCCGGCGAGTCGCACTTCGACGAGTTCGAGAAACGCCTTGCCACGGCGCCTGCGATCAGCGTGCCCACCATCACCATGGAAGCCGACGCGAACGGCGCGCCGCACCCGGCGCCCAGTTCGTATGCGAACAAGTTCACCGGGCGTTATGAGCACCGCCAGCTGGGCGGCAAGATCGGCCACAACCCGCCGCAAGAGGCGCCGGTGGCGTTTGCGCAGGCGGTACTGGACGCCGACAGCCGCTGATGCCCGAGGGGAGGCCGGAACGTTCGCGGCTCCGGCATCCCTTACCGTTTACGCGGGCCGGTCGCTGCACTAATCTGCACGGATGCGGATTCGGTGCTCGCCTTCGTCTCGTGCCGGGAATGCCATCGCGATCGCCCCTGCCATCGCGCTGGCGCTGGCATTCGCGCTTTCGGGTTGCGCTGCCATACCGGCTGCGCCATGCGCAGCCGGAGAACAGGCGGCCATCGGCGAACTGATCTACTTCGGCATGGCAAAGCCCGGCGGCACGGTGTCCGAGGCAGAATGGGATGCCTTTGTGCAAGGCTCCGTGGCACCGCGCTTCCCGGACGGCTTTACGGTCTGGCCGGCTTCCGGCCAATGGCGCGGCGCGGATGGCAAGGCCGTCAGCGAGGCGACACGCGTGCTCAGCCTGGTGCATGCCCCCGACGAACGCAGCGAGGCGGCGGTACGTGCCATCGCCAGCGAGTACAAGGCCCGCTTCCGGCAGGAAGCGGTGCTCAGGGTGCGCAGCAACGCCTGTATGTCGTTCTAGGACTTTCCAATCCGTGCCAGCCGCATTTCGATGGTGGACAGCGCATCCTTGTACAGCGAATGCCAGCGATCGGATGGGGCCTCGCCCAGGGGATGCCAGAAGAATTTGAACACGTGGCCGTCATCATCGGCGGTAAGGTGCTCCCAGGTGTCCGGCAGCGGCTGCGATGGCTCGCAGAGGTGCAGCGACCATATCTGCTCTTCATGACCGGATTCCCACAACCCCAGGTCGGCCGTCACTACGCCAGCAATGCCGGACTCCTCGCGCAACTCGCGCACGGCGGCATCCGCCGGCGGTTCACCCGGTTCGATCTTGCCCTTGATGATCTGGAGTCCGGAGAGGGGATGCTCGAATGCCAGGATCTCCAGGCCGTTCGGCGTACGTCTCAGGACAATCGGACAGGCTTTGTTCGGCTTCATCTGGAAGTCCTTATCAGGAATTGATGCGAACTGTCCGCAGCACCGGCGGCTGCGATCTTCCGGTTGGACCGTCGGATATCGGGAAGAATCCGGCCTTCACACGCTGGCAGCCAGAAACACAGGCTCGCATGGCGTGTCCGGGGCGCACCGGCTCAATTGACGAGAATATCGGACAGGATGCGTTCCGTACGGGCTGGGCATCGGCGCCGGCGGCGGTACGCCGACGCCCGCGCAGGCCGAAGATGAATCGGTGGTCTACAAGACCAAGGTGGCCGTGACGGCCATGCAGGTCGGCTTCGACCAGCGCACGGCGGGCCAGCAATGGCTGCGCCTGCGTCTCGGTGAACTGTTTGGCCAGTGAGAGGCGTGCCGCGATGAAACGCCTTATTTCAGCTTTCCCCCTGTTGGCACTGCTGACACTTGCCGGCTGCGGTGGCGACGATGCGCCGGGCAAGACCAGCCCGGGCGCGTCCGCGAGCCTGCCGGTCACGGACCTGGAGCCCGGCGCCTACGTCGTCAGCGTTGGCGATGCCGACAATCCCACGGTCGGCAAGTACTATGCCGCCACCGATGGCAGCCGTTTCCTTGCCTGACCGCGCAACCGGCGGCATGGCGGCATGGCGGCCGCATCCTGAGTGCTTGCGTCACCGGGCTCCGCGGGCAGTCCCGCGGTCCCGGCAGCCTGTGAGAGCGAGCCCATGTGGTGGCGGCGAATGGGGTGTTCGGAAATTGCAGAGGCAGGAATTCTCGCGGGCGGCGATGATAGTCATCGTTACAGACCGCTTTCCGAGCCACCATGCGCGTCCATTTGCAGTCCCCCATGCATATCAGCCTGCAGCGGCTGCTGCTGGCATTTCCGCTGTCGGTCGCGGTCACGCAAGGCAGGGTGGTGGTCAGGCGGCGCGGCTTCGATCGGCTGCTGGTGGCCGGCCAGGAGATGGCGGTCGCGCCGTTCGAAGCCATCGATCTGCATCTGGACGGCAGCGGCGCCCAGCCCGCGGCATGCCATCTCGAACTGCATGGCGTGGTGCCGGCGGCGGCACAGGCGGCGCTGCATCACCGAGTCTCCAAGCGGGTTTTCCTGCAGCCGCAATACGCCTGGAGCGCCGCATTCATCGCCGAACGGCTCGACATTTCCGCAGCACGGGTGCGCCGCACGTTGTTTGCGCAGGGCACGGCACTGACCGACCTGTGCCGGACGCAGCGGCTCATGCGCGTGCTGTTCGAAGCCATGTCGGGGCACGTGGCGACGGCCGACCTGGCGCGCTTTGCGGGCTGGCCCGCCAATAGCGACCTCGACTGCGCCTTCTATGACCGCTTTGGCCTGTCCATGGATGCAGCGCGCCGTCTCGCGCTGCATCACGCCCCGGAACGGCACCGTTCGGTAGCCTGAGCCGAACGACGCGTTCGTTTCGCTGCCGCCCGGCACCCAAGCGCATCTGCCTTCCAGCCCCGCGCGGCTTCCTGGCACTATTGGCTAACCTTTGCCTGTCTTGCGGACAAGGCGCCAACGCTGGGCGATATTCGCCCCGCCGGTGCGGCATTCGCACCGGCGTCGTGTACGGGCGCCGCCTTTGCGCGATAATCCCGTACCACGCTAGGGAACGATGTAATGCGCTTTGATCTGGTCGATCTGAAACTGTTCACGCATATTGCCGAGGCCCAGAGCCTGACCGGCGGCGCGCAGCGTTCCCACCTGTCGCTGGCCGCGGCCAGTACCCGCATCAAGAACCTGGAAGAGTATGTCGGCGTCAAGCTGCTGAGCCGCAGCAGCCAGGGCGTGAAGGTCACCGGTGCCGGCGAGACCCTGCTGGCGCACGCGCGCCGCGTGATCCGCCAGCTGGAGCAGCTCAGCGGCGATCTGCAGGAATACGTGGCCGGCGTGAAGGGCCATGTGCGCGTCTTTGCCAACACCACGGCGATGAGCGAGTTCCTGCCCGCGGTGCTGCGCACCTACCTGGTCAGCAATCCCGACGTCACCATCGACATGCAGGAGCGGCTCAGCCCGGACATCGTGCGTGCGGTGCAGGAGGGGATGGTCGATATCGGCATCATCGCGGGCAATGTGCGCACCGAAGGGCTGGAGGTCATGCCCTACCGGCGCGACCGGCTCGTGCTTGCGACCGCACTGAGCCATCCGCTGGCCGAGCGCGACACCGTGGATTTCATCGATACGCTCGACTACGACTTTATCGGCCTGCCGGAAGCCAGCGCCATCCACAACTTCCTCAAGCGCGCCGCGGCCGACCTGCAGCGCGAGCTGCGCTGGCGCGTCCAGGTCAGCAACTTCGAGACCGCCTGCCGCATGATCGAGGCCAATGTCGGCGTCGGCGTGCTGCCCGAGAGCACGGCTGCGCGGCACGCCGGCACGATGGCGCTGCGCATCGTCCAGCTCAACGACGAATGGGCCGAGCGCAAGCTGCAGGTGTGCGTGGCGGATGTGGGCGCATTGCCGCTGTTCGCGCGCAAGCTGGTCGACCTGCTCGTCGAGGACGGACTCGGGCGGCAGGACTGAGCGCCGCCGCTGCCGCTATCGCCACCGTTATCGCCACCGCTAATTCTGCTGCGAAACCATCTGCTTGAGCTGGTGCTTGAGCAGCTTGCCGCTGGCAGTGGTCGGGATGCTGGCGACGCGCAGGATCTTTTCCGGGCGCTTGTACGGCGACAGGCGGTCGACCAGGTAGTCGTGCAGCGCCTGCGCATCGAACTTCTCGCCGTCCTTGATCTCGACAAAGGCAATCACCTGCTCGTTGCCGTCCGCGGCCGGCTGGCCGACCACCGCCGACACGCGCACCGACGGATGCGTGTTGATCACCGATTCGACCTCGATCGGATAGACGTTGAAGCCAGAGTGGATGATCAGGTCCTTGGTCCGGCCCACGATGAACAGCGCGCCGTCGGGCCCCAGCCGGCCCAGGTCGCCGGTGTTGAGCCAGCCGCCGGGGCGCAGCACCTCGGCGGTCAGCGCCGGTGCGCGATAGTAGCCGCGCATGACACCGGGGCCCCTGACCCACAGCTCGCCGGGCTCGCCGGCCGGCACGGGCTGGCCGTCGGGGCCGACCACCCGCAGTTCGGCGCCTTCCACGATCTCACCCGCCGAGCAATCGCCGCGCGGCCGGTCCACGCGCGTGACGAACAGCGAGCCCGCGTACTCGGTCATGCCGTAGCCATGGTGCAGCGGCTGGCCGAACATCGCTTCGACTTCCTGCTTGAGCGTCGGGTCGAGCGGTCCGCCGCCGGTGTACAGGTAGCGCAGCCTGGGTGAGGGCGCCAGCGGCATGCAGCTCGCACGCACATGCGCGAGGATGCGGCCGAACATGGTCGGCACGCCCTGCAGCAGCGTGATCGCCCCTTGCCGGATTGCCGCGATGACGTCCGCCGCGTTGAAGCGCGCGCTCAGGTACAGGCTGGCGCCGGCCTGGAAGGTCGACACCAGCAGCGTGCCCAGTCCGAACACATGCGACATCGGCATGACCGCATAGGCGCAGTCATCCGGCTGCATGCGGCGCGATTCCACCGTGACACGGGCAAAGTGCAGCAGGCCGCGGTGCGTCACCATCACGCCCTTGGGCTGCCCGGTGGTGCCGGAGGTGTAGATCAGCACGGCGACCTCGCGTGCCACGGCTTCGGGCTCGCGTTCGCTGGCGCTGTCGGCGGCGCTGGCCATCAGCGGGCCGAGTCCGGCCGGCGCGATTTCGCGGGCACGGTAGCGCACGCCGTGCCGCAGCGCGTCGGGCGAGGCACCGTGGGTAAAGAGCATCAGCCGGGGCTGGCAGTGCGAGCGGATCTCCTCGATCTCGCGCTCCGACAGGCGCGCGTTGACCACCACCGGCCATGCGCCCAGTTCGGACAGCGCGAACACCAGCGTGATCACGGCCAGGCAGTTCTCCGCCACGACCAGCACCCGGTCGCCGGTGCCGACGCCTTGCGCCTGCAGGTAGCCTTGTGCAGCCTCGATGCCCTGCCACAGCCGCGCGAAGGTCACGATGCGGCCGTCCTCGAAAACGGCCGCGCGGTCTGGGGCCTCGGCGGCCCAGTGGCGGGGGATATCGCTGATCCGTTGCGGGTTGGCTCGGTCCGGGGGCATCGCGCGGAAAGTCCTTGTGCGGGGTAGAAAACCGTCCGGCAAACCGGACGACGCCAGTGTATGTGCGCGGCAATTGCGCTGCAATCGGCTTACACTACGCCGCTGGTGCGCAGTGCTTCAACCTGCTTCGCGTCCAGCTTCAGGTAGTCGCGCAGCACTTCCTCGGTGTGCTGGCCCAGCGCCGGCGGGGCATAGCGCAGCGTGGGCGGCGTCTCCGACAGGCGCAGCGGGCTGGCGGCGGTGACGACCCGATTGACGCTCTGGCCCGCAGGCGGCTGCGCGCCCGGATAGCGCGACTGCTCGATGCGCAGCCCACGCGACTGCACATGGGGGTCGGCATACGCCTGGGCGATATTGTTGATCGGGCCGCACGGCACCGAATTGGCTTCGAGCAGCGCGACCCATTCGGCGGTGGTGCGGGTGCGCGTCAGCTCCATCATCATCGCGATCAGCACCTTGCGGTTGTTGACGCGGCCGGTGTTGGTGGCATAGCGCTCGTCGCGGGCCCAGTCCACGCCCGCGGCCTCGCAGAAGCGCGCGAACTGGCCGTCGTTGCCGATCGCCAGCAGCATGTTGCCGTCGGCGGTGGGGAAGTCCTGGTAGGGCACCACGCTCGGGTGGATATTGCCCTGGCGGCGCGGTACGTCGTCGGCATTGAGAAAGCCCGCGCCCTGGTTGGCGAGCACGGCCATCGCCACGTCAAGCAGCGCGATGTCGATATGCTGGCCGCGGCCGGTGTAGTGGCGCGCTTCGAGCGCACTCAGGATCGCGGTGGTGGCGTACATGCCGGTGAACAGGTCGATCACCGCCACGCCCACCTTCATCGGGCCGCCGCCGGGTTCGCTGTCGGCATGGCCGGTGATGCTCATCAGGCCGCTCATGGCCTGGATCAGCAGGTCGTAGCCGGGGCGGGCCGCATACGGCCCGGTATGGCCGAAGCCCGTTACCGAGCAGTAGACCAGGCGCGGATTGACCGCGCTCAGGCTCTCGTAGTCCAGGCCATAGCGCTTGAGGCCGCCGGTCTTGAAGTTCTCCACCACGACGTCGCTGTGGCGGGCCAGTTCGCGGATCAGTGCCTGGCCTTCAGGCTTGGACATGTCCACGGTGACCGAGCGCTTATTGCGGTTGGCCGCGGTGAAATAGCTCGCCTGCCGCGTGGGCACGCCATCGTCGCCCGACAGGAACGGCGGGCCCCAGTGGCGGGTGTCGTCGCCTTCGCCGGGCTTTTCGATCTTGATGACGTCGGCGCCCATGTCCGCCAGGTTCTGGGTGGACCACGGCCCGGCCAGCACGCGCGACAGGTCGAGCACGCGCAGGTGGCTCAGCGCGCCCGTGCGCGGCGAAGGGGGGGGCAGTTCGGGAAGGGAATTGGCGGCGGAATCGGTCATGGAAATCGTGGCGGTTGCGTCGTTGCTGCCCGTCGCGGTGCGGGCAGCGTGGGGGCATATCGGCAGCGCGGCGCCTCAGGCGCCGCGCGCCTCGCAGATCATGTTGCGGGCGATGGTGACTTGCTGGATCTGCGTGGTGCCTTCATACAGGCGGAACAGGCGCACGTCGCGGTAGAAGCGCTCGATGCCGAACTCGGAAATATAGCCGGAACCGCCAAGAATCCGAACCGCGCGGTCGGCCACGCGGCGACTTTCACGTCCCCTTCGGGGATGAAGACACTGGATCCCCGCCTGCGCAGGGACGACGGCTCGACGACGGTGCATGCGATCAGCAGCGCTCGAACACCGCGGCGATCCCCTGGCCGCCGCCGATGCACATGGTCTCCAGGCCATAGCGGCCGCCACGGCGCTGCAGTTCGTGCAGCAGCGTGGCCAGGATGCGCACGCCGGTGGCGCCGATCGGGTGGCCCAGCGAGATGCCCGAGCCGTTGACGTTGAGCTTCTGCTCGATCGCGTCCTGGTCGTTCCATTCCCAGCCCTTCAGCACGGCCAGCACCTGGCAGGCAAAGGCTTCGTTCAGCTCCACCAGGTCCATCTGGTCCAGCGTCAGGTTCAGGCGCTTGAGCAGCTTCTTCACCGCCGGAACCGGGCCGATGCCCATATGCGACGGCTCGCAGCCCGCTGCCGCCCAGCCCACCAGTGTCGCCATCGGGGTCAGGCCCAGCTCGGCCAGCTTGTCTTCGGCCACGATCAGGCAGGCGGCGGAGGCGTCGTTCTGCTGGCTGGCATTGCCGGCGGTGACGGTGCCGTTGGGCATCAGCGCGCGCAGCTTGCCCAGGCTTTCCATCGAGGTGCCGGGGCGGAAGCCCTCGTCACGCGCGAACGTGACCGGGTCGCCCTTGCGCTGCGGCACCTGCACCGGCACGATCTCGGTGTCGAAGCGGCCGGCTTCCCAAGCGGCCGCGGCGCGTTCGTGGCTGCGCACGGAGAAGGCGTCGGCCCGCTCGCGCGTAATGCCGTAGTCGCGCGCGAGGTTTTCGGCGGTCTCGATCATCCCGGAGATCTTGCCGAAGCGCTCGACCGGCTGCGAACGCTCGCGGCCGCGGTCGAGGCGGTCGTAGAACTTGACGTTGCCCGAGCGCGAGCCCCAGCGCATGTCGGTGGTGTAGTACTCGATATTGCTCATGCTCTCGACGCCGCCGGCAATGACCACGTCGGCAGCGCCGCTCTGCACCATCATCGACGCCGTGACGATGGCCTGCAGCCCGCCGCCACAGCGGCGGTCCAGCTGCATGCCCGGCACTTCAACCGGCAGGCCGGCCTGCAGCGCGGCCCAGCGGCCCACGCAGGGCACTTCGCTGTTGGCGTAGGACTGGGCAAAGACCACGTCATCGATGCGGGCGGGGTCGATGCCGCTGCGTTCGACCACGGCGCGCACGGTGGTGGCGGCCAGTTCCTCGACGGACACGGGGCGCAGGCTGCCGCCGAAGGTGCCGACGGGAGTACGGAGGGGGGTGACGATTGCGGCTCGGCGCATGGAAGTCTCCTTGGAAATTCTGTTGGGTAGCGAGGCAGGCGCCCGGTCAGGCCATGCTCGCCGTGGCAACGAAAACCGCGCCGCACTGGCGCAGCAGGGCGTGGGCCTGGCGCTCCAGGTCCTCGCGGTGTTCGGGGGCGGCGATGTCCAGCATGCGGCGCACGCGCTGCGACAGGGTCTGGCCGCGCAGGTCGGCGACGCCGTGTTCGGTGACGATCAGGCCGGCATCCGAGCGCGGCGTGCTGACCGGCCCGGACAGCTGCGCCACGATGCGGCTGGCGCCCTTGGCGGTCGCGGGCAGGGCGACGATGGGCAGGCCGCCGCGGCTGCGCGCGGCGCCGCGCAGGAAGTCGACCGCGCCGCCCACGGCGCCGACATAGACGCCCGCCGCCACTTCGGCATTCACCTGTCCGGTCAGGTCGACCTCGATCGCAGAATTGATCGCCGTGAGCTTGTCGATGCTGGCCAGCACTTCGGGATGATGCGTGTAGCTGGTCTCGCGCAGTTGCAGCTTCGGGTTGCGATGGGCCCAGCGGCGCACCCGCTCGCTGCCCATCAGGATGCCGCCGATGCCGATGCCGGTATCGATAGTCTTGCGCGCGTTGGTCAGCACGCCGGCCTCGGCCAGCGCGGCAATGCCGTCGCCCACCGCGCCGCTGTGCAGGCCCAGGTCGCGGCGGTCATGCAGCGCGGCCACCACGGCCTCGGGCAGGTTGCCGATGCCCATCTGGAGCGTGGCACCGTCCTCGACCCAGCCGGCGATATGGCGCGCGATCGCCTGCTCCGCCGCGCCGGGGGCGCCGCGGTCCAGGCTGATCGGTGGATGCGCGGCATCGACCAGCAGGTCGATCTCGTCCGCGGTGAGATGGCGGCTGCCATAGGTCCACGGCACGTCGGGGTTCACCTCGGCCACGATCACGCGGGCCCGGTCCAGCGCCGCCGGAATGTACTCATGCACCAGGCCCATGCTGTAGCGGCCTTCCTCGTCGGGCGGCGACACCTGCACCAGCACCACGTCGGCGCGCAGCGCGCCCTGGCGGATCAGGCCAGGCAGATGCGAGTAATGGCTGGGCACGATGTCCAGCACGCCGGCCTTGGCCAGCGCGCGATGCGGACCGCTGGCGGCATAGCCGAAGAAATCGATCACGTCGGCCTGCGCCGGCTGCAGCGTGTCTGACTGGCCGATGCCGACAAACACGCTCAGCCGGCTGCCCTGGGCCAGCGCGTGGCGATGCCCGACCAGCGCGCGCGTCAGCGTCAGCGGCTCGGCGGTGGCCTGGCCCCACCAGATATGGTCGCCGGGGCGCAGCAGTGCCTGCAGCGCGGCGCCAAGTTCGTTGTTATCCACGGTAGCAGGATGCATTGGGCGGTGCAGGCTCAGGCGATCTCGGCCCAGCCATGGCTGAGCACTACCTTGTCGCGCTCGGCCACGCGTGCGCGTAACCGGAAGTGGTTAGGATTGTCCGGCGTGCGCCAGATCTCGGTGACCAGCGTCTCGCCCGGGAACACCGGCGCGGTGAAGCGGATATCCAGCGCGCGCAGGCGGGCGGGATCGTGGTCCGCGCACTGGCGCACCAGCGCATGCGCGACCAGCCCGTAGCTGGCCAGGCCGTGCAGGATCGGACGCTCGAAGCCTGCGGCCCTGGCAACTTCCGGGTCGGCATGCAGCGGGTTGAAGTCGCCCATCAGGCGATACAGCAGCGCGGCCTCGGGGCGGATTGCCTGCGCGTCGGTGAAGTCCGGCGCGCGGTCTTCCGGCGTGGGGCGCAATGCGGGCAGCGGCTCGTCGCTGGGCTGGCCGCCGTCGCGCTGGCTGTAGCCGCCATCGCCGCGCAGGAAGCTGACCTGCTGCACCGTCGCCAGCAACTCGCCGTCCGCCGTTTCGAGCCGGCGCTCGGTCACCATGATCGCGCCCTTGCCTTCACCCTTGTCGGTCAGGTGCGTGATGCGGTTGTTGCCGACGATGTCGGCGCTGGCCGGCAGCGGGCGGTGCAGCCGCACGCGCTGCTCGCCGTGCAGCAGCTTGACCCAGTCGATGCCGGTATCGGCCTCGCGCGCCCAGAAGCCCGGATAGCCCAGCACCACGGCTTGCGACGGCAGCGTGCGCAGCCCGCCCGCGGCGCCCTCGAACACGAAGGGCAGGGCGGCCGCATCCAGCGGATCGTTGCCCAGCCCCAGGCTGAGTGCGTACAGCATGGTGTCGCGCTCGGTATAGCGCTGGCGTACGGGGGCGAATGGTCGCTGCTTGAGGTGCTGGTAGCTCACTGCCATGTCCGGGGGTCCTATGTCTTCATCAGGAGATAGCCGTGAGGATGTCGCCAAAGTGGGTTTTGCGCTATTTGACAATGCCAATGGTCGGCTTCGGCGTTCGCGAAAACGGCACTCGGCGGCCCCGGATGCCGGCCTTAAGCGCAGTGGAAGGCGCGCTTTCGCAATGGTTGATTGCCCGGGGCGGCGATCGCAGCGACCATTGCGGCCAAGACAACATCGGCGGTCGCCGCGGGCATTCCGTGGGACCGATGCGCCGCAAACTCCGTCCGCAATTTCGTCCGTACCCAAGCCAACGACGCGCCATGATCGAACAGACCCAATCGAACAACTACCAAGAAATCCGCGATGCCGTGCGCGCGCTTTGCGCCGAATTCCCGGATGAGTACTTCCGCAAGGTCGACGAGCAGCGCGCCTACCCCGAAGCCTTCGTCAATGCACTGACCGCGGCCGGCTGGCTGGCAGCACTGATCCCGCAAGAGTACGGCGGTTCCGGCCTGGGCCTGACCGAAGCCTCGGTCATCATGGAAGAAATCAACCGCAGCGGCGGCAACTCCGGTGCCTGCCACGGCCAGATGTACAACATGGGCACGCTGCTGCGCCACGGCTCCCAGGCGCAGAAGGAAAAGTACCTGCCGAAGATCGCCTCGGGCGAATGGCGCCTGCAGTCGATGGGCGTAACCGAGCCCACCACCGGCACGGACACCACCAAGATCAAGACCTCGGCGGTCAAGAAGGACGGCCGCTATGTCGTCAACGGCCAGAAGGTGTGGATCAGCCGCGTGCAGCACAGCGACTTCATGATCCTGCTGGCGCGCACCACCGCGCTGGCCGACGTGAAGAAGAAGAGCGAAGGCATGTCCATCTTCATGGTCGACTTGCACGAAGCGCAGAAGAAGGGCCTGACCGTGCGGCCGATCCCGAACATGGTCAACCACGAGACCAACGAGCTGTTCTTCGAAGACCTGGAAATCCCCGAGGAAAACCTGATCGGCGAAGAGGGCAAGGGCTTCAAGTACATCCTCGACGGCCTCAACGCCGAGCGCACCCTGATTGCCGCCGAGTGCATCGGCGACGGCTACTGGTTCATGGACCGCGTCACCAAGTACGTCAGCGAGCGCGAAGTCTTCGGCCGCCCCATCGGCCAGAACCAGGGCGTGCAGTTCCCGATCGCCGAGTCCTTCATCGAGCTGGAAGCCGCCAACCTGATGCGCTGGAAGGCCTGCGAACTGTTCGACAAGCACGAGCCGATGGGCGCCCAGGCCAATATGGCCAAGTACCTGGCGGCCAAGGCCAGCTGGGAAGCCGGCAACGCCTGCCTGCAGTTCCACGGCGGCTTCGGCTTTGCGTGCGAATACGACGTCGAGCGCAAGTTCCGCGAGACGCGCCTGTACCAGGTCGCGCCGATCTCGACCAACCTGATCTACTCGTACGTCGCGGAACATATTCTCGGCCTGCCGCGCTCGTTCTGAGCGGGCGGGGGGCCGGCGCGCTTGCGCGCCGGCTTTTGCAAGCTGGCCGGCGCGGCGCGACTCCGCTAGCGGGTGGGCGTTGCAGGGCGGGTGTCGCGCGCCGTGCCGGGCGCCGGATATACCTCGTCGCCAGCCGCAATCGGCAAGCGTGGCGGCGGCGGAGTCATGGAAGTATCGCGAGGCGGGGCTTCACATCCAGCCACGGCTGCCGCAAGCAGTGCAATACAAAACGCATGGCCTGGCCAGCAGCGCCAGGTGCGGTACCGGTTGAAGATGAACGTGTCTGGCATGGAGCGGCCCTCTTTGCGCGGAGTGCGTTCAGTGTAGCCAAAGGTGACAGCTACCATTGCCAGGACGACGATTTGCCGAGTGCTCCGCGAGCCGCACTGATCCATTCCCAACACCTGCTTCCAGGTTTCCGTATTGCGGCGATCTGGCTGGTGAGAGCGCGGATTTCACACATGGGGCCGCATCGGAGATGCCTGCACGGTTCGCGAGGCACTTTGCAATCGGAACCTGACAGGCTAATGTTGGACTATGCTCCGGGGTCAGACGACGGAGGCGCTTATGAGCACGGTCTCAATAGAACCCGGCAGCTATCACGTTGCACCGCCGCAAAACCCCGGTGAAGTCATCGCTCTGATCAAGGAGCATGCGATCCAGGTCATTGACCTCAGGTTCACGGACTTGCCCGGCGTGTGGCAGCACTTCTCGATCACGCTGCCGGAAGTCAATGACGATTTATTCTCAGCCGGCATCGGGTTCGACGGGTCGTCCATTCGTGGGTTCCAGCAAATACACGAATCCGACATGCTGGTCAGGCCTGACCCGGCCACGGCATTCATCGATCCGTTTTGTACGGCACCAACGCTGGTCCTGATCTGCGACGTGCTGGACCCTGTCTTGCACCAGCCATATTCGCGCGATCCGCGCCACATTGCGAGAAAGGCGGAGCTTTATCTCCAGCAAACCGGTCTTGCCACGGTTTGCTACATTGGCCCCGAACTGGAGTTTTTCATTTTCGACTCCATTCGCTTCGGCCAGGACCAGCACTCTGGCTACTACCATGTCGAATCCGCCGAAGGCGAATGGGCCTCCGGCCGTGACGAAGGCGCCTATGGCGGAGGCAATCTTGGGTACAAGCAGCACTACAAGGGAGGATATTTTCCCGTGCCGCCAAGCGATACGCTGCAGGATATCCGCTCCGAAATCGTACTCGCGCTGATGCAGGCTGGCGTCCGGGTCGAGGTGCATCACCATGAGGTAGCCACGGCGGGCCAGAATGAGATCGACATGCGCTTTGCACCGCTGACCCGAATGGCGGACAACGTGATGATGTATAAGTACTTCTGCAAGAATGTTGCACGCCGCCACGGCAAGGTCGCCACATTCATGCCTAAGCCCCTGTTTGCCGACAACGCGAGCGGCATGCATTGCCACCAAAGCCTCTGGCGCGGCGACGAGAACCTCTTCTACGACGAGAATGGCTGGGCGCAGACGTCCCAGATGTGCCGGTGGTACATAGGCGGCTTGCTCAGGCACGCCCCCGCCCTGATGGCGTTCTGTGCGCCGAGCACAAACTCCTACAAGCGACTGGTGCCCGGATACGAGGCGCCTGTCAATCTGGCCATGTCGCAGCGCAACCGATCTGCCGCCGCCAGGATTCCAATGGTTTCTGATTCCCCAAGCGCCAGGCGCGTTGAATTCCGCTGCCCTGACCCGTCGGCCAATGCCTATCTCGCCTTCTCGGCAATGCTGCTTGCCGGCCTTGACGGTATTGAAAACCAGACGGACCCCGGCGACCCGCTCGACAAGAACATCTATGATCTGCCACCGGAGGAAGCCGCCGGCATCCGGCAGGTTCCAGGTTCTCTCGAAGAGTCGCTTTCCGCACTGGAATCCGATTCTGCATTCCTGCGAAAGGGAGATGTCTTTACTGAAGACCTGATCAGGACCTGGATTGACTACAAGCGCACGCACGAGATCGATACATTGAAGTTACGCCCGCACCCGTGGGAGTTCTATCTGTACTTCGACATCTGATCACTGCGCACGGCTCTGGCGTTTGCTGGTGGCAACGAAATTCTACCGGCTGATGGGCCGCTTGCACCTCCGGAAGATCCGTCTGGCCCCGGTATCCCATGCTGGTGGCATCGCCATCCGCACCCGTTACCCCGGCACCGCGCGGCGATGACCGAAGCATCGAGCTGCATGACCAGCGACAGATATGGCGCGATGATGCTGGCGCGCGTGACCTGGTCCACCCTCCGGCAAAACAAAAAAAAAGCCACGCTCCGACGTCGGGGCGTGGCCTGGAATGCCGACCCTCCCTCTGGCCGGCGGGGGAATTTATTGTTCTGGCACCTGGACTGATTCCGCCTTCCAGTGAAGGCGGCCTGGCCCGGCCGATGCCAGGGCGGCGGGCGCGTTCTTGCGTATCTCTGCTTGCGTCACCATTGAACGCCGCCGACGTGGTGCGGCTCTGTGCGGCCTCTGACGGAGGCGCGTTTCAAAACCGAGGTGGGCGGCCGCTCAGTGCGGCAACAGGCGCGCAAAGCCGGGGGTTCGCGCGGCCGCGCCGCTTCATCCTTGCTACGCGAACATCGCCACGATGATCCCGCCCATTTCATGCCGGCGTGCCGCCGACATCCGCGACGCAGTCGAAACGATGCTGATGGCCGCGTCCGCGCCCATTGCCAGCGGCAGGGCGTAGCCCACGCCCGCCACGCCTTCCGCGCCGGCCAGCGCGTAGCCCAGCTTGCGGCTGCGCTCGACGCCGCGCATCAGCCGGAGCAGGCTGAGGCCGCCGGCTTCGTACTCGGCGCGGTGGCGTTCGTAGTGCGCGCGGACCGCGTCGTTGTCCATCTTGGCCAGCAGCGCCATGCTGCCGGTGCCCTGGCCCAGCAGGCGCGAGGTGCCGGTCAGCATGTGGAAGGTCTTGATGCGGTGGCTGCCTTCCTCGGTATGCAGGCAATGACCATGGTCGCCGATGCGCACGATCAGGAAGACCGCGTCGCCGGTCAGCCGCGCCAGTGCCTTCATCTTGCTGACGAGGGCGCTGTTGGGCGGCGGCCGGTTCATCGCGCGCAGCCCGAGCGCCATCGCCGCGGTACCGAGGTGATAGCGCTTGCCGGCCGATTCGCGCTCGATATACGCGCCGGCTTCCAGGAAGCGCGCCATGCGGTGGGCGGTGGTGCGGTCGATGCCGGCCATGGCGGCAAGGTCGGGCAGCGCCAGCCCGGCGTCATGGTGTTCGGCCAGCAACTGCAGCAGGGTGAAGGCGCGCGCCAGGCTCTGGACGCCGCCGGGGGCAGGGGATCTGGGGGGCATGGCTGGATGCGCCGGCGGCGCCGCGCTGGTTCGGCAGATTGTGCACATTATGCACAATCTGAGCGATTGCGGTTGTCGCGCCGTGCGCCGTGGTTTGCAATCCATCCATCACGGAACCACAGGCACGCGCCATGATCTCCATCGAATCCCGCATTGACCCGTCCTCCGACACCTTCGCCGGCCAGCGCGCCGGCATGCAGGCACTGATCGACCGCCTGCACGGCCTGGAGCAGCGCGCCGTGGCCGCGTCCGAGCGCTCGCGGCCCGCCTTTGCAAAGCGTGGCGCGCTGCTGCCGCGCGAGCGCGTCGGCCGCCTGCTCGACCCGGGGGCGCCGTTCCTGCCGCTGTCCACGCTGGCGGGCTTCTGCATGGACGATCCCGATCCGGAGACCTCGGTGCCCGGCGGCTCGCTGGTGGCCGGCATCGGCTTCGTGTGCGGGGTGCGCTGCATGGTGCTCGCCACCGATTCCGGCATCGATGCCGGCGCCATGACCGAGGCCGGCAACATGAAGCTGGTGCGCTGCCAGGAAATCGCGCTGGAAAACCGGCTGCCCTTCATCCACCTGGTGGAGTCGGCCGGCGCCAACCTGCGCAAGTACCGCGTCGACAAGTTCGTGCGCGGCGGCGCCATCTTCTACAACCTGGCGCGGCTGTCGGCGGCCGGGCTGCCGGTAATCACGGTCGTGCACGGCTCGTCCACGGCGGGCGGCGCCTACATGCCCGGCCTGTCCGACTACGTGGTGATGGTGCGCAGCCGCGCCCGCGCCTTCCTGGCCGGGCCGCCGCTGCTGAAGGCCGCCACCGGCGAGATCGCCACTGACGAGGAACTGGGCGGCGCCGACCTGCATGCCACCGCCACCGGCCTGGCCGAATACCTTGCGGAAGACGACGAGCACGCCATCGCCACCGCGCGCGACATCGTCGCCAGCCTGGACTGGCCCCGTGTGGAGCCCCAGCCAGCACAGCCGGCGCGCCCGCCGCGGCTGGACCCGTCGGAACTGGACGGCGTCATGACGCTCGACATGAAGCGCCCGGTGGACATGCGCGAGGTGATCGCGCGCATCGTCGACGATTCGGCGTGGCTGCCGTTCAAGCCCGACTACGGCCCCGGCACGGTGTGCGGCCATGCCCGCATCGAGGGCAATACCGTGGGCTTGATCACCAACAACGGCCCGATCGATCCCGCCGGCGCAACCAAGGCCGCGCAGTTCATCCAGCTGTGCAACCAGTCCGGCACGCCGATCGTATTCCTGCAGAACACCACCGGCTTTATCGTCGGGCGCGCGTCGGAAGAGGCCGGCATGATCAAGCACGGCGCCAAGATGATCCAGGCGCTGTCCAACTCCAGGGTGCCGCAGATTACGCTGTACTGTGGCGCCTCGTTCGGCGCGGGCAACTTTGGCATGTGCGGGAGGGGCTTCAAGCCGCGCTTCTGCTTTTCGTGGCCGAACGCGCGCACCGCGGTGATGGGCGGCGAGCAGGCCGCCATGACGCTGGAGATCGTGGCGCGCCAGCAGGCGGCGCGCAAGGGCAAGCCGGTCGACGAGGCGCAGCTGGCCGGCCAGACCGCCGAGATCGTCGCCAACTTCGAGCGGCAGGCGAGCGCATTCGTCACCAGCGGGCTGCTGCTCGACGACGGCGTGATCGATCCGCGCGACACGCGCGCCGTGCTCGCCTTCGTGCTGGTCACCGCGCGCGAGGCGGCGCTGCGCCGGCCGCATGCCATCCAGTTCGGCGTCGGGCGCTTCTGAGCGCCGCCGCCTCCAGACAACCAGAACGCAACGAAATCCGGGAGACCAGCATGCTTTACACCGAAGACCACCGCAACATCATGGACAGCATCCGCCGCTTCGTCTCGGCGGAGATCGATCCCTTCGTCGACGAATGGGAAGCCGCCGAGGTGTTTCCGGCGCACGAGCTGTTCAAGAAGATGGGCAACCTCGGCTTCCTCGGCATCACCAAGCCGGTGGAGTATGGCGGCATGGGGCTCGACTTCTCCTATGCCGTTGCCGCCGCCGAGGCGCTCGGGTATGCGCGCGCACAAGGCGTCGGCATGGGCGTGGGCGTGCAGACCGACATGGCCACGCCGGCACTGACTGCGTTCGGCTCCGATGAACTGAAGCGCAACTACCTGGCGCCCGCCATCGCCGGCGACATGGTGTGCTCGATCGGCGTGTCCGAGGCGGGCGCGGGTTCCGACGTGGCCTCGCTCAAGACGCGCGCGGTGCGCGACGGCGACGACTATGTCATCTCCGGCTCCAAGATGTGGATCACCAACGGCACCCAGTCGGACTGGATCTGCCTGCTGTGCAACACTTCCGACGGGCCCGTGCACAAGAACAAGTCGCTGATCGTGGTGCCGATCAAGGAAGACGGCAAGCGCGTGCGCGGCGTGGAAGTGCAGAAGATCAAGAAGTTCGGCATGTGGTGCTCGGACACTGCGCAGATCTTCTTTGACGAAGTGCGCGTGCCGGTACGCAACCGCATCGGCGAGGAGGGCATGGGCTTTATCTACCAGATGAAGCAATTCCAGGAAGAGCGGCTGAACGGCGCGGCGCGCCGGCTCGCCTGCACCGCGCTGATCGAGGAAACCGCCGAGTACCTGCGCCAGCGCATCGCCTTCGGCAAGCCGCTGCTGGACAACCAGTTCATCCAGTTCAAGCTGGCCGAGCTGAAGACCGAAATGGAAGCGCTGCGCGCGCTGGTCTACCTGGCCACGCAGACCTATATCGCCGGCGGCGACGTGGTCGAGCTGGCGTCGATGGCCAAGCTCAAGGCCGGGCGCCTGTCGCGCGAGGTGGCCGACTGGTGCATGCAGTTCCAGGGCGGCATGGGCTACACGTGGGACAACCATGCATCGCGCGCGTACCGCGACTTCCGCCTGGGCTCGATCGGCGGCGGCGCGGACGAAGTGATGCTGCAGGTCATCGCCAAGCAGATGGGCCTGATGTCGCGCGGCTGACAGGCAGGAGGCGCCATGACCGACCCAACGCAAACCGAATCCGTGATCGTACGCCGCGCCGGCGGCGTGCTGTTCGCCACCCTCAATATCCCGGCCACGCGCAATGCGCTGGCGCCCGAGGTCGTTGCCGCGCTGGCGGCGGCGGTCGAGCAGGCCGAAGCCGGCCCCGAGGTGCGCGCGCTGGTGCTGCGCGGCGCCGGCGGCATGTTCAGTGCCGGCGGCAATGTCGGCAACTTCCAGGCGCGGCTCGATGCCGAAGCCAGCCGGGAAGACCCGGTCGCCACGCGCAACCGGGAATTCGGCTATTTCATGCAGCGGCTGGGCGCATTGCCGGTGCCGGTCATCGCCGCCGTGGATGGCGCTGCAATGGGCGGCGGCATGGGCCTGGCGTGCGCCGCCGACATCGTGCTGGCCACGCGGGATGCGCGTTTCGCGCTGTCGGAAACCACGCTCGGCATCATCGCCGCGCAGATCGCGCCGTTCGTGGTGCAGCGCATCGGCGCGGCGGCCACGCGCCGCCTGGGCCTGACCGGCGAGCGCATCGGCGGAGAGGCAGCGGTGGCGATCGGGCTGGTCGACCAGCTGGCCGCCGACAGCGCCGAGCTGGACGCGCTGGTCGCCGAATGGCTGACGCGCATCGGCCGCTGCGCCCCCAATGCCAACCGCGTGTTCAAGACGCTGGTCAGCCGCTGCGGCCAGGAGCCGGCGGGACCGCTGCTGGACGAAGCCTCGCGGCTTTTCGCCCAGTGCATGCGCAGCGAAGGCGCCGAAGGCGTGGCGGCCTTCCGCGAGAAGCGTGACGCGAGCTGGACCGTGCGCTTCGATGCCGATGCCGTGCGCGCAGCGCAGTCGCCGAGCTGAGGGCTGCCGCCTGCCAATTTCCGGTAATTCAAAGGATTCCCACATGTCTGCAACCAGCCGACCCTTCCATACGCTGCTCGTCGCCAACCGCGGCGAGATCGCGGTGCGCATCATGCGCACCGCGCGCCGCCTTGGGCTGGCCACCGTGGCCGTCTACTCCGAGGCCGACCGCCACAGCCCGCACGTGGCGTTCGCGGACCGCGCGGTCTGCATCGGCGCCGCCGCGCCGCGCGAGTCGTACCTCAACATCCCCGCCATCATCGAGGCCGCCCGTGCCAGCGGTGCCGATGCCATCCACCCGGGCTACGGCTTCCTGGCCGAGAACGCGGGCTTTGCCGAGGCCGTGGTGGCGGCGGGCCTGGTCTTCGTCGGCCCGCCCGCCGGGGCGATCCGCGCCATGGGCAACAAGGCCGAGGCCAAGCGCCTGATGCTGGCCGCCGACATGCCCTGCGTGCCTGGCTACCAGGGCGCGGCGCAGGACGACGCCACGCTGCTGGCCGAAGCCGGCGCGATCGGCTTTCCGTTGATGGTGAAGGCCGCGGCCGGCGGCGGCGGGCGCGGCATGCGGCTGGTGCGCGAGGCGGCGGCGCTGCCCATCGCGCTGGCCAGCGCGCGCTCCGAGGCCGCGGCCGCGTTCGGCTCCGACGAGCTGATCCTGGAGCGCGCCGTGATCGCGCCGCGCCATGTGGAGATCCAGGTCTTCGCCGATACGCAGGGCCATGTCATCCACCTGGGCGAGCGCGACTGCTCGGTGCAGCGCCGCCACCAGAAGGTCATCGAAGAGGCGCCGTCGCCCGCGGTCAGCCCGGCGCTGCGCGCGCGCATGGGCGAGGCCGCGGTCCGCGCGGCAACGTCGATCGGCTATGTCGGCGCCGGCACCATGGAGTTCCTGCTCGATGCCGACGGCAACTTCTACTTCATGGAGATGAACACGCGCCTGCAGGTCGAGCATGCGGTGACCGAAGCCATCACCGGTTTCGACCTGGTCGAATGGCAGTTGCGCGTGGCGGCGGGCGAGCCGCTGCCGGTGACGCAGGAGCAGGTGAAGCTCGACGGCCATGCCATCGAGGTCCGCCTGACCGCCGAAGACGTGCCCGCCGGCTTCCTGCCGCAGGGCGGGCCGCTGCTGCGCTGGCGCCCGCCCGCCGCCGGCCGCGACGTGCGCGTCGACCATGCGCTGGAAGAGGGCCGGGCCATCCCGACGCATTACGACTCAATGGTCGCCAAGCTGGTTGCCCGCGGCGCCGACCGCGAGGAAGCGCGCCGCAAGCTGCTGCGCGCGGTGGAAGACTGCGCGTTGCTGGGCGTGCCGAGCAACCAGGGCTTCCTGGCCGACTGCCTCGCGCATCCGGCCTTTGCCGGCAACGACGTGCACACCGGCTTCGTCGATGCGCATATGCAGGGCGCGCTGCAGGCGCCGCTGCCGCCACTGTCAGTGATGGCGAGCGCCGCGCTGGCCGCGTCCGGGCTGCTCGGCGACAACGGCAAGCCGGCCACGCTCGCGCGCGCCGCCGCCAGCGTGGTGCTGTACGCGGCCGGCGCGGCGTGGGAAGCGACCTTGCGCGTTGCCGCCGACGGCTGGCGCGTGATGCTGCGGCAGCGCGAAAGTGATCAGCAACCCGGCCAGGAACCGGTTGCCTGCGCGCTGCGCGTGCTACGCGCCGACGGCGACAGCGGCACGGCCCTGGTCGAGTGCGACGGCGTGGCCTATCCGCTGGTGTTCGCCGCCGACAAGCAGGTGCTGCACCTGTTCCAGTCCGGCCGCGCCTGGCAGTTCCCTCTGCACGACCCGCGCCGCCGCCGCGATGCCGGTGAAGCCGGCGGGGTCCTGCAGGCGCCGCTGACGGCGCGCATCGTCGCGGTCCACGTGGCCGAGGGCGAGCGTGTGGAGGCCGGCCAGCCGCTGGTGGTGCTGGAGGCAATGAAGATGGAGCACACCATCGCTGCGCCGTTTTCCGGCGTGGTCGCTGAACTGGCCGCGCGCGCCGGCGGGCAGGCCAGCGCCGGCTCGCTGCTGGCGCGCGTCGAAGCCGATGTGGTGGCGAAGGAGCCGGCATGAACGAACTGGCACATTCCGCGGCAACTACCGCGGCAAATACCGCGGCACACACCGGCAAGACCGTTCGCATCGGCGGCGCCTCCGGCTTCTGGGGCGATTCCGCGATCGCCACGCCGCAGCTGCTGACCGTGCCCGGCCTGCAGTACCTGGTCTACGACTACCTGGCCGAGACCACCATGTCGATCCTGGCGCGCGCCCGCGCCAAGGACCCGGCGCTCGGCTACGCCACCGATTTCGTGCAGGCGGCGATGGGGCCCAACCTGGCCGGGATCCTGCAGCGCGGCGTCCGCGTGGTCGCCAACGCCGGCGGCCTCAACCCGCAGGCCTGCCGCGACGCGCTGCTCAAGGTGGCCGCGCAGCAGGGCCTGCATCCGCGCATCGCCGTGGTCACCGGCGACGACGTCCAGCCCAGCTTCGCGCAATGGTGCGCCGACGGGCTGACCGACCTTGCCGGGGCGCCGGTGCCGACCACCGAGCCGTGGTCGGCCAACGCCTACACCGGCGCGCAATGCATTGCCCGCGCGCTGGCGCTGGGCGCCGATATCGTCATCGCCGGGCGTTGCGTCGACAGCGCCGTGGTGGTCGGGGTGCTGGCGCACGAGTTCGGCTGGGACTGGACCGACTGGGACCGCCTTGCCGCCGGCACGCTGGCGGGCCACGTGATCGAGTGCGGCGCGCAGGCCACCGGCGGGTTGTTCACCGACTGGGAGCGCGTGCCCGGCTGGGAGCGGATGGGCTACCCGGTGATCGACTGCGCGCACGACGGCAGCTTCGAGCTGAGCAAGCCGGATGGCACCGGCGGGCTGGTCGACCCCGCCGCGGTCGCAGAGCAGGTGCTGTACGAGGTGGGCGATCCCGCCAGCTACCTGATGCCGGACGTGACCTGCGACTTCCGCATGGTGCGTACCGAGCTGGTCGAGCCGGGCCGCGTGCGCGTGGCTGGCGCGCGCGGCAGGGCGCCCGGCACCCGCTACAAGGGCAACGCCACCTGGCAGGACGGCTTCCAGATCAGCCTGATGATGGCGATCCGCGGCATCGACGCCCCGGCCAAGGCGCGCCGCACCGCCGACGCGCTGCTGGCGCGCACCCGCGCCATGCTGGCCGAGCGCGGCATGCCCGATTACACCGAGACCGTGGTCGAGCTGCTGGGCTGCGAATCGCAATACGGCGCCCATGCGCGCGAGTTGCCGACGCGCGAGGTGGTGCTGCGCATCGGCGCGCGCCATCCGCAGGCGCGGGGCCTGAGCTTCCTGCAGCGCGAATGCTCGTCGGCGGGAACGTCGATGGCGGCCGGGACGCGATCCTCGTTTGCGGGGCGTGTCGATATCCAGCCGGTGGTGAAGGTGTTTTCCTTCCTGGTGCCCAAGGCCGACGTGCCGATGCGCGTGGAATTCGAGGGCAGCGTGATCGCGCTGCCTGATGCGGCAGCCAGCGTCGCACCCGAGGCGCCCGCCGTGGTCGATGGCCCGCCACTGCCGCCGGTGCCCGACGAACCGCGCGTGCAACGGCCATTGGTCATCCTTGCCTACGCGCGCAGCGGCGACAAGGGCGACGACGAGAACATCGGCGTGATCGCGCGCAAGCCGGAGTACCTGGCGCTGCTGCGCGAGCAGCTGACGTCGCAGGCCGTGCGCGCGTACTTTGCCCACCTGGTCGCGGGCGAGGTCGAGCGCTTCGACGTGCCTGGCCTGCATGCGCTGAACTTCCTGATGCATGGCGCGCTGGGCGGCGGCGGTGTGGCCAGCCTGCGCTCCGACCCGCTTGGCAAGAGCTACGCGCAGATGCTGCTCGATTTCCCGCTTTCCGTACCGCGCAGCTGGGCATAGACCCGGCCAACACTGACCAAGGAGGAGACACATGACCCGATCCATGCGCAACCCGCTTGTCCGCCGGCTGCTGACGCTAAGCCTGCTCGCCAGCAGCCTCGCTGGCGCAATCCCGGCCATGGCGCAGGGCGACGCCTATCCGAACCGGCCGCTCCGCGTGGTGGTGCCGTATACGCCTGGCGGCGTGTCCGACGCCGTGACGCGGCTGGTCATGCAGAAACTGTCCGAGCGCATCGGCCAGCCCGTGGTGGTCGAAAACCGTGCCGGCGCCAACGGCATGATCGGCTCGGAAAACGTCGCCAGATCGGCGCCGGACGGCTATTCGCTGCTGGTCGTGGTCGCCGCCCACGCGATCAACCCGAGCCTGTACGGCAAGATGAGCTATGACCCGGTCAAGGACCTGACCGGCGTCAGCATGATCGGCCGGATCCCGCTGCTGCTGGTCGGCAGCGCACAGCTGCCGCCGACCACCGTTAAGGAACTGGTTGGCTGGGGCAAGGCCAATCCGGACAAGATGACCTTTGCGTCCAGCGGCACCGGCTCCGGCGCGCACCTGGCGGGAGAACTGCTCGCGCAGGCGGTCGGCATGAAGATGACGCATGTGCCGTACAAGGGCATCTCGCCGGCATTGCCCGACCTGTTTTCCGGGCAGGTCGCGGTGATCTTCGATTCGGTGCAGACCATGATGCCGCAGGTGAAGGCTGGCAAGGTGCGCGCGCTGGCGATTACCAGCCCGACGCGCTGGCCAGCCGCACCGGAGGTGCCGACCATGGCCGAGGCCGGCTTCCCGGCGGTGACGGCTGGCAGCTGGATCGGCCTGCTGGCGCCGGCCAAGACGCCGCCGGCGGTGCTGGCAAAGCTGTCGGCGGACATGGACGCGGTGCTGCAGCAGCCGGACGTGCGCGCGCGGCTGATCGACTACGGTATCGATCCGGTCGGCGGCAAGCCCGAGCAGTTCCAGGCCTTTATCAGGACGGAAGCGGTGCGCTGGGGCGAGGTGGTGAAGAAGAGTGGGGTGAAGCTGGAATAAGCAGGACTTGCGTAGGGAAAGCGCCCGCGGCAGAAGCCGCGGGCGCTAGGCGTTTAAAGCCTCAACTGCTTCGCCGCCAGGTCCTTCATGATTTCCTCCGCCCCGCCGCCGATCATCATCACCTTGACCTCGCGATACAGCCGCTCCACGCGGCTGCCGCGCATATAGCCCATCCCCCCGAGCAATTGCACCGCGCGGTCCGCGCAGAACTGGAAGGTCCGCGTGGCCATGTTCTTGGCCATCGCAATCTGCGCCACCGGCGCGGCGCCGTCGTCCAGGCGCGCGGCGAGGTCGTCGAGCAGGGCGCGCGTGGATTCGATGCGCGTGGCCATGTCGACCAGCTGGTGGCGCACCACCTGGTGGTCGGCCAGCCGCTTGCCGAAGGTATGGCGGTCGCGCGCCCACGCCAGCGCATCGTGGAAGCAGACCTGGGCATAGCCGCAGGCAGCCGCCGCCAGCGCCAGGCGCTCGTGGTTGAAGTTGCGGGTGATGGCGGCAAAGCCCTTGCCTTCCTCGCCGACCAGGTTTTCCACCGGCACGCGGCAGTCCTCGAAGAACAGCTGCGCGGTGTCGGACGCCCACCAGCCCATCTTCTTCAGCGGCGTCCGGCTCAGCCCCGGCGTATCGCCTTCGATCAGTAGCAGCGACACGCCACCCGCACCCGGGCCGCCGGTACGCACGGCCACGGTGATGTAGTCGGCGCGCATGCCGGAGGTGATATAGAGCTTGGTGCCGTTGACGACATAGTGGTCGCCCTCGCGGCGCGCGCTGGTCGACAGCCGGGCCACGTCGGAGCCGGCGTCGGGCTCGGTGATCGCCAGCGCGGAGATCTTCTCGCCCGACAGGATCTGCGGCAGCACGCGCGCCTTCAGCGCCTCGCTGCCCACCGCGGCGATCGGCGGTGCGCCGATGGTGTGCGAGAACAGCCCCGAGGCGATCCCGCCCGAGCCGCCCCAGGCGCGCTCCTCGAACAGGATCATGCGGTAGAAGGCATCGCACGGCGCGCCGCCGTACTCCTCGGGAAAACCGGGCGCCAGCAGGCCGGCTTGCGCCGCCTTGCGGTACAGCTCGCGCGGGAAGCTGCCGGCTTCGTCCCAGGCCTCGGCATTGGGCGCGACTTCCTTTTCAAAGAAGCGCCGCACGCTGGCGCGGAATGCTTCATGGTCCGCGCTGTAGTAGCGCGGGTTGGGCGGTTGCAGGGTCATGGTGTTCGCTTACTCGTTGGACGGCGCCAGGCATTGCGGCAGCGTGTAGAGCGGGAAGCCGTTGTACGGCTGCGAGCGCTGGTGCTGGGGCTGCGCCCAGGTGTGCTTGGCGTTGGGCACGCCGCCGTCGACGCGCAGGGTCGAGCCGGTGATGAAGGCCGCCGCCGGCGACAGCAGGAACACCACCGCCGCGGAGACCTCGGCCTCGGTGCCCAGCCGCTGCAGCGGCACCTTGCGCGCCAGCTGGCGGATCTTGACCTGGAATTCGGGCGGATAGGTGTCAAAGCCGCTGGACGCGATCCATCCCGGCGCCACGGCGTTGACGCGCACGCCTGCGGCGGCCCATTCGCACGCCGCCGTTTCAGTGAACGACAGCATGCCGGCGCGCGCCGCGCCCGAATGGCCCATGCCCGGCATGCCGTTCCACATGTCGGCGATGATGTTGACGATGGCGCCGCCGTTGGCTTCCATCCATTGCGTGAAGCATTCGCGCGCCACCAGGAAGCCGCCGGTCAGGTTGTTGCGCACCACGGCTTCCCAGCCCTTCTGGCTGATGTCGCGCAGCGGCGACGGGAACTGGCCGCCGGCGTTGTTGAAGAGGCCGTCGATGCTGCCGTGCGCCGCCAGCACCGCGGCCACGTTCTCGCGCACCTGCGCCTCGTCGCGGATATCGCAACTGTGCAGCGTCAGCCGGTCTGCGGCGTCGGGCTCGGCGTCGAGGATTTCGTCGCGGACCTGTTCCAGCTTTTCCAGCTTGCGGCCAGCCAGCGCCACGCGCGCGCCCAGGCTGGCCAGCTCGTGCGCGGTGCAGCGGCCGATGCCGCTGCCGGCGCCGGTGACCAGCACGGTACGGCCGGCGAACAGGCCGGCGTGGAAGACGGATCGATATTGCATGCGGGCTCCGGGATCAGCACATCAGGGGTTGGCAGTCAGGCCCAGGCGCTTGACCAGCTTGCCCTGGCTTTCGTAGCGCTGGCGCGCGAAGGCGGCGTAGTCGGCGCTGTTCAGGTAGGCGCTCTCCTGGTCGAGCCGCTCCAGCAGCTTCTGCATCGCCGGCTCGTTGAGCGCCTTGCGGAAGGCGTCGTGCAGCACCTGCACAGCCTGCGCGTCCATGTCGCGCGGGCCGGCGATGCCGAACGGCGAGGTGGACACGATGTCGACGCCGACATCGCGCAGCGTCGGCACGCGCGGCCAGCGGCGCGAATGCTCGGCGGTCCAGAGCACCAGCCAGCGCGCCTTGGCGCTGTCGACATAAGGGCCGATGCCGCCGGCCGTGACACCCAGGTCGATATGCCCGCCCATCAGCGCGGCGATGATCTCGGCCTCGCCCTTGTAGGGCACATGGTTGAACTGGACGCCGAGCTTCTGCCCGATCTCTTCCATGGTCACGTGCATGGTGCCATTGGTGCCGGTGCTGCCGTAGCTGATCTTGCCGGGACGGCGGCGCGCATCGTCGATCATTTCCTGCCACGATTTCCACGGCGCGTCGGCGCGCGCCGCGACGCCCAGCGTGTAGCCGGTCAGGTGGATCACGTAGGTGAAGTCGCGCAGCGGGTCGTACTGCGTCTTCTGCAGGTGGGGCAGCCGGAACACGGGTTCCGGGATCACCGTCAGCGTGTAGCCGTCAGGTTTGGCGCGCGCGACTACATTGGCGCCCAGCACGCCGGCGGCGCCGGGCTTGTTCTCGACTACCACGGGCTGGCCCAGCGTCTTGCCGGCGCTGTCGGCCAGCGTGCGTACCAGCGTATCGGTGGCGCCGCCGGCCGCGAACGGCACGATCAGCGTGACCGGCCGCATAGGGAAATCGGCCGCCCGCGCGCCGGAGGACAGTGCTCCCAGTGGCGCCAGCGCGCCCAGGCCCAGCAGCGCCAGCGTGTCGCGGCGGCGGGTGTCGATGGTGTCGTCTCTCATTGCCGGTCTCCGTCGTGGTTCGGCTGCTGCGTCAGCACGAGTGCGTCGAGCGCGACCGCACCGCGGCCGGCTTCGCGCACCAGCAGGGGATTCACTTCCATTTCAGCGAGCGAGTCGCCGAGCGCCATCGCGGCGTCGGACAGCGCGGCAATCGCGTCCGCGGCCGCGTCGATATCCGCGGCGGGCTTGCCGCGGAAACCGGTCATCAGCCGGTAGCCGCGCAGGCCAGCGAGCATCTCGCGGGCCATGGCGCGGTCCACCGGCAGCAAGCGGTGCGCCACGTCGTGGAAGACCTCGGTAAAGATCCCGCCCAGGCCGACCGTCATGGCCGGGCCGAACACCGGGTCGCGCGTCACGCCGACGATCAACTCGCAGACGCCGCTGGCCATCTGCTGCACCAGCACGCCGCGCTGGCGTGCGTCCGGCCTGGCGCGCGTTGCGGCGGCAACCACTTCCGCGGCGGCGTCGTGCACCTGCTGTGCATCGCGCAGTCCCAGCCGCACGCCGCCGATTTCGGTCTTGTGGGCGATGTCGGGGCTGAGCACCTTGACCGCCACCGGGAAGCCGAGGCTCGCGGCGGCGCGTGCGGCGTCGGCGGGTGTGGCCGCGACCGCTTCCACGCCGATCGGCACCCCGAAACCGGCGAGCCAGTGCTTGGCCTGATACTCGTCCAGTGCGTGAGCGGGCAGTTCTGCGGCCTGCGGATGGTCGGTGGCGCGCGCGCGCAGTCCCATCCACTGCGTGGTCCGGGCCTGCGTGCCGAGCCAGTCGACATACGTGCCCAATGCCCTGGCGGCGCGCGCCACGTCCGGGAACAGCGCCACGCCGGCCGCCGCCAGCCGGGCGCGGCTGGCCGGCTCGCCGGTGGTGGCGACCACGATCAGCCGGCCGGTCTTGCCCGCCACGTCGATCAGTTCATCCGCCACGCGGTCGAGCAGGTAAGCGGTGGCGTACAGGAAGATCACATCCACGCCGTCGAACGCCGCCAGGTTGTCGAGCACGGCATAGGCGAGGCCGCTGCGGTTGAACAGCTGGCCGGTCAGGTCGACCGGGTTCGCCACCGAGCCGATCTCCGGCACGGCCGCCTGCAGGCGCTGCTGCACCGGCCCGGGCAGGCTCGGCACGTCCAGGCCGGCGGCGCTGAGCAGGTCGGCGGAGAGCGCACCCATCGCGCCCGACACCGATGCCACCACCACGCGGCGGCCCGCGCTGCGCTGGCGCAGGCCCGACAGGTAGGCCAGGTCGGTCAGGTGGGTCGGATCGCTGGCCTGCATCGCGCCGGCCTGGGCGAAAGCGGCGCGGTAGATGGCCTGGTTGCCGGCCAGCACCGCCGTGTGCGATTGTGTGGCTGCCGAACCGGCCTCGCTCTCGCCGGCCTTCAGCACGATCAGCGGCTTGTCCGCCGCGCGCATCCGCGCCGCGGCGTCGATAAAGCGCGGGCCGTTGCGCAGGCCCTCGACGTAGCCGACCACGGCGCCGGTCCGGGCATCGTCGGCGAGGTAGCCGAGATAGTCGGCATAGTCCAGGCAGGCTTCGTTGCCGGTATTGATGAACTGGTGAAAGCCCACGTCCATCTGCCGGCCGGTGGCATAGACGATGGCGCACACATTGCCGCTCTGCGTCAGCAGGCTGACGGCGCCGGGGCCGTCCTGCGGCGGGTAGGCGCGGAAGGTGGTGGCAAAGGCGGTGATGGCGCGCGTGGTCAGGTTGGCCAGCCCCATGCAGTTGGGCCCGGCGATGGCCATGCCGCTTGCGCGCGCGAAAGCGGTCAGCGCCGCCTGGCGCGCGACGCCGGCTTCGCCCGCCTCGGCAAAGCCCGACGCATAGAGGATGGCGGCGCGGATGCCGCGGGCATGGCAGCGCTGCAGCTGCGGCAACACTTCGTCGGCGCCGAGCGCCAGCACCGCCACGTCCGGCACCGCCGGCAGGGACTCGACATCGGGATAGCAGGCCAGCCCGGCGATCTCCGCGTAGCACGGATTGACCGGGTAAACCTGGCCTCGGTAGCCAAGACGCTGCAGGTGGTCGAGCGCGACGCCGCCGATGCGGCTGGTATCGCGCGAGGCGCCGATGATGGCGATCGAGGCGGGCTCAAGCAGCTGCGCCAGTTCGGTGCGGCCAGCGCGTACCGGTGGCCGCGCCGTGTTGGAAAGTGGCATCTTTGTCTCCATCCTTCCTCTGCCGGAAGGGTGACCCGATTCAAGCGTATCGGGTGGATGGGGACAAGCGGACGGACGCTCGGTGTGCACAATGTGCACAATTTCCGGTTCGGCCGGCAGCGGGGATGCTGCAACGGCCTGTAGCAGGATTTCAGTTGGCTTGAGAGCAGCGACGCCACCAAGCCCGACGATCGAAGCACGTTCTGCGGATTTTTGTCGTTGCCCCCTTTCAAAACCCGCCAACGTTGATGTAGAATCCGCGCTTCGCTGAAAACGCGATGAATTCCCCGATAGCTCAGTCGGTAGAGCGACGGACTGTTAATCCGCAGGTCCCTGGTTCGAGCCCAGGTCGGGGAGCCAAAGTACGCGGGAGTAGCTCAGTTGGTAGAGCGCAACCTTGCCAAGGTTGAGGTCGCGAGTTCGAGACTCGTCTCCCGCTCCAAATCTTCCGGTGTTCGCCGGAGCGTGCGCCCATGTGGCTCAGTGGTAGAGCACTCCCTTGGTAAGGGAGAGGTCGGCAGTTCGATCCTGCCCATGGGCACCACCCCCTTTCGTTTCCCTTCTGTTTTTTCGTTTCGCCCCGCACGGCGCCGCGGCTAGCCGCCCTGGTCCTTTGGCCAGAACGTGATGTTGATGCTCGACGGCGCGACACCGTTCTCGTCGCGCGGCAACGGGTCCGAGCGCGCGACCGCGCGCAGCACGGCGTTGTCCCACCCGGCGTTGCCGCTCGACTTGGCCAGCCGCGTCGACAGCACCGAGCCGTCCGGCGCCATGTGCACCGCCACCACCGCCGCCGGATTGCCGGCGACGTCTTCGTTGAAGATGATGTTCGGCTTGACCCGCTGCCGGACCCGTTCTGCATAGCCCGACGAAGGCCGCGCGGAGGTGCCGGAACCGGTCCCCGCGTTGGCGTGGCCCGCCTGTGCCTGCAACCGCGCCAGTTCGCCCTGGCGCCGCGTGTTGTCGGCCTGGCGCAGTTCTTCCTGCGCCTTGCGTTGTGCTTCCTTGCGGGCCGCGTCGGCGCGGGCCTGGTTTTCACGCTGCCGGGCCTGCTGCGCTTCGTCGCGGGCGGCACGTTCGGCCTTGCGCTGCTTCTCCTGCAGCGAGATATCGGCGTCCTCCTCCTCGACGGGCTTTGGCGTCGGCGTCGGCGTGACCGCCGGCGGGGGGATGACCACTTCAGGCACGGACTCCCACAGTTCGGCTGTCACGCCTTCCGGCACGGCGTTGCGCCAGCGCACGCCGTAGTAGAGCAGGGCACCCAGCAGCAGGTGCATCAGCAGGGCCAGCAGGAAGCAGCGCATGGTGCCCCGTTCCGGCACCGGCTGGTAGGGATAGGCGACAGCTTGCATGGCGGTGGCTGCGGCGGAACCCCGGCCGCTTGTCCAGGAATCAACTTCATTCTATGAAGTGCGGCGTGCCGAACCAAGGTAGAGGGAACGGCACCTTCCCAGGCCAATCTGTACGGACAGTGTCGGAATCGGCGCAAAATTGCCGTTTGACTTTTCAAGACGACTGGTCATATTATTCCAGCCATGGCCCGCACCGCAGACAAGACCGACATCCCGAACCGCCTGACCAAGGCAGGGCGCGAACTGTTTTCGCGCCACGGCTACAACGCCACCGGCATCCAGCAGATCACCGACCATGCCGGCGTGCCGAAGGGGTCGTTCTACAACCATTTCGACAGCAAGGAAGCGTTCGCCGCGGCGATCATCGCGCAGTACGCGGCGTACCTGCAGCGGTCGTGGGAAGCCATGATGGAAGCGGCGCCGCCGCAGCCGATGGCGGCGATCCGCTATGTCTTCGAGCGGATGATTGCCCACCACGAAGCCAAAACGGAGCGCGCCGGCTGCCTGGTCGGCAATTTCGCCGCGGAAATCGCCTCGTCCAGCGACACCTGCCGCGTGGCGCTGCAGGCGGCGCAACTGGCCTGGCGCGAGCGCCTGGCCGGCATGATCGCCGACGCCCAGGCGGATGGCGCCATCCGCACGGATATCGCGGCCGCCGAACTGTCCGGCCTGGCCTGGGATACCTGGGAAGGCGCCTTGCTGCGCATGAAGCTCGAACGCTCGGTCGAGCCGTTGCGCCGCAGCGTCGACCTGATGTTCAACCACCTGTTCCAGCCGGCCGCTGCTGTTTCTGCTGCGGCCGGCCAATCACCAACCTCGGAGTAAGCCATTCATGGGTGCACAGAACGAAGCCTTTCTCGCCGATGCGCTGTTCCAGCCGGTCAGGCTGGGCAAGCTTGAACTCGCCAACCGCATGGCCATGGCGCCGCTGACGCGCAGCCGCGCCGACGACGACCTGGTGCCGACCGACATGGTGGTCGAGTACTACAGCCAGCGCGCCAGCGTGGGCCTGATCATTGCCGAGGCCACGCAGGTCTCGACCACGGCCCAGGGCTACACCAACACGCCCGGCATCTATACGCCGGAGCAGATCGCAGCCTGGAAGCAGGTGACCGACGCGGTGCACGCGAAGGGCGGCAGGATCTTCCTGCAGATCTGGCACACCGGGCGCATGTCGCACACGCATTTCCAGCCGGACAACCAGGCGCCGGTGGCGCCGTCGGCCATCGCGGCCAACGCCAAGACCTTTATCAACGGCCAGGGCTACGTCGAATGCTCGCTGCCGCGCGCGCTGGAGGCGGGCGAGATTGCCGGCATCGTCGATGACTTCCGCACCGCCGCGGCCAACGCCATCCGCGCCGGCTTCGACGGTGTCGAAGTGCACGGTGCCCACGGCTACCTGCTCGATGCCTTCCTGCGCGACGGCACCAACAAGCGCACCGACGCCTACGGCGGCAGCGTCGAGAACCGCGCGCGCTTCCTGCTCGAAGTCATGGCCGCGGTGATCGCGGAGATCGGTGCCGAACGTGTCGGCGTGCGCCTGGCGCCGGTGTCGCCGGTCAACGATGCGCTGGAAAGCAACCCGAAGCCGCTGTTCGAGCACGTCGTGCGCGAACTGGAAAAGCTGCACCCGGTGTATATCCATGTGGTGGAAGGCCACACCGGCGGCCCGCGCGACAACGTGCCGTTCGACTACGAAGCGCTGCACCGCCTGTACAGCGGCGTGTGGATGGTCAACAACGGCTACTCGAAGGAAATGGCCGAGGAAGCCATCCGCAGCGGCCGCGCCGACATGGTGTCGTTCGGCCGCAAGATGATCACCAACCCGGACCTGCCGCGCCGCTTCCGCGAAAACCAGCCGCTGAACAAGCCGTTCGAGGACGCATCGCTCTACGGCGGCAACGGCCCGCACGGCTACGTCGACTATCCGGCGCTGGCCTGAGCCGGCCCCGAGCGTCAGGAACCCCGGTGCGTCGCCAGCGCACGCTCGATGCACCGGAGCATCTCGGTTTCGTCAAACGGCTTGCCGAGGAAGCAGGCCGCACCGGCGGCCCGTGCGCGCAGCGCGAAATCCTGCAGGTCGAACGCCGTCATGAAAATGACCGGCACGCGCAAGCCGCGCGCACGCAGCGCTTCACACAGCGCGAAGCCGTTCATGCCCGGCATCTGCACATCGGTGATCACGCAGTCGATGCGGTCGATCGACGACGACTGCAGCAATGCCGGCCCATCCGCGTACATCTCCACCGCCATGCCGAAGGCGCGCACCAGCCTGCCGATGGCATGCCGCACGGCAGCGTCGTCGTCGACGATGGCAATGACCGGCGTGGCATTCACACGGTCTCCCCGGGCCGGGCGCGTGACCGGAGCCGGTCAGTGCGTTGCGCCGTCCACGGGCGCCTTGCTGGCGGCGTTCAGCGTCGGGCCTGGGGTGCCGGTGATCTTGGGCACGCATTCCGAATGGAACCATGCAATGGTGACCGGCTCGCCGGCGAGCAGGCGCTTGACCGGCGGCACCACCTGTTCGCCGATCAGCATGCCGAGCAGGCCGACCAGCGCCACCACGGGCGGCGCCGGCGAACGGACCTGCATCAGCGCGTAGATGATGCCGACAAGAATGCCGGCGCCGAGGGAGACAAGGTAAAGCTTCATCGGAAAGCCTCCAGCAAGAAATACATGAGGATCAGTGACGCGCTGCCGGGGCAGGCGGCAATCCGACGCCGAGCAGGTGCCGCACGCGCGGCGGCTTGTCGCCGGCATGGAAGCGGATGACCTCGCGCTGCAGGTCGGCATCGGCATGAGGCACGCGCTCGTGCTGGCGCAAATGCTCGGCCCACGATTCGACCAGGAACCACTCTGTCAGCAGCTCCGGGTTGGCCGGGTCTTCCAGCACTCCCCAGTTGAAGGCCCCGTCGCGCAGGCGTTCTTCGGAAAGCTGGTGGACCGCGCGCAGGAAGGCATCGCGGTCCGGCGCGCGCACGCAGTATTCGATCAGGATCATGACCGGGCCGCGGTCATGCGCGATATCGGCGGCGCCTTCGGGTTCGGGCCAGTGCCGTGCCGGCCCCAGGTCCTCTTCGCCGCGGGGCAGGCGCAGCCGGTGCAGCAGCAGCGCTGCCGCCAGCATGCCGACCGCCGCCACCAGCAGCCCGCCGGGCGTGCCCAGCGCCTGCGCGACAAAGCCCCACACCAGGCTGCCCGCCGCCATCGCGCCGTTGAACACCATCTGGTAGACCGCGAGCGCGCGGCCGCGCACCCAGTTGGGCAGGATCGCCTGCGCCACGCCGCCGAGTGTCGTCAGCGCGATGATCCAGGCCGCGCCCAGGAACAGCAGCAGCAACAGGGCGATCCAGACCGGCGGCGCCACGCATAGCCCGGCCATCACCACCGCGGTGGTGATGGCAGACAGCAGCATCAGCCCGTCGGCGTCCAGCCGCCGCTGCAGCCGCGGCAGGACCAGCGCACCGAGGATCGCGCCCAGCCCGACCGCGCCCAGCAGCACGCCATAGAGGCTGGCGCCGCCTTTCAGCAGTTGCCTGGCCACCAGCGGCAACAGCGCCCAGATGCTGCTGCCGAAGGCAAAGTGCACCGCGGCCCGCGCCAGCACCACATGCAGCTTGCTGTGGGCGCGGGTAAAGCGCAGCCCGGCGCGGAACGCGCCCAGGAAATGCTCGCGCAGCGGGTCGGCGGCGCGCACCGGGCGTTTCCACCACAGCAGCGCGGCGACCACGAAGACATAGCTGAGCAGGTCCATGCCATAGGTGACGGCCGCGCCGAACGCCGCCAGCAGCAGGCCGCCGGCCGCCGGGCCGATCGCACGGGCGATGTTGACACCCAGGGAGTTGAGCGCAACCGCGCGCTTGAGCTCTTGCTGCGGCACCAGCTCGGGCACGATCGATTGCCACGTCGGCCCCATCAAAGCCGCACCGACACCGCCCAGGAAAGCCATGCCGATCAGGATCTCGATCGTCAGCGCATTGCGCCAGGCCAGCATCGCCAGCGTGCCGCTGACCAGCGCCAGCCCGACCTGGATCGCGATCAGGAAGCGGCGCCGGTCGAGGATGTCGGACAGCACGCCGGCAGGGATCGCCAGCAGGAATACCGGCAAGGTCGCGGCGGCCTGGATCGTTGCGACCGCGGCCGGCGACGACGACAGGTCGGTGGCCAGCCAGGCGCTGGCCACGTCGCGCATGAAGCTGCCGACGTTGCCGAGGATGGTGGCCGCCCACAGCACGGCAAACGTCGCCTGCGCCAGCGGCGCGAAGGCGCCGCCGTCGGCGGTGCGGGACGGGGAGGGTGTTGCTTGCTCTGCCATTTTGGTCAGCCGTGCCGGGTTGCGCGCTCGTGCAGGTCGTGCCAGGCTACCAGCAGGAAGCCGCCGGCCAGGCCGAGGTGCTCGAAGAACGCGTTGGTTATCATGAAGCGGGCTTCCGGCGGGGTTTCCCAGAAGCGGTTGGCGATGAAGGTCGCGCCGACCGTGAACGCCGCCAGCGCCAGCGCGCCCAGCCAGCGCCGCCAGCCCAGCAGGATCATGGCGCAGGCGCCCAGTTCCAGCACGATGGTGGCGGCCGCCATCGGCACCGGCGGATTCAGCCCGAAGTGCCGCATCTCTGCCACCGCGCCGGGAAAGTCGGCCAGCTTGAACAGGCCGCCCTGCAGGTAGGCCGCACAAAGCAGCAGCAGGGCCAGCCAATGCATCCAGCGCGGCAGCCCGGTGGCGCCGGTGGACGCCTGGGGAAGGGAAGTCATCGGTTCAGGCATGGCCGGTCTCGGTTGGCTAAGGTCAGAAGGCCCAGCACGAGCAGCCCAGCGCGCCCCAGAACGTGCTCTCGTCCGAGGCCGGCACGCCGGCGGTCCAGGCCCTGGCGTGCGCATGGCCATGGACGCCGCACGAACTCGCGCATCCGCACGCCGTGTTCAGCGCCAGCTTGCGCGCTTCGGGCCGCGGCTGGTAGCCGCCCACGTGGCGCACCGGCGACCAGTCCGGCATCGGCGGAGGCAGTGCCGGCGACAGCTTGCTGAAGTCGGCGTCGCCATAGACCACTTTGCCGCCCAGGATAGTCAGCACCGAGGTGATGTCCTGGATGTCGTCGCCGGGCACGCTGAAGTAATCGGCCGACAGCACCGCGAGGTCGGCGAGCTGGCCGGCCTTGATCTGGCCCTTCTTGCCGACTTCCGAGGAGAACCACGTGTTGGCCTCGGTCCACAGCCGCAGCGCGGTCTCGCGGTCGAGCAGGTTGGCCTGCGGGTACATCGCCATGCCGCCCACGGTCTTGCCGGTGGTCAGCCAGTACAGCGACACCCACGGGTTGTACGAGGCCACGCGCGTGGCATCGGTGCCGGCGCCCACCTTGACGCCTTTTTCCAGCATCTTCTTCACGGGCGGCGTAGCCTCGGCGGCGCGTGCGCCGTAGCGCTCGACAAAGTACTCGCCCTGGTAGGCCATGCGGTGCTGCACGGCGATGCCGCCGCCGAGCGCGGCGATGCGGTCGATATTGCGGTCGGAAATGGTCTCGGCGTGGTCGAAGAACCAGTTCAGGCCGTTGAACGGGATGTCTTTCGCGACCTTCTCGTAGACATCCAGCGCACGGGAGATAGTCTGGTCATAGGTCGCATGCAGCCGCCACGGCCAGCGCTTTTCCGCGAGCAGGCGGATCACCGGCTCGAGGTCGGCCTCCATCGACGGCGCCATGTCGGGGCGCTCGACGCGGAAGTCCTCGAAGTCGGCCGCGGTGTAGACCAGCATCTCGCCCGCGCCGTTGTGGCGGTAGAGGTCGTCGCCCTGGCCCGGCTTGACCTTGGCGGTCCAGGTCTTGAAGTCGTTCAGCTCTTCCTTGGGCTTCTGCGTGAACAGGTTGTACGCCAGCCGCACCGTCAGTTGGCCTTCCTTGTGCAGTTCCTCGATGATGCTGTAGTCCTCGGGGTAGTTCTGGTACCCGCCGCCCGCATCGATCACGCCGGTCACGCCCAGCCGGTTGACCTCGCGCATGAAATGGCGCGTCGAGTTCTTCTGGTATTCGGGCGGCAGCTTGGGGCCCTTGGCCAGCGTCGCGTACAGGATGGTGGCGTTCGGCTTGGCCAGCAGCAGGCCCGTGGGATTGCCGCGCGCGTCGCGCACGATCTCGCCGCCCGGCGGGTTGGGCGTGTCCTTGGTGTAGCCGACCGCGCGCAGCGCCGCGCCGTTGAGGATGGCGCGATCGTACAGGTGCAGGATGAATACCGGGGTATCGGGTGCCACCGCGTTCAGTTCGTCGATGGTCGGCAGCCGCTTCTCGGCGAACTGGTGCTCGGTGAAGCCGCCGACCACGCGCACCCATTGCGGTGCCGGCGTGCGCGCGACCTGGTCCCTGAGCATGCGCATGGCATCGGCCAGCGAGCGCACGCCGTCCCAGCGCAGCTCCATGTTGTAGTTCAGGCCGCCGCGGATGATGTGCATGTGGCTGTCGATCAGCCCGGGAATGCCGCGCCGGCCGTTCAGGTCCACGACCTGCGTCTGCGCGCCGGCCAGCTTCATGATGTCCTGGCGCGTGCCGACGGCGACGAAGCGCCCGTCGCGGATGGCCACGGCGTCCGCCTGCGGGTTGGCCTTGTCGAGCGTGGTGAACTTGCCGTTGACGAGGATGAGGCTGGGTGCGGCGCTGGGTTGCATGCCGAAGATCTCCGGGGAAACGGCCGCGCCGAGCGCGGCCGCGGTGCCAATGAATTGCCGGCGCGTGAATGACATCGAACTCAGCCCTTCAGGAAGGCGAGCAGGTCGGCATTGACCTGGTCGGCGTTGGTCACGCACATGCCGTGCGAGGCGCCGGGGTAGACCTTGAGCGTCGCGCCCTTGACCAGGTCGGCGGCGCGCCGGGCCGAGGCGTCGATCGGCACGATCTGGTCGTCGTCGCCATGCAGGATCAGCGTGGGCACGTCGATCTTCTTCAGGTCCTCGGTGTAGTCGACCTCCGAGAATTCGCGGATGCATGCGTACTGCCCGACGATGCCACCGGCCATGCCCTGCGCCCAGAAGGCATCGATGGTGCCCTGCGAGACCCTGGCGCCGGTGCGGTTGAAGCCGAAGAACGGCACCGCCAGGTCCTGGTAGAACTGCGAGCGGTTCTCGGCCACGCCCTTGCGGATGCCGTCGAACACGTCCAGCGGCAGCCCGCCCGGGTTGGCGTCGGTCTGCAGCATCAGCGGCGGCACCGCGCCGATCAGCACCGCCTTGGCCACGCGTCTGGTGCCGTGGCGGCCGATGTAGTGCGCCACCTCGCCGCCGCCGGTTGAGTGCCCGACCAGCACCGCGTCGCGCAGGTCCAGCGCCTCGATCAGCGCGGCGAGGTCGTCCGCGTAGGTGTCCATGTCGTTGCCCTGCGCGGGCTGGTCCGAGCGGCCGTGGCCGCGGCGGTCATGGGCGATCACGCGGAAGCCCTGGCGCGCGAGAAACAGCATCTGCGCGTCCCATGCATCGGCATGCAGCGGCCAGCCATGCGAGAACACGACCGGCTGGCCCGCGCCCCAGTCCTTGTAGAAGATGCGGGTACCGTCCTGGGTGGTGATGGTTTTCATCGATCAGGCCCTCCTGGAAGCAGGAAGTGGAAGAAGGCACCCTGGCGGTGCCTGGCAGGTTGGCTTGCGCGCCGCCGTAGCGGGCGCGCGCAAGCCGCGGTCATTGCGGGATGCCGGGATCAGCGCGCCGGCACCGGCGCCACCGACTCGTGCGGCGTGGCGGTGCGCTGCGGCGCCTTGTGCACCATCGTGTAAGCGTAGTCGACGCCCATGCCATAGGCGCCGGAATGTTCCTTGACCAGTTTCATCACGGCGTCATACGTGTCGCGGTGGGCCCAGTCGCGCTGCCATTCCAGCAGCACCTGCTGCCAGGTCACCGGCACCGCGCCGGCCTGGACCATGCGCTGCATGGCATAGTCGTGCGCTTCCTTGCTGGTGCCGCCGGAGGCATCGGCCACCATGTAGATCTCGTAGTTGCCTTCCAGCATCGCGCACAGCGCGAAGGTGGTGTTGCAGACCTCGGTCCACAGGCCGGCGACGATCACCTTGTTGCGGCCGTTGGCCTTGAGCGCGTCGCGGACCTTCTGGTCGTCCCACGAGTTCATCGAGGTACGCTCCAGCGTCTTCTGCCCGGGGAATACGTCGAGCAGCTCGGGATAGGTGAAACCGGAGAACGATTCGCTTTCGACCGTGGTGATGGTGGTCGGGATATTGAAGATCTTGGCGGCCTTGGCCAGGCCGACGACGTTGTTCTTCATGGCCTGCCGGTCCATCGACTGCACCCCGAAGGCCATCTGCGGCTGGTGGTCGATGATGATCAGCTGGCTGTTTTGCGGGGTCAGGACTTCGAGCTTTGGGTTGGACATGGTGTCGATCCTCGGGACAGGGGTTTGAGCGCAGGCGCAGGCCGACGGCGGCCGCCGGCATGCGGAACGGCAAGGCACGGCAGCGCGGCCCGGATAAGAAGACTAGACGGCAGGCGCAGGAATCGCCATTGCATGATGGTATTAATCGGTCCGGCGACGCTTGCACCGGAAGCGAGGCGAGCAATTCGGCGCCGGCGCGCGCCTGACTAATACAATGGTATTAGTGACGTGCACTTCTCCCGTGCTGGCATGACGGTCATTGCCGATGGCGGCCTGCTGGTTATAATCCGCTGCTCGTGCGCCCCCGCACGCGCGCCCTGGAGAGCAGACCGTGACATCCCCAAGCCTGGAGCCTGCCGACGACAGTGCCTGCGATGACGCGACCGTACTGGTCGTCGACGACGATGCCGGCGTGCGCCATGCGCTCGGCAACCTGTTCCGCTCGGTCGGCCTGAGCGCGGTGCTGTTCGAGTCCGCCGCCGAGCTGCTGGCCTTTCCGTTGCCCGATACCCCATGCTGCCTGGTGCTCGACGTCAGGCTGCGCGGCCCCAGCGGCCTGGACCTGCAGGGCCGGCTGGCGCGCATGGGCGTGCCGCTGCCGATCATTTTCATGACGGGCTACGGCGACATCGCCATGAGCGTGGCCGCGATGAAGGCCGGCGCCGTGGACTTTATTCCCAAGCCGTGCCGCGACCAGGACCTGCTCGACGCGGTGAGCGCCGCGCTGGCCAGGGACCGCCTGCGCCGCAAAGGCGCGCGCAAGGCCGACGAATTGCGCGCCAGCTACGAGACCCTTTCGCCACGCGAGGCCGAGGTCATGGGCCTGGCGGTGTCCGGCCTGCTGAACAAGCAGATCGCGGCCGAAATCGGCATCAGCGAGGTGACGGTCAAGATCCATCGCGGGCAGGCCATGCGCAAGATGAAGGCGCGCACCTTTGCCGAGCTGGTGCTGATGGCACAGCAGCTGGGCCTCTGCCAGGCCGGCCAGTGACGGGTAAGCCGGCGCCACCGGCGCTGCAAGTCCCGGCGCGCCTGGTAGGGCGCGCCCGCGAGATGGCGCTGCTGGCCGATGCGCTGGGACGCGTGTGCCTGAGCGGCAAGTCCGAGCTTGTGCTGGTCGCCGGCGGTGCCGGCACCGGCAAGTCCGCGCTGGCCAATGCCTTCTCGCGCCAGGCCGCGGCGCAGACCGGCGCCCGCATTGCCGCCGGCAAGAGCGACCAGCTCCAGCTCGATATTCCGTATGCGCCGGTGGCGCAGGCCATCCTCGGGCTTACGCTTGGCTTGCTGGATGCGCCGCCGGCCACGCTGGCGCCGCAGCGCGAGCGCTGGCTGGGCATGCTGGCGGGCCAGGGCCGGGTGGTTGCCGAACTGGTGCCGGAGGCCGAACAGGTGCTGGGCCGCACGGCGCCGCTGGCCAACGTGCCGGCACAGCAGGCGCAGGCCCGCGCACTCGGGGCACTGCTGGCCACCTTTTCCGCCTTTGCCGCGCCGGGCCAGCCGCTGGTACTGTTCTTCGACGACCTGCAGTGGGCCGACGCGTTCACCGTCGCGCTGCTGGAAGCCTTCACGGTGCAGCGTCCGGGCGGCATCCTGCTGATCGCCGCGTACCGGGACCACGGCCAGGACGTCGAGCAACGCTTCTCGTGGCTGCTGCATGCCAATCGCGGCGGCGCGCTGGCGGTCACGCGCATCCCCGTCAGGCCGCTGGCGCCCGCTGACCTGGCCGAGCTGGTCGGCGCCGCGCTCGACGAGCCGCCCGCGCGTATCGCGGCGCTGGCGCACGCCGTGCACGACCGGACCGCGGGCAACCCGTTCTTTTCCTACCAGTTGCTGCGCACGCTGGTCGACGACGGCGTACTGACCAGGCAGGCCTGCGGCACCGGCTGGGACTGGCATGCCGCCGAGGTCGACGACCAGCATTACACCGGCAACGTCGTCGACCTGATGATCCGGCGTTTTGCCAGGCTGCCCCGCGCCGGTACCGGACTGCTGCAGCAGCTGGCCTGCGTCGGGCTGCGCGCCGACGCCGGCCTGCTCGCCCGCGTGGCCGGCGTCAGCGCCGCACAGCTGGCCAGCCAGCTGCAGCCGTTCGTCGAGGCCGGCTTGCTGGTGCAGGCGCCGTGCGGCTACGCGTTCCAGCACGACCGCATACTGGAATCCGCGTATTCGATGATCGAGCCGCATGCGCGCCCCGCCGAGCACGCGCGCATCGCGCGGATCATGATTGAGCACTGGCGCGGCCAGCTGGCGGACCATGCGTTCGAGATCTGCAACCAGATCGAGCGCGTAGCCGTCCGGGCCAGCCAGGCGTTGCCGATGCCGCAGCGGGTGGCCTTCGTCGAGGTGCTGCTGGTGGCGGGGCGGCGCGCCTGGCGCTCGGGCGCGATCGGGCAGGCGCTGCACTACATGGACACGGCCCAGGCGCTGATGCAGCCGGACTGGTGGGAAGCGCACTATGGCCTGGCCTACGCCGCCAACCTGCTGCGTTGCGAATGCCTGCTGGCGCAGGCCCGGCTCGATGCCGCGTCGGAGGGCATCGATGCACTGCTCGCTCGCGCGCATGACGCGCTCGACCAGGCCGCCGTGTACCGCCTGCGCGCCAGCCTGCAGACCGTGCGCTCGGACTACGAAGGCGCGATCAATGCGGCCTTGTCTGGCCTGGCGCTGCTCGATGTACACCTGGAGCGCGCGCCGTCGTCGCAGCGCATGCGCGACGCTTACGACGCCGTGCGCGCCGCGCTCGGCACGCGCCCGATCGCCACCCTGGCGTCGCTGCCCGCCACCGATGACCCGCGCATCCATGCCGTGATGGGGCTGCTGTCCACGCTGATTTCTTCGCTGTTCGTGCGCGATGGCATCAGCTTCCTGCATGTGGCCAAGATGGTCGAGCTGACCCTCGACCATGGCGCCACGCCGGAGTCTCCGTACGGCCTGTCATGGTTCGGCGTGTTTATCGCCAGCCTGTACGAGGCGTACGAGGACGGGCTCGCATACGGGCAGGCGGCGATGGCGCTGATCGACCACCATGGCTATGAAGCGGGACGCATCGCGACGCTGGTCGCCGTGGACCAGGTCAGCGCCTGGACGCGTCCGCTGTCGTATGCGCTGAGCCACGCGCAGCAAGCCGTGACGCTCGGGCGCGCCTCCGGCGACATCGGCATGGCCTGCTATGCCTGCAACCATATCGCGTCCGACCTGCTGGTCATGGGGGAGCACCTGTGCCTGGTGGCGGAAGAGATCGCGCGCGGCCTGGCGCTGACGCGCCAGGTCCAGTACCGGGACATCGAGCTGATTTTGCATTCGCAGCTGCATTTCGTGCAGCGGCTGCGTGTTGGCGACGAACGCGGCGACGAACGTGGCGAGGGCGGCGAAGGTGTCGAAAGCAGCAGCTGGCAGGAGGACGCCGCACACTGCGGCACCGCCGCGCAGCGGCTGGCACGCAGCAACTCGTTGCCGACCCGCTTCTGGATCTACCTGTACGACGGCATGGCCGCGGTGTTCCTCGGTCAGTTTGCGCAGGCGGTGCACAGCCTGCGCCAGGCCGAGACACTGATCTGGTCCGCGCCCGCGCATATCAATGTGGCCGACTGCCGCCTGTTCCTCGGCATTGCGCTGGCGCACGCGCAGGCACCGCAGGCGGCCGCCGACATTGCGGCACACCGCGCCTGCTTCGCGCGCTGGGCAGCGCTCAATCCGCTGACGTTCCGCAACAAGCTGCTGCTGGTCGATGCCGCGCTGGCCCAGGCGGATGGCGATCCGCTGCGCGCGCTGGCCTGCTACGAGCAGTCGGCCGAGGCGGCAGCTGCAGCGGGCTTCGTGCATGAGCAGGCGCTGGCGCATGAACTGGCCGGCATGCTGTGCGCCCGGCACGACCTGCATACGGCGGCCCGGCAGCACCTGGCGCTGGCGCGCGCGTGCTACCAGCGCTGGGGCGCCGAACACAAGGCGACGCTGCTGGCCGCGCAGTATCCGCAGCTCGGCGCACCCGTGGCCGACGGCACGCCGGCACCGCCGGCCGCCAGCTGGGAACTCGGCCGGCAGGCGGCGCGTGCGTTGTCCAGCGAGATCGTGATGGATCGGCTGGTCGAGAGCCTGCTGAGCACCGTGATCCTGCACGCGGGCGCCCGCTACGGGCTGCTGGTGCTGATGCGGGATGACGAGCCGATGATCGAGGCCTCGGGCCGGGTGCTCGACGACAGGGTGACGGTGGCACTTGGCTCGGCGCCGCCTACCGAGCACGCGCTGCCGCTGGCGGTGCTCAACAGCGTGCTGCGCACGCGCCAGACGCTGGTGCTAGCCGACGCCATGGTCGACGCACCGTCGATCCGCACCAGGGCCGCCATCGACAGCGGCGTGCGCTCGGTGCTGTGCCTGCCGCTGGTGCGTGGACAAAGCCTGATCGGCGCGGTCTACCTGGAGAACAACAACGCTCCGGGCGTGTTCGGTGCGAACCATGTCGCCGAACTGGAGATGCTGGCGCCGCAGGTCGCGATCTCGCTGGAAACGGCGCGGCTGTACGAGCAGCTGATCGGCGAGAACAACCGCCGCGTGGCCGCCGAGATCGGCCTGCGCGATGCGCGCGCCGAGCTGGCCCGCACCTCGCACCTGACCGTGATGGGAACGCTGGCGGCATCGATCGGCCATGAAGTCAACCAGCCGCTGACAGCCATTGTCGCCACCGCCGATGCCAGCGTGCGCTGGCTGAAGCGGCCGCAGCCGGAGTTCGGAGAGGCGCTGGAGGGCCTTGCCTTTATCCGCCAGCATGCGCTGCGCGCCGCCGACATCGTGCGTGCGCTGCGCGCGCTGGCGCGGCAGGCGCCGGCGGTGCTCGCGCCGCTTTCTCCGGACGAGGTACTGCGCGAGGTGCTGGAGATGGTGCGGCCCGATCTGGACGCGCACCACGTCAGGGCCGTGACCCGGCTGACTGCCGGCGCCACGCAGGTGGAAGCGGACCGCGTACAGCTCCAGCAGGTGGTGCTCAACCTGGTCACCAACGCGCTCGACGCCATGGCCGGCACGCCGGTCGAGCAGCGCGAGCTGCTGGTGGCTTCGTACCGCGAGCAGGAGGCCCAGGAGATGGTGGTGGTCAGCGTGCAGGATCACGGGACCGGCATTGCCGAAGATGTGCTGCCGCGCGTCTTCGATGCCTTCTTCACCACCAAGGACGACGGCATGGGGATGGGGCTTGCGATCTGCCGCTCGATCGTCGAGGCGCACGGCGGTACGCTGGTGGCCAGGCGCCGCCGCAGTGGCGGCAGCGAGTTCATGTTCCGGCTGCCGGTGTTCCTCTCTCCGGCACCGGCTGCGGCGCACGACCCCTGACGGGCTTGCGCGGTGCATATGCTTCAGGTCTTCGGGGCCGATGCCACCAAGATGCCGAATACTGTCTGGATAATAAGGTACGTGCGGCAAAGCGGGAACATCCCGATATCTCACGCGCAAAACCCCCGCTTATAATCCCTGGTACCGTATCTTCGAAAAACCGGTCCGCCCATCCGCGCACCGGACCGCTCATGCTCACGGACCAGTCGGAAGCCAGGCAGACCCGCCGTTATGTCGAAAAGCGCGAAGGCATCCTCGATGCCGCCGCGGCGCTGTTCAACCGCAAGGGCGTGCGCGGCACGACGCTGTCGGACGTCGGCCAGCTGGTGGGGTTGAACACCAACAGCATCACGTACTACTTCCGCAAGAAGGAAGACCTGGTGCTGGCCTGCCTGATGCGCACCATCGAGGAAATGCGCGGCCTGGCCGGCGCGGCTGCGCAGCACGGCAGCGCCGGCGAGCGCGTCGCCGCCTTTATCGCGCTGTTCGTCGCGCGGCTGGCGCGCACCGCGGCGGGGGAGCGGCCGGAGCTGATGAGTTTCCGTGAGATCCGCGCGCTGCCGGCCAGCCATGCCGACGTGGCGTTCTCCGCCTACAACGACATGTTCCGGCAGATCCGCGGGCTGCTGCGCGATGCCACGCCCGCCGACCCGGCACAGCGCAGCGCGCTGAGCGCGCGGGCCCACCTGCTACTGTCACTGACCAGCGGCGCGATGAGCTGGATCGAACGCTACGAACCGGCGGACTACCCCAAGGTCGCGCAGACGCTGGCGGACATCGTGCTCAATGGCATTGCCGCGCCCGGCACCGCGTGGCAGCCGGAGCTGGATGCCGAAGCGCTGCTGCCGACGCTGGGACAGCCGGAAACAACGCAGCAGGCGTTCCTGCGCGCCGCCACCGAGCTGCTGAACGAGCAGGGCTACCGTGGCGCCTCGGCGGACCGGATCTCGGCGCGGCTGAACCTGACCAAGGGCGCGTTCTACCACCACAACGAGAACAAGGACGACCTCATCTCCGCATGCTTCGACCGCATGTCGGCGGTGATCCGCGATACCCAGACGCTGGTCGACGAGATGCCCGGCACCGGCTGGGACAAGCTGTGCGCGGTGTCGCGCGCGCTGGTGCATTACCAGTTCTCCAGCCAGGGACCGCTGCTGCGGCTGACCATCTACGGCGCGCTGCCGGAAGAGATGCGCATCGCCAAGATGCAGGACATGGCGCGTCTGTCCACGCGCTTTGTCCGCTTCCTGGTGCAGGGCATGCAGGACGGCTCGATCCGGCCGCTGGACCAGTCGATCGCCGCGCTGCAGGTGCATGGCATGATCAACGCCGCGGTCGAGCTGCGCCGCTGGGTCCGCGACGCGACCGCCGACAACGCCGCCGATCTGTTCGTGCGGCCCATGATGATGGGCCTGCTGCGCTGAACTGAGCTGAACCGGCGCGGCAGCGCCCGGGGGGTTTGCCGCGAGATGTCAGTCGTACAGGTGGCAGGCCACCATCTGGCCGTCGCCCTGGTCGCGCAGCACCGGGTCGGCGCTGCGGCACTGGGGCATGGCCGAAGGGCAGCGCGTATGGAAGCGGCAGCCCGAAGGCGGATGCATCGGGCTGGGGACTTCGCCCTGCAGCACGATGCGCTGGCGCTGGCGTTCAGCGCGCACGTCGGCCACCGGCACCGCCGACAGCAGCGCGCGCGTGTACGGGTGGCGCGGCTCCGCGTAGAGCTGGTGCCGGCTGGCGATCTCGACGATGCGGCCGAGGTACATCACCGCGATGCGGTCGCTGATATGGCGCACCACCGCCAGGTCGTGGGCGATGAACAGGTAGGACAGGCCCAGGCTGCGCTGCAGCGCCATGAACACATTGACCACCTGCGCCTGGATCGACACGTCCAGCGCCGACACCGGCTCGTCGCAGACGATCAGGCTCGGTTTCAGCGCCAGTGCGCGGGCGATGCCGATGCGCTGCCGCTGGCCGCCCGAGAATTCGTGCGGATAGCGGTCGGCCATGTAGGGCAGCAGGCCGACCATGTCGAGCAGCTCGGCCACGCGCGCCTGCAGCGCGGCACGATCGCCGGCCAGGCCGTGGACGTGCAGCGGCTCGGCGATGATGTCGCGCACCTTCATGCGCGGGTTCAGCGACGCGAACGGGTCCTGGTAGACCATCTGCACGCTGCGGCGGAAGCGCTTTTCGCGCGCGCCGCTGAAGCCGGCCAGGTCTTCGCCATCGAAGGCGATCCGGCCCGCGCTGGCGGGCAGCATCTTCATGATGGCCAGCCCGGTGGTGGACTTGCCGCAGCCGCTTTCACCCACCAGCCCCAGCGTCTCGCCGCGGCGCAGCGTGAACGAGACGCCATCGACCGCCTTGACCGAGCCGACCTGCCGCTTGAGCAGCACACCGCGCGTCACGGGGAAATGGACCTTCAGGTCTTCGACCTGGAGGATCGGGTCGCCGGCCTGGGGCGGCTGACGACTGGCCGGCGCCTCGGCGCCTGCGCTGCCATGCGTGCGATCCGTGCGCTCAGGCGGCGCGACGCTGCGCGCCAGGGGCGTGTCAATGGGCGTCATGGAGGAAGCAAGCCTTGAGGTGTTGGTCGGAAGTCCGCCCAGGAATCGCGCGCAGCTCGGGCGGCGCCTGGCGGCACTGTTCCTGCGCCAGCCGGCAGCGCGGCAGGAAGGCGCAGCCCGGGCCCAGCGCGGTCAGGTCGGGCGGCTGGCCGTCGATCGGCACCAGCGGCTGGCTGGTGTCGCCGTCCAGGCGCGGCACGCACGCCATCAGGCCGCGCGTGTACGGATGCGCCGGATGGCGGTATAGCTCATCCGCGGTCGCCGTCTCCACCAGCCGCCCGCCGTACATCACCGCGACACGGTCGGCATAGCGCGCCACCACGCCAAGGTCGTGCGTGATCAGGATCAGCGCCGTGCCGGCCTGCTGCGCCAGCCCCTTGAGCAGATCCAGGATCTGCGCCTGCACGGTGACGTCGAGCGCGGTGGTCGGCTCGTCGGCGATGATCAGCTTCGGCTTGCAGGCCAGCGCCATCGCGATCATCGCGCGCTGCCGCATGCCGCCCGAGAACTGGTGCGGATAGGCGTGGACGCGGCTGCGCGGCTCCGGGATATGCACCTGCGCCAGCAATTCCGCGGCCTCTTCGTAGGCATCGCCCCAGGCGCGGCCCTGGTGCACGCGGATCGGCTCGGCGATCTGCTTGCCCACCGTCAGCGCCGGGTTCATCGACGACATCGGCTCCTGGAACACCATCGCGATGCGGTTGCCGCGAATGGCGCGCATGGCCGCCGGCTTGAGCCTGAGCAGATCCTGTCCCTCGAAACGGATCTCTCCGGACTCGATGACGCCGGGCGGCTGCGGGATCAGGCCGAGGATCGACAGCGCGGTCACGCTCTTGCCCGAACCCGACTCGCCGACGATCGCCAGCGTCTCGCCGGCGGCCACGTCGAACGAGACCCGGTCCACCGCGGTGACCACGCCGCGGTCGGTGCGGAAGCGCGTGGTCAGGTTCTTCACCTGCAGGATTGGCTCTGCCATGGTTGCGTCCCGGTTGTCGGTGGGAAGATCAGAAGCCGAGCTTCTTCTTCATCTCCTGGTCGATCCAGGCGCGCGCATAAATGGGCCCATTGCGCACCGCGCCGGCGCGCAGCTCGCCGTCGTAGTTCTTGACCCACGGCCACCACGCGGTGAACAGGTAGGGCGTCGGCAGCCAGATATACGGCGCTTCGGCCAGGATGTCGCGCGTCATGGCACGCAGCGCTTCCTGGCGCTTGCCCAGGTCGCGCATCTGGAAGGCCTGGTTGACGCGGGCATCGAACCTGGGGTCGTTCCACTGCGAGGCGTTCCACACCTGTCCGGCGACGAAGCTCTTGCGGATCGTCGTGGTCGGGTTGGTATGGCCGTTGCTCATCATGTAGCCCGGCGCATTGGTCTTGGTGGTCATCGCCGACAGGAAGGCGCCATACTCCATCGGCTGGATCTCGATGCGCACGCCTACCTGCTCCAGGTACGCTGCGATCAGCGGCAGCATTTCCATATGGTCCTGGCTGCAGGCGCAGACCTGCACCTTGAACTTGAAGCCCTTCGGGTAGCCGGCCTCGGCCAGCAGCTTCTTCGCCTTCTCCGGGTTGTAGGTGAACAGCTCCTTGACCGATTCCGGCATCGCGCTCAGCGGCTCGAAATAGCCGGTGTAGTCCGGGTGCTGCGGATAGGCGAACAACTCGGCATTGCCGCCGTAGTACTGCTTGACGATCTCCTGCTTGTTCACCGCCATGTTCAGCGCGCGGCGCACGCGGATATCGTTGAACGGCCTGGTGTCGACGCGCAGGGCCAGGTACTGCCCGGTGTAGGACAGCCAGCGCGACCACTTGAGTTGCGGCGCGCTCTTCTTCAGTTCATCGACGGCGGTCCAGCGCACCATTTCCAGCACGTCGAGCTTGCCGGTGCGCAGCATGGTGTTGCGGGTGGCCTCGTCCTTGACGGTGCGCAGCACGACCTTGTCGGCAAAGGGCAGCTTGTAGTCCTTGCCACCGATCTTTTCGGTGTCCCAGTACTGCGCGTTTTTCGCATACGTGCTGGAATTGCCCTGCACGAACTGGGTCAGCGTGAACGGGCCGGAGCCGGTGACGTTCTTCCAGTTCGCGGCGCCCGCGGTGGCGACCTCCTTGGGCATGATGCCGGAGTAGTAGCCCCAGCCGAAGCGGTAGTCCCATTCCGCATTGAATTCCTTGAAGCGGAACACGACCGTATGCTTGTCGACGGCCTCGACCTTGCTCAGGTGGTCGAAGTAGGTGGGTATCTTCTTGGCGCTGGCGTTCTGGCGGCTGTAGCTGAACACCACGTCTTCTGCCGTCAGCTCGCGCTCTTCCATCACGCCGGGCTTGGCCGGGAAGCGTACGTTCTTGCGCAGCTTGACCTCGAGCGTAAGCGGGTCGGTCCATTTCCAGCTTTCGGCGAGTTCGCCGCGGATGGCATCCTCGGGCAGCCAGGCGTCGGCCTGGAAGGCGTACTTGCCGCCGTTGCGGCGGGCCTTGGACAGGTCGGCGGCGAAGAGCTGCTCGTAGACCTGGCCGGTGTCGTAGTTCTGCTTCCAGTTCCAGTCGCCCAGGTCCCACGACAATGCCGAGATGGTGGGGTAGACCGAGCCGACTTCAATGGTGCCGCCATATTTCGGCGCTTCCGCCTGCGCGGCCGCCGTGCCGCAGGCGAAGGCCGCGGCCATTGCCGTCGCCACCGCCACCAGGGAAGCCCCCCTCGTCATCCTGTCGTCCGTCTTCACGCTGCGCACCATCGTCTGCTCCTTTGGGGATCATGATGTGCCGGCTCGTCATGCCGGCCGCTCGTCAATCTGCTGTTCTCAGCGGCTGCCCCGCATGCGCGGGTCGAGCAGGTCGCGCAGCGCATCGCCATACACGTTGATCGCATAGACGACGATCGTCAGGCAGGCGCCCGGCGCCAGCGCCAGCCACGGGCCCTGGAACATAAAGGTGCGGCCGTCGCCCGACAGCATGCCGCCCCAGGTCGGGGCCGGCGGCGGCACGCCGAGGCCGAGGAAGGACAGGCCCGACTCCGCCAGGATCGCGGAGCCCACGCGCGTGGTGAACAGCACGATCACCGGCGGCAGCACGTTGGGCAGGATGTGGCGCCACAGGATGCGGCCCGTCGACGCCCCCATCGACTGCGCCGCATGCACGTACATGTTCTCGCGCACCGACACCACCGCGCTGCGCACGATGCGCGAGCCGCCGATGCCGAGCAGCAGGCCCAGCGTGCAGACGATCTGCCAGCTGCCCGGGCCCAGCACCGACACCACCACGATCAGGATCACCAGGTCGGGAAAGCTCATCCAGGCATCGACCATGCGCTGCACCACCAGGTCGAACTTGCCGCCCAGGTAGCCGGTCAGGATGCCCAGCGCGAGCGAGATCGCCGTGGCCAGCGTTGCCGCCGAGAGCCCTATCACTACCGACAGCCGGGCGCCGTACAGGCAGCGCGAGAACATGTCGCGGCCGAGATTGTCGGTGCCGAACGGATGCGCCCACGAGGGCGGCTGCAGCCGCGCCATCATGTTGATCTCGTTCATGCCATATGGCGCCAGCAGGTCGGCGAACACGCCGCAGAACAGGAACACCGCGCAGATCACCGCGCCGGCGGCGCCCAGGGGCTTGTCGCGGAACAGCCGCCGCAGCAGCGCGAAGCGAGGCTGGCGTTGCCGGCCGGAGCGGGGCAGGGCGCCAGGCAGGGTGGCGGAAGCGGCGTGCGGATCGACGGTCGGGGGTGCCATCAGCGGTGCCTCACTTTGGGGTCGAACAGGCCATAGCTCAGGTCGACGAGCAGGTTGATCAGCATCACCGCGACGCCGACCACGAGGAAGATGCCGGTGATCAGCGGATAGTCGCGCTGGTGCACGGCATCGAGCAGCAGCAAGCCCATGCCCGGCACCACGAAGATCTGCTCGATCACCACCGCGCCGCCGATCAGCAGCGGCGCCTGCAGGCCGACCAGCGTCACCACCGGGATCAGCGCATTGCGCAGCGCATGCCGCAGGATCACCAGCGGCTCGTTCAGGCCCTTGGCCCACGCGGTGCGGATATAGTCCTGGCGCAGCACCTCCAGCATCATGGTGCGCGTCATGCGCATAGTGATCGCCGACAGCGCCATGCCGAGCACGATGGCCGGCACCAGCATCTGCCTGACATGCTGCACGGGGTCCTCCAGGAAGGGGACGTAGCGCACTTCGGGCGACCAGCCCCACCACACCGACGGGAACACCATCACCATGGTGCCCAGCCAGAAGCTGGGCACTGCCAGCATCAGGATCGAGAAGGAACGCGCCACATAGTCCGCCGCGGTGTCCTGGCGGATCGCCGACAGCACGCCGATCGGCAGCGCCACCGTCAGCGCCACGGCCAGTGCCAGCACACCCAGCGAGAAGGTCGCGGGAATGCGCGCCATCACCATCCTCAGCACCGGCTCGCCTTGCCAGAGCGACTGCCCCAGGTCGCCATGCAGCACGATATTGCCGACCCAGTGCAGGTACTGCTCCCACATCGGGCGGTCGAGGCCGAGCGCATGGACCAGGTCTTCGCGGGTGCGCGTATCGGCGCTGATGTCGTTCTGGCTCAGCATCAGGTCGACCACGTCGCCCGGCACCAGCCGCACGATGGCGAACACGATGATGCTGGCGAAGACAAGCGTCGGCAGCAGCGCCAGCAGGCGGCGCAGGAGATAGGCGCTCATGGCCGGCCTCCGTGCATGGGCCGGCATGGTGGCGTGCCGCCAGCCATTGCGGTCGCTAGCGTGAATGCGGGGAATGCTGGTGCCCGGGGACTTGCCGACATGCTGCCTCCTTGCTGGCGGTCGGGCCGGTGCGGGCGCGTGGCGCCGCAACCGGGGCGTCCGTTGCCGCCTCAATGTTGCGTGATGTCCTGCAGGCCCCTGCGGATGGGGCCGAATCTCTCAGCTTCTCAGCCGCTCAGTAGCCGCTCAGTAGCCGCGCAGCGTGGCCCAGCGGTCGAGCTGCCAGTTCGCGTCGCCCAGCCATTCCTGCGCGGTGCGGGCGCGCTTCATGAAGAAGCCGATATCGAATTCGTCGGTCATGCCGATGCCGCCGTGCATCTGCACGCCTTCCTGCACCGCCAGCGTGGCGGTATCGCCGGCCTTGGCCTTGGCCACGCAGACCAGCGGCTCGGGACCGTCGGCGTTGCCTTCGTCGAGCCGCTGCTGGCAACGCAGCACCGCGGCGCGCGCCAGTTCGATCTCGGCAAAGAGATGCGCGGCGCGGTGCTGCAGCGCCTGGAATTCGCCGATGGCCTTGCCGAACTGCCTGCGTTCCTTCAGGTACGCCAGCGTGCGCGCGAACGAGGAATCCGCGATGCCGAGCAGTTCCGACGACAGCACCGCGCGGGCGATGTCCAGCACGCGCTCCAGCATTTGCGCCCCGGCACCCTCGTCGCCCAGCAGGGCGTCGGCCGGCACCCGCGCGGCGTCGAAGACGATGCGCGCGGCATTGGTGGCATCGGCCAGCACGGACCGTTCCACCTGTACGCCGGCGTGGTCGCGCGGGACCAGGAACAGCGAGACGCCGTCGCTCGCGCCGGCGGCGCCCGTGCGCGACCACATGGCCATCGACCACGAAGGCCTTGCTGCCATCAAGCACATAGCTGTCCGCGTCGCGCCGCACCTGCGTGGCGATGCGCTCGGGCCGGTGCCGGGCGGTTTCATCCAGCGCCAAAGCCATCAGGTGCCGCCCCGCGGCGAGCGCCGGCAGCAGCGCGCTGCGCTGGCTGTCGTTGCCATACAGGCCGACCAGCGATGCGCCAAGCACGGCGGTGGACAGGAAGGGCAGCGGCGCGAGCGTGGTGCCGATCGCTTCCGCGATCACGCCGGCCTCGACCGCGCCGAGACCGCTGCCGCCGTAGGCCTCGTCGATCATTACCCCGGCAAAGCCCAGCGCGGCGCAGCGCTGCCACAGCTCGCGCGAGAAGCCGACGGGGTCGCGGGTGTCGCGCAGCTTGCGCAGCGCGGAGATCGGGGCGTTCTCTTGCAGGAACGTCATGGCGCTGTCGCGCAGCATCTCCTGCGTGTCGGTCAATACGATGGGCATGGCGGCGTCTGGCAGATGTTGGGTCGTGGAGGATGGCGCGGCGGCTCAGGCGCCGGGCAGGCCGAGCAGGCGCTTGGCGACGATATTGAGCTGGACCTCGCTGGTGCCGCCCTCGATCGAATTCGCCTTGGTGCGCAGCCATGCCCGCGCCAGCGCGCCTTCCTGGCTGCGCGGGCCTTCCCATTCGAGTGCATCGGTGCCGCCGACCGACATCAGCAGCTCGTAGCGCCGCTTGTTCAGTTCCGCGCCGTAGTACTTCAGCACGGACGAGAACGCGGCCATGCCTTCGCCTTGCCGCGCCAGGTCGCGGGCGCGCTCGCCGGCCGCGGCGAAGGCGGCCTCGTCGACCTCGAAGCGGGCGATCTGCGCGCGCAGCACCGGGTCGTCGAGCCGGTGGCGCTCGTCCACGCCAATTGCCTTGGCGGCATGGCGCCCCAGCGGCTGGCGGAAGCCGCGGCTGCCGATCGCGCTGATCATCTCGCGCTCATGCGTCAGCAGGTACTTGGCGATGGCCCAGCCACCGTTGAGCTCGCCGACCAGCTGGTGGCGCGGCACCTTGACGTCGTCGAAGAAGGTCTCGCAGAAGGGCGACTTGCCGGAGATCAGCACGATCGGGCGGGTCGAGACGCCCGGCGACGCCATGTCGAACAGCAGGAAGCTGATGCCGGTGTGCTTCTGCGCCGCGAAATCGGTGCGCACCAGGCAGAAGATCCAGTCGGCCTTGTCGGCATACGAGGTCCAGATCTTCTGGCCGTTGACCACAAAATGGTCGCCGTGCTCTTCGGCGCGCGTCTGCAGCGCGGCCAGGTCGGAGCCGGCGTTGGGTTCGGAATAGCCCTGGCACCAGCGGATTTCGCCGCGCGCAATCCTGGGCAGGTGTTCGCGCTTCTGCGCCTCGGTGCCGTATTTCAGCAGCGCGGGCCCGAGCATGGAGATGCCGAAGCTCTGCAGCGGCACGCGGCAGTGCAGCCGCTGCATCTCGGCGCGCAGCACCCGTGCCTCGGCCGCGCTCAATCCGGCGCCGCCATACTCGCGCGGCCATTCCGGCACGGTCCAGCCCTGTTCAGCCATCCGCTGCAGCCACAGCCGCTGCGCCTCGGACTGGTAGCGGAACTTGTGGCCGCCCCAGCAGATGTCGTCCTCGTCCTGCATCGGCAGGCGCATCTCAGGGGGGCAATTGGCCTCCAGCCAGGCGTGTGCCTGCTGCCGGAACGTTTCCAGTCCGTCCAAGCTCGTCTCCTTGTTGTGCGCCTGTGGGCCCGTGTCCTGCGCTGTTGCCTGGCGGCCGGCAGAATCAGGGGCACTGCAACAGCAGTCTTGGTTTTCGAAAAACGTCGACAGCTACGCAGCGGCAGGAACTTTTATACAAGCGGCTTCTGGCATCGTCAATACTCCAAAACCTAAAATGGACGGCAGAGCGCTGTCATCAGGAAATGGAGGGAAGAGCCACGATGGGACTGGAAGCAGCCACGGCAAAGGCATTGCCGCGCTAATGCGGTGCAGCAAACGTGCGTGATATGCGGAATTTTCATGGCATGTATGGCCAAAATCGCGGGACTCGTGCCGCTTTGCGACCGCCTTGGAAGGGCTCGCCTCCCCGCTCTCGATGCCAGCTCGCCGCCTCGATTCCCTAGTTTCGAAACTGCTCAATGTCGCCATGCTCGAAAAACGAACGCTTGTGCTAGCATTTATCGCAGCCATACCAAAAACACGAAAAAGCATCCGGCATCGACCATTGGGCCGGACCCACAGCGGGAGACAACGTGACAACGCAGGCCGGCATAAGCGGCGCGCTGCTGGGCGAAGCCGCGGAGGCGGAGCAGCAGCGCGCCGAACAGCATTTCCGCGACCATGTCGACCGCCACCTGCCGCGCAACGCGAAGGCGTTCCTGATCCATGGGATGCTTGGCATGACCGGTTTCCGGCTGGTGACCGCGCCCACCTTCGTGCCCGCTTACCTGTACCTGCTGTCGGATTCGAAACTCACCGTCGGCCTCGTGCTCGCGGCCCAGTATGCCGGCATGGCAGCCTCGTCGATCTGGGGCGCGACGCTGATCGAGCATCGCCAGCGCGTGATGCCGCTGATCTACCTGGTGGGCTGGCTGGTGCGCGGCCAGATCCTGGGGCTGGGGCTATCGGCGCTGCTGCTGAGCGGGCGCGGCGCGCTGGTGGCCGCGGCGGCTTTCCTGCTGCTGTTCGGGCTGCTCAACGGCGTGCAGAACGTCAGCTTCAACTACCTGACCTCCAAGATCATCCCGCTGGCACGGCGCGGGCGGCTGACTGCGCTGCGCAATTTCTTCGGCGGCCTCACCGCGGCGGCGGTGGCGTGGATGGGCGGGCGCTACCTGGTCGGCAACGATGTGTTCGGCAACGGCTATGCCGCCACCTTCCTGGCCGCCTTCGTGCTGACCAGCCTGGGGATCTCGGCGCTGGCGGGCATGCGCGAGCCGGCGCTGCACGACGTGCGCGTGCGCGCGGGCTTCGGCCGGCGCGTGGCTGAGTTGCCGGCGCTGCTGGCAGCCGACCGGGATTTCGTGCGCTTTTTCCTGGCGCGGGCACTGGTGGCACTGGGCATGATGGCGATGCCGTTCTATGCGATCTACGCCGGCCGGCTGCTGGGGCTGGATGGCGCCACGCTCGGGTACCTGAGCCTGGCCTACCTGCTGGCGCAGACGGGCAGCAATCTCGCCTGGGGCCGCGTCGCTGACAGGCATGGCTACCGGGTGGTGTTCCTGGCCAGTATCGCCACGTGGGTCGCCGCCACGGCGTGGCTGCTGGAGTGCGCCACGCTGCCGGGCTTCCTGCTGGCGTTCTGCGGCCTGGGCGCGGGCTTCGGCGGCTTCTTTATCTCGGCGGACAACCTGGTGATGGAGTTCGGGGCGCGCAAGGACCGGCCGATGCTGCTCGCCGTTTCCGACACGGCCACGTTCAGCATGATGGCCGTCGGTCCGGTGATCGGCGGGCTGCTGGCCCAGTCGGTGCACTTCCCGCTGGTCTTCGCCGTGGCCATCGCGGTCAAGCTGGCCGCCTTTGTGCTGGCACTTCGCATTGCCGATCCGCGGTCGCGCCGGAACCGGCCGGACCGCGCCGACGACATGGCCGGGCTGCGTGACTGAGGCATTGCCGGCCGATTCCCCTGTCCCCTTTCCCTGTCCCCTTTCCCTTTCCCCGAAAGTACAAGGAGCTTGCATGACCGCCATCAACGCAGTCACCAGCCTGGCCGTGGACGGCAATATCGCCGTGCTGACCGTCGATTCGCCGCCCGTCAACGCGTTGTCCGCCGCGGTGCGCGCCGGCATCCTGCAGGGAATCGAGCGCTGCATCGCCGATCCGGCTGTGCAGGGCATCGTGCTGGCCTGTGCCGGCAGGACCTTCATTGCCGGCGCCGATATCACCGAGTTCGGCAAGCCGTTCGTGCCGCCCGGGCTGCCCGAGGTGCAGGCTGCCATCGAGAACAGCCCCAAGCCCGTGGTCGCCGCCATCCACGGCACCGCGCTCGGCGGCGGGCTGGAGGTGGCGCTGGTATGCCATTACCGCATTGCCGCGCGCAGCGCGAAATGCGGCCTGCCCGAAGTCCATCTCGGGCTGTTGCCAGGCGCAGGCGGCACGCAGCGGCTGCCCCGGCTTGTCGGCGCGGAAAGGGCGCTGGAAATGGTCGCCTACGGCACCCATGTGCCCGCGCCCGAGGCCGCCGAGATGGGCCTGCTCGACACGCTTGCCGACGATGCCACGCTGCGCGCCGATGCGATCGCCTTCGCGCGCCGGATCGTCGAGGAGCAGCGGCCGCTGCGCAAGGTGCGCGACCTTGACGACAGGATCGCCCCCGCGCGCGGCCAGGGCGAACTGTTCGCCGCCTTCCGCAAGGCCAACGCGCGCCGCTTCCGCGGCTTCGAGGCGCCCGAGGCCAATATCCGCTGCATCGAGGCGGCGGTCGAACTGCCCTTTGACGAAGGGCTGCGGCGCGAGCGCGAGCTGTTCCAGGCGTTGATGGGGGGCACGCAGTCCGCCGCGCAGCGCTACGTCTTCTTTGCCTCGCGCCAGGTCTGGAACGTGCCCGACATCGGCGCCGATGTGCCGGCTACCCCCGTGGCCAGGGTCGGCATCGTCGGCGCAGGCACCATGGGCGGCGGCATCGCCATGAACTTCCTCAACGCAGGCATGCCGGTCACCATCGTCGAGACCACGCAGCAGGCGCTCGACCGCGGGCTGCGCACCATCCGCGCGAACTACGACAACACCATGAAGAAGGGGCGCCTGGGCGCCGCCGAGGTCGAGGCACGCATGGCGCTGCTGACGCCCACGCTGGACCTGCAGCAACTGGCCGAAGCCGACCTGGTGATCGAAGCCGTGTTCGAGAACATGGAAGTCAAGAAGGAGCTGTTCGGCCGGCTCGACCGGATCGTGAAGCCGGGCGCCATCCTGGCCACCAATACCTCGGCGCTGGATGTCGACGAGATCGCCGCGGCCACGTCGCGTCCCGAAGCCGTGATCGGGCTGCATTTCTTCTCGCCGGCCAATGTGATGAAGCTGCTGGAAGTGGTGCGCGGCGAGAAGACCGCGAAGCCCGTGGTGCGCACGTCGATGGAACTGGCCCGCAAGATCGGCAAGGTCGCGGCGCTGGTGGGCGTCTGCCCCGGCTTCGTCGGCAACCGGATGCTGGCGCAGCGGCAGCGCGAGGCGCAACGGCTGGCGCTGGAGGGTGCGCTGCCGTGGGACATCGACCGCGTGCTGTATGACTTCGGCTTCCCGATGGGCCCGTTCGCGATGAGCGACCTGGCGGGACTGGACCTGGGCTGGGTGCGCGAGCGTTCGACCGGCTCGACGCTGCGCGAGATCCTTTGCGAGATGGACCGGCGCGGCCAGAAGACCGGCGCGGGCTACTATGACTACGACGCGCAGCGCAACGCGCGGCCGTCGCCGGTGGTGGAGCGGGTGATCCGCGACTTTGCCACGCGCCAGGGCCGCACCCGCCGCGCGGTATCCGACCAGGAAATCCTGGAGCGCTGCGTTTTCCCGATGATCAACGAGGGCGCGAAGATCCTGCAGGAGGGCAAGGCGCTGCGGGCGTCCGATATCGATGTGATCTGGAACAACGGCTATGGCTGGCCGGTATACCGGGGCGGCCCGATGTTCTATGCCGACACCATCGGGCTGGACAAGGTGGTGCGCACGCTGCGGCAGTACGAGGAAATGCTCGGCGAGGAGTTCCGGCCCGCGCCGTTGCTGGCGGACCTGGCGGCGCGCGGCAAGCGGTTTGCCGATCTGAAGTAGCCATCAGCCATCGGGCATAGGACAGGCCCGGACGGGCGCAGCCGTGCACGGCAGTGCACACGGCTGCGCCCGTCTTTGTTTTGCAGGGCGCGATGTAACGTGGAGTGAGCTATCAATCCCTCCTAGAATGCACTGACACCGAGTCCTTTGTCTCCTGTGCATCGCTTACAACTTTCGCCATGCCCATGCGTCCAGAAAACCAGCGCCTTGCCGACCTGTTGCACGCCGAAGCCGAGAACCTGGCCGATAGCTGGGCTACCGAATACCAGTCGTTGTCCGGCGGCCGCGGCTTCACCGGCAATCTTGCCAGCGAGCAGCGCTCCATCCTGCGAAGCCTCCAGGCAGCCTTGCACGCCAATGGCGATGCGGGCGGCTTCGAGCAGGCGCCGTTCGCCGACCTGCGCAAGGCGCTCGCCGACCTGTCGGCCTCGCGTGCCGCGCAAGGCGAGACCGCGGACGTGACCAGCGGCTTCGTGCTGTCGCTCAAACGGCCGATCTTCGAGGCGCTGCAGCGCGACCGCAGCAACCTGGAAGCGCAGATCGAAGTGATCTGGGCAGCGTCCGCCATCGTCGATCGGATGGCGCAGTGGACCATGTCCACCTACCAGCGCAGCCGCGAGGACATGATCCGGCGCCAGCAGCAGGAACTCCTCGAGCTGTCGACGCCGGTGATCAAGCTGTGGGAAGGGGTGCTGGCGATACCGCTGATCGGCACGCTGGACAGCAGCCGTGCCCAGCTGGTGCTGGAAACCCTGCTGCAGCGCATCGTCGAAACCGGCTCCACGCTGGCCATCATCGACATCACCGGCGTGCCGACGGTCGACACGCTGGTGGCCCAGCACCTGCTGAAGACGGTGACCGCGATCCGGCTGATGGGCGCGGAGAGCATCATCAGCGGGATCCGGCCGCAGATTGCGCAGACCATCGTGCATCTGGGCATCGACCTGCAGGACATCGTGACCAAGGCGACGCTGGCCGACGCGCTGGCCACCGCCATGCGGCTGACGGGGCACACCGTGTCCCGCCAGCCGGTCCCCTGACCGGAGGCACACGCATGGAGCGCATTCCGATCCTGCGGATGGGGTCCTACCTGCTGGTCACGATCCAGATCGACATGCAGGACCAGACCGCGCTGCGGCTGCAGGAAGACCTGGCGGCCAGCATCGAGCAGAACACGGCGCGCGGCGTGCTGATCGACGTGTCGGCGCTGGAAATGGTCGATTCGTTTATCGGCCGCATGTTCATCGGCATTTCCGACATCGCCCGCATCCTGGGCGCGGCCACGGTCGTGGTTGGCATCCGCCCGGCCGTGGCGATCACGCTGGTGGAACTGGGACTGCCCCTGGGCGGCGTCAGGACCGCGCTCAACGTCGAGCGCGGCATGGCGTTGCTGGACAAGGCGCAGCGAGGTGAGCTCAGGTGACGCAATCCGCGCTCGGTACCACCGGAACGATCCCGCTGCGCGACGAGCGCGATGTCGTGCAGGCCCGTTCCGTCGTGCGTACGCTGACCGGCCAGTTGCAGTTCTCTCTGGTCGAGCAGACTAAGATGATTACGGCGGCCAGCGAACTGGCCCGCAATGCCGTGGTGCACGGCCATGGCGGCGAAATGCGCTGGGAATTCATCGACGAAGGCGGCCGCCGCGGCCTGCGGCTGCATTTCGAGGACAAGGGCCCCGGCATCCGTGACGTAGACCTGGCGCTGACCGATGGCTGGACCACCGGCAATGGCCTGGGCATGGGCCTGTCCGGCAGCCGCCGGCTGGTCAACGATTTCTCCATCCGCACCCAAGTCGGGGAGGGAACCTGTGTCAGTGTCACTCGGTGGAAGTAGCGAACAGGGTCCCGCCGCCGTGCTGCCCATGGACGACGCCAGCCGGGTTGGCGAAGCCCGCCGGCTCGCGGCCGACCTGTGCGCGCGGCTGGCCTTCGACAGCGTGCTGGCGGGCCGGATCGCCGTGGTGGCGAACGAGCTTTGCAGCAACCTGGTACGCCATGCCGTCGGCGGCCGGATGTTCATTGGCGCCCGCGCCGCTGGCGACGGCATGCTGATCGAGCTGATCTCGCTGGACAACGGGCCCGGCATGCACGATCCGCAGGCCTGCATGCGCGACGGCTATTCCAGCGCGGGCAGCGCCGGGCAGGGGCTGGGCGCCGTTCAGCGCATGGCCGACGACTTCGATATCGTCAGCCGCTTCGGCCAGGGCAGTGTCATCCTGGCGCGGTTCTACCGCGACCGCGAGCCGGGCGGGTGCCCGGTGCGCGCGGTGCCGGTGCGCGGCTGCATGGTCGGGGCGGTGTGCCTGGCCGCACCCGGCGAGCAGGTCAGCGGCGACGGCTGGGCCATCGCACAGCACGATGGCGGCGCCGACGTGGTGCTGGCCGACGGCCTCGGTCATGGCCCGCTGGCCGCCGACGCAGCCAGGGCCGCGCTGGCGGCGTTTGCCGAAATGCCCTGCGCCAGCCCGTCCCAGGTCATCGAACACGCCCACACGGCACTGCGCAGCACGCGCGGCGCGGCGGTCAGCGCGGCGCGGCTGGACCTGCGCGGCAACCAGATCCATTTCGCCGGGGCCGGCAATGTGATGGGCCGCGTTATTTCCGGCACGGCAGACCGCACGCTGCTGCCGCAGCATGGCACCGCCGGAATCCAGGTGCATACCATCCAGGAGCAGGTGCTGGATTGGCCGGCCCATGCACTGGTGATCCTGTTCTCGGATGGCGTGCAGTCGCGCTGGCAACTGGACGATGCCAGCCTGTTGCGGCACGACCCCACGCTGATCGCCGCGTTTATCGTGTGGAAGTTCGGCCGGGGCCGGGATGACGCCACCGTGCTCGTGATCCGCCGCGCCGAGGATTAAGCATGGCCAGCCACGACTACTCCCGCTTGCCGCCGGACACCCCGCTGAGCCCCGACGAACTGCGCGAGGCACTGGACGTCAAGACCCGCGAATGCGAGGGCCTGCGCGCGGAACTGGAGGAAACCAACCGCGGCGTGCTGGCGCTGTATGCGGAACTGGACATCCAGGCGGAACAGCTGCGCCAGGCAACCGAACTGAAAAGCCGCTTCCTGGCGTACATGAGCCATGAGTTCCGCACCCCCATCGTCGCGATCCAGAGCATCACCCGCCTGCTGATCGATCGCGTGGACGGTCCGCTCACCACCGAGCAGGAACGGCAGGTGATGTTCGTGCGCGAGACCGCCGCGGAGTTTGCCGACATGGTCAACGACCTGCTCGACCTGGCCAAGCTCGAAGCGGGCAGGGTCGACGTGTCGCCGGCATGGTTCGACATGGTCGCGCTGTTCGATACGCTGCGCGGCATGTTCAAGCCGGTGCTGACCAATCCCGAGGTGTCGCTGATCTTCGAGGAGCCGCACGAGGTGCCGAACCTCTACAGCGACGACCGCAAGCTGTCGCAGATCCTGCGCAACTTCATCTCCAACGCGCTCAAGTTCACGCCGCGCGGCGAAGTCCGCGTTTCCGCGAGGCTGGTGGGCGAGGGCGAGGTCATGTTCTCGGTCAAGGACACCGGCATCGGCATCCCGGTGGCGATGCACGGCGCGGTGTTCCAGGATTTCATCCAGATCGATTCGCCGCTGCAGCGCCGCCTGCGCGGCTCCGGGCTTGGCCTTGCGCTCAGCAAGCGGCTGGCCGAGGTGCTCGGGGGGCGGGTCGGTTTCGAGAGCGAAGTCGATGTGGGCTCGCGCTTCTATGTCACGCTGCCGCTCACCTATCCGGCGGCACCGGCGGCGGGCGCGGCAAAGGCATGATCATGGACCCGCTATCCACGCAGCAGGCAGCACCCTCCGCGTCGCCTCCGCGCGTACTGGTCGTCGACGACAATCCGGTCACCCGCTATTCAACCGTACGCGTGCTCAAGAACGCCGGGTTCCACACGATCGAGGCCGATTGCGGGCTGGACGCATTGCGCCTGGCGCGGACGCCGGGCATTTCCGTGATGGTGCTCGACGTCAACCTGCCCGATATCGACGGCATCCAGGTGTGCGAACAGCTGCGTGCCGACCCGGACACCGCGACGCTGCCGGTGATCCATTTGTCAGCCACCTACGTGCAGGATTACGACAAGGCGCGCGGGCTGAATGCCGGCGCCACGGCCTACCTGATCCATCCCGCCGAGCCGGAGGTGCTGATTGCCACGGTTTCGGCGCTGGCACGCGCCGCCGCTGCCGAGCGCTCGTTGCGCGAGAGCGAGGCACGCCTGCGCGCGATCTACCAGCAGGCCACCAGCGGCATCTGCGTGCTTGACTCTCGCGGCCAGCTGGTCGACGTCAATCCCGCCATGCTGACGCTCCTGCGCAGGCCCGCCTCGGACCTGCTCGGGCGGCCCGTCACCGCGCTCGCGCCCGGCGATTTCGCCGCGCGCGCCGCCGAAGCCACGGTGTCCGCGGACGAGGGCTGGCAGGGATCGTTTCCGCTGCTCGACGCGGCGGGCGCGCCGGTCCACCTCGACTGGAGCATTTCCCCTACCACGCCATCGGGCGACCGGGTCGCGGTCGTGGCTGATGCTACCGCTCGGCTGCACCTTGAACGCCAGCAGGAGCAGCTGATCGAGCGCGAACAGGCGGCGCGTGCCGGCGTCGAACGCGTGAACCGCATGAAGGACGAGTTCATCGCCATCCTCTCGCACGAGCTGCGCAACCCGCTCAATGTGATCTCCGTCTGGACCCATGTGCTGGGCCGCCACGTGAGCACGGACGAAGGACGCCGCGGGCTGGCCGCGATCGAGCGCAATGTCGCCATCCAGCAGCGGCTGGTGGCCGACCTGGTCGACGTGTCGCTGCTCAATGTCGGCAAGATGAAGCTGGAACGCGAGATGGCGAACCCGGCCACCCTCATCCGCGCCGCACTCGACAGCATGCAACTGATGGCCAGCGAGAAGCGGTTGTCGCTGGAGGCGCAGATCGCCCCGGACCTGGCGCAGGCTGCGTGGCTCGATCCGGCGCGCTTCCAGCAGATCCTGTGGAACCTCATCTCCAACGCGATCAAATTCTCGCCTGAAGGCGCCACCGTCCGCGTGATCGCGAAGTCCGATGCGGAAACGCTGAGCGTGTCCGTGGTCGACGCGGGCCGCGGCATCGATCCGGAATTCCTGCCGTTCCTGTTCGACCGCTTTACCCAGAGCGACGGCCCCGATCGTCGCGTGCAGGGCGGGCTGGGCCTCGGGCTGGCGATCGTCAAGCGCCTGGCCGAGATGCATGGCGGCATCGTGCAGGCCTGCAGCGAGGGGGTCGGCCGCGGCGCCACCTTTGAAATTGCCATCCCGCTGCTGGCGCCGGGCACCGAGCCAGTGGAGGCAGAAGCTGCCGGCGGCACTGACCACGGCGCACCCGAGAGCGCAACGCGGCTGGACGGACTCGATATCGTGCTGGTGGAAGACGACAGCGATGCGGCCGCCGCCCTCACTGCCATCCTGGCCGGCTTTGGCGCCCATGTCCGCAGCGCGCGCGACAGCGACGACGCCCTGGCGCAGATGGCGAACGCCACGCCGGACCTGATCATCAGCGACATCGGCTTGCCTGGCCGCGACGGCAATGAACTGATCCGCGAAGTGCGCGCGCAGGAGGTGATCGGCTCGCGTGCGCGCGTGCCGGCCATCGCCCTGACTGCCTTCACGCGCCAGCAGGACCGGCGCCTGGCAATGGAAAGCGGCTTCGATGCGGTGTGCGCGAAGCCGCTGCGCCTGCAGGAACTGATCAGCGCAATCGAGATGGCGCTGCCGGGCGGAAAGTACGGCTAGGCCATACTGGCATTGCTTACGCCAATGCCCCATCGGAATAGATGTTGAACTTGCGCGCCGGGTCAGCCGATACACCACTGCGGTCCATGCCTGCCAGTGCACCGTCGGAATAGACGTCGAACTTGCGCGCCGGGTCAGCAGATACACCGCTGCGGTCCATGCCTGCCAGTGCACCGTCGGAATAGACGTCGAACTTGCGCGCCGGGTCAGCAGATACACCGCTGCGGTCCATGCCTGCCAGTGCACCGTCGGAATGGACGTCGAACTTGCGCGCCGGATCAGCAGATACACCGCTGCGGTCCATGCCATAGAGAGACTGCGCATTGGCGGACGGAGCCTCGGTGCTGGCGCCTTCGGCGAACACGTCGAAGCGGCCGGCGCGTGCGCTGTCGCTATATGCATCACGCATGTCGACCCGGAAGGAATAGCCGTACTTGTCGCCGGCGTGCCCGCTGTCGCGCGGCGTGGCGGCATGGGCGATGCTGGCGGTGCAGGCCACTGCGATCGCGGCGGTGGCAAGGAACGTGTGAGCGAACTGTCGAATCATGGCGGTACTCCGATGAACGGTAACAAGAGGGCAGAACGCTGCAGCGTCCGCTTGCATTTACGCAGGAGCCATGCCACCGGATGCAGCGGGAAGAAAATGCCGCCGACGTCCCGCTACCCGGGGAAATGCCGTTCGTCCATGACAAGAGTGTTGGGCGCGGCCCGACTTGCGGCGCATGCTTCGCCCATGCCAACCAACAACCTGCATCGCCACGGAGCCTCCTGTCCCGCGCCTCACTCAGCGTTTACCCGGTGCCGATTTCCGTCCCGTGTAAGAAGCAGGTAAGGGGCGGCCATTACCTTATGCAGCACGGACTCGCGGCGTCCCGCCGCGGGTGCGTCCGGCAAGACCACGCATAGATGGCAGGAGACAGGAATGCATGAAGATCTGGTCAGGCGACTGAAGGCCAATCCCAATTATCTGCAGCTGGTGCGCAGGCGTTCGCGCCTAGGCTGGCTGCTGACCGCGGCAATGCTGGTGATCTACTACGGCTACGTGCTGTTGATCGCCTTCGACAAGGAACTGCTGGCCAGGAAGATGGGCGAGGGCGTGATGACGTGGGGCATGCCGATCGGGCTGTTCGTGATCGTGTTCACGGTGCTCATCACCGGGCTGTATGTGCAGCATGCCAACCGCACCTACGACGAGCTGACCGAACGTATCAAGCGGGAGGTCGCATGAACGCCCGCCACGCAATTCTCGGCGCCGCGGCGCTGCTGCTGTCGGCGGGCGTGTTCGCCGCCGGCGGCGACATGGGGCAGGCCGTGCGCCAGCCGACCAACTGGACCGCCATCGGCATGTTCGTGGTGTTCGTGCTCGGCACGCTGTACATCACCAAGTGGGCCGCGTCCAAGACCAAGTCGGCCGCTGCGTTCTACACGGGCGGCGGCGGCATCACCGGCTTCCAGAACGGCCTGGCGATCGCCGGCGACTTCATGTCGGCGGCGTCGTTCCTGGGCATCTCCGCTGCGGTGTATGCCAACGGCTATGACGGCCTGATCTATTCGATCGGCTTCCTGGTGGGCTGGCCGGTGATTACGTTCCTGATGGCCGAACGGCTGCGCAACCTGGGCCGCTTCACCTTTGCCGACGTCGCCGCATACCGCTTCAAGCAGGCGCCGGTGCGCGCGTTCGCGGCATCGGGCACGCTGGTGGTGGTGGCGTTCTACCTGATCGCGCAGATGGTCGGCGCGGGGCAGCTGATCAAGCTGCTGTTCGGGCTGGAATACTGGGTCGCCGTGGTCATCGTCGGCGCGCTGATGATGGTGTACGTGCTGTTCGGCGGCATGACCGCGACCACCTGGGTGCAGATCATCAAGGCGTGCCTGCTGCTGGGCGGGGCCTCGTTCATGGCATTCATGGTGCTGGCGCAGTATCACTTCAGCCCCGAGGCGCTGTTCGCCAAGGCGGTGGAGGTCCATGCCAAGCAGGAATCGATCATGAGCCCGGGCAACTTTATCAAGGACCCGATCTCCGCGATCTCGTTCGGCATTGCGCTGATGTTCGGCACCGCCGGCCTGCCGCACGTGCTGATGCGCTTCTTTACCGTGCCCAATGCCAAGGAGGCGCGCAAGTCGGTGTTCTGGGCCACCACGTGGATCGGATACTTCTACATCCTGACCTTTATCATCGGCTTCGGCGCGATCGTGCTGGTGGGCACCAACGCGAGCTTCCAGGACGGCAGTGGCAAGTTGCTGGGCGGCATCAACATGGCGGCGGTGCACCTGGCCAGCGCGGTGGGCGGCAACGTGTTCCTCGGCTTCATCTCCGCCGTGGCCTTTGCCACCATCCTCGCGGTGGTCGCGGGCCTGACGCTTGCCGGCGCCTCGGCCGTCTCGCACGATCTCTATGCCACGGTCTTCAAGAAGGGACAGGCAACGAGTTCGGTCGAACTGCGCGTGTCGCGCATCACCACCATCATCCTCGGCCTGGTCGCGGTGGTGCTTGGCATCGTGTTCGAGAAGCAGAACATCGCCTTCATGGTGTCGCTGGCGTTTGCCGTGGCGGCGTCGGCCAACTTCCCGGTGCTGTTCATGTCGGTGCTGTGGAGGGGCTGCACCACGCGCGGCGCCACGGTTGGCGGCTTTATCGGGCTGTTGTCGGCGGTGGTGCTGACCATCCTGTCGCAGGCGGTGTGGGTGGACGTGTTCCACTTCAGCAGCGCGCCGTTCCCGTACACGTCGCCGGCGCTGTTCTCGATGACGGCCGGTTTCCTGGGGATCTGGTTCTTCTCGGTGACCGACAAGTCCACGCGGGCCCGCGTGGACAAGGCCGGCTTCGAGGCGCAGGAGCTGCGCTCCGAGACCGGCATCGGCGCGGTGGAGGGAGCCAGCCACTGAAGCAGGCAGGTAACTACCGGCAAATGTGAAGCAAGCATGGCGCCCGGGAATTCGACCATCGTCGGATGCCCGGGCGCCATGCATTTGGGACCCTGGCTCGGCGCGTTGTCAAATTCCATTGAACATTTTGTCAATGTCGATTGGGATTGTATAGGCTATTTATCCAAGCAAGAATGATGGGCTGACCGCGCCACACCATGGTGCCACACCACGGCCACGCCTGCCATGCGTGCCGCCAGCCCGGCATGGGCTACGATTTCCCAAAGACGGCTCGTACCCCGAAACAGCCCAAGGAGACAAGACTTGCAGACGCCCGAATCATCCCAAGGCATCGACTTCCCGCTTGAGGGCGTGCGCGTACTCGATCTGTCGCGTGTGTTCGCCGGCCCGCTGTGCGGCCAGGTCCTGGCCGACTTCGGCGCCGAAGTCGTCAAGGTCGAGCACCCGGGCCGCGGCGACGATACGCGCGACTGGGGCATGCGCATCGGCAAGACCGAGACCACGTACTTCAACAGCATGAACCGCAACAAGCGGTCGATCACGCTGGACCTGCAGAGCAAGGAAGGCGTGCAGATCGTCTATGACCTGTTGCCGCAGTTCGACGTTGTCATCCACAACTTCAAGACCGGCGGCGCCGAGAAGCTGGGCCTGGGCTACGAGCAGCTCAAGGCCATCAAACCCGAGCTGATCTATTGCGCGGTCTCCGGCTACAACAGCAGCGGCCCCGAGGCCAAGCGCCCCGGCTACGACCTGGTGATCCAGGGCGAAGCCGGGCTGATGGCGCTCAACGGCGAAGCGGACACGCCGCCACTGAAGTTTGGCGTGGCCGTGGTGGACCTGATGACCGGCATGTACGCCGCGCAGGCCGTGCTGGCGGCACTGTTCCGCCGCGAACGCAAGGGCAAGGGCCAGCTGATCGAGATGGCGCTCTACGACTGCGGCCTGATGGTGACCGGCTACTACGGCCTGGACGCCATGCTGCTGGGCCGCGATCCGGCCCGCTACGGCAATGCCCACCCGTCGATCGTGCCCTACGGCATGTTCGAGGCCGCCGATGGCCCGCTGATCATTGCGGTCGGCAACAACAGCCAGTTCGACAAGTTCTGCCGCCAGGTGATCGAGCGTCCGGACATCGTCGAGGATCCGCGCTATGCCACCAATGTGGAGCGCGCCAGGAACCGCGAGACGCTGACCCCGCTGATCACGGGCCTGATCCGCAGCTTTGCGCGCGACCTGCTGCTCGAACGCATGAGCGCCTGCGGCATTCCGTGCGGCAAGGTGGCCGGGCTGCACGAGGCCCTCACCAGCGAGCGCACGCGCCAGGGCGGCCTGCTGCGCGAGATGCCGCACCCGGTCGCCGGCACCACCCATGTGTTCGCGCCGCCTTACCGGCTCGATGGCCAGCGCCTGCCGATCCGCAGCGCGCCGCCCACGCTGGGCGAAGGCACGCGTGCCGTGCTGCAAAACCTGCTGCAGATGAGCGATGAGCAGCTGCAGGCGCTGCAGGCCAGCGGCGTGCTGACGCTGCCGGACGCGCCCGCGTCCGCCTGAGCATTCGCGCCGCGCGTCGTGCCATGCAGGCCATGGCCCACGCGCAGCGCGCCCGGCAAGGGGGCTGGATTGCCTTGCGCTGATTCAACTGGAACATGAAAGTGCGTATTCGAGACATTACCCGTATGGTTCACTCCCGCCGCCGCGCGCTCCTGGCGCTGGCCGCCGCACCGCTGCTGGCCAGCGGCGCCTTCGCCCAATCGTGGCCGGCCAAGCCCATCAAGCTGGTCGTGCCGTTCCCGCCGGGCGGGCCCACGGATACCGCATCGCGCATCGTCGGCCAGAAGCTGGGCGAAGCCCTCAAGCAGCCGGTGGTGGTGGAAAACCGCGCCGGCGCGTCGGGCTCCATCGCCGCGGCCCAGGTCGCCAAGAGCGCGCCGGACGGCTACACGCTGATGATGCTGGCCACGCCGACGCTGCTGGCGCCGTTCCTGTACAAGAAGGCGGGATACGACACCACCAAGGATTTCACGCCGGTGGCCACGGTCTATGACCTGCCCATCGTAGTGGTGGTCAACCCGACGCTGCTGCCCAACGTGACCGACCTGTCCAAGCTGATCGCGCAGGCCAAGGCGCAGCCGGGCAAGCTCAACTACACCAGTTCGGGCGCCGGCAGCTTCGGCCACCTGAGCATGGAACTGCTCAAGCAGATGGGCGGCTTCGAGATGCAGCACGTGCCCTATAAGGGCGGCGTGCCGGCGATCAGCGACACCATCGGCGGGCAAGTGCCCATCATGTATGCCGACCTGGTCGCGGCGCTGCCGCACATCCAGGCCGGCAAGCTGCGCGCCATCGCCGTCGGCTCGCCGCAGCGCGTCGCCATGCTGCCCGACGTCAAGACCATTGCGGAGCAGGGCTTCAAGGGTTATGACGCAGTGTCGTGGGGCGGCCTGCTGGCGCCCCCGGGCACGCCCAAGGACGTGGTCGACCGCATCTCCGGCGAAGTCGGCAAGATCCTGGCCGACAAGGACGTGCAGGACAAACTGCTGAAGGCGGGCGCCATCGCCAGCTACCAGGCGCCGGCGCAGATGAGCCAGCGCATCCGCGCGGACTATGCCAAGTGGGGCAAGGTCATCCGCGACAAGGGTATCGCGGTCGAATAACGGCCGGGCAGTGCCCGCAGGCCGGAACCGCCGCGATGGCGCGCCCGGCCTGAATCACCGGTGCCATCCACGCAAAGTGGTCCGTACACCCACATGAAAGCCCACGTAGCCAGGCACCATGTGCGCTTGTGCAGCCTTGCGAAAACCGACACTTGTATGACCCACCAACTAGCGACTAGCTTGAAAGCCTTGGGCCGATTCACGATGGGGCAACATGATGGAAAGGATCCTTGGGCGCCTGGTTTCGGTGGTTGCAGCAGGTGTTGCTGCGTGCCTTTTCGGCGTCGGCGGTGCATGGGCCTCCGACATCGCATGCAAGTCGCCGCCGGGCGAATCCACGGTCCGCTGCTTCAATCCGGACGGTTCCGGCGTGCGATGCACGATTGTTGCCACTGACGAGCCCAGGCCGCGCCAGCGCCACGGGCTGATCTGCGATTCGTCCCGGTTGTCCGACCGCTACGAGAAAATCTACGCCGAGCAGCAGCGGATGTTGCGCAAGGGCAGGATCGACGATGGCGACATCTCGGCGTGGCGTGCGCGGCGTGATGCGTGCGACTCGGCGCGCTGCCTGGAAAGCCTGTTCGCAAAGTTCTGGCGGGAACGGGACTCGATGAAAACTGCTTCGGAGCGGCCTGTCCCCACGCCGCCCCGGGCCAAGGTGCCGAAGGCCTCGTCCACACCAGCTACGCCGGCCACCGCAGTCATCTCGCCTATCTCGCCTATCCCGCCGACCCCGGTGCCGCCCCAGGCACTGACCGCCGCTCATGAAGAGACGACTGCGCAGCCCGTGCCGGATCCATCACCGGCGGCAGCATTGCCTGCTCCGCAAGCGGTCCTGATCGCGCAGGTGATGGCACAGCCGGCTCCCGCGGCTGCGCCAGCGCCGGCAGCCCGGGAAATGGAATCGCTCCCGTTCATCGAAAGCTTCAACACCACCCCCGCCGTGTCCTACCCGGCCGCGCTGACCGCGGAGAGTGTGTTTTCCGGGCTGGCGGTGCTCGGCATGGGGGCAGGTTTCCTATGGACACGGCGAACGGCGGGACCAGGGCGCGCACGGTCTCGCAGCATCTCCGCAGCCATCGCGATCCTTTTCTTCGGCTTGCTGCTGGTGAATGCACTGTTGCTGCCGTTTACGCTCGCCTTGTAGCCGCGATGGATGAACGGACGAGGCTCATTGCCGGTGGCGTTCGAGGAACTCCGCGATCACCGGGTTGACCGTCTCCGGATGCGTCAACGGGCCCATGTGCCCGAGCTGCGCGAACTCCACCACTTCCACCCGCGGCAATGCCGCCGCCAGCAGCCGCGCCACGGCATGCGCTGACCGCGTCGAGCGCTTGCCCACCAGGCAGAGCACCGGTACGTCGAGTGACCGGAATGCCTGCAGCGGCGTGGGCTCGGTGAACAGCGCGTGCGCCCAGCGGCGGACATTCTTCACCGACGCGGCAATCGGTGCCTTGCGTTGCGCGGGGGTCTGCCGCCACGCTCCCGCTCCCATCCAGTAGTCGATAAAGTGTTCGGCGGCGGCGTCCTCGTTGCCGGCGTCGAGCGCGGCCGCCGCGGCGGCGACGGTATGGCGAATGCCATCGGCGTCATTCGGCGCGGGCTGCTGCGCATCGAGCAGCGAGAACAGCGTGGGCTCGTACAGCACGAGCGCGCGCACGCGGCCGGGCTGCGCCAGCGCGGCGACCAGTGCCACCGCGGCGCCATACGAATGTCCCACCAGCGCCGGCCATGCGCCAGCCTTGCCAAGCACCGGCTCGATCAGCGCCACCTCGTCGCGCAGCGAAATGACCCGGTCCGAGGGCCAGCGCGGACCCTGGCCCGCGTCATAGGAATCCGGCGCCAGCACGTGGAAGCGCGGGGCGAGCTGTTCCATCAACGCACGCCATTGTCCGGAGGTGCCGGCATTGGCATGGATGCAGACGACGCCGGGTCCGGCTCCGGCCTCGCGGCAGAAGGTCTGGGAGGGCACAGGCAAGAATGCCGAGTGGAATGAACGCATGACAGTCTCCTCAGGTGGGTTGGATCTGCGCGGCAGCGAGGGGCAGGGGGCGTGCCTCGCGGATCGGCAGATGCAGCATGGCGGCAAGCAGACAAAGCGCGATGTCGGCGAGCCACATCCAGTCGTAGCGGCCGGTCATCTCGAAGGCCTTGCCACCAAGCCAGGCGCCCAGGAATCCACCAAGCTGGTGCGACAGCATGACGGCGCCGAACAGCGTGGCCAGGTAGCGGGCACCTCGCAACCTGGCGACCAGCCCAACGGTCGGCGGGACCGTCGACAGGTACGTGAAGCCGAGTCCGGCAGCGAACAGCGCGAAGGTCACCGGCGTCTTGGGCGCCATGAAGAACGCCAGGATCAGCAGCCCCCGTGCGAAGTAAAGGGCGGTCAGCGCGTATTTCATCGACACGGTCTGGATGGCCTTGCCGATGAACAGGCTCCCCAGGATGTTGCACAGGCCGATCAGCGACAGCGACCACGCGCTGACTGTGGCGGGCATTCCACAAAGCGCCACCACGCCGGGCAGGTGCGTCGAAATGAACGCAATGTGGAAGCCGCAGGCGAAAAAGCCCGCGTTGAGCAGCAGGAAGCTGGGATCGCGCACCGCGCCTTTCAGTGCCGTGCCAACCGAGCCGCCGGCAGCGGTTCCGGTGTGGGCGACGGCATGGGCCGGCGCCGCGCGGGTGATGGCCCGGATTGCCGGGATCGCGGCCAGGCCCGCCGCCCCGAGCAGCACCAGGGCCGGCTGCCAGCCCGCGGAGCCGATCAGCAACTGGGTCAGGGGCAGGATCGTGAACTGGCCGACCGAGCCACCCGCGTTGACAATGCCGCTCGCCAGGGCGCGATGTGCCTCGGGGATCAGCCGGTTCGCCGCCGACATCAGCATGGCTGGCCCGATCGCGCCAGAGCCCGCAGCGGCGGCCACCCCGATCAGCAGCATCAGCGCGATGGCACTGTCCGCGGCCGGCGTGGCCGCGACCGCGGCGGCAAACAGCGTGGCGCCGGCGATCATCACCGGCCGCGGCCCCCAGCGGTCCGCGATCGCGCCTGCCACCGGCTGCGCCACCCCCCACATCAGCTGCGACACGCCGAAGGCCAGGCTGACGGTGGCATAGCCGACGCCGGTATGAGAGTTGAGTAAGCTGATGAAGAGCGGCAGCGACTGGCGCAGGCCCAGCCCCAGCGCGAAAACCGCTCCGGCCGCGAGCGCGATGGTGAGATGACCGCGGCTGCGCACATGCACGGTGGTGTCCATGATCCCGTCTCCTTTCCTGTGTTCAGGTCGTTCAGGTGCCGATCTTTTGCCGCGTGCGTGGAAGATGGCGTGGTAGCCGCCGTGGAAATTGCCGTGGAATCGAACCTGCCGCCCGCAGCCGGCGTCCCGCCTGTGCAGATCCAGCTACTTGGTCCGGTCCGCGTCCGGCAGCAGGGCGTTGCGCTATCGCTGCCGGCGTCGAGGAAAGTTCGCGCGCTGCTCGCGTACCTGTCGCTTGCGCCGCGGCCTGTGTTGCGCAGCCAGCTCTGCGAGCTGCTGTGGGAGGTGCCCAACGATCCACGTGGCGAACTGCGCTGGTGCCTGAGCCGGATCCGCAAGCTGGTCGATTCCGCAGCACGGCAGCGGCTGCGCACCAGCGGCGACACGATCTGGCTGGACCTGGCAGACGGGTTTGTCGATGCGCTGGCGGTCTCGCAGGCCATGGAGGCAGGCGTCGCCGCCCTCGCGCCGGAGCGGCAGCGCGCCCTGGCGATGCTGTTCGAAGGGGATTTTCTCGAAGGCCTCGAGCTTGCGCGGTGCCCGGCGTTCAGCACGTGGCTCACCGCGCAACGGCGGCGCTTCCGGGCCTGCCACGCCGCGCTGCTGGAGCAGCTCGCGCAGGGCGCTGCCGAGGAGGAGACGTTCGGCTACCTGGACAAGTGGCGCGAGCTGGCGCCATTCGACCAGCAGGTGCACGCCACCATCCTCGCTGCGCTCGCCCGCCAGGGCCGCCTTCGCGAAGGGGAAGAGCACGTCGCCGCAACCACCAGGCTGTTCGAGGCCGAAGGGTTGGACAGCCGGCCGATCCGCAATGCCTGGCGCGCGGCCATGGCCACGCCGGCGGGCGGGGCAGTGGGGCGCAATGCGGTGGTCGAAGTCACCGCGGTCGCAAGCGCCTCTGAGGCCGCTGAGGCCGCTGAGGCCCCCGAGGCCTCGCCGGCAGGTCCCCGGCACGGCTCCATCGCGGTGATGCCTTTCGTCGACCCGTCCACCGCGGTGCCGGCGCGCGGCGGCGCTGCCGATGCACTGGCGCACGACATCATCACGCGGCTTGCCAAGCTGCGCAGCCTGTTTGTCATCGCGCAGGGCACCGTGTTCGCGCTGCATGAGCGCCATGTCGGCGCGGAAGCCGCAGGCCGGACGCTGAATGTCGACTACGTCGTGGGCGGCACCGTCAGCACGCGGGAAGGGCGCCTGACCGTGACTGTCGAACTGGCCGAGACACGCAGCGCCCGGATCGTCTGGGCGGACACTTTCCACCACAAGCTGGACGATGCGTTCCTTGTGCTGGAGGAAGTCGGCAACCGCATCGTCGCCTCCATCGCTGGCGAGATCGAGACGCTGGAGCGCAACCGCGCCATCCTGAAGCCACCGGGCTCGCTCGATGCGTGGGAAGCCTACCACTGCGGCCTGTGGCACATGTACCGGTATCGCCGCGCCGACAACGAGATGGCCCGGCATTTCTTCCAGGCGGCGCTGCGGCTGGACCCCACCTTCTCGCGCGCCTACGCCGGCCTGTCCTTCACGCATTTCCAGGACGCGTTCCAGAACTGGGAGAAGCGCGGCCCGGAAATCGACAAGGCCTACGAAGCCGCGGTACAGGGCATGATGGCGGATGACCGCGACCCCGCGGTGCACTGGGCGATGGGTCGGGCGCTGTGGCTGCGGGGGCGTCCGGAAGAGTCCGTCGGCGAGCTGGAGCAATCCATCGACCTGAGCCCCAACTTCGCGCTGGGGCACTACAACCTGTCGTTCGTCCGCTCGATCTCCGGCGACCCGCAGGCGGCGATCGATTCATCGGACCTGTCGCGCCAGTTGAGTCCGTTCGACCCGATGCTGTTCGGCATGCTGGCCACGCGGGCGATGGCGCTGGTCCGGCTCGGGCGCTTCGAGGAAGCCGCCGGCTGGGCCGTCAAGGCCGCCGCGCGGCCCAACGTCTTCCCGCATATCCACGCCATCGCCGCCTGCACGCTGGCGCTGGCCGACTCACTGGAGCAGGCGCGGGCCCAGGCCGCGGCGATCTACAAGGTCGCGCCGCGCTACTCGCTCGAGGATTTCCTGATGACGTTCCCGTTCGATGCCGACGGGGAGGCGCTGTTCCGGGAGGGAGCGCGGCGCATCGGGTTCCGGTGACGGGTTCCGGTGCAGGTGCTGGAATGACGGCCTTCAGCCCGCCAGTTCCCGGTGCAGCGCCAGGTACTCCTGCGACAGCTTGTGCCGCGGGTCAAGGTGGATCATCGGCATGGCGTGCTGATGCGATTCCCGGATCTTTACCGACGAAGACAGCCGCGACTCGAGTACCGGCAGTCCCTCGGTGACCAGTTCTTCCACCAGCTTTGCCGGCAAGCTGGCACGCGGCTGGAACTGGTTGATGACGATGCCCTCGACCTCCAGCGCATCGTTATGGTCTTGCTGGATTTCCTTCACGTTATCGAGCAGCGTGTAAAGCGCTCGCCGCGAAAAATCATCGCAGTCGAACGGGATCAGGCACCGCTCCACGGCAATCAGCGCCGAACGGGTATAGAAATTCAGGGCTGGCGGAGTATCGATGTAAATCGCGTCGTAGGTCGCCTCCAGCTCGACCAGGGCATCGCGCAGCTTGTAGATCTTGTAGCGGGATTCAAGCTTGCCATGCAGCGCGTCGAGGTCGGCATGCGCGGGCATCACATCGAGATTCTCAAAAGGCGTCGGGTGGATAAATGACGCCAGGTCCACCGGCTTGAAGCTGTAGGTCAGGGACGCCTCGAAGAAGTTTGCCGCGCTCGGGCTTGCGTCGCCGGCGCGCGCGCCCATCAGGTACTGGGTCGAATTGCCCTGGGCATCCAGGTCAACGACCAAAGTGCGCAAGCCTTCGCTGGCGCTGATCGCCGCGAGATTGCATACGATTGTTGACTTGCCAACTCCGCCTTTTTGATTGAATACGACGCGCCGCATTTCTTCCCCTGCCGAAGACCGTTTTGAAGGCGAAAGCATACCTTAGCGAGGGAGGGCGCGGCCACGGCACAGGTGGCGATTTTCACAGCGCTATGTTCACAGCGCGATTTGCATCAGTGTCCCGGCTTCGACCTGGTCGCGGCGCATGGCCGGGGAGGCAAGAACCGCCGGAGCGAGTTCCGCGTAGCTGATAGGCGTAAAGCCCATTCGCGCGAAGTAGCCGGAGGCATTGCTGGTCTGCAGCACGATAGATTCGACGCCGTCGCGACGCACGTCCGCGACAATGGCGGAAATGAGGAGTTCGCCGAGGCCGGATGAGCGGGCGCGCTGTGCAACGGCGAGGCCCCTTAGGACGCCCGTATTCTCATAGCGCTCCAGCCCTGCGCAGCCGAGCAGGCCGGCGTTATCCCGGATTACCATATATTGGCCGATCCGGTCCTGAACCCCCGCCACGGATAATGATGAGGCGTGCAGGAGCGCCTTAATGTCCGGCCAGTCCGCCTCGGTAGCATAGTGAGGACGCATAGCGGAAACCCTCGCATAGTTCGTCCTCTTATCCTACTTTCGAGGGGACATAATGCCTGTAGGGATTGATCCTTAGGTGAATTTGCCTATCGCCACCTCAGGCCACGACGCCACACTGCAGGGCGCAGTGATCCCGCGGATATTACTAGCGCCAGACCAGGGTGGTTTCCCCGAGCAAATGGCCGGGCAAGATGTAGTCGCCATGCTCGATGGCAAGCGACTCGAGTTCGCACAGGATCGTCTCAGGCAGTGCAACCATGTCGAACCTGCAATAGAGGTATCGCTGCCGGAAGGTCCGCTTCTCTTCACGCAGTCCGCGTGTCAGGGCGTCGGCAGATTCGACGCAGATATGCTCGACTGTCCGGTACTGGACATCGACGCCCAGCTTCTGGCCCAGCCGCCCGAGCTCGATCGCATCCTCCCACGCTGTCTCATAGTCCAGCTCGACAGTACCTTTCGCGCAGGCGTTGATGTACGCCACTGCGCTGGCCCGGCTGCGTGCAATGAAGGCGCTCATCGGCAAGTCTCCGCGATGGAGTCATCGCGGGTGACTATACCTATGAGGCGGGGCATGACGCAAGCGGATGCGAAGCGCATGGCGTGGCCATCTTGCCTGGCACCCGACTGGAGACGAAATGAGGCCAGGCGTCCCCGTGTCGGTGTCATTTGAAGAGGAGGGCGCTACCGATTATCAATACCGTCAACAGCGCCCCCAGCCACACTGCGTCCAACGCGCTTGCGCGCCGCGCCGCGCGGCAGGCCCCGGATTCGGACTTGTGGAATTCGGCCAGGCCGCCTGAGTAGAGTTTCTCCCAACGCATTTCCATCGTCAGCCTCCCGTGGTCCATGACTGAATTCTTCAGCGCAAACCAGGACTTGGCAACGAGGAGAAGGTATATATGCAGCTAATCCTTTTGGCCGATAGCGGGAAAAATGATTGCGAGTATGCTGTGCGCCGTCCGATGTTTTCACTCCACCCAGCGAAGCTGCAGGTCATGAACCGGCTTTCGCGTCGCGAGACCGCACCGGACCATTTGCAGTACAGCAGGAACCGGTTTCGCAATTGCCAAACGAAACAAGCCAATGCCGCCGCCACCAGATGGCGGGAAAGAAGGTTGCTTCCATGTCTCCTCCCTTACCGCGCGCTATGTTTGCCGCTGTCCATTAGTCTGGAGGAACAAGACAGCCTGGTAGAGCTAAAGTCGAAACTGGTGTACGGGCGGGGAATTTGAGGCGCGGAGTAGAGGGCGGTGGAGCTTTCCGCTGAGAATCTGATTGTCGAGATCGGAAACCAGCACAAGAAAGGTCCACCATGAGCAAGGATAAAGGGAAAGAAGCAGTCGGTCTATCGGAAATCGGGCTTGGGCTCGAGGAGCTGATCAGGCGCGGGGCTCGGCGGGTCATCCAGGAGGCGATTGAAGTGGAGCTGGCAGAGCTGCTTGAGCAGTTCAGTAACGTCAAGACGTTGAGCGGGCAGCGCGCCGTGGTTCGCAATGGCTACCTCCCGGAGCGCGAGGTGCTGACGGGGGCCGGCCCGATTGCCGTGAAGGTGCCCAAGGTGCGCGATCGGTCCGGGTCTGGCGTGAAGTTCAACTCGGCGATCGTGCCGCCGTATGTGAGGAAGTCGCCGCGGGTGAGTGCAGCGCTGCCCTGGCTGTATCTGAAGGGAGTATCGACAGGCGACATGAGCGAGGCGTTGTCGGTGCTGCTTGGTGAGGATGCCAAAGGGCTATCGGCCAACGTGGTGAGCCGATTGAAGGCGCAGTGGGCAGACGAGCATGCGAGCTGGAATCAGCGTGATCTGTCGGCGGCGCGCCATGTGTATTGGTGGGTGGACGGCATCCACACGGGTCTGCGTAGCGAGGGATCGGACGGGCAATGCCTGCTGGTCATCATCGGCGTTACGCCAGACGGCAGGAAGGAGCGCGTGGCGATCGGTGACGGCTATCGGGAATCGAAGGCATCGTGGGTGGAAGTACTGTTGGACCTGAAATCCCGCGGCCTGCAGGCTGGCCCGCTGGCGGCGGTCGGCGATGGCGCCATGGGATTCTGGGCTGCCCTGGAGGAGGTGTTCCCGGCCACGCGCGCCCAGCGTTGCTGGTTCCACAAGATGGGCAATGTCCTGAACGCCTTGCCCAAGTCCCAGCACGGCCGCGCCAAGGCAGATCTGCAGGCGATTTGGATGGCGGCCACCAGGGCAGATGCCTATGCTGCCTTCGATCGCTTTGCGACGATCTACGGCGCCAAGTACCCCAAGGCCACCGGCGTGCTCACCAAGGACCGAGACAGCCTGCTGACCTTCTACGACTTCCCGGCCGAGCACTGGCAGCACATCCGCACGACCAACGCGATTGAGTCGACCTTCGCGACCGTGCGTCACCGCACGACGCGCACGCGCAATTGCGTGTCACGAGCGACTTTCCTTGGCCTGGCCTTCAAGCTGATCGAGGAAGCCGAGAAAACATGGCGCCGCATCAAAGGTGCCGAACACATCGAACTGCTCTTGAAGGGCGTCCCCTTCAAGGACGGTGCCCCGGCGCAAGACAATCCGCCGGTTCAGCAGAAACTCGCCGCCTGACGACCGGCCACGATCAACCTTCATACACCAGATTTGACTTTATCTCAGCCTGGTAGGGTCCTGTGGCTTCGCGCCCACAAGTCCAGGTTTGCAGCGCGGCTTGTACTTTGGCGTGGATGAACTAAACCTCACGTAACCGAAAGTTTCTCCGCGCCATGGAGGCGAGCATGCATTTCAACAAGCTACTCGTAGCCTGCGCGCTGGCCGCAGCCAGTGGTGCAACGCCAGCCCAGCCAGAATCCAGCGTGCACGTAGCGTCCGGCGTCGGGGCAATGATGGCGACCGAGACAGTCAAGACCACCGCGACCGTGGTGGCCATCGACAGTGCCACGCGCACAGTCTCGTTAAAGGACAAGCAAGGCAAGGTTACCGAGTTGCAGGTCGGCGACGACGTGCGGAACTTCGACCAGGTCCGCATTGGCGACGTGGTGGCCGTCGAGTACAAGCGAGCGCTGTCCGTCAGCATGACCCGTCAGACCGGCATGCGCTCGGCCATCGAGCGCGAGACGATCGAACGCGCGCCGCCCGGAGCCAAGCCCGGCGGCAGCATAGGCCGCGAGGTGACCGTGACCGCGGATGTCGTGAACGTCGACCGCAAGACCGGCATGGTGACGCTCAAGGGCCCAAAGGGGAAAACGGTCGACGTGCATGTCAGCGATGCGCAGCAGCTCAAGGCCATCCATCGCGGCGACCAGGTGCAGGCGGTCTACACAGAAGCGATTGCGGTGTCGATGGCGCCGAAGACGAGCCGCTGAAGGGCGGACATGGCCGGGAAATCAAGGCACCTGAGGCATGTCAGGCTCACCTGCATTTAACATAAGGTTTATTATGCGAATCCAATCTGTAGCGGCAAAGTTGTAATGTCCGGTTCTAGCAAAGTTGAAATGTCCGCCTGAGGCGCCTGTCCATGGTATTCAGCCTGCCCGGTTGAATGCAATGGAGGATGTCCGGGGATGGCGGGAACCGAGGTCATTACAGTAAGCATGCGTGAGTTAGACAGGCTCAAGATCGTCCAGGCGGTCGTGGATGGTCAGTTACGGCCCGGGGTGGCTGCCGAACGGTTGGAGATCACGGATCGGCAATTCCGGCGGCTGCTGGAGCGCTATAGGCAAGAAGGCGCATCCGGGCTGGTTTCTCGCCGGCGCGGTCGACCCAGCAACAATCGCATGCCAGCGGACCGCGAATCCGTGGCCCTCGGCCTGATTCGGGAACACTACGCCGACTTCGGCCCGACCCTGGCGGCCGAGAAGCTGCGAGAGCGTCATGGGCTAACGTTGTCCAAAGAAACGATCCGCCGACTGATGACGGTGGCCGGCCTGTGGGTGCCGCGCAAACAGCGGCCGCCGAAGGTCTACCAGCCTCGTAACCGGCGCGCCTGCTATGGCGAACTGATCCAGATCGACGGCAGCGATCACCGCTGGTTTGAGGAGCGCGCCCCAGCCTGCACCCTGCTGGTGTACGTCGACGACGCCACCAGCCAGATCATGGAACTACGCTTCACTCATTCGGAATCCACGTTCACATACTTTGCGGCGACGCGGGCCTATCTGGAGCGCCACGGCAAGCCGGTGGCGTTCTACAGCGACAAGGCCAGCGTTTTTCGGGTCAACAAGAAAGGAGCAACCAGTGGCGACGGCCACACCCAGTTTGCGCGGGCCTTGTTCGAGCTGAACATCGAAGGTATCTGCGCCAACAGCAGCCAGGCCAAAGGCCGTGTCGAGCGGACTCACCTGACCTTGCAGGACCGACTGGTCAAGGAGTTGCGCCTGCGTGGGATCAACACGATGGAGGCAGCCAATGCCTTCATGGCGGAATTCATCGCCGACTATAACGCGCGCTTTGCCAAGGTGCCGCGCAATGACCACAACGCCCATCGGCCGCTGCGACCAGACGAGAACCTGGATCTCATCTTCGCGTGGCGCGAGCCGCGCTGTGTGTCCAAGAGCCTGACGATTCAGTACGACAAGATGCTCTACCTGCTGGCGGATACGCCAGAGCATCGGAAACTGGCCGGTCGCTATATCGATGTCTATCACTATCCGGACGGCAGAATCGAGCCACGCGCAAATGGCGCCGCCCTGCCCTACACGATTTACGATCGGCTCTCGGAAGTGGATCAAGGCGCGATCGTTGATAACAAGCGCCTGGGGCACGTATTGCAATTAGCGCAATACGTTCAGGAGAAGCGCGACAACACGCGGTCACTCTCTGTGCCTGGCACGGAGGGGGCTCCCCGCAAGCGTGGACGACCGCCCGGCAAGAAGTCGCAGCGCTCGCTGGGCCAGAACGATATGTTGGAAGCGCTGCAACAGTTGCAGCAGCAGCCGTGGCCGCTTAATGGAACTGAGAATTGATTTCAGCTTGACACCTGGAAATTCAAATCCGCCCTGCTGGCATGACGGCCTCACCCTGATCACAACTCTGCCGCTTCAGGCCAGCACCACCGCCCGACGGGACCCCCAAAAGACAGAACAAACAAGATGAAATGACACCGAACAACCGGACATTTCAACTTTGCTGGCGACCGGATATTTCAACTTTGCCTGGACACAATCACGGGGCGCATTATGGTGAAACCGCATAGCGCCTGAGCCCTGAACGCGACTGCACGAGCGGGAGCAATTTTGCTTTTCGGTTCATGTCCCTTCCTTCCCATATTGACCTGTGGCTCCGGGCACTCGGACGATATGTCCATCGAGTGACATGTTTGTGAACTGGCCGTTTATGGCGGGCGTACCGGCCGGGTTCTGCGCCAGCAAGTCGAGGGCGGCCAGTTCGGCGGCGCACCTTCCCTCTTCGACCGTCAGGTCTCGCACCGTGCCCAGGTGCGAGGGCATGGCCTATGCTTGCCTTAGCAGGCCTGCTTCGTTCCGCCTGCCGTCGGGGCGGAGGGACCCGTGAGTAAAACAGAAAACCGGAGGAGCCATGAAACAGACAATCGCCCTGCTTGCCGCATCCTTGGCTGCCGGCACTGCCCACGCCCAATCCAGCGTGGCCCTGTTTGGCATTGCCGATATTGGCGTCGAATACAACAACCACGTTGGTCCCGAGGGCGACAACCTGTTCAGGCTGAGCTCCGGCAACCAGTCCGGCTCACGCTGGGGCCTGCGCGGCACCGAGGACCTGGGCACGGGCCTGAAGGCAGTCTTCCTGCTGGAAAGCGGTTTCGACCTGGACACCGGCAACTCGGCCCAGGGCGGGCGCCTGTTCGGGCGCAATGCATACGTCGGAGTGGAAAGCCGATATGGCGCACTTCTGTTCGGTCGGCAACAGACCGCCCTGCGCGACTTCAATGCCTTTTATGATCCCGCCGCGACTGCCGATCGCTACGGCATCCTGGGGATCGCGCCGGAGTTTGGCGCGCGCGCGGACAACGCCGTGAAATATGCAGGCACCTTTGGCGCGTTATCCGGCGCAGCCTTTTATTCGTTCCAGAACAATGGCAATGAGGTGGCGGGCAGCAACGTCTTCGGCCGCGATTACGGCGCCTACCTGAGCTACGCCAGCGGTCCCGTTGCGGTGGGCGTGGGCTATGACGATGTGCACGTCGGCACGCCGGCCAACCAGGCGCCCTCGCTGCGGCGCTATGCGATCGCCGGCACGTACACGGCGGGCGCGGCCAAGATCTTTGCCGGGTATCGCCTGGCCAAGGCTTTCGACGGCGCCATGCTGCCAGGTGCGCAAGCTCCCAATGCCGGTGCGAACCTCTACTGGCTTGGCCTGACTTACAAGCTGACCCCCGCTTTCTCGCTGATGGGTGCAACCTATTACCAGGACTTCCGCCACACCGGGTCGGACCCGTGGCAGTTCGTTGTGACGGGCGACTATACGTTCAGCAAGCGCACCGATCTGTACGCGTCCGTGGCCTACGCCCTGAACAAGGACCAGTCGTACCTGGGCGTCAACGGCTACAACAGCGGCAGCGGGTCGACAGCGGTCATTAACGTCCAGCCCGGCCAGAACCAGCTGGGTGCGGTGATGGGCATCCGCCACCGGTTCTGACTCCCTGCCTGTAGTGCCGGGAACCGCCGGGCGCGTTGCTTGTGCCCTGGCTTCTAGCCCTGCGCTTTCGGCTCCGTCAGCAGCGACAGAATCCTGGGATCGTGATCGACGCGCGTGGCCAGGACAATCCTGACGGCGGTCGCATCCGGATGTTCGGGATTGAGGACGTAGTTGGAGGCGTATGGCACCAGCACGCTCGGCACCTTCAGCAGCAAGCTGGTGCGAGCGGCAAGCCATTCCGTGCCGGCGCTTCTGGACCACTGGCTGTCGGTTTTCCAGTCTTCGGGCAATGCCGCAATTTCGGCCACGGCCACCGACTCGGGGACTTCTACCTGGAGCAGCTGGTATTGCTTCGGCAGGTCCTCGATCCTCGCCACCTCGTGATGGACGAGGATCTCCAGGAATGCCAGCGCCGGATGCTCGGCGAGGTAGACGACTGGCTGGCCTGGAAAATGCCACCGGCCGCCCGCCCGAAGTCCGCCCAACCCTTTCAGGTCGGCGTAATTGCTGATCCGCCACAGGTACATCAGGCGAAATACCCTTCATCGATCTGAAGCAGTTCTTCCTCGACCAGGCGTGCGCCCTGTTCCGTGCCCGCCAGTTCAAGCGGCGACTTGCCGGCAAAGCGTTGCTGGCCGGCTCTCAGCCAGGCCAGTGCCCGATCGGCTTCGCCGAAGGTGGAGATGGCTTGCGCGAGAATCCGCGCCAGCCGAATGGCCTTGTCCGATTCGTCCACCGTGAGCGACTCGCCGCGCTCGCGCCTGTGGCTGAGCGTGCGGCGCGGGATAATAAAGCTGATCTCGTCCCACACCAGGCCTGCATGCAGTAAACGCTCCATGGTGTCGGCGGGCAGCCGCTCCACGGCGAGCGCGACGAGATCGGCGCCTGAGCGAATGTCTGCGTTGAGAACGTCACTCAGGCTGTCAAGATAGCGGTTCCGCGGCGCCACGCTACCCGAGGGCTTGAACTCTATCGTCTGCATATCTGCACCTTGGCAATTTGCCATTCGATTATAGGCATTTTGCCAAAGTCGTGCCGCGACACGCAATATCGACCTTGAGGCACATAGACAGGCGCACCGCAGGTTACTGCTTGGTGAAGTCGACGATAGGCCTGAGCTGCGTGAAGTCGTTGGGATAGTACGGCGGCACGGCCTGGGGATTTTTCTTGCGCGCGAGATCGATGAACTTGCGGTCCGCTTCCAGGACGAGCATGACTTCGTGCCGGTGGATTCCGTTGGAGTGCGCTCGCTCGAGGTCGCGAACACTCTTGGCCCGATAGGCGATGGTCCGCATCAACAAGTCGTAGAGCGCCTTTGGCCGACGCGCTTCTGCCCTCTGCCGCGCCTCTTCTTCGTTCCGATGCAGGCGCGCCCACAGGGACGACGCGGTCAAGCCTGGTGCGTGCTCCGCCAAGGACGCGAGTTGAGCCTTGGGGGCGTCAGGGTCGAAAGAAATTCCCTCGGCGGCCAGGAATTCCCTGAGCTCGAATATCCTTAGCTCCAGCAGCTTGTCAGAAGTACTTCGCGTGCCGAGTCTGGCGATTTGATCGACATCGATCCAGTTGGACGGGAAGGACCCCAGCCGCTCGAATGTGTCGCGCCATTCTTCATATTCGCCCCACTTCCACTGGCGGCCCTTGAAGAAGACTTCATAACCTTTCTCGAAGTAGCCTCCGAGATTGAGCCCATCGCTACCCGTCTCCGTCACCAGGTCCCGCAGTTGGGATTTCTCTTCAGCGGAAATGCCCTCGACCGTTTCCATGACTTGCGCGAAAACCCGGTCGTAAGCGCGCACAGGAACAAGCGCTGTCGGCGCAGACGGCATGCGCAGCGCTGCGGGCCGCGGCGCGATTGCCTTTTTCTTGGTGCGGAACAAATCCAGGAAAACCACTTTACTCCCCTACTGAACAACGCAGCCCACAGCCTTCAGCTGTGCACTGTCCATCACTGCCTGTCAAAACATCATCATTTTACCGGGACGCGGCGGCATTCGCCGCTGCCCCCCGATTGCCTGCTCGGCCAGCCCGACGAGCGAGCGCTTGTAGTTTCGCCGAAACCAAACGATGCGGTTTCGGCGACCGTGGAGATCGTCCTGTTCGATCTTTTCCCGGGTACTGACGTGCACCGTCAATCGCAAAACGGCCGTTGATTATATGCAAACTGGTAACCATCATCGCGAAGGATAGTTGCATCGGTAAGTCGTATAGGCAAATTCGCAAACCGGGGTGCCCGGCCAGCATAGGCAATTTAGTAAGATGACCCAGCCAAAATAGACGAATCGGTAAGCGGCATATAAACTCTGGTAACCGCCCATGCATCCATTAATTCACACCGCAGTCCGTCTATGGCTCACGCTCCACTCGGCTACAGCGCCCTGATCGCGAAGTTCAGGCTTCGCGTACCGCCCCTGCATTCCACCTCCGAGCTTTCAGACAAGACGGGGGTCCTGAGCACGCATACCGGTGCGGACGGCAGCGTGAAGACGGTCTATCCCAGGAACCGCTACCGCGGCGGCGACACGACAGTTGACCACCTCACCTTTGCGTTGCGCAAGGAGCCGTTGAACCTGACCGTGCTCGCCGCCCTGTTCGAGCACCAGCCGGCGATTGACGAGGTCGCCCAGTGGCTGGCGTCCTCGCCCGGGTCGCGCTATGCACGGCTGGGCGGCTTCTACGCGAAGTGGCTTGCCGGCGCTGAATTCGACTACAAGCTGCCAGCCGGAACCGCGCGGGTTCCAGCGCTTGACGAAGCGGACTATGTAACCGGCACAAGCCAGATCGACGCACAGTTCGGGATCCTGAACAACCACCTCGGCCCGGCGGCATTCTGCCCCCTGGTACGCCGCACCGAGCGCCTTGAGGCATTGATCGGCGCCGACCTGCCGGGAAAAATCGCCGCCGCGATCAACCGGCTCGAACCGGAAGTGCTCGCCCGCGCGGTGGACTATCTCTATCTCGCTGAAACCCGATCGACGTATTCGATCGAGAAGGAACTGCCCGACAACCAGCGTGTCGCCAGGTTCAGGCGCCTGCTGGAATTTGCCGGCGCCCCGGTGCGGCTCGACGAGGCGCAGTTCTGCGAATGGCAGAACGAAATCATTGCATCGATCCGGGCGGAGTACGCCTATCGCGACCGCCAGAACTGGCTCTCGCGCGGCGGACGGCTGCGCAACATTGCCGACTACATCCCCCCGCCCCCGCAGCAGGTCGAGCCGATGATGGAAGGCCTGGCACAGGTTGCGGACCTGATCAGGACGAAGGCGGCGCACCCGCTGATCATCGCGGCATGCGTTTCGTTCGGCTTTGTCTATATCCACCCGTTCTATGACGGCAACGGGCGGATCCACCGCTTCCTGATCCACCATCTGTTGCGCCAGGCCGGCGTGACGCCGGAGGGTGTCGTATTGCCGGTTTCGGCGAGCATGCTGAAGAACCTGCAGGTCTATGCCGGCTTGCTCAAGGACTACTCGGCGCCCCGCACGGGGCTGCTGAACTATGTCCTGGACTCGGACAGCGACACCATCCTGATCAAGTCGCCGCAGCCCAACTGGCTGTATGCGTCGTTCGATGCGACCGCCCTTTGCGAGTTTGTCTTTGAATGCATCCAGCAGTGCGTCGAGGAAGACCTCGCGCTGGAGATCCGGTACCTGAAGGCGTTCGACGCCAGCGTGGCGCGGATCGAAGGATGGCTGGACCTGCGCCAGCCGCGCCTCACCAACCTGATCGACCTGGTGGTCCAGAACCACGGCGAGCTGTCGAACCGCAAGCGCGCCAGATTCACGGAATTGTCCGATGAAGAAATCGCGCGGATCGAAGAGGTGGTGCGCGACGAATTCGCCGACTACTTCGAAGCCACGGTGAAGGCGGACTGACCTCGGCTGAGGTGGTGTCTCGACGACCGCGAAAAAAAATCCGGCAACGTGGAATAAAGCCGGCTCCAGGTGTGTTTACTTCAACGTAGCCCGCCCAACGACAACCTGGAGAACGCCACATGAAGCTCCCCCTGCCCGCTTTCATGCTCGCCGCCCTTGCGGCGACGGCCGGATCGAACTGCCTGGCAGGCGGTGTCGAGGTGTCGCATAGTCATGGCCAGACACCAGTGGTGCGGCAGCCGGAACCCTTTGTCGCCAGCACCGCAAAGCCGTTCGCACAACGGATGGACGACGCAATGGCCGTCATGGATGCCGGCATGCGCGCCGCCGCCATGAACGGCGACCCCGACCACGACTTCGTCGCGATGATGATCCCGCATCACCAGGGCGCCATCGACATGGCCAAGGCGTTGCTGCTCGACACCAGGGATCCTGAACTGCGCAACCTGGCGCAGGGCATCATCACCGACCAGCAGAACGAGATCCGCCTGATGCAAGCCTGGCTTGCCCGCCATCCGAAGGCCGCGCCGAGCCTCAACCCGGCACCTGCCCATTCTCACTAAAGGAAGCCCACATGAAGCAGACCTCGCAGCTTGCGCTGGTCCTGGCCACGGCGTCGTCGCTTGCCGCCGCGGCACCGGCCGCCAGCGACCGCGTCTACACGGCGGACCAGAACAGCAACACCGTGTCGGTCATCAACCCTGCCACCAATACGCTGCTCGGCCAGATCCGCCTTGGCAACGCGCGGCCCGATATCCTTTCGCCGCTCTACAAGGGCGAGATCAACGTGCATGGCCTGGGCTTCTCGCCGGATCACAAGACGCTGCTTGTCGTCTCCAACGGCTCGAACTCGGCAACGTTCATCGATACCGCCACGAACCGGGTCAAGGGCGTTGCCTATATCGGCCGCTCGCCGCACGAGGGCTTCTTTACCGCCGACGGCAAGGAAGCGTGGGTGGTCGTGCGCGGCGAGGACTATATCTCGGTGATCGACCCGGCCAGCTACAAGGAGATCCGCCGCATCCCGACCGCACCGGGGCCCGGCATGGTGCTGTTCCATCCCGACGGCAAGCTCGCCTTTGCCGTGTCCAGCTTTACGCCCGAGGTCGATGTGATCGACGTCGCCACGCACCAGGTGGTCAAGCGCATTCCGGTCGCCAGCCCGTTTTCGCCCTTCCTGCAGTTCACCCCGGACTTCAGCGAAGTGTGGATGACGCACAAGGACGTGGGCAAGGTCACCCGCATCGACACGAAAAACCTCAGCGTCAGGGGCGTGTTCGATACCGGCTTTATCACCAACCATCTCGGCTTCGCCAGGACCGCGCGCGGCACGCTCGCCTACGTGACGGTCGGCGGCGAGAATGCGGTCAAGGTCTACACCACCGACGCCGAGCCGCGCCTCGTCGCGACCATCCCCGTCGGCGCGCTGCCGCATGGCATCTGGCCGTCCGATGACGGCAGCCGCATGTATGTCGGCCTGGAAAACGGCGACGGCGTCGACGTGATCGACACCGCCACCCAGCGCGTCATCGCCCGCACCCCGGTGGGACAGGCACCGCAGGCCCTGGTCTATGTCTCCAACGCCGTGCCGGCCGGCGATGGCAAGGCAAACCTCACGCCGCGCGCAAACAGCGATCCCATCAACATTCCGCTCAAGGCTACCGCCGGCTCGGGGCGCGGCTTCGTCGTGGCACGCAACCTCGGCCTGGTCGATGCGCTGGAAGTGTTCCTGTTCCAGCTCAAGCCGCAGACTGTCTACGACGTCTACGTGTCCGGCCACCGGACGCCCGTTGCAAGCTTCAGGACCAATGCCGCAGGCGCCGCCAATGGCACGGCCATCGGGCCGTTGCGCGAGGTGGTGCCCGCCTTGTCCGGGAAGCAGGCCGCCGCTGCCACGCTGCTGGTGGTCGAGGGCAACGCGCCGCCGACCACCTCCCATGCGGTGCTGACGGGCACGCAGTAGCTTGCGCTTCAGCTGCCCCGGTAGGTGCCGAAGCTCCACGGCGAGCACAGCAGCGGCACGTGGTAGTGCTGCGCGGCGTCCGCGATGGTGAAGCGCACGGGCACGATGTCGGCGAACGTGTCCGGCGTCTTGAAATAGTCCGCCACCCAGAAACGCAGCTCGAAGTCGCCGGTGCGGGCCTGGGCGGCGGGCAGCATGGGCGAGTCAGTGCGGCCGTCGTTGTTGGTGCGCGCCTTTGCGATCAGTTTCGGGGGCTGCGTGCCGACGTCGAACAGTTCGATGTGCATGCCGGCAATCGGCTTGCCGAGCGATACGTCGAGCACGTGGGTGCTGATGCCTGCCATGGTCTGTCTCCTTTCAGTGCGACGGCATCAGCTGCCGCGGTAGTAGTTGTAGCTCCACGGCCCGAACAGCACGGGCAGGTGGATGCGCTGGCTGGCGTCGGTCACGCGCAGGCGCAGCGGGATCTTCGACAGGAACAGCGGCCGCGGCAGGCTGGCTTTGCGGGCCGCGAAATACTCGTCCACGTGCAGCACCAGTTCGTAGGTGCCGGTGCGGTAGGCATCGCCGAGCAGCAACGGCGGTTCGCTGCGGCCGTTGGCGGCGAGCGTCACCGTCTGCAGCAGGCGTGGCTGTCCGTTCTCGACGCGGTACATGTCCACGCGCATGCCGGAGGCGGGCGTGCCGTGCCAGGTGTCGAGCGCGTGCATGGTCAGCCGGGGGCCGAGGCCGCCCTGCTGCACCGGGCCCGCGGTCTGGTTGGGTGCGGGCGCCGTTGCCGGGCCGGTGGCCAGTGCGTTGCCGGCCAGCAGCGCACTGCCTCCCAGCGTGATCGATTGCAGGCCAAAGCGGCGGCGGGCGGCATTGAAGCCGGGATCGTGATCGTCGTGCATGTCAGGCCTCGCGCTTGTGATGGAGACGGCGGATGCCGAACACAACCAGCACCGCAGCCAGGATTTCGATGGCGGCCACCAGGTACAGGCCGCTGCTGACCGTGCCGGTCGCGGTCTTGATCAGGCCCATCACATAGGGCGCGCCAAAGCCGGCGAGGTTAGAGACGGAGTTGATCAGGGCCACGCCCACCGCGGCGGCGCTGCCCGCCAGGTAGCGGTTGGGCAGTTGCCAGAACACGGGGATGGCGCTCATGGTGCCGATCAGCGCGGCGGTCATGGCCAGCAAGGTGATCACCGGCGACAGCGCCTGCGCGCCCAGCATCACGGCCAGCACGGCCATCGCTGCCCCGCCGGTCAGCGCGGCGCCGCTGAAGTGCCAGCGCACCTCGTTGCGGCGGTCGGAGTGGGCGCCGTTGGCGATCATGCCGATCGCGCCGCAGAGGTAGGCCACCGCCGCGATCCAGCCCACCGCCATGGGCGTGGTGAAGCCCACTTCCTTGATGATGGTCGGGATCCAGAAGGTCAGCGTGGAGTTGGCGCACAGCAGGCAGAAGAAGATGGCGATCAGCAGCCACACCTTGCGGTTGGTGAACAGCGTGCGCCAGTCGTGCCCACGCTCGCCCATGGCGGCGTTGTCGCGCTTCAGGGCATCGAGCACCACGCGCTTCTCGTGGTCGCTCAGCCAGCTGGCCTGCTCCGGCTTGTCGGTCATGTAGAACCACGCAAAGATGCCGGCCAGCACGGACGGGATGCCTTCGAGGATAAACAGCCATTGCCAGCCATGCATGCCGTGCACGCCGCCCATCGAGGTCATGATCCAGCCGGCCAGCGGGCCGCCGAGCACACCAGCGATGGCCGATGCCGACATGAAGGTGCCGAAGGCGCGGGCGCGCCGCTCGGACGGATACCAGTAGGTCAGGTAGAGGATCACGCCGGGATAGAAGCCCGCCTCGAACGCCCCCAGCAGGAAGCGCAGGATATAGAACTGCGTTGGCGTGGTGACATAGGTCTGCAGCATGCAGATCACGCCCCAGCAGATGGTGATGCGCATGATGGTCTTCTTGGCGCCGATCTTCTGCAGCAGCATGTTCGACGGCACTTCGAAGAAGAAATACCCGAGGAAGAAGATGCCGGCGCCCAGGCCATACACCGCTTCGCTGAATCGCAGCGAATCCAGCATCTGCAGCTTGGCGAAGCCGATGTTGACGCGGTCCAGCCACGCCAGCACCCACAGCACGCCAAGAAATGGCAGCAGGCGCCACGACACCTTGCGGAAGACGCTGGCTTCCGCATCGTCCGCCGTGCCGGCGAACAGCGGAACGCCCTGTTTTGTAATGGACATGGAGTCTCCTGTCTTGTCGGTTTGTGTGGTGCGGCCGCTGCCGCGGGGATGCTGCGGCGTCGGCCTTCCGTCTGGATTGGGTGCAAGTATAGGAACGGGCCCGGAATGCGGAACGGGGGGGCTGGTATAGGCCCTATATCAGCTTGGATATGGCCCGGAAAGCCTTGCCTGGCGCGGGTTTCCGGTCATTTTCCTGGTCCGTTGGCGGACCTATGGATTACCCTAGGGACCCGGCTTTGCCACGTTGCGCGGGCCACTTGTGGGTTGCCGTTCCCGGCCGCGTGCGGGTTCGACCGCGTTGCCGTGCGGTGCGCAAAAGGCTACAAAGCCGCCATGGGCAGCACGTAACATGCGACGGTTGCGCCGCCGGCTGCCCGCGCCTACTTACCGACCAGAACGCCCGAGACTCCGCATGATCCGCGCCGACGACCCCTTTGATACCTACCTGCTGCGCGTGCTGTGCATCCTGATTGCCGAGCAGAGCGTCTCGCGCACCGCCATCCGCCTGAACCAGTCGCAGCCGGCCATCAGCTCGGCGCTCAAGCGGCTGCGCGCAATCTTCAACGACCCGCTGCTCACGCGTGAGAAGAACGTGATGGTGCCGACCGAGCGCGCCCTGCAGATCGCCCGCAACGCGCAGGCGGCGCTGAGCGCGCTGGACAACCTGCTGGTGTCGGACGACCGCTTCGACCCCGCCACCACCGAGCAGAGCTTTACCGTAGCCATGCCGGACTACCTCGCGCCGCCGTTCTTTGCCCACGTGGTGCGGGAGTTCCGCCGCGTGGCGCCGCACGCGCGGCTCGCGGCGATTCCGCTGACCGCCACTTTCGACTATGAGCAGGCGCTGTCCGAGGGCGCCATCGATATCGTGATCGGCAACTGGCCCAATCCGCCGGAACACCTGCACCTGTCGGTATTGCTGGAAGACGAAGTGGTCTGCATGGTGGCGCGGGACAGCGTGCATAACCAGCCGGGCAAGTTCACCGCGCAGGCCTACCTGGGCGCTGCGCATATCGTGCCCACGCCCTACTCGCGCGACCAGCGCGGGCTGGTCGACACGGGCCTGAGCACAATGCGCGTGCACCGCGACAACCGCGTGAGCTGCCCCTACTTCAACCTCGCGCCGAGCCTGATCCCGGATACTGACCTGATCCTGACCACGGGCCGCCACTTTGCCAACTATCACGCGCAGCACGTGCCGGTGGCGGTGCTCAGGCCGCCGATCGAGTTCCCGTTCATGCGCTTCTACCAGCTGTGGCATCCCGCGCGCCACCGCTCGGCCGCGCATGCGTGGCTGCGCGGCATGCTGACGGCGGCGTCGCAGGCGCTGCGTGACCTGCGTGACCTGGGCGCTGCCGGACGCGCCTAGCGGTATCGGATTCTGTTATGCGTCCTATACGGCCGGGCCCCTCGCCGCGGCCATGCCTGCTTTCTATACTCGGCCCGTATTCGGTTTCCATGCCCGGCCCACTGCGGCGGGCCTTACGGGAGAGCAGTCCATGTCACAGTCACTCGATCTGGCGCCGGTCAATGCGCTGGACCAGTCCGGCTTTACGCAAGCGTTCGGCAGTGTGTTCGAACATTTTCCGCTGGCCGCCGAACGCGCCTGGGCGCAGCGGCCCTTTGCCTCGGCCAGCGCGCTGCACGATGCGATGATGGATGTCATCCGCAAGCTGGATGCGAAAGCCCAGTGCGATTTCCTGAACCTGCACCCGATGCTGTCCGCCGGCAATATCCGCTCCGGCACCATGACGGCGGATTCCAATGCCGAGCAGAAGAGCGCGGGGCTGGACGCGATGTCGGCGCAGCAGGAAGCCACGCTCGACCGCATGAATGCCGCTTACCACGCGCGGCACGGCTTTCCGTTCATCATCTGCGTGCGGCACTACACGCGCGACGGCATCTTCGCCGCGCTGGAACGCCGTATCGACCGCAGCACGCAGCTGGAGCTGGACGAGGCGCTGGCGCAGATCGGCGCGATCACGCGCGGGCGGCTGCAGGCACGGCTCAGTACGCTGGCCTGAATGCCGTGACGGGTGCGGGACGCAGGCCATCAGGCGATCCAGGCCAGCCGCGCGTCCCGGCTTTCAGCGCTGCGCGCCGGGCCCTTGCAGGTGCGCGCATTGCATCAATCGGCGACCGGACCTATTGGCGTCCACCCGCATACCTTGATAAATCAACTTATTGACCGAATAACCGACAATTCCGCACTTTTTTACCGGAATTACCCTAGGTTTTCGTCTATATATAAGTAATGATCTTGACGTATAACCTCGCTTCAACCATATTCCGTCCAGCCCAGGCCGGGAGCCGGCTTCAAGGCCCTCGCCGCTTGTTGAGCATTCAAAAGAAGATTGGTGAAGGAGACATACAATGCAGCACATTGATGTACAAAAGCTGGCCGACAACGCCCGCTTTAACCGATTCCATGCGCGCGTCCTGGCCTGGTGCCTGCTGGTGATCATCATCGACGGCTATGACATCGCCGTTGCGGGTGCCGCGTTGCCTTCGATCATGAAGGAGATGGGCGTCACCGCGTCGACGGCCGGCTTCATGGCGAGCTCGGCGCTGTTCGGCATGATGTTCGGCGCCATCTTCCTGGGCGCCCTGTCAGACCGGATCGGCCGGCGCTGGACGATCTCGCTGTGCGTGTTCCTGTTCAGCGTGTTCACCGCGGCCGCAGGCCTGACCAGCGATCCGGTCACGTTCAGCGTGATGCGGTTTATCGCCGGCCTCGGCATCGGCGGCGTCATGCCGAATATCGTCGCGCAGATGACGGAATACTCGCCGCGCAGGATCCGCAGCTTCATGACCACGGTGATGTTCTCCGGCTACGCCATCGGCGGCATCCTGGCCGCGGTGATCGGCAAGCAGTTCATTGCCGGATTTGGCTGGCAGATCGTGTTCTTCGCGGCCGGCGTGCCGGTGCTCCTGATCCCGTTCATCCTGAAGACGATGCCGGAGTCGCTGTCGTTCCTGGTGTCGCGCCAGAACGAAAAGGACCTGCGCACCCTCGCGCAGCGCATCGACCCGCAACTGCGTCTGGATGCCGGCGCTACCTTCCGCGTACCGCAGCAGGACCGCGCCACCGGTGTGCCGGTGGCCCGCCTGTTCCAGGACGGGCGCGGCTTCAGCACGGTCATGTTCTGGATCGCCTTCTTCACCGGCCTGTTCATGGTCTATGCGCTCAGCACCTGGCTGACCAAGCTGATGGCGATGTCGGGCTACAGCCTGGGCTCGGCGCTCAGCTTCGTGATCGCGCTGAACGTGGGCGCGGTGGTCGGTGCGATCGGCGGCGGCTGGCTGGCCGACCGGTTCCATATCAAGTGGGTGCTGGTGGTGATGTACCTGCTGGGCGGCGGGTTCCTGTACCTGATGACGTTCAAGACCTCGACCGAGATGCTCTACCTGCTGATCGGCGCGGTGGGTGCCTGCACTACCGGCGCGCAAATCGTCGCCTATGCATATAGCGGCCAGTTCTATCCGGTGTCGATCCGTTCGACCGGCGTAGGCATGGCCTCGGGCATCGGACGGCTCGGCGCCATCGCGGCGCCGGTGCTGATCGGGCTGATCGTTTCGCTGCAGCTGCCGCTGGCGCAGAACTTCCTGGTCATCGGCGCCGCGGGGATCGTGGGTGCGCTGGCCCTGGCGTGCATCAACCATCGGCTGTCGGCATCGGCGCAGCATGCCGATGCGGCGGCAAGCGTGGCCCCGGCATCGGTGGTGCCGGGCGTGGCTGAAGCGCGAACCTGAGAAAGTCTTGCTGGCGAGCGGCGCGACGGTGCGCCGCTGGAAATAGAGGGCGGGCCCGGCACAATGCCAGGGCCCGCTTCTTCTTTGAGGTCAGTCGACCGCGTCGACGATAAAACGGCGGGTAATAGTTACGCCGGCCCGCACGCGGCGATGCCGGACCGCCCAGACGACCGCACGCATGGCCTTGCCACCGTGGGACTCGACCATGCGCGTACACCGCTCCAGCGCCGCATCGTCCGGGAAATAGCGAAGCTCGGCGGCACTGCCCAGGATCACCGCAATGTCCAGCGCGGATTGCTGGCGCATGGCCAGCGACAGCAGTCGGCTGAGGCGGCGTGTCACCGCATTGGCGTCGCCGGGCCATTGGCGCCTTGCCTCGGCCGGGATGGTCCGGGCCGCGGCGCGGATGCGATGGAGCATGTCGGCGATGCCCATTTCCGGTTGGGTGGACCGGTGGGTTCGCGCGGCTTGTGCCACTTCCATGTCTTGTGTTCCAGCGAGCCTTTGTAGCAAGAGTCCGGAGAATACTAGGTATGCGCCGGCTATACGTCAATATCATTACTCATATTTACTGAAATATCCGATACCAGGCCAGGTTCTGCCTGTCAAACGGCAGAAATAATAATCAAGATCCTTGCGCAAATGCAGAAGAAGAGGACGACAACACACATCCGGACCGATTGAGGTAGGACCAGGCCCGCGCCGCCCCACCCTTCGCCCCGCGCACGTGTGTGCTCCCCGCCGCCTTAGAATAGGCACACCCATGGCAAGCGCACGGCGCGCCAGTGTCCAACCCACACCATGACCAAACCAGATTCCACGTACGACCCGTCCGACGCATCCGTCCATAACCGGCTGTTCTTCCGGCTGTTCCAGGCCGGCAATACGCTGGACCGGCAGACCAGCAAGTCGCTCGGCATCACTACCGTGCAGTGGTCCGTGCTGGGGGCGCTGTCGCGGCCGCAGGTATCGGAAGGCATGTCGTTCTCCGAGCTGACGGAATACCTTGTGGTGAGCCGGCAAAGCCTCGATGGCGTGCTCAAGCGGCTGGAGCGGGAAAAGCATGTCCAGCGTGTGGCCGACACGGTGGACCGCCGCGCCAAGAAGGTTGTGCTGACGCCAAAGGGGCGGGAGTTCTGGAACGGCCTGCAACCCAGGATCTATGAGTTCTACCGCCAGGCACTGGCGAGTTTCGGCTTCGACGACAAGGTTTCGCTGGTCCATTTCCTGAACCAGCTCAACGCCGGCCTGGCCAGCGTACATATGGAGGCGGACCCGGCGCGCGCGCGCCGGAGGAACCGGCACGGTCCGCGTAGGACCGGCCACAGTCGCGACGCTCGACACGGCCAGCAACGACATCCGTAGCGCCGCCGACACCCGCCGGGCTATGACAAAATAAGCCACGCACCGCCCCGCTTCCGTACCGCCTTGCCCGTCCCGCGACATTGACCCAGTTCACCGCCACCGTCCCGATTTCACTGGTCAACGGCTTCCTGTCCGGTGCCGACCCTGCCGCCATGGCGCGGCTGGCGGAGCGCGCCGGGATCCCGCGTGGCCTGTTGCAGGCCCCCGCCGCGCGCGTGACCGAGGAACAGTTTTCCACGCTCTACCGCGAACTCGCGATGGAGCTGGACGACGAGATGCCCGGCATCTTCAGCCGGCCGCTGCGCAACGGCACGCTCAAGTTCCTGTGCCTGAGCCTGCTCGATGCGCCGCGGCTGGAGGTGGCGCTGCACCGCTTCGGCCAGTTCTTCCACCTGATCCTGGACGATTTCCGGCTCGAGTCCGGGCGCGAGGACGGCTTCGGCGAGGTCGTGCTGCAGGCCGACCCGGCCGGCCCCGGCGTCAGCGCGCTGGGCAGCGAGCTGATGCTCAAGCTGGTCCACGGCGTCGCCTCCTGGCTGATCGGCAAGCGCATCCCGCTGGCCCGGGTGGAGTTCGATTTCCCGCGGCCGCCGCGCGCCAGCGATTCGCTTTACCTGTTTCCCGGCCCCGTGCAGTTCGGCGGCCGCCAGACGCTGCTCAGGTTCGACCACGCCTACCTGGACATGCCGGTGCGCCGACGCAAGGCCGACCTGCAGAAGTTCCTGGCGCGCGCGCCGGAGGACTGGATCTTCGTCTCGTTCGAGGAACAGATGGTGTGCCACCATGTGCGCCAGTACCTGGCCGACTGCCTGCCGGCGACGCCGACCATCGAAGCGGTGGCGCAGGACCTGCACTTCTCCGTGCGCACGCTATGCCGGCGGCTTACCGCCGAGGGCACCACCTTCCAGGCGATCAAGGACGAGGTCCGCCGGGACATTGCCATCCAGCGGCTGACGCGCACCACGGACGCGATCGCGGAGATCGCCTTCGATATCGGCTTTGACAACCCGACCGCCTTCCATCGCGCCTTCCGCAACTGGACCGGCAGCACGCCCAAGGCCTACCGGACCATGCCCGCGAGCGCCTGACAAATCCTGCCACCCGGCCGGGGCCCGCCGGCCAGCGCGCATTCCCGCGCGCCGGTTTGCATAGGGCGGCAGGTTTCGTCAATGAATGGGCAGCTTTGGATAGCCGCGGCCGGCGCTTCCCGCGTTACGATCTCGTTAATCACCCATCACGGCCCGCATTGCGGCCAGGCGCCATGGCTTGCGCGCCACCCAGGAACAAAGACGTACTACGTACAGACAGGAGACATCCATGACCTACCGTGCCCCGCTCAAAGACATGCTGTTCGTGATGAACGAGCTCGCAGGTCTTGAAGCTGTCAGCCAGCTGCCCGGCTTCGAGGAAGCCACGCCGGAAACGGCCGGGGCCGTGCTCGACGAAGCCGCCAAGTTCAACGAACAGGTATTGGCGCCGCTCAACCGCACCGGCGACCTGGATCCGAGCAGCTGGAAGGATGGCGTGGTCACCACGACCCCCGGCTTCAAGGATGCCTTCCGCCAGTTCGGCGAAGGCGGCTGGCAAGGCGTGCTGCATCCGCAGGAATTTGGCGGCCAGGGCCTGCCCAAGCTGATTTCTACCGCCTGCATCGAAATGCTGAACAGCGCCAACCTGTCGTTCGCGCTGTGCCCGCTGCTGACCGACGGCGCCATCGAAGCGCTGCTGACCGCCGGCTCGGACGAACAGAAGGCCACCATCCTGCCCAGGCTGATCAGCGGCGAGTGGACCGGCACCATGAACCTGACCGAGCCGCAGGCGGGCTCGGACCTGGCCGCGGTGCGCACCCGCGCCGAGCCGCAGGGCGACGGCACCTACAAGGTCTTCGGCACCAAGATCTTCATCACCTACGGCGAGCACGACATGGCGAAGAACATCGTCCATCTGGTGCTGGCCCGCACGCCCGACGCGCCCGAAGGCGTCAAGGGCATCTCGCTGTTCATCGTGCCCAAGTACCTGGTCAACGCCGACGGCAGCCTGGGCGAGCGCAATGACGTGCACTGCGTGTCGATCGAACACAAGCTCGGCATCAAGGCCAGCCCGACCGCCGTGCTGCAGTTCGGCGACCACGGCGGCGCCATCGGCACGCTGGTGGGCGAAGAGAACCGTGGCCTGGAGTACATGTTCATCATGATGAACTCGGCCCGCTTCGCCGTTGGCATGCAGGGCGTCGCGGTGTCCGAGCGCGCCTACCAGCAGGCCGTGGCGTATGCGCGCGAGCGCGTGCAGAGCCGCCCGGTCGACGGCTCGGCGCGTGAAGGCGTCACCATCATCCATCACCCCGACGTCAAGCGCATGCTGATGACGATGCGCGCGCTGACCGAAGGCGCCCGCGCCGTCGCCTATGTGGCCGCGGCCGCCAGCGACACCGCGCACCAGCATCCGGACGCAGCCGTGCGCAAGCAGAACCAGGCGTTCTATGAATTCCTGGTGCCGGTGGTCAAGGGCTGGAGCACGGAGCTGTCGATCGACGTCACCAGCCTCGGCGTGCAGGTGCACGGCGGCATGGGCTTTATCGAGGAAACCGGCGCCGCGCAGCATTATCGCGACGCCCGCATCCTGCCGATCTACGAAGGCACCACGGCCATCCAGGCCAACGACCTGGTCGGCCGCAAGACCCTGCGCGACGGCGGCGCGGTGGCGCGCGCGATCTGCGCGCAGATCGCCGAGACCGAGGCCGCGCTGGGCAAGCATGGCGGCGCGGCCTTTACCGCGGTCCAGGCGCAGCTGGCCAATGGCCGCGCGGCGCTGGAAGCGGTGGTCGAGTTTGTGGTGGCCAATGCCAAGTCGGACCCGAATGCCGTGTTCGCCGGCAGCGTGCCGTACCTGAAGCTGTGCGGCATCGTGTTCTCGGGCTGGCAGCTGGGCCGGGCCATGCTGGCCGCGGATGCGAAGCGCGCCGAGGATCCGAACTTCCACGACGCCAAGATCGCCACGGCGCATTTCTTCGCACAGCACATCCTGTCGCAGGCAACGGCGCTGCGCGATGCCGTCGTCGGCGGTGCCGCGCCGGTCAATGCGTTGACGCCGGAGCAGTTCTGACCGCGCTTCAGCGCGTAGCGTAGTAGACACAGGCGGCCTTCGGGCCGCTTTTTTTATTGCGCGACTGGAGGTCGTTCCCCTAGCGCTTTGCTGCCAGCTCGCCGTCCAGCACTGTCAGGATGTGGTACGCGGCCTCCACCCGCGCCGGCACCGGCATGTTCTTGTTGCCGAGCATGACCAGTCCGATGCGCTTTGCCGGCACGAACACGACGTATGCGCCAAACCCGTTGGTCGACCCGGTCTTGTTGACCAGCACATCGGCGCCCGGCGCCTGCGGCGGCTCCAGCCTGTCGACCTTGTTGGCCTCGAACACCATCTGCGGCGAGCTGCCCGCCAGGATGGCGCTGACCGGCGTCGGATAGGCATACATCTCCCATCCCAGCCCCTGCACCATGCCGCCGACCTTGAAGTAGCCGGTACGCGTGGTGGCGATGGCGCGCTGCATCCTGCCGTCAAGCCCCGCCGGCGCCATGTTGGCCTCGACGAAGCGGATCATGTCGGCAGACGTGGTCTTCACGCCGTAGGCCTCGGAATCCAGCACGCCCGGCGTCACGCGCGCCGGCTTGTCGTCCTTGGTATAGCCCCACGCGTAGTCCGGCATCAGCGGCTTCGGCACCCGGATATAGGTGCGCTTCAGGCCGAACGCCGGAAACAGGGTCTTCTCCATCAGGTCGTCGAACGGCTCGCCCAGGCTGCGCGCGGCGAGGTAGCCGAACAGGCCGATGCTGGGGTTCGAGTAACGCCGGTGGGTACCGGCCGCGTACGCCGGTCGCCAGGCCTTGAAGTAATCGGTCATTGCCTGCGGGCTGTTGACCGTCTCCGGAAACTGCAGCGGCAGGCCGCCGGCCGCATAGGTGCCAAGGTCGAGCAGGCTGGTCGTGCCCAGCGCGCTGCCGGCAAGCGCAGGCAGGTACTTGCCGGCGGGATCCGACAGCGACATGAGACCGCGCGCCTGCGCGTAGCCCGCCAGCGTCGCCGTGAAGGTCTTGCTGACCGAGCCGATCTCGAACAGGGTCGACTCGGTGACAGGCTTGCCGCCCCGCTTCGCCGTCACGCCATAGTTGAAGAAGTACTGCTTGCCGCCGGCCGTCACCGCGATGGCCATGCCCGGCACGTTGTGCGCCTTCATCATCGGCGCGATCGCCTCGTTGACGGCGCGTTCGAGCTGGCGCGGGTCGGCCTTGTCGGCGGCGTACGTGGCTGGCGTGCACAGGAGGCCGCCGGCGGCAAGCGCCGCGAGGCGCGTGGGGGCAAGGGTCTTCATGTCAGGCAGTGGCAGGAATGTCGGCAATCCGCGAGGAATATACGCGTTTGAGCGCGGACCGCACAATGCCGTGCAGGCTGGTCCGGCGCTTAAGCCGGACGTTAGGACGCCGCTTCGGGGTTGAAGCCGAGCGCGGCGCTGACCACGCGGGCCTCGTGCCGCACGGCGGTGCCGACCGGCCCGTCGATCGACGGATCGAAGCCGCCGGTGGCGCCCAGCGCTGTCAGCACCGCGCACACGCGGCCGGTGTAGTCGCGTACCGGCGCGGCCACGGCGCTGATGCCGGTCAGGTTGGTGTCGCGCACCCAGGCGCAGTCGTCGGCCTGCACGGCGCGGCGCAGCGCGCCGATCGGGTCGTCCCGGTCGAGCGATGCCAGCCGCGCCGGGCTAGCCTCTGCCAGTTCTTCCGCCGCTTGCGCCTGCACCCGGGTTTCGTCGAGCAGGCCCAGGAATACGCGCCCGGTGGCTGACCACAGCAGCGGCATCACCGACCCCGCGCGCACGTTCACCGTGACCGGCAAGCCCGGTTCTTCAAAACGCATGATGGTCGGGCCCTTGTTGCCCATCACCGCGACAAAGCACGTCACTTCCAGCGCCTCGCGCAGCCGCACCAGCGAGGCTTCGGCCAGCCGGATCGGGTCGGCCTGGCGCATCGCCGCCATGCCGATCTGCAGCGCCTCGTAGCCCAGGTGGTACTGCTGCGTGCCGGATTCCTGCGCAACCAGCCCCTCTTCCAGCAGGCTGACCAGGTAGCGATGCACCTTGGCCGGGCTTTCGTCGATATGCGCGGCCAGCGCGGTCAGGCTGGCGCGCCCGCCCAGTCTGGCCAGCCCCTTGAGCACCGCCATGCCCGTGACAGCGGACTGCACGCGCTGGCGGCGCTCCCGTGCGCGGGGCGAGGCGGCGTCGGCAGGCGTTTCGGGGGCGGCGGGCTTGGAGCGGGATGCGGGCATGGCAGTGGTGTTGGCATAGGCAGGCGATTAGGCCACGCCTCGTCTGGCGGCGGTAGGGCGGTCGCTTGCAGGTTAACCCTCATTCAATGATTACGCAATGCGTATAAGATTTACGCAAAACAGAAATTCATCGGAGACAACCACATGCCCCGCCCCCTGCTGCCGCGCCTGGCTATCGCCGCTTTCGGCGCGCTCGTCCTGCCCCTGCTGTCCACGCTGCCGGCGCACGCCGCCGACAGCTACCCGGCCAAGCCGATCCGCTGGATCGTGCCGTACGCCGCCGGCGGCGGCTCCGACTTCCTCGCGCGCACCATCGGCCAGGGCCTGTCGGCCAAGGTCGGGCAGCCGGTCGTGGTGGACAACAAGCCCGGCGGCAACACGGCGATCGGCGCGGCCGAGACGGCGCGCTCGGCCGCAGACGGCTATACCGTGCTGTCCGCCGACAACGGCACACTGGTGTTCAACCCGGTCCTGTACAAGACGCTTTCCTACCACCCGGGCAAGGACCTCGCGCCGGTCACGCTGCTGGGCCGCTTCCCGATGATCCTGGTGGTCGGCGCCAACAGCCCGGTGAAAAGCGCCAGGGAATTCATCGCGCAGGCGAAGTCCACGCAAGGCGGCGTCAACTATGGCTCCGCCGGCGCCGGCAGCCCGCACCACCTGGCGATGGAACTGCTGAAGGTCGAAGCCGGTGGCCTGCCGATGACGCACGCGCCGTACCGCGGCGCCGCGCCCGCGCTGTCCGACGTGGCCGCCGGCCAGGTCGCCGCGATGATGGTGGACTACGCCGCCGGCGCCGGCTTTATCAAGGGCGGCAAGGTGCGGCCGCTGGCAGTGGCCAATGCCACCCGGCTGCCGCAGCTGCCCGACGTGCCGACCTTCGCCGAACTGGGCTATCCGCGCGTCGAAGCTGCCGCGCTGGTCGGCATGGTGGTGCCGGCCGCCACGCCGCCGGAGGTCATCAACACGCTGAACAAGGACGTGGTCGCGGCGATCCGCGAGCCGGCGGTGAACAAGCGGCTGGTGGACTTCGGCGTGGAGCCGGTGGGCAATACGCCGGCGCAGTTCAGCGAACTGCTGCGCACCGAGTCGGCACGCTGGACCAGGCTGATCCGCGACCTGAAGATCACGCTGGACAACTGAGCGGGTATCGTTTTGAGGCCGTCCGGCCCGCCCGGACGGCAATGTTTTTGCAGGAGTACGCAGCATGGCCACCCCCTCCCCCGGCACCGCGCGCGGCGGCTGTCCCGTCGACCATTCCGCCTTCACCGCCCCCAATGGCTGCCCGGTCAGCCACAAGGCGGCTGAGTTCGATCCGTTCGGCGACGGCTACCAGCAGGATCCGCCCGAATACGTGCGCTGGTCGCGCGAGCAGGAACCGGTGTTCTACAGCCCCAAACTGGGCTACTGGGTGGTCACGCGCTACGACGACATCAAGGCGATCTTCCGCGACAACATCACCTTCAGCCCGTCGATCGCGCTGGAGAAGATCACGCCCACCGGCGATGAAGCCAACGCGGTGCTGGCCTCGTACGGCTATGCCATGAACCGCACGCTGGTCAACGAGGACGAGCCGGCCCACATGCCGCGCCGGCGCGCGCTGATGGATCCGTTCACGCCTGCCGAGCTGGCGCATCACGAGCCGATGGTGCGGCGCCTGGCGCGCGAATACGTCGACCAATTTATCGACGACGGCCGCGCCGACCTGGTCGACCAGATGCTGTGGGAAGTGCCGCTGACGGTGGCACTGCATTTCCTCGGCGTGCCCGAAGAAGACATGGACCTGCTGCGCCAGTACTCCATTGCCCATACCGTCAACACGTGGGGACGGCCCCGGCCAGATGAACAGGTCGCGGTCGCGCATGCGGTCGGCAACTTCTGGCAGCTGGCGGGGCGCATCCTCGACAAGATGCGCGAGGACCCGTCGGGTCCGGGCTGGATGCAGTACGGCCTGCGCAAGCAGAAGGCACTGCCCGAGGTCGTCACCGACTCCTACCTGCATTCGATGATGATGGCCGGCATCGTCGCCGCGCACGAGACCACCGCCAATGCCTCGGCCAACGCGATCAAGCTGCTGCTGCAGCATCCCGACACATGGCGTGAGATCTGCGAGGATCCGTCGCTGATCCCCAACGCGGTGGAAGAATGCCTGCGCCACAACGGCTCGGTGGCGGCGTGGCGCCGGCTGGTCACGCGCGATACGGAGGTAGGCGGCATCAGCCTGGCCACCGGCAGCAAGCTGCTGATCGTGACCTCTTCGGCCAACCATGACGAGCGCCACTTCGCCGATGCCGACCTGTTCGACATCCGCCGCGACAACGCCAGCGAGCAGCTGACCTTCGGCTACGGCTCGCACCAGTGCATGGGCAAGAACCTGGCGCGCATGGAGATGCAGATCTTCCTGGAAGAGCTGACGCGCCGGCTCCCGCATATGCGGCTGGCGGAACAGTCCTTCACCTACGTGCCCAACACGTCGTTCCGCGGCCCCGAGCACCTGCTGGTCGAATGGGACCCGGCGCAGAACCCGGAGCGCCGCGACCCCGCGCTGCTGGCGCAGCGCCAGCCCGTGCGCATCGGCGAGCCGTCGGCGCACACCAGCGCGCGCACCGTGGTGGTGGAAAGCATCGCCCCCGCCGCCGCCGGCGTGGTACGGCTGCGGCTGGCGGCGCCGGACGGCAAGCCGCTGCCGCGCTGGGCACCGGGCTCGCATATCGACGTGGAGTGTGGCGATACCGGGCTGTCGCGTCAGTATTCGCTGTGCGGCGACCCCGACGATGCCGCCGCGCTGGAAATCGCCGTGCTGCGCGAGCCCGACAGCCGCGGCGGCTCGGCCTGGGTGCACGGCAGCGTTACGGCGGGCGACCGCTTGCGCATCCGCGGCCCGCGCAACCATTTCCGCTTCGACGAGGGCTGCGCGCGCGCCATCTTCATCGCCGGCGGCATCGGCATCACGCCGGTCAGCGCGATGGCGCGCCGCGCGCGCCAGCTCGGCATCGATTACGAGATCCATTACTGCGGCCGTTCGCGCGGCTCGATGGCGATGCTGGACGCGCTGCAGGCCCTGCATGGCGAGCGCCTGCATGTCTACGCCGGCGACGAAGGCCGCCGCGCCGACTTCGCCGCCATGCTGGCCACGCCGCAGCCGCGCACCCACGTCTACGCCTGCGGCCCGCAACGGCTGCTCGATGCGCTCGCCGATGCCTGCGCGGCGTGGCCGGAGGACGCGCTGCGGGTCGAGCATTTCGTGTCGCGGCTGGGCACGCTGGACGCGTCGAAGGAACAGCCTTTCACCGTCGAGCTGAAGGACTCCGGACTGGTCATGGAGGTGCCCGCCGGCCAGACCCTGCTGGCGGCGCTGCGCGGCGCCAATATCGACGTGCAGAGCGATTGCGAGGAAGGCCTGTGCGGCTCGTGCGAAGTGCGCGTGCTGGCCGGCCAGGTCGATCACCGCGACGTGGTCCTGACCCGCACCGAACGCGATGCCAACGACCGGATGATGGCGTGCTGCTCGCGTGCGGCCGGCGGATGCCGGCTGGTGCTGGAGCTGTGACGGCGGCGACCGCATCGGCACAAAGTGCTTCCGACAGCCCGTCGCACGACGCCAACGCCGTGGCGCGTAGGACAATGCCTGACAACGGCAACAGGGGGCAGGGGCTAAAGTAGCAGGCTACAAAAAAACTAACCCACCCTGCCCCTTTATGCGCTTTACCCCAGCCGCCTCGACGGCGACGCCCCACCGCTCCCTGCCGGTCCTTGTTTCCGTGGCCGCCGCGTTGGCCACATTCTTGGCCACATCCCTGGCCGCCACCGCCGCGCCGGCAGCGCCGCCGGTGGAGGGCCAGCAGCTTTCCGGCCTCGCCACCCTGCTGCTCGGCACCGTGCGCGGCAAGCCGACCGGCATGACCGGCGTCACGCGGCTGACGGCCGGCAATGCCGACCGCGAATTGCGGATGGCCTGCCAGGAGCTGATGCGCGCCGGCCCGCTGGACCTGGACGACACCACGCGCTTCGAGGGCTGCGTGACCCGGCCTGGCAAGATCGTCGAGTTCCAGCTCAAGGTGTCGGGCGTGGATGCCACGCGCGACGGCACGCGCGAATACATGGCCTCGGCCAAGCCGATCCTTGAGCGCGGCATCTGCCGCAATCCGGACGTGCCGGTGCTGGGCAAGCTTGGCGTGACGCTGCTGTACCACTACACCGCGGGGCGGCAGTCGCTGGTGCGGCTGAATATCGCGCCGGACCAGTGCCGGCGCAAATAGGCGCGCACTGAGGCACACACTGGCGCCGCTACCGCTTTCCTCCTTCCCCGAGGACTTCATCGCAGACCGCCAGCCACGCGCGCGCCGCGTGCGACAGGTAGCGTCCCGGCGACCAGATGTGCGCCATGGTCCAGTCCATCGCCGGTTCAGTCAGGCGCGCCATGGCGAGCGTGTCCTGGCCCTGCAGCCGCTCGGCGAGCGGCTGCGGCAGGAAGGTGGTGCCAAGTCCTGCCGCCGCCATCGACGCCAGGAAATCCCAGTGGCCGCTGCGCGCCACGATGCGCGGCTCGATGCGCGCTTCCACAAAGGCCTGTTTGAGCTTGCGCGTCAGCGAAAAGTCGTCGGTCAGCATCACCAGCGGCTCGTCGCGCAGCGCGCCCAGCGTGACCGTGCGCCCGCGCGCCCACTTCGCCTTGCGCGGCCCGACCGCCCAGATCGGGTGCCGGCCGAACTGCCTTGTCTCCAGCGCGAGGCCGCTGTCTCCGGGCAGCACCGTGGCGCCGACCTCCAGTTCGCCGCTGGCGACCAGTTGCTCGACCACCTGCCCGCCGTGCTCGTCCAGCGTCAGCTGCAGGTTGGGATAGCGCTGCCGGAACGCGCTGACCGCCGGCGAAAAAAACAGGTTGACCATCGGCGGGATGCCGACCGTCAGCTGTCCGCGGCCCAGCGATGACAGGTCGGCCACCTCCAGCGTCAGCCGGTGGACCACGCCGAGCGCTTCCTGCCCGCGTTCGTAGACCACGCGCCCCACGTCGGTCAGGCGCACGCTCTTGCCTTCGCGGATCAGCAGCGGCTGCCCGACCTCGTCCTCGAGCTGCTTCACCATCTTGCTGATGGTCGACTGGGTGACGAACAGCGAACCCGCCGCCTGCGTGAAGCTGTGCAGGCGCGCGGTCTCGACGAAATAGCGCAGCGCGCGGATATCGATAGGCATGTGGATCTGAGGCTGGACCGTGGCGGCACCGCATCCATGAACAAAGCGAATGGTGAAGCCAATATTAAATCATGAATGGAATGCCAAGGGTTTGGCTACACTTCGCTTCCACACATCGCCCCTGCCCGACTGCGCCGCCATGAAGCGTGGAGTGGCAGGCGGCGCTGCGCGCCCCCAAACTCCTTGTCTTCAAGACCCTGTTCCATGGCTAGCTGGCCGAATGCACGACAGTGGCTGTTCTCGCTGAAGGCATTCGCCGCCGCGATGCTGGCGCTCTATATCGCCCTGTCGCTGGGCCTGCCGCGTCCGTACTGGGCCATGGCCACGGTGTATTTCGTCTCGCATCCGCTGACCGGCGCGACCCGCTCCAAGGCAGCGTACCGCGTCGCCGGCACGGTGCTCGGCGCGACGGCCGCGGTCGCGACGGTGCCGCAGCTGGTCAACATGCCGATCGTGCTGATGGGGGCGATCGCACTGTGGATCACCGTGCTGGTGTACCTGTCGCTGCTGCAGCGCTCGCCGCGCAGCTATGTGTTCCTGCTGGCGGCGTACACGCTGCCGATCGTGGCACTGCCGGCGGTCAGCCAGCCGGCGGCGATCTTCGATATTGCCGTGGCGCGCCTCGAGGAGATCGTGATCGGTATTGCCTGCGCCGGGCTGGTCGGATCGATCGTATTCCCGGCCAAGGTAGCCCCCGCGCTGCGCCAGCGTGCGCAGAGCTGGCTTGCCGACGCCAGCGGCTGGGCCGCGGCGATCCTGCGCGGCAGCCCCGGCGCCGACGACGGCCGCCATCGGCTTGCCAGCGACATCCTGGCGCTGGACCAGCTGATCGCCCAGCTCGCCTATGACACCGAAGGCAGCCGCACGCTGCGCCATGCGCGCGCGCTGCGCCAGCGCATGACCATGCTGATGCCGTTGCTGTCGTCGCTGGAAAGCGTGCTGCAGGCGCTGCGCGGCCTGCCCGGCGGCCTGCCGGCGACGCTGCGGCAGGCACTGGATGCGACCGCCGCCTGGCTGGACAGCGGTGCCGCGCAGCCGGCTCCGCCGCTGCACAGCGACTGGCGCCTGTACGGCGCGGACGAAGACTGGCCGGCGCGGCTCGCCACGACCGCCGTCGACCAGTTGCAACGCCTGTGCGCGTTGTACGCGGAATGCCTGGCGCTGCAACGTGGCATCGGCGAGCGCGGCCCCGAGGCGCTGTCCGCCGGCAGCCAGCCGGCACCAGATAGTACCGGCCGTCACCATGACCACGGCATGCTGCTGTTCGGCGCCGCGTCCAGCGGGCTGGCGGTGTTCTGTGCCGGATTGCTGTGGATTTTCTCGGGCTGGGAAGACGGCGCCGGCGCGGTGGCGGTGGCGTCGATCGCGTGCTGCTTCTTTGCCGCCATCGACGAACCGCGCCGCATGGCTGCACCCTTCCTGCGCTGGAGCCTGGTGTGCCTGCTGGTGGCCTCGGGCTACCTCTTCGTGGTGGTCCCGCACGCGCATACCTTCGAGGTGCTGGCGGCGATGCTGGCGCTGCCCTACCTCGGCATCGGCCTGCTGGTGGCGCGGCCGGGCTTCCAGCTGATCGCGATGCTGCTGTCGGTCAACACCGCCTCGTTCGCCAATGTGCAGGCAGTCTTCGACGCGGATTTCCTCGGCACCTTCAATGCCTGCCTGGCGAGTGCCGCCTCGATGCTGTTCGCACCGCTGTGGGCGATGGCGGTGCGCCCGTTCGGCGCGCGCGCGGCAGCGCACCGGCTGGTGCGCGCGAGCTGGCAGGACCTGGCGCGGGCGGCCACGCTGCGCGCGGCTGATGGCGACGCAGGGCTCGGCGCACGCATGCTCGACCGGCTCGGCCAGCTGGTGCCGCGCCTGGGGGTCGCTGGCGACCCGCTCTCTGCCGACGGCTTCCATGCGCTGCAGGTCGGCTATTGCGCGCTGGCGCTGCACAAGGCGCTGCCGAACCTCCCGCTTGCGGCACGCAAGCCGGTGCGCCGGGTGCTGGCGGCAGTCGCGCGGCATTACCGGTCACGGCTGCGCAGCGGCCATGCCGTGGCGGCGCCGGCGGCGCTGCAGCGCTGGGTCGCCGATGCCATCGCCGCGCTGCCACGCCAGGACAGCGGTGCGCTGGGCGCGCTGGTGGTGCTGCAGGTAACGCTGCAGCCCGCGTGCCCGCCGGCGCGCGCAGCCTGATCCCACTCATCGCTCTTGCCGCTCCCCGATGCTCAGTGAAATCGATCTCTATGGCGTGTTCGTGCCAGGCGTGCTGGTGCTGATGGTGCTGGCCTTCGCCGTCGCCACCGCGATCCGCATGGCGCTGGCGTCGCTGGGCTGCTACCGGCATATCTGGCACCGCTCGCTGTTCAACCTTTCCCTCTATGTGATCGTCCTGGGCGCCGTGGCGGCAGTCTTCGCCGCGGTGCCGGGACTGCCGTCATGAAACTCCGACTCCGCCCCCTGCTTCCCTTGCTGCCGACGCTGCTGGCCGTGCTGGCCGCCGTGCTGGTGCTGCGCCACCTGTGGGACTACTACACGGCCGCCCCGTGGACCCGCGACGGCCATGTGCGCGCCGATATCGTCCAGGTCGCGCCCGACGTTTCCGGGCTGGTCACGCGCGTGCTGGTGCGCGACAACCAGTACGTGCAGCGCGGCGAGGTGCTGTTCGAGATCGACCGCGACCGCTACGTGCTGGCGCTGCAGCAGTCGCTGGCCACCGCCGCCACGCTGCGCGCGACGCTGGCCCAGGCGCGGCGCGAAGCCACGCGCAACCGGGCGCTCGACGGGCTGGTGGCGGGCGAAGTCGCCGAACAGGGCCGCGCCCGCGTGGAGCAAGGCGAGGCCGCGCTGGCGCAGGCCGAGGCCACGGTGCGGCTGGCGCGGCTGAACCTGGAGCGCACCAGCGTGCGCAGCCCGGTGGCCGGCTACCTCAACGACCGCCTGCCGCGGCTGGGCGACTACGTCTCCACCGGCCGCCCGGTGCTGTCGATGGTCGACGCAGCGTCGTTCCATGTGGAAGGTTATTTCGAGGAAACCAGGCTGCACCGCATCCATATCGGCAGCCCGGTGGACGTCCATATCATGGGCGAGCCGCGGCACCTGCGCGGGCATGTGCAGAGCATCGCCGCCGGCATCGAGGACCGCGACCGCAGTGCCGGCTCGAACCTGCTGCCCAACGTCAACCCGACCTTCAACTGGGTTCGGCTGGCGCAGCGCGTGCCCGTGCGGATCGTGCTGGAAGACGTTCCGGCCGACGTCCGGCTGGTGTCGGGCCGCACCGCGACGGTGTCGGTGCGCGAACCCCGGCGCCAGGCGGCGGCGCGATCATGAGCGCGCGCCGTCGCTGGCTGGCGTGCGCGGCCGCGTGCCTGTGCGCCTGCACCACGGTAGGCCCGGACTACCGTGTGCCGGAGCACGCCGCAATCAAGGCGCCACAGGCCAACGGCGCGCTGCTGGGCGCCAATGCGCATGGCGTCGACATCGGCCCGGTCCCGGACGACTGGTGGCGCCTCTATGACGACGCGCGGCTCGACCAGCTGGTGCGGCAGGCGCTGGCGGCCAACACCGACATCCGCGCCGCCTCGGCCAACCTGCGGCGCGCGGTGGCGCTGCTGCATGAAGTCGAGTCCGAGAACCTGCCGCAAGGCGGCGTCGACGCCAGCGTGGCGCGCGCGCAGCTGTCGGCCCAGAGCTTCCTGCAGACGGTCAAGCCGCCGGTGTTCAACCTGGGCGATTTCGGCTTCGGCGTGTCTTACATGGTCGATTTCTTCGGCAAGCTGGCGCGTGCCGACGAGGCCGCGCTCGCCAGCGCCGAAGCCAGCGAAGCCACCCTCGACCTGGTGCGCGTCAGCGTTGCCGCGCAGACCGTGCGCGCCTACGTGCAGGGTTGCGCCGCCACTCATGAACTGGCCGTGGCCACGCAGCAGCTTGCGGTGCAGGAGCGAACACTGGACGCTACCCGCCGGCTGGTCGCCGCCGGCCGCGCGCAGCCGCCCCACGTGGCACGCGAACGCGCCCGCACGGAAGCGCTGCGCGCCGCCTTGCCGGCCTTCGCGGCGGAGCGCGCCGCCGCACATCACCGCCTGGCGCTGCTGCTGGGCAAGGCGCCGTCGGCGCTGGCGCCGGACGAGGTCGAGTGCCATGCCGAGCCGGAACTGCACGCGCCGCTGCCAGTAGGCGACGGTGCCGCGCTGCTGCGGCGCCGTCCCGATATCCGCCAGGCCGAGCGCGAACTGGCCGCGGCGACCGCGCGCATCGGCGTCGCCACCGCGGACCTGTATCCGTCGATCCGCATCGGCGCCAGCGCCGGCCTGACCGGCGTGCTCAGCGACCTCGGCAGCGGCCCGACGGCGCGCTGGAGCCTGGGTCCGCTGCTGAGCTGGTCGCTGCCGACCAACGGCGTGCGCCACCGCATCCACGGCCATGAGGCGGCCGCCGACGCCGCGCTGGCCCGCTTCGACGGCACAGTGCTGCGCGCGCTGCAGGAAACGGAGACGGCGCTGTCCGCCTATATCCGCGCGCTGGAGCGGCGCGAGGCGCTGCATGCCGCGCGCGAGCAGGCCGGCGAAGCCGCGTGCCAGCAGGTGCGGCTGCAGCAGGCCGGGCGCATCCCCTTCCTCGACCGCCTCGACGCCGAGCTGGCGCTGGCCGATGCCGAGGCCGCGCTGGCCGCGGCCGAAGCACAGGTGTCATACCGCCAGGTGGACCTGTTCCTCGCGTTGGGCGGCGGCTGGCAGGCCGGCCGCAAAGCCTCGCCAGGACCGTCGGAAGGCGCTTCGCATAACGATGAAAAAAGCGACTGACTTTTGTCCTTTTAAATCATCACCGGAATGGATCGGCGTGACTACACTTCGTCCCGTGCCCCGCGCGTTGCGCGCCCGGCACCGCCCACAAGGCGAAACGGACGGCGTGCGGGCAGGCAGATCCGCCCACCCCGCACGGACCGCAGCAAGCTGCGTAAACCGTGCCGTCCCCTTACCCAAGACACAGCAGACATGCATAACAACGATCTCAAAGCCCTCCTTGCCACGACACTCTCCATCGCCGCCCTCGGCGCCGGCATGCTCGCCTGCGGCCCGGCCGCAGCGCAAGGCCTGAGCGACCACGGCACCGACGAAGCCGCCCGCTACGGCTACAACCTGCAGCACAACGGCAAGCGCGATCCCTTCACCGAGGGTGCGCACGTCAACGGCAAGCGCGATCCGTTCACCGACGGCGCGCATGTCAACGGCAGGCGCGACCCGTTCACCGACGGCGCCAACCAGCCGGCCGCCGGCATGGACCTGGCGGGCATGGACCGCACCGGCGTCTCGGCGCCGCCGGCACACGCCGCCTGAAACTTGCTTCCGTCCGCCGCGGCGCTCGCCGTGGCGGCACTGCTGGCCGGAAGGACCTTTTCGGCCAGCCCCCCAAGCCTCCCACTCGCTTCGACGACATCCCCATGAAAGCCATCCTGATCGCCATGCTCGCCCTTGGCGCCCTTGCCGCATCCCTGCCCGCCAGCGCGGGCCCGGACTGGTCCGTGATCGAGCGCGCCCGCGCCGAAGCACGCGCCCGCCATGCGATTCCGTGCGCACAAAACGCCCACGCGGCGCCCGCATCGGCGGCCCCGGCTTCGCCGACTGCGGCACGCTGAACGCTACTGAGGCGCGCGCTCCGGTGCTAGATTGGAAAGGCGTGCTGGCGGCAAAAGCCAGCAGCGCCTGACAACGCACATAGCACACGACCCCACGACCCCACTTCAGCGAGGAGCCGCGCATGTCCCTCCCTCACCTAGCTTCCGGACAGATCGCCAGCGTGCTGCCCCTGGGCACGCGCCTGGACCAGACTGTCACCCAAGCCCTGTTCAAGGAAGGCCCGCTTGAAGTGATGCGGCTGGTGCTGAAGGCGGGCAAGCATGTGCCGCCCCATGCGGTGGACGGCCCGATGACGGTGCAGTGCCTGGAAGGCGAAGTCCGCCTGCGCGTGGACGGCGCCGAACGCGGACTGCGCCAGGGCGACCTGCTCTACGTCGGCCCGTGCGTGCGCTATGACCTGACCGCCGACACCGATGCATCGGTGCTGGTGACGATGGTGCTGCCGGCCGGCCGCTGACGGCCTGGGCCGGGTATCAGCCCTGGCCAGATGCCGTGACGGGCAGCACGTCGTCGAGGATCGCGAGCGCAGTGGCGTAGTCGTACGCTCCGATCGCGCCTTCCAGTTCGGCCAGCATGCCGGCAGGCACCACCGCGTCCAGTGCGGCGCGCTGCGCGGCGAGGGTCGATCCGGCTTCGCTGGCGCCTTCGCGCAGCTGCCGCCGCAGCCGGATCAGCGCCCGCGCAGCGGATCCGGCGGAAGGCTGGACCGTGGATGGCGGCGCAGGCGTTACATCCGGCAGGTGCAGGCGCAGTGCCGCCAGGAGATCCGACATCGCCGCTTGCAACGCGGCAGCCTGCAGCGCGACGCCGCCCTCATCACCGCCGCCGTCGCGCAGCGTGCTTTCCAACGCCGCGGCGGCGCGCGACACTGCCATCGCGCCCAGGTTGCCCGCCATGCCGGCCAGCTCGTGCACAAGCTGCGCGGCTTCGCCGGTATGGCCATGCGTGAGCTTCGTGAGCTGCGTGCCGGCATCGGCGTATCGGTCGCGCAGCCGCGCCAGCAGACCCCGGTAAGTCTCCGGCTGCCCGCCGGCGCGCTCGAGCGCATCCCCGATATCCAGCACACCCGTCGCGGCGAGCGCGCCAAGCCATGCCGGCCACTTCGGCGCCACGGCCGGCACCTCGCCGTCGCGGGTCAGCCAGCGATGCACGGTGGCAAAGAACACCGGCGGGCTGATCGGCTTGGCGATATGGTCGTCCATGCCGGCCGCCAGGCAGCGTTCGCGGTCCTCGGGCAAGGCGTTGGCAGTCATGGCGACCACCGGCAGCGCGGCAAGCCGCGCATCGGCGCGAATTCGCCGCGTGGCCTCGACGCCGTCCATCACCGGCATCTGCATGTCCATCAGCACCAGGTCATACGCATGCGTGGCCAGCCGCTCGAGTGCGGCCCGCCCGTTGCCGGCGGTGTCCGGCGTAATGCCGGCCTGCTGCAGCAGGTGTACCGCGACCTCGCGATTGATTTCGTTGTCCTCGACCAGCAGCACGCGCCGCTGCGGCAGCGACCAGCCCGGGCCGGGCGCCGCGCGCTCCGGCTCGGCCCGCGGCGGCATGCCGGGTTCGGCGGCGAGCACCCGCAGCGTGGCATCGAACAGCACCGACGGGCTGACCGGCTTGAGCAGCAGCGCGTCGAAGCCGCCCTGCTCGCCGGCGCGCAACCCCGCCTCGCTGCCGTTGGCCGTCACCATCAGCGGCCGCGGGCGCGGCCCGCGCAGCGCCAGTCCGGCCAGCCGGCGCGCGGTCTCGATGCCGTCCAGGCCGGGCATGCGCCAGTCGATAAAGGCGGCGTGGTAAGGATCGCCCTCGGCATCCGCGGCCTGGATCGCCGCCAGCGCCGCTTCGCCCGAGGCGGCCTGGTCGGCGCGGAAGCCGAAGCGGCGCAGCATCGCGGCGATGACCTGGCGCGCGTAGCCGTGGTCGTCGACCACCAGCAGGCGGCGTCCGGCCAGTTCTGGCCGCACCAGCAGCGCCGGGGCGCGCTGGCTGCCCGGCCGCAGCGACAGCTCGAACCAGAACGTGCTGCCCTCGCCAGGCGTGCTGTCCGCGCCCAGCGTGCCCCCCATCAGATGCACCAGCCGCTGGCTGATCGCCAGGCCCAGGCCGCTGCCGCCGTAACGGCGCGTGGTCGAGCTGTCGGCCTGCTCGAAGTTCCGGAACAACCGCCCGATCGCCGCGGGCGCGATGCCGACGCCGGTGTCGCGCACCGCGAAATGCAGCCGCACCTGCGGCGGGTTGCCGTCGCCGTTGCTGTCGCCGACGCCGGCACAGGGCGCCACGCGCACCACGCGCACCACGATCTCGCCGCGCTCGGTGAACTTGACCGCGTTGGTGGTGAAATTGATCAGCACCTGGCGGATGCGCAGCGGATCGCCGCGCAGCGCGTCGGGCACGTCGGGGGCGACCTCGACGATCAGCTCGAGCTGCTTTGCCGCGGCCCGCTCCGACACGAGGTCGCCAACGGTGCGCAGCACGCGCTCCAGCGAGAAGTCGATCTCTTCCACTTCCAGCTTGCCGGCCTCGATCTTGGACAGGTCGAGGATGTCGTTGAGGATGCCAAGCAGGTGCTGGCCCGAGCGCTCGATCTTCCCGACATAGTCGCGCTGCCTGGGATCGAGCTGCGTGCCCAGCGCCAGATGGGCCATGCCGATCACCGCGTTCATCGGCGTGCGGATCTCATGGCTCATGTTGGCCAGGAAGCTGGCCTTGGCCTGCGCCGCCGATTCCGCGGCGTGCTTGGCCTCGGCCAGCTCGGCGTTGGCGATGGCAAGTTCGCGGGTGCGCTCGGACACCTTGTGCTCCAGCGTCTGCGACAGCTCCTTCAGCTCGCGATGCGCCCGCACCTGGCTGGTGATGTCGATGCCGACCGAACCCACGCCGACCACTTCGTTGGTGGCCGGATTGCGCACCGGGAAGCGCATCACCTGCAGTTCGCGCGCGCCCTCCGCCGCCTGCATCGTGTAGATGTGTTCCTCCGCCTGCCCGCTCGCCATCACCCGCTCTTCGATATCCCAGCGCTCCTGCGTGCCATCGGGCATCGCCGGCAATTCGCGGTCGGTGCGGCCTAGCGCCGCGCGCTCGGGCTGTCCGATCAATGCCTGCGTGGCCGGGTTCAGCGCCAGGAAGGCGTGGTTGCGGTCCTTCAGGTGCATGATGGCGGGCGAATGGTCGAGCATGGCGCGCAGCCGCTCCTCGCTGTGCGCCAGGCGCAGCTGGCCGCGGCGCAGCGCCCACGCCGCCAGGCCGATCAGCAGGAGGATCGCCAGTGCCATGCCGATGACCACGGTGCGGGTCGACAAGTACGAATGGAAGGCCTCCTCCATGTCCTGCTCGACGATCAGCCCGCTCGCCAGCGCCGGCACCCACAGCCCGGCGCCGGCCACGCGCCGGCCGCGGTAGTCGCGGTAGCCGAAGGCAAGCTGCAGGGTCTGGTGCGACAGCACCTGCTGCGCCAGCCGGGTCAGCGGCGCTCCCGGCGGCAGGCGGTAGGTGCCGTTGCCGTCAGCCGCGGGAATCCGCGCCACGGTATGGAACATCGACGCCATGCCGGGCGCCAGCAGCCCCTGCGCGGCCAGTTCTTCATCGAAGCGCGCGGGGGACACCAGGCGGCCCTGGCCGTCGATCATGTACAGGTCGCCGCTGCGGCCATAGCGCGCCGCCATGACGATCTGCAGCATGACCACATGCGGGTCGATGCGCAGGCACAGGGTGCCGGCCGCGCGCCTGGCATCCTGTCCGGCAAGATCCGACAGCCGCGCGCATACCACCTGGAATGTCGGGACGCCGGCACGACCGCTGGCATTGGGGATCGGCTGCGGGCCGGGATACGGCGCGGACACCGCGGCGCCGTCGTGGCGCGCACGCTGCGCGGTGCGGGCGGACTCGGGCAACAGCAGCTGGCCGGTGCGGTCGGCCAGTTCGGAGGCCACGATGCGGTCGTCCGCGTTCACCAGCGCAAAGCCGATATAGCCGTGCGAACGCATCAGCGGCGCGATCCAGCGGGCAAATTCGGCAGCCTGCGCCGGGGTGGCGCCGCCATGGCTGGCCAGCAGCGGCAGCGCCAGCCGCACGGTGTGGTCCATTGCGGCGATCGACACGGCGCGGCGGCGCTGCTCGCCCGCCCAGACCTCCAGCAGCCGCGCGGTGGTGTTGACGGTGGCGCCCAGGCGCGCGCCCACGCTGGCCTGCTCGTTCTCGCGCACCACCGACGCTGCACCGAGCGCGAGCAGCCATACCGCCACCGCCAGCAGCGCGGCATAGGCGAGCAGCGGGCCGAACGGCCGCACGCCGGCGCGGCGGCGCAGTGCCATGCGCAGCGATGGCATGCCGGTCAGCCCTGCGCGGGGGCCGGCACCGGCTCGGCGCCGGACGGATCGGCATATTCCAGCGCGATCGCATGGAACTCGCCGGTGATCGCCAGGAAGGCGTCGATCACGCGCGGGTCGAAATGGCGGCCGCGGCCCTCGCCGATGATGCGCACCGCGTCATCGTGCGCAAACGCGGGCTTGTAGACGCGGCGCGAGATCAGCGCGTCATAGACATCGGCTACCGCCATCAGCCGCGCCGACAGCGGGATCGCTTCGCCGGCCAGGCCGTCGGGATAGCCGCTGCCGTCCCATTTCTCGTGGTGGTGATGCGCGATCTCGCGCGCGTAGCGCAGGAAGGAGCTGGTGGTGCCGCACTGCGCCTCGGCATCGGCAATGGCATCGCGGCCCAGCGTGGTATGGGTCTTCATGACCTCGAATTCTTCCGCGGTGAGCTTGCCGGGCTTGAGCAGGATGCGGTCGGGGATGCCGACCTTGCCGATATCGTGCAGCGGCGCGGACTTGAACATCAGGTCGATGGCCTTGTCGTCGAGCCTGCCGGCGAAATGCGGCTCGTGCTGCAGCTTGCGCGCCAGTGCGCGCACATAGTGCTGGGTGCGGCGGATATGGTTGCCGGTCTCGTTATCGCGGGTCTCGGCCAGCGCCGCCAGCGCGATGATGGTGGCGTCCTCGATCTGCTCGATCTCGCGCGTGCGGCGCTGCACCTCGGCCTCGAGCCAGGCCGAGCGGTCGCGCAGGAAATCGTGCGCCTGCTTGAGAGCCAGCTGGCTGGCAATGCGCGCGCGCGCCACCGGCGCGCTGACCGGCTTCATGATGTAGTCGACCGCGCCGACCTCGAAGCCGAGCGCCTCGTCATGGGCCTCGGCCCGTGCGGTCAGGAAGATCACCGGCACGCACGCGGTGCGCGCATCGGCCTTGAGCTGGCGGCATGCCTCGTAGCCGTCCATGCCAGGCATCGACACATCCATCAGGATCAGGTCGGGTGGCGCTTCGCGCGCCAGTTGCAGCGCGGTGGCCGCCCGGGTCGCCACCTTGACGCGGTATGGGTCCTGCAGCAGCGCGACCATGGCCGCAATGTTTTCGGGAACGTCGTCGACGACCAGGACTGTCGGCCGCCGGTCGGTGCTTAGGGCGCTCATCTGTCGAAATTGGCGGTTGAGACCGTCTTGTTTCGTGCGCGCCGGGCGCGCGGGCCGTTGCCGGGCTGGCCGCCCCGCACAGCCAGCAGGGCCATTGCGCGGAGGCGACTTCTGCACAAACGGCAGAAATGCTCCGGCTTGTCCCCTCCCAAAGCAGGGTTGAGCGCCCTGCGCTGGCAGAAATTGCCGAAATATTAAGTATTAGCCACCCGAACTGATCAACTGATGCGCCGCATGGCCTCCCGGATCGGATCCGCCTCGGTCGGCCTTACCAGCCTGGCCACTTCCTGCCCGTCGCGCAGGAACACCAGAGTCGGCCACAGCTTGATGCGGAACGAGCGGCCGAGCGGGCGTCCGCTGCCGTCCTCGACCTTGATATGGCGCAGCGCGGGATGCACGGCGAACGCTTCGGCGAGCGCCGGTTGCGCGCGCTGGCAGTAGCCGCACCATGGAGCGCCGAATTCGAGCACGGTGCCGCCGTTCAGCGCATCCACTTCGGTACGGGGCGGCTCGGTGGCCGCGTAATGCTGGGTCATGGGCATGGTCGGGTCCTTGATTCGATGACGACGGTTTGCGGTCGGCACGCATGGTCGCATTGCTGCCGGATTCGTGCCAGATCCGCACCGCCCCGGCAAGGCCGGCAAGCGGTCGGCAAGGGTCAGGCCAAAGCCCGCGCGCCGTGTAATTTCTACGCCGCCGGGCCGATTTGCCACCATTCCGGCAGCAGCCGGCGCACCTCCGGCGCGGCAAAGCGGTCGTCGATCAGGTAGACCACGCCTTCGTCCTGCTGCGTGCGGATCACCCTGCCCGCGGCCTGCACCACCTTGCGCAAGCCCGGATAGAGATAGGCATAGTCGTAGCCCTGGCCGAAGGCCGCCTGCATGCGCGTTCGGAACTGCTCGTTGACGGCGTTGAACTGCGGCAGCCCCAGCGTGGCGACGAAGGCGCCGATCAGGCGTTCGCCGGGCAGGTCCACGCCCTCGGCAAAGGCGCCGCCCAGCACCGCAAAGCCGATGCCTGCGCCGCCCGCGACAAAGGCTGACAGGAAAGCGGCCTGCGCCGCTTCGTCCATGCCGCGCGACTGGACCCAGTGCGGAATGTCGGGATGCGCCTGCGTGAAGTTCGACACGGCCTGCTGCAGGTATTCGTGGCTGCTGAAGAACGCGAGGTAGTTGCCGCGGCGCGCGCGGAACTGGTCCGCCATCAGCGCGGCAATGGCCGGCAGCGACTGGCCGCGCCGCGCATAGCGGGTCGAAATCCGGCTGGCGATGCGTACCGACAGTTGTTCCGCCCGGAATGGCGACGGCACCGCCACGCGCGCGCAGTCGGCGGGCAAACCCAGCGTATCGAGGTAGTAGGCGGCCGGGTCCAGCGTGGCCGAGAACAGCGTGACGGAATGGGCCGCGGCAAAGCGCGGCCGCAGGAACGGCGCAGGGATGACATTGCGCAGGCACAGGAGCGCATGGTTGCCGCGTCCGGCCTTTGCGGCGGCGGTTGGCCGCTGGATATCGAACAGCGAATTCGCATCGAGCTGCTCCGCCAGCCGGCCGAAATGCAAGGCATCGAAATAGAACCGCTGCAACGCCGGGTCGACCGACGCGGGCTGCTCGGTCATGTGCGCCAGCACTGCCGCGCAGCAATCATCGAGCGCGCGCAGCAGGGGCGCGGGCACTTCCGGCAAGACTTCATAGGCAACCTCGGCTTGCCGCGCCAGTGCCCCCCAGTGTCGCGCCAGCCGGGCCAGCGGCCTGGCCACCGCCGCGGGCGCGCCGCGCCGGGCGTCGCGCAGCGCCTGCGGATCCAGCTCGGCGGTGTACATGGCGCGGCCGCGCTCGACCAGGTTGTGCGCCTCGTCGACCAGCACGCCCGCGCGCCAGCCGTTGGCGACGGTCAGCGCGTACAGCAGCGCGCTGCGGTCGAAGTAATAGTTGTAGTCCGCCACCACCACATCGCTCCAGCGCACCAGTTCCTGGGCCAGGTAGTACGGGCAGATGCCATGCGCCAGCGCCAGTGTGCGCACCGCGGCACGGTCGCGCACCGGCACCTCGCGGGCGGCTTCGCGCGCGGCGGGCAGGCGATCATAGAAGCCGCGCGCAAGTGGGCAGGATTCGCCGTGGCAGGCCAGCTCCGGATGCTCGCAGGCCTTGTCGCGCGCCACCAGTTCGATCACCCGCAGCGGCTGCGCGCCGTGGCTGCGCAGCGCCTGCGCCGCGTGCAAGGCGACGCCGCGGCCGGTGGAGCGCGCCGACAGGAAGAACGCCTTGTCGATAGCCTGCCCCGGCATCGCCTTGAGCAGCGGGAACAGCGTGCCGATCGACTTGCCGATGCCGGTCGGCGCCTGGGCCAGCAGGGTGCGCCCGGCGCGGTTGGCGTTGTAGACGGCCTGCGCCAGCTCGCGCTGGCCGGTGCGGAATGCCGGATGCGGGAAGGCCAGCTGTGTCAGCGCAGCATCGCGGGCCTGCCGGTGTGCCAGTTCGGCTTGTGCCCATTGCAAAAAGCGTTCGCAGGTCTGGACGAAGAACGCATCGAGATCGTCCGCGCTGAAGTGCTGCACCACCGGGTGCTCGCGCTGCCCCACGATGTCGAAATAGACCACGGCCACGTCGATCCCGGGTAGCCCGAGCTTGCGGCACATCAGGCAGCCATAGATCTTTGCCTGCGCCCAGTGCAGGTGGCGGTGGTTGTCCGGCACGGCGGCCTCGCCGCGCACGGTCTTGATTTCTTCCAGGCGGTTGGCGTGCGGATCATAACCATCGGCCCGGCCGCGGACATGCAAGGGGCCGAAATCCGCGAACAGCGGCACTTCCGCCTGGTAGCCCGGTCCGCGCCTGCCGGTCACCAGCGCATGGCCGGCGACGCCCTCCTGCGCGGTTGGCGTCGGCACGAAGCGCAGGTCGAGGTCGCCCGCCTTGGCGGTGAAATCGCACAACGCGCGCACGGCGACGACGTAGGCAGGGGCCTGCTCTGGGGCTGGGACCGGAACGGGGGCGGCGGGTGTATCGACGGACACTGGGGTGGAACGGCTTGAGACTGTATGAATATACAGTATCAGGACCGATTCTCAGGCTCTGCGCGGCAACGGCGGGCATAAGGAAAGAGCAAATCGTTATTTCCATGTGCCCCGTACTGCGCCCTATAGTCTCCGGCTCACACAAGAATATCGGCTGGCCTGTTTTACCCGGCGGCCGGCACACGACTGGAGCATGACCTTGAACCGCGGCCTCACCCTTGGCGATACCCTTTCCTGGCCGGCACGCTACCTGCCCCGCAAGACCGCGCTGGTCAGCGGCATCGGCGCCGCGCGGCGGTCCTGGTCGTATGCGGAGTTCGATGCCGAGGTCAACCGCCACGCCCACGGACTGCAGGCGCTGGGCATCGGCAAGGGCGACGTCGTGGCCGCCTTCCTCTACAACACGCCGGCCTTCGTCTTCACGCTGCTGGCCACGGCGCGGCTGGGTGCGGTGTTCAACCCCGTCAACTACCGGCTGGCGGCGCAGGAACTGGCCTACATCCTGAACGACGGGGCTGCCAGGGCGGTGCTGTTCGAGCAGGAAGGCGCCGCCGTCGTGGAAAAGGCGACGGAACTGGCCCCCGGCACCGCGCTGCGCATCTATGCCGACGCGGACCCGGCTCCGGCTTTTGCCACGCACCGCCTCGACACGCTCGCCGCTGGCCAGCCGGCCACGCTGCCAGCGGCCGACGTCCACGAGGACGATCCCTGCATCCTGTTGTACACCAGCGGCACCACGGGCCGCCCCAAGGGCGTGGTGCACACCCATCGCAGCAAGCTCCAGCACAACGCGATCATGCACCAGGCCATGACGCTGTCGCGCGAAGACGTGGGCCTGTCGGTCGCGCCGCTGAACCATACCGCCGAGCTGCACACCAGCTTCCTGCCGCGGCTGCAGGTCGGCGCCACGCAGGTGCTGCAGCGCCGCTTCGATGCGGGCGAAGCCTGGCAACTGGTGGAAAGCGAGCGCGTGACCCACTTCTTCGCCGCACCGACCATGGTCGGCATGCTGCTGAACCACCCCGGGGCGGAAACGCGCGACCTCTCGTCGCTGCGGCTGGTCGAATACGGCGGCGCCTCGATGGCGCCGCACCTGATCCGCGAATGGGACCGCAAGATCGGCGCCGGCCTGGTACAGGTGTATGGCACCACCGAGATGGGGCCGTGCATGTCAGTGCTCTACCCGCACGAACAGCTGACCCGTGCCGGCTCGGCGGGCCTGCCCGCGCTCGGCCATGACCTGGTGGTGGCGAAACTGCGCGACGATGGCGCGCCGACCGATCCCGCGCAACCGTGCGCGCCCGGCGAAGTCGGCGAGGTGCTGGTGCGCGGCGCCTGCATGATGCAGGGCTACCTGAACCGGCCCGACGCCAATGCGCGGGCGCTGGCACATGGCTGGTACCACACCGGCGACCTCGGCAGCCTCGACGCCGACGGCTACCTGTGGATCCGCGACCGCATCGACTACATGATCAACTCCGGCGCGGAGAACGTGTATCCGCGCGAAGTCGAGGACGCGCTGATCGAGCACCCGGCGGTGCTGGAAGTCGCGGTACTCGGCGAGCCCGACCCGACCTGGGGCCAGGTGGTGGGTGCGTACGTGGTGGCGCGCGGCGATGCGCCGGTCAGTGCCGAGCAGCTAGATGCCTTCCTGCTGCAGGGCGACCGGCTGGCCGCTTACAAGCGGCCGCGCCGCTATCACTTCCTGGACGCGCTGCCCAAGACCACCAGCGGCAAGATCCAGAAGCACATGCTGCGCGCCGGCGCGCAGGCGGCGTAGCGCTGCGCCGCAGCTCAGCCGCCCGGCACCGCGCGGATACGCAGCAGGCCGCTGGCGCCGCCGGCCAATGTGCCCCGGGCCGGGCGCCCACGCCGGCCCACGGCGGCCACGCCCGCGCTGGCTGCCTCCTTCTTCTGTTCGCGATATTCGGCAAGCATCGCCTCGCGCTGTCGGACACGTTCTTCCAGTACGGCAATCGACTGGCTCAGGCGCGTCATTTCGCTGCCCTGGCGTGAAGCCGCTTCGGCAGCGTGCGCAAGCCGCTCCAGCGCGGCCTTGCGCTCTGTTTCCAGCAACTTCTGCGCATCCTTGCCCGCCACGCGGGCCGCATCCAGTTCCAGCGCCAGCCGGCGTTCGCTGGCCGTGGCGCGGGCGGTCATGGTTTCGCGCTCCTGGTCCCACGCGGCGCGTTCCGCGGCGAATTCACGCTGCAACGAGACCCGGGCCTCCAGCGCGGCGCCCGCCTCGGCGCGCAGCGTCTCGACCTGCTGCTGCAAGGCGGTAGCGCGGGCTTCGGCCTGCGCGCCGCGCTCCAGCGTCTCGTCCCGCGCGCGCGTCATTTCCGCCATGGCCGCTTCAGCACCGTCCAGCCGCGCCTGCATGACCAGCCGCTCCTGCTCCAGCATTTCCCGTTCCCTGGCCAATGCCGCCTGCGCCTCGGCCAGCGCCGTTTCCCGCTGGGCCAGCGCGGCTTCCGCCTGCGCCCGGGCGACCTGCAACGCGGCTTCCCACAGGTAGCGCGCCGCTTCAGTGACGGGTTCGGGGCAACCCGGCTTGGGCGCGAAGCCTTGCGGATCCTCCAATCGCCCGCCGAGCGCGGCAAACCAGGCGTCGAGGTGCGGACTGACCGTGTTGGGCGAACCGCGGCCCAGATGCAAGCGGATGCGTTCGATGGTCGGACGCTGGCCTGCCTTGAGCAGGCTGTCGGCGGCAGCCCAGACGTCGTCGCGGGTGATGCCTCGGGAGCGGAGTGTTTCCATGGTCAGGTCCGGGAAAGCCAAAATAAGGTTCGATAATGGAGACTTATCGAGCGCTATTCGTTGTCTCTGTATGATATGATACAGCATACGTCATATTTATTATGATATCAGCCAACCCATCCCAGCTTGCCTCCGATGTCGAACTCCCGGCGCCGCTTCGCCCGTCTGAACTGGATCCCCTCGCCGAGCAGGCCGCAAACGCGCTTCGCCGCGAAGGCGAGTCGCCCAACACCGTGGCGAGCTACCGCTCAGCCCTGCGCTACTGGGCTGCCTGGCACGGGTTGCGTTACCGCCAGCCGGTCCGCCTTCCGCTTGCTCCTGCCGTCGTGGTTCAGTTCATCGTCGACCACGCTACGCGGCAGACGCCGCACGGGCCTGTTTGCGAGCTGCCCCCGGCGATCGACCAGGCGCTGGTCGCTGATGGATACAAGGCACGACCCGGCGCGCCCGCGCTGTCCACGCTGACGCACCGGCTTGCGGTGCTCGCCAAGGCCCACCGCTTGCAGCAGTTGCCCAATCCGTGTGCCGACGCGTCGGTGCGCGAGCTGATGTCCGGCATCCGGCGCGCCTATGCGCGCCGCGGACAACGCCAGGCGCGCAAGGCCGCGCTGACACGCGACCCGCTGCTGCGGCTGCTCGCTACCTGCGACGACTCGCTGCGCGGCGTGCGCGACCGCGCGCTGCTGCTGTTCGCATGGGCCAGCGGCGGCCGCCGCCGTTCCGAGGTCGCGCGCGCGACGGTGGAGAACCTGACGCGCATCGCACCGGGTGAATTTGTCTACGTGCTGGGCTGGTCCAAGACCAACCAGTCAGGCCGCGATCATGCCGATGCCGCCAAGCCCGTGAGCGGTGCAGCGGGGCAGGCGCTGGAGGCATGGCTGGCCGCATCGGGCATTGCGAGCGGACCGCTGTTCCGGCGCATCCGGCGCGGGGGCCATGTGGGTGAAGGGCTGTCCGACGGATTGTCCGACGCTGCCGTGAGCCGCATCGTCAAGGCGCGCTGCGCACAGGCGGGACTGGAGGGCGACTACTCAGCGCATTCGCTGCGCGCGGGTTTCGTCACCGAAGCGGCATCGCAACAGGTGCCGCTGGCCGAGACCATGGCAATGACAGGCCACGCCAGCGTCGCGAGATAAAGTCAAATCTGGTGTATGAAGGTTGATCGTGGCCGGTCGTCAGGCGGCGAGTTTCTGCTGAACCGGCGGATTGTCTTGCGCCGGGGCACCGTCCTTGAAGGGGACGCCCTTCAAGAGCAGTTCGATGTGTTCGGCACCTTTGATGCGGCGCCATGTTTTCTCGGCTTCCTCGATCAGCTTGAAGGCCAGGCCAAGGAAAGTCGCTCGTGACACGCAATTGCGCGTGCGCGTCGTGCGGTGACGCACGGTCGCGAAGGTCGACTCAATCGCGTTGGTCGTGCGGATGTGCTGCCAGTGCTCGGCCGGGAAGTCGTAGAAGGTCAGCAGGCTGTCTCGGTCCTTGGTGAGCACGCCGGTGGCCTTGGGGTACTTGGCGCCGTAGATCGTCGCAAAGCGATCGAAGGCAGCATAGGCATCTGCCCTGGTGGCCGCCATCCAAATCGCCTGCAGATCTGCCTTGGCGCGGCCGTGCTGGGACTTGGGCAAGGCGTTCAGGACATTGCCCATCTTGTGGAACCAGCAACGCTGGGCGCGCGTGGCCGGGAACACCTCCTCCAGGGCAGCCCAGAATCCCATGGCGCCATCGCCGACCGCCGCCAGCGGGCCAGCCTGCAGGCCGCGGGATTTCAGGTCCAACAGTACTTCCACCCACGATGCCTTCGATTCCCGATAGCCGTCACCGATCGCCACGCGCTCCTTCCTGCCGTCTGGCGTAACGCCGATGATGACCAGCAGGCATTGCCCGTCCGATCCCTCGCTACGCAGACCCGTGTGGATGCCGTCCACCCACCAATACACATGGCGCGCCGCCGACAGATCACGCTGATTCCAGCTCGCATGCTCGTCTGCCCACTGCGCCTTCAATCGGCTCACCACGTTGGCCGATAGCCCTTTGGCATCCTCACCAAGCAGCACCGACAACGCCTCGCTCATGTCGCCTGTCGATACTCCCTTCAGATACAGCCAGGGCAGCGCTGCACTCACCCGCGGCGACTTCCTCACATACGGCGGCACGATCGCCGAGTTGAACTTCACGCCAGACCCGGACCGATCGCGCACCTTGGGCACCTTCACGGCAATCGGGCCGGCCCCCGTCAGCACCTCGCGCTCCGGGAGGTAGCCATTGCGAACCACGGCGCGCTGCCCGCTCAACGTCTTGACGTTACTGAACTGCTCAAGCAGCTCTGCCAGCTCCACTTCAATCGCCTCCTGGATGACCCGCCGAGCCCCGCGCCTGATCAGCTCCTCGAGCCCAAGCCCGATTTCCGATAGACCGACTGCTTCTTTCCCTTTATCCTTGCTCATGGTGGACCTTTCTTGTGCTGGTTTCCGATCTCGACAATCAGATTCTCAGCGGAAAGCTCCACCGCCCTCTACTCCGCGCCTCAAATTCCCCGCCCGTACACCAGTTTCGACTTTAGCTCCAGCGTCGCCACGGTGGTGCGTTATTTCCGCGCGGCGGACATGCAGCGCTCGCGCGCGGCAGACCTGCTCGGGCCAGCACAAGCGGAAGGGAAAAATGGCTAGCGGGCGCAGGACGCGCCGCAAATGCGGGTATTTCGCTATCCCCGTGCGCTGGCCCGGGATGAGCCAGGTGCCTATACTGGCAGGCGCGCCGGACATTGCCAGATGCGCTGGCCGGCAGCACCCGGAGGTCCGGGGCAGGTGATGGCGGCCCGCCCGGACGAACCCACGATGTGCGCCGGAACGCGTGCCGGATCGACCGGACCGGCTGCCGGGCCAGACCAGTGGAAACGCGGAGATGGGCATGCCCAACGAACAATTCCTCGCCACCCAGGAAACTCGCCGCTCGGGGCTGCAAGCCTTGCGGGCGGCCTTGCTGCAAGTTCACAAGGAAGTCATCGGCTACGACCGCAGCCAGTATGAAAGGCTCAACGGTCCGATCCCTGCCGGACTGTTTGTCCAGCTCGTCACGGAGGACCACTTCTTTCGCTGGCTCGATCCGCTGTCGCGGCTGATCATCGAGGTCGATGAGGAACTTGAAGCGAAGGAACATCACGACGACACCTGCCGCGCCGTGGCGCGCGCCGCCGAAAAGCTCTTCAGCGACGGCGCCGATCCCGGTTTTCGCAAGCGCTACCAGGAAGCATTGCAGGACGAGTCGGGCGTGATCGTGGCGCACGGGCGCCTGATGTCCGTGATCGGCCAGTTGCGGCAACTGCCTTAGCTGCCTGGCTGCCGTGGCGTCTGGCCAGGACACAGCGTCAGGCGCCCGGCGGTAGCGCCCCTCGTCTTCAAACGGGATGGCCGGGAGCCGTGCGCCCTGGTCATCCCCGCAGCCATCCCTGCCGGACATCCGTCACCGGCCCCTGCCTCCACCACGTCCGCCAGCGGCCCAGCCGCCCCTGCCACGACCGCCGCCGCCATGCCAGCCGTGGTGTCCATGGTGTCCGTGCTTCCAGCCGTGACCACCGCCGCCATAGATAAAGGCAAAGCTGCCATAGTAGCTGCCATATCCGGGGCCGTAATAGGGGTAGCCGGGCGTGACCGGGTAGCCGCTGTAGTACGGCGAGCTGACCGGGTATGCGGGATAGGCCAGGTAGTCGTCGCCGGCATAGGGGTAGGGATAGGCCACGCACCCGCTGACCAGCGCCGCCGCAAGCAACACTCCATAACCGTAACGCATAGGTCCCTCCTTGCATCGCCAGCCTGGATTGCGGGCACAGGGTTAGACCGCAGCGGCTGGCATGCAATTCAACCGGCTTGCACCGGCGCCCGGCCCGCGATTTGCGATGACTTGGCGAGCACTGCGCCCAGCACAATGCGAGTAACGACAATTCAGGGACATATTTAGGAATTGTCCGATATTCGCATGAGAAAGCCCGTATTACATTGCCCTTGCACCCGGCCCGCGGGTGCCCCGACAGAGCCAGGTTGCCCCCCTTCCTGGTTCCTTTCACTGCCACGATGGTCCCCGCCATCGTGGCAATTTTTTTGGCCGCGACGCGGGCTTACAGGCCCTTCTCGACCATTTCCAGCAACCGTTGCCCGAGCGGCTCCGCCATTTCGCGCGCGCGGCTGCGTAACGGGCCGTCGATCAGCAGGATCGCCAGGCCGTGCACGGCGGACCAGGCCAGGTACTCGGCGCCGGGCCGCCGCTCGGGTGGCAAGGCACCGGCCTCCACCAGCTTGTCGAGCGCGGCGCCAAGAAGCTGGAACGGATTGAGTCCGCTGTTGCCCGCCTTGGCGGGATCGGCGTCATCCTCGACTTCATCCGGCACGGAGAATGCCGTGCGGAACAGGCCGGTTTCCGCCAGCGCGAAGCGAAGGTACCCCGTGCCGACCGCGCGCAGGCATGCGCGCGCATGGGCAGCCGCGCCACGGCCCGGGCGCAGTCCGCCGATCTCGGCCTCCATGGCGATCGCCAGCGACGACAAGGCCGACGCCCGCACCGCCTGCAGCAGGTCCTGCCGGCTGGCAAAGTGCCGGTACGCCGCATTGGGAACGACGCCGGCGCGGCGCGTGGCTTCGCGCAGCACGATGGCGTCGGGGCCGCCTTCGCGGGCCAGGTCGATGCCGGCGTCAAGCAAGGCTCGGCGCAGGTCGCCATGGCGGTAAGTGGCGCGCGCCGGCGGCGCGGGGACGGCCGGCTTCATGCGGTTCCCCTGTGATGCTGGATTCGGTTCATTATCTGTAGGCGCTTATAGTGAACAGTGTACACAAGCAAAGCGCCACCGGCTTGCCGCAGGCCGGCATCCGCAGCCGGAATCAGAGGATGGGGGCGAACAACTTGGCCACGTGCATGGCCACGCGCAGCGGCGCGGGCGCGCCCAGGAACTCTTCCAGCCCGACCCGTCTGGCGTTGGCAAAATCGGTTTCCAGCATGGCCGCCACGTCGGCAGCGAAGCCCTTGTCCGCCGTCATCACCATCAGCTCGAAGTTGAGCCGGAACGAACGGTTGTCGAGGTTTGCCGTGCCCACCGCGGCGGCTTCATCGTCGATCAGAATCACCTTCTGGTGCAGGAAGCCCGGCTGGTAGCGATACAGCTTTATTCCGGCGGCGACTGCCTGATATGCATAGATGGTCGACGCGGCGTAGACGACCAGGTGATCGGGACGCGCCGGTATCAGGATGCGGACATCGACGCCGCGCAGCACCGCCAGCCGCAGCACGGCGAACACCGCCTCATCCGGCACGAAATACGGCGACGTGATCCACAGCCGGTGCCGCGCCGACTGGATCGCCTCGACAAAGAACAGCGAACACGTTTCCTGCGAGTCCGCGGGACCGGTTGGCACCACCTGGCAGGTCATGCGGCCGCCCACCTCGGGTGGCGGCATCAGCAGATGCGGGACTTCGCGCGCGGCCCAGTACCAGTCTTCGGCAAAGGACATCTGCAGGTCCAGCACGGCACTGCCGCGCAATGCGATATGGGTGTCGCGCCACGGCGCCAGCGGCGGACGCTCTCCCAGGTATTCCACGCCGACATTGTGGCCACCGATAAACGCCTCGCGCCCGTCCACGACGACCAGCTTGCGATGGTTGCGGAAGTTGAGCTGGAAGCGGTTGACGAAGCCGCGATGCGTGGAAAACGGCCGCGCATCGACGCCCGCCTCGAGCAGCGTGCGCACGTAGCGGCGCGGCAGCGCATGGCAGCCGATGCTGTCGAACAGGAAGTAGACCTCGACGCCGGCCCGCGCGCGCTCGCACAGCAGCGCCTGCAGGCGCCGGCCCAGCGCATCGTCGTGGACGATGAAGAACTGCACGATCAACACCTGCCGGGCCTGGGCGATCGCGGCAAAGATGGCATCGAAGGTCTGCGTGCCGTTGACCAGCAGGCGCACGTCGTTGTTGGCCAGGCATGGCATGCCGGTCAGCCGCGGCAGCGCGCGCATGCAGAGTTGCGTCGGCGCGTGCACCACGCAGGCGCTGCGGGCCTCGCGTTCGCGCGGGGTCATGCCGTGGCGGATCTCGCGCAGCCGGTCGTCATTGAAGCGCCGCGCATCGACATAGCCGGCAAAGGTGCTGCGCCCGAAGATCAGGTACGGGACCAGCGTGAAGTACGGCATCATCACCAGCGACCCCGCCCAGGCGATCGCGCCAGGCGCGGTGCGCACCGTCATGACGGCGTGCAGCGCCGCCATCACGCCGACGACGTGAAAGGCCAGGAGGATGAAGGCGATGACACTCGGGCTCTGCAGCATCGGTGGCTTGAGTCCCCGGACCGGAACACGATGCGCGCTATTTTGGCACACCGCGGGCCGGATGTTGATGCCGCGTCGCACGCCTGCCTTCTTTTTTGGCACGCCGACGGGATGACGGTGCCATGCGGCCGCCAGGCATGGCGCAGGCCCGTTGTCCACAGGATCTGTGGACAACTTCTGCGCTCTCGCTCCCCCCAGGCCATCATTGGCTGCCCCTTACCGCGCCGGAACAAAAAGGGCAAAAACGGCGAACTGTTCGGAAAGGTCCGATTGATCCACGGCATCAGGCTTTTTACCCTTTGAGGCCGCAAGGTGCTCCGTCATTCGCAGCCTGGCATGCGCCGCGCTTCGGTTCCGATCCCGTTCAACGCTGTCCGATAGCCGCCTCCTTCCTGCCGTTCTCACACCCCGTCACGCTCGCTTCGTATGCCGTCGCCGATCACTATTGCGCTGCTGCTGGGCAGGTCGCCCCAGTTGCAGGACGTTCCCGACCTGCTGGTGCGCTCGGGTTTTCGCTGCAGCGTCTTCGACGCGGGCCGCGACCTGATCCACAGCGCCCTGCAGCAGACCTACGACATGCTGCTGGTTCCCGACGAAGTCGCCGACATCCCGGCCATCGACGTGATCCGCGCGGTGCGCAGCGCACGCTCGCGCGATGTGCCGATCATGATACTGGGCAGCGACAGCAGCGAAGACCGCCTGGTCGACGCGCTGGATGCCGGTGCTGACGACTACATGTGCCGTCCGCTCAGCCACCGCGTGCTGCTGGCGCGCATCGCCGCGCTGCGCCGCCGCGTGACCGGCGAGCGTTTGCGCCAGGGGTTGGTGGTGCGGGCCGGCCCGTACCAGCTCAACAGCGTCGGGCGCTTCGCCACGCTGCGCGACGAGCGCATCGAACTGACGCCGAAGGAATTCGACCTGGCCATGCTGCTGTTTTCCAACGCCGGCCGGGTGCTGCCCAACAGCCGCATCGAGCAGACGGTATGGCGCCATGAACTGCCGCCGCTGTCGCGGGCGCTGGCGGGCCTGATGTCGCGGCTGCGCAAGACGCTGCGGCTTGGCATCGAGAACGGCATCATCGTCACCGTCGTCTACGCCCATGGCTATCGCCTCGATGTGCTGGAGGAAAGCAGCCTGCCGCGGCTGCCGGTAACAGGTCGTGAGCTGGCCGCGCGCAAGCCCTCTGGTTGCTAGGCCTGCAGCGCTGGCGCCAGCGACAGGAACTCAAGCACCGCCATGCCCGTGGCCGAACGCTTGGCCTCGCGCTTGGCGACTGCCGCGGCGGCGCCGATATGCTGGCTGCCCAGGCGCTGCAGCGCAGCCACGCCCTCCCCGCTGACGCACACCACGCCCGCCGCCATCGATACCGGCGGAAAGAACACCGGCAGGCCGCGCCGGTCTTCGCCCTGCATGCCGCCTGCGGCACGATCCCCCGGCGCATACATGGCGAGTGCCGCATCGTTGAAGCGCCGGATCGCCTCTCGCATCCGCGCCGGCCAGTCGCTGCTCTGGAACAGCACCAGGAAGTCGTCGCCGCCGACATGGCCAATGAAATCGCGCGCGGGGTCGCACGCCTCGGCCAGGATCGCGGCGGCGCCCTTGAGCATTTCGTCGCCCTTCCAGTAGCCGTACTTGTCGTTGAACGGCTTGAAGTGGTTCAGGTCGACATAGCACGCGTGGAACTCGCTGGCGGCGTCGATCAGGCGCTCGATATGCTGGTTGAGCGGGATATTGCCGGGCAGGAACGTCAGCGGATTGGCATAGCGTGCCGCCTCCATGCGCACTTCGGTGATCGCGCGGATCAGGTCGGCACCGGTGCCCAGCCCGATATAGCGGCCTTGCTCGGTGATCAGGAAGCCATCGGCCAGCGAGCGTGTGTTCTCTCCGGACAGGATCTGCGCCATTTCCTCCAGCGTCGCGCTGCGCTCAAAGCAGGCCGGCTCGCGGTTGGCCATGGCAATGCAGGCCTTCTTGCCATACAGCTCGCGGTGGAACGGCGCGGCGTAGCGGTCGATAAAGCCCTGGCGGCCGATGATGGCAAGCGGCCGTCCATCGTCATGGACCACCGCCACGGCATCCAGCTCGGGCTGGTTCTGGAACATGCGCAGCACCGCGTCATTGCTGGCGGCGGGCGACACGGTCGGTGCCGGACGCAACAGCCGCCCGGCGGTCATGCCGGACCAGCCCGAGCGCACCACCTGCGGAAACACCGCGATATGCCGGGACGCCAGCGTGCGCAGCACCTGCGGTGCCACCTGCGTATCCGGGCGCGCCGACGGCCTGCCGATGTAGTAGCCCTGCGCACCGGTCACGCCGAGGTCGCGCACCACCGCAAGCTCATCCTCATGCTCGATGCCCTCGGCAATGACGCGCCCGCCAAAGGCGCTCATCATGCGCATCACCGCACGCAATATCTCCAGCCGCCGCGAGCACGAGCCGATGCCGCGTATCAGCGACTTGTCGATCTTGACGAACTGCGGCGACAGTTGCGCCAGCAGGTCCAGGTTGGCATGGCCGGAGCCGAAGTCGTCCAGCGCATACTGCATGCCCAGCTCGCGCAGCAGCGACATGGCCGTGCCGAAGCTCGCGGCATCGCCGATCGGGGTCTGCTCGGTGACCTCGATCACCAGCCGCGACGGTGCGATACCGGCGCGCAGCAATGCCCCCGACAAGCGCTCTCGATCGGCCAGCAGATGCCGCAACGTCATCGGGCTGAAATTCAGGAACAGCTTGCCCGGCAGTTCCAAACCGCGCCAGGCGGCCAGCGCGGTGCGCGCCGCCTCGATTTCCAGCGCGATGGTGTTCTCCACGCCCTGCGCCAGGCGGAACAGGGCTTCCGGCAATGCGTAAGGCGATCCCGCGGGGCCGCGGACCAGTGCTTCGTAGCCGAGCAGTTCGGCATTGCCGGCGTGCACGATCGGCTGGAACACCGCATGCAGCGGCGGGATCTGCGCGCGTGGCACCACCGGCCCGGCCGGTACGCCCGGGATGAGGAGGAACTGTGGCTGTGCGGCGTCGTGGCCGGGCATGAGTCGATCCGGGAGGCGAACAGATGGGCAGGGCAGCACGGCCCTGAGGGCGGGCCACATTGCATGACATTGATATGACAGCACGATGACAGTCCCATGCTTGTCATGTCACGGTTTCGTCACATTGATCGTTCACCATCCGTGCGCCGCCAGCGACCCTCCCGCACGAGGAAGGCGCGACGGCAAACCGGGTCAAGCCCGGGCTGCGCTGCCGCCCGCTGCGGTTGGCTGGACGCGCGCCCGTCAGGAGTCATCTCCGTGTTGCACGTCATCAAGTCAAGCCTGCCGGGCCGCCGCCCGGCTTTTGCCGCGCTGGGCCGGGCCGCCTCGCGCCTGAACCGCCTGCCGCTGGTCGCACGCCTGTGCGCCGCCTTTGCCCTGGTCTACCTGTTCGGGGCCGCGGTCGGGCTGACCGGTATCGCCAACCTGGTGTCGATCAAGGCGCGCACCGATACCCTCTACCAGCAGGACATGCATGGCGCCATGTCGGCCGAGCGCGCGCATTCGGCGCTGGCCGCACTCGGCCGCGCCCAGCTGGCGCTGACCATGGCCACCAGCGGCGCCGAGCGCGACACCGCCGCCGCCGAGATCGACCAGGCGCTGGCGCGGCTCGACACGGCGCTGGCCGGCGTGCGCCAGGCCAATGCCACGCAGGCCGGACCGCTGCTCGAGGCGCGGCAGCGCGCCGCCGAGCTGGTGCAGGGCTATGTCGCGCTGCTGCGCAAGCAGCCGCTCGATCCGCTCCAGTTTGACAGCGCGGTCTCGGTCGAGGGCCACTTTGTCACCGAGCAATTGCAGGCACTGAGCCAGCGTATCGAGGCGGTGCGCGTGCGGCAGGAGCGGCAGGCCGCCGCCACCGTGGCAAGCGTCGCCAGCAGCCAGCTGCGCGCGCAGGCGTGGATGGTGGCCCTGCTCGGCGCCAGCCTGCTGGCCGCGGCAGGGCTCGCGTGGATCGCCGCGCGCAGCCTGCGGGCCGAGCTGGGCGGCGAGCCGCGCGACGCGGCCGAGATTGCGCGGCGCATTGCCGCCGGCGACCTGACCGCCACGATCGCGCTGCATCCCGCGGATCGCAGCAGCATGCTGCACCACGTGGCGGGCATGCGCGACCAGCTCGCCGGCGTGCTGGCCCGCATTCATGGCTCCGCGCAGGAGATCGCCGCGGCCAGCCAGCAGATCGCCGCCGACAACCACGCCTTGTCGGCCCGCACACAGCTGCAGGCCAGCGCACTCGATGCCGCGGGTGCCAGCATGGAGGCGCTGGCGGGCCGCGTTGCCGACGCACACGCCCAGGCGACCGAATCGAGCCTGCTGGCCGACCAGGCGCGCACCGCCACCGATGCCGGCGCGGATGTGGTGCGGCAGATGCGCGGCGCCATGGACGCGCTGCACGGCCACTCGCGCCATATCGCGGAGATTGTCAGCGTGATCGAGGGCATCGCGTTCCAGACCAATATCCTGGCGCTCAACGCCGCCGTCGAGGCCGCCCGCGCGGGTGCGGCCGGGCGCGGCTTTGCCGTGGTCGCGCAGGAAGTGCGCGCGTTGGCCCAGCGCAGCGCCGATGCCGCGCGCGAGATCGGCGGCATCATCGGCACGGCCACGCATGAAATCGGCCTGGGCGCGCGCCTGAGCGGCGACGTGGTGGCAGCCATGGAGCGTATCGCCACCGCGGTCCAGCACAGCCATGCGCTGGCCGGAACCCTGTGCACGCTGGCCGACCAGCAGGCCGCCAGTGTGCAGGCGGCTGCCGGATCCGTCACGCAGCTGCGCCAGACCGCCCAGCAGAACGCCGCGCTGGTGGATGAGCTGGGCGGACAGGCCGGGCGCCTCGATCACCAGGCCGCGGTTCTGGCCGAGGATGTGGCGCGTTTCCGCTTCTGAACAGCCCTTTGTCGCGCGCCGTTATCGGCGATGCGTCGGACAGATGTGTCTGTCCGAAACATTTGACATGGGGAAGTAACCGGCATTTACGACTTCCTCGACAAAGTTACAGAACTGTTTCAACTGAAGCGGTGCCGGTTACGTGCAGGGCGCTGGCTGCCTAGTAATCTTGCCTCACACCAACTGAACTGGCATCCGCCCAGGAAACCATGGCTGAACGACTGATCATGCTGGACGTGCCCGGCGTCCTGTACTCCGACCGCTCCCGCGCCCGCCTCGGCGGCATTCCGGATTCGGGCACGCTGCGCGATGTCAGGTTCTTCGACCCGATCGCGCTCGGCTTCGTCCGCCGCCTGTTCGGTGTCGCCGGTGCGCGCGTGGTGCTGTCCGATGCCTGGCGTCGCGGCACGCCGGCCGCGATCCTGCAGCAGCTGGACCTGCAGATCGAGGCCATGACCCCGGCCGCCACCGGCGGCCACGGCGCAGAGATCGCCGCTTATTTTGCGCAGGCTGCGGCGCCCGTCCACTACGCGATCCTGTCATGCGCCGCGCCCGAATCCATGCCGGAAGCCATGCGCGATCACCTGGTCAGCGTCGATCCGGCGCTCGGCCTGACGCTTGAGAACTTCCAGCAGGCGCTCAGCATCCTTGGGGTGGCCTGCCCGTCCACGGTGATGCCCGCGCCCAAGCTCGATGCCGGGCTGAAGGCCAAGCTGGAGCAGCTGCAGCAACTGGCGCGCGAGAACCCGGCGCGCTTCGCCACGGAGCAGGCTGCGCAAGTCATGCGTGAGTACGTCCACGCCTGATCCGCAGCCACCTTCGCGGCAAGCCAAGCGGGGCGCCTTCGGGCGCCCCGTTGCATTCCACGTGGCGCGCGATCCCCGCTTGTTCCCGTATCATGCTCGCTCTCGCCGGCATTCCCGCCGGCCCCATCGCCAGGATCATCCAGGATACCGCCATGCCCCACCTCGTCATCGAACTCACGGAAAACACCCGCCTGAACTGCTCGCAGGAAGAGTTGCTCGACGAAGCCAACGCCGCGCTGCTGGCATCGGGGCAGTTCCAGGAGGCCGATATCAAGTCGCGCTGCATCACGCTGTCGACTTACCGCCAGGGCGTGGATGCCGCGGAACGCGCGTTCGTCCATGCGCGCCTGTCGATCCTCGATGGCCGCGACACCGCCGTGCGCCAGGCGCTGGGCCAGGCCGTCTGCGACGTGATCGCCGACGCCGTGCGCACGGGCGTGGACGGTGGCCAGTCGGTGCAGGTATCGGTGGAAGTGTGCGAGATGCAGCGCGCCACCTTCGCCAAGCAGGTCATTGGCTGAGCCACGGCAACGCGCCGGCAATCGCCGGCCAGTAATTCCCGGCCAACAAAAAACCCGCGACCCTCTCAGGCCGCGGGCACCAGCTTCGGGGAAGACGCCGAAGCCTGTCATGGGGAGCGCCCCCGCACCCATGACGTCTGGGATTCTAGGGGGACGCCCGCGCTGGCGGATTGACCTGGATTAAATGGCCCACATTGTCCCAGCCATGAAAAAAGGAGCCGCGAGCGGCTCCTTTTTCATTGGGACAGGCTGTGGCGCAGATCAGGCCGCGGCGTCCTTCAGCTTCTTCAGCGGGCGCACCTTCACCTTGACGCTGGCCGGCTTGGCCGGGAACCAACGCTCTTCACCGGTGAACGGGTCCTTGCCGAAGCGCTTCTTCTTGGCCGGGACTTGCTGTGCCGTCACCTTCAGCAGGCCCGGCAGCGTGAATTCACCAGCGCCCTTCTTGTTCAGCGCGCTGACGATGGTGTTTTCCAGATGGGCCAGGACTGTCTTCACGGTCTTGGCTTCCAGTTCCGTCTGGGCTACCAGGTGAGCGACCAGGCTCGACTTGTTGAAGGTGTCCTTCAGCGGGCGCGCAACGGGCGCAGCGGCGGAAGCAGCCTTCTTGGCCGGCGCGGCCTTCTTGGCGGCAGCCTTCACGGGTGCCTTGGTTGCCGCGGCCTTCTTGGCAGCGGGCTTGGTTGCAGTCTTCGCGGTCGGTTTCGCTTTGGTCGCCATATCGATATACGTAAGTTGAACGATGGATGCCGGCTTCATCGTTTTGCATCGCTCAGCAGCGCTGCGCAAAACGCCTTGTCGGCGCCCACTGAATCATAGCGGAAACAACCGTAAGTCAAGGGGTTTTCGTGCATGCGAAGCGCAAAACCCCGTGAAAACCCCGGGTTTTGTCGTAGCTTTGCCTCAGTGAAAACGCGAAGAGGGCCTACGTACCCTCGTTTTGGCGTTTGCGCACGCTGCGCGACGCGAACATGCGGACCGGATTGCGTGCCTCAGCCGCGCACCGGAAGCGCAAGCAGCGGGCCTGCAAACAGCGCGCCGAGCGCGAGCAGCGGCAGCGATGCATCAGCTTGCGCCCATGCGTGCGACAGTGCCGGCAGACTGGCCTGCATGCCGAACACGCTGGCCACGCACAGCAGCGAAACCGGTGCAACGGCCGCAAGCGCCAGCGTGCGCAGAGGCCTGTTGCCAAGGGGCGGCGAATCGCTGGCGAGGGTCTCGGGTGGGGGACATGTCCGGTTCCTTGGATGGGATGCGGGGCATTGTCGGCGGCGCTGGCTGAACCCTGCCTGAGCGTTTCGTTCAGCCCGCGTTCAGGCTTTTTGTTGCAAGCTTCGGGCCATGAAGCGCTTTTCCGCGCCGCTGCGGCGCCCCGCCCGCATGCTGTCCGCTGCCGCACTGGCAGCGCTGCTGGCGCTCGCGGCCATGCCTGCCGCACATGCCGATTCTGATCCTGACCGCGCGCGACAACTGGACCGAGAAGGTCGAAGGCATCGACGCTGGCGCCGACGACTACGTGGCCAAGCCCTTCCGCATGGAAGACCTGCCGGCGCGCGCACGGCATGGCTGTGCCGGAGCTGCAATGCGGCCCGGTTCGGATGAATCCGCGCGCCGGCACTGTCACCGTCAACGGCGGGACGGTGGTGCTGACCTCGCTCGCTAGAAAGCCGGGCGCGAACTGGCGCTGGAAGTCGAAGGCAACGGCCATTTTGCCGGCGACCGCCAGGACCTCGTCGAGATGCTCGGCAACCTGCTCGACAACGCCTGCCAGTGGGCGCGCACGCGCGTGCGCGTCACGCTGCGCGAGGCTGGCGGCGAACTGGAAATAGCGGTCGAGGACGATGGGCCGGGCATGCCGCCCGAGGCGCGCGAACTGGCCACCGCCCGCTTCGGCAGGCTGGACGAGGCGGCTGCCGGCAGCGGGTTGGGCCTGGTGATCGCTACCGAGATCGCTGCGATGTACGAAGGCAGCCTGACGCTGGCAACCAGCCCTTTGGGCGGGCTGTCGGCACGTCTGCGCTTGCCGGCAGGCCTGCCCTGATCCGCTTCACAATGCCCTGTCAGTGCGCGCGTGCCGCCATCGCGTCGCGTGTGTCGCGCGCCAGCCCCAGCGCGAAAGCGGTTTCCGCAACCAGGAACAGCGGGCCGATCAGCAGGCCCACCAGATCGTCGACAAACGCCGGCTTGCGCCCTTCGTAGTAATGGCCGATGAACTGGATAATCCACCCCGCCACGAACAGGCCGACCCCGGTGGCCAGCCATGCAGCGGTCGGCATGGCGGCAATGTGCGCGCCGGCATAGAGGAAGAGCGCCAGGATCGACGCCATCGCCACGCCGAAGCCCAGCGACAGGCGCAGGTAGAACAGGCACGACAGGATATACACCAGCATCGCCGGGGTCAGGTGGGCGGAGCCGTCGCCCAGCGGCATGGCCGGCCGCGCCAGCAGCGTGGTCACCGCCAGCACGATCATCGGGATGCCGATGAAATGGGTGACGATATTGCGCGAATCGCGGTGGTAGGCGGCGTAGTTGGCCAGGTACTCGATCAGGGTTTTCACGGGGCGTCTCCTTGTGTGCGCAGGCGTGCGCGGAAGCTGCCGCCTGCTGCTGTCCGCGCTCGGGTCGCGATGTGGATTTATAGTAGTGGGCGCATACCGGCGGGTCTGTCTGGTTTTTGACAATCTGCCGGCACACCGGTTTTGACGACCTTTCGCCCCAACAGGAAACAGGAGACCGGCATGGGATCCGCGCCCCCGCCGCACCGCCACGCCCCGCTGCCGGCCCGTGCCGCGCCAGCGCGCGCGCGGCCGCACAACTCGCTGCCGGAGGACGACCCGCTGGCCGCGGTGCGCGCCGGCGCCTGGTTCAGCCACTTGCCGCCGGGGTTGCGCCAGGCACTGCTCGACGACGGCTGCCTGCGCCGGCTGGTGCCCGGCGAGACCTTGTTTGCCCGAGGCGACCGCTTCGACGGCCTGTACTGCGTGGCCAGCGGCACCGTGCAGATCCATGCCAGCGGCGAATCGGGCAAGGCGGCGCTGCTGGGGCTGCTCGAGCCCGGCAGCTGGTTCGGCGAGATCTGCCTGTTCGACGGCCTGCCGCGCACGCACGACGCGCGCGCGGTCAGCGCCGCCGCGCTGTGGCACGTGCCGCGCGCGCCGCTGGAGCGGCGCCTGGCGCAGCATCCGGCATGGTGGCAGGCGTTCGGGCGGCTGCTTGCCGCAAGGACGCGCCTGGCCTTCGACTATGTCGAGGAGACACAGCTGCTGCCGCCCGCGGCACGCATTGCCCGGCGCCTGGCCGCGATCGCGCACGGCTACGGCAACCTGCCGGCGCGTGCCGATGCGGTGCTGCGCGTGCGCATCCCGCAGGAACAGCTCGCGCAGATGCTGGGACTGTCGCGCCAGACCGTCAACCACGCCCTGCGCGAACTCGAAGCCCGCGGCCTGCTGCGGCTGGAATACGGCGGTATCGAGCTGCTCGACCTGGCCGCGCTGGAAGTGCTCAACTGAATCCGCCACCGTGGAGGCCTGCCTGCC
>NZ_JCAEMD010000003.1:0-603547 GCF_059278825.1 Cupriavidus sp. MEYA8
ATGGACGCGCCTGACACAGCCCTTCATGGGCAGAATACGCCGATCACCGGCTGGCTGTACATAGCCTTCGAACTGGGCGACAAGAGCTGGAAGCTGTCGCTGGGGGACGGCGTGCATGGACCGAGCCGGCATACGCTGGCAGCTAGCGACCTGAATGCAGTCCTGCAAGCCATCGCCAAAGCTAAGGCACGCTTCGCTCTGCCGCCGCAAGCTCCGGTGCGCAGTTGCTACGAAGCTGGGCGCGACGGCTTCTGGCTGCATCGCTGGTTGGCCGAGCAAGGAATCCATAACCTCGTGGTGGATTCGGCCAGTATCGAAGTCAACCGCCGCGCAAGGCACGCCAAGAGCGACCGCCTCGATTGTGACAAGCTACTGTCGATGTTGATGCGCTACCACGCCGGCGAGCGGCGGGTGTGGGCAGTCGCACGGATACCAACTGAAGAGCAGGAAGATGAGCGACGTTTGCACCGCGAGCTCGGCCGACTCAAACAGGAACGCACCGCCCACAGCAACCGTGTTCGCTCGCTGCTGGTATTGCACAATCTGCGGGTCGCCCACATTGGTGAACGCTCGTGGAAGCAATGGTGGAACGCTCATGGCTCGCAACTGCCTGCTGGCTTGGGTGCCGAGATCGAACGTGAAGTCATGCGACTGGCGCTGGTCAAAGCGCAGATCAAGACCATCGAAGCCCAGCAGTGCAAGGCCGTGAAGGCTGGCACGCAGCCAGCCATCGCCTTGCTCGCCCGGCTCAGCGGGATCGGCGTGGGCAGCTCTTGGCTTCTGGTTAAGGAACTGTTTGGCTGGCGCCGTTTTCACAATCGGCGCGAAGTCGCAGGTTGCCTGGGACTGGCACCGACCCCCTATAGCAGTGGTGAAAGTGAGGTCGAACAAGGCATCAGTAAGGCGGGCAACAAACGAGCGCGCTCGTTGATGATTGAACTGGCATGGGGCTGGCTACGCCACCAGCCAACCAGTCAGCTCACGCAATGGTTCAATGCGCGCTTCGCGCCAGGCAGCAAGCGCACGCGTCGCGTCGGCATTGTCGCACTTGCCCGGCGATTAGCCATTGCCCTGTGGCGCTATCTCGAGGACGGCGAGATTCCCACTGGCGCAAACCTTAAACCAGTAACCACTTGGTCGCGCTTGAGCTGCTTCTTCAATACGGTCTTGCCGTGTCCGTTGATGCCGTGAACCTGGAAGAGGTTCTTCGCTAAATCGATACCGACTGTCGTAATTTGCATGGTGGACGCTCCTGTTCGGTTCGGGTGGTGACGTGGGAATCTCCACTCTGGCACAGCGATGCCGTGACGGGTGGGGGGCGTCCATCCCATTAGCAGAGGCCGAAGTAGCCAGAGGACAGGCCGGTGAGGCTGGAGCTATTGGCGAAGGGCCGAACGAGAAGGACAGTTACGAGACATGTCGCTTGGCGAGGCAATGCATCAGAAGCCCGGTAGATCGGGGCGCACGGAGGCGAGGCACGGTGAAGCCGGGTCAGAAGCCGTGCGTGATGAAGCGGCGCTGGCGCGGCATGAGCAAACGGACTGGGGGGCTGGCGATCTGTTGGAACAGGCGCTGGCCAGAGAGAACTTGGCCCGAGCGTGGAAACGCGTGAAGGCCAACAAGGGAAGCGCCGGCGTCGATGGGCGCACGGTGCAAGACACGGGCGAGTATCTCAGGAGCGCGTGGCCCGACATTCGCGACAGGCTGCCTTCGACCGCCTTGGTATCCCTCGATTCTCCTGACCTCAACTTCTCGAACCGCCCGGTGCGGACCCGCATGCCGGGTGGTGTGGCAGGGGCCGGTCAGGTATCCTGACCGCCCCTATGCCGATTCCACACCCACGCGGGCGTCGTCCCGTCGGGCCGGCTCCCCATCTCACGGAGTATCCCGATGGACCGAATCTATGGCGCTGGCCTGGCCAGCTACCCCGCCGGCGTGCTGCGGCGCGCGAGCGTCTATTCCACCAATCTGCGAGCGGCGTTCTCACTCGTCTGCGCTGACGATGGCATGCCCTACGGGGCGCTGTCGGTGAACGTGCCGGACGCCGACCTTGCCGAGGACGAAATTCTCGCGTCGGCCGACTGGAACCTGCCGGCAGAGCTCAAGGCCGCCCTGCTGGCCACCGGCAAGTTCGTCCAGACCGGCCGGTCGAACCAGGTCGGCCTTGGCCGCGGCGAAATCTGGCGTGTTGCGGATCCTGATCTGCTGTCGCAGGTCGCTGCCGCACGCGTGGTCGCCCGGCGATCCAGGCCGGTACGCCGCGCTGCAGCGCTCGCCTGATTCCCTTCCTTTCCACCCTTTCGGGGCATGTCCCCGAAGGGGCGTGCTCCGTCTCAGGAGCCAAAATGTACGTTGTCCACGTCGGCCAACAGGCCGAGAATCGCACGTCGCTCGCCGGCGTGCTGCAGCTTTTGAACGATGACCGCGATGGCCGCGCGTTGCCGCGTGTCGAAGACATTTCCGTGCGTCACATCGAACGCGGGGCAATCCCGGTAGTGCTCCTGGCGTCCGGCAATCTTGCGGTCCGCCCGACGGGCACCCGGCGCGCCATCCTGACCATGATCCTCGACGAAGTGGATCGCTTCATTGTGCGCGTGGGTGGGAGAATTCTTCGCCCGCACGAAATGAGCCGCGCGTCCTGGGGCGCTGTGGTGGCCGCCGGCCGCCTGGCGTACTTCCCCGCGGAAGCCATCGACATATTCCAAGCCGATGCGGGACCGCTCTTCCAGACGGCAGATCTCTTCGAGGAGAAGGGAGCGTTCGACATAGCTGAGTTTGTTTGTGGCGAGTTCGTACGTCGTTTCGGGTACGGCATTAACGGGCCGTTGTATGCCCCGGATGCGAGCCCCAATGCCCGCCATGAGGTTCACGTTGCCTACGCGCTGATACGTGGCGAGAAAGTCCGTGATTGCATCGTCAATACCTACCGCGACAACCCACATCACGGCCGCCATGAACTCTGGATGCAACCCCTGATCGAGGTGCCCGCGCTACGGGGTGCATTGTCGGCCAGCGTGTTGCAGGCGCTTTGCCGGACCATGCGTGCCGAGAAGCTTGCGATCACGACGCACAATGTCGGCAAGCTGCTCGCCGCACTCCGGCATGTGCCGCGTGATGGCTGTGACGTTGAGGTCGACGACGCGCTGTTCGAGGCCGGCATCCTACCGCCGCGGACTGTACCGACGCCCAAACCGCCGACGGATGACAACGCGCAGCCGGTGACGAACCTGGCTGCGCGGATTCACGCTCTGATTAGCCAACGGCAGTTTCAGGAGAGCATGGACAAGGCCAGGACCGAGCGGGAAGCGCGGAGAATCAGCCAGCGAGAGTTCGATCGCCAGGCCTCTGCCGCTGCAGCTTACCGCGCAGCCTATGGCTACGAGTGGCCGAACCGCGTTGCGCTCGCAGTCATGCAGCGCAACGTGGCGGCAGTCCTGCAGATCTTCGACGGCCCGAAGGACTGGAACACGGATTCGAAGCGCGCCCTGCGTGACGAGATCGGTGTCGACGTTCTCCAATGTCCAGCGGTGACTCGCCGCCGCCGGCTGTTTCAACTGTGTGGATTCTCGGACGCTGAACAGGCCGAATGGGAGGCTCACGAGGCCATAGAGAAGGCGCAGAAGCGTGCTGAGCGTGAACTAGCTGATGCGACGCGCCAGGCCGAGTCGGTCAAATACCGTCTGGAAACCGGCCAGGTGATGAGCGGGCGCGAGTATGTCGACTTCTGCATTGATGCGGGCTTCACCCAGCTCGTCGACGAGCAACGCGGTAGTGCCCGACGTTATTTGATCCATGATCCGGTAAAGCGGGCTTCCCGACCACTGCGCGCCAAAGACGGCACGCTCAACTACGCGCGTGCCCGCCTGGTGCAGGGCGCTATTCCCGTGGCGCTTGCCGCATGATCGCTTTTGTCCCCCGGCCACTGGCCGGGGGCAACTTCTTCAAATCACGCATGGATATCCTGAGCATTCGAGTTCATCGGGATGCGACGCCTGCGTTAGCCTTTGCTCTACACACAAAGCTCTGTTCGCACTGAAGGACATTCAGTCCGAACCGAGTTTTACCTGCGTCTGCGACGCATCGACCAAGCCGGCACGCCGGCCATCCTTTGCAACTTCCCACAGGGACAATCCCTGTGGGGACGTCTCTTGTGGGCCTCATCCCTTGCCCACATGCCCCACCAACCTTTGCTGTAGCCGTTATGGCGCGTCGCCCTGGACCCGCTTTGCGCGGCCACGGGAAGCGCCATGCGTCGTCCCGCACGCGCGCAATCCTGCCCGCTGCGAATTCTGATCATTCCCATCCCCTTCTTGCGACCGGCCTTGGGGCCGTGCTCACGCAATCCCATTTTCAGGAGCAATCATGTCCCATCTCGTACAAACCATGGCTTATGTCGGCGCTACCCCGTGGCACGGCCTGGGCAACCAGCTCGAAAGCAATCAGCCGCTCGAAGTGTGGGCGGACGCCGCTGGCATGAACTGGCGAATCGAGGAAACCGATGTGATGTATCGCGCCGGCTCCCACGATCTCGATCCGATTCATTCGTTCCCCCAGCAGAAGGTGCTGTTCCGCTCGGATACCAAGAAGGCGCTTGCGACGGTGTCGAAGCGGTACCAGGTGGTCCAGCCCTCGGAAATCCTCGACTTCTACCGCGATCTGACCGAGGTCGGGGGCTACCAACTCGAAACGGCAGGTGTGCTCAAAGAAGGTCGCAAGCTCTGGGCGCTCGCGCGCACGGGGCAGTCGACCAAGATCGCCGGCGTCGACGAGGTGCGCGGCTACTTGCTGCTGGCCACGGCATGCGATGGCACCTTGGCCACCACTGCCCAGTTCACCTCCGTACGGGTGGTTTGCAACAACACTCTGCAGATTGCGCTTGGCCGCAACCGCGGCGCCGTCAAGGTGCCGCACCGCAGCCAGTTCGACCCGCGCGCTGTCAAGGAAGAGTTGGGCATCGCCATCTCGTCGTGGGATGGTTTCATGGTACGAATGCATGAACTGGCCGACCGCAAGGTGAGTCAGGTCGAATCGGAACGCTTCTTCCAACGCCTGTTCACGTACCCGTGGACGAAGCCGGATTCGGCCGGTCCCGACAAGGTGAACGAGCGCGGCCTGAAGGCTGTGCTCAATCTCTTCGAAGGCAACGGTCGTGGCGCCACGCTGGCTTCGGCGGCCGGGACTGCCTGGGGGCTGGTGAATAGCGTCACCGAGTACGTCGATCACCAGCAGCGAGCGCGCAATGCGGGCAATCGGCTGGACTCGGCTTGGTTCGGTGCCGGCGCGGCACTCAAGCAGCGGGCTTGGGACGCTGCGATCAAGCTTATTGCATGACGACATCGTAATTATCTAGCCCTAAAGCGAGCGACGGTCCATGCCGATGTTTGGCATGGAAGTAGTCGTTTTAGGTCTCACAAAGCCCCGGCACTTGTCCGGGGTTTTTTTTTCCCTCGTTGCCAATGATGCTGATTGATTTCTATTCCCGATACCCTCGATGGCTGTTCCGGACCACTGACGCGAAGCGACTTGCGTTTCCTGGCCGCCACGCTTGTCACAACACGATCAGAACTGAAGGTCAACGAGTCGCGGAGCGACTTATGCAACGGCAGCCAATCGATGTGGCGCATTTCGACAAGGAGCGCTTTCATACACTGTTCGATGAGTGGCAGAGCCTGGTCAGGCAGCACGCAATCCAGGTGGAGTATGACGCTTGGATGGACCAGCGATTTGTGCAAGGACCCGCATCCTCAGTGACGATAAAGCGGGGAAGGGTTGTATTCGATCTAGTAAATGGGGCCGTGTACGAAGTGCGCGGCAAGGACGGAAGCGGGCGCATCTTCAGAGTGCAGTCTGCCAATGACTTTCCGTATGTGTCGTTTCGAGATCCCGCCAGCGGCGTGGACTTTCCGTGGGTCGCATTCCCTGACGTTTTTACACAGGCGGAGTTGATGACGTTGCGACGCATGTACTAAAAGAAAAAGCCCGGCGAAAAATTCTGCCGGGCTTTTTGCTCTCGAAAGAGAGGGTGTGGAACTGAGCTTTTCGATTTGTTGGAAGGAACATGTTCCTCAACTGCTCGCCGCCTCCACCGCTTCGGTAGCAGAGTCAGTGACGGCCACCCCCTCCTTTTGTGGGGATGGTGCATAGCCGACCGCCTGAATGCGTGTGATGGTGCCGTCCAGGGCGGCATTCGGTCCCAGGCGGATAGTGCCCGCGTAGACGATCCGGCCCTTCACTCGGCCGTTGATCAGCAAAGAGGTCCGACCGACGACATCGCCTTCGACCACGCCGTCCACGATGACGTGCTCGCCATCGACGTTGCCGTGCACCACACCGCCTGCCGCGATATGCAGTAGGCCACGGGAAGCGCCAACGTTGCCGGTGACCAGCGCCAGGCAGGTGAAGCCATGGTCCGAAACAATGTCGCCGTGGATGCTCATGCCGGCACGCAGCACGCTGAAGATGGGAGGATTATCCATGGCGCTCAGAACATCTTGATGTCGGTGGGGGAGTTGGCATGCTGCGCCGCTGTGTTTCGCGCCGGCACGGCGCTAGTCGGCAGCTGCTGTGCAGTCTTGGCCGGAGCCGGTACGGTCGCGGCCCTCGCCGGTGCCGGTGCCGGTGCCGGTGCCGGTGCAGGGGCAAGCGCAGGCGCAGCCGGGGCCGCAGATCGCTTCACTGTCTCCGCCTTCGGCTCCGCTGGTGATCGCTCCCGCGTTTGCTCCGCGGGCACCGCAGCAGCGGATGCTGCGGAGGCCGACGCCACTGCGGCCTCGGCAGATACCGGCAATACAGTGCTCTGAGCTACTTCCGATGCGGGGACGTTGTTGGTCTTGCGCGGCCATTCATGGCCGTCGGCCGCCGGAACACGCGCGGAAGCATCGGAAGCGGAGTGAAGTGGCTGCACCTGCTCGGTGCCGGCACGCGATTCCCGCTTCCCAATCGATGTGCCGATGATGAACATGAGCGCCGCGGCGGCAACGAAGCTAAGCCCCCACAGCAGCCGGGGATTGCCGCGCAACGCGAACGGGAACGGGGAGGTGGACGCCTTTGCTGGTGCGGTGGAAGTGCCGCCATAGCCAAGATGCGGCGCCGTCGCTGCACCCGCCGGAGAGATGTCGATCGTGAGGGGTGGTTGGGCGTATTGAGCATGCAGCTGCTCGATGTCACGCATATCCATCGGTGGAGCTCCGGTGAGATGAAATCAGTGTGCCGTCGGGTCCGAACTTGTCGGGTTCCGGAATGCAGAGTTGGTGGATCGCGGTGATGCGCTTTGCGGCGATCTGGATTGTCGTCGTGCGTTGGTCCGGGGAGATGGAATCGCACTCCTGACTGTAGAGGGTCTCGGCGAAAATCCGATCGAACTGCATCAGCAATCTGAGCAACCGGCCGGCGAAGGAATGGGAGACCTTGACTTCCTTCTCCTCGTAAAAAAGGGGGATCTCGACCTGGTCAGTCTTCGAAAGCCAGCTCAGTGCACTGCTATACCAATCCTCGGCTTCGCGGAACGCTTCGTCCAGCGCCTTGATCTTGCCGCCACGCGCGACAACGAATTTGGACGAACAATAGTAAAAATGTGCATCCAGGAAGTCGCGCGCGAACTTTGAGCAGTAGGCGTGGAGGGTGGCTGAGGCCGTCGTCGGCGTGAGGCGGCTTAGACGTTCTTCGCTGTTGTGTCGCTCAATGGGCTTGAGCCCACTAGCTGATATCTTGGGTGGATCCTGTTCGGCCATTTCTTCATGTTCTCGGAAGCGCTCTCTCAGGGTGAAATTGTCTGACACAACCGGGGGCCCGATGACTTTGAAAGCTATGGCAAATTGGCGAGCTTTCGTATTCTTTGCAACGGACTTTCTGTGCCACAATGCATTCACACATCGCGTCACTGACGCATCGACCCTGACTCCTGGCGAGTCCATCTTCTGCTTCAAGTCGTGCATTTGCGCACGCGCCGACTGGTTGGCTACCAGTGTGGATATTCCTTGTGCTAAGTGTTTTCGCCGAACACTTCCCTCATCAGCTCGTAATACGCGTTCTTGCGGTGCCTCCTTGTGAGTGCACGCGATGGACACCGTTCGAGTCCGGGATCATGTGGAGCTCTCTCTCAAAGGCCCCTCCCGGGCAGAACGGCAGCCGTCGAGCCGATCCGTGATCCTGCGGCCGAACCTGTGGGTTCGCGAAATGGGTTGCTGTGCAGCGTGACCATGCTGCACGAGGACGACTTTGCGTCCTCAGCATCGAGCAGCGCGCATTAGCGCGCCGCTCCCTCAGTGCCACGCCCCCGGAAGGGGCGTGGCATTGCAGGTTCTAATATCAAAGCTCGCTGCCGGCGCAATCCGGGGCGGGCTTCTTTTGTTTCTGGCGCGCCAATGGCGCCGCCAGTCTTTTCGGAAGCCTGCGCGTCAGGCTTTCCCATCGCCGCAACGACCCAGCGCGGGGCCGACACAGCCCAGCGCCTCCGGGAGCATGCTGCGTCCATCCGGGCCGACGTCGTTCGCTTTCCTGACTGGAGAAAGGACGTACCATGCATGCACCCATCACCTACAGCGAACCTGGCGGACGCCGCAGCCTCCTGGAGGAGCGGCCCACGCGCCCACCGATCATTGGCAAGATCCGGCCCGGCATCAAGGTGCTGACCAAGGCCGCACGCGAGAAGCCTGAAGCCATCAAGATCCATGACCGGATGTTGGCCCAGGGTCAGAGCTTCGAGCGAATCGGGGAAGAGATTTACCGGGCCACCGGGATCAAAACACCGCTGGTTCCCAAGAACGTGCCGTGGTTCACTTGCCGCGGCTCGGACTTCGCCAACCCCGCAGTGGCTGAAGAGATCGTGCAGCGCTACGGTGAGGATCGTGGTGACGGCAACGGCTTCCGTCTTTGGCGCTTCCCGGTCATCTTCGCGTTCGACGACTGGCTGAGCAATATGCCCAATCAACTCGTTGCATGGACGCAGAGCGGTCGCCAGTTCTTCTCGGAGTACGGGCCGGACGGCAGGCGCTACTGCAAGATGTACGCGCCCCCCGTGCGCGACGCACGCGCCAATCGTGCAAAGCGAACCTGGGGCGGTCGCACCATCATCCTGCGCCAGGACGACGATATCCCTGACGGCATCTGCGATCCGCACATGTGCCCGCAATATCAGGATGGGAACTGCAACCTGTCGGCCAGTTTCTATTTCGCCCTGCCGAGCATTTCCGGCCTGGGCCTCATCGAAATGCCCACAACCTCAATTTACGTCCTGCAGAAGGCTCACGCCGCCATGCAGACCGTTGCGTTGGCGCGCGGCAGGCTGGTGGGCGTCAAGTTCTGGATGGCGAAGCAGGAGGTGGAGATCAGCCGTATCGATGATAGCGGAAGGGCCGTGCGCCAGATGCAGTGGCTCATCACGCTAGACGCTGAGATCGATATCGCTGCCCTGCTGGACGGGTCGGACCGTCGTGCGCCGGCACTCGAGATGGCGACACAGGCAGTTTCTGCGTTGGAAGGCGAGTTGCATCCAGCGGAGCAGGCGCCGCTGCCTGGCAATGAACCGCCGCAGCAATCGCAGGTTGTTGATGCTCCAGCGGCCCATGCACTGCCCGTCGACGGCGATGACCTGGAAAGTCAGTTCGAGGATCTGATGGCGCGTTTGGGCCTGGCCAATCAGGAGGGCCGGGCACAGTTCCGCATCTACGCGTCGGCCACTTTCGGGCGCGGCTGGACCAAGCGTGACCAGGACGTTCGCCAGCTGCTTGGCGAAATGCGCACAGCGCTGACCAGTCCGCTCGCGTTCCGCGAGCAGGTCGCCGCGATCGCTGCCGAAGTCGCACCGTAACGCCGGCTTTGTGCCGGCATGTCAGGGGAAGCCATGTGGCTTCCCCTTTTTCTTTTCTGCCGCGCGCCGGCACATTCCCTTGGAGGTCATACCATGCACAATGAAGGCGATAGCCTGCTTGTCGCGCATTTCTCGGATCTGCACTATTCCCCTGGCCACCTGGCAGAGGCCGATCGCTGTTTCGGCTTTGCGGTTGATGATGCAATTGCCGCCGGCTGTCAGGTTGGCGTGGTGTCCGGGGATTCCACCGACCACCGCCTGGATGCGCACACGCCGGCACTCTCGGCGCTGGCACGCCGCGTTCACCAGCTGACGGCGCGCATGCCCGTTTTGATGCTGCAAGGCACGTATAGCCACGAGCCCCCGGGCACGCTGGACCTGTTTCGCCTCATCGGAGCACAGTATCCCGTCTATGTCGCGGATCGTATCCACCAGGTTGCGTTATGCGCGGGGCAGTTCGTGCCGTCGGCGGGGCCAGTCTTTGACGCCGCGGAGATCGACGTGCTGGTAGCGCAGCATGGCATACCGGAGGTGGTGTTCACCTGTGTGCCGACGGTCAACAAGGCCGTGCTGGCGGCTGCGGCTGGCGTGGCGAGTGCTGCCACGGCAGTTGGCGATCACCTGGCCGACTATCTGAAGGCGGCGGGCACCGTCAATCGCCAATGGCGATCGCAGGGCGCGCGCACGATCGGCGTTTCCCACGGTACCGTCAACGGGTGCCAGACCGAGCACGGGGTGCCGATGGCCGGATTCGACCACGAATTCACCATTGGTGCGCTGTTCGATGCCGACTGCGATGCCTTCATGCTCGGGCACATTCACCGCGCCCAGCAATGGGCTCAGGAGGGCATGGTGGTGGCCTATCCGGGCTCCATCGGGCGCTTCCATTATGGTGAGATCGGAGAAAAGGGCTATCTGCGGTGGCAGATTGCTCCCGGTCGAGCCGAGGCCTCGCTGGTGGCCACACCGGCGCGCCAGACCGTCTGCATCGACTTCGACGGCCCGCCGGATATGGCGCAGCTGACCGAGATGGCCACCAACGCTGCCGACAAGTTCGTGCGCATCCGTTGGACGGTCAACGAGGAGCACCGGCAGCTTGTGGACCGGGAGGCCATAACGGCTCTTTTTGGCGCGAGCGCCGAGGTGAAGCTCGAAGCCCGGGTGCTGCCTGCCGTACGCAGTCGTGCCGAAGGCATCAGCCGGGCCGCAACGTTGCCCGAGAAGTTGGGACGCTGGTGTGAGTTGACGGGGGTTGAGGCCAATCCGCTCATGGACAGCCTCTCGATGCTTGAAACGCTCGATGCGCAGTCGATTGTCGACCGCGTGCTGGCGGATCTTGTTGCCGATCCGGTGGCGGCCGCATCCGATGCTCCACCACCTGAGCCTGCGCTGCCACCAGCCTTAACGGCGTTGGTTGGCATGGAACTGGAAGACGACGTTGGTGCGCTTCCGGAACCGCCAGTCTCCGAGGCCGTAACGGACGCCGAACCGGCCTTGCCGCCCTCGTCCTCATCGTTGCCGTCGTTGACCGTAGCCCCAGCGATGGACTGGCTGACGGACGATCTGTTTGCGTAGCAATACGCCCACCCCCTTGAACATGTGAGCCATGTTCCGACAGCCCTTGCGGCTGTCGAAACCCGGTTTTACCCCGCGTCCTCGACGCATCGACCCCGCAGTATCCATCCTCTTTCTATCTACCCAGACGGGTGCTTCCCGTCTGGGGCGCACTCCGTCCTTTTCCAGGAGTGCATCATGATTCTGTACCACGCCGGTCCCGACTGGCTGTTCGTTGAAGAGACGTGCATGGACCGCTCGGTGATGGCCAAGCGCCTGGCCGACGCCCATGACTTTACTCAATGCATGCTGTACGAGCCGTTCGGCCAGGGCCGCGGCACTGTGGTCGCCAAGCGCGGTCACATGCTGGTCCTGGCACTTGGTGAGGTCGGCAGCAACACCTTCTTTGCCGTGGCACCTTCCAAGGAGCTGCAGGACCTGATCTGGTCAGTGTCCAACGGTTTGGCTTCCCAGTGGAGCCAACTCGAACTCAGGGCCATCACGGGCCTTGAGGATTGGCCAGCGGTGCTCAAGATGGCCGCCGGCGAGTTTGCCGCAGCGCGACGCTCCCTGGAGCGCGCAATCGCTGGCAAGCCGGAACGCGATGTCCCGGCCGTTGCGGAGATGCCGGTGTTTGACGACAACGTCATGGCAATGCCGCCGGAATACCTTCACTCCTTCAATGGTACGGAGGTGTCCGAATGCGTCCACTGAAACTGATGCTCACCGGATTCTATGGGGTCCGCGACGGCATGAAGCGCGATAGCGTCACGGTGGACCTGACGACGCTGCCGGGTGGCCTGATCGCCCTGGTCGGACCCAATGGGGCAGGCAAGACCACGATCATGGACAACCTGCACCCGTTTCCCATCATGCCGAGCCATGCGAGCAAGATGTCCGCCGACGCGTTCTCGTACTGGGACCATCTCTGCGCCCCGCGCGCGGAGAAGGATCTGGAGTGGGAGCACGGTGGCAAGACCTACCGCTCCGCGTTCGCGTTCCGCAATCCTGGCAAGAGCCGCAAGGCCGAGTACTACCTGTTCGAGAAGGACGCTGAAGGTGACTGGAAGCCCCTGCAGTTGCCTGACGGCACGCTGTCGGACGGCAAGGCGGAAACCTACAACCGGTGTCTGGAGGCCGTGCTCGGGTCTCCCGAGGCGTTCTTCACCAGCGTGTTTTCTGCCCAGAACCGCCGACCGCTTGCCAGCTATCAGCCCGGCGAGATCAAGAAGCTGCTCGCCGAACTGCTCGGGATCAATCACCTGCGTGACCTGTCCGCGAAAGCGGGCGAGGTTGCCAAGCTGCTCACCCGCTCGCTGGATACCCTGCAGCGCGACGTATTGACCCTCACGGGAAAGCGCGACCGTGCCGCGGTGGTGGCCAAAGAGATCTGGCAGGTGGGCGAAAGCCTGGATGTCCAGCGCGAGGCCCGCAACGTGGAGACGGCCAAGGGTGCCAAGCTGATGCAGGAGCGCGCGACGCTGGCTGCGAAGCAGGAGGCGAATACCGGTACCGAAGCGCGGTTGCGAGAATTGAACCAGCGCAAGGGCGAGCTGGAGCAGCGGGCGATATTGCTGGCCAGCGACGAACAGGCGGCTGCCGGACGTGCTGCGGCGCGCCGGCGCGATCTGGACCGAAATGCGGCAAGCCACCGCGCAGTGCTAGCGGAGGCCTCGGCCATCGAATCGGCCGCCGACGAGCGGGATGCCTTGCAACTTGCCATCGGCCGGAAGCAGACGGAACTGGCCAGCCAGCAGGCAACTGTGGAAAAGCTCGATACGTTGCAGGTCGAGCATGCGGCACTGAGTTCCGAGCTCAAGGGGCTGGAACAACGCGGTGCCTCGGCGGCGCAGTTGGTTAAATCGCTCAAGCTGCAGGCCGACGTCATCGAGACTGTCCCTTGCCGGGACGACCCGATGCACGCCACATGCCCGTTGCTGGCACAGGCGCGCAACGCCAAAGCCAGTCTCGGCGAGCAGGCCGTGACGGTCGAAGCGCTGCGCGACAGCTATCGCAAGAAGCAGGCGCAGGCGCAGTCGATGCAGGACACGCTTACCGAGCGCGCTCTGGCGCGGAGTGCCTTCGCGGCATTGCGAGCCGACCTGGAGCGCGATCAGCAGTCGCTGCAGCGCTTGACGGCCCTGGCTGCCAGGAAGCCCATGCTGGACGCCGCCCGTGAAGGGCTGGCGCAGGCCGATCGTGATCTGACAGCCTTGGCTGAGGAGGAAGGCACCCGCGCAGACCGCTACAAGCGGGATGCTGCGGACGTGCAAGCCCAGCTTGAAGCGGTGCGCAGGGAACTGGCAACGCTGTCCACAGAGGATGTGACCGGCATGCTGGCCAAGATGGACCGCCAGATCGCTGCCAGCCGGGAGGCTGGCGCTGCTATCGCCGGCCGGATCGAAGCACTGATCCGGCAGGAGAGCACGCTGGTGGCCGAGCGCGAACGCCTGGATGCCGAGCTCGCCGGGTTGCCGGTAGCGGAGGCAAAGGCACAAGCGCTGTCCGACCAGATCGCGCAGTGGAAGCTGTTGGCAAAGGGCTTGGGCAACGATGGCGTGATCGCGTTGTCCATCGATGACGCGGGCCCGGCCATCACGCAGATCGTCAATGACCTGCTGCTGGCGTGCTATGGGCCGCGATTCACCATCGCGATCCAGACGCAGACGGAACTAGCCAATGGCGAGAAGCGGGAAGGCTTTGCCATCGACGTGATTGACGCCGACAACGACAGCACGAAGGATTTCTCCGTGATGTCAGGTGGGCAGAAGGTGTGGATCAACGAGTGTCTGACGCGTGGAATCGCCCTGTGCCGGGCGCAGGATGCGCAGCAGCCGTTCCAGACCCTATTTACCGACGAGGCCGATGGCCCCTTGGATCCGGAGCGCAAGCGTGCCTTCATGAAGATGAAGCGCGAAGTGCTGCGGATCGGTGGCTACGAACGGGAGTTCTTCATCTCGCAAACGCCTGACCTGGTCGACGGGGCTGACGGCGTTATCGATGTAGTTGCCCTCGCGGCCCAGTAAGGCCGCAATTCCAATAGTTCAACACGCCCGTATCTCCGAAAGGGGAGCGGGCTTTTCTTTCTTCTTCAGACTATGAATTCGAACAACTCCTGCTTAAGTGAGGACCAGGAGCGGGCTTGTGGCTGCCTCCATCGAGCTTGGCATGCAACAAATCCAACGAGAGATTGCCGCGGGCCGGATTCCGCCAACCATTACCGAGTTCTCTGCACTGCACGACTATGTCGACGCCAACGAATTTGGAGGGCTTTGCGATGAGGACGGACAGTGGCGCAGCATGTTTCCACGCGAGACCGCCGCGGACGAGGAGATTTTCTGCGAAGCTGTAAACCGAGTGCAGGATGCATTGGCGAACTGGTTGGGGAATAGTGCCGAGCGCAACGCTGGTGACTAATCTGGTCGACGATGCGCTCACTGCGGCGTGTCTGGCCGTCCGGGCGCGGCTGAAGCTCGACTACGGGGATGTGGCGGGTGTCTTCTTCTCTGGCGAGCAGAAGGCGGCATTTCAGGAGATGTTCGCCCGCTATGCGCTTTGCGAAATCGCAATGATGTCCAAAGACGAGAGTGCGTGAGCCATCGGGCAAGCTGCCTGTTGCCTTGACCCTATCGCCGGCCATAGAATCTACAGGCTTGTTTCATAATTCCGCGGCTGTCGCCAAGGGGATGAAATTGCGAGGATTTCGCCTGGTACTGCTCCCCGCGGTTCCTGAATCAGCGCCGATACGGCGCCTACCTGTTGCCAGATAAATGGCTGTGAGCCCCAACCTTGGGCTCACGCGCGACAGACGGTAGTTCAGGCTCAGCCCGCGATGATAGGCGAAGTCCTTGAACACCTTTCGCAGCATATTGAAAGCCCCATTCACATCTGCGTGTACCCGTGCCAGGCGTCCGGTTTCCCGATGGTTGACGAACGTGTTCCGCTCGTCCTTCAGACGCCGGCCCATCGGTGCACCCGATTGGGCCTGCAGCGTGTCGGCTTGCGCCACGCGCGGTTGTGGTGATGCTTCAACGTCCTTCTTCTTCGTTTTCTTCTTACTCGGCTTCTCGTGCTCCCGGCATTTCAGCGGCTCGTTGCTGACGAAGCTGGTTTTGCTGGTGTAGGACTCTTCGGTCGTGACGACGACGATGCCACGGGCCTGCGCCTTATAACGAATCATGTCGATCAGGCGCGTCAGCGGCGCCCGCCCAAAGCGCCGATTCTGCTGGGCGCCCATCTCGACCCCATCCTTCCATCCCTTATTCTGCCCCAGCGCGATCACTTGCACACCGCGCTCGGCGCACAGATCAACCACGCCGCGGCTGAGCTTATGGAAGAAGTCGTCGAGCCAGCGCTGGCGCCTTGCGCGCAGCGTCTGGTAGGCAGGATTCGTGTAGATCGCCTTGAGCCCGGTGGCCAGGTCGATGCGCTCGCGACGTGACAGCGTCTCGCCCGCGAGTTCGAGCGCTTCCTTGCGGGCTTGCAGGGCACGGACTTGGGGCGTGGTCAGCGTGGCCTTTAGCGCGTCGATCTCCGCGTCAAGCCGCCCAAGGATGAGGTCAAGCCGGCCGCCGCTGATGACTTCGGCGTTGTGACCAGTCGAGAAGGCCAGGGTCAGCGTGCTATTCAGGCCCCGGTCTCCGCCCGCCGCCGGCACGTTCAGCCCGGCCACCGCCTTCAGGAGGGCATCGTTGCGACGGCTGCCTTGCTGCTCCAACACCTTACCCAGCGATTGCATTAGCTTGGCGAGCAGCGAATCGGCCGGAAGGCGCGAGGATACGCGCATGACGACTTCAATTTTGACCCCACGTCCCTGCGGGACGATGCGCAGGTGCTGCGGCTTGCCGCCTCGATAGCCGCGCTTCGCCGCTGCCCGCGCGACTTCGTCGCCAATGCGGTATTCGTTCCACGCCGCCATCTGTTCGCTCGTGAGCGACAGCGTTTCCTCAAAGTCGACCGGGATCTGGCGATCCCCCAGCCCAATCAGGGTTGAACCAATTTGCGTGAGCGGCAGCTCCAGCACGAAGCAATCGGCCTTGGCGAGGTAGTTCGGCGGCTTGGGGGCGCCAGTCATCGCACGGGCTGCTGCGCCCCCTGCAGCAAAGACCTTCTCCGCCTCGAAATATCCAGACCAAGCGTCGCGGTAGCGTGCGAGCACGAGTTGCGCTGCCTTCGCCGGCAAACGGCGATAGATTACGTTGCCGTGCTGGTCCGGGCGCTGCCGTGCCACGTTGTCCAACACCGTGATGTCGAGCACCGTGCGATAGAGGTTCTGAACCTCGCCGCCGAGCACCGGCAACAGGGTGAGTTTGGCCTTTTCAGCCTTCTCACCGCCGGCAGCGATCGCGGCCGCGAACTTCGCCTGGCGATCGCTGTTGAGACTTTCCACAACCGCATTGAAACAGGCAATCGCGCGGGCCTGTTCCGCGTGCAGTTCCGGCTTGATGCGCCAGCAGCCAGCCTCCCAACCCCACACGTAGGCCGTCAGGACGTTGCGGACGGCGAAGTGGATGCTGTTGTAGAGGTTCTTGCATTGCAACGTCAGCGCGAGGCAGGTTTCGAACAAGGCTCCCTTGGGATGGGGCAGGACGAGCACGCGCTGTTCGACGGTGTCGAACCATTCCTGCGCTGCGGTGTCTGCCTTGCCTTTCGGTGCCATGCGAGAGAGTGATGTTGAGTGATAGGTTCAGAGTGTACCTGGGGCGCGGCCTAATGCAAGGAAGTGCCCTGCAACAACTGACCGGCTGCAGAGAATCGACAATTCGGTGGCTGGTCAGGCGATTGCAAGCCACGTTCCGAAACTCCGGCCCTGGCCGTCCACGGCAACATGGCGCGTATGTTTCCCTGTGCCTAGCGCTCATCAAGTGGCGCAACCATCTGAGTGTGCGAGCGATGCAGGCCATTACCGGCATCGCCTCGGCAACCATCTCGCGCTGCGTCCTGCGTGTCGCGCAAGCGCTCGGCGAGATGCCTTTGGCCCCACTGAACCGGTCCGTGCTGATCGTGGACTCAACCAGCGCCCGCGTCGCGTCGAGGGAAGCGAAGGCCTATTCCGGCTACAAACACCATCGTTGCGCGAAGGTTCAGGTGGTCACTCGCAAAGATGGGCAGATCGTGGACGTGAGCCAGAGTTACCCCGGATCCGTTCATGACAAGCGGATCTGGAACGTCGAGCTACCCATGCTCCGCGGCAAGGTGTTGGCAGACAAGGCCTACGCTGGCGCCGCCGGCGAAGGGAGCTTGCTCCACCGTCCGATCAAGCGCGGCGAGACCGCCTGGAAACTGGATAAGGAAAGCTCAAAGACGCGAAACGCTACGCTTTCCAAGGTGAGAGTCCGCATCGAACACTGCTTTGCTAGGCTGAAAAATTAGAAGGTGCTCAGCGGATTGTTCCCTTACCATTGGACCAGACTTGGGGATGTTGTACGGGCACTAGCTGTTGTCCACAATGTCGAACGCCATCACGCCTCATTGGAATTATGAAACAGCCTTTACATACTTTCCCGCGTCACTGACGCATCGACTTCGCCGGCTTACCGGCCCATCTTCTACTTTCCCATCGGGGCCTTGTCCCGGTGGGGCAAGGCTCATTCTACTGGAGTCTTGCATGTCCCTTAAATCTCGCCTCCCTGGCGCAGCAGTGCTCGCTATTGTTGCGATTCTGGTGTGGTCGCTCTATCTATTTGTCATCAAGATAGATTATCCGCTTCTTGGCCAGCAGTTGCTCGGCAGCGCTTTCGCCGTGGCGCTGACTTCAGGGTGGCTAACCATTCGAGTGCGAAATGCACGCCGAACGCGCCGCCTAATGAGGTTGGTGCGTTCGGCGTGGCTATAGTCACGCCACCACCCAGGCGGCACGACATCGCCACGTCGGCGGTTGCCACCAACTGGCCTTCCTTTCCATGCGCGGCACGGGTCTTGATGGCCCGTCCGCCCATCAATTTTTTCCCTTCAACAGCAAGCCGGAGACGCCAAATGGGCCTCATGGTCGTGATTTCCATTAACGGGCCGACGTTCGACGGTCTAGACGAACCCGCACAGGCGGCGGCGCTCATGCGAGTGCTGGCCGACGAAGTGGTAGCGCAAATTCCGAAGCTTGAACCTGGGCAGTCCGTCCGTCTGGACCCCCGCTCGGGTCTGACGGCTGTTGCTACGTTCACAGCGGAGGATGGCCGATGATGCTGATCGTCAGTATTGCCCTCTGTGAACCAGCATTCGAAGGCGCAGTAGGACCGTCTGAGGCGGCCAGGCGACTTCGCCAGTTGGCCAACGAGATCGAGAGCAACGTTTTCGACTTCTCGCTCTGCCCGGAAGGACAGCAGATTGCCGGGTCACGCGAAGATTGCAGTTGCTTCGCGTACGTGACAGATCTGTAGCAGAGAATTCATTTCAACCAACCCATGGGGGCATCGCCCCTGTGGGGCGGTGCCTCTACTCAGAGGCATCATGGAAACCATTTCTCTTTTCCCAGTCGGGGCACTAGACCCCATTGACGCGAAGGTCGACAAGGCCATCGATGCGATTTGCCAACTCTTGATCAGCCGGTCACCCCTTGGTGATCGCCTACAGCGGAGGCAAGGACAGCAGCATGGTGGCCGCACTGGCACTCCATGCAGCGGCTCTCCACCGGGCCGGCGGCGGTAACCCGCTAGTTGTCGTCACGACCGGCGACACCCTTGTCGAGTCACCTGAAGTGACCGAACACTACCGGGCCGAATTGGCGCGCATGCGCGCGTTTGGCAAACGTCAGGAAATAGCCGTCATAACGCGCGTGGTTCAGCCCGCCATGGCCGCGACGTTTCAGGTCAAGGTACTCTCCGGCCGAGCCTTGCCAAGCTTTCCGGGGACTCATGCAGATTGCTCAACGGACTTAAAGATTTCGCCACAACGCACGTTCCGTCGACAACTCTTTCGGTCGTTGGGAGGACAGGGCCACGCGGAGCCGGTGACGTTGCTTGGCACCCGCTTTGGGGAAAGCACGCGGCGTAGCATCAGCATGCGGGAGCGCGGTGAATCAGCCACGCTGCCGGCGCGCACAGGACGGCGACCTCGTGTTGAGCCCCGTTTGCCACTGGCAGGATGACGATATTTGGGAGGGCATCGCGCTGTATGGAAGTGGGGCGCGTCCCGGCTACTCCGACTTCGAGGATATGCGGCGTATCTATGCCCATGCGGGCGGGACGTCCTGCGCCGTCGTGGCGGATGCAATTCTTGAAGGTGCGGGCTCGCGTCGGCCGGGCAAGTGCGGGGCTCGTCTCGGCTGCCACGTCTGCCAGATGGCAGAGGACAAGAGCCTTGCCAACATGATCGAGTACGACGGGCGCTACGCATACGCTGCAGGCCTGCAGCGCCTGAACCGGTTTATCCGCAACACGCGGTTTGACTGGTCGCGGCGGCACTGGGTGGGTCGAACTATCCGCGGGGGCTGGATCAAGGTACAGCCGGACACGTACCACCCTACAATGGTTCGGGAACTGGTGCGGTACATGCTCCAGCTGGACTACGATGAGCAATGCCGTGCTGAGCGCGTTGGAGAGCGGCCGAAGTTCGAGCTGCTGCCCCTGGACCTGCTTGTTGCCGTGGATGCGCTGCAGTCGCTCAATGGGCTAGCCAGACCCTTCGCCGCATGGGCGGACTGGCGGGACATCCACCAGCGGGGCGTCCGGTATGACATTCCCGATCTGCCCCAAGTCGCCCAGACCGCGGTGCCGACGGCGCGCTTCCTGCACGTGGGATCGGAATGGGACGACACGGCTGAACCGGCGGAATGGACTGGCCTGCGAGATCCCTACCTCGAGAGCTTAACGGCCGACTCCGCTTGTGGTCCTGCGCTGCAGGTCACAGCTGATGGCCGTGAAGTATGGGCGTTGCCTACTGCACAGCAGTTCTCCGTTGACGCGGAGGCGGCGTTCCTGATCTCAGAGTTCGAGGTCGATCGCTTGCTGGAGATCCATGACGTTGGCGTGGGACCCGGCCAGGTGACGGCTGGCTACCGGTGGTACGCGCAGTATAGGTGCCTGACGCTTTCTCATTCGCAGCGGGCGGAGCACGACGAAATTGCGCGCCGTACCGCGTACAAGGATCGCCTCGGGCTCACCCTCGACTACGATGTGGGTGCGTTGCGTTCGCGGGCGGCATCCTTCGAGGACCTTCCGGCGAGCAGTCAGCTGGCGTGGCGGCAAGCTGCTACGCCGCAGCAATCCCTCTTCTAAGCGCCCATGGAAAAAGCCCCGACATCGCAAAATCTCGGGGCTTTTTCTTTGGTTCGTGGGAACCGTGGTGATTACATCGCGGCGTCCTTCAGCTTCTTCATCGCGCGAACCTTCACCTTCACGCTGGCCGGTTTGGCGGCAAACCATTGGTCCTGGCCCGTGAACGGATTCTTGCCGAAGCGCTTTTTCGTGGCCGGAACCTGGATGGCCGAGACCTTGAACAGGCCGGGGAAGGTGAACTCGCCTGCGCCTTTCTTGTGGATCGCGCTCACCATGGTGTTTTCCAGGTGAGTCAGAACGGTTTGGACGGTCTTCTTGTCAAGTTCGGTCTGGGCGATCAGATGGGCGAGGAGGCTCGACTTGTTGAACGTGTCCTTCAGCGGCTTGGCAACCGGGGAGGCTGCGGCAGCCTTCTTAGCCGGAGCGGCTTTCTTTGCGGGGGCAGCCTTCTTTGCGGCGGTCTTCGTTGCAGTCTTCGCGGATGCTTTCGTGGCCATAGTCGTATCTGATTAAGAAATGCGTGCGCGCGGGATATCGCGTACATCGCATCCGCGAAGAATAGCAAATGCAAGCGCGAGTGCAATAGTGAGATGCGCTGAAACCCCGATCATTTCATGATTTTTCGCCGTCGGGCAGCCGAAATGGTAGCGGCAATGCGGTCGCAGGTGCGATTGCTGGCAAGTCCTAAGATCCGGGTCACGTCGTCGTGCGTGCAGCCAGCGAGCAGCTGACGCCGGCAAAACGTATTGCGCAGCGTGCGGGGACTTGGCTCGACGCCGGAGAATCCTATCGCTTCCAGGGCGGCGGCCACGATCCGGCCCAAGCTCATGTCGGTGATGGGGCGGCCATCCGGGGTAAGGGTAAAAAGCAGGTCGCCTTTGACGGGATGGGTTGCGCGGCGAGCGCGCCAGGCCTGAAGTAGCGGTACCGCGAATTCGGCCAAGTGAACAGTGCGCGCGTCCCGCGCCCCATGTCCCGTCACGAAGAGATAGGGCGGGTTTGTATCCGGCACTAGGTCCCCCAAACGCGCGGCTCGCGCTTCCGCCGCGGTAATCCCCGTTGCGAGAAACATCGCGACGATCGCCCGGCTACGCAAGCCGGCCAGATCGTCGGCAGGGGATTGAAGATAGGCCTGCAGCCGCGCGTCCTCGGCCTCGTCAAGGAACTGGGGTATGGGCTCTTGGTCTGGCCAGCGCTCGGCGGAGAGCATCAGGGCGGCTGGGTTGTCCAGGCGCACACCGGCGAAGACCAGATGCCGGCACAGGCGGTCCAGCAGCTTCATGTACCGCATGCGTGTGCCCTGAAAGTACGACCTGGCGTCGGGCGTCTGCAAAAAAGCCTCGATTTCGGCGGTGCCAAATGAGGCAACGGTCGCGCTCCTCGCCAGCAGGTGTCGTCGGAAGTTCTCGAACATCGCCTGGTGCTGGACGATTGAGCGCGCGGAGAAAGGGCGGCGATCAGCGCCAGCCGCCTCACGCGCCTGCCAGTCACGGTAGGCCAGGGTGGGATTGCTGAGCCAGAGGGAGTCCATTTGTATCATACCGGCTGTTATATACTGAATTTGACCCATCCCACACCCCTGCCGCCGCAATGCGGCGGATATGGCTTGCAGGCGAGAGGTCAGAATCGCGGCCGCCCATAACGGTTGCGGCGCGCGGCGAGCCTTGCGCGGGTGCAGGCATAGCGGGGGTAGGCGGCATCGAGCATGCCCGCGATCCGCTCTAAGCGATCCTCCTGCGTGAAACAGCACGCGAGCAGGCATTCGTCGGCGCAGTAGCGCATGATCTCCTGTAGCAGCGCATACCGCTTTTCGGGCGGGAACTGGAGATTGCCGATCTTCGCCCACGCCTTCAGCCCTGTATGGGCCAGCGCAACAAGTTTGTCGGGTGTTGCCGGTCCCGTTTGACATAGCTCTAGCGCTTCCCGATGCAGCTGTCGGTCAAGTTCGCTCATGCCGGCTCCCCGGTGAGAGGCTGGAGATCCGCGACGCTGACCCAGCGGGGGCAGACTTTCACGCGCCCGCGCACAAACTCTTCCACCTCAACATCGGCCGTGGGGCCGCTCGGCCCGTTGAAGACCGAAAGGACGCGAGCCTGACGGGCGGGGAGAGCGGGCGCGGCACGGTAGCGCAGGGTGGCGATTGTGCCGGCCTGGATCCGTTCATAGGCGCGAAAGATCGGTGTGCCGTTGGCATGCTGGCCGATCTGGTCGCGGAACGCAGGCTTCAGCCCGGCAAGGAAGGCGCCGAGCTGCGATCGCTGCGTGCCGATTCCTCCATTGGTTTCGTGCACGACAAGCAGGGCAGGGCCAGCGCGGCTCGCATGATGCGCCGATACTCCTTGCCGCCGGCGAGCATCACCGTGCCGACGCGAGTTGGCCAGGCACCGGGCCGAAGATAGCTCGACAAGTCGGCCATCATCTCGTCGGCGCGTTGCCGCGTCATGCGGTCGTCATATGGCGCAATTTCGGTGTCGGGATGCAGGAAGCCGTGACGTGCGGACAGGATCAGGACATGGGGCGCCGCATCGCTGCGCAGGTGTGCCCGGTACGATTGATACATGACGCCCGTATAGAGATCAATGGCAGGTGCATGCCGATCGAGCTTCATGCCCGAGCATGCCATCAACAGCAGTGCTGGCTCGCTGGTGGGTCTTGGTGTGAGGGGCAGGGAAAGCTGAGTGGTCATCGGCATGGAGTTGCGTTGCATGCTATTCACTCTACCGATGCAGTCACAAAGTCAAGGGAGCCGCGCACCTGGATAGTGTTGAGCCGTGCCATCGTCCGGTCTCCGCCGATCAATGTTGCTGCCGAAGGTTTGTTGGCCATCCTGGAACCCAATTTTCATGGGAAACTTGGGCGAACTCGAACTGCTTACCATCGACTGACGAAAGTTTGATCGATAGATAGGGAAAGCCTTCAAGCGATACGTCGTCAGTGAGGCCGGCACGAAATACTATCGGGCACGCCCAACGTCCGCGCTAGCAACCTCGTCGGCCCGGGAGGCGGGCGATCTCTGTTTTGGCAAGACGGCGCTGGACACAGTTGTCAGCTGGGACCTGCCGACGAAGTTCGGGGATCACCAGGAAACCGGGGTTACCTACACAGACAAGATTAACGATCTCGCCGAATGGGCTGTGAATCCGGCTGTCCAGCAGTCATAACCTGGCATTCAGGACGTCATCGCCAACGCGGGCAAACGGCAGAAGACGCACGGATTGACGCTCACCAATCAAGGTTGGGTATCCAACGGCCTGTAGGGGCGCATCCGCCCTCTAGGAACGGGCCACAACCTCGGGCTATGAACCCCGGCTGCAAGGCGTGTGACGTGATCCCTCCGGCGTGGCGAAGTTCCCTTCGCCGATCCCCGCACGCCGCGCAACCTCTACTATTGAGATTTACAAAAAACATGACAACGGATTCAGGGCTGGCGCGTTTCATCTCTAACGGGTTGATTGGAGATACGCGCCGTGTCGAAGAAGCCGTTAGACGATGCAACGAAGAAGCGCTTGCGAGCTGGTCGGATGCTGTTGGCTGGCAAGCGACCAGCCGAGGTGGCATTGGCCGTGGGGGTAGCCCGACAAACGGTGTACACGTGGAAAGCTCTGCTCGATGAAGGCGGAATTGATGCGCTACGGGCTGTGCCAGGTCGAGGCCGCCCAGCCAAGCTCGAGCCGGAGCAATTGGCCGAATTGCGCGGGGCGTTGCTGCAAAGCCCGACTGCGCATGGCTTTGGGACCGAGCTATGGACACTCAAGCGCGTCGGCTCGCTCATCAAGCGGACGTATGGCGTCGAGTTCAGCCAAACGCAGATCTGGCGCATTCTTGGGGCGTTGGGTTTCAGCGCGCAAAAGCCAGATCGTCGCGCGATCGAGCGAGACGAAGACGCGGTGCGCCACTGGAAGCGCCACACTTGGCCTGCGCTTAAAAAAAAGCCCAGCGCGAAGGCCGATTGATTGTCTTTATCGACGAGACTGGCATCAGCGAGCGGCCCACGCGTGTGCGCACCTGGGCGCCGAAGGGGCAAACACCCATCATCCAGTTTCATTTCAACTGGAACCATGTGTCGGCGATCGCCGGCCTGAGTCGCACCAACTACCTGTTTCGGCTGTACGAAGGCAGCGTCAAGAAAGAACAGGTGGTCGAGTTTCTTAAGGCGCTCAAAGCGCATCTGAAGCAGCCGTTGCTGATCATCTGGGATGGGGCCAGGCCCCATCGCGCCGCAATGGTCCGCGAATATCTGGATTCTCTCGAGGGACATATTCATATGACCTTCCTGCCACCGTACTGCCCTGAGCTCAACCCAGTTGAGTACCTGTGGGCATGGCTCAAGCGTCACGCGATTGCGAACTTCTGCCCCGACAACCTCAACGAGTTGCATACCGTCGCCCGCAACAAGCTCAAAAGCGCTCAACACCGGCCTTCGATCATCGCCGCGTGCTGGGTTCAGGCAACGTTGTGGTGATGTCATGATTTACGGAAAGATCAATAGATGCTTGACGAGGCCAAGGGCGAGGTGCGCTGGCGTTAGGATGTCAGTACTGTTCGCAAGCAGGGCGGGCAGTTGTTCGAGCGACCTGCATGGACCCGTCTATCGCGCCCGCCAAGTTGAGTGCGGTGGGGCCGCTCGGCCCTTCGAAGACCGAGAGCACGCGAGCCTGGTGTGCGGGGAGGGCGGAGAGGGCGGGTGTGGCGTGGTAAAGCAGGGTGTCGATGGGGTCGATCAAGCTATACGAGCGATAGATCGGTGTGCCGTTGGCATGTTGTCCGATCTGGTCACGAAATGCAGTCGACAAGCCATCGAGGAAGGCGCCTTTCGTGCAGCCAAGGCAGTGTGTGACCGTACTGGCGAGCCAGCGCCTCGCGCACGACGCGCCGAGGTTTCGGGACATCACTTCACACGCGCCTTGAGTATTCTGGAGATGACTAGTACGACATCCCGTAAATACCTTGAATAAGTAATCGCCTCCGATATCATGTCGGGATGAGCCGAGGTCGTCATGCAACGCCAGTGAAGTTGGCGAAGAAAGAACAACAGAAACTGATCTCGCTGATCGAGCGGAAGACGGCTGCGCTGCGAGATGTGATGCGCGCTCGTATCGCCTTGTGGGCCCACGAGGGCCACTCCAATACTGTCATTGCGCGGGAACTGGGTGTATCGGTGCAGACGGTTTGCCTGTGGCGCAAGCGCATTGCCCAGCAAGGTGCCCAAGGCATTCGTGAGGGCGAGCGCAGTGGCCGTCCGCCACGCATTACGCACGAGGCGCGACTGCAGTTGATCGCGCTGGCGTGCGAAACGCAGGAACCTGAGGGACGGGTCACGCCCACGCTCGACGAGATTGTGGCGCGCGCGGTGGAGCGCGGCGTCGTTGAGCAAATCAGTCGCAGTCAGGTGCAGCGTATTCTGCAGGCCGGCGACGTGCGTCCGCACCGGGTCCAGCAGTGGCTACACAGCCCGGATCCGGCTTTTCGCGAGAAGGTCAACAGGATTTGCAAGCTGTACCGCAAGGCGCCTCGAAACGCGGTCGTGCTCAGTATCGACGAGAAGACAGGCATTCAGGCCATCGAGCGTAAGCACCCAGGACGTGACCCCGCACCGGGCCGGCTTCGTCGGCGTGAGTTTGAATATGTTCGTCACGGCACCCAGGCGTTGATTGCCGCGCTGGACGTGCATACCGGACAGGTGCTGGCAGATTGCCGCGACCGGCGCACCCAGGAGGATTTGGTAGCCTTCGTGGAGCGCGTGGCAGCCGCGTACCCGGGAAAACAGGTGCACGTCGTCTGGGACAACCTGAACACACATTGTGCCCAGGCCGTCTGGCAGGCGTTTAACACACGGCACGATGAGCGGTTTCACTTCCACTTCACGCCGTTGCACGCGAGTTGGGTCAATCAGATCGAACTCTGGTTTGCCCGCTACACGCGCCGGGTTCTGCGCCATGCGAGCCACACCAGCATCGCGCACCTGCGTGAGCGCACCGAGCAGTTTATCCGCGCGCACAATCAGGCGGCACGCCCGTTCAAATGGAGTTTCCGGGGCTACCCGCTGCAAACCGGCGCATCGTAATCGAGGATCGACATGCCAGCTTTACCCGCCAAACATTACGCTGCCGAATTGCAGCGGCAACTGCGCAGCCTGCTCGGCCACGAGCAGATCGTCACGCAAGCCTACGGGCGTCACCTGCTGATCAAACGTCTGGACGACGAGGAGCCGACCGTGGTGGCTCGGCTGACCGAGCTCGGCCGCAATCGTTATGGCGCCGCTTTTCGCAGCCATAGCGGGCGTTGGGAACCGTTGCCAGGCAACGGTACACTCGACGAGATGGCCGAGGTGGTCGTCACGCTCCTGCACCTATATCTGCAGCCCGATAATTATTAAAGCCATTTACGGGATGTTGTACTAGACGGCAAAGCCGCCAGCTTGGCACGCTCCGGGACAGGGTACGACATTTGAACTTAACCCAAGTACGACATTAGAAAAAACGGCCAACAAGCTGTCCAGGCAAAGTTGAAATGTCCGGTCGCCAGCAAAGTTAAAATGTCCGGTGTGTCTTCAACTTGCTTGGTCAGTTTTTGGGTGTCCCGTAGGGCGGTGGTGCTGGCCTGACACGATTGAATCCAGCTCAGGGTGAGGGCTGTCATGCCAGCGGAGCGAATTTGAGTTCCAGTAATAAGCTGAGATCAGTTCTCCGTTCCGTTAAGCGGCCACGACTGCTTCTGCAACCGCTGCAGCGCCTCCAGCATGTCGTTCTGGCCCAGCGAGCGCTGCGACTTCTTGCCGGGCGGACGTCCTCGTTTGCGGGGAGCTCCCTCAGTGCCAGGCACAGATAGTGACCGCGTGTTGTCGCGCTTCTCCTGAACGTATTGCGCTAATTGCAGCACGTGTCCCAGCCGCTTGTTATCCACGATCGCGCCTTGATCGACTTCCGACAGCTTGTCGTAGATGGTGTAGGGTAGGGCTGTGCCATTGGCCCGAGGCTCGATCCTGCCATCCGGGTAGTGATAGACATCGATGTAGCGACCGGCCAGCTTCCGATGCTCTGGCGTATCGGTCAGCAGGTAGAGCATCTTGTCGTACTGAATCGTCAGGTTCTTTGACACACAGCGTGGCTCGCGCCACGCGAAGATCAGATCCAGGTTCTCATCCGATCGCAGCGGCCGATGGGCGTTGTGCTCATTGCGCGGCACCTTGGCAAAGCGCGCGTTATAGTCGGCGATGAACTCCACCATGAAGGCATTGGCCGCCTCCATCGTATTGATCCCGCGCAGGCGCAGCTCCTTGACCAGGCGGTCCTGCAAGGTCAGGTGCGTGCGTTCGACGCGGCCCTTGGCCTGGCTGCTGTTAGCGCAGATACCTTCGATGTTCAACTCGAACAAGGCCCGCGCAAACTGGGTGTGGCCGTCGCCGCTGGTTGCTCCTTTCTTGTTGACCCGAAAAACGCTGGCCTTGTCGCTGTAGAACGCCACCGGCTTGCCGTGGCGCTCCAGATAGGCCCGCGTCGCCGCAAAGTATGTGAACGTGGATTCCGCATGAGTGAAGCGCAATTCCATGATCCGGCTGGTGGCGTCGTCGACGTACACCAGCAGCGTGCAGGCTGGGGCACGCTCCTCAAACCAGCGGTGATCGCTGCCATCGATCTGGATCAGTTCGCCATAGCAAGCGCGCCGGTTACGAGGCTGGTAGACCTTCGGCGGCCGCTGTTTGCGTGGCACCCACAGGCCGGCCACCGTCATCAGTCGGCGGATCGTTTCCTTGGACAGCGTGAGCCCGTGGCGCTCGCGCAGCTTCTCGGCGGCCAGGGTCGGGCCGAAGTCGGCGTAGTGTTCGCGAATCAGGCCAAGAGCTACGGATTCGCGATCCGCCGGCATGCGATTGTTGCTGGGTCGGCCGCGCCGGCGAGATACCAGCCCGGATGGGCCTTCCTGCTTGTAGCGTTCCAGCAATCGCCGAAACTGCCGGTCGGTGATCTCCAACCGTTCGGCGGCCACGCCGGGCCGCAATTGGCCATCCATCACGGCCTGGACCGTCTTGAGCCTGTCTAATTCCTGCATGCTTACTGTAATGACCTCGGGTCTAGCCATCCTCTGGCGTCTCCATTGCATTCAACCGGGCAGGCTGAATACCACGAATGGAGCACTCAGGCGGACATTTGAACTTTGCCAAATCCGGACATTACAACTTTGCCGCTACACAAGCACAAAACGCATAATTGCTTTATGTTAAATTGGGACGGCGCATTTGGCCGCTTGATGCGAGCCGATCAGTTCAAGCGAGACCGTCGAGTTCCTGCAATACGCGACGCCTGCACTGATCCATGCTTCAGTCTCCGGTATATGTGCCAGCGACTGACATGCTGTGGCTGGCTTTCGGCCGGACAGCATATGGATTCGGGCCGACCGTAGGCATCGTCGGATCAGATGAATTCGCATGCGAATTCCAGGCATCAGGGCGCAACGTAAGCGCTGCATCGGATGCCTTGGCGCATGGCCCTCCGTTGCCGCCCATGCACCGGCCAGCATGCGGAATCGATGTTCACTATATGCACACTTGAGGCTTGCGCGCTTGCCTTCCCCCCCAAGATCGTATTGAATCGGCTAACCTCCCGATACAGGCAGTGCGGAAACCGAATGCTCTGGAATGCGAGTGGACTGACGATGGAAGGCCTTCATAGCCTTCATAGTGGGAGGGGACCTGGGCAGCCCATTAACCGTTGAGAATCCCCGCAATTAGGGGCACGCACCATGCAGCAACATTCATTATCGACAGAGGCGATCTCGCTGGACGCGCTTAAGGCATTTGCCGCGAAACTCACTGCCGGCTCGCTGATGCTTCAGGCTACCAACAAAGTGATCACCGAGTGCGAGCAAAGAGCACAACATGAGCGTGATGAGAAGGAATCCAAGCGCGACGCCTGGGATTGATGGAAATCGTCGCGAGTCAAACTCACTGGAAAGTAGCCGATGCTTTGCATTGACTGCAGGCCGTTGCATGGCAACTCGCCGCCTTCGAAGGTAAGTTTGATGCGCCGCATGTGTATTGCAGTTCACCTTCGGTCGACCACCGCCTTTGGGCGATGGCCCCCACCGTTTGCGCAAGAGGCTGCAATGCCTTCCACAATTCTTTGTTGATCTACTTTCGCGCCATACCTTCGCTAGTGCCCATCAGGCCTCATTTCGATGACCGGCTAGCCGCTCGCAGTCTCCATGAACACTTTCCAAATATATTAAGTTTGCGCAATCATGCCCGAAGAAAGATCACTTTTGGTATATGTCGTTGAGGATGACGAAGCACAGGCAAATTACCTCAAGTCGGTTCTTCAAGGATCCGGGTTCTCGGTCATTGTCTTCCCCGGTGGGGAAAAGGCTCTATATGCACTACGCCGACGCCTGCCCTCTGTCATTATATTGGACAGACGCCTACCCGATGTTGATGGGTTAGAGATAGTTCATTGGATCAGAGGTAACTGTGATCGTCTGCCGATAGTGATGCTGACAAATTCCACTTTGGAGCATGATGTTGTTAAGGCCTTCGAGGCAGGCGCTGATCACTATATTGCAAAGCCTCCGCAGGGATCAGAGCTAATCGCCAGGATAAAAAATGTCGTCCGGCGTTATCAGGCTACATCAAAATATGAAAGTAATATCAGATTGGGTGAATACCTGATCAACTGCTCGGAGAAGACAGTACTGCTGAAAAATGAGCAGGTGCCGCTTTCGCCAAAGGAATATGAGATTGTAGAGTTGCTGTTTAGGAATGCTGGCTACATTGTAACTAGAGAGGCGGTATTGGCCCGCGTATGGGGACGATGCACGGAGAACCCCGGCTCTCGTACGCTAGATACACACATCTACAAGATCAGGCGCAAACTCAAGCTTGGCCCCGACACTGGCGCATCATTGAAGAGCATCTATACGCTCGGATATCGACTGGATGTTCACTAATTATCGAAATATATTGATCCGGCATTCATGATAATCACGCCGCATGCTTGACCGGATTCGCCAAGCCGACGCCCACCGACGGCATCTTGCAACGCAGTCGCACCCCCCCTCGGCATGACGCTGGCAGATGCCAAACACGCCAGTCCGACTCAGGCCCCGTTGTGCCGCAATCTCGTCGTACGTGTAACCCGCTGCGCGCAATCGAATTACCTGCACACGACTCTCATGCCGCGACGGTATATCGTTTTACTTCGGTTTATCGTCCTACCAAATCATTCATTAACATTCTCGTATAAAAATTCCACAACGTGAGCACGACAGTAAATTTTTCGGAACCGCTGGGCATGGCTTTGATAATCATATAGCCGGCCGGGGCCTCGCCACGAGAAGCGGCGAAGCTAGAGTCAAGGTCATGCACGTGACCTGACGGAGGCCGACATGAAGTACAGCGGAATAGACCTGCACTCGAACAACAGTGTAGTGGTGGTCAGCGATGCGGAGGATCGGATCGTGCTGCAGCGGCGCCTGCCCAATGATCTCGGGCAGATCCTGTCGGTCCTTGCGGCCTACCAGGTCCACCTGGCGCACGTCGCAGCGATCAAGCGCTACGAGGGGTTGAAGCATAGTGGAGACGCGGCCGATGCCGCCTATCTGGCGCAGTTGTTACGTCTGGGGCTACTACCTGAAGGCTACATCTACCCACGCGAGCAGCGCGCTGCGCGCGATCTGGCACGCAAGCGCATCCGGCTGGTCCGGTGCCGAACTGCCCAGATTCTGGCGATCGAGAACCTCCTCGCGCGCCATACGGGCGAGTCGATGAGCAGTCGCGTGGTCAAGGCCATGACCGCCGAGCAAGTGGACGCGATCGGCCTACCGGCCGACGTCGCCCTCGCGGTCAAAGCTAATCTTGCAATCAGCGACGCTCTGCAACAACAGATTGCGATCCTCGAGAAGCGGCTAGCCGAGTGCGTCAGGTTGCGCCCCGAGTATCGTTTGCTGAAGACCGTGCCCGGGATCGGCCAAACGCTGGCGACCACTATCATGCTGGAGACCGGAGACCCAACGCGGTTTGCGCAAGTGGGCAATTTCAGTTCGTATTGCCGCTGCGTGGACAGCGCACGGCAAAGCAATGGCAAGAAGAAAGGTGAGGGCAACACCCGCAACGGCAACGCGTATCTCGCGTGGGCCTTCGTCGAGGCCGCCAATTTCACATTGCGCCAATGCTTACCGGCGCGGCGCTTCTACGAGCGCAAGCTTCGCGCCACGAACCGGTTTGTCGCGCTCAAGGCCGTGGCCCACAAACTGGCGCGCGCCTGCTATTACATGCTGCGCGAGCAGCAGCCGTTCGATGTGAACCGATGCTTTGTTTGATGGTTCGGCGCAAGCGGTCGAGCCAGTAACGTGACTGGCCTGCAGCCAGGGCTTTGATTGGACGCCGTCCCTGGCCTGCGCCGACCGACTGTTTGCGGATGATTGAATCGCCCAGCCCGCGAGCCACCGAATGACTGGCGTCGCTTGCGATAGCCAAGGCTCTGCAAATTGCGCCTTTGGACACGGTCTGGCACCGATGGTTTTCTGGGGCGGTCAATGCCGCCAGGGCGGCTGCGGATCTGTTCGCAGCCAGCTTCATCCCGATGGGTGTCTGGTGCGATTCAGTTCGCAGCCAGCAAAACGAAAACATGGACGCGATTCCGCTCCACGAGCAGCACGATAGTGATTGCCAGAAGCGTTTCGTAGGGTGCAGTGGCGATGCAACAGTGCATCGCCACTGCACCCTACGATGGGGAATTCTTGTCCCTTGACTCTGGCCGGCTAATGGGTGTCACGTTGGCGAGGTCGCGTAAGATGGCGCGATGAAGAAGAAGTCGCGCTATCACGGTCACCGTTTCCCTGCCGTCGTCATCAGCTGTGCGGTGCGTTGGTATTTCCGTTTCAATCTCAGTCTGCGCGACATTGAGGAATTGCTGTTCGAGCGTGGCGTGGTCGTCAGCTACGAGACGATCCGCCGCTGGTGCGACAAATTCGGCGCTGGCTTCGCGCATCTCGTCAAGGCTGCGCGGCGCAAGCCGGGCACCACCTGACACCTCGACGAGATGTCCGTGTCGCTGCGCGGCGAGCCCTACCTGCTGTGGCGGGCGGTCGACGAACATGGCGCCGAACTCGACATCCTGCTACAGAATCGGCGCGACAAGGCTGCGGCCAAACGCTTCTCCCTGCGCGTGCTGCGTTCCTGCCCGGCGCCGCGCCAGATCGTCACCGACCAGCTGCGCAGCTACCCGGCCGCAAAGGCCGACATCCCGGAGCTGGCCGGCGTCAAACACGTATTCGTGAAGGCTGCCGCTCGCGTGAACAATCGCGCCGAGAACAGCCACCAGCCGACCCGTGAACGCGAGCGGCGCATGCGTGGATTCCGCGACCCGAAGCGCACGCAGGCGTTCCTTTCGAACTTCGGCCCGATCCGGCAGCACTTCGCGCTGAAACGGCATCTGTTGCGTGCTTCGCTCTATCGCAAGCAGCTTGCCGCGAGGTTTGCCGCCTGGCATGAATTCACTGAAGTGGCCCAAAATCCGTCAACCGCTTCCTGAGCACCGGGCTCGCTCGCCACTGCCTTGTCTTGCTAGCGGCAAGTTGACAGTGCCGCCTGTCGGACTTCTCGACCGACATCGCACACGAGCTGCGCACGCCGCTCACCAATCTGCTCACGCAGACAGAAGTCGTGCTCTCACAGCCGCGAGAGGGCATCAAGTATCGCGACGTGCTGGCTTCCAACGCCGAAGAATTCCAACGCTTGGCACGCATGGTCTCCGACATGCTTTACCTCGCGAAGATGGAGCACAGCCTGACGCTGCCCAGCACGGAAGAGATTCATCTCGCCGACGAGATCCTCGCGTTGTTCGGGTTCTATGACGCGCTGGCCGACGACAAGGCGGTGCAGCTTCAACTGCAAGGGGACGGCCGCATCCTGGGGACCGGCTGATGCTGCGTCGCGCGTTGAGCAACCTGCTATCCAACGCGATCCGCCACACGCCGGGACAAGGCACGGTGCTGGTCACGGTCAGCGGCGATGGCGATGGCGTCACGGTCTCCGTCGACAACGACGGCGAAGCCATCGCACCGCACGTGCTGCCGTTCCTTTTCGAGCGCTTCTTCCGTGCCGACAAGTCGCGCGCCCGCCCTGAGTCGGAAAGCACGGGGCTTGGGCTGGCCATCACCCGGGCCATCGTCGTGGCGCACGGCGGCACCATCGATGTTTCGCGAGTCGATGGGCGAACGCGCTTCTCCATTCGCTTGCCACATCCAACCTATTGAGACTTGCATAAATGCTGACATCACCACAACTCGGCCTGCTTCCAACACGCGGCAATGATGTTGGCGCGTTGCTGTGCGCTGCGCAGCCGATTGCGGGCGGTCGTTTTGAGTTCGGCGAGCGAGTGTGGGCAGAAGTTGGCCAGGGCATGGCGCTTGAGCCAAGCCCAGAGATACTCCACTGGATTCAGGTCCGGGCTGTAGGGCGGGACAAAGGCCATCTGCACTGCACCACCAGTGCTATCGAGGTAGTCGCGCACGATGCGACTCTTGTGCTGCGCGGCGCCGTCCCAGATGATCATCAGGCGGCGCTTGAGGTGCGCGCGCAGTGCCTTGAGGAACTCCACGATCTGCGCACTCTTGATCGCGCCGTCGTAAAGGCGGAACAGGCAGTTGTGATAACTCATTCCCGCGATGGCCGAGACATGTTTCCAGTTGAAATGAAACTGGATGACTGGCGTTTGACCTTTCGGAGCCCATGTCCGCACGCGCGTGGGGCGCTCCGAGAGCCCAGACTCGTCAATGAAGACGATCAGTCGTTGCTCCCGCTTACACTTTTTTTGAGCGCTGGCCAGGTCTTGCGCTTCCACGCCAGGACGGCGTCCTCGTCGCGTTCGATAGCGCGTCGATCTGGGCGTTGGGGCGAGAAGCCGAGCGAATCCAGAATGCGCCAGACATGGGCCTCGTTGTATGACACCCCGAAGCGTTGCTCGATGAGTAGACGCACCCGTTTGAGCGTCCACAGTTCGGTGCCAAAGCCATGCTCGGTGGGGCGCTGCAGCAAGGCACGACACAGCTGCTCGCGCTGGGCATCGTCGAGCAACGACGGCCGTCCACGGGCCATGGTGCGCAGCGCATCGATGCCGCCTTCGTCCAGCCGCGCCTTCCACGTGTACACCGTCTGCCGTGCCACGCCCACCGCAGCCGCAACCTCCGCGACCGGCTTGTTCGCTAACAGCATCCGTCCAGCGCGAACCCGCTTTCTGGTCGCTTCGTCCATCTTCCCAGCCATGCAATCGACTCCCCATCAACGCCTTGATCAGATAACGCGTCAGACTCGAATCGGTTGTCATGATTTATACAAGTCTCAATAGGGGGGGCGACGTACTGGCCTAACCAGGGGGGGGCCGTCGGCGGCGGGCGCACATTACCGCCATGGCGCGCCGATTACGATTCGGAAAGGCTCGGGGCTCTGGCTCAATTGCTTGGCTGGAACGACGTTTAGATTTCCGTCACATTTCATGCGATGGCCCTGACGGGCGGCATAGCCATTCAGATTTTCTGAGAAATCTGTTGCTCACCCTCGTATAAACTTCGCCTGTTGCTGCCTCCGCGCCAAGCGATACTTTCCCGGTCGCTTGGCGTTCTTTTTGTCTCCCTCGGACCCCGCCTGCGCCGTCGGCAGCCGGCGCGTGTCGCACCAGATGCGGCGTACAGGCAGGAAGCTGGAGCAAGACAACGTGCGTGCTCAGCCGATGCAGATCGAAGAGGAAGTGGCAGTGCGCGGCTGCCAGTAGAGGAAGGCTTGCGGAGGAGTGGTCGGCCTGTACGCGACGAGGTCGTTCTCAACGCTCCTGGTCGTACCCGCTACTCGGTCGGCGGCGCCAACGTGACAGTGCCACGACCTGTTGTGGAACTCATCGCGCTAGACAGCGAGGGCGCCAGCTTTTCCTGAAGGGCCTAAAGAGTGTTCGAGGTGTTGATCACGCCTGGCATGGACGCTCCTGAGTGTGTATCTGCGCGATCTATAAAAAAGGGGCGCCGAAGCGCCCTCATGGGTCAGTAGTGGTACCGACACTCAATCACAGTTCGTGCCTCAGTTACTGGCCGCTGCGGCAGGCGCAACCTTCTTGCTGTGCTTCTTGTGCGAAGTCTTCGTTTTGGTGTCCGTCAGATCCTCACGCGTGCTCTTATTGGCACCTTCCGTGTACGGATCGAACTTGTCGCCAGCCTTGGCACCGTCGAGGTACGGGTCAGCCTTGCCGACCTTTGCGCCGTCGGTATAGGGGTCGGCCTTGCCAACCTTGGCACCCTGGGTGTACGGATCCACTTTGCCAGCGGTCTGCGCCTGTGCAGCAACAGAAGCAGCGCCCAGGCTCAGGGCAAAGGCAATAATGACAAAATTTTTCATGGTGACTCCAATGAATGCCGCCTTCCTGGCAGCGGTTGTGGTCGAACATCGAGCTGGGCTTGCTGTTCAGATCCATAACGGGAGCCCCGACCTGCAAGTTGACGCAACACCCGTCGGGATTGAACAGCAACGGAAACTCTTTATCCAGAAGACAGGACAATCATACGTCCCAGCGCGCCGCCTTTCCCTGCATCGGGTTTTGTCGCAGTAAGCTCGGGATAGAATTGCCGGAGTCGAACTCAGCCAGTGTGGGCAGCCGTGATGGACACGGAAATTGGGAGGTGTTGAAGCGCTTGCACTATCCTCTGGAGGTGATCTGACCTGCGTAGCAGTGTAGGACCGCGGCGGCCACTTGGGTCTGAACCTTTCTCAAGCCGATAATCCGATCGCAGGGCCATCGCATGAAATGTGACGGAAATCTAAACGTCGTTCCAGCCAAGCAATTGAGCCAGATAGCAGTCGTTAGCGCAGGCCAGCATGCGGCGGTTCTTCAAGCCGGCTTTGATGGTGCGATCCTGTCGTAGCAGGTTCATGGCAATGCGCCTGAGAATGGCGAAGTTGTGCGCTGCATTCTGGACACGCACTCGGCACTGATCTTCGTCGAAGGCCACGTCCAGAGTCCAGTGCATGGCGTTCTCGATGGCCCAGTGTGATCGGATTGCGTGGGCGATGCGCGCGGCATCCGGCGGCAAGCTGGACACGTAGTAACGTCGTTCCTTTGCAACGCTGTCGCCGATTTCCCTGGTGGACTCGATGATGGCTGCCGAGCGTGCGTGAGGCCATGGGGCGAAGGCGACGTTCGCTGTGCTTTGGCGCAGCGTGGCCCAGTCGATCACCGTACAGTGGCGTGTCTCGATGCGCCCGTGTCCCTTGTCAATGTCGCGATGCTCGCGTACCACTTGGGCGCGCCTGTCGGCCGGGAGATGCTCGATCGCCGCAAGCGCCTTGTGGATGTGCGCCAGCGGCGTGGGCTGGTTTGCCTTGACGGCTAGTACATAGTCCGCGCCGGCGGGCACAATCTGTCGGGCAATCGCCTGCTGGCAACCCATCGCATCGATAGTGATGATTGCGCCCTTGAGCAGCAGGGCGTCGAGCAACTCTGGAATCGCCGTGATCTCATTGCTCTTCTGGGCCGTGCGCACCTGTCCGAGCACCATGCCCAGTCCAGCCCCATAGGCCGAAACCAGGTGAATCGCGCGCTGACCGCGCTGATGTGAGCCGCGCACGGTCTTGCCATCGATCGCCACCACCTGGTCAGCCAGGGTGGGAAACAGGTGCTGAGTCCACCGGATAAAGCAGGCCTCAAACTGCTTGGGATTGAGCGCTGCGAACACCCGCCCGAAGGTATCGTGGGAGGGAATGCCATTGGTCAGGGGAATGTGGCGCCGCAGCCAATCAAGCTTGGCGTTCCCCCACAACTCGATCCCGACCCAGCTATCCGCACCCGCCAGAATCGCGCAGAGCGCGACCGCCAGCATCTCCGTCAAGCTATGGGCCGGCGTACGGCGTCGCGGATCTTCCAGATCACCAAAGGCATCTTCAATACTCAGGGCTGCTGCTTCCATAGCCTGCCGTCGAAAAGACGACAGTAAACCCAGGATTCGCCCTTGTTTACAAGCCACCCCCGTAAGCCATTGATCGTAAACACGATTTCATGCAATGGCCCTGAATCCGATCGCAGTGCAATCGGTATTGTCACGTTGGCGAGGTCGCGTACGATGGCGCGATGAAGAAGAAGTCGCGCTATCACGGTCACCGTTTCCCCGCCGTCGTCATCAGCTGTGCGATGCGCTGGTATTTCCGTTTCAACCTCGCCTGCGCGACATCGAGGAATTGCTGTTCGAGCGTGGCGTGGTCGTCAGCAACGAGACTTGGATTCCGCGACCCGAAGCGCACCCAGGACTTCCTGTCCACCTTCGGGCCAATCCGGCAACATTTTGCGGCACTGTCAACTTGCCGCTAGCAAGACAAGGCAGTGGCGAGCGAGCCCCGGTGCTCAGGAAGCGGTTGACGGATTTCGGGCCACTTCAGTGACTTCATGCCAGGCGGCAAACCTCGCGGCAAGCTGCTTGCGATAGAGCGAAGCACGCAACAGAAGCCGTTTCAGCGCGAAGTGCTGCCGGATCGGGCCGAAGTTCGACAGGAACGCCTGCGTGCGCTTCGGGTCGCGCAATCCACGCATGCGCCGCTCGCGTTCACGGGTCGGCTGGTGGCATCTCGGTGCGATTGTTCACACGGGCGGCGGCCTTCACGAACACGTGCTTGACGCTGGCCAGCGCCGGGATGTCGGCCTTTGCGGCCGGGTAGCTGCACAGCTGGTCCGTGACGATCTGGCGCGGCGCCGGGCAGGAACGCAGCACGCGCAGGAAGAAGCGTTTGGCCGCAGCCTTGTCGCGCCGCCTCTGTAGCAGGATGTCGAGTTCGGCGCCATGTTCGTCGACCGCCCGCCACAGCAGGTAGGGTTCGCCGCGCAGCGTCACGAACCTCTCGTCGAGGTGCCAGGTGGTGCCCGGCTTGCGCCGCGCAGCCTTGACGCGATGCGCGAAGCCAGCGCCGAATTTGTCGCACCAGCGGCGGATCGTCTCGTAGCTGACGACCACGCCACGCTCGAACAGCAATTCCTCAATGTCGCGCAGGCTGAGATTGAAACGGAGGCAAAGTGACGCTGCTGGGTATCAGCAGGCGCGGTGACACGTATCTGCGCACGCTGCTGATACACGGTGCGCGCAGCGTGCTGTCCCACAAGAAGGAACCCGGCCCCTGGGTCGAGCAGATCCGGAAGCACAGACCGCCGACCGTGGTAACCGTAGCGCTGGCCAACAAGATAGCGCGGACGATTTGGGCAATTCTCGCCCACGATCGAACGTACCAGCAAGGTCATGTGAGCGCGAAGCCAGCCTGAACGGTTTAGCGCTGCGTGGAGGATTAATACACGTCGAAAGGTCGCGTCGGCAATCGAATGCAATGACAAGACAGGTTGGACCGGGACTCGCTAAACCTGAATATGCATAAGAGCCTTGAGCTCGTGAACTCAATGAGGTGTGAGTCAGCGGATTTCATGGGGGCCCGCAGCCTCCGTATTCGCTGCAGCAAGGCCGCATATACAGCAGCAACCAATTCTGTACGTCAAAGCAGACGAAATCCCTTCGCAAACGGGAGGCGTTCATATACATGCATATGATCGCCAAAGGCCAAATGCAGTGCCACGAAGGGAGCAATCTGCCTGCTGCAGAGCAATTCTGTTCACTGGCAGCATAGGTCAGTTTTCCAGGATTCTTCTCGTCTTCGCTCCCTTACAGCGACAGAGCCCGACAGGAAGGCCTGCGTGCGCTTCGGGTTGCGGAATCCACGCATGCGCCGCTCGCGTTCACGGATGGGTTGGTGGCTGTTCTCGGCGCGATTGTTCACACGGGCGGCGGCCTTCACGAACACGTGCTTGACGCTGGCCAGCGCCGGGATGTCGGCCTTTGCGGCCGGATAGCTGCGCAGTTGATCCGTGACAATCTTGCGCGGCGCTGGGCAGGAACGCAGCACGCGTAGGAAGAAGCGTTTGGCCGCGGCCTTGTCGCGCCGCTTCTGCAGCAGGATGTCGAGTTCGGCGCCATGCTCGGTGACCGCCCGCCATAGCAGGTAGGGTTCGCCGCGCAGCGTCACGAACATCTCGTCGAGATGCCAGGTGGTCCCCGGCTTGCGCCGTGCGGCGTTCACACGATGCGCGAACCCAGCGCCGAATTTATCGCACCAGCGGCGAATCGTCTCGTAGGTCACGACGACACCGCGCTCGAACAGCAGTTCCTCGATATCGCGCAGGCTCAGGTGTGAGTTTTCGCCGTGAAGGTGCCAAAGCGTTTTCGGCATAAAGGCGCCAGTTGATTTCCGGCGCATAGCGCCACAAGTTTTTCGGCGCAATGGCGCCGGCAATCTTTCGGCACGAAGGCGCCAGTTCGTTTTCGGCATAAAGGCGCCACCCGGCTGGATCCGGGGGTCGAACTTCTATCAGCTTCCGTCCTCCCATAGCATTTCCCGGGAGGGTGGTTTTGAACAGGAAGTTCGAGATGTTCCATTACCGACAGGTCCTGGTGCGCATGCGCCAGGGCGATTCCGATCGCGACATTGACCGCGCCAAGGTCATGGGCCGCAAGAAGCTACGCATGGTCCGAGAGACGGCCATTCAACGCGGCTGGTTGGTTGCTGGCAGCGCGTTGCCGGACGACACCGAGCCGGCTGCGATCTTCGGCGGCAAGCCAAACCTCCCGGCCAGCCATGTCTCCTCCGTGGAGCCATGGCGAGAACAGGTAACCCAATGGGTGGCGGCCGGGGTTCCCGGTAGCGCCATCCACGGCGCACTGGTGCGCAACCACGGCTACGGTGGTAGTTACTCGTCTGTCTACCGGCTAATTCAGCAGGTCCGCGGCGAGGCGGTGCCCGATGTCCCGATGCGGCTGGAGTTCAAGCCAGGCGAAGCAGCCCAGATTGACTTCGGCGCCGGCCCGACCATCACGGACGTGCACACGGGCGAGATCCACAAGACCTGGTTCTTCGTGATGACCCTGTGCTGGTCCCGGCACCAGTACGTCGAGGTTGTGCGCGACCAGTCCGTTGCCACCTGGTTGCAGTGCCATCGGCATGCCTTCGAATGGTTCAATGGCGTGCCGGCCCGGCTCATCATCGATAACCCCAAGTGCGCCATCACCAAGGCCTGCATCTACGAACCGGAAGTGCAGCGATCCTATGCGCAATGCGCCGAGGGCTATGGCTTCCGGATCGACCCATGCCCACCGCGAGACCCGGCCAAGAAGGGGATCGTGGAATCCGGCGTCAAGTACGTGAAGTCCAGCTTCCTGCCGCTGCGCGAATTCCGCGACCTGGCCGACGCCAACCGCCAGGACCAAGACTGGGGGAACGGCGAAGCCGGCAACCGGATTCACGGTACCACCCGGGAGCGTCCACTGACGCGCTTTGCCGAAGTCGAGAAGTCGATCTTGCTGCCATTGCCGGACGTGCCGCCGGAGCTGGCCACCTGGGCCAAGGCCAAGGCTCACCGCGATGCCCATGTTCAGTTCCAGTATGCCTACTACTCAGTGCCATTTCGCTTCGTCGGCAACGAGGTCTGGCTCAAGGCCACCGAGACCATGGTGCAGATCTACCACGAGCACACGTTGATCGCTTCTCATGTTCGGCAATCTTCTGCCGGCATGCGGGCCACCGTTGCCGACCACATGCCGCCAGCAGCCCAGGCCTGGCAAATGCACGACACCCAATGGTGCCTGCAGCGCGCGCAACAGATCGGCCCGTCCTGCAACGCGCTGGTCCACGCGTTCTTCGGCGACCAGGTATTGATCAAGCTTCGCACCGTCCAGGGCGTGCTGCGTATGGCCGAGCAATATGGTGCTGTACGCCTGGAAGCCGCATGCCGACGTGCAAACCACTTCGGCACGCCTACCTACAAGGCCGTCAAGCTGATCCTGCAGAAGGGGCTCGATCAAACCTGGCTATCGGCCGATCTGGTCGCCCCGGCCACGACTTACACCCATGGCGGCCGATTCTGCCGCGATACCCAAACGCTCCTCGTCCATTGAATGCTATGAATCCGATTCCCGAACTGACCTCCGCTCTGAAGCAACTGCGCCTGTCCGGCATTCTCGACTCGCTGGAAGCCCGCAACCGCGAAGCCATTGATCGCAAGCTGGCTTACACCGACTTCCTCACCTTGCTCATCCAGGACGAGATCGCCAGGCGCGATCAGCGCAAGCTCGATTCCCGGATGCGGCGCGCCAACTTCCGCGGCCAGAAGACCATCGAGGGCTTCAACTTCGACCGCCTGCCCAACGTCAACCGGGCCTCCATTCACGACCTGGCCACCTGCCGCTTCGTGGACGAGAAGGTTTGCGTGCTGATTGCTGGGCCGTGCGGTACCGGGAAGTCCCATCTGGCGCAGGCCTTGGGCCACGCCGCCGCGCGGCATGGCCATGATGTCCTGTTCATGACGCAGGCCCGCTTGCTGAGCGCGCTGCGCAGCGCCCACGCCGTCGGGTCCTTCGAGCGGCGCTTCCAGGCGCTCGCCAAGGTGCCGCTGCTCATCATCGACGACTTCGGCCTCAAGCCCATGCGGGCACCCGAAGACGAGGACTTCCACGACCTCATCGCTTCATCGCGCCATCATACGCGACCTCGCCAACGTGACAGTGCCCTTAGCACGCCTTGCCACCGCTCCCCCGTTCATCGCCCAGTTCCGCGATGGGTAGGCGACGCGCGCACGGCGGCCAAGGGCGTGCCGGGCCGTGTCCTCGCTGCGCTGCGGGCCGCACCAACCCGACACTTTTCCCCTTGACCGCCGTGCGCGCGCCGACTTCCTGGCACGCGGGACGATGAACTCAGGGGAACGGCGGCAAGGCTCGATGCAACCAGCCGCTTAGGCAAAACCCTCAACGCCGGGACGCGGAATCTAAGGTTCCGGTCAACCACCGGACGTCATCGCGTCGCGCGCGGGCGGCGGAGCGAGGCGCGAGGCCGGCTGCGTCGACTTCAGCTCACCCTCCGGTGTACGGCCCGGATTCTTGCTGCTATACGTCTTGCCCGGTGGCGGAGCGGTCGGGCGCTGGCGTACGTCGGCTAGCAGCTTGCCGCATGCACTCTCCGGCGCGGGCGTGAAGTTCAGCACCGGCAGCACAGCCGCAATCGGTGCTGCAAATGCCAACGCCACCACCGCACCCGCGCGCAGCGCAACCACAGCCGGGTTGATCGACACATCCGGGTCTTTGTAAGTGCCCTTCACATACAGTGGTGTGCGTAGCGAGAACACGCGCAACCCCTTCGAATCGGGGTGGATGGTGAAGTCCAGTGCCTCCTGCTTGAAGCTGGTCGCGCCGGTCACGTCGATGACCGCGTCCTGCGTATCGACCACGAAGGTGCGCGCCTGCGCCAGCCCGTTGCTCACGGCAAAGTCGGCGGCCGCGCAGTTGATGGTGACCTGCTTATCGCCAAAGAGCTTGGTGAGGATCACGTTGCCGACGTTCAGCCCCATGACTTCGAGGACGAACTTGCTGACGGTGCCTTGTTCCACGAGCAGCTTCACCTCGCCGTTGGACGCGCCGAGCAGCGCGGCGACCGAGTTGCCAGTGGCGGAAAGCCGCGCGTCGCCGTTGACCTCACCCACGCTGGCGCGCATCGAATCCACGTTCGGGAGGAGCTGCTTGATCTTGACGTGCCGCGCAACTAGTGCCGCACGCGCCTGCATCGGCGTGGCATGGCCGTCGAGCTGGATGTTGGAGGTGAGCGTGCCGCCCGCGATGCCAAAGTTGAGCGGGTCGAGCGTGAGCACTCCGTCGTGCAACTTGACGTGTGTGACGAGGTGGTCGATCGGCAGATCACTGCTGTGGACGATGCGCTCGCCGGTGAACTTCACGTCGGCGTCGATGGCCTTCCAGCGGTCGGTGCGGAATGGCTCGGCCGGCAGCACCTTGTCGGCCGGCTGGCGTACGGTCTCGTCGCGACGTGCCTTGTTGGCGTTGGAGTCGGCACCGATGATCGGGGCCAGGTCGGCAAACAGCAGTTGGTGCGAGATCAACTCGCCGGTCAATTGCGGGCGCGGCTCACGCATGGTAAAGGTCAGCGTGCCGCCCATGTCGGACCCGCCCACGCGGCCGCTGAACTTCTCGTAGCGCCAGTCCGAGCCCTGCTCGCGCAGCTCGCCGATCAATCGGCCGCGCGTGTCGAACGGCGGCGACTCGGGCAGCACCACGCCAGTCAGCGGATACAATTGCGCTAGGCTCGCGCCCGAAAGATGCAGGCGCAGGTCCAGCGAGGTGAGGCTGGCCGGATTGGTGAGCGTGCCGGCCAAGTCGATGCGCGTCTTACCGACCGTCACGTCGGCTTGCAGCGGGTAGGGGTGTCGCGCGTCTTGCAGGCGCAACACACCGCCGGCCTTGCCGCTGCCGTTGATGGCGGCTTTGTTGTACGTGCCCTTGACCGTCCAGGTGATGCCGTAGGGCTGCCGCGGGTCGGACGCGACGGGTGCGTTCGCGCCAGCACCGGACGCGGTGGGTACCAAGGCCGGTTGCTCCTCGCTCTTGATGGCCGTGCCGTTGGCGGCGGCATACAACGCTTGGCTGTCAACCGTATCGATGGTGGCGGCCAGGTGGATGCGCTCGATGTCGTCATCCAACGCCAACGTGCCCTTGCTGAAAGCGATTTCGCGCAACTGCAGTTTCCAGTCGGAGGACGTGTTGTCGCCGGCTTCGTTGAACCTGAACGTCCAGTTGTTGCGGTTCTGTTTGTCGCGCTCCAACGCAATGGCCGGCGTATCGAGCGTCACGCTCGGGATAACGATACGGTGCGCCAGCAGCGACAGTGGCTCCAGCACGAAGGTGAGCTGGCGCACGGTCACCACGTGCGGTTGCTTGGCCCACTCCGGGTTGCCGATGGTGATGTCGTTGGCGATCAGGCGCGGCCACGGCACATAAGCGCGCCAGCGGGATTCGTCTTCTGGCTTCTTCCAGGTGAGTACCAAGTCGCCATTGATGGCAAAGGGGCGGTCGATGGCCTGGGACACGCGGTCATTCAGGTACGGCTTGGCGCGACTCCAGTCGAACGTCAGCACAAAGATGACCGCCGCCGTCACAATGACGACGGGTGTGATGAACAGTCCGAGGGCGAGTTTGCTGGAAGTTCGCATCGTTATTCTTGGCAGGTTTCAAGTGCGAAGTGCAACACCCCGCAGGTTACTAAACATGAAGCCGGTCCGAAGGGTTGGCCAGGATCTGAGCAAGGACTTGCAGTGGGGTGTGCCAGTTGAACGCGTGGCCGGCTATTGACGCTGTCGGCGATGGCATCAAGCTGCTCCTGAGAGTGGACGGACAGGTCGGTGCCCTTGGGTAAGTACAGACGCAGCAGACCGTTGGTGTTTTCGCAGTTGCCGCGCTGCCATGGGCTTTGCGGTTCGCAGAAGTACACGCGCACGCCAGTGGCAGCGCTCAGTTCTGTGTGCTGGGGCATCTCACGGCGCTGGTCGTAGGTCAACGTGTGGCGTAGCGGCGCCACGAGGGATTTCAGCTTGGCGGTGAAGCTCGCCAGGGCCGAAGTAGCGGTGGCGTCGGGCATTTTGACCAGCAGTACGGCACGGCTCATGCGCTCAAGCAGGACACCCTCGCCAAGCGGTTGGCCCGCACGCTTGATGAGGTCGCCCTCCCAAAGCCCGGGCATGAGCCGGGTCGTTCACCTGGGGCGGGCGCACGTGGATGACTGACCATGTCGGCAATCTGGCCGCGCCGGTCGGTGCCACGCGAGCGCAGCAGGCGCTTGGCGCGCAGTGATGCACGTGTCTCGAGGATAAATCGAACAGCAGGGGAAGTTTAGAAGAAATGGTGCAGCCAATATCTGAGGAAATCTGAATAGCTATGCCGCCCCGCAGGGCCATTGCATGAAATCGTGTTTACGATCAATGGCTTACGGGGGCGGCTTGTAAACAAGGGCGAATCCTGGGTTTACTGTCGTCTTTTCGACGGCAGGCTATGGAAGCAGCAGCCCTGAGTATTGAAGATGCCTTTGGTGATCTGGAAGATCCGCGACGCCGTACGCCGGCCCATAGCTTGACGGAGATGCTGGCGGTCGCGCTCTGCGCGATTCTGGCGGGTGCGGATAGCTGGGTCGGGATCGAGTTGTGGGGGAACGCCAAGCTTGATTGGCTGCGGCGCCACATTCCCCTGACCAATGGCATTCCCTCCCACGATACCTTCGGGCGGGTGTTCGCAGCGCTCAATCCCAAGCAGTTTGAGGCCTGCTTTATCCGGTGGACTCAGCACCTGTTTCCCACCCTGGCTGACCAGGTGGTGGCGATCGATGGCAAGACCGTGCGCGGCTCACATCAGCGCGGTCAGCGCGCGATTCACCTGGTTTCGGCCTATGGGGCTGGACTGGGCATGGTGCTCGGACAGGTGCGCACGGCCCAGAAGAGCAATGAGATCACGGCGATTCCAGAGTTGCTCGACGCCCTGCTGCTCAAGGGCGCAATCATCACTATCGATGCGATGGGTTGCCAGCAGGCGATTGCCCGACAGATTGTGCCCGCCGGCGCGGACTATGTACTAGCCGTCAAGGCAAACCAGCCCACGCCGCTGGCGCACATCCACAAGGCGCTTGCGGCGATCGAGCATCTCCCGGCCGACAGGCGCGCCCAAGTGGTACGCGAGCATCGCGACATTGACAAGGGACACGGGCGCATCGAGACACGCCACTGTACGGTGATCGACTGGGCCACGCTGCGCCAAAGCACAGCGAACGTCGCCTTCGCCCCATGGCCTCACGCACGCTCGGCAGCCATCATCGAGTCCACGAGGGAAATCGGCGACAGCGTTGCAAAGGAACGACGTTACTACGTGTCCAGCTTGCCGCCGGATGCCGCGCGCATCGCCCACGCAATCCGATCACACTGGGCCATCGAGAACGCCATGCACTGGACTCTGGACGTGGCCTTCGACGAAGATCAGTGCCGAGTGCGTGTCCAGAATGCAGCGCACAACTTCGCCATTCTCAGGCGCATTGCCATGAACCTGCTACGACAGGATCGCACCATCAAAGCCGGCTTGAAGAACCGCCGTATGCTGGCCTGCGCTAACGACTGCTATCTGGCTCAATTGCTTGGCTGGAACGACGTTTAGATTTCCGTCACATTTCATGCGATGGCCCTGTGCCGCCCTGTTGTTGTTCTTGTCAGTTCGAGGAGGCCACTGTCACGTTGGCGAGGTCGCGTAAGATGGTACGATGAAGAAGAAGTCGCTCTATCACGGTCACCGTTTCCCCGCCGTGGTCATCAGCTGTGCGGTGCGTTGGTATTGATATGACTTTGCGGGTTTTGTCGCAATAAGCCTCCGGTAGAATGAGCCGGTATCGAACTCAGACAAGGTGGGCAGTGGTGATGAACGCGGAGATTGCGAAGGTATTGAAGCGACTGAACTATCTGCTGTAGGTGATGCTGACCTGCGTGCGGTGGTATGTGGGGCTCTGTCGCAATAAGCGAGCGAGGGCGGAACGAACCCTGGCGGCGCTGTTGCCTTATGCAGCCAGGGAATAGAAATGCTGGGCAGCCGCTTGATGGCCCGATGCTCCTGCTCGACGACATTGGTCAGGTACTTGACCTGGCGAATGGCGATGGGCGTTTCCCGTTCGGCGTTGAGGTCGTGCAGCGCCGCCAGGTTGGCCGGGCTGCCGTCGATGGTCACTGAGTCGGGCTGGCCGTGCTGCGGCCTTGTCACGCTGAGCGCAGCAGGAAGTCGATGGTATTGCCCGCCTTGTCGACCGCCCGGTACAGATACTTCCACTGGCCGCGTACCAGGATGTAGGTCTCGTCCATGCGCCAGCTTTTCGCCACTGGGCGCTTGGAGCGGAGAAAGATTCTGTTTAGCGCCGGCAGCAACTTCAGCGCCCAGCGGTATACGGTCGAATGGTCAACCGAGAGGTTTTGTCGCAATATGCCTCCGGTAGAATGAGCCGATATCGAACTCAGGCAAGGTTGGCAGTGGTGATGAACGCGGAGATTGCGAAGGTATTGAAGCGCCTGCACTATCCGCTGGAGGTGATGCTGACCTGCGTGCGGTGGTATGTCGCCTATCCGCTGAGCCTGCGCCATCTCGAAGAGATGATGGCCGAGCGTGGCATCTCGGTGGACCATTCGACCGTACACCACTGGGCGCTGAAGTTGCTGCCGGCGTTGAACAAGATCTTTCGCTCTCGCAAGCGCCCGGTGGGAAAAAGCTGGCGCATGGACGAGACCTACATCCTGGTACGCGGCCAGTGGAAGTATCTGTACCGGGCGGTCGACAAGGCGGGCAATACCATCGACTTCCTGCTGCGCGCCCAGCGTGACAAGGCCGCAGCACGGCGCTTTTTCGAGAAGGCCATCGCGCAGCACGGCCAGCCTGACACGGTGACCATCGACGGCAGCCCGGGCCAAGCCAACCTGGTGGCGCTGCACGACCTCAACGCCGAACGGGAAACGCCCATCGCCATTCGCCAGGTCAAGTATCTGAACAACATCGTCGAGCAGGAGCATCGGGCCATCAAGCGCCAGACTCGACCAATGCTTGGCTTCAAGGACTTCCGCTGCGCCCGCATCTTGCTGGGCGGCATTGAGCTCATGCATATGATCGCCAAAGGCCAAATGCAGTGCCACGAAGGGAGCAATCCGTCGGCTGCAGAGCAATTCTATTCCCTGGCAGCATAAGTCAGTTTTCCCCTCAGGAGTCTTCTCGTCTTCGCTCCCTTACAGCGACAGAGCCCTCATTCTACCGGAGGCTTATTGCGACAAGACCCGCGCCGGTACCACGCTGGAAGGCGTATCGAAAATCCGCACCGCGATGCCCGACGGTGTGACCACCGCAGGCAACGCCAGCCAGTTCTCCGACGGCGCTTCGGCTGCCGTGGTGATGAACGCCAAGGGGGCGGCAGCAATGGGCCTGCAACCGCTGGGCGTGTTCCGCGGTTTTGCCGTGGCCGGCTGCGAACCGGATGAGATGGGCATCGGCCCCGTGTTTGCCGTGCCCAAGCTGCTCAGGAAGGCCGGCTTGAAGGTGGAGGACATCGGCCTGTGGGCACTGAAGCGTTTGCGGTGCAGGTTCTGTATTGCGCAGACAAGCTCGGCATCCCGATGGACCGCCTGAACGTGAACGGCGGCGCGATCGCCGTGGGTCACCCGTACGGCGTGTCGGGCGCGCGCCTGGTCGGCCATGCTCTGATCGGCGGCAAGCGCCGTGGCGTCAAGTACGTGGTGGTGACACATGTGCATCGGCGGCGGCCAGGGGGCTGCCGGCCTGTTCGAGGTGCTCTGAGAGACGATGGCGATTTGCACCGGATCCTGTCGCGTATGACGGGCGAATCGTCTCGCCGGTCGGTCGGCCGCGCACCTTTCGAGCTGGGATGCACAAGCGGCATGCCGAACCCGGCTTCGAGGGCGGCGAGCCGCTGTGCCCCCGCCGAGCACATTACCTTGACCTGGCGCTACAGCCGCTTCAGGACTTTTGCAACCTCCAGGTTCATGTCCGCTACCCACACGCGCTGAGTTCGAGATCGGCCATGCTACTGGAGGCTTATTGCGATAGCGGCTTACTCCGCCTGGATCTTGTTCTTCCGAATGACATTGTCCCAGCGCGTAAAGTCGGCTTTTATGATCTTGTCAAACGCCTCTGGCGTGGAGCCGGTAAGCGTGATGCCGTACTCATCCATGCGTTGTTTGATGTCAGGCCGGCTCAGTACAGAGTTGAGGTCACGAGAGAATTTCTGCACAACGTCTTTCGGCGTTCTTGCCGGGAGCAGTACGCCATACCAGCCAATACTCTCCAGGCCGATGTCGCGATATCCAGCTTCGGCGAAAGTTGGGGTGTTGGGCAATTGTTGAGCTCTGGCGGAGCCGGTCACAGCGAGCGGGATCAGCTTGCCATCGGCCGCGTAGGGCTTGGCTCCTGGCACGGACAGGATGATCGCGGAAAGCTGACCTCCCAGCATGTCGGTCAGCGCCGGTCGTTCGCCCTTATACGGCACATGAAGGATGTCAATCTTTGCCGCGTCCTTAAGGAGCTCAATGTACAAGTGCCCCGCCGATCCGGTGCCGAATGACCCATAGCTGTAATGTCCGGGCTTGGCATGGGCCAAGGCAATGAACTCAGCCAGGTTCTTGGCGGGAACGGAAGGATGCACTGCGAGGGTCAAAGGCATGGTTCCCACCTGCGAGACCGGCGCGAAGTCCTTCAGGGGGTCAAACGAGACCTTCTTGTATAGCGCGGGCGCCTGAACCAATGCGGTCACAGTGAGCAAGGCCGTATAGCCATCGGTGGGCGCCTTGGCCACTGATTCGGCGGCTACGATGCCCGAAGCTCCGGTCCTGTTCTCGACGATCACCGCCTGCTGCCAGATTTTTGCCAGTTGCTCGGCGATAAGGCGAGCCATGACGTCCGAAGTGCCACCGGGCGCGAACGGGATGACGATTTTCACAGGCCTTTGTGGATAGGGAGCGGTCTCAGCAACCGTGGTGCCAGCGGTTAGCGCAATGGCACCGGCCACCATCGCATGCATTGCAACGCGCCTCTTGAAATTAGTCGGCATGGGTGTCTCCTTAATTGTATTGGCAGGGAATTGGTTACCGATTCGGTTCGGTCGCCCAGTCCGCCGGCACGGTAAGTGGGAAATCAAGCAGCATCTGGGCAAAGCTCTTGCCTAGCGGATCGGACCGAAGGCTGGCAGATCCTCCGCCCCCCAATGCCTGATGCAGTATGAAGTTCAGCGCGTTGAGACCAGGGACCTCGTAGCACTCCACTTCGCCCTGAACGAGGTGCGAAAACCACTGCCGTACAGCCTCCGGAGTCAGTTGGGCCCGGAGAAGTGGCAAGAATCGGGGGTCGCGCGCAATGACGCCGATGTTCTCGTCATCCCCCTTGTCACCGCTGCGCGCCCAGGCCAAGGCAATCAAAGGCACGTTGGCTTTTGGGCCGGCCGGCGATTCCCGGTGATCGGCAGAGATTGGCAAGGGCAGGGGGAGCGTGTTCTCTCCGACCAGCGAGGCGACTGCAATCCGTTCTTCGCGGTTGCCCATGCGGACGGTCAACGGAACTTCCTCTTTTGGTACGAGGAAAGAAAATACCTTCACCACCTGCTGGACGTCGGCCCGACCGAACAACGTGGCACGCGTGCCAGCCGCCATCGATGTCCCGCATGAAGCGCATTCGCGCTGAAGAAACAATAGCGCCTTTGGCTCGGGATGACGCGCCGCCAGGCGTAGCAGGACTTCACGCGTGGGTAGTGCACGTGCGTCCGCTCCGTAAAGGGCCTCACAGCCAATGAGCTCAATGCTTGTTTCGCTGTAATCCTGGTAACCCTTGTCGGCCATCATGCGGCGGGTGCGCGCCAGCAACGCTTCAGCCGTGCGTTTTGCTTTCTCGGGCGCATCGATGCCGCGAATCGCCAGTGCCAGCGCAATCTGATGGCCGTCGAGCCACGTTCCATTGCACTTGTAATGCGTACCAGGTGGGCGGCCGCGCGCGCCGCTGACACGCACATGGTGTGCGTCCAATGCCTCAGTGCGAACCTGCCGGAAGTCACAGGTGACATCGGGCATCAGATATGCGCCAGGGTCGCCTACTTCATACAGGATCTGCTCGGCGACGGCAGCCCGGTGAATTAACCCGCCAGTACCCTCTGGCTTGGAAAGTACGAAGCTGCCGTCATCGGCACAGTCGATCACGGGGTAGCCCATGCGGTCCCAGTGCTTCACGAGCTGCCAATCCGTGAACAGTCCTCCCGTAGCCTGGGCGCCGCATTCGATCACGTGACCCGCGAGCGTTGCGCTGGCCAGCCGGTCCCAGTCGCTCCAGGACCAATTGAACTCATGGACCAGCGGCGCGACGACAACGGCGCTATCGACACAGCGGCCGGTAATCACAATGTCCGCGCCCCAGGACAGGGCACGGGCGATGCCCTGAGCGCCGACATAGGCGTTGGCCGACATCAGGTGCTCAGGAGGCGCTTCCTGGGTATGCATATCCTTGAGGCCCTGTGCACCCCAGCGGGGAATTGACGCCATGATGTCGTCGCCGTCCACCACCGCGATCTTTGGTCGAAGACCTTGCCGTTCGGCAACCGCAAGCAGGGCATCACAGCAGGCCTGCGGATTAAGCCCGCCTGCGTTTGCCACCACCCGTATCCCGCGCCTGAGGATCTCTGCCAGATACGGCGCCATGGCCGCATGGACGAAGTCGGTGGCGTAGCCAAGGTCCGGATTCTTGGCTCGCGCACGCGACATGATCGACATCGTCGTTTCGGCCAGGTAATCGTAGACCAGGTATTGCAAACCTGGCACGGCGAGCAGCTGCGGTGTCGCAGTGGCTGAATCCCCCCAGAAGCCGGAGGCGCCACCTATGCGTACGTTACGTGTGGTGCTCATGCTGGGTGCTCCTCGGAGATAGCCTGTACATGGACCAGCTTGCCGCCAGCTCGTGCCAGTCCACCTACCTGTCCCGACAGTTCCGTGACCTGACCAGCAAACGGCGCGGTCAGGGTGTGCTCCATCTTCATGGCTTCCATGACTACCAGGGCTTGCCCGGCCTCGACCACGTCGCCGACAGCGACGTTGATGGCTGCGATACGGCCGGTAAGGGGAGCAGTCACGGCACCGCTGCCGCCTTCCTTGACGCGGACCCGGCGAGGGTCAACTGGCCGGAAGCGCCAGGTTCGGCCCTGGACGAAGATGTGGATGCCATTGGTGTCCCGGGCCTGGACCACGCGGTGCACCACGCCGTCGCACTCGATCCAGCAAACGCCGTCTGCCTGTGCCTGCACGATCGCCAGTTGCCTGGCTTGTGGCTGAGCGCCTTGCCAGACAGTGGCCGCGATGCCATTGTTTCCCGGTTCCAGTTCGACGCGCCAGCGATGCTTGCCGAGTTCCAGATCCACGCCCGATACTGTGTGGCTCAGGCGGGCTGCCTCGCGCTCCGGCAGCTTGGCCTCGCATAGCGCGGCGATGGCCACTATGGTGGCATCGGGACAAGCGGTGGCAAGCGCCTCGCCCATATGCTGGGCGATGAATCCGGTGTGAGCTTCGCCACGAACAAAGGTCGGGTGGGCCAGGCAATCGGCGAGGAAGCCCTGGTTGCTTGCCACGCCCAGCAGCACGCAATCTTGCACTGCGCTATGCAGCTTGCGGCGTGCCTCTTCACGTGTGCGTCCATGCGCGACCAGCTTGGCCACCATCGAGTCATAGTGCGGCGGTATGCTACCGCCCTCCCGAAGCCCGTGATCGACACGCACGTCGTACCTGTCGCCCGGAGGCCGCCAGCGCAGCACCGGTCCACTCTGTGGCAGGAAGCCGGCGGCAACATCTTCGGCGGTCAGACGTACTTCGATCGCGTGGCCATCAAACGCGATCGAGGCCTGACTAAAGGGCAGGGGTTCACCGGCTGCTACACGCAGCTGCCATTCCACGAGATCCAGGCCGGTAATGGCTTCGGTCACGGCGTGTTCGACCTGGAGGCGCGTGTTCATCTCCATGAAATAGAAGTTGCCGGAGCGGTCCAGCAGGAACTCCATGGTGCCGGCCCCCACATAGCCAATCGTGCGAGCCGCCCTGGTTGCTGCGAGGCCCATGTCTTCGCGCAGTTCCGGGCTGACGGCAGGGGAAGGCGCCTCTTCGATCAGTTTCTGGTGTCGGCGTTGCACCGAACAATCGCGCTCGCCCAGATGAATGGCATGGCCGCGGTGATCGGCGAGGATCTGAATCTCGATGTGGCGCGGCTCGAGTACGGCGCGCTCCAGAATCAGTTCGTCGGAGCCGAAGGCTGTGAGCGCTTCGGAACGTGCGCTGGCCAGGGCGGCAGGCAGATCCGACGCGTCATGCACCAGGCGCATGCCGCGCCCGCCACCGCCGGCCGTGGCTTTGACCATGATGGGAAACCCGATATCGCGAGCCGCCGCGCAGAGGGTGGCATCGCTCTGGTCCTCCCCTTGATAGCCAGGCACGCAAGGCATACCTGCGGCCATCATCAAGCGCTTCGCTTCGGCCTTGTTACCCATCGCGCGGATCGCTTCGGGGCTCGGGCCGACAAACACCAGTCCAGCGCGGGCGACCGCTTCTGCAAAGTCCTCGTTCTCGGCAAGAAAGCCGTAGCCCGGGTGCACGGCGTCCGCGCCGGCACATCGCGCGGCGTGCAGGATGGCTTCGATGTTCAGATAGGACTCTCTGGGGGCGGCGGGACCCACGCAGACAGCTGTGTCCGCTTCGATTACATGGGGGCTGGTGCGATCCGCCTCCGAATAGATCGCCACGGTACGCAGTCCGAGGTGACGCGCCGTGCGCATGACACGAATCGCGATTTCGCCGCGGTTCGCGACGAGCAGGGTATGGAATGGCCTGGCTTGAGCGCTCATCGTTCGTTCTCCATGCTGTGCACTTGATGGGAAGCGTCACCGCACGACGTGACATGGGATGCGGCAGCTTTGGTGGCGGCACCTGGCTGGGGCAGCACGTCGTGCAGACGACGCACGCCCGGCAAACCGGTTTGGCTCGAGGATTTCATGGCGCAGGTACCTTGTCTCAGCGCGAGCTCATCAGGCCCATTTGTTTCGCGATGACCTGCATCATCACTTCGTCGGCACCGCCGCCGATAGAGCCAAGACGGAAGTCGCGGTATGCGCGCGAGACCGGGTTGTCCCACGTGTACCCCATGCCGCCCTGGAACTGCATGCACCAATCGGCGATCTCCCGGGAAAGCCTGCCGGCCTTGAGCTTGGCCATCGATGCGAGCTCCACGACGTCGCCACCGTTGATGTAGGTTTCCGTAGCCATATAGATCAGTCCACGCAGGGCTTCCAGCTCGGTCTTGAGTTCGGCGAGCTTGAACTGAATGAACTGGTTGTCCAGCAGCGGCTTGCCAAACGCCTTGCGCTGGCGCAGGTATTCGGCGGTCTCGTCGATGAGTTGAATGGCAGCCAGACGGCGAGCGGCAGCACCAAGGCGTTCTTCCTGGAATTGCTTCATCTGATAGATGAAGCCCATGCCTTCCTCGCCAATGCGGTGGCGCACCGGGACACGCACCTCGTCAAAGAAGATCTGGGCGGTGTCGGAGCACCACATGCCGAATTTCTTGATCTTCTGGACCTCGACGCCCCTGGTCCGCTTTCCGCCCTCCTTGAGGGGGACAATGATCAGGGACTTGTTCTTGTGGGAAGGTCCGTCCGAGGTGTTGCACAGCAGGCAGATCCAGTCCGCCTGGGTGCCATTGGTAATCCACATCTTGGAGCCGGAGATCACATAGTCGTCGCCATCGCGCCTTGCACGAGTCTTTAGCGAGGCTACGTCAGAGCCCGCGCCCTGTTCCGACACGCCGATGGATACCACGACGTCACCTGCAATGGCGGGAGCCAGAAATTCGCGCTTGAGTTCGTCGGAACCAAAGTTGGTCAGGGCTGGCGTGGCCATGTCGGTCTGCACGCCCGCGCCCATGCTTACGCCCTGGGCACGAACATAGCCCATCGCCTCACCGGCAGCGATTCCGTAGGAAAAGTCGAGACCCAGGCCGCCGTATTCTGTGGGCTTGTTGATGCCTAGAAAGCCGAGATTGCCCATCTTCTTGAACAACTCATGGGCCGGGAAAATTTCGGCGGCTTCCCATTCATCGATAAACGGATCCACTTCGCTCGACAGGAAGCGGCGGATGCTCTGCATGATGCTACGGTGTTCTTCGCTGTACATTTTGCTTGTCCTGGAAATGTATCTTTGATCAGAAACGGGCCACGCCGAACTGGACGGGGTTGGTCTGGCGGCGCTCGCCTTCGCGCGCCGTGGCCAGCACGAATGCCAGGACGGCGCGGGTGTCGCGTGGGTCGATCATTCCGTCGTCCAGCATCAGGCCGCTGGTAATGAAGGCGCTGGCCTGTCGATCGAAATTGGCCATGATTTCCTCTTTCTGCCTGGCCAGCGCCCCCTCATCGACCGGGCGGCCTTTACGTTCGGCCTGCTGGCGGGCGACGATTTCCATGGTCGTGGCAGCCTGCTCTCCTCCCATGACGGCCGTCTTGGCGTTGGGCCAGGAGAAGCTGAAGCGCGGCCGGAAGGACTGTCCACACATGCCGTAGTTGCCTGCACCAAAGGAGGCGCCGCAATACAGTGTGATGTGCGGGACGCGGGAATTGGAAAGCGCCTGGATCATCTTGGACCCATGCTTGATCATCCCCGCTTCTTCGGACATGCGTCCGACGATGAAACCGGTCGTGTTCTGCATGAAGATGATGGGTGTCGCTGACTGATTGCAGAGCTGGATAAACTGCGCCGCCTTGGTCGCGCCGGCCGGATCGATCGGGCCATTATTGGTGATGATGCCTACGGCTTGTCCTTCGATGCGAGCGTGTCCGCACAGCGTCGCCATACCGTAGTCCGGTTTGAACGGGAGCCAGGCCGATTCATCAACGATGCGGCCGATCACCTCCCGCATGTCGACGGGCTTCTTGACATCGAGCGGCATCACACCAGCGAGTTCGTCCGGGTCGAGCGCAGGCGGCTTGCCCGCCGGCGTCGGGTGAGGCTCTTGCCAGTCCAGTGCTGCCACAATATCGCGGGCAATTGCGATGGCGTGGGCATCATCTTCGCCGACATACTCTGCGAGCCCGCTGATCTGGGCGTGCATATCGGCGCCACCCAACTCCTCATCGCTGGCAATCTCGCCGGTTGCGGCCTTCAAGAGGGGCGGGCCCGCAAGGAATGCGCGCGCGCGCTGGCGTACCATCACCACATAGTCCGATAGCCCGGGCATATACGCGCCGCCAGCCGTCGACGAGCCGTGCACCACGGTGATCACAGGCAGTCCGGCTGCGGACAACCGCGCCAGGTTATAGAACAGCCCGCCGCCGCGGATAAAGCGCTCCACGCGATAGGCACGCAGATTGGCGCCGGCGGACTCCACCAGATGGATGAAGGGCAGTCGGTTTTGCACGGCAATTTCTTGGGCACGGAGCACCTTCCTGCTGCCCGCGTCGACATAGGCTCCTGCGTTGATGGCGGAATCCGAGGCGACCACCATGCAACGTACCCCGGATACAAAGCCGATACCGACGATCTGCCCGCCACCCGGGACCGAGGTCTCCGGATCGGCGCCTTCCGTGCAGTAGCCCGCCAGATTGCCAATTTCCAGGAAGGGGACCCCCGGATCGAGCAGCCGCGCAACGCGCTCGCGCGGGAGCAGTGCGCCGCGCTTGTCGAAAACGGCCTTGGCCTTGGATGAAGCCTCCCGGGTTCGCTGCTCGAGCTTGCGCAGGCGCTCGGTCAGGGCCAACAGGCTGCGCCGCTGGTCCGAGAATGTTGCATGGGATGTGTCAATGCGCGATTCAATGGGTGTCATGACGTGGACTCCTCGCGGAAAGTCAGGAGGGCGTCCAGGGCCACGGCGCCCTGGCCCTGCGCTTTCGCCAGCATCGGGTTGATTTCCAGTTCGGTGAGGTTGGGGCCTGCCGCCATGGCCGCATTGGAGACAGCAGCGATGGCTTGCGCAACGGCTTCGATGTCGGCCACCGGCTTGCCCCGGAAGCCTTGCATCAGCGGATAGGCACGCAGTTCTTGCAACATTTCGCGTGCCATCGTGGCGTCCACCGGCAGGAGGCGGTGTGTCACATCCTTGAACAGTTCTGTCATGATGCCTCCCAGCCCGACGGTCATGGTGAGGCCGAACACCGGATCCCGGGTGACGCCAATGATCAGTTCACATACGCCTTGCTCCATGGGCTGTAGTAATAGACCTCGCAACTCTGCGTTCGGCGCAGCAGCGGATACCGTGGCGAGCATGTCTTGAGCTGCCTGCGCTACAGCTTCGCAACCAAGGTTCAGGCGCACACCACCTACCTCGGTCTTGTGTGCGATGTCGGGACTCAGAATCTTCATGGCGAGCGGGCCACCCAGGCGCTCGGCAACGGCCTTCGCGTGCGTCGCGTCGTTTGCAACTTCGGCCCGGCCGACCGGCACCCCGAACTGAGCGAGCCACCGCTTGACCTGATCCTCGTCCGCCCGCACTGGGGGCACGGATACGGTTACCTCGGCAGCGGACGACGCCCGGCGCAGCGCGCTCCAATGGGCGGTCCGCGCAGCGCCCTCAGCCCAGCGCACCGTGGTGCCGAGTGCCTCGCTTGCCCGTGCTGCATCGGGAAAAACAGGAATACCTGCCGCTTCCAACCGGCACGTGGTCTCGGCAGTGCCGGAGGTAGCGATAACGGCCACCAGGCAGTCGGTTTGTGCGGCCACCTCGATGAGCTCGGGGGCGATGCGCTCAAAGAGCGAACCTGTGGCGAACACGAGGAGGATGTCGGCGACATCGTCTGCCAGCATCGTCTGCAAGACCTCGCTGGCCAGGCGGTCGCGGCTGAACAGCTGGCCGGTCATGTCCACCGGATTGCAGACCATGGCGATGCCGGGCACGCTGGCTAGCAGCTTGTCCTGGCAGGCACGCGACAGATCCGGGAGGCGCAGGCCCTGTGCGCTCAGCAAGTCAGCAGTGACGGCGCCCATTGCACCTGAGATCGAGGCGACCACGACGCGTGATCCGACACGCTTTCCTCGTTGGAATTGCGAAAGGTAGGCCAGATCCGCGAGATGCATGGTGTGCCTGGCTTGCATGACACCCAGCTGGGCGAAGGCGGCCCTATAGATGGCGCGGTTGCCCGCGAGAGCAGCGGTGTGGGACTGGGTTACCTCCGAGCCGCGTTCGCTTTCCCCGGCCTTGAGCAGCGCCAGCGGCTTGTGAGCCTCCCGCAGCCGCGTTGCAGCAGAGATGAACTTCTCGCCGTCGCGCAATCCTTCCACGTAGCCGGCGATGGCTTCCGTGCACTCGTCATCGACGAGGTAGTCCAGGTAATCGGAAAACTCGACGCAGGCCTCGTTGCCGGTATTGATGAAGTGGCGGAAACGCATGTTCATCTTCCATCCAGTCACGTAGATGTCCGAGCACATGCTGCCGCTTTGCGTGACCAGGCTTACGCGGCCAGGTTCGCCATCCGGCGGAAATGCCCTGAAGGTGGGGACAAAAGACGTAATGGCCCGGGTCCCCAGATGCGCCAGGCCCATGCAGTTGGGGCCGATGATTTGCATGCCGGTGCGCTGAGAAAAAGCCACCAGCTCCTGCTGGCGCACGGCACCTTCGCCGCCGACCTCGGCGTAGCCGGCAGCGTAGACGATGGCAGCGGGAATGCCCTTTGCATGACAGCGTTCCAGCATGGGCAAAACATCGTCGGCCGGTAGGGCGAGCACGGCGACATCCGGCGCGCTTGGCAATGACTCCAAGTCCGGATAGCACTGACGTCCAGCGAGCTCCGTGTACTTGGGATTGACGGGAAATACCTGCCCGGCAAAACCAAGCCGGGTAAGGTGATCGAGCGCGATGCCCCCGATGCGGTCCGGGTTGCCCGAGGCACCCAGGATAGCGATCGAGGACGGGTTTAGTGTGGTCTCAAGCCGATGCGGCGTTGCCGGCATGGTGTCTCCTGTTATGTGTCCGGTGTCCAGGAGATTTCATGCGAAAGTCCGCGCAACAGCAATCGTGGAGTCGTGTTTTGTCCACGATGTGAGCGGTACTAGGGGCAATACTAGCGGCAGTACGAGGGCAGCTACGAGGGCAGGGCAGGTGCGGTCATGCCCTCAGTTCGTGTATCCAGCATTCACTTCTTCCACGATCAGCGAAGCGACTTCGTGCCGTCGCGCCAAGGGCATGCGCGCCTTGGGGGAAACGATGCTGATTGCCGCGTAACCGGAAGGTACCTTAAAGGCGTATCCGGCACCTGCCACACCAAATCCTGCGGCAAGCGTGTAGCCCAGGTTCCGGCTGCGCTCAACACCGGTGAGGATGCGTACGACACTCAGGCCATTGGCCTTGTATTCCACCTCATGACGTGCGTAATGCTGTCGGATCTCGGTATTGGTCAGGCGGGACAACAGCGTCAGGCTGCCAATGCCCAATCCCAGCAGGCGCGTGTCGCCCACCAGGCGCGCCAGGTCAGGGTCTTGCGGTGCATTCTGCTCCATATGCAGGTTGTAACTGTAGTCGCCAATGCCGACGACAAGGAAGACACCTTCGCCGGTTCTTCGTGCCAGGCGCCGCATCGTATGAAGGTGGGCTTGAACCAATGGAGGGCGTGACATCGTGTGCAAGCCCAGGAACATGGCAGCCGTGCCCAAGCGGTAGATGCGCGACGCGGGATCGTGCTCCACGTAATGAAGCCGTTGCAGAAAAGCGATCATGCGGTATGCCGTGGGCCGACTCAAGCCGGAGAACTGCACAAGCTGGCGCAGCGACATGCCACTGACGTGATGGTCGGCCAACAGTGACAGCAAGGAAAACGCTCGCTCCAGGCTTTGGACGCCGGAAGCCGTTGATTCGGAAGGTGCCATGTGTACCGGTCGCTATTCAATAAAAATTTTGTCCACATTATAGACATTCAAGGGCTTTCTGATTGGTAAATCACCGGGCGTGTCATGAAATCTCCGAAGGTCAACGGCCATTGTGAGATCGATATGACGGGAAACCGATTGGAAGAGGAATTCTGCGCCTTCCTTGCGCAGGGGCGATTCATGCTGCAGCAGTCGCGAAGCAGCGGCGAGTATGTGTTCTTTCCGCGCGTGGCAGCGCCGCGAACGGGCCACCGCGACCTCGAGTGGGTCGCCGCCTCCGGGCATGGCGTGGTCTATTCGACGACCACGGTTCGCACCAAGCCACCACAACCAAACTACAACGTAGCGCTGATTGAACTCGCGGAAGGTCCCCGCCTGATGAGCAGGGTGGAAGGCATCGACCCGGACGCCGTGCGCATTGGCATGCGGGTGCGTGCCCGCGTCGCCGAGATCGACGGCAAGCCCTTGCTGGTATTTGACCCTGTTGAGGAGGACACGCAATGATCGACCGATTCCCGCGCGGCGAAGCCGCTATTGTGGCCGCGGCAACGCATGGCATGGGTGCAGCACCCGGACTGAGTTCCATGGAGCTGGCGGTCGGGGCCAGTCTCAAGGCGCTCGACCAGGTCGGGCTGACGCCGCAGGATGTCGACGGGCTGTTCGTTGCCTTGCCAGATGACTTCATGTCTGGCCTCGGCCTGGCCGAGTACCTTGGAATTTCGCCACGCATTACGGAAAACAACCGGACGGGCGGCTCCGCATTCATGACGCATGCGATGTGGGCCGCGCTGGCGCTGGCGACCGGCCAGTGCAATGTGGCGCTGATTGCCTACGGCAGCAACCAGAGGAGTGCAGCCGGCGGCCTGGTCATGTCGATGCGGCAGAACGCCTTTGAGGCGCCTTACAGGCTGCCTCGGCCCATTGGCGCGTATGCGATGGCAGCGGCACGCTACCAGCACGAATTCGGCTTGAAGCGCGAACAACTCGGCGAGGTTGCGCTGGCGGCGCGACAGTGGGCACAGCTCAACCCCGACGCGTTCATGCGCGATCCGATGACGATGGATGACTACCTGGGCGCACGGATGGTTGCCGATCCCTTGGGTGTGCGTGACTGCTGTCTGGTGACGGATGGCGCGGCGGCGATCGTGATGGTGCGTGCGGACCGTGCCAAGGACCATACGCATAACCCCGTGTATCTGCTCGGCGCCGCTGCGGCGACGGAACACCGGGACATTACCGCCATGCCGGATCTGACCCGTACCGCAGCGCGCCTCTCCGGCCCGCGTGCGTTCAGGCAGGCTGGCGTGCGGCCACAGGATATCGACGTGGTGCAGCTCTACGATGCCTTCACCATCAACACGCTGCTGTTTCTCGAGGATCTTGGCTTCTGCAAGAAGGGGGAAGGTGCCAGCTTTGTGGAAGGCGGACGCATTGCGCCAGGCGGCTCTCTGCCGGTCAACACAAACGGCGGTGGCCTGTCCTGCGTCCACCCTGGCATGTACGGGCTCTTCGCAATGGTCGAGGCAACCGAGCAGCTGATGGGTCGGGCCGGCGCGCGCCAGATTCCTTCGGCCCGGTTGGCTGTTGCGCACGGCAATGGTGGCGAGCTGTCCAGTCAGGCGACGGTGGTGCTTGGCACATCTGAGACTTTGTAATTCCAGTCAGGAGACATCCCATGCATCTGCGCTATGGCGAGGACGAACTGGCGTTTCGCCAGGAGGTCCGAGCCTTCCTCCACGATGCATGGCCCGATGACCGCAAAGGCCAAGATGGAACAGGAACGCTGGTGACGCGAATGTGAGCTGAGTTCCGGCTACCACCTCGACGTTGAATGCTGGCGGCCTCAAATCTGAAGTGCAACACCTTGCCATTCGGTAAGGTGTGGTGAATGACAAGAACGAAGTACCAACAACTTCAACCCGAAGAACGCATGCGCATCGAGATTTGGAAGGCAGAAGATGTCAGCCTGCGAGCCATGGCTCGCAGGCTTGGCCGCGCGCCTTCGACACTGGTGCGTGAGCTTCGCCGCAATACCACCGCCCGGGCGGCTATGACGCAATGAACGCGCAAACTTGCCGTACGCAACGCCACAAGGCCAGCCGTCCAGCAGCTAAGCCGGCTCCTGATAGCGTGCTGTGGGGCGTGGTGCGCCACTTCCTTGACCAGAAGTGGTCGCCCCAGGAAATCTCCGCTACGCTCAAGCGCGCCTTTCCTGACGAGCCCGACCGCAACGTGTCCCACGAGACCATCTACAACGCCATCTACGCCTATCCGCGAGGTGAACTGCGCCGCCAGCTTATCGCCTGCCTGCGCCAAGGCCGCGTCAAGCGCCTCCCACGCTCACGTGGCACTGACCGACGCGGCCAGATTCCCGACATGGTCAGCATCCATGTGCGCCCGCCCGAGGTCAACGACCGGCTGATGCCCGGGCACTGGGAGGGTGATCTCATCAAGGGCGCGGGCAACCAATCGGCCGTGGGCGTGCTAGTAGAGCGCATGAGCCGTGCTGTACTGCTGGTCAAGATGCCCGACGCTACTGCTGCTTCGGCCTTGGCGGGCTTCACCGCCAAGCTGCAATCCCTGGTCGCGCCGCTGCGCCAGACGCTGACCTACGACCAGGGCCGTGAGATGGCTCGGCACGCCGAACTCAGCGCTGCCACCGGGGTGCGCGTGTACTTCTGCGACCCGCACAGCCCTTGGCAGCGCGGCTCCTGCGAGAACACCAACGGTCTGCTGCGCCAGTACTTGCCCAAGGGCACCGACCTGTCCGTCCACTCTCAGGAGGAGCTTGATGCCATCGCCGACAGTCTCAACACCCGGCCTCGCAAAACCCTTAACTGGCACAACCCATTGCAAGTCCTCGCTCAGGTTCTGGCTAATCCCTCAGACCAGCTGCCTGTTCAATAATTTGCAGGGTGTTGCACTTCGCACTTGAAACCGCCCCCTGTATCGTCGTATTGGATTGCTGCGCAAGTTCATCAAGCATCGCCGATGTCATTCGGTGCATTCGCCAGCCTCGCACTCTCTGTCTCATTTATTTAAACGCATCGTTACTCACCTCGGGCAGAAAGCCAGAAAATCGCCCATGGTATCTGTTCGATGCTGCTATCGGCTTGAACGTGAAGCCCGAAAACGTAAACTGAACGTTCGGATAAGTGCCGGTGCGTTTCCCATCCTTGCAATACACGATCCTCGACCCCTCCAGACGCGAGCGGTGGCTGACTGCTCCGCTCGAAGCTGCGGAAGGAACGAGCGCCTGGCTCTGGTAGTTCGGCCGAAATTTGCAGGTCTGGAACAGCGACTCGGCGTAAGGGTTGTCATTGCTCACGCGCGGCCGGCTGAACGAAGCGATCACCCCCAGGCTTTCCAGGGGTGGCCATCATCGACGCGGCCTTCATTGGACTGCCGTTACGTTGCTTTCAGGAAATTCAGTCAGCATGCACCTCAACATAACCAAAACCGATCCCTATTGACAGGCGGAGTCATATCCACTTTGTCTGGACCTGCGTAGATTCTCGACTTTATCGTGCGAAAAGATGCGCATACAACACCGGGCTGGTCGCCAGAGGTGACGTGAGGATGTGGATCGACAGGACACTCACAGACAATTGCCTGTGGGCACGCAAGATTGGCCCCCAGGGCGACCGAGGGGCGATTCGCGTGGGCGTGCTCAATCGCGTGACGGCGCTCGCCCGCCCTTATTCCGTCCGTATCGCATGAATTCAAGCTCACAGCGGGACCTTTGTCTTCAAGCTCGATTATGCAACAAAGCCTATTCCGACATCACATGGCGGCGCGAACTTTTAGCTGCTATGGCGAAATCATGTGAAGACGATTTCAGGAATTTTCAGAATTAATCTCAGACGGAGGTGCCATGATAGCTTACACAGAAGAATTCCCAAGAGAGGGAAATGAGATACCTACATCTGGTGGTTGAGTTCGCCAATCGCGCGGAACTCAAACGCGTCCATGGAGATGCGTTGCTTCGGACAGTAGAGGAGGCGACGCTGTGGCATACACAGAGCATCTGCGCTGATCTTGGCATGGCCGCGATACTATCGAGAGGCGAAATCCGGATTCAAGCGTTGCCGCGCATCCTTCAGTATGAGAGGACGTATCCGGATCACCTCCACTACCAGGATCTCGAAGAGGTCATGGCAAGACTTTGCGGGCGACTAGCCTGCACGCGGGATGCCGCCTCCATGGCGTCGCTGCATGCAGCGGTAGTTGGCGCCCCAGTTCTAGGTGGTGCGTTGGAGCCGGTCTGCCCCAAAACGTCGATGGCCTTTACGCCTTCACCCGTCAATGCACCGAGTGTCGAGTGGGCCCTGTCAGCCATCATGAACGACGCGGCTTCGTTCCTTTTCCAACCGGTGATTGACAGTACTGAGGGCACAAAGATCCACTATCAGGAAGCACTCGTGCGAATTCCTTCTGCCGATGGCGGCCGTGTGATGAGTCCCCAGGAATTCGTGCCTTTCCTGGAGCAATCGCATCTCGTGCGCATCCTCGATCGCTATGCCGTCAAGCGCGTTATTGGGATGCTGAAGTTGGATCCAATGATTACGCTTGGCGTGAACATCTCCGCGAAGAGTGCGGTCGAGGACCTTTGGTGGGCATCGACAATGCTGGAACTCACGGCCCGTCCCGACATTGCGAAGCGCCTCGTTCTGGAAATTACTGAAGTATCGCCGAGCGTCCGGGGCAGTGCCCAAGCTTTCGCCCGGCACATCCAAGGACTCGGATGTCGAATTGCCATCGACGATTTCGGCGCAGGCTACAGCATCGAGACCGCGATCGAGATCGGCAAGGCAGACCTGATCAAGCTGGACAAAAAGTTCATCGCGAACGCCAGAAATCGTGCGAACGCGGGTCAACTGCAAAGCGCCGTCAACTTTGCAAAGACTCTTGCAAGGGATATTGTTATAGAGGGTGTCGAAGATGAGTTGGCCCTACAGTGCGCCCGGAGCACGGGGGCGCGATGCGTTCAAGGCTATTACCTGGCGATGCCGTCGCCGCTGCCGGTTGATTGTCCCGTATGATCCGGGGTGACTCGCGGGCTGGCAGTCCTTCATACCAGGCGCGCAACGCGGCCAGCGAGACGGCATCGGGAAATCCCGCCGGATCGGCCGGTGGCGACGCGAGGATGGAGGTCTGGCGCGTAATGCACACCAGTTTGGCTGACGCATGATGCTATTGCCATATGGATACTTATCGTAATAGCACCGAAGTACGTTACACCCAGGCCGCAGATGTCGCTACCGGGTGCGGCGCCGGGTCGCTCGTTTGCCCTCCTGCGCCAACGCGGCCAGCTCGCGGCGCTCCTCCTGCACAAAGGCGTCGTTAAGATGGCCGGTCATCCAGGCCGGCTGGGGCGTCGCGGGTGGCACGCGAATGCGCCAGGCCGCCAGCAGCGCTTCAAAGCAGACCTTACGCGGCTTGCCTGGCCGTACCGACGCTGGGTGCGGTGCACCTAGCGAGACGTCGGCCAGCTCGTAGCGCACCGCTCGGGGCTCGGTGCCGGCGCTGCGCCGAATCCGGCCCGCCGCTCGCAAGGCCTTGAGCGCGCGGTCGGCATCGTGGCCGCTCAGCAGGCCTTGCTCCAACACGTCCTGCCGATTCAACGCCTGGCCCTGGCGCAGGGCGGTCACGAAGATCTCCGCGCATTCTTGCGCGGTACGTTCAGGCTTCATGCTACGTAAGGTGATCCCAATGGTGTTGAGGATGGCCTATTGGCCGTCGCCGCCCGCGCATAACGCGGCACCTGCCAGGCGGGTGAATCCCCGGCAGCTGTTGCAGCGGAATTGTCGCGTGCGTTGTGCATAGGGTAGAAGCGTGTGATTGGAGCGTAGCCGTGATACGCCATTTCCCGCTCCTCGCGGCAATGCGGACAGTACAGGACTGGCGCAGGTGGCTTGACCCCGAGCTTGACCAACTGCTCGTAGGCCCCGCTTGGGTCCAGCTGCAGCAGCCACAGACGGCATTTCTCAACCCAGGGTGACGCCGTTTGCTCGCTCAACGAGAGTTCGCGAATCGCATCAGGCAGCGGGCGCTGCTGCGAGAGCAGCCGGACGAACGCCGACAGGCCATCCTTGCGTGTCAGGCGCGCCGGCGGCGTGCCAACGAGCCGCGTGAAGTGGCGCCCGCAGCTGTGGCAACCGAACTGCGGCGCGGCGCCGCCTGGCGGCCGGGCCGCAGTCAGTCTGGTGTGGGTGCCCGCGCAATGCGGGCAGACCGGCGGCGTGACGTCCTGGCTAAAGACTTGCGCAATGATCGACTCCAGGAACAGGGGCAGCCTGGGGTCTTCTGTCAACACGCATTGGAGCTTGGGTAACGCCATGAAGCGGTTGGGCTTGCAATGGGCGCGGATCTTTGCGGCCCCGCACTGCGGACAACGCTCCGGGAGGGGCTCATGCCGCGACGACAGATGCTCATCCAGTAGCCGCTCAAGGTATGCGGTCAGCGCGGTGTCCTCGCTGTCCGGATAGTCGTGGTGAGCGGCGCACAGGAACTGCGTCGCGTCGAACTGCCGGCGTTGCGGCGAGGCGGGTCGGGGGGATTTCTGTGCAAGGGATCGCGACATGGGATCAGGCCTGGCTTGCGCATTGACGTGACTCTGGCATTCTGCAGGATTTCATTATCGACTGCGGGCCGGTCCATCGCCGCCCCGCGGTGGTGGACGCCGCTTGCAGGCACTCTGGGGCTTGGTTGGTGGCGTGCCAGCGGCGCGACCCGGTGGGGCTCGCGTGGTGGATGGCTAACTCGGGGCACCAGGTCCGGCGCCGCAGTGGCCTTGGCGGCAGCGGATGTGGGCCGGCGAGCCGGACGCGTCGGCAACTCACCAGCGTTCGACGCCATCGTCAGTCCGGCCCAGACAAGAGCCAGCCCAACGATCGACAGCACCGCCGGCAATGCTGTGGACTGACGCAAATGCGCGTCAGTCCAACTGGCGGCTCGCCACTCCCAGGCCGCATAGAGCCCGAGCAGCAGCACGCCGAGACCGACCCACCATGGCGCGCTGTGCACGGGGATCTCCAGATCAATGCCGAGCATGCCAAAGTCCTCCCGCCTCATCGCCTGCGAGTCATCTCACAGAGCGCCTGGCGTTCGGTGAGGTTGTTGGCCACATTACCCCGGCTCGGCCGGCGGCTCATGTAATGCAGGAGCGTGGCTGCCAGCGGCGTGCGGGAACAATTCGAAGTCATCATGGCACCTCGGAATCAGAGGATCAGAATGGGCAGAACTGGTCTGCCGCCGCCCGCGGAGACACTTCGGATGGCGCCGCACGCTGATGGAGACGCAGACATGGACAATGGCGCATTCGACAGGAAAGATCATCGCGCCATTGGCAATCAACCAGAGGATCGCCGCCGCACCGCTTTCGACGACCACGGCAGGTACCTGCCGTTTGAATGCCATAGCTAATGGGAACCGGCCGCGTGCACCGACCCTGCTCCGCCGGGTCGGTGCACGCTCAAGGGCACAGGCGACCCGGTTTCACTAGGGCTAGTCCGACTCGTACTTGGGCGAGCGTGGCCCGTACAGAATCCCCGCCGGCTGCCCGGCTGACAGCAGGCGATTGCTGGCAACCCCGGCGACGCTATAGCCGGCGTCAGTCGCGTGGCTGATCGCCTGCGCGATCGCAGCGCCGATCAATGCGCCGACGATGCCACCGCCCGCGTTCCCGGAATTCTGATTGGAGGCGGAGGCCGACCCAGTCCACAATGCATTGCCGGCTTTCAGGTCGACCAGCTTGGCGTTGGCGACAACCGTCGTGGTGCTGTTGATCACCTGGTACTTGGACCCATACTGCGTCACCGTGATATATAGCGCAGCGTCCGCGCCGAAGATGTCGCGCAGCTTGCCCGGCGCCACGGCGTGAATGTCAGCAGGTGTGGTCAGGCCGTTCTGACGGAAGGTTTCATCCACCAGCGCCACGGGCAGTACGTAGTAGCCAGATTCGGCCAGCGGGTACGTCGCTTGGGACAGCATCGCGTAGGTAGCCTTGATGTCCGGCGATTCGTTCAGCGGCGGCAGCACGACAATCGAGCGAGGTCGGCTGGCCTTGAACGCGGCGTAATCCACTTGCTTGTTCTGCGCGGCGCAGCCGGCAAACAGCATGACCGTACCCAGGGTGGCGACATAAGTTAGAAGTTGGCGCATCATTTCTTGCCCCCTGCGGTGTTGCCCGCCTGGTCTGCGGCCTTGGTGTCAGGCTTGATCTCGGTTCGGGGAACAGTCTTGACGTTCCTGAGCAGGAAGTCCATGTAAGGTGTGGCTTCCGGGAAGAGGGTCTTCTCGGTCTGGAACTCCTTGATCATCTGTTCACCCTTGCCGCTATTCAGGTACAGCATGCCGAGTTGGGCATGATAGCCCGGTGGCGCCGAGCCACCTTGTGCCTTGATCTTCTCGAGGCCGCTCTCGAGCACGGTGATCTGCGCCTCTTTCGACTCGCCTTTGAAGTACTCGTAAACCTGTGTCTGATAGCCCTCCCACTGATACATGGGCTTGGGACCTGCGCAGCCGGCGAGCAGGAGGCTGCCGGCCGCGGACAGGAATCCTGCTCTACGCAGCGTGACCTTAGTCGTCATCGTTCTTGTCGTTGGGTTGAGGAAAGGAATCATTGCTGGCCCGGCTTCCAGGCGCCAGTGTCGATGGCTTTGACCAGGTTGTTCACTGCCTCGCGCATGGCCAGGTCCATCACCTTGCCATTGAGCGTCGAGTCATAGCTTGCTGTGCCACCGAAACCGATCACCTCCCGGTTCGACAATTTGTACTCGCCGGCGCCCTGGGTCGAGTACACGACCTCCGAGCTGTTGATATTCACGATGTTCAGGTTGACCTTCGCGTACGCCACCTGCTCTCGGCCGCGGCCAAGAATGCCGAACAGCTGCACATCGCCGACTTCCTTGCGACCGAACTCGGTGATGTCGCCCGTTACCACATAGTCTGCGCCCTTCAGGCGCTGGGCCTGGTTCTTGATGGTCGCCTCGCGCTTGATTTCGTCCAGGTTTTCACGCTCAAGGACATTGAAGCGGTTGGTCTGCTGGAGGTGCCTGACCAGGCTGGTCTTGGCCTGGCCGCTCAAGCGGTCGATACCGTCCGAGAACACGCCGCGCATGTAGTTCGAGCGGTTGTCGAATTTGCCGACGGCGATGGGTGTACGCACACCGTTATATGGCCGGCTGGCACTTTCCACCTTCTGCACCGGTAGGGCAGTCGACGTCTCGGTAGCGCACCCGGCCAGCCCAAAGGCCGCAGCCAGGCCGAGCAGGTAGCCAATCCTCATCCTCTTCATTCGATTTCTCCTTGCGTTGGGGGAACGGGACATCCCGGACCGATTCGCTCTCGTTGGACCGGGCGGGCCTGATCCGCCAGGTAACTTCAGTACTGATAGACCACCTGCAGTCCGCCTGTCACGGCGGCGTCAACAGTCGCCCGAGGCTCACATCGTCCTGCGCACCGAACTCGCTCACCCCCTGCCGGTAGGTCAGCGTGCCGTCAAACTGAGCGGTGCCGAAGTAGTGGCGGTCAGTAATGCCCACCTCGACGATCGTGTTGTTGCGGCGCTGCTGCACGACCTCGGTGTCCTCGATGAAACTCTTGCCGAAGCGCCGCGTAAGACGGAACTGCATGCCGAACACGTCGTTCTGGCTGCGGCTGAGCACCCGGTGCAGCTTCAGGTCGGCGGTTCGGATCCGCCGCTGGAAACGAACGTCTGGTTTACCCCGGCGATCTGCTGGAAATAGTGGTTCGAGTAGGCCGACAGGGTCGCCTTCCAGTAACCCCACGGCACCGAGTAGTAGCCATTCCAGCCACGCGTACCCTGCTCCTTGTTGGCAAAGCCAGGTCCTGGCTATAGCCGACGTTGAACAGATCGTTCAGACCCAGCGGGTTGTCGATGCCCACGCTCAGGTTCCCTTGCCACTTGCCCGTGGCGCGCGTGCCCGAATTGTCCACCGAGGCCACCACGGTCCAGCGCTTGCTCCGCCTGACCGAGATCACCACATCACTCTGCCCCGGCATGCTGGTCGCCACAATCTGCATGCCCACATCGTGGCTTGCCACGCGCTTCATCTGCTCCAGCGCCTGCTCGAGGTCGCGCAGTTTCCGCAGGTCGCCGGAGCGGCCCGGGAAGGCTGACTTCCAGGTGCCTCACAGGTCAGGTTCGGCGAATCGCAGTTTGCCGATCACACCGGGAATCAGCGCCAGGCGCAGCGTGCCGGTGCTCAGCGCCAGCTCGGGCATCAGCACTCGCGAAGTGACATAGCCACGATTCAGAATCGCTGCGACACGCTCTTGGCGAACAGATCCACCCCTTGCTTGCCGACACACGCGCCCCGGTGGCGGTCAAGCCACACACGGGCAAGGGCGAATGGGTCTTGCGGCAAGGGCGAAGCGCCCCGTGCCTTGGCGGCCTCCGGCAAATCGGTCGGACAGGACGAACCGCTCGATGCGAAAGCATGGGGCCTCCGTGGGCAGCGCCGGGAATCCACCGGCCCGACTTCCGCGGCGCGCGCGGCCGAAGCCCGCACCGTTTAGGCACCTTCGCGCCCTTCCTGCTGCTGGCGGGTGCGCTGGTCCTGTTCGGTATTGGAGAGCACCGCAGCCTGGGCAAGGCGAAGAACTGACCTAAGCGCGAAGGGAGTCTGAAGCCACGCGCATGCCGGCGATATCGGCCGCATGGTAGCGAACCAGATTTCTGTTCTCATTCAATACTTGGGAGAACCGACCCGCTAGAATGACTAGCTGGTGGGCGTGGCGAGCAATCTGCCTCGTATCAGCGAGGCATGGTGGCGAACCAATTTTGGTTTTCATTCGGTCACCGCAGTTTCAATGTTCCGCTGCTAAATGGACCAATCCGGATCAATAACAAAGGCCCTGGAAAAACTTGACACATGAGTCGCAATCGCTCGATTCTTTACGAGGAACCATCATTTCTTGGATTCTCCCCATCCTCCTTGTAGGTTCTCTTTGTCTTGCGCCATTCAGACTCCTCAAATGGCCGATACCCCGCAAGGGATTCGCTGTTCAACGAGGTCTTCGTATGACGCTGCCAACGGCTTTAGCTTTGGTTTTTTACAAAGAGCGAGAAACCACCCAGCTACGCCACGCTTTTCGCTCATTTCGCGCCATTTCAGGCGCGCTTTGCGCGCTCAAGACGGATTGCTCCCCTGAGAGGCCAACAACAGCTTCCTGGGGAGCACCAGATTCGCCAGACCAAACAGGCTGAACAACTGCGCCGTGTTCTTGACCAGGCCCTTGTAGCAAACCTGAGATGACCGAAGAGATTCTTAATGACGTGGAACGGATGCTCGACCCGTTCCCGGATCTGGGTCTTGGCCCGTTCGACGGCGATCAGCAAACGTGACAGTGCCCCGCGGCGGCCACGTGGGTCTGAACCTTTATCAAGCTGATAATCCGATTGCAGGGCCATCGCATGAAATCACGGCAGGAGGCCGCCTTGGCCATGCAGGCGATCAGGCGCCATCGGAGAACGGCTCGCGCGCGTCCTGGACACTACGTGCGCCATCAGTGAACGGGTCACGGGCATCCTGGACACCGCGTGCACCATCGGTGAACGGGTCACGGGCATCCGGGACAGCGCGTGCACCATCGGTGAACGGATCCGCCTTGCCCATCTTGGCGCCGTCGGTGTACGGGTCAACCTGGCCGACCGGCGTGGCAGCGTGGACGACCGTGCCGGCCAGCGAAAGGCCGATGGCGAAAAGTGCATAAACAGCGAGGTTACGGCTTTGGGCCAGGGTCTTCATGAAGTAATGTCCTTTTCAAGTTGTGCGGGCGCCGCCGCGTTATCTTTAGTGTAGGACCGCGGCGGCCACGTGGATCTGAACCTTTCTCAAGCTGATAATCCGATCGCAGGGCCAACGTGACAGTGCCGCATCATCACCACACCAAATGATGTCGGGACGGCTCTGTCGCTGTAAGGGAGCGAAGACGAGAAGACTCCTGAGGGGAAAACTGACTTATGCTGCCAGGGAATAGAATTGCTCTGCAGCCGACGGATTGCTCCCTTCGTGGCACTGCATTTGGCCTTTGGCGATCATATGCATGAGCTCAATGCCGCCCAGCAAGATGCGGGCGCAGCGGAAGTCCTTGAAGCCAAGCATGGGTCGAGTCTGGCGCTTGATGGCCCGATGGTCCTGCTCGACGGCGTTGTTCAGGTACTTGACCTGGCAAATGGCGATGGGCGTTTCCCGTTCGGCGTTGAGGTCGTGCAGCGCCGCCAGGTTGGCCGGGCTGCCGTCGATGGTCACCGTGTCAGGCTGGCCGTGCTGCGCGATGGCCTTCTCGAAAAACCGCCGTGCTGCGGCCTTGTCACGCTGGGCGCGCAGCAGGAAGTCGATGGTATGGCCCGCCTTGTCGACCGCCCGGTACAGGTATTTCCACTGACCGCGTACCTGGATGTAGGTCTCGTCCATGCGCCAGCTCTTGCCCACCGGTCGCTTGTGCCGGCGGAAGATCTTGTTCAACGCTGGCAGCAATTTGAGCGCCCAGCGGTGCACGGTCGAATGGTCAACCGAGATGCCACGCTCGGCCATCATCTCCTCGAGATGACGTAGGCTCAGCGGATAGGCGACATACCAGCGCACGCAGGTCAGCATCACCTCCAGCGGATAGTGCAGGCGCTTCAATACCTTCGCAATCGCCGCGTTCATCACCACTGCCAACCTTGCTTGAGTTCGATACCGGCTCATTCTACCGGAGGCTTATTGCGACAAAACCGCCTTGTCTTGCTAGCGACAAGTGACAGTGCCAAGATGACCGCTTTGTCATGTCGGTGTCACGGCTCGGTAGGGTACCGCTTTCTACACTGTGTTGGAAGGCTCATGGAGCCAATCATCGAATCATCAAGGAGAAGAAAAATGCGTACATTGAAGAGAACCGCTCTTGTAGCACTGACTATTGCAACGCTCGGCGGCGTGGCCGGCATGGCAAACGCCGGCGTGACCTCGCAGCGCGATTCCTTCACTGATGGCGCTCATGCGATGGGTACGCGCGACCCGTTCAGTGACGGCAGCCACGCCGTTGGAACGCGCGACACCTTTACGGACGGCGCCTGATCCACGCCTCTCACTGCAGGCGCAGCCATCCAGGTACGGACGTCTTGCAGGATCCGACCGTGGGCCGCGAAAAGAGCGGCCCACGGGACACGACTGCTTCGGCGGCGGTGTCGTCTTCCCTGATACGAAGCACAAGGCCGTAGCTCGGCTTGCGGCGGTCCCGTGCTCAACACTTCGCCATTCCAAAGGTGCCTTCTCATTGGCGGCCACCCCATACTGGACCCAAGCGCGGTTAGCCTTGCGTGAACAATCGCGCCAAGAACAGCCACCAGCCGACCCGTGAACGCGAGCGGCGCATGCGTGGATTCCGCGACCCGAAGCGCACCCAGGCGTTCCTGTCGAACTTCGGCCCGATCCGGCAGCACTTCGCGCTGAAACGGCATCTGTTGCGTGCTTCGCTCGAAACGCCCATCGCCATTCGCCAGGTCAAGTATCTGAACAACATCGTCGAGCAGGAGCATCGGGCCATCAAGCGCCAGACTCGACCAATGCTTGGCTTCAAGGACTTCCGCTGCGCCCGCATCTTGCTGGGCGGCATTGAGCTCATGCATATGATCGCCAAAGGCCATTGACAGGTCGCCAAGCTCGAAACCATATCCGGAAGACTCCGCCAGGCGCCGCAGGTCTGCCTGCAGGGAAGCCTGGTCGTGCCTTCGCGCCCAGAACACAGGCCCGCCAGCCCAGCGAGGAAATCCATAGCCCTGCGCAAGAACGACATCAATGTCACTGGCACGGCTCGCAACGCCCTCTCGCATCAGCAAGGCTGCTTCATTGACCATCGCCAGCAGCGCACGGCGCTGGATCTCTTCCGTGCTCCGCGACCGTCGCGTTAGCCCACGTCGGACCGACGCCCGTTCAATGATGTCCCGCACCACCGCGTCACTGGTCTTCCCGGCCGGCTTGCCAGCGTCATGCAAGTAATAGCCCGCTCCAGCCTTGCGGCCGAACCGCCCCCCCTCGCATAACTGGTCAACAATATCGACATACCGCACACGAGGGTCACGGCTCGCCGCCTGAGCCTTGCGCATGCGCCAGGCGATGTCGAGACCGGCAAGATCGGCCACCGAGAAGGGTCCCTCGCAAAGCCAAAAAATTCCAGAGCGTGATCGACCTCTTCGGGCCAGGCGCCATCTTCCAGCATGTATTCGCATTGGTTGCGATAGGCGTTGTAAATACGGTTACCGATAAAGCCGAAAGCGTTGCCGCACAGGACTGGTGTCTTGCGCAGTCGCTTGCCCATGGCCATAGCCGTTGCCAGGGCGTCCGGTGCGGTATGGGACCCCCGCACTACCTCAAGGAGCTTCATGACGTTGGCCGGGCTGAAGAAGTGAAGCCCCAGCACGTCCTGCGGTCGGTGTGTCACGGCGCCGATCGCATCAACATCCAGATACGACGTGTTGGTCGCCAACACCGCTCCGGACCTGGCGAGCGCATCGATTCTTCGGAAGACTTCCTGCTTGATCGCCAGTTCCTCAAAGACGGCTTCGATGATGACATCTGCCGACGCCAGCAGGCTCCAGTCCAGCGTCGCGGTCAGCCGGGCCAGCCGCGCGGCCCCCTCGGCTTCCGGCATCTTTGCGTCCGCCACGCGGCCCTTGAAGTACGATTGAATGCGCTGTACGCCACGCTCGAGGGCTCATGCATCCTGCTCCAGCAGGAAAACGTCAAGGTCCGCTTCGAGCGCACTGATGGCGATACCGCCGCCCATGGTTCCAGCCCCGATCACTGCCAATGCCTGCACGGCTCGAGGCGCGACCCGAACCTCAGGTGGCAGCTTGACAGCCTCCCGTTCCGCGAAGAACTGGTACCGCAGTGCGACGGCGTCGTCCGACAGCTGCAATTGATCAAAGAACGCCCGCTCGGCAACCATGCCAGCCACTTTGTGCAGCCGCGCCGCGCTCTTGATCGACTCGATCGCCGCACGAACCGCTGGGCGACTCTTCCCCACACGCAACGCAAATTCCTCCGCGGCGGCGACCGCCTCCTCCTCCTCCCGTGGCACAGGCTCGTCGAGCAGATCCCGCCTCTCCCCGTTCAACGCGCGCGCCAGCTCAACGGCGTGGTGCAAGAGATCGGCCTCCACCATTCGGTCAATAAGACCCGCCTTATATGCCTGTTCCGTGGTGATGCGTTCCCCCGTGCAAATCATGCGGATGGCACGCGCCAGCCCGACACGTCGCGGCAGGCGCTGCGTGCCACCTGCTGCGGGCAGAATGCCAAGTGTCACTTCGGGCAAGCCCACTTGCGTGCCAACCATTGCAACCCGTGCATCGCAACCCAGGCCAGCTCGAAGCCACCGCCAAAAGCAAAGCCATGAATGGCCGAAACGACAGGCTTGCTGCACGCACGAATGGCCTCGATTACCTGCGCCATCGACGGGAAGGACAGGGGCTGGTTGAACTCCCGGATATCAGACCCGGCAACAAACGTCGATCCCGCGCCAATGATGACGCCCGCGCGCAGGTCGGGACGCGCCTCCAGTACGGCCACTGCGTCCACCAACCCCTTGCGAACGGCCCAGGATCCGGCATTAACCGGTGGGTTGGCAATCTCCATTACCCAGACATCGCCGTGACACACAATGCCGTAGTTGTACAAAGTCGCATCGCTAGTTCCACGCTGCTGCCGCATCCATTGGCAGAATGCGGAGAACTGAACGGATTTCAGATCAGCCGCAAGGGCGGCAAGCCCAATTGGGTGGGGGCTGATTCTACCTTGGTGCATCAGGAACATACGCGCACCACACAACGAGACAACTGCGCGCCGATTGCCGAAGCCTTGGCATTGGCATCGGCTCAAATGCTCGGCGAAGCGATCAAGAGCCAATTCATCAAGTTCAAGGGGCGTTATACCTTCTCCGCCCGACCAATACAAGAAATGCGATGCCGCAGTGATATGGGTACAGACGGAAATCTTTGCGTAGCCGCGTTGCTGTAGGTACTGCGAATAACCTTCAAGCAGCGAGTTACCGGGACGAGAGAGAAGCCGTTGAACGTGCGATGGTGATTTGAAGTACTGACTCAGCATGACGTCCTCCTTGAGTGGATGTCTCCGGTCGAGTGGCCAGAAGGACGTCAACATTATGCGGAGCAACGCTGGATAGGTGGCACTCGAAATGCCTTAAGATCCGGTCCACCTACGTCGATTTCGCCGAGCTACTAAGCATTAAAATTCACACCGCATTTGAGTTGTAACGCGGTGCACCGCGTTACAACTCGGTCGAATCAGCGACGCACAGCACCACCGGAAACTGCGCGACTCTTTCCGCCGTGCGCTCCCAATGCGGCTGCATCACGTCCCGCCAATCGATCTGCTCATTGCCGAGAAACCGATACGCCGCAATGGTTTGCGACCAGTCATCGCACGCACCGGGAATGCTCGCCGTAGGCAGGGCCGCAAACCGCTTGAGCAATTCCTTGGCCCGCCGATCCCGCCGCGGATCGCCAAGATCCAGACTCTCAAATTCCTCGTCCACCCATGCCCCCGACTCGTTGCCCATTGCTGCCCAAAATCCGAGAGTAAACGCGAGTCTGGCGAAGTTAACAACCCCTTACCTCGAAAATTCCGCGGCCTCAGGCTCCATGCCACGCTGCCGAGACGGTCCTACTTCTGTATAAGGGGATGCCCTCAACGGGCGCTTGTTTGAAAAACAGCGTCCGTATCTGCTTTCACTCGGTATCGCTAATTAATGCAATGTGCGCGTCGGGCCGAGACAGCAATGCTCTAGATCACGGCCGCTACCGCACGGACACGGCTCATCCAATCCTTCTGGCGAGCCGCGTTGCAGCCTGGATTTCGGCGCCTGTCTATACGGCTCGAAATAGCGGTAGATCAGCGGGACTGCATGGATCATCAGTCTCAGCAACTCGTCGCGCTTTTCGGCAGGGATGCCTGGAGACCGCATCTTTGGATTCGGGTCGTGTTCGTAATGCAGGATCATGATCGCGGCAATCAGGCCGCAGTGATCCTCGTCATAGAACAGGGGACTCCAGCTTTCCGGGCATGTTTGTACGCCCTGAATGAACCCGTGTGCCCAATCGTTGCCGGGCGCGACACCATCGACACGTTCGATGAGGACCGGCAGATACGCGTCGGCGGACTCCAGTGAGCTTTGCAGATTCGCTGCGATCGCATTCCAGTGACGTATCATCAGCCCAAGGATGGCTGAGGCCTGCTCATCTGTGTCAACCAAATACTTGTCACTCCACACTTTCGGCAAAGACTCGCCCGGGAGCACCTTGTCCGGACCGCAGATCAATGCTGTGAAGTAGCCATCGAGCATTTCGATATTCATGGCTCCGATGGCGTCAAGAAATGTGGCAAGGCGAGCAAGTTCCTCAAGGGTAGGCGGTTGGCTGGATATCTGGTTCATCGAATCGGACTCTACGGTTTTTTCCAGCCATCTCTGGATGCGGTCGCTACTTGTTCGGACGGTGCCAGGGGATGACGTTGCTGTTTTGTCGGACCAACGCTGTCAGGGTTGGCAGCGTGACACCGAAGGATTCATACACGGCCTCTTCAAGAAGGTACTGATATTGGAAGCCGTAAGCTTCGGAGAGCCGGGTGTCGAGTTTCGGGAGATCCGGAAGGTCCACCAGAAGCCTGCAAAGGCGGCTTGACCGGACGGTATCCCGCATGCATTCCCCTTCAGAGAACAACAGACGTGACAAGTCGCCGGTAGACAGGCGCAGCAGCGATGCAAACTCATGCCGCGTCCAGTTCCGACCTGGCTGGAGGAAGACGCGACGGGCGAGCGTGTGGGTCATTGGCTTGCTGGTCTGGTGCGACGAAACTTTCACATCCCCAGCCTGGACCTGGAGGCGTACGCTGGCATTCGCCGAAAGATGCAAGTCGAACCGGGTGAGCGATGGCACGGTTGCAGGGCGGCCAGGCCGCAGTGTTCTTGACGCCGAGCGGTCGTTGCACCACGCTATTTGCCGCTCCAGGTCGACCGAGACCGCATAGGGAAAGGAAAGCTGGCGCAAGACAACTTCCCTATGTGTGTATGCAGAGAGCACCACGCAGCGATTGGGAACGCCGGCAGCCTGGCCGCTCTCCGCGTCGTCTTGACGATTGCAGGAACTGCCTAGCAGCCCCATGCCAGCGCGACTATGCCAGTTCATGGGTTCAGTCTGCGTTGCTGCACAGGTTGGCACGCTTGGCCAGCAAGGCGTTTGCGACGCGCGATGCGCCTTGCCGTCCCAATGCCCCGGATATGAATGCTCCCGCGTCCACGACTGCGTCGAGGTTAACTCCGGTTTCGATACCCAGGCCGTGCAGGAGAAAGAGCAAGTCCTCGGTGGCGACGTTGCCTGTCGCGCCGGCGGCATACGGGCAGCCACCAAGCCCCGCGACGGAGGAATGGAATGCACTGACGCCGACCTCCAGGCTGGCGAGAATGTTCGCGAGTGCCTGGCCATACGTGTCATGGAAATGGCCCGCGAGCCTGTCTAGCCGGAATGCGCTGGCAGCTGCGTCCATGACTTCCTGAACTCGCCCCGGCGTACCCACGCCAATGGTGTCGGCAATGTCGATTTCATCGCAGCCCAGGTCCGCGAAACGGGCCACGACATTCCGCACGGAATCAGGGCGAACCTCTCCCTGGTATGGACAACCCAATGCGCAGGAGACGCTGGCCCGCAGGCGCATGCCCGCTGCCTTGGCCGCGTTGGCCACTGGCTCAAAGCGCTGGATGGACTCCGCGATCGAGCAGTTGATGTTCCGGTGCGAGAAGGCCTCACTGGCAGCGCCGAAAATGACGACTTCATCGGCCCCGGCCAGCATCGCACTTTCGAAACCCTTCATATTTGGCGTGAGGGCGGAGTACGTCGTGCCTCGGACACGGTCGATGCCCTGCATGACTTCGTGCCCGTCTGCCATTTGGGGGACCCATTTTGGCGAGACGAAGGACGCGCTTTCAATCGCGGTCAGCCCGCTGCGTGCAAGGCGGTTGATGAGATCAACCTTGATGCTGGCCGGTATGTACGGCCGTTCATTCTGCAGGCCGTCCCGCGGGCCGACCTCGACCACTTTGACGCGCATGGGAAGGCCGGCTGGGAGGCGTGGGGAAGGGGGGCGTTGCATGGATACGCTCCGTAGTTGAAGCACCCGGACCGCGGTTGCGCTTGCCGATCCGGGCAATGATTCAGGCGACCGCAAGCCAGGAGGGTTTGCGCTTCTCGAGGAAGGCGCGCACACCTTCGCGTCCCTCCGGGCTGGAGCGGACCGTGGCGATCATGTCCGCGGTTTCGTTGATGAGATCGAGGCTAACCGGGCGGCCGGAGATGTTCTGGACCAGGCGCTTGCTTTCGCGCACGGCCGCGGGGCTGTTTGCGGCAAGCGTTCTTGCGATCTCGGCAACCTTCATTTCCAGCGCCTCAGTTGCTACAACTTCGTGCACGAAACCGAGCTGAAGCGCATGCAGCGCATCGAATCGCTCGGCGGTGACGAAGTAGCGGCGCGCCGCCTGCTCGCCCATGGCACGGATCACGTACGGCCCGATGGTGGCGGGTATCAGGCCGATGCGCGCTTCGGACAGGCAGAAGTTTGCGTGATTCGCCGCAACCGCGATGTCGCAGGCGGCGACCAGCCCCATGCCGCCCGCGTACGTGTCACCCTGGACCGCAGCGATGACCGGCTTCTGGCAAGCCCAGATGGCATGAAGCATTCGCGCAAGCTGCCTGGCATCGTCGAAGTTCTCTTCGCGCGAGTAGTCTGCCATCCGCTTCATCCAGTTCAGGTCGGCCCCTGCGCAGAACGCGGTGCCATTGGCTGCCAGGACAACGACGCGAATGTCCTCGGCTTCTGACAGGGCGTTGAATGCGCTGGTCAGCTCGGCGATTAGGGTGTCGTTGAAGGCGTTGCGGACGTCGGGGCGATTCAAGGTGACGCGTGCGAGATGGCCTTCGCGGGCGAGGGAGAGGGTCGTATAGCTCATCGTGATTTCGAGGTCAGGCTGGAGCGTCAGGGCTGAGCTCCGTGACAGACGGAACTCAGCCATCGATCGCTTTAGGCAAGACTAGGGTCAGTGCATTGGCTGGTCCACTCAATTCGCGCGGATCTTGGCCTGCTCCACCAGCTTGCCGAAGCGCACGTATTCGCTGCGCATCTTCTGCATGGTGGCATCGCCATCCAGGTAGCTGGCCTGCACCCCCAGGTTGGCGAACTGGCGCTTCACCTCGGGATCGTCCATCAGCTTGCGCACCGCGTTGCTCAGCACAGTGCGCGCCGCGGGCGGCGTGGCTGCCGGCGCGAACAGGCCTACCCAGGCGATCACGTCGGCCGACGGATAGCCCGCTTCAGTGATGCCGGGCACCTGTGGCAGGTCGGGCAGGCGGCTCGACGACGTAACCGCCAGCGCGCGCAGCTGGCCCGACTTCACGCGTTGTACCGAGCCGATGGCGGTGTCGAAGGCAAACGTGACTTCGCCGGACAGCAGCGCCTGCACGCACTGCGCGCCGCTCTTGTAGGGCACTTCGATGATGTCAGCGCCGGAGACCACCTTGATCGCCTCGCCCGACAGCTGCGCGGTACTGCCCACCCCGAACGATGCGTAGCTGATCTTGCCCGGCGACTTGCGCGCGGCCTGCACCACATCGGCCACCGTCTTGTACGGCGACTGCGGGGCGACGAGGATCAGGTTCGGAAACGACGCCAGCGTGCCGATGGACGCGAAACTGCGCAGCGGGTCGTACTGCACGTTCGACATCACTTGCGGGCTGATGGTGAAGGCCGCATTGGAGCCAAGGAACAGGGTATAGCCATCGGCGTCGGCCCGCGCCACGGAAGCGGCGCCGATGGTGGTGCCGCCGCCGGGGCGGTTTTCCACCACCACCGGCTGGCCCAATGCGGCGTGCAGCTTCGGTCCGAGCATGCGCGCCATCAGGTCGATGGTGCCGCCGGCGGCGTAGGGCACTACCAGCCGGATCGGTCGACTCGGGTAGTCCGCGGCAAGGGCTGAGCCGGCGGCGCCGGCGAAAGTGGCTGCAACAAGGGCAGTGGCGAGCGTCTTAGTGGGTTGCATGGTTGTCTCCTTTCAATGTTCCGTACGGTCAGAACTGTTCACCGCGTGCTGCCTTGTCCTTCAGCAGTTGAGGGGGTGCGAAGCGCTCGCCATAGTGCTCAGCCAGGTACGTGGCGCGTGCCACGGCCTTGTCCAGGCCGTACTGGTTGAGGAACTGGAACACGCCTCCAGTCCAGCGCGGAAAGCCAATGCCAAGCACCGAGCCGATGTCGCCGTCGCCCGCACTGTCGAGCACGCCTTCCTCCAGGATCCGCACCGATTCCAGCGCCATGGAGAAGAGAAGCCGGTCCTGCTTGTCCTGCTGCGGGAACTGCTCGTCGGGACGCAGGAAATGGTGCTCCAGTCCGCTCCAGAACACCTTGCCGCCCTCAGCCGGGTAGTCGTAGAAGCCGCCGCCGGCCGCGCGCCCCTTGCGGCCGAATTCGTCGAGCATGCGCGCCATCACGGCATCTGCCGGGTGCACAGGAAGGGGGCGGCCTTCGGCTGCATGCGCTGCGAGCGTCTCAAGCCTGTTGTTGTAGGAGAGACTCAGGCTGACTTCGTCCAGCACCGCGAGCGGTCCCACGGGAAAACCGGCAAACGCGGCCGCCGCCTCGATTGCGGCCGGGTCTTGGCCTTCACCTAGCATCGCCACGCCCTCGCGCGTGAAGGTGCTGAACACACGGCTGGTGAAGAAGCCCCGGCTGTCGTTGACGACGATCGGGGTCTTGCCGAGCTGCATGACGAAGTCCAGCGCGTGGGCCAGCGTCTCCTTTGACGTGCGCTCGCCCTTGATCACCTCCACCAGCTGCATGCGGTGCACTGGCGAAAAGAAATGCAGGCCGATGAAACGGTCCGGGCGCCCGGACGCCTCGGCCAGGCCCGTGATCGGCAGCGTGGACGTGTTCGATGCCCAGAACGCGTGGTCCGCCAACAACGGCTCCGCGGACCGCGTGATCTCGGCCTTCAGCGCAGGGCTCTCGGGCACGGCTTCGATGATCAGGTCGACGTGTGACAGGTCTTCATAGCGCTCCACCGGGCGGATGCGCTCCACGATCTCACGGCGACGGGCGGCATCGATCTCGCCCTTCTCTTCGCGCTTGGCGAGCAGCTTGTCGGCGGCATCGCGCGCGCCGGCGGCCTGTGCCAGGGTCGCGTCCTTGACCCACACGTCGATGCCGCGCGTAGCGGCCACGTAGGCGATGCCCTTACCCATCATGCCCGCGCCCAGCACGGCCAGCGCGCCAACCTTGCCCTTGGGGATGCCTTGCGGACGCTGCGCGCCCGACTTGATCTCGTTGGCACGGAACCAGAAGGTGCGCAGGATGTTCTTGGATACCTTGCCGGTGACGAGCTGCACGAAGTAGCGCGATTCGATGCGGCTCGCGGTGTCGAAGTCCACCTGCATGCCTTCGACCGAGGCGCACAGGATCGCTTCCGGCGCCGGGTAACAGCCCTTGGTCTTGGCTCGTACCGCGGCAGCGGCGGTGGAGATCCAGCGCTTGGGGCCGTCCGCATCGTTCCAGCCGCCCGGCGGCACGTAGCCCTTGACGTCCCAGGGCTGGGTGCTCGCGGGGTGGCCGATGATCCAGGCGCACGCGGCGTCAAGCAGCGCCTGCTTCGAGTCGGCCAGCGCGTGGACCAGCCCGCTCTTGACGGCCTCGGCAGGGGACATGAGCTTGCTGTCCTGCAGGTAAGGCTGGCTCGCCGCCAGCCCGAGCAGGCGGGTCATGCGTACCACGCCGCCGGCGCCGGGCATCAGGCCCAGCGTGGCTTCGGGCAGGCCGAACTGGACCTTGGGCTTGTCCAGCGCGATGCGATGGTGGCAGGCCAGTGCGATCTCGAAGCCACCGCCCAGCGCGGTGCCATTGAGCGCGGCCACCACCGGCTTGCCCAGTGTTTCGAGCCGGCGCAAGGTATTCTTGCCGAGCTCAGTGGCTTCGAACAGCCGCTGCGCATCGGCGGGCTGCATCTTGTAGAGGCGGTTCAGGTCGCCGCCGGCGAAGAAGGTTTCCTTGGCGGACGTCAGGATGACGCCGGCGATATCGTCCTTCTCCGCTTCCAGGCGGGTCACCATGTCGGCAAAGCACTGCCGCATGGCGTCGGACATGGTGTTGACGCTTTGTTCCGGCGCGTCGAAGGTGAGGGTGACGATGCCGTCGGTGGACTTGTGGTACTGGATCGGGGCTTGCATCTTGGGGTCTCCGGCTGGGCAGGCTGAATGGGCTGCGAGCGTGGTTCTGGATCTCTGGGGGGCTCAGAGGCGTTCGATGACCGTGGCCACGCCCATGCCACCGGCCACGCACAGCGTGGCCACGCCGTAGCGTTGCTGCCGGCGTTCCAGTTCATCGAGCAGGGTGCCGACGATGATCGCGCCGGTAGCGCCGATCGGATGGCCCATGGCGATGGAACCGCCATTGACGTTGATCTTCTGCAGCGGCACCCCGAGTGTCTTGGCAAAATGCAGCGGCACCGCGGCAAAGGCTTCGTTGACCTCGAACAGATCGATCTGGTCGGCACGCAGGCCGGCCTTGGCCAGCGCCTTCTGCGTGGCCGGCACCGGGCCGGTCAGCATCAGCGTGGCCTCCACCGACGCCAGGCCCGTGCCAAGGATGCGCCCGCGCGGACGCAGGCCAAGCTCCTGGCCGATGCGCTCGCTGCCGATCAGCACCAGGCCGGCACCATCGACGATCCCCGAGGAGTTGCCGGCGGTGTGCACGGCATCGATATGGTCGAGTTCCGGATAGCGCTGGCGGGCTACCACGGCGTTGGCCGCGCCGGCCGCGCCGCCAAAGGCCGGCTTGAGCGACGCCAGCGAGGCTGCGGTGGTTTCTTCGCGAATGTATTCGTCATGGTCCAGCACCACCAGCCCGCTGGCATCGCGCACCGGCACCAGCGAGCGCGCAAAATGCCCCTCGCGCCGGGCCGCGGCGGCGAGCGCCTGCGAGCGCAGGGCGTACTCGTCGAGCTGTTCGCGGCAAAAGCCATGCAGCGCGGCGACCATGTCGGCACTGAATCCCTGCGGCACATAAGCGATCTTCAGGCTCGTGGCCGGGTCATAGATCCAGGCACCGCCGGAGGCGCCGAGGCCCAGGCGCGACATCGACTCCACGCCGCCGGCGGCGATCAGGTCGTGCCAGCCCGAGCGGACCTTCTCCGCGGCGATATTGAGCGCTTCCAGGCCCGCGCCGCAGAAGCGCTGCAGCGCCATGCCGGGCACCTGGGTCCAGCCGCCCGGTGCGCACAGCGCGGCGATGCGCGGTAGGCAGGAACCCTGGTCACCGACGGCCGAGCTGATGCCCATGATGAGATCGTCCACGCGCGCCGGGTCAAGGTCGTGGCGCTGGCGCAGCGCCTCCAGTAATGTGACGACAAGATCAATCGGCTTGATTTCATACAGCGCGCCTGCGCCGGGCTTGCCCTTGCCGCGCGGGGTGCGCACGGCATCATAGATGAATGCGTCGGTCATCGTGTCTCCTCAAAAAGTGAGATAAGTGTCTCGAAAAGATTTGCAGCAGTCAAACTTTTTGTTCATAATTCAGAAAAAGGAGAGTCAAAATGAAACCAGAGACTCAAATTCAAGAGATTCAGCAAGGTTCGCAGGTTGAAAGTGGTGGAACCGCCGCAAATAGTGCGCTGGCGCGCGGCATCGGCATCCTCCAGGCCTTCAGTCCCGAGACGCCGGAGCTGAATGCTCGTGACCTCATGGCTGTCACCGGGCTGCCGCGGCCGACCTTGTTCCGCCTGGCCGCCACGCTGTGCGAGGCTGGCCTGCTGCGCTATGACGAGCTGACCGGGCGCTTCCAGCCGGCGCCGGGAATGGCGCGCCTGGCATCGCCGCTGCTAGCGCGGGTGCACATCCGGCAGTTGGCCTTCGGGCCCATGCAAGCACTGGCCGACCGCGTGCGAGGACAGGTTTCGCTGGGGCTGGGCGCCGGGCTCGACCTGGTTTTCATCGAGCTGGCCCAGGCCAAGGAGTGCGAGACGGTGCGTCCGGCGATGGGCAGTCATATCTCGCTGTCGCGCACGGCGAAGGGACGGGCCTACCTTTTGGCACTGCCGCCGGAACAGGGCCAGCGCTATATCGACGCAATGCTCGCCAGCGATCCCGAGCACGGTGCTTGGTTGGCCGATCGCATGTCGGACGCGCGCCGGGATCTGGCTGAACGCGGCTTCTGCATCAGCCAGGGCGACCTGCAGCGCCAGCTCGATACCGTTGCCGTGCCGGTGCGGTCCAACACGCCAGACGAGATCTATGTGTTCGCCTGCACCGTGCCGAGCTTCGAGTTGCAGCCGGGCCAGCTGGTGGATGACGTGGGTCCGCGCCTGGCCACGATGGCGCGCAGCATCGAAGCTGCGATGGGTATTCCTGCCACCACCTACAGCTGACTGGATTCCTGATTGAACTAACGGCGATCGCGCCCTTCAAGGCGTGCCGGACACAGAAGAGAGAGGAGACATGGAGACACTACAGACCGTGGACCGGCTCGCCCACTGGGCACAGGTCCAGCCGAACAGAGCCGCCGTGCGACTCATCGACGGGCAGGCGGCGTTGGCCCTGACCTACGGGGAACTCGACGCGCGCGCCAACCAGGTCGCGCAATGGCTGATCGGTGCCGGCCTGCAGGAGGGCGAGGGCATTGCCCTGCTGATGGAGAACCACCCGGCCATGTTCGCGCTGGCCTGGGGCGCGCGGCGTGCCGGGCTCTACTACACGCCGGTGAGCGTGCACCTGAATCCGGCGGAAGTGGACTACATCCTGCGCGACTGCGGCGCCAGGCTGCTGGTCGCCACGCGCAAGACAGCAGAACTGGCTGCCGAACTGGCAACGGAGGCCGGCGACGGCTGGACCGGCGAAAAATACCTGCTCGACGGCGAAGCGCCAGGCTTCCTGTCCTTTGCCCAGGCGCTTGCCGGCTACGACAGTGGCGCGCCGCTGCCTGAGCGCGCGGTGGGACGCGACTTCCTCTACTCCTCCGGCACCACCGGCAAGCCCAAGGGCATCCGGCGCCCGCTGGCGCCGTTCGCCGACCGCTTCCGCGACGCCTATGATGCCGTGGTCTGGCGCGAATTCTTCGGTTTCGGCCACGACACCGTCTACCTGACCATGGCGCCGCTCTATCACGCGGCGCCGATGCGCAGCGTGATGCGCAATATCGACTGGGGTGGCGAGAACATCGTGTCGAGCCGCTTTGACCCCGAACAGGCCTTGCGGCTGATCGCGCAGTACCGCGTCACGCACAGCCAGTGGGTGCCGACCATGATGATCCGCCTGCTGGCACTGCCCGACGCAGTGCGTGCGCAGGCCGACCTGTCGAGCATGCGCGTGGCGATCCATGCCGCCGCGCCGTGCCCGCCAGACGTCAAGCAGCGCATGATCGACTGGTGGGGCAAGGTCTGGTACGAGTACTACGGCGGCTCCGAGGGCATCGGTCTGACTGGCGTCGACAGCGAGCAGTGGCTGCGCAGGCCGGGAACGGTTGGACCCGCACTGCTGGGCAAGATCCACATCAAGGACGAGGCGGGCCAGCAGGTGCCAGCGGGGCAGCAGGGCCGCATCTGGTTCTCGGGCGCGCCGCGCTTTGCCTACCACAACGATCCGCAGAAAACCGCCGAAGCCTACGATACGCAGGGCTGCGCGACCTTCGGCGATATCGGCCACGTGGATGAGGGCGGCTATCTGTATCTCTCCGGGCGCCGGACTGACCTGATCCTGTCAGGCGGGGTCAACATCTACCCGCAGGAAATCGAGAACCTGCTCGCCACCTACCCCGGCGTGGCGGATGTCGCCGTCATCGGCGTGCCACATCCGGAGTTCGGCGAAGCAGTCAAGGCGGTGGTCGAACTGCAGCCATCACAGCAGCCCACGCCGGAGCTGGCCGCGGCGCTAATGGAGTTCTGCCGTCAGCACATCTCGCACGTCAAATGTCCGCGCAGCGTGGATTTCGTCACGACGCTGCCGCGGTTGGAAAACGGCAAGCTTTACAAGCGGCTGCTCATCAATCAGTACGCAGCCGCGGCGGCAGACTCGGCGGCGGGCAACTGAAGCGTTTCGTCGCACCGATCCAGACCTTCATCATTCCAAGGAGACATCCAATATGCGCACAGCCCTCCGCGAAGATCACGAACAGTTCCGCGATCAGGTTCGCAAATTCGTCCAGCGCGAGATCGCGCCCAACCACCATGAATGGGAAAAGGCCGGCTGCGTGCCCCGCGAGGCCTGGCTCAAGGCCGGCCGCGAAGGCCTGCTGCTGTGCGCCATCCCCGAGCAGTACGGTGGTGGCGGCGGCGACTTCGGGCATTCCATCGTCGTCATCGAGGAACTGATGCGCGTGCTGGCCACTGGCCCTGGCTTTCCGCTGCACTCGGACATCGTCGCGCCCTACATCCTGGCCTACGGCACCGAGGCGCAGAAGGAACGCTGGCTGCCGCCGATGGCGCGCGGCGAAAAGATCGGTGCCATCGCCATGACTGAGCCGGGCATTGGCAGCGACCTGAAATCGCTGCGTACCACCGCGCGGCGCGACGGTGACAGCTATGTCATCAACGGCCAGAAAACATTCATCACCAATGGCTCCAATTCTGACCTGGTGATTGTGGCGTGCAAGACCGATCCCGCCGCCGGCACGCGCGGCATAAGCCTCATCGTGGTGGAAGCCGGCACGCCTGGCTTTACCAAGGGCCCGCTGCTGGAGAAGATCGGCCTGAAGGCGCAGGACACGTCCGAGCTTTTCTTTGACGAGGTGCGCGTGCCGGTCGCGAACCTGCTGGGCGGGGAAGGCAAGGGCTTCAGCTACCTGATGCACCAGCTCGCGCAGGAGCGGCTGATGATCGCGGTGCGCAGCCCGATCGTGATGGAGACCATGCTGGAAGACACCATCGCCTATACCAAGAGCCGCAAGGCCTTTGGGCAGCCAGTGTTCGACCTGCAGAACACACGCTTCAAGCTGGCGGAAATCAAGGCGAAGACCGTGGCCTGCCGCATTTTTGTCGATCACTGCATCGCACTGCATTTCGAGAAGAAGCTCTCGACCGACATGGCGGCCATGGCCAAGCTGTATGCCTCCGAGGCGCAGGGGCAGGCGGTCGATGAACTGCTGCAGTTGCACGGTGGCTACGGCTTCATGCGCGAGTATGGAATCGCGCGTGCCTTCGTGGACAGCCGCGTGCAGCGGATCTATGGCGGCACGTCGGAGATCATGAAGGAAATCATCGGCCGCAGCCTGTGATCTGGCAACACCGGCCGTCGGTTAGGTGGGATCGGCGGCGGCTGTCATTGCAGACGGCTGAGGGCGCGTCACGCCGAAGCTTGTTGGAGGGGGTAAGGAATGCTGTCGGGATTAAAAATTGTGGAGATCTGCGGGATCGGGCCAGGGCCATTCTGTGCCATGCACCTGGCCGATCTCGGCGCAGACGTTATTGCGGTCGAGCGCCCAACAAATACAACGCAAGGCCAATCGGAAGCCGATAGCCAGCTGTTGAACCGTGGCAAGCGCTCGATCGTCGCAGACCTGAAGACCCCGGAGGGCCGCGACATTGTCTTGCGGCTGATCGAGGATGCCGATGTGCTGATCGAGGGCATGCGGCCCGGCGTCATGGAGCGCCTGGGCCTTGGCCCGGATGTGTGCATGGCGCGCAATCCACGGCTGGTCTTCGGCCGCATGACCGGCTGGGGCCAGACCGGGCCCCTGGCCCAGGTTGCGGGGCATGACAACAACTACATCTCGCTATCCGGTGCGCTGCACTACGCCGGCACCGCAGCGGAACCACCTTCGTCCCCCTTCACCGTTATCGGTGACGTCGGCGGTGGCGCGCTCTATCTTGCGGTGGGGATTCTGTCCGGCGTCCTGAATGCGCGCAGAACCGGGAAGGGCACCGTAGTAGACGCGGCGATCGTTGACGGCTCAGCCCATATGCTCCAGTTGCTCCTGGGCGCACGTCGCAAGGGCTTCATCAGCGGTGAGCGGGGTGCCAGCATACATGACAGCTCGCACTTTTATTCAACCTATCGTTGCGCCGACGGTGGCTACATCACCGTTGGCGCTATTGAGCCCCAGTTCTACGCATTGCTCCTGGAGCATCTCGGCCTCGCCGCCGATCCGCGCTACAGCTCGCAGTGGGACCGCCAGCAGTGGCCCGAATTACACAGCCACCTGACCGGGATCTTTGCCAGCAAGACCCGCGCCGAATGGTGTGCGTTGCTGGAAGGTACCGATGTCTGCTTTGCCCCCGTGCTCAGTCCGGATGAGGCAGCCAGACATCCGCACAACGTAGCACGCGGCATTTACTTTGAGGAGGATGGCGAGCTTCAGGCAAGGCCGGCACCGCGCTTCGATGGAAAAGCTGCGGCACCCGGTCCGATTCCAACGCGCGGGCAGCATACCGTGGAGATAGAGAGTGCACTCGATGACCCGGCAAAAGCTCGGCTCTGGCGCTCCTGAAACTGACTCATTTTCCATTTCGGCACGAGCGCCCGTGGCAAACGACTCGGATTCCGGGTCGGAACACCTTTGATCGGCATCCCGAACCAGCGGTGCAGCCATCCTGATCGAATCCCAGGGGCGGGCACGGCGTCGTTCACGATCTCAAACCTCAATCTGAGCAAGGATCAGAAATGAACTTTCAATTTTCCGAAGAGCAGAAGTCTATCGTGGAGGCAGTCCAGGCGGTCTGCTCACAGTTCGACATGGAGTACTGGGACCGGCTCGACAAGTCCGGCACCTATCCGCATGAGTTCTACAAGGCGCTGTGCGAGGGCGGGTGGCTGGGCGTGGCCATGCCGGAAGCGTTTGGCGGCGCCGGCCTTGGCATTCTGGAGGCCGCGCTGGTGACGCAGACCATTTCGCAGTCCGGCGCGGGCATGACCGGCGCTTCGGCGGTGCACATGAACGTGTTCGGCCTGAATCCGGTGGTGGTGTTCGCCACCGACGAACAGAAGCGCCGTTACCTGCCGCCCCTGATCGCCGGCCAGGAGAAAGCTTGCTTTGGCGTGACCGAACCCGATGCGGGGCTCGACACAAGCAAGCTAAAGACCTTCGCCAAAAAGGTGCCGGGCGGCTATTCGGTGAGCGGCCGCAAGATCTGGATCTCCACCGCGCAGGTGGCGGACCGCATGCTGCTGCTGGCGCGCACGCAGACACTGGAATCGGTGAAGAAGCCCACCGATGGCCTGTCGTTGTTCTACACCAAGGTAGACCGCAGCAAGATCGAGATCCGCGAGATCGACAAGATGGGCCGCGCCGCCGTCGACACCAACATGCTGTTCATCGACGACCTGTTCATTCCCGAGGAAGACCGCATTGGGGAGGAAGGGCGCGGCTTTGAGTACATCCTGCACGGGCTTAACCCGGAGCGCATCCTGATCGCATCCGAGGCTGTCGGCCTGGGCCGCGCGGCGCTGGCCATCGCCACGCAATATGCCAAGGAGCGCGTCGTGTTCGGCCGTCCGATCGGTATGAACCAGGGCGTGCAGCATCCGCTGGCGCAGGCATGGATGCAGCTCGAGGCGGCCAACCTCATGATGCTCAAGGCTGCCGCACTCTACGACGCCGGCGAGCCTTGCGGCGCCGAGGCCAACACGGCCAAATACCTGGCCGCGGAAGCGGGACACAACGCTTGCCAGACCGCCATCCTGACGCTGGGTGGCATGGGCTACTCGCGCGAGTACCGGGTCGAGCGATTGCTACGCGAGTCGTATATCCCGCGTATCGCGCCGGTCAGCCCGCAGCTGATCATGTGCTTTATTGCCGAGCGCGTGCTGGGCCTGCCGAAATCGTACTGAATCGACGCGCAAACGCTTACTGCTGGCCGCCGCGGCTGGAGTCCGCTGCGCACGCCTGGGCGCATGACCAACGCTGCAGTCGTTGCGCGGCGTTGACCCGGATCGCGACAGTCGATCCAGGATGGATTACACCAAGAAGGATAGGAGAACCAAGATGAAGCTTGAAAACATGTCTGCCGTGGTTACCGGGGGCGCCTCTGGCCTGGGACTGGCCACCGCCCGCCGTTTGCTCGAACGAGGCGTCGCCGTGGTCATCGCCGACCTGTCGGCAGAGCGGGGCGCCGCCGCCATGCAGGTACTTGGCGACAAGGCGCGCTTCGTACAGGCGGACGTCTGCGATACGGAGCAGATGGGCCGCGTCTACGACACGGCCGAATCGCTTGGCCCGCTGCGCGCGCTGGTCCACTGCGCGGGACTGGGCGGTACCGTGCGGCTGGTCGAGAAGGACGGAACACCTGGATCGATCGAGAAATACGAATCGATCGTACGGATCAACCTGATCGGCACCTTCAACTCGCTGCGGCTGGCGGCGGCGCGCATGGCAAAGAACGAACCCGTCGACGGTGAGCGCGGTGCCTGCGTGCTCACCGCCTCGGTGGCTGCCTACGAGGGTCAGATCGGCCAGATCCCCTACGCTTCGGCCAAGGCCGGCGTGGTCGGCATGACGCTGGTGGCCGCGCGCGACCTGGCCCAGCGCCTGATCCGCGTCAGCACCATCGCGCCGGGCGTGTTCGATACCCCAATCCTGGATCGCTTGCCGGAGACTGTGCGCGCCGCGCTCAGCGCTTCCGTTCCGCATCCGGCACGCCTGGGCAAACCGGACGAGTTTGCTTCGACGGCGCTGCACATCCTTGAAAATCCGATGATCAATGGCGAAACCATTCGCCTTGACGGTGCCATCCGGATGGCCGCGCGCTAAAGACCGCGCCGGGCGCACACAGGTTCGCGCAGTGGGGCTGCAAGAGCCGGAATGATCCGGCCGGCCCACTGGCGACCACACCACTACGTGGAGGAGAAGAACTATGCGTTTCAAGCTATTGATCAAGGCGGCGCTTGGGTTGTCGCTGGTGGCCACATTCTCGGCCGCCGTCACGGCGCCGGCGGCGGCAGCCTGGCCGGAGCGGGCGATCACCATCATCGTTCCGGGGGCGCCGGGGGGCACCATCGACATTCCGGCCCGCCTCGTGGCACAGAAGCTCACTGGCCTGCTGGGCCAGCCTGTCATCATCGACAACCGCCCCGGAAGCGGTGGCATTATCGGCGTGCAGGCACTGCTCCGGGCACCGGCAGACGGCTACACCCTGGTGGCGGGCAATACCGGTTCCCACGCCATCAACTACAGCGCCTATAAGCAACTGCCCTATCGCCCCGCGGATTTTATTCCGCTCACTGATCTGATCGTGTTCCCAAATGTACTGGTGGTCAACGCGCAGTCCTCGATCAGGACGGTCGCGGACCTGATCGCGGAACTGAAGAGTCGGCCGGGGCAGCTTAGCTTCCCCTCCGCCGGCATCGGGCAAACCACGCACCTGAGCGGTGAAATGTTTGGGATGCGCACTGGCACCAAGGCCATTCATGTGCCTTACCGCGGCTCGGTTCCGGCCACCACCTCACTGGTGTCCGGTGAAACCACTTTCATGTTCGACAACCTCACGCAAGCGCTGCCACAGATACGCGCGGGGAAACTGCGTGCCCTGGCAGTTACCAGCGCCGAACGCGTTGCCAGCCTGCCGGAGGTGCCAACCATGGCGCAAGCAGGCGTCAATGACTTCGTGGTGACGGGCTGGGCCGGATTCTTCGTCTCGGCCAAGACCTCGCCGGCCATTGTCGCCAAGCTGCAGGACAGCCTGATCAAGGCCATGCACGATCCCGAAGTCGTGGCCAAGATCAGGGAGATGGGAAGCCTCCCGGGAGGACAGCCGCAGGCAAAGTTCGCCGCCTTCGTCGATAGCGAGCAGCGACTTTGGGGCCAGATCGTCCGTCATTCGAGTCTGAGTCTTGACTAGGCTGATCGAAGCGGCGCGCAGTGCAGCGCTGGGCAAGTCAATCGCCGGTTGCAAGTTGCCGCGAGTAGCCTGGCGCAGTTCGCGCTTCTGTGGATGAAACCATGACTGCAATTGAGATCTCTATGACTGAAGCTTCTTGCGCTGATACGCCGCAAACACATGCCGGCGTGCCGGAAGGCTTTGTCGCCTTTCGCAAGCGAGGCGGGTACATGGCAAACTTTGGCGAGCTCTATGTTCACGAGGAGCGTCGAACGCTTGGGGTGCGTATCGACGAAAGCCACCTGAACCCCCTTGGTATGCCCCATGGCGGAATGTTGGCGACCCTCGCGGATACAGCGATCGGCGCAATGATGTTGTTGGAAATGGGGCGGTCAGCGACCGCCGTCACAGTGAACCTGAGCCTGGACTATCTGGACTCGGCGCGCCTTGGCGACTGGGTCGAAGCACGGGTGGAGTTCGACAAGCTTGGCTCGCGCCTGCGTTACGGGACGTGCCGACTTTTTGCGGGCGATCGTTGCCTGGTGCGGGCCACCGCGATCTTTGCGGCGTTTGCGCCGCGGGTATAGCCCAATCAGGGGCACTGTAACGTTGGCCGAGTTTTGGCCGCAATAGGACGGGGGGTGAAGTTCCGCCTCATGCGGCAGTCGGATCTTGGGTGAGTTCGGTGAATTCGCGCCATGCCGAGAAGCGAGCGCCGAGGTGTCGCGGTAAAGCGAAGCGCGCAGCAGCTGCCGCTTGAGGGCGAAGTGCTGGCGGATCGGAACCGGAGTGGGAGAGCAAAGCCTGCGTGCGCTTCGGGTCAGCGAAACGTTTTATAAAATAAATAATAAGTTCGCGCAATTATGTCCGAAGAAAGATCCATTTTGATATATGTCGTTGAGGATGATGAAGAACAAGCAAATTACCTAAAATTTGTTCTTCAAAGATCTCGGTTCTCAGTCGTTGTCTTTCACGATGGGGCGAAGGCCCTATATGCGCTACGTCGACGCCTACCCTCCGTGATCCTATTGGACAGACGCCTGCCGGATATTGATGGGTTGGAGATAGTTCACTGGATCAGACGTAACTGTAATCGTCTCCCGATAGTAATGCTGACAAACTCCACTTTGGAGCACGATGTTGTAAAGGCCTTCGAGGCTGGGGCTGATCACTATATTGCAAAGCCTCCGCAAGAATCAGAGCTAATCGCTAGGATCAGCAATGTCGTGCGGCGTTATCAGGCTATAACAGAATATGAAAGCAATATAAGGTTGGGCGACTACCTGATCAACTGCTCGGAGAAGACAGTACTACTAAAAAATGAGCAGGTGACGCTTTCACCAAAAGAATATGAGATTGTAGAATTGCTGTTTAGGAATGTCGGCTCCATTGTAACTAGAGAGACGGTATTGGTCCGCGTATGGGGACAATGCATAGAGAGCCTCGGCTCTCGCACGCTAGATACACACATCTATAAGATCAGGCGCAAACTCAAGCTTGGCCCAGACACCGGCGTATTATTGAAGGGCATCTATACGATCGGATATCGACTGGACGTCATTAATTATTGAATTATAATTTTTAGAGCCAGTTTGAAGATTCAAGGGTGGACGAATGTCGGCCCATGCAGCGGTGACCAGTGTGCTCTTCAGCCATGCACCGCTCTTGCGCACGCGGGTGCTGCGCCGCTTGCCGCGCTCTCGTCGTTACGTGGGCAAAGGCCGGCCAGGATATCAGATGGGCAGCATCGGGAAAGCGCGTCATGTCGACGCCGATTTCGGTCAGGATAGCCTCGGCGGTTACGTCACACACCGCGGGAATGGTCGCCTGCAGGCACAAGGTGAAGAAGGGAAGCAAAGCGCTTCCCTTTATGTCAGCAACGGAAGCGCGACAGTCAGGCGTGCATTCGCCTGACAACCACGCCGCCCTCATCTACTCCAGCCTCACCCCTTCTTCTTCACCACTTCTCCCCATCGCACCGCTTCGCTCTTCGAGCCGCTTATGTGGACGCCTCCCGGGCTCTGATAATCATATAGCCGGCCTCTCCTCCGTTCGGGTCGAACGGCTGGCGTAGAGTCGAGTTGCGAACTGACGTGACGCACAGGAGGCCGGCATGAACAAGTTTAGTGGAATCGACCTGCACTCGAACAACAGTGTGGTTGTGGTCAGCGATGAAGCTGACCGGGTTATCTACCAGCGGCGGTTACCAAACGATCCGGTCCAGATCCGGACGGCCCTGGCGCCGCATCGTGACGAGCTGGTGGGGGTGGTAATCGAAGCCACGTTTAATTGGTACTGGCTGGTTGATGGCCTGATAAAAGATGGCTACCAAGTGCATCTGGCGAACCCCGCAGCGATCAAGCAGTACGAGGGGTTGAAATATAGTGGGGACTTCGCGGATGCTGCCCATCTCGCACAACTGCTGCGTCTGGGGCTATTGCCAGAAGGCTACCTTTATCCAGCAGAAGAACGTCCGGTGCGCGATCTCTCGCGCAAGCGCATGCAACTGGTGCAGTGTCGAACGGCCCAGATCCTCGCGATCGAGAACCTGTTCTCACGCCACACTGGTGGGCAGATGCGGGGTGAACGGGTCAAGCGTCTGGACCAGACACAGGTCAGCGAATTCGGCTTTGCACCGGATGTGGCACTCGCGATGCAGGCCAATCTGGCGGTGATGCAAACCTTGCAGGAGCAGATCGAAATCCTCGAGAATCGACTCATGGAGCGGGTGAAACTGCAACCCGACTACGTGTTGCTGAAGTCGGTGCCCGGCATTGGTCCGGTTCTGGCAACCACGATCATGCTGGAAACCGGAACCATCTCGCGTTTCACCGAGGTTGGTGATTTCAGTTCGTACTGCCGCTGTGTGGACAGCCGGCGCGAAAGCAATAGCAGGAAGAAAGGCGAAGGCAATACAAAGAACGGCAACAAGTATCTGGCGTGGGCATTTGTCGAGGCGGCGAACTTCGCCATGCGCTCGTGCCCGGAAGCCAGGCGCTTTTACGAGCGCAAGAAACGTGCACGTAACGGGATTGTCGCGATCAAGGCGCTGGCGCACAAGCTGGCGCGCGCCTGCTATCACATGCTTCGGGAGCACAAGCCATTTGACGTAACCCGCTGCTTTGGCTAAAAGGCGGTGCAAGGGGAACGAGCCCGGTATTGCGACTGGTGAAAAGCCATGGCTCTGATTGGGTCTTCCCTTTGCCCCGCTTCCTGTTTGCAGATAACCGGGTCGCCTAGACAATGAGCCACGCTTGACTGGCGTTGCGCAGGCAACAGCCACGGTTCTGAAACCCATTGGACCTTGTCTGGCACCAACGTTTCTCTGGGGCGGCACCGCCGCCAGGGCGATCGACAATTCATCGCCGATCGCTTGATCCCGATGGGTGTCTGGTGCGATCCGGTTCGCAACCAGGCGCGAGAAAACGGATGCGATACCGCTGGCCCTGCAGGCAGCCTGCGACAGGATAACGGAAGGAATTTCGCCGGATTGGCATGACGATGAAAATGATCATCATCATGCCAATCCGGCGATGGGGAAGATTTGCGCCTTGACTTCGGCCGACTAATGGGTGTCGCAATAAGCCTCCGGTAGAATGGGCCGGTGTCGATTTCAGCAAGTGTTGGCAGCGGTCTTGAACTCGGAAGTTGGGAAGGTATTGAAGCGTCTGCACTACCCGCTGGAGGTGATGCTGACCTGCGTGCGGTGGTATGTCGCCTATCCGCTGAGCCTGCGTCATCTCGAGGAGATGATGGTCGAGCGTGGCATCTCGGTTGACCATTCGACCGTACACCGCTGGGCGCTGAAGTTGCTGCCGGCGTTGAATAAGAACACTCGCTCTCGCAAGCGCCCGGTGGGGAAAAGCTGGCGCATGGACGAGACCTACATCTGTACCGGGCGGTCGACAAGGCGGGCCATACCATCGACTTCCTGCTGCGCGCCCAGCGTGACAAGGCTGCGGCGCGGCGGTTTTTCGAGAAGGCCATCGCGCAGCACGGCCAGCCTGACACGGTGACCATCGACGGCAGCCCGGCCAACCTGGCGGCGCTGCACGACCTCAACGCCGAACGGGAAACGCCCAACGCCATTCGCCAGGTCAAGTACCTGAACAACATCGTCGAGCAGGACCATCGGGCCATTAAGCGCCAGACTCGACCAATGTTTGGCTTCAAGGACTTCCGCTGCGCCCGCATCTTGCTGGGCGGCATTGAGCTCATGCATAAGATCGCCAAAGGCCAAATGCAGTGATACGAAGGGAGCAATCCGTCGGCTGCGCAGCAGTTCTATTCCCTGGCTGCATAAGGCAACAGCGCCCCAAGGCTTCGTTCCGCCCTCGCTCGCTTATTGCGACAGAGCCGCCGCGCGAGTAGGGAGAGGTGTTGCAAATGAAGCAATGTCGCCCTTCCACCGCCGCGCCCTCCCACATCGACTTCCGAATCATAAGCATCCAACCAAAAAATAGTTGTCGGTTGGCATGTGGGCTGGGAGCATAACGTTTTGCTAGGGGTTTTGGCAGCACGAGTCAAGAGTTGGAAGTCATGTCGCGAGAGCCGGTATCGATGGAACATCCTGCGCATCCTGATCCGGTTGCGGATTGGTTGTTGGCGGGGCTTGAATTAAAGAGCACGTTATTCCATGTGGGGGAATATTGCGGGGTGTTTCAGGCGTCGACGGCGGGGCATCAGCGGGCGAGTTTCCATGTGGTGTTGGATGGCGAGTGCTATCTCCACTTAGGTGCGGATGGCGCGCAGCTGTCGCGTTCGATCAGGTTGAACAAGGGCGATGCGGTGTTCCTTCTCTCGGACATCAGTCATTGTTTGTCTTCGCATGCAAAACCTCCGGTGGACTTTTCCGCGCGGGAGGGCCAGATGACGGCATTGCCTTCGCGAGATCGCCAAACGTACGAAGAACACCAAGCGAACAAAGCATACCCCACCCCCCCCTCAGTAGGCCTCGCCTGCGGGTTCTTCGAATTCCGCACTGATCTTGACGCGTTAGTATTGGGTATGTTGCCGAACCCGATCATTGCGCGACGGGACAGTGGCCGGCATAACGGGCTGACACAGGTATTCGCGCTGATTCAAGCGGAAGCGCGCCGCCCGGGCGAGACGCCATCGCCGTTACTGGCTCGTCTGACCGACCTGCTTTTCTACTATGCGTTGCGCGAAGCCGTGTATGCCGAGAATTTCGCGCCGGGCATGTGGCGCCTGATGCGACGCGACGTATTCTGCCGACTCGCGGTCGCCATCATCGAGTCGCCGGGCGAGCGCTGGACGACTGATACCATGGCGGAATTCGTGCACATGTCGCGCGCACGATTCTGCAAGCAGTTTGCCGAAATCGGCGGCCAACCGCCGGCGCAATTCGTGACGCTTGTGCGTATGAAAACGGCGGCGGCGCTGCTGCGCGCTGGCGTGTCGTTGTCGGAGACTGCGGAACAGGTCGGCTACCAGTCCGAGTCGGCGTTCGCGCAGGCTTTCAAGCGAGTGACGGGCATGCAGCCGGGCGCGTGGCGCCGCCAAGCGAGCCCGGACAACAGCGCGGCCACTCTTTCGGCACCGCCGTCCTCCGACGCAACTGTCACGCATTACGCGTTACATTGACGCGCTCGCCTCACGTGGAGGACGTGAAGAACAACGCCGCGTTGCGGATCCCCGGACATAACACGGCCACCGTCGCCCGTCGTATGAGAGACGAATCCGCAGGATTTCCAGACGCGCGCGCATTGAGTGCCTGGCTGCGCCTCTGCACAATGGAAGCTCGACTGTGAGGAGCCCGATATGAGCCGACTGCCATTGAATACCCTTGAGACCGCCCCCGAGGCGAGCCGTCCGTTTCTGGAAAAGTCGCTTGCGGCGAATGGCTTCCTGCCGAACCTGGTGGCCTCGCTCGCCAATGCGCCGACGGCACTCGAGACCTACCTGACGGTGGGGGCGATCAACGGCCGCGCGAGCCTGACGCTTGCCGAGCGCGAGGTCGTGCAGATCACGGCAGCAGGCATTCATGGCTGCGGCTTCTGCGTGGCGGGCCACACGGCCGTGGCACTCAAGAAGGCTCAGCTTCCCGAAGCGCTGGTCCATGAAATCCGCGATCAACAGACGTTGTCCGACGCAAAGCTGGATGCCGTTGCAGTCTTCACCCGCGCCGTAATCGCCACACGCGGCGCAGTCTCCGACGCCGAATTCGCAGCATTCAAGGCGGCGGGCTTCGACGACAGGGCAGCCCTCGAAGTGGTGCTCGGCGTATCGCTCGCGACGCTGTGCAACTTCGCCAACAATCTCTCGCAAAACGAACTGAATCCGCAACTGGCCGCGTATCGCTGGGAGCCGAAAGGTCAAGTGGAATGAGCACGCACGCCAGCCCCTCCACCCCTGTCGCCAAAGAAGCTCCCAACGGCCTCGCGGCCCGGGCACCTGCGCTTGCCACGTGGCTCGATGCCCATGCGGAAACGCTGGACACCGATGCCACGCTGAGCGCCGACGTCGTGCCGCAACTGGCGCGAGCCGGCCTGCTGCGCATTGGCGTGCCCACGGAACTGGGCGGGGCTGGTGGCACGATCGACGATGCCATCGACAGTATCGCGGAAGTGGCGAACCACTCGTTCGCAGCAGCGTTCGTGCTGTGGGGTCAGCGTACATTTATCGAGTACCTGCTGCAAAGCCCGAATCGCGGCCTGCGCGAGCGCTTGCTGCCGGCGCTGCTCACGGGCAAACTTGCCGGAGCGACAGGGCTGTCGAACGCGATGAAATTTCTGTCGGCAATCGAACCGCTGCAAATTCGCGCGACCGATCGTAGCAGCGATGGCGCAGCGCCCGCGTGGCATGTGAGCGGCGGCTTGCCGTGGATCACCAACCTGCGGAAGCAGAGCTTTGTGGCGGCAGCCGCCGCCGACCACGAGACAGGCGGCCCGCCGTCGATCTTCGCCATTGCCCACGACGCACCGGGTGTGACGCGTAGCGACGATCTCGACCTGATCGGCCTGCGCGGGACCAACACGGCTGCGCTGCAAATGTCCGGCACGCCGCTGGACGACAACGATCGCATTACCGACAACGCACCCACCTGGCTTGTGCGCGTGCGACCGGCGTTCCTCGGACTGCAATGCGGTATGTCACTCGGCCTCGCGCGCCGCAGTCTTGCCGGGACGAACGACGGTGGCCCGGTTGCGCGCGGGGCAGTGGCCGACGAGGTTGGCGCACTCGCAGACCAGCTCGATATGCTGGCCACGCGTCTGAAGTCAGGCGTCGCCCAGGGCGAGTTCGTCACAGCCCCTGCAGAGCTGTTCGAGTTGCGCATCGCCTTGGCGCGCGTTGTTCACGATGCCGCCACACTTGAAGTGCAAACGGGCGGCGGACGTGGCTATCTGCGCGGACTGTCAGGCGTTGCTCGCCGCCAACGCGAAGCGGCCTTTGTGCCGATCGTGACCCCGAGTCTCGTGCAGTTGAAGGATCAACTGGCGGCCCAGCGGGCGGAGGCTGCGCAACTCGCGGCAGCTCCCGCGAGATCCAGTACCGGAACCGCGTCATGACCCAACCCACGGCGACGCAACGCGCGCATTCCGATACGTTCATCGCCCCGGCGCACAAGGATGCCTCGCGCGCTGTGACTGCGTTTGCGACCGCAACCGCAACCGCAAACGTCTCGCCTTTCCTCACGCTGCGCAACATCGGACTGGCCTACGGGCCGCGAGAGATTCTGCGGGGTGTCGATCTGAGCGTTGCTCCCGGTGAACTCGTTTCCGTACTGGGTCCGAGCGGTTCCGGCAAGTCGACGCTGCTGCGCATTGCCGCCGGACTGCTCCCGCCGAGTGCCGGCAGCGTCGATGTCGACGGAACGCCTCTGAGCGGCCCCCGCCCCGACATCGCGCTCGCATTTCAAGACCCCTGCCTGCTACCATGGCTCTCGGTCGAACGCAATGTGGCCTTCGGCCTCACATTTGCGCGCCAGCCCAAGTTGTCGCGCGATACCCGTCGTGAGCGCATCGATGCGGCACTCACAGAAGTTGGCCTTGCCCATGCGCATCATCTGCACCCGCGCGAGCTCTCGGGGGGCATGGCGCAGCGCGTTGCGCTTGCGCGCTGCCTTGCGCGTCAACCGCGTGCGTTGCTGCTTGACGAGCCGTTTGGTGCACTCGATGAAGTCACGCGCGCCGACATGCAGCGCTTGTTAGGCACCGTCGTGCGCGATACCGGCGCGGCAACCGTGCTGGTCACGCATGATATCGACGAAGCGCTGCTCGTCTCCGACCGCATCGTGCTGCTCGGCAATCATGGCCGTACGCTCGCGCAATGGCGCGTCGACATTCCCGCGCCGCGTGACACCCAGGTGGAGGCGCTGAGCGCGCTGCGCATCGAAATCCTGCAAGCGCTGCAACGCGCGATGTCCCGCGACACGACGCATGCGGCAGACGTGTCAGACACTGCACCTCACGCGCGGTAAACATCCAACCACACCGACCAGACCTACGGGGATCTCTACTTCATGTGCCAAATTTCCCGCCGTGAATGGCTCAAACTTGCTTCGATGATGACCGTGGCAGGTGCTGCACCGCTGCTGGCCTCGGCCGCAGCACGCGCGGCTGCCGAGCCCGATGCACCGTTGCGCATCGGCTATCTGCCTTTGACCGATGCCACACCGTTGCTCGTCGCGCACAACAACGGGTACTTCGAGCAGGCGGGTATCAAGGCGGAGAAGCCGACACTGCTGCGCAGCTGGGCGCAGTTGATCGAGTCGTTTCTCTCGGGGCAGGTCAACGTCGTTCACCTGCTCTCGCCGATGACGGTCTGGGCGCGTTACGGCAGTCAGGCGCAGGCGAAGGTCGTGGCATGGAACCACGTCAACGGCAGTGCCATCACTGTGACGAACGACATCAACAAAGTGAGCGACCTTGGCGGCAAGACGGTTGCCGTGCCGTTCTGGTATTCGATTCATAACGTGGTTCTGCAAAGCGTGCTGGCGACAAACGGTTTGACGCCGGTGCTCAAGAAGTCGGGCGCCCTTGCAGCCAATGAAGTCAATCTGATCGTGATGGCCCCGTCGGACATGCCGCCGGCGCTTGCTGCCAAGCAGATTGCCGGTTATATCGTGGCGGAGCCGTTTAACGCCGCAGCTGAGAACCTCAAGGTCGGCAAGGTGCTGCGCTTTACCGGCGACGTATGGAAGAACCATGCGTGCTGCGTGGTCACGATGCATGAGCGCGATTTGAGCGCGCGCCCCGAGTGGACGCAGAAGGTCGTCGACGCGATCGTGAAGGCGCAGGCATGGACACGTGCACATCCGAAAGACGCTGCCATGTTGCTCTCGAAGGAAGGGGAGAATCGCTACACGCCGCATCCGTTCCAGGTACTGCAGCGCGTGCTGGCCCCGGCCGCGGCGGAAGAAGGCCGCTATTTGGCTGACAAGGCGATCGTGCATGCCAACTGGCACGTGAATCGCGTCGACTTCCAACCGTATCCGTACCCCAGCTACACCGAAGCTCTCGTGCGCCATATGCAGAAGACGCAGGTGGAAGGCAACACCCAGTTCCTTGCCAAGCTCGACCCAGCATTTGTCGCACGCGATCTGGTCGACGACCGCTTCGTGAAGAAGAGCATTGCGGCTGCGGGCGGCATGAAGGCCTTCGGGTTGCCGGATGGCTTTACGCGTCAGGAGGTCATCGTTGTCTGACCTAATGTCCGCAAAGGCGAGCGCTGAACCCGGCGTGTCCGGTGTGTCGGACGTGCAGGCACCGAATGGCGCGGGCGCCGCGAACGCCGCGCCAAGCGGCCGCCGCGCTTGGCTCGGTTTGGCGGGGCTGGCGGGCATTGTCGCAATCTGGTGGCTCAGCGTCTCGCTGCTGACCACGCCGGGCTCGCTGGCCGCACAGTTCTCACCGGCGGCAGCACTGACCGCGCTTCCCGATCTGTTTCGAGACGAGCAACTGAGCCTGCATATTCTGGCGAGCTTTCGACGCATCGGTTTCGGTCTCGCATGGGCGCTGGTGCTGGGTGTGCCGCTCGGCTTTCTGATCGGACGCATCCGCTGGCTCAATGCGACGATCACACCTTCGCTGCAATTCCTGCGCATGATATCGCCGTTGTCGTGGATGCCGATCGCGGTGATGTCGCTCGGCGTTGGTGACCCTGCCGTGTACTTTCTGCTGGCGTTTGCGGCGCTGTGGCCGCTGGTGATGAGCACCGCCTCAGGCGTTACGCAAATCGACCGGCGCTGGGTGCAGTTGGGGGAGAGCCTCGCAGCCACCCGCTGGGAAATGCTCTGGCACGTGTATGTGCCGGGTATTGCCGCTCATGTGCTGACGGGCGTACGTCTTGCCATCGGCATTCTTTGGATCGTGTTGGTACCGGCAGAAATGCTGGGCGTGAACGCCGGACTGGGCTATTTGATTCTCGACACTCGCGACCGGTTGGCCTATTCGGAACTCACGGCCGTCATTCTCGTCATCGGCGTGCTCGGCTTCGCACTCGACTGGGCGGCACGCTTCATCTACCGTCGCTTTAGCGGCGCGATAGCCGATGAGTGAGTGGTGCCCACATCGTCATCGACCCTGGCAGGAAAAAGCTGAAAGAGCCGGGAAGTAGCTCGCAGGAAATCTATGGAAAGCGCCCGGTTCGAGTCTGCCAGACCGCGCCGGGCACATCAGGTCGAGGACTTTGATGCCCCGGAGGATTGCGCTCATGTAGGTGCTTTCAGTGGGAAGTTGGAAACGCTGCACACCTCGACGCACCGCTATGGGCCGCAGCGGCGCGAACTCACAGGCTGGGAGGCCCAGCTATGCAGTCAACGGCCTTGTGCGAACTGACTCGACCGAAGTAGAGCCGATGGCTAAGTCGAAGAAGCCCCGCAAGGCTTATCGGCCGCGCGGATACGAACCTGCCGCCGGCATGCGCCTCCAACCGTGGAAACTGAGCAAGTTTGCGCCAATGGAACTCATTCTTGCCCGGCTGGAAACCGGGAAAGCCTTCGACGTCAATAATGAGGGCAAGATACGGACGCACTACTTCGAGGCTGGCCAGTCGATCGCGGTTGACGAGATGATCGACTTGTGGACCGAAATCTTTGTGATTGCCGGAATACGCGCGCCCGGAATCTGCGCTGGCGTGGCGCCGCTACAGCGGCCCTGTGCCACGCTTGCTGAGGGCGATGCCCTCACGCAGGCCGATATCGATGCTTGTCGCACATGCCTTGAAGCGCTGCGCCGGTACACCGAGCGGTTGCCAAGCGCTGAACTTCTGGACCTGGCGCGGACCGTCGCTCTGAAGGCAGAGATGGATGACTGCGATGCGCTCAAGCAGGCCGTCTGACCAGAACATCTGAAGACAGGTTTTGTCGCAGTAAGCCTCAAGTTGAATTGGCCGAAGTCGAACTCGGCACGTGTGGGCAACGACCAGTTCTTCGATCTTGAGTTCGAGAAACCCGCGTCGTTGCCGGGCCTTGGGCCACGCAGAACATGGCCGACATGGGCGCCACGGTCTACAAGATCGAAAAGCCCGGCGATGGCGACGACACCCGCAAGTTGGGGCCATTCCTGACCAACGCCAATGGCCAGCAGACCAACGACTCAGCCTTCTTCCTGTGCTGCAACCGGTGCAAGTAGTCTGTCACCGTCGACATCTCGCAGCCGGAAGGCGCCGAGCTGGTACGCCGCCTCGCCGCGCAATGCGACGTGGTGGTGGAAAACTACAAGGCCGGCAGTCTGAAGAAGTACGGGCTGGACTACGAATCGATCTGCGCCGTGCGCGCCGACATCATTTATTGTTCGGTGACCGGCTTCGGCGCCGACGGCCCCTATGCCACGCGCCCCGCTTATGATTTCGTCCTACAAGGCATGGCGGGCCTGATGAGCACCTGTGGCCAGCCCGACGGCAGTCCGGGGGCCGCGCCGATGCGCACCGCGATTCCGCTGACAGACATTCAGACCGGCCTCTATGCCTCTGTCGCCCTGATGGGTGCGCTCTACCATCGGCAGGCCACCGGGGAAGGCCAGTACATCGATGCCGCCATGATCGATGCATCGGTCGCGGCCAACGGACACCTGGCCCTGGGCTACCACATGACCGGCAAGGTACCCCAGCGCGTGGGCAACACCAATCCGGTGGCGGCCCCGTCGGAGGTGTTCCGCCGCGCCGACGGCCAGCTGATCATCGGCGTCGGCAGCGACGGCCAGGTCGCCGCGCTGTGCAAAGTGCTGGGCTGCCCGGAACTGATAGCGGATGAACGCTTCCGCCTGAACACGGGCCGCGTCGACAACCGGCCGCAGCTACGCGAGCTGCTCGATGCGCGCATCGGCACGTGGAAATCCGCGGACCTGCTTGCCGTGCTAGAACGCGCAGTCGTCCCGTGCGGGCCGATCAACCGCATGGACGAAGTCTTTGCCGATCCGCAGGTGCAGCACCGTGAACTCCTGGTGAAGCATGCCGCATGCAAGGGGCGTGGATGCGCCTTCGCTGCGCAGCCCGCTGCGTTTCTCGGTGACTCGTCGCTTCCCGACAGCGGTGACGGACTCAGGTCAATGCGGTTTAATAACACAGTGGCAGTAGATGAAATGCTGTAAGCGCCCCGCCGGCGTGACGTGTGCTTCTTCGTCGTGTTCGACCAGTTTGAATGCCGGGCCGAATTCACTGTGTAGGGAACCCGCGTCGTACTGGACTACTGGAAGACCGCTGCACTCGGAGGGTCCGTCAGGAGCGAAGGTGGCGACGATTACGTGGCCGCCCGGCTTTACCGCACGCATTACCTGATCGACATACGCGCAGCGGTCGGCCTCGTCTGTGAGGAAGTGAAACACCGCGCGGTCATGCCAAACATCAAAGGACCGCTCTGGCAATGGGGCAGAAGTGACATCAGCCTCAATCCATTGCACGAGCCCGGACTTTTTCTCTCCGAGCCGTCTACGCGCCACGGCCAGCGCTTCGCCGGAGAGATCCAGCACGGAGAGGTTGTGGTAACCAAGAGCGACCAAATCATCTGTCAGCGTTGATGCGCCGCCGCCGACATCGATGATCGCGGTATCCAGCCCGAGGCCGATTCGTTTAATCAGACCCAGCGACAGCGTCGCGTGCGGCTGATACCAACTGACTTCAGTAGACGATTTCGCCGTGTAGATGTGTTCCCAATGAGTCTTCGATTGCATCCCTTTCCCCCGGAGATTGGTTCGCTAAGATTCTAGCGCCTGCATGGCCTCTAGATTGCACCCAACTTCGAGTCGGTGTTCCGTCGCGATGCGACCGGCTCGTCTTGACACCATAGACAGACAGCCAGGAATTACCGGCGGGTGGCTGAACATCGCTGGTCTCGGCCGACGGCTCTGTCGCAATAAGCCTCCGGTAGAATGGGCCGCTGTCGAATTCAGCAGGTGTTGGCAGCGGTCATGAACTTGGAAGTGGGAAGGTATTGAAGCGTCTGCACTACCCGCTGGAGGTGATGCTGACCTGCGTGCGGTGGTATGTGGCCTACCCGCTGAGCCTGCGTCATCTCGGGCAAATGATGGCCGAGCGTGGCATCTCGGTTGACCATTCGACCGTGCACCGCTGGGCGCTGAAATTGCTGCCGGCGTTGAAAACAAGATCTTTCGCTCTCGCAAGCGCCCGGTGGGGAAAAGCTGGCGCATGGACGAGACCTACATCCTGGTACGCGGCCAGTGGAAGTATCTGTAGCGGGCGGTCGACAAGGCGGGCCATACCATCGACTTCCTGCTGCGCGCCCAGCGTGACAAGGCTGCGGCGCGGCGGTTTTTCGAGAAGGCCATCGCGCATAACGGCCAGCCCGACTCAGTGACCATCGACGGCAGCCCGGCCAACCTGGCGGCCCTGCGCGACATCAACGCCGAGCAGGGAGCTCCCATCGCCATTCGACAGGTCAAATATCTGAACAACATCGTCGAGCAGGACCATCGGGCCATCAAGCGCCAGACTCGACCAATGCTTGGCTTCAAGGACTTCCGCTGCGCCCGCATCTTGCTGGGCGGCATTGAGCTCATGCATATGAGCGCCAAAGGCCAAATGCAGTGCCACGAAGGGAGCAATCCGTCGGCTGCGCAGCAGTTCTATTCCCTGGCTGCATAAGGCAACAGTGCCCCCAGGCTTCGTTCCGCCCTCGCTCGCTTTATTGCGACAGAGCCCAGGCGCTTCAATACCTTCGCAATCTCCGCGTTCATCACCACTGCCCACCTTGCCTGAGTTCGAATACCGGCTCATTCTACCGGAGGCTTATTGCGATAAAACCGAGCCTGATCTCGGGGTCGGGATCGACGTTCCGAGCCGGAGGCTCGTTCAGGGCATCCGTGACGGTGGCGAACCCGGGGGCAAGCTGGTGCTATCGCTCGCGCAGTGCCTCCGCCGCGCGATTCAGTGGTTTGAGCAGGTACTGCAGAACGGTCCTGCGTCCGGTCCTGATTTCCGTGGTCGCGACCATGCCGGGCATGATCGGATGGCGCTTGCCGTCCCTCGTCTCCAGGTAGCCATGCTCTGTAAGCACGTAGACGCGATAGTAGTAGATGCGCCTGTCGACCTGGTCTTCGATCGTGTCCGGAGATATCCTTTGGACGCTGGCAGGCAGCGACCCATACACCGATGACTCGAACGCCGTGATCTTTACCGTAGCGTCCTGGCCTGGATGGATAAAGGCGATATCCCTCGGGCTCAGGCGCGCCTCGATCAGCAACTGGTCGCCGAGCGGGACAATCTCCATCAGCACGCCGCCCGCGCCGATCACGCCGCCGATCGTGGAGACCCGGATATCCTTGACGATGCCGCGCGCGGGCGAGGTGATCACGGTGCGGCGCAACTGGTCGGCGCGGCCCTCGCGGATCTTCAGCAGCGGCCCCAGGTCGGCCATCGTGGTGGCGTAGTCCGCCTTGAGGGCAACATAGTATTCGCTCTGCGTGGCAGCCAGTTTGGTGGAGAACTCGGCGGCCTTCTGCTTCAGCCGCAGGATCTCGACCTCGTTGGTGGCGCCACTCTTCAGCAGCGGCATTGCGATCCTGAGCTCGTCCTCGGCCAGGCGCAACTGCTCGCGAAGATTGGCGACGTTCTCCTTGAAGGCCCGCCGGTTCGCCACGAACAACTGGCGCTCGCGGTCGACAACGGCGGTGTCCCGGGCCAGCTCGGCAGGGAAGGTGACTTCGCCGCGGTCATTCATTTCAGCCTGCAGGCGTGCAGCGCGTGCCTGCAATGCGGCGATGCGTTCAAGTGTCTCTTCCATCGAGGAGCGCGCCTGCACAGGGTCCAGCGTGGCCAGCTTCTGGCCGGCCTCGACCACGTCGCCTTCGCGCACCGCCAGCTCGGACAGGATGCCGCCCTCCAGGCTCTGGATCACCTGGCCTTTGGAAGCCGGCGTCACCTTGCCCTCGCCAACGGCAACTTCATCGAGCCCGGCAAAGGCCGCCCAGACGAAGAAGGCCGAGATTGCCGCGATGATCAGCCATAGAAGAAGCCGCGCCGGCGGGCCACTTTGTTCGCCGCGCGTTGAGGTGGAATGGCCGCTCATGGTGTTGCCTCCGCCGCCACGGCCGCTTGGGCCTGGCCGGGTCCTTCGGCAGCCGCTTCGCCTTTCAGGGCCATCAGGATTTCGTGCTTCGGGCCGTCGCGCACGATCCGTCCGCCGTCGATGACGAGGATCCGGTCCACCAGCGCCAGCACGGAATAGCGATGGGTGGCAACGATCAGCGTCCGATGGCCGAGCCAGTTCTTCAGGCGATTGATGACCGCATGCTCGGTGGCTTCGTCCAGCGAGGCGGTTGGCTCGTCCAGCAACAGCACGTTGGGTGCGCGCAGGAAGGTCCTCGCCAAGATGAGCGCCTGCTTCTGGCCGCCGGACAGGCCCAGCCCGCTTTCGCGCAGCGTCAGGTCAAGCCCGTGCGGCTGGTTGAGCACGAGCTGGTCCGCGCAAGACAGGTGCATGGCCGCCAGGATATCCTCGTCGCTGGCTTGCGGATTGGCGATGCGCAGGTTCTCGCGCAGCGAGCCGTAGAACAGGCTCGAATCCTGCAGGACCGCCCCGACATTGCGTCGGATATCGTCGACGTCGATCAGCGCCATCGGCGTGTCGTCTAGCAGGACACGGCCCTGGCCGGGCACGGCAAGGCCGGCGGCGAGCCGCAGCAGCGTGGATTTGCCGGCGCCGACGCGGCCAAGGATGGCGATGCGTTCACCGGGCTTGATCGTCAGCCGCGGCACGACCAGCGCCGGCCGGTCCTGTGGATCGAAGCGGTAGACCACGTCGTCGAACTGGTAGCGGCCGTACAGTGACGGCTTGTGATAGGTATCCTTATTTGCGTCATGGTCGACCGGCAGGGACAGCAGCCGGTCCAGCCCGAGCTTGCCGGCGCGGACATTCTGGATGCGCCCCAGCACGGCGGGAATCTGGGAAAGCGGCGCAATGGTGCGGCTGGTGAGGATGGAACAGGCCAGCACCGCGCCAAAAGACAGGCTGGCGTCGAGAATGCCATAGACCCCGGCGATCAGCACGCCGACATAGGCGAGCTGCTGTGCCGTCTGCGAGATGTTGATCAGCAGCCCCGCCAGGGCAACGCTGCTTCAGGCCGATGTTGGCGCTGACCTGGTTGGCGCGGTCCCACAGCAGGCAGAAGCGCGGCTCTGCCTGCAGCGCCTTGATGTCTTCGGCGCGGTATATGGATTCCATCAGGATGGCGTTCCTGAGCGCGGCTTCGGCAAGTCCCTGCTGCGACAGCCTTGACAGCGGAATCTGGGCCACGATGCCGGGCAGCACCAGCAACGGGATCGCCGCCAGGGGCACCAGCACGAGCGGCCCGCCCAGGATCCAGATGATGAACAGGAAGGCGGCGACAAAGGGCAGGTCGATCAGCACGCCCAGGGTGCTTGAGGTGAGCAGCTCGCGCAGTTGCTCCAGGTCGCGCAACTGCGCGATCAGCGTGCCCGGCGACCTTGGGGCGGGCATCGTTGCGGATATCGAGCACGCGCGTGAAGAACATCGCCGAGAGCTTCAGGTCGGCCTGCTTGCCGAGATGGTCCGCAATGGAGACGCGCGCCGTCCTGAGCACCAGTTCGAGCAGGAGCGCGAGGCCCACGCCGGAAGCCAGCACCCACAACATATGGGTGGAGCGTGCGGGAACCACGCGGTCCCAGACCTGCATGGCGAACAGCGAGGTGGCGATCGCCAACAGGTTACTGAAGAGCGAACCGGCGCCGAGCTCGAGCAGGCCTTTCCAGTGGCCGGCGAAGATGTCTCTGAGCCAGGATTCGGGCCTTTCGGCCAGGTAGGCATCCACGCGGCGGTGCCGCGACGGGTCGCGTTCAAGCGCCGGCCCGGCGGCCGGGCGGTTCGATTCCGGGGGAGCGGCTTCACTCATCGCGTTGTCCTCCGTGCTCGCGCAGCAGTTCCACCAGCTTGCCCACTGCCACGTAGGTCTTGATCTGCGCGAGCAGGCCGTCGGCAATGGCGTTGGTCCATTCGACCTCAGCGAGGAAGATCTCGCGCTCCGGATTGAAGACTTCAGTCAGCGATCGCTTGTTCAGCATGTATTCCTGCCAGTAAAGATCGCGCGAGGCGTGCGACAGGCCAATGATCTGCTCGTAGCTCGACAACCGCGCCGCGGCGCCGGCAGCCTCGGTGGCGGCGGCGTTGAGCGCGGTTCGCGTCACCAGCCGCTGGTTCTCGAGCGCATCCGACGCCGCGCGCCGGTCGGCCTCGGCAGCCGCGATCCGGTGCTGGGCCAGATTGCCCAGCGAGAAGTCACCGGTCAGTGACAAGCCCACCCAGGTATCGTCGTTGGCATTGGCGCGCCCAGTCGACACCGAACGGCTGAAGCCGATGCCGATCGAGGGAAATCGCTCGGCCTCGGCCAGCCGGAGCCTTGCCTCGGCAGCATCCCTGGCAGCGCCGGCGGCGAGGACCGATGGCGTCCCCTCGGTATCCAGGCCAGTATCACCAAGCCGCCGTACATACTCGGCGCTCGCGCCGAGATTGCTGACCCGTTGCGGCCGCGTGCCGATTAGCTCCGCAAGCTTTGAGGCGGCAACATCGAAGCGCGTATTCGCCTTCAGCACCTCGGCTTGTGCGCGCAGGATGGCAACGTCAGCGAGGTTGCGGTCGGAAGACACCGAAAGCCCGGCTTTGACCCGGTCGACGATCTTTACCCGTATTTCACCCAGGGCGGCGACCTGACGCTTGGCGGCAGCAATCACGTCCTGGCTTGCCGCGAGCTCGATAAAGCTGGCTGCGGTGTTGTAGGCCACCGTTTCAACCGTGTCGGCAAGCAGATATTGCTGCTTGTTCAGTGTAGCGTCAGCTGCCGAGACCCGGCTCGCGGTGCGTCCGAAGTCGTAGAGTAGCTGTTTGACGGCAAGCGTGGCACGGGCCCCGCTACTGTTGCCGCCGCTGCCGAAGCCGCCGCCGTAGCCGGGCAGCACGCCATATTCGATCTTGGGGTACCAGGCGGCCCGCGCCACCTCTACCTCGGACGTGCTCTGAGCCACGACGGCATTGGCGCGGCTGATGTCGGGGTGGCGCGAGATCGCGATGCCGACCGCATTTCGCAAGGTCAGGCCGTCAATGGCAACCCGGCGGACCGGGCCGGCTGCCTGCGCTTCGGGCGCAGCGCGCGCCGGGTAGGGCATATCGGCGGCGAACGCCACGGCACCGGCTTGTGCGGGAGCGATGGCCGCTATCACGGCGAGCACGAGCGGCAGGGCAAGCGGGGAGCCTTGCCGGGGCAAGGAGGAGTTCAACTGTGGACGAGGGCATGCCAAACGGGTGAAGAAAGGGGGCGTCATGAACTTCGCGGGCAGACAAGGGCACGGCAGCTCGCGCATCGCGAGCCGGGAATGCCAGCCGGCATTCCCGCTTGAAGCCTGTCCGCAGAGGCAGGCACGCCTCTGCGGACACGCCGTTCAGACTACGATCTGATGATTCGCCAGAAGCGTCTCCAGGTTGGTCGTCACATTGTTCAGCGTGACCAGAGTTTGCGGCGCAAAAGCGGTGCCGCTGCCGTCGCGGTCGATGGTGACGACCGTATTGCCGCCGACATTGGTGACCGTGAGGTAGTTGGCGATCGTATCGCCGGCATCAATGGTTGGCGTTCCATTGACATAGTGCGCTGGGCCATCGGCATCCGCCTGGTAGCCAACCAGCAGGTGAGAGACATCGAGCCGGTCGGCGGCGGGGTCGTCGGGGCTGGCGGCAACCGTGAAGTCAGTGATGACGTCGGTACCGTTGCCGCCGCCGTTATCCGCCGCGTTGACCTCCCACAGGAACACGTCGCCGCCGGCGCCGCCGGTGAGCGTATCGTTGCCGCTGCCACCGATCAGGATGTCGTTGCCCGCGCCGCCCAACAGCACGTCGTTACCCGCGCCGCCCCGCAGCAGGTCATTGCCGTCGCCGGCATCCAGCGTATCGTCGCCGGCATAGCCGTATAGGCGGTCGTTGCCCGCAGTCCCCGTGACTGTGTCGTTGCCTGACGTGCCCTCGATGATGGAGGATGATTGCGAACTGTCCAGCAGGGTCGTCAGGACGCCGACGGACAGAAGCTGGCCGGCGGTCGCTGAGCCCGTGAGGACTGTGGAATCGGTGGCCGTGATGCTGATGCTGTTGAGCAGGTCCACGTTGGTGCCAGCCAGCCCGCCGCTATCCAGGGTGATCGAGGCGAGAAACTCATTCAGCTTGAGATTGTCGATCGGGCCGCCATCGAGCGCCGTGATCGTCATGTCGGACGATGCGCCGAGGCCAAGGATACCAGGGTTGTTGGTCACGGTGAATTGCAGCCCCAGCTCGGCGGCCAGCGCCAGGTTGGCATCGAACTGCTGCGTGGAGAGTATCCCGCCCAATCCACCGTAATGCAGCACCACATTCTGGATGTTGTCGTTGTAGTCGCTGGCCGTAAAGAACTGCTGCTGACTCAGGTCGATCAGCCCCAGCACGTTAGCGTCGGCGATGCCGAGCAGGCCGCCGGCAACGGTCACCCCCGCTTCAGGGGCAACATTATGCGCAATGGTGAAGGTCTGGGTAGCGATGTTGCCGACGTTGCCAGCGTTGTCCACCACCCGAGTCTCCAGGGTATAGCCACCATCGGCGAGTTGGCCTGGGGCGAACCACGACCAGTTAGTCCCGTTGACGCTGGCCGGGCTCCAGGTGGCGCCGCCGTCCAGGCTGACTTGCACGGTCTCGCCGCTGCCGAGCGGACTGCCCAGGGTGCCGCTGAAGATCGGCGTGGTATCGCCAGTGACCCAGTCTCCGACCACGCCCGTGTCGTCGGTGATTCCCGTGACGGCGATGGATGCGGCAGGGGCAGTGGTATCCACCGTCACGGCGAACGGCGTGCTGGCACCACTGGTGTTGCCCGCCGCGTCGGTGGTCGTGGCAGTAAGGCTGTGGTTGCCCTCGACGAGCGTCGGCGTGAGCGTCCAGTTGCCGGCGCCGTCGGCGGTGACGGTGCCGATCAGCGTGGTGCCGTCATAGACGTTGACGGTGCTGCCTGGCTCGGTGGTGCCGGCGATGGCCGGGGTGGTGTCGTTGGTGGTGCCGCCGGCGGGGATGTTGCCGGTGGTTGGGGCGGCATCGTCGGTGAGGGTGGCGATGACGGGCGCGGCCGGGGGCGTGGTATCCACCGTCACGGCGAACGGCGTGCTGGCACTGGTGTTGCCCGCCGCGTCGGTGGTCGTGGCGGTAAGGCTGTGGTTGCCCTCGACGAGCGTCGGCGTGAGCGTCCAGTTGCCGGCGCCGTCGGCGGTGACGGTGCCGATCAGCGTGGTGCCGTCATAGACGTTGACGGTGCTGCCTGGCTCGGTGGTACCGGCGATGGTCGGGGTGGTGTCGTTGGTGGTGCCGCCGGCGGGGATGTTGCCGGTGGCTGGGGCGGCATCGTCGGTGAGGGTGGCGATGACGGGCGCGGCTGGCGCCGTGCTGTCCACAGCCAGGCCAAACGCTGGACTGGGGGCGCTGGCATTGCCCGCGGCGTCTGTCAGCCCGGCGGTAAAGACATGAGAGCCATCTGAAAGCGGAGCGGCGGGTGTGAAGGTCCAGGAGCCGTCCGCAGCGACGGTCGTCGTCCCAATCGAGACCCCGTTGTCATAGACGGTGACCGTGGCGCCAGCCTCACCCGTGCCGGACAAGGTCGGCGTCGTATCGTTGGTCGTTGCCCCGTTTGCAATCGGATCGCCCTCGTCCGTGACAGCGGTGATCGCCGGTGCGGACGGTGCCGTCGTGTCCACGGCGACCGTAGCTACCGTTGGATCGCTGGTCTTGCCCGCTCCGTCTGTCTGGCTGACGGTGACCTGATGCGGCCCGTCGGGCAACGTTCCCGGCGTGTAGGTCCAGTTGCCGTTGCCGTCGGCCGTCACCGTCACCGGCGGCTGATTGTCGACCGTGACAACGACCTTGCCATTGGGGGCGGCGCCAGACCCCTGGAATGTCGGCGTGGAATCGTTGGTGGTCGTCGCGCCGCTCGTCGCCGGCGGCCGGCCGTTGACAGAGTCATGGTGGGACGGGCCAACGGGCCGGTGCCGCCATCCCCGCCACTGCCTGCAGCAATGGCGGCGCCAATGCCTGCGGCGCCCAGTATTCCCAGCAGTGCCAACGCGGAAGCGCTGTCGTTGATCGGCTCGTACACCACCGAGGCCTCGGCAATCCCATCGCCGCCATCGATCAGTGCCTGGTCAAAGAGGACCAGCCAGCGCCCGTCTTCCTGCATGAAGACCAGGTTGTTGTAGTCGGCCCCTTTTGTGAAGAATCCCTCGATCCGCAGGCTGCGGCCATCCGTAAATTCAATGGTCAGGTCATTGCCGGCGCGCCCGTAGTTTGCAACCGTTTCCTTGTTTGCCGCGAGCAGGAAATTGGCGGGGCTGTCGGGCGCCGCGACGCTTTTCATATCCTCAGGCACAGGAATATCGGTATGGTTGGTCAGAGCAATTGACGAAGTCATTGATGTCTATCCTTTCTTGCGAAAACGAGTACCCGGTTATGCATTGCGGCCATGCTTCACTAGACTTCACTACCGTCGCATCCATACCTGCCGTCAAAAAGACGACAGTAAACCCAGGATGCGCTCCTTGTGATTACCCACATCTTATTGAGAAATTCTGTTAACCTGCGGCCGTTCAGAATAACTACGTGACGAATGGCAGGAGAAGAACAAGCAGAAGAGGAGTCATGGCTGGATCAGGAGATTGCGGGAAGCGAGTTCCGAGACGTCAGGCTTCGCAAGCGGTTTGGACTGCTGCTTGACCGACTATGGAAGGGTATGGGGCAGACCATTCCGCTTGCCTGCCAGGACTGGGCCAATACCAAGGCAGCCTATCGCTTCATGGACAATGAACGCGTCAGTGAGCAGGACATTCTGAGTGGGCATTTCGAGGCAACTGCGCAGCGCTTTTCCACGACCGATGGCCCGATTCTTGTACTGCAGGACACCACTACGTTCTCGTACGAAAGGGAACATCCCGAGCGTCGGTTATGCAAGCAACACACTGACCGCAGCCGAGCGATACGGTCGCGACAAGGCAAGCACGCAATGCGGCATCCTGATGCATTCAAGCCTCGCGGTGACGCCGCAAGGACTGCCGCTCGGGCTGACAGCCATCAAGTTCTGGAGCCGCAAGGAGTCCAAAGACACCAGGACGTTACGGAGCAAAGTCAATTTCACACGCATACCGATCGAGAAAAAAGAAAGCTTTCGCTGGATTGAGAATCTGCGGCAGTCAACGACTCGACTCGGAGATCCGGATCGCTGTGTGCATATTGGTGACCGAGAGAGTGACATCTTTGAACTGTTCTGCGCTGCGGGTGAGCTTGGAACGCATTTTCTGGTGCGTACCTGCACTGACAGGCTAGCCGGCGACGGCGAGCACACCGTTGCAGATGAAATGTCGGAAGTGCGAGTGAAGGGATTGCATCGGATCGAATTTCGCGACTCAAAAGGGCGCCCCCAGAAGGCGCTTATGGAGATCCGGTACCGGCGCATTACGATCTTACCGCCTGTCAGCAAGCAGCGGCACTATCCGGCGCTCAGGCTGACCGTCATTCATGCGACGGAGCGCAGCGAGCCAGCGGGCCGGCCGCGTATCGAATGGAAGCTTGTAACTGACCTGTCGGTGAACTCACGTGTCGAAGCTATCGAAAAGATCGACTGGTACGCGATGCGCTGGAAAATAGAGACGTTTCACAAGAACCTGAAGTCCGGCTGCAAGGCTGAAGAGTCGCAGTTGCGTACAGCAACCGATGTAAAGCTAGTACGGCCTGCTGCGCTTCGGTCTTCACTGCGACGGCTTTGCTTGGCATCTGTGTGGCCATCCAGATCGCACGCGCATCAGCCGGGTCATTCTTGTTGCCGATCACGAAAGCCTTGACGAACTTCGCCGGCATCAGCTTGATCTGGTGGCCCATCTCGGTCAATCGCCGTGCCCAGTGCTGGGAACCGCCACAGGCCGCCATGCCAATAAGGCACGGTTCGCGATTCGCAAAATGTTCGAGGAACACGGCGCGCTTTAGTTGCTTGTTCACAATTTCGCCTGTGTCAGCATCCACCCAGTGAAGCTGGAAGACACTCTTCGCGATATCCACCCCGACCGTCGTACGCTTCATTTCGAACTCTCCGGTGATGAAGTCAGTGATCATCTTCATTTTGGCCGCATCGATGACGTTGAAATGTGGGGAATCGCTCATTTTGCGCCTCCGTATCTGGCGGTAGGTGGGGGCGTTCATACCATTTGTCGCCCCGATAGAATTTGAACCCTGGGGGCGATAAGAGATAGAAGTGGCTCGTTACGGACAAGAATTCAAGGACCGGGCGGTAGCACGGTTGTTACCGCCGGAGAGTGCGGCGGTGGAAGTGGTTTCAAGGGAATTAGGTGTGGCAGTGGCCACGCTTGAGCGCTGGCGCGCAGACGCTATGTCCATGCCCGCTCGCGAGCGGGCATGGACAGCGGCGGCCAGGTTTGAGGCGGTGCTGGCGACGGCTGCGATGGACGTGGCCAGCAAGAACGCCTGGTGCCGTGAGAACGGTGTGTATCCGCAGGAGTTGGAGCAGTGGCGCACTGCCGCCACGCAGGCGCTGGCTGAGCCCGAGGATGCGCGCGCCACCCATCGTGAGACAAAGGCCGATCGGCGCCGCATCAAGGAACTCGAGCGCGAGCTGCGCCGCAAGGAGAAGGCCCTGGCCGAAGCCGCCGCCCTGTTGATACTCTCAAAAAAGCTCGAGGGGATCTTCCCGAAGGACAAGGACGAGGACGCATGATCGGCCTGGAAGATCGCCAAACGATGGTCCGCCATATCGAAACCGCTCACGCAGGCGGTGCTCGCCTGCGCCTGGCCTGCGAGGTAGCTGGCATAACCGTGCGCACGCTGCAACGCTGGAAGGCCCACGATGGCTTGGTGGTCGGCGACCGCCGCCCCGGGGCCGAGCGGCCCACGCCCGCGCATGCGCTGAGCATCGAGGAGCGCGAACGCATTCTGGCCGTTGCCAACGAGCCGCGCTTCGCCGACATGCCGCCGGCGCGCATCGTGCCCATGCTGGCCGATGAGGGTGTCTACCTGGCCAGCGAATCGAGCTTCGGCCGGGTGCTGCGCGCCCATGGGCAGACCCGGCACCGAGGACGCGCCAAGGCGCCGCGCCAAAGCCGTCCGCCCACCACGCACGTGGCCACCGGGCCACGCCAACTGTGGTGCTGGGACATGACCTATTTGCCGGCTGAGGTCGCCGGGCGCTGGTTCTATCTGTACCTCATCCTGGACGTGTACAGCCGCAAGATCGTGGGCTTCGAGGTTCACGACCGTGACGACGCCGACCACGCGGCGCATCTGGTCAAGCGCACGGCGCTGGCCGAGGGCATCCATGCCATGGAGGCCAAGCCGGTGCTGCATGGCGATAACGGCGCCACGCTCAAGGCCACCACGGTGCTGGCGATGCTGCACTGGCTGGGGGTCAAGCCTTCGTACTCGCGCCCGCGTGTGAGCGACGACAATGCCTTCGTCGAGAGCCTCTTCCGCACGGCCAAGTACCGGCCGGAGTTCCCGTCTACAGGCTTTGCCGATCTGGCCACGGCGCGTACGTGGGCGGCCCACTTCGTCCACTGGTACAACCATGAGCACCGGCACAGCGGCATCCGCTACGTGAGCCCGGCGCAGCGCCACGCCGGACAAGACGACAAGATTCTCGCCGCGCGCCACGCGCTGTATGTTCAGGCCCGTGAGCACAACCCGCGTCGCTGGTCATGCAACACTCGAGACTGGTCGCCAATCGACACGGTCACGCTCAATCCGGAGCGCGAGATTGCCGTGCCCACCAGTATCAAGCCAGGCGCCGAAAACCAGCGTTTGGCTGCATGAATGAGGCGACATCTACCTTGACGCGCGCCGGGGAAATAAGGTCATCTGGCGCGGCATGCATCGTCTTATCGACATTGAGCTCGGATACTGGCTGGGGCGTGAAAAATGTGGGTAATGGCAAGAGGATGCGCTCTTGTTTACAGCCTACTTCTGTATAAGGGGATGGGTTGGGTGGGGTCCTCAAATCAACGCTTCAGCCAGTTGTCACGCTGACCTCCGCTGGAGGTATTTTCGACGACCTGTTAAGTCCGTTACCTGCACAAAAGTATGAGAAAACAATACCAGTACGCCACTCAATGAATCTGAAATTTTCTCAAAATACCGCTAGTAATACAGGCCATCGTATGAAATCGCGTGTACGCTCAGGCGCTCCTCAGCATCCGCTCGAACGTCAACTGATGGAGCAGAAGCATTACAACCTGCTGTTTCGCCGCTTCATCGGGCTGTCGATGGACCGCCCAGTTTGGGTGCCCACGGTCTTCACCAAGAACCGCGAACGGCTGATTAAGCATGATGCTGTGATCGAGTACTTCAACGAGGTGCAGGCCATCGCGCAGAAGAAGGTGACCAATGCGGACGGACACGCCGAGCGCGAGGCCGCGTAGGTCATGCATCAACGATGCCAAGCAGGTGACGGGGAAGGTGGCATCGGATGTTGATGGCGATCAATCTGTTTGAGGCCCACGTGGCAAAGATCAATACGAGCCCGGACCGACCACAGGCGGGGAAGGCAGATGTGCCCAGCGCGTCGGTTGCGTGTTGTTGTCCGGTGTATTGGCGCTGACCATGCAGGGACCAGGCTTTGCCCGTACACGCGATCGTTCAGGGGCAGAGTGGAAGTTGCCGCGGCATTTTCATGAATCAGGCTGCAACCGAGTTTGAGGAAGGCGCCGTGGATATTCGCACGGTGCTCAAAGCGAATACGAAGACGACGGAATTGAGCAACCTGGCATGAGTGCGCTCGATCAAAGACGGAATTTGCACATACCGCGACCACGTATCAAGCGCGGCAATTGCGTGACATCACGGGCGTTTGCGCCTGGCACGATGGTGGCAACGGGAATGCAGTTGGCGATGATTGCGCTGTGGCGCTTGGAACTTGGCCGCCCACGTTCCGTCGCGTTCATCCCTGTTTTTCATCTACCCCATTTGCGCAAAATGCCGAGAAATCGACGACCACGCGAGAGAAGTCGATCTGGCTGGCGGCTCGCAGTTTTGGCAAGCCGCCGCCAGCACGGCTCTGCCAAGCGCCGGCGCGTTGCCAGTCGCATCAGCGCCGCTAGCAGGAGCCCGTCTCTGCAGGAAGATTGCGCCGGCCCAGACCGGGCTTGCATGAACGGCTTGGCCATCCTTCTGATCCCGTCCGTATTGATTGTTCATTCACCACTTGCCATTGCAGTTAACGGCCCTCGAGGTCATCTGGAAACCGTTGCCAGGCAAACGGCCGTCTTTTTGATTGTTCCAGTTAGCCTTCCTGAGTTCATATGAAGCGTCAACCCAAGTTCCTGCCGCCCTGTTCCGTACCGTTGGTGGTGGTGGATTCGAGAACCCTTCGGCTACTGACTGTGTTTATTTGCGCCTTCGGGTTTGCAGCAACCTCCCAGCGCGTCATGGCGACGGCCTGTAACCTTCCGTCGGATTCAACCACTACCATGTCTAGCGCGAGCGCGTGTACGGGGGCAGCCGGAACCGCCGGCTTGAATGGCGGGATCGGAACTTCCCCCGTCGCAGGAACCGGCGCCAACGGAGGCCCCGCCCCATCATCTGGCACCTCTGGCGGCGCGGGCGGCACGGGTGTTATTGCTGGCGATAACGTTACTTGGACCAATAGCAGCACTACCAGCGGTGGAGCCGGTGGAGCCGGTGGCAAAGGTGGCAACGGTGGGGCGGGTGCAAGCAATAGCAGCGCCGGGGCACCGGGGGGGGGCGGGCGGAGCAGGGAGTGCCAGTGGCGCTGGCGGCGCTGGCGCTAACGGCGCTGTTGGCGGTACGAACTTCAATGTAAACAATACCGGGACGATCAGCGGTGGCGTTGGTGGCGTTGGTGGCGCTGGTGGTGTTGGCGGCAATGCCGGTAATGGCGGCGCTGGCGCCGTTGGCGGGAATGGCGGCAATGGCGGCAACGCGGCAAACGGCTCGGCTGGCGGCGCTGGCGGGAATGGCATTTTGGGCGACACCAGTTTCGTTCTCAACAATACCGGGACGATCAGCGCTGGCACCGGTGGCGGCGGTGGCAATGGTGGCCTTAGTGGTAACGGTGGTAACGGTGGCGCTGGCGGTACCGGCGGGAATGGCGGGAATGGCGGGAATGGCGGTCTAGGGGGGGCAGGTGGTATGGGCGGCGCTGGCGGTACAGGTGTCGGCTCTTCGACCGGTGACGGCGCCTTCACTCTGATCAATGGCATTGGCGCGGTCATCAAGGGCGGCAATGGCGGCAATGGCGGCCTCGGCGCAGGTGCCTCGAGCGGCCTAGGAGGCGCCGCAGGCACCGGAGGCAGTGCGGGCCTGAAGGGTTCGACTGTGGGCGGCGCTGGCGGCGCCGGCGGTGCTGGCGGCAATGGCGTTACCAGCGGCAATGGTTCCGACCTGACCAACAACGGCAGCATTGCTGGTGGCGGCGGCGGCGGTGGCGGTCAGGCCATCAATCCTCGGGTTTCCGGTGTTGGTGCCATTGGCGGCAACGGCGGCTCGGGGGGGGCGGGTGTTGGCGTTGCAAGCAGTGGCGATCGATTCACGCTGCGCAATAACAGTGGGGCCACCATTACGGGCGGTAGCGGCGGCAACGGGGGGGCGGGCGGTGGTGGGACGAATGTAACGATAGCGCCTAGCGGCAACGGTGGTTCGGGCGGAGACGGTGTCAGCGCGGGAACGGCCGGTTCCAGCATCGTCAATGCCGGAACCATCAAAGGCGGGTCAGGGGGAGCAGGGCCCTATCTTGCGCCTGGCCCGAGCCTATTGGGCGGAAATGGTGGCGCGGGTGTTAGGGGCGCCAGTTTCACATTGGCCAACACAGGCGCGATCAGCGGCGGCAATGGGGGGGCGAAAGCGACAACACCCGGTGCGGGCGGCGTCGGCATCGTCAGCACGGGTAACTCGAATATCACGACCAGCGGCAGCGTGAATGGTGGGAAATCGGGCAGCGGAGCCCAGGCGAACGCGGTTGAGTTAAGCGGCGGTGGCAATAAGCTGACGCTCCAAGCCGGCTACAGTTTCACCGGTAATATCGTCAGCACTAGCGGTGCGACCAATGGGGGCGACAGCCTGGTTCTGGGTACCACCAGCGCATCCACCTTCGACACGTCAAAGTTTTTTGGTTTCACGAGCTATACGGTGGCCAGTACGGGCAACTGGACTGCGACCGGAACCCCCGCCACTGCGGTGGTGCCCTGGTCCATCCAGAGCGGCGGCAATCTGACCGCCTCGATCACGAGCCTTGGCTCGGGGGTCATCAACAACCTTGGGACGCTCAATATCAACCAGGCCAGTGCCGGCACGCTGGCCAACCAGCTCAGCGGCAATGGCCTGCTGACGGTCAACACGGGAGGCAACGCGTTCAACTTTGCGTCTAGACCGGGTTCGGGCTTTGCCGGTACCTTGGCGATGCAGAACACGGCCTTCAGCCTGGGCGGGGTGAACACCACCACGTTGACCAACGCGACGCTGCGCGCGGATACGGGCAGCACGACCACGGTGGCCGACGGCAACCAGACGATCGGGGGCCTGACCTTCAATGGCGGCACCGTGGTGTTCGATGCCAACGCGCCGGAAGCGACACAGTCCGCAAGCACGATCACGGCCAACATGCTGGATGCCCGGGGCGCGGGCAAGGTTGGCATCACGGTGCCGCAGCCCTACACGCCCAGCCCGCAGAACACACCGAACGCACTGAACCTGCAGCAGCAGGATGACGCCAACGTCGGGGTCAAGCTGGTGAATGCCCAGAGCACGACCGGCACAGGCGGTGCACTGACACTGGTGGATCAGAATGGCGCCGCGATCTCGGCGGCAAAGGTGGTCGACGTCGCGCAGGGCGGCAACACGGTGGCCACGGCGACCTATGACTATGGCCTGACCACGGCGCCGGGCGATGGCCTGTACGTCAACTATGGCCTCAAGCAACTGGATCTGCAGCAGAACCAGACGCTGACGCTGGCCGAGAATACGGGGGCAAGCGGTGCCGCAGCCGATCTGTCGGCCAAGCTCACCGGCTTGGGCAGCCTGGCAATTGATGCGGGGGTGGGTGTGGTGTCGCTGTCGAACACCACCAACGACTACACGGGCGACACGACCGTGCAGTCGGGGACGCTGCGCACGGATGTGGACCACGCGTTGGGCAAAACGAGCACGCTGCACATCGCCAATGCGGCGACGGCAAACCTGAACGGTACCACCCAGGGGATTCAGCAACTGGACGGCCAATCGAGTTCGACCCTGAACGTGCATGGCGGCACGCTGAACATCGCCAACGGGGGCACGTCGGCGGGCAGCCTGACGGGGGCCGGCCAGTTGAACGTGAACGGTGGTCTGCTGGACGTGCAGGGTGCCAATGCGGGGCTCACGGCCAACACGGCCATCGCCTCGGGTGCCACGGTGCAGCTGCATGATGCGGCGGGTCTTGGCAGCGGCGCCATCGCGGACAACGGCACGCTGGCGCTCAATGGTGCGGCCGGTTCGCTGGCCAACAACGTGAGCGGAGCGGGTGCGGTGCACCTGCTCAATGGTGCGAACGTGAGGGCGGCGGGCGACAACAGCGGGTTCTCGGGCACCTTCAATATCGACAGCGGCACGACGCTGACAGCGGGCACGCAGCAAAACCTGGGGTCGGCTGCGATTGCGGATAACGGCCGACTGGTGGTGAACACAAACACGGACTGGAGGCTGGTCAACGCGGTGTCAGGTGCCGGTGACCTGATCAAGCAGGGCACCGGCAAGCTGACAGTGGGCGATGCGCTCACCTACAGCGGCAAAACCGACGTGCAGGCCGGCACGCTGATTGTGGGCGATGCGGCCAAGGCGGGTGTCACGCTAGGGGCGCAAGGCGCCGGTACGTTGACAGTAAGGCAAGGCGCAACCTTGGCGGGCCTGGGTACGGTGAGCGGACAGGTTCTGAATGCCGGCACAGTCAGCGCACTTAACGCGCTGCCAGGCGATGGAGCGTTGACGCCGGCCGCCGAAGGTACGACTGGCGTGTCGACGTCAGCCGCCGCCGGCACGCTGACGCTGGCCAATGGGCTGGTCAACAGCGGCACGGTGAACCTGGCGGGCGCGAGCGTGGGTAATCAACTGGTGGTCAAGAATGGCTACGTGGGTAACGCCGGAACTGTAGTGCTGAACACGGTCATGGGCGGTGACAACTCCGCCACCGACAAGCTGGTGATCGACAGCGGCAATGCCTCGGGCAATACGGCACTCGTCATCAAGCATGCGGGAGGTAATGGCGCACAGACAGGCCAGGGCATTCGGGTTGTGCAAACGGCCAATGGCGGCACCACGGATGCGAACGCGTTCAGGCTGTCGTCGACCTCGGATGGCTACCGCTCCGGCTTCGACATGATTGCGTCGGGGCAATACCTCTACAGCCTGAAGCGGGGTGGTGTGGACGGCGTGGCCAATGACTGGTACCTGACCTCCCAGATCCGCCCGGAGGTAGGCTCCTACCTGAGCAATCGCCTGTTTGCGCAGACGATGCAGTTTCATTCGCTGCACGAGCGTTCGGGGCAGGCATCCGGGTTGGTCGAGGCAGGGCAGGGCGCGACAGACGATGCAGGTGCCTGGGTGAGTGTGGCTGGCAAAGCCGCCTCCCGGAGCGGCGTGGGCGGGCTGGACATGTCGGATACGAGCTACATCGTGCGCGCGGGCGCAGATGTGCTCCGTGCGAGCGATGGGGGTGAAGGCCGCGTGCGCGTTGGTGTGATGGGTGCCTATGGATCAGACAACAGTCACGCCAGCAAAGAGGGCCCGAGTTCGCGTGGTACGGTCGACGGATATAACGCGGGCGTGTATGCGACGTGGTACGGCAGCCATGACATTCTGATCGGGCCCTACGTGGATAGCTGGGTAATGTACGGCACGTTCAACAACAAGGTGAGCGGCCAGGGATTGCCCACGGAGAGCTACAAGTCGAGCAACCTGGCGGCTTCTCTTGAGGGCGGGTACTCGTTCCAGATTTACCAAAGTGAGAACGCATGCGTTTTCCTGCAGCCGCAAGCGCAGGTCATTTTGTCTAGCTACCAAGCAAATACGCACACGGAGCAAAACGGCACGGTGGTTTCGGGACAATCGGGAACGAGTGTGACCACGCGCGTTGGCATGCGGCTATATGGCAGCGTGAAGGACGAGGCGATTGGCCGAGGGCAGATGCTACCGTTCGCGGAGTTGAACTGGTGGCATGGCCCCGCGTCGCAGAGCATTGCATTTGATGGGGCCGCAGTGACAGACGGGTTGCCGGCGAATCGGCTAGAGGGAAAGATCGGCCTGCAGGGTAACGTGAGCAAGGCCGTCAGGGTGTGGGGCGCGGTGGGCTTTGAGGTTGGCGCGCACGAATATACGGCTGGCAAGGCGCAAGTGGGGCTCAAGTACGCTTGGTAAGAGCAATTTGCAATCAAACGAGGTCGCCCAGTCCCGCGATTCAGAAGAGCACCCTGGGACAAATCCGCCCGCAGTTGCGGTAAGCGAGCAAGTAGAGCCGGAAATAGGCGTCCAATAGCCGAAAAACTCGATTCGGGGGCGCGTAGCTTCCGAATTGTGAAATCAAGCGGTGCACACCTGCAGCAGGCGGAAAGCATGCAGTTTGTGCGGGGAGTACTTCAGCAGCCTGCTAGATCGTGAGCTTGTCTAGCGATATGCCACGGGCACGTTGACAGTGATTCCAATTGGTGACGTGCCTCAGGCACATCGTTTCAATGCGCTGATTGCAGGCCTATCCTAACGACGGAGCGACGCAGGAGCGCTATGACTGATGCAGCTACCACTGTAGATGGAGAGAATCTTGGCGCTGGCTAGTATTGAGACGCCGTCAGAGTTCCTGTCGGGTCAGGTTCCGGGACACAGGACATACCGGATGGCCAGAGTTGTTGTGCTGTCGTCGTTGTTGTTCTTTGTGGTCATTGCGCCTTTTGCATCGGTGCCGCTGGTGCAATTGCCGGCTTTCATTCCGATTTACGAGTCGGTACTCATCGCCAATGACTTGATCACCGCTGTTCTGCTATTTGGACAATGCGTCATCACGCGCTCACGCGCCTTGCTGATGCTGGCTGGCGGCTACCTGTTTACGGCCACGACTGCAAGCGGGCACCTGTTGTCGTTCCCAGGGCTCTTCGCGCCCAGTGGCCTGCTTGGTTCAGGGCCGCAGAGCACTGCCTGGATCTACATGTTCTGGCATGCGGGCTTTCCGGTTTTCGTGATGGGCTATGTATGGCTCAAGCGGCGCTTGCCCGATGACCCCGAAGGTGCTCCCCTGACGGTGTCTGCGGTGCTCTGGATGGTGGGCATTGTGTTTTCCGTGGCTGCAGGATTCATCGCATTGGCTACGGTGGGCGCAAACTGGTTACCAGCCATCATGGTGGCACACCACTACACACCGACGATGGCGATAGTCACCGGGTTGACGTGGGGCGTGAGTCTGGTTGCCCTGGTCGTCTTGTGGCGCGGCCGACCGCATTCGACCATCGACGTATGGCTGATGGTCGTACTCTGCGTGTGGGCGTGCGATGTGGCGCTCAGCGCCGTGTTTAATGCCGGCCGTTATGACCTTGGCTTCTACATGGGGCGCATTTATGGGTTGTCGGCAGCAAGTTTCGTTCTAATGCTGCTGCTCCTTGAGAACAGCGTCCTGCATTCGCGCCTGGTTGTCGCATTGGCAGAGCTCAACCGGTTAGCAGCAACTGATCCGCTCACGGGAGTGGGCAATCGGCGTGCCTTCGAAGCGGGCTTGCGCGATGAGTGGAGCCGATGCGCGCGCGCTGGCGAACCCCTGTCGCTACTCATGATCGATGTCGATTTCTTTAAGGCCTACAACGATCAGTATGGCCACCCGCAAGGCGATCGATGTCTGAAGGCAGTGGCAACATGCCTGGTCGAAAATATGTACCGTGGCGGCGATTTGGTGGCCCGCTACGGTGGAGAAGAATTCGCGATTTTGTTGCCCGATACCGACGCAGCGACACAGGTCGCGCGGCGCCTGTGCGACGCCGTCGCTGAGCTGGCGATTGTGCATGCGGAATCAGTCGTGGCACCACACGTGACAGTGAGCATCGGCGTCGCTAGCGTGTGGCCGCGGGACGGAGCATCACCGCAGAGCCTAGTGGAGGCAGCAGATGATGCGTTGTATGCGGCCAAGACTGCCGGTCGCAACCAAGTAAGCAGTCCTTCATTGACGCCCTATCAAGGTAATCGGTGAGCAGGGATGATGGTGTCCGCCTAGAACAAGATGGACATCTACCATGGAAGAGAGGAATGGCGAGGGTGCTGTCCTGCCCTGGACGGGCTTTTTTCGCCCCCGCGGGCACGTCGGCCGCGATAATGGATCGCGTCGGCCGCGACGTACAGACCGCCCTGGCGGATCCGTCGGTCATTCAGCGGTCAATTGTGGTGTACGGGGGCGATCGTGGCCGGCAGTCAGGCGGCGAGTTTCTGCTGAACCGGCGGATTGTCTTGTGCCGGTGCACAGGCCTTGGAGGGGACGCCCTTCAGGAACAGTTCGATATGTTCGGCACTATCGAAGGGATCGCGCCTGCACGACGTCGACGTAGGCACAGCCCCGAGTTCAAGGCCAAAGCCAGTAGGCGTCCGAGTCGATTGCGGTCGCCGCGCTACGCCTGCCAATCTGCAGGACGAGTCAGCTGGTTTTGTCGCAGTAAGAAAGACCAGCCGGCAAGAAGCCGGCATTGATGCTGGCTTATGTTGCGAGGGAATAGAATTGCTGTGCAGCGGACGCAGCGGCCCCACCGGGACGCTGCATCTGCTCCTTGGCGATCATATGCATCAACTCGATGCGCGCAGCGAAAGGCTTTAAACCCGAGCATCGGTCGGGTGATGCGCTTGATCGCCCGATGGTCTTGCTCGACGACGTTGTTCAGGTACTTGACCTGGCGAATGGCGATGGGCGTTCCCCGTTCGGCGTTGAGGTCGTGCAGCACCGCCAGGTTGGCCGAGCTGCCGTCGACGGTTACCGTGTCAGGCTGGCCGTGCTGCGCGATGGCCTTTTCGAAAAACCGTTCGTGCTGCGGCCTTGTCACGCTGAGCGCGCAGCATGAAGTCGATGGTATTGCCCGCCTTGTCGACCGCCCGGTACAGATACTTCCACTGGCCGCGTACCAGGATGTAGGTCTCGTCCATGCGCCAGCTTTTCCCCACTGGGCGCTTGGAGCGGCGAAAGATCCTGTTTAGCGCCGGCAGCAATTTCAGCGCCCAGCGGTGCACGGTCGAATGGTCAACCGAGATGCCACGCTCAGCCATCATTTGCTCGAGATGACGCAGGCTCAGCGGTTAGGCCACATACCACCGCACGCAGGTCAGCATCACCTCCAGCGGGTAGTGCAGACGCTTCAATACCTTCGCAACTTCCAAGTTCATGACCGCTGCCAACACTTGCTGAAATCGACACCGGCCCATTCTACCGGAGGCTTATTGCGACAGAGCCAGCGGAGCGAGCCTTGATGTCGAGCCCGCCTTCCCTCGTTTGGGCGAGATATCGGTGCCAGCGCTTGTGATTTGGGGAGACCTCGACTTTCCCCACATTCAAGAGCGATCCCGTCAAGTTGCAACTATGATGTTGAACGGATCGTGTCATGAGTTGACCGGGGCCGCGCACTTACCGAGCCTGGAGCGACCGGCGGACATATCGGGCCTGCTCGCGGAGTTCATCAATCGTTGCTCTAACCGCGGGGGATAGCCCGCTCGTGAGCGTCCCGCGTAACCGTTTCAGCTTCTGCAAGTAGATGCCGCCGCCGAGGCTGGCCGGCGCTTCTAGCGGTCAGCGACGCACGCGGCCTGTCCGAGCGACCCGCCGGCCGCGTGCGCATCAGCGCAGGCCAGCTTCGGCGTGCTGCGGCACAATGCGCTGGTGCTGCAGTTCCAGCAGCGTTATCCGGAGGTGGAGGTAGAGTTGCTGTTCGACGACCGTTTCATCGACCTAGTGGAGGAGCGCGTCGATGTCGCGGTGCCGCTCGGCGCGACGCTGCCGCCCAATGTGATCGCGCGACGGATCGCGGTGTCGCCGCGGATGCTGGTGGCCTCTCCCGACTACCTGGCACAACATCCGCGCATCTGCCAGCCCGTCGACCTGGCCCGCCACCAGATCCTGCGCTTTAGCTGGCTGGCCGCCGGCGACGATATCGTGCTCGACGGCCCCGGCGGCCAGGCGCTGGTCAGCACGCCGTGCCGCTACCGCGTCAACAACTCGGTGGCGATGCGCAAGAGCTTTCTAGCCGGCACCGGCTTCGGCTTGACGCCGGCCTGGCTGGTGCAGGACCTGCTCGACAGCGACGCGCTGCGCGCGTGCTGCCGCGCTGGAGCGGCCCGACGCAGGATGCCTTCCTGGTGTATCCGTCGCGGCGCTACCAGCCAGCACGGGTGCGGGTGTTGCTCGACTACCTTGGGGCGGAGATCGCAGCTTGCCGGGCTTCACGGCTGTGTGAAGCGCGCGGCGGGGGCGGTCAGTGCAACTGCCCCCGCGCCACCAACAGTGTCAGCGGCCGCGCCAGCAGCGTACTGGCCAGTGCCATCAGCAACAGCCCGGAAAAGGCCGTCGTGCTGATGATGCGCGCGTCCAGCAGCACTGTCAGCACGACCAGCTCGACCAGCCCCTTGGTCTGCAGCAGGGCACCCAGTGCCAGCGATTCGTGCCAGCCCATGCCCGCGCGCAGCGCGGGAAGCGCGACGCCGGCCATCTTGCCGGCAATGGCCACCGCCAGCGAGAGCGCCGCGATCCACAGCGCCATCGGCTCCTGCAGCGTGATCTCGGTGCGCAGCCCGGCGGCAAGGAAGAAGAACGGTAGCAGCACCACCACCGTCATCGGCTCCAGTTGCTGGCGCACGCGCTGCGCCGCTTGCGAGGGCCACACCAGTCCGGCGACGAAGCCGCCCATCACATGGTGCAGGCCAGCCAGCTCGCCAAGGAATGCCGACGCCAGCACCAGAAACAACGCGATCGCCAGCAACAGCTCGGTCTCCGGTGCGCGATGGCGCAGCAGCCAGGCCAGCGCGGGCCGTACGACGCCGAACATCAATGCCAGGTAGGCACCGGCGCGCGCGGCGACGGCGAGCGCGCCGGCGCCATCCTGGCCGCCTTGCTGCAGCAGCAACAGCGTCAGGAACAGCCACACCCAGCCATCGTTCACCGCCGCGCAGCGCAGGGCGAGCTGGCCGATGCTTGTGCCGGTCAGGCGCATCTCGCGCAACACCGCGCCAAGTACCGGCAGCGCCGTGACGGCGGTGCTAATGCCGATGGCACAGGCAAACCAGTAGGGGTCGGCCCGCTCACCGGCAACCGGCCAGCCGGCGCTGAACATCCACCACCCCGCCACGGCACCGAGTCCGAACGGCACAGCGATGCTGCCCAGCGAGATCTGGAAGGTGGCGCGCCATTGCGCGGGCACGCCGCCCTCGCGCAGGTGCAGGCCGGTCAGAAAGCAGAACAGCGTCACCGCTAGCCACTGCAGCCCGGACAGCATCGGCAGGTGGTCGGGGCCGAACAGCGCGGCCCAGCCTTGCGGGGCCAGCTGCCCGAACACCGATGGGCCCAGCAGGATGCCGGCCAGCACTTGCACGCCGACCAGCGGGAACACCGACTGCAGGCCGGCGCCGCGCCACAGCAGGTAGGGGAGTGCAACAACCAGCATCGCCTGCAGGAAGAAGATGTTGACAGCGTTCATTGCGCGGCTCTCCTGTTGCTTACCATTTCGCCTCCCGCACTTCCTGCAGCAGGCGGCGCAGCTCGGGTTCGAGCGCGCGGTCCTGCACGACCAGCGGGATTTCCGTTTCCAGCCGCACAGCCAGCGGCCGCAGCGGCTGCGGCAGCGTGTAGCCGGTGCGCAGCCGCAGCGCGATGCCCTGGCGCACGGCGACCAGCATCGCCGCCGCCACCTGCTCTGTGAGTTCCAGCACGCGCAGGCAGTCGCGGCTGGCGATGGTGCCCATGCTGACCTTGTCCTGGTTGTGGCATTCGGTCGAGCGCGAGAACGCGGTGGCCGGCATGGTGTGCTTGAGCGCCTCGGCGGTCCATGCCGAAGCGCCGATCTGCACCGCCTTCAGGCCATGGTTCAGCGGCGCGTCGGCACCGGTGGCGCCCGACAGGTTGGCCGGCAGCCCGTTGTTATAGCGCGGGTCGACCAGCGTGGCGAGCTGGCGGTCCATCAGGTCGGCGACGCTGGCGACGGCGGTCTTGAGCGCGTCCATGGCGAAGGCGATATGCCCCCCGTAGAAGTGGCCCCCGTGCAGCAGGCGCTCTTCGTCCGGCTCGACCAGCGGGTTGTCGTTGGCGCTGTTCAGCTCAGTCTCGATCCAGCGCCGCGACCAGTCGAGCGCGTCTTCGAGCACGCCGATCACATGTGGCGCGCAGCGCAGCGAATAGCGGTCCTGCAGCCGGTTGGCGTTGCGCGGCGCCTGCGTGTCGCCGAGCAGATGGCGGATGCGCTGCGCGGCGCGTTTCTGGCCGGGGTGCGGCTTGGCATCGAACAGCGCCGCGTCGTAGTGGTAGGGATTGCCGTCCACCGCCGCCACCGCTGCGGCGGTCAGCGTGGCGGCAAGCCGCGCGAGGTTGGCGGCGCGCTGCCATGCGAGGCAAGCGAGCCCTGTCATCACCGCAGTGCCGTTCATGATCGCCAGCGCTTCCTTGGGACGCAGGCGCAGTGGTTCACGCCCGATCGCGGCGAGTGCTTGGCCAGCGGGCTGGCGCCGGCCCTGGTACACCACTTCGCGCTCGCCACACAGCGTCGCCGCGACATACGACAGCGGCGTCAGGTCGCCGCTGGCACCGACCGATCCCTCGGCGGGAATACACGGCAGCACGTCATGGGCGAGGAACGCGGCCAGCTGCTCCAGCAGCGCGGGGCTGACCGCCGAATAGCCCTGGCACAGCGAGGCCAGCCGGGCGGCGAGCACGGCGCGGGTCTCGTCGGCATTGAGCACTCGGCCCAGCCCGCAGCCATGGAAGGTGTACAGGTGCACTGGCAGCTCGTAGGCGCGTGCGACCGGGACCGTGGTCTCGCACGAGTCGCCATAGCCCGTGGTGACGCCGTAGACGCGGCCATCCTCCTGCAGCAGCCGGTCCAGGAAAGCCATGCCGCGCGTGATGCGGGCGCGGAAGGCCGGCGCATCGGACAGCACGGCGCCAGCGCGGCGGTGCGCCAGTGCGGTCACCGCTTCGAGGCTGAGGGGCGTGCCGTCAAAGACCACCGATGTGGCGGTATGGGCGGCATCCGAGGCAAGGTATTCAGACATCGGTTCAGGCATTCATCTTTGCTGCGGCGCAGTGCCGGATGGCACGAGCCGCCAGTAGCGGGGAAAGGGCATCCCGGGCGCGGTCACTGTGCGCAGGTCGTCAGCACAGAGCGCGAGCACATGACCGTCGTGCAGCCACGTGCAGGCGTTTGCGTCCTGCGCGCCGGATGCGGCCGCGATACCGAGGGCATGGCCCAGCATGGTTGCAAACAGGCCACCACCGTGGCGCTTCAGTGCCGCCTCCTTCAGCGTCCACGCGTGCGCAAAACTGTGCACGGTGTCCGCGGGAGCGGCCGTGTGGCTGGCCAGCGTGGCGCGCTCGACGTCGGTAGTGATCGCGCCATAGAGCGAGTCCAGTTCCTTGCGTGCGCGGCACGGTTCGAGATCGAGCCCGAGCGTAGCCGCGCTCACGGCGCAGGCAACGAGGTCACCGCTGTGCGAAATCGACAGGCTCGCAGGAACAGGCCCGGAAGCCGCCGGCGGCGCATCGGCGCCGCCCGTCAGCGTCCAGGCCTGCCACACGCCACCAAAGGCTTCGGCCAACAGCGTGCGCGCGAGCCAGCGGCCGGCGACGAATTGTCCGCGCCGCCGCGCCGATTGCATCGCCGCCAGCCGTGCAAGTTCGCCTTCAGTCATCCACGAATGCGTCTCGGGTGCCTGCGCGGCAAGCTCGGTCACGCACCCAAGGCGCAGCCAGGTCGTCATTACTGCGCCACCTTGGCGTAGGTGCCCTTGAGCGCGACACCCACCACCACGGCGCCGGCGTGGCATTCGTAGGCGGTCAGGCTGGCGACCTCGTTCTTCTTGTAGTCGCCAACGATGTCGATCACCGCATTGGCGCCCTGCGACTTGGCCGTTTCCTGCAGCGCGATCAGCGCTGACAGCGCGGCCCAGCGGCAGCCGTCCTCATCGCTCTTGCCCACGCCGTTGGTTTTGCGGTTGGAGACGCCCGAATCCATGCGCTGCAGCACCTTGGACGTCTTCTGGCCGGACAAGTAGAAGCGGAAGGAATCGTCGAGCTTTTCCTTGGCCTCGGGCATGTCAAGCACTTCCTGCATCGGCGGCATGTACTTGGTGTCGCGCGCGTGCGCCGGCGCCGACAGCAGAGCGCTGGCGCACAGGGTCATGGCAACGACAGAGAGAGAGCGGATTGCATAGATCTTCCTTATTCTTGGTTGGCAATCTAGAAAGGACTTCAGTCTTCCCAACGGCGGAACACCAGCGAGGTGTTGATCCCTCCAAAAGCGAAGTTGTTGCTCATCACATAGTCCGCGTCGAGCTGGCGCGGCGTGTCCATGATGTAGTCGAGGGGCGCGCAACGCGGATCGGGCGTGCTCAGGTTCAGCGTGGGCGCGAACCAGCCGTCGCGCATCATTTCGATAGTCATCCAGGCTTCCAGCGCGCCGCAGGCACCCAGTGTATGGCCCATGTAGCTCTTGAGCGAGCTGACCGGCATGTCGGGGCCGAACACCGTGTGTGTGGCGTGCGATTCGGCAATATCGCCGTGGTCCGTGGCGGTGCCATGCGCGTTGACGTAGCCGATGCGGCCGGGCTCAAGGCCCGCGTCTTCCAATGCCAATCGCATTGCCACGGCCATGGTCTCGGCCTTGGGCTGCGTCACGTGTGCACCGTCGCTGTTGGTACCGAAGCCGACGATTTCCGCCAGGATGCGCGCGCCGCGCGCCTGCGCGTGCTCGAGTTCTTCGAGCACCAGCGTGCCCGCGCCTTCGCCTAGCACCAGGCCATCGCGCGCGCTATCGAACGGGCGCGGCGTGGCCTGCGGGGTGTCGTTGCAGGTGCTGGTGGCAAAGAGGGTGTCGAAGACCGCCGCCTCGGTGGCGTCGAGCTCTTCCGCGCCGCCCGCGAGCATCGCGACCTGGCGGCCAGAGCAGATTGCTTCATAGGCGTAGCCGATGCCCTGGCTGCCGGAGGTGCAGGCGCTGGACGTGGTCACGATCCGGCCTGTAATGCCGAAGAACACGCCGATATTGACCGCCGTGGTGTGTGGCATCATGCGAATATAGGTGGTCGCGCTGATATCCTCTGTGGTGCGCTCGCTGCGCATGCGGCCAAAGTCAGCGACCGCCTCGGGCGTGCCGGTGGACGAGCCGTAGGCGATGCCGAGCTTGCCGCTGGCCAGCAGCGGGTCGCCCGCGAGGCCCGCGTCCTCCAGCGCCGCTTCGCTTGCTAGCACCGACATCAACGCCACCTTGCCCATCGAGCGCGTCAGCTTGCGCGTGTAGTGCGCTGGCAGCACCATCGGTGGCACGGGCGCGCCCAGCAGCGTGTTCAGGCCCTTGATATCTTCCCAGTCCGGCATGCGCACGACCGCGCTGCGGCCGGATTCCAGGGTGCTGCGCACCGTGGCCCAGTCATTGCCCAGCGCGCAGACTGCGCCGGTTCCGGTGACGACGACGCGCTTCATCCGAACATGCCTCCATTGACCGAGATCACCTGGCGCGTGATATAGCCCGCGTCGGGCGACATCAGGAAGGCCACCGTGGCGGCTACCTCATCCGGCGTGCCCAGGCGGCGCGCCGGGATTATACGCAGCGCTTCATCACGCACGTGTTGCTCGACCATGTCGGTGTCGATCAGGCCGGGCGCGACGCAGTTGACGGTGATCGAACGCTTGGCCAGCTCGATCGCCAGCGCCTTGGTGGCGCCGATGATGCCGGCCTTGGCCGCGCTGTAGTTGGCCTGGCCGCGGTTGCCCACCAGCCCCGACACCGACGACAGTGAGACGATGCGGCCCGGCTGGCGCCGCTGCACCATCGGCATCACGACCGGGTTGAGCACGTTGTAGAAGGCGTCGAGGTTGGTGTGGATCACCTCGTCCCACTCGGCGCCGCTCATGGCCGGGAAGGCCGCGTCGCGCGCCAGGCCCGCGTTGCACACCACGCCGTAGTAGCACTCGTGCGCGGCGATGTCGGCCAGCAGCGCGGCGGCGGCTTCCTCGCGCCGCGCCACGTCGAAGCACAGCACACGGGACTTGCGGCCGCAGGCGCGCACCGCGTCGGCGACGGAGTCGGCCTCATCGCGGCTGGCGCGGCAGTGCACCACCACGTCATAGCCGTCGCGGGCAAGCCGCAGGGCGATGGCGCGGCCGATGCCGCGGGACGAGCCCGTGACCAGCACGGTCGGATTGGTCATACCTGTTGTCCTTGCAGAAAGGCCTGCGCATCCGCAGGCTGGAAGACGGAGACATTGGCGCGCGCGACCTCGCGGCCATCCAGCGCCAGCCGGCAGGCGAACTGGCCCAGGCCGTTGTCGCCGGTCAGCTCCGCCCGCACGCTGATCGTGAGTTCGCTGCTGACCGGAAAGGCCGGTACGTCGCATTCATAGCGGCGCGAACCCAGCAGGAAGCCGATGCCTGGCGGGCGTCCCGCGCGCCGGTCGCGCACGCCCGCCCACGCGGCGATGGCCTGCGCCATGTATTCGATGCCGACCCAGCCGGGCATGCCAGCGGGATCGACGAAGAGCTGCCCGGGCCGCACCGTCGCACGCGCGGTGCAACCGTTGTCGTCGGCATACACCAGCGCGTCGAGCAGCAGCATGGCGCCACCATGGGGCACCACTTCGGCGACGGGCAGCAGAGCTGGCAAATCTTGCATGCGTTATCCCTCCCCCAGCACCAATACGCAGTTGCTGCCGCCAAAGGCGAACGAATGGCTCATCACGTAGCGGGGCGCGTGTCCGAGCGTGCTGCCTGGGCCGGCGACGTGCAGCGGCGGCAGCGCGGCATCAGCGGCGCCGTCCCACCAGTGCGGCGGCAGCCGGCCGTGCGGATTGCCCCTCAGGGTGAGCCACATCAGTGCCGCTTCGATCGCGCCGGCCGCGCCGAGCGTGTGGCCGGTCAGCGGTTTGGTGGAACTGACGGGTACCTCATGGCCGAGCACGTCGGCGACGGCATGCGCTTCCATCACGTCGTTGGCGGGCGTGGCGGTGCCGTGCAGGTTCACGTAGTCGATGGCACCGGCGCCGATGCCCGCACGCGTCAGCGCCTGCTGCATGGCCAAGCGCGCGCCCTTGCCTTTCGGGTCGGGCGCGGAGACGTGGTAGGCGTCGGACGATTCGCCCCAGCCGGCCAGGCGCACCGGCCCGGCTTCGCGCGACATCAGGAACAGCGCGGCGCCCTCGCCAAGGTTGATGCCGTTGCGGTTGGCCGACAGCGGATTGCAGCGCGTCGCGCTGACCGATTCGAGGGCGGAAAAGCCGGCTACGGTAAATGCGCACAGCGTGTCGACGCCACCGGCAAGAACCACGTCAGCCAGCCCGTGGCGCAGCAGCCGTGCGCCGGCGGCAAGCGCCTTGGCGCTCGACGAGCATGCGGTCGAAACGGTGTACGCAGGCCCCTTCGTTCCCAGCATTGCGGCGAGGAAGCTTGCCGGGGAGCCCAGCTCCTGCTGGCCGTAGTGGTAGTGCTGCGGCAATGCGCCGTCCCGGACCAGGCCCTGCACCGCCAGCTCGCCTTCGCGGATGCCCGAGGTGCTGGTGCCCATCACCACCGCTACGCGCGCGGGACCGACGCGCGCAAGCGCGTCATCCACCGCCGGCCGCACCTGCGCCAGTGCGTCGAGCAGCATGGCGTTGTTGCGGCTGCGATGGCGCGGCTCGGTATGCGCCGGCGCGGCATCGTCGGCAAGGTCGCTCACCGTGCCGAGCAGCAACTGGCGGCCGGGGCTGTAGCGGTCGGTGACTTCACCGGCCATGGGCGCGTCCGCCTGCCACATGGCTTGACGCACCGCGTCCTGCCCGCGCCCGAGCGCGCAGCGAAGGCCCACTGTGTTAAGGAACGCCGTCATGCCGCACCGCCTTGCGCTGGCAGGTTGCGGATCGTCAGCCGGTAGCCGTCGCGGTATTGCACGAACAGCGTGGTGGCCGCATTCGGAAAGCGGATCTCGGCAACGGTTTCGGTGCCCTGACGCAGCTGGCGCAAGGCGGGCGTCGCGTCGAAGCTCCATCCGGCGGGCAACGCGGCACGGATCGCATCGGCGGGCCACAGCGACAACTGCAGGTCGCTCAGGATGCGCTCTGGTTGCAGTTCCGCGGGCGCCCATGGCGAGCGCGATACCTGCAGCTTCATGCCATCCCAGTCCAGCCGCGCCAGCACCTGCCCCCCGGCCACGGCAGCGAGCCGCGTGTGCGCGCCATCGGCTTCCAGCAGCGCCATCAGCTCGCGGCGCTGGGTGCGGCCCTGCATCTGGAATTCGACGGTGATGTGCTGCTGCAGCTTCAGCTCGCGCTGCAGCGATGCCGGCGGCAGGCGCAGCAGCGCCGTGGCGCCGGCCTGCGGAGCGGCGCGTTCAGGAGCGGCACCCGGCGATGCACAGCCCACTGCCAGGGCAGTGGACAACGCCAGCGCGGACAAGCTAAGACGGCGCATCAGACGTTGCAGAACTTTTCCAGCACCGCCAGCCGGCGGCGCGGCTCGGCCACGAAGGGGTTGTTGCGGTCCCACGCGTAGCCGGCCAGGATCGCGGAGATCATGCCGCGGATCTCCGGGGTGGCGTCGGGATGGAAGATCAGCTTCTGGAAGCGGCCTTCGTACCAGGCTTCGACAAAGACGCGGAAGCAGTCCACGCCGGCCTTGAGCGGCTGGGCGAAGTCCTTCTCCCAGTCCACGGTGTCGCCGGCAAGCTGGCGCACCAGGCATTGCGCCGCCAGGCTGGCCGACTTGAAGGCGATGGTCACGCCGGACGAGAACACCGGGTCCAGGAACTCCCCGGCATTGCCAAGCAGCGCATAGCCGTTGCCCCACAGTGACTTCACATTGGCCGAATAGCCGGCGATCTGGCGCGCGGGGGTGTCCCACTGCGCATTGCCAAGCAGCTTCGCCAGGCCGGGTTCCTCGGCCACCAGCGCCCGCAGCCGTTCGGTCTCGGTGCCGGTGTAGCGGTCCAGGAATGCTTTCTCGGCAACCACGCCCTGCGAGCAGCGGCCGTCCGAGAACGGGATGGTCCAGTACCAGACGTCCGGGTGTTGCGGATGCACGCTGATCAGGATCTTGTTGCGGTCGAAGGCGCCCGGCGCGATGCGGTCTTCCACGTGGGTGAAGAGCGCGCTGCGCACCGGGAAGCCGGACGGCGATTCCAGCTGCAGCAGGCGCGGCAGGATGCGGCCAAAGCCGGAGGCATCGAGCAGGAACTTCGCGCGCACCATGTACCGGCTGCCGTCCGGCGCACGCACGGTCACCACCGGCTGCGTGCCGCTGACGTCGACGTCCTCGACCAGGTGCGAGAAGCGCACCTCGGCACCCTGGCGCGCCGCTTCGCGGATCAGCACGTCGTCAAAGCGTGCGCGCTGTACCTGGTAGGTGGTGCCCCAGCCGGGCGAGAATTTCTCGCGGAAGTCGAAGGCGGTCTGCTGGTCGCCGCGCGAGAAGGCGGCGCCGTTCTTGTACTGGAAGCCCGCTTCCACCACCGCGCGCAGCATGCCGGCCTCTTCGATGTAGGCCATGCTCTGCGGCAGCAGGCTTTCGCCGATGGAAAAGCGCGGGAAGGTCTCCTTCTCGATCACCAGCACCGGAATCCCATGCTTGCGCAGCAAGCCGGCCGCGACCGAGCCCGCGGGCCCCGCGCCGATGATGACGACATCCGTGGTTTCCGTTTTCATAAGCTTCAACTCTCAATACTCAGGGACTGCGAGATGACGGGCACAGGCACGTGGCTCAGTGCCCGCCATGCGAATTTCCTTGCTGCGCCAGCGGCCGGAACCATGGTGACAGCACCCACACCGCGCCGACGCCGGCCAGCATGGTGACGCCGAACGCATGCAGCGCAGGCGTGGACGACAGCGCCAGCAGGCCGAAGGCGAGTAGCGTACTCGCCGCGCCCAGCACGATCGCCGTCCACGATACGCCATCGCCGGGATGCTCCAGCAGGAAGATGCCGTAGTCGACGCCGACGCCCAGCAGCAGCGCGAGCGCCAGCACCGGGAACAGCTGCAGCGGCACGTGCAGCCAGCCTAGCAGCGCCACGCTGAACAGCGCCGCCAGCAGGGTCGGCAACAGTGCGCGCCAGGCGGCGCGGCCGTAACGCCACGCCAGCAGCACCGAGACCGCGGCGGCGCCGGCCAGCAGCAGCCAGCTCATCAGCACGCGGTAATGGTGCAGCAAGCCGGACAGGTCCGCCACCCGGTCGACCCATTCCACGCCGGCCACGCCGGCCACGGCGACCTGCACCTTGGGCATGGTTTTCGGGTCGTCCAGGCCCCGCAGCAGCATCACGCTGGCGTAATTTCCGTCCTTGCCTTCGCGGCCCACCCACAGGTGGCGCAAAGCTTCCGAGACCGGATGGGCCAGCCACACCGGCAAGGTCAGCACTTCGTCCGGTCCGGCCATCTCCGTGCCGGCAGCGTGGCTGGCGGCCGTGCCGGTCACGTGCGCAATGCGCTCGCGCACCTGCGCCTCCAGCTTCGATGCCAGCGCCGCGTCGGCACGCTGGCGTGCCGCGGAGGGCACCCAGTCGGACAGCGCGACAAAGCCGTCGATGCCGCCGTCCGCCATGATGCCAGCGAGCGCCGTCTTGGCGGCTTCTTCGCGCTGCAGCACCTGGTCGGCGGAAGCGCCGCGCACCAGCAGGAATTGCGCCGGGCTCGGGCTGCCGAGCAGGCGGCCGGCAGTGCGCTGTGCTTCGATCAGCGCGGGGGGCGAGCTTTGCAACTGGCGCACGTCGTCCACGACCTTCACCTGCAGCAAGCCCGGCACGATGAAGGCGGCCAGCACCGCAGCCAGCAGCAACGTGCGGCGATCGGCACGGGCGCGCGGCCAGCGTGCCAGGCTGTCGGCCAGCCACGCCGACAGCCGCGTCGGCCGCAGGCTGCCGCGGTCCAGCAGCGGGAACCAGATCACCACAGTCAGGAACGCAGCGACCAGGCCGACTGCCGAGAACAGCGCCATCTGCCGCAGCCCCGGGAACGGCGCGATGCCCAGCGCCAGGTAAGCGACCACGCTGGTCGACAGCGCCAGCGTCATGCCCGGCAGCAGCCGGCGCATCACGCCCGCCGGTGTGCGCCGGCCATCGGCCTGACGGGTCACGAAGTAGTGGATGCCGTAGTCCTCGGCCACGCCGACCAGGCTGGCGCCGAACACCAGAGTGATCAGGTGGACGCGCTCGAACACGGCGCCGGTCACGGAGATCGCCGCGGCGGTGCCGATCAACAGCGACAGCGCCACCAGAACGATCGGGCGCAGCGAGCGGAAGGCCAGCCACACCAGCAGCAGCACCGCCGCCAGCGAGCCCAGCCCGATCACGTTCATCTCGAAGCTGGCCTGCGCTGCGGCCGCCTCGGCGTGCAGCGGGATGCCGGCCATCACCACATGCACCGCGTCTTGCCCCTGGCGCGCGCTGGCATCGGCATTGGCCAGCAGGTCGCCGTAGTCGGTATCGCCGCTGACCGAGAACGCGGGCTTGCTGATGCGATAGGTCAGCAGCACCCAGTGCATGCCTTCGGCCGAGAACGCCGCCAGCCCGTCGCGCTCGCGCACGCGGGTCAGGTCGGCGCGCGACAGCCACCAGCCCTGCCACAGCCCGAGCGGATCGGCGGACCAGCCCGACAGGCTGGTGCCGGCCGAGAACTGGTAAAGCCGCCCCAGCGCCTGCTGCGCCAGCGTGTCGGCATCGGCGCGGCCGAGCGTGGCGCGCTGCGCGTCGGTCAGCAGGTGGTCGCGCCAGGGGCGGTAGAAGGCCAGTGCGGCGTCGAAATCGAAGGCTGCGATCTTGTCGACCGGGCGCAGCAGCTCGGGGTGCGCGCCGGTGGCCTGGCCGAAGCGCTGCGCGGCCGTCTTTGCCTGCTGCCAGTCGGGCGCGCCGACCAGCACGATGATCTCGCGCGAGACCCCGTCGGCCAGCTGGCGCAGCACGCGGTCGGCGGTGGCGGTGCGCTCGCTGCCGGGCAGCAGCGCCATCACGTCGGTGTCGATGCGCGCGCTGCGCCAGAAGCTGGCCTGGTGCAAGGCCAGCGCCAGCACGGCCAGCAGCCAGGCGAACGCCAGCACGCGAGCCAGCGGCGCCATGCCCGCCAGGCCGGCGCGGGCGCGGACCGGAACGCGGTTGGCGGAATCACTCAAAGCGCTGGGCCTCCGCGGCGGAGAGCTTTGGCGCCGCCACCGGCTCGATCAGGCGGATCTGAGTAGCGTCGCCGCCGGCTTCTTCCAGCCGGATGCTGCGCACGAAGCGGTCGCCGCTCAGTTCGATGCGGGCAAAGGCGCGCCGGATGCCGTTGTCGGTCGGCGTCAGCGTCAGCGCCCAGCCGTCCTTGCCGGCGAGCTTCGCATCCAGCGCAAAGCGCTTCGACAACGCCGACAGGTCGCCGCGCAGCACCGCGATCATCGATTCACCGACCACGCGCATCGCCGGCTGCTCGTCAGCGGCAAGGCGCTGCTGCACCTGGCCGTCGGCGCCGCGCACCACCAGTTGCGTGGGCGTTACCAGGAGGCTCGACACGATCGGCTCGCGCGTGGCCCAGGCCAGCCCGCGCTCGCGCGCGAGCAAGAAGTCGCCGCGCGAGACCAGCGGATTGGTAAAGCCCGCCAGCTGGCGCTTCTGCTCGAAGCGGCCGCGGATCACCGGGGCATCGACCAGCCGTGCGGCGATGGCGCCGAGCGTATCGGCCGACTGCACCGGCAACGCCGGCAGGCAGGCAAGTGCCGCGAGGGCGGCCAGCAAGGTGCGGCGCTTCATGGCTTCACCCCCAGTCGTTCCCACAGCACCGGCGGGGATTCGTAGCACATCTCTCCGGTGCCCATATCCACCGCCACCTGCACCGAATAGCCCTTGGTCAGGCGCTCGCCGGTGGCGGCATCGCGCAGCGCGTAATCGATCTTGAGCCGGTTCTCCCACTCGACGATGGTGGCGCGCACGATCACGGCCTGGCCGTAGACCAGCGGGCGCACATAGCGCAGGCGCAGGTCGACCACCGGCCACGCATAGCCGGAATCGCGCATGGCGGGATAGTCGTACTGGAACCGCGCCAGCAGCGCGCAGCGCGCCTGCTCCAGGTAGCGCACATAGTTGCCGTGCCACACCACGTCCATCGGGTCGAGGTCGTGGAAGGCGGGGCTCAGGGTGATCTCGTGGCTGAGGTCTGGGGTCATGGCACTGTGAGGGTCGGTCGCGGGCTCAGCGCGCGCGCCCGGGCGTGTTGTCCGGGTTGGCCCAGAAATCATAGAAGTTGAACCAGTCGTATGGCGACAGCACCAGCAGTTGCGCGAGCCAGTCGGCATAGGCGGTGGCATAGCCGGTCAGCGCCTCGACGCGGTTCGCGCGCGGCAGCCGCACTTGGCGCGCCAGTTCAGTGAAGCGCAGTAGGTGACCCTCGCCGTGGCGGATGCAGCCCATCGCGAACAGGGGGCAGTCCATCAGCGCGGCCAGCACGTACGGTCCCACCGGAAAGCGCGCGGGCGCGCCCAGGAACGGGACGCTGACGGCACGCCCGCCATGGGCCGGGGCGCGGTCGCCGGCAATGGCGACAAACTCGCCGGCACGGACCTTGTCGGCCAGCTCCTGCGCAGTGGCCGGCGAGATTTCCTCGACCTGGTACAGCTGCAGCGTCGCGCTGGGATCGATGCGGGACAGGATACGGTTGAAGCGCTGCGCATGCGCGGTGTGCACCAGCACCGTCAGGCGCAGGCCGCGGCGATGGCGCGCCAGTACGCGGCACAGCTCCAGGCAGCCCATATGGGCGGTGACGATGATGCCGCCCTGGCCGCTTTCGATCTGGCGCAGCATCACCTCCGCGCCTTCGCGCGTGACGTTGCCAAAAGCATAGCGCCCGCCGATCGCCAGCAGCTTGTCGAGCAGCGTGTCGGCGAACGCATACAGATGGCGTAGCGTATTGCGTGCGCCGGGCCCGGCGCCGGCCGCCCCGGTCACGCGGTGTACGCGGCGCAGGTAGTCGAGCGAGGCCCGGCGTGCGGCGCTGTGCGTCAGCCAGTAATAGGTGACCACGGGGTACAGCACCGCGCGGAAGGCCAGGCGGCCGAACAGGCGATGGATTGCGTACAGGCACCAGACTCCCCACACGCAGGTGGCTTCGCCGATGCGGCTCCAGTGGCGCGCGGCAGTGGGGGTGGCCGGCGCCGCGCCGGGTGCGGTCATGCTCATGCCAGCTTGCGTCCGATCAGCGCCGGCAGGCGGCGCAGCATGCCGAAGAACAGGCGCGTATGCATCCAGGAAATGCGCAGGTTGTCGCGCAAGATGCGGAAGTGCGAGACGCCGTCGCTGGGGTAGGTCACCGGCGTCGGGATGTTGATGATGCGCACGCCGCGCCAGACCAGCCGTACCAGGATCTCGATGTCGAATTCCATGCGCGGGCCGATGCGCGCCGCGCGCGTAAGCGGCACCACATCCGCCAGCGGATAGACGCGCAGCCCGCACATCGAATCGCGCACCGCGAACGACAGCGTATGGACCCAGACCCACACGTGCGTCAGGTAGCGCCCGAGCAGCCGCGCGCGCGGCACCGAGGCATCGTAGACCGGATTGCCGCAAACCATTGCCGTCGGGTTGCGTTGCGCCATGTCGAGGAAGGCGGGAATGCAGCCGGCGTCGTGCTGGCCGTCCGCATCGATCTGCAGCGCGTGGGTGTAGCCGGCGCGCCAGGCCGCCTCGAAGCCGGCCATCACGGCCCCGCCCTTGCCCTGGTTCAGTTCGAGCCTGACCAGCGTGACGCGGCCGTCCGGGCGCGCCGCGAGTTCGCGCAGCACGACGGCGCATTCGGCATTGCTGCCGTCGTCGACCAGCAGGCACGGCACCGGGTGCGCCAGGATCGCATCGACCATGGCGCCGATGGCGCGCTCGTGGTTGTAGACCGGCACCAGTACCACCGGACGGAAGTCGGCCTCAGCCATGCTCGCTCCTGAAGACGATCCGGCCGCTGGCGTGCGGGCCTGCTGCCGAGGTCAGGCGGAATGCCAGCGCCAGCTTGTCCGGCAGCCATTCCAGGTCCAGCCGCACCTGGCTGCCGGGGCGGATCACGCCCTGGAACTTCAGCACGTCCAGCCGCAGGAAACGCTCGCGTGCGGGCACCGGCAGGCGCTGCGGCGCCAGCGCCATGACCCAGTCAAGCTGCGCCACGCCGGGCACGATCGGCGTGCCGGGGAAATGCCCGTCGAAGATCGCCAGGTGTTCGCCGACGTCCAGCGTGGCCGTGGCAGCGTTCCCGCTGCCTTCGCTCCAGACCGCGCGCGGCAAGGTCTGACGGAACAGGTCGCGTAGCATCGCCTCAGTGGTCTTGCCCTGCGCGTTGCAAGGCAGTGCCTGAGTGGCCAGGTGCCAGCGACGCGGCAGCGCGAGCGGATCGACGGTGTCGGCCAGTGTCGCCTTCAACGCGGCGATCAGCGGGGGCCGGCCAGCCTCGGCCAGCATGGCGGCGCCGGCCTCGGCCAGGACCACCGCAGCCGCCACGCGCGTGCCGACATCCAGGTCGACCAGCACCACGCGCGCATCCTGCACCAGCGGCGATGCCGCCAGCGCCTGTTCGATGCGGGTCAGCGACACGCGCTTCTCTTCGATCTTGGCGACGCGGTCGGCGCGCCCGGCCAGCACGAGGCCCTGTTCGCCGTCGGCCAGCGCACGGTCTGCGCAGACATGCCAGTCGTCAGTGGCCAGGTGCGCCGAGCGCACCGCCAGGAAGCCGTCCTGCAGGCGCCAGGCCACGCCGGGCAGCGCCGTCCAGCGGTCCTGCTGGCGTGCGCGCTGGCGCCAGGCGATGCCGCCGGTTTCGGAGCTGCCGAAGACTTCGATGGGCGATTGCCCGAGATGGCGCAGCGCGTCGTCCGCCGCCGTGGGCGGCAATGGCCCACCGGAGGAGAACACCGCACACACCGCCGCGCGGGCAGCGGACCAGTCCAGCGATTCCGGCATGCGGCGCAGGTGCGCCGGGCTGCTGACCAGCACCACCGGCGAACTGTCGCAGGCGGCGACCACTTCCTCATGGAAGGCGAGGCGCGCGTGCGGCAACGCGCGGCCGGCTGCCAGCGGCCACAGCACACAGAACAGCAGGCCGTAGATATGCTGGTGCGAAACCGTGGTCAGCAGCCGAACGTCCGGCGGCAGTTGCGCGCCAAAGGCGGCTTGCAGCGCGCCGGTTTCCGCATCGAGCTGCGCCAGCCGCTTGTGGATGGCCTCGGGCGCGCCGGTGGAGCCGGACGTGAACAGCGTGACGCCAGTATCGTCGGGCGACAGCGGCGGCCAATCGCCGGCATCGCCGTCGAGGTCCTGCCGCGACTGCAAGCCATCCGGCAGTTCGCCGGCCCAGCCGTCAGTGTGCACGCGTAGCGCCTGCAGCGTGTCCGGGCGCATGTCGCCGGGCAGCACCACGTGCTTGCCCGCATGCCATGCGCCGAAGAGGGCGGCGGCGAATTCCTGCGTCGATTCGATATGGATGGCCCAGCGCGCGCCCGGCGCCACGGCAAAGGCCGCGCGCCATGCGGCCGCGCGGGCCAGCAGGCGGGCGGCGTCGGCATCGGCGCCCGGCTGCGCTGCGATGCGACGAGCCAGCGCCGCCATCGCGCCGCGGATACCCGTCCACTCAGTCATGACGGCTCCTTGCCATGACCTGCTGGCGCACCAGCCACTCGCCCGCGAACATCGCCCCGATCAGCACGTAGGCGATGGCGCCGTTATAGAGCGCCCACACGCGGTCGCTGGCAAACCAGGCGGTGGCCAGCGCGATCGAGCCGTTGCCGCAGAAGAACAGGCACCACGCAGCGGTGACCCTGCGCGTGTAGGCCACGCCGGCCTGCGGCAGGTCCGGGTCGCGCAGCCGGGCCAGGCGCTCCACCACGGTGGGCGGACGCCACAGGGTCCAGCCGAACACCGCCAGCAGCACCGCGTTGACCAGTGCCGGGTAGAGCTTGAGCGGCATCGCCTCGCCGGAGGCGAGCACCGCCAGCGCGATCGCGCCCGCGACAAGCGCCAGCGGGCGCCAGCCGGCGTGCCGCACTGCGGCCAGGCGCAGCACCGTCAGCGCGACCAGCAGCAATGCCACCATGCGCGGCGGCCAGTACTGCAGCCCGACATAGACCGCCACCGGGTAGCACAGCGTCAGCGCACCCAGGCTCCAGTTGCGCCACGCCATCAGGCCGTCGCAGCGGAATCGGAGTCGATCAGCAGCGCCAGCGCCTGCACCACGTCCTGAATGGTGCGCACGGATTTGAATTGCTCGGGCTTGAGCGGCTTGTCCAGCATCGGCTTGAGCTTGACCAGCAGGTCGACCGCGTCGATGCTGTCGATGTCCAGGTCTTCATAAAGCCGGGCTTCCGGACGGATGCGGTCGGCGTCGATTTCAAAGGAGTCCTGCAGGACTGCCGAAACGCGCGCAAAGATTTCGTCGTGGGTCATGGTCATGCCTACCAGCTTGAAACAATCGGATACCAGGGGCGTACTCAGGCCGAAGCCTGTTCGGCGCGATGCGCGGTGACGAACGCTGCCAGCGTGGCAACGCTGGCAAAACGGGCGCGCACCACCTCCTTGTCGCCGCTCATGGAGACGCCGAAGCGCTTCTGCAGCGCCAGGCCGAGTTCGAGCGCATCGATCGAATCCAGGCCCAGGCCTTCGACGAACAGCGGCGCTTCGCTGTCGATGTCTGCGGGCGCCACTTCCTCCAGCGACAGCGACGAAACGATCAGTTCTTTGATTTCTTGTTCAAGCGCCTGCACGGCAAATCTCCTTGGAAAAATAATCGGCGAGCGCCAGCGTGACCTCGCGTACAGCCATGGCGTCGTCGGCGCCCGCGGTTGCGAGCTGCCGGGTGTCTATATCCTCACGCACGTCGATGACGTAGCGCGGCCTGCGTACCGGTACGCGGAACCACTTCTCGCCCTTGCGCAGCGTGGGCGGCTCGCAACGGATGATCACCGGCGTCAGCGCAAAGCCGCCGCGCACCGCGATATTGGCGGCGCCGCGCTGCAGCCGCAGGCTGCCGTCGGCCGAGGTGCGCGTGCCCTCCGGAAAGATCACGAGGTTGTTGCCCGCGCGCAGCGAGTCGATGCAGCCCTGCACCATGGCCGCGCCGGAATTGTTCTGCACGTAGCCCGTGGCCAGCACCGGCCCGCGCGTAAACGGGTTGCGCGCCAGCTCCGCCTTGACCACGCAATCGGCGCAGCGCGTCAGCGCGATCAGGAATACCACGTCGATCAGCGACGGGTGGTTGGCCACGATCAACAGCCCTTCGCGTTGCAGCCGCTGCGCGTTGCGCACCTCATAGCGGATCACGCCCACTGCGCACATCAGCCACAAGAACAGCCGGAAAGCGTAGTGGATCACATTCTTGCAGATGCGCTGGCGCCGCGCCGCGCTCCACGGCGCGAGTGCGAGTAGCGGGAACACCAGCACGCGCAGCACCAGCCCGCCCAGCCCGAAGCCGGAAAAGCACAGCCCGGTGGCGCAGACGCGCCAGGCGCGATCGAGGCGCTCAACCATAGCATTCAACCATGACGCTGCCACTGCCAGCTGGCATGCTCGCCGCGATAGCGCAGCTGCGCGTCGCCGGCCAGCATAAAGCGCAGCACGTCCAGCCCATGCGGGAGATGGGGCAGGTGCGGCACTGCCGCCACGGGTTCATCCGTGAGCGCCAGCGTATAGAAAGGTTCGCCCGCGCGCGGCGCGGCGATACGCCAGCACCAGCTATAGGGGCAGGCGGTCTCGTCGGCAAACGCCGCGTAGGGCGCCGCCACAGGCTCGTCATAGTGGACCAGCAGCACTTCGGGCGCGCCGTCGGCCAGCAGGCTGCAGGCTTCGAGCACGGCCGCCTCCACGGTGTCGCGCCCGGCGGACAAGGCCAGCAGGTTGCCCGTATCGGCCAGGTCGATCGAGCGCAGCGCGCCGATAGCGTTGTGCACCGACAGCCCGAACGCGGTCGGCGACAGCGCCTCGCCGGCCGCCAGTTCCGTCAGCATCGTCACCAGCCGGCTGGTATCGCCATGGCGCGAGGCAAAGACCGCGGGCACTTCGGCCGCACTATCGCCGGTTGCGCAGCCATAGGCCGAGGCCAGCGCCACGCGCCCCAGGCCGGGCAGGCGCCGGCGCAGCATCGCGGCCATCTGCGGCAGCGCGGGCGCCTCTGCCGGCGCCGCTGGCAAGTGCGGGGCGGCGCTCCATGCGCGCCAGTCGTCCGCGGCGTGCAGGCCGCCGGCCCAGGCCGACCACGCGCGAATGCCGAAGGCGAGCGCCATGTCGTGCCCCACTGCGCCGGTATTGCCGCTCATGCCAGACCGCCTTGCGCGCCGGCCGGGCACCCGCGGGCCAACGACGCGCCGCAATGGCTGCCGAAAGCGAAAGGGAGGGCGGGGCGATTCATGATGATGGCTGGAAAAATGGACGGCAGAGGGGCGGGATTTGGGCGGGCGCCATTTTACTCAAATCGACACCCGGAGAATGTCAAAAATCTTGCTCTGTGGCGAAAATGCTTATCTGGCAGCCGCGCGGGCTGGTTTCCAGCCCGCGCGGCCTTGCCGGTACGTGTCTGCCATTAATGCCCTACGAGGCAATTCCGAGCAACGGAAAAAGGCAGAACCAAGCCCCAGTCCCTTTTTGGTTTTTTGCGTTGACACAACGAAATGTAAACTTTCGTCACGCGCCGGTTCTAGACCTTGAAATAATGCAAGACTCTTGGTACGTCCGTTCTGCCCTACGGCGCGCCATACCCGTCGCCGCAGCCTGATGGTGGTGGGGCAGGAGCGCGAGCTTCCTCGCCGGGCTTTGTCACGTGGGGAGGCCGGTCGCGTAAGATGGAGCGATGAAGAGGAACTCGCTCTATCACGGCCACCGGTTTCCGGCGGCGATCATCAGTTGCGCGGTACGCTGGTACTTCCGGTTCAACCTGAGCCTGCGCGATATCGAGGAGCTGCTGTTCGAGCGCGGTGTCGTCGTGACCTACGAGACCATCCGCCGCTGGTGCGACAAATTCGGCGCGGGCTACGCCCATCGTGTGAAAGCCGCACGGCGCAAGGCGGGCACCACCTGGCACCTCGACGTGATGTTCGCGGCGAGCCCTACCTGCTGTGGCGTGCGGTCGACGAACATGGCGCCGAACTCGACATCCTGCTGCAGAAGCGGCGCGACAAGGCCGCGGCCAAACGCTTCTTCCTGCGCGTGCTGCGTTCCTGCCCGGCACCGCGCAAGATCGTCACCGACCAGTTGCGCAGCTATCCGGCCGCAAAGGCCGACATCGCGGAGCTGGCAGGCGTCAGGCACGTGTTTGTGAAGGCCGCCGCCCGCGTGAACAATAGCGCCGAGAACAGCCACCAGCCGACCCGCGAACGCGAGCGGCGCATGCGTGGATTCCGCGACCCGAAGCGCACGCAGGACTTCCTGTCGAGCTTCGGGCCGATCCGGCAGCATTTCGCGCTGAAACGGCATCTGCTGCGCGCTTCGCTCTACCGCAAACACCTCGCTGCGAGATTCGCTACCTGGTACGAATTCACTGACGTGGCCCAAAATCCGTCAACCGCTTCCTGAACAGTGGCCACGCTCACCGCGGCCTCGCCTCGATATTGGCAAGTTGACAAAGCCCTTTGGATACGAAAAGTTGCGTCATCCTGCGTGCAATTTGTTGACTTGGCTGTGTGACAGAAGGTAACGGGCAACTCACAAGCTGCATCCTATTCTGTTCCACATCCGGTGCCCATCTTGGTACAAGAACAGTAGAAGGGCACATCGCCTGCCCCCGTTCACAACCAAGGAAACCCCATGGCGGCCACCAGGGCCGATGCCTATGCTGCCTTCGATCGCGTTGTGACGATCTACGGCGCCAAGTACCCCAAGGCGACTGGCGTGCTCACCAAGGACCGAGACAACCTGCTGACCTTCTACAACTTCCCGGCCGAGCGCTGACAGAACATTCGCATGACCAACGCGATTGAGTCGACCTTCGCGACCGTGCGTCACCGCACGGGCCCGCCCTTCAAGCCGATTGAGGAGGCCGAGAAAACATGGCGCCGCATCAAGTGCCGAACATATCAAACTGCTCCTGAAGGCCGTCCCCTCCAAGGACTGTGCACCGGCACAAGACAATCCGACCTGCTTTTGATCCATATATGAGAATCAGTTCCACTTATTAGCTTTAATAAAATGACTTTTTAAGTGTAGAGGTTCGGCCTTTCGCTGGCCAGCGCCCGCCGCCTATGCTGCCGCGTCAAATTTAGGATCTGCCCGTGATTGCGCGTGCGTGTATAAGTCAGTTGGACGTAACATTGTTGCAATTGTTGAGATTTCCGCGCGCTGCCATACGGTATCATTTTTTTGGCTCAAGTCTGAGTTAAAGGAAATTCTGACCTGAGCTGTCTCCCCAACAAGTGAGTTGGATTTGCTCCCACCTGATCGGGTGGGAGCGTTTGTTTTCCTTGTCGATACGCCGCCGTGGGACTGCGCCGATAGGTGTCTTACCTATGCAGCGTCCGCCATGACGCTGCCGGATCGGCGTCGAAATAGGACGGCCAGGAGCTTCAGCCCAGCGAGTCTGCGTCTGGCGGCCTTCATAACCAGCGCCTCGTCAGAGGAACGCCTGGGGCTATCGTAATCAGGCATTTTGTATCGCCCCCGCTTGCGCGCTCACGAACCTCAGGGCGAGAACTTGTTGAACTCTTCATGGCTGTTCCATCCTTTCAGGAACTAGAGCCTCCTCAAAACCCCGGGGCGGTTCATTTCCCGGGTTCTCGCTCGCGCTCGCAGTGCCTGCCCCTGGGGCGATGACTCGCCCTCCCATCGCCGGCGCTGGCCTAAGGGGCCCGCGTCGCGCTGTTTTCCGCACTCCGCAGTGCTATGGCCAGAACCTGGTAGTGTCCTGTTCCGCTGATTCGTTCGCAAAATCTCTTCAGCTTGGCGAGAATTGAATCCGCGATGGCCGTCCAGTTGAATGGCTTGCAATTCTGGTTGTAGGGAGCGACGAAGTGATCGATTTTTGCACAAGCTCCTTGACCGAGGTGAAGGAGCCCCGACAGATGGCCTTGGCGGTGATGATCAAGAAAAAGCGTTCGACCTGATTCCGGCGTCCGCCGTGGCGCCGATGAGGTGATGCCCTATGGGGCTGCAGCGCCGCGCCAATGAAAAAAGGCACCCGAAGGTGTAATGCCGTTCAGTTATGGTTCCTGTTGAGGAAGCGAACGGCGTAGCGTGAAGGGCGGGACTTGACGACCCGGTCGCATGAGCGGCCGGGTCGTTTCACATTGGGCAGCGACTTTAGGCGCTCGCGTAGGCGCCGCAGGCAGGCAGGCAATTTGGCATAGGCTGGCGTGACGGCCGCCCACATCATCTCGTGCTGGATGACATGGAAGGCGCGCACGAAGCTCATGTCGGTCGGCGCGAGCTTCGCTTCTCGGGCGGCGCTGGCCATCTCGCGGCGAATCAGGTTGTAGGCGATCAAGGCGCCCCAGATTTCCTGGCATACCCATCGACGGTTCGGCTGCGCAAGGTCAGCTCCATGCCGAGCATCGACTGCTTCAGTTCCCGGTAGCTCGTTTCGATCTGCCAGCGACGTTCGTAACAGGCGACGATGTCAGCAGGTTTGAAGCGTCGGCGATCGAGCAGCGACGTCAGCAGAATTCGACAACGTCCGCGTGCATCGATCGTGCGGATCGCCCGCGCCTGCCAGAATTCCGGCAGCGCCGGACACTTCTTGCGTGCCTGCGGCGAAACACGCATGCGTACCGTGGCGTCCTCGGCCGTACCGGCCGTAACCTCCCAGCACGTGTTGGATTTGGCCGGAATCAGGAAGTGGCGGTTGTGCCCGCCCATCGTCAGGCCGCAAAGGATCTCGGCAGCCAGGAAGCCTTTGTCGAATACCGTCAGCGAATCATCCGGTATCTGCGGCAACAAGCCTTTGGCGTACACCATCTCATTGCTGTCATAGCGACCGAAGCTGGCGCCCGCGACCAGATGAGTGGGGATCGCAGTCAGCGTCACCACGCGCACCTGCGGATAGCTGGAGACCCTGCGAGCGTAAGCTTGGGCGCCGAAGTGCTCGCGGTTGGCGGGGCTGTCGGTCGTGCGTAGCGTGGTGCCATCCATCGCCCACAAGCTGAGTCCCTTGAAGGCGTAGTCGCTGGCGTCCTGCAGACTCCAGGCGCGCGCAGTTCGTTCGAACAGCCAGGCCAGCGGCGCCTCGCCAACGCGCTGGCGGGCTTGTGCTGCCGCGCTTTTGCTGACGAACGGCGCCACCTCGTCAGGCAGTGCCAGTTCCAGATTGTCGAGTACTTCGCTGATCGACCAATGGCGGTACATCGCCAGCGCAATCACCAGCCATACCACCTGTTCAGCGGGCAACCGACGGGACGGATACTTGCCGTTCCCGTCGCCTCTACCGCGCGCTCGATCCACTCGTACGGAAGATGCTCGGCCAGCCGACTTAAGTCGGCCGGCTGTTGCGCTTCGAGCAGGAAGGTCAGGTGACTGGAGAGCATCGCGCCCGAAAGTTAACACCTCGGCGCAACGTTTACAACTTCCTCTGACGCTACATACAAAAATGCCGTTCAGCTCTTAACTGAACGGCATTCACCCGAAGGTGCCTTTCAGGCTCAGCCTTGCGACTGGCGATCAGAACTTGTGGCGGATACCCACGGCGGCGCCGACCTGGTTGTCCTTGCCCTGGCCCAGGAAGTAGGCATTGGCAAAGCCGATGGCCGAGGTATCGAAGTTCAGGCCTGCGTTCTTGGCGTAGGCCGCGGTCAGGTACACGTCGGTACGCTTGGACAGGTTGTAGTCGGCGATGAACGACACCTGCCACGGGTTCTTGACGTTGACGCCGGCCAAGTTCTTAACGTCGTCGTAGTTGTACTGCAGCATCAGGCCCAGCGCCGTGGTGGCCTGGTAGTTGGCGCCGATCCAGTAGTAGTCGTCGCGCAGGATGGTCGCGTCGGTGGCCGACTTCGACTGGCCCCAGCGGTAGCCGCCCATGATCTTGGCCGGGCCGAAGGCGTAGCTGGCAGCGGCGGCAGCCTTCTTGAAGGTGCCGGTCGCGCCGGTGACGGCGCTCAGCGTCGGGTTGTACTGGTCGTAGGCGGCGGTAATGGCGAACGGACCGGCAGCATAGGCCAGGCCGGCACCGTAGCCTGTGTCGCGGCGGAATTGGCCCGGGACTTCGCCGTTGCCGGCAACGCCGTTACCGAATGTCCAGTGGGCGATCGCGGTGACCGGACCGAACTTGCCGGTGTACTTGGCGGTGTTGTCCGAGCGGAAGTTCAGGCCCAGCTGCGCGACCACCGGTTCATACTGGGTGGCATAGCCGGACGGGGAGAAGTTGGCGAGCAGGTCGAACAGCGTGGTGTACTGGCGACCGAAGGTGAAGCGGCCCACCTGGTCGCTTTCCAGGCCGACGTACGCCTGACGACCGAAGAGACGGCTGCCTTGCTGCATGGCGCCATTGTCAAGGCCGAAACCGCTTTCCAGCACGAACAGTGCCTTCAGGCCGCCGCCCAGGTCTTCCACGCCACGCAGGCCCCAGCGCGAGCCGGACAGGCCGCCGGAAGACATCCGGAACAGGTTGTGCGCCGGGCCCGGGAACGGGTTAGCGGCGCTGGCGTTGGTCGGGTTTGTCGTCGACATATTGCTGACGTATTCGAGGTTCGCATCGACCACGCCATACAGGGTCACGCTCGATTGGGCCTGTGCCGCCCCAGCCAATGCGCCAAGCGCTGCCAGCGCCAGAAGTGATTTCTTCATGCTCATTGATCTCCACGATAAAAATTATTGGTGACGACCCGGGAGAACCTCCTGTTGGTCTCCATCCCCCGCGCGTCAAACTTCCTGGGAAGTTGCGAAGTGCTGTAACAAACAACCCTTAATTCACTAGTCAGGCCAATCCCCCTTGTCTTCTTTCAACAACCCAGGGCTTCTGAGCAGCCGGGCGCATCAATGCAAGAGGCATAGATCCGTCAACGACGGAACAGGACAACGTGGTCATTGCATCTTGCTGGATCAGCCGTGCGCGGTTCTTGGTGAGCACGCACGGCTGTGCGCATTCATGCGAAACAGGCGCAGGTGAAAGCCGAACCCAGTCGGCAATCTCCTGGATATCCGCTCTTACAGAGCCAGTTGCTTCGCAGCCAGGTCCTTCATGATTTCTTCGGCGCCCCCGCCGATCATCATTACCTTGACCTCGCGATACAGCCGTTCCACACGGTTGCCGCGCATATAGCCCATCCCGCCCAGCAACTGCACCGAGCGGTCCGCGCAGAACTGGAACGTACGCGTGGCCATGTTCTTGGCCATGGCGATCTGTGCTACCGGCGCGGCGCCGTCGTCCAGGCGCGCCGCCAGGTCGTCCAGCAAGGCGCGCGTGGCCTCGATGCGCGTGGCCATGTCGACCAACTGGTGGCGAACCACCTGGTGGTCGGCCAGCCGCTTGCCGAAGGTGCGGCGCTCGCGTGCCCAGGCCAGTGCGTCGTGGAAGCAGACCTGTGCGTAGCCGCAGGCGGCTGCAGCGAGTGCCAGGCGTTCGTGGTTGAAGTTTTTGGTGATGGCGGCAAAACCCTTGCCTTCCTCGCCGATCAGGTTTTCCACCGGCACGCGGCAATCGTCGAAGAACAGCTGCGCGGTGTCGGATGCCCACCAGCCCATCTTCTTCAGCGGCGTGCGCGTGAGGCCCGGTGTATCGCCCTCGATCAGCAGCAGCGATACGCCGCTCGCGCCCGGGCCGCCGGTGCGGACCGCCACTGTGAAGTAGTCCGCGCGCATGCCCGAGGTGATGTAGAGCTTGGTGCCGTTGACCACGTAGTGGTCGCCCTCGCGCCGCGCGCTGGTGGACAGCTGCGCCACGTCGGAGCCGGCGTCTGGCTCAGTGATGGCCAGCGCGGAAATTTTTTCACCGGACAGGATGTGCGGCAGCACGCGCGCCTTCAGCGCCTCGCTTCCCACCGCTGCGATTGGCGGCGCACCGATGGTGTGCGAGAACAGCCCTGATGCAATCCCGCCAGAGCCGCCCCAGGCTCGCTCTTCGAAGAGAATCATGCGGTAGAACGGGTCGCACGGCGCGCCACCGTATTCCTCGGGAAAACCAGGCTGCAGCAGGCCAGCCTCAGAAGCCTTGTAGTACAGTTCGCGCGGAAAGCTGCCGGCTTCGTCCCAGGCGTCGGCATAGGGCGCCACCTCTTTTTCGAAGAAGCGCCGTACACTGGCTCGGAAGGCTTCGTGGTCGGCGCTGTAGTAGCGCGGATTTGGCGGTTGCAGGATCATGATGTCGCTCATTCGTCGGACGGCGTGAGGCACTGCGGCAGCGTGTAGAGCGGGAAGCCGTTGAAGGGCTCCGAGCGCTGGTGCTCGGGCTGCGGCCAGGTATGTTTGGCGTTCGGCACGCCGCCGTCGACGCGGATCGTCGAGCCGGTAATAAAGGCCGCTGCCGGCGAGAGCAAGAACACCACCGCCGCGGAGACTTCCGCTTCGGTGCCCAGGCGCTGCAGCGGGACCTTGCGCGCCAACTGGCGGATTTTGGTTTGGAATTCAGTTGGATAGGTGTCGAAGCCGCTTGAAGCGATCCAGCCCGGCGCCACGGCGTTGACGCGCACGCCGGCGGCGGCCCATTCGCAGGCCGCCGTTTCGGTGAAAGACAGCATGCCAGCACGCGCCGCGCCCGAATGGCCCATCCCCGGCATGCCATTCCACATATCGGCAATGATGTTTACGATGGCGCCGCCGTTGGCTTCCATCCATTGCGTGAAGCATTCGCGCGCCACCAGAAAGCCACCGGTGAGGTTGTTGCGCACCACGGCTTCCCAGCCCTTCAGGCTGATGTCGCGCAGCGGCGACGGAAACTGCCCGCCGGCGTTGTTGAAGAGGCCGTCGATGCTGCCATGCGCGGCCAGCACGGCGGCTACGGTGTCGCGCACCTGCGCCTCGTCGCGGATGTCACAGGTATGTAGCGTAATGCGGCTGGCGACGTCAGGCTCGGCGGCAATGAGCTCGGCCTTCACCTGTTCGAGCTTCTCCAGCTTGCGGCCAGCCAGCGCGAGACGCGCGCCAAGTCTGGCCAGCTCGTGTGCCGTGCACCGGCCGATGCCGCTGCCGGCGCCGGTTACAAGGACGGTGCGGCCGACGAACAGCCCATCTTGGAATACAGAACGATATTGCATGTCAGTCTCCGGCGATCATGGATTGGCAGTCAGCCCGAGGCGCTTCACCAGCTTGCCCTGACTGTCATAGCGCTGGCGCGCGAAAGCGGCGTAGTCGGCGCTGTTCAGGTAGGAGGTTTCCTGGTCGAGTTGCAGCAGCATTTTCTGCATAGCGGGTTCGTTCAGGGCCTTGCGGAACGCGTCGTGCAGCACCTGAACGACCTGCGGGTCCATACCGTGCGGCCCGGCGATGCCGAACGGCGACGTCGACACCATATCGATGCCGACATCGCGCAGCGTCGGCACGCGGGGCCAGCGCCGCGAGTGCGCGGCGGTCCAGAGCACGAGCCAGCGCGCCTTGCCGCTGTCCACGTATGGGCCGATGCCGCCGGCGGTGACCGCCAGGTCAATATGGCCCCCCATCATTGCTGTAATGATCTCGGACTCGCCCTTGTACGGCACGTGATTGAATTGAATGCCGAGCTTCTGGCTGATCTCTTCCATCGTCACATGCATGGTGCCGTTGGTGCCGGTGGTGCCGTAGCTGATCTTGCCGGGACGACGCCGCGCGTCTTCGACCATGTCCTGCCAGGACTTCCACGGCGCGTCGGAGCGCACCGCCACGCCCAGCGCATAGCCGGTCAGGTGGATGATGTAGGTGAAGTCCTGCATCGGGTCGAATTGCGTTTTCTGCAGGTGCGGCAGGCGGAAAACGGGCTCCGGAATCACGCTCAGCGTGTAGCCGTCCGGCTTGGCGCGCGCCACCACGTTGGCACCGAGCACGCCAGCCGCACCCGGCCGGTTTTCCACGACGACGGTCTGACCCAGCGTCTTGCTGGCGCCGTCGGCCAGCGTGCGCGCGAGCGTATCGGTGGCGCCGCCGGCCGCGAAGGGTACGATCAGCGTGAGCGGCCGCGTAGGGAAGCTGCTGGCCAGCGCCGCGCCTGATGCGAGTGCTCCGGGCGCCGCCAGCGCGACCAGCAGTGCGAGCGTGTCGCGACGCCGGCGGTCGATGGTGTCAGCAATCTCGGTGGTGTCTTGTCTCATTGCATACCTCGGCTTTGGTTTGGGTGCTGCATCAGGACCAGCGCGTCAAGGGCGACCGCACCGGACCCGGCCTCGCGCACCAGCAGGGGATTGACTTCCATTTCGACGAGGGAGTCGCCCAGGGTCATGGCGGCATCGGACAGCGCGGCAATTGCCTGCGCCGCAGCCTCAATGTCGGCGACGGGCTTGCCGCGGAAGCCGGTCATCAACGGGTAGCCGCGCAGGCTGGCGAGCATTTCTCGCGCCATGATGCGGTCCACCGGCAGCAGGCGGTGCGCCACGTCGTGGAAGATCTCGGTGAAGATCCCGCCCAGGCCCACTGTCATGGCCGGACCGAAGACTGGATCACGCGTTACGCCCACGATCAGCTCGCACACACCACGTGCCATCTGCTGCACCAGCACGCCGCGCTGGCGTGCGTCGGGCAAAGCACGCCTGGAGGCATCCACCACTTCCACGGCCGCGGCTTCCACCTGGGAAGCGTCCGTCAGCCCAAGCTGCACGCCGCCCACTTCCGTCTTGTGGGCGATGTCGGGGCTCAGCACTTTCACTGCGACCGGGAAGCCGATGGCGGCGGCAGCGCGGGCGGCGTCCTCAGGCGTTGCCGCGGCTGCCTCCGCACCGATTGGTACGCCGAAGCCTGCCAGCCATTGCTTGGCCTGGTACTCGTCCATCGATTCGGGCGTAACGCTGCCGGACGCGCCGTAGCCCACCTGCGCGCGCAGCGCCATCCAGCGCGCGGTCGGCGCCGCCGTGCCGAGCCAGCCCACATAGGTGCCCAGGGCCCTGGCCGCGCGGGCGCAATCAGGGAAGAGCGCCACGCCGGCGTCGGTCAATCTTGCGCGGCTGGCCGGCTCGCCGGTTGTGGCGACCACGATCAGGCGATCGGTCTTGCCCGCCACTTCGATCAGTTCCTCGGCCACGCGGTCGAGCAGGTAGGCAGTGGCGTAGAGGAAGATGACATCCAGGCTGTCGTCGGCGGCAAGGTTGTCGAGCACGGCGTAGGCAAGTCCGTTGCGGTTGAACAGCTGGCCAGTCATGTCCACTGGGTTGGCCACGCCGCCGATCTCCGGCACCGCCGCCAGCAGGCGTTGCTGCAGCGCCGCGGAAAGCCGCGGAACTTCCAGCCCGGCCGCGCTGAGCAGGTCGGCGGACAGCGCTCCCATCGCGCCCGACACTGAGGCCACCACCACGCGGCGCCCGGCGCTGCGATGGCGGAACCCAGCCAGATAGGCGAGATCGGTGAGGTGGGTCGGGTCGCCCGCCTGCATGGCACCGAGTTGGGCGAACGCCGCGCGGTAGATGGTCTGGTTGCCGGCGAGCACGGCGGTATGAGATTGCGTGGCTTCCGAACCCGCCTCGCTCTCGCCCGCTTTCAGCAGGATCAGCGGCTTGTCCGCCGCGCGTAGCCGCGCCGCCGCATCCACGAAGCGGTTGCCGTTGCGCAGGCCTTCCACGTAGCCGACCACGGCCCCGGTCTGCGGATCGTCGCCGAGATAGTCGAGGTAGTCAGCGTAGTCGAGGCAGGCCTCATTGCCGGTGTTGATGAACTGGTGAAAGCCCACATCCATCTGCCGGCCGGTGGCGTAGACGATAGCGCAGACATTGCCGCTCTGCGTCAGCAGGCTGACCGTGCCGGGGCCATCCTGCGGCGGGAAGGCGCGAAAGGTGGTAGCGAAGGCGGTGATGGCGCGCGTGGTCAGGTTGGCCAGCCCCATGCAGTTGGGCCCGGCGATGGCCATGCCGCTCTCCCGGGCGAAGGCTGATAGCGCGGCCTGGCGCTCTACGCCGGCTTCGCCGGCTTCGGCAAAGCCCGATGCATAGACGATGGCCGCGCGAATGCCGAAGGCATGGCAGCGACGCAGTTGCGGCAGCACGTCATCCGCGCCCAGCGCCAATACGGCCAGGTCAGGCACTCGCGGCAAGGATTCGATATCGGGATAGCACGCCAGCCCGGCGATCTCGTGGTAGCGTGGATTGACCGGATAGATCGTCCCTTGATAGCCAAGACGCTGCAGGTGATCCAGCGCCACACCGCCGATACGGCTGGTATCGCGCGAGGCGCCGACAATGGCGATCGAGGTGGGTTCAAGCAGATGTGACAGGGCGGCGCGCGCCGGGGCGCTCGCCGTAGCGGAAAGGGTCATCTTGGTCTCCATGCTTCCTGTACCGGAAGGCGGAGCCATTCAAGCCCATCGCGAGGGCGGCGACAAGTACACAGGCCTCAGGTGTGCACATTGTGCAGATCGACGTCAGGTCGTCACGTCGCCGTGGCACGCATAGCAGGCGGACGGCTTGAAGGTCTTGCCGGACGTGGCGGCTCAGCCACCTGGCTGCCTGCTCGTTCGGGTGTGCGTCTCCTGGGAGTTAAAGACCTGAACAAATGTGGGCATCCGCCGCGCGCCGGCCATATTCAGAATTCCTCAGATTCCTGGCGTCCGGGACCTGCTAACTTACCAATCGATGCAAAATACGTATTCCCCGTGCGTATTGCTGATCCGAGTTCGCCAGACCGCTCGCTGTCTGGCTCTTTTTTTGGTTCTTCACCGATTTCCGGGGAAGGCCGCCCGGATCTCGCATCGCTCCTGCAAGTCCATATGCTTCCAGTGCCTTCGGTGAGCGGCGTTTGGCGCCGATGGGCAGTCAGCTCGATGTGGCACGAGCAAGGCTGGCGTGCGGTTGCGCGCCTTCATCCGGTATGAATACCATCCCGGGAGTGGCGGTTTGAGATGGCACCGCAACTTGCAGGCGTGCAGCAGGCGCCCGTGGTCGCGCCGAAGAGTGGATTGAGACGATGACAGCAGAGATCACGACCCGGGAATGCGCGCAACGAATTCTCAAAACGTTGCGAGAAGGCAAGTCCATGACCCGACAGGAACTCATGGATGCAGCACCCTGACCGGAGCGCAATTGACGCAACGGTCTCTGTTGTGACATTGGCAGGCTGATTAAAGCACTGCACCCTGATAACCTGACTTCTCCCTGTTGGAAATTAGCGAGTCATCCCATGCAACAAGTCGCTATCCTGCGCCGGGCGGCGTGCGCCCTTATTGCCATGCTTCCATTAGGCCTGGAAGCTGCGACCGCGACTACCACTTTCCAGGTACGTCTTACGCTTGCGAATGATTGCGCCATATCAGCGGCGGATTTGGATTTCGGCTCGCACGGGGTGTTGTCCACCAATGTCGACCAGTCCAGCACCCTTACCGTGACGTGCACCAGCGGCGCTGCATATGCCGTGGGGCTCGATGCTGGCAGCGCTGCCGGGTCGACGATCACCAACCGCTTGCTGGTAGGTCCGGGCGGCGCTACTGTCGGGTACCAGCTATACAGCAATACCCAGCGCTCCCAGGTATGGGGCAACACGCAGGGCACGGACACCGTCAGCGGTACGGGGAACGGCACGTCGCAGACCATTCCGGTTTACGGCCGCGTGCCACCGCAGACCACACCAGCAGCAGGTAACTACACTTCCACCGTTACCGCGACCATCAACTTCTAGGATGGCGGGGCCATTGCTAGCGCGTGGGTGGCTAATTGCAGCCATACTTGCCCTGGGCGCGCCGCACGGCGCTGCGCTGGCCAGGTCGCTACAGATCACGCCGATCCGCGCCGAACTGCCCGCCGGACCGGGTGCTGCCGCCCTGACGCTGCGCAACCGGGGCGACACGCCGATCCATGCGCAAGTGCGAGTGTTCCACTGGACGCAGGCGGACGGTGATGACTTGCTGGACGCAACTGACGAGGTAGTCGCCAGTCCGCCGATTGTGCGGATCGAATCGGGGGGCGACCAACTGGTGCGCATTGTGCGGCTCGGGCCAGCGATGTCCGACGGGGAGACGACCTACCGCCTGCTGATCGACGAACTGCCGGATCCGGCCGCGGCGCCTCGAACGTCCGGCGTACGGGTGCAGTTGCGTTACTCCGTGCCCGTCTTCGCCGGCACGCCGGGCAATGCCCGCCCGGAATTGCACTTCTCGCTGAAGCGCGAGAATGAGGCGTGGATCCTGTCGGCGCGCAATGCGGGCCGCCGTCACGCGCAGATCAGCCAGGTGCAGCTTGTCGGCGCGGATGGACAGGCGCTGACGCTGGCCGAGGGCCTGCTTGGCTATGCCCTGCGCGACAGCAAACGGTCCTGGCGGCTCGAAGGCGCGCAGGCAGCGCAGGTGCAGCGCCTGGTCGCAAGCGGGTCGAAGCGCCCGGGTGGGCTGACCTTGCGCGCGACGGTCAACGGCGATCTGGTGCTGTTGCAATTGGCGACCGGTGGAGATGCACGGCAAAGCGGCCTGTGAGGGAGACGTTGTTCCAGGCTGGGGTGTTTGCACCGGCGCACCAGGGGGCTGCACGCCGAACCCGCCATGGCACACTGAAGGCAGCGTGCCTGCTGCTGGTCTCGCCGGTGGCGATGCCACAGTCACCGATGCAGGCATCGCCACCGATATCCGCGCCAAAGTCCGCATCATCTTCTTCACAGGCGGGCTCCGCACAGGCCATGTACCTCGCCGTGACGCTCAACGGCGTTCCGCGTGGCTTGATCGCGCGCTTTGAAGCTCGCAACGGCATGCTGGGCACCACTGTGGAAGAACTGCGGCAGATCGGTTTGCGAGCTGATGGCTTGCCCGCGGATGAGACGGGCCTGGTGTGGCTCGACAACGTCCCGGGACTTCGCATCAGTTACCGCGCTGCCGCCCAGGAAGTAGCCGTCGACGCCGCGGACGGCCTGCTGATCCCCACGGTTCTTGCAGGCATGGCGCGCCCGGAGGTAAAGCTGTCGGCGGGGACCGGGCTGGTCCTTACCTACGATCTCTACGGTGAGACGGGCCGCACGCAGCATCTTGGCCTGTACAGCGCGCAGCGCGTATTCCACGATCAGGGGGGCGTGCTGTCCAACAGCGGGGTAGCCACATGGAGCGGTGTGGCGAACCGCTATGTCCGGCTGGATACAGCATGGACATACACCAACCCCGGCCAGCTATCGTCGGTACAGTTGGGCGATACGATTTCCGGAGCGCTGAACTGGTCCCGCGCGGTCCGCCTGGGCGGGCTGCAGTACCGCCGGAATTTCTCCGTCAGACCCGACCTGGTCACCTATCCCGTACCGCTGCTCAGCGCCACGGCCTCGGTCCCCAGCGCGGTCGATCTCTACGTCAACAATGTGCGCCAGTACAGCGCGGAAGTGCCTTCGGGACCGTTCGTCCTCAGCAACACCCCGGCTGTCAACGGCGCCGGGCAGGCCGTGATTGTGGTGCGCGATGCTCTCGGGCGCGATGTGTCGACGACGATACCGCTCTATATCGATACGCGACTGCTGACTGCCGGCTTGACTGACTTCTCGGTGGAAGCGGGCTTGCTGCGCAAGGACTACGGCCTGCGCTCCGCAACGTATGACAAGCAGCCTGCCGCCAGCGCGTCGGTCCGTCACGGGCTCGGGGAAACCCTGACCCTGGAGGGGCATGCCGAAGCCATGCCCGGCACCTATACCGTTGGCGCCGGGCTACTGGCGAGCGCTGGTGGGCTGGGCGTGGTCAGCGCTGCAGCCTCACTAGGGAAAGGCCGCGAACAGGGGGCGATGTTCTCCCTCGGCTACCAGTTGCGCACGCCCGCCATCACGGTCGATCTGCAAGGCATCCGCACCGAAGCCACCTACCAGGACCTTGCCGCGCGAAGCGGTGCGCGCCATCCCGACGGCCTGTACCGGGCCACGCTCTCGTGGCCGATGTCGCGCAACGGCAGCCTCGCGCTCGCCTATGTGCAGCTGGACGATGCCGGGACCGCTGGCTCGAAAATCGCCTCGGTCGCCTGGACCGCGCAATTCGGCAGCCGGCACTCGGTCAATCTCAGCGCCTACAGGGACTTTGCGCGCGGGGGCGTGTCCGGTGTACTGCTGACGCTGACCGCCGTGCTGGGGCCGAACGCCTCGGCCAGCGTGGCCGCCGGCGCAGACGGCGGCAAGGCCAGCGTGCACGCCAGCGCGTCGCAAAGCGCGCCGTACGAGGGGGGCTGGGGTTGGCAGGCGCAGGTAAGCCAGACTGGCGGCGAGCGCCGCAACCTTGCCCAGGCCAGATACCGCGGGCGATATGGCGAGCTGGTCGCTGCGGCGCAGTCAGACGAGCGCAATGTCACCGGTGCCCTCGGCCTGACCGGTTCGGTCGTGGTGATGGACGCAGCCGTGCTACCCGCGCGCCGCATCAACGATAGCTTTGCGCTGGTATCTACTGGTGTGCCGGATGTTCCGGTCCTTGTGGAGAACCGCCGCATCGGCACTACCGACGCCAATGGTCACTATCTGGTGCCAGACTTGATGCCCTACCAGGCCAACCTCATCGCCATCGACCCGCTCGTGCTGCCGGCGAACACCCGCATCGATCAGTCATCGCGATACATCGCGCCGTCCTGGCACGCCGGCGCGCTGGCGCGGTTCGATATCGCGCGCTTCCGGGGTGCGCAACTGTCGCTGGTCACGGAGTCTGGCGCACCGATCGCAGCAGGTACGCTGGTGAGACACGAGGAATCCGGCGCAACGTCCGTGGTTGGCTACGATGGCATGGTGTTCTTCGACAGCCTGGTCTCAGACAACCACGTGGTCGCCGGCGAGCCGGACAAGCGTTGCCGGGCCAGCTTTCCATACCCGGAGGCGTCGGCCTCGCCGATTCCGTCGCTGGGACGTATCGTTTGCCGGGGAGTGGCACCATGAAGACGGTGATGTATTTTGTCACCTTGCTCGCCGTGGCCACGCATGGCGCCGCGGGGCACGCGCAGACCTGCACGGCCACGGCCACTGCCGTCAACTTCGGTAATGTGAGTCCCGTGGTCGCGGCCGAGGTCAATGCCAGCAGCACTATCTCCATCTCGTGCACCGGCTTTATCCTGTCGACCGCGCGTGTCTGCCTGAGCATCGGTACCGGCAGTGGCGGAACGGGCCTCGTTCCGCGGACGCTGTCGCAGGGCAGCGATCTGCTCAACTTCAACCTGTCGCAGTCCAGCAGCATGTCGCCTATTTGGGGCACCCGCGCTGTCCCTTCAACCAGCGTGGTTCAGGTCGATATCCCGATGTTGCTTGGCGCGGGTAGCACAACAGTCAGCATCTACGGAAGGATTGCCGCGGGGCAGACCGGACTCAGGGCCGGCACCTACCTATCCAGCTTCGATGGCGCGCACACGGAAATGAACTATGCAAGCTATACGCTGATTGCCCCTGGCTGCTCTACACTGACCTCGCCGGTGGCACGTTTTCCGTTCACTGTCAGCGCGACCGTAATTCCCGATTGCACAATCACTGCATCCGATGTGGATTTCGGCACGGTTGGTGTCCTCGTGTCCGCGCTTACCGCCACCGGCAGCCTCACGGCACGTTGCACCAATGGCAGCAATTACGCCATTGCGCTCGGCGCGGGTACGTCGACGGGAGCTGGCGTGGCGAGCCGACGCATGCAGCGAACTGGCGGCAGCAGCCAGGTTGCCTATCAGCTCTATCGCGACGCCGCCTATGCGTTTCCCTGGGGAGATGGCACAAGCGGCACGTCCACTGTGACGGGCACCGGGACCGGCCTCAGTCAGGCCTATATCGTATACGGGCGCGTTCCGGCGCAGCCGACGCCGGTCGCCGGCGCCTATGTGGATACCCTCACCGTCACGATTACGTACTGAGGCGCGGAAAGGGGGGCGCCGTCATCTCGGAGGAGGGGGCTTTCCCTTCGCCGGCCACATTCCATCTTGATGCAGGAGCGAGGCGAACTTATTCGAGTGCGTCGCAGCAGCTTGCGCAACGGTCACGCTTCTCAGGCGTTGGCCCCCCAATTGATAGCGTGCGAGCCCGGATGGTCGGTGGTGCGGACGAGGCCGCCGAACTCGATGCCAAGCGGGCAATCGACCTGGCGACACGGATGGCTGCGGAGGTATAGGGCTCATCGAGGAATTCATGCGAGATCGAACAAGGCCGAAGAGCCGTGGCCATTCTGCGCGATGCACTCGGCAACTGCCTTGAGCGTCCCAGGTCGGCGCTCCTGTCGCCGGGTACATGGCCACCGCGATTCGTCCAATCCGACGACAACAACAGTTGTGTCGAAGTCGTATGCTGTCCGGAGAATAGCCAGCGACTGGCGTTAGTCGCTGCCATTGATACAGGAGACTGAAACATGCATCAAGGCAGGCGTCGCGTATTGAAGCAACTCGGACTCGGGGTGGCCGCGAGCTCCTTTGGCGGTATCGGGCTTGGAACGTCCGTCGCACAGGAAAGCGCGAATCCCAAGAATGCGGTCCGGGTGGTGTTGCCGTTTTCGGCGGGCGGCTCCAGTGACGTGGCGTTCCGCGTGCTGGCCGATGGCCTGTCCAAGGCCTGGGGCAAACCGGTTGTGGTGGACAACCGCCCGGGGGCTGGCGGCATGATCGGCTGATGCGTCATCAGAGCCGCGCATACCTGGCTGGTCTCCGCGTCCATCGCCAGATGCACCTTGCGCCAGGTGCGCCGCTTCGAATAGCCTTGCTTGCACACCACCACTCGCCCTCGCCGAAGACCTTCAGGGCCGTGCTGTAGACGACCAGATGCAGCGCCTACCGGGACGCTGCTCCGGCAGCACCACGTTCAGATCCTGCCGGCGCCGACTCAGCGTTGTGTAGTTCGGCACTGGCAAGTCGGCGAAGGCGAGCTCGCGAAGGCTGCAGAGAAATCCCTACAGTGTGCGCAACAGCAGACGAAACACCCCCCTGCCAAGTCGAGAGTAGAGTAAGAGACAGGGCGTAGTCGGACTATTTCCCTGTCTCTCCTCTCCGAACCGGACTTGCGCCTCTCAGCGCATCCGGCTCTCCGTTCAAGTGTTGCTCATAGCAAAGGCGACATCGGGGTAGCGCGACTCGATGGTACGGCGTGTCTCATCGCGCAGGATGAACGGATTTTCTGTCAGGGTCCGCCAAGTAAAACGACCTTTGCGACTGGTAACGAGACGCCGAAGCGCCACCACCCCATACCACCCCCGACTGTTCTGGCCTTGTAACACCCATGTTGTAGCCTGTCCCGGTTCCGGCGCCCGGATGCAGTCGCGCATCAGCGACCTGAACCCGCGCCGGTACTTGCGCGCGAGCCAGTATCCGAATTTCCAGAAGACCGTTCGGTCTATTTTCTTGAACATGGTGGCCGTATAGTCGGTGTATTGATAGAAGGCAGCCCAGCCAGCGATCTGCCGATTCAGGCTTTCCATCAGGTCCATCCTGTTCATCCGTAGTTGCCCGACAATTGCTTTACGAGCCTCCCAGCAAAGCCTCGATACTTCTCCCACGGTATGGTCGTCACAGGCCGCATGCGACCGCGTGGCCCACGCTTGCGAATAATCCGGTGACCGAGGAAGACAAAGCCGTCGTTCACATGCGTGATATGGGTTTTCTCCATATTTAGCGTGAGCTTCAGGTCGCCTTCAAGGAACCCACGGCACGCTTCGCGTACTGCCTCAGCATGTTCACGGGTTCCCTTGACCACGATCACAAGTCGAGTCGCCCCGGGGAACTTCCCCCCAAGGCGCTCACGGAACCGGACGTGAACGTCTCCGCTCATCCGGCTCTTCCCATTGAAGCCTGTCCCCATAACAGCGACCAATGTGCAAACAGATGCATCTCTTTGCGTGCTACGCGTGCTAGCCAGTGACTGGCTCGTCGGCGATGCCCCTGAAGACGCTTGTGTTTACGAGTTAGCCACAACACGAGTTTGCGATCAATCTGCCTCAGCGTTGGGTACAGCGCGGATTTGTAGAATGCACCGTAATAATTTACCCAACCTCTGATTTTGGCGTTGAACATATGCGCCAGGTCGTACAGGGACTTGTCACTGCGATTTTGCAGATTCCAGCTCCTGACCTCCTGACGTATCGCTTTCCCCGCCTTGGCACTCATCGCCGGACTGAAGTTAACGAAGGTTTTACCCCATCGATTCTTTGACAGGCGAGGCCGAAACGTATAGCCAAGAAAGTCGGTTCGTCAGTAAAAAGTGTGGGTTGTCGGCGGCTCAGGGAGTTTGCCAAGTGCATGATATAGCGCGATTTCCGTCGCTTTGAAGGTCTTGAATCCATAGGCTTTTCTCATGGTGACTTTGGCCTTGTTGTTCAAGCCCTCAACGATGCCGCTGGAGAACTGCCCGCGCGCGCGGAAGTAGGAGCTAAAGTCGAAACTGGTGTACGGGCGGGGAATTTGAGGCGCGGAGTAGAGGGCGGTGGAGCTTTCCGCTGAGAATCTGATTGTCGAGATCGGAAACCAGCACAAGAAAGGTCCACCATGAGCAAGGATAAAGGGAAAGAAGCAGTCGGTCTATCGGAAATCGGGCTTGGGCTCGAGGAGCTGATCAGGCGCGGGGCTCGGCGGGTCATCCAGGAGGCGATTGAAGTGGAGCTGGCAGAGCTGCTTGAGCAGTTCAGTAACGTCAAGACGTTGAGCGGGCAGCGCGCCGTGGTTCGCAATGGCTACCTCCCGGAGCGCGAGGTGCTGACGGGGCCGGCCCGATTGCCGTGAAGGTGCCCAAGGTGCGCGATCGGTCCGGGTCTGGCGTGAAGTTCAACTCGGCGATCGTGCCGCCGTATGTGAGGAAGTCGCCGCGGGTGAGTGCAGCGCTGCCCTGGCTGTATCTGAAGGGAGTATCGACAGGCGACATGAGCGAGGCGTTGTCGGTGCTGCTTGGTGAGGATGCCAAAGGGCTATCGGCCAACGTGGTGAGCCGATTGAAGGCGCAGTGGGCAGACGAGCATGCGAGCTGGAATCAGCGTGATCTGTCGGCGGCGCGCCATGTGTATTGGTGGGTGGACGGCATCCACACGGGTCTGCGTAGCGAGGGATCGGACGGGCAATGCCTGCTGGTCATCATCGGCGTTACGCCAGACGGCAGGAAGGAGCGCGTGGCGATCGGTGACGGCTATCGGGAATCGAAGGCATCGTGGGTGGAAGTACTGTTGGACCTGAAATCCCGCGGCCTGCAGGCTGGCCCGCTGGCGGCGGTCGGCGATGGCGCCATGGGATTCTGGGCTGCCCTGGAGGAGGTGTTCCCGGCCACGCGCGCCCAGCGTTGCTGGTTCCACAAGATGGGCAATGTCCTGAACGCCTTGCCCAAGTCCCAGCACGGCCGCGCCAAGGCAGATCTGCAGGCGATTTGGATGGCGGCCACCAGGGCAGATGCCTATGCTGCCTTCGATCGCTTTGCGACGATCTACGGCGCCAAGTACCCCAAGGCCACCGGCGTGCTCACCAAGGACCGAGACAGCCTGCTGACCTTCTACGACTTCCCGGCCGAGCACTGGCAGCACATCCGCACGACCAACGCGATTGAGTCGACCTTCGCGACCGTGCGTCACCGCACGACGCGCACGCGCAATTGCGTGTCACGAGCGACTTTCCTTGGCCTGGCCTTCAAGCTGATCGAGGAAGCCGAGAAAACATGGCGCCGCATCAAAGGTGCCGAACACATCGAACTGCTCTTGAAGGGCGTCCCCTTCAAGGACGGTGCCCCGGCGCAAGACAATCCGCCGGTTCAGCAGAAACTCGCCGCCTGACGACCGGCCACGATCAACCTTCATACACCAGATTTGACTTTATCTCCGGAAGTAGTTGAGGATCAGTTGCCGGTGCACGCGTACAGTACGGGCGAACTTCTTCATCGGCTCGATGCGCGAGCGCATGACCCGGGTGCACCACTGATCGAGGAATCTCTCGGCCCAGACCGGCGAGACGTATTCCCATAGCTGCTGGAATTCCTCCTTGAGCAGCCAGGCGCGCACGGTACGCAGGTTGTACTGCAACAGCTCACGCAGGCGCAGCCGCTGTTTGCCGGTGAGGTTTTCCTGCCGCTTGAGCAGGCACCAGCGAGTCTTCTTGAGTACCGGTTCATAGCCGTCGCGGTTCATGCGGCGGGCTTCGTCAGCACGGACCTCGTCGATCGCCTTGTTCATCTTCGCCACGATGTGGAAACGGTCGAGGATGTTCAGCGCATTGGGGCAGTGTTTTGCAACCATGTCGAGATAGGGCTGCCACATGTCGGAGCAGACAAACTCGACGCTTTCGCATAGCCGTTCGCCGATCAGGCCGAAGAATCGAGCGAAGCTTTCCTTCGTGCGCTCCTGCCCGACCCAGAGCAGCCGCGTGCAGCCGGCCTCGATCTGGTAGACCAGCGTGAGGTACTGGTGTCCACGGCCATACTGGATCTCGTCGACCCCAAAGGCGCGGATCGTGCCCAACTCACGATGGGCCAGTCCCCACTGCACCACCCATTCCACTGCATTGAAGACCTTCTCCCAACTGGTCCGGAAGCTTCGTGCCGTTTCTTTCCAGGACAGCTTGCGAGCCCATTGCGCCAGGAACAGCATGTAAGCCTTCGTCAACGTGTGCTTGCCGCTGGCCCACGGCACCTCTTCAACCTTCACGCCGCAATCGCGGCAGTCAACGCGGCGCATGGCATAGAGCAGAAACACCGCAAAGCCCCACACCGGGATAAACTCGAACCTGCGCTGTGCGAGCGTGTCGTAGCCCCGGGCGGGCCGACTACAGCATGAGCAGATCGCCTTTGAACCCTTGCGCGGACGTACGTCGATTTCGATGGACTGGGTGAGCTCGCACAGCCGCGCACCTTCGTAAACAAAACCGGGTACATGATGGCAGGCATTGAGCAGGCGGGTCAGCAACATGGCTAGCAAGGCCGCGAGCGGCAAGGGCAAACCGGCCATTGTCGCGCAGGATCCAGACACGCTGGTGCGATATGTGCCCGACCTGCAGGAATGGCCTGCATCGTGGCGCGTCGAAGACAGGGATATCCCGCCAGGACAGGCAATCGTGGCCATATTCACGCCTTTCCTCGAGCATCTGCTGACCCTGGGATACGCACGCAAGACACTTCTTCGCCACCGCGATCACCTCTGGATGCTCGGCGGCGAAATGATCCGGCGACGCTACGAGGATCCCGACGCGCTTGCCATGCCCGTGGTGACCCTCTTGCACAACCTCATCGAGGAGGACGGCGGCCCCCTCATCTGGCCACGTATCTCCGAGTCTGAGCAGAATTCGTTTGATGCAACCTGCCGAAAGCTCTACCAGTATCTGAATCGGTCGCCGAACGCCTGACCGCGCCTCGATTCACCCACAGATTTCGCTGACGAGCCAGAAAGTCAAAGCTCGTTTCGGCGTAGTTCCCCCGCCGATCCGCATCCTTGCAGTAGACCACTCGGGTTTCCAGCGGATGCAATTCCAGTCCACATTGCGCGAACCGCCGACTCAAATCACCAATCAGTGCTTCGGCCTGCGATTGACTACGACAATGGCACACAACATCATCGGCGTACCTTTCGAAGGGTACTCCGGCAAACTGACGCTGCATCCACATGTCAAAGACGTAGTGCAGGAACAGATTGGCCAACAACGGGCTGATGACACCGCCCTGCGGCGTTCCCCGCGTTCGCGTCACCATTGTTCCATCCAGCATTTGCACTGGCGCCTTTAGCCAGCGTTCTATGTACATCACCACCCAGCGTTCTTGAGTGTGATGTCGCACCGCCTTCAGCAGCAAGGCGTGATCGATGCTATCAAAGAAGCCTTTAATATCAATCTCCACGGCCCACGCAAACCTCCAGCAGCGCTTCCTCGCCTGCGCAATAGCATGATGCGCGGATTTTCCCGGTCGATAGCCATATGAGTCTTCATGGAACATGGGCTCCAGAACAGGCTCGAGCACTTGCTTGACGACCATCTGAGCGATTCGGTCCGATACGGTAGGGATACCGAGCGGGCGCACACCGCCATCCGATTTGGGAATTTCCACACGCCGAACCGCTGGCGGCATATAGCTGCCGGAGGCCAGCCTGTTCCACAGCTTGTAGAGATTGTCTGAGACACTCTCCTCAAACTCGGTCAGCGTCTGTCCGTCAACTCCTGCCGCCCCGCGATTTGCTTTGACTCGTTTATAGGCTTCCCATACTTGGCGTTTGCCTATGGGAAGCGGCTTTGCCGGTTTCGTTGCAGTCCTCCCGTCAGCGTCCCCGCCTCTGGTTGCTGCCACGTCGTCAGCACAATGGGGCAAGCCCTTCGCTCCGGATCCACTACGACCCTTCATCGCTACTACGGCTTGCTCCGCCCCTGTACCCCGCATTGGTACTCTGGCGCTCATGGGGCCTCCACTTGCGCTTCTCCCTTAACATCGGGGTGACAGGTTCCCACGTTCCCCACAAGAGCCTGGATCGACTTCACGCCGCTTTCATGCCGGATGCCGCGCAGGCAGTAAGCAGGTCGCCCCCTGCGCTTATCCCATGGGAACGACTCCACCATGGTTTCGACATCGTCTATACGCTTTCGACACATCGTCAACGGTTCACTTTCGTTCGTCTCTTCGATCCTTACCTGATCGGATCAAGCCCGACCTTTTCCCATCTCGCTCACCACCACGTCTCTTTAACGCAGCAGCAGTGGGTGGTTTGGTGCCTGCGCCTGTACGCCGACACCGAGGGGCCTTCCCTCATCTCTCATGCAGCATGGCGTTTCGAGGATTTCCCCTCGTTACGCCTTCGTGGCACACAGTCGTCCGCGTATCGACAGTAGGACACTGCTGGCTTCCACTGCCGGCTTTCTCGAACAGCAATGGGTCGCTGTTTGAGAATTGCGAAGTTCCACGCCCACCGATCCTTCCGCACTTTCTTGTTCAGGTAGTATGCCCGGCAGCAGCCCGCGTCCTGCCCATAAAGCGGTGTGGGCAGGGGTGACATTTCAACCCTCAGATGCGTTTCAACAGGTTCGTGTTCCTCAACCGTCCCATGCTCAGCCTAGAGACTCATCTTGGCGTAACCGCTTCGCCGCAAGCCCCGTTTCCCACGGACTACGTCACCCTGCCAGTGTCAACAGGTCACCGCCGCTTCGGCTCACTTCCTCTCGCAGCAGAGGAAGGACATGCCCCGGTACTGCGGCAATTCCACCGGGTCCTGCATTCCAAACATGCTCAAGCAGCTTCACCCCCAAACGGACGGGCTACGCTGGCTGGGCGTACCATACGTGAAATCCGAAACCCAGAGCTGATTCGGCCGCTGCGCGTTGAACTGCCTGTTGACCAGGTCCAGCGGGCTAGGTGCCTTGGCATCACTGACCGTGGTGCGCACCACTTTGCCGCGCACCACACTGTGCAAGCCTTGGCGCCGCATCAGGCGCTCCACGGTATAGCGGGCGCGCTGGAGTTGACGCCAGACCTTGTCGGCGCGTAGACCAGCATATTGGCTTGCCAAACACGTTCGATATGAGCCGCCAGCGCGGCATCGCGCCTTGCCCGCGCACTCAGCAATGCCGGATTGCGCTTGCTGGCCGCGTAGCGGCGATACCCGACGGGGCAACCTGCAGCACCCTGCTGATCGGCTCGACCCCGAGGGTGCCTCGGTGCTCGTCGATGAAGTCCCTCAAGACTTGAATCGGCGGTCGAGCTCCGCCTGGGCGAAAAACGCGCTGGCCAGCTTCAGGATCTCGTTGGCCTTGCGCAGTTCGCGAACTTCTCGCTTCAGATCCTTGATGCGCTGCGCTTCTGCGGTGGTTGTACCTGCGCGCTGGCCGGTGTCGCGCTATGCTGACGAACCCACGTCAACAAGGTCTGAGCCGTACAGCCGATCTTGGCAGCGATAGATCCCCGGTAGCCCACTGCGATTCGTACTCGTCTCGATGCTCAAATACCATACGCACGGCACATTCCCGGACCTCCGGGGAGAATTTCACTGACTTCCTCATGGACTCCATTCTCTCAAAGAGAGTAGCCTCCTCGAAACCCGTGGCGTTTTAGGTTTAGAAATCCGTCACATTTCATGCGATGGCCCTGCAGCTCTTCCCAGGGCCATTGCATGAAATCGTGTTTACGATCAATGGCTTACGGGGGTGGCTTGTAAACAAGGGCGAATCCTGGGTTTACTGTCGTCTTTTCGACGGCAGGCTATGGAAGCAGCAGCCCTGAGTATTGAAGATGCCTTTGGTGATCTGGAAGATCCGCGACGCCGTACGCCGGCCCATAGCTTGACGGAGATGCTGGCGGTCGCGCTCTGCGCGATTCTGGCGGGTGCGGATAGCTGGGTCGGGATCGAGTTGTGGGGGAACGCCAAGCTTGATTGGCTGCGGCGCCACATTCCCCTGACCAATGGCATTCCCTCCCACGATACCTTCGGGCGGGTGTTCGCAGCGCTCAATCCCAAGCAGTTTGAGGCCTGCTTTATCCGGTGGACTCAGCACCTGTTTCCCACCCTGGCTGACCAGGTGGTGGCGATCGATGGCAAGACCGTGCGCGGCTCACATCAGCGCGGTCAGCGCGCGATTCACCTGGTTTCGGCCTATGGGGCTGGACTGGGCATGGTGCTCGGACAGGTGCGCACGGCCCAGAAGAGCAATGAGATCACGGCGATTCCAGAGTTGCTCGACGCCCTGCTGCTCAAGGGCGCAATCATCACTATCGATGCGATGGGTTGCCAGCAGGCGATTGCCCGACAGATTGTGCCCGCCGGCGCGGACTATGTACTAGCCGTCAAGGCAAACCAGCCCACGCCGCTGGCGCACATCCACAAGGCGCTTGCGGCGATCGAGCATCTCCCGGCCGACAGGCGCGCCCAAGTGGTACGCGAGCATCGCGACATTGACAAGGGACACGGGCGCATCGAGACACGCCACTGTACGGTGATCGACTGGGCCACGCTGCGCCAAAGCACAGCGAACGTCGCCTTCGCCCCATGGCCTCACGCACGCTCGGCAGCCATCATCGAGTCCACCAGGGAAATCGGCGACAGCGTTGCAAAGGAACGACGTTACTACGTGTCCAGCTTGCCGCCGGATGCCGCGCGCATCGCCCACGCAATCCGATCACACTGGGCCATCGAGAACGCCATGCACTGGACTCTGGACGTGGCCTTCGACGAAGATCAGTGCCGAGTGCGTGTCCAGAATGCAGCGCACAACTTCGCCATCCTCAGGCGCATTGCCATGAACCTGCTACGACAGGATCGCACCATCAAAGCCGGCTTGAAGAACCGCCGCATGCTGGCCTGCGCTAACGACTGCTATCTGGCTCAATTGCTTGGCTGGAACGACGTTTAGATTTCCGTCACATTTCATGCGATGGCCCTGCGCACACAAGTCCTGTTCACATCGTTCCGATCGGGTGACGCCAGCGGCAACAAATTGGGTCACGCAGGCATTGCCTGTGGGACCTTCGAGACCCAGAATGGCGTGGAAAGTATGGCGCGCGTCAAGGTAGATGTCGCCTCATTCATGCAGCCAAATGCTGTTTCTCGGCGCCTGGCTTGATACCGCTGGGCACGGCAATTTCGCGCTCCGGGTTGAGCGTGATCGTGCCGCTTGGCGACCAGTTTCGCGTGTGCGCGACCAGCGACGTGGGTTGCGCTCGCGGGCCTCGGCATAGAGCGCATGACGAGCGGCGAGAACCCTATCGTCTTGCCCGGCGTGGCGCTGTGCCGGGCTCACGTAGTGGATGCCGCTGTGGCGGTGCTCGTGGTTGATGGAATGGACGCCCCCACCCAGTACGGCATCGCTGTGCCAAAGTGGAGATTCAACGTCAGTACTCAAACCGAGCAGGAGCGTCCATCATGCAGATTACGACAGCCGGCATGTCGAGTTCGGCGCCATGCTCGTCGACCGCCCGCCGCAGCAGGTAAGGCTCGCGGCGCGAGCGTCACGAACATCTCGTCCAGATGCCAAGTGCTTCCCGGCCTGCGCCGCGCAGCCTTGATGTGAAGGGCAACGCCGGTGCCGAACTTATCGCACCAGCCGCGGATGGCGGCGGATGGCTTCGTAGCTCACGACCACACCGCGCACGAAAAGCAGCTCCTCGCTATCGCGCAGGCTCAAGTGGAAGCGGAAGTACCAGCGGACTGCCTGACTGATGGCCACTGCAGGGAATCGATGGCCGTGGTAGAGCGATTTCCCCTTCATCGCCTCATCTTACGCGACCGTCTTGCCAACGCGACCGGCTATATGATTATCAAAGCCCTGTGAGCGCCTTACTGACCGGGTCCGTCGGTCATGTCCCGGCACCTGCCTTCGGGAAATTCATCGCAAAGTCAGTCACGGTGCTTGTGAGCCTGGTCACGCTTTACTGGACTCGAAGCAAGTCGTGTTCAATGGGGCGCTTTGTGCGTTAGCAATACGGATTTGCGCATGACGCACCGGCGAACCGCATCTGCCAGGTCGTGGGCTAATCTCGTAACTCCTTCACCTGGCGTGAAACGAACTGCGCCCTTTCCTTGCCCACCACCACGGGAGCCATACTTCACCGGATCAGCTCAATTTCCACGCGCCGGTTCATCGCCCGGCCTTCCGGCGTTGCATTCGACGCTACAGGGCGCGCTTTACCAAACCACTGTACGTCGAAGTGATCCGCCGAGATCCCCTGAGCCTTCAGGTACTGAGCCACTGCCTGCGCACGGCGCTCAGACAAGCGGAGGTTGTAGGCGTCAGAGCCTCGGCCATCGGCATGCCCGCTGATCTTGATCGTGTCAAAACGTTTTTGCGCAGAATCCGAAAGCATGTTGTTCAGTATCCTGATGCCCGCCGGCCGCAAGGTTGTCCGATCGGTTTCAAAAAGCGTATCGCCAGACAGCGTCATCCGAATTGGTTGTTCAATCGTTCCTGCCGATTGGGGCGCAGGCTGCGCAGCGGGAGCTGGTGTAGACGGCACAGCTGGCGCGCATCGGAAGATGAGTACGCGCGTATCGAGCTGACCGTTGACCATCGCGCCAAACGGCGCTTCCGCTTCCAGCTCACTGACGGGTTGCTTGACGGCGTCGCAGATTTCCTTCGCCTTCGCGTAGCACACTTCCCGGCCACCAGTGAACCCATGGCACGAGACCCGGTACGCCTGCTCCCCATTGGGTCGGCTGACTTGATAGGCACTGAATGCGGGACCGTTTGCGGAGGTACAGCCCGCCAGGACCAGCGCCCCACCGCACAGCACGGACGCTGCGATTGACATCATGTTCATGAAAATCCCTCTGAATGATTTGAATTAGCCGAAAGCTTTGATCTCACGGAAGCATGGCGGCCGGAGCCCAACGGCCTCGGACCGCCATGTCTGGACCGTCAGGCGCTTACCACTGGTACGACACGCCGCCGCCAGCCGCGGTACCCGCCCCGCTGGTTCCTACGCCGATTTTTGCTTTCAGGTTCTCAGAGATCCGCGCCGAAGCGCCGAGAGCGACGGCGCTCCGCCCCTGATAGACGCCCGTACCGATGCCAAGGGAGAACGTCTTGCCGAGATCCACATCGGGAATCATCGTCAGCGCAGTTGCTGCCGCGATGCCCGAATACGCCTTGGCCGCGACAGAACTGATGCTGGATTGAATTCCCGACACCGCCTGGTCGAGCTGCCTGACATTGACGGCATCCTTTGCCATGACGCCATCAGCCAGGTTGTGAATTGCTACGGGCGAACTACCGTCCTTGCCGACCAGCGTCACATCGTTCGAGGGCGAGTTAGGCGTTGGTTTGCCGTTTGCATCGGAGTATTGCAATGGCGCTGCTTTCTGCAGCTTGTCGATCGCATCGCCAACGTTGTTCACGTTATTGCCGTAGACGTTATATGTCGGATTGTTGACCTTGCCGGTGTTCGGGTCATACGTCGATCCGCCACCCAGACCGCTGGCCATGCCATTTCCCAGGTTGTTTGCCTGCTGCTGCATCTGGTACATCTGGCCTCCGTTGACCGCGTCCTTGCTATTGGAGGCCACCACGCCGTCCTGGACGTTGTGCAGGCTGACGGGCTGTCCATTGTTTGCGCCGACTAGGGTGGCGTCTTGCGTGGGTGTGCCGCCGCCTGGACTGCTGCCACCGCCACCAGAAGCATTGCCGTTTGGCGTGGTGGGCGTAGCCGGGTTGCTGTAATGTATGGGATTCTGCTGGCCGGCCAGATCCGTGAGCCTGTTGTCCAAATTGGTCAGCTTGTTATCGACGGCCTTGAATGCGTCGTAGACGGTGTTGTAACTCCCGCCCTGGACCGAAAAGGTCGGCATCGACATGTTGCCCGTAATAGGGTCATACTGAGCGCCACCGCCGAAATAGTCAGCGACATTGACACCTAGTTGGCCGATCCTCTGGTTAGTCGCAAAGAGCTGCGCGCCGTTAACCGCGTCGGTGCTCGTCGAATTGAGTGCGCCTTGCTGTACGTTCGTGATCTTCGTACCACCCGTCACGCCACCGTCCGCACTCGCGGGGCCGGCCATGGTCACGCTGTTGTGGTTGACCGAACCATCGGGGTTGGTGTCGTACTTCACCGCCTGATCGCTCAGGCCAGAGATCGCCTGGTTAGTCGCAAAGAGCTGCGCACCATTGACCGCGTCGGTGCTCGCCGCGTTGAGCGCGCCTTGCTGTACGTTCGTGATCTTCGTGCCGCCCGTCACGCCACCGTCCGCACTCGCGGGGCCGGCCATTGTCACGCTGTTGTGGTTGACCGAACCATCGGGATTGGTGTCGTACTTCACCGCGCTGTCGCTGAGGGCAGCAACAGACGAATTGAGCTGACCAACTGCCTGATTCGTCGCATACAGCTGGCTGCCGTTGACGGCATCTGTGCTGGTGCTGCCGACGCGGCCGGCTGCCACGTTCGTGATCTGCCGTTCGGCACCTGCGTCACCCACACTGACCACGCCGGTCGGGTTGGCGCCAGCGTAGGTGTAGGTCTTGCCATTGATAGTGTCGCCGGCTGTCGGGATCGCCGCGGTAGTGGCGCGGCTGCCCGCGCCCAGCGCAACGCTGTTTGCAACGCTGGCGTTCGCTCCCCTGCCGATCGCTACGGAATCTACAGCGCCGGCGCCGACCGTTGCCTGCTGCCCAATGGCGATCGCGCCAGTTGCCGTGGCATCAGTGCTGGCGTTGTAGCCCACCGCTGTCGAGCCTTGTCCTTGTGCAGATGCATCGCTTTGCGCAAGGCCTGCATCATTAGTGCGCACATACCTGATACCACGGCCGTTTTGGGTGACGTACGTGTTATCCGTATTGCCCGTCACTTGATACAACTGGGCACCGTTGACTGCATCGGTGCTCGTCGCATTGACCGCGCCTTGCTGCACGTTCGTGATCTTCGTGCCGCCCGTCACGCCACCGTCCGTACTCGCGGGGCCGGCCATCGTCACGCTGTTGTGGTTGACCGAACCATCGGGGTTGGTGTCATACTTCACCGCACTGTCGCTGAGGCCAGAGATCGCCTGGTTGGTCGCAGACAGCTGGCTGCCATTGACGGCATCTGTGCTGGTGCTGCCGACGCGGCCGGCTGCCACGTTCGTGATCTGCCGTTCGGCACCTGCGTCACCCACACTGACCACGCCGGTCGGGTTGGCGCCAGCGTAGGTGTAGGTCTTGCCATTGATAGTGTCGCCGGCTGTCGGGATCGCCGCGGTAGTTGCGCGGCTGCCCGCGCCCAGCGCAACGCTGTTTGCAACGCTGGCGTTCGCTCCCCTGCCGATCGCTACGGAATCTACAGCGCCGGCGCCGACCGTTGCCTGCTGCCCAATGGCGATCGCGCCAGTTGCCGTGGTATCAGTGCTGGCGTTATTGCCGAGAGCGATCGAATTGATCTCGCCGGCAGACGCCTGCTGGCCGTTAGCGCCTAAGCCGCTAATCGTGTTGCCGCCAAGGGAAAGCCCTTTCTCGTTCTTCAGGCTATAGGAATCCGCCTGGCTGTTACATGTGTTGCCCGGACTCACAATGTTGCCGTTTGTGTCCACGACATTCAATGTAACCGGCTGCCCGGCAGCCAGACCAGTCCAGATTCCGTTCGTGTTCGTAACTCCCAGCAAATCCACAGCGCCCGTTAGCGGATCCATCACCGGGTTCAGAATATTGGTGATCACGGACGGCGGCAGACTGACCCCGGAGCACGCGCTCACCAGCGCGGCATGCGCGGATCCCGAAGCGGCCAGAGCCAGAACCGCGCCTAATGCCGCGGCGGCAGCACCGGAGGCAGACTGGCCCTTGCGTCGAGCCCTCGCGGTTTCTGCCACAGCATTCCACGCCTTTGTTTTCTCATTCCAAACACAACGATATGCTTTATTCATTGTCGACCCTGATGTTGATTGTGAATCAACGAAAGATTTAGATCATAGAAAACTGGCATAAATAGCGTGCCAATCATAAGAGTTGGACTCGTTTCGGGACCTACTGTATATGAGCGCAAATTGAGAATTCTGAACAATTCAGAAGTTCGTGGAAGAGCTGCAGGGCCATCGCATGAAATGTGACGGAAATCTAAACGTCGTTCCAGCCAAGCAATTGAGCCAGATAGCAGTCGTTAGCGCAGGCCAGCATGCGGCGGTTCTTCAAGCCGGCTTTGATGGTGCGATCCTGTCGTAGCAGGTTCATGGCAATGCGCCTGAGGATGGCGAAGTTGTGCGCTGCATTCTGGACACGCACTCGGCACTGATCTTCGTCGAAGGCCACGTCCAGAGTCCAGTGCATGGCGTTCTCGATGGCCCAGTGTGATCGGATTGCGTGGGCGATGCGCGCGGGATCCGGCGGCAAGCTGGACACGTAGTAACGTCGTTCCTTTGCAACGCTGTCGCCGATTTCCCTGGTGGACTCGATGATGGCTGCCGAGCGTGCGTGAGGCCATGGGGCGAAGGCGACGTTCGCTGTGCTTTGGCGCAGCGTGGCCCAGTCGATCACCGTACAGTGGCGTGTCTCGATGCGCCCGTGTCCCTTGTCAATGTCGCGATGCTCGCGTACCACTTGGGCGCGCCTGTCGGCCGGGAGATGCTCGATCGCCGCAAGCGCCTTGTGGATGTGCGCCAGCGGCGTGGGCTGGTTTGCCTTGACGGCTAGTACATAGTCCGCGCCGGCGGGCACCATCTGTCGGGCAATCGCCTGCTGGCAACCCATCGCATCGATAGTGATGATTGCGCCCTTGAGCAGCAGGGCGTCGAGCAACTCTGGAATCGCCGTGATCTCATTGCTCTTCTGGGCCGTGCGCACCTGTCCGAGCACCATGCCCAGTCCAGCCCCATAGGCCGAAACCAGGTGAATCGCGCGCTGACCGCGCTGATGTGAGCCGCGCACGGTCTTGCCATCGATCGCCACCACCTGGTCAGCCAGGGTGGGAAACAGGTGCTGAGTCCACCGGATAAAGCAGGCCTCAAACTGCTTGGGATTGAGCGCTGCGAACACCCGCCCGAAGGTATCGTGGGAGGGAATGCCATTGGTCAGGGGAATGTGGCGCCGCAGCCAATCAAGCTTGGCGTTCCCCCACAACTCGATCCCGACCCAGCTATCCGCACCCGCCAGAATCGCGCAGAGCGCGACCGCCAGCATCTCCGTCAAGCTATGGGCCGGCGTACGGCGTCGCGGATCTTCCAGATCACCAAAGGCATCTTCAATACTCAGGGCTGCTGCTTCCATAGCCTGCCGTCGAAAAGACGACAGTAAACCCAGGATTCGCCCTTGTTTACAAGCCACCCCCGTAAGCCATTGATCGTAAACACGATTTCATGCAATGGCCCTGTTGTGTGCGTCGGATTTGAGAATTGTTCAGACTTCTTTGCGTGGCTGTAGGGTTTCATATTGTGGTGTCGCCCCGACTCCGGCTGTGCGCTTGTCGTTGAAACTTGCTCTCGACAACGGCGCAACGATCAGGATGACACAGACGGCATCATGGATCAGTCGGTGCGGGACCGGCACAATTTCGAATATGAGGATCGGGATGATCAGAGGGGAAAGGAAACGACGCGTCCGGCGCGTCGCTTATGTGCTGTCGTTCGGTGCATTCGCGCTGGCGTTGCAGGGTTGCGGAGGCGGTGGCGGTGATGCGTCAACCAACAACAGCGCCGGCGTTGTCGCTACTGTTCAGGCCACGAAATTTTCCGTGCAGACGGTGTCGCCTCAAACCGGCATACCCGGCACCAGTATTACGGTGGAGGGGCAGGGTTTCACCCGTAACACGCGTGTACTCTGGGGCGATGTTGAAGTCGCTGCGTTGTTCCAATCTCCGAAGCAACTGACCTTTCAACTGCCGGCCACGCATTCGGCGCAAGACATCTCGCACCCGCTGACACTCAAGCGCGAGGATAGTCTTGCGCAAACATGGTCGCAGCCGGTCACGGTCGAGGCAGTACCAGAACCGACAGGCCTGTCATCCGGCTCCGCGCGCGAAGGTCAGATCGTTCGGGTGGTTGGGGCCAATCTTCAGTTGATCAGCAAGCTTGCATTGGGCCAGACCACTGCGGTGCCTTCTTCCATTGCGGCCGATGGAAGCTGGCTGGAGTTCATAGTGCCAGCCCAGGCACCCAGTGGTTCGGTCGTTGGATACGACAGCAGGGGCTACTCCTTCCCGATCGGCACGCTGCAGGTCACCGGGCCAGCACTGGCCGTGACGATCCAAGACGTTGAGGTGTCTCAGGGGCAGCTTATCTCGGTGAGCCAGGCGACACCCAATCCATATCTTCGGCTTGTCCCGCAGCGGCCCACCTTGGTGCGGGTGCGGCTCGCGCCCAACGGAACTGCGTTTCCGGTGGTACCAGAGGTGCGCGTGACCGTCCGCAACAATGCGCTAGGGAGTCAAACCTTTGTCATGCAGGGGCCTGCGACCTTGGGAATGACCCCTGTCGCTGAGAGCGATCTTGCCAACAGCTATACGTATACGGTGCCGGGCGAGTGGATCGGGCCGGGTTTCCAGTTGGAAGTGAGTGCAAATCAGATCGAATTCCCCCTCAGCATCGCGCGTTTCTCTTATGTACCGCCGGCTGGGGTAATCAAGGGCGGCACATACATCCGTATGCACGTGGTACCGATCGCGCCGGACTCGGGGGAGCAATTGAACTTCGACCGGCAGTGGTTCACCAACAATCTGAAGGGCGTCTATCCGCTCTCTGATGTGGAAGTCATCATTGAGCCGCCGCTGCCGGGGTCGGGCACGAACACGAGCGGTGACTGGCTCTCGGCCGTCCGCAGTTTGCGTGCCGCGAGCAGTGCCAAGAACTACGATTTCTACTTCGGCGCGATGCCCTACGACGGCGCAACCGGTCTCGGTTACGTACCTGGCCGAGTCGCAGTTGCATCACATTTGTGGTACGGGCGGCAGGACTATTCGATTCAGGGCGTCATGATGCATGAGATCGGCCACAACTTCGGTCGGATTCATAGCTGGGACGATCCGAAGTTCCCGTACACGTCGAACTACTGGGTGGGAGGCCCATGGGCCTCTGTGATGGACCAGCAAGGAAATCGCCAGTACCAAAGCCCGACGGTTTGGCATGACGTGATGTCGTACAGCTATCCCAAGACGATTTCGGATTTTACGTACAGTGGCGCATACGATTACTTGGCGCAGAATCTGCCCCTGAGTGCCAAGCCTGCTCCTGCAGAGGCCGTCGAAGTGCTTCAGACTCGTGGCGTGGACGCAAGCGCTACGGCCGATGCTCTCTATCTATCAGGATCGATCGATCTTTCGACGGCACAGGCAAAGGTTGAGGCGCCGGTTCGCCTGAAGGCAGAGCCCGACACTGTGTCGATGGCGGCAACCCTGCTGCAGGCGGAGAACGACTACGTCTTGGAGTTGACGACCGCCAGCGCACGATTGCGTTATCCACTGCAATTGCAAGGGATGGGGGACGCGGAAGGCAAGCGCTCCGGTTTCGAACTCACTATCCCGGCCGTGGATGGAATTCAATCGATCCGCTTGTTGCGCGGCCTCAATGCGCTGCAGACGATCACGGCTATTGAAGCACCCAAGCCCAAGGTGCTGCGCCAGATGCCGGTACCGGCGGATGCTGTGGTCAGATCGTGGGGAACGTATCGCCTCAGCGGTGCAAATGTTGAACTGACGTGGGATGCGGCGCGCTGGCCGTGGCTAAGCGTGTGGCAGAACACCAGTGCAGGACTGCTGCCTCTTGCGGTCGCCCGTACTGGCGGCGCCATCTCGGTGCCGTTGCGCAAACCGTTCGCGCAGACTAAAGGCCTGATTATCAGTGTGAGCGATGGAATGAATACACGCCTGGAGTCCTTTAGCTTCTAATCGAAACTGTCCATTTACGGTATTCATATTGGCCTGGCAAATCATTGGTTGCCAGGCCTTTTTCAATTCGCACCTGCATATGGGCCAGTAGATCGGCGGCTTTGTGCTGGAAGCGGGGCATTTGCTAAGTGGTGGTTGTATCCACGCTGATGTCCACCGATAGCGGGTACTCAGCGCCAGATTGTGGGAGACGGCTCATTGAGGCGAGTTGCTCTCGTTCACCGGCAGACACTCCATCTTGATTTCCGGTCGCCCATTGTCACTACTCTCAAAGGCAGTCACCATCCGAGCCCATATCTTTAATGAAGCTTTTTTGCGGGGCAGAATACTAGATCGTGTGCCGCGGGCGCAGTCTAACCGTACATTCGCGCGATGCGAACAGGGCCATCGCATGAAATGTGACGGAAATCTAAACGTCGTTCCAGCCAAGCAATTGAGCCAGATAGCAGTCGTTAGCGCAGGCCAGCATGCGGCGGTTCTTCAAGCCGGCTTTGATGGTGCGATCCTGTCGTAGCAGGTTCATGGCAATGCGCCTGAGGATGGCGAAGTTGTGCGCTGCATTCTGGACACGCACTCGGCACTGATCTTCGTCGAAGGCCACGTCCAGAGTCCAGTGCATGGCGTTCTCGATGGCCCAGTGTGATCGGATTGCGTGGGCGATGCGCGCGGGATCCGGCGGCAAGCTGGACACGTAGTAACGTCGTTCCTTTGCAACGCTGTCGCCGATTTCCCTGGTGGACTCGATGATGGCTGCCGAGCGTGCGTGAGGCCATGGGGCGAAGGCGACGTTCGCTGTGCTTTGGCGCAGCGTGGCCCAGTCGATCACCGTACAGTGGCGTGTCTCGATGCGCCCGTGTCCCTTGTCAATGTCGCGATGCTCGCGTACCACTTGGGCGCGCCTGTCGGCCGGGAGATGCTCGATCGCCGCAAGCGCCTTGTGGATGTGCGCCAGCGGCGTGGGCTGGTTTGCCTTGACGGCTAGTACATAGTCCGCGCCGGCGGGCACAATCTGTCGGGCAATCGCCTGCTGGCAACCCATCGCATCGATAGTGATGATTGCGCCCTTGAGCAGCAGGGCGTCGAGCAACTCTGGAATCGCCGTGATCTCATTGCTCTTCTGGGCCGTGCGCACCTGTCCGAGCACCATGCCCAGTCCAGCCCCATAGGCCGAAACCAGGTGAATCGCGCGCTGACCGCGCTGATGTGAGCCGCGCACGGTCTTGCCATCGATCGCCACCACCTGGTCAGCCAGGGTGGGAAACAGGTGCTGAGTCCACCGGATAAAGCAGGCCTCAAACTGCTTGGGATTGAGCGCTGCGAACACCCGCCCGAAGGTATCGTGGGAGGGAATGCCATTGGTCAGGGGAATGTGGCGCCGCAGCCAATCAAGCTTGGCGTTCCCCCACAACTCGATCCCGACCCAGCTATCCGCACCCGCCAGAATCGCGCAGAGCGCGACCGCCGGCATCTCCGTCAAGCTATGGGCCGGCGTACGGCGTCGCGGATCTACCAGATCACCAAAGGCATCTCAATACTCAGGGCTGCTGCTTCCATAGCCTGCCGTCGAAAAGACGACAGTAAACCCAGGATTCGCCCTTGTTTACAAGCCACCCCCGTAAGCCATTGATCGTAAACACGATTTCATGCAATGGCCCTGGCGATGCGAAGAGGAGGTGACACTTTTTCAGAAATGAAGGGGGCTGTTCCGGATAGAGTGGACGTAATACCAGCCCTTCCAAGGAGAGCCGTCGCAGTTGCCGCTCCTGCTGAATGTACACCGGCGCACTCATTATCAATGTCGAGGGCTTGAACCACCGGTCCGGCCGAAGCAGGAATGAACTGCTCGCGCACCTGAAGCAATCTAAGCCTGATGGACCGCCGCGGTCGCTGGCCCGATCCGAATGACAGAAAAATTTATGAGCAAAACCCAAAACACGACCCTTAAGGGTGGCGCGGCGCAGTTGCGCGAAGTTCACGATCAATGGATCCTGGCCTGCGCGGCGCAGACAGTTGACGGTGTGAAGGGGCAGCACGGTGTGCTGGTTCAGGAGCAGAGCGAAGCGCAGTCGCGCCAGCGGGTGCTGGCAATCGAGCTATGGCTTGACGGTGAGCGCCTCAAGGGTGCGTTGGTGCTGCCTTTCGGGCTGGCACTGCACGCGGGCGCGACCCTGTGTGTGGATGAAGGAGGTCGGTTCACGCTGCCGTTTCGTACGAGCCTGCCCGTCGGCATTGTCGTGGACCTCGAATTTGACGTGGAACGAGTCGCTGAGCTGCGAGCGGGCGAAACGCTCAAGGTGACGGCCGTGACGGCCGACTCGGGCCAGGAGGTGGCGTTCGCCATTCCGCTGGCCGGCTTTCGCAGTGCGTATGACCGCCTGCAGGAGTTGGTTCAGTAATCCTCCAGCTGATCGTTCGAAGGGTGTCTGCAGTCTTGCTTAGGACAGTGTGTCGGATCCCTCCGAAGTGGCCCCTAATTCCGGGAAGCCGTCGCCCCTCGACCTTGCCCCAAAAGAATCAATTGTGGGCCGTTTAATCGATTAGCCAAGCCTAGCCGACGGTTGAGCAATATTTCAGCACTCAGCCGGTTTGGCATCTCAAACTGTCATGAATAAAGTCCATTGCATTGTCTGGAATGCCACGCTGCAAGCTTGGGTCGTTGCGTCAGAGCTTGCCAAGTCGCGCGGCAAGAAAAAGAGCGCACGTCGGGCAATCCGGCAAGTGCTGGCATTGGCCACGCCGCTTCCCCTGGTTGGTGCGTTGGCATTGCTCAATCCAGTGCAAGCGGCGACCCTGACCTGGTCGCCGTCGGGGGCGAACTCCGGCGGCACCGGCACTTGGGATCTGACCAGCAGCAACTGGTATAACGGCACGATCCTGGCGCCGTGGAACAATCTGGCGGGTGACAGCGCTAGTTTTGGCGGAACCGCCGGCACGGTGACAGTGGCTGCGCCGATGGTGGTGCAGGATCTGCTGTTCGGCGTCAATGGCTACACTCTTCAGGGCGGCTCCATTGCCACGGCTTCGGCGCAGTCCAGAATTACGGTGGCCGGTGGCGCCACGGCCACCATCAATTCGGCGCTTACCGGGACCGGGTCGATCTTGGCGAACGGCGCGGGCAGGTTGGTCCTGGGCGGCACCAACACCTATACGGGCGGGACGTTCGTCGCCAAAGGCGGCACGCTGCAGGTCTCCAGCGACAGCAATCTGGGGGCGGCCACCGGGTCGCTGACGCTCGGCGACACGACGACCGCCGGCACGCTGGCGATCACGGGCGTGTTCAGTTCGAACCGGGCGACGACGCTCAACCAGGGCGGCGGCACAATTGACGTCGCTTCGGGGAGCACGGCGACCCTGGGCGGCGTGCTGTCTGGGGCTGGCGCGCTGACTTTGACGGGGGCTGGCACGCTGGCGCTGACTGGCACCAACACGTACACCGGCGGCACGACGATTTCCTCGGGCACGCTGCAGCTGGGCAGCAACGGTACGACGGGCTCGATTGTTGGCAATATCACGGACAACGGCACGCTGGCGTTCAATCGCAGCAATTCTTACACCTATGCCGGCATCATCTCGGGGACCGGCGCCGTGCAGCAGATCGGTAGCGGCACCACCGTGCTGACTGGCAACAATACCTACACTGGCGGCACGACGATTTCCTCGGGCACGTTGCAAGTGGGCAGCAACGGTACGACGGGCTCGATCGTTGGCAATGTCACGGACAACGGCACGCTGGCATTCAATCGCAGCGATGCCTACACCTATGCCGGCGTCATCTCGGGCACCGGCGCCGTGCAGCAGATCGGCGGCGGCACCACCGTGCTCAGCGGCGCGAATACCTATAGTGGCGGCACGGCCATCAAGGCCGGTACGCTGCAGGTGTCGAGCGACAGCAATCTGGGCGCAGCCTCGGGCGGCATCTCTTTCACCGGAAGCAGCTCGCTGTCGGCCACCTCGGCCTTTGCGACCTCGCGCAATATCTCGGTGGCCAGCGGCGTCATCGGTTACGCCAACACTACGAACGCGGCCAACACATTGACCCTGAATGGCGTGATCTCGGGCGCCGGCGGCTTCGGTATCAATGGCGGCTCTGTGACGCTGACAGGCGCGAACACCTACAGCGGCGGCACGACCCTCTACTCGGGCATTTTGGGGGTGTTCAACGACGGCAACCTGGGGGCGGCGGGCGGCGGGATTACCTTTACCAATACGGCCGGCAGCCTCCGATCCCTGGCAAGTTTCGCGACGTCGCGCAACGTGGTGGCGGGTTCCGGCACCTTCGGCACCTTCGATGCCTTCAATGGCACGACGTTAACGCTAAACGGAACCATTTCTGGCGCGGGTAGCGTCGTCCTATACGGCAATGGCACCCCCGGTGGCACGGTGGTGCTGAACGGCACCAATACCTATACGGGTGGCACTTACTTCTGGACGGGGAGCCGGGGGGTGGTGTCAAGCGATAGCAACCTGGGTGCCGCGTCGGGTGGCCTGACTTTCAACAGGGGGACGCTGGCAACGGGGGCGAGCTTTAGCACCGCACGCAACGTTACGCTCGCCGGCCAAGGCACACTCGACTTGGCGGCCGGCACCACGCTGACCATGAGCGGTACGATCACCGGTGCCGGTAACCTGACAAAGAGCAATACCAGCAGTACTTTGGTGCTCACGGGGGCCAATAGCTCCACGGGCACCACGACGATCGCCGGCGGTACGCTCCAGGTCGGCGCTGGCGGCACGTCGGGGGCGCTAGGGATGGGCAGCGTCGTCAACAACGGAAGCCTCGTGTTTAACCGGAGCGACAGCACGACACTCGCGAACGCCATTTCTGGCACCGGCACGCTGACGCAGGCGGGTACCGGGACCACGGTGCTCACGGGGACCAACAGCTATTCGGGTGGGACGACGGTTTCTGCCGGTGCACTCTATGTCAACGGCAATTCGGCCAACGCGCATGGCGCAACGACGGTGGCCGGCGGTGCCACGCTCGGTGGCTCGGGCACGATTGGCGGCAACGTCAGTCTGGCGGATGGCGCCACCCTGGCGGCAGGCGGGATCTCCAGCCCAGGAACGTTGACCATCAACGGCGATCTTGCGCTGAGTGGCGGCTCGATCCTCAATTACCGATTCGGTCGGGCCGGAACCGTGGGCGGCACGCTGAATGATCTGACTCAGGTCAACGGCAACCTGACGCTGGACGGAACGATCAACGTGACTGAGCCCACCGGCGGCTTATTTGGCCCCGGTGTCTACCGTGTCGCCAACTACACCGGCGCGCTGACCGACAACGGTCTGGCGGTGGGGACGTTGCCAACCGGTTTGGCCGCGACGGTGCAGACCTCGGTGGCCAAGCAGGTCAACCTGATCGCTACGCTGAATGTCCCAATGAGCTTCTGGGATGCTGTGGGTGCGAACAACGGCGCGGTCAATGGTGGCACGGGCACATGGCAAAGCTCGGCAGGCAACGCAAACTGGACGAACTCCAGCGGCGCCACCAACGGCGCATTTGCCAATGGCAATTTTGCCGTGTTCCAGGCATCCCCTGGTACGGTCACGGTCGACAATAGTTTGGGTCAGGTCACGACCTCGGGCATGCAGTTCGCCTCGAACGGCTATGTTGTGAACGGCGGCCCCATCAGTCTGTTGGAAACGACATCCGGCAGCGGTGCCGCGACGGTGCGCGTGGGCGATGGCACAGGGGCCGGCGCCGGCTACGTGGCAACGATCGGCTCGGTCTTGCAAGGTAGTGTGGGTCTTGCCAAGACTGACCTGGGCACGCTGATCCTGGCAGGTGCCAATACCTATAGCGGTGGCACCACCATCACGGACGGGACGCTACAACTGGGCGACGGTGTCACCAATGGCTCCATCGTGGGCAACGTTACCAATAACGGCACGCTGTCCTTCGATCCTGCCAGCGGGACGACCCTGAGCTATGGCGGCGTGGTCTCGGGGACGGGGGCGGTCAGGCAGATCGGCAGCGGCACCACGGTGCTGACCGGTGCCAATACCTATACCGGCGGCACCACCATTTCTGCCGGGACGCTGCAGCTGGGGGATGGTACGACCAACGGCACGATTACCGGTAGCGTGACCAACAACAGCCGCATGGTTTTCGTCCCGGCGTCAGGGACCAGCCTCGTGGAGAACGCCAGCATCGCTGGTAGCGGTAGCGTGACACAGAATGGCGCGGGTACGACGGTGTTGACCGGTGCCAATACCTATACCGGTGGCACGACGATTGCGTCGGGCACGCTGCAGTTGGGCAACGGTGGTAGTACAGGGTCGATCGTCGGGAACATCGTCGATAACGGCTCGCTGATCTTCAAACGCAATGTGAGTGGTGGCTACACCTATGCCGGTGTGATTTCCGGCAGCGGTAGCGTCACGCAATCTGGCGGCACGCTGGACCAGAACGGCACGCTGACCCTGAGCGGCACCAATACTTATACCGGCGGCACGCAGTTCAAGAGCGGGGTGCTGGCGGTTTCGAGTGACAGCAACCTCGGCGATGCTTCTGGTGCGCTGACCTTTGACGGTGGCGGCCTGCAGGCCTTAACCAGCACGACGACGGCACGCAACATCACGGTGAACAGTGGTGGTGGCTATCTCTTCGGCAACCTGACCCTGAATGGCCCCATCTCGGGTGCGGGCAAGCTGACTGTAGCCAGTGGTACGACGACGATCACGGGTACCGGAAATACCTACAGCGGTGGCACGCAGATCAGCGACTACGCAACCGTGGTGATTGGTTCTGCGGGTGCATTGGGGACGGGCACGATATTCGGCGTAGCTCGTGATTCGGTTTACGGTGGTGGTGGCAATTTGCGGACCACTGCGGATATGACTCTCCAGAATGATATTTCTCTGGGAGGCACTTCCTTCTACGGCAGCACGAGCCAACACTCGCTCAACATCACCACCGCTGCCGGGACGACCCTCACGTTGCGCGGCAACATTAGCGACAACGGCGGCTACTTTGTTCAGAACGGCCTGGGTAAGCTGGGGGCGGGTACGCTGGTGCTTGATAATGCTTCGTACAGCGGCAACCCCGGCGCAGGTTACGTGATCCATGTCGATCAAGGCACGCTGCAAGTTGGTACGGGCGGCACGCGCGGGACACTCGGAACTGATTCAACGAGCATTGCTTCCGGCGCCAATCTGGTGTTCAACCGTAGCGATACCTATACCTACGGGGGGGCGATTTCCGGTGCTGGATCCATTCAGCAAGTCGGCAGCGGCACGACGGTCCTGACTGGGAACAGTACCGCCTTTACCGGCACCACAACGGTCTCGTCCGGCACGCTGCAATTGGGCAACGGCGGCACTTCAGGCTCGCTCACTGGCAATATCATCGACAACGGCTCGCTGGTCTTCAACCGTAGCGATGCGTTGACCTATGCCAATGTGATCTCCGGCACGGGCGCCGTCACAAAGTCCGGAGCCGGCACGCTGACCCTGACCGGCACGCAGACCTATACCGGTGGCACGACGATCTCCTCTGGCACGCTGCAACTGGGGGATGGCACGACCAACGGCTCCATCGTCGGAGACGTGACGAATAACGGCGTGCTCGCAGTGAACCAGGCGTCCGGCACGAAAACCAGCCTGGCCTCGGCCATTTCCGGCACGGGTGCATTCACCAAGAGCGGCTTGGGCACTACGATCCTGACTGGCACCAATACCTACACGGGCGCCACCACGGTATCGGCCGGCACGTTGTACATCGTTGGCAACCAGTCCGCGGCGACGGGCGCCACGACTGTCGCATCTGCCGCGACCCTGGGCGGCACCGGCACGATCGGTGGCAATGTGACGGTGGCCAACGGCGCCACCCTGGCGCCGGGCAGCGAGAACGGCACGGGCGGGACGCTGACCATCAACGGCAATCTGGCGCTCAATAGTAGTTCGACGCTTCATTACACGCTCGGTCAGGTGAATGGCGTGGCGCAGAACAGCCGCATTGATGTCAATGGCAATCTGACGCTGGCGGGCCGCGTGGACGTGTCCGCGCCGGCTGGCGGCACATTTGATCCTGGTGTCTACCGGCTGATCAACTATAGCGGGACGCTGCAGAACAATGGGCTGACGGTGGGCACGGTGCCGGCTGCCACAACGGTGGCCTTGCAAACCGGGGTGCCGGGTCAGATCAACCTGGTCAACACGACGGGCCAGTTGCTGACCTTCTGGGATGGCATGAACTCCGCCAATTACAACAACGGTACTGCCCAAGGCGGTACCGGTACTTGGCGCCTGCTCGGACCGACGGCCTGGGTCGACGTGACGGGCTCTAGCAATTCGACCTACGGGAATCAATCTTTCGCAATCTTTGGTGGCCAGGCTGGCACCGTAACGGTAGACGACAGCTCCGGGCAGATCCTGTCCTCCGGCCTGCAGTTCACCACCGATGGTTATGCGATCAACGGTGGTCCGATCACCCTGGTCAACTCGCCCGTGAACGGCGCAGCCCCCACGATTCGCGTCGGCGATGGCAGCGCGGCGAGTCAAGTCATGACGGCGACGGTGGGCTCCGTGCTGCAGGGATCGACCTCGCTGACCAAGACCGATCTGGGCACGCTGGTGCTGACTGGCGCCAATACCTATGCCGGTGGCACCACCATCAAGGACGGCACGCTGCAGGTTTCGAGTGACGGCAATCTGGGCGCGGCTACGGGCACACTGACCATTGATGGTGGCACGCTGGCGACGACGGCGAGCTTTAGCAGCGCGCGAGCGACGACTCTGGGCGCCAAGGGTGGCGTGTTCGGCACGGGATCTGGCGCGGCGCTCACACTGAGCGGCGTGGTTGGCGGCAGCGGCGCGTTGACCAAAACCAATGCCGGTACGCTGGTGCTGACTGGCACCAACACCTACAGTGGTGGTACCAACATCAATGGCGGCACGCTGCAGGTGTCGTCCGATGCGAACCTGGGTGATGCCGCAGGAGGCGTCACGCTCGACGGCGGCACACTGGCGACGACGGCAACGTTCAGCAGCGGGCGCGCGACGACCCTCAATGCCAACGGCGGCACGTTCGACACAGCGGCGGGCACGGCGCTGACCCTCAGCAGTGCAGTTGGGGGTGTCGGTGCGCTGACCAAGGCCGATACCGGCACGCTGGTACTGACCAATGCCAACAGCTACAGCGGCGGCACAACCATTACTGGTGGCACGCTGCAGCTTGGTGCCGGCGGCACGAGCGGCTCGATCATGGGCGACGTGACGGACAACGGCACGCTGGCGTTCAACCGGAGCGACACGGCGACTTTTGCGGGGACGATCTCGGGCAGCGGAGGCGTCAGCCAGATTGGCTCCGGCACGACCGTGCTGAGCGGCACCAACACCTACAGCGGTGGCACCCTCATTAGTTCGGGCACCCTGGTGGCGCAGAATGGCTCGGCGCTGGGCACGGGTGCGGTGACGAACAACGCGGCCTTGCAACTGGATTTCGCGGCGAATGGTACGGTGGCCAACGTAATGTCTGGCACCGGTTCGTTGACCAAGAGCGGCGCTGGCACGGCCACGCTGACGGGCACGGGGTCCAGCGTCGGGGCAGTGGCGATCAACGCCGGGACGATGGAATTTGGCCAAAACGGGGCATTCCATGCGGCGAGCCTGAGTACTGCCAATGGCGCCAGCATGACCATTGACGCGAACGCAAGCGTGGTGGCGAGCGGCGCGTTCACGCAAGCCGCGGGCTCGACGCTGAATATAGCCGGCTCGCCGTCGCAACCGACGATCACGGCAGAGACGGCGAGCCTGAATGGAACGCTGAATTTGAATTATTCAGCGGCAGCACCGGCGAGCGCAAGCGCGCTGTCCGGTACGCAGATTACGGTGGTGCATACGACCGGCGGAATCACGGGCGACTTTTCGAACGTGTCGCTGGGCGGGGCGACCAGCCCGGTGGACTACCTGCGCGTGGCGGGCCGCGTCAGCGGCAATGACTACAACGTTGGCTACGGTCTGAGTTGGCTCGACGGCCAGGCAAATGGCCACGGCACCTTCACGCTGGCCAGTGCGACGGACGCGTTCAATGTGGATGTGGCACTGGGCAACCAGACGGGGCCGTTTGCCAGCGGATGGGATGGTCGCACGTTGACCAAGGCCGGTGCCGGGACGCTGACGTTGTCGGCGGTCAACACCTATAGTGGCGACACGCTGGTCCACGCGGGGACGCTGCGCACCGGCATTGCGAATGCGTTCGCGCAGAGCGCCAACGTGACGGTGGACAGTGGCGCGGTGCTGGACTTGAACGGGTATGACCAGAGCGCGAACAATCTGAGCGGGGCGGGCAACGTGACGCTGGGCAGCGCCACGCTCACGGCCAACGCCCTGGCCGATACGACCTTCAGTGGCGTGATCAGCGGCACGGGTGTACTGAACAAGACCGGAACGGGTACGCTCACGCTGAGCGGCGCGAACACGTACAGTGGTGGCACGACGATCAGCGCCGGCACGCTGCAGCTGGGCAACGGTGGCACGTCGGGGTCGATCACAGGTAACGTGACGAACAACGGCACGCTGGCGTTCGACCGCTCGGATGTGTCGACGTTTGCGGGGATGATCTCGGGCTCGGGTGCGGTGCAGCAAAATGGCACCGGCACGACGGTGCTGGCGAGCGACAGCACATACAGTGGTGGCACGACCGTCAATGCGGGCACGCTGCAGTTGGGCAACGGTGGCAGCACCGGCAGTGTCCTGGGAAGTATCAATGTGCAGGCTGCTGGTACGCTGGCGGTGAACCGCGGCGGCGCCTTCACGCTGGGTAACGCCCTCACGGGCAATGGCCTGGTAACAGTGAACACCGCAGGCAACGCGTTCGACTTTGCGTTGACCACGGGTTCTGGCTTTGCCGGTACGGTGGCGCTGCAGAACACCACGTTTAGCCTGGGTGGGGTGAACACCACCGCGTTGACCAACGCGACGCTGCGCGCAGACACGGGCAGTAAGACCACGGTGGTCGACGGCAATCAGACGATCGGTGGGTTGGCCTTCAATGGCGGCACGGTTGTGTTCGATGCCAATGCGCCGGAAGCGATCACATCGGCCAGCACGATTACGGCCAACACGCTGGATGCCGGCGGCACGGGCAAGGTTGGCATCACGGTGCCGCAGCCCTATACGCCCGCCCCGCCAAGCACGCCGAACACGCAGAACCTGCTGCAACAGGATGATGCCAACGTCGGGGTCAAGCTGGTGAATGCCCAGAACATAACCGGCTCAGGCGGTGCGTTGACGTTGGTGGACCAGAATGGTGCCAAGATCACCGCGGCACAGCAGATCGACGTTGCGCAAGGCGGCAACACGGTAGCCAAGGCGACCTATGACTATCGCCTGACCACGGCGCCGGGCGATGGCCTGTATGTCAACTATGGCCTCAAGCAACTGGACCTGCAGTCGGGCCAGACGCTGACGCTGGCCGAGAACACCGGGGCAAGCGGCGCCTCCGCCGACATGTCGGCAAAGGTCACCGGCCTGGGCAGCCTGGCGATCGATGCGGGCGCGGGCGTGGTGTCGTTGTCGAACACCACCAACGACTACACGGGCGACACGACCGTGCAGACGGGGACGCTGCGTACGGATGTGGACCACGCGCTGGGCGGCACGAAGGTGCTGCACATCGCCAATGCGGCCACCGCAGACCTGAACGGCACGACCCAGGGGATTCAACAACTGGATGGCCAAACGGGCTCGACCCTGAACGTACACGGCGGCACGCTGAACATTGCCAACGGCGGCACATCGGCAGGCAGCCTGACGGGCGCGGGCCAACTGAACGTGAACGGTGGTCTGCTGGACGTGCTGGGTGCCAATACGGGGCTGACGACCAACACGGCCATCGCCTCGGGCGCCACGGTGCAACTGAATGATGTGGCGGGTCTGGGCAGCGGCAGCATTGCAGACAACGGCACGCTGGTGCTCAATGGTGCGACTGGTTCGCTGACCAACAACGTGAGCGGAGCGGGTGCGGTACATCTGCTCAACGGCGCGAACGTGACGGCAGCAGGCAACAACAGCGGCTTCTCGGGCATCTTCAACATTGACAGCGCTACAACGCTGACGGCGAGCACGCAGCAGAACCTGGGGTCGGCCGCGATTGCGGACGCGGGCACGGTGGCGCTGGATGGCTACAACGGTACGCTGGCCAACAACGTGAGCGGAGCGGGTGCGGTGCACCTGCTCAACGGCGCGAACGTGACGGCGACGGGCAACAACAGCGGTTTCTCGGGCACCTTCAATATCGACAGCAGCACGACGCTAACGGCAGGCGCGCAGCAAAACCTGGGGTCGGCCGAGATTGCGGACGCGGGCACGGTGGCGCTGGATGGCTACAACGGCACGCTGGCCAACAACGTGAGCGGAGCGGGTGCGGTGCACCTGCTCAACGGCGCGAACGTGACGGCAGCAGGCGACAACAGCGGGTTCTCGGGCACCTTCAATATTGATAGCGGCAGCGCGCTGAACGCTTCAGTCAACACCCAACTGGGCAGCGCGGCAATCGTTGACAACGGCACGCTGGCACTGAAGACTTCCGGCGCGTTCACGCTGGGCAATCAGCTGACCGGTAACGGTCTGGTGACGGTGGACACGGCCAACAACGCCTTCGACTTCGCGTTGAGCGCCGGCAATGCCTTCGCCGGCACGGTAGCCATGGGTCCGGCCAAGTTTGACCTGAGCGGCACGAACACGGACGCGCTGACCCATGCGACGCTGCGCGCTGACACAGGCAGCGTAACGACGGTGGGCACGGGCGACCAGAAGATCGGTGGCATGGCCTTCAACGGCGGAACGGTGGTGTTCGACGCCACCGCACCGGACCAGACCGTGGCCACCAGCACGATCACGGCCAACACGCTGGATGCCCGCGGATTGGGTACGGTACAGATCAAGCTGCCAGCGCTCTATACGCCGCGGGCAGCCACGCCGACCGACTCGAATCTGCTGCAGCAGGATGACGGCAACATCGGTGTGAAGCTGGTGAATGCCCAGAGCACGACCGGCACAGGCGGTGCACTGGCGCTGGTGGATCAGAACGGCAACCCGATCTCGGCGGCACAGCAGATCGATGTTGCACAGGGCGGCAGCACGGTGGCCAAGGCGACCTATGACTACGGCGTGACCACGGCGCCGGGCGACGGTCTGTACGTCAACTATGCTCTCAGGCAACTGGAACTGCAGCAAAACCAGACGCTGACGCTGGCCGAGGATACGGGTGCGATGGGTACGGCGGCCGACATGTCGGCGAAGGTCACCGGCAGTGGCAACCTGGCGATCGATGCAGGCGCGGGCGTGGTGTCACTGTCGAACACCACCAACGACTACACGGGCGACACGACCGTGCAGACGGGGACGCTGCGCACGGATGTGGACCACGCGCTGGGCAACACCAGCACGCTGCACATCGCCAATGCGGCGACAGCGGACCTGAACGGCACGACCCAGGGGATTCTGCAACTGGATGGCCAATCGGGCTCGGCCCTGAACGTGCATGGCGGCACGCTGAACATCGCCAACGGGGGCACGTCAGCGGGCAGCCTGACGGGGGCCGGCCAGTTGAACGTGAATGGTGGTCTGCTGGACGTGCAGGGTGCCAATGCGGGGCTCACGGCCAACACGGCCATTGCTTCGGGTGCCACGGTGCAGCTGCATGATGCGGCGGGTCTTGGCAGCGGCGCCATCGCGGACAACGGCACGCTGGTGCTCAATGGTGCGACTGGTTCGCTGACCAACAACGTGAGCGGAGCGGGTGCGGTGCACCTGCTCAACGGCGCGAACGTGACGGCGGCAGGCGACAACAGCGGGTTCTCCGGCATCTTCAACATTGACAGCGGCACGACGCTGACGGCGAGCACGCAGCAGAACCTCGGGACAGCCACGATTGCGGATAGCGGCCAACTGGTAGTGAACACAAACACAGACTGGAAGCTGGCCAACACCGTGTCAGGTGCGGGCGACCTGATCAAGCAGGGCAGCGGCACGCTGACAGCGGGCGATTCGCTCACCTACAACGGCAAAACCGACGTGCAGGCCGGCACGCTGATCGTGGGCGATGCGACCAAGCCGGATATCACGCTCGGGGCGCAAGGTGCCGGTACGGTGACAGTGAGGCAAGGCGCAACCCTGGCGGGCCTGGGTACGGTGAGCGGACAGGTTCTGAATGCCGGCACGATCAGTGCATTCAACGCGCTGCCAGGCAATGGGGCGTTGACGCCGGCCGCCGCAGAGACGACGGGCGCGCCGACGTCAGCCGCCGCCGGCACGCTGACGCTGGCCAATGGGCTTGTCAACAGCGGTACCGTGAACCTGGCGGGCGCGAGCGTGGGCAACCAGCTGGTGGTCAAGAACGGCTACGTGGGCAACGCCGGAACTGTCGTGCTGAACACGGTCATGGGCGGTGACAACTCCGCCACCGACAAGCTGGTGATCGACAGCGGCAATGCCTCGGGCAGTACGGCACTCGTCATCAAGCACGCCGGCGGCAACGGCGCACAGACCAGCCAGGGCATTCGTGTGGTGCAAACCGTCAACGGCGGCACGACCGATGCGACGGCGTTCAGCCTGTCGGCGGCCTCGGATGGCTACCGCGCCGGTGTGGGCACGCTCGCGGCCGGTGCCTATGACTACAGCCTCAAGCGCGGCGGCGTGGGCGGTGTGGCCAACGACTGGTATCTGAGCTCGGTCGGTACGACCTGCGACACCAACACTACGCTGTGCCCGCCGGCCAATCCAGTGCTGCGCCCGGAAGTGGGTTCTTACCTGAACAACCGCCAGTACGCGCAGACCATGCAGTTCCATACGCTGCATGAGCGCCAGAGCCAGGCTCCCGGCATGGTGGGCAAGGACCTGGCTCAGAGCAGCGACGCCAATGCGTGGGTGCGCGTGGTGGGCAAGACCAGCAGCCGCGAGGGAGCGCTGTCCTCGAGCGACACCTCGTACCTGGTGCACGCCGGTGGTGATGTGGCGCGCTTCAGTGTCGGCGAAGAAGGCAGCATCCGCGTCGGCGCGATGGGTGCCTATGGATCGAGCCACAACCGTGCGGACAACGGCACGCTCACTTCGCGTGGCACGGTCGATGGTTACAACGTGGGCGTGTACGGCACCTGGTACGGCAACAAGGGCATCATGTCCGGCCCATACGTGGACAGCTGGGTCATGTACGGCGCGTTCAACAACACGGTGAGCGGCCAGGGGTTGCCGACCGAGAGCTACAAGTCGACGAATCTGGCGGCTTCTCTGGAGGCGGGATACTCGTTCCCGGTCCACGAGACCGGGGACATCCGCATGTACATCGAGCCGCAGGGCCAGGTGATTGTGTCGAACTACCGCGCCGATACGCACACCGAGCACAACGGCTCGGTGGTATCGGGCGAGTCGGGCACGAGCGTGACCACGCGCCTGGGCGTGCGGCTGCATGGGGAGGTGAAGGACGAGATTGGTCAGAAGCAGATGCGCCCGTTCGCGGAAGTGAACTGGTGGCATGGGCCGAGCTCACAGTCGGTGGTGTTCGATGGAGTGAGTGTGCATGACGGCCTGCCGGCGAACCGTCTGGAAGGTAAGGTTGGCCTGCAGGGCAACCTTACCAAGGCGGTGAGCGTGCAGGGCTCGGTGGGATTCGAGGTGGGGGCCCATCACTACACGGCCGGCAAGGCTCAGGTAGGCGTGAAGTACTCCTGGTAAGCGCCACGACAAGAGCCTGTCCGGATTTTGGCTCTGTCGCGATAAGGCGGGAGGGCACTGTCAACTTGCCGATAGGGAGGCAAGGCCGTGACGGCGGGCCTATTGCTCAGGAAGCGGTTGACGGATTTTGGGCCACTTCGGCGACTTCGTGCCAGGTCGCGAATCTCGCAGCGAGATGTTTGCGATAGAGCGAAGCGCGCAGCAAATGACGCTTGAGCGCGAAGTGCTGTCGGATCGGGCCGAAGTTCGACAGGAAGGCCTGCGTGCGCTTCGGGTCGCGGAATTCACGCATGCGCCGCTCGCGTTCACGGGTCGGCTGGTGGCTGTTCTCGGCGCAATTGTTCACGCGAGCGGCAGCCTTCACGAACACGTGCTTGACGCTGGCCAGCGCCGGGATGTCGGCCTTTGCGGCCGGATAGCTGCGCAGTGGCTCTGTCGCTGTAAGGGAGCGAAGACGAGAAGACTCCTGAGGGGAAAACGGCTCTGTCGCGATAAGGCGGGAGGGGTAGAATCGTCGGCCAGAAATGCTGGAAGCACCTTGATGACGAAGCCGACGAAGACACCCCGCAAGACCTTGCCCGCGGGCCTAACCAAGGTGCTCAAGCGCCTGCACTACCCGTTGGACGTGATCTTGCTGTGCGTGCGCTGGTACGTGGCGTATTCGCTGAGCCTGCGTGATCTGGAGGAAATGATGGCCGAACGCGGCCTCGCGGTCGATCATTCGACCGTGCACCGCTGGGTCATCAAGCTGTTGCCATTGTTCGAGAAAGCGTTTCGTCGCCACAAGCGCCCGGTCGGCAAGAGCTGGCGCATGGACGAAACCTACCTCAAGGTGCGCGGCAAATGGACGTACCTTTATCGCGCGGTGGACAAGGCCGGCAGCACCGTCGACTTCTTGCTGCGCGCTCGCCGGGACAAGGCTGCTGCGCGGCGTTACTTTGAGAAAGCCATTGGCCAGAACGGCGCACCTGATATCGTGACCATCGACAAAAGTGGAGCCAACCTGGCCGCACTGCATGCGGTGAACGCGCAGCGTGAAACGCCGATCAGGATCCGTCAGCGCAAGTACCTGAACAACATTGTTGAGCAGGACCACCGGGCCATCAAACGGCGAACGCGGCCCATGCTCGGGTTCAAGAAATTCCGATGCGCACGCATCATCGTGGGTGGCATCGAGACCATGCACATGATCGCCAAGGGGCAGATGGACTGCCCCAATGGGACCCGTTTGTCCGCCGCACAGCAATTCTATTCCCTGGTTTCATAAACCAGCCCGCTTCACTTGCTGGCTTCGCCGCGCCGGCGTTATCGCGACAGAACCCGTCGCACGTGTTCACCGAGGGCGAATGGCTGCTGGTGCGCACGCTCGCCAACGGACTGGAGTGGTCCTACGGGTGGGAGGCGCCGGCGGCCCAGCGCCTGCGCTTCGTGCTCGATTTCGCGTATGCGACCGGCCTGCGCGCCGGCGAACTCGTCAGCGCAACCCTTGGTGGCATCGATATCGATGCCCATGGCGACCACTGGCTCAGCCTGGTCGGCAAGGGGGCCAAGGCGGGCAAGGTGGCGCTGCCGCCGTTGGCGCGCGTCACGCTCGACCGGTATCTAGTCGAACGCGGCCTGCCAGTCACGCCGGCACGCTGGGACCCGCATACCCCGTTGATCGGCGGCCTTGGTCAGGACCCGGCCGGCGGCATCACGGGCACGCGACTGTGGGCCGTGTTGCGACGATTCTTCACGCAGGCTGCGAACCTGATTCAGGCCGACCACCCGGTTGCCGCCGAGAAGCTACGGCAGGCCAGCCCGCACTGGATGCGGCACACGCATGCGACGCACGCGCTGGCGCGCGGCGCGGAATTGACGACCGTCCGGGACAATCTGCGGCACGCCTCGATCTCGACCACGTCGATCTACCTGCATGGCGACGAGGTGAAACGGGCACGGCAGATCGGCGCGGCGTTCGCCGCATCCTGACCATCTCCGATCGTCGGCCCTTATATCGAAATCGACCTATTACTTGAATTCGATATAACCGTGAGGCTTATGATAGCGGATTGGGCTCATCTTGGCATGACCCCATGAACTGCCCCAATGGGACCCGTTTGTCCGCCGCACAGCAATTCTATTCCCTGGTTTCATAAACCAGCCCGCTTCACTTGCTGGCTTCGCCGCGCCGGCGTTATCGCGACAGAACCGTGCCGAGTGCGTGTCCAGAATGCAGCGCACAACTTCGCCATTCTCAGGCGCATTGCCATGAACCTGCTACGACAGGATCGCACCATCAAAGCCGGCTTGAAGAACCGCCGCATGCTGGCCTGCGCTAACGACTGCTATCTGGCTCAATTGCTTGGCTGGAACGACGTTTAGGGAAAGACTGATTGTGCGACACGTGCTGCTTGCCCGCGGCGTGTCGGTATTTAAGTGTCAGCGGGCAGCGAAGTTCGTTCTTGTCTTGTCACATACGGTACTAGCGTGCTGTGACCTGCTGTGACCTGCTGTACGACCAGCAGTTTCCTACCTGGACAGGCGCGATGAGTAATCGTCGGGTCTGAAGCTCCGGGGACAATGTACCCGTCGAAAGACGTCATGATTCGGCGACGAATGGTGGCGATGCTGCAAGCCGCAACGCGGTGTAGGGACTAGGAAATTTCCGCATGCGCAATAGATGTGAATCGCTGATAAACCTCGTCAATTCCAATGGGCCAAAGCGGCTGGTAGGCCCTGACCAAAAGGTAAGCAGCCGGTTGCTCCCTTTGATCAGTAGGGGCACGTCGTCATCAGGGCTGCCGGGGGATAGGCGGGCGCTAAACGGAAAGCCCTCGGGCTGGAGGTATCGCCGAGGTCGGCCAGAACGGGAACGTGGTAAGCCCGATTCCCTGCCAACATTCAGAACATCGAATCGTTGGCAAGCGACCCGTGAGGGAAGCTGTTGGGGAAGCGGGTAAGAGAACGCGCAAAAAGCGAATGCCAGACTGTAATTGTCCGGATAGGAGTTCAAACTTTGCTCTGACCTGAAAGGGTGCAGACTTGCGCGAGGTGTGGCTGTCGCGAGCCAGTATTTGCGGTCCAACGTGGGGCAGCTTGGAAGAGACTGTCGTTGTTTTACGGCAGTTCAGCGCCCCCGTCTCAGCAATGAGATGGGCCAACGATATGACGTAAGTGGAGGTCTTGTGCTGTATGGCAAGGCCGGCACCTGGCAACGGTGCTTTAGCCATGCGCGAGCCGTATGCGGGGAAACTCGCACGTACGGTTCTTTGGGGAGGGGGCGACGGTGACGTCGTTCCCTTACCCGCTAAATCAGCGCGGCGGTCATCGTTGAGTGACGTGTAAGCGTTGTCATGTGCATGCCCACGATATGAGTCGGAGATGAAGCGACAGATCAGTTTTGCGGAAGCGGAAAGCCACGGCAAGAAGCGGGTGACGCGCCGCGAGCGCTTTCTGACGGAGATGGAAAGCGTGGTGCCATGGTCGCGTCTGATTGCGGCGGTCGAACCGTACTACCCCAAGGGCAAACGTGGACGGCCGCCGATCGGCCTGGAGCGGATGCTGCGCATTTATTTCTTGCAGCAGTGGTACGGGCTGTCGGACGAGGCGCTGGAAGACGCGCTGTACGACAGCATGGCAATGCGCGCGTTTGCCGGGATCGACCTGGCAGTCGAGGCGGTGCCAGACGCGACCACGCTGCTGAAGTTTCGCCGCCTGCTCGTCGAGCATGAACTGACGCGAAAGCTGTTCGACGAAATCGGCATCATGCTGTGCGAGCGGGGGCTGATGATGAAGGAAGGCACGATTGTGGATGCCACCATCATCGAGGCGCCCCCGTCGACCAAGAACAAGGAGAAGAGCCGCGACCCGGAGATGCACCAGACCAAGAAGGGCAATGAATGGCATTTTGGTATGAAGGCCCATGTCGGCGTGGATGCGGCCTCTGGGCTGGTGCACAGCGTGGTGGGCACCGCGGCCAACGAGTCTGACGTGTCGCAGGCGCATGCCTTGCTGCATGGCCACGAGGAGCATGCGTTTGGCGACGCGGGCTACACGGGCGTGGACAAGCGCGAGGAGATGAAAGGCAAGACCGTGAAGTGGCAGGTGGCCGTCAAGCGCGGCAAGATCAAGGCGATGAGTGACGGAGCGGTCAAGGACTTGCTGATTGCCGTCGAGCGGGCCAAGGCCCAGATTCGGGCGCGAGTCGAACATCCGTTCCACGTCATCAAGAATCTGTTTGGTCATCGCAAGGTTCGCTACAAGGGCCTGGTCAAGAACACGGCGCAGTTGTTCAGCCTGTTTGGTCTGGCGAATCTTGTGCTCGCCAGGAAGCTGTTGCTGGCCTCAGAGGGGCGCAATCCGTCCTGAGCGCGCAACGCGCGCCAGGAAAGGCGCGAAAAGAGAGAAAAACGGCTTGAGTCGGTTCCCATCTCTCCCGCATGGCGAAAGCCGAAGTCATTGGCTTGTGCAACATCAAGCGCAAACCTCATTGATCAGCGATTCCTTAGATTTCCGTCACATTTCATGCGATGGCCCTGCTTGTGTGCGTCGGATTTGAGAATTGTTCAGACTTCTTTGCGTGGCGGTAGGATTTCATATTGTGGTGTTGCCTCGACTCCAGCTGTGCACTTGTCGTTGAAACTTGCTCTCGACAACGGCGCAACGATCAGGATGACACAGGCGGCCTCACAAGAGAGGAAAATGGGATACCTACATCTGGTAGTTGAGTTCGCCAATCGCGCGGAACTCAAACGCGTCCATGGAGATGCGTTTCTTCGGACAGTAGAGGAGGCGACGCTATGGCATACACAGAGCATCTGCGCTGATCTTGGTATGGCGGCGATACTATCGAGAGGCGAAATCCGGATTCAAGCGTTGCCGCGCATCCTTCAGTATGAGAGGACGTATTCGGATCACCTCCACTACCAGGATCTCGAAGAGGTCATGGCAAGACTTTGCGGGCGACTAGCCTGCACGCGGGATGCCGCCTCCATGGCGTCGCTGCATGCAGCGGTAGTTGGCGCCCCAGTTCTGGGTGGTGCGTTGGAGCTGGTCCGGCCCAAAATGTCGATGGCCTTTACACCTTCAACCGTCAATGCGCCGAGTGTCGAGCGGGCCCTCTCAGCCATCATGAACGACGCGGCTTCGTTCCTTTTCCAACCGGTGATTGACAGTACTGGGGGCACGAAGATCCACTATCAGGAAGCACTCGTGCGAATTCTTTCCGCCGATAGCGGCCGTGTGATGAGTCCCCAGGAATTCGTGCCTTTCCTGGAGCAATCGCATCTCGTGCGCATGCTCGATCGCTATGCCGTCAAGCGCGTTATTGGGATGCTGAAGTTGGATTCAATGATTACGCTTGGCGTGAACATCTCCGCGCAGAGCGCGGTCGAGGACCTTTGGTGGTCATCGACAATGCTGGAACTCAGGGCCCGTCCCGACATTGCGAAGCGCCTCGTCCTGGAAATTACTGAAGTATCGCCGATTGTCCGGGGCAGTGCCCGAGCTTTCGCCCGGCACATCCAAGGTCTCGGATGTCAAATTGCCATTGACGATTTCGGCGCAGGCTACAGCATCGAGACCGCGATCGAGATCGGCAGGGCAGACCTGATCAAGCTGGACAAGAAGTTCATCGCGAACGCCAGAAATCGTGCGAACGCGGGTCAACTGCAAAGCGCCGTCAACTTTGCAAAGACTCTTGCAAGGGATATTGTCATAGAGGGCATCGAAGATGAGTTGGACCTACAGTGCGCCCGGAGCACAGGGGCGCGATGCGTTCAGGGCTATTACCTGGCGATGCCGTCGCCGCTGCCGGTTGATTTTCCCGTATGATCGGGGGTGACTCGCGGGCTGGCCGTCCTTCATACTAGGCGCGCAACGCGGCCAGCGAGGCGGCATCGGGAAATCCCGCCGGATCGGCCGGTGGCGACGCGCAGGGTTCTGTCGCGATAACGCCGGCGCGGCGAAGCCAGCAAGTGAAGCGGGCTGGTTTATGAAACCAGGGAATAGAATTGCTGTGCGGCGGACAAACGGGTCCCATTGGGGCAGTTCATCTGCCCCTTGGCGATCATGTGCATGGTCTCGATGCCACCCACGATGATGCGTGCGCATCGGAATTTCTTGAACCCGAGCATGGGCTGCGTTCGCCGTTTGATGGCCCGGTGGTCCTGCTCAACAATGTTGTTCAGGTACTTGCGCTGACGGATCCTGATCGGCGTTTCACGCTGCGCGTTCACCGCATGCAGTGCGGCCAGGTTGGCTCCACTTTTGTCGATGGTCACGATATCAGGTGCGCCGTTCTGGCCAATGGCTTTCTCAAAGTAACGCCGCGCAGCAGCCTTGTCCCGGCGAGCGCGCAGCAAGAAGTCGACGGTGCTGCCGGCCTTGTCCACCGCGCGATAAAGGTACGTCCATTTGCCGCGCACCTTGAGGTAGGTTTCGTCCATGCGCCAGCTCTTGCCGACCGGGCGCTTGTGGCGACGAAACGCTTTCTCGAACAATGGCAACAGCTTGATGACCCAGCGGTGCACGGTCGAATGATCGACCGCGAGGCCGCGTTCGGCCATCATTTCCTCCAGATCACGCAGGCTCAGCGAATACGCCACGTACCAGCGCACGCACAGCAAGATCACGTCCAACGGGTAGTGCAGGCGCTTGAGCACCTTGGTTAGGCCCGCGGGCAAGGTCTTGCGGGGTGTCTTCGTCGGCTTCGTCATCAAGGTGCTTCCAGCATTTCTGGCCGACGATTCTACCCCTCCCGCCTTATCGCGACAGAGCCCTCAGTTTTCCGCCAGCTGGAGCATGGCCTGTTTTCGTGAAACGAAGGAAGAAATGCCCCCCGCAATGCGCCTGGCTTGCGTGCCTCAAGCGGCATTTTGACTTTTTGGGACTTGCATGTCGCGCGCAGTCATATCCACCGGTTATCGATCACTGAAAAACAACCATTTCCCCGCGCGTGGCCGCGTCGGCAGAATCCACTCACCTCTTCAACAACGCTCGGTCAAGGAGCCGATCCATGCAAAATAAGACTCGCAATATCTCCACCCTTATCGCCAGCGCCGTACTCTCCACCGTCGGCCTTGCCGGCATCGCCCACGCGGCTGACGCTTCGCCTTTTGCGGTCAAGCCGCTTGATCAGGGTTACCTCGTCGCCCAGGCCGATACGGGCAGCAAGATGAAGGAAGGCAAGTGCGGCGAGGGCAAGTGCGGGGCCAACAAGATGAAGGCTGCCGACAAGGCCAAGGACGGCACCTGCGGCGCGGACAAGAAGGCCAAGGATGGGACTTGTGGCGCAGAAAAGAAGGCTGCCGAGGGTAAGTGCGGCGCGGACAAGAACGCAGCGGATGCCAAGCACAAGGACGGCAGCTGCGGCGCCACCAAGTCGTAACTGTAAAGGTCTGAGAGCATGAACACGCAACGTTGGCGCGGCGCAGGCTTGGGGTTGCGGCGCGAGCTGATTGCACCGCTGACCGAGTCTATTCCCGAGGCCGTAGATTTCTTGGAGATCGCCCCGGAAAACTGGATCGGTATCGGTGGTGCCAAAGGTCAAGCCTTGCGCAAGCTGGCCGAACAGGTGCCGATCGTTGCGCATGGTCTCTGCCTGAACCTTGGCGGCTTTGCCCCGCTGAACCAGGAGCTGGTCGCCGGCGTCGGCGTGCTGATGCGCGAACTACGCACGCCGTTCTATTCCGAACACCTGTCGTACTGCGCTGACGATGGCTGCCTGTATGATCTGATGCCGATCCCCTTCACTGCCGACGCGATCGAGCATGTCTCCCGACGTATCCGCCAGGTGCAGGACATGCTCGGCCAGCGCATCGGCGTGGAGAATGTTTCCTACTACGCGGCATCCCCGATCGACGAGATGGACGAAGCAACATTCCTGCGCGCCGTGGCCCAGGAGGCGGATTGCCTGATCCACCTTGACGTGAACAACGTCTTTGTCAACAGCGTCAACCACGGCATCGACCCCTACGCCTACATCTCATCGCTACCTTCCCAGCGCATTGCCTACTACCATGTCGCCGGGCATTCGCGGGAGAGCGAGACGCTAGTGATTGACACACACGGTACCGACGTCATCGACCCGGTGTGGGCGCTACTGACGCATGCCTACACCTGTCACGGTGTGCAGCCCACTTTGCTGGAGCGCGACTTCAACCTTCCGCGTCTTTGTGATTTGCTGGTCGAAGTCGACCGGATCGCCAGCACGCAGGCCATTGCAGAAAGGATGACTCATGCACAGGCCGCCTGAGACCATCAAACCAGCGCAGGAACCCGTGTTTCAGCGCTATCAGCGCTTGTTCACGGCCTGCATTCGCCAGCCGCAAGCTGATTCTGGGCCTGCCGGAGTCGCTCCCGAGCGGCTGATGCTCTATCGCGAGCTGCTGTTGAATAACTTCTGCGGCTTCCTCGATGCCTGCTTTCCCGTGATCCAGCAGATGTTGGGGCAAGAGCGTTGGCGTGCCCTCTGTCTGAGGTTCTTCGCAGAACACCGTGCCGCCACGCCGTACTTTCATCAGATTGCCCAGGAATTTGTTCAGTGGTTATTCCAGGATGGACGGCAACGTTTGCCAGATGAGCCTGCCTATCTCGCGTATCTCGCACATTACGAGGCACTGGAATTGGCGGTACATACCCATCCGGATGGACAACCTCAATCCTTCTTGCCCAATCTTGGGCTAAACCCGACGCTGCGCCTGGCCTGCTACCCCTATCCAGTACATCGCATCGGCGCGGATGCCGAGCCTGTCACGGTTCAAACGACCCGACTGATGGTCTGGCGGGATGCAGACGACAATGTGTGCTTTGCCGAGACCAATCTCGTGACCTATACATTGCTCGAATTGCTACAGACATCCATGGGCAACCTGGGGGAAACGCTTGATCGTCTGGCCCAGGCGACCGAGGTTCGCCCCAGTCCCGCACAATTGCAGCACCTGCTAGAGGATCTCGTGGAACAAGGGATCGTTCTAGCCATGGATTAAGGCTTGGCCACCGCGCCCTTGGGGCTAGCGGGCACGCTAAGCAGCCAAATCCGCTGGCCACTGGAACGTCGACAGCGCTTCCACGAGGCTCGAGATGGCGTCGGTTTGGGGGCGTTCGGCCAGCGTGAGAATCTTGACTTCCCGCGCGAACGGGCAGTCCGCTGTGCGGATAAAGGCGATGCCTGCCTCGCGCGCCAGGGAGACCGGCATGTAGGCGATGCCAAAGTTCGCTCGCACCAGCAACTGGATCCAATCTTCCCGGGGACTGGCCTGTACGGTTTCAACCTCCACGTTGAAATCCCGCAGCGTCTTGTCAATGTAGTCGGAGTACTCGCAGTTCAACCGTTCGCAGTACGCTTCGCCCTTCAGGTCCTGGACCAAGACCTCGGACATTTGGGCGAAACGGTGTACCGGCCCGTGTGCGATTACGTAGTCCTCTCGAAAGAGGGCTGCTGCGCGAAAGCGCTTGGGATACTCATAGGGGGCTGCCATTACGGCGACATCAATCTCGTTCTTGTCGAGTGCATCCGTGAGCATTTCCATCGTGCCTTCCCGGAACTGCAGGTCCACCTTGGGCTGTGCCGCCTGGAATGCGAGGAAGCCGGGCAGGAGCACATTGAATGCGACCGAGCACATCACCCCCACGCGAATTACCACACGCTGCTCGCGCAGCAGGCGCCGTGCCTGCTCACGCGTCTGGTTGGCCGTTGTATAGATCTGCTGGAAGTTGGGAAGCATTGCCCGCCCGAGCTCCGTCATTTGCACGGCATTCTTAGTGCGATCGAAGAGCCGACCGCCAAGCAATTCCTCAAGCTTCTGGATCGCCTTGGTGAGCGCTGGCTGGGAGACGAAACATCGCTCCGCGGCGCGCGTGAAGTTCAGCGTCTCGCTCACGGCGAGGAAGTAGCGTATCTGGTAGATCTCCATGGCGGGCTTCCTAAGTGCTCAGCCAGTGAACATAACACGAAGCTATCGCGTGATGAAAAATGACGATTTCCTCGATCCCGGTCCACCCCTTACGATTTGGCCATCAACTATTTGCGTCCACCAAGATCTTTCCATGAAGAACGTGCTTGCACCGGCATTTCAACCGATTCAACAATTCCTGTCGGCGCTTGACGGTGTTGGCGCCTGGGTTGCCCCCCTTGTTCTGCGCGTGCTGCTTGCCGTCGAGTTCTGGGCGTCCGGTGTCGAGAAGTGGAACGGAAGCAACTGGTTCAGCGACGTCCAGGACCGGTTCCCGTTTCCTTTCAATCATGTGCCCCCTGACGTAAGCTGGTCGTTGGCCACAGGATTCGAGCTTGTGGGTGCGATCGCCCTAGTCATCGGGCTCGGTACCCGGTTCTTTAGCGTCTCACTAACCGTCCTCACCGTCGTCGCTATTGCAGCCGTGCACTGGCCGGATCAATGGCACAGCCTCTCCGAACTCGCCATGGGCTATGTCATCACCGACGATGGCCACGGCAACTACAAGCTGCCCCTGATCTATCTGGTGATGTTCCTGCCGCTGATTTTCCAGGGTGCCGGCAAGTTCAGCCTGGACTATTGGCTCCACCGCCGACTGCTGGCTACGCGCTGATTCCGGATGCGAAGGTCATCGACGATGGCCCGCTTGTCGACAATAGCTAGATGCCTCATGAAGCCAACCCTCCTGACATGCGGCCCATGGACCAAGGCGTGCCGTGTGCTCTTGCTCAGCGCCGCGGCACTGCTGATCTGCAGCAATTCGGCACTTGCCTCGTCAGGCTGTGCTCGCAGTTTCGCCCTACAGGTATTGGGCGCCGGTGGCCCGGTTCCGGAAGGTCATCGGGCCAGCAGCGGCTATCTGGTCTGGATCGATGGCCACAGCCGCGTGCTCGTGGACTCTGGGGGAGGCGTCTTCCTCCGCTTCGGCGAGGCAAAGGCCCGCATCGAAGACTTGGACCTGATCGCGCTCACACATTTTCATGCTGACCATGTCGCGGATCTTCCAGCCCTCGTCAAGGCTGGCTTTTTCTCGGAACGTTTGACCGCACTGCCTGTGAGCGGTCCGAGCGCAGGGGCCCCATTTCCCGGCCTGAAAACCTTCCTGTCGGCGGAATTCGCCGATCCCAATGGCGCGTTTGCCTATCTCGCGGGCGCACTCGACGGCACCGATGGCCTTTTCAAGCTGGAGCCTGCCGAAGTCGATGTTCACCGCGATAGTCCACAGGTTGTGTTCAAGTCGCCGGGCCTCACCGTTTCCGCCGTGCCTGTCAGCCATGGACCGGTACCGGCACTTGGCTATCTGGTGCGCACGCCCACCCACACGATTGCCTTCAGCGGCGATCAAAATGGCGACAATCCGGCCTTCTGGGACATGATCAGGCATGCAGATATCCTCGTGATGCACATGGCCGTCCCGGAGGATGCCGACCCGGTGGCAGCCAGGCTGCATGTCCGGCCGAGCGTGATCGGCATCAAGGCCGAAGCCGCCCATGTCAAGCATCTTGTCCTCAGTCACTTGATGGCGCGCAGTCTTGTCGCGCTGCCGGACGATCTACGCCGCATTCGGCAGCACTATACGGGGCAGGTGAGCGTGGCAAGCGATCTGGACTGCTATTCGCCATAGCTATGTGGAATCGGCCAGCACCGGAGTTCTCACCTGACGTTGTTCCCACTACCTTTCATATGCTGATTCCTTCCCCAAAATGGCTGCGTGGCGACGACATCGCTGCATCGGAAATCACGCCGCAACACGTGTTCGCCACGCGTCGGCGCCTGCTGGCGATGGGCGCCGCAGGTAGCCTGGTATCGCCGTGGTTCGCGCAGCAGGCTTTCGCGCAGGGCACGCCCGGCAAGCTGCCCAGGCTGGCCGCAGCCGTGAATGGTTCGTACTTGGTGACGGAGAAGCGTACGCCCTACGAGGATGTCACGGCCTACAACAACTTCTACGAGTTCGGTACCGACAAGTCCGACCCGGCGCGGTACGCGGGCACGCTGCGGCCGCGCCCCTGGCAGGTTGCGGTGGAGGGGCTGATCAAGCAACCCAAGGTGTATGACCTCGACGAACTGCTCAAGCTCGCGCCGATGGAAGAACGCGTCTATCGGCTCCGTTGCGTGGAGGGCTGGTCGATGGTGATTCCCTGGATCGGTTATCCGTTGGCGGAGCTGATCAGGCGGGTCGAGCCGCAGCCCGGTGCGAAGTACGTCCAGTTCATTACGCTCGCCGACAAGAAACAGATGCCGGGCATCAGCAGCGGTGTACTGGACTGGCCCTACAGCGAAGGCCTGCGCATGGACGAGGCCATGCATCCGCTGGCGCTGCTGACGTTCGGGCTGTATGGGGAAGTGCTGCCGAACCAGAATGGCGCGCCAGTACGCGTGGTGGTGCCGTGGAAGTATGGCTTCAAGAGTGCGAAGTCGATCGTGAAGATCCGCTTCGTCGACAAGCAGCCGCCAACGAGCTGGAACATTGCCGCGCCGAACGAGTATGGCTTCTATTCGAACGTGAACCCCGACGTGGACCACCCCCGCTGGAGCCAGGCCACGGAACGGCGCATCGGCGAGGACAAGGGCAGTGGCGGCTTTTCGGCGCTGTTCGCGCCAAAGCGCAGGACCCTGCCGTTCAATGGCTACGGTGCCCAGGTGGCATCGCTCTACCAGGGCATGGATTTGAGGAAGTTCTTCTGATGGTGCAGCGTGATCTACCGGCAGCCGCGGTGCGAGCGCCAAGAAAGCCAGGCGGTGGAATTGCAAAACTCTCGCCCCAGCACGTACAGGCGGTGAAGCTCGCCGTCTGGTGCCTGGCGATGCTGCCGTTCGCACGCCTGATCTACCTCGGCGTCACGGCGCGGTTTGGCGCGAATCCGCTCGAGTTCGTCACCCGTTCCACTGGCACGTGGACGCTCGCAATACTGTGTGTGACGCTCGCGGTTACGCCACTGCGCCGCATCACCGGATGGATCTGGCTGATCCGGTTGCGTCGCATGCTGGGCCTGTTCGCATTCTTCTATGGCGTGCTGCATTTCCTGCTGTGGCTCGTAGTCGATCGCGGCTTTGACGTGGCCTACATAATCAAGGACATCGGCAAGCGGCCATTCATCACTGTGGGGTTCGTCGCATTCGTGCTAATGATTCCGCTGGCGGTCACGTCGACAAATGCAATGGTGCGCTGGCTTGGCGGCAAGCGCTGGCAGGTGCTGCATCGCGTAGTCTATGGCATTGCGGTGCTTGCCATCCTGCACTTCTGGTGGCACAAGGCCGGCAAGAACGACTTTGACGAGGTATCGATCTACGCAGCAGTGGTGTTTCTGCTGCTTGGAAGTCGTTTCTGGCGCAAGGCGCGTTCCAACGGATCCGGTATCAAGAGACAAGAATAATCAGAAAATTACATTTCCTCGAGTTGCAGGAGAATGGCTCCCCAGTGCGTGCGCTGGTACGTGGCGTATTCGCTGAGCCTGCGTGATCTGGAGGAAATGATGGCCGAACGCGGCCTCGCGGTCGATCATTAGACCGTGCACCGCTGGGTCATCAAGCTGTTGCCATTGTTCGAGAAAGCGTTTTGTCGCCACAAGCGCCCGGTCGGCAAGAGCTGGCGCATGGACGAAACCTACCTCAAGGTGCGCGGCAAATGGACGTACCTTTATCGCGCAGTGGACAAGGCCGGCAACACCGTCGACTTCTTGCTGCGCGCTCGCCGGGACAAGGCTGCTGCGCGGCGTTACTTTGAGAAAGCCATTGGCCAGAACGGCGCACCTGATATCGTGACCATCGACAAAAGTGGAGCCAACCTGGCCGCACTGCATGCGGTGAACGCGCAGCGTGAAACGCCGATCAGGATCCGTCAGCGCAAGTACCTGAACAACATTGTTGAGCAGGACCACCGGGCCATCAAACGGCGAACGCGGCCCATGCTCGGGTTCAAGAAATTCCGATGCGCACGCATCATCGTGGGTGGCATCGAGACCATGCACATGATCGCCAAGGGGCAGATGAACTGCCCCAATGGGACCCGTTTGTCCGCCGCACAGCAATTCTATTCCCTGGTTTCATAAACCAGCCCGCTTCACTTGCTGGCTTCGCCGCGCCGGCGTTATCGCGACAGAATCGTAAAAACCGAAGCACAGCAGGCGTTGCTGGCGCTACACCGGATGCGCCAGCAACTGGTGAAGTTGCGTACGATGCAAATCAACAGCCTGCGGGGGCTGTTGACAGAATACGGCGAAGCCCCATACTGCGACAGAGCCCTTCTGTCCCGATTATGTGCCTACCGCAGCGCGGCAGACTGCGCAGACCTGAACTCAACGATACAAACGCGCGCAACGGCATCACTCGTGTTGCTGACGGCCGGAAGCGCCAGCCACTGACTAACGTTCTGCCGGATGGCATCGGCGCGCTGCTGCTTGCGTCGGTAGGCGGCGCGTTTTTTAGACGGCAGCGTCGTAGGGTCGCGAAGCGGCGGGTTCACAGGAAGCTCGATGTTGCCGCAGGGCAGCGCGATGCCGCCGCACTCCATCCAGAAGCTCTCGTAGTCGGCATGAATTTCGCGCGGAGTGCTGCGCTGTCGGCCCACGTGATTTCGGCGCGAAACTGCAACAATGCGTCGGGCGCCGATCTGGGACGCGAAGGCCAGTAATGCCTCGGTCACGGCGTCCTTGGGCCGCAGGCCGTCTCCGGCCTTTGTGGATTCGCGGATCAGATCACGGCTGCGTTCACCGCGAGGCCCTTGAAGGCCGCCCACAAAGATCTCGGGTCCGTCCGCAGATGGCTTCAGGTAGAAGCTCAGCTGGACCAGGCAGGTCGCTGCCACGGTATCCAGCCAGTAGAACGCCAGCTCTCCCTCCTTTGGATTTGGCGCGGAATCGGCCAACCGCAGCAGATAGCGGCCGTCGTGTTGCATGGCGTCCAGCCCGCCGCCTACATATATGTGCTGGCAGATGTGGAGCGGCAGCGCGCCGCGCAGGATGGCGTAGTGCTGGCTCACGAGCCGCAGGCGCTCGACGAACCGCAGCCCCATCCAGCCCAACGGCCGAAATGGGCGCTCCAGTAGCGCCGGCCTGGCAATGACAGCGCGCTGCATTAGCGAGCACGCGGCAATGGAAGCCAACCATTGCCGCGCGTAGCGACCGTGTGCCAGCGAGCGGACCACAAACCTCAGACGCCGGCTCCAGCACTTTCGGCTGCCCGTCGGATGGCAGAATTTGGCCAAGGCGGCAAGCGAGATCAGGTAGCGGATGTAGCCAAGTGGATTAAACAGATGGATGCCCCGGTCGCTTGCTACCATCAACCACCGGACAAACGACAACGACTCATACACGACGTAGAAATCCCTAAATTAATGGCGACCGCAACCTCAATGTGCGTGGCCTCGCGCGTGGCGGATTGCTTCCCCAGGAGGGGCAGCACTTATTGTGCAAACTGCAACTTGTAAGAATTCGCAACGGATTGAAATATTTCAGAATGGCAAACGTCTGTCAAATCCGATGCCTGCGAATGATCAGATGGTGTCATTGAATACACGTCGACATGCTGATGCACATGGCCCGTGCCGCCCAGCGTATTGCGGTTGATGACTGTGCAGGCTGCACATCCAGCGTGCCGCCTGCATGGGTGAGGCCGGCCGTGTTGTCCAGCGCATTGGCGATGCGCAACGTGGCGTCGGCATTGGAAGCGACCTTGCCGCCTGCGTTGGCGAGGCTGTCGCCGGCGAGCGCCAGCGGTCCGCCCGCCACCACGGTGCCTCCGGTGTTGTCCAGCGTGGTTCCGGTCACGGTGACGGCGTGCTGGACGGAGATCGTGCCCGCCGCATTGTTCAGGGCGCCGGTGTTGAGGCTCATGGCCCCGTTGGCCACCGTCAGCCCGCCCTGACTGTTGTCGTAGGTCTGCCCGTGGGTATCGACTGCCAGGGTGCCGGTCGATTGAATGACGCCACTCTGGTTATTCACTGCCGCAGTTTAGATTTCCGTCACATTTCATGCGATGGCCCTGCGTATGATCAGCCAAGTTGTGAAAAATTCAGATTCTTCGGGTGGCATACCCATATTATCCTGTTCTGCGATAGTGCAGATAGGACTTACTGTAACTGTATCACTGGGTGGATGGATTAGCGGGGTCCAAATCCGTCTTCGAGCGCCAATCTTGATCCTGCCTATTTTTGTCTATTCATCATCATGAAGAAATCTCTTCTCTCGACGCTGGTTGTGTTCGGCTTGGGCCTGGCTTCGCAGTTTGCTGCCGCAGCTGACGGCAGCATAACCTTCAACGGTCAGGTCACCGCAAATACCTGCAATGTCGACGGCAACAGCACTGGTACGAAGGACTTCATCGTCACGCTGCCGACCGTGACGAGCGGCGTCTTGGGCAGTGCGGGCTCCACCGCAGGCCGCACGCCGTTCAACATCGTCCTGACCGGCTGCACTCCGAGCACGGGCACCGTGCACACCTTCTTTGAAGCGGGCCCGACGACCGATGCGTCGACCGGTAACCTGATCGTTACTGGTGGTGCGACCAATGTGCAAATGCAGTTGCTCAACGGCAATGATCTCTCTCCCATCAAGGCTGGATTTGCTGATGCGCAGCAGAACTCGCATTCGGTGGCTATTACTTCGGGTTCGGCCACACTGCCATACTTCGTCCAGTACTACGCCACGGGCGCGGCCGGCACCGGTCCGGCCAACTCCAGCGTGATGTACACCCTGAGCTACAACTAAATGGGATGCGGATGGCGGGATCTCCCCGTCATGCCATCCGCCCGCTCTGGATTCGGCCTTGTTTTCCCGATCGTGAAGAGGCAGTGAAGCTGGCGCGCCATGTTGGCTGCCAGCGAGGCACCCTAGCGCCTGTCGATTTCCGTCAAGACGCTGGTCAACCCGTGAGACCTTCGGCCCCGAGCGATTGCAGAGGGAGCTTGCACGGCGCGGGATCACGGAATGCAACGCGTTGCTCTACAGCCGGCATCGAACCCAGGCCCGTCTGGACTTTTATCCCCCGCTTTTACTCTGACAGAATAGCGGCCAGACCCTCCCTCAACCGTTGGCATACACGGTTCCCAACCGACCTCAGAATGCTCATGACCCCCACGCGGATGTCTCGATACGTCTGGACCACGGCCTTGCTGGTGCTCGGTCTGGTCGTTGCGCTGCGAGCCGAGGCCTCGGTGGTCATTGCCGGCACGCGCGTGATCTTCAACGCCAATGAGCGCGAGACCACCGTCAGGCTGAGCAACGAGGGAAAGCTGCCAGCGCTCACGCAGGTGTGGCTGGACAAGGGCGATCCCAAAGCAGCGCCGTCGGAGATTTCCGTGCCCTTTACCGTGACGCCGCCGGTGTCCCGCATCGACCCTGGCAAAGGCCAGACGCTGCGGATTTTCTATACCGGTGAGCCGCTGCCCAAGGACAAGGAATCGGTGTTCTGGCTCAACGTGCTGGAGATTCCGCCCGAGAGCAGTGCAGAGGCCAACAAGCTGCAACTGGCATTCCGCTCGCGCATCAAGCTGTTCTACCGGCCGACCGGGCTGGCCGGCACCGCGCAGGAGGCGCCGGCCAAGGTGGAATGGCGGCTGCTGCCTGGCGGCAAGCAGGTGCAGGTGCGCAACCCGACGCCGTACTTCGTCTCGTTCGCCGCCTTCGCGGTCGAGGGTGGGGCAAGTCGGCGAAGTTCGATGACGGCGGCATGGTGAGGCCGGGAGACACGCAAGTGTTTGGGCTGAGCAACGCCGCGGGTCCCGCGCCGGACCTGAAGGTTCGCTACCACGCCATCAGCGACTTTGGCGGCGCCATTGACGGAGAAGCTGCACTCGCCGTGGCTCCGTAATTCCCATGGGCACCGGGACCACCAGGCCAATCCCATCGCCGGCGTAGGTAGCGGCTTGCCCGCTATTTCGTGTGATTTCCAATGCGTAAGCCATCTCCCACGCTCCCCGTGCGCCACCAGATCGGCCCGGCCGTCTGCCTGCTGGCTGCCAGTGCGACCGCCATGGCGGCTGACGGCGGGAGCTTGGCGGCTGAGGCGAAGTTCAGTGATATCTTCCTGCGCAAGGTGCCTGGCGAGCAGATTGACATCAGCCGTTTCAACCGGGGCAACGTGGCCCTCGTCGGCGACTACCGCGCCGACTTGTATGTCAATCAGACCTGGATCGGTCGCGGTGACGTGACGCTGCGCGCCGTCGATGGGAACGTCCGCAATGTCCAGCCGTGTTTTGACCGGGCGCTTCTCGAGCGCATGGGGGTGGATCTGACCAAACTCAAGCCGCAGGCCAGCGCACGCCTGGAGGGCACGGGGGCTTGCGTCGCGTTGCCGGAGATCATCGAAGATGCGACGGCCACCTTTGATAACGGCGAGCAGCGCCTGGACGTGAGCGTGCCGCAGGCGACCATGTTACGCCAGGCCCGCGGCTACGTGGATCCGAAGTACTGGGACGAAGGCATCAACGCCGCGCGTCTGCAGTACAACGCCAATGTGTATCACAGTGACAGCCAGGGCATGGCTTCGACCCAGGGTTACCTGGGCCTGGACGCCGGCGTGAACGTTGGCCCCTGGCGTTTTCATCATCGGGGCAACTTCACGCACGACCAGCAGACGGGCAACCGCTACCAGAGCGTGCAAACCAACCTGCAACGCTCGATCGTGCCGCTCAAGAGTCAGCTCGTGATTGGCGAGGCCTTTACCGACGGGGCCTTATTCGACAGCGTGGGCTTTCTCGGTGTGCAGCTGGCCAGTGATGACCGCATGTATCCGCAATCGCAACGGGGCTACGCGCCGACCGTGCGCGGCATCGCTCAGAGCAACGCCCAGGTGCAGATCCGCCAGAATGGCAACATCCTCTACGACACCACGGTCCCGGCCGGCCCGTTCGAGATCAATGACCTGTATCCGACTGGCTACGGCGGTGACCTGGAAGTCCGCGTCACCGAAGCCGACGGCAGCGTACACGTCTCGCGGGTGCCCTACGCAGCCGCGGTCAACGCGCTGCGACCCGGTGTCACGCGCTATAGCGTCACGGCGGGCCAATACCGCAATCCGGGCGTTCACACCTCGCCGCCCCTGCTGCAGGGCACGGTACAGCACGGTTTCACCAACCTCATCACCGGATACGCTGGGGTGGTCGCGTCGCCCCACTATGTCGCCGGGCTGTTGGGGGCGGCGCTGAACACCGACTATGGCGCCTTCGGTGCGGACATCACCCACGCCTCCACGTGGCTGGCCAATGAGCCCAGCCGCAGTGGCCAGAGCGTGCGGCTTTCCTACAGCAAGCTGGTGCAGCCGACCAACACCAACCTCACGCTGGCCGCTTACCGTTACTCCAGCGGTGGCTACCTGGGTCTGGCCGATGCCATGGCCCTGCGGGGCCTGGATGAACGCGGCATGGCCTTTGCCATGAGCGGCATCCAGCGCGGCCGGTTCCAGGTCACTGTCAACCAGGCCCTGGCCCAGGGCTATGGCAACTTCTATCTGTCGGGCTCGGTGCAGGACTACTGGAACCGCAATGGCCGCGATACCCAACTCCAGGCGGGCTACAACAACAGCTACATGCATATCAACTACGGCGTCTCGGTCTCACGCCAGTTCAACGTCACGGCCAACCGGTGGGACAACCGCGTGGGGCTCAACGTGGGCGTCCCGCTGGGCCAGAGTCCACGCGCGCCGTATTCGATGACAAGCCTGCAGCAGGATTCCTCGGGCAGCACCAGCCTGCAGGAAACGGTGACGGGCACGCTTGGCAGGGACAGCGCCGTGGCCTACGGTATCAACGTGGGCCGCAACAGTGGCAATGGGGCGGCCAGCACCAGCGTAGGCGGCAATGTGTCCTATGTGTCGCCGGTGACGACGCTCAGCGTCAGTGCGAGCAAGAGCAGCAACTACACGCAGGTGAGCGCGGGGCTGGCCGGCGGCATCGTGACGTACGCGGGGGGCGTGGCCTTCACGCCGAGCCTGGGCGATACGGTGGCGGTCGTGGAGGCCAAAGATGCGGCCGGCGCGCGGCTGACCAACGGCAGCGGGCTGCGCGTGGACCCCTGGGGCCACGCCGTGGTGTCGAACCTGACGCCGTTTTGGCGCAACCAGGTCGAGATTGATCCACAGGGATTGCCGATGAACGTGGAACTGAAGTCCACGATGCAACAGGTGGCGCCGACCGCTGGCGCGGTCGTGAAGCTGAGGTTCGACACGGAGAACGCCGGCCGCATGGCCATCCTCGAGGTCAAGCGTGCTGACGGCGAGCCGCTGCCGTTTGGGGCCGAGGTGCGTGACGCCAGTGGCCAAGCTGTGGGCACGGTGGCCCAGGGCGGGCGCATCATCGCGCGTGGGCTCAAGGCCGACAGCGGCACCCTCAGCGTGGCGCTCGGCGAGGACCCAGCCAAATCATGCCAACTGCGCTATCAACTGCCCGCCGACCCAAAGACGCAAAAGAACCTCATGGGCGTCGTCCGTGCCATCTGCCACGATGCGGCCCTGACCGCAACCGCCAATTGAGGCTTTCGACAATGTTTCAGACTATGCACTGGCTTGTGATTCTCGTTCGGACAGGCTTCCTGGCCGCCTTTCTAATGCTGGTGGCGCTTCCCGCATTTGCCTTATGCTCTAGTAGCGGTAACGGCTCGGCGATTATCAATCTACCCAGCCAACTGCCGACGAATGCGAATCCGGCTATCGGCACAATGCTTTACGACAGTGGCTGGGTCTCCGCAGATCCAAAAGTGATTCTCTACCTTTGCGTTGGTAGCCAAAGGGGGACTGCGGCGCTAACCACAAGTCGTACTCTCGTTTCGGGAAACTCCGTTTACGCCACCAACATCCCCGGTATCGGCATCGCTGCATTCTTTACCGCAGACGGCAGCGGGACCACGACAGGCTCGTATGCCGTACCCCTGACCAATGGTGGAACCGTCGCGTCAGCTTCCTATTGCACCACCAACTGCGGTCCCATGGGGTGGTTCCGCGTGCAACTGGTGGTTACGGGGCCGATCACCGCAGGTTCCATGTCGTACTCTGGGGTGTATGGGACGGGCTACTGGTCCGGAAGCCGGGTTGGGACACTGACGCTCAATGGAACCACGACCACGGTCGCTCCCACCTGCACGGTGCAAACAACGGCGATTGCCGTCAACCTGCCGACCATCAGCGCAAACGCCCTTCAGTCCGTCGGTTCAACGGCTGGCAATACGCCGTTTAACATCGTCCTGAATTGCAGCGGCCCATCGCAGGTCGGGATATTGCTGACGGATGCCAACAACAATGGCAACGCGACGGCAAATCTGACGCTCCAGTCCGGGGGCGCGTCGGGCATCACGGTCCGCGTCCTTAGGAACAATAATCCCATTACCCTCGGACAGACCCCTTTGTCACCGGCTCGGGAAGCCCGACCTCTACGCCCGTCACCAAGACGGTTGCATTGGGCACATCGCCTACGGGTACCTGGACGCTTCCATTTGTGGCTCAGTACATCCGCACTGGAACGGTGTCTCCGGGTGCCGTGGTTGCACGGGCGATCTTTACCATGACGTATCAGTAGGTGCAGCGGCACGGTCACGTTGGCGAAGTCAGGTCGTGCATAGGCGAGTTGGCCGCGCTGCGGAAGGCCATCCAAATCGACAAGGGCCAGGCCAGCAGCGCGTCCCGTCGGTAGCAAAGACCGCCAGCCTCGCGTATTCGTCCTTGCGCTGGCCTCTCGGCGCGAGATGGTCCCTCAGTCGCTGGTCCGCGGCGTGTCGGCAAACGTCTGCTCGACGAATAGCTGGCCCAGATCGGTCTTGGCGTAGGCGGCCGTAGTCTGCACCAAGGCATGCCCGAGTGGCGCCTGCGCGGCGGGCTCCATTACCTAGACCATCCATCACCAGAGGAACCATCCGTATATGACCGTGTTTCAGGGGAGCGGTGCGCTACTGGCGCTCATCGCGATTTTCGGCGTCATCAATCACCGCTTCATCAAGCTGCCCGACACGCTCGGCATCACTGCCGTCGGGCTCGTCGCCTGCCTGAGTCTCTCCATCCTGGGCTTCAACCACCCCGAAATGGTGAGCAACGCTCGTATGTTGATGGCCATGATCGATTTCTCCGACCTGGTCTTCCATGGTCTGCTCGGCTTGTTGCTGTTCGCCGGTGCCCTCCATGTCGACCTCACCCGCATGCGGCAGCAGCGGGGTGCGGTGATCCTGCTCGCCACCGTCGGCGTGGTGATTTCCACGATAGCCGTGGGCGGCGGTTTCTACTACGTGACACGGTGGCTCGGCCATCCCATCAGTCTGCTTTGGTGTATGGTGTTCGGCGCCCTGATTTCGCCGACGGACCCGATTGCGGTGCTCAGCGTGCTCAAGAAGGCGGGTGCGGCGGAAAGCCTGGAGACTAAGATTGCGGGAGAATCGCTGTTCAACGACGGAACGGCCGTGGTTGCCTTCCTCACGTTGGTCGGCCTGGCCACCGGCGCTTCTGACTTTCGGCCTCCCACGTGGCGACAGCCCTCGTACGCGAGGTGCTGGGCGCGCTGGCGCTCGGTGCGGCGCTGGGCTACGGTGCCTCGTTGATGCTGCGCGGCATCGATAGCTATCCGGTGGAAATCCTGATCACGTTGGCGCTGGCTACGGGCGGCTACGCTTTGGCCGAACTGGCGCACGTATCGGCGCCGCTGTCGGTGGTGATCATGGGGCTCGTGATCGGCAACCATGGCGTCACCACCTCGATGTCCGAGAAGACGCGGGAGCATTTGTTCAACTTTTGGGGCTTGCTGGACGAGTTGCTCAACCTGGTGCTGTTTGGCCTGATCGGGCTGGAGATCATCGCGCTGTCGCTGCATTTACATATCATCTGGCTGGGGCTGGCGGCCATCCCGGTGGTGCTGCTGGCACGTGGCGTCAGCGTGGCAGTTCCGCTGCTGGCCTTGCAGAACTTCCGCCGTCTCAATCCGCATTCGGCCACTATCATGACGTGGGGCGGGCTGCGCGGTGGCATTTCGATTGCGCTGGCACTGTCCCTGCCAGACTTCCACGGCCGCGAAATGCTGGTCGGTGTGACCTACCTGGTGGTCGTGTTCAGCCTGCTGATACAAGCCACCACGCTGGGTCGGCTGGTCAGACATCTGAGCGGAACACCTGCCAAATGACAGCCTGTCCGCGTTTTTCAGCTTTCCACCTTTCCCGTTGCAGAGCGTGGGGTTTTGTCGCAGTAAGAAAGACCAGCCGGCAAGAAGCCGGCATTGATGCTGGCTTATGTTGCGAGGGAATAGAATTGCTGTGCAGCGGACGCAGCGGCCCCACCGGGACGCTGCATCTGCTCCTTGGCGATCATATGCATCAACTCGATGCCACCCAGGAGAATGGTCGCGCAGCGAAAGGCTTTAAACCCGAGCATCGGTCGGGTGATGCGCTTGATGGCCCGATGGTCCTGCTCGACGACGTTGTTCAGGTACTTGACCTGGCGAATGGCGATGGGAGTTTCCCGTTCGGCGTTGAGGTCGTGCAGCGCCGCCAGGTTGGCCGGGCTGCCGTCGATGGTCACCGTGTCAGGCTGGCCGTGCTGCGCGATGGCCTTCTCGAAAAACCGCCGTGCTGCGGCCTTGTCACGCTGGGCGCGCAGCAGGAAGTCGATGGTATGGCCCGCCTTGTCGACCGCCCGGTACAGGTACTTCCGCTGACCGCGTACCAGGATGTAGGGGTGAGTAGACCCAGGGAATTTCACCCGGAGTCTTTCGCAGAACCGTGCGTAAACCTCTCGATTTACACGGCTCCCGTTATCCAACCTGTATCCTCTGATACTGCCAGTGCGCGAACTGTCGCGGGTCTGCCTTCTTCATTTTGTGCAACCACTCTTCACTGCGCCGCTTGTGCCGTCGCAGAGTTTTGTACTTGCGCTGAGCCCAGCGCACAAGCTTCCGGTCTAGATACCGACAGAGCCCATGCATGGCTGTCCGATAGAAGGCGCGGCTCTGTCGCGATAAGGCGGGAGGGGTAGAATCGTCGGCCAGAAATGCTGGAAGCACCTTGATGACGAAGCCGACGAAGACACCCCGCAAGACCTTGCCCGCGGGCCTAACCAAGGTGCTCAAGCGCCTGCACTACCCGTTGGACGTGATCTTGCTGTGCGTGCGCTGGTACGTGGCGTATTCGCTGAGCCTGCGTGATCTGGAGGAAATGATGGCCGAACGCGGCCTCGCGGTCGATCATTAGACCGTGCACCGCTGGGTCATCAAGCTGTTGCCATTGTTCGAGAAAGCGTTTCGTTGAATCGCCCCGGGTATCGAGGAGGCTGTTTGGTTTAAGTTGATGCCGGCGCGGCAGCGGTGTAGCTGAGTTGCCGGTAGTAGTTTGCCTCAGCTTCAGCCGGCGGGATATAGCCGAGGTGTTCCATCAGGCGGTGGTTGTTGAACCAGGCCACCCATTCCAGGGTTGCAAGCTCTACGGCCTCACGGGATTTCCAGGGGCCGCGCTTGTGGATCAGTTCGGCCTTGTACAGGCCATTGATGGTCTCAGCCAGTGCGTTGTCGTAGGAGTCACCGCGGCTGCCGACCGACGGTTCAATGCCGGCTTCAGAAAGCCTCTCGGTATAGCGAATGCTGACGTATTGCGATCCCCTGTCAGAATGGTGAATGAGCGTCCCATCGTTGTCGGGCTGGCGCGCGTAAAGCGCCTGTTCCAAGGCGTCCAGAACGAAGTCCGTGGTCATCGAAGTGCTGACGCGCCAGCCAACAATACAGCGGGCGAACACGTCGATCACGAAGGCCACGTACAGCCAGCCCTGCCAGGTCGAAACATAGGTGAAATCACTCACCCACAGTTGGTTGGGCCGCGTGGCGTGGAACTGGCGCTTGACGCGATCCAGAGGGCACGGCACCGAGTCGTCCGCTACCGTGGTGCGCTTCTTCTTGCCCCGGCGCACCCCCTCCAGGCCAAGCTGCTTCATCAGTCGTTCGACCGTGCAGCGCGCCACCGCCATGCCTTCACGGTTCATCTGTTTCCAGACTTTGTCCGCACCATAGACCTGCATATTGTCCTCCCAGACCCGTTTGACCGCAGGCCGCAGACGCTCATCGCGAATTGCACGGGCGCTGCGTCGCGACGGATCGCGAAGCCGTGCGGCATGGCGTCGGTAACACGACGGGGCAATCTGCAAGACTTTACAGATCGGCTCGACCCCGAAGGCATCTCGATGCTCATCGACGAAGGCCTTCAGGACTTGAGCCGGCGGTCGAGCTCCGCCTGGGCGAAAAACGCGCTGGCCAGCTTCAGGATCTCGTTGGCTCGACGTAATTCCTTGACTTCACGCTCCAGCGCCTTGACGCGTTCTCGTTCTGACGTCGTTACGCCGTCGCGTTCACCGCTATCAATTTGGTCACGCTTGACCCATTTCAACAATGTATGGGCCGAGCACCCAATCTTTGGGGCAATGGCCTGGACCGCCGCCCATAGCGACGGATGCTCGCCGAGCTGTTCTCGCACCAGGCGAACAGCCCGCTCTTGGACTTCGGGGGAATGCTTGTTCTGCTTGTTCATGGCTCCATTCTCTCAAGACTTGGAGCCTCAAAATCCGGGGCGATTCAGGAACGACGTTTAGATTTCCGTCACATTTCATGCGATGGCCCTGGTTTCCGATCTGGACAATCAGATTCTCAGCGAAAAGCTCCACCGCCCTCGACTCCGTGCCTCAAATTCCCCGCCCGTACACCAGTTTCGACTTTAGCTCTCTGATTCAGCTCTCATTTTGTTGCAAGCCTGGCGCCTTCACCTGCGGGATAGCGGGGCAAATCCACATGTGAAAGCCATGTCTTGGTGTGACAGACTATGTGCTTTCAAATGTCAACGAGATAACGGTTTGTTTCGTTTAAAAACGATTACGTGCCAGGTGGCAAACGTGCTGCACAGTGCAGCAGTGCAGTGCCTCGAATGAAAGTGAATAAGACAGTGGACGGAAAGTTGTTGGGTGGCGCGGTGGGTTCACGCAAGACAGCGGCGGCTCTTTTGATCCATGGACTCGGCGGTACCGAACATGAACTGCGGCTCGTGGAGAAGACACTGAAGGGAGAGGGATACGAAACGAAGTGCGCTGTACTGCCTGGGCATGGCACGCGTCCCGAGGATCTGGTCGGCGTGCGCTTTGAGCATTGGCTCGAAGCCGTATCCCTTCAATATCTTGAAATGCGTGCCGAGTATGAAACCGTTCACATCGTTGGCATGTGCATGGGCGCCTTGCTGGCGCTCGCACTGAGCCAACTGGTCGGCGACCGGCGTGGCAGGGTTGTCGCGCTGGCGGCACCGGTGTTCCTGGATGGCTGGTCGCTGCCCTGGTACCGGACGCTGCGGCATCTGGCTTATCGCGTTCCCAAGGTGCGCGATAATTTCCGCGTGAAGGAATCCGAGCCGTTCGGCGTCAAGAACGGCGTACTGCGCGCGGCAATCAAGGCCCGCTTCCTGCGGGGCGATACCTTCCATTATTCGTGGACTCCGCTCGCCTGTATCCGCGAGCTCGATCGCCTGCGCAGCTACGTCCGCAAGCGTGTCCGGTGTGTTACCCGGCCGGCACTGATCATCCATGCCCGTGAAGATGAACTGACGAGCCTGCGTTCAGCCTACTTCCTCAGCAAGCACATTCGTGCCGCAAAGCTGCTGGTCGTGGACGAGAGCTATCACATGCTCAGTATCGACAATGACCGCAGGCTGGTCGCCAACACCGTGGCACAGTTTCTCGCTGAAGACGAGTGTTCAGGGGTCGCTTCAGAAAACGGAAAATATTGCACGCTAGTGTCCTGCCCCACTAATACGTGAGCAAAGTTGGTGCAATTTTTCGAGAATCGAATCGGCAGTAGCAGTTCAGCGAAACGGCTGGCAGTCCGCGTTGTAAGCGGTCACGAAATGATCGATGCGTTGGACCAACTGCTTGACGCTGGTGAATGAGCCGCGGCGGATGGCCTTATCAGTAATCAGGGAGAAGAAACGTTCGACCGGCTTTGATAATCATATAGCCGGTCGTGGCCTCGCCCTGAGAAGTGGTGAGGTTAGAGTCAAGGTGGGACGTGCACTTTGACCTGACGGAGGCCGACATGAAGTACTGCGGAATAGACCTGCACTCGAATAACAGTGTGGTGGTGGTCAGCGATGTGGAGGATCGTATCGTGCTACAACGGCGTCTGCCCAATGATCTGGAGCAGATCCTGTCGGCCCTTGCTGCCCACCAGGATGAGCTGGTTGGCGTCGTGGTGGAATCGACCTACAACTGGTACTGGCTGGTGGATGGGTTAATGGATGCCGGCTACCAGGTTCATCTGGCGCACGTCGCAGCGATCAAGCGGTACGAAGGATTGAAGCATAGCGGAGACGCGGCCGATGCCGCCTATCTGGCGCAGTTGCTACGTCTGGGGCTATTGCCTGAAGGTTACATCTATCCACGCGAGCAGCGGGCTGCACGCGACTTGGCTCGCAAGCGGATCCAGCTAGTCCGGTGCCGAACCGCCCAGATTCTGGCGATCGAGAACCTCTTCGCGCGCCATACGGGCAAGTCAATGAGCAGTCGCACGGTCAAGCGCATGACCACCGAGCAAGTGGACGCGATCGGCCTGCCGGCGGACGTCGCACTCGCGGTCAAGGCAAATCTTGCGATCAGCGACGCGTTGCAACAACAGATTGCCATCCTCGAGAAACGGCTAACCGAATGCGTCAAACTACGAGCCGAGTATCTTCTGCTGAAGACCGTGCCCGGGATCGGTGAAACGCTGGCCACCACCATCATGCTGGAGACCGGAACGCCAACGCGGTTTGCGGAGGTCGGCAAATTCAGTTCGTATTGCCGCTGCGTGGACAGCGCACGGCAAAGTAATGGCAAGAAGAAAGGCGAAGGCAACACCCGCAACGGCAATGCGTATCTCGCGTGGGCCTTCGTCGAGGCGGCCAATTTCACCTTGCGCCAATGCTTACCGGCGCGGCGCTTCTATGAACGCAAGCTTCGCGCCACGAACCGGTTTGTCGCGCTCAAGGCCGTGGCCCACAAACTAGCGCGCGCCTGTTACTACATGCTGCGCGAGCAGCAGCCATTCGATGTGAACCGATGCTTTGTTTGATGGTTCGGCGCAAGCTGGCGAGCCAGTAACGTGACTGGCCTGCAACCAGGGCTTTGATTGGACGCTCCCCCTGCGCCGACCGACTGTTTGCTGATGATTGAATCGCCCAGGCCGTGAGCCACCTAAAGACTGGCGTCGCGTGCGATAGCCAAGGCATTGTAAATACGCCTTTGGACACGGTCTGGCACCGATGGTTTTCTGGGGCGGTCAGCGCCGCCAGGGCGGCTGCGGATATTGGCGCAGCCAGCTTGATCCCGATGGGTGTCTGGCGCGATTCAGTTCGCAGCCAGCCAAACGAAAACATGGGCGCGATTTCGCTCCAAGAGCAGCACGGTAGTGATTGCCGAATGTTTCGTTGGGTGCAGGGGTGATGTACTGCTGCATCACCCCTGCATGCTGCATCACCCCTGCACCCAACGACGGGGTAGTGTTGTCCCTTGACTCGGGTCGGCTAATGGGTGTCACATTGTTGGAAATTGGCCGAGAAAAGCCGCAGGGCAAGTGTGGACCGCCGGTCATGCCATCCAGCGGACGCACGAAGCCCTTTCCCAGGCCTGCATGGCCTGGGTGCGAGCCTGCCGTTTGTGCTGGGCATCGCGATGGTATCGACACCCCATGAAAAGGTTTGAAATCTGTCCATGCACCGACGCGAAGCGTTGCAGGTGGCGCGCCGACTTGAAGCGGCGCATCACCTTTTCTCGTACCCGCGTGGGCTGGTGGCTGTTCTCGGCCCGGTTGTTCAGCCCCTTGTGCTGCCGGTGCTCGACCGTCAGACCCAGCTCGTTGTTGGCCGCCGCGTAGCTGCGCAGCTTGTCAGTGACAATCACACGCGGACGTCCATGGCGCTTGAGCAACTTGCGCATCAGCCGCTTGGCCGCGGCCTGGTCGCGCCGGCTTTGGACCAGTACGTCGAGCACGGCGCCGTGCTGATCCACCGCGCGCCACAGCCAGTGCTTCTTGCCGCGGATGGTCACCACGACTTCATCGAGGTGCCACTTGTCACCCCGGCCCAGTGCTGTGTTGCGAATGCGTTTGGCGACGGCCAGGCCGAAGTGCACTGACCAGCGCCGCACGGTTTCGTAGGTCGCCTCAATGCCACGGGCGGCCAGCATTTCCTCGACCATGCGCAGGCTCAGCGGAAACCGGTAGTACAACCACACGGCATAGCGGATCACCTCGGCGGGAAAACGATAGCCCTTGTACGAGATCGGATTGGCGGCTGCAGGCCAGCTGCAACGAGATGCTTTCTTCTTCATCTCCTCATCTTACCCCGCCGCCAAACGTGACAATACCCCACCGGGCCATCAAACGGCGAACGCGGCCCATGCTCGGGTTCAAGAAATTCCGATGCGCACGCATCATCGTGGGTGGCATCGAGACCATGCACATGATCGCCAAGGGGCAGATGAACTGCCCCAATGGGACCCGTTTGTCCGCCGCACAGCAATTCTATTCCCTGGTTTCATAAACCAGCCCGCTTCACTTGCTGGCTTCGCCGCGCCGGCGTTATCGCGACAGAACCACACGTCGCGGCGATCAAGGCTGCTGTTTCGCATGAATGAGCGGCAGCAGATCGAGCAGAAAGAGGGGGCGCTTAGGGGGACCGGCTGCAACACCGGCCCATTCCCTTCATCGAGCATGCCGGCCTGCACGTTCACCCAGGCCGCGCCGGACTGGCGCAGAAATTCGCGGCCGTCCACCTTGGCGCGAGGCAACCCATAGCGAGCTCGGACAGTCTGTGCCATTGATCGGGCCAGTGCACGGCAGCGATGGCTACCGGCGTAAGAACGGAAAGCGAGACGCGGAAGAGCCCGAGTGGTCCCAGTGCGCTATCCGCACCTGGCTGAGCCGCCCGCTCTGCAGGTCGCGTGGCCACCAGGATGTGGGGTTATGTAGGCAATACCGACGCGGTTGCCGCGTGATACCAACCCTCACGCCCTACGATGCGCATCCTTATCCAGCGTCCGCTCCGCCTCATCACCCGTTGCGCCCTTGTAAAAGAGATGCACTCCAATCGCCAGCGAATCATTGCGAATTTCTTGGAGAACTCTCCATGCTTTGCGCGGGTCGCTGAACGCCAGGTAATGGGTTTCCTGTTCGATCAGTGCGGCCACCTTGTGCAGGCCGTGACGATGCAGGGCGCTGACCAGGGCGTCTAGGCTGCGGTGGGTGCGGGCGTCGGTGCGAGGGTAGAGCATATGGAGCACGGCGACCTCCTGCTCCGCAACAAGTGCCGAGAGAGCGACAACGATTTGCTGATGATTGAGCGCGGTGACGATGTGCTCGGGGTTGTCGGCGTGCTTGGCGAACAGGGCTGCGGGGATGGTTGTCATGTCATGACCTCCTTGCTACTGACTGCTGAAGGGGCGGCGCGCCGGAAGCGGCCGCAGCGGTTGTCTGGCTCCGGGCCGCCATTGCCGCGAGGGCCGTGGCCGGAATTCCTTAACCAATCAGGCGCCGTCGGTGTACGGGTCGCGGGCATCCTGGACGCCGCGTGCGCCGTCGGAGTATGGGTCGCGGGCATCCTGGACGCCGCGTGCACCGTCGGTGTAGGGGTCGAACTTGCCGACGCGGGCAACGGCGCCGTCCAGGCGGGCGAGGTCCGAAACCGGCGCGGCGGCGTGGGCGACCGTGCCAACCAGCGCGAGGCCGATGGCGCAAAGTGCGGAAACAGCGAGGTTGCGGCGTTGGGCGGGGGTCTTCATGATGCAATGTCCTTTTCAAGTGTGCGGGCGGCGCCGCATGACCTCTACTGTAGGCCTCGCATCTGGGCAGATAAAGGGTTAACCCTTGGGAAGACTGTTCGCCATTCTGGATAATGACCGGGTCGACGTTCAGGCGGCGCATCCAAAGATTCGGGCGCGCCACAGTCGAGTCGCCGTCGGCAGCTCGTCGTGACAGTGCCCTCGGCTACGCGGTGGGCCTCCTGGGCGGCGGTCTTGCGCTGCTCCTGGTGCGCCTGGTCGGCGCCCGTTTTATACGGTTGGCGGGAGGTACAGTGCGGATTGTGCAATCCAAAAACGAGGAAGGAAGTGTATTCAAACATTTTTCCGGTTGCCCTTTCCCTAAGGACTGACCAGCTGACAGGGCGGGGGGCGGTACGCCCTGTCCGGCCCCCGGCGCTTGTAAATTCCAACGCTCAATGCTCTCGGCGCTAGCTGCCAGGAGAAACGACGATGAGCAAACAACGCATTAAGGTGACATTTGTTCGCAAAGGCTTAAGAAAAATTCAACTACATTTAACCTGGCCCTGCTTTCCGGGGGCACTCTCCTTGTTTATGCCAGGCGACAGGGACCGCCTGGCTTTTTTTTGGTTCTTATATGAACGCGCCTCGTCTTGCTAGGTGAACGCAAGGGTCAGGCTCGACAGAGGGTTGGTTGCAGACTTATATCCGTACATGGACTCCCGCCTATGAGCAAGATCGGTGTGCATTTTGAAGGTCTCGACTGCGTCCGTACATTCGGCTTTTGATGTGCCTGTCATCGGCACGAGCCGAGATAAAGTCAAATCTGGTGTATGAAGGTTGATCGTGGCCGGTCGTCAGGCGGCGAGTTTCTGCTGAACCGGCGGATTGTCTTGCGCCGGGGCACCGTCCTTGAAGGGGACGCCCTTCAAGAGCAGTTCGATGTGTTCGGCACCTTTGATGCGGCGCCATGTTTTCTCGGCTTCCTCGATCAGCTTGAAGGCCAGGCCAAGGAAAGTCGCTCGTGACACGCAATTGCGCGTGCGCGTCGTGCGGTGACGCACGGTCGCGAAGGTCGACTCAATCGCGTTGGTCGTGCGGATGTGCTGCCAGTGCTCGGCCGGGAAGTCGTAGAAGGTCAGCAGGCTGTCTCGGTCCTTGGTGAGCACGCCGGTGGCCTTGGGGTACTTGGCGCCGTAGATCGTCGCAAAGCGATCGAAGGCAGCATAGGCATCTGCCCTGGTGGCCGCCATCCAAATCGCCTGCAGATCTGCCTTGGCGCGGCCGTGCTGGGACTTGGGCAAGGCGTTCAGGACATTGCCCATCTTGTGGAACCAGCAACGCTGGGCGCGCGTGGCCGGGAACACCTCCTCCAGGGCAGCCCAGAATCCCATGGCGCCATCGCCGACCGCCGCCAGCGGGCCAGCCTGCAGGCCGCGGGATTTCAGGTCCAACAGTACTTCCACCCACGATGCCTTCGATTCCCGATAGCCGTCACCGATCGCCACGCGCTCCTTCCTGCCGTCTGGCGTAACGCCGATGATGACCAGCAGGCATTGCCCGTCCGATCCCTCGCTACGCAGACCCGTGTGGATGCCGTCCACCCACCAATACACATGGCGCGCCGCCGACAGATCACGCTGATTCCAGCTCGCATGCTCGTCTGCCCACTGCGCCTTCAATCGGCTCACCACGTTGGCCGATAGCCCTTTGGCATCCTCACCAAGCAGCACCGACAACGCCTCGCTCATGTCGCCTGTCGATACTCCCTTCAGATACAGCCAGGGCAGCGCTGCACTCACCCGCGGCGACTTCCTCACATACGGCGGCACGATCGCCGAGTTGAACTTCACGCCAGACCCGGACCGATCGCGCACCTTGGGCACCTTCACGGCAATCGGGCCGGCCCCCGTCAGCACCTCGCGCTCCGGGAGGTAGCCATTGCGAACCACGGCGCGCTGCCCGCTCAACGTCTTGACGTTACTGAACTGCTCAAGCAGCTCTGCCAGCTCCACTTCAATCGCCTCCTGGATGACCCGCCGAGCCCCGCGCCTGATCAGCTCCTCGAGCCCAAGCCCGATTTCCGATAGACCGACTGCTTCTTTCCCTTTATCCTTGCTCATGGTGGACCTTTCTTGTGCTGGTTTCCGATCTCGACAATCAGATTCTCAGCGGAAAGCTCCACCGCCCTCTACTCCGCGCCTCAAATTCCCCGCCCGTACACCAGTTTCGACTTTAGCTCGCACGAGCCATCATGGAAGTTTGCGCGCTTGCCCCTCATCGGCCTCCTGGCTTCGTAACGCAGCCGCCGGATATATCAGGATCTGCAAGCGCCGGTCTGACCGTTTCGCCATGCTTGCCGCTTCTTGCGCAATCGTGGATGGAGTGAAGGTATCTCGATGTGTTACAGGACGGCTACGCCAACTTGAAGCTGTCACTACTGGTCAATATTGCCCACGCTATTCGCGCCGTCTTGTTCGCGAGAGCGATTGCAGCGACGCTCACATGGCGGCGCTGCATCACGGCTTTGATCCAGCAACTGTGTCGGTCGTCACGACGCCCGACGAAGCGCATCACCGCCCGCGCTCCCTGGACCAGCAGAGTGCGGAGGTAGGTGTCGCCGTGTTTTGTAATGCCGCCCAGCTTTGACTTGCCGCCGCTTGATCTCTGCCTGGGCGTCAGACCCAACCACGCTGCGAACTGCCGCCCATTCTTGAACTGCAGTGGATCTCCGACCCCGCTGAATAATGCGGTCGCCACGAGCGGTCCGATCCCAGGTACCGTAGCGAGACGCTGGCAGCTTTCATTGCGTTTGAATATCTCGGCAATCTCAGAAGAGAGTTCGTCGATCCATCGCTGTAACGCTGCCAACTGTTCGAGGTACATTGAACCAAGTCGCCGAAGCAGTATCGTGATGTGGGCGTCGGCGTCATTAATTAAGGCTACGCTGAATAAGCTGGGTAAATTGAGTCACGCAGACTGATCAGGAGCCTGTTTGGCCGGAAAAATGGCTCTGGTGATGAGAATTTTCCCTCGTGCGCCCCCAAATTGGGGGTGTTGGTGGGGCGCCCGCCCCGCATTCGCCCTTTATGGGCGGACTGCTCCCATCAGATGCCCTCGACTCAGGTAGAGATTGGCCAGCGCCAGCGCCGTGAAGGCCCGTCCGCCATTCTTCTTCAGGCCACGGTAGCGGACTTTCGTGAAGCCCCACAGGCGCTTGACCACTGCGAAGACATGTTCAACCCGGGCGCGGATCTTCGATTTGTTACGGTTCTTCCCGCGTTGCACTTCATCAATCAGCCCGTTCCTGCGGGTCCGTTGATTGGTGAAGTCCTTGGCGTGCGGTGCCTTTGATGCGATCAGCTTCTGCTGACTGGCGTACGCGCTGTCACCGTAGACACGACGCTCTTGCCCGTGCAGTAGCTGGGGCAGCGCATGCTTGTCGTGAATGTTGGCCGGCGTCACCACCGCTGAATGCGCTAACCCGCTTTGGCTGTCCACGCCGATGTGCAATTTCAACCCAAAATGCCACTGCTGACCTTTGCGAGTCTGATGCATCTCGGGGTCGCGTGCCTTCTCTTGGTTCTTCGTCGAACTGGGTGCACTGATGATCGTGGCATCCACAATGGTGCCGGTCTTCAGCTTCACGCCACTGGCTTGCAGGACCCGGCCAACCTCAGCGAACAGGCGTTCGGCAAGCTGATGTTTCTCGAGCAGCCGACGAAACTTCAGCAGCGTGGTGGCGTCCGGCACCGGCTCACGGCCCAGGTCAATCCCTACGAAGCGGCGCAGGCTGGCACTGTCATACAGGGCCTCCTCGCACGCCAGATCTGCCAGGTTGAACCAGTGCTGCAGAAAGTGGATGCGCAGCATCCGCTCCAGACCAATGGGCGGTCGGCCATTGCCTGCCTTTGGGTAGTACGGATCAATCACGGCGCACAAGGCCGACCACGGCACGATCTGCTCCATCGTCGCGAGAAATTCCTCACGTCGCGTTGGCTTGCGGTGTTGCTCGAAACCTGCACATTGATCTGCACCCGCTGCCAACGTCATCTGCTTCATGTTCATCTCTTTGCGCTCGTGATTCTTCAAATAACGCACCTCATCACGATTCGGAGGACTTGATCAGCATTGCCTTAAAGCCACGATACCCTGCCTTAACTGGACAATGCCTATCGGAAAGATGAACCCCTCTTCGGCAAACATGCTCCGTATCTGGTTTGACTTCGCTGTTCGCTCGTGAACGAGCCGCTCACGCATACGATGAACCGACTGCAATGATTGCTGTTCGGCGCTTTTGATCGGGACCGGATGAATGCCCGGTCGTGACACCGCGGCACAGATGGCTGAAGCATCGTTCGCATCGTTCTTGCCACCGACCACAAAGGGCTTCACATATTGCGTTGGCAGCAAGCGCACCGTATGTCCCTGTGAGGTAAGTTCACGAGCCCAGAAGTGTGAACCGTGACACGCTTCGATACCGATCAGGCTCGATTCCAGTTTCGAGAAGAACTTCAACACATCTGCTCGGCGCAGCTTCCGCTGTATGACAGGTCTGCCGCTGCGATCGACGCCATAAACCTGGAACACGTTCTTTGCAATATCAAGACCGACGGTGAGCGTAGGCATCTCGAATCTCCCAAAAGTGGCCCCGGAAGTGTGCGCCCCGGAGGGGGCGGGAGTCCATACCATCAGCCTCATCGTGCAGGCCATGCCTGCGGGCCCTGATGGAATTCGCCAAGAGCGCTCTCATCTTCGCCACGTGCTCAAAGCACCAGAACCAAAGCAGGCTTGCGCTCTTGCGGTCCAACCTGTCACGCCATCATCTATACGCTTACCATCGCAACTTGCTGACGAGGATTCGTCACGCTAAATCAACGGCCACGTGTCAGTGAAGTCGGCGTACGAGCTACGCTGGCTTCACTGACACGTGGTTCTTTTCAAATGCAGTTCCGTGCACCAGCAGTGCCCAAGCAGTGCGAACCATTTTGTTGGCTATGGCCACGGCGGCGACGTTAGTCGGTCGTCTCTGGCGCAGACGGTCGCACCAGATTCCCTTCTCTTTCGATCGGAATAGCACCGTGCGCGCTCCGTGGATCAATAAGGTGCGCAGGTAGACATCGCCGCGCTTGCTAATGCCTCCGAGCCGAACCTTACCCCCTGTGCCGGTTTGGCGAGGTACCAGGCCGAGGAAGGCGGCCAGCTCTCGTCCTGACTTGAAGGCTCTGGCGTCTCCGACGGTTGCAACCAGGGGTCCCCTTGATTCTGGTGCAGTTTACCGGGATAGCGCTCCCTAGCACCCATGCGGGTTTCCGGGCGGTGACCGGGGAAATAGTCATGTAAATCAATTAGTTGCTGTCTACTATTGTAACTTCTCAATAATGCGGGGCAAACGGCGGCACGCAGCTCAGGTGGAGAGAGCGATGCGCTGTTCGAGGAGGTGGGGAAGGAGGGGAATGTAATTGGTGTGTGAGATGCGGTCGGCCAGGTAGTCCCAGAATGAGATTCCCAGCTTTCGACAGGTCTTCTTCAAGCTCGAGAAGGTGTCACGGCATTGACGACCGAGTTCGCTGCGCGTGCCGCCACTGATCTTCTGCTTTTTCACGTGGTCGCGAATGTCCCGTTCACTGCCGTTGGTATGCAGTGGGACCTCGGGGCGTTCGAGCACCAGGAGCAGCTCGGACTTGTTCTTGTGAAGACGTCTGAGCAAACGGTCCAGCGTCGCATAACGGGTCTTCTGGATGAAGACTGCGTCAAAGCGCTGTTGCAGTTCGGCTTTGCGCTGGATCGTCGGATTCTGCTTGTATTCCTTCAGATCCGCATAGAGCGACCAGATGTCGCTGCGCACCCGGGCAATATCCTCTCGATGTAGGTCATTGAGCGGCAGCAGCTTGTGCACGAGACGCTCGGCGTGGACCCAGCATAAGCCGTGAATCAACACATTGAACTGTCCCGCATCATCGCTGATGATGGCCAGATCCTGCGCTACGCCACGTCGCCTCAAGCTGCCCAGTAACGCCCCTTCGGTGGCGATGTTCCGGTGGCGGGTAACGTCCATGCCCAGGCTGTCCAGATGACACAGCCACGCACTCTGGTTGGCAAAGCTCGCGCACTCATGCTGCCGCATCCCTTCCACGAACGCCTGTGGGAGCTCATGCTTTTTCATGTAGGAGAGGGCCTCATCGTTGACCTGGTAGCCATGTCCCGCTGCGAGCAGTTCGAGGAAATTGATGCGGCTCTTCGTGCTTGTGCTTTTGAACCAGGCGAAGTGCTCGTTACCGATGTGGGTGACGTAGCCGTTGCGGCCCTGATGCCGCGTGCCGGTGTCGTCGACCGTCACATACGCCGAGAGCGCCAGCCCCGTCGACAGCAGACCGTCCTTTTCCTCGTGGAATCGCTCCTTGCCCTCCTGAAGCAGCGCATTCATCTGCCCGGACGAGATCTCGATACCCCATTCCCGCAACTGCTCGCACAGCAGCGGCTGCGTCACGTGGCAGTGGTGATATTGGTACAGCACGTAACTGACCAGTGTCGCGCCAAAGTGGCTGCCGGCAACGGCCTTGGGCAGTTGCCCGGTCACCGTGTGACCGTCCGGAGTCTGCCAGCGTGCGAGCCGGTAGCGCGTATTGTGGGTCCCGATCACGAGGTCTTGCACCACGAAATCCCGGTAGCCCTTGAACCGCGAGCCAGATGGGATCGACTCGGCCGGCTGGATGACTTGCTCGCAATCGATCTTCAGCTGCCCCGTCTTGCTCCTGGCGGGCGATCCGCGTCGTCTGGCTGGTTTGCCCTGCTGCTGCCGATTGGACTCGCTGGTTTTGCCGGCCTCCTCATGCATACGGCTTGGCTTGAACGTCGGGCGCTTCTTCTCTCCCTTGAGCACCGCGACTTCGTCTTTCATGTGCCCTGCGTTCTCCACCAGACGATGGATGAGCTCCACCAGCCCTTCTCCCCAGGCCAGCACCTTCAGCACCGCCGGCGTGCGTTCGGCCTCGGCAATGTACGGCGCGACAAGCTTCTTCTTCACGGCCGCAGTCAGGCTACGCGCGCTTTGCAGCTCTTCTCAGCTCGGCGAGTTCCTGTTCCAGTTGCTCCGTCTCCTGCTGCAAGCCATTGGCCATGTCGACCAATCCCTCAACCCATGCCAGCACCTCAAGCTCTTTCGCCGTTAATCCTTCTCGCGGGATGTCCGGCAGCGTGAATTTTTGGCGAGTGGTCATGATCGGGCAGCGTGGATGGCGACGGCGAAAGTTAACATCTCCACCCAGCGTTTACAAGCGGAACTCGTTGCGGCTTGCGGCAAGGTCGCGCCGATATTTCCACCCCGATATTCCACTCACCGGCCACGCCTCACCACCTAGCCTTGCCCCGGCTTATTGAGAAGTTACCTACTATTTCCCCACCAGAAGAATTGCCTTCTAGCGCACTTTCTTGGCGCGTGCGTTGCGTCCCCGTCGCATTGCCTCTAATCTCGGCGGTCCGTCTCACGCTTGGGAGAAAGCGCGATGGATCACTGGCAACTGGCGTATCTCGGCATGCGGCAGATTCCGCGCGAACTCAGCGAGTTCGAGCTTGCCACGTTCTTCACCTTCTCCGCCAAGGAGCGGGCCCTGATCGACGCGCGGCGCAGCCACCTGTACCGCCTGGCCTGCGCCGTTCACATCGGCTTTGTCCGCATGACAGGCCGCACGCTCGATGCCTACAAGCAGGTGCCCAAATTCCTCTGGGCCTTTGTTGGCGCGCAACTTGGCATCACCCCGCCGGATATGGGCACACTGGGTGCCCTCTATGACGGGCGCACCGATACCCTGGTGGACCACCAGATGTTGGCCTACAAGGCCCTCGGGTTCAGCCCAATGGCGGAACATCAGCGGCGCTACGTGACGCGCTGGCTCAAGGAGCGGCTGGCAGGCCAACCGAGCCGCAGTGACCTGCTGCACGAATTGAAACGCTGGCTGTACGAACACCGCATCCTGATCCCACATGACCGGGCGCTGAAACGACTGATCAGCGAGGCCGTGGAGGCCTCCGAAGCGGCGCTGGCCGAAGCGCTGGTGCAAGCCTATGGCGAGGCCTCACTCGACACGTGGGGTACCTTGCTCCCGCGGCCCGAAAGCGATCGCGCGAGCCTCCAGCAATGGCTGTGGGCGGTCCCGCTGCGCAACTCCACGCATCAGATGGGCGAGCTGTTTGACAAGATCGACCGACTGTACCAGTTGGGCGTCCACCAAGGCTGGCCGGCGGTCTGCAATGAGGCAGTGGTTCGCCACTACGCGCGGCGTTGTGCGAATCGCCCAGCATCAGTCAGCAAGCGGGTTGCGCAACAGTCCCGCCGCCTGGAAGCCGCATGCTTCTTGCGCTATGCCTTATGTTCCGCCACGGATCAGCTGTCATCCATGCTGCGGCACTGGATTCGCAAGTCCGTCAACGATGCGGGACGCCTGATCGACGCCGGCCGGCCGGACCCTGGCGTTAAGCTGCGGGAATTCGCTGCCGCCGTCAAGGCGCTGGTTGCCGACGAGACGCAGACACGAGAAGCCCTTTGCCAGCAATTGGGCGCCCTGGCCGACGCGGCGACCTCCCAGAATCTGCCAAGCCGAGCCAGCCTGATCCGCGCACAACTCCTGTCCCGACACCGGCAAGCCAGGGCCATGCTGGGCAGGTTGGTTCGCCTGCCATTCGCCGCCCAGTCGGCCCACCCGGTGATCGAGGCCATGGAGGTGCTTCGCAAGCTCTATGCACGCAGGGCCGACTGGCTGCCCGATAAAGTGACGATTCGATTGGGACGCGCCTGGCAGCCAGCATTTGAGGGCCAGGATCGCAAACGGGCGCTGGCGGCCTTCGAATGGGGGACGCTGTTTGCCCTACGGGTGGCGCTGCGTAATGGCTCGGTTTTCCTGGACCACAGCTTCGCCTACCGTAGCCAGGCGGCACTGCTGATCTCCAACGAGGATTGGCAGGCCCGGCGTAACCACTTCTACGGCCATCTCAAGCTACCGCAGGACGCCAAAGCATTTCTGGAGCCCGTGGTGGCGCATTTGGATGCGGGGCTCGCCAAGTTGCGCGACGCAGCCTTGCGCGGCGAACTGAAGATCGATAGCGCGATCCATATCGATCCGCTCATGGCAACGAAGCCGGTAGCCTCCGTGGAGGCGCTGCGGCGCGCGCTGTTCGAGCGGCACCCCGGTGGGCAATTGCCGGAAATCCTGCTGGAGATTGATAGCAGCACCCACTTCAGTTGGCTCCTGCTGGGCCGGGAGCCGCATTCGCGCAGCGAGCTGCTGATGGTCTACGCCGCGGTACTGGCGCACGGCACCTCGATGTCGGCGGCAGACCTCGCACGCATGGTGCCGGAGTTGTCGCCCAGCGCGATCCGACAGATGATGCATCGCATCGCAGACGAGCGCAAACTGCGCCAGGCCGCCGATGCTGTCCTGGTCTTCATGCATCAGCACCCGATTGCCCAACACTGGGGGCGCGCCGATCTGGCGTCGTCGGACATGATGTCACTGGAGACCACGCGCACAGTCTGGCGGGCACGGGCCGATCCGCGCCGACGCACGGCATCGATAGGCATGTACACGCATGTCCGCGACCGCTGGGGCATCTTTTACGACCAGCCGATCCTGCTCAATGAGCGGCAGGCCGGCGCGGCCATCGAGGGCGTCATCCGCCAGAACGGATCGGAAGACGTGGCGCAACTGGCTGTCGATACCCACGGCTTTACCGATTTCGCCATGAGCCTGTCCCGGCTGCTTGGCTTTGATCTTTGTCCACGGCTTGCGCATCTGCGCGACCGCCGTCTCCATGTGCCCAGGAACCACGATGTACTGGCGGAATTGGCTGCGGTGACGGACGCGGATGTCCGGCTGGATCTGATCGAGCGCGCCTGGGACGAACTGGTCCGCATTGCGGCATCGGTGCAGAGCGGGCAATGCACCGCCGTCCAGGCGCTCCTGCGCTTTGGCGCGGCGGCGAAGGGCCAGCCTGTCTATGAAGCGGGCGTGCATCTCGGCCGGCTGTTTCGCACCATCTTCCTGATTGACTATTTCACCGCTCCCACATTCCGCCATGAGATGCAGCATGCCCTGAACCGAGGCGAGGCGGTCCACACGGTGCAGCGGGCCATCCACTACGGCAAGATTCCGCTCGAACTGACCCGGCATGACGCGTCCCTGGCTGCGGTCTCATCGGCGCTGACCTTGTTGTCGAATGCCGTAATGGCTTGGAACACGCTACACATGCAGCGCGCGCTCGATGCGATCGAGGCCATCGGCGGCGAAACCATGCGCGCAGAAGACCTGCGCCAGATTGCCCCGACGCATCTGGAAGGCATCAACTTGCGCGGCACCTTCGAGTTTCCCATCGCGCGCTACGCCCATCGACTGCTGCCGAACGCCGCGACAGCACTGGATCAGCTGGCCCGGCATCAGCAGGCCGGCTAGAGGCAGCCGAAGCCAGGAGTCAGGGCCAGTCTTCCCGGGCCATCGCGCCTACCGCCCACCCAGCTTTGCCGAAATGGCCCGTGCCAGCGGTTCGATCACCGCGCGACGACGCTCAATCACGCTGGCCGGCCCCGCGGCGTAGACCTCGCAGTCGAGCCGGGCGCCGCCGCCGGGGGCCGGCGTCAGGAGGATACGGCCCAGCTTGCCGATAGCTGCATGTGACAGGTGATAGACGAAGGTGCCTCCCGGCATCAGCTCGCGCTCAGCCGTTACGTCCTTCGGCCAGGCAAATGACAGTGTGGCCATCGATAGTCTCCAGTTGGGGAGGGCGATACGGTATCGCACAGGTGCTGCTAGAACGGCTCGGCAGCGTGGCTCGCCCTATTGTAGAACCCCAACCGCTGGGAGTCGCGCAGGGGTGCCAGCCCCCTGATGCCCGTCCGCTGGGCCAGTACCGGGACTCGACACACCACCTGAAGAAAATTCCGCATCCAGTTTCGGATTCGTCCTATATCTCCCCATGCTCGTCGTGGATACGCTCTGGCCTGTCACACGTTCGCGCGTGTTGACCCCCGCTGGTAGTTGGTTGACCCCGCCTACCTGCACTCGCGCCCAGGCTGCTGCTCCCCGCTGCAGCCTGGTTTTTTTGCGTGGTGACAACGGATTGTGAATTTTTGTCATAGCCGTGTCGAAGCCCACTGGGAAGTGGGAGCATTCCGTCCCAGTCGGAAACTCCGTTCAACAAAAGCAACAATTGAGCTGAATGCATGGGTCAGTGCCTTACCCCGTTCCTGCGTCGCGCTGTACCCGCCGCCGCTAGTCTGCTGCTGGCGGGGGGCGCGCTCGCCCAGGCCCAGCCGGATATTGAGGAGGCGCTGCGCCATTCGCGCACCGAGCAGAACCAGCAGCTTCAGCGTGAGCGCAATATCGAACAGGCCGGCGAGCGCGCGCGCCAGATTCAGGCGCCCAACGTGTCGCTGGACGGTGCCGCGGCCGAACGCGAAGCGCTGTCGACGCAGTTGCCGACCGAATCGCCTTGCTTTGCCATTACCCGCGTGCAGCTTTCAGTGCCAGACGCACTGCCGGGGAGCATCCGCGCATTGGGCGCAAGCGCGTTGCCGCTGGACACCTTCCGTTTCGCGCAGGAATACCTGGATCAGTATGCCGGCCAGTGCATCGGCCGCGACGGCGTCAACACCATGGTCAGACGCCTGGGCGCCCAGATTCTTGGCCGAGGCTACACGACCACCCGTGTGGCGGTGCCCGAGCAGGACCTGTCGACCGGTGTGCTGCGCCTGTCCCTGATCCCCGGCGTCATCCGCCAGATCCGCTTTGCCGATGAGACCCTGCGCGGGAGCTGGAAGTCCGCTTTTCCCGCACGCCCCGGCGACCTGCTCAACGTGCGGGACCTCGAGCAAGGCCTGGAGCAGATGAAGCGGGTGCCCAGCCAGGACGTTGAGATGCAGATCGTCCCGGGTGAGCTGCCGGGTGAGTCGGACGTAGTGATCACGGTGCGGCGTACCAAGGCCTGGAAGGTCGTCGCCTCGCTCGACGATAGTGGCAATACCGGCACCGGCAAGCTCCAGGGCAATTTGTCGCTCGGCATCGACAACCTGCTTGGACTGAACGATCTCTTCAATATCGGCTACGGCCATGACGCCAACGTCAATCAGGGCGGACGGGGCACGCGCGGCTTCAATGCCTTCTACTCTGTGCCCTGGGGCGACTGGACGTTCGCCACCGCCGCCAACAGCAGCGATTACTTCCAGCGTATCGCCGGCGTGAACCAGGTGTTCGAATCGAGCGGGAACTCGAAGAACGCCGAGCTGAAGGCCATGTATCTCTTCCAGCGCGACCAGTTCCAGAAGAACAGCCTGCAGTTTCGCATCGGCCACCGCTGGAGCCACGCCTTCATTGAGGACACCGAGATCCTGAACCAGCAGCGCAGCACAACCTTCGCCGAGATCGGCTGGCTACACCGGCACTACTTCGGCTCTGCGCAATTCGACTTGTCGGTCGCCTACCGCTTCGGGGTGCCTTGGCTCAACGGCCAGACCGAGGTGAAGACGATCGTGCCCGACGCCCCGAGCCAGCGAGACAAATTCCTGTACCGCATCGGCCTGCTGGACGCGACGCTCTCGGTGCCGTTCGCCGTGCCGCTCTCCGCGGAGAGCCGGTTGCCGCTGCGCTACACCACCACCTTCCACGGTCAATACTCGGACCGGCAGTTACTGGCCTCCGAATTCCTGTCCATCGGCAATCGCTGGACGGTGCGAGGCTTCAGCGGGGACGTAACGTTGGCCGCGGAACGGGGCTTTTACTGGCGCAACGATCTGGAAGCACCCTTGGGCAACACGGGCCACAGCTTCTACGTGGGGCTGGATGCCGGCACCGTAAGCGGTCCGAGCGCTGCCTATCTGCCGGGCAAGACCCTGGCTGGCACGGCGATCGGCCTGCGCGGCTCGCCCGTCAAGGGCCTCTACTACGACGCCTTCCTGGGCTGGGCGCTCTACAAGCCCGACGGAGTTCCCACCCGTTCGCCGGCAGGCGGATTTTCCCTGACCTATCAGTACTGACCGTCGAAGTTTGCGTCATGAAGCGCTCGCTGTCCTTTTCACTCCTGCTGACTCTGGCGGCCTGCCACGTGCAGCCGTCGGAATCTGCCGCCGATGCTGCGGCGCACCCGGCTTCGGGCCCCCCGGCCGATGCCGCTGCGCCGTCCCAGTATTCCTTGCTGCCGCGACCGGACGTCCGTGATGCCAGTGGCTTCGGCTTGCGCCGTAACCTGCTGTGGCTTCCCGTTGCTGTGCCGGTTGGTGAACCACCCGTCGACACGGGCGCGGCCGGAACCTGATTGCCCATTCGCGCCGGCCTGGCGTGCCGTTGTTCCGATGTCTTGAACATACAAGAAGTCATGAATCAAAACCGTTATCGTCTGGTCTTCAACAAGCAACGCGGCATGCTGATGGCCGTGGCCGAGTGCGCCAACGGCGCGCACAAGGCTGCGTCAGGGGAACGCGCGGGCGGTGCGGGCCGCGCCATCTGGGCCACCCTGCGCCCGATGGCGTGGGCCTTACTCGTGTCGATGGGGGGCGTGCAGCTCGCGGCAGCGCAGATAGTGTCGGACCCGCGCGCGGGCCACGGCCCGGCCGTCACGGCAGCGCCCAACGGCACCCCGCTGGTGGGCATCAGTACCCGTCGGCCGCTGGCGTGTCGCACAATCAGTACCAGCAGTTCTCGGTCGATGGGCGCAATGCGATTCTGAACAACGCCACCAGCATCACGCAGACGCAACTGGGCGGGTACGTGCCGGGCAATGCCAACCTGGGCGCCAGCGGCCCGGCGCGGGTGATCCTGAACGAGGTCACCGGCACCGCGCCCAGCCAGCTGAATGGCTATATCGAAATAGCCGGCCAGAAAGCCGACGTCATCATCTCGAACGTAAACGGGCTGTCCCTGAACGGAGTTGGATTCTTGAACGTCAACCGCGCCACGCTCACCACCGGCACGCCGGTGTTCGGCGGCGACGGCAGCCTTGCCGCCTTCCGTGTCACACGCGGCGGCATCCAGGTCGAGGGCCAGGGCTTCAACGGCACGAACCTTGACCAGGTGGACCTGGTTGCCCGCTCGGTGGCGGTCAACGCCAACTTGTGGGCGAACAAGGCCAATGTCATTGCTGGCGCGAACCAAGTCGACTACGCGAGCCTGGGTGTTCAGGTGATCCAGGGCGAAGGCACGGTCCCCACGGTGGGCATCGATGTCTCGAACCTTGGCGGGATGTACGCGAACCGGATCCGGCTCATTGGATCGGAGGCTGGCGTCGGGGTGCGCAGCGCCGGCACGTTGGCCGCGCAGGCGGGCGACTTCTCCATCGACAGCGCCGGGCGCGTGACGCTCGGCGGCAGCACCTCTGCCACCGGCGTGCTGACGGTCCACGGCACGCAAGGCATCGACAACACCGGCACCACGGCCGCCGGCACTCGTCTCTCGGCCACCAGCGAAGCCGACATCCAGAACACTGGCGCCCTGATCGCGGGGCAGAACCTGGGCGTCGCGGGCCAGTCGGTGCAATCCAGCGGCACCCTGGCCGCCGGCATCGATGCCAATGGCAACATGACCCAGGCGGGCAACCTGAACGTGAGCGGCACGCAGGGCGTGGCGGCCACCGGCCAGAACCTCGCGGGGAGCAATATGGCGGTCACCGGCGGCACGGTCAGCCTCGCCGGCAGCCAGACACGCGCCACAGGTGCCATTGCGCTCGCCGCACAGGCTGGCGCCCTCGATCTGGCCAACGCCACTGTCACGGCCGGCCAGGACCTGACAGCCAATGCCGCAGGCCTGCTGCGCACCGACGGCGCCAAGGTGAGCGCCGCGCGGATCGACGGCAGCGCGCAGCAATTGTCCAACCGGGGCGGCACGCTCTATGCCCAGAACGGCGCGGCCCTGGCGATCCGGGGCAATGCCGACAACACCGGCGGCCAGGTGCTGACCGACGCGGGCGACCTCTCGCTGTCCGCCGACGGCCGGCTCACCAATGCCGGGGGCCGCGTGACGAACGCCGGGGCCGGGCTGGCGACGGTGCGTGCCCAACGCATCGAGAACACCAACAACGGCGTGATCGGTAGCAATGGCGCAGCAACGGTCACTGCCGACCAGTTGGTCAACACTGGCGGCGCCCAGTTGATAGCTGGGTCGGATCTCGGTCTGCACCTGACTCAGTCGGCCGACAATTCCGGCGGCCAGATCTACGCCGGACAGCGTCTCACCGTCGATGGCAGCCAGGTCGCCTGGCGCAACGACGGCGGCACGATCTCGGGCAAGTCGGTCCAGTTTGCTGGCGCTTCGCTGTCGAACCGTCAAGGCACGATCCTTGCGGATAAAGACCTGCAGGTGGGGCTTGGCGGCGACCTGGACAACACGGGCGGGGCGCTGCAGGGTGGTACCACGCTGGCCGTCTCGTCCACGGGAACGTTTACCAACGACGCTGGCCAGATTGCCAACACGGGCACCGGCAAGACCAGCATCACGGGGGCAACCCTCATCAACACCAACGGCGCGACGCTGGGCGGCAACGGCGATGTGGCGGTCAGCGCGGACCAGATCGCCAACACGGCGGGCGCTCAGATGATCTCCGGCCGCGCGATGGAGATCACCGCCGGCCTGGCGTTCAACAACGCTGGTGGCCAGACCTATGGCGGCTCCGGTCTCACCGTCAATGGTGTGGGCGCTGCGCTCAACAACGATGGCGGCAGCCTTGCCTCTGGTGGGAACACTGCGCTCAAGCTCGTCTCGCTCAGCAATGAGGGCGGCAAGGTGGTGGCCGATGGCGACATCAACCTGGACACCACCGCGTTCACCGGGACCGGTACCGTCCATGCGGGGAACGACCTCGCGGTTGCCATGCAGGGCGACTATGTCAACACCGCCGCCAATCTGTTGAAGGCCGAGCACAACCTGACCTTTGGCACGACCGGCGCCTTCAGCAACCAAGGCAGGTTCGAAGCCGTCAACACCCTGACGGTCAACGGCAACCGCATCGTCAATGCGGCCGGCGCGACCATCAACTCGGCCGCGACGACACTGAATGCCACGGCGGATATTGCCAATGCCGGCCGCATCGAGGGCGATACGCTCACCACCAACAGTGACATCCTCAACAACACGGGGACGCTGATTGGCGGCACGGTGACGACCAATGGCCGCGAGATCCACAACACCGGCGCCGCGGCCATCATGGCCGCCACGGATACCCTGAATGTCTACGGCCGCGAGCAGGTCACCAATACGGAAGGCGCCACGCTCTATACCCTGGGTGACCTCAACATCGCCGCCAACGGCGAGCGCGATGCGCGGGGTCTCCTCAAGAACCGCACTGGACTGCTGTTGAACGACAGTAGCACGATCGAGGGCGGCAGCGACTACAGCGTGGTCGAAATTGCCGCGCAGGACGTGGTCAACCAGCGCCCGGCGCCGGTGATCGTCAGCGACACCACTGTCGCCACCAAGCACGAGCTCAAGCGCGAGAAGTACCTCCCCTGCGCCACCACCAACGCCGATCCACATACCACCTGCAACCAGGCGGTATGGGACGGACCGTACAAGACGCCGATTGACGCCACCTTCAGCGCGAGCCAGATTTTCTCGCGCGATGATGCCAAGCGGCGCCTGATTGTCGATATCAACGGCGTGGCCACGCAGATCGACTACAACACGCTGACCGAAAGCAACGGCGTGCTGCAGGTCAATTACTGGGATGGCTACAACCGCGACATCCACTATGACCCTGCCTCCGAATATGCCACGCGAAACGATGCGCACAATGGCTATCAGCGTGTCGAAATCGCCCGCGACACGACCACCAACACGGTTACCGATCGCGATGCCAACCCGAATCAGCCCAGCGCCAGCCTGGTCTCCGGCGGTGACCTGATCCTGGCCAATGTCGGCACCCTGACCAACCGCTACAGCACCGTCGCCTCGGGCGGCAGCATGCAGATCGGCGACCAGCGGACGAGTTCCGGGGCGCTGGAGTCCGGCCAGTTCGGCACCACTACGGTCACCAATGTTGGCCAGACGCTGTACCGCCGGTCGTCGCAGGACATTGTCTCCACCTACGCCTGGAACGAGGACACCAACCGTGACGTCGGCCAGATCGTCCAGCCGAGCGTTGTGCTGACGCCCGTCGTGGTCGGCAAGGTCGGCGGCAACATCACCGCCGGCCAACGCCTGACCATCTATGGCGGTGGTATCCAGAACCAGGATGTCGGCAAGAGTGATCCGATGGCCGGCACCGGCAGCACGACGGTGACCGGCACTCAGGTGACCGCACACGGCGTGAACGCCGTGACCCTGGCCAACGCGCCGCTCAGCCTGCCGACCAATGGCTTGTACAAGTACCACACCGAGCCGGGCTATACGTATCTGATCGAGACGGATCCGCGCTTTACGAAGTATGGCAACTTCCTCTCGTCGGACTACATGCTGGGGCTGCTCGGCATCGACCCGGCCATGACGCAGAAGCGCCTGGGAGACGGCTTCTACGAACAGAAGCTGATTCGCGACCAGGTGACCCGCCTGACCGGGCGCGTCACCCTTGCCGGCTATGACAGTGCCGAAGAGCAGTACAAGGCACTGATGGCGTCAGGCGTGCATGCCGCCCAGCAGTTCAACATCCTGCCGGGCATGGCGCTCACCGAGGCGCAGATGGACGCCCTCACGACCGATATCGTCTGGCTGGTGTCGGAGACGGTCACACTGCCGGACGGCAGCACGCAGAACGTGCTGGTGCCGCGCATCTACCTGGCGCGTGCGCATGCCGCCGACCTGCAGGCCAATGGCGCGCTGATCGCGGCTGACGACCTGGAGCTGCACAGTGCCGGCACGATGCAGAACAGCGGGATTGTCGACGCGAAGAGCCGCCTCTCAATCGCCGCCAAGGACGATGTGGTGAACCGCGGCGGCGCGATTCGCAGCCAGGGCATCACGGCCATCTCGGCCGGGCGAGACATCCTGAACCAGTCCGGCCAGATCAGCGGCGCCAAGGTTGGGCTGGTGGCCGGGCGCGACATCCAGAACGTCACCCTCTTCGATCCGCAGGGCGTGCAGTCGGCGGCGGGCAACTCCAAGGCCTCGACCAGCCTCTATGGCCAGCAGGCGGGCATCACATCGACTGGCGACATGCTGCTCTCGGCCGGCCGGGACATCACCGCTACCGGCTCGACGATCAGCGCCGGCGGCGACGCCGCCGCGCTGGCCGGGCGCAACCTGACCTTCGACACGCTGGAGGGCAAGACCCAGCAGTCCCTCACCATCAGCGACAAGCACCACGGCGAGGACAGCCGCACCGAGCATACGGTCAGCGCCATCAGGACTGGCGGCAGCCTCACCACGAGCAGTGGCGGCGACACGACCCTCAGGGGCACCCAGGTCCAGGCGGGCACCGATCTGACCATGGTTGCCGGCGGCGATCTCGTGGCCAGCGCTGTCACCAACGAGACCACCCATGACAACGTAGCGCGCCAGAGCAAGGGCCGCCAGGAGGAAGACCACAGCCGCGACCAAACCACCGTGGCGGTGAACCTGTCCGCCGGGGGCAATGCGACGCTGGCCGCGGTCAAGTCCGCCGATCAGGGCGGCGGGCTGGATCGTACCGACGGCAAGGGCAATGTGACGCTGACCGGTGCCAACGTGACGGCCGGCGCCAACGGCAAGGGTGGCAGCACCCTGAATGTGGTGGCGGACCGCGACGTGACCGTGGCGGAGGCGCGTGAGCTGCACGACAGCAGCGTCGATGTGCAATCGAAGCGCGGCAGCTTCGTGTCCCGCACCTCGAGCAGCGAACAGTCGAGCAGCCACAGCAATATTGGCGTGGGCAGCACGCTGTCCGGGGATACGGTCCGGGTCAAGGGCGGCAATGACGTGACGGTACGTCAGAGCGCGATCGCCGCCACCGACGGTGTGGCGCTTACCGCGACCCAGGGTAACGTGCTGGTCACCGCCGGCCAGAACATCCGTGAGGAAAGCGACGCACGGCAGGTGACAAAGTCCGGGGTATCCGGCTTTGCCGGCAAGGGCGGCATCGGGGTGTCGGTGGGCAGCAGCAGCGCCAGCGGCGCGAGCCACACCCTCGCCATCACGCAGAGCGACGCGCGCAGCGTGGTGGGCGCGAGCAACGGCAATGTCGTGATCACGGCCGGCAAGGATGCGGCCATTCTCGGCAGCGACGTGATCGCCGGCAGCAAGGGCGACAAGGCCAGCGCCGGCAATATCGACATCCAGGCGCAGAACGTGACGATTGCCGAGGGCGTCGATCGCGTCTACCAGGATGCCAGCCAGCGCAATCAGTCGAGCGGCCTGTCGGTGGCGCTGGTCGGCACGCCGCTGGATACGGTGAAGAACCTCCAGGAGGCCCAGAAGAACCCGAGTGGCGTCACCCGCACCATGCAGACCGCCAATGAGCTGGGCGCGTCGGCGCTGACCCTGCCGCAAGTGGCGGTCACGGCCGGCAGCAACAAGAGCAGCAGCCAGTCGTCGAGCGTTGCCACCGTGAGCAGCGGCAGCAACCTGACCGGCGCCGGCAACGTGCGTGTGCGTGCGACCGGCAACGGCCAGACCGACGCTGACGGCCGCGCGGTGGACGGCAACATCCTGGTCTCGGGCAGCACCATCAGCGCCGGCGGCGCGGCCGTGCTGGATGCCGAGCGCGATGTGGCGATCCGTGCCTCGACGGATACCTATCGGGAGACCCACAGCGCCAGCAGCAGCGGCTGGTCGGTCAGTACCGCGGCGCCGAGTCTGGGTGACATCGGCCGTCATATCGGTGGCGGGCCAAACAACAGCGGCGTGAGCATGGTGCCGTACGGGAGCCGGCGGGCCGATGCCAGCGGCGATCTCGCCAGCAGCAAGCAGAACGCCAGCATCATCACCGGCAACAGCGTGGGCGTGAAGGCGCGCACGGGCGACATCACCATCGCCGGCAGCGGCATCGCCGCCGAGGGCGACGTGGCGCTGTCCGCGGCCAAGGGCAAGATCGACATCCTGTCCGGGCAGGACACGCTGTCGCAGCGCTCGGACAGTGCCAGCCGCCAGATCGGCGACCTGGGTGGTACGGGATATTCCGGCACCGTGGGCGTGCGCAGCGAGTCGCATCACACCGACGCGAACCAGGTCAGCCAGAACACGATCCGCAGCCAGGTGGTGAGCAAGAGCGGCAACATCACGATGGTCGCCGGCGAGAACATCACGGCGCGCGGGGCGGACATCGCTGCTGGCAACGACGTGACGATGATCGGCAAGAACGTCATTCTCGACCCCGGCACCGATTCGGCCAGCCAGAACGAGAGCCACCGGGTGAGCCAGTACGGCTCGACCCTGGCGCTGTCGGGCTATGCGGTCAGCGCGGTGCAGGCGGTGGAGAACGCGGCACGCGCTGTCGAGGACAAGAAGGACGGCCGCGTGGCGACGCTCTACGGCGTGCAGGCGGGGCTGGCGGTTGCCAACGGCATTCAGGGTATCCAGACGGTCACGAGCGGCGGCACCAGTGCCACGGCTGCGATCAAGGTGACGGCAAGCGTGGGCGGTGGCAGCCAGAGCAGCGAATCGCACAGCCAGGCGAGCACCAACCAGGGCACGACCGTCAAGGCGGGCAATGCGGTCACGATCGTGGCGACGGGCTCCGGCCAGAAGGATGCCGACGGCTATGCCACCGACGGCGACATCACGGGCCACGGCGCGCAGATCGAGGGCAAGACCGTGACCCTGAGCGCGGCGCGTGATGTGAACCTGGAAAGCGCACAGGACCATTCCACCCTGGACAGCCGCAGCTCGGGCAGCAATGCCAGCGTTGGTGTCGGATTTGGCCTCGGCGGTGACCAGAACGGCTTCACGCTGGAGCTGGCGGCCAGCCAGAACAAGGCGAAGGCCAACGGCGAGGCGGTGACGAACCACAATTCGCACGTGGTGGGCACAGACAAGGTGACGGTGGTCAGCGGCCGCGACACCAACCTGAAGGGCGCCCAGTTGATCGGCGGCACCGTGGAAGGCTCGGTCGGGCGCGACCTCAACATCGAGAGCCGTCCGGACACCGAGACGTACCACAGCAAGGAATCGTCATCCGGCATGCAGGCCAGCATTTGCGTGCCGCCGTTCTGCTATGGCACCACGGTGCACGCCAGCGGCAGTGTCACGCAGGGCAATACCGACAGCACCTACAGCTCGGTGCAGGAGCAGAGCGGTATCTACGCCGGCAAGGGCGGGTTCAACGTCGACGTGAAGGGCAACACCGACCTGAAGGGCGGCATCCTGGCGAGTACCGCGGACCCGGCCAACAATCACTTCAAGACGGGAACGCTGACCACCAGCGACATCGAGAACAAGGCCGAGTACAGCAGCGATTCCTCGACCTTCGTGGCGAGCTACAGCGGCGGCAAGAGTGTGCCGGCGAGCGATCCGAACTTGGGGCCGGTGCAGCCGGCGCACGTGGACTGGGCAGGCAACACCAACCTGCTGCAGGGCGCGGCCAACAGCCTGGCGGCCACCGCGGCGGGGAATGCGCAGAAGTCGATCGACGGTAGCGCCGCTGGCGTGACCAAGAGCGCGATTGCACCGGGGACGGTCATCATCACCGACAGCGCTGGCCAGCAGGCGAAGACCGGCAAATCGGCCGACGAGATGGTTGCCGGCCTGAACCGCGACACGGCGAACGCCAACCAGAGCATCGACAAGATCTTCGATGCACAGAAGGTGAAGGATCAGCAGGAGCTGAACCAGTTACAGAGCCAGGTGGCGCAGCAGTTGGCGCCGATGGTTTATCAGCAAGTTGGTGATGTGCTGGTGGGAGCCGCTCCCGAGACGAAGGCTGCAGTGCATGCCCTGGTTGGCGGATTGCTGTCGGAGGCGCTGGGTGGCAGTTTCGCGGCGGGAGCCGCAGGCGGCGCAGCAGCCTCGCTGGCGATGGAGGCCTTCGGCCAGACATTGCTCGACCAGAAGGATCTGAGCGAAGGCGACCGCAAGGCGCTGGTGCAACTTGCCGGCGCCATCGTAGGCGGTGCGGCAGGTGCAGCGGCAGGCGGCTCGTTGTCGGATGCGGCCGCTGGCGTCACAGTTGGGAAGGTGGCGACGGAGAACAACTACCTGAACCATGCACAGACCGACGCGCTGGCGAAAGAACTGAAACAATGCAAGGGCGATTCCACCTGTGTGACCCAGACGGTCACCAAGTACCAGGACATCGACAAGGAGCAGCACGCGGACGCACAAAGCTGCAAGGATCCGGTGCTTTGCGGGGACATCAGCCTGGAGGCAAGGCGTGGCGGCAGCTTCGATCGCAGCGATGCGGTCGCTCTGTGCGGGGGCGTTTCATCCTGTGAAACTTTCCTGACAAATGTCGGATCGCACAACGTGGCCGATCAGTTCACTGCCTCGCGCCGCGCGGAGCAAGTAAAGCTCGCATTGGAGAATGCGGTCACCAAAGGCACGCTCGTCGAGAACCTGGATACCACGCTGGCCTCGGGCGGCTCGTTTGGAGCAGGTGGTGGTGCTCTCGCCGGGGCCACGGCCGGAAGGCGACCGTCAGGCTCAAGCAACGGCACCACCAACGGAGCGCGTCCAAGTCCATCACAATCGGAGACGGACGTTGGGACCGACCTTGGATCGGGAGCCTCGCCACAAGTGAGTTATCGCAGTGGGAAGGAAGTTCCTTATGGCACGGCTGGCAGCGTGCGACCGGACTTCGTCTCTGCGGATGGCTATGCGAGCTTCGAGGTCAAGAACTACAATATCGCTACGAACTCCAGCGGTCTGGTCAATAGCGTTGCGAAACAGGCTGTTCGACGTGCGGATAATCTGCCGGCTGGCATGGAGCAGCAGGTCGTGATCGATGTGCGTGGGCAAACGGTGACGGATGCACAAAAGTCCTCGATTATCCAAGGCATTGTGCAAAAATCGAACGGAATAATTAGTCCAACAGCGATACAGTTCAAAACGCAATGAGAAAAATTGGGTTTCATGGAGGCCATTCGATCTATGAACTCGGACCTGCCCCGGATGTGGCACTGTTCTTTGGTTGCTTGAAGACCTACGCAGAACATGACCACCCGGAACAGGACTGGAGCCTCCTCACAGATCGACTGTATCGCCGCTATCTTCGGCGAGAGGAACTCGACAAGACGTTGGTGTTGATGGAACAGGCGCGGCAGATTTTTGCGCAGATTCCTGCCAAATCGGGCGTCGAGTGGGATTCGAAGATGATAGGTGATCCCGAAAAAAGCTGGTTAGATCCTGATCAGCCGACCTTGGCGGAAGTGTTCAGCAGATTCTTCGAGAATTTCGCGAAAGCATGTGGTTCGGCAAAATCTTTTGTCGAAACCTTTAATATTTATCAGCCGGTGAGGGTGGTCATCTCCGACCTACCAGGATTCGCTCGCGACAAGAACAAGCCTCTGGAAGATTACGACGCCTTAGAAGGCGAGCCGTTCTGGCTGCGGTAGCTGCAAGACATGAAGCCTAATCGCACCGCACGCGAATGCGCGGAGGTTTTCCTCACGGTCTTACGGCAAGGCAAGGCGCTGAGCCGGCAGGACGTGCTGGATCGTGGCCTGTTGACCGGCCAAGAGGCCGACCGCGCCCTCAAGTCCTTGCGGGCTGCGGGCAGAATCCGGCGCAGCGCGGCCAGCACTAGCGCCGAGCCACGCGCAGTACGCTACGAGCCGGCTGAAGTCGCTCCAACCACACCACGTCCGGTGCCGAGGCTGCCGGTCAAGCCGCGCGGGATCTGCTTCGAAGGGCTGCTGGCCGCTTGGCGCATCCGTGCGCCGCGAGCGATATCCCAGCCTGGCTGGGTCGTCGGCTACGTCAACGATACCTTTGCTCAGGAGGAGCGGCGTGAGCTGGCGGCGCTGCAGGCGCCCGGGGGGGAGAACAAGCGCCAAGCGAGGCGCCAGTTCGCGTAGCTGGCAGAGGCTCCGGTCGGTTATGTCGCAGTAAGCCAGTGAGGACGTGAAGAGCTCGCCGGGTTGATTGGGTTTATATTGCCAGCGAATAGAACTGCTCTGCAGCGGACGGACTGCTCCCTTCGGTGCATTGCATCTGGCCCTTGGAAATCATGTGCATCAGTTCGATGCCGCCCAGCAAGATGCGGGCGCAGCGGAAGTCCTTGAAGCCAAGCATGGGTCGAGTCTGGCGCTTGATGGCCCGATGGTCCTGCTCGACGACGTTGTTCAGGTACTTGACCTGGCGAATGGCGATGGGTGTTTCCCGTTCGGCGTTGAGGTCGTGCAGTGCCGCCAGGTTGGCCGGGCTGCCGTCGATGGTCACCGTGTCAGGCTGGCCGTGCTGCGCGATGGCCTTCTCGAAAAACCGCCGTGCTGCGGCCTTGTCACGCTGGGCGCGCAGCAGGAAGTCGATGGTATGGCCCGCCTTGTCGACCGCCCGGTACAGATACTTCCACTGGCCGCGTACCAGGATGTAGGTCTCGTCCATGCGCCAGCTCTTGCCCACCGGTCGCTTGTGCCGGCGGAAGATCTTGTTCAACGCTGGCAGCAGTTTGAGCGCCCAGCGGTGCACGGTCGAATGGTCCACCGAGATGCCACGCTCGGCCATCATCTCTTCGAGATGGCGCAGGCTCAGCGGATAGGCGACATACCAGCGCACGCAGGTCAGCATCACCTCCAGTGGGTAGTGCAGGCGCTTCAATACCTTCGCAACTTCCGGATTCATCACCGCTGCCCACACTGGCTGAGTTCGACTCCGGAAATTCTACCCCGAGCCTACTGCGACAAAACCCCCGCAACTATGCCGCGCTGTTGTTTAACTGAGGCCGCCCGGCCGGCCGACGCCGTCCCCGCCATGCCATGGTCAACCACGCCCAGCCCTGGAACGCTTCCGGCGCGCGATGCGCAACGTCTAGGCCCGCGCGGCGCGCCATTACGCACGAAGTGCGGAACAGTTGGTTGAAGCTTCCACCCCGGCAGCTGCTTGAGCAAAAGTTCCATGAGGCCGTTGCGCTGTCGAAGGCACGGCTCGATAGTCGCGGTGACGACGCACGATTGCCGAGACGCCTGCGTTGATCGCAGTCTAATTGCTAAAAGCGGCGGGGTGCTTCGATCCGCCGCCTCCGCCACCACCGCCCAGGTTTCCTACCGCAACGCGGAGAGGATGAGCTGGGACGGGCAGGGCGAGATGCCGGACTGGCTGCGACGGGCGGTCAATGCGGGGCAGTCGGTAGAGTTCTTCCGAGTCGGATAGCGCCGCAGGTTATCATTACTTCAATAGCGAATCAGTTCGGGGTGGCGCGGGCATGGAAGCGGGGCGGGCGAAACTGGAGGCCGCGCCCGCCAGCTGGTGGAGTTGCGTACCGAATTCGGGGCCGAGTTGGAACGCGCCCCGCGCTCAGGTGGTTATCGAACGACATCATGGCCAAGACAAAACTCAACGCGCAACGTGAGCATCGCATCGATATGGAAATCGTCGTCGACGCGTATTCCGAGGAGGAGCGTGCGCTATTGGCACTGCTATCTGGAAGAACAACTCTCGTTTCCATTCAAGGCCAGCGTTCGCGAGGCGATGGACTCCTCGCCGCTGCCCACCGGTGAACACGTCTTGGTCACCGGACTCGCTCTTGAAGAGCTCTGTCGGGTTGGCATCTTTGTCTGGGTTCGGTGGGGCGAACGCGACGTCGTGGCACCCCTAGCTCAGATCGATCCGGTGAACGGCGACAAGCCGGCCCGCGTCGCAGTCGCGGACTGGCACTACTGGCACGATCAAGGTTTCGCATTCTAAAATCCAGAGCGCCATCGGGCTGTCGCGGATGGAGCTTACCTACCTCGCGCCTCGATCTCATGCAGCAATGGCCGTCGCGCGTGTCCGGTGTGCTCGGTTGTATCCGGGGAATTTTGAGGGGGGAAGTTGTTGTCAATCGACGACGAGATTAATGTCAAAGCCGTGGCAACGATCGCACCGGAGCGCCAGGCGACGCTGCTGGCCGAGTTGGCCATGACGCATCCTCCTCTACGGCGTCGCTTGCGATTCGAGCTGGCCGCCCCACGCGGCGAGAACATGGTCGCCGCAGTCCGCGAATGGATCAGTGAACTCGCCGCGCAAACCTCGTTTCTCCGCGCGGAACAGCTCAACGAATTGGCAGCGGAGCTCGATGCCATCCGGGTGGCCATCGCCTCCTCTATTGCCAGAGCAGCCCCCGATCGCGCACCCGACCTGTTGTGGGAATTCTTCGCGCTGGCCGGAACGGTCTATGAACGCACGACCGAAGAGGGATGGGAAGTTAGTGCTATTTTTGACGAGGCGTGCTCCGATCTGGTCAAGGTGGGTGTCCACGCAGGCGTCGACCCTGCACTATTCGCCACGAAAGTTGTCGCGACGCTCAATGCCGATCAATACGGAGAATACCGTGCGCTGATCGGGGCAGTTGCATCAGTTGAACCGTGGGCGCCAGCCTACCCCGCCCAATTGACGGCCTTGCTCAAGCGATGTCTGGACAAACACCCTGCTACCAGGGATGGTTCGAACGGCACGGCCGACCGTCGTTTGCAACACGCATTGCGGGAACTGGGGATATGAGCCACCGGGGGCAGGTGTGAGTGTTGGCGCCGCGTCGCAATACGCGGCGACGGCGAAGGCTGCGGGGTTGGTGGCACAGGGCGAGGGCAAGGCAAGCTAGAAGGCTAGGTTGTCACCGACTGGCTTGTGGCCGCCCAGGCACAGCACAATGCCACCAGCTGGGTGACGGTGGTGGACGGCGGCGCAAAGCCGGCGACGAGGCGCCAGACCGCGAAGAATGGACAGGACAAAGAACAGGGGGCGCCTGTCGCTCCTCCGGATGACGGCAGCGACAGCGACGTGGTAGCAATGACAGAAAGAAATGAGCGGGCGAAGGCGATTCGCTGGATCCAGGCCCAGGTGGCCGAGTACGGGTTGACGATGGAGGAACTGGAGGCGGCGGGGTGCTTTGATCCGCCGCCGGGGAACGGCACCGATTGGGATAGCGGATTCCCCCCAGATCAGAAAATCCACCGAACATTGAAGGAGGCCCGGCCAGTTGTGCGACAGTCCTTCGGTAGAACGTGGTGGGGCGAGCAATGGCTCAATGCCCTGACACACATCGACTACGACAATCGTCTGCCGCGCGGGCGGACCTACGCGAACAAAGGAGCGGTCAAGGATCTTGTCGTCAGGGCCGGGACGATCCACGCCCAGGTACAGGGCTCCCGGCCACGTCCCTACCAGGTGACGATCACGGTGCCACCGCTTTCCGCCAAGGATTCCGCACGGCTTCTGGACGCCATCGCCGCCGAGCCCACCCTGCTCGCCCGGATGCTCAACCGGGAACTGGATCCGTCGGTGCTGGACCACGCGCGCAATCTTGGGATTTCCGTCTTCCCCGCCCGGTGGAAGGACCTCGATATGCAATGCTCCTGCCCCGATTGGGCCGTGCCTTGCAAGCACCTGGCGGCGGTGATTTACCTCCTGAGCCGGGAAATCGACGGCAATCCGTTTCTGGTGTTCTCATTGCGGGGTGTCGAACTGGCGCAAGCCTTGAAGTCGCGGGACATCCACTTGGCGCCGGCAGCTGGGGCTGTCCTACCCGCATTGACCGAGTTGCTGCCGACAGCCTCAGAGGCCCTGGCTGATGCGGGGGATCTTGCTGCGCTTGATCAGCTGGATTTCTCCGGGATTCCGGACCTGTCCGGTCCACTGCTACAGGTGCTGCCGGCGCGCCCCACTTTCTTTCCCAATGGAGATTTTCGCGAGACGTTGCGGCGTTTGCTGGCACGGGCGAGTAAGGCCGCGCAACAAGCCATGGATTCCGGCGCCGGTGCCGTCGACGCGCAGCGCCTCACGTTCTCCGGTGATGACCGCCCGGGGATTGAACTGGACGCAAGATTGCACCCGTCGGTGTTCGGCACGAAGGACATCACCACCATCGAGGCGCTGGAAGCAGCACTGGCCCACGTAGATGCGAGCAATCTGCCAGACGTGCAGCCCGAGGTTGCCGCCCTGTTCCACGTCCGCCTGATAGCACTGCAGTTGATCGCGCGTGGTGCGGTGGTCCCGCAAATCCTCTCGGCAGATACCGACACTGTCTTGCTGCGCTGGCTTCCCGCCACGCTCGATGGTGTCGTGGGGAACGTCCTGCAGCGCCTTGCCGCAGCGCTGCCGTCAGGCCTGGTCAGGACCGGGACGGGAAGGAAGCGGGCAGTGCTCGCCCGGGAGGCCCAGGCTACATTCGTCTGTTCCCTGTTTCTGAATCACTTCATTCACGCATTGTCGGATGGCGCCAGGGAAAAGCCGCTCGGGAATAAGACGCTGGCCTTGTTCTTCCGCACCGGCCGCGCCCGCTACGACGGTCCCGGTGAGGGGGAGATTGCCGCTGGCATCCACACCTGGCTATCCCGATTTCATCTAGCGCGCCGAGAACATACACCCTTGCTGTGCCTCGAGGAGGCGAAAGCAGGCCATTTCGGGCTGACCCTTGCAATCGAGCACCGATCGGCTGCACTGGGAGAGCCAGTACCACTGGCTGCGATCCTGATTGATCGGTCCTGGTCGAAGGCCCGTTTTGGCATTCTGCAGACCATCGCGCTATTAGCCGAGTTCTTCCCACCGCTCAATGCCTATATTAGGGCTGGCGCCAAGGCCCCCATCGAGATTGCCGCGAATGAGCTGCCGGCCTTGCTGTTTGACACGCTGCCGGTAATCCGCTTGCTCGGGATTCGAGCGCTGTTACCAAAGGCGCTAGACAGTCTGCTACGACCCCGCCTGTCCATGCAGATCAGGGGTAAGGCGACCGATACGGCGGGATTTTTTAGCGCCGACGACGTGTTTGCCTTCGACTGGAAAGTGGCCGTTGGCAACCATTTGCTCACGCGCGCTGAGTTTGAAAGGTTGGTGAAGGATGCCGCAGGCGTTGTACGTTTCAAAGAGGCGTACGTCTATCTTGATCCAGAAGAGGTCGAGCGCCTGCGTGCCCAACTGCTTAAGCCATCGGTGCCTTCCGGTGCTGAACTGTTGCGCGTCGCCCTCGCGGGCGAATTCGCCGGCACGACCGTGGGCCTGGATGCCAAGGCCCATAAGATCATTCAGGATTTGGTGGAAGCGGGCACGGTCCCGTTGCCTCGCGGCATCAATGCCACTTTACGCCCTTACCAGCAGCGGGGTTATGCCTGGCTTTATCGCAACGCGCGAATCGGTTTAGGCAGCGTGATCGCCGATGACATGGGGTTGGGCAAGACACTTCAGGTCATCGCTACGCTGCAAAAGCTCAAGGAGGATGGTGCGCTTGACGACGCCAAGGCCCTGGTCATCGTGCCCACCAGTTTGTTGACCAATTGGCAGAAGGAAATTGAGCGTTTTGCCCCCAATCTGGAGGTTGGCATCTTCCACGGCAACAAGCGTGAACTCGCGGTGATTCGGCCCGATATCCTGCTGACGACCTACGGCATCGCGCGTACGGCTACTGCTTCCCTCCATGCCTTGGCCTGGCGCATCGTCGTCGTGGATGAGGCCCAGAACATCAAGAACCCGGCTGCTGCCCAGACCAAGGCCGTGAAGGCGATCCCGGCGACCAGCTTCATTGCCATGAGTGGGACGCCGGTGGAGAACCGCTTGTCTGAGTATTGGAGCATCCTGGACTTTGCCAACCGGGGCTATCTGGGAAACCTCAATCAGTTCGCGCGAGAATATGCGATGCCTATTCAGATCCAGCGCGATCAGCATGTCGTGCAGCGCTTTAAGCAGGTCACGGCCCCGTTCCTGCTGCGACGCTTGAAAGGCGACAAGGCCATCATTGGCGATCTACCCGACAAGATCGAGCAGGATCAATACTGCGCGCTCACCAAGGCGCAGACGGCGCTGTATCAATCTGTGGTGCAGGAGGGATTGCGAACCATCTCGGGGGAATCCGATACCTTCAAGCGCCAGGGGCTGGTGCTGCAGATGATTCTGGCATTGAAGCAGATCTGCAACCATCCGGCGCAGTATTTGAAAAGGGGCGAGGCCGATCCTGCGGCGTCTGGCAAAGCGGAGCGTTTCTTTGAGCTGATCGACGATCTCCACGTTAGCCACGAAAAGGTGCTGGTATTCACCCAGTTCCGCGAGATGGGAAACCTGCTCTGCGCTTGGCTGCGACAGCGATATGGCCGCGATCCCCTATTTCTGCACGGGGGTGTCGCGCGGGCCAGGCGAGATGCGATGGTTGAGCGATTCCAGAGCGACCGTACCGAGCGCATCTTCATCCTGTCGCTCAAAGCCGGCGGGACAGGCCTGAATCTGACTGCGGCTTCCAACGTCATTCACTACGATCTATGGTGGAATCCAGCGGTGGAAGCGCAGGCAACGGACCGAGCCTATCGCATTGGCCAACACCGCAATGTTCAGGTCCACCGATTCCTCACTCGCGCCACGTTTGAAGAGCGGATCAACGACATGATTCGCGCCAAGCGGGAACTGGCCGACTTGGCAGTCGGCACCGGCGAACAGTGGATCGGTAATCTTAGCGGGGACGAGCTCAAGACGCTGTTCAGCTTGGCAGAATGCTGAGTTAGAAATGCTTGGTGAGGTTGCCTGCAGGCGCGTCTGTCGCCGGGCGATGCCAGGCATCCAAGCCGCAAGGCGTTCGAAGGACGTGCGGCAGAAGTGGCCAACGCCAGGCTGGCCGAGGTGTGGCGGAAGCCAGGGCAGCAGGCGTCACATGCCAGATCGAAATGACGACCTCGATGCCGTGCCAGGGGATTATCGATACGGCGACCAAGCATGGATGTGACGTCATCTTCATGGCTGGGAATGGATTGAGGTCGAGCAGCACACAAAGGGTTCGGGCCCGGCCAAAGCAACATAGACCTTCTCCCGGGCATAAACTGGAAGGAAGCGGCCGCAGTGTGTTTTGGCGCCCGGCGATTCTGTTAGCCGCCGGGCAGACTCCCGAGCGTCCCGGGTGCCGGCTGCGCGGCGATAGCTACGCCACGCCGAAGCTGCCGTCTCAAATGCCATGAGTTACATTCGCGCACCGTTCACGGACGATCAGGTCCAGAAGCTCAACGAGAACCAGGTCGGCCTCGGCGGCCCGGTTCTGCGCGCCTTCATCTGCAGGAACAGCGCCGATCATCGCCACGGAGTCGAAGGTGGCGCCCCTGGCATCCTAATTGCCACCAAATACGGCTGGGTTTGCCCACACTGCAATTACAAAAGGGACTGGGCCTTCGCGATCATGGCGACCCGGTTGACTCGCCCGCCGACCGCCATCCAATCCTTTGTCTATATGACGCCCTCAATCGAGAAGGCCAACATCCTCCTCGGTCAATATGAACGGCTTACGGAAACCGAGCACCCCGGCGCGGCCGTGATGGTCGCCTGCATCAAGAATCGCATCGAGGAAATGTCGCTCCCCGGATTCGGCACTATCGAGCTCAACGAGATCCCCACTGACGCGGTGGTGAGACAATCAGAAGGACGTAATTACCGGATCGTCTCGGGACAATCACATCTTCAAGCCGCCCTGCGCCTGACCGGCCGCGCGCTGGTGACGGATGCTGTCACCCATGAGCAGTTACACGTCCATGACATCGACGGCAAACCGTTTGCCATTTCGTCCGACGCCCAGGCAGTGCTGGACTCAGAAACACTTACGGCGATCGAACACGCCAAAGCCGACCCGCGCGCGAGACGCGCGTGAACCCGTTTCGCTGTACGCCGCACTGAACTCACATGGCACGGATCTCGATGCGAAGAGCGGGAGTCAGGGAGTTCGCCCCCGTCTTGGCGCAGTCTCCTACAGGCCGACTTGGCCGAACTGCGCAGCCGCTTCCCCGAAACCCGTGCGCTGTACCGCGAGGTGTGCTGGCTGCTGTTCTTCCACTACGGTGTCACGCCCACCGCCAACAAGCGCTACAGCCTGGTGCGCAGGGAAACATGGGCACGCCGGCGGAGGTGCTGCAGCCGCGGGCCGTCAGCTGGCCCGAACTGCGTACCCAATTCTCGACCGAGCTGGAGCGCGCGCGAGGAGGGGTGATCGTACCTTTCGTGCGAAATATGGCAGTGTGGGCCAAAAAATCCCTTCGCATCAAATAGTTGCATTAATCCCTCCCGCGTGAAAAGCAGGAAGACGCATAGCCTTGTCCCAAGCGGCTCTCCAGGTGATCACCGCCAGCTTTTGCACGAAAGGTACAATCACCCCTATATGTGCAGAAAGGCTGGCGCAAGGGCGCGCACTGGATTGGCCAAGGCGCAGTTGCGGATGGAAGCGATGCCCCGACTGGGGCGGAATTGGATCCAGCGGATCGCGTCCGCCCAGCAAGTACGTTGATCAAGCCAAGATTTTCGTACGGGCCGCATAATGCCAATTTCTTATTCGCGGATCTGATGCCGACTGCGTATTTTAGGAATGCTCCGTATCCCGGTGCGTGGAATTACTATTGAGCTGGCAGTGTGGGTGCCGGGCAAAGGTCCGCTGTATTGGCGGTGCCGACGTTCAAAGTCCCGTCAAGGGTGCGGACGAGTGGCTGGAGTTGGCCGGTCTCGGACCAATGCTCGTCCCGATACTTCGACCGTCCCTGACAGAATTCGAATTCAACTGGTCGATGCAACAGCTTGATGGAATCGTTCAGCCTGCTGCCTCGGTTCGAGTCGCTTTGATGATGCGGGCGTTCATGTTGGCTAGCGCGACTGCCGCACAGTTGTGGCCGCGTCGCGCAAGCTGCTGCTGCAGCCAGACACTCTGCGGATCAACTTTTCTCGTTGCGTAGCGGAGGACCGCCCGCGTCCCGTGGATGAGCAGGGTCCGCGGGTATGTGTCGCCGCGCCGACTGATGCCGTGCAGACGAGGTTTGCCGCCCGAGAATCCCTGTTCTAGTGGTAATCAATGCAAAAAGCCCCGGAATGAACTGACCCCAAGAAGTTGGACCCCAATTTTTTGGGGTGCAGTTCAGAATCGCGAGATTTCGCGGCTTTATCTTTTGCTCGCCGCAGCGAATGCGATTACAGCGCGGCGTCCTTAAGCTTCTTCAGCGGGCGCACCTTCACCTTCACGCTGGCCGGCTTGGCGGCAAACCATTGATCCTGACCGGTGAACGGATTCTTGCCAAAGCGCTTCTTGGCGGCCGGCACCTGGATGGCCGCCACCTTGAACAGGCCCGGCAGGGTGAATTCGCCTGCGCCCTTCTTGTGGATCGCGCTCACGATGGTGTTCTCAAGGTGGGCAAGCACCGTCTGCACGGTCTTCTTGTCCAGCTCGGTCTGGTCGACCAGGTGCGCCAGTAGGCTCGACTTGTTGAACGTGTCCTTCAGCGGCTTGGCAACCGGGGAGGCTGCGGCAGCCTTCTTAGCCGGAGCGGCCTTCTTTGCCGGGGCAGCCTTCTTTGCGGCGGTCTTCGTTGCAGTCTTCGCGGATGCTTTCGTGGCCATAGTCGTATCTGATTAAGAAATGCGTGCGCGCGGGATATCGCGTACATCGCATCCGCGAAGAATAGCAAATGCAAGCGCGAGTGCAATAGTGAGATGCGCTGAAACCCCGATCATTTCATGATTTTTCGCCGTCGGGCAGCCGGAATGGTAGCGGCAATGCGGTCGCAGGTGCGATTGCTGGCAAGTCCTAAGATCCGGGTCACGTCGTCGTGCGTCCAGCCAGCGAGCAGCTGACGCCGGCAAAACGTATTGCGCAGCGTGCGGGGACTTGGCTCGACGCCGGAGATTCCTATCGCTTCCAGCGTGGCGGCCACGATCCGGCCCAAGCTCATGTCGGTGATGGGGCGGCCATCCGGGGTAAGGGTAAAAAGCAGGTCGCCTTCGACGGGAAGGGTTGCGCGGCGGACGTGCCAGGCCTGAAGTAGCGGTACCGCGAATTCGGCCAAGTGAACAGTGCGCGCGTCCCGCGCCCCATGTCTCGTCACGAAGAGATAGGGCGGGTTTGTATCCGGCACTAGTACAACATCCCGTAAATAGGTTTAATAATTATCGGGCTGCAGATACGGCTGCAGGAGGGTGACGACCACCTGCGCCATCTCGTCGAGCGAGCCTGCGCCTGGCAACGGTTCCCAACGCCCACTATGGCTGCGAAAGGCGGCGCCATAACGATTGCGGCCGAGTTCGGTCAGCCGAGCCACCACGGTCGGCTCCTCGTCGTCCAGACGTTTGATCAGCAGGTGACGCCCGTAGGCTTGCGTGATGATCTGCTCGTGGCCGAGTAGGCTGCGCAGTTGCCGCTGCAATTCGGCAGCGTAATGTTTGGCGGGTAAGGCTGGCATGTCGATTCTCGATTACGATGCGCCGGTTTGTAGCGGATAGCCCCGGAAACTCCATTTGAACGGGCGTGCTGCCTGATTGTGCGCGCGGACAAACTGCTCGGTGCGTTCGCGCAGGTGCGCGATGCTGGTGTGGCTCGCGTGGCGCAGCACTCGGCGTGTGTAGCGGGCAAACCAGAGTTCGATCTGATTGACCCAACTCGCATGCAATGGCGTGAAGTGGAAGTGAAACCGCCCATCGTGCCGCGCGTTGAACGCCTGCCAGACGGCCTGGGCGCAATGTGTGTTCAGGTTGTCCCAGACGACATGCACCTGTTTGCCCGGGTACGCGCTTGCCACGCGCTCCATGAAGGCTACCAGATCCTCCTGGGTGCGCCGGTCGCGGCAGTCTGCCAGCACCTGTCCGGTATGCACATCCAGCGCGGCAATCAACGCCTGGGTGCCGTGGCGAACATATTCAAATTCACGCCGACGCAGCCGCCCCGGCGCGGGTGCCCGTCCCGGGTGCTTACGCTCAATGGCCTGAATGCCAGTCTTCTCGTCGATACTGAGCACCACCGCATTTCGAGGCGCCTTGCGGTACAGCTTGCAAATCCCGTTGACCTTCTCGCGAAAGTGCGGGTCTGGGCTATGTAGCCATTGCTGAACCCGGTGCGGACGCACGTCGCCGGCCTGCAGAATGCGCTGCACCTGGCTGCGGCTGATCTGCCCGACGACGCCGCGCTCCACGGCGCGCGCCACAATCTCGTCGAGCGTGGGCGTGACCCGTCCCTCAGGTTCCTGCGTTTCACACGCCAGCGCGATCAACTGTAGTCGCGCTTCCTGCGTGATGCGTGGCGGACGACCACTGCGCTCGCCTTCGCGAATGCCTTGGGCACCTTGCTGGGCAATGCGCTTGCGCCACAGGCAGACCGTTTGCACCGATACACCCAGTTCCCGCGCAATGACCGTATTGGCGTGGCCCTCGTGGGCCCACAACGCGATTCGCGCGCGCATCACATCTCGCTGCGCAGCCGTCTTGCGCTCGATCAGCGATAGCAGTTCCTGTCTTTCTTTCTTCGCCAGCTTCACTGGCGTTGCTTGGCGGCCTCGGCTCATCCCGCCATGATATCCGAGGCGATTATTTATTCAACCTATTTACGGGATGTTGTACTAGGTCCCCCAAACGCGCGGCTCGCGCTTCCGCCGCGGTAATCCCCGTTGCGAGAAACATCGCGACGATCGCCCGGCTACGCAAGCCGGCCAGATCGTCGGCAGGGGATTGAAGATAGGCCTGCAGCCGCGCGTCCTCAGCCTCGTCAAGGAACTGGGGTGTGGGCTCTTGGTCTGGCCAGCGCTCGGCGGAGAGCATCAGGGCGGCTGGGTTGTCCAGGCGCACACCGGCGAAGACCAGATGCCGGCACAGGCGGTCCAGCAGCTTCACGTACCGCATGCGTGTGGCCGGAGAGTATGACCTGGCGTCGGGGGTCTGCAAAAACGCCTCGATATCGGCGGTGCCAAATGAGGCAACGGTCGCGCTCCTCGCAAGCAGGTGTCGTCGGAAGTTCTCGAACATCGCCTGGTGCTGGACGATCGAGCGCGCGGAGAAAGGGCGCCGATCAGCGCCAGCCGCCTCACCCGCCTGCCAGTCACGGTAGGCCAGGGTGGGATTGCTGAGCCAGGGGGAGTCCATTTGTGTCATACCCGCTGTTATATACTGAATTGGACCCAGCCCTCACCCCTGCCGCCGCTATGCGGCGGATATGGCTTGCAGGCGAGAGGTCAGAATCGCGGCCGCCCATAACGGTTGCGGCGCGCGGCGAGCCTTGCGCGGGTGCAGGCGTAGCGGGAGTAGGCGGCATCGAGCATGCCCGCGATCCGCTCCAAGCGGTCCTCCTGCGTGAAACAGCACGCGAGCAGGCATTCGTCGGCGCAGTAGCGCATGATCTCCCGTAGCAGCGCATGCCGCTTTTCGGGCGGGAACTGGAGATTGCCGATCTTCGCCCTAGCCCTGTATGGGCCAGCGCAACAAGTTTGTCGGGTGTTGCCGGTCCCGTCTGACATAGCTCTACGGCTTCCCGATGCAGCTGTCGGTCGAATTCGATCATGCCGGCTCCCCGGTGAGAGGCTGGAGATCCGCGATGCTGACCCAGCGGGGGCAGACTTTCACGCGCCCGCGCACAAACTCTTCCACCTCAACATCGGCCGTGGGGCCGCTCGGCCCGTTGAAGACCGAAAGGACGCGAGCCTGACGGGCGGGCAGAGCGGGCGCGGCCCGGTAGCGCAGGGTGGCGATTGTGCCGGCCTGGATTCGTCCGTAGGTGCGAAAGATCGGTGTGCCGTTGGCATGTTGACCGATCTAGTCGCGGAACGCAGGCTTCAGCCCGGCAAGGAAGGCGCCGAGCTGCGATCGCTGCATGCCGATTCCTCCATTGGTTTCGTGCATGACAGGCAGGGCAAGGCCGTACCGGCGCGCCAGTGCGGCTCGCATGACGCGCCGGTACTCGGCGCCGCCGGCGAACATCACCGACCCGACACGTCCTGGCCAAGCTGCGGGCCGCAGGTAGCTCGACAAGTCCGCCATCATCTGGTCGGCGCGTTGCCGCGTCATGCGCTCGTCGTATGGTGCGACCTCGGTGTTGGGATGCAGAAAGCCATGTCGCGCGGACAGGATGAGGACGGTCCAGTCGAGCACCATCAGGCTGAGCAGCGGCGGCTCGACCGAGTTCATCGCGGCGAAGCATCAGCGCACCACCTGCGCCTCGCCGGCGCGGTCGGCGGGGATCAGGCAGCCGGACTTTTTTCGCCAGGTAGACGAGGATGGCGGCGGATTCGGATAGCACCAACCATCGTCGTCGATCGACGGGATCTGTTCGAAGGGGAGCCGGCGATAGGCTTCGGTGTTCAGGTCGTGTGGGTGGTCCATGCCGGCCAGATCGAACGGCAGTTGCATCTCTTCAAGGGCCCACAGCACGCGCAGGTCGCGTGTGTGGCGCCGCGCGACAGCGTTGACGAAAAGCCGTAGAGCTTGAGCATAGTGACGTTCCTTCGTTAAAGCTGCCCTGCTGTGGCGAGTACCGACATTTTAACGCCGACGCACCACGCCCTTGACGGGATGGCCTCGTCGCGCGCATAGCAGAGATGCGTGGCGTGCGATGGCCGGCATGATGTGCCATAGCGACCGCGCCGTCGCGCCATCGCTTCCAATACACTTCACGCGATTGCACTCCATGTCAGCGGTGGCTAGCCTTTGCGCACTCCTCGGTCGTGCATCTGCGCCTGTGCCGTGGAGCGATCACAGTTGAAACGAGTGTTCCCAGTCCAGAGTACGCCCTTTACACCCGCAAACGTTCCGGTTTCACAAGAAGTTGATTAAGGCGCGCGCTCGCTGGCTTGTGCCTACGGGCGAGCCCCAATGTGGGGGTGATGGAATTTTCTGTAATGATGGAATACAAAACAAGAAATGCCAGTGGAAAATTGCGAGTGCTTTTGACGTATTTCCATCGAGGCAACGGTGGAGGATCCCCGGGGCTGCGCTCGGAATTCCCTTTGTCGGATGACCAGATGCGGGCCGTGGCCCCACATGAAAAGCCTCTGGCAACGACACAGCTACATCACGACCGCAACCGTCTTGCAGGAACGGTGCGGTGAGGGGTTCCAGCCCTTCATTGTGTGCCAGACCCGCGTGCGACAGGAGAACCGCCACCGCTAAACCAAGCGCAGGATCGGGCTGCGCCATGCGAGCCAGATCAACGGGAGCAAGGCCAACGAAATCATTCTGCTGAACTCGCACGCGGACGCGAGCAGCTACCAGATGTTCGTTGGCATGTTCCACTTCGTGTCAGAACGGCCTCCGCGACGCCGTCGCGGAGGCGCGCGTACCAACGTTGACTCTGTTCCATAAAATCTGCTCAAAGTTGAGCATTGGATTTATCCGCACTTCGTTGACGCGGCTTGCGCCGCCCAACTGAAGCCACCTGACGCTCAGTTGCGCCGGAGGAGCGTGCGAGCAGAATCTGCTTCACCTGGAGGTGAGGCATATACCGGGTAATTTCCCGGTCGTGAATCCTGTTCCGCACGTTCCGCGCAGCATTGGTGTCCGCCTGAAGAACGTCCCCGTTGGCACGGTAAAATTTGTCGCCCTCGCGCTTGCCTTCCAGCAAGCCCGAGAACGAGTCCATTTGCGACGTGTAGGCGGCGTTGACGACGACGTGCGTCGCTCCACGCTGCGTGCAAACTTCATCGAGCGCTTGAGCCAGTACACCCTTGGCCCATGCGCTCATGCGGCGGTTGTAGTTCCGCCACTGACTCTTCCCCTTGATGGGGGACGTCAGATCTTCCGAACCGACCATTGCCGCCTTGTCCACGATGGTATGGGCGGACTGGTAGGCAATCGTGCGCAACCGCTGCTTCGTGCGGTCCCTGCGCGCCTGCAGTTTCACGCGTCCGAGGTTGCACTTCCTGATGCGCTCGGCCTTGGCGATGCGACCGGCTTTGCGATGGGCTTTTTCAAGGGCATGCAGCCGGTTTCGTGCTTTGCCGGTCTTCGAAACCTGGTTGCTGAAAGCGCTCAGCACGGCGCCGAAGGTCTGCCCATGATGCTCACCATCGGAGTCGGCGAAGGCCTCGGTGTAGCCTTTGTCGACGCCGATTTCCCCCGAGCCGCAGGGGCGCCCGTGGGCCTTCGCAGTAGCGTAGTGGATTTCGACCGCGTCACCCTTGACGATCACACGCAGGTTGCAACCCGTGAGGTCCACGTTCTTGCCGTTGCTGTTCGTCGTGAGCTCGATCGGAGGGCCATATTGCCTGGCGATGTGTATGGTGATGACCAGGTGCCCGTCTCTGACGCGGCTCTGATGCTTGTCCGAGCGGACGATGAACTGATTGTCGCAACTCGAAACGCCGTGCCGAAAGTACTTGCGCATCATCCGGTGCAGGTATTTGTCTTCGAGCCACTTGTCACGTTTGAGCAGGGTATAGAGCCGCTTTCGCTCTGCCTCGTCGGAGCTCCGCTTCGCGATTGTCGCACCTTCGCGCATGCGGCCGCCTTGTACGTCAGGATGTCGTTGACGGCGTCCTTCGTGGCCTCGGCTCGGATCGTGCCGTCCACCGCGAGCGACGCATACCAGCCGCCAGCAGTCACTTCCTTGCGGATGTCAGCCGCACTCTTGTCGACGTTCCCCAGCGCGCCGTAGCGACGCCAGAGGTCCGCTCGGACGAACGCCGTCGCCCTGCACATCGCGCGAAGCGCAGGAACGTATGAAGACGTCGCATAGAGCGTGCGGGTGACGGTTGTCATTCCAGAATTTCCTTCGGTTCCTTGCTATCCGGATAGTCTTCCTTGATCTGCTTTTTGTACTTGCGCATGCCGTACAGGCGGCAGGAGAACGTATGGACGATCGCAAGCAGGTCCTCAACCATTTCCTGCTCTGGCGACAGCGATTCCTGATTGACTGCGATGATCTCGCAAAGTTCTCGCGCGCAAGATGGTCGAGCAGGTCGAATCCGAAGCGAACGAGCCTGTCCTTGTGGGCGATGAGAACTCGCTCAATCTCACCACGCTGGATGCGCTCAATCAGCGCGAGGAAACGCGCCGCCGACTTCCTGAATCCACTCGTCCACAGCAATTGCGCCAGCCCGGCAGTATTCCTCCATCGCCGCCACCTGAGATTGCAAGTCGTCGCGCTGCCCAGCGCTACTGACGCGGCAGTACACGACTGTCGATCGCTTCTCAGGCCCGCCGCCAAGCGTCGCCCGAACATCGGACTCGTCAAAGTATCGATGCCCGGAAGGCAGGCGCTTAGCCGCCAGGATGCCCTCGCGCTCCCAGCGGCGCACCGTACTGGGAGCCCGTCCGATGCGCTTTGCGAATTCGTTGATCCGATAGACCTTGCTCATAGCGAGCAATTATAGATATTTCTGAGCAAGAATTGAGTATCAGTTGCTCGCTCTGATGATTCGAAGTCGCCTGCAACGGCCAGCAGTTTTGCAGCGTTTAACCTGCGTTCATGTCACCGAGTTTCTTGGCGGACGCCTGAAGGCCTTCCAAGATGCTGTCCGAGACACGGGTAGGGAAATTTTGTGGTAGTCGATTGGCCACGTTCGAAACGGCTGTTGGGACCTTCGCAATCAACTCCTCCATAATTGGTTCCGCAGTTGCGCCTGCATAGCACTTAGGTGCCATGGCATTGAAATGGCGGCGCCGGATATCCTTCAACAGATAGTGGCGGTTCTTGCCTGCAACTGCCATGGCGAGCTTAGCCTTGTGGTACGAGACGTGGTTGGGCCCATTCCCGATAATCGGCCAAGCGGACAGAATGTCATAGAGTGGTGTGAGGTTGTAACGTCCCCCTGACAGCATATGGATGCTGAAGTTCTTGGCGTGTCCGTCTGTAGCAGCCAGCATCCAGAACAGGACTTGTGTTGCCAAGAATGTTTTCAGGTCCTCCTCTGGAGTTTGTGACTGCCGGAGGACTGCCGCAATGTCGACCATCCCAGGTCCGCCTTCTGCTTCGTACTTAAGATGGGGAGGCACGCCGAGGACTTGGCAGAAATCCTCTTGCGGCAAACGCATTATCCATTTGCCGCTGGGATGAAGTTGTCGGTCGAATCGCGTGACGACGAGCACCTTCTGCTTGCCGAAGGTCAATATCTCACACTCGGCCACCGGCAGTCCGAACTCCTTGAAGAGCTGCATGCATAGCCATTCGTTCTCTACCGAGGTCGACAAGTCAGCTTTCCGGTTGCCAACCAACCCGAGCGGTAGCTTCAAGATATGTGTGGTCGGCGTTGCCCCGTGCGGAAGCAGCCATTTCCCTTCGTGACGGAGCAGGGCGGTCTTTTCTTGGGCGCCAGCAATGGAGATGCGGAAATCTTCATCTTCCATTATTGTTCCAGGCCCCGTTGTGGTAACCGTGTTTTCGAGGAGCTTCTCAATGTCGGCGTCAGATAGCGGGGTGCCTTCAATACTGTCGACGTTTTGGGGGGCATCGTCTTCCTTGAGAAGCTGGACGGCGCCAACGCAGTCTCGTCCTATTGCTTCCAACAGGTCGAAGGGGTCGGTGGAAGCAGTCTGATATTTGGTAGCGAGTCGCCGGCGGATGTTGTCGTTATCCGGCAGGAGGTTGTCGAAGTAGTTGCGGACCCGCTCGCCCTTCAAAGGAGAGGTGTCGATGCCGAATGGCAGTGAAAGGGACAAGGGGCGTCCTGCGGCAGAAGCCATCCAGTCTTTGTCATACTGGAGCTCCATAGGCTTATGCGGCGGGATGCGCCAGGTGCCAACACGTTGGCCATTGGCCCAGACTGACAACGCCCGGGTGTGTGACTTTCTTCCCATTGATTACCAGTCCGTTTCTTGCGATGTAGGGGCGTGGTTCTTCGACTGGAGAACGAGCTCTAAACCATAAAGGCTGACCAACGCCAGTAACTGTTCCGCTGAGATGGCTTTGGGTTCAATCTCCAAGGCAGACAGTCGGCTTTGGCTTAGTCCCAGCCTGGTAGCGGCTTGGCCCTGCGTGAGCCGTTTGGCTCGGCGAGCCGACCGCAATATTTCGCCTAACTGAGATGGCGTTGAGAGCACTTGCCTCATACCTGATACCTGTTATACGCGTAAATTAATTTTACCTGCATTGCTTGTAAAAGTAAATTACTTGCTATGCAGTTAGCTTCGTCTTACCACTATAGCGAGTAAATTTGAAATTGGCTCTCAAGGTCGGCGATCGTTGAAGTGTGCGCTGAAATGCATCTTGTCAAAAAACCTCTTGCGCTGCTCGAGATCAAATCCTGTGCACCAATTCGAGCACGCCAACGATCGGCGATTGCGCGGCTGGTGCGCCCGGGCGGGGTCGATCATGATGCAGTGCACACATGCCTGCGAGAGCCAAGGGCAGGCCGAAGTAGGCGTAACTGTCGCGGATCATGGCGCGCACGCGAGAAGCCGCCACGTTGGTACGACCCGGGACGGGCGGCTGATGGCGGTGATCCAGATGGGGGTGAACCTCAGCAGCACGTAATGTGCCTAATATTACACTGTCCAGGCAAAGTTGAAATATCCGGTCGCCAGCAAAGTTGAAATGTCCGGTTGTTCGGTGTCATTTCATCTTGTTTGTTCTGTCTTTTGGGGGTCCCGTCGGGCGGTGGTACTGGCCTGAAGCGGCAGAGTTGTGATCAGGGTGAGGCCGTCATGCCAGCAGGGCGGATTTGAATTTCCAGGTGTCAAGCTGAAATCAATTCTCAGTTCCATTAAGCGGCCACGGCTGCTGCTGCAACTGTTGCAGCGCTTCCAACATATCGTTCTGGCCCAGCGAGCGCTGCGACTTCTTGCCGGGCGGTCGTCCACGCTTGCGGGGAGCCCCCTCCGTGCCAGGCACAGAGAGTGACCGCGTGTTGTCGCGCTTCTCCTGAACGTATTGCGCTAATTGCAATACGTGCCCCAGGCGCTTGTTATCAACGATCGCGCCTTGATCCACTTCCGAGAGCCGATCGTAAATCGTGTAGGGCAGGGCGGCGCCATTTGCGCGTGGCTCGATTCTGCCGTCCGGATAGTGATAGACATCGATATAGCGACCGGCCAGTTTCCGATGCTCTGGCGTATCCGCCAGCAGGTAGAGCATCTTGTCGTACTGAATCGTCAGGCTCTTGGACACACAGCGCGGCTCGCGCCACGCGAAGATGAGATCCAGGTTCTCGTCTGGTCGCAGCGGCCGATGGGCGTTGTGGTCATTGCGCGGCACCTTGGCAAAGCGCGCGTTATAGTCGGCGATGAATTCCGCCATGAAGGCATTGGCTGCCTCCATCGTGTTGATCCCACGCAGGCGCAACTCCTTGACCAGTCGGTCCTGCAAGGTCAGGTGAGTCCGCTCGACACGGCCTTTGGCCTGGCTGCTGTTGGCGCAGATACCTTCGATGTTCAGCTCGAACAAGGCCCGCGCAAACTGGGTGTGGCCGTCGCCACTGGTTGCTCCTTTCTTGTTGACCCGAAAAACGCTGGCCTTGTCGCTGTAGAACGCCACCGGCTTGCCGTGGCGCTCCAGATAGGCCCGCGTCGCCGCAAAGTATGTGAACGTGGATTCCGAATGAGTGAAGCGTAGTTCCATGATCTGGCTGGTGGCGTCGTCGACGTACACCAGCAGGGTGCAGGCTGGGGCGCGCTCCTCAAACCAGCGGTGATCGCTGCCGTCGATCTGGATCAGTTCGCCATAGCAGGCGCGCCGGTTACGAGGCTGGTAGACCTTCGGCGGCCGCTGTTTGCGCGGCACCCACAGGCCGGCCACCGTCATCAGTCGGCGGATCGTTTCTTTGGACAACGTTAGCCCATGACGCTCTCGCAGCTTCTCGGCCGCCAGGGTCGGGCCGAAGTCGGCGTAGTGTTCCCGAATCAGGCCGAGGGCCACGGATTCGCGGTCCGCTGGCATGCGATTGTTGCTGGGTCGACCGCGCCGGCGAGAAACCAGCCCGGATGCGCCTTCTTGCCTATAGCGCTCCAGCAGCCGCCGGAATTGCCGATCCGTGATCTCCAACCGTTCGGCAGCCACCCCGGGCCGTAACTGACCATCCACGACCGCCTGGACGATCTTGAGCCTGTCTAACTCACGCATGCTTACTGTAATGACCTCGGTTCCCGCCATCCCCGGACATCCTCCATTGCATTCAACCGGGCAGGCTGAATACCATGGACAGGCGCCTCAGGCGGACATTTCAACTTTGCTAGAACCGGACATTACAACTTTGCCGCTACATACACTTTGCGCATAACAATCATTATGTTAAATATAAGTCACATTAAGGCATTGTACGTCGACTTCCCGTTGGCGACCCGGACAACGACTCGCTGAACGTGGAGTGGCGCATGCGGATACCACGGTCCTGCGCTTACCACCTTGGTTGTATCTCAATTGAGATGCATAATGTAGGCCAAAGCATAGGAGATTTCCATGGCGCATACCTCAATGCTGCACATCCGCGTGGACGACGACCTTAAAGCCCGGGCCACGCAAAACCTCGCCAGCGTCGGGCTAACCGTGTCCGACGCAGTTCGCATCCTGTTGACACGGATCGCCAAGGAGGGCGGGCTGCCGCCAGGTCTGACGACGGATCCCGAGACCTATGATGCTTGGTTCCGCGCCAAGGTCCAGCAAGCGCTGACCGACCCGGCCCCGCCGCTCCCGCATGACCAGGTCATGGACGACGTTCAGGCGCTGATCGACCGGAAACGCCGTGCGCGCGGTTGAATGGACGCGGTGGGCCAGGGCCGATCTTCTCGCCATCGTTGACTACATCTCGGATGATAATCCGGATGCGGCCCAGAGCCTGAAGGACGACCTCGAAGCGAAAGCGGCACGGCTGCCAGAACACCCCGAGCTCTACCGAGCCGGCCGCGTCGCGGGCACGCGCGAGATGGTCGTGGCGGCCAACTACCTGGTCGTGTACGCCGTGGATGCCACCTCCATCCGGATCCTGCGGGTACTCCATGCCGCGCAGCAATGGCCGTCGCCCGGTTGAGCCAGGCGAGGACTGACCAAAAAATGGGTGCGCCGCCCTGCCGCGACGCGCCTTCGGCTTCGCCCTTGGCGAACCCACCAGCCTTTGCGTGACAGACCGCCTGAAACCTCCAAGCACTAACGCTGCCTGACGTCGCGTCCAGGACGCGCAAACACGGCGCGCCGGCTTCGACGCTGGTCGTCGCGGCAGCTCGTCGACTGCCTTTTTGAGATTGTTGCCACGCGTTGTATGTGACTGCCGAACTCAGGGGCTAAGCACGAGTCCGTCGCCGAGCTTGGCCGCCAGAATCATCAAGTTCTGGCAGAACTTCCGCTTTTCCTCTGGCACCCCTGGCTGGTTGGCAATCCAACCCTTGAATGCGTAGAAGGACTCCGGGGAGATCGCGGTCAGGCGCTCCATGACGCCCGTATTGGTAAAGACGATTGTGCTGACCCGACCGCCACGCAGGAGCTTGGTCATCCCATATGACATGGCCGCCCCACTGTCATCCGCAATCGTGGTCGACAGCGTCGCTTCCGCTGTGCTCGCTTGCACGGCGCCAATGATGTCGACCACGAAGCCGACTTCGCTTCGCCCGCGCACGCAGGCACCCATCCTGGGGGCGAGGATGAAGGTCGGATCCACTGCCTGGAGTGCGGGCAGGATGACTGACTCTGCGATGGGCTTCGCCGTGACGAACTGCACGCGCTTGTTGTAGAGCCCGAGTCTGACGGCATCTTCGATGCGGCAGCCCGCGGCGGACGCATAGGCAAGCATCGCGTAGTTCCCAATCACCGAGATCGTCTCCGCGAAGCCCGCGCGGCGAAACGCCTCCAACAACTGAACCAGAATCTGTGGGGCATTGCCAGGCGCGTAGGCGGAAATCTCGGCTTCGGTTCGCGTCAGTTCCAGCCGCTTGGCCGCGGCGCGGCCTGGGCGGGTCTCCCCGGACGCCTCAGCGCGCACGGCGGCCTCCCATTCCGCAAAGCGCTGACGTGCGACGCCCTGCTGGTCCAACTCAAGGCGCTCGAGATGGCGGACTTCGAAGCCGCCGCATTGGAACTTGCGACGCCCAGACGAGGAGGTCGCTGGCTCTGGGGCCTTCTTTGCACTCGCAAAGTCGTGAGCCGCTTCGCGGGTCCGTTCCGGTGAGGGAGCGGGCCTCGCCGGACGCTCTTGCGTTGCCGCCTTCTTCGCCGGCGCGGCCGGCCGCGGTTTGATGACCGGTTCGCGCCCGGCGAACCGGCGCAGGTGATCGAGTTGCTCGTCCGCGAACGGCCCCTTCGGCAGGGTCAAGACCACCTTCGCGATGGCGTCTCCCGTCCGGTCACTCTTGGCGTCACGCAGGCCCTTGCCGGCAAAGCGCAACGACTTGCCGCTGCCCGTATTCGGTGGGACTTCTACCTCGAAGGTTCGCCCCACGATCTCGATGGTGGTCTTGCCTCCGAGCCACGCCGTGATGCAATCGATCTGGATCTCGCAATGGACGTCGAGACCCTTCAGATAGGTAGACCCGGACTTCACCACCCGGATTTCGCAGAGTAGATCCCCGGCCGCGCCACCGAACTCACCTGGCATGCCGCCACCTACTGCACGGAGAACACGACCTGCCGGGGTATTCGCCGGCACTTGGATGTTGAAGCGCTTGGTCTGTTTGAATGCACCCTTCCCTTTGCACTCTCTGCATCGCCAATCGACTCCCGATCCCTTGCATCTGCTACAAGTGCGCTTCTCCCAGCCATCCGCAGACGGATACCACCCGTGGCCGTCGCATTTTTCACACGCTACGGGAGAGCTCGCTTCCCCTGAGCCCATGCAATACGGGCATGTGTCTTCAACTTTGACCTCGACGGTTGCCTTGCCACCGCGGACCGCCGTGTCAGCGTCGATTGACGCCTTGCAGCGGAGGTCCTCGCCTCGTACAGGTGGTGGTCTGGATTGACGGCGTCTCCGCTGGCTCTGGTGAAACTGCTGGCGAAAGAGGTCTTCGGAATTAGCGTCGTCTTCGTCCGGCCCGGCCCACCAGGGATTCCCGCTACGGGTCGCGCTATTGCCCAGGTCGTACTCCGCGCGCTTCTGAGCGTCGCCAAGGATGCGGTTAGCCCTCTCGATTTCCTTGAATTTCTCCTCGGCCTGCTTCTTTTCCAGGGCAGACTTGCCGTGCTGTCGGTCGGGATGAAATTTCATCGCGAGCCGCCTGTAGGCCGCTCGGATCTCCGCCTCGGTCGCGCGAGGCGAAACGCCGAGAGTGTTGTAGTAATCGATCATCACCGGCTATTCCGATTCACCTCGCTCATGGTCTGCGGGCCGGGACTGTGCTTCGGCAATCGAGACGGCGGACTGGCACAAAAAGATACCACTACCGATCCATCACGGCGGAAGCACGAAATGTACCGATTGCACCACTTAGCCGATCGCGGGTTCAACTCCGCGGGCGTGCGTGATTAGTTCGCCTCTTGCGTCCCGATTTCAACGCCCTACTCCCGCGTTTATCGTCCGCAGCGCTTGTGAGTTCTCCGGCGAGCATTGCATCCGACTCAAGGCGCAACGCCGAGCGCTCCAACAGATTCGAATTGTGGCGGCCCTGCAAGGTCGAGGATGCTCCACCGATCGATCAATTGTCTGCTCGGCTGCGTGACAATTTTTTCGCTGGCAAAAGAACTGCCGGGAAAAATGGCTCCTAATCCTGTGTTGCGCGATGTTTATATCGCCGTATCCTGCTCCGGTAGGTCCTGCTACCACCCGCGCCCGTCCCCTGATGAGCGCGGGTTCTTTTTTCGCGAACAGCTGGACTGCGCGGCGCAGGCTGGGTTGCCGTCAATGGCAACCTGGCGGATACTCAACGCTGGTGGCGCCGCAAGGCGTTACCCGATTTCTTCTTGGACGTTCTGCGGCTCTCCTCCATCGGAGCGAGGGCTGTTTTTTTTGGTCGCGCTCACTATTTGGCAAGCGGCGCGTCCAACTTGCCGACGGCAGCCGCCGCTGCGCGGTCGAGCACCGGACCTGGCGGTGTCATGTCGACCTGCGGGCGGTCTGACCTGGTTGCACAATCCGAAAGGTCGCCAGTCGTTTGCCCTGCCCGCTGGCGCTCAATAGAATTGCCAGTGAATTGTTACCCCCGGTCTAGCCTCCTTCGTCTTGATCCGGACAAGTCAGGACGCTGGCAAGAACTCTCCCTCGATCGTGGCTACCGCGCACGCACCAAGACCGAAGATGCGGCACGGTCCTGTGGTCGGATAAGCCGTGGATTCGTGGTGATGGCCGTGGAAAGCGCGTTGCACGCCCATCGCTTCGATGAGCGTGTCAATCGCCTCGAACCCGTGCGGGTGACAAGCCGGAGCCTCGTGGCTGACCAGGACATCCGCATGCTGACTCAGTAGCGCGTTGTAGGTCTGCGGGAAGATCGTGCTGCGATGGCGCCGCGGCAGACCACCCCGCCAGTAATTCCCCTTCCCACATTTGGCCAGATAGTCAGTGGCGCTCTCTACGCGCGATGGTTCGGGCGGCATCCAGACCTGGCCGCGAAAAATCCCTCCCAACCCGGCAATCCGAAGGCCTGCAATCGTGACCACCCGCCCATCCAGGTTCCGGTCGGCCAGGCCCGCGCCGAACAGGTTGTCGTAGTCGGCATCGCTGTCGGTGTCGTGATTGCCTGGAATCCACCAAACTTGCGTCAGGGCAAGGATGCTGGCGAGCTCTTCATCCAGTGGGCGCCAGGCCTGGATGTCGCCAGCGAGCACCACTGCCTCGGGGCGGTGACGGTGGACGCTTTCAATCAGCGGGCCGAACTCGCCATGGGGGTCGCCGCAAATGAATACGTGGCCTTCAGACATCGGTCTCGGATAGGTGACTTGGTTCGATGAAATCGAGACGGCGGGTGTAGGCCCGCCATGCGTCTCGGCCACGGTCTGGGTAAACGCGCCCCGTATGACCGCGTGCAACTGTGCATGACCTATCGGGCGCGCTCCGTTTGCAAAGTGGCAGTCCGCTGTCACACGATTATCTCTGAATGATCACCAATCCACCTGATCACCAGTCTGTCGAATGCGTAACCGCGACTGCGCCCGCGCAAGGTTACTTCATCCACCAGTACGGGTTCTTAAGTCAAAGCGGTACGCGGGACGACAAGACCTAACGAAGTAGACCGTTCCCCGCTTACAATGTTGCTATGCAATATGAACCTGGGCCGTAGAAGCGCGCGAATCGCCACAGGTCCTACGAGCAGGGGAGGCGGCAATGGCGACAGCTCTGGCTGGGACCAAAGGCGAAGCACTAAAGCTCCTGGAAACAGAGAGCGTCACGGTCGTGGATTTGGACTACGAATCAGGATGGAAGGATGCGATTGAGCTGGGCAGGCTGGGCGAAAAGCTTGGCATACGTGTCCAGTATCGCGGCCATGAAAGTATTGCCGTCAGCTCGCCCACTGCACTCGTTGCCGGACTGAGTCGTCCAAAGCTCACGTTCCGTCAGCGCAATCTTTACTGCCAGTTTGAGCTCAGCATGCTATCAACGGCTGACTTGGAGCGCCTGGAGCGAAAAGCGGAGAAGCTCGGGGACTATATCCTCGCTGGACATCTCACGAGGGATGTCGATGCTGTATGGACGGAGTAACGTACTGCCATGCAGCCCTCCTGAAGTCCAAAACAGAATCAGCGCCGCGCGTCGTGCCTTGATTTGCCTGGCCGCTCTCGGGTAGCGCTTATCTCGCAGAGATCTGGTTGGCCGGTTGCGGATTGCCCGTTGTCGTGGCAGCCGCTACCATCCTGAAGACTTGTTGTGCCGGGCGATGTCGGGCCGGTCCTGCAGGGGCGCAATCTGACTACCAACGGGAACGCCGTGACGAATCAGCTCGATCTTTTTGAAGATGGCCGCGATGTCATGCTTCGCAACGACGTGCTCACAGCGCTGGAGCAACGCAATGCCGCCGCCGGGCGTGAAGCATTGCAGCGCCTGGTCGCGGAATATCCCGACGACGCGCTGGTGCCGACCCTGGAGACACTTGTCTGTGTGTTGGAGGCTCCTGTCCACGAACACTTCGCGACTCACACGGCGCTGCGCGACACCTGCGAAGCGTGGGGTTTGCCGAGCATGCCGGCAGCGCGCCGAGCATTCGGCGACGTAGCGGGCATGGCTTGGTGCCTACCGCTGTGGCGTGCTGTCGCCCGGGCCGCCTCTCAATTGCCGTTTCACCGAGAGATGCCCGAATGGCATTCGGCACCCCTATGGATGCGCGCTGCGGAATGGACGGCGGCATGCGACAGCATCAAGCGAATCGGGTCATGGCGACGAATTCCAACTCCCCTCGCCTGGATGGCCGAGACGGTCTACCGGCTCCAGGGGCTAGACCCGGCATGGCCACTCTTGGCCGAGCTTGCCTGGCTATCCCCGAAGAAGCTCGGCGCGCTCATACAAACGCTCGGGGATTCGTCATTGCTGGCGCTGCGCCGGCGGTTCGATGCGAATTTCGACGGGGACGGCACGACCGAGGATCTTTGCTGGTTTCCCGCCTGGTCCTTGGCGGAAAAACCCGGACTTGCTGCCCTCTTACGCGCGTCCGAACCCTCGACGGGCACATCACCCGAAAAGGGATTGCGGATCATGCTGGATCTGTTGACCCTTGAGCGCCAGGGTCGCCAGCATGACTTGCTGGAACGGCGAAAGGACTTACGCGGCCTGCACGCGGGCCTCTTCGAGGCCTACATCCGTACGCGGTAACGTCTCGGGCTTTTCGCGTTTGCACGCACTCGCAGGGCACAAAAAAATGCTCTCCACCTCGCGGAAGAGAGCGCGCGCGGCGTTGACATCCGTGTCCTGGGGGCGGCGGTGATCGGCAATTTCAAGCGCCTGCGCAGCCAACACGTGTTGTCACATGATTACGCTGATGTTGCTCCCGCCACCAGTAATCATGTTGGCGCGCCAACCGACCGGTCGGTCATTCTTGCTCAACGAGACAGTGCTTGGGTCGCTTGCCAAACCTCGCAACGCAAAAAGGAATAGAGAATCTCTGAACTGATGCATGGCCTGCTCCACGCGTCGCGCAGCGGCACGAAGGCCCACATCAGGAGACGCCCCTCTTCACTGTTCGCAGAAATGGGTACGCACAGTCGCAGACCGATGTCATGGGCATGGGTCTAGCGCTCAGCATGCGGAGTTGACCTCATGGCGCGGCACGTTGCTGCTTGCCACGGCGCGCTCTGTGCGGGCCTGGCCGGGGCGATCAAAACGGGGCGCCGGTGAGCGCCCATCCTGCCTCAATCGACCGGTTGCCGAAGGCCAACTCAGTTGAGGCGAAAGATCACGCCGAAGCTTCGGGTGTCACGACGGTCTGTGCCACCTTTTTCGCCGGGGCTCGCTTCTTCGTTGCGGACTTCACCGCAGCCTTCTTCGGCACAACAGTCGCGGCGGCTTTGCTACCAGCAGCCTTTTTCGAGGCGACCTTCGTGGCGGCAGCTTTGCCGGAAGCCTTCTTGACGCCTACAGCCTTCGCTTTTTTCGCCGCGAGCTTGTCCTTTGCGGCTTGCTTCTCAAAACGCGCTGCGGACTTTGCGGCTTCAGTTGCTTTCACGACCTCACGCTTTGCGGCTTCAATGGCCTTCTTCGTGTCGGCGCGCAGTATCAGCAAGCGCTTCTTCGCTGCCTGGGCTTCACGTGCGAGCACGCTCGCCTTCTTCGTCGGTGCCGTCGACTTCTTTGCGACTGGCTTCCTTTTGGTAACCGCGCTCGTCGGCGTCGTTGCTTTGGTTGCTGCGACCATGTTGATTATCCGTTATTCGTTGGAGCGCGGAGTATAACCTTGTCGCGATCCGCAGTGATCCGTGGGCTCACCATGGGGTTGCCAAACGGGTGAAATATCAACCAACGATCCGATGTGTTTTAGCTTCGCTCCGCTGCATTGCAACACACGCAGCGCTTGATTCCGGGGACAAGAGCGTTTAGTGTCAATGCTCGGTGTGCGCATACTCAGCGCGTCCTCGCACCGAGTTCACTCAGTGTTGTTCCTGTGATCCTCCGTGGAACTCCGTCCACGGACCAGCAGTCGTAGTTCCTTTTCCGTTCCCCCGACAAAGGAGCCTGACATGCTCAGTCCGCATGAAATTGCCGCGCTGCTACTGCTTGGCGATGCGCAAGACATCGACGATCTCGAACCGGAACAGTTAGACGGCTTGCTGGTCCACAAACTGGTGACGATGGAGCATGGCCACGGCAGCCCAAATGCCCACCCTCGCTTGACGAGTCAAGGGTATTCCATGCTTGAAGCCGTGCGCCGTATTGCGTAACGCCGCTCGATATTGAGCGCCCTTCACGTTTTGCTCTGTTTGTCGCGAAGAGTCCTTGGCGACGAATGCCGCTGATCCGATTGCATCGGGCAAAGTCAAAGCCATACCGCTACAGTGACGAGTCGGTGGAAAAGACTGCCTTCTTGGCCATGTCGGTAATCGCCGACTGCGCGTTGAGATTGAGCCAAAGACTTGCTACCCAACGCCTCAGTATCCCCGCAGTACTGGCACACATGTCCATGGGTTCGACAGCCGGCGGCTTGATGCGAATCATTGCATCCAGTCCCTGACCGTTTTGGATCAGGCGGGGAAAGTGTCTAGCGTTCGTCTTTCCGGATGATTTCCACCTGCTCGTCGATGATGACCAGGAGATCGGCTACTGAACCGGTGAAACGTTGCCGTACTTTTTCTCGTGCCTTGCGCTCGCTGGCCGAACGCACGAGCTCATAGGTACCACCCTCCTCCGAAAGACGGATGACTCTCAGTTCTTTGCTGGGCGGAACCTGCAGCCAATAAGAGTACCCATTCCTTATCCCTTTGTCCGTGCGTTCGCGAGGAATCAGGTATGGCCGGGCAAGCATGATCTCGGCGTGAATCGCTTCAAGGAACATGGGGCTGCTCTCAAAAAACAAAGCCCCTGCATTGCGAGCAGGGGCGAATACTATTGGGGGCCAGAAGCCGAAAACTAGGCTTCTTCTGCAATCAGGAATCGCTTGGGGTTCTTACCGAGCCAAGCCGGCTGGCGACCACGGCCGGACCAGGTCTTCCCGGTCTTGGGGTCGTGATACTTAGGGGGCAGTTCCGCCTTCGGCTTGCTCGCGGTGCTACCTGCTGGACGGCCGCGACGGCGCTTGGCAATGTCTTCGACCGTCAAGCCATAGTCCGCCATGAGGCTCCGAATCTTCTCGATGACGCCCGCTACTTCATTCGCGCGTACCTCTTCCAGTTGGGCTTCGAGGGCCTGCTTCTGGGACATGAGTTCCTTATAGGATGCCATGTGAGTTTCCTTTCCAGTAGAGGGATGACAGGAGATAGTTTAAGGCTAATCAAGCTTAGACGCAAAACTGTTAAACACGATCATCATAAACCACTATTCAATGGGGGAATGGATGTAATACATCCGAATCCGATCGAAATAGAGCCAAGATTCGCATGAGGTCGGTAATCTGGCAAACTACCAGGGTGGCCTATTCACGATCTCGTTCCACCGCTGTGATCCTGGGCAACGCGCCAAACTAATAACGAAGGAAGCCCGTGCATCGAATCCGGAAAATGTTCCTCGTCAACGTGGGGACGAACAAGCAGCGTCCTTCGCGTCGAATCACCGAAATCGACCCGCGCGACGGCGCCGCCGTGGTTGGGCCCAATGGCGTTGGCAAGACCACAACGCTGCGTCTCACCCCCCTCTTTTATGGGCACCTCCCGAGTCAGATCATTCAGATCGGACATGGCCAGAAATCGATGCCACGATTCACGCTGCCCACGCCGGAAAGCGCGATCGTTTTCGAGTACCAGCGCGGCCCGACCGAAGCGCACGATTTGCGCCTGGCCGTTCTGCGTGCCCGCCGGGACAATCCTGACGCCCTCGAGTATCGGCTTTTCGAATCCGGCTTTCGGCGCGAAATTTTCGTCGACGAGAACGGGACGTTTCTGGACGACGAAGGATCCAAGACCGCGGCCACCAATATCGGCGTCGCCTTCTCGATGAAGCTCGACGCTTCCGAGTATCGATCCATCATCCTGAATCTCCACGCGAACACGAAACAGGCGCACAAGCTGCGCCAGATCGCCCGCGAATACTCGTTCGCCCCGCGTGCCATGCCGAACCTTGACCGCCTGGTAGGCTCGGTCGTCAAGGAACACGTGAGCTTCGCCGACCTCATCCAGGTCGCCGTCGGCATGGTCAACGAGGAAACGAGCGCCAGCTCGGACTCGGAAAGGAACAAGCTCCTCCTCAAGCAGACCAAGACCGAGATCATCGATTGGATCAAGAATCGCCGCGCTTGCGAGGACGCCAACAAGGTAACTCCGATCGTGGAAGACCTTGAATCCACGATCGACCAGTGCTATCGCGAGGAAGACGACATTCGCCTGCTCTCTGCCGAGGTGAGCGCACTGCTGGAGAACAAGCAGAAGGCGCTCGCCGACGTCACTAGTCGTCAGGAAACCGCAGCAACACAACGGCAACGCCAGCACGAATCCGAGCAGAATATCCAGACAACCTTGACCGCCGCGTTCGAACAAGCGCAGTCCAATCGCCGGACCGCCGGGCTCGCACACAGCGATCAAGCCGCGCTCAAGGCACGCTTCGACAAAGAAGACGTCGCCGGCTGGGCCAAGAAACAGGAAAGCGTACAAGCGTTGCAAGCCGAACGGGCCGGTATCCTGCAGCAACGCCAGGTGTATTCCGCCGAGGCCGACCTGATTGAGGACGAGATCCGGGCTGCGCGCGAGGAGATCGAAGCGACTCGCGAAGCCGACCTCGATACGCTCAACGGCGAAGCTGACGAAAACCGCGAGCGTCGCGCGGCGCAACTGGAGAGCCTGAACGACCAGAAGAGCGCATCGCTTGAGGCCGCCCGCGAGCGTCATGCGGAACGGACTGCCGCCAACCGAGAAAAGCTGGTCGAGACGAGGCTGGCGTTTGAGCGCGCCAATATCGAATCCGAGCGTGTCGAGGGACCTGACGACGCTCGAGCGCTAGTTATCGACCTCCGCGATCAGATCGACGAGATCAAGGATTCTCTGGTTGGCGCCCGTGACGCCGTGGTGACACGCAATCAGGATAGCGCGGCCGCCCGCGAGCGTTTTACCCTTCTCGATCAGGAAGTGGCGTTCGTTTACGAACAGCTTGGGGGCATCGAGTCCGAAATTGGCCACCTGGAACGCAGCCTCAAGCCGGAAGATGGGACGCTCCTGGCAGCCATCCGGCGTGAACCACCAGAGAACTGGGAACACTTCGCAAAGGTCGTTGATCCCAATCATCTGACGCGTACGGACCTGAATCCGACGTTTGGCGGCGGTTCGGACCCGACAACCTTGTTCGGGTGGGCCATTGATGTCGAGAATCTGGCGATGCCCGCGTGGGCGGACGAGGAAGAGATTCGAACGCAGATCCAACAGGCCCGCCAACGCCTTACCGCCGCGAACACCCTCCAGGCCGAGACCAAGGCCAAGCGCGAAGTTGCCTCGGCCAAGGTGACGAGCGCGCATGAAGCGTTGCTTCTGGCCCAAAGTCAGGTGTCAGTTCTCGAGAAGAACCAAGCCACGAAGGAACTCAGTCTTGCGAAGGCACGGGAGGCTCTCGATCAAGCGAAGAAGGCAGAACGCGAACGGCTTGCCGACACCATCAGTCGCCTCAGCAAGGAGATGAAGGCGCTAAAGCAAGCGCAGGAGCAGTATGCCGCCTCCGCCAAACAAGAAATCGAAGGCATTGAAGGCCGCTTCCGTTCCCTGATTTGGGACGCTAACGTTGCTGCAAAGAAGGAAGCCTCCGATTTCGAGACGCGCCGCCACGCGATCAGACAGCAAGCCGTCAGCCAGGTAGCCGCGCTGACCGCCCGACGCAATGAGCGGCTGCGCGCCCAGAATCTCGATCCAGAGAAGTTCGACCAATGGGACGCTCGCCGCAAGGAAATCGATGCAACCCTGCGCATCTTGGAAAACAAGGCTGTGCTGATCGAACAGTGGCGCACCTGGCTCAACAACAACGGGCCGACGGAACTGATCCGACTTGAGGAGGCGGCGCGCGGCGCCGATACGGCACTATCGAAGGCCGAAGACGCTATCAAGGAACATGAGGGTGCCGTCAAGCGCGCAAACGAAGCCTATCGCGGGCAGCAGAAGGCCTTCGACGAGTCGATCACTGACCTGACCGGCCAGGTCCAGAAATTGCAGATGCTTGAGGGTGAGTTGCCGCCGCCCAAGCACGCAGACGTATCCATCGATCCCAGCATGACCGCCGCGCAATTGGCGATCAACGTCAGCGCCGCGCAAAGCAAGTTGGCGTTGACGACACGCCGGATCAGCGAGCTTCACAACACGATCTACAACCGCCTGACGGCCGGCGATAACAACGTCAGGGAGTTTGTCGAGCGCTGCGTGGCGGAGGTATCGAACGACCGTATCGAGAAAGCACGCGCCCTCGTACGGTGCCATCGCAATATCCCGAACGAGATCGTTGCGAACCTGAACAATACGCTGCGCGTGATACTGGACACCATCGAACGCTTCCATAGCGCAATTCAGAGCTTCGAGTCGGACATCAAGCGCTTCAACAAGGAACTCGGCAAGGGCCTTCAGTCGGTCCAACAGTTCGAGCGCATTCGAGGGCTGGAGATCGAGATGGTCACGGATTTCTCTGACCTGGGCTTTATGGAACGTCTGAAGCAGGTCAGCAAATTCGCGAACGATTCACACCTTACCCTGGGACGCGCAGGCCAGCGCCGGCAAGTTCCCGACGAAGCCGCCGAAGTCGTACTCCATGAGTTTGCCAATACGATTGCTAGCGGTGGCCGGCTTGAGGTCGACCTCTCGCAGCACATTCGGATTCGCGGCAAGGTGATGGAGAACGACGTCGAGAAGACGTTCCACCGCGAAAGCGAGTTGGAAAACGTATCGTCAAACGGCCTGACCTCGATCATCCTAATCACGCTCTTGCTCGGGATGCTGAACATGATCCGCGGCAAGGACGCGATCTACATTACATGGGTCACCGACGAGGTCGGAAAGTTTGACGGACCGAACTTCATCGCCCTGATGGATATGCTGCGCGACAATCGGATCGACGTGATCACGGCTTCGCCGGATCTGAACCCTCGCCACTATCGCAAGTTCGCGCAGCGATATCGTCTGGAGGATATGGGCGTGATCCGTACATTCGCCGTACCTAAGCACGACCTCGTGAGTACGGGCGAAATCATGACCATCGCCGCTGGAGACGCTCAATGATCGCCGCCGTCCTCAAGACCCTGCTTTCCGGCCGCTTCATCTGTTCGGTGGCGTACCCGACCGAGTACAACTACCTTTCGGACCCGGAAGCGCTCGCAGAGGTCGAAGACGTTCTGGGCCACTTGGACTTCCGCCTCGCGCGCACGAATCCGGAGGACGGCGCGTACTACACGGCGCCGAAGGACGTCACGACCCTGTCAGTTACCCGTCTGAAGGAAGACCTGCGCCGCTTCCGGGATGTCTATGGACCTGCGGTGATGCTGCTTGACCTCATTCGGCAAACAAACTCCACGGAGATCGCCCTCAGCCCGGGCGATGTCATTCGACTGGCGCGGATGGAAGAGCTGATCATCGACAGTGCGTCGCTGGAGAGTCAGCTCAATGGGCTCAGCCATGTGATCAAGGGCTTCAACCCGCGCCAGTCGATACGGGAGAATTTCCGCAAAGTCCTGGAGCAGTTGCGCGACGAGGGTTACGTCACCCTCTTCAACCCCCAGGCCGACATCTACAAGATTACCGGCAAGATCGAGCACCTCTATTCCGTCATCGAATTCATCTCGGAGAACGAAGCCATCCAGGCCGACCGAATCGAGGACGAGGTGATCGAGGAGCAGCAGACACTGGACGGGATGAGCGATGCGTGAGTCCTCCGATCAGATTGGCAAACTCCTCCGGGCGCTGAGTCAGAATGACGACCTGATCTCAGAAGCTTTCGAAGCCGCAGTGGAGTTGGGGGACCGTACTCGCAATACCCGGATTGACACGCTCTCGAACCTGAAGGCGCTGAAGCCACAGGACGAAGGCATCTACCGTCTGAACCCGCGACTCCGCGATTTCATCGCCGACTACCTCGTCAGCTATCGCGCGTACCAGACGCTGACCCGCCTGTCCGGTGGGATCCAGCAAGCGCGGTCGGTCTGGCGTGAGATTCGCGTTCGATACGATAACGGCGACGCCAGCGACCGGGAGTCGCTGGTTGCCCAACTGGTCGACACGGTCATCGACATCTCCTACTCCATCGAGCGAAATTTGTCTTTGCTTCATGCGCTCATCTCGACGCAGTACGGCGACGTCTCGAACTTTCAAGCGAAGCTTCGCCAGAACAAGTTCTACGTGAATGAGGTGTCCGAGTCACTGAACGAGATGGAGCAAGTGAGCACCCTGTTCGGCGAGGTGGAAACCCAAGCGCTGAACATCGGCATGATGGACGTCCGATCGATTGTGCGCAAGCGTCTGACGAGCCGCATCCTCACATGGACCTTGCAGATCAAGGACGTACAGGCGGCGATCAACCGCTCGCTTTTTCGTGCCAAATTGCAGTCGGAGCGGGTGCGTAAGCTCAGTCGCGTTGCGCACTATCTGCGCCAGAACAAGACCGCCTCCGGGTTCGAGGTCTCGTCGGACAGCGCACCCCCAGAAATCTTCGTGGCCGAGCCGATCCCGCTGGTGCATAACCTGGACGTCAGGACGTGCAGCGACCGCGACCGGGCCGCGCTGATGGATGCGCTCCGGCGCCTGCCTCCGCGTGCGGTTCCAGTCCCGGTTCAGGAAGCAGAGCCAGCGCTCGCGATCATCGACGAAGAGGAAGTGGCCGCTCCCGATCCCCTCGAGCCCCACGACGCGATGCTGAGCGAGCTGATCACGGCGCTTCATCAGTCCTCACAATCCATCTCGTTGCGCGACTGGAAGAAACGTCACGCGGACGGGGTGGACTTGCGAGATGAGGATTGGCTACTCTACGCGTCCATCCAGTTGGAAAGCGAAGGCGTCCACCTGACCTTTGTCAACGCTTTGCCTGCCGACCAATTGTACGCCAACCAGGTTTCCAGCGATATTCTCGCGCACGGTTTCCTATGATTCTCTCCGCCCAGGAAATCACCTTTCTCCAACGCCTGATCGCTGCGCGGCCGGCGACCCGAAAGGCCGGCCCGCTCTCCCTGACGATTGCGACCTACGGTGTCGGGCGGGCTTCCGGTCGATCGATTCACTACGGCCCTAGCGACTGGGCGACGGCAGCTAAGCTCCTCGAGAATCGAGGCATCCCGCTCTCGCGGCCTGACGGGGAGATGAGCCGGGCTGAGACTGTGCAATACGCTGGCGTCTCCGAGAAAGCGTTTGGTACTCGCCCCCATTCCAACTCGGTGGCGCTGCGCACCGCCCATGGCGACTGCGATCTGGACGGGGCGGGGTTAAAGGCGCCAGGCGGCGGCTATATGGTGCTGACGACCGAGGACGCAATGCGTGTCCGTTGCGACCGTATCCTTCTGGTCGAAAACCTCGAGACGTTCAGGCATTTGCACCGTTATGAATGGATTACTTACGGACGCGGGAGCACCCTCGCGATTTTCCGCGGAGACCCGACTTTCAGCCTTACTGACGCGGCGAAGATCCTTGCGGCTCGCACGGAGCCGGTCGACGCGTTCGTGGATTTTGACCCTGCAGGGCTGTCCATAGCCGCTTCCCTTCCCCGCCTCGCCCGCCTGATTCTTCCAGACGAGCGCTGGCTTATATCGGCCATTCGAGAGCGCAAGCGCTACGACCTATACGATGCTCAAATCGGAGTGTACGGGGCCAAGCTCGCGGCGTCGACGTATCCCGACATCGTGCGCTCGCTCGCCTTACTCAAGGAACTTCGCCAAGGCTACTGCCAGGAATGGATGGAGAGCGCGCCTACAACCCGACGTTGTGACTGACGGCCCTAGCCCTGCAATGTCTTGTGGCTCGGGGAGTCATTGATCAGGAAGGACTCCAAGGTGTAATAGATTGGGCCGCAACATAGTGTTCCGACCATCCCGGACCTCGAAACTCCAGGGAATCAGCGAAGTGCTTGACATCGAACGCGGCCCAACGGCTTGCAATTCGGATATGGGCTGACTTTGCGGACCAAATCATTTCACCTTCGTGATCGCGGGAAATCCGGCAGCATGACGGGAATTCCCGGGATCGAGCACTTCTGCTGCGGATCCTCGCGAGCGACCGCGCGCTCGTTGCACGGGAGTCTTGAGCCGCCGATGCAACCGCCCGATGACTTGCACCTTCGATTCATGTCACCCTTTGCGGCCCAATTCATTGCACCTTAACCGTGGCCACCGCCGGACCCATAGTTTGGTGATCGTGAAGTTTTGTCAGCTTCGCGGTATCGCTCATTTGTCGCGACCGCACTCTAGGCGCCGCGCTGAATATGGGCGTGCTTTCCATGCCGAATGACACCCGTGTCGATTTCTTCCGGCAGCTCAAGGGTTGCCAGGCAGGCGACTGAGGCAGCGTTCGTTGCGGGTAAGTCGTTGATATAGAAAGCGCCCTCTGTGTCGACCGTGTCAATCCGCGGCGGAGGCACGATTCCCCCCAATTGCAGACATTGAGATTGGGGCGGCGAACGAACTTTCGTCACGCCGACCATGTGAAGCCTGTTCTTGACCGCTATCGCAGCTGCTTAATGCGCTCTTGGAGAGCCAGGGCGGCTGGGATGTTCATAGCTGCAAGTACAGCAGCTATCTCGACAAGCGCCTGACGCGCCTGAGCGTGTTGCGACAGGCCCCGCGCGTCGGAACTCAATGCCGCTGCCATCAGCTCCACCAATGCGTCGCCCGCACTCTCTCGGTACCAACAACTGGAAGGCTCGCGTTCCTTGAGCATGGCGGCGAGCCAGCGAAGCCCGTCAAGCCGAAGTGGGGCTCCGAACTTTGTCGTCAGGAAGTGGCAGAAACGGGTGACGCATTCTTCGTCGCGAGCCAGGTGCGCAGCGGCCCAGCGTTTGTAGAGATCCTTCATCCGCAGAGCCGCGTCCGGGTGCAGCCGGGACAGGGCATCCTCGTTCCCGAAGCCAAGCAAGTCGCAAATCAAGCGCTCTCCGTAGAACCAGAGGCCAGGTTGAGACCAATCGGCGGCGAGGCCGTACTCCGCGGTGGCCCGCCAGACGCGCTCGAATGCCACCGGGTCTTCACCTTTCCCGAGGCGCAGGAACAAGCCGCGAACGAAGTGCTGCAGCGCGTAGTGTGCAGCAGGACCGTGGACGAGAACGGGTTCCCAAACCGCGCGTTCTTCTCCTGCGGGCGCCGCCATCGACAGGGCTCCGAGCTTCAGAAGGATGTCGTAGCCGAGGCTTTGGCTCGGCAAGTCGTACTCGCCATGCTTCTTCTTCCCGCGCGCCTTGGCGCGCGTGGCTTCGTAATCCCAGATGCGCAGCGCCAAGCGCGTGTCGAGATCGCGGTCGCCAGTGCCACCGCCTTCAATGAGCCAGTTAAACAGGACTTCGAGGAAGTGACCGTCTAGCGAACCGCCTCGTTCCCGCTTCGGCTTTCTCCGCCAAGTCTGGTCGCCGGCATTGTAAAGCCGCCTGCGGCGCTGGAAGTCCAAACGTTCTCGGCCCGCGACGACACGCTTGAAATCGAGCTCATCCGGCGTCGCATTCAGTCCACGGAGCGGAAAGCGCCGCAGCCGAGCGAGCCACATCCTCCAGACGCGCTCCGCATCGTCGCCATCGCCGTGGTGCGGAGCGAGCAGGATGAGGGCCGACCAGAAGAGCCCGGCGCGGAGCAGCCGCCACCACGCGGTGCCAAGCTGCTCTCGATTGGCGTAGGCGACGCCGACCACAACGGCGGTCGCTCGCGTGTCGCCGCTCGTCAGAAGGCGCAGGACGGCGGTCTCCCATTCCTGAACACCATCTCCATCGGCGAGCCACAGGTGCATGACCGCGTAGGCGACGAACTTCAGCTCGTCGCGCGGGCTCCCCATGCGCCGCTCGCGAATCTCTTCTCCTGTCGACGCGACCGCCGCCACACCGTCGCGCACCACTTTGAGCGCGTGCTTCTGTGCTTCGGGGTTCTGGGCAAGCCAAGCGCCGCCCAATGTGACGAGCGTGCCGGCTGCAGCGAAACGGCATTTCGATTTCGCGTCCTCATCTTCGCCCTCCGCTCCGGCGTCACACTCTCGGAGTAGATTGAAGAGGTTCGAGGCCTCATCGTCGGTGAGTGGTTGGCCGCCCCGAAGCCTCTGCTCGCACCGGTCCGGCACAAGAATGTACGCGAGGGTTGGCGCGCGGTCGGTCTGCCACGATAACACCTCGAGGCGGAGATCGTCAGGATACACGAGACCCTTGGTCTCCGCGCCCGTCGCCGGGTCGGTGACGGTCTGATAGTTGGCCCGGTCGAGCGCGGCGAAGAGAAGCTTGAACTCCAACGCCTCTTTCGGGTCTTCAGGCAACCCCCAGGTCGGCAGCAGCGCTTGAAGACGCCGCGCAACGTCGCCGTCGGCCAACAGGAGTTCGACAACGACAGCGAAGAACTGCTGCTGGCGATGGGGTGCCAAGGTCCAATCACGCGCGAAGTCGAACATCGCCTGGCCGCCCCGGAGCCAGCTCCATCCGATGAAGTTGTTAGCAACCTGTTTCACGCGAACGCTGTCCCAATAGAACAGGTCCGGGAACGTAATCAGGGCCGCGAGAGGCCCCGTCAGCAGCGAAGGCCGATACTTGGCGACGTTGAGGAGCACGCTGACGAGCGCCGCGGAGTTTCCCTCCCGGAGTATCCTCTCGATATCAGCGGTGATGTCCTCAGCCGCGTCGAGCCGCAGCGTAAGCCAGCGCTCCAACGCATCGAGAGCGCAGAACAGGTTTCCGTTGCGCATCGAATCATTGGACTGCGGCCAGTCGAATACCTCCCACCAGCCAGCGAAGGTCTTTTCTGACCCGTCCGAAAATTGCAGTGTCACCCCGGGAGTCCCGCCGGTTCGACCGACCTCGGCGACCCAGCGCTCCGTGCAGAAGTTCACCAGCGCAATGAGCGAGGTGAGCGCGGTTGCCGGGGCCAACTGGAAGAACGGGAAGAACGGGCTTTTCCAGAACGCCGTCGGGTACGCGTCCTGGAGGTATTCGAGGCCCAGGTCCATTTCGGACCGCTCGGCGCCGTAGTCCCGTTCCGGCTCGTCTTCGATGATGAGCGCGAGCAGGACTTCGGCCGCCAGCTCCGGCTGCGCACGCATCAGAGAGTGGATCCCGTTCTCCTTGATGCAGGCGGTCCGGAAATCCATGTCGACTTTGCCGCTGGCCCCTAGCGGCCAAGGCGGCAATCGCTCGCGGAACGACCCGAGGGAGAGCGGCATCGGATTTCGTTCTTCGTGCCGCGCTTTGTATTCGGCATCGGTCTTCAAACGCTCGGCGCGCGCCTTCGCCTTCTGTAGCTGAACCTCGGCGATGCGCCTTTTGACGTGAGCATCGACCTTTCGGCGTCCCGCGAGTTCGAGCGCCCAGTTCCCGACCTCGGTCGGCAGGTCGGCCGCGCCAGCCATTGGTGCGGTGTACAGCAACGGCTCACGCGTCAGGTACATCACGCCGTGGCCCTTCTCCACCTGCACGGTCCGAGCCATGGCCAGCGCCATCTCCGCCATCTCCCGGCGGAAAGGCATCGGATTCCCGCTGCTCAGCGTGTGCGGCGTTTTCGTCAGCCAGGTCTCGATGACCTTCGCGAGAGCCGATGAAACCAGCCCAGCCAGTCGCTCCCGCTGCGCGATGAGGAAGCGGAGAACGGGCGGCCAACGGCCGACGACAATCGAGCGGTATTGCGCTTCCATGTACAAGCCGACCGCCGCGCTCAGTCCCATTCCGCCGCCGGTCGGCACCGTCGCGATGTGGTGAAAGCGCAGAAGCAGCCGCGTGAAGTGTTTCGCGCCGTTGCCGAGCAGGAGGTCGACGCGTTCGGTCAGGAAGCGTTCAGCGTCGGGGTCCAAGCAGAGCGCGTCAAGCAGGATATCGCCCGCCAGCTCGCTCTTCGCGGCCTCCGCGGGCCCGAAGGCGACGTCCCAGGCCGTGCCAGTCTCGGCCGGCTGTCGCAGCAGGAACTGGCCCAGCATTCGGAGCGCGTTCATCCAGAGCGGATTGCCGGCCAGGGTGGCCCACTGCGGCGTGTCTTTCCAAATCTGCTTCAGGAACTGGAAGCGCGCCCAATCCGCCGCGAGATCATGCTCGAACTCGATGCGGTTGTTCCGCTCGTTCAGGCGCAGCGGAAGCTCGTCGGGCCGCTGCCTGAACGTCGCCGTGTCCGCCGGCTCCAAGTCGGTCAACGCGAAGCTGCGCTCGAACGATGCTTCTCGCTGGGCAAGGCGCATCATCAACGACTGCACGTCGGCGCGGTCCTTCGTCCAATACTTCCAGAGGCGGTCGGCGATGGCGGTATGAGACGCCAGTCCACCGGCGTTCGAACCCAGCGCCGCACCCGCCTTGATGACCCACGCTAATGTCCGCAGGTTCGACAGCGCCGCAATGGTGTCGTCATGCGCGGCCAACCAGCCCAAGGTGGGCGAAGGCAGAAGCGCCAGCTTCACAGCATCGCTCTTGAGCGTTTCGAGCTCGACGAGATGCGCTTTCCGCCCGCCGAGTATCGTCTCTTCGCCTTCAACCCAACTCTGCGTCTGCGTGACGATGACGACCCGCCACGCGTCCTCGGTCTCTTCGCTGTCGCTCGGCAGGATAGCTTGAAGCAGCCGGCGGATAACGACGAACTCGCCGGCCTCGATGCGTTCCGCAGAGTCGATGACCAGCACGTTCTGTGGCTTCACCGTGACGTTCAGCACCAGCGCGAGTTCGTGCGTCAGCGGGAGGGAGCCGCGGCGCGCGGCGCTAAGCGCCGTCTTTAGTTCTTCCGGACCGAACCACACCTGGTTCCAGGACGGGTACGCGCCGTCCAACACAGACTTGACCAGTGCCGACTTGCCCGAGCCCGACTCCCCGAAGACCACCGTGACCGGGTGGTCGGCGACAGCTGCCTGCAGGGACGCCTTCTCCGCTGTCCGCGGGACGGCGTAGCCAGACGGTAACTCCGTCTCTATCCGCGCCTTGTGGTCCGCGGTGATGTTGAAGAGCGTCTCCCAATCACGCTCGAAGTCCGGATGATGGCGGAGGCCGAAACGGCCCCGGAGCAAGGACAACAGATTCGGGACGGTGATGGTCCCGCTGCGAAGGCGCACATCCTTCGCGACGTTGTTGAGGCCCTTCCAAAGAGCCTGCGCTTCGTCGTCATAGCCGGACGCGAGCAAGCGCCGGCATTGCGCGATGGCCTGGGTCTCGTTCTCGGAGTGCGCGAACTGCAAGTCGGTCGGAAGCACGTGCAGGCGGCGAATGAGCTCGATGGTCTCCTCGTCGGACGCGCCGCCGGGCTTCTGGACGCTGTCGAAGACACCCGACTGCCTGGTGTTGCTGCGGATACGGCTCATAGCGAGCGCGGTATCCGTGCCGCTGCACGCGTTCTTCACTTCGCGCCACGCCGAGTCGAACGCCTGATGGGTGCCGAGCGTGACCAAGGCCAGCCCGTCAGCCGCGCGGTTGAACGGCCCCTGCGGGTGGCGCCACTGTTCCCAAGCGCGCGTCACGAAGTCAGCGGGAAGGCCGGCCGCGGTCACCTGCAAATTGCCCTTCGCCGAGATCGCAAGCCGCCGCGGCGCGGTGGTGGCCTGGGCTGTCAGCAGCAGGTCGTCGATGCGCCACCCCAAGGTCGAGACTTGGGCTTGGACCTGCGTGACCACGCCGCCGATACCCGGTGCCTGCTCACCTGACAGGGCCTTCACCAACTGCCAGGCGCTTATCAGGTCCTCGAACTCGAACCCGGCGCCGCTCGTCGACCGCAGCGTCGCGGGCGCGCGTGTCGGGCTGCCGCCGCGAGGGGCCTTCGGCTTCGATGTATTCTTAGACGGGGCCATTAGCTTCCGAATGTTTGTAGCTCTGGATTATTGCCATACCTGTCGGCGAGAAGCAGGGGGGCAGGCTCCTCGCAGCCTTATGGTCGGTTTGAAGCGCGTCGTAGGCAGGGTGCCGTGGCTGGGTGCCATGGTTCTTCCACCCGAGGAAAGGGGGCGGCCTTAGACCCTCCGCTGTTAAAGCTGGCAAAACGGGGGGATCGTACCTCCAATGCAAAAAGTGGCGGTAATCAGCCGGAGAGCCGCCTGCAGCATGGCTTTGCTCCTTGCCGCTTTTTGCACGAGCAGCGATATTTCAACCCCTTGATTCGTAATGACTTTGGTGGCCTGAGCGCCAGATTTCGCTTGCAAGGTACGATCCGCCTTGTAGCGCTCGGACTGCATCAGCGCTCAACGTCAGCTCAAGACTGGCCGCCTACCACTCGAAGCACGTTACCCTCTGGCGTAACTTGCCGCGGAATGTCGTTGTATGTCAGCCTGCCCGGCCTTGCCTTTGTAGCCGGCCGTAACGGTGATATTTTCGCTACTCGACGCGTCCGTTTGCTTGTTGCAGGAGGACCCACACGACTACTCTTCGGCTTGTGTGCCGATGGCTTCAGGTATTTCGTGGCGGAACTGCGCGCCTCCGGCGGGTTCCATACTTCTATGTAGCGCTCGCCGGCAAACGCCGATGTTGCAAGTACCATCATTACCAGGCCGTACAGCAGATTCTTGGCCAATATCGTCTCCGCGTTGTGTTTTAGCGACCGCAGCAAGTCTCAGCTTCTGGTCGCGGCGTATTCTCGCACGCCGGGCTGCGAGCCAACTAGGGTGGCTAGCCGAACGCGACAGCCTGTTCGTGCACGGACCTGGGACAGTCAGATTGACCTGAGGCTTGGATCCAGCGGATCGCCGCCGCCCGCTCATTGATTTCTGTCATCGGTGCTGTCGTTGCTGTCGTCACTGCTGTCGCTGCCGTCATCCGGGTTGGAGGCGGCCGTTGGCGCGCCCTGCTTGTCGTCTTGCGGTTCGTCCAGTGTTTCGCCTGGCGCCTCGTTGTCGGCCGGCGCCGGGCCGCCGGCTTTGCGCCGGCGGCCACCACCACCAATTCGCTCAGGTGGCCCCATCCGCAATTCTGCCAGCAGCTGGCGCGCCAGCGCCGCTTCGGCCTCGGCCCGTTCAGCCCGGCGCTGCGCCGCGGCCAACTCCGCCTGCACCGCATCCAAGTCGTGCGCCGCTTTGCGCTGCGCCTGCTCGACGCTGGCGAGCCGATCTGCGAGCGTTGCTGCCTGGGCCTCGAGCCGAGCACCTGCCCCCTCGCACTCATGTCGATAACCTCGTCGGTTCGCATTCCCTTCCTTTCCCCAGAGCCGAGTCACCTCTCTCTTCCCGTTACAAAGAAGGCCGCTTGTGCACGAATACCCCGCGCGGTTGTAAGCTGACGATGTTCGAACTTGCTTGGACAAACGCTATGTCACTGACCTTCAATGAAGCACTGGACCACGCTCGCACAGGCACACTGGATTCGGGGGCGCAGGAGTACTTGCACCTCATCGACGCCGCCGTTGCCGACAGTTCCGGCCTTATCCGCAAGTTTGCTGAACTTGAAGAGCCCTGTGCTAATACAACCCTCGCGGACATGCATGGAGCCTGGGCTCGCATAAACGCAAATATTTGGGCGTTGGACCAGATAATCGCCGCTGTTGGCGATCCACCCTACCCCGCTCTCGCCGGCAAGCGAAAGCAATACCTGGCGCTGAGGAACACGGCGCGGGGCCATATGGAGCGCGTGCGCTGCTGGTTCGAAACCATCGAGTAGCATTGCTTGACGGGTCTCTGAATGGACTTGCGTCAAGCGCCCTCCCCTATCCGCGGGTCGCCATAGAAGTACTTGTGCACGTTGGCATAAATTGAGCGTTTGGTACGCATTAGCTTCGCGAGCAGCGCCTGCCGCCACTGGCCCTCGGGGAAGGGATGCCCTTTAGCCACAAGGCACATCAGGGTCGAGCAAGAACTGCTGCATGGGCTAGCTTCGTAAATATCTTAAGCTTCACATATTTGCGAATCCGGGCCGTCCCTCACCCGCTGTCGGGCGGGGCCTTGATCACCCCACTTCGGTGGGGTATCCCGCCGTTCGCTCGCAGGCGCCCCCTCCCGAGTCCGAAGTCTTCAAAGCCGCATCCAGCGCCCACCGTTCGAAAGTGCCTGCTAGGCGCCGGACTCAACCTTTCACCGATTTATGGCTGTGGTAACGTTTCTGCTTCGCTCAGCTAATATTTCTGAGACATGTCGGCCTATGTAAAACCTCGTTGGATGCGCGATTTGCTGCGCTTCCTTCCGCTGAAGAGCCAATTCGTCTTGTCTGGCAATATCCGGGACCTTCAAGCCTGCGAGGTTGCTCCTGGCATCGTAACTGCGCAATCCTTGACCTCCGCGCTCTGCGACAATCTCCGGGAAGCCGGATACGCTCAGGTGGTCGTTTGGGATCCGATTTCGGGATTTACCGTATCCGAAGGCAGGACTGGTTTGGTGGAGTCAGCCGAAGACACGCTCCGAAGCCTAGGATTATCGCCCGTTGATGCTGCCGCGCCTGGAGGGATAGATATGTTGGCGGCAACGCTCGAACGGCTGATCCGCCTCGCCGGGGAGCCAGTCGCGCTGGTAGTCGATTTTGCATCGCGGCTGACCGTTCGGCCTGAAACGCTTAGCGCTCCCGAGCATAATCTGTTCACGCGCGCCCTGGTGCTTGCGCATCAGGCCAAACCTCGTCCTGCGGGGGCGCAACGTCGCCCGTTCTTCAATACGATTCTTTGGGTTGTCGACAAGGAAGGAGATCTGCCGGACTGGCTCCTCATCGACAATCCAAGGGTGAGGCACATTCCCGTATCCAAGCCCGACAGCGCGTCCCGGCGCGCCTTGTCTGGAGCGCTCCTTCGCGGCGTGCCAGGCGCACAGGAGGCTGCGCCTGATGTTCTGGCGCAAGCCGACGCCGCATTCGTCGATGGCTCCGAGGGACTCCTGCTGGCTGACATGAACGCGATCGCAACACTCGCTCGCGTGGAGAATGTCCCTGTCGGGAAGATTGCCGATGCGGTGCGTCGGTACAAGGTCGGCGTGACGGAGGACCCGTGGCTGCAGATTGATCGGGAAAAGATCCGGAACGCCGAAGCGTTCGTTCGAAATCGGGTCAAAGGTCAGGCACACGCTGTCACTCATATGCTTGACCTGGTCAAGAGAGCTATGACCGGCGTGGGATCGCAGCGCAAGGGCAGCCGCCCTCGCGGAATTGCTTTTCTGGCCGGCCCAACCGGCGTGGGTAAGACTGAGCTTGCAAAGACCGTTACCAGCCTCTTGTTCGGCGATGAAAGTGCCTACATCCGCTTCGACATGTCTGAGTTCAGCGCTGAGCATGCCGATCAACGGCTCATTGGTGCGCCGCCTGGGTATGTCGGGTATGACGTCGGCGGCGAACTTACCAACGCCATCCGGGAGCGGCCGTTCAGCGTCGTGCTGTTTGACGAAGTTGAAAAGGCACATCCGCGCATCCTCGACAAGTTCCTACAGATTCTCGACGACGGCGTGCTCACCTCAGGTCGGGGGGACAGAGTCTATTTTTCGGAAGCGCTGATCATCTTCACATCCAACCTTGGGATATACCGACAGGACGATATGGGAGAACGCATTGCCAATGTCCAGCCGGGCGACGCCTTCGAGACGATTCAGGAGAGGGTTCTCGCCGAGATCCAGCGACACTTCAAGTTGGTCCTGAACCGGCCGGAAATTCTCAACCGCATTGGTGAAAATATCATCGTCTTCGATTTCATTCGCGGTGATGTCGGTGACGAAATCTTCGATCAAATGGTGCGTGCCGTGCTCGATGACATCGCCGGCGAGGGAATAATGATCGAACTGGAAAGCGAATCGTTGGCCGCCCTCAGGCAGCGCTGCTTGCATGACCTTTCGAACGGCGGTCGCGGCATTCGCAACCAGATCGAAGCGCATCTCATCAACCCCCTGGCACGGGGACTCTTTGACCAGAATGCGAAGGCCGGTGACCACTTTGTTCTGACCGGCCTGGCGTCCGGGCAGCTCGAGGTGCAAAGGCAGTAGGTCATGAACCTATATCTGTCGCGCGTGCATTTCCCCATCAGGAGCCTTGGACCGGGCCGACGCCTGGGGATCTGGTTCCAGGGCTGCGGCATTCGGTGCCCAGGCTGTATCTCAGCTGACACCTGGGCCGGCAATCGCGGCAGGACGACGCTTGAACGGTTGCTGGCGCGCATTGCCACGTGGCTGCCGGAGGCGGAGGGAATCACCATTTCCGGCGGCGAGCCTTTTGAGCAGCCAGATGCGCTGATCGCCCTGCTCGAGGCCCTGCGCCAGCAGACGAGCGTCGATATCCTGGTCTACAGCGGACATCCGATAGAGGCACTGACGCCAACGCTTGCGAAAGCGTCCAGTCTGATCGATGTCTTGATTTCGGATCCGTTTGATCTGGATGCATCACATACCCGGCCTCTGCGCGGCAGCGACAATCAGCGCATGCATCTGCTCACGGATTTGGGCCGCGAAAGATTTACCCAGTACGACCGCCTCCTAACAGAAAGAGACAAGTCTCTCGATGTCATGTTTGACGAAGCTGGAAGCGTCTGGCTGGCTGGGATACCTAGTCGGGGTGATTTTCAGCGCTTGAAAGGCCTTTTGAACGACGAAGGCCATCTGGTCCAGATCAGCGCCGACAAGGCGCGATGCCGATAAGACAGGAAATGTCAGCAATGATGCGTTTTTGCACCAATTGCAGGACCGAGCGGTCCGTGCAGGAGTGGTATTGCGAGGGAACCATTGCTGGCGCGCCCTGCCAGTGGGATCTGTCGAATCTTCCTATTCGCGAATGTGGCTGGAGACCACACGAAGTCGTCACTGCCGAGTCGACGCAGCGCATTGCTGCTGACTCTGGACGCGTAGGCGCCGCACGGTCATTGCTTTGCACAAACGGCCACCCGATGAACGACGGCGACCTGATGTGCCTCACATGCGGTGCGGACCCGACCCCCGAGGCCGAGCATGAAGGCCAACCGCAGCGGTCGTCCGGCGATACGGCTGACACTACGCAGGAAAGCCCGTCTTCGCCGGAGGAAACCCGGATTGAAGGCTGGCGACTGCTAAGGCAGATATCCGGCACGGAGGCGACCTGTGAACGATACCTTGCCCAGCATCGCGACGATAACCGGCAGGCGGTACTCACGCTTTACCGCCCAGGTGCCGAGCCAGATCCGTCGATCTACGAGGTAGTTCGTCGACTTCCGCGCGGACACGTGCCAGAGATCATTGCGACCGGGCGTTGGGATGGTCGCGCATATGAAGTCGCAGAAGAGCTGAGCAACGGGACACTCGCAGACATCGGCATTGCGCTCCAGGACATGCAGACTATCCGACATGTGGTCGATGAACTGGGACAAGCGCTGCAAGCATTCTCTGAAGCCGGACTACGTCACCGGGACCTTCGCCCAAGTACGCTGCTGGTGCGCAGCCGCGACCCGATCGACCTGATCATCAGCGGTTTCGGGTCGGCCCGCTTGTCGGACTTTGACCTTGACATCGTCTCCCCGCTTGAAACGACGCGCTATATGGCACCCGAGGCGATCGCCGGAGGCGTAGCGGCCGCGTCCGACTGGTGGAGTCTGGGGATGATTCTGCTGGAGCAATTGACGCAGGGGGGCGTGTTTCGAGGGCGTCAACCCGCACGCGTTCCTGATTCACGTGCTCGCGAACGGCGTCACCCTGCCTGACGACCTCGACCCGTCGCTACACCTGTTGCTTCGCGGTTTGCTTGCTCGCGACCGGCATCAACGATGGCAATGGCCCCAGGTGAAAGCGTGGCTTGAGGGCAAGGATGTCGATGCCCCGTCCGCGAGCACCAAGGAAGGCGACAGTGAGGAAGGCGCCAGCATCGCGCTCGGCAAGCATCGGTATCGCAAGCCGACCGTCTTTGCCTTGGCGGCCGCGGAACGCGACAATTGGGCGGAAGCACTCGACCATCTGCAGCGCGGGGGGCTTACCACATGGGCCGAAAACGCGGGACTTTCGCCGAAGGCGCTCGCCGGCATACGCCACGTCACACAGCTCGATGGCGTCGACGACGATGCGCGGCTCATGATCGCACTAAAGCTGCTGAATCCGGAAATTCCGCTCATTCTTCGCGGAGACATTGTTACACCGGGCTGGCTGCTGCAAAACCCGCTCGAGGGGTATGACCTGGTCACCGGGCCGGTTCCCCCTTTCCTCGAACGGCTTGAAACGGAGACTTGGCTTTCGCGCCTGCGCTTGCGTGCCGAACAGGTGCGAAATCGGGCGCATGGTCATCACATCGAACTCGACGAGAATACGGTCCGTATCCACCTGCTCTCAACCTCGCGTGCACGCCTGGCCGCCATGTGGGAAGAGCGGCGGCTTCTCCTTCCGGATTCGGACCATCCAGGACTTCTGGCCCTGTCGGAGCGGCGTGTCATCGGCGAAGAGGACCTGATTGTCCTCCTGGGTGCGTCCATCAGCCAGTTCCGGTCGGTGGATACCATTCTGGAAGAAGCTTCGCGGCTGGCCGAGAAGGAACAGATTCTGGCGTTTGACCCCGAGGCGGCGCGCGCAGAACTCGCGTTGTCGCGAAGCGACCTTTTCCGAAAGGTTGACGACCGGATTGCCGGCTTTGCACGGACAGGCAACAAGACGATCGATGGCTGGGCCGAGCACTTCCGGCTTGAGCGTCGCCTGCCGCTCCACCAAGCCATCGTCCTCCTGTCGGTGCCGGTTGAGCAATGGCTGGAACCGCAAAAGCAGCAGTATGTCTCTCAAATACTCGACTTCTTTGAGAAGCGGGTAGCTACGGCAGTTCTGCGCGGGCCTCTCGTGCGGATGACGATCGGTAAAACAACGGGCCGCGTCGATATTCACGAATTGAACGCCGATCGACACGCCAGTGCTGCAATCCTAGAGCACCTGCTTCAGCGTAACGTGCAGACCGTGGCGATTGATCCGTCGATCTTCGGCACCAGCCCGACCCTTGAGAGCCGCCTCGCCACGCTGTACCGGCAAACTTCCCTCTATAAGAGGGATACGGGCATTGACGGCCTTTACCTCGGCTTTCCCTTCCTGCTTTGGAAGGACCGTAGTAACACCAAGCCTCGCATCGCACCGGTGTTGCTATGGCCGGTAAAGCTCCTGACGGAACTAGGTGCGCGCGGTCAGATAGAGCTTGCCTTCGATGGTGAACGCGAAGAGGTCCGCCTCAACCCGGCGCTTGAGGGCTTGCTCGGTCGCGAGGCCATCAAGGCCTGGCGGTCGGCGGCGGAAGACGTCCTTGGCCGCTCCGCCCTGAAGATTGCCGACGTGATCGACGCCTTTGGCATGGTGGCGGCTGCTGCGAGCAGACAGCTCGGGGGATTGCCGTCGGCGAACGTCGAGGTTAGCCCCGGCCAGCAGCAACTGTCTTGCTCTGCCGTCTTGTTCCACGTCACTTTCATGGGGCAGGCAATTGGTGAAGACCTGCGACAGTTGAAATCCCTGTCGCCGTCGGGGACTGCGCTTGAGACCTTGCTGCGCCTCAAGGACAAGACCGAGGCCGAACCTGCACCCGACAGTCATGCGGAAATCGACAGATACCTGACTGTGGCAAGCGATCCGTCGCAGGAGTCCGCCATTTTGCAGGCCCGTCAAGGGCCGGGCCTTCTGGTCGAAGGACCTCCCGGCACAGGGAAGAGCCAGACGATCGTCAACATGGTTGCGGACGCTATCGGGCACGGAAGAAATCTGCTGATTGTCTGTCAGAAGCACGCGGCGCTGGAGGTGGTTCACAAGCGGCTCGTGGCTGAGGGTCTCGGAGACCGCATTATCATGGTCAACGATGTCAACAAGGATCGGGAACCGACCATACGCGCCGTGCGCGAGCAACTCGACGCCATTTTCAAGGGCTCGTCATTCGACAATGGCTGGCTTCGGCAACGAGAACGGATGGCGGCGCGAATCGAAGCACTCGAAGGAGAGCTGGACCGTCATCACCAGGCGCTCCATGCGGTGGATGAGGCCACCGGCCTGAGCTATCGGGTGCTCCTCGGCGAGCTGATACTGCTTGAAACGGGGGAGCCGCCGATTGACGTGCCCCAGTTGCGGAGCAAGCTGTCCACCATGGACATCTCCACGCTGACCACGCTTGAGGAGCAATGCGCCCCGCTCGCCCGATACTGGTTGCCGGCACGATTCGAAGGCAGCGCGCTTGTCCAGTTAAAGCCATTTGCAACGGATCCGGCGACCATCAAGGAATTTCACACGGCGTTCGCTTCCTTCCTCGAGGCCGAGCAGCTTCGGATAGATTGCACTGCGGCTCATCCCGCTAGATTCGACGTGGACGATCCGGCGCCATATCGCGCGTGGCTGGATGCCAATGCGCGCGCCCTTGTCGAACTTGACGACATACAGCGCAAACGCCTGGCGCAATGGTTACCGTTGTTCCGCCCTGCGGGCCAGGCCGATTCGCCAGGACACGTACACTACGAGTCGCTCAAGGCGCTGTATCAGGACCTCGTCCAGACGGACAGCGGCCCCTTCGACGAAAAACTATCGCCCGCCCTTGCCCGACTGCCTGCTTCCGAGCTTGCCCACATCGAAGTCCGCGCCACGCTCGCTACGCGTGCGCCGACATTCTTTGATCGTCTCAACCCGGCAACCTACATTCGGCGCCGTGGCCTATTGAAGTTCGTTGCAGGCCTTGGCGCGTCTGCCACGAATGAAACCCTGAACCGGCTGCTGGCCGCCGCACGCCTGGAGCTGAAGTGGCGGCCGCTGCGCGAATCCCTGAATACGACAAGCCAATCCCTACGTATGGAGACCGTTGACCAGGACAGCGGCCCAACGCTTGCCGATGAATGTCTGATACGCCTCCGTCAACTCGAGGAAGTCCGGGAGTTGGCACAACACCTGGCCATTGCGCCGCGCGGTGACGAGTTCGATTCCGCCGTCATGACGGGCGACCGGGCTCCCGTTGAACAGCTCCTTGACGGATTTGAAACAGCGTTCATCCGCTACAATGCACGCAAGCACAGTTCGCTCGCGCTCTCGTCGCTGACGGACTGGTTCTCCCCGGAACTCTCCGAAGCCTGCAAAGATGCGGTCGCTCGGAATATCAGCTATCAGGCGCCGCTGAACCGGATTCACGACGCCCTGCCAACGTTGCCGGCGTATCAGCAGTTCCGTACCCGTGCCCGACATCTGGGCGATGCTGCGCTTGAGATCTTTTCGTTGATGCGCACGCAAGAAGCGTCTCTGGCAAGGGTGCGCCCCGAGAACCTGGACTTGGAGGTGCGCCGTCTGATTAACCGCGAAGCACGCCTGGGCTGGAAACGCAGAATGGAGCAGGCATATCCCGAGCTGCTGTTGGACCAGAACGAGACAAAGGCAAAAATTGAAGCCCTGGCTGCCGCGGATGAGAAAATGCGCCAGCTCAACCGCTACGTACTTCGTGAGGGCGTAGATCGTGGCAAGCTGCGTACGGCGCGCGAGTGGGAAGACGTAACCCGTCTGACAGGGCGCCGTTCCCGGCGCCTCCGGGAATTCATCGAACTCGGCGCCGGGCTCGGGCTGATGACCCTTCGTCCCGTGTGGCTCATGAACCCCGACGTGGCCAGTCGCGTTCTTCCGCTCAAATCGAACCTGTTTGACGCGGTGGTCTATGACGAGGCATCGCAGATGCCGGTCGAATATGCCCTACCTACCCTCTTTCGAGGCAACCTCTCGATTGTCAGCGGCGACGAGAAACAAATGCCGCCGACTGCCTTCTTCTCGAGTCGCGCAGAAAGCGACGAAGCGGAACTCTTCGATGGCGAACAGCCGGACGACGACGCGACAGAGGAAGAACGGGAGATTTTCGAAGACACGTGGAACCGGCGCGAGATCAAGGACTGTCCCGACCTGTTGCAGTTAGCCCGAACCGCATTACCGAGCTCGACGCTGCAGATTCACTACCGCTCTGCCTACCGCGAGCTGATTGGCTACTCGAATGCGGCTTTTTATGAGAACAATCTGAGTGTGCCGGTTCGCCATCCGGACGAAACTGTACGCGAGGTGAGACCTCTTGAACTCATTCAGGTCAACGGTCTATATGAGCAACAAACCAACGAAGCCGAGGCAGGACGTGTGGTTGAGTATCTTGCCAAACTCTGGGAACAACCCTTCGGCAAGCGGCCTTCCGTGGGCGTTGTGACCTTCAATCGCAAGCAGGCCGACCTGATCGAGGAAAAGCTGGAACTGCGCGCAGAAGAGGACATCGATTTCCGGAATGCATACCGTGAAGAAAGCGATCGTATTGAAGGCGGCGAGGACATGGCTGTCTTTGTCAAGAACGTCGAGAATGTTCAGGGCGACGAGCGCGACGTCATTGTTTTCTCGACGACCTTCGGTCGGAACAGCCAGGGCACGTTCCGTCGCCATTTCGGTGTTCTCGGCCAGAAAGGTGGCGAGCGTCGACTGAACGTTGCGGTCACACGTGCGCGCAGGAAAGTCATTCTTGTGACATCCATGCCCATTCGCGAAATCTCCGATATGCTCAACACCCATCGCAAGCCGGCCATCCCGCGAGACTATCTACAGGGCTACATGGAGTATGCGCGGGCCATGTCGAACGGCGAACTCCCGAGCGGCCGCGCTCTCCTGGCCCGGATGTCCAACGAACGGGCTCAGGCCAGATCCGAGGAACGCGACAAGGCAGACGGCTTCGCGAACGACGTCCTGGCATACATTGGATTGTGTGGCTTCCACCCGGTGCCGGCGCAGGAAGGTGACGCCTTCGGCATGGATTTCGCCATCGCCGATCCCAAAACGGGGCTGTACGCCATTGGGATCGAATGTGACGCTCCGCGACACGCCTTGTTGCGGCGTGCTCGTGCCCGCGAGATCTGGCGCCCGTCGGTCTTGCGGCGTGCGATACCACATCTGCACCGCGTATCTTCACAAGCGTGGTATCACAACGGTGACGAAGAGCGCGCGCGACTCAAATCCGCCATTAAAACCGCCCTGGGTATGGAGAGTTCAGCATGAGTGGCCCAAAGGTCGTACGCATTGTGACGCGCGAAGAGATCCTCGCCATCTGTGAGGGACAACTTCGCCTGCTGGATCAGGCAATAGCGCAATGGACCGCTAAATGCGGGGAGGTGGGTGAGCTTTCCGACGCAGAGGCAAGCGCGACGCGCGAGCGCCGACGTGTGCTCGCTGAGCTGCTGAACCAAGATGCCTTCATAGATTTACAGAAGAGAGTCCCTGAGGAAATCGCCTTTCTCAAGGCTGACGCGCTTCGCCGCGAACGCTTGGCAATAGAAAGGGCTGCGGCGGCACGGCAGCGTGGGCGTCGGGGAAAGGAGAACGCGGCCACCCTTCTCAACGTACTCAAAGCACGTGGCACGAACGTTCCCAATGAGCTGAAAAAGCAACTGGAGTCGATCTCCCGCGGCGAAGGCGCCGATCATGTCGATGCGCTTCTGGCTCAGGGTTTCAATCTGCTGGCTCCGGAGCAGAAATCGACCCTGACCGCCGCACAGCGAGACCTGGCAAGCCGGCTTGCCGAGCCCAACGAAGGGCAGAGTTTCGAAGCGTGGAAAGCCAGAAACAAGCCCACATCCCCAGTGGACATGCTGCTCGAGCGCGTGGACGCCCAGATTGCCGAAGCAGAGACGATTCTTGGTCGCGAGGAAACAGCGACGTACCTTCAGCGGCTGCGCTCGATGGAAAGCGAGCCAAATGAGGCACGAAGGAAGCTGCTGCTCGACAGCCTCATTCTTGACTTGTCAAGGGGAATAGAAACTGCGCGGGCTCGGCGCTCTGCCATTGAGCAACTTGCCGAAATTGCTATACAACTCGAGCCGTTCATTTCCGAGGCGTCGACATCGCTGCGCGCGCAAGCCGCGGCTTGTGACGAAGCGACACCCATATCGACGCTCACGGCGCTTGTCGAAGAGTGCCAGACTTTGCTCGAGAGTGAATTGCAACGTAAGGCGGCAGAGGCGCGACGGGAAGTCATCCTACAAGGGCTTGCCCAACTTGGCTACGAGGTTCATGAAGGCATGGCCACTGCGTGGGCAACGGATGGGCGCGTCGTCCTGCGCAAATCTTCCTTGCCAGGCTACGGCGTCGAAATTGGCGGCCAGGCTGAATCGAGTCGACTTCAGGTTCGTGCTGTTGCACTGACCAGCGATCGCGACACCAACCGCGATAAGGATGTGGAGACGATCTGGTGCGGAGAATTTACCCGACTGCAGCAACTCGTCACCGAAAATGGAAATGACCTGCTTATCGAAAGGGCAATGGGTATCGGGCAGGTGCCTCTCAAGGTTGTTGGCGATACCCGTCAGATTTCAGAATCGAACACAGGGAAACACACACTGAACTGAGGGCACCATTAAGAAGGCCGTCTTGAGCGGCGAGTGCTGGGCAGGCAGCATTTCGATCGCTTGGGACATCGAAGTGAGTTGACGCGCCGGCGGGCTTCGAGCCCGCCGGTCGTACGACCGTTCGTGCAGCCCTACGCGATTTCAGGTGACTACGGCGGCGCATTGCAATATCGTTGGGTCGGAGGTTGCAAACGATCTCACACCCTGTGCTGCTGCGATGGTACAAAAGTCGGAATCCAGTGCTGGCCTTGAGTCGCCCGGAGCAATAGCTGCACTGGCACCCCTGGCAGGATATTGGCGGGGCCGACGGGCATTATCATTCCCCGTGGACAGATCATTTCCAAGGTGAACGGGCCATACGATGTGCCGAAGATCGACAGCGTAAAAGTGTGGGCCACCTTAAGAGCAATGAGCTCCTTCTTCGCTATGGCATCGGACAGACTGTCGATTGGATCGGCAGGCACCACCGTCGCGGTAATTTCTTGCTTCTCCGCATGCCGAATCTCGATCATAGCCAGCAGTTCGCTGAGGTTTCCCCGGCCCCGTAGCACGTCATCCAGGTCCGCCGGCATTGTTAGATTTAGCTCAAGGCACGCATCAAGCTTGCGCAGGTCTGCCACCTCAGAGAAGAAGGCATTGAGCATCGTAAGGTAGCCGTGTTTATCGAACGCTCCCGAACCTAACTCAACCTCCACCTCATTCATCGACAGCAAAAATCTCGCGCACCGAGTTGTCGCCAAACTCCGAATCGTCCGCTGGAGCTGGGCGAGTCGGGGCAACTGACGAAGAAGCTTTCCCGACCACTGCTGTAGATCGAAGTGGAAACTGAAGTTGATCGCTTTGTCGAACAAGTCGACCGTCAATGTTGCCACCATGAGGCCGGAAAATGCTTGCCCGGTGAAGCGCAGCCCTCTCGCACCGCTCGTGGCACTTCCCAGAAACTCCACATACATTGGCAGGTCCGCCTCGGACTCGCACTGAAGGGTCAAGGTAGCAGATCGAGGCTTCGACGAGACCTGCAAGCGCTGGCAGGCGTCTTCCGCGCCGGGGAACAGCGGCGAACCTTCCATCCGGATATCCAGGTCCTCAAGCGTATGCGAGCCACCATATGCCATCAGATCATTCAGTGCTTGAACATGCCGAACCAGGTCCTGGCCACTGAGGCTAAGCTGGCCGGTCACCGTTTCCCTGGCGCGGAGCTCGTAGACCGTGCCGTCCATCGTGTGACTGACACTTACGCGAAACCGGGGATCGAGCTTCTCTTGCCGCTGCGCCTCCGTGCGGCAAAACGCCTCCACTGCACTCCTGATCGATGCGGCTGACTGAAGTATGGGCGGGGTGGCAGGCGGCCGCCCAATCCGCGCGCGCGCCAGGCGCTCTGCCTCGGTCTTGAGCCGATGCAGTTCTTCAACCGAATACGCGCCATGGTCACGATCAATGATGTCAGCGCAGTTCGCACAGGCCCATATGCCATTGTTGATGGAGCGCCGCTCGTCGGACGACTGATGCGAGTCGTATCGGGGCCCGCCTGGCGCCGCGGCCTTGATGTGCGCTGCCTTGCCGATGCTGAATGACTTGTCGGTGTCTGCTCTTGGTCCGACGGTCTGAGCATCACAGATAGAGCAATGAAAATTGACGCGCTTGGCAAGTTCGGTTTTGACCGGTCCAAGGAAGTCATCCCGCGTCGATCGTGATCCGCTTTTCATCCTAGAATCCATTTTTCAGATTCGCCGTGTTGACAAGGCGAACGCCCCCTTCTGGGTGATCGTGCTTTAGCTGCAAAATGATACGCCGGCGCACGAAATATTCTTTCAAATCAGCAATTTGCACGCAACGACTTTTCCACGAAAGCCCTTTGCGCGAGTAGTTGATACAGAACGGATTTCTTGCTGAAACCGTGTCAATCCGCACCGAAAGCACGATTACCCCATCAGCGTGGAGCCGGCTTGAGAGGTAAGCACTACGTTGGAGATTAGCGGTCTTACAGGGTGAAACGTCGAACGTTGCGTTGGTAATCGAGTGTGATGACAAGTCAGGTAGGACCGGGACCTGCTAAGCCTGTGGGGTAATACGAGCCTTGATTTCGCAGTACGAATGAGGCGCGGGTCAGCGTATTTAGAGCTGCAGCCCATCCTGTCAGTGTCTGAACAAGCGAAAACCTGGCGCAAACGGGGACGCATTCATATAGATTACCCCGAGACACGCTGGTTTCCGGTGATCTGGGCCACCGCCTGGCTCCGTGCCGTGCTGACCGTCGGTAAGCTGTTCGTCAGCGGCTAGGTTGATGCTTCTCCGATTAGAACGGGATGTCGTCGGCCTGAATGTCCATATATTCGCTATATGTAAAGCCTCCGGCAGACGTCACAAGACAGAGCCCGATATCGCCGGTCAGATGGTAATTATCCTTGAGTTCATCCCCTTTCCACGAATAGCCCATTATCCTCTTGCCTCGTAGCTTCAAGGGCGCCCATGCCCCCGGCTGAAGTCTTGGAACGGGGACCGTCAGGAAATGCTGCCTTTTCTTACTATTCCCATCACGTATCGCATGCTGGCATAGTTGGCCGTTTTGTGTGAATTCCCACCTCGCCGAGGTATAGAGGTAGGCGGCCTCAATGTGTGGAGACGGCAGGGCAGAGTCGTTTGCAAGAGTAATTGAAAAATCAACCTCCACCTGCGACATGTGCTCAGTGTTTCGCACATAACCCGTTGGCTCCTTGAAGGTGACCTTAATCCGGCTGTCGCGGATGTTCTCGATCTCCTTGCTGACCGACTCGAGCTCTGCTTTCAAGAGCTTGCTGAGGGCTGTAGCCGAGCCATTATGGACGATGTGACGGCGGTGCTTGAGATCAAACGGGATGTCGTCGGCGCTCGTCGTCAGCAGGATGCAGTGCTTGCCTTTCGCGTGAGCGTACCCAACTTCGTAGAATACGTTCGCGTTCTTGTCACTCATGTCCGCGATGATGATGTCGGCCTGCTCAATTTGCCGATAAATCCGCTCGAGCATCCCCTCTTGGTAGATCTGCTCGTCTAGCCGCTCGGCTCTGATGGCGAGCTTCTCGGCGGTTTCCTTGATCCCGAACTTGTACAGATCAGCGTACTTCTGGTCGAAAGGCATCACAACGAAGGCGAACAATGGTTCCTTTTTCATCGGTCGTGGGCACGGGTTAGGAGGGTCGTCGATTCTATCTCATGCGTGACCAATCGGGCCGCAGCACGCGATGGCAGACCCCGAATCACTGTCACTTCGCCGGTTACTTGTCGACCGTGGGCTCACGGGGAATCCTCAAATGCTAGCGATCAACGACTTTGCCGCCGACTGGAAGCGGAGAATACCAACGACGCCCGGCAGCAGGCCGAGGAGACCGCTAGCGTCGGCTTGCCCGAGATCCCGGAGTCCCGGTCCGATCCGCGCGGTCGGCCATTGACGTCGACGGGGGCTACCTTCGGCGGGCCGGCCTGATATTACTGACCCAATATACGACCGCTTAGAGGCTTATCTTACTGACTCCGAAGCGGCTGCGCCCACGAATGCTCAGCGCGTCTCCAACTGCGGCATGTCGTTCCGAGGCGTCAATGGGTCGGCGCGAGGTGCCGCTTCATCGTCGCCGCCATTGGCGGCAAGGTTTGTCGGAAGAGGCATTAATCGCCTGGAAGCGGAAGGTGATCAACTATCTTGCTCACAACCAGCCGGTTGTCCGATTGCGGAACTGGCGCATGAATATGAATCCGGTTGCGAAACGCTTCCAGTTTGCCGTGCCATTCACAATAAAGGACGCGTCCTCCGATATCGACTTGCCGAGCTTCTCTACAGGTCTTGTCCTCGAACACGTTGGGATTCTCTGGAGAGACGGTTAGGCCAAGCCGCGTGAAGCGCCTCTCGATAATTTGGCGGGATGGCGCGCCGGGTATGAAGTGCCCTACGTTATCGGGGTGAAGATCTGGTGGAGACGCGGTAAATGCCCATCCGCCATAGTCGTTAAATGCGTCGAGATACGCGCGCAGCAACCGCGAGTTTGCAAAATAACCACCATCAAGGCGGTGGTCGACGTGCCGGAGAACGCCGGGGCAAAAGTAGAGGTCAGGGTAGGCGCTTTCCGCGAGACGTTCGAAAGCTTGCGGATTGTTACCCTCGATATCAATGGCACATCGCCAGAACTCGCGCTGCGACTTTGCATCGCTCATCCAATGCAATGGCACCGTTCCAAGGGACGATGTGGTCTCCTTTTGCCCTGCGGATGTGAGTCCGATACACGCCATGGCTTCACCGCTGCGAACGCGGTGATGGACCCAAGCCACGTCCGGGTTATCTTGCGGCTGGTTGCCGTCGATTGAGATTGCGACATCTTCGACGAAGCCATCTGGCCAGTCCTCTTCGTCGACATACAAGTGAAGCCTGCTAAGTTCCGCGGCAAGCTCTTGCCAAACAGCCTCATCAATCTTGATGGGAGACTTGGGGTCGCGAAGACTCCAAATGTCTAGCCCGTTGTAGACGCTTCTAAACTGAAGGTCGTCACCCAACAGAACAACTTCACCGCGGGTCCGTGCGCGTACCAGGTTACTGGTAAATCGTTCTAGAGCAGCCTCCGCATCGATGGATGACCAGCCATCAAAGCTCCATTCCGAACCATCAACCACGAACGCCATCGGCTTTGCCCTCCCTGCGGATACGACCCAGAGAGGCGGTGTCGAGCACAAATTGGTCAAAAAACCCGGCGGGCCAATGAGAAATGCCACCGCGGGGGGTGAAAGTCAGTTCTTGTACCGGCGCTTCTTGACCGGAGCCAAAGAAATGAACAATGGCGCCAGTGGCTGGCAAAAAGCCGAACTCCCCGATGGCTCTGCGAATTCCATTCAGCACATGGTCGGAATGTGTCTCCATTATAACCTGTACTCCCTTGCCAGCCAGCCATGCAAGGAAAATGCCCATCTGAGATTGGCCAGCAGGATGCAAGTGCGCCTCTGGATTCTCGACAATGAAAGCGCTTCCTTGTCGAGCAATAAGCCCCGCAAGTACGATAGGCAAGGAGAACGTGACGCCGAATCCCATGTTGGGGGATTTGACAAATGCTCCTCCTGGATCCCTGAAATTCAGACTATAGACGTTCGCTCCGGACAGCCGAACAGCGTTGATGTCGACCGGACGTGCAATACCACTTAACCAACGCTCAACCTCATACTTCAGGAAGGTCGCTCCTTCTGAATTCGGGTGCAGTCTCGTGGCGTCGTCGATCGGCTTGTTCCCTAGTTCGGCGAGAAGCTGCGCGCAATGTTCGCCTCGGAAACCGACCTCGAGTTGGTCCGCCGGAACTGCTGCGGCAGTATGGCTGCCACGCGGCCCAATTCTTTCGGCGCAAAGATAGGTAAACGAGCGCGGAGATGGAGAAAAAGCCGCCGGTACAGTGTCGGGACAATCCTCAACATTCAGATACATTGAGTTTTCCGCCACCCAAGACAACGTCCAAGAATGCTGTTGGTCAGCCTCTTCGACACCAAGTCGGATATCAGGTGCACCTGCCCAGTTGCTAACATCTTCTGCTGTACCCAGCTCCAAGCCGAAAGGGCCATTGAGCTGCACGTTAGAACTGTTGCTGCATTGTTGCACTACAAGCAGGCTCTGGATCAGCGAGGTCTTTCCTGCGCCGTTCAGCCCAGCCAGAACAGTGAGCGGCGATAGCTTGAATTCCTGATCGTCGAACCGCTTGAAACCCTGCACTCTAAGCTTTGAGATCATCCCACGATCCCCTTCAATACATTTGCAGTCGCGGTAAGTCGCGTTTCAATGCGTCGAAGATCACCGGTTCCAACGGTCACAGCTCTTGAATAGATTTCATCGCTAAAAAGGGCGCGAAATTTATCCACGATTGCATTTTTGTGTGGAAGCAAATCCTTCAATTCGTACCTCGCCAAGGCAACCGCTTGGGATTCGAATACCGCACGATTGATAGGTCCACGCTTGGTTTGGCGGGGCCACTGACGTCTAAAGGCAGTCTTCCCAAGTATGGCGAATGCGTTTGCCATCGCGCGCTCGAATTCAAGCTTAATTCTTTTAAGTTCTTCGTCCGAGAACATTAACCCGGACTCGGATCTTCCGTCGATGCGTTTCGTATACTCCACCAAGTAAGAATCAAGGCTCTGATACTGACGATATTCGTCGGCCGTGAACCTCTGGAATGCACAAAAACGAAGGGCCAGTTCGCGGTTCATCATGCGACCACTGTCGGGAGTGCTCACTCCCGGCCGGTCCGGATCGCGTCGCCAGAAGTTCATACCCGTTGCGTTGTCGAACGACGGCACCTCGCATAGAGCCTTGAGGAATTTTCGGGAGCGATCCTTGCTCATGGCATGCCGAATTTCTTGGGCCGATAGCGGGCTTCCGAGTGTGTTAACTCGTCCGAAAATATCGTACTTGACCTCGTCGGGAGTTTGCGGCTCGATTACGTGCACGACGATTTGCGCTTGTTTGAAGCGGCGCAATGATGCTGGGTCAAGTCCGGTATAGCGCAAGCCGTGAAGGTCCTGCAGGTATTCCAGATCTACCTTGTCCAGCTCATGCTGATCGTCCATGAATCGGGAGATGGTCGACAGTCGCTGCACGCCATCTACGACTTGAAACGTACCGTCATCATCCTGGTTGAAGTAGAAGACCGGCAGTGGTATTCCGAGAAGAATGGATTCGATAAGTCGGGTTCGTTGCCTTCTTTTCCAAACGTAGTCGCGCTGGAACTCAGGAGATAGGTCCACCTCGCCGTCTCGGATTTGCTCGACGACCTCCCTCAACGAGAAGTTCTTCGTCGTGATGCGAATTTTGGTCGGATTCCACGGCTTATGTTGGTGAGCACCCGCACTTGTATCCTCGTCGTCAACCGCGTCGGGTGGGAGTTCGTCCTCGTCCGTCTGCGTGAATGCGGGATTTGATGAATTTGTCATGGACATTTCCAGAAGAAGCGATTTCCGAGAGATTACCAAAGGCTTCTCCCGCCCCTCAAGGGTTACAGCGAGATCATCTCATGTTGCCGATTCTCCGCGGGTGGTAGGCGGGGTCATCGACTCGCTCTCAACCCGACGGCAGGCCGTCCTCGCCGAGACGGAATTTGCTTCTTTGGGGGATACCTAGAAACTGGCCCGGGGTGACCGACCGCGGGGCCGCAACGGTGCCGACCTTGCCTAACCTTCAGGGCGGCTCGACCTGCCGGGTACGCCCCCCCCGTCAGTGGATACCGGCCGCCAGCACCGGGCGCCCGTCCAGCATGTGGCATAGAGGATGTACGGATGTACTTGCCGCTGGACGCGAAGCTCGGAGCATCGTCGTTGGTTGTGTCGGTCAGCCTCGTCACATCGCCGTTGGATAGCGAGCCGAAATCGTCTGCGGGCCTATCCATCCCGGGTAAAACTCCCATCGACCGCCCCGCATTGACCGCCACGTCATCTCCCCTGCCCCATCCCAGGTTAGCCCTTCCCCGTTGCAGTAGCAGACCACCCCGCCCGCGCGCCACCGGCGGGACGCCAAGATCGCGCTGGGTTCACGCGGCGCTACTTGACGCCGAACGTCCTCGTTGTCACACGCAAATTGTTGTCCTCGGCCCGCCCAGATTGCGGCTACCACCATATTCCGCGCGGTACGACTACCGCTTGAATGGCGATGGCAGAGTATCGAGGTCCATCAACTGGTCAAGTCGGTCCATCGTGGCGTAGAAGAGTTCTTCTGAAGTATCGTAGCCCCCGACCGGATCAATCCACTCAGCGCCTACAAACACGTCCCGTAACACCTCAACGCCAAGACCGTGGAAATAACCGCTCGTCTTTTCGTCAAGGAAGCTCAAATGGCGAAAAAGATGTTGGACGCGGTGATGCAGTTGGGGATGCCGCAGTTGCTTCACCGAATCCGTATCCCTTAATACGTAGTACGAGCTGACAATTGCGCTAAGCATGGCCCATGCCTGTGAGAGTTTTTCTGTATCGCTTGCCTGTGGGTTAACCAAAATGTTCATCGCTACAATGTCGGCATCCTTCTCCAGCTCAATGCTGTCTAAATCTGATGGGCGAGGAAGTTCTGGCTGCAGATGCAGATTGACAGCGTGTGCCCACTCATGGGCAAGCAAGAACGACACCGCTTGCTGAAACACGAGATTAGTCTTTTCGCCGTAGTACTGCTCCTCCGTTGAGCTGTATGCGCGTGGCGATGGAAGTCCATCCGGCCACGCTACATAGCCATGGCGTAGAGAAGCAGCCCAAGTAAGGAGCCGATCAGCCCCGGGCACTAGATGCGTATGGCATGTGATCGGGGCGCGCTGGCTCTTCAGTAACGGTTTCATCACCCCCTCTTCAAAGCGTACCATCCACCCGTAAATAAATGCCCAAAGCAGTTCGAGGTACGTTGCGTCCAGCTGGATTATGGCCGGAGCACCAGACGCCGCCTTTGTCACACGTGGCCCCCGAGGGGGTTGAAGCGTATACAAAAGGTCAATCTCAGAAGCCACGAAACTACCGGTCACTGAACGCCTGAGGCGATCGACGAAGCCGGGTTCGGCGTTCTCAAACGCGTGGAGAATGTTGTGTTCCAAGACTGATATTGGACTCAGATCTGACGCGTTCATGGATGAACCTGATATTGAGGTGGGTGAATCACGGGCTAGTAGAGGGACGCCCGAGATTCGCAAATATGCGAAGCCTCACATATTTGCGAATCCCGGCCACCCCTCTCCTTCGCTTCCGCGACTTTGGCACATTCGGCGGAGGAGGCCACGGGATAAGGTCAAGCTTGCGCCATCGGATCCCGTCCGGGCGCGCCTTCGCTGGCCGGCAGCACAGCGGGCGATAGCGTGCCAAGTAACGCTAGCCTTGGCTACCCGATTGTGACGGAGACTTATTGCTCCGGCGGGGGATCGAACCCCTCTCCAGATGGAGTGCTGCGCCACTTCAGGTCTTGCGCAGCCAATGCCAACTGGATTTGCTGCTCGCCTTCGGGAGCTTCGAGCAGATAGATGTCGCTGGAATCGAATTCCCACCACGACTGTTCCATGGGCGGCTCGAAAAACAGCGTCGCAGTTTCCGCGCCCGCTTGACGTGAGTGCCAGATCAATGCAGCCCCGTCAGGACATCCAGCCGCGTTCAGCTGGGCCATGAGACGCTTGGAAACGACGTGCGTCTTGTCGTGGTCCGGCTCCTTAAGGACATGGTCCCAACCGGTATCCAACGGGGTGTTAGCGTCGACAATTGCGCGCCGGTACGGGGCTCTCAAATCGATCGCGGGCACTGGCCTGAGCAACGTGAGCCGAACGAGAGCCATGTCTTTCAGATGGTGCCCGTGTGTGTAGACCTCCTGACCATCGATTTCCGCGTACCGTAAAACAGTTTCCCAGAGGGCTGCGGCCGGGGTCGCGCCGGTATAGAACATGCCGTGCGATCCGTCGATCCACGCGAGGCGCGCCTTCGAATATTGATTGGAAGAGGTGGGGGCATACTTGGCATTATAGACATGCCAATACACGCCCGGGGCCGCAGTTGAGAAGACAACGCGATCCAGTACTTTCTCATTACCAGGAAGCATTCGGCTCCCCAGTGAACTCACGGCGCGCCGCCTCGATGACCCGTTCGGGCCGTGCGGCAAAAACCTCCGCAGGCGTCTTCCCTTCCAGCAACGCATGCGGTGAGTAGAGCCAGAAAGCGCGTTGCCACCCACCACGATCGTCCCGCCCCGGAAGGATCTTTAGCAGTTCCGCCACTTCCGGGCGGACTCTGCCGGAAAGGTCGAACTGAAAGTCCGGGTGGACGTAGCTCCGGTCCTGTGCCACCCATACACCAAGTAGCAAACCCTGCGAGCGCAGACGCGCAGCGTACTGGTTCGGGTTGGTTCCGATCTGTGCGCCGGCCATCTCAGCGACACGCTTGCCGTCGGGCCACATCTTCTTTAGCAACCGATTCCGGAAATCTATCGCGGCCTGCCGTGAGTCATTGACACCAGCTTGGGGAGCGACCGCTGCATCAGACAATGCAGCGGTCTCTATGAGATCAATGCGGAGATCGTCGAGCAGCTTCTGAATCTCCGCTCGTGTGCCGTCTGCCTCCAAGAGCAGCATGTTGGCGTTCAAACCAATGCTACCCGACTCAAGGTCATGCCATGATTTGATCGAAACGGGTACAAGCTCATGAAAATCCGTGAGCAAAACACTGAAATAGCTCCTGTGAGCGGGGTATTCAAGTTGCTGGGTCAAGCTAGCCCGTACAGGAGAGTCTGGCGTCGCCAACCACTGCAAGCGACTGTGAATGATGCTAAATGCCGCGAAGGTAGACTTCTTGAGTCGGCTATCGTCCGGGGCGTAGATACGCAACCACGCGCCTCGCGGTTTGCGAGGCGCGGCGACCTCAAGGGAATCGGCCGTGCCGACCTCGACGACAGGTCGGGTTGCAGTTTGGGCAACTTCTACATAACTGAAAAATGACATGACGTCCTCCGACGGCTGGCGCTCGCTAGCAATCCCGCACGCAGCAATAGGCCTAATCCAGTGTAACAAGCGAGATTCTCGTTATCAAGGTTACTCTAGTTATCCTCAATGGGTGGGATTGTGACGAAAAACAGCGCTGGCGGGGGAAGGGGGCGGTGGATTGGTAACACGGCCAACCAGCAGTAATGCTGCCTCGCTTCACAGGGAGGCGTCCTCGCATCTGAGCAACGCGTGATGACAGCGCGCGCTTTGTGTTGGACCGCCCCCCCTCGGGAGCTAAAGTCGAAACTGGTGTACGGGCGGGGAATTTGAGGCGCGGAGTAGAGGGCGGTGGAGCTTTCCGCTGAGAATCTGATTGTCGAGATCGGAAACCAGCACAAGAAAGGTCCACCATGAGCAAGGATAAAGGGAAAGAAGCAGTCGGTCTATCGGAAATCGGGCTTGGGCTCGAGGAGCTGATCAGGCGCGGGGCTCGGCGGGTCATCCAGGAGGCGATTGAAGTGGAGCTGGCAGAGCTGCTTGAGCAGTTCAGTAACGTCAAGACGTTGAGCGGGCAGCGCGCCGTGGTTCGCAATGGCTACCTCCCGGAGCGCGAGGTGCTGACGGGGGCCGGCCCGATTGCCGTGAAGGTGCCCAAGGTGCGCGATCGGTCCGGGTCTGGCGTGAAGTTCAACTCGGCGATCGTGCCGCCGTATGTGAGGAAGTCGCCGCGGGTGAGTGCAGCGCTGCCCTGGCTGTATCTGAAGGGAGTATCGACAGGCGACATGAGCGAGGCGTTGTCGGTGCTGCTTGGTGAGGATGCCAAAGGGCTATCGGCCAACGTGGTGAGCCGATTGAAGGCGCAGTGGGCAGACGAGCATGCGAGCTGGAATCAGCGTGATCTGTCGGCGGCGCGCCATGTGTATTGGTGGGTGGACGGCATCCACACGGGTCTGCGTAGCGAGGGATCGGACGGGCAATGCCTGCTGGTCATCATCGGCGTTACGCCAGACGGCAGGAAGGAGCGCGTGGCGATCGGTGACGGCTATCGGGAATCGAAGGCATCGTGGGTGGAAGTACTGTTGGACCTGAAATCCCGCGGCCTGCAGGCTGGCCCGCTGGCGGCGGTCGGCGATGGCGCCATGGGATTCTGGGCTGCCCTGGAGGAGGTGTTCCCGGCCACGCGCGCCCAGCGTTGCTGGTTCCACAAGATGGGCAATGTCCTGAACGCCTTGCCCAAGTCCCAGCACGGCCGCGCCAAGGCAGATCTGCAGGCGATTTGGATGGCGGCCACCAGGGCAGATGCCTATGCTGCCTTCGATCGCTTTGCGACGATCTACGGCGCCAAGTACCCCAAGGCCACCGGCGTGCTCACCAAGGACCGAGACAGCCTGCTGACCTTCTACGACTTCCCGGCCGAGCACTGGCAGCACATCCGCACGACCAACGCGATTGAGTCGACCTTCGCGACCGTGCGTCACCGCACGACGCGCACGCGCAATTGCGTGTCACGAGCGACTTTCCTTGGCCTGGCCTTCAAGCTGATCGAGGAAGCCGAGAAAACATGGCGCCGCATCAAAGGTGCCGAACACATCGAACTGCTCTTGAAGGGCGTCCCCTTCAAGGACGGTGCCCCGGCGCAAGACAATCCGCCGGTTCAGCAGAAACTCGCCGCCTGACGACCGGCCACGATCAACCTTCATACACCAGATTTGACTTTATCTCCCCCCTCGGAGAGCTGCCTGCAACAAGGCTCTGCTCCTTTCCGCCCTCGGCACGACCTGCGACATTGCAACCTTGATTCGCACTTGCATTTCCTTGCCCTGTAGCTGGTCCAGTGGACTTTCATCCGGTCGATCCGCCGAATCCGCCACATCTCTGGCTACGGAAGGCATTGCGGCTGCGGCCCCGACCAGAAAGAGCTCAGAGCGACGAGTGCGCAAAACAGCATATGCCTGCAAAGATGACGCCAAAGTCGGGAGCGCGTGGCGCCCGTTGATCAAAACGCTGGCATTCAGCGTCCTGCTTGACCACTTGGCGGCCAGCCTGGATGGGGCTAGAAAGCGCAACAGCCTGCGCGCCGCGCGTGGGGCGGTGGATCTCGGCAGGCTTCGCCGCCCCCGGGTGGCTTCAGCGCCCGAACACAAGGCGCTGCTGCCCTGGTCGGTGCCGGTATTCGGTGCGCGGGTGTTCGAGGCCCTGCCCGAGGCAGGCGTCACGATCAGCTATCAGATCCGACGTGACTCTTCAGAGATCCCGCTACCTGCTTGAGTGAGCGGGTACCATATCGCCGCACAAGGATGCCATGATCTAGGAAACGCGGATATGAGAGTCAAGATTGCCGGGCCGGTGACGCCTGAGCGGCTGGTCGAGGCGCTAGAGCGCGTCGCCATCACCTTCGAAGGGATCTACGGTGACGAGTTCGTAGGGTTTTACGGCGCGAACCTTTATGTTCAGGCATACACGAAGGACGGCCGGCAGGTAGAGGTTGCAGCTAAAGGCGGTAAAGAAATGGTGATAAGCCTTCCTCTTCCGCCAGGTGCAATCGCCAAGCCGGCACTCAGTGAGGAGGTTCTGGCTCAAAGGGAGGCGTTGGCCGCGCAGGCTGAAGAGAAGCGCAGGGCCGCCGAGGAGCGGAATCGAGAGGCAATTGAAGAACTCCGCGCGCGGGCAGCGAGGCGGGATCAAGCGGACGCCGAGCAAAAGCAGCGAGAAGAGACGTTTCAAGCAATTGTTGGCCGATTCGGGGAAGACGTAATGCGCGATTGCAACGCGGCAATCAACGCGGTTTGGGATGAGCTCCGTCCTGTATGGCCACATGGCCAGAAGAAGGGGCAGCCGCGCGCGATGCCCTATCTGGCCATGTCCGAAGGGACGGTGTTCCTCCACGCGGGAAACCGTCCGGGCGATGGCCAGCGGATCAAGACACCACTTTCCAAGCGAAGCTCCTACGGTAGTGAGTTAGAGCCGTACTGGAAGTCAACAGAGTGGAAAGATGGGGCTGTACCGGCATTAACTACGGTGATCGAGGTGTATGTGAAAAAGCTCGCGGAGGAAAGAGCCACCGGAGTCGCATCAAACTGACGTCGGAGGTTAACGATCCGATCGCCATTAGAGCACGGTGCAATCGCGTGCTCCATCGGCAAGCAAGCGTATGCCGACCGCTGCGTCGCCTCATGAAGAGCGGCCAGGCCAAGATAAGGAGGAATCCGCCATCACACAGAGTAAGGCCCCAGGCCGCTAGCTGTTGAAGCGGGGATAATCTTGAGCCCTACCCAACCCGGAAAAACTCCACGCTCTGCCCCGCATTGACCGCCCGCCGCAGCCAGTCGGGCATGTCGCCCTGCCCGTCCCAACTCTGCCCCGCGGCGTTGCGGTAGCAGACCACTGGCGCTGGCGCCGGGGCGGGTGGCGGCGGCGGTGGTGGCGGAGGGGGCGGTGGATCGAAGCACCCCGCCGCGTCCAGCTCCTCCATGGTCAGCCCGTAGTCGGCCATCTCATTCTGGATCCAGCGGATCGCCGCCGCCCGCTCAGTTTTTGCTGTCATTGCTGTCGTCACTGCTGTCGCTGCCGTCTTCCGGGTTGGAGGCGGCCGTCGGCGCGCCCTGCTTGTCGTCTTGCTGTTCGTCCGGTTTTGCGCCTGGCACCGCCTGTTCGGTCGGCGCCGGGCTCCCGGCCTTGCGCCGCCGCCCGCCACCACTCTCCCCCCGCCGCTCGGGCGGTCCCATCCGCAATTCTGCCAGCAGCTGGCGCGCCAGCGCCGCCTCGGCTTCGGCGCGCTCGGCCCGGCGCTGTGCTGCGGCCAGCTCCACCTGCACCGCGTCCAGGTCGTGCGCCGCTTTTGCGCTGCGCCTGCTCGGCGGCCGCGAGCCGATCGCCGAGCGCCGCGGCCTGGGCTTCGAGCCGGGCGCGGACTTCGGCCTGCGCCACGGCCGCGTCGCGGGCCTCGCTGCGCGCCGCCACCAGTTCGCTGCGCAACGCTTCGGAGTCCCTCGCGTTTCGATGCCCCGCGGAGATACCCAAGGCTCTCTTCTGACGAGCACGCCAGTCCACTTTGGCAAGCCGTGTGCGATAGCCGGTGAAAGCTCGTGTTCGAATTGGCGGAACCGGACCAGATCAAGTAGCATGGCTCCGTTCTACAAACGAACTATTGTTCGCCAAAAGAACTTTGCTGCCAGCCGTTCTGCTTAGGTGCGCTACAGATCGTTGGGCCTCTATCCGCCCTATTGGGTTGATTGCCCAGCCTCATCGGGTGGATGCGCTTCCGGGCATGCACCAGTCCTTCCGGTTCTGAACGCTTTCATACCCGTACTCAACATGACCCAACCTTGCATCATTTCCGTCGCAATCACCGGTTCACTTCCGCGGAAGAAGGACAATCAGGCCGTACCGGTTACCGTGAACGAACAAGTGGAATCCACGCAGGAAGCTTTTGAGGCTGGCGCCACTCTCGTGCACCTGCACGTACGCAACGATGACGAATCCCCCACCTCGGATCCGGATCGATTTGCATTGGTGCTCGAAGGCATTCAGAAGCACGCTCCGGGAATAATCACCCAGGTCTCCACGGGCGGCCGCTCAGGCGCAGGGCGTGAACGGGGCGGCATGCTGTCGCTGCGGCCCGATATGGCTTCGCTTGCAACCGGTTCAGTGAATTTTCCCACACGCGTTTACGACAACCCACCCGACCTCGTCGACTGGCTTGCCGAAGAAATGAAGATTTATGGGATCAAGCCCGAAATCGAGGCGTTCGACCTGTCAATGATCTTCCAAGCGGTCACCATGCAGCAGGCCGGCAAAATCATCGGCCCACTGCATATGCAGTTTGTCATGGGTATCAAGAATGCAATGCCTGTCGATCGCGAAGTGTTTGAGTTCTATGTACATACGCTGCGCCGCCTGGCACCTAACGCCACCTGGACTGGCGCGGGTATCGGCCGCAACCAACTCACGATGGCGCGATGGTCGCTTGAACTGGGAGGGCACTGCCGCACTGGTCTCGAGGACAACGTCCGGCTGGACAAAGAAACTCTTGCTCCATCCAATGCTGCCCTAGTAAAGCAGGTCGCTGAATTGTGCACGGAGTTTGACCGCCCCGTTGCAACCCCCGCACAGGCCCGTGCGCTGTTGGGCCTCGCACCACATTGACTTTGATGGCGCCAACCTTGGGTAATCGTCCTTCTCGAGCAGATTGATACGTTTGGGCTCCCAAAACGGCTGTGATTCAAGAGGTTGCAGAAGAAGCAATTTCTCAAAGTGATAGCGAACCGGAAAGCCTTGCTGGAAGCGGCCTCCCGGGGAGTTACCGTTACATTTTGCACATTTCGAACGATTACCCGGTATAGCTAGGCGGTAGGACCTTTTCAGGGTCATCGTAGACCCCACACTCCGGACAATGTAGGGTTCGTCAGAATCTGAAGATCCCCTAAAGCAGGCCTTCGGCGCGTGGTGCGGCCGGCTGGAAGCCGCCCCACTCACTTCAGCGTCTTCAACCGGTTGTTCGCCGCACGCGCGCCTTCAGTACCGGGATACTTGGCCACCACTTGTTCCAGTGTCTTGCGCGCAGCCGCCTTCTGGCCGGACTCGAGCTGATTATTGGCCACCGCGATCATGGCGTCCGGCACCTTGGGATGCGTCGGGTTGGCATGGATCATTTTCTGCAGCACCCAGGTGGACCCCTTATAGTCGCGCTGCGCGTAGAGCGAGTTGCCGAGCCAGTACTGCGCCAGCGGCAGGTACGGGCTCTGCGGATACTTCTTGATAAACGACGAGAACGAATTCCCGGCGCTCTTGAAATCGCCCGCCTGGAAATGCTTGAGCGCGGCGTCGTATTCGGGCTTCTCGCCCGGCTGCGACGTGCCTTGGCGGTCTTCGCCCGAAGCATGCTGCGGCTCGAACTTCTTCAGGCGCGCATCCAGGTCGGCGTAGTAGTCCTTCTGCTGCTTCTGCAGCGTCGCCACCGTGTTCTGCAGCACTTCGTTCTGGCCGCGTAGTCGCGCGACTTCCTGGCGTAGGCCTTCGAGCTGGTTCTGCAGGTCGAGTGTGGTGCGGCTGTTCTGCTCAATGCGCTGGGTAGCCGTCGCCTGGAAGCTGTTGAACTGGTCGCGCAGGTTGATGACCGTTTTGCGCGCCTGCTCATCGTCGAACACGCCGGCGTGTGCCTGCGTGGGTGGCAGCATACCGCCGCTCGCCATGGCGGGCCACAACAGGGTAAAAACGCGTACTTTCATAAATGGGTGGTTGTGGGTTGTGTCGATTAGCCTTGGTCACATCGCCGTTGGACAGCGGGCCGAATGCATCGGCGGCCCTATCCCACCCGGAAAAACTCGACGCTCTGCCCCGCATTGACGGCCCGCTTGAGCCACGACGGCATCTCGCCCTGCCCGTCCCAGATCAGCCCTTCCGCATTGCGGTAGCAGACCACCGGCGCCGGTGGTGCGGGCGGTGGAGGTGGAGGCGGCGGCGGCGGCGCGAAGCACCCCGCCGCGTCGAGGTCTTCCAGGGTGAGCCCGTAGTCGTCCATCTGCGCCTGGATCCAGCGGATCGCGTCCGCCCGCTCAGTTGTTGCTGTCATCGCTGCCGTCACTGCCGTCACTGCTGTCGTTGCCTTCGTCCTGATTGCCAGGCAGCGCCGCCGCCCCCGGCTCGTTGCACAGCTCTTCCCCTTGGTCTTCCTACGCAGTGGCCGCCGAACTTCCGGCCTGCCGAGTTTGCTAGTCCGAAGGGGGGCGGACCGGCCGCGCCCGCCAACCTGTCGTTCAGTACAAGAGATCGATGAGGAAACGCTCGGGCTTCTTGCCAATCCACGCGGGAGCCCTACCGCGCCCCGACCAGGTCTGGCCCGTCTTGGGATTGCGGTACCTCGGGCGCGGCGCGGCCTTCGTCTTGATCAGAACAGCGCGGGCAGCGGGCTCAACACTGGGCTTGCCCGCAATGTCCTCAATGCTGAGGTCGTACTCCTGCATCCACTGCTGAATCTCCTCCACGACCTTTGGCACTTCCGTGGCTCGCAACTGCTCAAGTTGCGCATTGACAGATGCCAGTTGAGCGAGCAGTGAGGATTGGGACGGGCTTTGAGTTGCGGTAGGCGCTTTTTGCTCCTGTCGCGGCTTCCGGGTTCGCGGCTTCTGAGTCGGCGCTTCCGGGGCAGCCTCCACTCCAGGCAGTGCTATCTGCTTGGGCCCGCGCTTCCGGGTTGGGGACTCTTGAGTCGTGACTTCCGGGGCGGCAACTTCAGCTAGGATTTTCGGCTTCCGACCGCGCTTCGGGGTCCGCCTCTCTTCCGGCGCAGCTTCCGTAGCGGCGGTTTCGGTGAGCGCTTTCGGCTTCCGACCGCGCTTCGGGGCCCGCGTCTCTTCCGGCGCAGCTTCCGCAGCGGCAGTTTCGGTGAGCGCTTTCGGCTTCCGACCGCGCTTCGGGGCCTGCATCGCTTCAGGCGCAGCTTCCGGAGCTGGGGCGTAAAGCGGTGCTACCGGGGCGGCCGTTTCGGCCAGTTCGTCCTGGGCGGCAGCTTCCGTCGGTTCGTGCGTGGCCAGGACTTCAACCGGAGCTTCGGCCACGGCTTCAGTGGTCGCTTCCGAGAGCATGGCTTCAATGGGCGCTTCCGGCGCGTCAGATTCAGTCAACGCTTCCGAGGCGGTGGCTTCCATCGATTCTTCCGGTGCCACGTCTTTCGTTGAAGCGTCCGGGGCCGTGTAAGGCCGCCGGCGCCGATATGACACGGTCGCCGTCGGGCCGCTATCCCGGCTTGTCGACCAGAAGTCCATGCGTCGGGCCTGAGTGTCATCGCTGCCACTACCGACGCATGCACCACTGGCTTCACCAATGACGAGATCCGCGTCGCGCATCGCCTCAGCGATGGGAAGCTCCATCTGACCAAGTCCGTCCGTCGCATTGCTCGCGACAACGGGTTCAACCACTTGCTTCGGGGCCAATTCGTTCTCCTTCATTGAAGTCACTGCACGTGCAGACGCTTCCTAATCCCATGGACGGTGAGACCTTGTCTCTTGCGTGTCGTTCGAACTTACCCATCGGCGTTTATGTGATGCAAGCTTGGGGGATTGCCCGTAGTCATCCATCTGCGCCTGGATCCAGCGGATCGCGTCCGCCCGCTCAGTCTTTGCTGTCATCGCTGCCGTCACTACTGTCGTTGCCTTCGTCCTGATTGTTGGGTAGCGCCGCCCCCGCCTCGTCGCCCTGTGCTTCGCCCAGCTCATCCTGCTGAGCTTCCCCCTGACCGTCGCCCTGCTCTTCCGGCGCGGTCGCCGCCGAACTGCCGCCCTTGCGCCGCCTTCCACCACCGCCACCGCCGTCGCGTTCGCGCGGCGCGACGCGCAAGGTGGCCAGCAGCTGGCGCGCGAGCGCCGCTTCCGCTTCGCCGCGCTCGGCCCGGCGCAATGCCGCGGCGAGTTCCGCCTGTACGGCCTCCAGGTCGCCCGCCGCCTTGCGTTGCGCCTGTTCGGCTACCGCGAGCCGATCGGCCAGCGCCGCAGCCTGCGCTTCGAGCTTGGCGCGGCCCTCCGCCTGCGCCACGGCCGCATCGCGCGCTTCGCTGCGTGCCGCCGCCAGTTCGGCGCGCAGGTCTTCGGCCGTGCGCTCGCTCTTCTGGCGCGCGGTGCGCTCCTGGTCGAGTTCGCGCAAGCTGCGCCGCTCGCTGGCTTCGGCGCGTTCCTGCGCCAGCGTCACCGCCTCGCGCGCTCGCTCCAGCTCCGCCGAGAATTGGGTTCGCAAGGCGTCCAGCTGGCGCCGTCCCGCTTCGAGTTCCGTCCGCCCCGCCTCGAGCCGGGCCTGCGTGGCGGCGTGCGCCTGTCGCTCCGTGGCCAGGTCTGCCTGCACCGTGTCGTGCGCCTGCCGGGCCTCGGCCAGCTGCGCCGAGATGGCGGCCACCTCCTCCCGGGCCGCCGCGGCCTCGGTCCGCGCCGCATCGCGCTCGGCTTCCGCTTCGCTCGCGGCGTGACGCGCCTCCGCGCGCAACGTGGCCAGCTCGGCGGACGCGGCCTCGTTGGCCGACTGCCAGATGGTCTGGACCGCCTCGGCGGCGATCTGCTTGAGGGGGTCCGGCAGGTCCGGATGGTCGATGGTCACGCGCGTACGGCCGCGCAGCTCCTGCCAGAACTGCTGCAGCACCTCGGCGGGCGTGCCCATGCTGCCCTTGCGCACCAGGCTGTAGAGCTTGTTGGCGGTGGGCGTAACGCCGTAGCGGAAGAACAGCAGGCCGCAGACCTCGCGGTAGAGCGCGCGGGTCTCGGGAAAGCGCCCGCGCAGCTCGGCCAAATCAGCCTGCAGCGTGGCGTCGGTCAGATCGAGGTCGACAGCCGGCATCGAGAAAAAGTGAGTTATGTGACAATATATAATACTACGTATTACGTTTAATAGCTAACGTTTGCTCTATAACTTTAGACATAACTGCGCTTATGTCTATAATGTCCAGATGAGTGTGAATCTCGAAGGCTCTCGTTGGTTAAACTAACTTTGTATCCATTTCTAAACTAATTTTGTTCCTGGCCCCCTGGAGCAAAATCGTCGTGCTGCCGCGCCCACCGAGCGACAGCGAGCCAAGCACCACACCGGCCGACGCCATGTGCGTCAGCCATGATGACCGCGCACACGCCCCATCACCTGGATGCAGACATCGCCGGTCGCTCTCGACCGCCGTGATGATGCCGGCTACGTTCGACCGTCAATTGCAAACGATTCTCGATTCGGCGTGCAGGACCAGCAGCGGTCCGTGTTGGCCAACCCCTTTGCCGGCATCAAGGTTCGTGGCGCCGCCCTTCGTCCGGCGCTGGATACGGCACGAGGCTTTACCGAAACCGAGTGGCTGCTGGTCAGAACGAGGCTTTCGGTCAGCGCAAAGCCTCGCGGCGATCTGGCTGAGCGCGGGGCTGCCATCGTCTTGACTTACCTTGGCGCCCCTTTCGTGCGGCGCCCGATTACCCATGGTGGCCCGCTCCGTGCCGGAGCTCGTGCCCAACGTCGCGCTCAGAACGGAGTCGTCTGCGACGCGGACCCTTCTGCCTGCGTCCATCTAATCAGCAACAGCCCGTCGTCGGTTTCGCACAGGCGGACGCAAGATTTGGAATCGTCGCGCTCAAGCGGATCGACACCCCGATCGATGTCATCTAGCCAAGTGGTCAACGCATCGAACGTCAGCTCGATTTCCCACGTGACCGCCATATCGAGCACTGCAGTTAGCGTCGACTCCCAGACCCACTCGCAGCAGGTCCAGACGTCCTGATCGGCATATAGGTAACCCGCCGGCGCTACCGCTGCATCCCGTGTATAGCGGATGAGGCCCAAGTCGCGCATCGCGTGAGAAACGCTGCAGAAGCGCCGCCGTTCCTGCTCCGCCGGCCGATTGGAGAGCGCCAGGTCCGAACGGCCCCAGCCGAGTTGAAGTTCGTTGAGCGCGATCTCGTATGGGCAGATCAGGCCCCAGCGGGGCCCCTCCTCTGGACGCACGCTGACCCAGCGCGAAAGCCGTCCCTCCTTGGTCAGCCTCCACCGACAGCGACAGGTGCCATGGCGAGTCTGCCGGTCCTGCATGGCATTCAGGCGCGTGACAAACGAAGACGGATTCGCCGAAGCGGCGTTGATGCGTATATAGAAGTGAAGTACGTCGGCAAATCTGAGGTGGCTCGACCTGAGGCGGCCGAGCTGGATTTTCGCTTGCCGCGCAAACGCGTGGCTTTCCAGAGTCCACCGATCACCGGCTTCGATAAGGAGCTGCTCGATGTCCTCGGGCGGGGGCTCAAGCGTGCGCAGCTGAGCGAACGCTTGGTCGAGGGAGACAGCCCCGGCATGCCATGGTTGCCCGACGACCAGATCTCGCCGAGCGACATGCGCGCGGCAGCGACGCTCGCCCGTGCGACCCAGCCGGCGAGCGACGCAACGCGCCCCTGCTCTCGGGCCGGAAAGCCGGCATCAATGCCGTGCGGCCACGTCCTGCAGCGTTGCCGCATCACGAACTCCAACGCGCCCACGCGCTGCGACACGAGGCTGGCGGTGTGCTTCTGCGCCCAGGTCGTTTTCAGCTCGCTCAGGTGAAATGGGCACCGCGAAAGCCACCCAAGCTGATGCAGGTAGCTGTGGTAGCCGTGCTGCACACAGGTCTCGCAATAGCGGATGGCACGTCGCTCGCGACTATCGGGAGGCGGGCCATAACGGCCGACATCGATGAACCGTATGGAAGGCGAGAAAACGTCTTCGACAAGCGGCGCGGTCTCACCGAGCACGGACGCCAGGCGTCTGATTTCGTCGATCGGAAGCGGCGTGTTGCTATCGGGCTCCACACTCAAAAACTCCGCGCATTTTCGGACGTTGATGCCATTCAGTGCGCAGAAGCGGGCGACGAACGATAGCCGCGACTCGTACGGACGGAGGCTTCCCGGCCACCAGTTCACCGATGGGTAGGCCGCCATGTCAACTACCCGTCGAGATGATCCTCATGTGGTCCGGGAAGTTCGCTTTTGCGAATTCCTGCAACCAGTTCTCGTAAGACGTCACGTCAACCCAGTCTCCGCCATGCGCCAGCTGGAAAAGCATCGCCTCGGTTGCCCTGGCGATATGCTGCATCGGGAACTCGAGATGACGGCGCGCAGATTCGGGCGAGAGTTCCACCAGCGCTTTCCACACCAGCGCGGCACAGTCTGCAAGGCGGTGCCCTGCCGCGAATTGAACCGGCGCGAAATACTTCAGGTATGAAACGCCGCTGCCCGGTGGCCATTCCGAGTCGATATCGTAGCCGTTGAGCACGTATGCGATTTCTTCCGGCGAACGCAGCCCATGAAATCGCGCATGCGCGGCCATAAAACGTGCTGCCAGGTGAGCGTTGCCGGTGATCGCCATATACTCGTGACGATAGTTCAGCTGGTGCGAGCCGACGGAAAACACGCTCAGCAGGTAGCCCTCGTAATCAAGGTCATTCTGAAGACCGAGCAACCACTTCCACTCCCGGAACGTCAAATCCTGCGCTTCGTCGATGGCCAGTACGACATAATTACGCTGCGCGTTGTTCGCAATGGCGATGAAGCGTTGCCTGCACAGGTGGATCCCTTCCGCTCTTTTCGGTGGTTTCGCCGGGTTGGCGAATTCGAAGTTCGAGGCGAGCAACAGCTGATGCCAGAATCCCGCTTCGCTTGTCTGGCTGTCCGGACGGCGATTCCACACCACCAGCGGTACCACGGCGTTAAGGCGTTCCTGCAGCACCTGAGCGACGTACCATTGCACGCAGCGAGACTTGCCCAGCCGTGATGCACCATATATATAGCCGCCGGGGCGCTGCTGGTCGATCCATTCGCCGAGCTGTTCAATCATCTCGTGCATGGGCGGCGTATATACTGCGTACTGCTTCGTCACGATGCAGTGTCGCGGATCGATGCGCTCGGGCAGAGGGAATCGCATGACCTACCCCGATTGCGCCATTCGGCGTGGCGGGAGCATGGAGCCCGGAGTCGCGGGCTCAGTTTTGATAGCCACGTTAGGTCGCGCTGGCTTGTTGCTGGTGCCACCGTTGCGCGAACCTGTGCTGTCCTTCTGTTTGGCACGATCCATCGCAGCGTCCAGCATGGCAGCGCCGATCGACGGATCCGCTGCAGCAACCAGAATGCGTCGCGCTTCGAGGTAGGCCGGATGGATGGGTAAGCGTTTGTGCGCCTGACTCTCCACAAAGCGCATGAAGATTTCAATGGCGTCTCCGCCCGCTGGGATAGTCAGTTGTCCGTGCGAGCAGGCCTGAGAGATTGCAGCGCGAACGGCAAGACTATGTGGTGAAACGTTCCATGGCGGCGCTGCCCGCAGTACACCGAGTGAGATGCCGTCAAGCGTGGAGGCGAGCGCTACCCGGCAATCATCCTCCTTGTGACAGACCACCCAGATCTCGGATCCTGCCAGGTCGTGCCGGTTGTGCAGCACCTCGTTGGTGTAGCGGCCGTAATAGAACTCCACATACGGGGCGCGCCCACTCGCTGCTCCGCCGCGCACGATGCAGCGCTTGCGGATGCTGAATAGCGCTTCCACAACGGCGGGATCGACTCGGCGCAAGCTCTGCTGAGCGTGGTGGTACAGGAAGTTCGCGTATGCGAGCGGCGTGCGGTTGCCAATCCCGCTGTGCGGTGTTGCGTTGTAATTGGCGATGAGCACGTCCAGCAGCTCTTCCGCATATTCGTACTGGAATCGGCTTGCCAGCGCAACGTCTTCCGGCTTCCGGCCCTTACGGTCCTGAGGCTTGGCGCCGGTGGTGTTGGAAAGACGCTGAAAGCCCTTCCCCGCCAGATTTCGGAAAACGCCTCGATGAAGGGCCGGTCGTCCTTGCTTCGACGTTTCGAGAACGAGGTTTTCGGCTCAAGCAGCGTCGCGCGAACCGTATCGCGCAACGCGTCGCGCACGTGCTGACAGGTCTCGGCAAGGGCACCGTCTACGCTGGTCTCATCCCAGCACAGTCCGACGAAATTGTCACCCAGCACCGACAGAAGCCCGGCATCGGGCAGATACGCCTTGTCGCTGAAGCTTACCGGGCGCGCCCACCATTTTCCCAATGCCCGCTTCAGCGCGCGCAGGACATCATCCTTCGAGACTTCCCGTCTCATGCTGAAGTAGTAGCCGAGCACCGCGCGCGACATCACTTCGAGAATCACGATAACCCAGAGACGATGAACGATCTTCTCCCGAAAGCCGCCTCCCATCAGGGGAAGCGACACGCAGAAACGTCCGTCCAGTTTGTGCGCATCCATCTCCACGCGCTGCATGAACTTCTGAACTGGCCGTCCGGTTCCGTCCCCTGTCTTCAGCTTTGACACCAGGTCTGGACCGCCGCTCGCCGCCGCCAGCGCTCGTGGGTTGGCCGACAACACCCTGTCGATATACCGGCCAATCGAGACGTATCCCAGGGTCGCCGTGTTGAACGGCCACTCGTTTCGCTGTTCACATCCAAGTTCGCGGAGCTGGTCGAGAAGCCACCCGCAGTGTCGTCTTTTCGACTGCCGGGTTTCGACCAGCCGCTTGCCTGACGCGCTCGCGAGAATACGCGCTTCGAATGCCTGGCGAAGCTCCGGCTGCGCATCAAGGAGCGCCTGCAGGGCACCAACGGCGCCGCCGCCGAACTGACTGACATGGATCTTCCGATGGCGCCGGTAGTGCTTGATCCGGGTCCACGGAACCAGCCCGCGCCAGCCGTAGGGTCGCCCGTCCGGATGCGTTTCGAGGCAACGTTCGCGGATCAGTCGATAAGCCTGTTTTGCGCCAAGTGCGGTGAGACGCTTGATGGTATCGGCCGTCGCGCCAGAAAGGTACAGCGAGACCGCCTGCTTTCTCGCAAAATACAACGCGCGCCGTTCTCCTTCGAGCGCCCCTTCATCCGGGCTTGCCCAGAGCGAGGTGTCGATGGCTCTCCTGCCGATTGTGCGGCGGGAGCAATGACAGCTGTCGTCAGCGTCGCGGACTTGCATGGAGGTTCCAGCACAAATGGCCACCATCGCCTATGGCCCAATCGCTATGAACCATAGGGCGCTATCGCGGGACTGCAAGGCAAGGATGTGCCGGAACGTGGGCAAGGATACAATATTAGTTTAACTGTCGGCCGAAGGAACAATTTGTCTTTCAACTTTTTAAACTAATTTTGTTACTCGACCCTCTGGTTGCCCTTATTTTCCGTGTCCATGACGGGAACAAAATTAGTTTCACTGACGGCTCGAACCGCCTCTCCACGCTGCCCCGACCTTGGAATCCCCCGCCCATCCGCCCTCCCCGCCGACGCCCGGCCTCGTCGCCGCCCTGCCCACGCCGCTGGAGCAGCTGCGGCTGCCGCCGGCACTGTCCGGGCGCGACGGCAGCAACCGCGCACCGGCCACGGCCACCCGCATTGCCGCGACCGACGACCTGGCCGCCGTCACCGCCTGGCTCGCGCGCTATGCCGACAGCGCGGCGACGCTCCCCGCCTACCGCCGCGAGGTGGAGCGCCTGATCCTGTGGGCCGTGCTGCAACTCGGCAAGCCACTGTCCTCGCTCACGCACGAGGACCTGCTCGTTTATGAACGCTTCCTGGCCGACCCGCAGCCGGCCGCGCGCTGGGTCCTGGCCGGCAGCAAGAAGCTCGCGCGCAACCACCCCGACTGGCGCCCGTTTGCGGGGCCGCTGTCGCCCGCCAGCGTGCGCCACGCCCTGGTCATCCTGAATGCGCTGTTTGCCTGGCTGACCGAGGCCGGCTACCTGGCCGGCAACCCGCTCGCGCTGGCCCGGCGCCGGCGCGCCCCCAGCCGGCCACGGATCACGCGCTACCTCAGCCACGAGCTGTGGGCGACCGTCAAGGAAACCGTCGAGGCGATGCCGGGTACGATCGAAAACTCGACCGAGCGCGAGCGCCTGCATGCGGCGCGCTGCCGCTGGGTGCTGACGGTGCTCTACCTGGGCGGGCTGCGGGCGTCGGAGGTCACCGGCACGACGATGGGCGCGTTTTTCTGCCGGCGCGACGGCTTGGGCGTGGAGCGCTGGTGGCTGGAGGTCACCGGCAAGGGCAACAAGACCCGGCTGGTGCCGGCCTCCGACGAGCTGGTCGCCGAACTGGCGCGCTACCGCCGCGCCCACGGGCTGGCGCCTACCCCGCAGCCTGGGGAAACGCGCCCGCTGCTGCTGCCGGTGATCGGCCGTGAGATGGGTCGTGAGGGGCGCGACAAGGCCCTGTCGCGCGGGGCGCTGCACCTGATTCTGAAGGAGGTGTTCGCCATGGCGGCCGCGCGCCTGCGCGCGCGCGGGCCCGAATGGGAGGCGCAAGCCGCGGTGCTGGCCAGCGCCTCGGCCCACTGGCTGCGCCACACCGCCGGCTCGCACATGACCGACCAGCAGGTCGACCTGCGTTTTGTGCGCGACAACTTCGGGCACAGCTCGCTGACGACGACGAGCGGGTACCTGCACAGCGAGGAAGATGCGCGGCATGAGGCCACCCAAGCGCGGCACCGCATCGGCTGGACCAGCAAGACCTAGGATGAGCCAGCATCGCCAAACCGCACAGGGCAAAGCCATCGATCGTCACGGCACTCTCGTGGCAAGCTACCTGCATTGCGACTTTCCCTCCAGCCCAAGCGCCACCGCCACGCTATTCAAGCCATGAACCCATATCGCTACAGCGACAGTGAAATTGCCGCCGTCTATCGCGTCATCCGGGAGCGTCGCGACATGCGCCACTTTCGGCCGGACCCGCTCGATCCTGCCTTGCTGGAACGCTTGTTGCACGCTGCGCATCTCGCCCCCAGCGTCGGCTTCATGCAACCCTGGCGCTTCATCCGTATCACTGACAGGAGCCTGAGAACGCAGGTCCACGCGCTGGTCGATGCCGAACGCCAGCGCACCGCGGTCGCCCTGGGCGAACGCCAGGACGAGTTCATGCGACTCAAGGTGGAGGGCATCCTGGACTGCGGGGAAGTACTGGTGGCAGCGCTGATGGATGGACGTGAACGGCATATCTTCGGTCGGCGCACCATGCCGGACATGGACCTCGCTTCGGTGGCCTGCGCCATCCAGAACCTCTGGCTTGCTGCGCGCGCGGAAGGACTCGGCGTGGGCTGGGTTTCCTTGTTCGACCCTGAACCGCTTGGCCGGCTGCTGCGGCTGCCGCCCGGTGCCCGGCCAGTGGCTGTGCTGTGCCTCGGCCAGGTCGACACCTTCTATGAGAAGCCGATGCTGGAACAGGAAGACTGGGCCAGACGGCAATCCCTGGACGAGATGGTGTTCGAGAATGGCTGGACCAACCCCAGCCCCCCAATCGCCCCGGACTGATTATTGATCCGGCAATTGTGTTCTTAGAAAATCACGATGGCCATAATGAAGTCGACCGATATGAGATGGTTGTCATAAGGCGCGGCATGCCGATGGAGACCCCGCAATGCCTCGCCGCCTGGTCAATGGGCATCCCTTCCCCTGCGCGGGTTGCTCGAGTTCGATCGCCCAGTTGGTGAATGCTGCGAATCGTCGCGCGCGACGGTGGAGTCGGATCAGGTAGTGGTCGCGGCATAGAGGCCCGTCCCGTGAGGAAGGCAAGCCAGCGTGGGGGCTGCTGGTCAGTTTATTTCATGAAGGTGAAATTATAATCCGGATCGGGGTTGGCTGCCTTCTATGCTGAGGCGAATTGCCTCATGCCAGCCATTGATTGAATGTTGCATACCAAGCTTGGCGATTAATTGCATTTAATTTCGGCGTAGCGGCTTCGCCTGAATAAGTGGGGTTATTTTGCAGCGCCGTTCCACAAAAAAATGGACACCACTCTGCCCGCGGCGTTAGCCCTGATTACGACATCGGGATCAGTTGGGCAAAGCAGGTTCTTGTGACAAGCGCACGCTCGGATCCCCAGGTATGCCTATTAGGTCAGCGGGGCATTTCGCGCGTCCACCGGCCTGGCACTACAGCAGTGATTGTTGAACGCGCGCGTGACACAAGCACAACACCGCTTTGATGATTAGGCGACTGCGCGTACTCAACGTACCGTAGGCGCCAACCCTGGTGTGTGGCCGCGTGGCTGGCGGAAGTAGCGACGATCTCGGTGCGAACAAACACAAGACCCCGGGACAGAGCCCAGAGACCGACTGGACGATATGGGAGCAAAAAGAACTGGCAGGATATCCGGGCAGCGGACGCGCAACGATAGGGGTCCCTTTGATTCCCATGCAGTTTACCGGGGTAGCCATCCCTAGCAGCCATGCGGGTTTCCGGACGATGCCAACCTGAAACCCCAATCAAATCAGGTACTTGCTGACTGGTCCTTTTCCCTTGATTTCGGTGCGTTTGACAAGCTCTGCGTGTGGTCAGGCGTGGTTGCGGGGCGTGGAAGCCCCTGTTTCGGCAAGATAATGGGATTTATCCGTCTTGGCTTTCCCTCATTCATGGAGAAATGGCTTTCCTAACGTTAGCATCGTACGTAAGATAGAGGAAAATTGCTCCCGGACTCTGCCATGCCGCGCCTCGCCGCCACCGCCGAACAGATCCGCGCCACCGTGCTGGCCATGCTCACCGAGGCCGGCGACGCCCAGCCGCCAACCGCCGCGCGTTTTCGCCGCGTGGTCTCGGTGCGCAAGCTGCGCGCGCGCCTGGGCGGCGGCGACCCGGCCACGCTGTCGCGCACGCTCAACGCGATCGAGGCCGAGGTGGTACGCGCGGGCCTCGCGGAATTCGCACTTCCCGACATCCCGCCCGAGATCGCCGAGTCGATGCGCGCGTTGTGGCAGGCCGCGGTGGCGGTCCAGCTCGACGACGTGGTGCGCCTCAAGCGCGAAACCGAGCAAGCCGCGGAGGCGGCGCAGGCCGCGCGCGCCGAGGCCGAGCTGCGGGTCGAGCTGCTGCGCCAGGAACTCTCCGAAGGGCGCGGCCAATTGGCCGCACGCGACACCGCACTGGCCGAGGCGGGCGCCGCGCTGGGGGCCATGACGGCCCGTGCCGAGCAGGTGACCACGCGGGCCGGCCAGCTGGACACGGCACTGGCGTCCGCGCAGGAACACATCGCCGCCAGCGAGCGGGCCCACGCCGAGGCGGTCGCCACCATCCAGGCGCGCTACGAGGCGCTGTCGAAGCAACTGCTGCAGGAAACCGCGCACCAGCGCGACGCGGTGCAGGCCGAGCGCGCCCAGCTCGCGTCGCAGCTGAAATTTGCCGAACGCCGCCTCGCGGCGCTGGAGCAGGAGCGCGCGCGCCTCGACGCGGAGCTGGCCGGCGAGCGGGCGGCGCGACAGACCGCCGCCGGCGAGGCCAGCGCGCTCAAGGCGGTCACCGCCAGCCAGCGCGCCCAGCTCGACGAACTGCTGCGCGCGACGCTGGCCGCGGCGCCACGACCGACCACGGCGCGCGCGTCCAAGTCGACCGGCAAGCCAGCAACCAAGCGGGCCGCCCGGCCATGAACCCGGCCGACTGGATCGACACCGCCACAGTGCCGCCGCGGCCGCTGCCGGCCAGCTTGGACGCCGCGCTGGCCTATCTGGCCGAGGCGCTGGGACACGCGGTCTACGCGCCCTGGACGCTCGCGCGCCTCAAGCGCCGCTATGGGTCGCTGGCCGAAGCCAAGGCCGCGCAGCCGGCGGTGCTCAGGCTGCTGCTCGCGCATGACGCGGTCATCGAATACTGGGAGCGCGGGCGCCTGCGCACGGTGCCGGCGGACCAGGCGCCCGGCCCGGACACGGTGCTGGCCCGGCTGCTGCACACGCATCGCCGCCGCTTCCGCTCCGTCGCTGCGTCACCCAAGGTGTCGGCGACGGTGGCCCCGGAGGCGACGGTGCCTGCAGGGCTGGTCGCAGCGAATCCGTGGCTGGCCACCCAGCCCGCCGAGGTCCTGGCCTGGCTCGCGCGCGCCGGGCGCTTCGCCCAGCCGCAGGCCGCCACCAACACGCTGGGCGCTGCCGACGACGCACAGGCGCTGGCGCTGTTCCTGCGCGACCGCGCCGGCCGCTCGCCGCACACGCTGCGCGCCTATGGCACCGAACTGCGCCGCCTGATGGGCTGGTGCGGCGGGCGCCAGCTCGGGCCCTTGTCCGACCTGACGCGCCAGCAACTGCTCGCCTACCGGCACACGCTGCAGCATGGCGAGCGCGGCGCGGACGGTGGCCCGCCGCCACTGTCGGAAGCCACCGGCAAGCGCGCGCTGGCGGTGGTGGCGAGCCTTTACCGCTACTGGTACGACACCGGCTACCTGCACGCCAACCCGGCGGCGGGCCTGTCCACCGGCGGCCGCGCGCGGGCCGGCTTCGCGCCGACAAGGCTGATTCCGCCGGCGCTGCTGGCCGCGTGCGATGCGTGGCTCGATGCGCCCGAGGCCGATACGGTCAATCCGCTGGGCGCGCGGCGACGGCGCGCCATCTGGGCGCTGTACCGCTACGCCGGTGTGCGCCTGGCGGAACTGGCCTGGTCGGCCGAGAGTGGGCTACCCCGGCTGGAAGCGGAAGCGCCCGGGCGCTGGGCGCTCTATGTCTGCGGCAAGGGCCGCAAGACGCGGGCCATCCCGCTGCCGACCCCGTGCGTGGCCGTGCTCCGCGCCTATCGGCTCGCCCGCGGCCTACCGGCCGAGCCGCCGACGCACGAGGTGCTGCCAGTGATCCACGGGAACAAGGGCGAGGCCCTCCAGCGGGCGGGCCTGTATCGGGAGGTCAAGGCGATCTTTGCCGCCGTGGCCGATGGCCTGCAGGCGCGCGAGCCGGCGCAGGCGCTGCTACTGCGCGCCGCCTCCCCGCACTGGCTGCGCCACGCCTACGCCCGCACGCTGGTGGTCGACCACCAGGTGCCGCTGCCCGCCGCCCAGGCGCTGCTCGGTCACGCCTCGGTGCAGACCACCGCGGCCTACGCCAGGACTGACCTCGGCCAGTTGCGCCGCTTTGTCGAGCAGACCTTTGCCGACACGCCAGACACCAGCGCCTGAGGGACCATCTGTCCCTGGCGGCCAGCGCAAGAACGATGACGCGATGCTGCCGGCCTTTGCTACCGCCGGGACGCGCCGTTGGTCAATCCCTTGTCGATCCGGATCGCCTTCCGCAGCGCGGCCAGCTCGCGTTGCTCTTCCTGCGCAAAGGCATCGTTGACGAAACCGGTGTAACCGGCGGATGGCTGCGTGGCGCGCGGCAAATGAATGCGCCAAGCCGTCAGCAAGCCATCGAAGCACGCCTTGCCTGGCTTGCCCGTTTTTGCGGGCCGTCGGCGTGGCGTGGCCCTTGGCGTTTCCGTTGGCTCATAGCGCACCGCCCGGGGTTCGGCGTCCTGACTGGGAGCGCTGCGGCGAATGGTGCCGGCGGCGCGCAAGGACTTGAGGGCGCGCTCGGCTTCACGGGCGGTCAGCAGCCCCCGTGCCAAAATGTCCTGACGACCCAAGGCCTTGCCCTGGCGCAGGGCGGTCAGAAATATCTCTGCGCATTCGCGCGTGGTGCGTTCCGCCTTCATGTTCGGCGAGTGGGGCGCTCGCCGCTGAAAAGCCTGACGTACGCAGTACGGAACCTAACGGGAATCATTTTCGGGAAGCCAACCGGATTCAATGCGCTCCACCAGTAGGGAGTCGTTCCATGCGCCGCGGATGGGAAACTTTCTTTGCACTTCATTAAGATCGCCCACTTTCCACTCGCGCTCGCCGTCCCAAAGCCACCAAGTCTCCACCTTGCCGGTTGACGGATCGACAACCCCAGTTCTGAAGACTGGCGTCTGTCGAGAATGCTCTGGAACCGGACTGTTCATGATTTTTTGGACAATCTCTTGCTTGAGAGCAGCAGCAACTGGGAAGAAAACCCAAAAATTGGTTACCCGCTTGACAAGCGCCTGCAGATCAGGCTGTTCTGCAGCATAGGTTCCGGGCAGGACACGAATCAACGTTCCCATCGGGGCGACTTTCTTCGCATACTGGAAATATGCGAGGCCCTTTCCCGTCTTTATGCTGAATACGTCGCCTGTCTTTATCATGTTTAGAATCCTGGATAGCTGACCGATTTTAACAGTGCGGCCCCTCTGGTCAAGGAGTCTGCATAGATTGGATTAGTCGTCGCGATACTGTTGATTTTGTTGATCAGCGATCCTCCATTCTTGCCAAGCGTTTTGAATTCGATCAGCACCTGCTCAACTGCTCGAGCATCTTCTCGCGAAATGCCTTGAAGACCTGGGATAGGATCAATTTCGATCCCTTTCTGTGACAGGTGCTTGGCTGCTCGCGCAGCGACGTCATCTGTAATTCCGACATACTGGGTTGTCCCATCTGCTGCAGTTGAGACATAGACTGTAGTCTTCCCCGGATTCGGGGCCACCGCCGCCACACTTTCCCTTGCAGCAAGCTTCGCGACGGATTCTGCAGCATCCGTCTCAGCCGGGCACTGTCAACTTGCCGATAGGGAGGCAAGGCCGTGACGGCGGGCCTATTGCTCAGGAAGCGGTTGACGGATTTTGGGCCACTTCGGTGACTTCGTGCCAGGTAGCGAATCTCGCAGCGAGGTGTTTGCGATAGAGCGAAGCGCGCAGCAAATGACGCTTGAGCGCGAAGTGCTGCCGGATCGGGCCGAAGTTCGACAGGAACGCCTGCGTGCGCTTCGGGTCGCGGAATCCACGCATGCGCCGCTCGCGTTCACGGGTCGGCTGGTGGCTGTTCTCGGCGCGATTGTTCACGCGAGCGGCAGCCTTCACGAACACGTGCTTGACGCTGGCCAGCGCCGTGATGTCGGCCTTTGCGGCCGGATAGCTGCGCAGTTGATCCGTGACAATCTTGCGCGGCGCTGGGCAGGAACGCAGCACGCGTAGGAAGAAGCGTTTGGCCGCGGCCTTGTCGCGCCGCTTCTGCAGCAGGATGTCGAGTTCGGCGCCATGCTCGTCGACCGCCCGCCATAGCAGGTAGGGTTCGCCGCGCAGCGTCACGAACATCTCGTCGAGATGCCAGGTGGTCCCCGGCTTGCGCCGTGCGGCTTTCACACGATGCGCGAACCCCGCGCCGAACTTATCGCACCAGCGGCGAATTGTCTCGTAGGTCACGACGACACCGCGCTCGAACAGCAGTTCCTCGATATCGCGCAGGCTCAGGTTGAACCTGAAATACCAGCGCACCGCGCAGCTGATGATGACGGCGGGGAAACGGTGACCGCGATAGGGCGATTTCTTCTTCATCGCGCCATCTTACGCGATTCCCAATCGCCAACGTGACACCCATTAGCCGACCCGAGTCAAGGGACAACACTACCCCGTCGTTGGGTGCAGGGGTGATGCAGCAGTACATCACCCCTGCACCCAACGAAACATTCGGCAATCACTACCGTGCTGCTCTTGGAGCGAAATCGCGCCCATGTTTTCGTTTGGTTGGCTGCGAACTGAATCGCGCCAGACACCCATCGGGATCAAGCTGGCTGCGCCAATATCCGCAGCCGCCCTGGCGGCGCTGACCGCCCCAGAAAACCATCGGTGCCAGACCGTGTCCAAAGGCGTGTTTACAATGCCTTGGCTATCGCACGCGACGCCAGTCTTTAGGTGGCTCACGGCCTGGGCGATTCAATCATCCGCAAACAGTCGGTCGGCGCAGGGGGAGCGTCCAATCAAAGCCCTGGTTGCAGGCCAGTCACGTTACTGGCTCGCCCAGCTTGCGCCGAACCATCAAACAAAGCATCGGTTCACATCGAATGGCTGCTGCTCGCGCAGCATGTAGTAACAGGCGCGCGCTAGTTTGTGGGCCACGGCCTTGAGCGCGACAAACCGGTTCGTGGCGCGAAGCTTGCGTTCATAGAAGCGCCGCGCCGGTAAGCATTGGCGCAAGGTGAAATTGGCCGCCTCGACGAAGGCCCACGCGAGATACGCATTGCCGTTGCGGGTGTTGCCTTCGCCTTTCTTCTTGCCATTACTTTGCCGTGCGCTGTCCACGCAGCGGCAATACGAACTGAATTTGCCGACCTCCGCAAACCGCGTTGGCGTTCCGGTCTCCAGCATGATGGTGGTGGCCAGCGTTTCACCGATCCCGGGCACGGTCTTCAGCAGAAGATACTCGGCTCGTAGTTTGACGCATTCGGTTAGCCGTTTCTCGAGGATGGCAATCTGTTGTTGCAACGCGTCGCTGATCGCAAGATTTGCCTTGACCGCGAGTGCGACGTCCGCCGGCAGGCCGATCGCGTCCACTTGCTCGGTGGTCATGCGCTTGACCGTGCGACTGCTCATTGACTTGCCCGTATGGCGCGCGAAGAGATTCTCGATCGCCAGAATCTGGGCGGTTCGGCACCGGACTAGCTGGATCCGCTTGCGAGCCAAGTCGCGTGCAGCCCGCTGCTCGCGTGGATAGATGTAACCTTCAGGCAATAGCCCCAGACGTAGCAACTGCGCCAGATAGGCGGCATCGGCCGCGTCTCCGCTATGCTTCAATCCTTCGTACCGCTTGATCGCTGCGACGTGCGCCAGATGAACCTGGTAGCCGGCATCCATTAACCCATCCACCAGCCAGTACCAGTTGTAGGTCGATTCCACCACGACGCCAACCAGCTCATCCTGGTGGGCAGCAAGGGCCGACAGGATCTGCTCCAGATCATTGGGCAGACGCCGTTGTAGCACGATACGATCCTCCACATCGCTGACCACCACCACACTGTTATTCGAGTGCAGGTCTATTCCGCAGTACTTCATGTCGGCCTCCGTCAGGTCAAAGTGCACGTCCCACCTTGACTCTAACCTCACCACTTCTCAAGGCGAGGCCACGACCGGCTATATGATTATCAATGCCGCGCGAAGTGCTGCCGGATCGGGCCGAAGTTCGACAGGAACGCCTGCGTGCGCTTCGGGTCGCGGAATCCACGCATGCGCCGCTCGCGTTCACGGGTCGGCTGGTGGCTGTTCTCGGCGCGATTGTTCACGCGAGCGGCAGCCTTCACGAACACGTGCTTGACGCCGGCCAGCGCCGGGATGTCGGCCTTTGCGGCCGGATAGCTGCGCAGCTGGTCGGTGACGATCTGGCGCGGCGCTGGGCAGGAACGCAGCACGCGCAGGAAGAAGCGTTTGGCCGCGGCCTTGTCGCGCCGCTTCTGCAGCAGGATGTCGAGTTCGGCGCCATGCTCGTCGACCGCCCGCCATAGCAGGTAGGGTTCGCCGCGCAGCGTCACGAACATCTCGTCGAGATGCCAGGTGGTCCCCGGCTTGCGCCGTGCGGCTTTCACACGATGCGCGAACCCCGCGCCGAACTTATCGCACCAGCGGCGAATTGTCTCGTAGGTCACGACGACACCGCGCTCGAACAGCAGTTCCTCGATATCGCGCAGGCTCAGGTTGAACCTGAAATACCAGCGCACCGCGCAGCTGATGATGACGGCGGGGAAACGGTGACCGCGATAGGGCGATTTCTTCTTCATCGCGCCATCTTACGCGATTCCCAATCGCCAACGTGACAATGCCCTCCTGTGCGTCACGTCAGTTCGCAACTCGACTCTACGCCAGCCGTTCGACCCGAACGGAGGGGAGGCCGGCTATATGATTATCAGAGCCGTGCCACGAAGGGAGCAGTCCGTCGGCTGCGCAGCAGTTCTATTCCCTGGCTGCATAAGGCAACAGCGCCGCCAGGGTTCCCTCGCTCGCTTATTGCGACAGAGCCCATCCGTCCTACCGGTGGGGAGGATTTTTTTCGAGGCCTGCCATGATGGGTGGCGCGCGGCGTTGGGCGAGCCGCAGATTGCGGCCGCACCGGCCTTCACGCTTCGTGTACGACCCTATAGTTTACGGCGGCCACCTCGCCTTGCCCATCTTGGACTGCCACCCAGTGCGCTCCGTCCACGGACACATAGCGCAGGCGGCGATCGTGGAAGGCGGCCACCGTGCTGCGGTGCGCGATGCTAATCATTGCCGCGCGCGGCAGGGACTCCACCAGCAGGCGGTACATCGCGCTCTCGGTTTCCTCGTCGAGCGCGCTGGTGGCCTCGTCCAGGAACAGGTAATCGGGCTTTTGCAGCAAGGCGCGGGCAAAGGCCAGGCGCTGCTGCTCGCCCGGCGACAGCCGCAGCGACCAGTTGTCGAACACGTCGAGCTGCTCGGCCAGCGCGCCGAGGCGGGCCTGGCGCAGCACCTGCTGCAGGGCGTCGCGGCTGTGGACGGTACCCGCGTCGGGATAGGCCAGCGCATCGGCCAGCGAGCCGATCGGCAGGTAGCTGCGCTGCGGCAGGAACAGCATGCGCGCCGCGCTCGGCATGGTCACCGTGCCGCTGCCGTATGGCCAGATGCCCGCCAGCGCGCGGAACAGCACGCTCTTGCCGCAACCCGAGGGGCCGCTGACCAGCCAGCGCTCGCCCGCTCCGATCTCCAGCGAGAACGGTGTCACCAGCGGCCGCTGGAGGATCTCGCCGCCCAGCCCGGTGCGCACCGGCAACGCCAGCGCCAGGCTGTCGATACGGATGGCGTCGGTATCGGCCTGGTCCACCTCGATGTCGCGCACGCCGGTGTGCTCCTGGTCCTGGCGTTCGGCCACGCGGATGGCGTCGCGGAAATCGATCAGCCGGTTGGCCGCCGCCTTCCAGCCGACCAGCGTTGCGTAGCTGTCGACAAACCAGGACAGTGCGCCCTGCACCTGGCCAAAGGCCGAACTCATCTGCATCAGCCCGCCGAGCGTCATCTTGCCTGCAAAGTAGCGCGGCGCGGCCACGATCAGCGGAAAGATGATGGCGAACTGGCTGTACCCGGAATTGACGAAGGTCAGGCGCCGTGTATAGCGCATCAGCTGGTCCCAGTTGGCACGGATTCGGCCGAAGCGCGAGCGCAGGCCCGCCTGCTCGGTCGGTTCGCCCCGGTACAGCGCTACGGATTCGCTGTTCTCGCGCAGGCGTACCAGCGTGAAACGGAAATCCGCCTCATACTGCTGTTGCTGGAAGTTCAAGCCGATCAGCGACCGTCCCACCAGATGGGCGATCAGCGAGCCGATCACCGCGTAGCCCACCGCGAACCACACCATATAGCCAGGAATGGTGATCTCGCTGCCCCCCAGTGCGAAGCTGATCGGCCCCGACACCGTCCACAGGATGCCGACGAAGGACAGCAGCGTCACCACGGAATTGAGCAGGCCCAGGGAGAGCGACAGCGCGCCGTCGGTAAAGGAGCGCAGGTCGTCCGCCAGCCGCTGGTCGGGGTTGTCGGTGGCGCGCGTCTGTTCGATGCGGTAGTAGGTCTGGTGGCTGAGCCAGTGGTCCATGAAGCGGCCGGTCATCCAGGTACGCCAGCGCATCTGCAGCATCATGGTGTAGTACTGCCGGGAGATGGCCGCGACGATAAAGAAGCCGGCGATCCAGGAAAAACGGATCAGCAGTGTCTTGAAGGAGGCATAGTCATGCTGCTCCAGCGCGTTGTAGAACACCCGGTTCCACTCGTTGAGCAGCACATTGATATAAACGATGCCGAGATTGAGCGCCACCACGAAGGCGAGCAGCCCGAGGCCCGCCTTGCGGTCCTCGGATTTCCAGTAAGGCTTGATCAGGTCCCAGGTTTCGGCCACGCGCAGGCGGCTCTGGATCTTGAGGGCCCGGGCCGGTACGGCCGGGCCTGGAACGGTAACGGAGGTCGGTGTGGACATGGCACCTTTCGCACGGGCGGGCCATGGCCAACGGCCCCGCTCTGATGGGAATGAAGACAACGGGTGTTAGAAGACGGCGCTGCCCGGCTGCTTCTGGAATTCCCCAAAAACCGGCAGCGACGCCGACACGGAATGCACAGGAACGCGTCCTGCTTCAGCGGACCTCATCCAACTGCGCCAGGGCCGCGCGCAGCGCCGGCAGGCGTTGGGCAAACCTGCCCAGGCGCGCGGCATCGGGCTCACGCTGCCGCGCGGCCCAGCCATCGCATCCTGCGACGCATTGCCATGAACCTGCACCGGCAGGACCACATCACCAAAGCCGGCTTGAAGATTCGAGCAGGTTGAATCACTCTAATGTTATGAAATAGCAATAATTGATTTAATCAATACAACAAGTTTTGTTCGTGAAGGATTAAGTCGGATGTAAAACGCGCCGCCCCTTAAGGCTGGATACGCCGATGGCCACCTCGACCAGGTCGTAAAGCTGTTCACACGCGGGGCAACCGCCCGCGCGCCCACAAAGAAGCGCCCCGATGAATCGGGGCGCGGCGGGACCTTGAAGTCAGTGACAGCGCTGATCGAGCGGAGACAAGAATCAGAGCTGCCAGTCTAGGGGAATCCTGTCACGGAAAATCTGAACCTTTCTCTCGCCGTCCTACCGGCGAAAATGCGCCGGCGGTACGGCGCTTGGCCGTTTGATCTTCACGCAGTCCGGTGAACGGATGCCGCAGCGATACACGCTGCCGGCCCGCTTGGCGACGATCCGGGGTTGTACGCCGGAACCCCAGATTTGCTGGGATTCTTTATGATTCAGTGAGTTAGCGGCTATTTCCGCGCCGCAAAGGCTTGCCGCATCTGCCGTGCGCGCTGGATTTCATCGCCGTGCAGGTACATCGAAGTCGTCGCGATCGAGGCGTGGCGTAGGTTATCGCGCACGGAGGTGAGTTCAGCCCCGCGGGCTAGTGCATGGCTGGCGTGACTGTGCCGCATCCAGTGCGGCGTAGCCCGGCGCAGCTTCTCGGTGGCCACGGGATGATCAGCGCCGACCGCGTCGGCAGCCTGCAGGAAAAAACGCCGCATGACCCGCCAGAGATGCGGGCCGGTGATGCCGGCATCGCCATCTTCGCCCAGGCTGCCCACCAATGGCGTTTTGGGATTCCAGCGCGCTGGCATCACCGGTAGCTGTCGTTGCGCCAGGTACTGGTCGAGCGCGGTAGACGCGAGCGGCGGCAAGGCAACCGTGCCGGCCTTGCCGCCTTTGCCGACCAGATGCAGCCAGGGTTCGCCGTGCGCGTCGACGCGGATGTTGCCCAGCGCGGCGCCGACCAGTTCGCTGGCGCGCAGGCCTGTCGCGTAGCCAAAATCCAGCAGAAAACGTAATCGCTGCGCCGCCGGCTCGGACCAGCCGTACGACCACTCCAGACCATCGGCAATCGCACGCAGCAGCAGCCACTCCCCTTCGGTGAACCCTCGCGTCGTATCGAGCGCCGGTCGTGTGGCGTGGCCTCGCACTTTGACGCCGGCAAACGGGTTGGCCAGCACGTAGCGTTGTTCGATGAGCCAGCGGAACAGCGCCGAAATCACGGTCAGCGCATAGGCGGCCGAGCGCGCGGACAGGCTACCCGAGAACGGGCGCCATTCCACCGAGTCACGCGGCCGCGGTGGTCCCACCCAGCGCTCGCGCGGCGTCGGACGCCTCACGAAGGCGCGGTATGCGATGGCGTCATCGGTCGTCAGCGACGAGAGCGCCCGCCCGCGTTCAACGATGGCCCAGAGGGGGCGGCTTCAGAAAACGGAGAATATTGCCCGCTAAGACCTCGTCTTGCGAGTTAGCGTCCTGATAAAGACCGCAAGGGGCGGAACTCTCCGGCATCAAATTTATGGCTCATGCGCCACAAGTAGTCGCCAGTCAGGCTGATGTGCCCCCAGCCCAAGGGCGACAGATAGGAATGTTGGTGAATAGCGGTCACGCACCGGCATCAGCGCTAGCGGGGTTCCAGGACTTCGATGAGCTAAAGTCGAAACTGGTGTACGGGCGGGGAATTTGAGGCGCGGAGTAGAGGGCGGTGGAGCTTTCCGCTGAGAATCTGATTGTCGAGATCGGAAACCAGCACAAGAAAGGTCCACCATGAGCAAGGATAAAGGGAAAGAAGCAGTCGGTCTATCGGAAATCGGGCTTGGGCTCGAGGAGCTGATCAGGCGCGGGGCTCGGCGGGTCATCCAGGAGGCGATTGAAGTGGAGCTGGCAGAGCTGCTTGAGCAGTTCAGTAACGTCAAGACGTTGAGCGGGCAGCGCGCCGTGGTTCGCAATGGCTACCTCCCGGAGCGCGAGGTGCTGACGGGGGCCGGCCCGATTGCCGTGAAGGTGCCCAAGGTGCGCGATCGGTCCGGGTCTGGCGTGAAGTTCAACTCGGCGATCGTGCCGCCGTATGTGAGGAAGTCGCCGCGGGTGAGTGCAGCGCTGCCCTGGCTGTATCTGAAGGGAGTATCGACAGGCGACATGAGCGAGGCGTTGTCGGTGCTGCTTGGTGAGGATGCCAAAGGGCTATCGGCCAACGTGGTGAGCCGATTGAAGGCGCAGTGGGCAGACGAGCATGCGAGCTGGAATCAGCGTGATCTGTCGGCGGCGCGCCATGTGTATTGGTGGGTGGACGGCATCCACACGGGTCTGCGTAGCGAGGGATCGGACGGGCAATGCCTGCTGGTCATCATCGGCGTTACGCCAGACGGCAGGAAGGAGCGCGTGGCGATCGGTGACGGCTATCGGGAATCGAAGGCATCGTGGGTGGAAGTACTGTTGGACCTGAAATCCCGCGGCCTGCAGGCTGGCCCGCTGGCGGCGGTCGGCGATGGCGCCATGGGATTCTGGGCTGCCCTGGAGGAGGTGTTCCCGGCCACGCGCGCCCAGCGTTGCTGGTTCCACAAGATGGGCAATGTCCTGAACGCCTTGCCCAAGTCCCAGCACGGCCGCGCCAAGGCAGATCTGCAGGCGATTTGGATGGCGGCCACCAGGGCAGATGCCTATGCTGCCTTCGATCGCTTTGCGACGATCTACGGCGCCAAGTACCCCAAGGCCACCGGCGTGCTCACCAAGGACCGAGACAGCCTGCTGACCTTCTACGACTTCCCGGCCGAGCACTGGCAGCACATCCGCACGACCAACGCGATTGAGTCGACCTTCGCGACCGTGCGTCACCGCACGACGCGCACGCGCAATTGCGTGTCACGAGCGACTTTCCTTGGCCTGGCCTTCAAGCTGATCGAGGAAGCCGAGAAAACATGGCGCCGCATCAAAGGTGCCGAACACATCGAACTGCTCTTGAAGGGCGTCCCCTTCAAGGACGGTGCCCCGGCGCAAGACAATCCGCCGGTTCAGCAGAAACTCGCCGCCTGACGACCGGCCACGATCAACCTTCATACACCAGATTTGACTTTATCTCGACTTCGATGCCGACGGCTGCCAACGGGCAAACTCCCCAGCCCTGCGAACTGGGGTGCCAAAGCGGTTGATAGTGGTTGGTGGATGTCATCCCGGATGTGGTAGCCGCGCAAGCGCCAATTGAGGAAGGCGCTACTTGGCCTTGCCACCGCTTGGCGAGCCGGCAGCCGGACGTGTCGCCCAGACCAACGGGTGCGTGTCGCTCGCGTCGAGCTTGTCGGCCGCCGACCGCGTGCACGCAGCACCGGCCGCGATAGCCCCTCCTAATAGGCGTTATCGGCCAAGTAGCAAAAAGCGTGGGGGGTCTTCTGCTCGCGCGCCAGCTTCTTCTGCTGCGCCTGCGTCTGCTCCACTCACCCGGCCAGCCGCTCCAGGCTGGCGTTGATCTTGACGAGTTGAGCGACTTCCTGCGTCACCTTGGACGCCTTGTCGGGCTGCGCGAGCAGCGCTGTCGGGATCAGGAACATTCCTACCAAAAAACAATTTCTTCATCGTCTTGTATGCCGTCCATGAGCTGGCTGAGGGTCGGGGATCGGCTGGTGGCCGCGCAGCTTGACCGAGCCTCGCATGCGCGGCAGCGGCACCACGCGGTGGGGGAACGCTGCATCCATGGGGGCATTGATAATCATATAGCCGGTCGTGGCCTCGCCTTGAGAAGTGGTGAGGTTAGAGTCAAGGTGGGACGTGCACTTTGACCTGACGGAGGCCGACATGAAGTACTGCGGAATAGACCTGCACTCGAATAACAGTGTGGTGGTGGTCAGCGATGTGGAGGATCGTATCGTGCTACAACGGCGTCTGCCCAATGATCTGGAGCAGATCCTGTCGGCCCTTGCTGCCCACCAGGATGAGCTGGTTGGCGTCGTGGTGGAATCGACCTACAACTGGTACTGGCTGGTGGATGGGTTAATGGATGCCGGCTACCAGGTTCATCTGGCGCACGTCGCAGCGATCAAGCGGTACGAAGGATTGAAGCATAGCGGAGACGCGGCCGATGCCGCCTATCTGGCGCAGTTGCTACGTCTGGGGCTATTGCCTGAAGGTTACATCTATCCACGCGAGCAGCGGGCTGCACGCGACTTGGCTCGCAAGCGGATCCAGCTAGTCCGGTGCCGAACCGCCCAGATTCTGGCGATCGAGAATCTCTTCGCGCGCCATACGGGCAAGTCAATGAGCAGTCGCACGGTCAAGCGCATGACCACCGAGCAAGTGGACGCGATCGGCCTGCCGGCGGACGTCGCACTCGCGGTCAAGGCAAATCTTGCGATCAGCGACGCGTTGCAACAACAGATTGCCATCCTCGAGAAACGGCTAACCGAATGCGTCAAACTACGAGCCGAGTATCTTCTGCTGAAGACCGTGCCCGGGATCGGTGAAACGCTGGCCACCACCATCATGCTGGAGACCGGAACGCCAACGCGGTTTGCGGAGGTCGGCAAATTCAGTTCGTATTGCCGCTGCGTGGACAGCGCACGGCAAAGTAATGGCAAGAAGAAAGGCGAAGGCAACACCCGCAACGGCAATGCGTATCTCGCGTGGGCCTTCGTCGAGGCGGCCAATTTCACCTTGCGCCAATGCTTACCGGCGCGGCGCTTCTATGAACGCAAGCTTCGCGCCACGAACCGGTTTGTCGCGCTCAAGGCCGTGGCCCACAAACTAGCGCGCGCCTGTTACTACATGCTGCGCGAGCAGCAGCCATTCGATGTGAACCGATGCTTTGTTTGATGGTTCGGCGCAAGCTGGGCGAGCCAGTAACGTGACTGGCCTGCAACCAGGGCTTTGATTGGACGCTCCCCCTGCGCCGACCGACTGTTTGCGGATGATTGAATCGCCCAGGCCGTGAGCCACCTAAAGACTGGCGTCGCGTGCGATAGCCAAGGCATTGTAAACACGCCTTTGGACACGGTCTGGCACCGATGGTTTTCTGGGGCGGTCAGCGCCGCCAGGGCGGCTGCGGATATTGGCGCAGCCAGCTTGATCCCGATGGGTGTCTGGCGCGATTCAGTTCGCAGCCAACCAAACGAAAACATGGGCGCGATTTCGCTCCAAGAGCAGCACGGTAGTGATTGCCGAATGTTTCGTTGGGTGCAGGGGTGATGTACTGCTGCATCACCCCTGCACCCAACGACGGGGTAGTGTTGTCCCTTGACTCGGGTCGGCTAATGGGTGTCACGTTGGCGATTGGGAATCGCGTAAGATGGCGCGATGAAGAAGAAATCGCCCTATCGCGGTCACCGTTTCCCCGCCGTCATCATCAGCTGCGCGGTGCGCTGGTATTTCAGGTTCAACCTGAGCCTGCGCGATATCGAGGAACTGCTGTTCGAGCGCGGTGTCGTCGTGACCTACGAGACAATTCGCCGCTGGTGCGATAAGTTCGGCGCGGGGTTCGCGCATCGTGTGAAAGCCGCACGGCGCAAGCCGGGGACCACCTGGCATCTCGACGAGATGTTCGTGACGCTGCGCGGCGAACCCTACCTGCTATGGCGGGCGGTCGACGAGCATGGCGCCGAACTCGACATCCTGCTGCAGAAGCGGCGCGACAAGGCCGCGGCCAAACGCTTCTTCCTGCGCGTGCTGCGTTCCTGCCCAGCGCCGCGCCAGATCGTCACCGACCAGCTGCGCAGCTATCCGGCCGCAAAGGCCGACATCCCGGCGCTGGCCGGCGTCAAGCACGTGTTCGTGAAGGCTGCCGCTCGCGTGAACAATCGCGCCGAGAACAGCCACCGGCTCTGTCGCGATAAGGCGGGAGGGGTAGAATCGTCGGCCAGAAATGCTGGAAGCACCTTGATGACGAAGCCGACGAAGACACCCCGCAAGACCTTGCCCGCGGGCCTAACCAAGGTGCTCAAGCGCCTGCACTACCCGTTGGACGTGATCTTGCTGTGCGTGCGCTGGTACGTGGCGTATTCGCTGAGCCTGCGTGATCTGGAGGAAATGATGGCCGAACGCGGCCTCGCGGTCGATCATTCGACCGTGCACCGCTGGGTCATCAAGCTGTTGCCATTGTTCGAGAAAGCGTTTTGTCGCCACAAGCGCCCGGTCGGCAAGAGCTGGCGCATGGACGAAACCTTCAAGGTGCGCGGCAAATGGACGTACCTTTATCGCGCAGTGGACAAGGCCGGCAACACCGTCGACTTCTTGCTGCGCGCTCGCCGGGACAAGGCTGCTGCGCGGCGTTACTTTGAGAAAGCCATTGGCCAGAACGGCGCACCTGATATCGTGACCATCGACAAAAGTGGAGCCAACCTGGCCGCACTGCATGCGGTGAACGCGCAGCGTGAAACGCCGATCAGGATCCGTCAGCGCAAGTACCTGAACAACATTGTTGAGCAGGACCACCGGGCCATCAAACGGCGAACGCGGCCCATGCTCGGGTTCAAGAAATTCCGATGCGCACGCATCATCGTGGGTGGCATCGAGACCATGCACATGATCGCCAAGGGGCAGATGAACTGCCCCAATGGGACCCGTTTGTCCGCCGCACAGCAATTCTATTCCCTGGTTTCATAAACCAGCCCGCTTCACTTGCTGGCTTCGCCGCGCCGGCGTTATCGCGACAGAACCAGCGGAAGTACCTGTACCGGGCGGTCGACAAGGCGGGCCATACCATCGACTTCCTGCTGCGCGCCCAGCGTGACAAGGCCGCAGCACGGCGGTTTTTCGAGAAGGCCATCGCGCAGCACGGCCAGCCTGACACGGTGACCATCGACGGCAGCCCGGCCAACCTGGCGGCGCTGCACGACCTCAACGCCGAACGGGAAACTCCCATCGCCATTCGCCAGGTCAAGTACCTGAACAACGTCGTCGAGCAGGACCATCGGGCCATCAAGCGCATCACCCGACCGATGCTCGGGTTTAAAGCCTTTCGCTGCGCGACCATTCTCCTGGGTGGCATCGAGTTGATGCATATGATCGCCAAGGAGCAGATGCAGCGTCCCGGTGGGGCCGCTGCGTCCGCTGCACAGCAATTCTATTCCCTCGCAACATAAGCCAGCATCAATGCCGGCTTCTTGCCGGCTGGTCTTTCTTACTGCGACAAAACCCCACGCTCTGCAACGGGAAAGGTGGAAAGCTGAAAAACGCGGACAGGCTGTCATTTGGCAGGTGTTCCGCTCAGATGTCTGACCAGCCGACCCAGCGTGGTGGCTTGTATCAGCAGGCTGAACACGACCACCAGGTAGGTCACACCGACCAGCATTTCGCGGCCGTGGAAGTCTGGCAGGGACAGTGCCAGCGCAATCGAAATGCCACCGCGCAGCCCGCCCCACGTCATGATAGTGGCCGAATGCGGATTGAGACGGCGGAAGTTCTGCAAGGCCAGCAGCGGAACTGCCACGCTGACGCCACGTGCCAGCAGCACCACCGGGATGGCCGCCAGCCCCAGCCAGATGATATGTAAATGCAGCGACAGCGCGATGATCTCCAGCCCGATCAGGCCAAACAGCACCAGGTTGAGCAACTCGTCCAGCAAGCCCCAAAAGTTGAACAAATGCTCCCGCGTCTTCTCGGACATCGAGGTGGTGACGCCATGGTTGCCGATCACGAGCCCCATGATCACCACCGACAGCGGCGCCGATACGTGCGCCAGTTCGGCCAAAGCGTAGCCGCCCGTAGCCAGCGCCAACGTGATCAGGATTTCCACCGGATAGCTATCGATGCCGCGCAGCATCAACGAGGCACCGTAGCCCAGCGCCGCACCGAGCGCCAGCGCGCCCAGCACCTCGCGTACGAGGGCTGTCGCCACGTGGGAGGCCGAAAAGTCAGAAGCGCCGGTGGCCAGGCCGACCAACGTGAGGAAGGCAACCACGGCCGTTCCGTCGTTGAACAGCGATTCTCCCGCAATCTTAGTCTCCAGGCTTTCCGCCGCACCCGCCTTCTTGAGCACGCTGAGCACCGCAATCGGGTCCGTCGGCGAAATCAGGGCGCCGAACACCATACACCAAAGCAGACTGATGGGATGGCCGAGCCACCGTGTCACGTAGTAGAAACCGCCGCCCACGGCTATCGTGGAAATCACCACGCCGACGGTGGCGAGCAGGATCACCGCACCCCGCTGCTGCCGCATGCGGGTGAGGTCGACATGGAGGGCACCGGCGAACAGCAACAAGCCGAGCAGACCATGGAAGACCAGGTCGGAGAAATCGATCATGGCCATCAACATACGAGCGTTGCTCACCATTTCGGGGTGGTTGAAGCCCAGGATGGAGAGACTCAGGCAGGCGACGAGCCCGACGGCAGTGATGCCGAGCGTGTCGGGCAGCTTGATGAAGCGGTGATTGATGACGCCGAAAATCGCGATGAGCGCCAGTAGCGCACCGCTCCCCTGAAACACGGTCATATACGGATGGTTCCTCTGGTGATGGATGGTCTAGGTAATGGAGCCCGCCGCGCAGGCGCCACTCGGGCATGCCTTGGTGCAGACTACGGCCGCCTACGCCAAGACCGATCTGGGCCAGCTATTCGTCGAGCAGACGTTTGCCGACACGCCGCGGACCAGCGACTGAGGGACCATCTCGCGCCGAGAGGCCAGCGCAAGGACGAATACGCGAGGCTGGCGGTCTTTGCTACCGACGGGACGCGCTGCTGGCCTGGCCCTTGTCGATTTGGATGGCCTTCCGCAGCGCGGCCAACTCGCCTATGCACGACCTGACTTCGCCAACGTGACCGTGCCGCTGCACCTACTGATACGTCATGGTAAAGATCGCCCGTGCAACCACGGCACCCGGAGACACCGTTCCAGTGCGGATGTACTGAGCCACAAATGGAAGCGTCCAGGTACCCGTAGGCGATGTGCCCAATGCAACCGTCTTGGTGACGGGCGTAGAGGTCGGGCTTCCCGAGCCGGTGACAAAAGGGGTCTGTCCGAGGGTAATGGGATTATTGTTCCTAAGGACGCGGACCGTGATGCCCGACGCGCCCCCGGACTGGAGCGTCAGATTTGCCGTCGCGTTGCCATTGTTGTTGGCATCCGTCAGCAATATCCCGACCTGCGATGGGCCGCTGCAATTCAGGACGATGTTAAACGGCGTATTGCCAGCCGTTGAACCGACGGACTGAAGGGCGTTTGCGCTGATGGTCGGCAGGTTGACGGCAATCGCCGTTGTTTGCACCGTGCAGGTGGGAGCGACCGTGGTCGTGGTTCCATTGAGCGTCAGTGTCCCAACCCGGCTTCCGGACCAGTAGCCCGTCCCATACACCCCAGAGTACGACATGGAACCTGCGGTGATCGGCCCCGTAACCACCAGTTGCACGCGGAACCACCCCATGGGACCGCAGTTGGTGGTGCAATAGGAAGCTGACGCGACGGTTCCACCATTGGTCAGGGGTACGGCATACGAGCCTGTCGTGGTCCCGCTGCCGTCTGCGGTAAAGAATGCAGCGATGCCGATACCGGGGATGTTGGTGGCGTAAACGGAGTTTCCCGAAACGAGAGTACGACTTGTGGTTAGCGCCGCAGTCCCCTTTGGCTACCAACGCAAAGGTAGAGAATCACTTTTGGATCTGCGGAGACCCAGCCACTGTCGTAAAGCATTGTGCCGATAGCCGGATTCGCATTCGTCGGCAGTTGGCTGGGTAGATTGATAATCGCCGAGCCGTTACCGCTACTAGAGCATAAGGCAAATGCGGGAAGCGCCACCAGCATTAGAAAGGCGGCCAGGAAGCCTGTCCGAACGAGAATCACAAGCCAGTGCATAGTCTGAAACATTGTCGAAAGCCTCAATTGGCGGTTGCGGTCAGGGCCGCATCGTGGCAGATGGCACGGACGACGCCCATGAGGTTCTTTTGCGTCTTTGGGTCGGCGGGCAGTTGATAGCGCAGTTGGCATGATTTGGCTGGGTCCTCGCCGAGCGCCACGCTGAGGGTGCCGCTGTCGGCCTTGAGCCCACGCGCGATGATGCGCCCGCCCTGGGCCACCGTGCCCACAGCTTGGCCACTGGCGTCACGCACCTCGGCCCCAAACGGCAGCGGCTCGCCGTCAGCACGCTTGACCTCGAGGATGGCCATGCGGCCGGCGTTCTCCGTGTCGAACCTCAGCTTCACGACCGCGCCAGCGGTCGGCGCCACCTGTTGCATCGTGGACTTCAGTTCCACGTTCATCGGCAATCCCTGTGGATCAATCTCGACCTGGTTGCGCCAAAACGGCGTCAGGTTCGACACCACGGCGTGGCCCCAGGGGTCCACGCGCAGCCCGCTGCCGTTGGTCAGCCGCGCGCCGGCCGCATCTTGGCCTCCACGACCGCCACCGTATCGCCCAGGCTCGGCGTGAAGGCCACGCCCCCGCGTACGTCACGATGCCGCCGGCCAGCCCCGCGCTCACCTGCGTGTAGTTGCTGCTCTTGCTCGCACTGACGCTGAGCGTCGTCACCGGCGACACATAGGACACATTGCCGCCTACGCTGGTGCTGGCCGCCCCATTGCCACTGTTGCGGCCCACGTTGATACCGTAGGCCACGGCGCTGTCCCTGCCAAGCGTGCCCGTCACCGTTTCCTGCAGGCTGGTGCTGCCCGAGGAATCCTGCTGCAGGCTTGTCATCGAATACGGCGCGCGTGGACTCTGGCCCAGCGGGACGCCCACGTTGAGCCCCACGCGGTTGTCCCACCGGTTGGCCGTGACGTTGAACTGGCGTGAGACCGAGACGCCGTAGTTGATATGCATGTAGCTGTTGTTGTAGCCCGCCTGGAGTTGGGTATCGCGGCCATTGCGGTTCCAGTAGTCCTGCACCGAGCCCGACAGATAGAAGTTGCCATAGCCCTGGGCCAGGGCCTGGTTGACAGTGACCTGGAACCGGCCGCGCTGGATGCCGCTCATGGCAAAGGCCATGCCGCGTTCATCCAGGCCCCGCAGGGCCATGGCATCGGCCAGACCCAGGTAGCCACCGCTGGAGTAACGGTAAGCGGCCAGCGTGAGGTTGGTGTTGGTCGGCTGCACCAGCTTGCTGTAGGAAAGCCGCACGCTCTGGCCACTGCGGCTGGGCTCATTGGCCAGCCACGTGGAGGCGTGGGTGATGTCCGCACCGAAGGCGCCATAGTCGGTGTTCAGCGCCGCCCCCAACAGCCCGGCGACATAGTGGGGCGACGCGACCACCCCAGCGTATCCGGTGATGAGGTTGGTGAAACCGTGCTGTACCGTGCCCTGCAGCAGGGGCGGCGAGGTGTGAACGCCCGGATTGCGGTATTGGCCCGCCGTGACGCTATAGCGCGTGACACCGGGTCGCAGCGCGTTGACCGCGGCTGCGTAGGGCACCCGCGAGACGTGTACGCTGCCGTCGGCTTCGGTGACGCGGACTTCCAGGTCACCGCCGTAGCCAGTCGGATACAGGTCATTGATCTCGAACGGGCCGGCCGGGACCGTGGTGTCGTAGAGGATGTTGCCATTCTGGCGGATCTGCACCTGGGCGTTGCTCTGAGCGATGCCGCGCACGGTCGGCGCGTAGCCCCGTTGCGATTGCGGATACATGCGGTCATCACTGGCCAGCTGCACACCGAGAAAGCCCACGCTGTCGAATAAGGCCCCGTCGGTAAAGGCCTCGCCAATCACGAGCTGACTCTTGAGCGGCACGATCGAGCGTTGCAGGTTGGTTTGCACGCTCTGGTAGCGGTTGCCCGTCTGCTGGTCGTGCGTGAAGTTGCCCCGATGATGAAAACGCCAGGGGCCAACGTTCACGCCGGCGTCCAGGCCCAGGTAACCCTGGGTCGAAGCCATGCCCTGGCTGTCACTGTGATACACATTGGCGTTGTACTGCAGACGCGCGGCGTTGATGCCTTCGTCCCAGTACTTCGGATCCACGTAGCCGCGGGCCTGGCGTAACATGGTCGCCTGCGGCACGCTCACGTCCAGGCGCTGCTCGCCGTTATCAAAGGTGGCCGTCGCATCTTCGATGATCTCCGGCAACGCGACGCAAGCCCCCGTGCCCTCCAGGCGTGCGCTGGCCTGCGGCTTGAGTTTGGTCAGATCCACCCCCATGCGCTCGAGAAGCGCCCGGTCAAAACACGGCTGGACATTGCGGACGTTCCCATCGACGGCGCGCAGCGTCACGTCACCGCGACCGATCCAGGTCTGATTGACATACAAGTCGGCGCGGTAGTCGCCGACGAGGGCCACGTTGCCCCGGTTGAAACGGCTGATGTCAATCTGCTCGCCAGGCACCTTGCGCAGGAAGATATCACTGAACTTCGCCTCAGCCGCCAAGCTCCCGCCGTCAGCCGCCATGGCGGTCGCACTGGCAGCCAGCAGGCAGACGGCCGGGCCGATCTGGTGGCGCACGGGGAGCGTGGGAGATGGCTTACGCATTGGAAATCACACGAAATAGCGGGCAAGCCGCTACCTACGCCGGCGATGGGATTGGCCTGGTGGTCCCGGTGCCCATGGGAATTACGGAGCCACGGCGAGTGCAGCTTCTCCGTCAATGGCGCCGCCAAAGTCGCTGATGGCGTGGTAGCGAACCTTCAGGTCCGGCGCGGGACCCGCGGCGTTGCTCAGCCCAAACACTTGCGTGTCTCCCGGCCTCACCATGCCGCCGTCATCGAACTTCGCCGACTTGCCCCCACCCTCGACCGCGAAGGCGGCGAACGAGACGAAGTACGGCGTCGGGTTGCGCACCTGCACCTGCTTGCCGCCAGGCAGCAGCCGCCATTCCACCTTGGCCGGCGCCTCCTGCGCGGTGCCGGCCAGCCCGGTCGGCCGGTAGAACAGCTTGATGCGCGAGCGGAATGCCAGTTGCAGCTTGTTGGCCTCTGCACTGCTCTCGGGCGGAATCTCCAGCACGTTGAGCCAGAACACCGATTCCTTGTCCTTGGGCAGCGGCTCACCGGTATAGAAAATCCGCAGCGTCTGGCCTTTGCCAGGGTCGATGCGGGACACCGGCGGCGTCACGGTAAAGGGCACGGAAATCTCCGACGGCGCTGCTTTGGGATCGCCCTTGTCCAGCCACACCTGCGTGAGCGCTGGCAGCTTTCCCTCGTTGCTCAGCCTGACGGTGGTCTCGCGCTCATTGGCGTTGAAGATCACGCGCGTGCCGGCAATGACCACCGAGGCCTCGGCTCGCAGCGCAACGACCAGACCGAGCACCAGCAAGGCCGTGGTCCAGACGTATCGAGACATCCGCGTGGGGGTCATGAGCATTCTGAGGTCGGTTGGGAACCGTGTATGCCAACGGTTGAGGGAGGGTCTGGCCGCTATTCTGTCAGAGTAAAAGCGGGGGATAAAAGTCCAGACGGGCCTGGGTTCGATGCCGGCTGTAGAGCAACGCGTTGCATTCCGTGATCCCGCGCCGTGCAAGCTCCCTCTGCAATCGCTCGGGGCCGAAGGTCTCACGGGTTGACCAGCGTCTTGACGGAAATCGACAGGCGCTAGGGTGCCTCGCTGGCAGCCAACATGGCGCGCCAGCTTCACTGCCTCTTCACGATCGGGAAAACAAGGCCGAATCCAGAGCGGGCGGATGGCATGACGGGGAGATCCCGCCATCCGCATCCCATTTAGTTGTAGCTCAGGGTGTACATCACGCTGGAGTTGGCCGGACCGGTGCCGGCCGCGCCCGTGGCGTAGTACTGGACGAAGTATGGCAGTGTGGCCGAACCCGAAGTAATAGCCACCGAATGCGAGTTCTGCTGCGCATCAGCAAATCCAGCCTTGATGGGAGAGAGATCATTGCCGTTGAGCAACTGCATTTGCACATTGGTCGCACCACCAGTAACGATCAGGTTACCGGTCGACGCATCGGTCGTCGGGCCCGCTTCAAAGAAGGTGTGCACGGTGCCCGTGCTCGGAGTGCAGCCGGTCAGGACGATGTTGAACGGCGTGCGGCCTGCGGTGGAGCCCGCACTGCCCAAGACGCCGCTCGTCACGGTCGGCAGCGTGACGATGAAGTCCTTCGTACCAGTGCTGTTGCCGTCGACATTGCAGGTATTTGCGGTGACCTGACCGTTGAAGGTTATGCTGCCGTCAGCTGCGGCAGCAAACTGCGAAGCCAGGCCCAAGCCGAACACAACCAGCGTCGAGAGAAGAGATTTCTTCATGATGATGAATAGACAAAAATAGGCAGGATCAAGATTGGCGCTCGAAGACGGATTTGGACCCCGCTAATCCATCCACCCAGTGATACAGTTACAGTAAGTCCTATCTGCACTATCGCAGAACAGGATAATATGGGTATGCCACCCGAAGAATCTGAATTTTTCACAACTTGGCTGATCATACGCAGGGCCATCGCATGAAATGTGACGGAAATCTAAACTGCGGCAGTGAATAACCAGAGTGGCGTCATTCAATCGACCGGCACCCTGGCAGTCGATACCCACGGGCAGACCTACGACAACAGTCAGGGCGGGCTGACGGTGGCCAACGGGGCCATGAGCCTCAACACCGGCGCCCTGAACAATGCGGCGGGCACGATCTCCGTCCAGCACGCCGTCACCGTGACCGGAACCACGCTGGACAACACCGGAGGCACCGTGGTGGCGGGCGGACCGCTGGCGCTCGCCGGCGACAGCCTCGCCAACGCAGGCGGCAAGGTCGCTTCCAATGCCGACGCCACGTTGCGCATCGCCAATGCGCTGGACAACACGGCCGGCCTCACCCATGCAGGCGGCACGCTGGATGTGCAGCCTGCACAGTCATCAACCGCAATACGCTGGGCGGCACGGGCCATGTGCATCAGCATGTCGACGTGTATTCAATGACACCATCTGATCATTCGCAGGCATCGGATTTGACAGACGTTTGCCATTCTGAAATATTTCAATCCGTTGCGAATTCTTACAAGTTGCAGTTTGCACAATAAGTGCTGCCCCTCCTGGGGAAGCAATCCGCCACGCGCGAGGCCACGCACATTGAGGTTGCGGTCGCCATTAATTTAGGGATTTCTACGTCGTGTATGAGTCGTTGTCGTTTGTCCGGTGGTTGATGGTAGCAAGCGACCGGGGCATCCATCTGTTTAATCCACTTGGCTACATCCGCTACCTGATCTCGCTTGCCGCCTTGGCCAAATTCTGCCATCCGACGGGCAGCCGAAAGTGCTGGAGCCGGCGTCTGAGGTTTGTGGTCCGCTCGCTGGCACACGGTCGCTACGCGCGGCAATGGTTGGCTTCCATTGCCGCGTGCTCGCTAATGCAGCGCGCTGTCATTGCCAGGCCGGCGCTACTGGAGCGCCCATTTCGGCCGTTGGGCTGGATGGGGCTGCGGTTCGTCGAGCGCCTGCGGCTCGTGAGCCAGCACTACGCCATCCTGCGCGGCGCGCTGCCGCTCCACATCTGCCAGCACATATATGTAGGCGGCGGGCTGGACGCCATGCAACACGACGGCCGCTATCTGCTGCGGTTGGCCGATTCCGCGCCAAATCCAAAGGAGGGAGAGCTGGCGTTCTACTGGCTGGATACCGTGGCAGCGACCTGCCTGGTCCAGCTGAGCTTCTACCTGAAGCCATCTGCGGACGGACCCGAGATCTTTGTGGGCGGCCTTCAAGGGCCTCGCGGTGAACGCAGCCGTGATCTGATCCGCGAATCCACAAAGGCCGGAGACGGCCTGCGGCCCAAGGACGCCGTGACCGAGGCATTACTGGCCTTCGCGTCCCAGATCGGCGCCCGACGCATTGTTGCAGTTTCGCGCCGAAATCACGTGGGCCGACAGCGCAGCACTCCGCGCGAAATTCATGCCGACTACGAGAGCTTCTGGATGGAGTGCGGCGGCATCGCGCTGCCCTGCGGCAACATCGAGCTTCCTGTGAACCCGCCGCTTCGCGACCCTACGACGCTGCCGTCTAAAAAACGCGCCGCCTACCGACGCAAGCAGCAGCGCGCCGATGCCATCCGGCAGAACGTTAGTCAGTGGCTGGCGCTTCCGGCCGTCAGCAACACGAGTGATGCCGTTGCGCGCGTTTGTATCGTTGAGTTCAGGTCTGCGCAGTCTGCCGCGCTGCGGTAGGCACATAATCGGGACAGAAGGGCTCTGTCGCAGTATGGGGCTTCGCCGTATTCTGTCAACAGCCCCCGCAGGCTGTTGATTTGCATCGTACGCAACTTCACCAGTTGCTGGCGCATCCGGTGTAGCGCCAGCAACGCCTGCTGTGCTTCGGTTTTTACGATTCTGTCGCGATAACGCCGGCGCGGCGAAGCCAGCAAGTGAAGCGGGCTGGTTTATGAAACCAGGGAATAGAATTGCTGTGCGGCGGACAAACGGGTCCCATTGGGGCAGTTCATCTGCCCCTTGGCGATCATGTGCATGGTCTCGATGCCACCCACGATGATGCGTGCGCATCGGAATTTCTTGAACCCGAGCATGGGCCGCGTTCGCCGTTTGATGGCCCGGTGGTCCTGCTCAACAATGTTGTTCAGGTACTTGCGCTGACGGATCCTGATCGGCGTTTCACGCTGCGCGTTCACCGCATGCAGTGCGGCCAGGTTGGCTCCACTTTTGTCGATGGTCACGATATCAGGTGCGCCGTTCTGGCCAATGGCTTTCTCAAAGTAACGCCGCGCAGCAGCCTTGTCCCGGCGAGCGCGCAGCAAGAAGTCGACGGTGTTGCCGGCCTTGTCCACTGCGCGATAAAGGTACGTCCATTTGCCGCGCACCTTGAGGTAGGTTTCGTCCATGCGCCAGCTCTTGCCGACCGGGCGCTTGTGGCGACAAAACGCTTTCTCGAACAATGGCAACAGCTTGATGACCCAGCGGTGCACGGTCTAATGATCGACCGCGAGGCCGCGTTCGGCCATCATTTCCTCCAGATCACGCAGGCTCAGCGAATACGCCACGTACCAGCGCACGCACTGGGGAGCCATTCTCCTGCAACTCGAGGAAATGTAATTTTCTGATTATTCTTGTCTCTTGATACCGGATCCGTTGGAACGCGCCTTGCGCCAGAAACGACTTCCAAGCAGCAGAAACACCACTGCTGCGTAGATCGATACCTCGTCAAAGTCGTTCTTGCCGGCCTTGTGCCACCAGAAGTGCAGGATGGCAAGCACCGCAATGCCATAGACTACGCGATGCAGCACCTGCCAGCGCTTGCCGCCAAGCCAGCGCACCATTGCATTTGTCGACGTGACCGCCAGCGGAATCATCAGCACGAATGCGACGAACCCCACAGTGATGAATGGCCGCTTGCCGATGTCCTTGATTATGTAGGCCACGTCAAAGCCGCGATCGACTACGAGCCACAGCAGGAAATGCAGCACGCCATAGAAGAATGCGAACAGGCCCAGCATGCGACGCAACCGGATCAGCCAGATCCATCCGGTGATGCGGCGCAGTGGCGTAACCGCGAGCGTCACACACAGTATTGCGAGCGTCCACGTGCCAGTGGAACGGGTGACGAACTCGAGCGGATTCGCGCCAAACCGCGCCGTGACGCCGAGGTAGATCAGGCGTGCGAACGGCAGCATCGCCAGGCACCAGACGGCGAGCTTCACCGCCTGTACGTGCTGGGGCGAGAGTTTTGCAATTCCACCGCCTGGCTTTCTTGGCGCTCGCACCGCGGCTGCCGGTAGATCACGCTGCACCATCAGAAGAACTTCCTCAAATCCATGCCCTGGTAGAGCGATGCCACCTGGGCACCGTAGCCATTGAACGGCAGGGTCCTGCGCTTTGGCGCGAACAGCGCCGAAAAGCCGCCACTGCCCTTGTCCTCGCCGATGCGCCGTTCCGTGGCCTGGCTCCAGCGGGGGTGGTCCACGTCGGGGTTCACGTTCGAATAGAAGCCATACTCGTTCGGCGCGGCAATGTTCCAGCTCGTTGGCGGCTGCTTGTCGACGAAGCGGATCTTCACGATCGACTTCGCACTCTTGAAGCCATACTTCCACGGCACCACCACGCGTACTGGCGCGCCATTCTGGTTCGGCAGCACTTCCCCATACAGCCCGAACGTCAGCAGCGCCAGCGGATGCATGGCCTCGTCCATGCGCAGGCCTTCGCTGTAGGGCCAGTCCAGTACACCGCTGCTGATGCCCGGCATCTGTTTCTTGTCGGCGAGCGTAATGAACTGGACGTACTTCGCACCGGGCTGCGGCTCGACCCGCCTGATCAGCTCCGCCAACGGATAACCGATCCAGGGAATCACCATCGACCAGCCCTCCACGCAACGGAGCCGATAGACGCGTTCTTCCATCGGCGCGAGCTTGAGCAGTTCGTCGAGGTCATACACCTTGGGTTGCTTGATCAGCCCCTCCACCGCAACCTGCCAGGGGCGCGGCCGCAGCGTGCCCGCGTACCGCGCCGGGTCGGACTTGTCGGTACCGAACTCGTAGAAGTTGTTGTAGGCCGTGACATCCTCGTAGGGCGTACGCTTCTCCGTCACCAAGTACGAACCATTCACGGCTGCGGCCAGCCTGGGCAGCTTGCCGGGCGTGCCCTGCGCGAAAGCCTGCTGCGCGAACCACGGCGATACCAGGCTACCTGCGGCGCCCATCGCCAGCAGGCGCCGACGCGTGGCGAACACGTGTTGCGGCGTGATTTCCGATGCAGCGATGTCGTCGCCACGCAGCCATTTTGGGGAAGGAATCAGCATATGAAAGGTAGTGGGAACAACGTCAGGTGAGAACTCCGGTGCTGGCCGATTCCACATAGCTATGGCGAATAGCAGTCCAGATCGCTTGCCACGCTCACCTGCCCCGTATAGTGCTGCCGAATGCGGCGTAGATCGTCCGGCAGCGCGACAAGACTGCGCGCCATCAAGTGACTGAGGACAAGATGCTTGACATGGGCGGCTTCGGCCTTGATGCCGATCACGCTCGGCCGGACATGCAGCCTGGCTGCCACCGGGTCGGCATCCTCCGGGACGGCCATGTGCATCACGAGGATATCTGCATGCCTGATCATGTCCCTGAAGGGCGGATTGTCGCCATTTTGATCGCCGCTGGAGGCAATCGTGTGGGTGGGCGTGCGCACCAGATAGCCAAGTGCCGGTACCGGTCCATGGCTGACAGGCACGGCGGAAACGGTGAGGCCCGGCGACTTGAACACAACCTCTGGACTATCGCGGTGAACATCGACTTCGGCAGGCTCCAGCTTGAAAAGGCCATCGGTGCCGTCGAGTGCGCCCGCGAGATAGGCAAACGCGCCATTGGGATCGGCGAATCCCGCCGACAGGAAGGTTTTCAGGCCGGGAAATGGAGCCCCTGCGCTCGGACCGCTCACAGGCAGTGCGGTCAAACGTTCCGAGAAAAAGCCAGCCTTGACGAGGGCTGGAAGATCCGCGACATGGTCAGCATGAAAATGTGTGAGCGCGATCAGGTCCAAGTCTTCGATGCGGGCCTTTGCCTCGCCGAAGCGGAGGAAGACGCCTCCCCCAGAGTCCACGAGCACGCGGCTGTGGCCATCGATCCAGACCAGATAGCCGCTGCTGGCCCGATGACCTTCCGGAACCGGGCCACCGGCGCCCAATACCTGTAGGGCGAAACCGCGAGCACAACCTGACGAGGCAAGTGCCGAATTGCTGCAGATCAGCAGTGCCGCGGCGCTGAGCAAGAGCACACGGCACGCCTTGGTCCATGGGCCGCATGTCAGGAGGGTTGGCTTCATGAGGCATCTAGCTATTGTCGACAAGCGGGCCATCGTCGATGACCTTCGCATCCGGAATCAGCGCGTAGCCAGCAGTCGGCGGTGGAGCCAATAGTCCAGGCTGAACTTGCCGGCACCCTGGAAAATCAGCGGCAGGAACATCACCAGATAGATCAGGGGCAGCTTGTAGTTGCCGTGGCCATCGTCGGTGATGACATAGCCCATGGCGAGTTCGGAGAGGCTGTGCCATTGATCCGGCCAGTGCACGGCTGCAATGGCGACGACGGTGAGGACGGTTAGTGAGACGCTAAAGAACCGGGTACCGAGCCCGATGACCAGGGCGATCGCACCCACAAGCTCGAATCCTGTGGCCAACGACCAGCTTACGTCAGGGGGCACATGATTGAAAGGAAACGGGAACCGGTCCTGGACGTCGCTGAACCAGTTGCTTCCGTTCCACTTCTCGACACCGGACGCCCAGAACTCGACGGCAAGCAGCACGCGCAGAACAAGGGGGGCAACCCAGGCGCCAACACCGTCAAGCGCCGACAGGAATTGTTGAATCGGTTGAAATGCCGGTGCAAGCACGTTCTTCATGGAAAGATCTTGGTGGACGCAAATAGTTGATGGCCAAATCGTAAGGGGTGGACCGGGATCGAGGAAATCGTCATTTTTCATCACGCGATAGCTTCGTGTTATGTTCACTGGCTGAGCACTTAGGAAGCCCGCCATGGAGATCTACCAGATACGCTACTTCCTCGCCGTGAGCGAGACGCTGAACTTCACGCGCGCCGCGGAGCGATGTTTCGTCTCCCAGCCAGCGCTCACCAAGGCGATCCAGAAGCTTGAGGAATTGCTTGGCGGTCGGCTCTTCGATCGCACTAAGAATGCCGTGCAAATGACGGAGCTCGGGCGGGCAATGCTTCCCAACTTCCAGCAGATCTATACAACGGCCAACCAGACGCGTGAGCAGGCACGGCGCCTGCTGCGCGAGCAGCGTGTGGTAATTCGCGTGGGGGTGATGTGCTCGGTCGCATTCAATGTGCTCCTGCCCGGCTTCCTCGCATTCCAGGCGGCACAGCCCAAGGTGGACCTGCAGTTCCGGGAAGGCACGATGGAAATGCTCACGGATGCACTCGACAAGAACGAGATTGATGTCGCCGTAATGGCAGCCCCCTATGAGTATCCCAAGCGCTTTCGCGCAGCAGCCCTCTTTCGCGAGGACTACGTAATCGCACACGGGCCGGTACACCGTTTCGCCCAAATGTCCGAGGTCTTGGTCCAGGACCTGAAGGGGGAAGCGTACTGCGAACGGTTGAACTGCGAGTACTCCGACTACATTGACAAGACGCTGCGGGATTTCAACGTGGAGGTTGAAACCGTACAGGCCAGTCCCCGGGAAGATTGGATCCAGTTGCTGGTGCGAGCGAACTTTGGCATCGCCTACATGCCGGTCTCCCTGGCGCGCGAGGCAGGCATCGCCTTTATCCGCACAGCGGACTGCCCGTTCGCGCGGGAAGTCAAGATTCTCACGCTGGCCGAACGCCCCCAAACCGACGCCATCTCGAGCCTCGTGGAAGCGCTGTCGACGTTCCAGTGGCCAGCGGATTTGGCTGCTTAGCGTGCCCGCCAGCCCCAAGGGCGCGGTGGCCAAGCCTTAATCCATGGCTAGAACGATCCCTTGTTCCACGAGATCCTCTAGCAGGTGCTGCAATTGTGCGGGACTGGGGCGAACCTCGGTCGCCTGGGCCAGACGATCAAGCGTTTCCCCCAGGTTGCCCATGGATGTCTGTAGCAATTCGAGCAATGTATAGGTCACGAGATTGGTCTCGGCAAAGCACACATTGTCGTCTGCATCCCGCCAGACCATCAGTCGGGTCGTTTGAACCGTGACAGGCTCGGCATCCGCGCCGATGCGATGTACTGGATAGGGGTAGCAGGCCAGGCGCAGCGTCGGGTTTAGCCCAAGATTGGGCAAGAAGGATTGAGGTTGTCCATCCGGATGGGTATGTACCGCCAATTCCAGTGCCTCGTAATGTGCGAGATACGCGAGATAGGCAGGCTCATCTGGCAAACGTTGCCGTCCATCCTGGAATAACCACTGAACAAATTCCTGGGCAATCTGATGAAAGTACGGCGTGGCGGCACGGTGTTCTGCGAAGAACCTCAGACAGAGGGCACGCCAACGCTCTTGCCCCAACATCTGCTGGATCACGGGAAAGCAGGCATCGAGGAAGCCGCAGAAGTTATTCAACAGCAGCTCGCGATAGAGCATCAGCCGCTCGGGAGCGACTCCGGCAGGCCCAGAATCAGCTTGCGGCTGGCGAATGCAGGCCGTGAACAAGCGCTGATAGCGCTGAAACACGGGTTCCTGCGCTGGTTTGATGGTCTCAGGCGGCCTGTGCATGAGTCATCCTTTCTGCAATGGCCTGCGTGCTGGCGATCCGGTCGACTTCGACCAGCAAATCACAAAGACGCGGAAGGTTGAAGTCGCGCTCCAGCAAAGTGGGCCGCACACCGTGACAGGTGTAGGCATGCGCCAATAGCGCCCACACCGGGTCGATGACGTCGGTACCGTGTGTGTCAATCACTAGCGTCTCGCTCTCCCGCGAATGCCCGGCGACATGGTAGTAGGCAATGCGCTGGGAAGGTAGCGATGAGATGTAGGCGTAGGGGTCGATGCCGTGGTTGACGCTGTTGACAAAGACGTTGTTCACGTCAAGGTGGATCAGGCAATCCGCCTCCTGGGCCACGGCGCGCAGGAATGTTGCTTCGTCCATCTCGTCGATCGGGGATGCCGCGTAGTAGGAAACATTCTCCACGCCGATGCGCTGGCCGAGCATGTCCTGCACCTGGCGGATACGTCGGGAGACATGCTCGATCGCGTCGGCAGTGAAGGGGATCGGCATCAGATCATACAGGCAGCCATCGTCAGCGCAGTACGACAGGTGTTCGGAATAGAACGGCGTGCGTAGTTCGCGCATCAGCACGCCGACGCCGGCGACCAGCTCCTGGTTCAGCGGGGCAAAGCCGCCAAGGTTCAGGCAGAGACCATGCGCAACGATCGGCACCTGTTCGGCCAGCTTGCGCAAGGCTTGACCTTTGGCACCACCGATACCGATCCAGTTTTCCGGGGCGATCTCCAGGAAATCTACGGCCTCGGGAATAGACTCGGTCAGCGGTGCAATCAGCTCGCGCCGCAACCCCAGGCCTGCGCCGCGCCAACCTTGCGTGTTCATGCTCTCAGACCTTTACAGTTACGACTTGGTGGCGCCGCAGCTGCCGTCCTTGTGCTTGGCATCCGCTGCGTTCTTGTCCGCGCCGCACTTACCCTCGGCAGCCTTCTTTTCTGCGCCACAAGTCCCATCCTTGGCCTTCTTGTCCGCGCCGCAGGTGCCGTCCTTGGCCTTGTCGGCAGCCTTCATCTTGTTGGCCCCGCACTTGCCCTCGCCGCACTTGCCTTCCTTCATCTTGCTGCCCGTATCGGCCTGGGCGACGAGGTAACCCTGATCAAGCGGCTTGACCGCAAAAGGCGAAGCGTCAGCCGCGTGGGCGATGCCGGCAAGGCCGACGGTGGAGAGTACGGCGCTGGCGATAAGGGTGGAGATATTGCGAGTCTTATTTTGCATGGATCGGCTCCTTGACCGAGCGTTGTTGAAGAGGTGAGTGGATTCTGCCGACGCGGCCACGCGCGGGGAAATGGTTGTTTTTCAGTGATCGATAACCGGTGGATATGACTGCGCGGGTTTTGTCGCCGCTGCGCGCCCAGCGTGACAAGGCCGCAGCACGGCGGTTTTTCGAGAAGGCCATCGCGCAGCACGGCCAGCCTGACACGGTGACCATCGACGGCAGCCCGGCCAACCTGGCGGCGCTGCACGACCTCAACGCCGAACGGGAAACTCCCATCGCCATTCGCCAGGTCAAGTACCTGAACAACGTCGTCGAGCAGGACCATCGGGCCATCAAGCGCCAGACTCGACCCATGCTTGGCTTCAAGGACTTCCGCTGCGCCCGCATCTTGCTGGGCGGCATCGAACTGATGCACATGATTTCCAAGGGCCAGATGCAATGCACCGAAGGGAGCAGTCCGTCCGCTGCAGAGCAGTTCTATTCGCTGGCAATATAAACCCAATCAACCCGGCGAGCTCTTCACGTCCTCACTGGCTTACTGCGACATAACCTGTCAGCATCACCTCCAGCGGATAGTGCAGGCGCTTCAATACCTTCGCAATCTCCGCGTTCATCACCACTGCCAACCTCGCCTGAGTTCGATACCGGCTCATTCTACCGGAGGCCTATTGCGACAAAACCCGTCGCCCTCTTCCAGCCTGACTTCCCCCACTTCGGGCACACAAAGCAGTCTCTGATGAACGGCTGCTATCAGCCTGGACCGGTCATCGGGCCGGCCGCCGCGTGCGGCGGGTCATGGACGGAGACGGTCATTGGCGGCGAGGTAGCGGAACTGGATGCGCTACAGACTAGGGCAGGCAGGGCGCTGGCCTCGTTCCCAATATTGGGGCCCGAACGTTAAGCCGCCAACTTCAGCGCTTGCAAGAAGTCGGCGATCAAGTCGTCAATGTCCTCGATGCCTACCGACAGCCGCAGCATACCGTCGGAAATGCCCATTGCCTTGCGGGTTTCTGGGCCGGCTTCGAAAAAGATCGTCGGTGCCACAGGGATAATAAGCGTGCGCGTGTCACCGAGACCGGTCGCCTTGATCGGCAGTTCCAGCGCGTTGACGACTTCAATCATGCGCTCCGCGTTAGTCAGTTCGAACGACAAGAGCCACGATGCGCCCTTAAACAGCTGTTGCGCGATGCCGTATTGCGGATGGCTCTTCAGGCCGGGATAAAGCACCCTTCCGATGGCTTCGTGCCCTTCCAGAAAATGCGCGAGCGCGAGCGCGTTTTCGCTGCATTGCTTCACACGCAAGGCGAGCGTTTCCGCCCCTACCGAGATGGCGTGCGCCTGCTCTGACGACAATGCCGCGCCCATGTCGCGCAGGCCCTTCTTGCGGATCTGCAGGAGCCCCTGTTCCTTTGTCGTCGAACGCCGGTACTCGTCAGCAATGTTGGGATACGCGCTCCAGTCAAACAGGCCTGTATCGGTCACGGCTCCGCCAAGCGCGGCGCCATGGCCCGCGATAGTCTTCGTCAGCGAGTTGATCACGAGGCTTGCGCCGACCGACTTCGGCTTGAAAAGTGCGGGTGAGGTAATCGTGTTATCGACAACATACGCGATGCCATTCTCGCGGCATACACTGCCGATGCGATGCAAGTCGGGAATCTGCGTGCCCGGATTCGCGATGGTTTCGACGAACACCATGCGGGTATTCGGGCGGATCGCGTTCTTCACCTCTTCGACGGAACATGCGTCGACGGTCGTCACTTCGACGCCGAGCGTGCGCAATGTCCCGAATAAGCTGTTGGTGTTGCCGAACACGTAACGGCTCGATACGAGATGGTCCCCCGCGCGCAAGAGCGTGAGAAACGTCGCCGTGATCGCCGCCATGCCGGTACTGAAACAGATTGTGCCGACACCTTCTTCCAGGCTGGTGATCTTTCGCTCGAGCGCGGCGGTCGTCGGCGTGCCCTGCCGCGCGTAGTTGAACCCGCCCTTCTTCGTGCCCTGGAACACGCCTATCAGATCCTCGACGCGGTCGAACCCATATTGGACGGATGCGTGAATCGGCTGATGAACGCCGCCGTGTTCCGTGCCCGTCTTTCTATCGCCGTGAACGATGCCGGTAGTGAAGCCTTGCTTGTCCATTCTGTTTGCGCCTTTCGATTCGATTAGTTGGAACGATTATCGCCGGTAACCGATGGCTGGCGAAAGCTTGGGCGCTGATACCTATGCTTTCAGTGCGTGTCCCATCATGATCGCCGCCGTCACGGAGGCCGTGGACGCGAAGGCCTCCGACTGCTGGAAGGCATGAAAAAGGACGGCGCGGCAGCGGAGGCCGAGCGGACCATGCAGGATGTGCGTTGGGTGCCTGAGCCGATGCGCTTACGCCCGGTGAAGGCCGGGAAGAAGAAGGGGTGCAAGCTGGTGGTTCTTCAAGCTGGCGGGGGACTGAAAAGAAAAGCGCCAAGCGGAAAGGGGACCGCTTGGCGCAAGACCTAACAGACAACGATAAGAGTCTAGTCTTACTGTGTCAATAAACTCATGCCATTATAGAGTCTTCTTCAGACTTGGCATGAGGAATCCATGGACTGGGAAGCGTCGTTCGACGAGTATTTGGAACATCTCTGTGAGGCGCTCGGGCACAGTGACAGGAGATCGGGGCTGGCGGGCTATTGCCAAGGGCTGATGTTGCCGATCAAACGCAAGAGCGTCGAACCTCTGGCGGCGCATTTAGAGCCGGAGCGAATAAGCGCGCGACACCAATCGCTGCATCATTTCGTGTCGAAGTCGGAATGGTCCGATGCAGCGCTGCTTGAGCAGGTGAGGCGCTGGGTGTTGCCGCACATGAATCCGGCGAACGGGTTGTTCTGGATCATCGATGACACCGGCTTTCCCAAGAAGGGTAAGCATTCGGTTGGGGTGGCGAGACAATACTGCGGGCAGTTGGGCAAGCAGGACAATTGCCAGGTGGCGGTGAGTCTGTCGGTAGCCACTGAAGAAGCCAGCTTACCGGTGGCGTACCAGCTCTATCTGCCTCAGGAGTGGTGCGACGATCCGGAAAGGCGGCAGCGAACTGGGGTGCCGGATGAGATCGTGTTCGCGACCAAACCGCAGATCGCGGCGATGCAACTGCGCCAAGCGCGGCAAAGCGGGGCGCCAGATGGCATCGTGCTGGCTGACGCCGCTTATGGCAATGACACCGCGTTTCGAGATGCTGTCAGTGAACTCGGGTTGCAGTACGCGGTAGGGACGCAGTCCAGTACCCATGTGTGGGCGCGGGGCACCGCACCATTGCCGGCTGAACCTGCAATCGGCAAGCCAGGCCGTCCGCGCAGCCTGCTGCGCCGGGCGCCGGGACATAAGCCGCTCTCGGTCAAGACGCTGGCGCTTGGGCTCGATCAATCCTGCTATCGCACCATTACCTGGCGTGAAGGCACCCGAGCCATGCTGAGTTCGCGATTTTCCGCGGTTCGCATCCGCACATCGCACCGCGATTACTGGCGAGCCACGCTGCGTGACGACGAATGGCTGCTTATCGAATGGCCCGAAGCCGAGTCCGAACCGATCAAATACTGGTTGTCCACACTGCCCGAAAGCGCACCGCTCGAACATCTGGTCCACGTAGCGAAGATGCGCTGGCGCATCGAGCGCGATTACCAGGACCTCAAGCAGGAGTTTGGTCTGGGCCACTATGAAGGACGGGGTTGGCGCGGTTTTCACCACCACGCATCCCTATGCATTGCTGCTTACGGATTTCTCGTCGCACAGCGCCTGATCCAGGGCGGCAGTAAAAAAAACGGCGCAATCCGCAGCCAGTCTGCCTTACCCTCGGATTACGTGCCGCGCGGCTCCCCAGCGCGCACAGCGACACGTGCCTGATTCCATCACCAGCCTACGCTGGCGCATTGCTGCTTTCATTGCCCAACGACTCCATCGATGTCCGTTTTGCGCTGGTAGCCCCTAAACTAATGACACAGTAAGATTAGGAGAGGTGGTGCAGATGGTTTCTGAAAAAATCTGACATTGGTGTTCCAAGTGCAGGGCCATTGCATGAAATGGTTTTGTCGCAGTAAGCTCGGGGTAGAATTTCCGGAGTCGAACTCAGCCAGTGTGGGCAGCGGTGATGAATCCGGAAGTTGCGAAGGTATTGAAGCGCCTGCACTACCCACTGGAGGTGATGCTGACCTGCGTGCGCTGGTATGTCGCCTATCCGCTGAGCCTGCGCCATCTCGAAGAGATGATGGCCGAGCGTGGCATCTCGGTGGACCATTCGACCGTGCACCGCTGGGCGCTCAAACTGCTGCCAGCGTTGAACAAGATCTTCCGCCGGCACAAGCGACCGGTGGGCAAGAGCTGGCGCATGGACGAGACCTACATCCTGGTACGCGGCCAGTGGAAGTATCTGTACCGGGCGGTCGACAAGGCGGGCCATACCATCGACTTCCTGCTGCGCGCCCAGCGTGACAAGGCCGCAGCACGGCGGTTTTTCGAGAAGGCCATCGCGCAGCACGGCCAGCCTGACACGGTGACCATCGACGGCAGCCCGGCCAACCTGGCGGCACTGCACGACCTCAACGCCGAACGGGAAACACCCATCGCCATTCGCCAGGTCAAGTACCTGAACAACGTCGTCGAGCAGGACCATCGGGCCATCAAGCGCCAGACTCGACCCATGCTTGGCTTCAAGGACTTCCGCTGCGCCCGCATCTTGCTGGGCGGCATCGAACTGATGCACATGATTTCCAAGGGCCAGATGCAATGCACCGAAGGGAGCAGTCCGTCCGCTGCAGAGCAGTTCTATTCGCTGGCAATATAAACCCAATCAACCCGGCGAGCTCTTCACGTCCTCACTGGCTTACTGCGACATAACCCGCGCAAGCGGGCGCGGTCGCCGTCCGCGGCTTCCTTGACCGGACTGAACTGCGTGTGTGTCACGCCGACGATGCCGCAGGCACTCAACCCCAGCACTGAGGCGAGAAGCGCCAAGTCCGTTTTCCACCTGCGCCCTACGTCAAGTCGTTGCATGTAGAGCTCCCATCCTGTGCGCCACGTCCCAGCGCCTTCCGCAGGATCACAGCACCCGTAATGCCACAGATAATCGATATGCTCCAGACCCAAAGCGGCAGGCCGGACATTAGCCCGACCCCGTTCGCTGCGAGCACCATGATCAGCGAGTTGATGCCAGCATGTAGCAAGATTCCTGGCCACAGAGATTGGGTGTGCAGGAATAAGGTGGCAGCAATGAGGCCGACCACGAAAGCGATTACGAACTGGTAGACATTCATATGCGCCATGCCGAAGACGAACGCCGAGTAGACCATTGCGTCGGCGGGTGCATAGCGCCTGAGTAGACCGCGTAGCAAGATGCCCCGGAAGAACATCTCCTCGACAAATGGCGCGATTCCACATACCAATACCCAGACTCCCAAGCCGAGGCCCTGGCCAGAACCGTCCGATAGCCCGAACATGTCTGCTTCGCTGGTAGACATTGGGAGCAACTTCTGAAGCCACTCAACGGCCACGCCGTCCAATAGCACAATCAGCGGTACCACGAACATGATCGGCAGGCTAAGTGCGCCCATCGTGGAGGCGACGTTGGCGGTACCATTGTGAAATAGCTCGCGGTACGTCATGTCCCGCTGCTGCAACAGCACACTGAACACTACACCATACGCCAACACGCGGACCAGCGATGACGCCGCCATCGGTTCCAGTCCGTGGCTTGTCAGCGTTCTGTGAAGCAGTATCGAGAAGATGACTTCCGTGAACCATGCAACAAACGTGAGCGCCAATGCCCATAGAAAAGACATCGGCGGGGAATCGGTCGGATTAGTAGGTCGCATCAGAACTCCAGTAGTTATAGAGGGCGCTGCCGCCCTCCACGAAATTGCTTGCGCCAAATGCAGCCATTGGGGCACCAAACTACGCAACCCACACCGCTACCCATGCACAATCCTGTGCCGGTGGAAGCGGAAATTCCGCCGGTGACCACTTTGATCGCATCCATGGCAGGTGCAATTGAGTCAGCTTTTGTGAAATCAGCGAACTTTTGGGTCTCCGTATAATTAAATAGCTTATTTCCTTGCTGACTCTGGATCCATGAAAGTCAACTCTGGAGGCTCGAAGCCTCGACCACACTGACATAGTTTTGACGGTTTTGTCGCAATAAGCCTCCGGTAGAATGAACCGGTATCGAACTCAGGCAAGGTGTGCAGTGGTGATGAACGCGGAGATTGCGAAGGTATTGAAGCGCCTGCACTATCCGCTGGAGGTGATGCTGACCTGCGTGCGCTGCTGCCGGCGTTGAACAAGATCTTTCGCTCTCGCAAGCGCCCGGTGGGAAAAAGCTGGCGCATGGACGAGACCTACATCCTGGTACGCGGTCAGTGGAAGTACCTGTACCGGGCGGTCGACAAGGCGGGCCATACCATCGACTTCCTGTTGCGCGCCCAGCGCGATAAGGCTGCGGCGCGGCGCTTTTTCGAGAAGACCATCGCGCATAACGGCCAGCCCGACTCAGTGACCATCGACGGCAGCCCGGCCAACCTGGCGGCCCTGCGCGACCTCAACGCCGAGCCGGGAGCTCCCATCGCCGTTCGACAGGTCAAATATCTGAACAACATCGTCGAGCAGGACCATCGGGCCATCAAGCGCCAGACTCGACCAATGCTTGGCTTCAAGGACTTCCGCTGCGCCCGCATCTTGCTGGGCGGCATTGAGCTCATGCATATGATCGCCAAAGGCCAAATGCAGTGCCACGAAGGGAGCAGTCCGTCGGCTGCGCAGCAGTTCTATTCCCTGGCTGCATAAGGCAACAGCGCCACCAGGGTTCGTTCCCGCCCTCGCTCGCTTATCGCGACGGAGCCACGCCAGCCGTTCGACCCGAACGGAGGGGGAGGCCGGCTATATGATTATCAGAGCCAACGGGGGGATATAGGCCACCCACGACTTAGGCGCAAGCGGGACAACAGTGCTGCCAGGCGGGGTCGATTCGCTATCCATCATTGTCATCGTGTGTGGTTGGGGGGTATTGCCAAAAAGACTACTGGCACTTGCCAGCAGCTTTCAACAGCGCATTGCAGGACGCGCCGCTTGCGGCTCCCGCCTGCTTCACCGGCTTGCCCGCTTCGGTGCAGACCGGATCGGACACCACACGGCCCATGTAGGAAACCGTGCCGGTCACGTAGCAACGGTATCTCTTGCCCGAACTGGTGGTGACGGCATAACTGGCCTTCACGCCATCGTCAACGCGGTCGGAAATCGTGAACTTGCCCTTATCAAGACCAAGGGCAGTGGCTGTATTCTGTTCAATGGCGTCGTTGCTCACCGCAACAGATGCACAGCCCACAGCCAGCGCCGCTACTACCGCGACAGCCGAAGCCATTGCTGAGCGTCGGAGAGATGCTTTGTTCATAGGTTTCCTCCTTTAGGCCGACCCGCCGCATTGATCACGTCCGTTGAGCGAGCGCCTTCTCGATCTTCTTGTCGGTCTTGTACTGGCTCAATGTGTACACGGCCCAGATAGTCGCTGGCAGCCAGCCAATCACGGTGATCTGTAGAAGCAGGCAGATCACTCCGGGCAATCGGTTTGCCAATGGTGAAAAACGTTAACCATGGCAGAATCAAAGCAATCAGAAAGCGCATCTTTTCTCTCCGTCGTTTGGTGGCTCGTTACTGGTTTCCCTCGCCGGGACTTTCGAACGCAAACGGCCGCCAATCCCTGAATCGATCGCAGCACAGCTGCAGTACGTCTCTGAACTCCGTAAAGCCAGACACTGTCGGATTCTTCCGAGGCCCTAAGGACAGGCGAACAGAGCGAACGAGCCAGGTGGCGCTGGCTGGCATGAGTTCAGAAATGTTCATACATTCAAGCTGCCTTCAACTGTATCAAGATGCTGGGAAGCAGAAACTGAATTTTTCTAATGCATTCGTCTGAGATGGAATGCAAATTGCCAAAATTTTGCAAAAAATTGTGACTATGACAATTAAGTGAAATCATTTTCATGATTTAATATTATCTAATGTCTGATTTTCTGATTATTTAATTCCAGGCAGAGCCACCGCTTTGTGCGCTTAGCTTGATAACCGGTACGGCACTGTCAACTTGCCGATAGGGAGGTAAGGCCGTGGGCGCTGGCGGGGGGTACTGTCACGTTGGCGACCAGGTAAGATCGGGAGATGAAGAAGAAAGCATCTCGTTGCAGCTGGCCTGCAGCCGCCAATCCGATCTCGTACAAGGGCTATCGTTTTCCCGCCGAGGTGATCCGCTATGCCGTGTGGTTGTACTACCGGTTTCCGCTGAGCCTGCGCATGGTCGAGGAAATGCTGGCCGCGCGTGGCATTGAGGCGACCTACGAAACCGTGCGGCGCTGGTCAGTGCACTTCGGCCTGGCCGTCGCCAAACGCATTTGCAACACAGCACTGGGCCGGGGTGACAAGTGGCACCTCGATGAAGTCGTGGTGACCATCCGCGGCAAGAAGCACTGGCTGTGGCGCGCGGTGGATCAGCACGGCGCCATGCTCGACGTGCTGGTCCAAAGCCGGCGCGACCAGGCCGCGGCCAAGCGGCTGATGCGCAAGTTGCTCAAGCGCCATGGACGTCCGCGTGTGATTGTCACTGACAAGCTGCGCAGCTACGCGGCGGCCAACAACGAGCTGGGTCTGACGGTCGAGCACCGGCAGCACAAGGGGCTGAACAACCGGGCCGAGAACAGCCACCAGCCCACGCGGGTACGAGAGAAGGTGATGCGCCGCTTCAAGTCGGCGCGCCACCTGCAACGCTTCGCGTCGGTGCATGGACAGATTTCAAACCTTTTCATGGGGTGTCGATACCATCGCGATGCCCAGCACAAACGGCAGGCTCGCACCCAGGCCATGCAGGCCTGGGAAAGGGCTTCGTGCGTCCGCTGGATGGCATGACCGGCGGTCCACACTTGCCCTGCGGCTTTTCTCGGCCAATTTCCAACAACGTGACAATACCCGATGGAATGTTGCCGAATCGGCGACGTTATGTTCCGGTTCTGGTTCGTGAGCGAGATTGTGCTGCCGGTGAGGCTGGCTGCGTAGCCGGAATCGGTTCGAAAAGCGCCTCGATGTCGTCGGCGGAGAATTTGACCGCACCGGCGGCATCCTCCGACAGGATGGCGTCAGCCAGCGCCGCCTTCTTCTCCTGCATCGCGACGATTTTCTCCTCGACGCTGCCGGCGGTGATCAGCTTGTAGACGAACACCGGCTTGTCCTGCCCAAGACGGTGGGCCCGGTCTGTGGCCTGATTCTCGGCGGCCGGATTCCACCAGGGATCGTAGTGGATGACAGTGTCGGCAGTGGTGAGGTTCAGACCAACGCCACCCGCCTTCAGGCTGATCAGGAAAAGCGGCACTTCGCCCTCGTTAAAGCGCTTGACCGGCGCGACGCGATCGGTCGTTTCCCCGGTCAGCATGACGTAGGCAATCCCAGCCTTGTCCAGTGCCGCGGCAATCAGGTCGAGCATGCCGGTGAACTGCGAAAACAGCAGGATGCGGCGGCCTTCCTCGATCAGCTCGGGAACCATGTCGAGCAGTAGCTCGAGCTTGGCGGATTCCTTGATGCGGGCCGCTTGCTTGATCTTGACTAGGCGCGGGTCGCAGCAGATCTGACGCAGCTTGAGCAGCGCGTCGAGCACGATGATGTGGCTGCGCGCAAGGCCTTTGGCGGCAACCGCTGCGCGGACTTTCTCCTGCATCGCGGCGCGCACTGTCTCGTACAGATCACGCTGCGCGCCTTCGATCTCGACCGTACGCACGATCATCGTCTTGGGCGGCAACTCAGTCGCCACTTCATCCTTGCGTCGTCGCAGCATGAACGGTCGCATGCGCCGCGCGAGCAGGTCCCGTCGCACGGTATCGCCACCCTTTTCAATGGGCGTGCGCCAGCGGCGCGTGAAATCCTGCCGGGAACCGAGGAAACCGGGCAACAGGAAATCGAACTGAGCCCACAGCTCGCCCAGATGGTTTTCGAGGGGTGTTCCTGTCAGGCACAGGCGGTGCCGCGCGCGTAACTCGCGGATGGTCACCGCTGACTTGGTGGCAGCATTCTTGACGTACTGCGCCTCGTCCAGGATCAGCAGGTGATAGTCTTGCTTGGCTAGGGCTTCCTGGTCGCGCCACAGCAGAGCGTAGGTCGTCAGGATGAGGTCATGCTCGCCGATCTGGTCAAAGCGTTCGTGACGCGCTGGCCCATGCAGATCCAGCACCCGCAGAGACGGTGCGAAGCGCTGCGCTTCGGCACACCAGTTGTGGATGAGGGTCGTCGGCAGGACGATCAGCGCGGGCCGGTCCAGCCGGCCGCTTTCCTTCTCGGCCAGAATGTGGGCGAGCGTCTGAATGGTCTTGCCCAGCCCCATGTCGTCGGCCAGCACGCCGGACAAATCGTGTTCGCGCAGGAACTGCATCCAGGCAAGCCCCTGGCGCTGGTAGGGACGCAATTCGGCCATCAGTCCGTTGGGCACTGGCACGTTGGTGACTCCGGGGCCGGCCATCAGGCGCTGTGCGAGCTGGCGGATCGAGGCATCGCCGTGGAACTGCCAGCGCCCGGTCTGGTCTAGCGCATCAAGCCGTGCGGCATCCCACTCGGAGATGCGCATCCCTTCGCCCAGTGAGTCAAACAGGTCAACCAGGACGCGCACGACGGGCTTGAGCCGATCGGCGCGCAGACGAATCCGTTCGTTCCGATCGGTTTTCAGGTCGATCGCTTCGTCGTCGGCAATCGCATCGATCTGGCCCGAGAGCCAGCGCGTGTCACGGCGAAAGAGATCGGCCAGCAGCGGCTCCAGCCTGACCGCACGACCGTTGACGGTAATACCCACCTCAACGTCGAACCAGCCGTCGCCGCCCTGACGCAGATTACCGTCGATCGCATCGATCTCGATCACGTTGTGGCGGAAGGCCTCGCTCATCTCGACGCGCCAGCCGCTTTCCCTGAGCGCTGGCACGCCCAGTCTCATGAGGTCTGACCAGGGCACTGTCACGTTGGCGAGGTCGCGTAAGATGGCGCGATGAAGAAGAAATCGCTCTATCGCGGTCACCGTTTCCCCGCCGTCATCATCAGCTGCGCGGTGCGCTGGTATTTCAGGTTCAACCTGAGCCTGCGCGATATCGAGGAACTGCTGTTCGAGCGCGGTGTCGTCGTGACCTACGAGACCATTCGCCGCTGGTGCGATAAATTCGGCGCGGGGTTCGCGCATCGTGTGAAAGCCGCACGGCGCAAGCCGGGGACCACCTGGCATCTCGACGAGATGTTCGTGACGCTGCGCGGCGAACCCTACCTGCTATGGCGGGCGGTCGACGAGCATGGCGCCGAACTCGACATCCTGCTGCAGAAGCGGCGCGACAAGGCCGCGGCCAAACGCTTCTTCCTACGCGTGCTGCGTTCCTGCCCAGCGCCGCGCAAGATTGTCACGGATCAACTGCGCAGCTATCCGGCCGCAAAGGCCGACATCCCGGAACTGGCCGGCGTCAAACATGTATTCGTGAAGGCTGCCGCTCACGTGAACAATCGCGCCGAGAACAGCCACCAGCCGACCCGTGAACGCGAGCGGCGCATGCGTGGATTCCGCGACCCGAAGCGCACGCAGGCCTTCCTGTCGAACTTCGGCCCGATCCGGCAGCACTTCGCGCTCAAGCGTCATTTGCTGCGCGCTTCGCTCTATCGCAAACACCTCGCTGCGAGATTCGCTACCTGGCACGAATTCACCGAAGTGGCCCAAAATCCGTCAACTGCTTCCTGAGCAATAGGCCCGCCGTCACGGCGTTGCCTCCCTATCGGCAAGTTGACAGTGCCCGACCCGGTTATCTGCAAACAGGAAGCGGGGCAAAGGGAAGACCCAATCAGAGCCATGGCTTTTCACCAGTCGCAATACCGGGCTCGTTCCCCTTGCACCGCCTTTTAGCCAAAGCAGCGGGTTACGTCAAATGGCTTGTGCTCCCGAAGCATGTGATAGCAGGCGCGCGCCAGCTTGTGCGCCAGCGCCTTGATCGCGACAATCCCGTTACGTGCACGTTTCTTGCGCTCGTAAAAGCGCCTGGCTTCCGGGCACGAGCGCATGGCGAAGTTCGCCGCCTCGACAAATGCCCACGCCAGATACTTGTTGCCGTTCTTTGTATTGCCTTCGCCTTTCTTCCTGCTATTGCTTTCGCGCCGGCTGTCCACACTGCCGGGCACCGACTTCAGCAACACGTAGTCGGGTTGCAGTTTCACCCGCTCTATGAGTCGATTCTCGAGGATTTCGATCTGCTCCTGCAAGGTTTGCATCACCGCCAGATTGGCCTGCATCGCGAGTGCCACATCCGGTGCAAAGCCGAATTCGCTGACCTGTGTCTGATCCAGACGCTTGACCCGTTCACCCCGCATCTGCCCACCAGTGTGGCGTGAGAACAGGTTCTCGATCGCGAGGATCTGGGCCGTTCGACACTGCACCAGTTGCATGCGCTTGCGGGTTTTGTCGCAATAAGCCTCCGGTAGAATGAGCCGGTATCGAACTCAGGCGAGGTTGGCAGTGGTGATGAACGCGGAGATTGCGAAGGTATTGAAGCGCCTGCACTATCCGCTGGAGGTGATGCTGACCTGCGTGCGGTGGTATGTCGCCTATCCGCTGAGCCTGCGTCATCTCGAGGAGATGATGGCCGAGCGTGGCATCTCGGTTGACCATTCGACCGTACACCGCTGGGCACTGAAGTTGCTGCCGGCGTTGAACAAGATCTTTCGCTCTCGCAAGCGCCCGGTGGGAAAAAGCTGGCGCATGGACGAGACCTACATCCTGGTACGCGGCCAGTGGAAGTATCTGTACCGGGCGGTCGACAAGGCGGGCCATACCATCGACTTCCTGCTGCGCGCCCAGCGTGACAAGGCCGCAGCACGGCGCTTTTTCGAGAAGGCTATCGCGCAGCACGGCCAGCCTGACACGGTGACCATCGACGGCAGCCCGGCCAACCTGGCGGCGCTGCACGACCTCAACGCCGAACGGGAAACTCCCATCGCCATTCGCCAGGTCAAGTACCTGAACAACGTCGTCGAGCAGGACCATCGGGCCATCAAGCGCCAGACTCGACCAATGCTTGGCTTCAAGGACTTCCGCTGCGCCCGCATCTTGCTGGGCGGCATTGAGCTCATGCATATGATCGCCAAAGGCCAAATGCAGTGCCACGAAGGGAGCATCCGTCGGCTGCGCAGCAGTTCTATTCCCTGGCCGCATAAGGCAACAGCGCCACCAGGGTTCGTTCCGCCCTCGCTCGCTTATCGCGACAGAGCCCAGCATCGCCTCAACAGCCGGCCACGCGCTCAACTGGCACACCCCACTGCAAGTCCTTGCTCAGGTCCTGGCCAACCCTTCGGACCGGCTTTCCGTTCAATAACCTGCGGGGTGTTGCACTTCGCACTTGAAACCGCCAAGAATAACGATGCGTACTTCCAGCAAACTCGCCCTCGGACTGGTCATTACACCCGTCGTCATTGTGACGGCGGCGGTCATCTTTGTGCTGACGTTCGATTGGAGTCACGCCAGGCCGTACTTGAGTGACCGCGTGTCCCAGGCCATCGACCGCCCCTTTGCCATCAATGGCGACTTGGTACTCACCTGGAACAAGCCCGAAGGCGAATCTGGCTGGCGCGCTTACGTGCCGTGGCCGCGCCTGATCGCCAACGACATCACCATCGGCAACCCGGAGTGGGCCAAGCAACCGCACGTGGTGACCGTGCGCCAGCTCACCTTCGTGCTGGAGGCACTGCCGCTGCTGGCGCACCACATCGTTATCCCGAGCGTGGCGCTCGATACGCCGGCCATTGCGCTGGAGCGCGACAAACAGAACCGCAACAACTGGACGTTCAAGTTCGCGGGCAATGAAGCCGGCGACAATGTGCCCTCCGACTGGAAACTGCAGTTGCGCGAAATCGCCTTCAGCAAGGGCACGTTGGCACTGGATGACGACATCAAGCGCATCCACCTGGCCGCCACCATCGATACGATCGACAACCAAGCGCTGTATGCCGCCGCCAGCGGCACGGCCATCAAGGGCGAGGTGCAACCGGCCTTGGTACCCCTCTCCGGTGCTGGCGCGAAGGGGCCCGTCGCGCCCGACCCGCAGCAGCCCTACGGCATCGCCTGGACGGTCAAGGGCACGTACAACAAAGCCGCCATCAACGGCAGCGGCAAGGCCGGCGGTGTGCTGCGCTTGCAAGACGCGCGACACCCCTACCCGCTGCAAGCCGACGTGACGGTCGGTAAGACGCGCATCGACCTGGCCGGCACGCTCACCAATCCGGCCAGCCTCACCTCGCTGGACCTGCGCCTGCATCTCTCGGGCGCGAGCCTAGCGCAGTTGTATCCGCTGACTGGCGTGGTGCTGCCCGAGTCGCCGCCGTTCGACACGCGCGGCCGATTGATCGGCGAGCTGCGCAAGCAGGGCTCGAGCTGGCGCTACGAGAAGTTCAGCGGCCGCGTGGGCGGGTCCGACCTCGGCGGCACGCTCACCTTCACCATGCGTGAGCCGCGCCCGCAATTGACCGGCGAGTTGGTCTCGCACCAACTGCTGTTTGCCGACCTGGCCCCGATCATCGGCGCCGACTCCAACGCCAGCAAGGCACGCCGCGACGAGACCGTACGCCAGCCGGCCGACAAGGTGCTGCCGACCGAGCCATTCCGCACCGACCACTGGAAGGCCATCGACGCCGACGTGAAGTTAACCGGCGAGCGCATCGTCCACAGCAATGATCTGCCGATCGACCGCCTCGTCACACACGTCAAGTTGCAAGACGGGGTGCTCACGCTCGACCCGCTCAACTTTGGCATCGCGGGTGGCACACTCACCTCGAACATCCAGCTCGACGGCCATGCCACGCCGATGCAGGCGCGTGCGGCACTAGCTGCGCGGCACGTCAAGATCAAGCAGCTCCTCCCGAACGTGGATTCGATGCGCGCCAGCGTGGGTGAGGTCAACGGCGACGCGCGGCTTTCCGCCACTGGCAACTCGGTCGCCGCGCTGCTCGGCGCGTCCAACGGCGAGGTGAAGCTGCTCGTGGAGCAAGGCACCGTCAGCAAGTTCATCCTCGAAGCCATGGGACTGAACGTCGGCAACGTGATCCTGACCAAAGTCTTTGGCGATAAGCAGGTCACCATCAACTGCGCGGCCGCCGACTTTGCCGTGAGCAACGGGCTGGCGCAGGCGCGCACCTTCGTGATCGATACGCAGGACGCGGTCATCGACGTGACCGGCGCGACCAGCTTCAAGCAGGAGGCACTGGACTTCACCATCCACCCCGATTCGAAGGGGCTGCGCGTGTTCTCGCTACGCACACCACTGTATGTGAAGGGCACTTACAAACACCCGGATGTGTCGATCAACCCGGCTGTGGTTGCGCTGCGCGCGGGTGCTGTGGTGGCGCTGGCATTTGCAGCACCGATTGCGGCTGTGCTGCCGGTGCTGAACTTCACGCCCGCGCCGGAGAGTGCATGCGGAAAGCTGCTGGCCGACGTACGCCAGCGCCCGACCGCCCCGCCACCGGGTAAGACGTATCGCAGCAAGAATCCGGGCCGTACACCGGAGGGTGAGCTGAAGTCGACGCAGCCGGCCTCGCACCTCGCGCCGCCGCCCGCGCGCGACGCGATGACGTCCGGTGGCTGAGCGGCACGCCGGCTCTGATAATCATATAGCCGGCCTCCCCTCCGTTCGGTGTTCACTGCTCGAGGCGCGGGACACGAAGCTGCCGCGCTTCGATTGCACGTCGACGCTGCTGTCGTGCAGCTCACGGGCTTGGCCTGCTGACGGCCTGGCGCATTCATTTGCCACGCTCTATGCAACACGCTGTCGGCTACACCGGTTTTGTCAATGATGCCTTCGCGCAAGAAGAGCAACGCGAGCTGGCCGCGCTGCGGAAGGCGATTCGGATCGACACGGAGCAGGTCAGGCCCTGGCGCTGTAGCTGTAGCTGTAGCTGTAGCTGTAGCTGGAGCTGGAGCTGGAGCTGGAGCTGGAAGGGATCGTCGCCAAGCGGGCCGGCAGCATGTATGGCTGCGGCATCCGCTCACCGGACTGGGTGAAGATCAAACGGCCAGGCGCTGTGCCGCCGTCGCGTTTTCGCCGGTAGGACGGCTATAGTCACCCAGTACCTGTTCCAGTCCCGGAACCTGGCTATTCGGTCATGGTCAAAGTGGTTCAGCCACGGGGAGGCAATTGGCACTGAGCTTGTGCCTCGAGAAATAACGAGAATTGCTGCAACGTACAGCCAAGGAAACGCAATGAAAATCAAGACAGTTCTTATGACCATGCCCGGCCGTTATGCTCAAGTGGTGCTTGTGTTTGGCGCGCTAGTCTCGCAGACGGCGTTGGCCGCTGAATCTGCTGAGAGACTTTACAAGCAGTGTAAGAGCAAGAGCACGACCGCAGAGCAGCGTGAATGCTACCCTGCTGTAGAAAAGCAATCGGAAATCGAGCTAGTCGCGGCTGAGAAGAAAGCGCGTGCGGAGATGGTCGATTTAGAGAAGATCAGTGAGGGTAGCAGGAACCTGCATCCGGTCCAGGCATTTGACAAGGCAGCGCGCGCGTATCGGGCGTTTCGAGACGCTGAGAGCAATCGGGTGTTGACTTCTTATGGCTCTGGCAACGGAGGGGGGCTGGCAGCGTTCGAAACGATCGTCGAGATGAATCTCGCTCGCGTGAAGCACCTTTCGCCCTGAGGCGCGAAGAAGGTCCCCCCGCGCGAGATAGTCCCGGCCGGTGGACTCCTAACGATAGACAGCGCAATATCCTGCTGCAGGCGGTATTTTCACGTTGTTGGAAATTGGCCGAGAAAAGCCGCAGGGCAAGTGTGGACCGCCGGTCATGCCATCCAGCGGACGCACGAAGCCCTTTCCCAGGCCTGCATGGCCTGGGCGCGAGCCTGCCGTTTGTGCTGGGCATCGCGATGGTATCGACACCCCATGAAAAGGTTTGAAATCTGTCCATGCACCGACGCGAAGCGTTGCAGGTGGCGCGCCGACTTGAAGCGGCGCATCACCTTTTCTCGTACCCGCGTGGGCTGGTGGCTGTTCTCGGCCCGGTTGTTCAGCCCCTTGTGCTGCCGGTGCTCGACCGTCAGACCCAGCTCGTTGTTGGCCGCCGCGTAGCTGCGCAGCTTGTCGGTGACAATCACACGCGGACGTCCATGGCGCTTGAGCAACTTGCGCATCAGCCGCTTGGCCGCGGCCTGGTCGCGCCGGCTTTGGACCAGCATGTCGAGCACGGCGCCGTGCTGATCCACCGCGCGCCACAGCCAGTGCTTCTTGCCGCGGATGGTCACCACGACTTCATCGAGGTGCCACTTGTCACCCCGGCCCAGTGCTGTGTTGCGAATGCGTTTGGCGACGGCCAGGCCGAAGTGCACTGACCAGCGCCGCACGGTTTCGTAGGTCGCCTCAATGCCACGGGCGGCCAGCATTTCCTCGACCATGCGCAGGCTCAGCGGAAACCGGTAGTACAACCACACGGCATAGCGGATCACCTCGGCGGGAAAACGATAGCCCTTGTACGAGATCGGATTGGCGGCTGCAGGCCAGCTGCAACGAGATGCTTTCTTCTTCATCTCCCGATCTTACCTCGTCGCCAACGTGACAGTACCCTAGAGAAGGCAGTGGCGAGCGAGCCCGGTGCTCAGGAAGCAGTTGACGGATTTTTGGCCACTTCAGTGAATTCATGCCAGGCGGCAAACCTCGCGGCAAGCTTGCGATAGAGCGAAGCACGCAACAGATGCCGTTTCAGCGCGAAGTGCTGGCGGATCGGGCCGAAGTTCGACAGGAACACCTGGGTGCGCTTCGGGTCGCGGAATCCACGCATGCGCCGCTCGCGTTCACGGGTCGGCTGGTGGCTGTTCTTGGCGCGATTGTTCACGCAAGGCTAACCGCGCTTGGGTCCAGTATGGGGTGACCGCCAATGAGAAGGCACCTTTGGAATGGCGAAGTGTTGAGCACGGGACCGCCGCAAGCCGAGCTGCGGCCTTGTGCTTCGTATCAGGGAAGACGACACCGCCGCCGAAGCAGTCGTGTCCCGTGGGCCGCTCTTTTCGCGGCCCACGGTCGGATGCCTGCAAGACGTCCGTACCTGGATGGCTGCGCCTGCAGTGAGAGGCGTGGATCAGGCGCCGTCCGTAAAGGTGTCGCGCGTTCCAACGGCGTGGCTGCCGTCACTGAACGGGTCGCGCGTACCCATCGCATGGCTGCCGTCGCTGAACGAATCGCGCGTACCCATCGCATGGCCGCCATCAGTGAAGGAATCGCGCGGCGAGTTCACGCCGGCGTTTGCCATGCCGGCCACGCCGCCGAGCGTTGCAATAGTCAGTGCTACAAGAGCGGCCTTCTTCAATGTACGCATTTTGCTTCTCCTTGATGATTCGATGATTGGCTCCATGAGCCTGCCAACACAGTGTAGAAAGCGGTACCCTACCGAGCCGTGACACCGACATGACAAAGCGGTCATCTTGGCACTGTCACTTGTCGCTAGCAAGACAAGGCAGTGGCGCTCACCGCGGCCTCGTCTCGATATTGGTGCATTTCCTGATCACTACTCATTTTGGTCTCGCCGAAACAATGCGAACTCCATTTTTTTCCATGTGGATGATACCAATCGTAGTGGGCGTATATCGCAGCTGAGATTTCGCGGGGTCTCGCGACTTGGTTGCCAGATTTGCGGCAGAAAATTGCGGCGACTAGCGTGACGAGTGTCGGCGCTCAGGCAGAACCGCGGGCTCTGTCGCTGTAAGGGAGCGAAGACGAGAAGACTCCTGAGGGGAAAACTGACTTATGCTGCCAGTGAATAGAATTGCTCTGCAGCAGACGGATTGCTCCCTTCATGGCACTGCATCTGGCCCTCGGCAATCATGTGCATGAGCTCGATACCGCCCAGCAGGATGCGCGCGCAGCGAAAGTCCTTGAACCCAAGCATCGGTCGGGTCAGGCGTTTGATGGCTCGATGGTCCTGCTCGACTATGTTGTTCAAGTACTTGACCTGCCGGATGGTGATGGGAGTTTCTCGTTCGGCGTTGACGTTGTGCAGGGCCGCCAGGTTGGATGCGCTGCCGTCGATGGTCACCGTGTCAGGCTGGCCGTGCTGCGCGATGGCCTTCTCGAAAAACCGCCGTGCTGCGGCCTTGTCACGCTGGGCGCGCAGCAGGAAGTCTGGTATGGCCCGCCTTGTCGACCGCCCGGTACAGATATTTCCACTGGCCGCGTACCAGGATGTAGGTCTCGTCCATGCGCCAGCTCTTGCCCACCGGTCGCTTGTGCCGGCGGAAGATCTTGTTCAACGCTGGCAGCAATTTGAGCGCCCAGCGGTGCACGGTCGAATGGTCCACCGAGATGCCACGCTCGGCCATCATCTCTTCGAGATGGCGCAGGCTCAGCGGATAGGCCACATACCAGCGCACGCAGGTCAGCATCACCTCCAGTGGGTAGTGCAGGCGCTTCAATACCTTCGCAATTTCCGGATTCATCACCGCTGCCCACACTGGCCGAGTTCGACTCCGGAAATTCTACCCCGAGCTTACTGCGACAAAACCGGTTCAAGTGCTTTCGCTGCGTGCGCCTATGGTGACAGGCGTTTGGTGAGATGTCTCCGAGCAGCTCGCTGACGAGATCAACATGAGCCGATTCGCTGCATTTCTTCTCTTGGCGTCGATTTCCGTCGACGCGGTGGCAGAGCGCTATCCCTTTATCCCCGCGTTGACGTTCTCGCACGAACTGGCCGGGTGCCAGTTTTTTACGGAGGCTCCTCTACCCAACAACGATGGAGATCTGCGAATGCGTGTCTTCCAGAATTGCGACTACAAGATGGAGATGAAGGAGCTCGGAGGTGATTACAGCTACACGTCGATGATCGATTGGTTTCGGGTCCGATGCAGAACCGGAGAGATCTCATGGCAAGGATCGCTCCGCTTTGACCGACAGTTCTGGGAAGGCGCCGGCGAGAAGAGCGAAGCCAAGAGTCAGGTCTTTAGCAAGCCCAATATATTCCAGTATCACGACATTTTTAAGCGCGCCTGTGATCCTCGACTTCCGGGAGCACCAAGCTGAAGAATCGAGTGCCCGGAAGTTTTGGGCGCAATGGAATTCGCATGAAGCGAAGATGCTTCCGCCACCCGGCGCAGGAACGGTAACTCTCGCAGACCACGCCCGATAACGATCATGACTCTACCAGACGCCGAACTCGCACGCCGCAGAACGGTAATAGTGCGCAATGCGGAAGCATTCTCAAAGCGTGTGCCCATTGCCTTGCAAAAAGAGCAGCGTGGGCTGGCGCGTGAAGTGCAACGACGCCAGTACGCCGGCAATGATGTGAAGGTTCTCGGGCTCTTGTACGACTACATTGATCGTGTCATGGCCATGGCCAAGGGTTCCGTTGCATGCAAGCGAGGGTGCTCGACGTGCTGTCACTCAGAGATTGCGCTGTGGCAGCCAGAGGCCGACCTGATCGCAGCAAAAACCGGCTTGCCGGTTCGGCGGAGTCCGCTTGAAGCCGCTCGGAAAGGTACGCCGTACACATCCACAAATGCGCCTTGTCCATTCCTCGCTAATGGAGCGTGTTCCATCTACGCGCTTCGCCCTCTGGTATGTAGGACGATGGTCAACTTCGATGCCGACAGCACGATCTGCCAGTTCGAGCATCGTGACAACACGCCTATTCCGATGATGGATCGCGCGACGAGCTTTGCCGGTGTCTATGAGGCCTATAACATCATCCTCAAGCGCAACCGTGGGGGCGCGGGGGTACTGTCACGTTGGCGACGAGGTAAGATCGGGAGATGAAGAAGAAAGCATCTCGTTGCAGCTGGCCTGCAGCCGCCAATCCGATCTCGTACAAGGGCTATCGTTTTCCCGCCGAGGTGATCCGCTATGCCGTGTGGTTGTACTACCGGTTTCCGCTGAGCCTGCGCATGGTCGAGGAAATGCTGGCCGCCCGTGGCATTGAGGCGACCTACGAAACCGTGCGGCGCTGGTCAGTGCACTTCGGCCTGGCCGTCGCCAAACGCATTCGCAACACAGCACTGGGCCGGGGTGACAAGTGGCACCTCGATGAAGTCGTGGTGACCATCCGCGGCAAGAAGCACTGGCTGTGGCGCGCGGTGGATCAGCACGGCGCCGTGCTCGACATGCTGGTCCAAAGCCGGCGCGACCAGGCCGCGGCCAAGCGGCTGATGCGCAAGTTGCTCAAGCGCCATGGACGTCCGCGTGTGATTGTCACCGACAAGCTGCGCAGCTACGCGGCGGCCAACAACGAGCTGGGTCTGACGGTCGAGCACCGGCAGCACAAGGGGCTGAACAACCGGGCCGAGAACAGCCACCAGCCCACGCGGGTACGAGAAAAGGTGATGCGCCGCTTCAAGTCGGCGCGCCACCTGCAACGCTTCGCGTCGGTGCATGGACAGATTTCAAACCTTTTCATGGGGTGTCGATACCATCGCGATGCCCAGCACAAACGGCAGGCTCGCGCCCAGGCCATGCAGGCCTGGGAAAGGGCTTCGTGCGTCCGCTGGATGGCATGACCGGCGGTCCACACTTGCCCTGCGGCTTTTCTCGGCCAATTTCCAACAACGTGACAATACCGTCTTCGGTAATCCCTGTGCCATATTGCGCGAGAAACCGCCGAACATAGAAGCAATATTGGCGGCGGGACGCAACTGCGAGCCCAACGACTTGCGATAGGTGGCGATCGAAGTCGTCAAGCCAATGCTTCAGTTCGCTCGGTAACTCCGCCGGTACCGAGTTCGCGTTGGAACGTCGTGCTCGGCGAGCCGACTGGACCGGAGAGGCTCAATTGCTTGGCTGGAACGACGTTTAGATTTCCGTCACATTTCATGCGATGGCCCTGGCGCCTTTGCGGCACCCAGGCCGCCAAGCCTCAAATCTTTTCACCGGAGGCCCCCCAGCCGGGGACAGATTCAAGCCGATAACCCTGGTTGTAGATTACGCGCAAGGTGATGCCGATCTGCGGCCCCAGATTCAGGCGCTGTCTGAGCCGATAGATATGCGTGTCGAGCGTGCGGGAGTTCGGCGCCTCGGCGGATTGTCCCCAAACTCGCGAAAAGACCGTTTCGCGGGGGACAGTGCAATCGAGATGCCTGGCGAGTATCTCGAGGATATCGTATTCCTTCGGGGACAGAGCTATCCTGCAACCGGCTTGATCGTAGACCGCCCGCTCCGAACACCGCATGACATATGGCCCAAACGCGATGGCCTCCAACGGCGCCGCCGTCTTGAGACGCCGCAGTCGCGCCTTGACTCGCGCAATAAGCTCCGTTTCTCTCGGCGGCTTGACGACATAGTCATCGACGCCAGCCTCAAAGGCCTCCCGGATGTCGCATTCGAGTATGGCATTCGTCAGGATAATGACGGGAAGATCGCCATATCCCTTCCGGATCCAGGTCAGGATTTCCAGGCCGTCGATGTCCGGCAGGCGCCTGTCGAGCAGGACAATGTCCGGCAAGAAGCGCTGGATTGCCCGCATCGCCTGCTGGCCATTTGAGTAAATCTCGACCGAAAACCCTGCCTTCGTCAACAGCATCTCCAGGTACGTCGCCTGGGACTCGTCGTCTTCCACTATGTAGAGCAGCATCTCTTCCCCGTCTCACTTCGCTGCGTCGAGGCGATTTCCTGTTGCCTGTTGCCTCAACGCACAACGCGTTCCCCCTGCCGGGCTGGATCAGTCGATACGGATACCTGCCAATGCATCGCGAAACCGCATTGATATTTTCATCTGGTATTACTTAGCGTCTCAAACCAACCGCATTCAGCTGTAAGCCTGGTACACCGACGACTGGCCATCCAAGCCGATCAGCAAGACGTTGTAGGGCATGCGGCGGTTGCCGTACGCCGGCCCATCCATGCCGGGCGCCCCCAGCGGCATGCTCGGCACTGCCAGCCCGATCGCCTTCGGCTGCTCGAGCAGCAACCGTTTGATCTCGCGGGCCGGAACATGCCCTTCCAGGGCGTAGCCACGCACGATGCCGGTGTGGCAGGAAGCATAGCGCTCGGGCATCCGCGCGGCCTTCCTGGCCTCTACGGTGTCTTCGACATCGTGCGCCACCACGTCGAAGCCGTTGTCGCGCAGGTGCGCTAGCCAGTCCTTGCAGCATCCGCAGCTTGGCGTCTTCCAGACTTCGACGACAGGCTTCGTTACCGCTTTCTGCGCCAGGGCTGCGACGGGCAGCAGCGCAAGGCCAATGGCAAAGGTTCGTCTCGTGCGAAACAAGGATGGTGCGTGCGAGTTGGCGGTCATCACATCGTGAAAATGAAAAGAAAGCGTATCAAGCGCCGGCGGGAAAAAGCACCCCCAGCCAGGCCACCAGGCCAAGAATCAAGCCGGCGAGACTGGCCTCCATGACCAGACTCCGGCGCAGCACGGCCACGGCTTCGGCGTAGCTGCCAACGCGCAACGCTGTGGCAAGACGCGGGCTCATCCGATATCGGTTGGCCGCAGCCAGCAGCAACATCAGCGCGAACAGCGCGAGCTTCACGAGCAACAGGTTGCCGTAAGCCGTACCAGGCAGGCCGTCGAGCGTCGGGCCTGCGATCAGAAAATAGTTGACCACACCGGTGACAGCCAATGTGGCCACGATCAACGTGCCGATGCGGGCAAAGCCGTTTGAAGCCCGGCCGAGCAGGTCGACTGCCTCCGGTGACGCGCCTCGCGCCGCCAAAGCAAGCATGACGAACGCAACCAGCGCGCCGACCCACGCACCTGCGGCCAGAAGATGGGCAATATCGATCACGAGATGGAACGCGCCGCGCATGCCGTCATCCATCGCGCCGTGGCCGGCCCAGGCGAGAGTCGCCAAGGCGACGGCGCCGAATGCGGACGGCACCGATAAGCGCGGCAGCGGACGCGTGCTCAGCGCAACGATGGCCGCCAACACGGCCAGCAAGGCCACCGCGCGCATCACCAAAGCCACGCCAACTGCCGTCCCCGTCACGATCATGCTGAAGACAGGCGCGGTGAGTTCGGCATACGCGCTGGCCCCGGTCATCGCCTTGGCCATCACCACCATGCTCGCGAGCGATAGTCCGATACCGATAACCGCCGCACCGCAAACGACACGGACATACCGTCGTGCAATCGGCAAACGCCGGTCGTCTTCTCGCATGGCATGCACGCCGAAAAGCGCGACGCCAAAGACGACCATCAGATCCAGGTACAGCGCAAAGCGCAGCGCGACGACCAGCCAATCCTCCGGCATCGGCTTACTTCACCTGGAAGGTGACGGTGCCGTTCACGTTGTGCGTGTCCGACGACACGGCACGCCAGTCAACGCGATAGCTGCCGGCGGGCAGCGGTTGCGTGGGCGTGATGATCATGGTCTTGCCATCCTCGCCGCCTGAGACCTTGGCCGCGACCTTCATTGGCGCGTGATCGGCCATGCCGGGCATGCCCGTCATCACCAGGTTCGCGCCCGAGAACTGCGGCATGAGGGTCTCGGAGAAATGCAGCTCGACCTTGGCGGGGGCAGCAACTTCCGCCTTGTCGGTCGGCGTCGACGAAACGAGCTTGGGATGCGCAAGCGCAGCCGTTGCCAGCAGCGCCAGGGACATACCGATGAAGGCTTGCTTGGTAAAGCGAGAGGTCATCATATAAACACCCATGAGATCAGGAGTTGGAACATTAAAACCAGAGGCGCACGCCAGCGACGAAGCGGGTCTCGCCGCGACGTCCACCGGCGGCTTCGATCATGTTGGCCGTGCCGCCAAATGCCTGGCTGCGCTCAATACCGATGTACGGGGCAAACTGCCGGCTGAACTCGTAGCGCAACCGCACGCCCACTGTCGCATCGGACAAGCCGCTGCCAATGGCAAGCTCCGGATCGCGTTTGCCATAGAAGTTGGCTTCAACGCGTGGCTGCAGAATCAGCCGCTGAGTCAGCAACAGTTCGTATTCGCTGGACAGGCGCAATGCCGTGCGCCCACTGCTGCCCACATACGCCGTCGCCTCAACGTCAAACCAGTACGGGGCCAGACCTTGCACCCCGAAACCCACCCAGTTGCGCGCGGGCCTGCCAAAGCCCGCATCGTTCCGGACCCCGAGTTGCGTGTCCCAGAACGTCGATACGGCATGGCTCCATAGCAACTCGGTGCGGGCCTCTTCGAAGCGTCCCTTCGATACGTCCCCCTCGGCTTTGAGGACGGCCTTGTTATACGTGGAGCCAACCCGGGCCTGCAACTCATAGGCCATTGCGTTGGAGTCGTTACCGTGCGCCCATTCGAGCCGATCCGCCACCACGGAAGCAAAGTAGTGCTCGTCCGACATTCTTAGACGGTGATCTTCGCCGAGCGAGTATTTTCCGGTGCCCAACTGATAACCGTCTGAATAGGCATCAGGATCGCGCAGGTCGGGAGACGCTGCGCCGTGATCCATGCCTTGCATCGAGCCGTGATCCATGCCCTGCATCGAGCCGTGATCCATGCCCTGCATCGAGCCGTGATCCATGCCTTGCATCGAGCCGTGATCCATGCCCTGCATTGCGCCGTGATCCATGCCTTGCATCGAGCCATCGGGCTTTGCGGCGGGAGGTTGAGATGCCGAAGCCGTCTCACCCGCCATCCGTTGCATGTCTTGAGCCGAGGCGGCGCCGATGCCGGCGGCAGCCAGCGCTACGGCCAATAGTGTTTTTGCGTGCTTGCGCATGCTTGATCTGCTGTGAAAGTCGAGCATCAAGCCACCACCACTTCGCGGAACATGCCCGCGTCCATGTGCAACATCAGGTGGCAGTGCCACGCCCAGCGTCCAAGCGCATCTGCCGTGACAAGAAAACTGATGCGTTGCGCAGGCTGAACCGGGAGCGTGTGCCGGCGTGCCAGGAACGTGCCGTCTGGTGCTTCAAGGTCGCTCCACATGCCGTGCAAGTGCATGGGGTGCGTCATCATCGTGTCGTTGTGGAGGATGACGCGCAGCCGTTCGCCATAGTGGAAATGCACGGGCTTCGACTCGCCAAACTCCACACCGTCAATCGACCAGGCGTAGCGCTCCATGTTGCCAGTCAGATGCATTTCGACTTCGCGTTGCGGGACACGCTTGTCAATGGGGCCGCCAATGGTATGCATGTCGGCCAGCACCAGGACGCGCCGTCCATTGTTGCGCAGCCCGACGCCGGGATCGTCCAGGTTGGTACGCGCCGTGTCGACGTGCATGTCCGTGCTGGGGCCATATTCCGTGCGTGCGTGCCGCGCCTTCTTGCTCGGCACCTTCAAGTTGTCTGGACCACCGGCGGATGCCATGTGCTGGCCATGGTCCATGCCGGACATACCAGCCATACCGCCGTGGCCCGTGCCCTTCATCCCGCCCATGTCTCCCATCATGTCGGTCATGGTCAGCGACTGGACCTTGTCGAGCGCGGGAACCGGCGCTTGCAGCCCGGAGCGGACTGCAAGAGTCCCGCGGGCGTAGCCGCTGCGGTCCATCGACTGCGAGAAGATGGTGTAGGCATCGTCCTTGGGGGAAACCAGCACGTCGCATGTCTCGCCGGGGCCAAAGCGAAACTCGTCCACGGTGACCGGCTCGAGGTCATTCCCATCGACCTGCACCACTTTGAGTTTCAGCCCCGGAATGCGGACGTCGTAGAAGGTATTGCCAGACCCGTTGATGAAGCGCAGCCGCACCGTCTCGCCCGGCGAGAACAGGCCCGTCCAGTTGCCGGCAGGCGTGACGCCGTTGGTCAAAAAGGTGAGCGTGGCACCGGAGACGTCCGCCAGATCGGTCGGACTCATGCGCATCTGGTTCCACATCCTCCGTTTGCGCATGGCAGTCTGCCAACCATCGTTGGCGACATCGCGGAAGAACTCCACCACCGTGGGCTGGAGGTAGTTGTAGTAGTCGCCCTGCGTCTTGAGCTTGGAGAGCACCCGCATCGGGTCTTCATCCGTCCAGTCCGACAGCAGCACCGTGTAATCGCGGTCGGCGCGAATCGGATCGTCGCCGTTTGCCGGATCGATGATGAGGCCGCCGTACACGCCCGTCATCTCCTGAAAGCCGGAGTGCGAGTGATACCAGTAGCTGCCGCTTTGCTGCACCTTGAAGCGGTAGGTAAAGGTCTCGCCGGACGGGATGCCGTTGAAGCTGATGCCGGGTACGCCGTCCATCTGGTACGGCAGGATGATGCCGTGCCAGTGGATCGAGGTCGGCTCGCGCAGGCGATTGGTCACACGCAGGGTAACGGTGTCCCCCTCTCGCCAGCGCAGCGTCGGGCCGGGCAGCATGCCGTTGATGGTGGTCGCCATGGCCGGCTTGCCGGTGTAGTTCACGGGTGTCTCGTCGATCACCAGATCGAACTCGGTGCCGCGCAGCACCGGACTCGACCCCAGCACGGTGGATGCGGCGGACGCTGCCTGCGACGAAGTGATGCCACCCAGCCCCAAGCCGGCAATGACCCCACCGGCGGCCAGACCCTGCACGAACCGCCGACGCGGCAAGTTCGGTAGCACAAGGCCGGATGCACGATTGCTGCGCATGATCGAGTTTTCCTTATGTAGATATGCAACTCAAAAAGTTGCGTGTAGGCTACCCAGCATCAGGCTACGCCAGCCTGACCAAAATATTACGGATCGGTCATCTTGGTGTGATAGCGCCCGCAGCGCGGTACTCTACCGTCCATATTCAGCCGCAAACATGTAATTCAGGTGCGTTATCTATGAAGCTATTAGTCGTCGAGGACGAACCCAAGACCGGGGAATACCTGCAGCAAGGCCTTACCGAAGCCGGGTTCGTGGTGGACCTGGCCCGCAACGGCATCGACGGCCAGCATCTGGCCATGACGGGTGACTACGACCTGCTAGTGTTGGACGTGATGCTGCCCGACGTGAATGGCTGGCAGATCGTCCAATCCTTGCGTGCCGTAGAGCAAGCCGTGCCGGTGCTGTTTCTGACCGCGCGCGACAGCGTGGCCGACCGCGTCAAGGGGCTGGAGATGGGGGCCGACGACTATCTCGTGAAGCCGTTTGCGTTTGCAGAACTGCTGGCGCGGGTGCGCACGCTGCTGCGTCGTGGCAGCGCCGCGTTGTCGGCCGATCGCATCCAGGTTGCGGACCTGGTGCTGGACCTGACCCGCCGGCGCGTCTCGCGTGGCGGCCAGAAGATTCCGCTCACGAGCAAGGAATTCTCCTTGCTGGAACTGCTGGCCCGGCGCCGCGGCGAGGCGCTGCCACGCTCGCTGATCGCCTCCCAGGTCTGGGACATGAACTTCGACAGCGACACCAACGTGATCGACGTGGCCATCCGCCGCCTGCGCGCCAAGATCGACGACAACTTCGAGCCGAAACTGATCCAGACCGTGCGCGGCATGGGCTACGTGCTTGACGACCCGGAGGAAGCGGCCTGATGTGCCCGATGCGCCTGACGGGGCAGCTCTCCCTCACCACACGGCTGACGGCGTACTTCTCGCTGTGCGCGGCGGCGGTGCTGCTGGGCCTTGGCATTGTGATCTCCCTCGCCATGGATCAGCACTTTGCCAAGCAAGACTACTCGACCCTGCGCGAGCACATCAACGTCATCCGGAAGATCGTCGAATCGAACCCGACCGATCAGATTCCCGAGCGCATTCGGGAAGCCTTGCGATATCACACCGACCTGATTGCACGCATTCAAGACCCGGACCAGCAGGTCTTGTATGCGACCCAGGGCTTCGACTCCCAGGCCGAGGCAGAAGCATTGGCGCAGCAGCACAACGGCGACGTTCTCGCATGGGAGCAAGGTGGGCAGCACTATCGCGGCATCCGCGCGTCGATCCCGCTGCACAACGCATCGGCCAAGTCCCTGGACATCCTGCTGGGCATGAACACGGATACGCATGCCCACTTCCTGCACACGTTCCGCCGCACGCTGGCGTTCTACATCGCCTTGGCAGTGCTGGCCACCGGTCTGTTCGGTTGGTGGGCTGCACGTCGCGGTCTGGCACCGCTACGCACCATGGCCTCGCGTGCACGCACCGTGACGGCCGACAAGCTAGACGAGCGCATGCCCGTTGAGACCGTGCCCGAAGAGGTCGCAGACCTGGCCGCCACTCTGAACGCCATGCTGGAGCGGCTGCAGAACGATTTCCGCCGCCTGTCGGACTTCTCGACCGACATCGCACACGAGCTGCGCACGCCGCTTACCAATCTGCTCACGCAGACAGAAGTCGTGCTCTCACAGCCGCGAGAGGGCATCAAGTATCGCGACGTGCTGGCTTCCAACGCCGAAGAACTCCAACGCTTGGCACGCATGGTCTCCGACATGCTTTACCTCGCGAAGATGGAGCACAGCCTGACGCTGCCCAGCACGGAAGAGATTCATCTCGCCGACGAGATACTTGCGTTGTTCGAGTTCTATGACGCGCTGGCCGACGACAAGGCGGTGCAGCTTCAACTGCAAGGGGACGGCCGCATCCTGGGGGACCGGCTGATGCTGCGTCGCGCGTTGAGCAACCTGCTATCCAACGCGATCCGCCACACGCCGGGACAAGGCACGGTGCTGGTCACGGTCAGCGGCGATGGCGATGGCGATGGCGATGGCGTCACGGTCTCCGTCGACAACGACGGCGAAGCCATCGCACCGCACGTGCTGCCGTTCCTTTTCGAGCGCTTCTTCCGTGCCGACAAGTCGCGCGCCCGCCCTGAGTCGGAAAGCACGGGGCTTGGGCTGGCCATCACCCGGGCCATCGTCGTGGCGCACGGCGGCACCATCGATGTTTCGCGAGTCGATGGGCGAACGCGCTTCTCCATTCGCTTGCCACATCCAACCTAGATCCTATGAATGAAGGCGGGTCGGTAACGCACGCAAAGCGATCCTAAAGTAAAGGTGCGACCCATTCACCTTGGAGCACGTCATGCAACCGACCCGTATCAATCATTCTATGCCCGGAGAAGATGTATTGGCAGTGGCCCTGGAGCTGTCCAACAGCACCTGGAAAATCGCCCTGCACGACGGCAAGCGGGAGAAGCCTGCGATCCAGACTGTAGCTGCAAAAGTTCCGGCATGCCGCCTGGACGAAGCGATGCAAGCGATCGAGAAGATCAAGACGAAATGGGGACTTGGCCCTGCCGTGCGCACCGTCGTGTTGTACGAGGCTGGTCAGGACGGCTTCTGGATCGAGCGAGCGCTATCGAAGCTAGGATACGAAGTAGTGATCTGCGACCCCGCCAGCATCCCGGTGGAGCGGCACGCGCGGCGGGCCAAGACCGACCGACTCGACGCGATCAAGCTGGTCTTGTGCCTGCGCGCCTGGCTGCGCGGCGAACATGACCGCATGCACGTGATTCGCGTACCGGCCGTTGAAACCGAAGCCCAGCGGCACCTGGTGCGCGACCGGGGTGAACTTCAAAAGAGACGCTACAGCACCGCGACCGGATCCGCAAGCTGCTGCGAACAGTGGGTTGCTGGCAAGACGTCGAAGGCGATATCGCAAAGCGGCTAGCAAAGGGAGAAATCTCCTGCTACGACGGCGCGGCAATCCCTGCGCAGTTGCATGCGCGGCTGATCCGGGAGTGTCAGCGCTTGGCCTTAGCCCAGCAGCAACTCGCTGCACTGGAAAAAGACCTGGTCAGGCAATTGCCGGAACCCGCACAAAAACGCATTGCCGACCTGCAACGGCTCAAGGCGGTCGGCCCGGTCGGCGCGACACGACTGGTGCTCGAGCTGTTCTGGCGCAGCTTTGACAACCGCCGGCAGGTGGGCGCCTGTGTCGGCTTGGCGCCGCAGCCGTACGACAGCGGCCAGAGCCGGGTCGACCAGGGGATCAGTAAGCAGGGCAACCGGCGCGTGCGTTCTCTGCTTATTGAAATGGCGTGGCTCTGGCTACGCTATCAGCCCGGCAGTGCGATGGCGCAGTGGTACGTGCAGCGCACCCAAGGAAATAGCCAGAACAAGCGGGGCAAGCGCATCGCTATAGTCGCGGTGGCGCGACGGCTGGTCATCGCTCTGTGGCGCTATCTGACGCATGGAATCCTACCCGAGGGAGCGCTTCTGAAAAACAGCAAGACCACAGGATTAAAACGTTCAGCCGGCGAGGTGGCAGCAGTTTGAAGGAATGGCGGCAACGCTCGCATTAGCTGCTCCTGTCCGTCCTATCGCAAGTCAGTTCGAAGTAGACAAGCCCGTGCAGCCTGCTGGTTGCAACCGCAACCGACACTACTAGATGGGAGCTTCTCGCATCAAGGTCACCTTAGCGCAACGCGCATGCAGGATTGGGCTGGGCAAATACCAGCGGATAGAAGTTGGTGGGACGTCGAAGTCTCACGTAAAGATGACCGGGAACTTTGAAACTGGTGAACAACAGCGACAGCCGCCTTGCGGCAAGCGCGAGCTAGATTAGGAAGTTGGATCAATTTGCGTAAAAATTCTTGCCTTCCGACTCATCATAGAAGCAGGCTGCTGAAGTACCTCGACCCCGAGTCAGCGCATCGACAGCTCGAAACGTTGACCTGAGAACTCGACACGATTCACTCTCCAACATTGCATGCGCGGCGCAGACACCTTCACCGAAAGCTTGTTCACCATGCGGCGGCTGGACCATTTCGTGCCCAAGTCCCATCCACTTCGCCCGATCCGCACCATGGTCAACCAGGCCTTGGCGAAGATGGATCGGCTGTTCGCAGGGTACTGTCACGTTGGCGACCAGGTAAGATCGGTAGATGAAGAAGAAAGCATCTCGTTGCAGCTGGCCTGCAGCCGCCAATCCGATCTCGTACAAGGGCTATCGTTTTCCCGCCGAGGTGATCCGCTATGCCGTGTGGTTGTACTACCGGTTTCCGCTGAGCCTGCGCATGGTCGAGGAAATGCTGGCCGCGCGTGGCATTGAGGCGACCTACGAAACCGTGCGGCGCTGGTCAGTGCACTTCGGCCTGGCCGTCGCCAAACGCATTTGCAACACAGCACTGGGCCGGGGTGACAAGTGGCACCTCGATGAAGTCGTGGTGACCATCCGCGGCAAGAAGCACTGGCTGTGGCGCGCGGTGGATCAGCACGGCGCCGTGCTCGACGTGCTGATCCAAAGCCGGCGCGACCAGGCCGCGGCCAAGCGGCTGATGCGCAAGTTGCTCAAGCGCCATGGACGTCCGCGTGTGATTGTCACTGACAAGCTGCGCAGCTACGCGGCGGCCAACAACGAGCTGGGTGACGGTCGAGCACCGGCAGCACAAGGGGCTGAACAACCGGGCCGAGAACAGCCACCAGCCCACGCGGGTACGAGAGAAGGTGATGCGCCGCTTCAAGTCGGCGCGCCACCTGCAACGCTTCGCGTCGGTGCATGGACAGATTTCAAACCTTTTCATGGGGTGTCGATACCATCGCGATGCCCAGCACAAACGGCAGGCTAGCGCCCAGGCCATGCAGGCCTGGGAAAGGGCTTCGTGCGTCCGCTGGATGGCATGACCGGCGGTCCACACTTGCCCTGCGGCTTTTCTCAGCCAAGTTCCAATAACGTGACAATACCCGCTCTAGGCCAGCCGCCGTTGCAGCAGCATGTACGCCGCCGCGACCAACGCCAGTACGGCAATCAGCCGATAGATATCCTCGCAGGCAATCAGCCTGGCCTGCTGCTCGATCAGCCCGTCTAGTTGTGCGAGCGCGCCCAGGTGGGCCTGCGCCGCATCGAAGCCGCGCGCGGCCAATGCCGCCTGCATGGCAGCCATCCAGTGCTCGGCCTCGGCGGGACGCTGGCCCACCGCGTGCAGCAGGCTGTCGTGCACCGCGAACTGGCGGTTCTGCAGCAGCACCGCGCCCAGCGCCGAGGCAAAGGAACTGGCGACCTGCCTTATCAGGTTCTTGCTGCGGTAACCGTGGGTGAATTCATCGGGGTCCAACTCGCGGAACGTTAGCCCGGCGATAGGAATGATCACCAACACACCGAACAGCCCCTTGCCGAACAGCCCCCATGCCAGATCGGGCGGCCCGGCGTCGGGCGGCATCTGCGAGAACCACCATGCCGTGGCGGCCATCAGCGCCAGGCCGGCGACCATCAGCGGCTTCTTGCGCGTCAGGCGCGGCGCCACCTGCAGGTAGACGAAGCTGCCGGCCAGGCTGACGAGCGCGGCAAAGGTGTTGAGCCAGCCGGTGGTGGCCAGCGGGATCTTCAGGGCCTGCTCGGCGTAGATCGGGAACAGGTAGCCGTTCAGGTTGCTGATCATGTAGTAAACGAAGTACATCGCCAGGCCGGTCAGGTACACCGGCTGGCGCAGCGCGCGCAGGTGCAGCACTGGGTCGATGTGGTGCCACTGGTTCCACAGGAACACGGCCAGCAGCGCCAGGCCCGCGGCAGCCAACAGCGCGAGCCGCAGCGGGTGCGAGAACACGTCGAAGCGCGCCTCGGTCAGCGCCGCCTGCAAGGTCACGATGGCGGCGCCGAACAGCAGCATCGGCCCGAGCGCGAGGCCGCTGGTATCGGCGCGCGGCTCCGCATCCGGCAGCAGCAGCCAGGCACCCAGCGTGGCCAGCGCGGCGAACGGCAGCACGCCGTAGAACACGTCCTGCCATACGCCATGGTCGATCAGCTCGGCGGCGAAGGCCGGACCCAGCGCCGACGCCGAGAAAATGCCGATCATGAAAATGCGGCTGGCGCGCGGGCGCGCCGTCGGTCCGAACAGCACGTTGACCAGGATGCGGCAGCTGGTGAACAACGCGCCGCCGCCCACGCCCTGGATAAAGCGCGCCACCACCATCTGCGGCAGCGCATGGCTGGTCGCGGCCACGACCGTACCCGCCATGAACAGCAGCAGCGCCCCCGTCAGGTAGTAGCGGTAGCCGAACCGGCGCGACAGCCATTGCTGCTTCAGGATCATCAGCATGCTGCCCACCGCGTAGGCCGCCTGCACCAGCGCAAAGCTGCGCGGGTCGGCGTCGAGGCCGCCGACGATGTGGCTGGAGGCAAAGACGAACATGATGTTCTCGAGGAACTCCACGCCGGTGGCCAGTGCTAGCAGCATCATCAGCAGGGTCTGGCGCTGCCGGCGGGTCAGCCAGCGCAGCCACCGCATGCCGGCGCGCAATTTCCATAGCGGTTGCCAGGGCGAACCGGGAATCATGGCTGCAGCCCTTCCAGGGTCTGGTGCAGCTGGGTCAGCGCGCGCGTGGCGCCGGCCAGGCCGCTCGCGCCGAGCGGCGCCCAGGCCTCGCCGTAGGCGGCATGCACTGCCGGCGCGGCGCGTTCCAGCAGCCGGCGGCCGGCCGGGGTCAGGGTCAGCTCCAGGCTGCGGCGGTCGCTGGCCGAGGCATGCCGGCGCAGCAGGCCGCGCGCTTCCAGTCCATCCAGCAGCCGCGTCATCTGCGTGCGCGTGGCGTCGAGCGTGGCGCCCAGCTCGGACGGCATGCTGGGCTTGCCGTCGTCGACGGCAAGCATGCTCAGGAGCAGGTACTGGCTCATGTCCAGTTCGAACGGGGACAGCGCCTGGTCGATATGGCCGCGCAGCAGGCGCGCGGTGCGCAGCAGCAGCCTGGAGGCCAGGATCAGGTCGCGCGGGGCTTCGGGATGGCTGGCGCAGAAGCGGTCGATGCGTTGTTCGAAGGACATAGTGGGAGGCGTTCCAATCTACGGCGTGAGCCGTGGATCGATCAACGTCAACATGTAGTTTACAATGCGATTATACCAGATGAAACTACTTTCGCCCAATGCGAGAGGTCGGCTAATGGGTGTCACGGGGGTTATGTCGCAGTAAGCCAGTGAGGACGTGAAGAGCTCGCCGGGTTGATTGGGTTTATATTGCCAGCGAATAGAACTGCTCTGCAGCGGACGGACTGCTCCCTTCGGTGCATTGCATCTGGCCCTTGGAAATCATGTGCATCAGTTCGATGCCGCCCAGCAAGATGCGGGCGCAGCGGAAGTCCTTGAAGCCAAGCATGGGTCGAGTCTGGCGCTTGATGGCCCGATGGTCCTGCTCGACGACGTTGTTCAGGTACTTGACCTGGCGAATGGCGATGGGCGTTTCCCGTTCGGCGTTGAGGTCGTGCAGTGCCGCCAGGTTGGCCGGGCTGCCGTCGATGGTCACCGTGTCAGGCTGGCCGTGCTGCGCGATGGCCTTCTCGAAAAACCGCCGTGCTGCGGCCTTGTCACGCTGGGCGCGCAGCAGGAAGTCGATGGTATGGCCCGCCTGGTTTTGTCGCAGTAAGCTCGGGGTAGAATTTCCGGAGTCGAACTCAGCCAGTGTGGGCAGCGGTGATGAATCCGGAAGTTGCGAAGGTATTGAAGCGCCTGCACTACCCACTGGAGGTGATGCTGACCTGCGTGCGCTGGTATGTCGCCTATCCGCTGAGCCTGCGCCATCTCGAAGAGATGATGGCCGAGCGTGGCATCTCGGTGGACCATTCGACCGTGCACCGCTGGGCGCTCAAACTGCTGCCAGCGTTGAACAAGATCTTCCGCCGGCACAAGCGACCGGTGGGCAAGAGCTGGCGCATGGACGAGACCTACATCCTGGTACGCGGCCAGTGGAAGTATCTGTACCGGGCGGTCGACAAGGCGGGCCATACCATCGACTTCCTGCTGCGCGCCCAGCGTGACAAGGCCGCAGCACGGCGGTTTTTCGAGAAGGCCATCGCGCAGCACGGCCAGCCTGACACGGTGACCATCGACGGCAGCCCGGCCAACCTGGCGGCACTGCACGACCTCAACGCCGAACGGGAAACACCCATCGCCATTCGCCAGGTCAAGTACCTGAACAACGCCGTCGAGCAGGACCATCGGGCCATCAAGCGCCAGACTCGACCCATGCTTGGCTTCAAGGACTTCCGCTGCGCCCGCATCTTGCTGGGCGGCATCGAACTGATGCACATGATTTCCAAGGGCCAGATGCAATGCACCGAAGGGAGCAGTCCGTCCGCTGCAGAGCAGTTCTATTCGCTGGCAATATAAACCCAATCAACCCGGCGAGCTCTTCACGTCCTCACTGGCTTACTGCGACATAACCCGAGGTGGCATCTGGTAGACGGTCCGGCCTTTGGCAGTAAAATTAGAATTTTCCAACTGGGGAAAAACGTGTGCCCTAAGCGCGATCTTGCTGCTATCGCCATCGTCGCCGCACTATTTGCCAATCGGTTGGTGTGGGCGACGACTGACGCGACGATTTTGTCCGAAACACCGCTATCGACTGAAGCGCCTCCGCCGGTAGTCAGGGCGAACTGCTGGACAACGCTTTGGTCTCGCCCCGATGCGAAAGTGCAGATGGAAGCAGACGGTATCATGCCGATGTCTATTACGACGGTCCAGGATCCGCTCGGCCATACACATGCGGGATGCCAGGCGATCATTAATATCCACTCGAGGACCGCGCTTGCAGCGCTAATGGGGCCGCCTGTTATTACAGATCAGCGCAATCTGGTCACTGTGTCATCGCTCGCCTCGCCGCCGGAGGTTCGCATTGAAGGCCATTCAGAGATCAATGCGAGATCGCGCTATACCAGGCTCTATGGCGTATCGACAAGCATAGGTGAGGGTGTGCTCAACTATCAGGGAGCCGATTTGCGCGAGGGCGCGACACTTGGCGGAGAGACCGTCAGCTCCAGTGTTACGCTCAAGATCTATGCGCGAGGAATGGATGAAGAACTGGGCGAACTGCGAGTGCCACACGCCACGATTACCATCAGCTCGCGCCACGTTGGACGGCGGCGCATGATTGAAACTGCAATGGGTCGCAAAGAATGCATTCCGATCACCTACGAAAAACGCTCCTCGCTTGGGCCGACGCAGCTCATCGATGAGCTGATTATGTCGACGCCTTCCGTCATGCAGGTTACAGATTGGTATTGCCCAAGCGAAGGCTTCGTGCTGCGTACGGAAGTACAAGAGCATGGCAAGGTCCAGCGGATCGATACGACGGCAATCGTGCCAGTCGGCGAGGCACCCTGATTCCCGTTCGAGGATATAGGGGTCAGACCCTAGCGGGGCACTGTCAACTTGCCGCTAGCAAGACAAGGCAGTGGCGAGCGAGCCCGGTGATCAGGAAGCGGTTGACGGATTTTGGGGGCGTTGTTGCACAAATCCGCCCGGCGCACGGCGAGTTGACGTTTACGCGCAACGGTCTGAGCAGATAGCGCTGTAAACAATCGGGCCGGGTGCGTAGATTCTCGTCTTTTGCCGGGAAGTTGCGCAGGGACACACAGAAGCAAGCCGAGCCCAAGGGCATCTATCGCGTCAAGAACTGGGCGCAATACAACGCCGGTCTGATTGCAAGGGGAGACGTCACGATGTGGATAGACCAAAGCGTGTTGGCGTCGCCCGGCGTGGGTGTATCCAAGCGCGGCCGCCCGTGCGTCTATTCGGATGCTGTCATTCAGATGCTGCTTGGGCTCAAGCAAGTGTTCCGCCTGCCGTTGCGCGCGCTGCAAGGCTTTGCCATGAGCCTGCGCAAGCTTGCCTTCGCGGACCTGCCGGCGCCGAACTACTCGACCCTGAGCCGTCGCGCACAGGACTTGGAGGTCGTTCTGCCCGCGCTGCGCGCGGGGCAAACGCTGCATCTGGTGGTCGACAGCACCGGCCTGAAGGTGTTCGGTGAAGGCGAATGGAAGGTGCGCAAGCACGGCTATTCCAAGCGTCGCACGTGGCGCAAAGTCCATCTGGCGATGGACGCCAACAGCGGACAGATATGCGCGGCGTTGATGACCCATCAGGACGTCGGCGATGCCGACGTGTTGCCTGATTTGCTCGACCAGTTGCCGCCCGACACGCCCGTGGACATCGTTGGCGGCGATGGCGCGTACGACACCAAGTCGTGCCATGCAGTGATTGCCGCCACAGACGCGCAACCGTCGATTCCGCCGCGCGAGGGCGCGATGCCGTGGCCTGAAACCACGCCCGGTGCGGCATGGCGCAATGCGGCCATCGACACCATTGCAACGAGCAGCAGACGCGAGGTGGCAATCCGCGCGGACGTGCTCAACCACATGAATGAGCTTGCTCGCCCGCAGTCCGTCCGTATTGCCTGAATTTCGCCTCTCAGGGGTTGCTCCGTCTTCAAATTCGATTTGTGCAACAACACCGATTTTGGGCCACTTCAGTGAATTCATGCCAGGCGGCAAACCTCGCGGCAAGCTTGCGATAGAGCGAAGCACGCAACAGATGCCGTTTCAGCGCGAAGTGCTGCCGGATCGGGCCGAAGTTCGACAGGAACGCCTGGGTGCGCTTCGGGTCGCGGAATCCACGCATGCGCCGCTCGCGTTCACGGGTCGGCTGGTGGCTGTTCTCGGCGCGATTGTTCACGCGAGCGGCAGCCTTCACGAATACATGTTTGACGCCGGCCAGCTCCGGGATGTCGGCCTTTGCGGCCGGGTAGCTGCGCAGCTGGTCGGTGACGATCTGGTGCGGCGCCGGGCAGGAACGCAGCACGCGTAGGAAGAAGCGTTTGGCCGCAGCCTTGTCGCGCCGCTTCTGTAGCAGGATGTCGAGTTCAGCGCCATGTTCGTCGACCGCCCGCCACAGCAGGTAGGGCTCGCCGCGCAGCGACACGAACATCTCGTCGAGGTGCCAGGTGGTGCCCGGCTTGCGCCGCGCAGCCTTGACGCGATGCGCGAAGCCAGCGCCGAATTTGTCGCACCAGCGGCGGATCGTATCGTAGCTGACGACCACGCCACGCTCGAACAGCAATTCCTCAATGTCGCGCAGACTGAGATTGAAACGGAAATACCAACGCACCGCACAGCTGATGACGACGGCAGGGAAACGGTGACCGTGATAGCGCGACTTCTTCTTCATCGCGCCATCTTACGCGACCTCGCCAACGTGACACCCATTAGCCGACCCGAGTCAAGGGACAACACTACCCCGTCGTTGGGTGCAGGGGTGATGCAGCAGTACATCACCCCTGCACCCAACGAAACATTCGGCAATCACTACCGTGCTGCTCTTGGAGCGAAATCGCGCCCATGTTTTCGTTTGGCTGGCTGCGAACTGAATCGCGCCAGACACCCATCGGGATCAAGCTGGCTGCGCCAATATCCGCAGCCGCCCTGGCGGCGCTGACCGCCCCAGAAAACCATCGGTGCCAGACCGTGTCCAAAGGCGTATTTACAATGCCTTGGCTATCGCACGCGACGCCAGTCTTTAGGTGGCTCACGGCCTGGGCGATTCAATCATCCGCAAACAGTCGGTCGGCGCAGGGGAGCGTCCAATCAAAGCCCTGGTTGCAGGCCAGTCACGTTACTGGCTCGCCAACTTGCGCCGAACCATCAAACAAAGCATCGGTTCACATCGAATGGCTGCTGCTCGCGCAGCATGTAGTAACAGGCGCGCGCTAGTTTGTGGGCCACGGCCTTGAGCGCGACAAACCGGTTCGTGGCGCGAAGCTTGCGTTCATAGAAGCGCCGCGCCGGTAAGCATTGGCGCAAGGTGAAATTGGCCGCCTCGACGAAGGCCCACGCGAGATACGCATTGCCGTTGCGGGTGTTGCCTTCGCCTTTCTTCTTGCCATTACTTTGCCGTGCGCTGTCCACGCAGCGGCAATACGAACTGAATTTGCCGACCTCCGCAAACCGCGTTGGCGTTCCGGTCTCCAGCATGATGGTGGTGGCCAGCGTTTCACCGATCCCGGGCACGGTCTTCAGCAGAAGATACTCGGCTCGTAGTTTGACGCATTCGGTTAGCCGTTTCTCGAGGATGGCAATCTGTTGTTGCAACGCGTCGCTGATCGCAAGATTTGCCTTGACCGCGAGTGCGACGTCCGCCGGCAGGCCGATCGCGTCCACTTGCTCGGTGGTCATGCGCTTGACCGTGCGACTGCTCATTGACTTGCCCGTATGGCGCGCGAAGAGGTTCTCGATCGCCAGAATCTGGGCGGTTCGGCACCGGACTAGCTGGATCCGCTTGCGAGCCAAGTCGCGTGCAGCCCGCTGCTCGCGTGGATAGATGTAACCTTCAGGCAATAGCCCCAGACGTAGCAACTGCGCCAGATAGGCGGCATCGGCCGCGTCTCCGCTATGCTTCAATCCTTCGTACCGCTTGATCGCTGCGACGTGCGCCAGATGAACCTGGTAGCCGGCATCCATTAACCCATCCACCAGCCAGTACCAGTTGTAGGTCGATTCCACCACGACGCCAACCAGCTCATCCTGGTGGGCAGCAAGGGCCGACAGGATCTGCTCCAGATCATTGGGCAGACGCCGTTGTAGCACGATACGATCCTCCACATCGCTGACCACCACCACACTGTTATTCGAGTGCAGGTCTATTCCGCAGTACTTCATGTCGGCCTCCGTCAGGTCAAAGTGCACGTCCCACCTTGACTCTAACCTCACCACTTCTCAGGGCGAGGCCACGACCGGCTATATGATTATCAAAGCCGCCTGCTGTGCTTCGGTTTTTACTGCCACGCCTTGCCGGGCTGCTGCACGGCCAGCCAGATCGCCCGGGCGTCCGCTGCATCGCTCTTGTTGCGGATGTTAAACGCCTTGACGAATTCGGCCGGCATCAACTTCACCCCGTGCCCTAGTTTTGTGAGTTGCCGTGCCCAGTGTTGTGAACCTTGTATCTTTCTCCAGGTGGTGGTTAGCTACCATCACGTCCATGCGCCAGCTCTTGCCCACCGGTCGCTTGTGCCGGCGGAAGATCTTGTTCAACGCTGGCAGCAATTTGAGCGCCCAGCGGTGCACGGTCGAATGGTCCACCGAGATGCCACGCTCGGCCATCATCTCTTCGAGATGGCGCAGGCTCAGCGGATAGGCCACATACCAGCGCACGCAGGTCAGCATCACCTCCAGTGGGTAGTGCAGGCGCTTCAATACCTTCGCAATTTCCGGATTCATCACCGCTGCCCACACTGGCCGAGTTCGACTCCGGAAATTCTACCCCGAGCTTACTGCGACAAAACCCGATTCAGTCCACGAACGTCATGCGATCCAAGGTCGAGCCAATGAAGGAGGTCGCGTGCATGATCCGCAAGCATTTCGACGGCATCGTTGCATGGGTCCCAGACGCGCCAGAGCAATGGCTTCCTGGAGGCGCTCAACGGCCTGTTCCAAGCCGAGCGCAAGGCCCGCGGTTATGTGAGTTTCAAAACCATGCGCACCGTGATCTTCCTGATCGCCGGAAAGCTCGACTTCTCCGCGATTAACCCGCATGCCGCATAACCCACTCATTTTTCAAAAGAGCCAAATTTGACAATACCTCTTACTTCCCACCAGCTCGTCACGATGCGGCGCCAGGGCCGTCCGGATCTGGACCGGATCGTTTGGTAACCGCCGCTGGTAGATAACCCGATCAGCTTCATCGCTGACCACAACCACACTGTTGTTCGAGTGCAGGTCGATTCCACTAAACTTGTTCATGCTGGCCTCCTGTGCGTCACGTCGGTGTTCGCAACTCGACTCTACGTCAGCCGTTCGACACGAACGGAGGGGAGGCCGGCTATATGATTATCAGAGCCGCTTATTGCGACAAAACCCACTGCCGCCTATCGCTTGTCGATCTTCAGTTCATCCAAGGAGAACTTCATCACCGCCGTTTGCACTAGGTCCGTCATCTGGGCAATCGGCATCTGGGCCGTGTAGCACCGAAGGTCAGCCACGCATGACCGGCATGCCTGGATGTCATCGAGGGTCAGGACCTCATCACGCTCGACCTTGTCTGCGAGCAGGTGCAAGGCTTGCGTGCCGGGGCAGCCGGAGTCACGCATGTGCGCGATGTCGTAGGTTTCCGCTAAGCCCCTCACGCTATCGACCACGTAATAGGTCTTGCCGACATCAGCTGCGTAGTAGATTACCTCTCCGGCTTCGGAAACGTCGAGTGCCTCACCACGCTCAATTTCGTTCAGCAACCGTTCTAGGGGCGCAAATGACGCATTGAGCTTCCACGGTTGCAGCCGCAGAGAGCCCTGCGACGCCGCGCTGCGCGGCCGGTATGGCTTGCGCGGCTTCTTTGTCTTGCCCATCTATCTACCTCATCATCTACAAGCATGACGCAAGCACGTGCTCGCCAGATCAGTCGCATTTGGAATGCCCAAAGTCATCAGTGCCGGGCGAGACGGCACTGTCAGGTTGGCCCTTGGGAATAAAGGGGCGGCATCGCTGGCCTACTGCAGATTGCCCCAGCGTGCGACTGCGGGCTCGGCAACAGCCCACTTCCATTGGCCCTGTTGCTGGCAGGCGGTGGTGAAGAACCAGTTTGGCGACGGCGCCTTTTCGTCCTTGCCCGCGTCCTCGACCGAGAACAGCGCTTCCTTGCACTGCGCGAGCGGGCTGTCGATGGCGCGCACCACGCGCAGCGAGCCTTGCTGGTTGCCGTAGGGGATCGTGTGGCGGAATTCCCAGCGTTGCTCGGCACCAACCGGCGTAACGCCGATCATGGCGGCGATGCTGTCTTGTTCGTCCCGCTGCCAGTTGCGGAAGACGTACTTGCTGGTGGCGTCAGCCGCGGCGCTCACGCCTATGGCGACGCTGTAGCCGACGATGGGGTTGGCCGTCATGGCGCCGGTGGCGACGCCTGCGACCGCCCCCGTGAGGTCGCCGACCGAACTGCAGGCAGAGAGGGCGGCTCCTGCCGCCAGAGCGAGTACGACCGCCCTCATTGCAGTGCGCCCCAGCGTTCGGTGGCGGGTTCTGCGGAGGCCCATTTCCAGTTCGGACCATCCTGGCAAACCACGGCGACGTAGAACGCGTTGCCCTTGGCCACATCGTCCACGGAGAAGATGATCTCCTTGCAGTTAAGCTGCTTGTCGCCAAGCAGGCGGGTCACCGTGACGCGGCCTTTCTCGTCTGGCTCCAGCGGCACCGTGTGCGCCGTCTGCCAGTTGTTGACGGCGCCGACACTGAGCTTGCCCGCGGCCTGCGCGATCTGATCCTGGGCGGCGCCGTGGATCTTACGCTGGCTGTATTGGAGGGCGGCCTTCGCGCCGGCTTGCACGCCAAGGCCAATGCCGGTGGCGATGGCGGCATTGTCAGTCACTGCGCCGGCAATGGCGGCGCCTCCCATGCCTGCCACCGCTGCGGTACCCTCTCCCATCAGGGAACTGCACCCCGTGAGCGTTATGACGCTGGCCGATAAGGCCGCAACACAGGCGCAGCGCACGGAAAATCTTGTCGACAAGGGTTCACCAATCAAGCTGTACACGGACCCGACCCAATTCTCGCGCTGCTGCAAAACGATCATCATATCCCTGGTCCGAGAATATTCGCCTGGAGGCTCTTTCGCAATAAGCGAGCTAGGATGTGAAAGCTCCTTGGCTCGTACGGCCTTATGCTGCCAGCGAACAGAATTGCTCTGCAGCGGGCGGATTTGCCCCAATGAGGCATCGCATCTGCCCCTTGGTATCCTGTGCATGAGCTTCTACCTGCCCAGCCGGATGCTGGCGCAGCGGAAAGTCGGGACGGGCAGTGCAGGCTTGGAAAGCCTAAATGCAGGGCCTTACCGAAACGAGGGAACGATCAGGCAGGTAGTGTAGGGAACCTGATCGCGGAAAAGCTGAACAATTGTCATCAGCGGTAGGGGTCTGGTGGCTTGGTCATGACATTCAATACCCCTTGTTTTTGCCAGTATTGATGAGAACGTCGCTACTCACACTCCGTTGCTGATGCAACACAGGCCCATCGCCAGAAAGCGCTGGCGTGCAGTCCGCACGTTGGTTTTTCATGTTGAGCACGCCCGCCGAGCCTATTAAGGTCACCTTCAATCAAGCATACCGGCGCGGTTTAATTTCCATTAAAAACTTTATTAAATAATGTTCGATGCCCGTGCTGATTAAGTGCCTGCTCCGCATTGCGGTCTGTATAGTATTGCCTTAATATGTTGTAGTAATCTATGTTGTACACATCCTCCAGCTTTCCATTGTTTGATTCATAATACGGAAAACTCTGTGGATTCATTACAAAAGATGCTGATTTTGCATAAGCAATCGCGAGCAAATGACTGGCCGGCTGCTTATTAAATTGATTTTTCCCAAAAGACACGAAAACCTGACCAGCCATTGATGCTGGTAGCAACGCCCAATGAGTATAGGCTATTCCTCTTATGCCCTTTGTTGGTCCGCCGTGATAATTGTTGGTATTACTGCGATCGATCTCTTTCCACAATGTACCATCCGGTGCCACCGCCCCCTCAAGCCATTCCTGCCACTCTAACTCTGTCGCCTTTAGATTGCCAAGGTCGCTCAAATACCCATAAATACTAGCTTTGAGCAAAATTTCCCACATTCCAGTATTGCCCTTGTCCTTTTTTATGGTATCAGTAACCGGCAAAATTATTTGCCGAAGCCAGGTTCGAAAATTTTTATCATCCCAATGATTAGCACCAGCGATCCAGCTCGCAGGAATGACCATTTTGTACAGCGTGAAGTTGACATTCTGCCCAGACTGGTGCGAACTAACTTTTGTTAGTGTATTGCTCCAACTATCAATCACCCGTTGTGCGACAGCAGCATATTTTGGATCCTTGGTTATTTGATAGCAGAGTGCTTGAGCCAGCACTTGCTCACTATCTTTCCGCAAGGTGCCTGAAACTTGTTTTGATGCGGTGTTTACCCCAGTTGCGGTGTAGTGAGGAGGCTCCTTCAACTCCGCAGTCGGCGTGGCTGTGTAATTTATATTTTTGTCGCAGTTATTGATTTCATTTTTCCATGGAGCTGGATTCTCTCGCAATTTTTCAAATTGCGCATCAGTAATAAGCAATAAAGGAGTGCCCCTGGAATTTTCCGCGATGGCATGGGAGTTCAGAGCTAGCGTTACTGATATGGGGATCAGTAATTTTTTCGCATATTTATAAAGAATCTTTGATGCTGCCATTGTTGCTCTCCTTGCTTAAGTGCTCCGTGCAAACGGATTGGAAGTTGAGACGTTTGGGTATGCGGGCAATCCGAAGAGGTTTGCATAGCGATGGGCGTCCATTCCATTAACGCCCCAAAAAGGTCTCAGATTTTAGACCTTTGGGTCTGAAAAATTAGACCTTCCTCTAGCTCCGGTATGGCTTTGCGGGAGATCTGCGCTAACCGCGCCTGAGTCAAGGCGAAGCTGCCCGCGCTGCTCTAGCTCTCTGCGATGTTCGTCATCGGGCTCTGTCGCTGTAAGGGAGCGAAGACGAGAGACTCCTGAGGGGAAAACACAGGGCCACCAGGTTGGATGCGCTGCCGTCGATGGTCACCGTGTCAGGCTGGCCGTGCTGCGCGATGGCCTTCTCGAAAAACCGCCGCGCCGCAGCCTTGTCACGCTGGGCGCGCAGCAGGAAGTCGATGGTATGGCCCGCCTTGTCGACCGCCCGGTACAAATACTTCCACTGGCCGCGTACCAGGATGTAGGTCTCGTCCATGCGCCAGCTTTTCCCCACTGGGCGCTTGGAGCGGCGAAAGATTCTGTTTAGCGCTGCCCGCAATTTGAGCGCCCAGCGGTGCACGGTCGAATGGTCCACCGAGATGCCACGCTCGGCCATCATCTCCTCGAGATGGCGCAGGCTCAGCGGATAGGCCACATACCAGCGCACGCAGGTCAGCATCACCTCCAGTGGGTAGTGCAGGCGCTTCAATACCTTCGCAATTTCCGGATTCATCACCGCTGCCCACACTGGCCGAGTTCGACTCCGGGAAATTCTACCCCGAGCTTACTGCGACAAAACCGTTTTCCGATGGGGCGGAACTTGGTCATTTGGCAAGTGGTCCTTGCGAATTGTGCGATAGGGATTTCCGTTGCTGATGTCCGCATCGCTCCCAACCCGCTCGCCTGCGTAAGCACCTGTTCATGATCGAGCAGGCCATCCGTCGAGGAGTTTGTCGGACGACCGTTGTCGAAATCTTGCAAGCCCACATCCCAGACATCAGCCTCAAGTCTTTTGATACCGCGTTTTGCCGCCTGCACAGGCGCAGCCAGCTCGCAGGTAATACCGGCCTGGCTGTTGCGCCGGTGGTGGCAGCACAAGTGGCCAGTCTATTTCGGCCGCACCAACGCCGACGGCGTGGACACCACCACCAACGCTGCAAGGCGTTTCGTACCTGATCTTCCATGCAAGTTATACGCTAGCCGGGCATCGTCGACGCAGGCGATGGCTTGGGTAGGAAATAGGTAATAGAGCATTCGGCCGGTTCGGTGCGATCCACGACTTCCATATCGGCAAAATACACAGCGTAGTCAGCGCTGCGGTTCGCCTTGGACAGGCGGTAGTGGTAGCAGCTTCTGCCGTTTGCCATCATTACCGACGCCGGTGGTCCCAGGAATTCCCGCACTTGCTCCCGCGTCCAGCCCGATGCGATAGCCTGCTCGGCCTGTGCGAGGCCGGGGGCCGGTTTGGCTTCAATAGCCACGGCGGGTGCATCGCGATGCATGAAGTCGGCTACCGCGAGAACGCCAAATGCGACACCAACGATGCCGGCAACTGCTGTCAGGGCCATGGCCGAACCTCTGTCTGGATGAGGGGGCGCAGGATTGGCGCAGCAGTAGGAAGGCGGCGCCTGGAACGCAGAAGCGTAGTGCACTGAAAGCCGCAAGGTACTCCACATGCAGCCGCACTCGCGGCGAGGCCACGGTATGCAGCTTGGGGATTAACACTACTGCCATGAAAGGGGCAGCCACAACGCAAACATAAGAGAGTGCGGCGAGGTATCGACAATGAAAATGCTCCCACCGGAAAAGGGTGGGAGCAAATAGAGACTTCGCAGATCGGAAGCGCCCCCACTCAGATCTGAGTGGGGGAATGCTACCGGCTTGCGGCGCGCGGAAATCTCAACAATTGCAACAACCAGAAGATTCTCGCAGGGGCATCGCATGAAATGTGACGGATTTCTAAACGTCGTTCCGGCCAAGCAATTGAGCCAGATAGCAGTCATTAGCGCAGGCCAGCATGCGGCGGTTCTTCAAACCGGCTTTGGTGGTGCGATCCTGTCGTAGCAGGTTCATAGCAATGCGTCTGAGGATGGCGAAGTTCTGCGCTGCATTCTGGACACGCACTCGGCACCGGTCTTCGTCGAAGGCCAAGTCCAGGGCCCAATGCATGCCGTTCTCGATGGCCCAGTGTGATCGGATTGCGTGGGCGATTCGCGCGGGGTCCGGCGGCAAGCTGGACACTTAGTAACTCGTTCCTTTGCAACGCTGTCCCCGATTTCCCTCGTGGACTCTATGATGGCTGCCGAGCGTGCGTGAGGCCATGGGGCGAAGCCGACATTCGCTGTGCTTTGGCGCAGCTTGGCCCAGTCGATCACCGTACAGTGGCGTGTTTCGATGCGCCCGTGCTCCTTGTCAATGTCGCGATGCTCGCGTACCACTTGATTGCGCCTGTCGGCCGGGAGATGCTCGATCGCCGCAAGCGCATTGTGGATGAGCGCCAGCGGCGTGGGCTGGTTTGCCTTGACGGCTAGCACATAGTCCGCGCCGGCGGTCACAATCTGTCGGGCAATCGCCTGCTGGCAACCCATCGCATCGATGGTGACGATTGCGCCCTTGAGCAGCAGGGCGTAGAGCAACTCTGGAATCGCCGTGCTCTCATTGCTCTTCCCGGCTGTGCGCACCTGTCCTAGCACCATGCCCAGACCAGCCCCATAGGCCGAAACCAGGTGAATCGCGCGCTGACCGCGCTGATGTGAGCCGCGCACGGCCTTGCCATCGATCGCCACCACCTGGTCAGCCAGGGTGGGAAACAGGTGCTGAGTCCACCGGATAAAGCAGGTCTCAAACTGCGTGGGATTGAGCGCTGCGAACACCCGCCCGAAGGTATCGTGGGAGGGAATGCTATTGGTCAGGGGGATGTGGCGGCGCAGCCAATCAAGCTTAGCGTTCTCCCACAACTCGATCCCGACCCAGCTATCCGCACCCGCCAGAATCGCGCAGAGCGCGACCGCCAGCATCTCCGGGCACTGTCAACTTGCCGATAGGGAGGCAAGTTGACAGTGCCCTCCCCAGATGGAGGGCATTTTTGTTTGTAGGAACCCTCGAACAGGAACACAGCCATGCTGTCTGCCATCGATCAGAATTCCGAGATTCGTGCCGCGATCGCGGCCACGCTCGCCCGCCGCCGGCCCGACTACGTCGGACAACCGAATGCGTGGCTCAATTTGTGTGAAGCGGCCCATGTGGCCGGTCTAGCGGAACCCGCCCGAGCGGCGTTCCTTTCCGAAGTAACGACCCAGCGCGGGGCCGACATAGCCCTGCGCCTTCGGGAGCATGCTGCGTCCATCCGCGTCGCCGTCGTTCAGGATCTTGAACAACGTAGGAGCAACGCATCATGCAACGAGCCATTGGCTACACCGACTTCAACCAACGGCACTGTCAACTTGCCGATAGGGAGGCAAGGCCGTGACGGCGGGCCTATTGCTCAGGAAGCGGTTGACGGATTTTTGGCCACTTCGGTGAATTCGTGCCAGGTAGCGAATCTCGCAGCGAGGTGTTTGCGATAGAGCGAAGCGCGCAGCAAATGACGCTTGAGCGCGAAGTGCTGTCGGATCGGGCCGAAGTTCGACAGGAAGGCCTGCGTGCGCTTCGGGTCGCGGAATCCACGCATGCGCCGCTCGCGTTCACGGGTCGGGTGGTGGCTGTTCTCGGCGCGATTGTTCACGCGAGCGGCAGCCTTCACGAACACGTGCTTGACGCTGGCCAGCGCCGGGATGTCGGCCTTTGCGGCCGGATAGCTGCGCAGTTGATCCGTGACAATCTGGCGCGGCGCTGGGCAGGAACGCAGCACGCGCAGGAAGAAGCGTTTGGCCGCGGCCTTGTCGCGCCGCTTCTGCAGCAGGATGTCGAGTTCGGCGCCATGCTCGTCGACCGCCCGCCATAGCAGGTAGGGTTCGCCGCGCAGCGTCACGAACATCTCGTCGAGATGCCAGGTGGTCCCCGGCTTGCGCCGTGCGGCCTTGACGCGATGCGCGAACCCCGCGCCGAATTTATCGCACCAGCGGCGAATGGTCTCGTAGGTCACGACGACACCGCGCTCGAACAGCAGTTCCTCGATATCGCGCAGGCTCAGGTTGAACCTGAAATACCAGCGCACCGCGCAGCTGATGATGACGGCGGGGAAACGGTGACCGCGATAGAGCGATTTCTTCTTCATCGCGACATCTTACGCGACCTCGCCAACGTGACAGTGCCATAGGGAGGCAAGGCCGTGACGGCGGGCCTATTGCTCAGGAAGCGGTTGACGGATTTTTGGCCACTTCGGTGAATTCGTGCCAGGTAGCGAATCTCGCAGCGAGGTGTTTGCGATAGAGCGAAGCGCGCAGCAAATGACGCTTGAGCGCGAAGTGCTGCCGGATCGGGCCGAAGTTCGACAGGAAGGCCTGCGTGCGCTTCGGGTCGCGGAATCCACGCATGCGCCGCTCGCGTTCACGGGTCGGCTGGTGGCTGTTCTCGGCGCGATTGTTCACGCGAGCGGCAGCCTTCACGAACACGTGCTTGACGCTGGCCAGCGCCGGGATGTCGGCCTTTGCGGCCGGATAGCTGCGCAGTTGATCCGTGACAATCTTGCGCGGCGCTGGGCAGGAACGCAGCACGCGTAGGAAGAAGCGTTTGGCCGCGGCCTTGTCGCGCCGCTTCTGCAGCAGGATGTCGAGTTCGGCGCCATGCTCGTCGACCGCCCGCCATAGCAGGTAGGGTTCCGCCGCGCAGCGTCACGAACATCTCGTCGAGATGCCAGGTGGTCCCCGGCTTGCGCCGTGCGGCTTTCACACGATGCGCGAACCCCGCGCCGAATTTATCGCACCAGCGGCGAATTGTCTCGTAGGTCACGACGACACCGCGCTCGAACAGCAGTTCCTCGATATCGCGCAGGCTCAGGTTGAACCTGAAATACCAGCGCACCGCGCAGCTGATGATGACGGCGGGGAAACGGTGGCCGCGATAGAGCGATTTCTTCTTCATCGCGCCATCTTACGCGACCTCGCCAACGTGACAGTGCCTGGCCGTGCTGCGCGATGGCCTTCTCGAAAAACCGCCGTGCTGCGGCCTTGTCACGCTGGGCGCGCAGCAGGAAGTCGATGGTATGGCCCGCCTTGTCGACCGCCCGGTACAGATACTTCCACTGGCCGCGTACCAGGATGTAGGTCTCGTCCATGCGCCAGCTCTTGCCCACCGGTCGCTTGTGCCGGCGGAAGATCTTGTTCAACGCTGGCAGCAGTTTGAGCGCCCAGCGGTGCACGGTCGAATGGTCCACCGAGATGCCACGCTCGGCCATCATCTCTTCGAGATGGCGCAGGCTCAGCGGATAGGCGACATACCAGCGCACGCAGGTCAGCATCACCTCCAGTGGGTAGTGCAGGCGCTTCAATACCTTCGCAATCGCCGCGTTCATCACCACTGCCAACCTTGCCTGAGTTCGATACCGGCTCATTCTACCGGAGGCTTATTGCGACAAAGCCGTGCAGCGCGCCGGCCAGCCGCACGGGACCAGACCAGGGGGATCATCGTCAAGTTCCATTGAACATTTTGTCAATGTGAATGGGGATTGTATAACCCATTTATCCAAGCAAGAATGCTAGGCTGACCGCGATGGGGACCATACCTCGGCCGAGGAGTCTCCCGCTTCCTTCGGGTGCACCCTCGGCGGCGGTGCAATGCGGTCTTCATCACCGCTGCCGACCGTCGTGAGTCCGGCACGCCGCATCCAGGGTGCTGCGCTGCGGCAGCCCTACCGCCATCGCGTGCTGCCAGCCGGACGTAGGCTACGATTTTCAAGGACGGTTCGTGCCCTCGAAACACCCCATGGAGACAAACAATGCAGACGCCCGACCAATCGCAAGGCATCGAGTTCCCGCTTGAGGGCGTGCGCGTACTCGACCTGTCGCGTGTGTTTGCGGGACCGCTGTGTGGCCAGGTCCTGGCCGATTTCGGCGCTGAGGTGGTCAAGGTGGAGCACCCCGGCCGTGGCGACGACACGCGCGACTGGGGCATGCGCATCGGCAAGACCGAGACCACCTACTACAACAGCATGAACCGCAACAAGCGGTCCATCACGCTGGATCTGCAGAGCAAGGAAGGCGTGCAGATTGTCTACGACCTGCTGCCGCAGTTCGACGTGGTCATCCACAATTTCAAGACCGGCGGGGCCGAGAAGCTGGGCCTCGGCTACGAACAGCTCAAGGCCATCAAGCCCGAGCTGATCTACTGCGCGGTTTCCGGCTACAACACCAGCGGCCCCGAGGCCAAGCGTCCCGGTTACGACCTGGTGATCCAGGGTGAGGCCGGGCTCATGGCGCTCAACGGCGAAGCCGACACGCCGCCGCTGAAGTTCGGCGTAGCCGTGGTGGACCTGATGACCGGCATGTATGCCGCGCAGGCGGTGCTGGCGGCCTTGTTCCGCCGCGAGCGCAAGGGCAAGGGCCAGCTGATCGAGATGGCGCTGTACGACTGCGGGCTGATGGTTACCGGCTATTACGGCCTGGACGCCATGCTGCTCGGGCGCGACCCCGCACGCTATGGCAATGCCCATCCGTCCATCGTGCCCTATGGCATGTTCGAGTCCGCCGATGGCCCGCTGATCATCGCCGTGGGCAACAACAGCCAGTTCGACAAGTTCTGCCACCAGGTCATCGAGCGTCCGGACATCGTCGAGGACCCGCGCTATGCCACCAATGTGGAGCGCGCCAAAAACCGCGAGACCTTGACCCCCATGATTACGGGCCTGATCCGCAGCTTTGCGCGCGACCTGCTGCTGGAGCGCATGACGGCCTGCGGCATTCCCTGCGGCAAGGTGGCGGGACTGCACGAGGCATTGACCAGCGAGCGGACCCGCGAGGGCGGCCTGCTGCGCGAGATGCCCCATCCCGTAGCAGGCAGCACGCACGTGTTCGCGCCCCCTTACCGCCTGGATGGCCAGCGCCTGCCGATCCGCAACGCACCGCCGACGCTGGGCGAGGGCACGCGGGCGGTCCTGCAGAGCCTGCTGCAGATGAGCGATGACCAGCTGCAGGCACTGCAGGCCCGCGGCGTGCTGACGCTGCCCGAGGCACCACAGCAGGCCTGACCATTCGCGCCGCGCGGATGCACATGAACGTCCGCGCGACCCCGCCCGGCAAGGGGGGCTTGAGTTCCCTTGCACTGATTCAACCTGGAACAACAATCGTGCGTACTCGAAAATTCACCCGTATGGTCCACTCCCGGCGTCGTGCCATCCTGGCCCTGGCCGCAGTGCCGCTGCTGGTCGGCAGCGCTTTCGCGCAATCCTGGCCGAGCAAGCCGATCAAGCTCGTCGTGCCGTTCCCGCCGGGCGGGCCCACGGATACGGCGTCGCGCATCGTCGGCCAGAAGCTGGCCGAGCGCCTCAAGCAGCCGGTGGTGGTGGAGAACCGCGCCGGTGCATCGGGTTCCATCGCTGCCGCCCAGGTGGCGAAGAGCGCGCCCGACGGCTACACGCTGATGATGCTGGCCACGCCCACGCTGCTGGCGCCGCACCTGTACAAGAAGGCGGGCTACGACACGACCAGGGACTTCACGCCCGTCGCCACCGTCTATGACCTGCCGATCGTGGTGGTGGTCAACCCGACGCTGCTGCCCAACGTGACGGACCTGCCCAAGCTGATCGCACAGGCCAAGGCACAGCCGGGCAAGCTCAACTACACCAGCTCCGGCGCGGGCAGCTTCGGCCACCTGAGCATGGAACTGCTCAAGCAGATGGGCGGCTTCGAGATGCAGCACGTGCCCTACAAGGGCGGCGTGCCCGCGATCAGCGACACCCTCGGTGGCCAGGTCCCGATCATGTACGCCGACCTCGTCGCCGCGCTGCCGCACATCCAGGCGGGCAAGCTGCGTGCCATCGCGGTCGGCTCGCCGCAGCGCGTGAGCATGCTGCCCGACGTCAAGACCATTGCCGAGCAAGGCTTCAAGGGCTACGACGCCGTTTCCTGGGGCGGCCTGCTGGCGCCGCCGGGCACGCCCAAAGAGGTGGTGGACCGCGTCGCCGGTGAGGTCGGCAAGATCCTGGCCGACAAGGATGTCCAGGACAAGCTGCTGAAGGCCGGTGCCATTGCCAACTACCAGGCGCCGGCGCAGATGAGCCAGCGCATCCAGCAGGACTATGCCAAGTGGGGCAAGGTGATCCGCGACAAAGGCATCGCGGTCGAGTAAGCGCCAGCAGGGCGGGCACGCTGCAACGGCGTGCCCACAGCAACGCAATCCGGGGCGGTCAGCGACCGGCATAGGCGAATTCGTTTCTTCCCAGCGAAGCTCGCGCGATGGCATAGGCTAGTCGGCAAATAGCCACCATCCGCTGCTCTGTGTTGGTCCGGACCACTCAGAAAAGGTCAATCCGACAAAGATGGTGCCCCAGCATGCTCCTGCGATGGCTTTGATAATCATATAGCCGGTCGTGGCCTCGCCCTGAGAAGTGGTGAGGTTAGAGTCAAGGTGGGACGTGCACTTTGACCTGACGGAGGCCGACATGAAGTACTGCGGAATAGACCTGCACTCGAATAACAGTGTGGTGGTGGTCAGCGATGTGGAGGATCGTATCGTGCTACAACGGCGTCTGCCCAATGATCTGGAGCAGATCCTGTCGGCCCTTGCTGCCCACCAGGATGAGCTGGTTGGCGTCGTGGTGGAATCGACCTACAACTGGTACTGGCTGGTGGATGGGTTAATGGATGCCGGCTACCAGGTTCATCTGGCGCACGTCGCAGCGATCAAGCGGTACGAAGGATTGAAGCATAGCGGAGACGCGGCCGATGCCGCCTATCTGGCGCAGTTGCTACGTCTGGGGCTATTGCCTGAAGGTTACATCTATCCACGCGAGCAGCGGGCTGCACGCGACTTGGCTCGCAAGCGGATCCAGCTAGTCCGGTGCCGAACCGCCCAGATTCTGGCGATCGAGAACCTCTTCGCGCGCCATACGGGCAAGTCAATGAGCAGTCGCACGGTCAAGCGCATGACCACCGAGCAAGTGGACGCGATCGGCCTGCCGGCGGACGTCGCACTCGCGGTCAAGGCAAATCTTGCGATCAGCGACGCGTTGCAACAACAGATTGCCATCCTCGAGAAGCGGCTAACCGAATGCGTCAAACTACGAGCCGAGTATCTTCTGCTGAAGACCGTGCCCGGGATCGGTGAAACGCTGGCCACCACCATCATGCTGGAGACCGGAACGCCAACGCGGTTTGCGGAGGTCGGCAAATTCAGTTCGTATTGCCGCTGCGTGGACAGCGCACGGCAAAGTAATGGCAAGAAGAAAGGCGAAGGCAACACCCGCAACGGCAATGCGTATCTCGCGTGGGCCTTCGTCGAGGCGGCCAATTTCACCTTGCGCCAATGCTTACCGGCGCGGCGCTTCTATGAACGCAAGCTTCGCGCCACGAACCGGTTTGTCGCGCTCAAGGCCGTGGCCCACAAACTAGCGCGCGCCTGTTACTACATGCTGCGCGAGCAGCAGCCATTCGATGTGAACCGATGCTTTGTTTGATGGTTCGGCGCAAGCTGGCGAGCCAGTAACGTGACTGGCCTGCAACCAGGGCTTTGATTGGACGCTCCCCTGCGCCGACCGACTGTTTGCGGATGATTGAATCGCCCAGGCCGTGAGCCACCTAAAGACTGGCGTCGCGTGCGATAGCCAAGGCATTGTAAATACGCCTTTGGACACGGTCTGGCACCGATGGTTTTCTGGGGCGGTCAGCGCCGCCAGGGCGGCTGCGGATATTGGCGCAGCCAGCTTGATCCCGATGGGTGTCTGGCGCGATTCAGTTCGCAGCCAGCCAAACGAAAACATGGGCGCGATTTCGCTCCAAGAGCAGCAGGGTAGTGATTGCCGAATGTTTCGTTGGGTGCAGGGGTGATGTACTGCTGCATCACCCCTGCACCCAACGACGGGGTAGTGTTGTCCCTTGACTCCGGTCGGCTAATGGGTGTCACGTTGGCGAGGTCGCGTAAGATGGCGCGATGAAGAAGAAGTCGCGCTATCACGGTCACCGTTTCCCCGTCGTCGTCATCGGCTGTGCGGTGCGTTGGTATTTCCGCTTCAACCTCAGCCTGCGCAACATTGAGGAATTGCTGTTCGAGCGTGGCGTGGTCGTCAGCTACGAAACCATCCGCCGCTGGTGCGACAAATTCGGCGCTGGCTTCGCTCATCGCGTCAAGGCTGCGCGGCGCAAGCCGGGCACCACCTGGCACCTTGCGGCCAAACGCTTCTTTCTGCGCGTGCTGCGTTCCTGCCCGGCGCCGCGCCAGATGTACCGACCAGCTGCGCAGCTACCCGGCCACAAAGGCCGACATCCCGGAGCTGGCCGGCGTCAAACAGGTATTCGTGAAGGCTGCCGCTCGCGTGAACAGAGGTGGCCTCGCTTGTTCGGACAGGGATCCGGAGTTTTTAAGTGGAAGCGCTGGGGCAGTCAGGCTGCCGATTTGATCGCTGGCAGGGTCGCGAAGTATGCCTCATCTGGGGTCTGGTCCGCCAGACTGGAATGGGGCCGTCGTTGGTTGTACCAGGTCAGGTAGTTAGCGATAGAGCGGCGCGCGTGGCTGACCGAGTCATAGGCTTTCAGGTAGACCTCCTCGTACTTGACGCTGCGCCACAGGCGCTCGACGAACACGTTGTCGCGCCAACTGCCCTTGCCGTCCATCGACAGATCGATGCCGCGGCTGAGCACGGCGTCGGTGAAGTCGGCCGCGGTAAACTGGCTGCCCTGGTCGGTGTTGACGATCTCCGGCGTGCCGTATTTCGCAAAGGCCTCCTCCAGCGCCTCGACCGCGTGGCAGCTCTCCAGCGTGATCGCCACCCGGTGCGCCAGCACCCGGCGGCTGGCCCAATCCACCTCCGCCGTCAGGTACACAAAGCCGCGTGCCATTGGGATGTAGGTCGTATCCAGTGCCCATACCTGGTTGGCCCGATCGATCTTGCGCTCGCGCAGCAGGTATGGCCAGATCTTGTGCGCTGCGTGCTTGCGGCTCGTGTTCGGCCGGCGGTACAGCGCCTCGATGCCCATGCGCTTCATCAGCGTGCCCACGTGCCGGCGGCCGACCTGGACGCCTTCCCGTCGCAACAGGCGAGCCAGCATGCGCGCTCCGGCGAACGGATGCTCAAGGTGCAGCTCATCGACTCGGCGCATCAGCTTCAGATCCGCCTCGCTGACCGGCCGCGGCTGATAATACGCGCTGGACCGGGCAATACCGACCAGCTTGACCTGCCGGCTCACCGGCAACGCGTGCGTGCGGTCGATCATCGCTTTCCGCTCAGCAAGCCCGCTTTGCTGAGCGCACCTTCCAAAAAATCGTTCTCCAGCGTCAGTTGGCCAATCTTGGCGTGCAGCGCCTTCAGGTCCACCGGCGGCTCGCTCGCGCTCTCTTTGCCGCCCCCGAACAGGTCGGCGACGTGCTCGACCTGTTGCTGCTTCCAGTCCGTGATCTGGCTCGGATGCACGTCATACTGCTGGGCCAGCTCCGCAAGTGTCTTGTCGCCCTTGAGCGCGGCCATGGCCACCTTGGCCTTGAAGGTTGCCGAGTGGGTCCGTCTGCTTCGTTTAGTCATCTTCTGGGTCCTTTCTGCCCGCCATTATGGCCGGCTCAGGCCCCAGCTTTTCCACTTACCCGACTGTCCGAATTTCCGGCGCCACCTCTGCCTATGCCGGATCAGCAAGCGGATCGCGTCATGGGGCTGGCTCATCAGGAACCCGTGTCCTGGCGCGATCCACTCGATGTCCTCGATGTCATCGTCCAGCAGTCCCCGGTGCGATGCCAGATTGGCGCGCATGTCGCCGTCTGGCGGATTGATGACGAAGGTCGAGCCCTGCATCACGTGGTCACCCGTGAAGAGGGTCTTTTCCGCGCGACCTGGCTCCAGCGAGTAGCGTGCATGGCCGGCGCCATCAGGATCGATGCGCGCTATTTCCGCATAGGGCGCTTCTCGCGGCATCACCGGGCGCTGGCCCTTCGTGCCGCCGGCCAGTCGGGGCATGACCGGTGCTATGTTGCCCTGCTGCTGCGCGAAGTTGAAGCAGGCCTGCACGCTCTCGAAATGTGCGATCGATTGCAAGATCTTGCGCGTGGCATCGACCAGTGTGATGTTGCTGGCGGGATCAGGGACATCGGCCGGGCGCACCCAGCGGTGCTTCACGGCTTCCACGCCATCGTGTACCCTAGTAATCGGAGTGACGGCGCGGCGCGCCCTGCATCCATCAATGGTACTCACCCCCTTCAGGCGGGCGATCATCTTCAGACACCCTCTGGTATTTGGTGCTGGTGCTGACCGCTCCGCAGGGCGCCCAATAGAGAAGGCGATTGATGGCCGTCATCGGGCAGCGGCGACGTCGTCAAAGGTGCGGGTCGGGGCCCTCGGCCAATCCGCATCCGTCCGATCCGTCATAATGCCCGGCGCACCATGGCGCTCTGGATTGAACTGGGTAATGCAAATGAAGCCGGACATCTCTCGCGAAGAGACCTCACAAAGCACGGACGGGGGCGACGACTGCCCCTTGCGCTGGTTCGATGCGGATCTGGGTGCATTCGAATCGCTCGAGCGATTGATCGCCGAGCACCCGGCGGATTTCTTTGCGGGCGCGCGTTTTGATCCGATTGGCGCGTGCGCCACACGCGAGGCGGTGTTCGCGTCGGTTGAGTTGCCCGAGACTCCGACATCGCCGCAAGCGCATGCCGATCATCTGCTCAACGACGTGTTTCGGCACGTGATGCCCGTGGCATCGCCTACTTTCGTCGGACACATGACGTCGTCGCTGCCGTCGTTCATGCCCTCGCTGGCCAAGGTGGTGGCAGCGCTCAACCAGAACGTCGTGAAGCTCGAGACGTCGGGCGCGCTGACAGGGCTCGAGCGCCAGGTCGTCGGCATGCTGCACAAGCTGGTGTTTGCGCAGGACAGCGCGTTCTATGCGAGATGGCTGCACGATGCCGACCACGCGCTCGGCGCGATCTGTTCTGGCGGCACGGTCGCCAACCTCACCGCGCTATGGGCGAGCCGCAACAACTTGCTGGGCGCGCGTGATGGCTTCGCCGGCATCCATCGCGCCGGACTGGTGGCTGCGCTACGTCATTACGGCCATGACGGGCTTGCAATCGTCGTCTCGGAGCGCGGGCACTACTCGTTGCGAAAGGCAGCCGATGTCCTTGGGATCGGGCGTGACAATCTCGTGCCGGTCGGGGTCGATGCAGACGGTCGCATGCGCATCGACCTGCTGCGCGACACCATGCGTGACCTGCAGCAGCGCAACATCCGGCCGATGGCGATCGTCGGCATAGCGGGGACGACGGAGACGGGCGCAGTCGATCCGCTCGACGCGATTGCGGACGTTGCGCAGGAGGCCGGCTGCCATTTCCACGTGGATGCCGCATGGGGCGGCGCAACCCTGCTGTCGGAGCGCGAGCGCTGGCGCTTCGCGGGCATCGAGCGTGCCGATTCCGTCGTCATCGATGCGCACAAACAGTTCTACGTGCCGATGGGTGCCGGCATGGTGCTGTTCCGGAGCCCAACGTGGACGCAGGAAATCATCCAGCAAGCGAACTACATCGTGCGCAAGGGCTCGGTCGACCTGGGGCGCCATACGCTTGAAGGATCGCGCGGCGCGGCGGCAGTCATGCTCTATGCAAACCTTCATCTGCTCGGTCGCAAGGGGTTGGCGCAGTTGATCGAGCGTAGCATCGATAACGCCCACTACTTTGCATCCCTGATTGCGCAGCAGCCGGATTTCGAGCTCGACAGCCACCCGCAGCTTTGCATCCTGACCTATCGCCATGTGCCCGAGACCGTGCGTGCCGCGCTGGCAACGGCTTCGGCCGACCGGCGCGAGAAGATCCTGGACGCGCTCGATGCGCTGACCATCAGCACTCAGGAAATGCAGCGCGATGCCGGCCGCTCGTTCGTATCGCGCACGCAGTTGACGTCGACACAGTGGGGTGGCCGCCCGATTGCCGTGTTCCGCGTGGTGCTGGCCAACCCGGATACGACGCATGTCATCCTGCAGGACATCCTCGACGAACAGCGCGCGCTGGCGGCGGCCAGCCCATGCATGGCGCCGCTGATGGCGCTGATGGGGGCGCCGGACGCCGCGTGAGGCATTTGCAGCTGGTGGGCTCCATTCGTCGACCGTGTGTCGCTGGTAACGGTCCGCCGAGTACCGTCATTGACTGACTCGTAGATCCGGTGCGCTCTTCGGTCGTTAGGCGAATGCAGTGTCAATGGGCGGCTGCAGTTCTGTAGCGACCGGCCAAGGCAGTAGTTCGTTGATCCGGTTGATGGGGTGAACGGCGATTCGCACCAGAAGTAGCTTTCTGGGTTGAGCCTGTTGAGTGTTGCCGTACCAATGACCGTGTACATGACCATCATGACCACGCTCCCCCCAGCTTAAAGCGTGAAGTGTAGAGGGAATGGTCGCCTCTCGCCTCGGCAGAGCGCCCACCTGGCCTGCGACGCAGCTTTCCAAGCTCTGATGTCGCATGTGCCACAGTGATAACTCTGTCGTCGCAGCCTGCCAACGTGACACCCATTAGCCGACCGGAGTCAAGGGACAACACTACCCCGTCGTTGGGTGCAGGGGTGATGCAGCAGTACATCACCCCTGCACCCAACGAAACATTCGGCAATCACTACCCTGCTGCTCTTGGAGCGAAATCGCGCCCATGTTTTCGTTTGGCTGGCTGCGAACTGAATCGCGCCAGACACCCATCGGGATCAAGCTGGCTGCGCCAATATCCGCAGCCGCCCTGGCGGCGCTGACCGCCCCAGAAAACCATCGGTGCCAGACCGGTCCAAAGGCGTGTTTACAATGCCTTGGCTATCGCACGCGACGCCAGTCTTTAGGTGGCTCACGGCCTGGGCGATTCAATCATCCGCAAACAGTCGGTCGGCGCAGGGGGAGCGTCCAATCAAAGCCCTGGTTGCAGGCCAGTCACGTTACTGGCTCGCCAGCTTGCGCCGAACCATCAAACAAAGCATCGGTTCACATCGAATGGCTGCTGCTCGCGCAGCATGTAGTAACAGGCGCGCGCTAGTTTGTGGGCCACGGCCTTGAGCGCGACAAACCGGTTCGTGGCGCGAAGCTTGCGTTCATAGAAGCGCCGCGCCGGTAAGCATTGGCGCAAGGTGAAATTGGCCGCCTCGACGAAGGCCCACGCGAGATACGCATTGCCGTTGCGGGTGTTGCCTTCGCCTTTCTTCTTGCCATTACTTTGCCGTGCGCTGTCCACGCAGCGGCAATACGAACTGAATTTGCCGACCTCCGCAAACCGCGTTGGCGTTCCGGTCTCCAGCATGATGGTGGTGGCCAGCGTTTCACCGATCCCGGGCACGGTCTTCAGCAGAAGATACTCGGCTCGTAGTTTGACGCATTCGGTTAGCCGCTTCTCGAGGATGGCAATCTGTTGTTGCAACGCGTCGCTGATCGCAAGATTTGCCTTGACCGCGAGTGCGACGTCCGCCGGCAGGCCGATCGCGTCCACTTGCTCGGTGGTCATGCGCTTGACCGTGCGACTGCTCATTGACTTGCCCGTATGGCGCGCGAAGAGGTTCTCGATCGCCAGAATCTGGGCGGTTCGGCACCGGACTAGCTGGATCCGCTTGCGAGCCAGGTCGCGTGCAGCCCGCTGCTCGCGTGGATAGATGTAACCTTCAGGCAATAGCCCCAGACGTAGCAACTGCGCCAGATAGGCGGCATCGGCCGCGTCTCCGCTATGCTTCAATCCTTCGTACCGCTTGATCGCTGCGACGTGCGCCAGATGAACCTGGTAGCCGGCATCCATTAACCCATCCACTAGCCAGTACCAGTTGTAGGTCGATTCCACCACGACGCCAACCAGCTCATCCTGGTGGGCAGCAAGGGCCGACAGGATCTGCTCCAGATCATTGGGCAGACGCCGTTGTAGCACGATACGATCCTCCACATCGCTGACCACCACCACACTGTTATTCGAGTGCAGGTCTATTCCGCAGTACTTCATGTCGGCCTCCGTCAGGTCAAAGTGCACGTCCCACCTTGACTCTAACCTCACCACTTCTCAGGGCGAGGCCACGACCGGCTATATGATTATCAAATTTATTCTGCGCTACGACTAGGCATGCGGTTCCCACACCTCGTCCTTGCCAACCTCAACCGCATGGGCCGCTGCCTGCTCGAGCCAGGGCGCATGCGCCTTGGGAACGACCAACATGGTCAAACCCAGTCCCTCCAGCACCCGCAGGGCGTGCGCGAGATTGACGCCCTTGCGAGCTTGGACAACATGCCGATGGAGACCCCGCAATGCCTTGCCGCCTGGTCAATAGGCAGCCCGTCTTCTGCCCGGGTGGTGCGAATGCGGTCGCCGAGTTGGGGAATGGTGCGAATCGTCGCGCGCGAAGGAGGCGTCGGATCAGGTAGGGGTCGCGGCATGGGGGGATGGCGGGAACAGCCGCTCGGCTGCTGCTCGCCATGTAATTTCATGTTCGTGAAACTATACCAGGTGTGTTGATGGTCGCCCGCAGGCAGGGCGGGCGTGCACTGGCAAGCACTCCACTAGCCGCGCCCCCATTGCTAACGCCACAGGGATGTTGATTTGTGGTCATGGCGATTAATTGCATTTAAATATTTGAGCCCGTATGGCGCGACCGGGGCAAGCAGTTTGGCAACTACCACCTCGATTTGAAGCGACTCCGGAGCCATGGCTCAAGGAATTCTACGGTGCTGCATAAAGCCCAATTACCGCATTGATGATCAATTCTCCCACTTTGTCGCGCTTTTGTCCGCATCCCACCGTCAACTTGCTCTAGTGCACCAATTTGCGGGACATGAGGAGACCTTATTAATATCCACTCTCCTATTCATGCCAGTGCTCGGCCTTCCCGTGAGACGACCGAGCCAAGGATGACCGAAACAGGAGGTGACGTGGGAAATGCATCCACTTGGAGCCTGAGTGCCAGCATGCTGAAATGCCGCGATGCGCTGGCTGTGCAACCCACGGAGCAGCCCGTAGCGCAGGAGTCCGGGAATTGCTAATTGACCAACTGAACCAGGCCGCGGCCGAACGCGCCGCAGGTGCATTGACGCGCAACCGCCGCACTGCGCACACCGGTTGCGCACCTCACCAGACGGTTAGCGTCAAAGACGGTGAAGCACGTCCTCTGCTGAGCTTTTGCAGCAACGACTACCTCGGGCTGGCAAGCCACCCGGCGGTGATCGCGGCTTTAGCGGAGGGGGCCCAGCGCTACGGCGCGGGTAGCGGCGCTTCCCCCCTCGTCAATGAGCATTCGCTCGCCCACCACCAACTGGAAAGCGAGCTGGCCCGGTGGTTCGCGCCAAATATTCCCAAAGTGCAGGCGCTCTACTTCTGCACCGGATACATGGCCAACCTGGCGGTGTTGAGCGCGCTGGGAACGGTCGACGCCACCCTGTTTTGCGACAAGCTCATCCATGCCTCGTTGATCGATGGCGCACTGCTGGCTCGCGCTACGATGAAAAGGTACCCACACTGCGACGTCACCGCGCTCGCCAGGCAGCTTGCTGCCTGCAACAGCCCGCTAAAGCTGATCGTGACCGACAGCGTGTTCAGCATGGATGGCGACATGGCACCGCTCGCCGAAATGCTGGCATTGGCCGAGCACCATGACGCCTGGATCGTGGTGGACGATGCCCACGGCTTTGGCGTGCTCGGGGAGCGAGGCCGCGGTGCACTGGAGCACCTGGGGCTGACCTCCGAGCGCCTGATCTATATCGGCACGCTGGGCAAGGCAGCGGGCGTGGCGGGAGCTTTTGTCGCTGCGCACCGGACGATTGTGGAGCATCTGGCAAACGTGGCCCGTCCTTACATCCACAGCCCGGCTGCGCCGCCGGCCATCGTCCATGCACTTCTGAGCAGCCTGGCGCTGATCGCAGGCCATGAAGGACGCGAGCGCCGCGACCACCTGATGCAATTGATCGGGCAGTTGCGCAATGGCCTTCAAACCCTGCAGGTCCGGCATCCGCATGCTGGCTGGCAGCTCGCCGACAGCAGTACACCCATCCAGCCCCTGATCGTCGGCGACAACGAGGCCGCGCTGTCGCTGTCCCAAGCGCTTGAGAACGACGACATCCGAGTTACCGCGATCCGCCCGCCCACCGTGCCCAACGGTACGTCGCGCCTGCGGATCACACTGTCGGCGTCGCATACCGCAGCCGACGTAACACGCTTGCTGGACAGCCTGTCCGCCATCATGGCCCGGTGGGGAGATGCATGAAGAATCTCTCACCTCATTGCCGTCGTTTCCGAACCGTGCCAGGCCGAAACCCGGCAGTGTCAGGCTGCCAAAACAAGATCCCACAATGACAAGCATTGCCGACCGCACGACTGCTACCAACCCGACCACCACTCTCACCTCCAGGCTTCCACACCGACCCCACAGCCAGCCATCGAAGGCCGGAGCGCTGATCACCTGCGACCGCCTGGTTGACGGTGCCTTCCTGCGTAACCCCTACCCGACCTACCACGCGCTGCGCGCGCTTGGCCCTATCCATTGGAGTGAAGAGTTTTTCGGTGGTGCCTGGCTACTGACCCGGCACGAAGATGTGGAAGCCGTGCTGCGCGACCCCCGGTATTCGGCGCGGCGCACGGGAGGCTGGGTGATGCGTGGCAGCGAAGGCGAGCGCCAGGAGCTTTGCCCCTTCCAGCGCTTGTTCAGCCGGGCCATGCTGTTCCTGGACGCGCCCGATCATACGAGGCTGCGACAGGTGCTCAATGCCGGCTTCCGTCCAGCTGCCCTGCGCGCTTTCGCCGGCACCATCGAGCAAATGACCGCCGGGATGGTAGAGCGGCTGGCAGGGTTGGAGGCGTTCGATTTCATGAAATCGATCGCCAAGCCGCTGCCAGCGATGGTCATTGCGAGGCTGCTCGGCATGGACGCCGAGAACCAGCCGGACTTCCTTGCCTGGTCCGAAGACCTGGCGGCCTTCATCGGCGCACCGGATCCGGACGCCGCGCTGAAACGACGCGCCCAGGTCAGCCTGCTCAAAATGGCGGCAGCATTTGAATCGATGCTGGCACGGCGCAAGGCACAGGACACGGATCTATCGCAGCCACAACAGCGGGACCTGATCGGGCATCTGCTGTACGCCAAGGCCGAAGGCAAAATCGAGGCAGGTGCCGAATTACTGGCGCAATGCGCGATGCTGCTGTTTGCCGGTCATGAAACGACGCGCAATCTGCTTGGCAACGGACTGCACGCGCTGCTGAGCCATCCCGAGCAATGGCAGCGCCTGCAGCAGACCCCGGAACTGCTGCCCAATGCCCTGCGCGAGTTGCTGCGCTACGAGAGCCCGGTCCAGTACACGGGACGTCGGGTCGCCACAGACATGATGCTGCACGGGCGGCAGCTGCGGCGCGGCGATCTGGTCGTTGCCCTGATCGGCGCCGCCAATCGCGACCCGGCGCGCTTCCGCAACCCGGACGAGTTGGACATCACTCGACGCGAAGGCTCCCACCTTTCGTTCGGGCATGGCCCACATGTCTGCATCGGCGCCGCGCTGACACTGATGGAGGCGGAGATCGTATTCCGGGCGATTCTGCGCCATTGGCCCGCGCTTTCGCTCATAGACGCCGAACCGCACTGGAACGGCAACCCGGTCTACCGGGGTTTAGCCAGACTTACGGTACAAAAGCGGAGCCAGTCTGCCCAACAGACGTAAGCAGCGTGCGCCGGGCGATGGTGATCCTGAACGCGCTGTTCGCGTGGCTGGCCGAGGCGGGCTACCTGGCCGGCAACCCGCTCGCCCTCGCCCGCCGCCCGCGCGCCCCCACCCAGGCGCGCATCACACGCTATCTGAGCCACGACATGTGGGAAACGGTCAAAGACGCCATCGCAGCGATGCCGGCTGAGACGGCCCGGGAAAGGCTGTATGCGGCGCGCTGCCGCTGGGTGCTGACCGTGCTCTATCTTCACGGCTGCGGGCGTCGGAGGTCACCGGCACGGCCATGGGGGCATTCTTCTGCCGGCGCGATGCCCAGGGCACTGAGCGCTGGTGGCTCGAGGTGACCGGCAAGGGCAACCAAACCCGGCTGGTACCGGCCACCGACGAGCTGATCGCCGAACTGGCGCGCTATCGCCGCGCGCACGGACTGCCGACCACGCCGCAGCCCGGGGAGACACGCCCGCTGGTGCTGCCGGTCATCGGCCGCGAGACGGGTCGCGAGCAGGGCCGCGAGAAAGCCCTGTCGCGCGGGGCGCTGCACCTGATTCTGAAAGAGGTGTTCGGTATGGCCGCGGAGCGCCTGCCAGCGCGCGGGCCCGAATGGGAAGCGCAGGCAGCCGTGCTCGCCAGCGCCTCGGCCCATTGGCTATGTCATACCGCCGGCTCGCATATGACGGATCAGCAGGTCGACCTGCGCTTTGTGCGCGACAACTTCGGGCACAGCTCTCTGTCGACAACGAGCGGATACCTACACAGCGAAGAGGATGCGCGGCATGAGGCCACCCAGGAGCGGCACCGGCACTGTCACGTTGGCGAGGTCGCGTAAGATGGCGCGATGAAGAAGAAATCGCTCTATCGCGGTCACCGATCCGGCAGCACTTCGCGCTCAAGCGTCATTTGCTGCGCGCTTCGCTCTATCGCAAACACCTCGCTGCGAGATTCGCTACCTAGGGAATCGCTTATGTGGACGCCTCCCGGATTGCAAGCCGATTGACATGGTGGTCGACAGGTGAAGGCAGCACGCTTATGTCCGGCCCGTTGGTGCAGGCCGTTCAGGCCTGCTGGCCCATATGGAATTCGCTGGCGAGGTCCCCATCTGATTATCGAGCTTGGTCGCTCACGTTCCCTATCGGGTTTTCCTCGCCCCGGTCCAACCTGTTAGCCATCATGCGATCATTGCTTGCGCTCCTTGAGAAGACTTAGTTCAGGCTATTGTCGGGGCACGCGCCAGGCTATAAAGCCATGGCGGGTGCCGTGTATCTCGTATCCCTTGCCAGTACCGACCAGATGGTCCGGGCGAGTTTGTTGGCTACTGCAGCCACCACGACATTGAAGGGACGTCGCAAGAGCAATCCGTCGAGCCAGGCGGTTCGTGCGCCTTTGACGACTACTGTTCTGGCGCCGTGTATGAGCAAGGTGCGGAGATAAGTGTCACCACGCTTACTTATCCCGAGTTGACGAACCTGGCCTCCGGTGCCCGTTTGTTTGGGCACCAAGCCTAGCCAGGCGGCAAACTCACGAGCGGATCGAAAGGTTTTGGCATCGCCGATGGCAGCCACCGCGGCCGTTGCGGTTAGCAAGCCCACGCCAGGAATTTCAGCGATCTTTTGGCATTCTTGATTGTCTCGAAGGGCAATCTTGAGCCGCCGCTCCAGCGCAGCGATTTCTTTGTCGGTTGCCTGCACTCGTGCGCATTGCTCTCGTAGACTGTCGATCAGCATGGCCGGCAAGCGATCAGCGACCTTGGCGAGCACCGCAGGAATCTCTGTGGCAAATGCCCGATAGCCCTCCGGCAGCGCTTCACCAAACTCGTAGAGTAAGCCGCGTAATGCATTCGTCTGCATAATCCGGAACTTCATCAGTTGGGCACGGATGCGGTGCAACGCCAGAATGGCCTGTTGGCTCTCACTCTTGACCGCAACCAGTCGAGCCTCGGGCTGCTGGATTGCAGTCCAGATCGCCCGTGCGTCGGCGGCATCGGTCTTGTTGCGTAGTACAAAGGGACGAACCGATCGCGCTGAGATGAGCTTCACTTCGTGGCCGAGCTTCTGCAGTTCTCGTGCCCAATGGTGGGCACTGCCGCAAGCCTCGATGGCGATCAGTGAACGCTCCCGCTTAGTGAAGAAGTTTGTGACCTGGCTCCGCTTCAACTTGATGCGCTCGATCTCACCGGTGCTGGCATTCACCGCATGAAGTTGGAAGACGTGCTTGGCAATATCCATGCCGATGACGGTAAGCTTCATTTTGGATCCTCCCGCTCAGGGTCGTTGCACTCGACATCTCCACTTTGGCACAGGGGTACCATCACGGCGAGGATCCTTACAGTTCCTCTTGCCAGGTAAGCGCCCCGTTGCCGGGGGGGAGGCGTCCATACCATCTGATTAAATCAGTGCGCGAGTCATCGAGGCATTGGGTGAGCGCGTTGTCATAAGCGTGTCCATGATTCAGGTCCTGTGATGAAGCGACAGATCAGTTTTGCGGAAGCGGAAAGCCACGGCAAGAAGCATGTGACGCGCCGCCAGCGCTTCCTGACGGAGATGGAAAGCGTGGTGCCGTGGGCGCGCCTGATTGCGGCGGTCGAGCCGTACTACCCCAAGGGCAAACGTGGCCGGCCGCCGATCGGCCTTGAGCGGATGCTGCGCATTTACTTCCTCCAGCAGTGGTACGGGCTGTCGGACGAGGCACTGGAAGACGCGCTGTACGACAGCATGGCGATGCGGGCGTTTGCCGGGATCGACCTGGCAATCGAGGCGGTGCCAGACGCGACCACGCTGCTGAAGTTTCGCCGCCTGCTCGTCGAGCATGAACTGACGCGAAAGCTGTTCGACGAGATCGGCATCATGCTGTGCGAGCGGGGACTGATGATGAAGGAAGGCACGATTGTGGATGCCACCCTCATCGAGGCGCCACCGTCGACCAAGAACAAAAAGAAGAGCCGCGACCCGGAGATGCACCAGGCAAAGAAAGGCAATGCTTGGCACTTTGGGATGAAAGCCCATGTCGGTGTGGATGCAGCCTCTGGGCTGGTACATAGCGTGGTGGGCACAGCGGCCAACAAGTCCGACGTGTCGCAGGCACACGCCTTGCTGCATGGCCACGAAGACCATGCGTTTGGCGACGCAGGCTACACGGGCGTGGACAAGCGCGAGGAACTGCAAGGCAAGACCGTGAAGTGGCAGGTGGCCGTCAAGCGCGGCAAGATCAAGGCGATGCGCGACGGAGCGATCAAGGACTTGCTGATCGCCGTCGAGCGGGCCAAGGCCCAGATTCGGGCGCGGGTCGAGCATCCGTTCCACGTCATCAAGAATCTGTTTGGCCATCGCAAGGTTCGCTACAAGGGCCTGGTCAAGAACACGGCGCAGTTGTTCAGCCTGTTTGATTTGGCGAATCTGGTGTTCGCCAGGAGGCTGTTGATGGCCTCAGAGGGGAGCAATCCGTCCTGAGCGCGCAAAGCGCGGCCAGGAAAGGTGCGAAACGCGAGAAAGACGGCTTGAATCGTCCTATCTCTCCCGCATTGCGAAAGCTGAAGTCCTTGGCTTGTGCAACATCAAGCGCAAACCTCATTGATCAGCGATTCCCTAGATTAGGAAATTGGATCAATTTGCGTAAAAATTCTTGCCTTCCGACTCATCATAGAAGCAGGCTGCTGAAGTACTCGCCGCACACACGGCGTGCTTTCCGCCAAGATCGAAATCGATGGCCGCGTCCAGCGCCTTCGGCTCTTCCGAGCCGCGACGATGCCCATCGTCCGGCATGTCAAGATACCTGGCATAGCAAACGCCGTCGATCCTCGATGGTCGTCGTACTTCGCACGCCGTCGCGCCGCTGACGTTTCCGATTGATTGCCCGGTTCCGCCGTGGAGTGGCTTGAGCCGGATGCGGGGTATGCAGTGGCGCAGCAATGCGCCACTGCTACCCGACATCGGCGCTGACACCGAATCGGTGGTACACACCGTCGTGGGCACGGCCGCCAACCTCAACGAGGTCACGCAAGCTTATGCGCTGCTGCATGGCGAGGAGAGTAAATGTGTTCAGTGACGCCAGATACCAAGGCGTTGAAAGGGGCAGTGAGGCGCACGACATCGCGGTCAACTGGCATGTTGCAATGCGCCCGGGCAAGCGCCGAGCTTTGGACAAGGAGGCAACGGTGGGCAAGCTGCGCGATGAACTCGAACGAGTCAAAGCCGCAGGCCGTTTCCCGGTCATTGCAGCAACCCGCCGCCCTCTAAGGCCCCTTGTGCATCGCAGTTCGAAGGGCATGCAGCCGAATGATGCAGACAAGATGCCTTATCGCGAAGCTTCTCGTCACCCGCCCGCCCGCCGCTTCAGCCCGCGGTCGGCACCTTCACTTCATCATACGCGATAGAACTCCTCCCAATTCAACACCGTCTTTCAGAGCACCTCAAACAGGCCCGCCGCCCCTTGGCCACCGCCGATGCACATGGTTACCGCCACGTATTTGACGCCGCGGCGCTTGCCTTCAATCAGAGCATGGCCGACCAAGCGCGCGCCCGACACGCCGTACGGGTGGCCAACGGCGATCGCGCCGCCGTTGACATTCAGGCGGTCCATCGGGATGCCGAGTTTGTCCGCGCAGTACAGGACCTGCACAGCAAACGCTTCATTCAATTCCCACAGGCCGATGTCCTCGACCTTCAGGCCGGTCTTCTTGAGCAGCTTGGGCACGGCAAACACGGGGCCGATGCCCATTTCATCCGGTTCGCAGCCGGCCACGGCAAAACCGCGGAACACGCCCAGCGGTTGCAGGCCCTTGGCTGCCGCCACCTTGGCGTTCATTACCACGGCAGCCGAGGCGCCGTCGGAGAACTGGCTGGCGTTGCCTGCGGTGATCACGCCGTCGGGCATCGCGGTGCGGATTTTCGACACGCCTTCCAGCGTGGTACCGGTGCGGATGCCTTCGTCAGCGGAGATGGTGACTTCGCGCGTCGTCCGCTGACCTGTGTCCGCATCAGTCACGCCCATCACCGTGGTCATCGGCGCGATCTCGTCGTTGAACTTGCCGGCGGCGGCCGCTGCGGCGGCGCGCTGCTGGCTCTGCACGCCGTATTCGTCCTGGCGCTCCTTGCTGATGTGGTAACGCTTGGCGACGTTCTCGGCGGTCAAGAGCATGTTCCAGTAGATTTCGGGCTTGTTCTTGCTTAGCCAGTCTTCCTGCAGCATGTGGCGGTTCGCCTCCTGCTGCACGCACGAGACAGATTCCACGCCGCCGGCCACGAAAATGTCGCCTTCATCGGCAATCACTCGCTGCGCGGCCATGACGATGGTCTGCAGGCCCGACGAGCAGAAGCGGTTGACGGTCGCACCCGGCACGGTCACCGGGCAGCCGGCGCGCAGGGCGATCTGGCGGGAGATGTTGCCGCCGGTCGCGCCCTCTGGGTTGGCGCAGCCCATCAGCACGTCTTCCACTTCGCCCGGCTCGATCTTGGCGCGCTCGATGGCGTGCCTGACCGCGTGACCGCCCAGGGTAGCGCCATGTGTCATGTTGAAGGCGCCCTTCCAGCTCTTGGCCAGCCCGGTGCGTGCGGTGGAAACGATGACTGCTTCGGTCACGGTGTTGCTCCTTTTACTTGGTGGTGGCGCGCTGCGTTGGCAAGAAATGGCGCCGTTTCATTTGAACAGGATTCGATTCCCCAATCCTTAGATGAGATTGCGGCAATGGCCCGACTGCCAGTTTGTGCGCCTGCCGAAAGGGGCTTCCGGCAATCACTGCTCTTTAAGTAATGTCGCGGGAAATGCAGTCAGCAGCACTACTGCCGCAACGATCATGGCACCAGCGACCGCCGCGATTCCAAGGTAGAGGCTGCCCGATGCTTGCTTGATCGCCCCCACCAATGCTGCGCCGCCAAATCCACCCAAGCCGGCACCGACGCTGCTAATGAGTGCAATGCCGGCAGCAGCGGATGGACCTTTCAGATACGCAGGCGGAATTGTCCAGAAGACCGCGATCGCTCCAAATGTGCCTGCTGCAGCCAAGCCCAGGAGTACCATGATGGCGACCAAATTCAGGCCGGGAACGCCAAGTGCCAGGAATGCCGCGGCGCCAACCACTGTCGCACCAGCCACATGCCAACGACGCTCCAGGAACCGATCGGAACTGCGCCCGACCAGGAACATACCAATGGCGGCACACAGGTATGGAATCATGGTCAGATAACCGACCGTTTGCAGATTGCTCACGTTGGCGCTCTTGATGAGCGTCGGCATCCAAAGCGAGATCACGGCGGACGCCGCTCCAATGGCGCTGTACACAAGGGCAGCGACATAGACGCGCGCATCCTTGAAGGCCGCGTACGACCCCTGATGCTTTGCGACCACCGTTTTGCCCTGCGCGTCGGCCTGCAACTCCTGGCGGATCAGGGCCTTCTCACGCTCGGAGAGCCAATGGGCGGCTTCGGGTCGGTCATCCAGCACCCAGTACACCAGCAGACCCATCACCACGGCCGGAATCGCCTCCAACACGAACAGCGCTTGCCAGCCCTTCATGCCCCACAGGCCGGCCGCTTCCTTCATGATCCAGCCAGACACCAAGCCACCCGCCATGCCTGCAACAACCAGCGCCGTCACAAGGGTGGACGTGACACGCGCCCGCCGAGCCGCTGGAAACCAATACGTCAGGTACAGAATCACACCAGGAAAGAAGCCAGCTTCAGCCACGCCCAACAGAAAACGCGCCAGATACAACTGCTCAGGCGTCTTCACCAGGCCTTGCGCCGCGGACACTATGCCCCACAGGACCAGAATACGCAGCAACGTGGCGCGCGCACCCATCCGCTGGAGGAACATGTTGCTCGGAATCTCGAACAGCACATAGCCGATGTAGAACACCCCCGCGCCGAGGCCGTAGACAGCATCGGAAAAGCCGAGATCCTGTGTAAACTGCAGCTTTGCAAAACCTATGTTCGCGCGATCAATGTAGTTGATCACGTAGCACATGAAAAGAAACGGCAGCAGCCGCAGCGTGATTTTCTTATAAAGCTGGTCGATCTCATTCCGTGCAGGCGTCAGGCCAACGTTCGCAGTTGCTTCCATGCATATCTCCTCTTGGCGCGAATCGCCTGCGGACATGCGGCGAATTCACTTCTTCAGACGGCGACTCGCGCCGATTGAACGTGCTGAATCCCTTTTTGACGCAGGGATGCCCGGCGCCGCCTCCGCCAGTGCGCGGCAGCGCCGGAAGCTCTTGCTCGGTTCAAAGTAGCCGCCACAGATTCCTGGGCGCAACCGGGACAGGCTCATAACAGGCCAGGGGATCGTGCCAAGATGCCGCCAGCGCGGCAGGCCCCGATCTGGCATGCCCGTTTCACCTCGGCAACGAAGCGGCTTGGGCTATACCCGCGGCCCCAACACCGCGAAGATTGCGGTGGCCCGAAGCAGGCAACGCCCGTCGCTGACCAGCCGACACGTCCCATAGCGCAGGCGCGAGCCGAGCTTGTCAAACTCCACGCGCGCTTCGACCCAGTCGCCAAGCCGGGCTGAATCCAGATAGTCCAGGCTCAGGTTCACAGTGACTGCGCCCTTCGATCGCCCCGTTTCCAGCGACATCATGACGCCAATCGCCGTATCAGCGAGCGTCGCGAGCATGCCGCCGTGGGGAATGCCGAGGGTGTTAAGGTGGCTTTCGTCGATACGCACCCCCAGCGTGCGGCGCTCCGCATGGATGTAGAGCTGCCCGAAGTTGGCCAAATACCCGCCGAGCTTGCGCAAGGCGACAAAGCCCGCCGGCACGCCGACATGCGATACCGGCACGCCGGCCAGGAGGTCTTCCATGACTGAGATCCCGCCTTCTGTCATGGTGCCACCCGAAGTAGCGGTAAGCGGCCGCAGCTTGCTCGCCGCACCTTTCGTACCTTACGCACGAACAGCTCCACGCAGTTCTGTAACCCACCGATCAGCCTGACGCAGTGGCCAACGCTGATGGCGCCGCAGTTGGTTTCGCCCGCCTTCGGCGCCGCCTTGCCGCGCTCGTTTGCCGCCATGTGCGCGGTAATGGGTGTCTTCATGATTATCCTTCGCAGTCTGCCGCGCGAATGCCGGGGCCGCGTCCTGAACCCCGAGAGGCTGCACCGATCCAGCGCCACATTGCTATGCGGCTGGTATCGCGCGAGGCGCCGACAATAGCGATGGAGGCGGGATCAAGCAGTCGGCATAGCCCGGCGCCTAGGAGCGCTCGCCATAGCCGCGATGGTCATCGTCGTCTCCATCCTCCCCATGCAGGAGGCAGCGCCATTCAACCTTACCGCGAGGGTAGCGACAAGCCTCGATGCCTCAAACGCGCACATGGTGCATGTCGTGCATATGATGCCGGGGTCGCCGTCCCGCTTGCATCTCGGACGACCAGGCAACACCTCCGAACATGAGCGGCACCCGCGGCGCAGGCGGACCAAAGCGCAGCCAACGCCGTCCTCGCAGCGCTGCGCGGCTGGCAATAACCCTGACTTTTGTACTCGCAAATTGCGCGGGGCGTGGATTCAAACGATCATGCCCGCTGGACCTATTTCTATCATTGCAACCCTTGCACGCACGACATGAGCGCAATCCTCCAAGGCATCAAAGTCCTCGACCTGACCCGGGTTGTCGCCGGCCCGTGGGCCACACAGAACCTGGCCGACATGGGTGCCACCGTCTACAAGATCGAGAAACCAGGCGATGGCGACGATACCCGCAAGATGGGGCCATTCCTGACCAACGCCAACGGCCAGCAGACCAACGACTCGGCCTTCTTCCTGTGCTGCAACCGGGGTAAGCAGTCCGTCACCGTCGACATCTCGCAGCCGGAGGGCGCGGAACTGGTGCGCCGCCTCGCCGCGCAATGCGACGTGGTGGTGGAAAACTACAAGGCCGGCAGCCTGAAGAAATACGGTTTGGATTACGACTCGATCCGCGCGCTGCGCGCCGACATCATCTATTGCTCCGTGACCGGCTTCGGCCCCGACGGCCCCTATGCCGCGCGCCCCGCCTACGACTTCATCCTGCAAGGGATGGCGGGCCTGATGAGCACCTGCGGCCAGCCTGACGGCAGCCCCGGGGCCGCGCCGATGCGCACGGCAATTCCGCTGACCGACATCCTGACTGGCCTCTATGCTTCCGTGGCATTGATGGGCGCGCTCTACCATCGCCAGGCCACCGGTGAGGGCCAGTACATCGATGCCGCCATGCTCGACGCCTCAGTTGCGGCCAACGGACACCTCGCGTTGGGCTATCACATGTCCGGCAAAGTCCCGCAGCGTGCCGGCAACACCAATCCGGTCGCATCGCCATCAGAGGTGTTCCGCTGCGCCGACGGACACCTGATCATCGCCGCCGGCAACAACGGCCAGTTCGCGGCGCTGTGCAAGGTGCTGGGCTGCGCGGAACTCATCACGGACGAACGCTTTGGCCAGAACATGGCGCGCGTCAATAACCGCCCGCTGCTGCGCGAGTTGATCGGTACGCGCATTGGCACGTGGAAGTCCGCCGACCTGCTGACCACCCTGGAGCAAGTGGGTGTGCCGTGCGGGCCGATCAACAGCATGGACGAAGTCTTTGCGGACCCCCAAGTGAAGCACCGCGAACTCCTGGTGAAGCTCCCGCATTCAAGCGGCGTGGATGCGCCGTCGCTACGGAGCCCGCTGCGCTTTTCCGCCACGCCGGTAGAGATGCGCGCGCCGCCGCAACTGGGCGAACACACCGAGCAGGCAATGCGTGAAGTGCTGGGCATGACGGAAGCGGAGGTCCGCGCGTATCGCGAGCGTGGCGTGTTGTAAACAACCCGGGTCCGGAGGGCGTGGCCCTCCTCCGCCACCTCGCCTGCGGCCTGTCTGCCCCTTGGATCTGCTGGCCGCGAGCACGAATGTGGGCGACACGCAGCACATGTGAAAAAGGGAGGCAAAGCGCCTCCCTTTTTCACTGAATGTCAGCAGCGGACGCGCGCAAGTCGGGCGGGCATCCGCCCGACAAACACGCCGCCCTCATCTACTCCAGCCTCACCCCGCCCTTCTTCACCACCTCTCCCCATCGCACCGCTTCGTTCTTGATGAACGCCTGGAACTGCTCCGGCTTGCCGCCCACCGGATCGATCCCATAGTCGATCAGCTTGGCTCGGACATCAGCCTGCCGCAGCACGGCATCCATCTCCGTCGACAGCTTCGCCAGCACCGCCGGCGGGGTCTTTGCCGGCGCAATCAGCCCGATCCAGCTACCTGCCGTCACCGCCGGATATCCGGCCTCGGCCATGGTCGGCACATTCGGCGCGGCCGGCCACCGTGTCGGGTTGCAGATAGCCAGCGCCCGCACCTTGCCCGCCTTCACCAGCGGCATCATGGTCTGCACCGAATCGAAGATGATGGCGACCTGCCCCGCGAACAGGTCAGGCAGTGCCGGCGAAATGCCCTTGTACGGCACATGCATCATCTTCACGCCCGCTGCTTGCGAGAACAACTCGCCCGCCAGGTGCGCACCCGAACCGTTGCCGCTGGAGGCAAACGCCATCTTCTCGGGATTGGCCCTGCCCCATGCCACCAATTCCTTCACATTGGTGGGTGGCAGTTGCGCGCTGGAGACCAGCAGCAAGGGAATCCGCCCGATCATGCTGACCCCGGTGAGGTCCTTGAGCGGGTCAAAGCTCATCTTGGGATACAGGCTGGGATTGATGGCGTGCGCGGCAACGACGACGAGCAGCGAGTAGCCGTCCGGCGCGGACTTGGCAACGTTGTCCGAGCCGATCATGCCGTTGGCGCCGGGGCGGTTTTCCACCACCACAGGCTGGCCGATGCGCTCGGCGAGCTTGTGCATCACCAGCCGGGTCACTGTGTCGGAGACGCCGCCCGGCGTGTAGGGCACCACCACGCGGATCGGGCGATTGGGATAGGCGTCGCCCTGCGCCATCGCTGGCAATGCACCAGCGAGGCCTGCCAAGAGGCTCAGGCTGAGCAGGCGTCTGATGCGCGCCCTGCGCTTGAGTCGGGTCATGTCTCCTCCTTGTCGAATGGGCGCCTGTGTCGGCGCACTGAGTCTGCGAGCCAGGCCTATGCCCAGCTCCGGGGTACGGAAAGCGGAAAGTCCAGCAGCATCTGCGCATAGCTCTTGCCTAGCGGATCCGAGCGCAGGCTCGCCACGCCGCCGCCGGCCAGCGCGCCGTGCATTAGGAAGTTCAGCGCATGCAGACCAGGCACATCGAAGCGTTCGACCTCGCCCTCCACCAGATGGGCGAAGTACGCGCGCACCGCTTGCGGGGTGAGCTGCTCGCGCAGCAGCGTCAGGTACTCAGGCTTGCGCGCGATCACGCCGATGTTCTCGTCATCGCCCTTGTCGCCACTGCGCGCATAGGCGAGCGTAACCAGCGGCCGCTCCACCCGCGGCTCATCGGGCACCGCCGGCAGGGCCGGGACGTCGACCCCGACCGGTGGCTCCTGCGCCGCGCTGACTGCGGCTTCGGGCAGCAGGAGCACGGCGCCCTCGAACTCCACGCGCATCGGCACGTCCGCCTTCGGCACCAGGAAGGAGAACACCTTCACCACCGGCTGGATGTCAACGCGCCCCGCAAACGACGAGCGCGTGCCGGCTGCCATGGAGGTTCCCGCCGAGGAGCATTCACGCTGCAGAAAGCTCAGACCTTTCGCGAGCGGATGGCGCGCGGCGATGCGCAGCACCACTTCACGCGTCGGCAATGCACGTGCATGCTGGCCGTACTGCGATTCGCAGCCGAGCAGCTCGACAATGGTCTCGGTGTAGTCCGGCATCTGGCGCTCGGCCAGCATGGCGCGGGTGCGCGCCAACAGCGCGTCGGCGGTGCGGCGCGCCTTGGCGGGGGCATCGATGCCGCGGATCGCCATCATCAGGCTGATCTGGTAGCCGTCCTGCCAGGTCGCATTGCCCTTGTAGTGGGTGCCGGGTGCGCGGCCACGCGCACCGTGCACGCGGACGCGCCCTGGCTCGACCAGTTCGGTGCGCACCGTGCGGAAATCGCACGTCACGTCCGGCATCAGGTAGTTGGCGGGATCGCCTACCTCGTACAGCACTTGTTCCGCAACCGCCGCCGGCTCGATCAAGCCGCCCGTGTCCTCAGGCTTGCTCAACACGAAGCTACCGTCGTGCGCGCAATCGATCACCGGATAGCCCATGCGATCCCAGCCGGGTACACGCTCCCAGTCGGTGAACAGTCCGCCCGTGGCCTGGGCGCCACACTCGATCACATGGCCAGCCAGCGTGCCCGCGGCCAGGCGGTCCCAGTCCGTCCAGCTCCAGCCGAATTCGTGGGCGAGCGCGCCCACCACCACCGCGCTGTCTACGCAGCGGCCGGCAATGACGATTTCAGCGCCCAGCGCCAGCGCGCGGGCGATGCCCTGCGCGCCGGTGTAAGCATTGGCCGACCACGGTTTGGTGGTCGCCACCGGATTGCCGGCGAGGTCGGTCAACCCGTTTGCACACCATTGCTCAAACTGCGGCTGCACGTCATCGCCACTGACCACGGCGATGCGCGGTGACAACCCCTGCTGTTCAGCGACTTTCAGCAGCGCGTCACGGCACGCCTGCGGATTGAGGCCTCCGGCATTGGCGATCACCCGGATGCCTCGACGCAGGATCTCACCAAGATTCGGCCCGATCGCCGCATGCACGAAATCCGTGGCGTAGCCCAGCGCCGCATCCTTGGCGCGGGCACGCGCCAGGATCGACATGGTGGTTTCGGCCAGGTAGTCGTAGACGAGGTATTGCAGGCCGGGCACCCCCAGCAATTGCGGCGTGGCGATGGCGGAATCGCCCCAGAAACCGGAGGCGCCGCCAATGCGCACGGTCTTTGCGGTTTTCACGGATTCGCTCATGCCTCTTCCTTCGCGGCCGCATCGGCCTCGACGCGCGCCAGCAGCGAACCCGCGCTGGCCTGTCCGCCGGCGCGGGCGGGCAGTTCCGCCACCACGCCGGCAAACGGCGCGACGATGGTGTGCTCCATCTTCATGGCCTCCAGCACGACCAGGGCCTGGCCCGCTTCCACGCGCTCGCCCTCGGCCACGTTGACCGCGACGATGCGGGCCGTCAGCGGCGCCTGCAGCGCGCCGTCGGCGTTGCCGGCATCACGGCGGCGGCGCGGATCGTGGAGCTGGAACTGCCAGGCATGGCCGGACTGGAACAGGTGCAGGGCATGCTTGTCGGCGGCGAACACCAGCGGATAGACCACGCCGTCGCATTCGACCAGCGCCGTGCCGTTGGTGCCGTCGGCACGCAGCACGCGCAGCACGCATTCAACCGGCGGCTGGTCCTCACCGCGCTCGTGCAGGCTGGCGCGCCAGCCGTCGGCGGTCACCCGCAGCGTTGCCTGCCATGCCTTGCCTGCCGAGTTCAGCACAACGCTCGAGGCGGCACGCGCCAGCGAGGCTGGCTTGCGGTTGCTGCCGAGCATGCCCAATGCCGCCAGGGCTGCGGTCGCCGTCACATGCTGCGGCGGCACGGCGACCTGGAGCGCGGCCTGCATATGGGCATCGACAAAGCCCGTGTGCACATCATTGCCTGCGAACGCCTGGTGGGCGAGACAAGCGGCCAGGAATCCCTGATTGGTCGGCACGCCCAGCAGCACGCAGTCTTCCACCGCGCGCAGCAGCTTGCGGCGTGCCTCTTCGCGGTCGGCGCCGTGCGCAACCAGCTTGGCGACCATCGAGTCATAGTGGGTGGGGATGGCACCGCCCTCTTCCAGCGCATGGTCCACGCGCACGTCGCGGCCGGCGGCAGGCGGGCGCCAGCGCAGCAGCGGACCACCTTGCGGCAGGAATCCAGCCGGTACGTCCTCGGCGGTGAGGCGGACTTCGATGGCATGGCCGTTGAGCCGGACCTGGTCCTGATTGACCGGCAGCGGCTCGCCTGCCGCCACGCGCAGTTGCCATTCGACAAGGTCAAAGCCGGTGATGGCCTCGGTCACTGCGTGCTCGACCTGCAGGCGGGTGTTCATCTCCATGAAGTAGAAGTTGCCGTCGGCATCGAGCAGGAACTCCATGGTGCCGGCGCCGACGTAGCCGATCGCCTTTGCCGCGCGCACGGCGGCTTCGCCCATGCGTGCACGCAGCTCTGGGCCGACGGCGGGCGACGGCGCTTCTTCAATGACCTTCTGGTGGCGGCGCTGCACCGAGCAGTCACGCTCACCGAGGTGGATCACATTGCCGCGGGTGTCGGCAAAGACCTGGATCTCCACGTGGCGCGGCGCGATTACGGCGCGTTCGAGAATCAGCTCGTCGGAGCCGAACGCGGCGGCCGCCTCGGAACGCGCGCTGGTCAGCGCCGCCGGCAGCGCCGCCGCATCGCGCACCAGCCGCATGCCGCGTCCGCCGCCGCCCGCAGCTGCCTTGACCATCAGCGGGAAGCCGATGGACGCGGACTGCGCCAGCAGCGTGGCGTCATCATGTGTCGCGCCCTGGTAGCCGGGCACGCAGGGCATGTCGGCAGCCAGCATCAGGCGCTTGGCCTCCGCCTTGTTGCCCATGGCGCGGATCGCCTCAGCCGGCGGGCCGACGAAAACCAGGCCGGCCGCGGTGACGGCCTCGGCAAATGCGGCATTCTCGGCCAGGAAGCCGTAGCCAGGATGGATCGCGTCGGCGCCGCTGGCGCGGGCCGCTTCAATGATGGCGGGGACGTTCAGGTACGACTCGCGTGGCGCGGCAGCGCCGATGCAGACCGCGCGGTCGGCAAAGGCCACGTGCGGGCTGTGGCGGTCGGCCTCGGAATAGACGGCCACGGTGGCCAGCCCGAGGCGGCGCGCGGTGTGCATGATGCGCACTGCGATCTCTCCGCGGTTGGCGACGAGCAACGTATGGAAGGGTCGGCTGGTTGCAGACATGGGAATCCTGTGAATTTCCTGGAAGGGGCTGGCGGGAAGGTCAGGCGACCGCCTGCGCGGCGCGCACGGCCCCGACATCGAAGCGGACGGTCCAGTTCGCGTCCCGCTTCTCACGGAACGCGGCGACGCCTTCGTTGCCCTCGCGCCGCATGCACTGCGCGAACAGGTGCGAGGCGTCATCCAGCAGCGAGCCGGCCGGCTCCTGCCCGCAGCGGCCCACCAGCGTCTTGAACACGCGGTTGGCGTTCGGGCCGCAGCGGCCGATACGCGTCAACCACTCGGCGATAAGGGCATCCAGTTCAGCGCTGTCGGCCGCCAGCTGGTCGACCAGCCCGATGGCCACGGCGGCATCGCCGCTGACGCGCTCACCGGTCAGGCCCAGGCGGCGCGTGGCGGTGGCGCCAAGCCGCTGCACCACGAATGGCGCGATCTGCGCGGCAATAATGCCCAGCGTGGTTTCCGACAGCGCAAAGCGCGCGTCGCGCGTGGCCAGCACGATGTCGGCGGCGCACGCCAGGCCCATGCCGCCGCCCATCGCGGCGCCGTCCACGGCGGCAATCACCGGCACCGGCAGCATGCTCAGACGCTGCATGAAGTAACCGAACTGGCGGTTGCGCGTGGCGACCGGGTCTTCCTCGCTGGCGTCGGCATCAAGGCGGGCCTTGAAGTTGCCCACGTTGCCGCCGGCGCTGAAGATGCCGCCGGCGCCCCGCAGCACCAGCGCGCGAACCTCGGGGTCCGCTTCGGCCTGCTCTACCGCGGCCGCCAGCGCGGCCACGATTTCGGGTGCCAGCGCATTGCGCGTGGCAGGGATATTGAGTGTGGCGAACAGCACGCCGCTGGCGCGGCGCACGATCACCGTATCGGTGAGGGAGTTGTCGGGCATGTCAGTCCTGGCAGTTGATTGCTTCACCATCACGTCAGCCGCGCGACATCAGGCCCATCTGCTTGGCAATGACCTGCATCATCACTTCGTCAGCCCCGCCGCCGATCGAACCGAGGCGGAAGTCGCGGTACGCGCGCGAAGCGTGGTTGTCCCAGGTGTAGCCCATGCCACCCTGGAACTGCATGCACCAGTCCGCCACCTCGCGCGACAGGCGCCCGGCCTTGAGCTTGGCCATCGAAGCCAGCTCAATCACATCGCCGCCCTCGATATAGGTCTGCGTAGCCATATAGACCAGCGCGCGCAGCGCTTCCATCTCGGTCTTCAGCTCGGCGAGCTTGAACTGGATGAACTGGTTGTCCAGCAGCGGCTTGCCGAAGGCAATGCGCTGGCGCAGGTAGTCGGCGGTCTCTTCGATCAGCGCTGTGCAGGCCAGCCGGCGCGCGGCGCCGTTCAGGCGCTCTTCCTGGAACTGCTTCATCTGGTAGATGAAGCCCATGCCTTCCTCACCGATGCGGTTGCGCACCGGCACGCGCACTTCGTCGAAGAAGATCTGCGCAGTGTCGGAGCACCACATGCCGAACTTCTTGATCTTCTGCACCTCCACCCCGCGTACGCGCTTGCCGCCTTCCTTGAGCGGCACGATGATCAGCGACTTGTTCTTGTGCACCGGCCCATCGGAGGTGTTGCACAGCAGGCAGATCCAGTCGGACTGCGTGCCGTTGGTGATCCACATCTTTGAGCCGGTGATGACGTAGTCGTCGCCATCGCGCACGGCGCGGGTCTTGAGCGAAGCCACGTCGGAGCCGGCGCCGGCTTCGGACACGCCAATCGAACACACCATGTCGCCGGCGATGGCCGGGGCCAGGTAATTGCGCTTGAGTTCGTCCGAGCCGAAGGCGGTCAGCGCCGGCGTGGCCATGTCGGTCTGCACGCCCACGCCCATGCCGATGCCCTGGGCACGCGCATAGCCCAGCGCCTCGGCGGCGGCGACGGCATAGGAGAAATTGAGGCCCAGGCCGCCGTATTCCACCGGCTTGGTGATGCCCAGGAAGCCGAGGTCGCCCATTTTCTTGAACAGCTCGTGCGCCGGAAAGATCTCGGCGGCTTCCCACTTGTCCACGAAGGGATCGATCTCCGCCGCAACGAAGCGGCGAATGCTTTCCATGATGTTGCGGTGGTCTTCGGTGTAGAGCATGGTGGTCTCCTGAGGTTCTTTTCGCTTAGGACTTGGTCTGGATGGCGTGCCGCTTAGAAGCGGCCCACGCCGAACTGGATCGGATTTGTCTCGCGCAGGCTGGCCTCTCGCGCGGTGGCCAGCACAAAGGCCAGCACGGCACGGGTATCGCGCGGGTCGATCACACCGTCATCCAGCAGCAGTCCGCTGGTGACGAAAGCGCTGGCCTGGCGCTCGAAGTTGGCAACGATCTCGGCGGTCTGGTCCTTGAGCTGTGCCTCGTCAACCGGTACGCCCTTGCGTGCGGCCTGCTGGCGCGCCACGATCTCAAGCGTCATGGCGGCCTGCTCGCCGCCCATCACGGCGGTACGCGCGTTCGGCCAAGAGAAGCAGAAGCGCGGTCGGAATCCTCTTCCGCACATGCCGAAATTCCCCGCCCCGAATGAGGAACCGCAATAAAGGGTGATCCGAGGTACTTTCGAGTTCGACAGCGCCTGGATCAACTTCGAACCGTGCTTGATCATGCCGGCCTCTTCCGAAGCGCGCCCGACGATAAAGCCGGTGGTGTTCTGCAGGAACACGATCGGCGTGTCCGACTGGTTGCACAACTGGATGAACTGCGCGGCCTTGGTGGCGCCGGCGGGATCGATCGGGCCGTTGTTGGTAATGAAGGCGACCGTGTTGCCTTCAATGCGCGCGTGGCCGCACACGGTGCCAGGGCCGTAGTCGGGCTTGAACGGCAGCCAGGCGGAGTCGTCAACGATGCGGGCGATAACCTCGCGCATGTCGACCGGGCGCTTCATGTCCAGCGTCATCACGCCGTCCAGTTCAGACGGATCCAGCCGCGGCGGGCGCGCCGGCTGCGCCGGCGGCGGCGCCACTTTGGGCCAGTCCAGGCTGGCGACAATGTCGCGCGCGGTGGCAATGGCGTGTTCATCGTCTTCGGCCAGGTACTCGGCCAGCCCGCTGGTGGTGGCGTGCAAGTCGGCGCCGCCGAGTTCCTCATCCGTGGCGATTTCGCCGGTGGCAGCCTTCAGCAACGGCGGGCCGGCCAGGAAGGCGCGTGCGCGATTGCGTACCATCACCACGTAATCGGACAGGCCGGGCATGTAGGCGCCGCCCGCAGTGGACGAGCCGTGCACCACGGTGATCACCGGCAGCCCGGCCGCGGACAGGCGTGCCAAGTTGTAGAACAGCGCGCCGCCGCGCACGAACTTGTCGACGCGGTACTTGCGCAGGTTGGAGCCGGCCGATTCCACCAGGTGGATGAACGGCAGCCGGTTCTCCAGCGCGATCTCCTGGCAGCGCACCAGCTTCATGTTGCCGGCTTCGGTCATGGCGCCGGCGTCGATGCCGGAATCGGTGGCCAGCACCATGCAGCGCACGCCGCAGACGAAGCCGATGCCGGCCACCAGCGAACCGCCGGGAATCGAGGTCTCATGGTCCGGGTCGTCCATGCCGAAGCCTGCGAGCGTCGCAATCGGCAGGAATGGCGCGCCCGGATCCAGCAAGCGGCCGATGCGCTCGCGCGGCAGCAATGCCCCGCGTTTGGCAAAAGAAGGCCGTGCGCGCTCGGAGGCGGCCGCCGCGCGCTGCTCCAGGCCATGCAGGCGGTCGATCAGGGCCTGCATGCCGGCGCGCTGGCTGGCAAAGGCATCGGAGGACAGGTCAATACGGGAATCGATGGGAGTCATAGCGCATGCTCGGGGTTCCGTGATGGACGTATTGCAAACCATGGCGCCGCGCGGGACAATTGCAATCGTGCAGTTCGTGCACAATGTGAACAGCCAATGCCCTCCCGGGGAACGATGTGACCCGTCCCGGATTCCGAAGTTGTCCCGACGCCCCTTTCCATGCCCACCAAGCCCGCCGCCCCCTTCGGCGTACAGAGCCTGTCCCGCGCCTTCACTCTCCTCCAGCTGGTGGCCGAGCACCAGGACGTCGGGTTGACCCTGCCAGAGCTTGCCGCAAAGGCAGACATCGACCGGACCACCGCGCACCGCATGGCGCGCTTTCTCGAGTCCGCAGAATATATCGAGCGCGAATCCGCCAGTAAGCGCTATCGCCTGGGCACCGCCGCCATGGCGCTGGGTCTGCGTGCAATGAATGAAGCGCCGCGCAACAGCGGGCTGATTACCAAGATGAAGGCGCTGGCGCGGCTCACCGGCGATACCACCTTCCTAATCGTACGCCTCGGCGACCACGGGCATTGCCTGCATGCAGAAGAAGGTGGCCACCGCATCAAGTCCTTCCACACGCTGCCCGGCACGTCCCGCCTGCTAGGCCAGGGCACCGCCAGCATGGCCCTGCTGGCGAAGTTCGACAACGAGGCGGTGCGCGCGCACTATGCACGGCACCGCGCCGAATACGAGGCCGGCGGCCTGAGCCTGCTGAGGCTGATGCGCGGGGTCGAGCGCTGCCGCAAGCTCGGTTACTCCCTGGCGGGCGCCGAGGGGATAGCCGGCGTGGGTTATGCGTTACCGCTGGCGATGGGTGCGGAAGCGGCCATCAGCATTGTCTCCACCACGTCCAGGATGTCGGTGGCACGTCGGCACGAGATAGGTGGCATCTTGGGCGCGATGTTTTTTCGTGAAACCTGATCCACCGCCTTAAGAACCCATTTCATTATGAAATGGGTTCTAAGCCTGCTGTCCGCTGCCGCAAGGCTGCGGCGATGGCAGGATTGCGCTTAACACGCATCCGGGCGTCGGCCGGGCGACCGGTCCGTCACCTCCGGCGCAATCTTCATGCGGCCCGCATCGGCTACCCGAGGTCGAACTGCACAATGTGCACAGCTGAGGCTTGCACGCTTGTCACTGCCCTCGCGATGGGCTTGAATGGCTCCATGCTTCCGGTACCGGAAGCATGGAGACGACGATGACCCGTTCCGCTACGGCGAGCGCCCCGACGCGCGCCGCCCTGTCGCAGCTGCTTGAATCCGCCTCGATGGCCATTGTCGGCGCCTCGCGCGATACCAGCCGTATCGGCGGTGTGGCGCTGCGTCACCTGGCGTGCTAGCCAGCAAGCAGGCCATCTACCTCCCGGCATTCGCGCAGTTCGGTGCTGTGCAGGCGGCCGACCCGACCCACTTCGCCTGTCTGGCCGCGTTCCGTCAGGGCCACCGCGGAGTTCGATAGCTGGAAGAACCCTGAACAGAGGCAAAGTCCTGACGACAGGCACGGCCATCCGTTCCATTCCCACCAAAATGAAATGAGGTTGTCATGAGAGAAGCAGTGATCTGTGAGCCGTTGCGCACGCCAGTGGGCCGCTACGGTGGCGTGTTCCGCGATATTCCTGCCGCTGATCTGGCCGAGACCGTGATCCGCGAACTGGTGCGCCGTACGGCGCTGGATCCTGCGCATATCGACGACGTGATCTTCGGCCAGTGCTATCCCAACGGTGAGGCGCCTGCGATCGGGCGGGTGGCCGGCCTCGATGCCGGCCTGGGCATTCGCGTGCCGGGCCTTCAACTGGACCGGCGTTGCGGCTCCGGCCTGCAGGCGGTCATCGACGCCGCCATGCGGGTGCAGACCGGTGCGGCCGACCTGGTGATCGCCGGCGGTGCGGAGAGCATGAGCCAGGCCGAGCACTACGTGCTGGGGGCCCGTTGGGGCGGCCTGCGTGGCGACTCGTCGCCGCTGTGGGACCGCATTGCGCGCGGCCGCATCACCTCCGGCGGCAGGCACCACCCGGTGGAAGGCGGCATGCTGGAGACCGCGGAAAACCTGCGCCGCGAGCACGGCATCAGCCGCGAAGCCCAGGACGAACTAGCCGTGAAGTCGCACGCGAACGCGATCGCGGCCCAGCAATCCGGGCGCTTCCAGGAAGAGATCGTGCCGGTTTCGGTCAAGGCAAAGGGCGGTGCCAAGGTCGTCGACCAGGACGAGCACCCGCGCGCTGATGTGACCAGAGAAAGCCTGGCCGCCCTGCGAGCAGTACGGCTGAAGGTCGATCCGGAATCTACCGTGACGGCAGGCAATGCCAGCGGGCAGAACGATGGCGCGGCAGCATGCATCGTGACCACACCCGACAAAGCCGAAGCGCTCGGACTGCGTCCATTCGGACGGCTGGTGAGTTGGGCTGTGGCGGGTGTGGAGCCGGAGCGCATGGGCATCGGCCCGGTGCCCGCCACCGACCTGGCGCTGCGCCGCGCCGGCCTTGGGCTCAAGGACATCGACCTGCTGGAGGTCAACGAGGCATTCGCCGCGCAGGTGCTGGCCTGCACCACGGCCTGGGATCTCAAGCAGTCCGACTTCGATCGCCTGAACGTGAACGGCTCCGGCATTTCGCTCGGCCACCCGGTCGGCGCCACCGGCGTTCGCATCCTGACCACCATGCTGCGTGAGTTGCGCCGGCGCCAGGCGCGATATGGCCTGGAAACTATGTGTATCGGCGGCGGCCAGGGGCTTGCCGCGGTGTTCGAGCGAGTCGGCTGACGCGGCGGGGGCACGGCATATGTACCAGATCCTGAACGGCATGCGCGTGGTGGAATGCGCATCCTTCATTGCCGCACCTTCCAGCGCCTTGCACCTGCTGCAACTCGGGGCGGAAGTCGTGCGCATCGATCCCGTCGGCGGCGGGCCTGACTTCCGCCGCTGGCCAGTGTCGGACCGTGGCGACAGCTTCTATTGGGAAGGACTGAACAAGGGGAAGAAATCAATCGCCATCGATCTGTCCCGGCCACAGGGCCGTAGCCTGGCGGTCGATATCATTACCGCGCAAGGAGCCGGATCGGGCCTGTTCGTCACCAATTTCCCGAAGGACGGCTTCCTGTCTCATGAAGCCCTGCGCCAGCGCCGTGCCGACCTGATAACCGTACGCGTCATGGGCTGGAATGACGGATCGCAAGCGCTGGACTACACGGTCAATGCGGCCCTTGGACTCCCCTATATGACCGGCTCCGCGGCCAATGGCGCCGATCCGGTCAACCATGTCCTGCCCGCGTGGGATCTGCTCACCGGCTCTTATGCGGCGTTTGCGCTGCTGGCCGCGGAGCGGTTCCGGCGCGAGACCGGCCAAGGCCAGGAAGTACTGGTGCCCCTGTCGGATGTCGCCCTGGCATCGGTTGGCCACATGGGCCAGATCGCCGAGGTGCTCACTGACGGAGATCGCCCCCGCCAGGGCAACGACCTGTTCGGTGCCTTCGGCCGGGATTTCACCACGGCCGACGGGCAGCGCGTGATGGTGGTAGCCATTACGGCACGACAATGGTCCGGGCTGGTGGCGGCGCTGCAGCTGGGCGATACAGTTGCGGCGCTGGAGGCCTCGCTTGGCGTGTCATTCGCCAGGGATGAAGGCGAGCGCTTCCAGCATCGCAACGCACTGTTCCCGCTGTTTGAGCAGGCCATCGCTGCCCGTCCATTGGCCGCCGTGAAAGCGATCTTCGAAGCCAATGCCGTGTGCTGGGCGCCGTACCGGACGCTGCGCAGCGCCCTGTCCGAGGACCCGCACTTTTCCACCGACAGCGAGCTCTTCACCACGCTCGACCATCCAAGCGGACATCGCTATCCGGCACCAGGCGCCATGGCAAGCTTCCAGGGAATTCCCCGCCACGCGGTGCCGCGCGCGCCCTACCTGGGCGAGCACACCGACGAGGTGCTGGCCGAGGTGCTGTCGCTGTCCTCTGCGCGGATCGGTGAGCTGCATGACGCTGGCGTCATCTCCGGCCCTGCACGGTAGTCAACTCTTTCGCGGCGCTGTCCCGGCTGCCCTTCTGAACATCATGCCAATACACTCTGATTTCGCTGCACACGCCCAGGCCATTGCGCCGGCGGTGCGGACCTACGCTGCCGCCGTCTCGGGTGAGGTGGCCCAGCTCTGCAAGACCGATGGCCGTGTCGATGCCGGCCTGCTGGAACGCCACCAACGCGCTGTCCACGGTCTGGCGTGGATGGCAACCACGGCTGAGGCAGTGGTCCGGGCTGCGCACTGGGCGCTACGCCTGGCGGAGCAGGACACGCTTGGGCGGGCCGACGAACTGGCGGTATGCGTCGGCGTCGCTGAATACCTGAACCAGCTTGCAGGCGGCATCCCGATGTCGCAAAGCGAGATCTTCCGGCCCCATGAGCTGGGACTTGAGGCGCAGGCCGCGCAACTGGCCGCGCACGACAGCGTGCGCTGGTTCGTCGCCCACGGTGGCCCGGATGCGCGGGCGGCACTCATTGAGGAGTACCGGCAAGGCTCGGTGATTTCCGATACGGTGTTCGACGACGATATGGACGTCATCCGCGACCAGTTCCGCCGCTTCACCGAGAACGAGATCGTGCCGCATGCGCACGCCTGGCATCTGGCCGATGAACTGATCCCGGATGCATTGGTGGCCCAACTGGGCAACCTTGGCGCATTTGGCGTTTGTATCGACCCGGAGTTCGGTGGCATGGGCCTGGGCAAGCTGGCCATGTGCATCGTCACCGAGGAGCTGAGCCGGGGCTGGATTGCGGCCGGTTCGCTGGGCACGCGCTCGGAGATCGCAGGTGAACTGATCTCCAGCGCCGGCACGCCCGCGCAGAAGGATGATTGGTTGCCCAAAATCGCCTCGGGCGAGGTGTTGCCGACCGCGGTCTTTACCGAGCCCGATGCCGGCTCGGATCTTGCATCGTTGCGTACCCGGGCGTCGCCTTGCGATGATGGCTGGCGCATCGACGGCAACAAGACGTGGATCACGCACGCATCGCGCAGCGACCTGATGACAGTGCTGGCGCGGTCCGAGCCGGACGTGGAGGGCCATGCGGGCCTCAGCATGTTCCTCGCGCCAAAGCCGCGCGGCAACGACCAGCAGCCGTTTCCGGCAGCCGGCATGGTTGGCGGTGAAATTCACGTGCTCGGCTACCGCGGCATGAAGGAGTACGAAATCGGCTTTGACGGCTTCCGCGTGCCCGAAGGCGGGTTGCTGGGCGGCAAGCGGGGTCAGGGTTTCCGCCAGCTGATGCAAACCTTCGAGGGCGCACGCATCCAGACGGCGGCGCGTGCGGTCGGTGTCGCGTGGCGCGCGTTCGAGCTCGCCTGGCGCTACGCCAGCGACCGCAAGCAGTTTCGCAAGCCCATCGTGGAGTTCCCCCGCGTCGGCGACAAGCTCGCCATGATGATCGCCGAGACCGCAATAGCGCGCCAGATCACTTACTTCGCTGCATCCGAGAAGGACAAGGGACACCGCTGCGACATCGAAGCCGGCATGGCCAAGCTGCTGGCAGCCCGCGTGGCGTGGAGCAATGCCGATGCCGGCGTGCAGATCCACGGCGGCAACGGCTATGCGCTTGAATTCGAGATGAGCCGCATCCTGTGCGATGCGCGCATCCTGAATATCTTCGAAGGCGCGGCGGAAATCCAGGCCCAGGTCATCGGCCGTGGACTGCTGGCGCGGGAAGAAGGCGTCCGATAATCGGCGCCGGGCAGTGCGATCTATCGATCAAGGAGACAGGGTCATTTACCTGGTCACCTTGATCGCAATCAGTTGCCTGGCTTCGAACACCGGAGGCCGCAGACTCCTGAGAATGGCAGCACCGCAAGACGGCGCAGCCGTGCAGAAATCACAACTACGCAGAGCGCACCGTGCGCGTCACATTCGATGGAAACCACACAAGACTCCCGGGCTGAACTTGAGGAACTGCTTGCAGCGATCGAAGACTCAGCCGAAAAGTTTTTCAAGGATCGGGGCGGACTGGCCGTACCCCGGCATAGGCGCGCCTCTGAGCAAGACTCGCTGCCTCAAGCGGAGTTCGGCAGAGACGATTGGCAGGCATTCGCCGAACTGGGATGGCCAGCAATACTCGTTCCTGCCGCACAGGATGGGCTAGGCCTCGGGCTTCGCGCGGCCGCGGCGGTGGCGCGCAAGGTTGGCCGCTGGCTGGCACCGGAGCCGTTCACTTCGACTGCGGGCGTGGTGCCGACGCTGCTTGCCAATGCGCAGACTGCGGCAGCGCAAGCACTGCTCGCTTCCGTCTTGTCCGGAGAGCACATCATCGGCATGGCACTGGACCTGCAGGAAGGGATCGACGGCGGCGCTGACTGTTGCAGGATTGAGCGCGGCGCCGATGGTACTCGGCGCCTGTCCGGCACCGCTCCCTATGTGGTGCCGGCCGCTCCCGCGGACGGCTGGCTTATCGCGGCCGTCAACGAACAACGCCAGCCGGTGCTGCTGCACGTAAGCGCCGAAGATGAAAATCTTGCAATCGAGCCGAAGCTCGAAGCGGACGGCCGCTGTCGCGCGCGCCTGAGCTTCAGCGGCGGTACGGTGCAGGATCAGGCCGTGATGGCAGAGGGTGAGAACGTGCAAGCGTTGCTCACCCACGCGGTGCAGGTTGGGCGCATCCTGTATGCGGCGGAGCTGGTGGGCGCTGCGGAGCGCTTGCAGGAACTGACGCTGGAGCATCTGACGCAGCGGCGGCAGTTCGGGCGGGCCATCGGCAGCTTCCAGGTGTTGCAACACCGCTGCGTCGACGTGCGCACGCAAGTCGAGCTTGCGCGCGCGTGCCTTGAGGAGGCCGTGTCGCCGCAAGCCGAGGATGGCAAGACCAGCCTGCTCGAGGCGGGAGCGTTGCGAGCCAAGCTGCGCGCTTGTCGCGCCGCGATGGATGCGGCGCTCGCCGCGGTGCATCTGCATGGTGCCATGGGCATTACCGACGAGTGCGACGTCGGCCTGTACTTAAAGCGGATTCTCGCGCTGATGCCGCGCTTCGGAACCGAACGTGCCCTGCAGGAGCGCTGGCTCGAACTGGCAGGTGCCACCACTGAGGACAGCACGGTGGCGGACTGGACTGGCGAGTTCCCAAGCGCAGCCGACTGGGAGGCGATGCCGGACGACCAGTTCCGTGCGATGCTACGGGCCTTCCTGGTTCACCATTACCCCGATCATCTGCGCCACATGCCGCGGCGCGTCCATTGGGACGAGATCGGCGACTGGTACCACTGCCTGTCCCGGCAGGGCTGGATCGCCCCGGCATGGCCGGTCGCGCATGGCGGGATGGGGCTGCCTCCGGCCAAGTTGATCGCGTGGTTCGAGGAGTTCGAGTCGTACGGCGTGGCGCGTGCGCCAGACCAGGGCATTCTGATGGTCGGGCCAATCCTGATGCACTACGGCACGCCCGCGCAACAGCACAAGTTCCTGCCGCGCATCCTCAGTGGCGAGAACATCTGGTGCCAGGGCTATTCTGAGCCGAATGCGGGCTCGGACCTTGCCAGCTTGCGCACCGAGGCCACGCTGGATGGCGATCATTTTGTCGTCAATGGCCAGAAGATCTGGACCACGCTGGCGCAGGATGCGACGCACATCTTCATGCTGGTGCGTACGGACAAGGCCGCCAAACCGCAAGCAGGAATCAGCTTCCTGCTATGTGACCTGAAGTCTGCGGGCATCACGGTGCGGCCGATTCGCGATCTCGCCGGGCACAGCGAGTTCTGCGAGGTTTTTTTCGACGGCGTGCGCGTGCCGCGCGAAAACCTCGTGGGGAACCTGAACGACGGCTGGACCATTGCCAAGGCGCTGCTCGGTTTCGAGCGCCTGCACCTGGGTAGCCCCAAACAGTCGCAGCATGCGCTGGGGCACCTGCGCGCGCTGGGCCAGGCGGGCGGGCTGATGGACGACCCCGCCTTCCGAGCGGCATATGCCGAGCTGGCGCTGGATGTCGCCGATCTCGGCGCCTTGTACACCAGGTATGCAGACTACGTCAAACGCGGGGAACGGCTGCCGCCTTCGGTTTCAATGCTCAAGATCTGGGCTACGGAGACCTACCAGCGGATCGGGCTCGCCATCACGCGCTACGCAGGCGATTCCGCTGCACTGGCGGGTGCGGTCAATGTTGGTGGCAATAGCGTGCATCTGCTCGCCCCTTTGTTGAATGCCAGTGCTGCCAAGATCTACGGCGGAGCGAATGAAGTTCAGCGCAACATCCTGGCCCGGACTGTTCTCGAGTTGCCAGCCTGAACCTAAACCTGAAGCGAGGGGCTTCCATTCATGCCTGTAAGGGCATGAATGGAAGCCGGTGTCGCGCCCGCGACCAAGGCCCGGAAAATCGCCATCAGCTCGATACGACGCTATGTGCAGCTCACATCGAGCTGGTGTCAGATTCACGGTCACGATCATGAAATCACTGACGGCTTTCTCTTGGCGGTGAACGGGGTGTCCGGCAATCGCATGGTCGCTATGCGCGTTCGTTTGCAGTCCCACATGCACATCAGCTTGCATCGACTGCTGCCGGCGTTTCCGCTGTCGATTATCGGCGCGCACGGGAGATTGGTCATCCTGCGGCGCGGCTATGAGCGCTTGCTGCTCCCCGGGCAAAAGATCACCATCGATCCGTTCGATGCCATGGACCTGTATCTGGACGGCTGCAATGTGCAACCTGCTGCCTGTACCCTGGAGATCGATACCATGGCGCCGGCAGCGCTTCCGGCGGCCTTGCATCACCGCATCTGCAAGCGCGTTTTCCTGCAGCCCCAGGTCGCGTGGAGCGCCGCCTATATCGCCGAACGATTGGATATGTCGACCGCACAGCTGCGCCGCATACTCTTCTCACAAGGGATGGCCCTCACCGATCTATGCCGAACGCAACGGCTGATGAGGGTGCTGTTCGAAGCCACGGGCGGCTATGTTGCCATGCGCGACCTTGGGCGCTTTGCCGGCTGGCCCGAGAATAGCTATCTCGACGCTGCATTCTACGATCGCTTCGGCTTGACCATGGACGCCGCCAGGCGGCTGGCGATTCACTCCTCGCCCCAGTGGCATCGATCGGTGGCCTGATGCCATATCAAAGCGGAAGGCAATGGCGAATACGAACGGCCCGCAGCGCTGACTGACCGCAACGCCCAGCCGATAAATGGGCTGGCGTCGCTGCAATTCATCATCCAATGCGCATCGCAGGTGCGACATTGGTGCTCACACTGCATGACTTCGAGATACGCGGAATAGCGCTGCCGCGCGAGCGGCGCGACCTGGCACAGTTGCGGATGACCGGATGCGCGGCGCGAGTCTTGCTGCAGTGCTGCGCACTCCCCGCACAATGGTTGCAGCGCCACCGTGCCCGGGGATTGGGCCGGAGGGATTGGCGCCGTTGCGCCGCCGGCACGGAAACGGCGCGGCACGGGCCATTGCCGCACAACCGTCCAGTAGAGCACGCGCAATAACTCACGCCCCGACTGCATGGCGGTGGCACGGCAGCGGTCCACATGCCGCTCCATCAAGAAGCCCATCTCGGCGGCCGCTGCGAAGCAGACCAGTTGTTGTTGTCCGCTGCAGTTGCCGATCCAGTTGTCGAGGATCTCGACCAGCGCGTTCCGGTAAGCATCCGTGCCCGGCCGCCCCGCGGCGCTGGCGGCCCTGTTCGCCCGACGGCGCATGCTGCGAATATCCGTCCGTAGCCCTCTCAGTTCTCTGAGCACTGCGCGGTCCGGGTGGTCCAGATCAATTCTGTCGATCACTATACATCTCCTACGGGATGGAGCGATGGCCATCGAGGCGCCTGAGGTCTTTCGGCCTTGCGAAACCGCGAAGCCGCCATTTCATCACGCCACCTTCGCGCCGTGCCTCCGCTGCAAGAAGGTTGGCCTATGTGCGATCCGTGGGAATCATGGCACGTGCTTGATGCTTCTTGATACATGGATTGCAAACCAAGGCAGCGCATTGGACAACTGAGATCCGGCAATGTATGCATAATGTGCACAGCAGAGTTGGGCCTTGCCAAGCCCCAGTCAGCCAGCCGTTTGCCTCGATCGGCACGGTCCATTGGCGCCGATAGTTTGGGGGCTCTCAGGCTGTAAGGCCACACTGTGCCGCAGCCGCCGGTGGATCCAGAGAAATCAGCGCATGAAGAGCCGGTACCAGCGCTGCAAGCATCTCGTCCATCAAACGTTCACCCCGTTCGTCGCACAAGCCTATTCCAGGCGGCCTGCAGCGTGGGCCACGAGTCGGATTCCCACCATCGGACGGAGAATATCGGTACGGTCGGTTTCGACCGCTATACCTTAATGAACCTGCATAGCGCCTTGTCGGAGAACCTGTTGCCCAATCCTGCCGATGAAGGCCGGATTCGCCGGCACGCCGTGGACATTGGCCAAACTGTTTACCGTCCCCTCTCAGCACCACAGCAAATTGAGGTCGCACTAGATTTCCTGCTCGAGAAAGTGAACCAGATTGCCGATCCCTTTGAACAATCATTCTTCGTGCTGGTGCACCTGCCATACCTGCAGCCATTCGTGGACGTCAACAAACGCACCTCGCGCCTGGTGGCAAATCTGCCGCTATTCCGTGCAAACCTTTGTCCGCTGACGTTCCTGGATGTGCCGGAGCAAGCTCATAGCCGCGCCATCCTTGGCAGAATTGCTGCGCGATCTCTACGTTTGGGCCTACGAGCGCTCAACGCAAGAGTACCTGGCCATCAAGCAGGATCTGGCGGAACCCAATCCACTACGCCTTGCCTGGCGTGATATGATCAAACAAACGATGCGGGACGTCGTGCTGCAACCCGATCAGGATGCGCTATCCGTGATTCAGCAGGTCGTCATGGCAAAAGTGCCAGAGGTTGATCGTGACAACGTGCAAGCGCTGATGAAAGCGCCGCGCCGCAGCCTTATCGCGCTGGGCGCGCAACAGGAAGTCGATGGTATGGCCCGCCTTGTCGACCGCCCGGTACAGGTACTTCCACTGACCGCGTACCAGGACGACACCGGTTCATTCTACCGGAGGCTTATTGCGACACCCATTAGTCGGCCGAAGTCAAGGCGCAAATCTTCCCCATCGCCGGATTGGCATGATGATGATCATTTTCATCGTCATGCCAATCCGGCGAAATTCCTTCCGTTATCCTGTCGCAGGCTGCCTGCAGGGCCAGCGGTATCGCATCCGTTTTCTCGCGGCTGGTTGCGAACCGGATCGCACCAGACACCCATCGGGATCAAGCGATCGGCGATGAATTGTCGATCGCCCTGGCGGCGGTGCCGCCCCAGAGAAACGTTGGTGCCAGACAAGGTCCAATGGGTTTCAGAACCGTGGCTGTTGCCTGCGCAACGCCAGTCAAGCGTGGCTCATTGTCTAGGCGACCCGGTTATCTGCAAACAGGAAGCGGGGCAAAGGGAAGACCCAATCAGAGCCATGGCTTTTCACCAGTCGCAATACCGGGCTCGTTCCCCTTGCACCGCCTTTTAGCCAAAGCAGCGGGTTACGTCAAATGGCTTGTGCTCCCGAAGCATGTGATAGCAGGCGCGCGCCAGCTTGTGCGCCAGCGCCTTGATCGCGACAATCCCGTTACGTGCACGTTTCTTGCGCTCGTAAAAGCGCCTGGCTTCCGGGCACGAGCGCATGGCGAAGTTCGCCGCCTCGACAAATGCCCACGCCAGATACTTGTTGCCGTTCTTTGTATTGCCTTCGCCTTTCTTCCTGCTATTGCTTTCGCGCCGGCTGTCCACACTGCCGGGCACCGACTTCAGCAACACGTAGTCGGGTTGCAGTTTCACCCGCTCTATGAGTCGATTCTCGAGGATTTCGATCTGCTCCTGCAAGGTTTGCATCACCGCCAGATTGGCCTGCATCGCGAGTGCCACATCCGGTGCAAAGCCGAATTCGCTGACCTGTGTCTGATCCAGACGCTTGACCCGTTCACCCCGCATCTGCCCACCAGTGTGGCGTGAGAACAGGTTCTCGATCGCGAGGATCTGGGCCGTTCGACACTGCACCAGTTGCATGCGCTTGCGCGAGAGATCGCGCACCGGACGTTCTTCTGCTGGATAAATGTAGCCTTCTGGCAATAGCCCCAGACGCAGCAGTTGTGCGAGATGGGCAGCATCCGCGAAGTCCCCACTATATTTCAACCCCTCGTACTGCTTGATCGCTGCGGGGTTCGCCAGATGCACTTGGTAGCCATCTTTTATCAGGCCATCAACCAGCCAGTACCAATTAAACGTGGCTTCGATTACCACCCCCACCAGCTCGTCACGATGCGGCGCCAGGGCTGTCTGGATCTGGACCGGATCGTTTGGTAACCGCCGCTGGTAGATAACCCGGTCAGCTTCATCGCTGACCACAACCACACTGTTGTTCGAGTGCAGGTCGATTCCACTAAACTTGTTCATGCCGGCCTCCTGTGCGTCACGTCAGTTCGCAACTCGACTCTACGCCAGCCGTTCGACCCGAACGGAGGGGAGGCCGGCTATATGATTATCAGAGCCCTGAAGGCAGTTGCCGAGTTGCATCGCGCAGAATGGCCACGGCTCTTCGCCTGGTTCGATCTCGCATGAATTCCTCGATGAGCCCTATACCTCCGCAGCCATCCGTGTCGCCTGGTCGATTGCCCGCTTGGCATCGAGTTCCGCGGCCTCGTCCGCACCACCGACCAACCGGGCCTGCACGCCTTCCTTCTGCAGTTCTTCATATAGCGTTCGCAAAGGCGTCTGGCCGGCGCAAATGATGATCGTGTCGACGTCGAACACCCGCGACTCGCCATTGACCCGCGTGTGCAATCCAGCGGCATCAATCTTCAGGTACTCAACTCCCGACACCATGTGGACACCCCGTCGCTGCAGCACCATGCGATGGGTCCACCCAGTCGTACGCCCCAGGTTCCTGCCCACCGCAGTTGCCTTGCGTTGCATCAGCCACACTTCGCGGTCCGCCCTGGCAATCTGCGGGACGACCCCGGTTACGCCACCGCGGGGGTGGTTCTGGAAGTCGATGCCCCATTCGCGAGCGAAGGTATCGACGTCAAGCGCCGGGGAAACTCCGACGTGCGTGATGAGCGACGCCACGTCGAAGCCGATGCCACCCGCTCCCATGATGGCCACGCGCTTGCCAATTGGCTTGCGGCCTAGGATCGCATCGATGTACGGGACCACCTTTCGGCTATCGAGGCCGGGCAAGTCCGGCACGCGTGGACTGACTCCGGTCGCAATCACGACCTCGTCAAAGCCTCCCGTCTTGAGCATGCAGGCATCGACGACGGTGTTCAGACGCAGCGTGATGTCGAGCTTCGCAATCATCCGGGCGAAGTAGCGGAGGGTCTCATGGAACTCCTCTTTTCCAGGGATCCGTTTCGCCAGGTTGAACTGCCCCCCGATTTCGGATGCCTTGTCAAACAGCGTGACTGCGTGTCCACGTTGCGCCGCCGCCGTCGCAAAGGCGAGTCCGGCAGGCCCCGCCCCAACCACGGCAATGCGCTTCTTCCGGGCAGCGGGTGAGAGATTGAGCCGGGTTTCGTTGCACGCACGTGGATTCACCAGGCAAGTCACCTGCTTGTGCCCGCTGAAGGTGTGGTCAAGGCAGGCCTGATTGCAGCCGATGCAAGTATTGATCTCGTCCTCCCGTCCCTCGCGCGCCTTGTTGACGAGTTCGGGGTCGGCCAGCATGGGGCGGGCCATCGAGACCAGATCGGCGTCGCCGCGTGCGAGCACCGCCTCGGCAACCTGAGGCATATTGATCCGGTTGCTCGTGATCACGGGAATGCGTACCACACGGCGCAGTCGCCCGCTCACGCTGGCGAATGCCGCTCGCGGAACCATGGTGGCAATCGTCGGCACCGGCGCCTCATGCCAGCAGAAATGCGTGCTGAGGATGTTGACGCCCGCGGACTCCAGTGATCGTGCGAGGGAGACAACTTCCTCCCAGGCGAGGCCGCCCTCCAGCATATCCATCGCCGAGATGCGAAAAATCACCATGAAGTCGGGCCCCACCGCAGCACGGACGGCCCGAACGACCTCGAGGGGAAGCCGCATGCGGTTGTCCCAAGAGCCGCCCCAACGGTCGGAGCGCAGGTTGGTCTTGCGGACCAGGAAGGTGCTGATCAGGTAGCCGGCGGAACCGATGATCTCGACGCCGTCGTATCCCGCGAGCTGGGCCATTTTGCCGCACTGCGCGTAGTCGGCAATCAACTGCGCGATGTCGTCCTCGGACAGTTCCCGAGGGGTGTAGCGGCCAACTCGCGACTTCAGCGCAGACGGCGCCACACAGTCCGGGTTGTCTGCGAGCGGGCCCGCATGGAGGATCTGCATACAGATCTTTACATCCGGCGCCGCCGCATGGACGGCCTCCGTCACCAAGCGGTGCTGCCCGGCTTCCTCAGGGGTCGACAGTTTCGAGCCGCGGCCCGCCTCAAGGTTCGGGAAGACGCCGCCCGTGATGATCATGCCGACTCCGCCCCGGGCACGCTCTGCATAGTAGGCCGCCATGCGCTCGTACGCGTCCGGCTGTTCCTCGAGCCCCGTGTGCATCGAGCCCATCACAATGCGGTTCTTCAGCGCGACGAAGCCCAGGTCCAGGGGGTCGAGAATATGGGGATATCGTACTGACATGGCTTTCTGCTTCCTGGTAGGGGACATGCCCGTCCATACTGCCAGTCGCGCCCGCATCCCGTCCGGGGCGCGGGGGCGACTGGTTTTTTTAAACTGGCGTCAGCGACTTCAGGGTTTCACCAGCTCGAATTGCGGAAGCTGAATCGTCTCGGACGCCCGCTCGAAAACCACGCGCACCCGCTTGCCGATGGCGATCTCGTTCGGATCGGCGTTGAAGAGGTTCGCCATCATTCGCACACCCTCATCCAGATTCACCACCACGACGGCATAGGGCAGTCTCTTCTTCAGGTAGGCGTCGGATGACCGGTAGTTGATCGTATAGGTGTAAATCACTCCCTCGCCGGATACGTCACGCCAGTCGACCTTGTCCGACTCGCAGCTCAGGCAGAAGGGGCGCGGGGGGAATTGGTGCTTGCCGCAATCCTGGCAGCACTGGACAGCCAGCCGACCTTCGTTGGCCGCTTGCCAGTAGCCCTCGGTGATTTGGGTCGGCTGGGGGAGAGTACGTTGAATGTCGCTCATCTTCAGACTCCGAGAATCATCGTGGTGTTGCAGGAAAACACCATGCCAGGCGCGTGGCACAGTGCAAGCTCGGCCTTGGGCAACTGGCGCGCGCCGCATTCCCCACGTAGCTGCCTCACTGCCTCGATGATGACGAACATCCCGAACATCCCGGGGTGACCGAATGACAGGCCGCCGCCCGAGGTATTGATCGGGAAGCGTCCGCCAGGCGCCAGCGCCCCACCGGCGACGAAGTCGCCGGCTTCCCCGCGCTCGCAGAAGCCCAGTTCCTCGAGTGCCTGAATAACGCCAATGGTGAAGTGGTCGTAGATCTGTACGACATCGATGTCCTCGCGCGTCACGCCAGCCATCTTCAGCGCGGCGTCGGCCGTCTGCGCCACGCGCGTATCGAGCCAGTCTTCGGTGTTGAAGGGCGTGTAATGGTGCGAGAACGATTCGGCCGCGCCCATGACATACACCGGCTTGGCCTTGAGGTCCCGCGCGCGCTCCGCCGAGGTGATCACCAGGGCGCCACCGCCATCGGTCACCAGGCAGCAATCCCGCGTGCGCAGCGGCGAGGCGATCACCGGGGAGGCCATGACCTCTTCGATGGAGGTCTCCTCGCGCCGATACGCCTTGGGATTCAACTGCGCCCACTTTCTGGCCGCTACCGCTACTTCCGCGAGGTCGCGCATCGCGGTGCCGTACCGATGCATATGGAGCTGCGCGATCATCGCGTAGTAGCCGATGGGGCTGAGCTGCCCATAGGGCAAAATGAACTGCCCGCGCGGGTTGGCCGGATTCTCGGCAATCACACCGCTCTTGCGCGAGCCGTCGGAGAGCTGGGTGCTCCCGTAGGTAACCAGGGCCACGGAACACATCCCCGCGGCGATCGCAGCCATCGCGTGGCGAATATGCATGAGATTCGACATGCCGCCTACATTGGTCGAGTCGACGTAGCTGGGGCGAATCCCGAGATACTCAGCGACCTGGAGGCACGAGAAACGATCGTCGGTATGCGCAAAGACGGCATCGACATCGGCCAGCGACAGCCCGGCCTCGCGCAGGGCAAGGTGGGCGGCCTGCCCCTGCATTTCCAGGGCGGTCTTGCCCGGCACTTTGCCGAGCTCCGATTCGGCAACGCCTACGATGGCGACCGAACGGGAGAGTTCTTTCTTCATTGTTCTTTCCTTGCTTCAGAGGGTGCGGGCAATGACTTCACGCATGATCTCGTTGGAGCCACCCCAGATACGATCCGGCCTCACGTCGGTGCAGGTGTGCGCGATCGGGTGACTGGTGCCCTTCGCGCCGGCAGTCGACCGCTGTACCTTTCCTGAGTTCGCATCATGAGTCCTTTCGTTTTCAATGCCCTCCCCGCGCTTCGGTGGGCCAATAGCTCGCCTTCACCAGGCGCTTGAGGAGCTTGCCAGTCTCGGTTCTCGGCAGGGCTTCGACGAAGTCGACGGTTCTCGGACATTTGACTTCCGAGATGCGGCTGCGGCACAGCGCGATTAGCGCTTGCGCCAGCTCCGGACTTGCCAGTCCGGGCTCGTGCAGTTGCACGACGGCTTTCACCTCCTCGCCGAACTCTTGGTTTGGCACCCCGACAACGGCCACATCGAATACGGTCGGGTGCGTCATCAGGACGTTCTCCGCCTCTTGCGGGTAGATGTTGACGCCGCCGGAAACGATGGTATTGGCCAGCCTGTCGGTCAGGTAGAGATAGCCTTCGGCGTCGACATGGCCGATGTCGCCGTACGTTCCCCAACCGTTTTCATTGAATGCCTGGCGAGTCTTCTCCGGATCGTTGTGATAGACGAACGGGCTCGCGCCGGAGAAATACACGACGCCGGTCTCGCCGACGGGTAGTTCCTTGCCGCCCTCGCCCACGATGTGCACGGCGCCGAACTCGGGCTTGCCAACGGATCCCTTGTGCGTGAGCCACTCCTCAGAGGAAAGGGACGTTCGACCCACGAGTTCCGTGCCACCGTAGTACTCGTAGACGATCGGCCCCAGCCATTCGATCATCTCCTCCTTGACGGGGACGGGGCACGGCGCCGCTGCGTGGATGACCTTCGCCATGCTCGACAGGTCGTATTTCGCACGCTGCGCAGGATCGAGGCGCAGAAGGCGCACGAACATAGTCGGCACCCATTGCGAGTGCGTCACGCGGTAGCGCTGAATCGCCTCGAGGGCATCGACCGGGTCGAACTTTTCCAGGAGCACGCAGGTTGCCCCGGCCCGCATGGCGGACATATTCCAGCGCACAGGCGCCGTATGGTAGAACGGCGCTGTGGAAAGATACACCGAGTTGGTGTCGAATTCCTTGTAGTTGGTACGCGTTGTGTCATAGGCCGTCTTGGCGCCGAGCGCCCGCTTGACTCCCTTCGGCAGGCCGGTCGTGCCGGACGAATAGCTGAAATCCCTGCCTTCGGGTGTGTCCGGCAGTTGCACATCATCCGGGACCTGTGCCAGCCATGCCTCATAGGTGGAGAAACCCGGCTGAGGTCCACCGACGATCACGCGCCGGACAGCCAGGTCGTGCAACGCGCTGCCATCCACGTCATTGAGCGTGGCGTCGGAGCAGAAGAGCGTCTTGGCTTCGCTGTCCCGCACAATGTAAGCCACCTCTTCAGCCTTCAGGTGCCGGCTGATGGTGGTGTAGTACAAGCCAATTCTGTGAGCTGCCCAGAGGATCTCGAAGTAGCGTACGTGATTCTCGAGGAACACCGCGATGCCGTCACCGACACAGAGACCGGATGCCATCAAGGCAGCGGCACATTTCCGGGAACGCAACTCGAGTTCGCGCCAGGTCACTGCCTGGCCTGAGGGAGCCATGTAGTACGCGACGCGATCGGGCGTCTGCTGCGCATAGGTTTCGATGGGTGACATGAATGCTCTTTTCGTTGATGCGATCGACTGGGCAGCCCCGTGCCAGTCAGCGGATGTCGGCGACGCCGTGACTCAGTACAACAACGCCGCGCTCCACGATGAGGGTGCGGAAGCTGACCTGGCCTTCTTCCCTCCACATTTCGACGCGCAGTGTTTCCCCGGGAAAGACCGGAGAAGAGAAGCGCGCCGAGAAGCTCGCCATGCGCTCGGATTGCCCATCGCAGCATGACTGAATGACTGCGCGCGCGGCCATGCCATAGGTGCAAAGGCCGTGGAGAATCGGCCTGTCGAAGCCCGCCTTCCGCGCTGCATCCGGCAAAGCGTGGATTGGATTGCGATCACCGTTAAGCCGGTACAGCAGCGCGGCGTTCGCAGCAGTCGGCATGACCATGACGGCATCCGGGTCTCGTTCGGGATTAGCCGGCAGCGGTGCCAGCGGCGCGTCGCCCGGCGCATGCGGCGTTGCGAAGCCCCCGTCGGCACGGCAGAACGAAACGTTCTCGATGCTTGCCAGCAGTTCGCCCGTTTCGGCGTCCGTCACCGTTCGCTCGGTGACCAGCAACGCGCCCTTGCCCTCGCCCTTGTCGACGATGCGGCTGACCTTCGTACTGCTGCGCGCGGCGCCGGAAACTGCCAGCGGACGATGAAAGCGCATCCGCTGCTCGCCGTGAAGCAGCTTGATCCAGTTGATGCCGGTTCGCGGGTCCTGCGTCCAGGGGCCAGGCGAACCAATCGTGGCTAGGATCGTGGGGACGATGCGCAGTCCATCTTCATGAACGAACGGCAAGTCCTTCGCATTCAGCGGATCGGCGGCAAAGCCCAGGCTGAGCGCGTAGCGGATGCAGTCGTTGTCAGTGTAGGCAGACACTTCCTCGGGAAATGCCCACGCCTTCAGGTCGTTGTAGACGATTGCCATGGCTTACCTCAGATCGGATCCCAGCAGAACACGTCCGGCGAACGCTCCAGCGGCGAGAACGCCCGCTTAATCGCCGGAACCGCGTGTTCGGCAATTGACTCCAGAGTCCAGCCTTCGGAGCGGTGAACGGACGCTACCGGGCGCGGCTGGCTCATCACCATGATCTCGTTGGCGCGCACCGCCAGGATCTGGCCGTTCACGTCTGCCGCCGCATCGCTGCAAAGGAACGCAGCCACGGGCGCGATCTGTTCTGGCTTCATGGCTTGCATGCGTTCGAGGCGCTTTTGCTGGGCCTCGTCCCCGGCGGGGATGGTGCCGATCAGCCGGCTCCATGCAAACGGGGCTATGCAGTTCGAGCGCACGTTGTAGCGCGCCATGTCGAGTGCGATGGACTTCGACAGCGCAGCCACACCCAGCTTGGCCGCCGCGTAGTTGGCCTGGCCAAAGTTGCCCACGAGACCGGAGGTCGAGGTCATGTGGACAAAGGCGCCGCTCTCCTGCTCCTTGAAGTACGTGGCAGCGGCGCGGCTGACGTAGTAGGCGCCGTTCAGGTGCACGTCAACAACCGCCTTCCATTCCTCTAGGCTCATCTTGTGGAAGATGCGATCGCGCAGGATGCCAGCGTTGTTGATGACCGCATCAATGCGGCCGAACTCGCGCACTGCGGTGTCGACGATCGCTTCAGCACTGTCGGGTGTAGCCACGGAGTCCGTATTTGCCACGGCTGCGCCACCGGCGCTGCGGACTTCTTCCGCCACCGTTTGCGCGGCGCCGACATCACTGCCTTCGCCGCTGCCGCTAGAGCCCAGGTCGTTGACCACCAACTTGGCACCGTTGGCGCCCAAAAGCAAGGCAATGGCGCGGCCAATGCCATTGCCGGCGCCCGTCACGACTATCACTTTGTCTTTCATCATCTTCTCCACTACGAATTTTCCGGTTGATCTCCGGATGCCACTGGCTGTCGATACCACTGGGGGTAATGCTTAATGACCAACGGGCCATCCTCTCTCCACGCATGGCATCCGCCGATCTTCAGTGGACGAGAGCTCGGCTGCGTCTCGACTTCGTCGACAATCTTGGCCTGCAGTATGGTCTGCACTGCGAGCGTCGGCAGTAACGCCGCCAGTTCCGACAGATGCAAGCAGCGCTCATGTGCGGATATGCGCTTGGAGATTTCCTGGCGAAACCCTTTGAGCAGGTTCGCGCCAACCAGCCGTTCAAGACGCGACTGCGCCTCCGGGCAGATCGACGGGAATGGCATCCGCTGCATGCTGCCTTCTGCCGCAAGGACATCCAAGGCACCGTTGACGGTGACCCGCATGGCCATCAGGTGAATGGGCACCCCTACGAGAAATGCGTTGTCTGAGTCGCGAACTCCTCAGGCTTCGTGTCCTCAATCAACGCCTCCAGATCCCACAGGCCGTCCTGACGTTCATACGCCTGAAGTTGAATCGTGCGCGTGTGAGCCGCTTTCCTTGCACAAGCGGGCTGCGAGAGAAAGTGCGAAGACGCCACCATTTACAGCCTCCCGAAATTGGTTTATTGCTCCGGCTAAGGCGTGGCCGGCAATGTGAATGAACGCAGTGGCGCTGGCCGATGTATGAGGGGAAGACAGCGCCCGCCCTGACCGACGACCGATGCTTCCAGCTCACAGGGTGCGGCCGATAGTCTCCTTCATGACCTCCGACGTCCGCTGCACGCACTATCAGTCAACCGTCGCTCCGGTCTTGTGCACGATCACGGCCCAACGATCCACCTCTTTGCGAATAAACTCTTCGAACTGCTCCGGTGAGCTGCCCCGAATCGTGCCGCCAGCTGTGGAGATGCGTTCAGTGAAGTCCTTGGATCCCAGTGCCTTCAGGCTGGCCGCATTCAACCGTTCGGTCAGTGCTTTCGATAGGCCAGCGGGCGCAACGACACCGAACCAGGGGGACGCCTCAAAGTCCGGAAGTCCAGCCGCCTCGGCTACGGTCGGAACATTAGGTAGCAAAGGGCTGCGCTTGGACGAGGTGACGGCCAAACCGACGAGACGTCCCGCCTTGACCTGACCATAGACTGCGGAGAAGCTAAGCTGCAAAAGCGGTACTTGTCCCCCGATGACAGCCGCCAAAGCTGGCCCCTCGCCATTGAAGGGAATATGTGTCATCTTGAGCCCGAGCATGCTGTCAAGCATCTCACTAGCCAGATGCTGGCTCGTCCCGTTTCCGCCGGTCGCGTAGTCGACACTCGACGTCTTGGCGGCACGAATCACATCCTGCAAGGTTGTGTAGGGGCTGGCCGGATTCGCGGCAATGATGTTTGGCGTCGAGGCGAGTAGCGCGATCGGTTGAAAGTCCCTTTTGGGGTCGTACGGAAGCTTCTTGAAAAGGCTGGCGTTGATTGCCAGCGGACCAATTGTTCCGAAGCCCAGCGTATAGCCGTCCGCTTTCGATTTCGCGACAGTATCCATGCCGAGGTTACCCCCTGCCCCGCCCTTATTCTCTACAACAACAGCCTGCCTCAATTCGTCCGAAATCGCCTTGGCGTACGATCTTGCAAGGGCATCAGTGATTCCCCCTGCGGGATACGGAACCACTAGTCGAATAGGCTTTGCGGGATACTCCTCTGCTGCTGCTGGCTGCATGAAACCGCATCCCAACAGAGCGGCCACCAAAGCCATACGTGAACTCGATGCGATCATTGTGTCTCCTTATACTAATCGGCCACTCACTCCTGTCTGGCTTCGAAACTCGCCCGACGCGTTGGCTGGTCCGTGATTCATCAAGTCGAGTATCGACCGCCCGTGACGTGAACCGTTTCGCCGGTGATAAATCCAGCACGCTCGGATGCCAGAAACGCGACCGCATCGGCGATATCGTCTTCTTCCCCCATCCGCTGGATCGGCTGACGGGTCAGCGCATTGGTACGAAGCTTCTCGTAAGTTTCGAGACCGCGCACCAGCTCCGTTGCGACCAGGCCGGGGGCCACTGCGTTCGCCGTGATGTTGAACTTCCCAAGCTCATAGGCCAGTGAGCGAGTCATGCCGATGAGCCCCGCCTTGGCGGATGAGTAGTTGGTCTGCCCCGGGTTCCCAAGATGCGCCCGCGAAGAGATGTTAACGATCCGCCCCCACTTGCGGTCCATCATGTGAGGCAATACTGCGCGCGTGCAATGGAACGAGCCTTTTAGAATGGTGGAGACGACGGAATCCCACTCCTCTTCCGACATTTTGGTCAGATACTTGTCTCGCGTGAAGCCAGCGTTATTCACCAGGATGTCGATACCGCCAAAGATTCGCGTGGCGGCCTCTACCATGGCATTGATATCGTCGCGACTGCACACATCTGCCGCGAAGCCAATCGCCTCATGCCCGGCCTCTTTCAGTCGTCCAACCGCCTGGTCCACTGCCTCTTGCTTCAGGTCATTGATGACGATGCGCACCCCGTCCTTCGCCAACGTCAGTGCGGATGCAAAGCCCAGGCCTCTTGCTGAGCCCGTGATCAATGCGACTTTTCCTTGAATACCCAAATCCATTTCCTTTGCCTCCTTCGATGTGCAAATGTGCCAGGCTGTTTGCCAGATGCGGCGCCCCGCTTTCCCCCAAGTAAGGGTTTCGAAGCGCGCGCTTTCTGATCTTTCCGGTTACTTCACGAGGCAGGGACTCGAAAAACTCGATCGTCTTGGGCAGCGAGCAACGCGCGCTCGAAACTCATCCCCTGAAATCGACATGATTTCCCCGCGTACGATGGTCTGGAGAGTTGGCTTTTCCGACGGCGAAGACGTCATGTTCGGCAACGTCTATCCCTATTGCTGCCAGCAAGTGTGCCGGGATGCCCTGGGGATGCCTATCACAAGAATTCATGATTTCTGCGGGCGGAGGCTCGCTGCCGGGCCGAGCGCCAGCTGTCCCGGAAAGCGCCTCATGCTGGCCGACTGAAGCCTTCGGCCGCCGATAGAAGCCCCACTTGGACCAGGTTGCCGCGATCTGCGCACATTTTGCATTCAGGCCGCGGGGAATTGGTGGCTTAAGCGCTACGCCACGACATCAATGACATGTGCGGGGGCTTCTGCTTGGCCTCACTGGCCCCAGACCTCTCCGCAAGGCAACCCCGATCGTGGCAATATGTTGGACTTCCGCGGCAAGCGCGGCGGACCCGCGAAACTATCGACGCTGAACTGGCCGAACTCCTATCCGGCTACGGCGGCACGCTTCAAGTCAAATTCTCGTGAGCACCTATCTGGATTCAGCAGCGTCTTCAAGTTTGCCAAGTGTCAAGCTCAGCCCTCCCGCGGCGGATGCGCGCCATGTATTGCGCGAACTTGCCATTGAATCGATTCTTCAGTCGGGAGCCGTTCGGTTGGTGCTGCTAGAGGCGCCGGCGGGGTTTGGCAAGTCGACGTTGATGGCGCAGGCGCGTCGTCGTCTGATAGAGAAAAGTATTGCGACTGCTTGGCTAAACGTCGATGCCGCCGACAATGACATTGCCAGGTTTGTCACAAGCATCCATGCGGCTTTGGATCAGTTGGAGCCCGAGCCAGAAGACTCTGAACATTCGACGTATGCGGTAAGTCAATCGGAGAACGTGGTCGATCGGCTCTCCACTATCGATTTCCCCTTCGTCGTGTTCATCGACGAATTCGAGACGATTCGCTCAGAGGCGGTGTTGTCACTGATCGAACAGCTAGTCGATCGCCTCCCTCGTGGCGGGAAATTTGTCATTGGCACCCGCGTAACACAGTGCCTGCGCCTGGGGCGGTTGCGTGCGACGGGACAGCTACGCGAGCTCGACACGAGAGATTTGCGTTTCACTCTCGATGAAACTCGAAGATTCTTCTCTCAGCGAAGTCAACAAGCGCTGTCGGATCTCGATCTCTCCCTTCTGCATTCGAAAACAGAAGGCTGGGCTGCTGCGCTCTGGCTAACAGCCCTTACGCTAGACCGAAATGCCAGGCAGCGCGATGTCATTCTTAGTTTCTCGGGCCCTGAGACCGGGCTAGCCGCATATCTGGCAGAGGAAGTTCTCGCCAAGCAACCCAAGGAACGACAAGTTTTCCTTCTCCGGACTTCGATCCTCACCGAGGTGTCGGTTGACCTGTGTCAGGCGCTTGTCCCTGACGCGGACTCCAGCAGCATGCTCAACGAACTCTCCGCTGCGCATGTCTTCCTCGCGCCAGTTGAGGGCCAGAGCGGTACGTGGAGATATCACAGCCTCTTTGCGGATTTTCTTCGTTCCGAGCTTCAGCGCGTGGCCGGCGGCGAGCTTCCGAGGTTGCACAAAGCAGCGGCGGACGCCTATCGAATCCAGGGCCGGCAAGTACGGGCGATTGAACACTTGCTGCTAGGGGGGCAATTCGTGGAAGCCACCGCTCTCATGCAGGAACATGCCACGTCGTTGCTAACGAAAGGACGATTCGGGTTGCTGACCCGTTGGTTCGACCTCTTGCCTGCCGCGGCGCTCAATGACTCACCTCTCTTGCAAGTCATTAAGGCTTGGGCGATTGACTATACGCGTGGCCCTCGGGCGGCAAAGTCACAGCTAGACTCGCTTGGCCCCGAAGTTGCCGAAGATGCCGAGGCGGGTGCGCATTTGGCCGCGTTGCGGGTCACATTGCTTAACCAGATGGATCGTTGGGAAGAAGCGTACACGGCTGGACGAAAAGCGTTGACCGCGCTGCCCAGTCCCTCGCCTTTTGCTGACTCATCATTAGTAACTGTAGTCGCCTCCGCCGCAACGGTGCTCGGACTGTTTGATGAGTCAAGACGCATGCTGGACAGAGCGCGGCAGCGGCTGCCTATGGAGCGCAGCAGTTTTCATCGCATGTACGCCGAGTGTGTAGAAGGCATCACGGATTTGTTGGGCGGCCGGTTGAGGCAAGCGCGGGCCCGCTTTCGCCTGGCCCTGCAAACTTCACAGGCCGCGAGTGATCGTGCGCTTCATGGCAATGCTTGGGCCGGGATGCTTTATGCGGTGTCCGTCTATGAGTGCGGGGATATCGAGCACGCCCGGCAGTTGCTGCTCGTCTACTTGCCCCTGGCGCAAGAGGCCTGGCTTTCGGATCATACGATTCTGGGATACTTGTTGCTGTCGCGAATCGAGTTTCGCCGCGGAAACGTGGATCAGGCCCTTGACAGCCTGTTGCGGCTTGAGTACTTGGGTCAGGAGCGCGCTTTGCCAAGGTTTGAGGTCGCCGCCCGCCTGGAGCGTTCTCGGATACTCCTGCGCCAAGGGCATTGCGCGGCTGCGCAAGACGAGTTGGTTCGTGCCGCTGAATCGCCAGCGCTGCATGACATTAGCATGCGCTGTCATCTTGCGCACGATTGGGATGATCTCCAGATTGGCCAAGCGCGATGGGAGCTGTCTTGTGGCGTTCGCAAAAAGGCCAGGGCGCAGCTTGAGGGGCTCTTAGGTAATGCCCGTTCACACGGGTTGGAGCGTCGCCGATTGAAGTTGGAGCTACTCCTCGCGATGGGCAGCTTCCTGGAGGGGGACAAGGATGGTGCGGTCGCGGCTTGCATCCCTGTGCTAAGAGCGGGGTTTACTGAGGGTGCCGCCAGCGTATTTGTTGATGAAGGCGCGATCGCCCTATGTTTGGTGAAGGAGGTGCTCGCCGCCACCCCCGCGCACGTCGATCCGATGTTTGCAGACTATCTGCAATCCCTCATGGCCTCTTTCGGTTCCCTCGTCCAAAGCGAGGCTCTATATCTCATGCAGGACCAAGCGACAGCCGGTCCAGCCGAGGCACTCACGCCGAAAGAAATTCAGCTCCTTAACTTGGTGGCGGAGGGCTACTCGAATAAAGCACTGGCGGAGAAGCTATACGTTTCCGTGAACACGATCTCGACGCATCTGCACAACATAAACGCCAAGCTGGCGACGCGTAGTCGGACACAGGCAGTGGCGCTTGGGCGACGATACGGCGTGATCAAGTAGGGTTTCGAGATGACGTCCCATTTGCTGAAGCGGATACGACGCTCAATTTTGACCCCGCTCTGCAGCAATCAGATCGACTTTCTATTCGACCAGGAAAAACTCCACCGACTGCCCCGCATTGACCGCCCGCCGCAGCCAGTCGGGCATCTCGCCCTGCCCGTCCCAACTTTGTCCCGCGGCGTTGCGGTAGCAGACCACGGGCGGTGGCGGTGGCGCTGATGCGGGTGGCGACGGGGGCGGAGAGGGCGGCGGATCGAAGCACCCCGCCGCTTCCAACCCCTCCATGGTCAGCCCGTAGTCGGCCATCTCCGTCTGGATCCAGCGGAACGCCGCCGCCCGCTCAGTTTTTGCAGTCATTGCTGTCGCCACTGCTGTCGCTGCCGTCTTCCGGGTTCAAGGCGGCGGCTGGCGCGCCCTGATTCTCGTCCTGCTGTCCGTCCAGCTTTTCGCCTGGCGCCTCCTTGTCGGTCGGCGCCGGGCCGCCGGCCTTGCGCCGCCGCCCGCCACGACCATCTCGCTCAGGTGGCCCCATTCGCAATTCTGCCAGCAGCTGGCGCGCCGGCGCCGCTTCTGCCTCGGCCCGTTCGGCCCGACGCTGCGCCGCGCCCAACTCCGCCTCCAGGTCGTTGACGGGCACGGCATCGTGCGCAGGGGTACCTGGACAAGCGGTGCCTTGCCCTACGGAAAAGGCGGACCACGCGACTCTGCACGGAGGCGCGACTGCCCGTATAGCCTCGCTGCTTGAGTTCTTGCCAGATCAGTTCAGGAAAGCGACAGCCTTGGGGGATTCGTTCCTCGATATAGAGGGTCGGCCGGCATTCGTGAATTTCTCGCCAAAAAGACCGTAACCCTCCGATCTGTCGCCTGTTGGGATTTATTGATCCCGGCGCGCGTTATCCCTGCCACGTCGCCCTCGGCGGCGATGCCGCTGCCGGCGATGGTGATGTCGCCCGTGCGCGAGCTGACAACTCAAGCCAAGCCTGTGGCGGCCACGCACTGGAGCACGCGCAAGATGGCCGCCGAGTTGGGTGTGAGCGCCAGCACCGTCATGCGCCATTGGCACGCCCACGGGTTGAAGCCGCACATCGTGCGCGGCTTCATGGGTCTCGCGCGATCCGAAGTTCGTCGAGAAGCTTAAAGACATCGTGGGCCTGTACATGTCACCACCCGAACACGCGTTGGTGCTGTGCTGCGACGAGAAGAGCTAGAGCGCAGTTTAGCCCCAAAAGATTCTTGCGGATCCTTCTCAACTACAGCAACTGCCAGACGTCATCAGCCTCACGCGCCACGCCATCGGCCTCCAGCTTGCGCAGATGCGCAAGCAGCGAGCGCTGGGCGATGGGATGTTTGCCCGGCGGCACGTCGTCGTAGACGCTAGCCAGCAACGTGGCAAGATCCACCGGGGCCAACGCTCGCAGTGCGTTCAGAACCTTGGCTTCGCGCTGCTGTCTATGCTGGATCAGCAAGCGGATCGCGTCATGGGGCTGGCTCATCAGGAACCCGTGACCTGGCGCGATCCACTCGATGTCCTCGTCCAGCAGAGCCCGCAGCGATGCCAGATAGGCGCGCATGTCGCCGTCGGGCGGATTGATGACGACGGTCGAGCCCTGCATCACGTGGTCACCCGCGAAGAGGGTCTTTTCTTCTTCGAGCAGGTAGCATAGGTGGTTCGACGCGTGCCCCGGGGTGTGGATCACGCGCAGCGTTGTATGCGGTCCGAGGACGAAAACGTCACCGTGTTGCGGCATATGGTCGGGGGCGAAGGTCTGGTCCTGGCGGTCGGTCATGGCTGTCACGCGCCCGAATACGGGCGCGCCCGTGGCGGCGCGCAGGCGTACCGAACCGGGCGAATGGTCAAGATGCGTGTGCGTCACGAAGATCCATTTGACGGGGTCCGGCGCGGCAGCCAGGACGGCTTCGAAGTGCGCCGCATCATCAGGGCCCGGATCGATCACGGCCCAGTTGTTGTCAGCGCCTGCCACGAAGTAGGTGTTGGTGCCCGGCCCGGTCATGACGTTGCCGTTGTTGGCCGTCACGCGCCAGACGCGTTCGGACAACTTGACCGCACGACCTGGCTCCAGCGAGTAGCGTGCATGGCCGGCGCCATCGGGATCGATGCGCGCTATTTCCGCATAGGACGCTTCTCCCGGCATCACCGGGCGCTGACCCTTCGTGCCTCCGGCCAGTCGTGGCATGACCGGTGCTATGTTGCGCTGCTGCTGAGCGAAGTTGAAGCAGGCCTGCGCGCTCTCGAAATGTGCGATCGATTGCAAGATCTTGCGCGTGGCATTGACCAGCGTGATGTTGCTGGCGGGATCAAGGGCATCGGCCGGGCGCACCCAGCAGTGCTTCACAGCTTCCACGCCATCGTGTACCGCAGTCTGCCTGGCCGGCAGCAGCGCCATGAAGAAACGAGTGTCAAAGCGCTTGGGCAGGCCCGGCGGCGTGACCCAGTAGGCGCTGTACGCAAGCCTGTCCACGGCAAGCCGCAGGCCCAGCATCTCGCAGACATGCGCCAGCCCCTTGCCACCATAGCCGGCCGCCTCCCGCAGTTGCCGGCGGATGCCTTCCGCGAGGCTATCGAGCTGCACGAGTTGACCGTGCTCATCGTAGGCAAACAGCAGGCTGACCTCCTCGAACGCTTCGCGTACCGCGCAAAGGTAGTAATCGAGCCCGTTCGAGGCGACATTGAGCCGCGCGCTGGCCGCCTTGTCCTCAAGACCGACGCATAACGTGCGCAGTGCAGCATCCTGCGGATCGAGCGTGCCGCCGGGGAACACGAAGGCACCGGCACTGCGGTCGTCGTCGCGTTGTGAGCGGCGCATCATCAGCACTTCCATGCCTTGCGGCCCGTCGCGCAGTATGAGCATGCTGGCGGCGGGGCGCATGGCCTTAGAACGGATAGTCGGGGATGCGGAATCTGGGGCAGCAGTGGACATGGACGAATTTTGCGGAAGTTTGGCGAGTTTTCAATGGGCGGTTTCAAGTGCGAAGTGCAACACCCTGCAAATTATTGAACAGGCAGCTGGTCTGAGGGATTAGCCAGAACCTGAGCGAGGGCTTGCAATGGGTTGTGCCAGTTAAGGGTTTTGCGAGGCCGGGTGTTGAGACTGTCGGCGATGGCATCAAGCTCCTCCTGAGAGTGGACGGACAGGTCGGTGCCCTTGGGCAAGTACTGGCGCAGCAGACCGTTGGTGTTCTCGCAGGAGCCGCGCTGCCAAGGGCTGTGCGGGTCGCAGAAGTACACGCGCACCCCGGTGGCAGCGCTGAGTTCGGCGTGCCGAGCCATCTCACGGCCCTGGTCGTAGGTCAGCGTCTGGCGCAGCGGCGCGACCATGGATTGCAGCTTGGCGGTGAAGCCCGCCAAGGCCGAAGCAGCAGTAGCGTCGGGCATCTTGACCAGCAGTACAGCACGGCTCATGCGCTCTACTAGCACGCTCACGGCCGATTGGTTGCCCGCGCCCTTGATGAGATCACCCTCCCAGTGCCCGGGCATCAGCCGGTCGTTGACCTCGGGCGGGCGCACATGGATGCTGACCATCTCGGGAATCTGGCCGCGTCGGTCAGTGCCACGTGAGCGCGGGAGGCGCTTGACGCGGCCTTGGCGCAGGCAGGCGATAAGCTGGCGGCGCAGTTCACCTCGCGGATAGGCGTAGATGGCGTTGTAGATGGTCTCGTGGGACACGTTGCGGTCGGGCTCGTCAGGAAAGGCGCGCTTGAGCGTAGCGGAGATTTCCTGGGGCGACCACTTCTGGTCAAGGAAGTGGCGCACCACGCCCCACAGCACGCTATCAGGAGCCAGCTTAGCTGCTGGACGGCTGGCCTTGTGGCGTTGCGTACGGCAAGTTTGCGCGTTCATTGCGTCATAGCCGCCACGGGCGGTGGTATTGCGGCGAAGCTCACGCACCAGTGTCGAAGGCGCGCGGCCAAGCCTGCGAGCCATGGCTCGCAGGCTGACATCTTCTGCCTTCCAAATCTCGATGCGCATGCGTTCTTCGGGTTGAGTTGTTGGTACTTCGTTCTTGTCATTCACCACACCTTACCGAATGGCAAGGTGTTGCACTTCAGATTTGAGGCCGCCCTGCTTCAACATCTCGGACATTTCCAACAAGGCACGCTTAAGTACTTTGCCGCTCGATGTCATGGGCAAGGCATCCTCCTTCACGATGCGTTCCGGGTACTTATATGGCGCAAGATTGTCCCTCAGATAGCGTTCGAAGGACGGCATTTCCAGCGGCAAATCACCTTCTGTCTCAACGAAGGCCAATATCTGCTCATTGCCATCGGCTTCCCTGTGACCAATAACGGCTGCATTGCGAATAGCAGGATGTCGAAGCATCACCGCCTCGATTTCTCCCGGATAAACATTGAAACCGGAGCGGATAATCATCTCCTTGAGCCTGCCAACCACGAACAATGCACCGTCGGGCGCTTGCGTCCCGATGTCACCGCTGGCGTACCAGCCACCTGGCCGCATGGCCTCGGCTGTCGCCTGTGCATCACGGAAGTAACCTGGCATCAGGCCCACCCCTCTTAGCCAGATCTCCCCTCGCTTACCTTGCGCAACCTCATTCCCATCCAGGCCGACCAGCCGCAGCTCCGCCCCCTCAAGGAGGTAGCCCGCGGAACTATCGTCGCGAGACTGCCCATCCCGCACCATGGTCGCCCCGCCGGCGTACTCGGACATGCCATATCCGTGATAGACGGGCTGCCCGAAACGCTTCTCGATGGCGCGCTTTAGTGTCAGGTCCAGCGGAGCGGCCCCGGAATAGATGTATCGCAATGTCGGACAAGCGGGATGCTCGACCCGTTGCTCGCCCAGCCACGACATCAACCGACTGAACATCGCGGGTGGCCCCTGCAGGATCGAAATGCCGTGGTGCGCCAGGGCATCGAACACATCCTCGGGATCGAATCGGCTGCGCATGACCAGGCTGCTGCCTGCATAAAGCGATGCCACCAACATGGCCCCCAGGCCAAAGATATGAGTCATCGGCAGATAGGCATGCGAACGATCTTGCGGCTTCATATGTCGGCAGTCTGTTGCTACCTTCGCGTAGTGGAGGAGACCCGCATGGGTCACCTGAACGCCCTTGGGTGTACCGGTCGTCCCTGAGGTGAAGATGACAGCGGCCACCTCTTCTGCCAGCGGTGACGGCTCGGATAGCGCCTCCTGACGCACTGGGCTACGCAACAATCCGCCTACAACTGACGGCCGGGCACCATATCTTCGCCCATGCTCAGCCGCGACACCTGAGATACCGCTCGTAAAGTATGCGACGCGGGCGTCAGCCTTCTTTGCGAAGACATCGATCTCCCCCGCAGCCATCCGCGCGTTGACGCTACAGGCCCAGGCACTCACCCTGCTGCAGGCTAGGATCAATGCAACATGCTCGGGACAATTCTCGGCCAACGCGAACACCCGGTCGCCTGGGCGCACGTCCAGCATTCGAAGCTCTTGCTCCAATTGATTGACCCAACGCGCAAGGTCTGCAAAGGTCAGCGGACCATCCAATGTATGAAGAAAGACCTGGTCCGGGACGGTTCGGAAACGCAGATCGAACAGCTCATGAATTCTGTTAGCTTGCATTGCGTTCACTCTATGCTGCTGCAAATGCCGAGCTGGCGCGTGCCAGATGAGCGCGGCACTCTTCCACCATCCGATGAATCAGTTCCGCGCAACCGGGTATATCATCGATCAGGCCCACGACTAATCCAGTCGAGATCGCCCCACCCTCCACATTGCCGGAAGCCAGGGCCTCACGCCCGCGCGCGCCAGCCACCAGATGCCGAATTTCCGAGAACTCGCACCCGCCGGCCCGACGCTCCATTGCAACGACTTCCTCGGATACGGCGTTGCGCAGGACACGAGAGGTGTTGCGCATAGATCGAAACATCAGCCGAGTGTCGCGTTCGGTCGCTTCCACCAGCGCCTGCTTGATGTTCGCATGCACTGGCGACTCTTTCGTCGCCTGGAAGCGGGTGCCCATATTCACCCCTTCCGCACCGAGCGCCAGCGCCGCGGCCATGCCTCGCCCATCGGCAATGCCGCCCGAGGCAATCACCGGAATTGTGAGGGCGCGCACCGCCAGCGGAATCAGGATCATTCCGGGTATGTCATCTTCGCCCGGGTGGCCGGCACACTCGAAGCCATCAATGCTGACAATATCGACGCCATTGCGTTCCTGACAGCGCATGGCGCACAGCGGTGCATTTGTGGACGATCGTGATGCCCTTCTCCTTCATCCGACCGATGAATTCTACAGGGCTATTTCCTGCCGTCTCGACTACCTTGATCCCCCCATCGATGATTGCCTGGAGATAGTCTGCATACGGCGGAGGGTTGATCGTAGGAAGGATGGTCAGGTTGACGCCAAATGGCCGGTCAGTCATGGTGCGCGTGCGCGTGATCTCCCGCAGGAGATCGTCCGGCGTCGGCTGAGTCAGCGCCGTCAGGATCCCCAGACCGCCGGCATTTGAAACAGCCGACGCCAGTTCCGCTTTGCCCACCCATTGCATTCCGCCTTGAAGAATAGGGTACTTGATTCCTAGGGGATCGCTGATTAAATCAGTGCGCGAGTCATCGAGGCATTGGGTGGGCGCGTTGTCATAAGCGTGTCCATGATTCAGGTCTTGTGATGAAGCGACAGATCAGTTTTGCGGAAGCGGAAAGCCACGGCAAGAAGCGTGTGACGCGCCGCCAGCGCTTCCTGACGGAGATGGAAAGCGTGGTGCCGTGGGCGCGCCTGATTGCGGCGGTCGAGCCGTACTACCCCCAAGGGCAAACGTGGCCGGCCGCCGATCGGCCTTGAGCGGATGCTGCGCATTTACTTCCTCCAGCAGTGGTACGGGCTGTCGGACGAGGCACTGGAAGACGCGCTGTACGACAGCATGGCGATGCGGGCGTTTGCCGGGATCGACCTGGCAATCGAGGCGGTGCCAGACGCGACCACGCTGCTGAAGTTTCGCCGCCTGCTCGTCGAGCATGAACTGACGCGAAAGCTGTTCGACGAGATCGGCATCATGCTGTGCGAGCGGGGACTGATGATGAAGGAAGGCACGATTGTGGATGCCACCCTCATCGAGGCGCCACCGTCGACCAAGAACAAAAAGAAGAGCCGCGACCCGGAGATGCACCAGGCAAAGAAAGGCAATGCTTGGCACTTTGGGATGAAAGCCCATGTCGGTGTGGATGCAGCCTCTGGGCTGGTACATAGCGTGGTGGGCACAGCGGCCAACAAGTCCGACGTGTCGCAGGCACACGCCTTGCTGCATGGCCACGAAGACCATGCGTTTGGCGACGCAGGCTACACGGGCGTGGACAAGCGCGAGGAACTGCAAGGCAAGACCGTGAAGTGGCAGGTGGCCGTCAAGCGCGGCAAGATCAAGGCGATGCGCGACGGAGCGATCAAGGACTTGCTGATCGCCGTCGAGCGGGCCAAGGCCCAGATTCGGGCGCGGGTCGAGCATCCGTTCCACGTCATCAAGAATCTGTTTGGTCATCGCAAGGTTCGCTACAAGGGCCTGGTCAAGAACACGGCGCAGTTGTTCAGCCTGTTTGGTTTGGCGAATCTGGTGTTCGCCAGGAGGCTGTTGTTGGCCTCAGAGGGGAGCAATCCGTCCTGAGCGCGCAAAGCGCGGCCAAGAAAGGTGCGAAACGCGAGAAAGACGGCTTGAATCGTCCTATCTCTCCCGCATTGCGAAAGCTGAAGTCCTTGGCTTGTGCAACATCAAGCGCAAACCTCATTGATCAGCGATTCCCTAGTTTCTCGGTGACACGTGTTTTCATTTTATCATTCCGACTTTAGTTGGAAGCGCGCGATTCCAGACGCTTGATCAAGATCCGCTGACGCTCAAACTCGTCGCGGGCATATGCCCCGTAGGCGTTACTGTTCAGGTAGGCATTCTCGAGTTCGACCCGCCGCAGCGCTGTCGAGCCTTCCGGCCCATCCAGAGCTTTCCGGAAAGCATTATGCAGTACCTTTACCGTCGCAGGATTCATGCCCTTGTGGCCAACCAGCCCAAATGGCGCCATCGAAACCATGTCGTAACCCGCGTCTCGCAGCGTGGGCACATTCGGATACCGACTGATAGCGCTCGGGGTCCAGGTCATCAGCACCCGCAAACGACCCGATGCGGTATGCGGTGTCAATGGCCCACTTGCGATAGCGATGTCTACATGCCCCCCCGAGCAGGGCATTCACCACATCGGCTTCACCCTTATACGGAATGTGGTTCAGCCGGATGCCAGCTTTCTCCATGATCTCTTCCATGGTGAAATGCATCGTGCTGTTGGGGCCTGCAGAGCCGAAGCTGATCTTTCCCAGATTCCTTTTTGCGTCAGCAACCAGCTCATTCCATGTTCTCCAAGGCGCATCGGCACGCACCGCGAGGCCAAACGCATAACCAGCCAGTCGAATGATGTAAGTGAAGTCCTTGAGCGGATCAAAGGCAGTCTTCTGCAACTGTGGAATTCGAAAAGCGGCCTCAGGAATGAGGCTCAGGCTATAGCCATCCGGCGGCACCTTCATCATCTGGATTGCCCCTAGCAAGCCCGATGCACCAGGCTTGTTCTCGATCACGACAGCCTGTCCGAGAGTTTCACTGAGCGAAGGTTGCATGGATCGCAACAGGGAATCCGTAGCGCCACCTGCCGCATACGGCAGGACAACTGTCGCCGGGCGGGTCGGAAAGCCAGCCGCTGAAGCAGCGCTTCCACATGCAACTACCGCCGTGTAGGCAGCCGCAACGCCGAGAAACTGCCTACGTTGGACGTCAACCTTCTTCACTGTACTGGCTCCTTGAAATGAATCGGATAGCGCAGGAGAACCGGGACACCTGGGAACCTGAAATATTCCGACGACCTGAAGTATCAGATGGGTCGGTCAGGGTTTCGCACTTCAACTATCTGTCCTTGAATTCGGCTTTTCGCTTCTCGATGAATGCCTGCATACCTTCGTTGGCATCTGCACTTTGGAATGCAAGCGTAATCAGGTCGGCTTCGATGCGTAGCCCTTCTTCCAGTCCGACCGACAAGCCGCGCGCAACCGACTCGCGGATCAGGCGGGAGGCCGTCTTGCTGTATTGCGTGAGCGGCGACAGGAACTCCTGTGCAGCAGCGACAAGCTTCCCACTGTCAATCACCCGGGACACCAGGCCGCAAGCCAGCGCTTCGCTGGCCTCCATCACCCCTCCGGACAGCATCAGCTCAAGTGCCCTGGCCTCCCCGATCAGGCGCGGCAGACGCTGCGTACCGCCATAGCCCGGAATCAACCCAAGCTTGACTTCTGGCAGACCCAGTTTCGCAGTCGGGGCAGCAAGTCGGAACGTACAGGCCAGGGCAATCTCCAGACCGCCACCGAAGGTGTAGCCCTGGATAACGGCAACGGATGGACTCCGTAACCGCCCCAGCCGGGAGATAGTCGCCTGTCCGCGAAGCGTGTCCCGCTTCTGTTCTGCCGGCGAGCGGCCATTCAGTTCTTTGATGTCGGCACCGGCACAGAACGCCTTATTGCCAGCACCGACCACGATGACGCCCTTTGCATCCGAAGCCTCGATCTCGTCCAGTGCCTGGTCGAGGTCGTCCAGCAAGGCAAAGCTGATGGCATTCAGCGCTTCGGGCCGATTCAGCGTCAAGACGGCCACGCCGTCCACATAGGCGACATTCACGAGCATAGGATTCATTCGGATAGGAGTGAGCGGGTAACGGCGTTGCCGTGACGCAGCTAGAACGCAACAACCGTCCGCCCGGTGCTTTGACCGGCCAGCATCTGCTGGATTCGGTCCGGTAGCTGGTCAAGCGCGATGATCTTCGTGTTGTGCCGCAATCGAGCAGGCTTCAGGTCTGTGGCGAGGCGCTGCCACAGCATCGCTTCCAACTCGCCGTAGTAGCTGACGTTGACGCCAAGCAAGCGAATGCCGCGCAGGATGAACGGCAGCACTGAAGTAGCCAGTTCGCTTCCGCCGGCATTGCCCACGCTGGCAATGACACCGCGGGGCCGAAGCGTGCGCGTCAGCCAAGCAAGCTGGGCACCGCCGACGTTGTCAATTGCGCCAATCCAGCGCGAACGTTCCAGTGGCCGGCCGCTGTTTTCGATACTGCTGCTGCGGATCACCTCGACGGCGCCAAGGCGCAGAAGCATGTCGTCCTCATCGGCCTTGCTGGACATGGCCGAGACGCGAAAGCCGAGGCCGCTCAGCATCTCCACGGCCATGCTCCCGACGCCACCGGTGGCACCATTGACCAGCACGTCGCCTGCGGCGGGCTCCAATCCGTTCTCCAGCAACAGATGCACGGCAATGGCTGCCGTGTACCCTGCCACCCCGAGCGCCGCCGCCTCCAGCAAATCCAGGCCATACGGGAGCGGCAGGGTGTGTTCGGCACGCAGTCGCACATACTGGGAGAAGCCGCCGTCTTCGTCTACTCCAAGCCCACGCGCATACGCCATCACGGCATCGCCGGGACGGAACCGGACGTCGTCAGACGCCACCACTACCCCTGAGACATCGCTGCCTCCGATGCGAGGGAAATGCCGGATTACATTCCCCTGGTCCGTGGTGGCCAGCGCGTCTTTGTAGTTCAGTCCGGCATAGGCTGATCGCACCACCACTTCCCCAGGCGTTAGCGTATCGAGCGACACATCCGTGATTGCCCCACGGACCCGATCCCCGCGGCTGATCTGATAGGCCCTGAAGGATGCCGGGACTGCCGCCGCCGCGTTGGCACTGGCGCTCGCCTGGTTTGCGCAACCGGCCATGGCGTCAGTCTTCATGCGCCGCCTCCGCACAGCTGACCCCATTGGTCGGCCGCCACGTCGCCAAGCCACGCACGCAATACCTCGATCCCGCCTTCCCTGCTTGGCGCGGTCGGAGGGCGTGGCAACTCCGCCCGACTACGCGAGAATCGCGGCGCGGGAGCCGGCTGCACCACCCCTTCGACTTCGACAAACGTGCCGCGGGCCTTCAGATGCGGATGATCTGGCGCCTCGTCGAACGTCAGTACCGGGGCGAAGCACGCATCCGAGCCCTCCAGGAGCGAGCACCACTCGTCCCGCGTCTTGCTGCGAAAGCGCTCGGCAATGACCGATCTGTTGTGCGGCCAGCCCGCGCGGTCGTCCTGCACCGCCAGTTCGGACGGATCCAGCCCGAGCCGGGCAAGCAGTTCGTCGTGGAACTTTCCCTCGATGGGCGCGACGGACACCCATTTGCCGTCGGCGCACTCATATACGTCATAAAAGTAGGCGCCCGAGTCCAGCAGGTTCGTGCCACGGCTGCCAAGCATCCCGGCCGCATGCATGCCGATCATCGACGTGGCCAGCGCCGCGGTGCCGTCCACGATAGCAGCGTCCACCACCTGGCCCTGGCCCGATTGCCGCGCTTCAATGATTCCCGCCAGCATGCCAAGCGCAAGATAGAGGCCACCGCCACCAAAGTCGCCAACCAGATTCAGTGGCGGCGTGGGAGGCTCTCCCTCGCGGCCAATCCGGTCAAGCACGCCGGTCAGCGCTACATAGTTGAGGTCATGGCCTGCCGCCTGTGCCAGTTGGCCTTCCTGCCCCCACCCCGTCATGCGGCCATAGACAAGGCGGGGATTTCGCTCGAGGCAGGCTTCAGGACCCAGCCCCATTCGCTCGGCCACGCCAGGGCGAAAGCCTTCGATCAGGCCGTCCGCTTCCTCGATCAGGCGCAGCGCGAGTTCCCTGGCTTCCGCCTGCTTCAGATCCAGCGCGATCACCTGGCGGTTGCGCAGCAACAGGTCAAATTGCAGGGGGCGCTTCACCCCAAGCCCGCTCGGTTCACGCCGCTCGATACGCAATACGGTCGCACCAAGGTCGGCCAGTGTCATGGCTGCCATCGGTCCCGGGCCAATGCCGGCCAGTTCGACGATCTTGATTCCTTTCAGTGGCCCCACGTCAGTCTCCGTTCTGTTGGGCTCGAAACCATGCTTATCCGGCGTGAGCCCGTGTCAATGCCATTGCCCTCATGCCAAGGTGTTCGCGGCTTGTTTCCGGGCGCAATCCGGAATCTCCTCACTCCACCTTGATCGCACCTTTCACATTCATGCTTTTGGCCTGGCACCGACAAAGTACAGCGCACGGCCGCTCGCCACCATGCGGCCCGACGTGTCATACACACGGGCCTCCGCAGTTGCCACAGTGCCACCCTGATGCACGATATTCGCGTCCACACGCAAGTCGCCGGGTGTTGCGACGCGATGATAGTCAACGTGCAGGTTGAGGGTGGGCACGGCATGGCCGATCCTGGCCGCCACGGCGTAGTCACCAGCGCCGTCGATCAGGGTGGCAAGAATGCCGCCATGCGTGGATTGGCGTTCCGGGCTTGAGACCAGTTCATCACGCCATTTCACTGTCAGGCTGACCGAGTCCTCGCCAACCGCCTGCACCGCCATGCCAAGCCAGCGGTTGAGCGGCGAGCGGTCAACGATTACCTGCATTTCCGACACGTTCATCACGTTCTCCTGTTTGCCAAGGGCATCAGCCCAGTGCCGCGGCCAACTCCGGCACCACGGTGTTCAGGTCGCCCACCAGGCCGTAGTCAGCCACGGAGAAGATCGGCGCTTCGGCATCCTTGTTGATCGCGACGATCACCTTGGAGTCCTTCATGCCGGCCAGGTGCTGGATCGCGCCGGAGATACCGACGGCGATGTACAGCTGCGGCGCGACGATCTTGCCGGTCTGGCCGACCTGGTAGTCGTTCGGCACGAAGCCGGCGTCCACGGCGGCGCGCGAGGCACCCAGTGCGGCGCCCAGCTTGTCGGCCAGCGGCGTCAGCACCTTGGTGTAGTTCTCACCCGAACCCACGCCACGGCCACCCGAGACGATGATCTTGGCGGCGGTCAATTCCGGACGGTCGCTCTTGGCCACTTCGCGCGAAACAAACTGCGAAACGCCTGCGTCGGCCACGGCCGGCAGGGTTTCAACGGCGGCCGAGCCACCTTCGGCGGCAGCGGCGTCAAAGGCGGTGCCGCGCACGGTGATGACCTTGATCTTGTCTTCCGACTTGACCGTGGCAATGGCGTTGCCGGCGTAGATCGGGCGCTCGAACGTGTCCGGGGCGTCGACCTTGGAGATTTCCGAGATCTGGGCCACGTCCAGCTTGGCAGCCACGCGCGGCAGGATGTTCTTGCCGTACGGGGTGGCCGGAGCCAGGATGTGCGAGTAGTCGTTGGCGATGGCCAGCGCCTGCTCGGCCACGTTCTCGGCCAGGCCGTCACCGAAGTACGGTGCGTCGGCCAGCAGGACCTTGGTCACGCCGGCGATCTTGGCGGCGGCGTCAGCCGCGGCCTTGGCGTTGGAACCAGCCACCAGCACGTGCACGTCGCCGCCGCACTGGGCAGCGGCGGTCACGGTGTTCAGCGTGGCGGCCTTGATGGATTGATTGTCGTGTTCAGCAATGACGAGTGCAGTCATGTTATTTCTCCCCCGCGCTCAGATAACCTTGGCTTCGTTCTTCAGCTTCTGCACCAGCGTCGCGACGTCCGGCACCATCACACCCGCGCTGCGCTTGGCAGGCTCGACCACCTTCAGGGTCGACAGGCGCGGCTTGACGTCGACGCCGAGGTCTTCCGGCTTGACGATATCGAGCTGCTTCTTCTTGGCCTTCATGATGTTCGGCAGCGTGACGTAGCGCGGCTCGTTCAGGCGCAGGTCGGTCGTCACCACGGCCGGCAGCTTGAGCGACAGCGTTTCCAGGCCGCCATCGACTTCACGCGTCACCGAGGCCTTGCCGTCGGCAACCACCACCTTGGAGGCGAACGTGGCTTGCGGCAGGCCAGCCAGCGCGGCCACCATCTGGCCGGTCTGGTTGGAGTCGTCGTCGATGGCCTGCTTGCCCAGGATCACCAGTTGCGGCTGTTCCTTGTCGATCAGCGCCTTCACCAGCTTGGCCACGGCCAGCGGTTGCAGGTCTTCGTTCGATTCCACCAGGATGCCGCGGTCGGCACCGATGGCCATCGCGGTGCGCAGGGTTTCCTGGCACTGCGTGACACCACACGAGACGGCGATCACTTCGGTGACAACGCCGGCTTCCTTCAGGCGCACGGCCTCTTCCACGGCGATTTCGTCGAAGGGGTTCATGCTCATCTTCACGTTGGCCAGATCGACGCCGCTGCCGTCCGCCTTGACGCGGACCTTGACGTTGTAATCCACCACCCGCTTGACTGCGACCAGTACTTTCATTGCGCTCGTTCCTTCAGGGGAAGACACCACATCGGTGCCAACCCGTTCATTTGATTTTCAATCGAGTTTGATATTGGCCTGGCGGATGAGCCTTTCCCAGCGCGCCTGCTCCGACCGCAGGAATGCACCATACTGCTCCGGCGGCGCATATCTGACTTCCGCACCCTGCTCGCTGAGGCGTGCCTGGACCGTCTTATCATTCAGCGTTCCATGGAGTGCCGCGGAAACGCGCTTGATAATGTCTTGCGGCGTACCAGCCGGTGCGACGATGCCCGACCAGGCCCCAAGTTCCAGGCCAGCCGCCACGCTTTCGTTAAGCGTCGGAACTTGGGGCAACCAGGGCAAGCGCGTCAGGCTCCCAACCGCCAGCGGCCGCAAGCGTTTGTCGCGAATCAGGGGAACGACGCCACCCGACGTTCCCATGTAGATCTGGACCTGCCCGCTTACCAGGTCCGCTAGCGCAGGCGCCTCGCCACGATACGGAACGTGCGTGCCATGGGCACCGACCGCGTTCTCGAACATCAGCATCGAAAGGTGGGTGATGTTGCCGCTGCCGGCCGAGCCGTAATTCAACTCCCCGGGGCGGGCCTTCAGCGAAGAGACCACATCCTTGACCGTGCGCACCGGTGCGTTGGGGTTGGATACGAGAACGATGGGCAAATTGGCTGCCAGCCCTACCGGCGCGAAGTCCTTCTGCGGATCGTAGTTGAGTCGCGAGTAAAGCGATGGACTCAGGATGATTGCTGAGGTGTTGTAAAGCAACGTATAGCCGTCAGCTGCCGCTTTCGCCACGACTTCCGCAGCAATATTCCCGTTTGCTCCCGGTTTGTTGTCCACCACCACCGGCTTGCCCAGATTCTCGCCAAGCTTCTGGGCAAGGATGCGGGCAACGACATCCGTGCCGCCACCGGCCGAGAATCCCAATACGAGCCGGATCGGCCGGCTTGGGTAATTGTCCTGCGCATTCGCAATCGCCGTCAGGCCCAGCAGGCCTGCCACCAGCTTGACCGCGAACGCCGCAGGTCGCGGCTTGCGTTGCATCGTCTTCACTCGCACAACTGTCTCCCTTAGTGCTCAGGCTCGCCCTGGTGCATGGGCCCGGGCACGCCCCTGCTCGTTTGCCAGTCAGCCTGCCATGGTCAGGCCACCGGAAACCGACAGCACCTGCCCGGTGATGAAAGCTGCATCATCTGAAGCCAGGAAGCAGACCGCCCCCACCACATCCTCCGGTTGGCCCAGACGGCCGAACGGGATGGCCTTGGCCAATGCGCCACGCAGCTTTTCGCCACTCTCGCCTTCGCCGGCAAAATCTCGGAACAAAGCCGTATCTGTCGGCCCCGGGCAGACCACGTTCACGTTGATCTTCTTGCGGGCCAGCTCGCGCGCCAGGGTCTTCGAGAATGCAATGATCCCGCCCTTGCAGGCGGAGTAGACGGACTCGCCGGAAGAGCCCACACGGCCCGCGTCCGAGGCAATATTGATCACACGGCCAGCACCGCGCGCTGCCATGCTTTTCACCACCGCCTGGTGCAAGTTCAGCGGACCGACCAGATTGATCGAAATGATTTTCTGCCAAAGATCCGGCGTCGTATCGACAAAACGGGCAGCGAAATCCCAGCCGGCGTTGTTGACCAGTACATCCACAGGTCCGAGTTGCTCCTCTACTGCAGCCACTGCCGCATTGACACCGGCGTTGTCGGTAATGTCGACGGCGTAGGCACTCGCCTTACCACCAGCTTCACGGATCTGGGCCGCTACCTGGTGCGCTGCCTCCGCATTGAGGTCGAACACGGCAACAGCGGCCTTTTCCTCGGCAAAGCGCTTGCACAGCGCCGCACCGATACCACCAGCGCCGCCCGTCACGATAACTACCTTTTCCTGCAGACCTTTCATCACTCACTCCTCTGGCTATTTATCGAAGGTGACAATGCGATAGCGTTGCCACCGAGACGGTGTCCGGCTTACTGCGAGTCGCGGCACTTGATCATGCGCAGCGGGGTATAGACCAGCAGTTCTGTTCCGTCCTGCTTCACCACGCGATTGCGCGTGCGCACCAGGCCACGGCCGGGCCGGCTCTTCGACCGCCGCGCTTCAATCACCTCGCATTCCACATGCAGTGTGTCGCCGGCAAAGGCAGGGTTCTTGATGTCCAGTTCCATATTCAGGAACGCATAGCCGGTCTTTTGCATGGTGGACTGCGTGAGCAGGCCCTCCGCGAAGCAGTAGACCAGCGAGCCCGGCGCCAGGCGACCCTTGATGTCCGATTCATGCTTGAGGAACTCCATGTCGGTGAACAGCACTTCCGTCATGTGGATCACGTTGATGAATGCACAGATGTCGGCATCCTGAATGGTGCGTCCGATGGTCCTGAACTTGCGTCCTACCGGAAGGTCTTCGAAGTACATGCCGAGCCCGACAGTTTGAAGCGTTGCGTCTTCCATGGGAGCTTCCTTTCGTTACAATGGTTGTGGTGGGATTGGAATGGGCTATCGCTTGGCCGGTCGGCCCAGCATGCTGTTGGAAATAATGTTCCGCTGGATCTGATTCGTGCCCTCGATGATCTGGAGCACCTTCGCATCGCGGAAATACCGGTTGATCGAATACTCTGCGGAAACACCGGCCGCGCCGAACAGTTGCACTGCGTCAGTTGCCACCTTCATCGCTGTATCCGAGGAAAAGCACTTGGCCATCGCCGCCATGGGTGCAGTTTCCGCGGCGCTGGCCCCGCCATCCACCAGGGATGCCGCGCGGTAGACCAGGTTGCGGGCTGCCTCGGTCTGCATCTGCATGTCCGCCAGCATCCAGCGGATGCCCTGGAAATCGCTGACCTGCTGGCCGAATGCCGACCGATCCTTGACAAACTGCGTGGCATGGTCGATCGCGCCTTGCGCAAGGCCAACGCCGCGCGCACCGATTAAGGGACGGCTGGCATTAAAGGCCTCCATCACCGCCTTGAAGCCACCGCCCAGCTTGTGGGATTCGGGAATGAAGACATCGTCGAAGAACAGCGGGCAGGACGGCACACCGCGCGCGCCGATCTTTTCTTCCTTGCGGCCGACTGTGAAGCCCTTCATCCCCTTCTCGACGATGAACATACTGATGTTGTTCCTTGGATCGTCGCCGTACTTCGCCGCCACCAGGACAAAGTCGGCGATGTCGGAGTTCGTACACCAGATCTTGGCGCCATTGAGCACGTACCCGCCATCGACCTTCTTGGCACGGGTCTTAATGCCGCTTACATCGGATCCGCTCTGTGCTTCCGTCGTCGAGAAAGCACCGCGCAGGTCGCCGGAGGCGAGGCCAGGCAGCAGCCACTGCTTCTGCTCAGGAGTTCCCCCAGAGAGAATCGCACCGAACGGCACCCACTGGACCAGCAACAGGTATGCGGTGTTGTAGCAGACCCGGGCAAACTCCTCGATCGCGATGCAGGCGGACAGCAAGCTGCCTGCACCACCGTACTGCTCTGGGAACGGCAGGGTGAACAGGCCAAGCTCCTTGAGCAGCGCAAACATGTCATGCGGATACTCCGCGGTCCGGTCGATTTCATCGGCGCGTGTCGCTACCTTCTCACGAGCGACGCGGCGAATCAGATCCTGGATCTGCCGGTGATCCTCATTCAGGGTGTAGGTCATTGCGATTCTCTTTGGCGATGTGTTGTATGTCGATGGCGTCGGTTCAGTGTTCAGCGGGCTGCACAGGGGTTTCGACCACGCCCGCGCCTTGCAATGCCGAGATGGCCTCCGTATCCCTGCCCAGTACTTCAGCCAAGATCTCAAAGGTATGCTGACCACGAAGCGGCGGCGCAATGCGATACTCGACCGGGGTGCCGGACAGCCTGATCGGATTCCTCACCGTGCCGACGGTGCCGCCGCGGGCGTGTTGCATGTCCACGCGCAGATCACGGTGCACAACCTGCGGATGCTCGAACACCTGCTTGTAGTTGTTGATCGGCCCATAGGGCACGCCTGAATCCGCAAGGTGCTCCAGCCAATAGGCCGTCGTTTGCTGGCGCATCGTCTCGTCCAGTTCACGTTGCAGCGCACGGCGATTGATATTGCGGCTCTTCATGGTCTGGTAGCGCGGTTCGGCAACAAGATCGTCACGCCCGATCACTGCGCAGAACTTGCGGTACTGGCTGTCGTTGCCACATCCCACGATGATGTGGCCATCGGCCGTAGCGAACGACTGGTAAGGCGTCAGGTTCGGGTGTTCATTGCCCCAGCGGCGCGGAATCTGGCCGGTAGCGAAGAAGCTCGCAATCTGGTTGGCGCCGAAGTTCACCACGGTATCGAGGAGCGCAATGTCAATGTGCTGCCCGACTCCGGTCGCGTGACGGCTTTCCACCGCCGCGAGGATCGCAATGGCCGCGTTCAGGCCGGTCAGCACGTCGGTGACCGCGATGGACGTCTTGATCGGGCCGCCACCCGGCTTGTCGTCGGCTTCTCCGTTGATGCTCATCAGCCCGCCTTCACCCTGGAAGATAAAGTCGTAGCCGGGACGATCGGAATACGGGCCGTCCTGCCCGTAGCCCGTGATGGAGCAATAGATCAGCCGCGGATTGATTTCGCGCAGCTCGGCATACGACAGGCCATAGCGGGCCAGGTCCCCAACCTTGTAGTTCTCGACCAGGATGTCGGACTTGGCTGCCAACTCTCGAACCAGCGCCTGGCCCTCCGGGCTGGCCAGGTCAATGGCGATCGAGCGCTTGTTGCGATTGGTCGATGTGAAGTATGCCGAGTCGGTGGTCTCCTCACCCTCCTCGGACTTGACCCAGGGGGGACCCCAGTGCCGTGTGTCATCGCCCAGACGCGGGCGCTCCACCTTGATCACGTCAGCGCCAAGATCCGCAAGCATCTGGGTGCACCAGGGACCGGCCAGCACCCGGGTGAGGTCTAGCACCCTAAGACGGGAAAGAGATCCAGCCACGCCATTTCTCCAATTGGGAAAGCCCCGGGCTTGCGCTGGCGTCATCTCGCCTGATGACGCCGACCGATCGCCGGCTTTCGTTCTAATATTTGAACAGTGTTCTAATCCTACGAACTATGGCATCATTCGTCTAGCGTTTTTTGATCGTTGTTCCAATATGTGAACACAACGCATCGATGGCGCGGTCGCGAGAACAAGGATGGATGTGTCTGGAAGGCGGGAGCAAAGCGCACATGCGCAGGGCAGGCGGCTTGCTGTCGCCCGGGACTCGCCGCGATGAGCCGGGCACTCCGCACGCGGTCAACTTCAGTATCTGAAACAGGGCGTTCGCGGGACTGAGTCAACGACCTTCGCGCCCGCCCAACGTTGTATCGACTTGATGTATCAAACCACCACGGAGGAATCCATGACTGACTACACCGATATCCGCTTTACTGTGAAGAATGGCGTCGCAACGATCACCATCGACCGCCAGGACAAATACAACGCCTTTCGCGGCAAGACCTGCGACGAACTGATCGACGCGCTGCACCGGGCCGGATGGGACAAGTCAGTCGGCGTGATCGTGCTCACAGGCGCAGGCAACAAGGCGTTCTGCACCGGGGGGGACCAGTCGGCGCACGACGGTGGCTATGACGGGCGCGGTCTGATCGGCCTGCCGGTCGAGGAACTGCAGAGCCTGATCCGCGAAGTCCCGAAGCCCGTGGTTGCCCGCGTGAACGGCTACGCCATCGGCGGCGGCAATGTGCTTGTGACCTGCTGCGACCTCGCGATCGCCTCGGAGAGCGCCATCTTTGGCCAGGTAGGGCCTAAGGTCGGCTCGGTGGACCCGGGTTTCGGCACTGCCTTCCTGGCACGCGTGATCGGTGAAAAGCGTGCGCGCGAGATCTGGTTCATGTGCCGCCGCTACAGCGCGAAGCAGGCCCTGGAATGGGGTCTGGTCAACGCCGTAGTGCCCGCGGACGAACTCGACGCCGAAGTGGAGCGCTGGTGCGAGGAAATCATGGCACTGAGCCCGACCGCCATTGCCATTGCCAAGCGCTCCTTCAATGCCGACTCGGACTCGATCCGCGGCATTGGCGGGCTCGGCATGCAGGCGCTCAGCCTCTATTACGGCACCGAGGAATCCCACGAAGGGGTGCGCGCATTCATGGAAAAACGCAAGCCCAATTTCCGGGGCCCGAAAGCCGAGTAAGGTGCACCGCCCATGCCACGCCCGTATGCGGTGGCTGGGCCGCCTGACCGCAACGGGCAAAGATGGCGTAGGTTAGAATTGTGATGCTACCGCACCGTGAAGGTGTGGCGACATGGAAAAGTGAGCACCACAGATGCCAAGAGTCTCCCGTAAATGTGAAGGTCTCAATGAGGAAGCCAGCGAGCCATCCGGCCCGCGCTCGCTGACTCGCCTGCTGGGTCTGTTCGAGATCCTGTCAAAGACGCGCGACGGCATGACACTGGCCGAACTCAATGTCGCACTGGAATCACCGAAAAGCAGTCTGCTGAACCTTCTGCGCCCACTCGTCGCGGAAGGTTACCTGGTGCACAACGACTCGACCTATCGGCTCGGGCCATCCATTTTCCGCCTCGCTGCGGGCGTCATGTCGGCCTGGAATTTCCCTCGCATGATCCGCCCCTTCATGGAAGAACTGGCGGCCCGCACCGAAGAGACCGTGATGCTCGGCGTGATGGTCCCGGAAGCGGAAGCCATAACCTATGTGGAAATCATCGAGAGTCCACATCCAATCCGCTACCAGATCCCGGTCGGAACTTCCCGGCCACTCTATGCGAGTTCGGCAGGCAGGCTGCTGCTTGCCTTTGCCGCTCCGGCATGGCGCAAACAATACCTGGCAACAGTTTCCCTGAAGGCCAAGATGGAGATCCCTTTCACCCGGGCCTCCCTGACCAAAGAGCTGGCCAAGATCCAGGAGGAAGGACTTTCCTGCTCTTTCGGCAGCTACAGCAAGGGCCTGGCCTCTGTCGCGGCACCGGTGTTTGATGCTGAAGGCCGTTGCGTGGCCTCCCTGAATGTGGCGGGGCCGTCAGAGCGCTTTCAGAATGAACTCGAGTTCCTGAAGGCGACTGTCAGGGAAGTGGCCACCAAAGCTTCTGGAATGATCAGCGTGATCGAGCGACCAGTCGCTGGAGGCTGAGGCTAACGCTGACGCGTAGATGTCTGCCAGCCAGGGAGCTGCACCAGGCCGGATCCCGTCGCTTGGCTTTAAATAGCCTTCAACGACAAAAGTCCGCGTATTGCTCGTCGGAAGGGAAAGGCGCAGCGACTGCGCCTCTCCGCGATACCTGCAAGGCCTGTGGCTCGCACCAGCCATGCCCTGCCGGGTGCTGACTCAGATCCGCTCCAGAATCAAGGCGATACCCTGCCCCATCCCAATGCACATCGTGCACAGCGCGTAGCGGCCACCGGTAGCATGCAGGCGATTCACTGCCGTGGTCGCCAGGCGTGCGCCTGAGGCACCCAGCGGATGCCCTAGCGCGATCGCCCCGCCCCAGGCATTGACCCGGGCATCATCGTCGGCCAGGCCGAGTTGTCGAAGCACAGCAAGTCCCTGCGCTGCAAAGGCTTCGTTCAGCTCGATCACGTCCAATTCCTCCAGCGTCAGCCTGGTCCGGGCCAGCACCTTGCGGGTAGCCGGAACCGGCCCGATACCCATCACACGCGGAAGCACGCCCGCTACGGCCATGCCGACCACTCGCGCCCGGGGGGTGAGTCCGTACCGCGCAGCATTTTCACTGTCAGCCAGCAACAGGGCACACGCGCCATCATTGACCCCGCTGGAATTTCCCGCTGTCACCGTGCCGCCCGGCGTGACAATTCCCTTGAGTTGGGCCAGCGCCTCCATCGTTGTATCCCGGGGATGCTCGTCGCGATCGACGAGCAGAACCTGGCCTTTCTGCTGCCTGACACTAACTGGCGTGATTTCGCGCGCCAGATGCCCCGCCTCCTGGGCTGCTTTGGCGCGGCACTGGCTGGCCAGCGCCATGCGGTCCTGGGCCTCGCGCTGGATGCCATACTCCATGGCAACGTTCTCGGCGGTCTCCGGCATGCTATCGGCGCCGTAGAGTTCCTTCATGCGCGCATTCACAAAGCGCGCCCCGATGGTCGTGTCGTAAACCGCGTTGCTCCTGCTGAAGGCACCTTCCGCCTTGGGCATGACGAACGGTGCCCGGCTCATGCTTTCCACCCCGCCGGCAATGACCAGGCCGGCTTCGCCGACCCGGATGGCCCGCGCAGCGGACCCGACCGCATCAAGTCCCGAGCCGCACAGTCGGTTCAGCGTCACGCCGGGAACATCCGGCGGCAGGCCGGCGAGCAATCCAACCATGCGCGCCACATTCCGCGTATCCTCCCCTGCCTGGTTCGTCGCACCGTAGTAAACGTCATCCAGCGCCTCCCAATCGACGCGGGGATTGCGGGCCATCAGCGCTTGGATGGGAATCGCCCCCAGATCGTCGGCGCGTACGCTTGACAGCGCGCCACCATACCGGCCAATCGGGGTCCGGATTGCGTCACAGATGAATGCATCGTTCACAGTCAATTTCTCCATTAGGAATTGATGAGGGTGGACACGTCGCCGGGCACAAAGCCGTGGCCGGAAGATTCTGCCAATCGCTGCAGGTCTGCCTGTAGCGAGGCAGGGTCCTGCCGCCGTGCCCAAAATACTGGACCGCCCACCCAGCGCGGAAACCCATAGCCTTGCGCAAGGACGACATCGATATCACTAGCCCGACTCGCAACGTTGTCACGCATCAGCAGTGCTGCCTCATTCACCATCGCCAGAAGTGCCCGACGCTGGATCTCTTCGGCGCTCAGCGGCCGTCGCTTCAGCCCACGTCGAGCCGAAGCCTGCTCGATGATTTCTCGCACTATGGCATCGCTGGTCTTTCCCGCCGCCTTGCCGGACTCATGCAGGTAGTAGCCAGCCCCGGCCTTGCGGCCAATCCTTCCCTGTTCACAGAGGCGGTCGAGAATGTCGACATATCGCTCCCGCGGGTCACGCTGCTCGGCCTGCGCCTTGCGCATGCGCCAGGCGATGTCCAGGCCTGACAGATCCGCCACTGAAAATGGCCCCATGGCAAGGCCCAGGGCTTCCAGGGCTTGATCCACTTCCTCGGGCCAGGCGCCATCCTCGAGCATGTACTCGCATTGCTTGCGATAGGCATTGAAAATCCGGTTGCCGATAAAGCCGAAGGCATTGCCGCACAACACCGGAGTCTTGCGCAGCCGTTTGCCCAGGGCCATGCCCGTTGCCAGTACGTCCGCCACGGTGTCGCGCCCCTTCACCACCTCCAGTAGCTTCATCACATTTGCCGGACTGAAGAAGTGCAGGCCCAGCACGTCCTGCGGCCGCCGGGTCGCGGCGGCAACTGCGTCGATATCGAGGTACGACGTGTTGGTGGCCAGGACCGCCCCGGGCCTGGCGAACGCATCGATCTTCCGGAATACCTCTTGCTTGATGGTGAGGTCTTCAAACACGGCTTCGATGACAGCATCCGCACCACTAAGCAAGCTCCAATCGAGTGTCGCTTTCAGCCGGCTGATCCGTGACGCCACATCGCCCGTGGACAACTTGCCGTCGGCCACGCGGCCATTGAAATACGCCTGGATGCGCTGCACGCCGCGCTCCATGCCTTCCGCATCCTGCTCCAGCAGCAAGACCTCCAGGCCCACGTCGAGCGCATTGATGGCGATGCCGCCCCCCATGGTCCCGGCCCCGATCACAGCCAGGGTCTGCACGACTCGCGGTTTGACCTGGATTTCCGCGGGAAGCTTCACAGATTCCCGCTCCGCGAAGAACTGATACCGCAATGCGACAGCATCGTCAGACAATTGCAGCTGATCGAACAGCGCCCGTTCGGCGGCCATTCCGGAAGCCTTGTCCAACCGGGCTGCGTTCCTGATCGACGCGATCGCCGCGACAACTGCCGGGCGTCGCTTGCCCGCGCGCAAGCCAGCCTGCTCCGCCGCGGAAACCATTGCCTCGTCTTCCGCGGGCACCTGCCTGTCGAGCAGGTCCCGCTTCTCCCCATTCAGCGATCTCGCCAGGTCAATGGCATTGGGCAGGAGATTCCCCGACACGACCCGGTCGACAAGCCCGAGCTCCAGCGCCTGCTCAGCTGTGATGCGCTCACCCGTGCAGATCAAGCGGATGGCACGCGCCAGCCCGACGCATCGCGGCACACGCTGCGTCCCGCCCGCGGCGGGCAAGATGCCGAGCGTTACCTCCGGCAATCCGACCTGGGTGCCCGCCATGGCAATCCGCGCATCGCAGCCCAGGGCCAGCTCAAAGCCGCCGCCTAACGCAAACCCATGCAGCGCTGATACGACCGGCTTGCTGCAGGCACGGATGGCCTCAATCACCTGCGCCATCGACGGAAACGAAAGCGACTGGTTAAACTCGCGGATGTCCGACCCCGAAACGAAGGTTGACCCCGCGCCAACAATGACGCAGGCGTGCAGGTCGCACCCGGATTCCAGGACAGCAACGGCGTCCACCAATCCCTTGCGCACCGCCCAGGATCCGGCATTGACCGGCGGGTTATCAATCTCAACAACCAGGATACCCCCGCGGGGCTCGGTACGGATCGGGCTCTTGATTTCTACGTCCATCTGGAACTTCCTTCAAAGGTGGCTCATCTCGGTGAGCCCTTGGAATCTGTTGCTAAAGACAAGCACAGGAGGCCCTGCTGGCGCACGGCAGCGGCCCCTGTGCGATGGCTCATGCTGCCGCTGCCATCCACCCCCTGTAGCGTCCGAGTTGGTAGTCGCTATCTCCCAGCAACGGATCCAGCATCATCAGCCGCTTGAAATAGTCCCCAACGGCCAGCTCATCGGTCATGCCCATGCCGCCGTGCAGCTGGACTGCCTGCTGTCCGACGAAGCGCCCGGCCTTTGCCGTCATGAACTTAGCTGCCGCCAACATGCGGCCACGCTCAGCTGGATTGGTTTCGCTCAACGCCCGCGCCGCGACAAACGCCATGGACACGGCCATTTCCTTCTGCACCAGCATGTCAGCTACGCGATGCTGCAATGCCTGAAATGAGCCCAGCGGCTTCCCGAACTGCTGACGGGTACGCAAATGCTCAGAGGTCAGCTCGATCAAGCGCTCCATCGCGCCTCCCGCTTCGGCGCACAAAGCGGCAATGCCATGCTCGAGCCCACATTCCAGGGCGATCCCCCCCTCTCCGAGCTGCCCGATGCAATCCAACTGGCGAATCATCACGTCTTGCAGGACCACGTCGCAAGCGCGCATGCCATCGATGGTGGGATAGCCCTCGCACCGGAGTCCCTTCGCCGTTGTCGGCACCAGGAACAGTGCAAGACCCTCCCCGGCCACGCGCGCCATCACCAGCAGTGCGTCGGCGGCTTCTCCATGCCATACTAGTATCTTGCGGCCCGACAACAGATAGCCTGTCTCGCAGCGGCGTGCCAGCGTGGAGACCTCGCAGCTGGCATATCGCGCCCCCTCGTCCAGATAAGCGACCGTCACCATCCGCTCACCGGCCGCCATCGCTGGCAACCATTCGAGGCGCTGCACCTCGTTGCCGTGACGTTGAAGAATGGCCGCAGCCATCACCGCGCTGGCTGTCACAGGTTCAAGCACCAGGGCCCGCCCCAGTTCGTGCTGCACCAGCATCTGACTTGCGGCGCCGTGGCCAAAGCCATCGTACTCCGGCGCGATGCTCAGGCCAAGGACACCCATGTCCGCGAGGGCGCGCCAGGTGTCCCGGCTAAAGCCGCCACCACGGCGGGCAAGTGCGCGACGGAACTCGAAGGGATATTCGCTTTCGAGATAGCGTCGCAGGCTATCGCACAGCATGCGCTGCTCGGGATTCGCCTTGAGATCCATGACAATCGTCCTTTAGAGACCAAGAATCATCTTGGCAATAATGTTCTTCTGTACTTCCGTGGCGCCACCGTAGATCGAGGTCTTGCGCAGGTCGAGATAAGCCGCTGTCGACGGGGCCACCCATGCGGGCGTGCTGAACGAAGGCTCGTTCCCGTCGACCAGCCATTGCGGGTCGTACGGCCAGGCATGCGGCCCGCCAATCTCCATCTGCAACATGGCAAGGTCCTGCTGGATTTCAGAGCCGCGGATCTTAAGGATGGAAGCCTGGGGCCCCGGACCGCTGCCATCGTCCTGGGCAGCAACGCGCAGCAGCAGCATTTCCAGTGCCATGACTTCCATCTCGATGCGGGCAATCTTGTCGCCCATCCGCGGCTCGTCCAGCATCGAGCGTCCGCCATAGGGCGTCCTGGCGGCAAGTTCCTTGAGCAGCTTGAGTTCGCGGTGGCAATGGCCAATTCCGGCAATGCCGGTCCGCTCATGCCCAAGCAGATACTTGGCGTAGGTCCATCCTCGATTCTCTTCCCCAACAAGGTTTTCCACTGGCACCTCGACGTCTTCGAGCCATACCTCATTGATTTCGCGCCCGCCGTCCAGAGTGACGATAGGACGGACGGAAATTCCCGTCGACTTCATGTCGATCAGCAACAGCGAGATGCCCTCCTGCGGCTTGGCCTGCGGATCGGTCCGGACGAGACAGAACATCCAGTCCGCGTGATGCCCCAGGGTATTCCACGTCTTCTGGCCATTGACAACGTAACAGTTGCCACGGCGAACCGCGCGCGTCTTGAGTGAGGCGAGGTCAGAACCGGCACCAGGCTCCGAGTATCCCTGGCACCAGAAATCGAGAACAGGCGGAATGCGAGGTAGAAAGCGGTCCTGCATCTCACGGCTGGCGAACTTGATCAGCACCGGCCCGATCATCGACAGGCCAAACGGCAGCAAGCGCGGCGCGCCGGCGCGGAAGCACTCGATCTCGAAGATCATGCGCTGCAGCGCGTTCCAGCCGGTGCCGCCAAACTCCACCGGCCACGAAGGCGCTCCCCAACCTCGCTCGCACAGAAGGCGGTGCCAGCGCACGTAGTCGTCGCGCTCCAGCCGCTTGTGCCCCAAGACCTTGCGTTTGAGATCGTCGGGCAATGCGTCGCGGACGAAGGCGCTGACTTCTTCGCGAAACGCCGTTTCCTCCGCGCTAAAGCACAAATCCATGGAAAGTCTCCCGGTTGTTGTTAGAGAGCAATTTCATGACATGGCTGGCGATGCACCAACAAAAAAAGTTCTGACTGCCTATAATGTGGGCAAGAATTTATCGACAGGAGCGCGCTGGACGTGGGACCTCCATCATCGACGCCGGCTGGCGTCCAGAGCCTGGAGCGAGTGTTTTCCATTCTGGCGCTGATGGCGGACCACCACGCCAGCGGCATGACGCTGCGCCAACTTGTGGAGTACACCGGCTTGAGTCGGGCGACTGCGCAGCGCATGATCGCCTTCCTGGTTGCGCTGCATTACGTGGAACAGGACGCCACGACGCGCGTCTACCGCCTGGGTACGGCCGCGACATTCCTGGGCCTGCGCACAATGTCACGGCCACCGCTGGTGCAGGCCTATCTCCACACTATGCGCCGATTGGCGCGGCGAACCGGCGAGGGCGTGTTCCTGGTCGTCCGTATCGGCGACTACAGCTACAACCTGCATCTTGAGCAGCAACCGCCTCAAAATCCCGGTCTGGCGAGCCTGGTAGGCCACACCCGCCTGCTCGGGCTGGGTATCGGCAGCCTGTCGTTGCTTTCGCTGATGACGAACCTTGAGGTCCGCCAGCATCACGCTCGTCACGAAGCTGAATACCACAGTCATGGCCTCACGATCGCGCGTATCCTCACGGGCGTCGAGCGCAGCCGGCGGCTGGGATACACCATGGCCGCGGGCTTCGGTGTCACGGGCATCGGCCACGCGTTTGCCGTGCCAGCAGGACACGCTGCCATCAGCATAGTTTCCCCCACGACTCGCTTGCCGTTATCCCGCAGGCATGAGATCGGTTCGCTGATCGTCGGCGAAGTCAATTCCCACACCTGACAACTCTCCCTCGGGGTCGCCCTAATACTGCCCATATTATGGGCAAAGCACGACAAAACCATTGCGAGGGAGGTCCTGACGGCGGTGGTGGATTGGGCCAGCCGCCGGGTGCTGGCGCACCGGGTGGCGATCACGCTGGAGAGCTGCCACGCGGTCGAGGCGCTGGAGGAGGCCTTTGCGAAATACGGCACGCCGGAGATCGTCAACACCGACCAGGGCAGCCAGTTTACCGCGGCCGACTTCACCGACGCCGTGCTCAGCCGCGGCATCGATCTGTCGATGGACGGCAAGGGCAGTTGGCGCGACAACGTGTTCGTCGAGCGCCTGTGGCGCAGCGTCAAGTACGAGGAGGTCTACCTGAAAGCCTATGACTCGGTCAGCCACGCGCGCCGCTCTATCGCTAACTACCTGACTTGGTACAACCAACGACGGCCCCATTCCAGTCTGGCGGACCAGACCCCAGATGAGGCATACTTCGCGACCCTGCCAGCGATCAAATCGGGCCCCAGCGCTTCCACTTAAAAACTCCGGATCCCTGTCCGAACAAGCGAGGCCACCTCTTGCAGGACATTCTAATTCTCACCGCCGGAGGACTATTACTGGCCGCGATCCATTTCCCAGGCCTCAGGAGCCGGCGAAGAATGTGAACGATGCACGCCCGGTCGCGCGCCCGTTCCAGTTCCCTTGAGAATTGGATACATCGTTACACCGACGGTCGGCCTGTGGTCGACCGTCACCAGTCAGACGTGATAGCTGATGGCGCCCTCGTTGTCGCTGATCGAGCGATTGGCAACGAGTTTGGCGATGATGGCCTCCACCTCGCGACCCGCAATCGCGTGCGCGTTGAACATTGCCTCGATGTGCTTGGCAAGCGTTATCCGCCGTCGCGGTCTAGCCACCTTTTGCGAGCGCGCCAGGATTTCTCGCGCCAGTTCGGCGCTTGGCCTCGGACCTTCTATTCCCAGGCCGGATGCTTTCATCACTCCATCTGTCAACCAGGCAGTACGAGCAAACCGAAGTCTAGCAACCTCCAGCCGGCAGGCGGTCGCCTATCCGCCACAAGCGGCCGATCTTCACGACGACGAACTTGCCACTCATGTGTCTGATTCACCACCATCGCTGCAAGTTGCTATCCGGAAGCGCGGGTCATGTCCTCACGCCCTTCCCCCAAGGCACTTCAAGCAAAGGACGACAGCCCCCTTTGACACAGCTTGAGGTGGGCAAACGAAGCTCAGCGTAGGTTCCGGCCTGGCCTGCAGCACACCCGTGGAAATGCCGGGTGCCAACGCTCAGACGATGATACCGGTAGAGACCATGTCGATAACCGCCAAGTCGGTGATGATGCGGTTGACAACTCCCGCTTCGGTCAGCGACAGCGAACGACACTTCAGGAGCGGCTTTAGTGTTTCCGGCGACGCCGTCGAATTTCCGAAATGTTTCCGCCATTTCGCCATTTCGACTAATCTACGCACGCCGCCGTCTCGTTCGGTCCGTTTACGACGCCCGACCCACCTTATGGACCTCAACCTGATAAGCCTGTTTGTCGAGATCGTCGATTCGCGCAGCCTCAGCGCCGCCGCGCGCAAGCTCGGCATGACCCGCTCCAACATCAGCCAGCGACTGAAGCTTCTGGAGCAGGAGACCGGCGCGCAGTTGTTGCGGCGATCCACCCGCAACCTGGAGATGACCCAGGCGGGCCACACCCTCTACAACAGCGGCCGCCGCATGCTCGACGAGTTGGGCGCCGCCTACGCCTCCATCGACAGCCTCGGGCAGACCCTGCGCGGCCAGGTCCGCATCAGCGTGCCGACCGGCGTCGGCCGGATGTTTGTGGGCGCCAAGCTGCTCGACTTCGCGCGCGCCCATCCCAACATCGCGCTGACCGTGACCTTCAACAACCGCGTCGACGACCTGATCGCGGCCGAAGTGGACGTGGCGGTGCGCATCACCTCCACGCCGCCGCTGGATTACGTGGCGCGCCGCATCTGCGCGGTGGACTGGAAGCTCTACGCCTCGGCCGACTACCTGGAGACGCACGGCCCGGTCGAATCGCCCGAGGACCTCGACCGGCATCCTGTGGTCGCCTCGCCCTACTCCGGCCGCCGCGTGACGATCACCCTCACCCACGAACACGACGGCGGCGTCCATGCGATCACCGTCCAGCCAGCCCTGCAATCAACCGACTACCCGTTCCTCGCCGAGGCCGTCAGCCAGAGCATGGGCATCGGCCTGATGCCAGCCTATGTCTCGCGAGTGCCGGCCAACCGCGCGCTCGTGCCGGTCCTATCGGACTACCGCATCGCCGGCCCGCAAGACACGCTCTACATCGTCACGCTGCCCAACCGCTATCCGACCCCCGCGACCCAAGCCCTGATCGACTACCTGAGCCAGGCCATCGCCGACCTGTCCGCCACCTGGACCTGAGCAGCCAGGCCAGCCCGCGGGTACAAGCTGCGCAACATTGCCGAGATCCAACCCATTTGTCCATTACTGCTTAACATTTTGTAAATGTCAGGTGGTATTGTTAATCAAATAAGGCAATGCAAGAATCTGAGCAACAAGGAAACAAGGCTGCGGAGCCAGGTAATGGCCTTGCCGCGCGCCATGCGGGGCGGTCTCGTGACTACCCAGCCGCACGCCGAGGCCGGCAGCACGCAGTTGCTCGCCCCGCCATTCCGCCTCGACGGCGAGCGTGCCAGTGCGCCGCAGTCCGCCGGCGCTCGCCGATGCTACCGACGCCATGCTCCATGCGATGCTGGGGCTGTCGGCAGAACGACTGGCGCAACTACTCAAGGCACAGGGCGTCCTCTGACCCGGACCGCCCGCCCAGAAATGACACAGGAGACAGACCCATGCAGCAGTCCCAGATCGACGCCGTCAAGGCGAACCCGGCATACCGCCAGCTCGTCGCGTCGCGCCGGCGCTTCAGCTTCGCGCTGACGGCGCTAATGATCCTCACGTACTACGGCTTCATCCTCTTCGTCGCGCTCTCGCCGCAGACGCTGTCGCGCCCGCTGTACGCGGGCGCCGCCACCAGCACAGGAGTGCTGGCCGGCGTCGGCATCATTGCCGCCGCCTTCGGCCTGACGGGCTGGTACGTCTGGCGCGCCAACCGCACCCTCGACCCGCTGATGCAGACCCTGCTGCTGCAGGCGCGCCAGGGAGACTGAGCCATGAAGTCCCTGCGTTTCCTCTGCGGCGCCGCCCTCGCGTTCGCCGCGGCCCTCGCCCGCGCCAACGGCATCTCCGGGCCGGTCCCCGACCATGTCGAGCTGAATCCCGTCGCCATCGGCATGTTCGTGTTGTTCGTGCTCGTGACGCTTGGCATCACGAAATGGGCGTCGCACCGCACTCGCACCACCAAGGACTTCTATACGGCCGGCGGTGGCATCACCGGCTTCCAGAACGGGCTGGCTATTGCCGGCGATTACATGTCGGCTGCGTCGTTCCTCGGCCTGTCCGGCATGGTGTTCGCGTTCGGCTTCGATGGCCTGATCTATTCCATCGGCTTCTTGGTGGGCTGGCCGTTCGTGATGTTCCTGCTCGCGGAGCCGCTGCGCAACCTCGGAAAGTTCACCTTCGTCGACGTCGTGGCCTACCGCTTCGCGCAGGCGCCGATCCGGCTGCTGACCGCCAGCACCTCGCTCGTCGTCGTAATCTTCTACCTCGTGGTGCAGATGGTCGGCGCCGGCAAGCTGATCCAGCTCCTGTTCGGCCTCGACTACTGGATGGCCGAGGTCGTGGTGGGCGTGCTGATGGTGGTCTACGTGTTCTTCGGCGGCATGACAGCAACCACGTGGGTCCAGATCATCAAGGCCGTCCTGCTGCTCTGCGGCGCCACGTTCATGGCTCTCGCCGCGCTCGCGCAGTTTGGCTTCAGCCCCGAGGCCATGTTCGAGCACGCCGTCGCGGTGCACCCTGGCGGCCTCGGCATCATGGGCCCGGGCAAGCTGCTGAAGGACCCACTGAACGCGTTCTCGCTCGGCATTGCGCTGATGTTCGGCACGGCCGGCTTCCCGCACATCCTGATGCGCTTCTTCACGGTGCCGAGCGCGAAGGAAGCCCGCAAGTCGGTGTTCATCGCCACCGGCTTCATCGGCTACTTCTACCTGCTCACGTTCGTTATCGGCTTCTCGGCGATCGCGCTGCTTGCCCAGCATCCGGAATTCTTCACGACCGGCGCCAACGGCAGCTTCAACCTGACGCACGATCTGATCGGCGGCTCCAACATGGTCGCCGTGAAACTGGCGCAAGCCATCGGCGGAAACATGTTCTACGGCTTCATCGCCGCAGTAACTTTCGCCACGATCCTGGCGGTGGTGGCCGGCCTCACGCTCTCGGGCGCGACCACGGTGTCGCACGACCTGTACGCCTGCTGGCTCTCCCGGGGCCGCACCGACGAGCGCAAGGAGATGCGCATCTCCCGCGTGTCGACGCTGTTCCTGAGCCTGATCGCAATCGGTCTTGGCATCTTGTTCGAAAACATCAACGTGGCCTTCCTCGTTGGCCTCGTGGCAGCGGTGGCGGCCAGCGCGAACTTCCCGGTGCTGGTCTCGTCGATCTTCTGGCGCGGCATGACCACGCGCGGCGCAGTGATGGGCGGCACGCTGGGACTGGTCTCGTCCGTGCTGCTGACGCTGTTCTCGAAATCAGTGTGGGTCGACGTGCTGCACCAGGCGCACGCCCCGGTGTTCCTTGACAATCCCGCTCTGGTCTCCGTGCCGCTGGCCTTTCTGGGCATCTGGGTGTTCTCGATGCTCGACCGCAGCGCACGCTCCCGGCAGGAGCGCGAGGCGTTCGCCATGCAGGAGTTCTACGGCCATACCGGCATACTGCCGATCCAGGCGCAGGATCACTGAGACGCGTTCGCCCCCCGCCCCCACTCATGGAATAGGCGGGCGAACCGCCGGTTCCGCGCAAACGGACACCCGCCGCATCTCCGTCCCACAACGGCGTACGCGCTCGCGCGCCGTCTCGCGATCGCCTTGTGGCGATATCTGCAACATGGCGAGATTCCGCTTGGGGCAAGACTCAAGCCATCCGGCAGCAACGCCGTGACGACCTGAGGGGTAGACGTCGATCGACCACAGGGCTTGAAGGTCGTGGCATCACCTCAATTTCGTCATGACGGGGTCGGAACTGCGCCCTGTATAACCCGCGCGGCACTGTCACGTTGGCGAGGTCGCGTAAGATGGCGCGATGAAGAAGAAATCGCGCTATCGCGGTCACCGTTTCCCCGCCGTCATCATCAGCTGCGCGGTGCGCTGGTATTTCAGGTTCAACCTGAGCCTGCGCGATATCGAGGAGCTGCCGTTCGAGCGCTGTGTCATCGTGACCTACGAGACGATTCGCCGCTGGTGCGATAAATTCGGCGCGGGCTTCGCGCATCGCGTCAAGGCCGCACGGCGCAAGCCGGGGACCACCTGGCATCTCGACGAGATGTTCGTGACGCTGCGCGGCGAACCCTACCTGCTATGGCGGGCGGTCGACGAGCATGGCGCCGAACTCGACATCCTGCTGCAGAAGCGGCGCGACAAGGCCGCGGCCAAACGCTTCTTCCTACGCGTGCTGCGTTCCTGCCCAGCGCCGCGCAAGATTGTCACGGATCAACTGCGCAGCTATCCGGCCGCAAAGGCCGACATCCCGGCGCTGGCCAGCGTCAAGCACGTGTTCGTGAAGGCCGCCGCCCGTGTGAACAATCGCGCCGAGATGCCACCAACCCACCCGTGAACGCGAGCGGCACATGCGTGGATTCCGCAACCCGAAGCGCACGCAGGCGTTCCTGTCGAACTTCGGCCCGATCCGGCAGCACTTCGCGCTCAAGCGTCATTTGCTGCGCACATCGCTCTATCGCAAGCAGCTTGCCACGAGGTTTGCCGCCTGGCACGAAGTCACTGAAGTGGCCCAAAATCCGTCAACCGCTTCCTGAGCAATAGGCCCGCCGTCACGGCCTTGCCTCCCTATTGATCCCGATGGGTGTCTGGTGCGATTCAGTTCGCAGCCAACCAAACGAAAACATGGGCGCGATTTCGCTCCACGAGCAGCACGGTAGCGATTGCCAGAAATGGTTTTCTGGGGTGGTCAACGCCGCCAGGGCGGCTGCGGATCTGTTCGCAGTCAGCTTGTTTCGTAGGGTGCAGTGGCGATGCAACAGTGCTTCGCCACTGCACCCTACGATGGGGGGGAATTCTTGTCTCTTGACTCTGGCCCATCGGCGCCAGACCGTGTCCAAAGGCGCGATTTACAAAGCCTTGGCTATCGCAAGCGACGCCAGTCATTCGGTGGCTCACGGGCTGGGCGATTCATCTTCCGCAAACAGTTAGTCGGCGCAGGACGGCATCCAATCAGTGCCTTGGCTGCAGGCCAGTCAACTTAGTGGCTCGCCGCCTTGCACCGACGCATCAAACAAAACATCGCGTCACATCGAACGGCTGCTGCTCACGCAGTATGTAATAACAGGCGCGGGCCAGTTTGTGAGCCACCGCCTTGAGCGCGACGAAGCTGTTCGTGGCGCAAAGCTTGCGCTCGTAGAAGCGCCGCGCGGGTAAGCATTGGCGCAACGTGAAATTGGCGGCCTCGACGAAGGCCCACGCGAGATACGCGTTGCCAGTTGCGGGTGTTGCCTTCACCTTTCTTCTTGCCATTGCTTTGCCGTATGCTATCCACGCAGCGACAATACGAACTGAAATTGCCCACTTTCGCAAACCTCGTTGGGTCTCCGATCTCCAACATGATGGTGGTCGCCAGCGTTTGGCCGATCCCAGGCACAGTCTTCAGCAAACGATATTCGGGGCGCAACCTGACGCACTCGGCTAGCCGCTTCTCGAGGATTGCAATCTGTGGTTTTGTCGCAATAAGCCTCCGGTAGAATGAGCCGATATCGAACTCAGGCAAGGTTGGCAGTGGTGATGAACGCGGAGATTGCGAAGGTATTGAAGCGCCTGCACTATCCGCTGGAGGTGATGCTGACCTGCGTGCGCTGGTATGTCGCCTATCCGCTGAGCCTGCGTCATCTCGAGGAGATGATGGCCGAGCGTGGCATCTCGGTTGACCATTCGACCGTGCACCGCTGGGCGCTCAAATTGCTGCCAGCGTTGAACAAGATCTTCCGCCGGCACAAGCGACCGGTGGGCAAGAGCTGGCGCATGGACGAGACCTACATCCAGGTACGCGGTCAGTGGAAATACCTGTACCGGGCGGTCGACAAGGCGGGCAATACCATCGACTTCCTGCTGCGCGCCCAGCGTGACAAGGCCGCAGCACGGCGGTTTTTCGAGAAGGCCATCGCGCAGCACGGGCAGCCTGACACGGTGACCATCGACGGCAGCCCGGCCAACCTGGCGGCGCTGCACGACCTCAACGCCGAACGGGAAACTCCCATCGCCATTCGCCAGGTCAAGTAGCTGAACAACATCGTCGAGCAGGACCATCGAGCCATCAAACGCCTGACCCGACCGATGCTTGGGTTCAAGGACTTTCGCTGCGCGCGCATCCTGCTGGGCGGTATCGAGCTCATGCATATGAGCGCCAAAGGCCAAATGCAGTGCCACGAAGGGAGCAATCCGTCGGCTGCGCAGCAGTTCTATTCCCTGGCTGCATAAGGCAACAGCGCCCCCAGGGTTCGTCCGCCCTCGCTCGCTTATCGCGACACCCATTAGTCGGCCGAAGTCAAGGCGCAAATCTTCCCCATCGCCGGATTGGCATGATGATGATCATTTTCATCGTCATGCCAATCCGGCGAAATTCCTTCCGTTATCCTGTCGCAGGCTGCCTGCAGGGCCAGCGGTATCGCATCCGTTTTCTCGCGGCTGGTTGCGAACCGGATCGCACCAGACACCCATCGGGATCAAGCGATCGGCGATGAATTGTCGATCGCCCTGGCGGCGGTGCCGCCCCAGAGAAACGTTGGTGCCAGACAAGGTCCAATGGGTTTCAGAACCGTGGCTGTTGCCTGCGCAACGCCAGTCAAGCGTGGCTCATTGTCTAGGCGACCCGGTTATCTGCAAACAGGAAGCGGGGCAAAGGGAAGACCCAATCAGAGCCATGGCTTTTCACCAGTCGCAATACCGGGCTCGTTCCCCTTGCACCGCCTTTTAGCCAAAGCAGCGGGTTACGTCAAATGGCTTGTGCTCCCGAAGCATGTGATAGCAGGCGCGCGCCAGCTTGTGCGCCAGCGCCTTGATCGCGACAATCCCGTTACGTGCACGTTTCTTGCGCTCGTAAAAGCGCCTGGCTTCCGGGCACGAGCGCATGGCGAAGTTCGCCGCCTCGACAAATGCCCACGCCAGATACTTGTTGCCGTTCTTTGTATTGCCTTCGCCTTTCTTCCTGCTATTGCTTTCGCGCCGGCTGTCCACACAGCGGCAGTACGAACTGAAATCACCAACCTCGGTGAAACGCGAGATGGTTCCGGTTTCCAGCATGATCGTGGTTGCCAGAACCGGACCAATGCCGGGCACCGACTTCAGCAACACGTAGTCGGGTTGCAGTTTCACCCGCTCCATGAGTCGATTCTCGAGGATTTCGATCTGCTCCTGCAAGGTTTGCATCACCGCCAGATTGGCCTGCATCGCGAGTGCCACATCCGGTGCAAAGCCGAATTCGCTGACCTGTGTCTGATCCAGACGCTTGACCCGTTCACCCCGCATCTGCCCACCAGTGTGGCGTGAGAACAGGTTCTCGATCGCGAGGATCTGGGCCGTTCGACACTGCACCAGTTGCATGCGCTTGCGCGAGAGATCGCGCACCGGACGTTCTTCTGCTGGATAAAGGTAGCCTTCTGGCAATAGCCCCAGACGCAGCAGTTGTGCGAGATGGGCAGCATCCGCGAAGTCCCCACTATATTTCACCCCTCGTACTGCTTGATCGCTGCGGGGTTCGCCAGATGCACTTGGTAGCCATCTTTTATCAGGCCATCAACCAGCCAGTACCAATTAAACGTGGCTTCGATTACCACCCCCACCAGCTCGTCACGATGCGGCGCCAGGGCCGTCCGGATCTGGACCGGATCGTTTGGTAACCGCCGCTGGTAGATAACCCGGTCAGCTTCATCGCTGACCACAACCACACTGTTGTTCGAGTGCAGGTCGATTCCACTAAACTTGTTCATGCCGGCCTCCTGTGCGTCACGTCAGTTCGCAACTCGACTCTACGCCAGCCGTTCGACCCGAACGGAGGGGAGGCCGGCTATATGATTATCAGAGCCCCCATTTGCGAACCTTACTGATGCACGGCACCCGAGCCGTGATCACGCGTGGCATACGATCGCCGTGGCTTGACAGCCTGCTTCAGCGACGTCCATTCAACGTTGTAGTGGCGGCCATGGCGAACAAGCTTGCCCGCACGATATGGGCTGTCCTACACCGAGGAACCAGATACCAACAGGCGAGCACGGCAGCGTAGTCGCTCGTCTGCATGAGGCTACACCTCACTGAACCCTTTCACCAACGAGCGCAAGCAAAACTGCATGATGGCAAACAGGTTGGACCGGGGCGAGGAAAGCCTGATAAGAGTGTTGAACTTCCAAGTTCGATTGTTAGCTAAGGCCCTCGCCAGCGAAATCCATATGGGCCAGCAGGCCAACCGGCCTGCGCAAACAGGCCGGACATAAGCGTGCTGCCTACCAACATGCAAAACCGGCTTGCGATCCGGGAGGCGTCCACATAAGCCGCTCTTAGTCGGCTACAGGCGAACCTGCAGCCGGCAAGGTCACCACGAACGTCGTGCCGTCCTCCGGCGTGCTCGTCACCGACACGTTGCCGCCATGCCGCAGGACTGCCGTGCGCACAAACGCCAGCCCCAGTCCAACACCGGAACCAGCGTATGGGCCAGGTTCCTGAATACGCTGAAATGGCTGAAACAGTCTGGGAATGAGGTTCGCCGGGATCCCGGCGCCAAAGTCCGTCACAGATACCTTCCAGCAGGCGTCTTGGCGCGCCAAGTCCACGTGTACTTCGCCGAGTTCGTGACTAAATTTGATAGCGTTGTTGATCAAGTTGCCGATTGCCCGAAGCAGCAACCAGTAGTTGCCACGCACCCAGGCGCCCTTCTCGGCTTCACAGTGTACGATCCGGACTCGGCGCTGATTCATGAAAGCCCAGGCATCATCGATGGCTTCGACAATGATCTCGCGTAAATCGACCTCCTGCGTGTCCCAGGTCTTGGATTCAGCCTGTGTCAGTGCCAGATAGTTGTCGACCAGCGCCAGCGCCCGCCTGGTTTGACGCAGGATACGCTCACGCATTGTCACCTCGTCGTTGGGCCCTGCCGCGTCTCTCCGGGATTCAATGAGCGCGATGATCGAGGTCAGCGGCGCCCGCATGTCATGTGAAATGAAGCTCAGCGCCTGCTCGCGCTGGTCCAGCAGAAGCAGGTTCTCCGCATTGGCGGCTTGCAACAATTGCGGGCCTTGCTGCAGATTCGCGATGTCGTCCTTCTGACGGGCAAAGCCTGGCATTCCTCGCGCTTCGGACATAATTGCCTTGGAGACTGCCACGACAGGCTGGATCACCTTGCGCTTGAATGTCAGCATGAGCATGAGGATGGCCGCCAACAACAGCGTACAGAAGAGGATGGCAGTCGCCAGGTAAAAGCGCGCTTGTTCCAGGGCCTCGTCTATCTGCGTACCAGCGTGCGCCAGTTCGGCATCGCGCAGATCGAGGATGGGCTGCATGGTCGGCACGTAGCGCGCCGCAAAGTCCGCCGCTGAGAGGCCGTAGGGTTCCATCCTCCGGCTGGCGTCGCGGATCTGCCTGACCAAATCCATGCCCAAGCCAAAGTACAGCGCATCGATCTTGCGCAGGCCTGCTTTCCGAGTCACGTCGCTGTTGCCGATCCTGGTGGCCACCAGTTCCGCCAGCTCTTCGATGCGCCCGACATCCCTGTCGGCGGCGGCTTCCTGCTCGCCGGATAGCGGCTGTCCGAGCGTGAGCGCCGGTGTGAATCTGGAGCCCAGGCGTCCGGCGTATTCCCTGAACTCAGTGAGCAGGCGGGCAGCCACGAACTGGTTGGCCGAAGTGGGCATCGCGTGGACGAGATCGGCCTGCACGCTCGAGATTGCCGGCTGCAGTATATCCACGGCGGCAAACATGCTGGCCACCGCATGCACAACGAACTGCGGGCTGCGCCTGGACCGTGGAAACTGCGCAACTGCATCGATACGGCCGCGCGCCACTCTCAACTGGACAATGACCGCTTGCACCACGGCGCGTTCCGTCGCTTTGCTTTCGGGCTGCAGGCGGGCAAGCAGCGCAGCCAGCGCTGCATCGGTCTGCTGCCGCGCGCGGCCCAGCGCCGCGTCGATGTGGGCCGGCACGGGCAGGTCTGCCCCAAGCAGACCATTGGCCGGGCCTCGCTCCCACGACACCTTTTCCGCGGCAATGAGCGCAAGCCGATAGGTGACCAGATCCTCGGCTGCGGCGGACACCTGTTCATATGTGTGCCCTCTCGACAGCGGTATGCTGACGGCGGCGCCGACGGCAATCGCGATCACGGCCAAGGTCAGCAGCCAGAAAAATCGATTGATCTTCATGGCGCGCCCCAATTCATCACGAACGAGCCCCCCTTCTTGGCACTACATTCGCGTTGAGGCTGTACTGCACGCGCCTCAATATGAGTCGACCAACCCTCAGACGCTTTCATAAGCTGCACGGCCCCCCTTATTTTTCATACTAAACGGCGCAGCGCCAAACAAGCCAATTTCCGTCGATTTCAAATCCCCATCATTTCTATCTCCACGACGGGGCATAGCCAGGCAAGCTGGCAAGATCATCAATCTCATAGCAGTCAGTCGCCAGAACCATTTCACTACCAACTGCCAAGCCGCAAGAGATGGCTCTGTCGCAATAAGCGAGCGAGGGCGGAACGAGGCCTGGGGGCGCTGTTGCCTTATGCAGCCAGGGAATAGAACTGCTGCGCAGCCGACGGACTGCTCCCTTCGTGGCACTGCATTTGGCCTTTGGCGATCATATGCATGAGCTCAATGCTGCCCAGCAAGATGCGGGCGCAGCGGAAGTCCTTGAAGCCAAGCATTGGTCGAGTCTGGCGCTTGATGGCCCGATGGTCCTGCTCCACGATGTTGTTCAGATATTTGACCTGTCGAACGGAGGGCCTAACCAAATGACTTCCTGAGGTGACGCCAGCAGATGATGCAACAGGCGATTTTCAGGAAGGCTTCGTGGATGGTGGCGAGACGCTCGAAGCGCACGCGCAATCTCTTGAAGTTGTGCAGCCAAGCAATTGTTCGTTCTACAACCCAACGGGTTTTGCCAAGACCACTGCCATGCGGTTCACCGCGACGGGCGATCTCGGTGGCGATGCCGGCGGCGTGAAGGGGCTTGCGATACTTGTCGTGGTCGTACCCGCGATCACCCTGGACGATGCAGGGCTTGGATAATGGACGGCCGCGTTTGCCGCGGATAGGCGGAATCGCCTCCACCAGCGGCAGCAGTTGGGTGACGTCGTTGCGATTGGCGCCGGTCAGTATCAGCGCCTGGGGAATGCCTTGAGCCTCCGTCAGGAGGTGATGCTTTGAACCGGGTCGCGCGCGATCGGTGGGGTTGGGTCCTGTTTTTGACCCGACCCCACAGCACGAATGGAAGAGGAATCGACGATGACACGTGACCAATCGATGCGGTCGGCCACACGCAGCTTGGCCAACAGCACCTCGTGCAGGCGATCCCAAACACCGGCCTTCTGCCAGGCGTGCAGTCGTCGCCAGCAACTCATCCCGGAGCCGCAGCCCATTTCCTTGGGCAGCATCTCCCAAGGAATGCCGGACTGCAGGACGAAAAGAATGCCGGTGAGCACGGCCCGATCGTCCAGCGGCTTGCGCCCGGGATAGCGCGCGCGCCGAGCTTTCGGTGGCGGCAGTAGTGGCTGAATGAGTGCCCACAGTTCGTCGTCGAGTATTAGTTTGGCCATGTCCTTTGCGCTGACGAAACAACGCAAAGGTTAACAAAGATCACTTGAAGTTAACAGCCCTGTAGATTCATTTTGTTAGGGCTTCTTAAGCAAAAAAACCCGGCTTGCGCCGGGTCAGAAGGGAACGTAGGAGACACGGGGGTGAATCTCCTACTTTAATAATAATATGCGTGACGTTGCATCAAAAATCTCAAAAATTATGAACTGTGTCCAGAGCGTGCAGGCCATCGCATGAAATGTGACGGAAATCTAAACGTCGTTCCAGCCAAGCAATTGAACCAGATAGCAGTCGTTAGCGCAGGCCAGCATGCGGCGGTTCTTCAAGCCGGCTTTGATGGTGCGATCCTGTCGTAGCAGGTTCATGGCAATGCGCCTGAGGATGGCGAAGTTGTGCGCTGCATTCTGGACACGCACTCGGCACTGATCTTCGTCGAAGGCCACGGATCTTCGAGGCTCCGGCCGCCGCGGTCGCCGCCGCGACGGCTGGCGCACCACCCCCAAGCAGCGCTAGTGATCACAGAGTGCCTGTGGGCATGAAGCGTGGAACCTTTTGTGCGCCTTCGCCGTTGGCCCTATCGTGCGCCACCGGCTGGCGAGTTTGGGGACTTGAGCGAGCAGGTAATGCTACATGCCTCGATCAGCCCGCCGAATCGGGAATTCTCCGCGACCCACATGTGGATCGCAGACCATGCAGCGGCCACCGCGTTGCTCCAGGTGTGGGCAAACGCGGACAAGGCTGTCCAGGAGTTGCTCCTTGGCCACGGGAATGCGCTAACCATGTCGAAATTGCGAGTTGCCCACTTCGTCCGTGGTGGAGTGCAAAGCGACGTTGTGACATCACCCGCTTTGTCGAACCGGTTATTGATTGCGGCGAGGCGTGGGGGATCATGTCGAGGACCAGCAAAGCGGCGCGCCTTTTCGGCGTCGCTCGTCGTCGCCACCGTCGCAGGCGAGCTATCGTTGCGCAATGGCATAGCCAAGGCCCCGGATTGACGTGCTCACGAGAGAGGGGCTGGACAGTCGCAACCGCCTTCACCCCCGCCAACGCCGATATTCGCAAGCGACGCCTGCTCGGCCAGCAGGATGCCGGCGCGATGTTCTGGATTTACCGGGAAACGGGCGGGGCGTTGGTGGCGCGTCTATGCGACGGACGCGTACAGGCGATAGGCGAGACGCCGCGGACAGCCATCAAGGCGCTGCGACTGGCCCTTCTTCGATTGAGGTTCCTTGCCCCTCCCTATTAGAGCCACAAATTTAGGTGAAAGTAGATACAACTTCAGGTATGCAAGCGGTGGTCTTACACACATTAGGCGATTAACTGAACGGCTGACCCAGGCTGGCGGAATTAGTGGACCCTACGGCCCAAAACGCGTTGCCTACGAGCAACAGTGGTAGACGTCACAACGGAGCAGAAATCGGCTATGGATCAATCAGTTAGATGGAGGTGATTGCTAGCGAATATGCCGGTTACCGCTGGCGGAAATAGCGATCGGCAACAATGGACGCCAACCCGGATCTGTAGCGGGATGCCCTGCTCCAGCCGGATCTTGTCGCTATGGCCGCGCATGGCCTGCTGCATGCGCAGCGCCGCAAACAGCGCCCGCAGCGTATGGTCCTCGTGGGCGATCGGTGCGCCGAACAAGGCGAGGATTCCGTCGCCGAGGGATTTGGCCACGTATCCCTCATAGTGATGCACCGCTTCCATCATCAGCGCCACGACCGGATTGAGCCGATGCTGCCCTGAACAAACTAGGACGGGCCGCGCTACGTCAGCCGAATAGGCGTAGCGTCCGACACAAAAATAATTTACACTGCGCTTTAGTCAGCATTTCAGCCCGGTTCCAGATGGCTTCTGCTGAATATTGTTATAGCTCAAGCACTTAGCGCTGCTTCCATGGCTCAGGATCCCAGTACGCACGCCGTCACCAAACTCACCCGCACCGAATTTGCCGTGGTCCGTGCCTATGCGCAGGGCATGCGGCCGGTGGACATCGCCAACCGCTACTTGCTGGACCCCGATGACGACGAGCACCTGAGCGAGGCCCAGGCGATCCAGCGCATCCTGGCCTTGCGCGACCGGCTGGTGCAGTTCGCCCTGCAGCATGGCCAGCCCGAGATCGCCGGCATGTTCGAAGCGCTGCGCGCGCGCTCAGAGGTTGGCATGTCCCGGCGGGTAGACGCCGTGTCGGCGCTCGAGCGGCTTGGGCAAGGCTACCCGCAGCCCCAGCACGAGGTGTCGCTCTGGTTCAAGCCGAGCCTGGCACGCCGGCTGGTGGCGGCCAATATCCGGCGGATTGAGGACCTGACGTCCTTGGCGAACCGGCGCGGCAGCAGCTGGTGGCGCACGGTGCCACGCATCGGCGCGCAGTCGGCCGAGGTCATCACGCACTGGCTGGTGCGCCAGCGCTCGGCCATGGGCGCCGCAGCGGTCAATGCCTATGTGCTGCCGCCTGCCGCCCACGCCCGCCGCGATGCGCTGGTGCCCTTGGCCTTGGCCCCCGGTATGCCGTATCCAGTACCACTCGAGCATATGCTGGCGCCGGCCCTAAATACCGCGGCAGGGCCGGCGCTTGCCGCCGATCTGGCGTTTGTACGCGCCTGGCTGCAGGACCGGGCGCCACATACCCGCAACAGCTATCGGCGCGAGGCCGAGCGGCTGCTGTTGTGGAATGCAGCGCACAAGAAGGGGCTGCAGGCGTTGGAGGCCTGCGATCTTGAGGCTTATGAGGAATTTTTAGCGGACCCTCAGCCGGCGGCGTTCTGGCGCGGCCCGAGCGGGGCGCGCGACAGAATGCACTGGCGGCCATTCGAAGGCCCGCTGAGACCCAGTTCGGTAGCGGCCGCCTTGCGGGTGGTTCGGGCGCTGCTACGCGCAATGGTTAAGGCCGGGCACCTGGCGAGTGCCCCACTCATCCCAAGGCAAACGGCGGCCGCTGCGGCCACGGCGCAGAGCGCCCCGTCCGTTCAACCCGACGTGGAGGCCTTCCTGGCGTGGTTGGGGGAAGCACGGCACGGTCCGCGACATCGTGCTGCGCTGGTTGCAGCCCAACTAATGCGCAGCGCAGGCTTGCCACTGAGCGAGCTGGCGCTGCTGCGCTGCGCCAGCTTGCAGTCCAGCGCCGGCGGCGCTGTATTGCAACGCCAAGGTTCGCGCCGGCAGGTGGTGACCCTTGATACGGCCGTCCAGCGAGCCTTACAGGCACATTGGGCCGACCGCGGCTGGCCAAATGTGATGCCGCCGGCGCAGGCGGCGCTGTTAGCCCCAACGGCGCAGCCTGCCACCACTCACGGACGCAACAAACGGCTCGCGGGCGTGGCGGCCGGCTATTCCGCCAGCGGCCTGGATCAACTACTGCGTACTCTGTGGCGGCGCTTCTGCGATCAGTGCGGGCGGCCATCGGATGGCTTTGCCCCCGGACAGCTTCGCACCCGCGCCAGCCAGGCCTGAGCTGCTAACGCCGGGATGCCAACGCCAACCGACCTTAGCGTTGCGCGAAGCGGGGGGCGTTCCTCCCTCTCGCTCGGCCGGGACCTTGAGGGAAGGCCCTAGAGTTCGACACCACGGTTTCCTTAGAGAAGCCGCCCAATCGCGCTGATAATCGCCCTCGGCGCCAATCCGGGTTCTGCTTCGTCCTCAGCAGTAGTGGAGACTCTCCGACCACTACCTAGTGAACGGACGGCTGCAATTCCAAGCCCCTCCCGAAGTGTCTTTTCTTCGCTTTCGCGCATTCAGCTCCGCAGCCCTTCCTCATCCGAATGCGGCTTCGCCGAGTATGGCGAGAGAGCCAATGTCACCAATAGTCGCCGAACGTCAAGCCTGCGCCAAGGGCAAAGTCACCGAGATTGTACGAACGTCAGTTTTGCCTGCGACCATCGATAAGTTGGCCTTGTAGCCTGCCCTCGTTGCCCATTCTCGCTGTGGTTAGGTCACCAAATTGTATGCAGCGCAGTAGGCATCCCCTCGTAAGGTCACCAAATTTGTTGCGTTCCTATTCTCCCCAACAGGCAAAGTCACCGTCAATTGTCCGTTAGCGGCAGCGTCCGGCGCTAAACACGCCGCGCACAGGTCTTACGGGAAGCCTTGCAACTAGGATTCGTACAATCTTTGTGACCTTTCTGTTGGCCCTTGCGCCATTGTGTCGAGGGATCCCACGAAGGTATGTGTCTAATCGGCGAGACGAAGCCGGGGGCATGCACGCTCTGTGTGACGTGAGGCAACTCATTTAGAGGTGTGGCTGCGGGTGGCATAGTCCGATTCCGCAGCTTGCGCCATGTCCGGCACTCGCGTTCGTGCTGTCGTTTTGCAGTGCCTGCCCTACAAGGGTTCCCTGTGAGCGACCTCCATCGACGCCCATAATGCGCTCGCCTGAGGTATCGACGGGACGAGCTCAGCTGCGTTCCAAGTCAGAGCGCGGCCCCCCAAGACCCGCCTTTGTCGGGTGATGCTGCTTCGGACCTTTGAGCATCGTGTTCCGAGTCGGAACACGATGCCTTCCAGCGGACTTACTCGGAAGCGTTAAACATGGGGCTGGCTTCCAGTGCACCCGGAGACTTCGTTGACCGCATCGGTGCAGTCGTTCGCATCCGTTGGGATCGTGTGCTTGATCGGTAGGCGCGTCAAACCTCGCCCTTCAGGGCGTGGAAGGATAGCGCGGACGCCGTAGGCGTCCTTGACAACGCGTGAATGCTGATACGATCTATTCATGCAATTGCTGCAGGCCTTCAAATACGAACTGATACCATCCGGCGACCAGCAGCGCGACATGCGTCGCTTTTCCGGCTCGTGCCGGTTCGTCTTTAACAAGGCGCTGGCGTTGCAGAAGGAAAACTTCGGGGCGGGCGGCAAGTTCATCGGCTATGTCGCCATGGCAAAGCACCTGACGGGATGGCGCAACGGGCGGGAGACACCGTGGCTCAAGGACTCTCCAATTCATCCGCTTCAGCAGGCGCTCCGCTCAAGAACCTGGAGCGAGCCTACAAGAACTTCTTCACCAAACGGGCCGCGTCCCCGCGCTTCAAGAAAAAGGGGCAAGGCGACAGCTTCCGCTACCCGGACCCAAAGCAGATCAAGCTGGATCAGGCGAACAGTCGTATCTTCCTGCCGAAGCTTGGATGGCTGCGCTATCGCAACAGCCGTAAGGTGCGCAACGCCACAGTATCCATGAGCGCTGGCAAGTGGTTCGTCTCGATCCAGACGCAACGAGAGGTCGAGCAGCCCGTGCCTCAGACCACCAGCGCCATCGGCATCGATGTCGGCATGGCCCGCTTCGCCACATTCAGCGACGGGAGCTTGCAGGTGAGCAACATGTCTAGGTCGGCAGCGGGGAGCACCGAGAAGCCGGGTAAGAACGTTCGGGCCAAGTCCAGCCTGAACAAAGCGATTCTCGATCAAAGCTGGTTCGAATTCCGCCGCCAGTTGGAATACAAGCTGGCGAGTCGGACGTGTCCGGCATGCGGTTACGTGAGCGCGGACAACAGGGTTACGCAAGCTCGGTTCGCCTGCATCGAATGCGGTTTCGAGGAAACGCCGACGTGGTTGGCGCGATCAATGTTTTGGCGCGGGGCCACCGCGTTGCGGCCTGTGGAGAGTCGGTGCAGCTGGGCCGCTCTGCGAAGCAGGAACCCGCCGAAGTGACTGCGCAGTTCATCGCGTAGCGCCGAAGGAATCCCATTCCTTTTCGCCGAAAGGCGGCGGGCGAAGGTCGAGGGGACGGGAGGATGTCAAGACGTCGTGTTCCGACTCGGAACACGATCGCACGGGCTGTCGACGGATCCACTTGCACCGTTCGCGCCGACAAACTCCGCTTCTGACAGGGCCACGCGGAATTCAGACCATGTCAGTATAAGAACGACACTCGTGTTCCGACTCGGAACACAAACCCCCCATGAGGGGTTCGAATAGTCTGGAAACGACAACTGTTAGCGTTGCGGTCCTCCGTCAAAAAGTTCGTTGATAACCGTCCGTATCCGCTCCTCTTGAGCGGCAGTCAGGACAGCACTCTTGAGCTTTACGGTAAAGCTCACGGAGTCCTTGGTAATGCTGCCGGCTTGAGTCTTACCGGCATAGACCTTATGAATGTCACGCTGGGAAGTTACGGGCGTCGCTTCGCGACGGAGTAGCGAAGCCTCCAGCAGCTTGGCGAACTTCGACTGCTCAAGGCTACCGTCTACAAGTTGCTTCCACACCTCGCGAGCCACCGCCACAGCTGGCTCCCCATGCTTCTTGAGCACGGCGTAGGTGTCACTTGCCGCAGTACCACTGAAAAGCGAAGGGTTCTTCTCCAGATCTACACGGATGAATTCAGGTAGATTGTCGAAGGCAAAATAGCGATAGAGTGTGCTCCGGCTCATCCCCATGGATTCAGCCATCCGCTTCCTGTCTGGAAATTCCTTCTCGACACGGCGCATCGCCTTGCCAATTTCGTAGTCGGTGAGGTCTTCTCGGCTGACATTCTCGGCCAAAGCGAGGACGGCCATATCTGCATCTGACGCATCCGTGATGAGCGCCTTGATTTCTTGCAGACCCAGCACCTGGTGAGCGCGCCAACGACGCTCGCCGGCAATCAGTTCGAAATAGGATTCTTCGTTGTCCGGCGTGACTCGTCGAACGAGAATGGGCTGCATTAGGCCCAGTTCCTTAATGCTCTCCGCAAGCTCAGTGAGACTGCTCTCATCAAACTTTATCCGCGGCTGCCAGGGATTCGGCCGAATCTTCTCGACCGGAACGGTGCTTGCAGCCCCTTGGGACTCCAATTCTTGAATCCGAAGCTGTGCCGCACTCAAGGCCGCCATCATCCCTGGTGCAGTCTTCGGACGGTCTGCAACTTGGGGGGCGATCTCCACTTTGATTTCATTAGCAGGAGTCAAATTTGCGGTTTGCTCCAGCATGCGCTTGCGCATATTCATTTAAGCGTCCTCCCACTTTCCGGCGTAAAACTCATCCACCCAACGGCAATATTCGTCGAAAGGAATCCGCACACGCTGGAATGTCTTGTTGCTTCCCTCGAACTTACTAATGTCGAAGACCGTCGCAAGTGCGAGAGCTCCATTACTCATTACGGAGCTCGCCGGCACCTCAATTGGGCTCATCCAATCGCCATAGGCGCGTTGTACCCAGGAGCGAACTATCGGAGCCGAAGACGCTACGCCATAGTCAACCTTCGAAAGCAGGATGCTCACAAAGTCGTAGGTTTTGTTTCCTTCGATGTTCTTGAAACTGTCCGCCATGTCGGAGAACAGACTCCAGAACGATACCGAGCTAATGAAGTCGAGACTTTCCGGCACCAAAGGCATCACCATGGCGTCCGCAGCCATCAGGCCGTTGATCGTCAGGTAGGATAGCGAAGGCGCCGAATCCAACACGATATAGTCGTATTTTTTTCGAAGAGGCTCCAAGCCCTTACGTAGCAGCGTCCAAAAGCGATAATTCGCCGACTTGCTTGCCATAGCCGGGATATGAAACTCGGCGGAGAACAAAGATGGATGCGCAGGGATGACATCAATCCCGTCCCAATACGTCTCCTGAATGACGCTCTCAAGCGTAAAGTCTTCTGGGCTGTAGATGTACGGCAGAACGGTGCTTTCCTCGACAATCATCTTCTCGGCATACAGGCCGCACAATTCGGTCAGCGATGCCTGAGGGTCCAAGTCAACCAGCAGCACCTTCCGACCGCGCAAACTCAATCCCTGCGCCAGGCACATACTCGAAGTCGTCTTGCAGCTACCACCCTTGAAATTGGCAGAAATCAGAACGCGGCCATCCGCTTCGCCTTTTCTTAGCAGTGGGGACGGCTTCACCTGTGAAGCTTGTTGAACCCACTTCCGAGTCTCACCAAGCGTAAATTGGCGTACGCGCCCATGAAGCTCACCCGCCGGAAGTGTGCTCCCGTCTTTCGTTGCCAGATAATGAAGCCGTGCGCGGTCGATGCCGCACATTTCGGCCACCTGGGTGGAGGTGAACGTGGGCGGACTTTTCCGAGGGCGAGGTGCCAGGATATGTTCGCGAAGTTCCTCAGTGAGTTTTTGAAGCTTCTTCGAAAAGTCACTCATTGAACCAATCGTGACAGTCCGGTCAATCTCGGTTAATTCGCTCTTCACCACCATATTCAACGTTCCATGTGAAATTCACGATAAAACGTAGAATACGCGACCATCGGGGAAACTTCACGTATTTGTACGCACTTTTGGCGAAAAAGTGACGCCTGGAGGGGCTCTATGTGCGCGGTACGCTGTATCTGATGAGACCTGGCCCCGCCCAGAGCGTAATTCGCGTTGGAGGAAAATATTGCCTTAAGCCGTCCCCTCCATAAAGACCGGCACGCGGGAGACATCGAACGGCGCACCACGGGCCGGTGAATCGATGGCTAATAGGCAAAGTCACCACCAATTGTACGAATTCACTGTTTTGTGGTTCTGTAGATCGGTATCGGGCCCACAGCGGAGTTCTTTCCTAACCGGCAAAGTCACCAAAATTGTACGCATCACCGTGCGGTAAAGGTCACCACATTCCTCCGGGCGTTGCTCTCCCTTAGAACAACTGATGAAGACCGGCGACATCGGGCACTCCGGGACTACTTATCATCGGCAACTGGCAAAAAAGGGCCGGCACCTGTTGACAACTCCCTAGGTGACTGCGGCGCAATGTTCCATCAGCCAGTAACCAGTGCAAGTTCGTACAATTCTGGTGACCTTGCCCCGACAGCTAGACGCTCAGATCGTACAAATCTTGTGACCTTGGCTCCCACTCCAGTAACCGGACAGACAATTCTGATGACCTTGTTGCCCGTGCAAGGGTCAATCGAGCGGTCTCGCAGCCTGTTGTTGCTGCAATTACGGACAATTTTAGTGACCTTGCCCCATCAGCGCTTCCGTATCAAGCCCTTGCCCGCAGACATACAATTCCTGTGACCATGCGTCGTGCAAACCGCTCGCACATCCGTGTTGCGCTTGGCTTAGGCCCGATTCGAACAATTCTTGTGACCTTAAGGACAATTTCGGTGACCTTGACAGAGCCAAGAGCCCATCGACCTGAGAGGCCCGGCCAAATCCGGTGTCCTTACGACCACATCTAGTAACCTTGCCAGACAAAATCGTCGACCTTTTGAATAAGAAAAGTGACCTTTCCAAACTAAGTCGTTGATTTTATGGCGAAGCCTGCTGCCTCTAGTAAGTGGTGTTCCGTTTACTAAAAAAACAAACTACCCACCCCACGCTCCCATAGACACCACGCAAAGCGCGGCACGTCGAACAACCCCACCGCCGGACCAAGTACCCGGGCCCAGGAAACCTCACCACAATTGCCCCGAACCGCGACGGAGCCAAATTCCTCTTGCTCACCAAACTCGCCCACATCATCGCTATGACGCAAACCAGACGACAGGAAGGCAAAGTCACAAGAAATGTTTTGACTTTTCGACCTTTCCCCGGCAACCTCCTGCCCGAAGGAGGGAAGTGGTATGGAAAGCGCATCGCAACAATTAGCCTTGGCATTGTTCGAGGACTTCGCTCCTCGAGGCCAGAGCGTCACGGAAGCGCCCAAGGATTTGGGGTTCCGTCGCAGCAATGCCTTCGTCAAAATCATCGACCTCAGCCTGGCAGGCCGTCGTCTCATCGATGTTGCCTACTTTCTTGTAGCTGAAGACCAAGAGGTCCGTCGCGAATACCGGGTCGACGTCGGATTGTTCAAGTGGCTTCTGGCCACAACCAGCAACAACCGACGCCACCTTAGCAAGCTTGTTCGCGAAGCTCAGAAAGCAGCCATCGAGCTTAACGAGATCGACGTCGAAGATCCTTCCAAAGATCGCTGGGGTGCAGTGCCCCTAATGGGCTCAGCATTCATCGAAAAAGGGGAGTTCATTTTCGAGCTTCCTGAACGGCTACAGCGCGCCATCAAGAACCCAAAATCTTCCCACTTTCTTAGCCTGCGCTACGTATTCAAGTCAGTGCACTCTAAGGTTCTGTACGACCGACTACAACAATTCATGGTTGAGGGCATCACGCCTTGGTTCGAAGTTCAAGCCCTACGAGCTTGGCTAGAGTGTGAGAAGAAGACCTACGACCTCTTCAAGCACTTCCGAAGTAAAGTCCTTGAGGTAGCCATCTCGGAAATTCGCCAAGTGACCGGACTCCACATTGAGATGCTTACACTTAATGTGCCCGGTTCAAAGAAAATCGGCCAAGTCCGATTCCGATTGAACGCTACCGAGCAGCCCAACGAGCAAAAGACCGCGTTCATCGTGCTTCGCAACGTCTATGAAACGTTGCGCAAAGAGTTCGCACTCAACCAGTCCGAGTTCAACGAGATTATTACCAACCGCGACCTGTACAACGACGAGCGAATCCACCAGGCCATGGAGTACACCCGGCACAACGTGAAAGTTGGCAAGGTGAAGGTGCGAGCAGGTGGTTATTTCATGAAGGCCCTTCGCGAGGGCTACTTGCTTGGGGAACTCGACCGGCAGATTCATCATCAGTCGGCCATTGCGGAATCAACACGTAAGGCCGCTGACCAGGAGATGGCTGAGCGCGAGGCCCGCGTGAAGGCCGCTGGCGCGGAGCGCGACCAACGAGAAGCTGATCTCGGTTGGGAGGCCTACAACAAGCTGTCCACTGAGCAGCAATCGGACATGATCTCCGAATTTTGTCAGTCTCAGGCTGCCAGGCTTCTCGCGCGAAGACTTAACGTGGCGACCCTGAACGTCAATGAGCACATCAATGACCCTACTGTTCGAAGTATGTTTGGAGGCTTCGTCGCCAGTCGAGTGCACAAGGCGGCGAAGGCCGCCAAGCGAGTAGGTGGACCGGCCTCAGCAAGTCTGATCTGAGCACACCAGCGCTACTTCACCACAACTCAACGCCTGCTACCGCCCCGCGGGGCGGTATGCTTACAATCGCCGCGCCTTGTGGTGCAGGGGCGCAATACTCAGGACAGGACGCCGTGCAGGGTGCAGGCAGCGGACTCATTATCCGCCACCGAGACAACACCGACCGCGTTGGAGGCAGGTCTGCCATCGAGGATGCTGCGAAGTTGCCCAATAGCTGCTTGTGCCACTGCCGGCGATGACCTTGCCGCTGAAGGGGGCTCGACGAGGGCAAGCGTGAGCCCACGCGCTGCTTTGTCCATCTCGATAAGCCAGGCCCGCGCCTGGCCATGGCCTAATGAACTTCGGCGGCCGCTGGCCTCGGTGATTACGATCGAGGCCGAGTCCACCTCATAGATGCGCCCGTCGGGCGCTGGCACCCGTCTACCGCGGTACCGCTCAACGAGTTGGATAATCTCCTGCCGGTCCTGATCGGCACGAGCGTCGGCTGCGTGTCTCTCATCTTCTTGGACCTTTCGAGTCCGGACCACATGCCCATAATCAATGGACTTTCCGAGGAGCGACTTGAGGTAGGCGAACAGTTCCCGCCCCCGCAGCGCCCCGAGAGCATGGCCGGCCGCCGAGACGACGTCCGACAGTCGCTGGCCAGCTTCCCTCGCAAGTCGCATCAGCAAGAAGAGGGCGGACGTCTTCAGCTCTTGATCACGCACGAGAGGCGCCAGATCAATGGGCACTGCCCGATCGGCAATCTGCACAAAGGCTCCCCGCTCGGGATGTTTCTTCGTAGAAGACTGCTGGTGATTGTTTACGCCACTCACCTGTGCGAGAGATGTAGCGCTGGACTGGGGCTCATCGTGACCAGTCGGAGGGTCAGCGGCCCAAAGCTGCACGCCAGTAACCCCAATGCAATGGAGCAACTTTGCGGTGAACCGGATACGGCCAACGACCTCGAGTTGCGCTCTGGTGCGCTGCTGCCGTTCACGCTCAATAAGCCCGGCATCTTCGAGTGCTCCGAGCGCCCGATAGACAGTGGCCTCGCTAATCGCAAGGTGCTGTGCAATCGTTGACTTCTTGATGAAGGCGAGCGCAGTGGGATCCTTCTGGTTCAGTGCGAAGCGGATGAGCGTGGCGAGAACTTGGCGACTAGTGATGTGCAAAGCCCGGAGCCCATCGGACTCGTAGACCAATGCGATCGCTCTGAGTATCCGAGCAGGCAGCCGCCCTGCATCGCACGTGGCTGACTTGGATTGCCGGCGATCGATAACAATCGAGGCTGCAGCATGCGACGCACTGCCGCATGCTGTTGTTCTTTGGGCAATAGGAAGCCCCTCGAAGCCAAAATTCATCTTCTATCATCATGCTAATTTGTGGAGGGGGCATTGACAGCGAAGGGCGAGGCTTCGTAGACTCGAACTGTGGTAGAGGTCCGGTCAAGTGGGTTGAGAAGCCTGTCACCCTTGGGTCTATGCGGATGAAAAGCCTGGAGCGCCAACTCCAGGCTTTTTTTGTTGGGGCGTGCCTACGGGCTCAACGACAACTCCTTCAAATTGCAAATGATCGCGCTACCTCCAGAGGGGGCCGCGCGAGTAATATTGGGAGCCTGCAGGGGCCGCAGACATCGGCCACTCGGTCGGCGGGTTCCATTGGCCGTGCGTCAAAATTCGCCGGCGGTGTAATGCGGGGTAACGTGCAGTGCCTTCTTGTTTTCGACATCGGCCGCTGCAATTCCTAATCTGGTCGAGCAGTCTCTACTCGACCTCAGGACGCGTACCGAGTCACCCGAGCTCGGCTTCAAGGATGAACCTGGAAGTCGGGTTCCTCTTGGTCATGGATACCCGCAGATCCCGCCGGGCACGAGTCACTGCTACATAGAAGAGGCGGCGCTCCTCAGCCTCGGTGCTCTTCTCGTCGGGGACGACCGTCTCTTCCGCCCTGATAATCCAGACGCGGTCCCATTCGAGGCCTTTTGAGCTGTGCATCGTCGTCAGCACCAGCGCATCCGGCGCCGGCTTGTTGTTGTCTCGCCGCAGAAACTCCAAACGATCCGAGAAGGGACCGTTCAACCGCGACAGCACGTCATATGTGGTGGTGATGGCGCGGCGGGCCTGATCTGCACCTGCTTGCTGCAACATCCACTCGTGCACGCCCTCCAAAACTAACGAGTAGAACTGCCGGTCGCAGAGCGCGCGCCATTCAGCCAAACGCTTCATTAGCTCCCGATACTTGCCGGCCGAATTCTCGGAGAGACCCAACTCGACCAGGTCCTTCCTCTGATGCTGCTCGCCGGTCGCCTTGCCACTGTTGTGGAGTAATTGCAGTTCATGCGTTCCGACACCCACGAACGAGAGCAATGCGTCGATCCCGGTCTTCCTAGTCTTCTGGACGAGTTCCAGAAGGTTGCACATCATGGCACCCTCAGGGCGGCTGAGAATAGATTTTCCCGACGCCCGGTAGTATTTGATGCCGTGAGAGCGACAAACCGCCTCGACCGGATCAAGGATGCGATTCGTCCGGGCCAATATCGCCGCCGACTGACTTTTTGAGAGCGCAGGTGCGAGGTGTTCCATTGCGGCGACTGCCTCGGCGTACTCGTCCGGGAACCGCTGGAATGCTACTTCGCCGCCTGGGCCCTTGTGAGCAACGAGGACTTTCGGAATCCGGTCGCGGTTGTGGCGGATGATCTTGTCGGCAGCACCGAGAATCTCGGCATGACAGCGATAGTTTTTTCCCAGCACCACAGGTTGCGCGTCAAACTGCCGAATGAAGGACTCCATGCCGCGGAAGCCGAGGGCTGATCGAAAGCCGTAGATGCTTTGATCGTCGTCGCCTACGACCGTAATAATCGAGCCCGCCTGAGCATGGAGCGCGATCCACTGGTATTGCAGCGGATCGGTGTCCTGAAATTCGTCAACGAGCAGATAGGTGAGGGGGTAAGGAGCGATCGTGCCAAGTTGCATGCCTTCGACCGCCAGGCGCAGCATGTCCTGAAAATCGATCTTCCCATTCCGCTCCAGCGAATCCTGATAGGCGCGGTACAGGACCTCCTCGGTTGTCCCTGCCTGGACTTGGCCAAAGTTTGTCTTGATGGCCTCGATGGCGGTGATAGCGTCCTCAACCTTCCAGTCCAATCCTGTGTCAGCAAGCGCCTGAGTGAGCAACCCAATGCGATCGCCATCGGTGGCGATATCACGCTTTCCCTCGACGCCGCTGCTGAGCTGCTTGTAGGCGAGTGAATGGAATGTGCCGGCCATCAGCCTCTTCTTGGCGACACTGCCCGCAAGTGACCCAATGCGGTCGCGCAACTCAACGGCGGCATCCTTGCTGAAGGTGACGGCACCGACCCTCGCGTTGGGCGCTGAGAGCAGCATCGCGGCCTTTGCCGCGATGGTCGCCGTCTTTCCGGCGCCCGGGACAGCGATTGCAACGCAATGGGCACGGCAGTCAACGACTTCGCGTTGCGACAGGTTGAGCTTATCAAGGGTCTCTGCAAGAGACATGATGTTTGACCGGAAATAATGGACTTGGACTACTTCAAGCCTGACTCGATGTGGCACACGCCGTGATAGCAAATGTCACTTGCATACATCTAATGTCAGAATGTGCCATGAAGAGTCACGAGGTGACAGGACGCGGCACACAGCTAAACGAGAGACCCTGACATTATTGAGACTTGCATAAATGCTGACATCACCACAACTCGGCCTGCTTCCAACACGCGGCAATGATGTTGGCGCGTTGCTGTGCGCTGCGCAGCCGATTGCGGGCGGTCGTTTTGAGTTCGGCGAGCGAGTGTGGGCAGAAGTTGGCCAGGGCATGGCGCTTGAGCCAAGCCCAGAGATACTCCACTGGATTCAGGTCCGGGCTGTAGGGCGGGACAAAGGCCATCTGCACTGCACCACCAGTGCTATCGAGGTAGTCGCGCACGATGCGACTCTTGTGCTGCGCGGCGCCGTCCCAGATGATCATCAGGCGGCGCTTGAGGTGCGCGCGCAGTGCCTTGAGGAACTCCACGATCTGCGCACTCTTGATCGCGCCGTCGTAAAGGCGGAACAGGCAGTTGTGATAACTCATTCCCGCGATGGCCGAGACATGTTTCCAGTTGAAATGAAACTGGATGACTGGCGTTTGACCTTTCGGAGCCCATGTCCGCACGCGCGTGGGGCGCTCCGAGAGCCCAGACTCGTCAATGAAGACGATCAGTCGTTGCTCCCGCTTACACTTTTTTTGAGCGCTGGCCAGGTCTTGCGCTTCCACGCCAGGACGGCGTCCTCGTCGCGTTCGATAGCGCGTCGATCTGGGCGTTGGGGCGAGAAGCCGAGCGAATCCAGAATGCGCCAGACATGGGCCTCGTTGTATGACACCCCGAAGCGTTGCTCGATGAGTAGACGCACCCGTTTGAGCGTCCACAGTTCGGTGCCAAAGCCATGCTCGGTGGGGCGCTGCAGCAAGGCACGACACAGCTGCTCGCGCTGGGCATCGTCGAGCAACGACGGCCGTCCACGGGCCATGGTGCGCAGCGCATCGATGCCGCCTTCGTCCAGCCGCGCCTTCCACGTGTACACCGTCTGCCGTGCCACGCCCACCGCAGCCGCAACCTCCGCGACCGGCTTGTTCGCTAACAGCATCCGTCCAGCGCGAACCCGCTTTCTGGTCGCTTCGTCCATCTTCCCAGCCATGCAATCGACTCCCCATCAACGCCTTGATCAGATAACGCGTCAGACTCGAATCGGTTGTCATGATTTATACAAGTCTCAATAGGTGCGACATACTCACAGCAAGTGACACCAATCCGTCAGATACCGCGCACAGTTGTCATCAGCTTCAGATGAGTGGTGTAGCTCCGCAGGCCCAGCGGCTGGAACTTGCGCAGGAAGCGAGTTACTTCGTCGTTGACGTCGCCCTGGTCACGGATTCCGTTCCAGACCATAAAGTCGAACTGATCCATGGCCTGGTCGAACTTAATGAGAACCTGCAGTGCTCGCACGGAGAAGCGGGAGTACGCTTGGACCTCGAGAGCAAGGGATGGGCGCTGGATCGTTGGCACGAACACGATCTCGCATCTTGCTCGCATCTCCTGTTCCCGTTGCTCGCGGTAGGCTTTCGCCACACGCAGCTGTTCGTCCACATAGTCCTCGATCTTCGAGAGCTCGCGTTCGAGGTAGTTCTCGAGCGCCGACAGTTCGGTACGCGAGAACGTGGTTGCGCCAAAACGTTGCAGGTTCAGCGACATGCGGTTCATGTACGGCCACCATTGTTCGAAGAGCGGGCGCAGGCGCGTGTGATTGAGCTTGAGCGCCACAGGAACAACTGCCGCGCCGGCGAGCTCGCGATTGAGGATCAGCAGACCGAGTTCACGACGACGGCGAACGATCGCCTTGCGGTCCTCGGGCGCGAGGTCACGGAACAGCTTGCGAGTGCGTTCCACTTGGGCCTTGCGCTCCTCATGGTCCGCTGTCGAGATCAGACCCTCGTTGCGCAGCGCATCGGCGGACTGCTCCATCTCCGCGAGCTCTGTCTCGACATCGCCGGAGCTATCAATCGAGCCAAGCGTGGTAGGCGGTTCAGCGAGCAGTGCAACGGTATCGTCGGTCGGACCAACTTCCTGGAGCGGCTCATCTGCAGGGGTCAGATCGGTCGTGGTCATGATTTCTCCTTTGGGAGGCCGGACACCCGGCCTTGTTAGTCGCTGCGGAGTCGGCTACTTGCCGACGTGGAATGACGCTGCAAGGCGCCAGCAGAGCAAGCCGACCAGGCAGACCCCGAAGGTCCACCAGGTCGCCAGCATGGGAAGAGGTAAGAGCAGGGCGGACGCGCCGAAGCCAAAGCAGAGCATCAAGCCGTGTGCCGCCACATGGAAGGACACCGGATTGGCAAAGCCGGCGCCCGCGGCGCGGATCTTCCGCGACACGGTTCCATCATTGAACAGGGCAAGGAACAGAACGATTGCGCCAACGAGCCAATAATGGCCGACCGCTGCACGATACAGTGCGCGGTAGATGGTTAGCCAGAAGTGCTGCATCCAACTTCTACCGAAGTCAGACGCGCCGCCATCGGCAAATCCGGTCTGGGCGTCGGAGCCGGAGAACGACAACTTGACGACGCCGCTTTCGATGAACCATTGGTCAAAGCGGGCGTTGGCCAGTGTCACGGCGACGTCGGCCTTTTCCCGGCCGAGCACGCGCTCAACCGAGGCCTGTTCCGTCTCACTGATTTCGAAGGCGCTTTCGTCCTGGATGAACGGAGCGAGCGTGCAGATCATCAGCGGCGAAAAGATCAGCCACAGGCGGACGTGCGACGCGAATCGGCTATTTGCCATGTCAGCTCCATCGCAGGGCGAGCAATACCGGTAGGCTCAGGAAAGCGACCAACGCGCCCCAGAAGACAGCCGGCTTCACCACGGAGATCTTGATGAGCGCAAAGCACGCTGCCGCCGCTCCAGTGGTGAAGGCTAGCGGCATTGCCGGCGCGCCCGGAGGCGGAGCCGTCAGCCACTCATGCATGTGCAGGGCAAGCGCCGGGTCGACACCGCAAAGCTTGGCAGCCATGCGCGCCGGAGCCTGCTTGAGGCGGATCGCAAGGCGGCGTGCGTCATTGTGCAAAGTTGCCAGCGACATCGTAGTTCTCGAAGTAGCGGGTAAAGGTGTAACCCGTCAGCACGCGGGCGGCGAGCTGAAACGCAGCGCAGCGTTGGGTGATTGCGCCTGGCGCCGGCTCGTCGACGACCCGGCAGACATAGCCTTCGGGCTGGCGCTGCTCGAACGCCGGAATGGACTCGTGAAACGGATACCAGACATTGTATTTCTCGCCTTTGAATGCCGCGTACCGCTTGCCATAGAGTTCATGCGCGCGGGAGAACAGGCCCTTCATGAACGCCACATTAGGGTCGCCATGCTTGCGCGCGGCACGCCAGGCGGTGATGCCGTCGGCCAGCATTTCCTTGACGAGGGGCTCCTCGCGGACGCGGAAATTGACACCGATGTAGTCGACCACACGCGTGCAAATGTCATCGAGGTCCGGCGAAAGGGAGAACACCGGCGAAAGCTTCGCCGAGAGCTTGTAATCCTTGACGATTTGACGGAACAGGCTGCTGCGCATTGGTGTTTAGTCTTTGATGATGGGAATTCGGCCCTGGTAGACAGCGCCCCCAGAGATTCGCAGAAAGTACTGCAGGTTCGGCAGTTGCATGACAAGGTCGTGCGGAATCAGTGGTACCTTCTCAAGCTGGGCCGAACGGGACATCGACCCGCTGAACTCGCCGATGTGGGCCTCTGTTCCGGTGCTGGTGCTGCTCGACACGACCAGGTTGCGGATAGCGGTGGTACCGGCCTTTTCGGAGAACCATTGCGCCGTGTCGATGTCTTCCAATCGTAAGACGATCTGGTTGTTCAAATTGCCCAAAACCTGCTGCATTTTGGCCACGTTTCCAAGCTTGGCCGTGAAGTCCGAGCGGGTCTGGTAGGCAACGAAAGCCTTGAAGCCGGCACCGCGGCCCTTGTTCAGCAGCTGGAGCAATTGCTCGTTGATGGCCTCGGCGGCTTCGTCGACCACCAGGACGATCTCGGGCGGCTTGGCGTAGAAGTTGTAAATCGCGCCCGCGACAGAAGCGATGTCTGCCAGCAGCATCGACATGACAGCCTGTGCCACCATCGAATTGGAAAGGGAGTCCGCTCCAACGTAGAGAACCGCCTTCTGCTTGATGACCTTGTCGATATCCCAGATCTCGCGGTCGTCCTCAAAGTCGTCGGCCTTTGGTGCCAGCATTAGACCTGTCTCGCCCGTGGCGAGCATCTGCAGCAGAGGCAGGGCGGATGCAATGATCCGGCCATAGTGGTCGCGGTCGTGTTGATAGGTCGAGATGAGGCCGTCGATCGCTTCATGCCCGTTGCCGAGCTTGGAGAATCGGTCGATGTACAGGCTGACCATGGCGTCCAGGCGGGTGCCGCCCGCCTTCTGCGCAACCTTCTGCATGTACCCCGTGGCTTCCTCTTCCCAATCGAGCTTCCCGGCTTCAGGGAAGAAGCGCTCCAGCCCGCGCTCGAGAAGATTGTTGATGCCGTTCTGTGCGTACTGCAGGATCGATCGCAGGTTCGGCTTGTCGCCGACATAGAGCTCGCCCTTCACGGCGCGGTCGATGAACAGAAAGGCGAACTGGCGGAAAGGGCCTTCCTCCATCAGTTGGGCGATACGCGTTGGGATTTCCGATGGCTGCGACCAGTTTTCCAGCGGATTCAACCGGATAGACTGCGATGGTGCGGCCTGTTTCCAGTACAGGAACTTGCGGCCGGTCCGCTCGCATTCGCGCTTGCACCTAGCGACCCAGTCAGGATCATTCTTGGGATCAATCGCGATCAAAATGTCATTTGAATTGTGAATGACCTGTGTCGAGATGAGTTCGAAGGTCCGTGTCTTACCTGAACCGGTCGTACCGCTGATTGATGTGTGGCCGCCCATCGCCTTGTAGTGGAAGGGGATAGGGATGCGCTGCAATTCCATACCACCGATCCAGGATTTTCCCTGCGGCGATCGGTCGACGATGCTATTCTCTGGGGCGAACAGCTTCTCGATAGCCTTGACCGTTTCCTTTGGCAGCCATTTGGGCAGGCCCGGGATGTCGCTCGATGGCATGCGCAGGATGTCGTGGGCGATCTGACAATGCTTCTGCGACCATTCGTATCCGGTACCCAAATACATGGCGTCGTCGTCCTTGTCATCCGAGCGCAACTTGCGGCTCTGTGTCAGGAGATCATCGATCCCGATGAGGGTCAGCCATTTCGTGGAGATGGAAAGACGAAACCTGAGCGCGCGCCACACCTGGCTGGAGCGATAGAGCAGGAATGCCAGGCCACCCAGCGCAAAGTAGCCACTGTTGGGCATGCCACTCACCAGAAGCAGCAAGACAGCCAACGCCCAACCGACGACTGCGCGGAACTCGTAGATGGGGCGAAAGTGATTAATGTACTGGTTCATGCGGCCTCGGAGGCAGGCAAGATCAGGTTTCCAACCTCGTTGACCAGCAGGATGTCTTGCCCCACGATCTTGTAGAGATGCTTGAACTTGCGCAGATTTTCGATGAGCGTCTCGGAGGCAATGCCATAGTTGCCCAGCGAGCGCTTGCTGATGGCAACCTTTCCCTCAACCCGGGTTACCTTCGTCTTGCCGGCGGCCGCGTCCTGGGAGAGCGCCTTGAAGAATTCGCGCATGAGGTTCGAGGTGCCAGCAATCGCCTTGAACGGATCCTCGGCCGGTGCTTCCTTGCGCAAGGATCGGGCACCGTCGAGCTTTAAGGTGTTAGGCGACGCACGGTGCTGCGCGCTCGCATCGCTGCCGGCCTGCTGGAGTCCGGCTGGGGAACTTGGATCCGCCTCGGTCGTAATCTCCGGTTGCTCCGCTTTCGCCGCCGTCTCCGTCTCGGGTACGGGCGCCGTCTCCGTTTTCGCCTGCGCTGGCGGCGTCGACGCGCCGGTGACGCCATCGGCGGCCAGCGCGTGCGCTGACGGGGCAGGTGTTGTGTCCGGGGCAAAGGCCGCCCGACGGGCCTTCAACTCGAACTGGGTGACGGTCTCGATGGCCTGACGCACCACCTTGTGCAGCAGCGTCTCCAGGCCGGCTGGCCGTGGATCTGGGTTGATGGCGCCGAACAGATCGGTCAGCACCTGGCTGTCAAATGCGCCCAGGCGCTCAGCCCCCAGGATTTCCCGTGCTAGCAGTGCCGTGCGCATCCGCTCGCTCGGCAGAGGTGCCTCACGACGGGTGACCCGGTATGTGTCATCGCCAAGCCAGATGCCAAAGGCGCCGTGGGCGGCAGGAACCCATTCCGCTCCGTCGCGCTGCCGGTGAAACTGGAAGTGGCGGCAAGGCTCGTCGAGCCGCGAACAGCACGCTGCGAGGAACAGCGCATACAGGTACTGAGGCTCAAGCTGGCGCCGGCGTTCCGAGGTCTGATCTGCGGCAAACTTCTGGGCGCCGGACAGCCGCATGGCGAAGTACGCGGCTTCGACCGTCGCGCGGAACGCTCCCCCTGGTTCGGCGTGCTCGGTCGGCCGAAGCGGCATGCTGGAGAACCACGCGGCGCAGCGATCTAGAACGCTGAGCCACTTGGTACGGAAGTCGCCCCCATTCGATTCGTTGGCATACTGTCGAACCAACGCAAGGCGGCTGTCGTGGGATGCCAGCAAAGCCGGTGGAGTCAGGTGGTGATGGACCGTCATCACTTGCCCTTCTTGGCCAGGAACCCGCCGATTCCGCTAGCGGCTTTCATGCCCAGACGCCCGGCAGCACCCCCGCTCAGCCCGCCACCGGACCCGAAGATTGCGCCCGCCATCTTGGGGATCTCCAGCGCGACAAGCAGCATGAACATCGCGACGCCGAGCGCATAGGCAGCGCCCGCAAGGGACTGGGTGCCGATGTCAGTCTGGTCGACCATGGTGGAAGTGAAAGCGCTGGAGACGAGTCGCGCCATGACGGAGGCAACGACCGTGTACATCGAGGCACTAATCATGAAATCGAGCCAGGAGACGAAGAAGCGGCGCGAGTAATCCGAGAATGCGAGCGCTACAGCGAGAGGGCCCACGACGATGCCGACGGCGGCCTGCACCTCCCCTAAAGCGATGAAGAAGCTGTAGAGCAGCGCTGCAACCGCACAGACCACAAATGTAATGATGAGGACGATCCCGGAAAGGGCTACGCTAAGTATGGAGAGGCCGCTTGCCGCATCCATAGCCTTGTTGTAGGTGTCCAGGAAGCCGGCGCCTACCGAGATGAGCGTCAAGGCCGGATTGCTGGAGCGAGTACCGGCGATCTTGTCGCCGAGCATTTTGAACCAGTCGAAAATTCCCGGTGCGAACTTGTCGTACCCCAAATAGATCCCTGCGAAGATTCCCAAGAGCATTAACGCCTCAAAGATGTCCGTCCACGCCGTGGTCGGATCGTTCGTTGCAGCGAATCGGATGCCGGCCAGAGTCAGCGTGATGAGTGCCAAGCCATAGGCCACCTTGTCGGTCTCCGATCGGATGGTCTGACTCAGCGGTGTAGCGCTTGCGATCAGGCCGCTGCGAAACGATTCGAACTGGCCGACCCAACTTTTGAGAGATTCGGCGATCGTCCCTTTCTGTCCGGAGAATGACGGCGGGGTCTTGGTGGATTCTTCCGCCTGCGACCCAATCATCAAAGGGGGAATCTCGGTCTGAGCGAAAGCCACGTTTGTGTGCAATAGCACAGCAGTGACCAGTAGAATCAATAGACGCAATAGCATGGCTTCCTGGCACCCGCTCAGTCGGCTTGCAGCTTGCGAGAGAAGACCCGGGCACGCAGTTGCCGGAGCTCCTCATCCTGCGCAGTCGAGATCGCGCGCATAGCCTCAGCGCTTTGCGTTTCCCTGGCGACGCTCTGTTGGTCCCTATCCGCGTCCGCTTGGGCCCGCACGCTCATGAGCTGCAGCAGATCCGAGTTCTGGCTGGCAAGCACGTCCAGCATCTGATTGGTGGATTGCGCCGCCGCCTGAGCCGTCGGCGAGAGCTTGACCTGTGCCTGAATCTTCTGACGGCGCTGTGCGACAGACTGCGTGTTCTTGAAGATTTGCTCGCCCAGGCTGAACAGGTTCTTGGCCGTCTTGTCGCCGTTGCTCAGCAGCTGGCGCTGGTCCTGGAACCATTGCTCCTTAGTCTTGCCCGAGGCAACGACCATGCTCTGGATCTTCTTCAAATAGTCGGCGTTGTCGGAGACAGTGCCATACAAGTCCTTAAGCGTAGTGCCATAAACCTCGTACTTGCCGATGTCATCCTTGATCGCGTCCAGCTGCTCCGTCAGGGCGGCGGCGTCCAGGCCCGTGGACTGCAGAAGCTGGTTGGCCATCATCTTGTACTGGTAGGCGATGTTGGTATTCTCGTAAACCTCCGTTTTCAGCGATTGCATTGCCGTCATGGTGGTCTGAATGAGTCCCACCCAGTCGGTGACGGGCAGCGCGGCATGGGCCGAAGAAGCCCCGAAGACCGCAGTGGCGATGGCGATGTTGGCGATCCAATTCTTCACTTGATGCTCCAACGTTATGCGGCGCGCGCGAGCATTTCGCGCACATAGCGGTCCTGCCAATCGGCGTCGCCAGACGTGTAGTGTTTGTCGCAGATGGACTGTGCAACGCCATCCGAGCGCAGCATGGCGACCATCTCGTCGGAGAATGACGTCTGCAGCATCCGGGTCTGGGTAGTGGTGATGAGGAGGTAGTCGCGATTGGGCACCGCGTCAGAGATCAGGGCAACCTGGTCATCGGTCAGACCGAACTTCTCCTTGTAAAGCTCAGGACTAGTTTTGGCCTGGCTGTTAGGGAGGTAGACCCAGTTCGCGATGTTCTCCTTGAGGATTTCGAAGTTCGCGACGCGCGCAATCTGGCGAAGGGACTGCGTCGCCGACCAGATGGCGCCATTGAGCTTGCGGATGGTGGTGATCCAATCCTCGTAGCGCCGATAGAAGCGTTCGTTCTGGAAGAAGAAGCCGCATTCTTCCACCTCGATGATGGTGTAGCGGATACCGTCCATCGACTGGCTGATGCGGTAGAAGGCGTAGTCGGTGAACAGTACCGCTGCGCGTTCATACTTCTGGAACAGCTCGCCCATCTCGATGCACAGGTTGTCACTGACGGCGAATGCGTCCTCGGCGTGATCGAAGAAGTGACCGTACTGACCGCCCTTGAGCCAGATCTGAAGCCGCGTGCGCAGGTCGGCATGCAGCATCGTGGAGAGCGAGCTGAGGGTCCAGCGTTCGCGGGGGTATCCCGCGACTAGCTTCACGGCCTCGAAGAGGTCCTGGACCTGCTGCGGCGACAGCGTGAAGTCATCGTCTTCGAGGGCGAGCGTCAGCCATTCCGTGACGTAGGTGAAGTTCGCGGGATCGGCCAGCAGCGACAAGGGATTGACCGGCGTGCTGGTCTGGAACTTGCCCGTCACGTCGATGAACGTGCCGCCACTGAGCAGCGTGGGAATGCGGGTAGACCTATCCTTGTCGAAGCGAATCCGACGCGCCTTGTGCCTGTCGCCCTGCGACACCAGGAAGTTCAGGAACACGGATTTGCCAGCACCAATTGGACCGATCACGAACAAATGACCATTGCCACCCCGCTGGTGCATGTCGACGCGCTGGATGGTTCGGTGGCGGGTTGGCAGGCAGGTGAGCGGGGGAACCTCGGCGCCGGTCTTCTCGCTCAGCCATGCGTTGAATGTAGGACCTTCCAGGACAGAACGGACGGGCGCGATGTCGGACACGGCAGGCGTTTCGACGAACTGCAGTCGCCGTTGCTTGTCCCAGCGACCGGGCAGGGTGCTGTTCCAGGCAGGCATCAGATTGGCCTTCTCGCGGATCGCCCCGAAGCCGGCGTTGGTCAATGCGCCGACCACCTCGCTGACGGCGTCCTCGCATTCACTTTCAGAGTCGGCATAGATAATCACCGAAATGTTGGCGAAGCCGTGCTGCACCCCTTCAGCGGTAAGCCGCTTGAGGGCATGACCGGCTTCCTTGGCAAGTTCCTCGCGACCTTCGTCGTTCTCGCTTTCCTCCTTCGATACATACTGCTTCATCATGGAGCGCAGGTTCACCGCGGCCATCTTGTAGAAGCGACGAACTTTCTCGATGTATGCGGTGGCGCGTGCGGTGTCGAGGAAGCGGTACATGATGCAGATGTCCAACTCGGCATCCACTTGCAGGAGGCTGTCCAGCGCTGCTTCCTGAAAGCTCATCCATTCCTTGACCGCGACCACTGCCGCATAGCGCTTGCCATGGGCGGATTCGAACAGCAGTCTCTCGGCACCCACCGTGACTTCGGATTCCGTCAGGTGCGTGTCGAGCAGCGTGACCGGATACCGGATGCGACGCGGCGGCACGCTGGGGTTGGCAACTTGATGGAGCGCCGCATAGCTGTCCTGCATCGTGAGCCGTGTCGGCTTGATGCGCGGGATGCCGCCGGAGAATGCGTCGAGCATGGCCTCGAAACGCCGAGTATCTGCGCGCATCTTCTCCAGATCGAAGGCGAAAGCGCTACGTGACAGCACCGTGTCCTTGGCGGCTTCAACGATCGCACCGTAGACGGACCGCCCCCCCACGGTCATGTGATAGCCAATCTTTTCAAAGAACTTGGCGATGCCGGATTCCGGTGTATAGGCGATGCTGAGCGCGTGCGTATTGCGGAAGTATCGGCCCGTTGTCATGTGCGCACGGTTGAGCGCATTGAGACGCGCGTCTGCCGCGTTGCTGAACTCGCCGTCGATGAAACCGGACGTACGGCGATGGGACACTCGCCACCAGGCTGTGATCCGGTTGTCGAAGGATCGGCAAGCCTGGTCGAGCTGGTCTCGGGCCGAGGTAATGTCACTGGCGTCCGCGCTGTCCGCATCGACGCCGCGGAACTCGTAGGTCGCCAGAAGCGAGCCGTCCTTGTTCAGGATCAGTTCCGGGGTGAGGGACGTGAGCCAGGGCACGATCTCTGCCAGCGGGCGGCGTTTGAGTTTCAGCATGGCAAGTCACTGTCAAAGCCGTACGGCCGGCGGAACACCGCGTCGGACTTGCCGTGCCAGGGCACCGACTCGTACAGGTCGCCGTACATGTTGTAGACGTTGAGAATCTGGTTCCACCACGGATCTCGGCTCGTCAGCCACGCCAACAGCGCATGGGTGCAAAGGCCGATGACGAAGATCAACACCGGGATCTCCCAGCCGCTGCGGTAGGTGACATAGATCAACAGCGCGACGATGGTGCCGTTGGCGATGGCAAGGCCCCGCACCGCGCCTGCGATCAGGCGAGGCATCGACAGGCCGATGCTCACATGGTGCTTTCTCATCTCAGAAACCGGTGCAGGCGGCGACGATGTTCAGCGTCTTCAGGATCGACGGCGCCGCCGCGGCCAGGCCGACGCCAACGCAAGCTCCCGAGATGAACTTGGACAGGCTCGATTCCGCATTGGCATAGGCATAGGCGCCGAGCACAATGACGATCAGGCCGATGACGAACAGATACTTCGTGTTGATGAAGGTGGCGATTCCGCAGATGAAGTTGCCAAGATTGCCGAGGAACGAATCGTCCGCCGCGACGGCGGAGGTGGCGACTGCCATCATGCCGACGAGCAACAAGGCGGACGGGGCGTACTTGCGAGCCGTCGCGCGAGCGCGCAGGGAGAAATGGGGGGGCATGCGGGAGGACTCCTGAGGATTAGAAAACACGTTGGAATTCGTAGTCGTTGTTGCGAAAGCCCTTGATCTCGATGATCTCGGAGAGCACGCGCATGTCTCCCGAGCGCTTCATGTGCACAACGTAGTGAATGCAGTCGGCAATGAGGCGACGCATGTCTTCGACTTTCCAGCCGGAACCGGGCGGGATGCCGAGCAGAGCCATGCTTTCGAGTCGTGACAAGGCCATGCGGGGACTCGGTGCGTGCAATGACCCCATGCCGCCGTCGTGGCCAGTGTTGAAGGCCTGGAGCATGTCGTACGCTTCGCCGCCCCGGACTTCGCCAACCAGAATCCGATCTGGCCGGAAGCGCAGAGAGAGCGCGACGAGATGCTGCGTGGTAACGCCCTTGTCGGCGTTGGAAAGCAGCCGCACGACGTTCGGCACGCTGGGCTTGAGCTCCGTTGTGTCCTCGATGGTGATGACGCGCTCCTCCGGCGGAATCTCGCCGACCATGGCATTGAGTAGCGTGGTCTTGCCTGAAGAGGTACCGCCTGCCACCAGGATGTTCTTGCGCTGGCGGACTAGCTCGCCGAGCGCCCGGGCGAGTGCGTCGTCCTCGACAGGGCCGCAGAAAATGGGCGTCTCGATTTCCGTGCGCGCATGCCGGGATGAGAACGCGCCGGCTTTCACATAGTCCGACAGGCGCATGTTCTTCTCGCGATGCCGCCGGATGCTCAGTGCGTGGCCGTCGATCGACGTTGGCTGCATCACGGCGGCGATCCGCAGGCCCTTGTGACCGGCGTTGATGATGCCCTGGGCCGTGCCGCGCACCGCGGACTTTTCTACCGACGACGCCAAGGAACGGATTGCCCCCTCGATCTTGAACGGATCGATCTCGATATCGAGTCGGGTCATGATGCCGCGTCGCTCGACCCAGATGCTGTTGTGGCGATTGATCATGACCTCCGCCACGTCATCCGCATGAAGGACATCGTGCAACGGCGCCAGCGATTCGAAGAACATCGACACGGAGCTGTCGGCAAGCTGCGTGAGCTGCAGAAGAGGGTGGTTGGTGGACGCTGATTCCATGCCCGCTATTGTTGGCGGGCAAACGGTCCTGTAGTCGACTGAAAGCTAGGCGATTTTCAAGAGCTTTTGACGAAGTTGTGGGGCGCCGGTCCGCTCAAGGCGTAGCAAGAGGAACATGTTCCTTCTTAAGATAGCGAATGACGCGGTCAAATCCTGAGCTTTCGAAGGTAGACACCTCGCTGGCGCCCCTCGCCGCGGGAAATCGGGTGGCGGCATAGCGGCTGGCGCTGGGCGAGCCATCCCGACGGCTGTGAAGGCATCAAATTGAGGTGAAGCGAGAGGAAAATTGGAAAGCTCAGCAAATTGGCACAGCTTTCGAGGGCAGGTGCATGCCATTTCGCTGATTCAATTAGCGGCATCCCAAAAGCCCGCCGCATCATGCGATTCCTACGCAGATCCACCGACAAAGCCAAGCCCCTGACCGTTGCGCCAGGTATGTATGGCGAAGAGCGTCCGGAACAAGTCATTTTCGATCGGACCACGCGCATCACCGTGGACCGCAATCACTGGAAGCTCGCAACGGTCGGCGCCGCGTGCGTCGCACTCGCGGCGATTCTGACCCGCGAGCCGCCGCCGTCGGTGGTGAAGGTCGTTGGCGTTTCGGCGGATGCGACCGGCAAGCCGATCACGCGTGAACTGGACGCATTCCATCCGGATGAACGACAGGTGCAGGCCGCGCTCAAGGACCTCGTGCAGCGGTGGTTCACGATCGAGCCCATTCTGATGCCAAAGATTGAGTCGTCGCGCATGGCGGCGAATCTGCGGTCGGTGCGAGAGCAGATGCTGGGATCGGCCAAGGAGCAGTTCAAGGCATGGGTCGATGAAGACGAGCCGTTCCGGCAGGTGATGTCGGCGCCGACGCTCACCCGGGAACCGAAGTTCACCAATATTGCCAGCCTGCCCGATAGCACCGTGGTGGTGGAATTCGTGACCACGACCACCGAGGATGGGTACAAGCCGCGCAAGCAGCGGTACGCGATCACGTTCCGCTATCAGGTCAAGCCGGCGGACAAGGAAGCCATGCTCGGGACGAACCCCTTTGGTGTCTTCCCCATCTTCTTCTCCATCCAGAAATCTGCGGCCTGAGCCGTGCAAATGCCCATGGAAGCGCGCACCCCCTCCCGACTTCTCCCGCTGGCCATCGCCCTTGGCCTGGCACTGTTGCTCTCCATCCCCGATGGCAACGCGGCGGAAAAGAATGGGCGCCGCCTCGGCGCAGGCGTCGCCGGTCTTGGTATCGGCGACCTGAGCGACGCCATGAACCCGGGAAACCCGTTCAACGGCGGTGTCGACCCTATCGCGTTGCCGGGTGATTCACGCCTGGTCGTATTCACTTACAGCCGCGACCAGATCTTCCGCGTGCTGAGCGCGCCACTGAAAGTCACAACGATCGAGTTCCCGGACGATGAGCAGATCGTTGGCGACCCGGCCTGGGGCGAGAACGTGCGCTGGGACTACGACACGGATGGCGCCAACCATCTCTACGTGAAGCCGCAGGCGGCGGGTCTCGTCAATACCTTGTCGGTGAACACGAATAAGCGCAGCTACGAGTTCACGCTGGTGTCCTCGCCGCTGGGCGGCATCTTCTACCAGAAAGTGCGCTTCCGCATTCCGACCTCCATCTCGGCCAAGCTAAAGGCGCGCAACGATGCGCGCGGCGAGCAAGGGGAGGATGCCAGGTCAGCCGGGGCCGATGCGCGCAACCCTGACGCCGTCGCGGTGTCGCCGGACCAGTTGAACTTCGAGTATTCCATTTCCGGCACCGCCAGCTTCAAGCCGGAGACCGCGTTCGACGATGGCAAGGCGCTCTGGCTACGACTGCCTGCCGCCGCGTTGCAGAGCTGGCCGGTCGCGCTGGTGAAGGACGGCAGCGACTTTGTTGTGGTCAATCAGCTTCGTCGCGGCGGCTATCTGGTGGTGCAGCGCCTCGCCGATACCGTCGTCCTGCGCTCCGGTGACGATGAGATCAAGATCGAGCGTGGGCGCCGTCGCGTCCTGGGGCTGTTCTGATGCGCGCCTCGAAGATGGATCCAAACGCAGCTTCCGTGAGCGATGCGCAAGTCCGTACGGTGAAGGGAAAGCTTCCCCGCAACGTGATGTTCGCACTCGGCGGCATTTCGGCGTTGATCGTGGGCGCTCTGGGCTACTACTTCCAGACCGTCACGGACGAACAGCTTGAGGCGAAGGCCGAGCAGGCCCGGGCGGATCAGATCAAGCAGCGCGCGGGCAATGCTGACAATGGGCAAAGCCTTGAGGCGGCGATTCGCGCACAGGCGGACAAGGCTCGCGACGAAGCCGACAAGCAGCGCAAGGAAGCCATTACGCCGGACTCCAAGAAGCCGGTGCTGACCGCTGCCGATCTGAACGGCGGCCCGAAAGCGACGCCCACGGTGGATGCCAAGAAGAACGAGGAGGATGATCTCTTCACGGCACCCGTGTTCAAGTCTGGCGTGCGCAAGTCTCAACTGACTCAGGGGCGACTGCCAGCCGGGATCGCGGATGTCTCGGACCCTGCGCAAATGCGCGCGATCCAGCAAGCGGTGGCCGCACGCCAGGGCGCTGCGAATGCGGCCGCGCTCGCACAGGACAACGCGACGCCACAGCCAGTCTCCGGTGACCGGCAGTTCCTGCGTGACGCCGGGAGCGTGAGCACCTTGCGAACCGGCTTCGATGGCAAGTTGCCAAAATGCACAGTCAGCCGAGGCTTCGTCATCCCGGCAGTGTTTGCCGGGGGCCTCAACTCGGACAAGCCCGGCGAGTTCCGCGCCACCGTGTCCCAGGACATCTACGACACCGTGCAGGGTACCTGCAAGGTAATCCCTGCCGGCAGCACGCTGGTCGGTATGTATAGCGCGGACATTGCTGTCGGGCAGGAGCGCCTTCTCACAGCGTTCGTGCGCATGCAACTGCCCAACGGCAAAACCGTGCCGCTCCTGGGGATGCAGGGTGCCGATCCAGATGGGACCGCCGGCAACAGCGGTGACGTCAATAACCACTTTTTGAGAATCTTCAGCGGTGCGCTGGTGATCGGTGCGCTCTCGCTTCGTTTCAACGACAACCCGACGACGACCACCGTCGGGCCGGCCGGTCTGGTCGCCTATGGAAACGCCGCGGGGCAAATCGCCACGCAGACCGCGCAGACCATCCTGAACCGCAACCAGAATATCCGTCCGACCATCACGACCGAGCCGGGACAAAAGATGATGGTCCAGGTCAAGCATGACATCGTGCTGGAGGCCTATCGTGACTAAGCGGCTCGCAGCATTCGTCGTATGTGGCGTCGCATCGCTTGCCACGCAAGCTGCAACGATCGACGCGGTCATTAGCCCGAACGCCATTGTGGTGAAAGTCGATGGTCGGGCGCGTGTTCACACCCTCGAAGGGAATCCGGTCCTGTATTGCGGACTCGAAGCATTCCTCGGATGGTCGGCGCGCCTGCTTGGTGCACAGATCGATCCCGGTGCGGAGGCTGGCCCAGTTGTCACGCTTGCCGGCAAACCTGTACCGATCGCCGCCTTGTTCGTGCGCGAGGGTTGGCTGCGTCCGCCCGCACTGAATGATGCCGCACAGGAAGCGCTGGCCGAGCGGCGCGGCGGCTGGGCGTGTGCCCCCAAGACAGAACCGTTCGCACAGATGGGAAGCCGCGTGGATCCCAAGATCACAGCGGGCATTGCCATGAATGAGTCGTCCTACCGAGGCCGACCCTGGCCGTGGACGCTCAATGTGGCCGGCCGCGGCATGTTCTTTTCGACGCGCGAGGAAGCCTACGGCGCCATCAACCGATTGCTTGCCAATCAACGCTGCGATTTCGATGTCGGGCTGATGCAGGTGAACTGGTGCTACCACGGCAAGCGGTTCGCTTCGCCATGGGATGCGCTTGCCCCGGCGACGAACATCCGCGTGGCAGAAGACATTCTGACCGAGAACCTGCAACGCAGCGGCTCCGCCATGAAGGCGGTGGCGTGGTACCACAGCGCGAACCCGGAGCGCGGTGGGCCGTACTTCTCCCGATTCATGAAACACGTCGCGCAATTCCAATGATCAGGCCGCTTATCCTTTCCGCACTTGCTCTGGTGGCGACGCATGCCATGGCGGCCGACACCGACCCACTGGACTTCGACTATCAGGTCGTCGCGCGCGCCGCCGATCGCCCCGCCATGGTGTTCAACGATGGGCTGTCGACTTACATCCAGCCTCGGCATGGCCAGGCCGTGCAGGCAGAGGGGGCGATCCAGAGCGGCCCATACTGGGTGATCGATGGGGTGCCAGACGTCGTTCGCTACTCGGTCAGCGGGCAGCCTGTCGTCGCTCGCTGGAAGCGGGCAAACGGTTTCACGTCGGAGCCGGCGAATCCAGTAGGAGATATGGCCCGTAGCCCCGCCGCAATCTCTGGGCGACTGGCACTGATCGGCAGCTACGCCAGCCAGCCCCTGGTCCGTGCTGGCCGGTCCAACCTGCCGCTCGCGCAGCTGGTGAAGTCGATCGCGCCGGCAGGATGGAGCGGCACCGCGCAGAAAGACATCCCCTTGACCGAAGAAGTGATCCTCGAAACGCGCGGCGGGGAGAACTGGCTGCAGGCGCTTGCCCGCGTGCTAGAGCAGCGCAACCTCTACGGTGAGGTGGATTTCAGCCGCCGCAATATCGCGCTGCGCGCCGGCCCAGCGAAGAGCTTCGCCGTGGTCGAGGGTGACGTCGCAGCCGCAACCCCTGACGGGAAGCTTCAGGCCACTGCCACGACAGCTGACACGTTGCCTGCTTCCCCGGCATCGTTGCCTGCAGCCCCTGCCGATGCGGTAACGCCGGTAGCCGGGACACCGCTGCCAGAGGGCCCTACCCTGGCCTCTGCATTCGGCGCGGTGGCGATCCGTGACACGAAGCAGGGCCGAATCGAGATCCGGTTCGAGCAGGAGCCCAAGGACTTGGTCTTGCGGGACGCTTCAAACAGCAAGATCTGGACGAGGTGGGATGAGACCCAGCGCGTAATGTCCTTTGCGACAGTCGACCGGTTCACGGCGACGGCGGGCGGGAAATCCGTGGAGGTGAAGCGCACCCCGGAAATTGCCTATGAGTTTTCCCGTCAGAACAGCGCCGGGCTGGATATGGTCTTCGAGAAGGACGGTGCCACCTACCTCAGCTTTGCCAAGTCGATGGTGAGCGTTTCCGTGTTCGGCGATGAGCACCAGCGCAACGGCGAGCACAAGGACCGCTATTACAAGTTCGACGGCATTGCAGCACGCTTGACCGTGATCGCGGATGGGAGCGTGGTCTACGTGGATCGCGTGCCGCAGGTCCGGTTCAAAGAGCAGCATGGAAAGGTGGCGCTGTGAGGATCGAAGCGATCGGGTTCGTGTTCATGGCCTTGCTGACCGGCGCTGCCCATGCCGACTGCCTGGACGATGCCGCGGTGTTTCACGGCGTGAGCCCTTCGCTGCTGCGAAGCATCGCCATGCAGGAATCTGGCATGCGCCCATGGGTCACGAATCGCAATGCCAACGGTTCGGAGGATATCGGCCTCATGCAGATCAATTCGATCCACCTGCCGCGGCTGGGCCGGTACGGCATCACGCGAGCCCACCTGTTTGATGGATGCATCAATGCCTACGTCGGCGCGTGGATCCTGCGCGAGAACATCCAGCGCTTCGGGCCGACGTGGAAAGCAGTCGGGGCTTACAACGCCTCCTCACCCGACAAGCAGTTGCGGTACGCCAACCAGATTCATGCGCGGTGGCAGGCGCTGCAACGCGCCGCCTTGCGGTAGTTCCTTCAGATCAATCGAAAGCATAGCTATGTGCCAATCCAACCGAACCCTCCGCATTGCCGTCACTGCGGCGACGCTGCTGAGCGGCTTGAGCCTCGCGCCGGCAGTGCATGCCTCGCTACTGTCGAGCGACGGCTGGCAGCAACTGCAGCCGGCGCGGATCAACAAGGCCGCAATCGACCAGACATTGCTGGCCGCGAATACGTCCTCGCTGACCGCAGCATCGGTCCCAACCAATACGCCGGCATTGGCAGTTGCCGCTTCGGGCGGCGCTCCGGTGGTCGGCGACGTGTTCCGCCTTGTCAAAGGGCAGGCGCTTCAACAGCAGCTTCAGAGCTGGGCCGCCAGGGCGGGCTGGACAGTCGCATGGAATGTTCCGGACGGATGGATCGTGCCGGGCGACAAGGACTACGGGAGCGACTTCGAAGGCGCTGTGAAGCGCGTTGTCGAGGAGCTGGCCAGCAACGGTGCAGACGTGGTGGGGGATAGCTGGCGCGGCAACCGCACGGTGATCATCAGCCAAAACGGAATGGTGCAATGAAGATGCAAAGCAAACGCTATACCGCCGCTGCCGTGGCGACCGCCACGCTGCTATCAGGATGCGGCGTGATGGAGACGCGCAATGTGCAGAACGCCATCGGCAGCGAGGCGCGTGCGCGTTACGCCGACGCGCCTCGCAGTCGCCCTGTGTTTCGGGTGCACGAAGGCGCCTGGTTGCTGGGCGAGAAAATCCGCGCCAGCAAGCCTCAGCCGGACATCTACGGCAAGCATGTGACGTTCAAAGGCACACTTGGTTCGTTGAACGAAGCCGTCAACTGGATCGCGCAGAGCGTCGGCGTGCGCGCGACTCTGGATGTGTCGGCCGTTGCGTCAGCAGCCGCCGGTACGCCGACGCAGCCACCCGCCGCGGCACGGCCAGGCGGTCCCATCCCCATGGGGGGAACGCCGCGTGTGGTCGACCTCGCCGCACCATTGGGCAGCGTGTCTGCTGGCTCGGCCGCCAGTATCGCCTCGGTTATGCCGTTGACGCTGCGGTACGAAGGCAACTTCAAGGGCTTTCTGGATGCCGTTGAGGCCCATTTCGGCGTCTGGTCCCGCTACAACGACGGCACGGTGACGTTCTTCAGGACGGAAACTCGGACCTTCATGCTGCCGAGCCTTGCCGACGCCTCGTTGATGAACGGATCGATCACAACGTCGGACAGCAGTTCTGGCGGGATGGCAGGCGCTTCAAGCAATGGCGGGAGTGCAGGCGGCAGTGGCGGCAGAAGCGGACAGTCGATGAGCATGTCCATCGAGATGAAGCCTTGGGAAACCCTCCAGGCCACCGCGAAGGCAGTCGCCGGCGCGAGCGCTGAGGTCGTTGTTGACAAGAACCTTGGCACCTTGACGGTCACTGGCGACCCCGTGCAGTGCGATCGCATTGAGCAGTTCGTGAAGAGCCTGGCAGCCATGTATGGGAAGCAGGTGGCCATCGATGTGCAGGTCTACGACGTCCGCGTGACGCGGGAGGACAACTACGGTCTGAATCTCTCGCTCGCCTACCAGAGCTCCAGTGGCGGCACAGGCGTATCGTTCAATTCGGCAAGCATGCCGGCAGTTTCTGGCAGCGCCTCGCCCATGAACCTGGGCGCGACGATCATGAGCGGACCGTTTGCTGGCAGCAAAGCCGTGGTCCAGGCGCTTTCGACGCTTGGCAATGTGTCGCAGGTGGTGTCGCGCTCGGGCGTTACGCAGAACGGCAAGGTGCTGGCCCTGCAGACTGCAACCCTGCAGGACTATGTCTCGCAGTCGCAGACAACGCTCGCCTCGAATGTAGGTTCCACCAGTTCGATCCAGACCGGCACGGTGACTTATGGCTTCACCAGCAACTTCCTGCCCAAGGTCGTCGACGGGCGGATCCTGATGAACTTCGACATGACGCTGTCCGACCTGCTGCCGCTGGAGCGGTTCAACTCGGGCGGGACCTCGAACCAGACCAGCGTCCAGCTGCGCACCATGCCGACCAATCGGTTCACACAGTCGATCACCCTGAAGCCGGGCGAATCACTGGTGCTGACCGGGCTGCGCAACCAGAAGGTGACGACGACCAATAACGGAATTGGCGAGCCCTGGATGGCGGCGCTCGGCGGCGGGGTCGGCGCCAGTAAGGGCGACACGGTTATCGCGATCGTGATCTCGGCCCGCCTGCTGTAACACAGAGACCACACCATGCAGAAACTCGCATTCAATCTTCGTTGGGCTCCGCCCGCGCTGGCTGTTGCCGCAATCGTTGGCCTGTCGGCATCCCTCTCGGCCAACGCGCTGCCGGCGACGTCGAACCCCGTCTCGGCGGCGATCGCATCGGCTGGGGGCGGCGCGGTGACGTTGCAACCGGCATCCGCCCCGGCGGCGCTGGCCAAGGCCGACACTGCGACGACTGGCGCCGGCAGTGCCGCTACCGCCGCGATGGCGGCAACGGTGGCCGAGAGTACCCAGCCGTCGCGCCCTTCCGACGCCTCGGAGCTGGCGGTGTTGCAGTCGCAGATCGCCCTATGGAAGGCACGCGCCGAGATCGCCAAGTACAAGGCGGAAGTCAGGCGCGCGGAGGACTCGCTGGCGGCCGCGCCCGCGGGCGTGCCCGCGCCGCCGGTAGGGGGGGCGCCCTCGATTTCGTTGGCTGGCCCGATGCCGTCGAGCGGCGTTGCCGAACGGGGTCCGCGACTTGCGCCGGAAGCGCCCCGACTGATTTCGTTGCGCGCTTTCGATGGTCACTACAACGCCTTGATGGATGTCAACGGGCGCACAGTTCCGGTCCAGGCTGGCGACACGCTGGATGGCGGCTGGAAGGTCGTGAGCATCGACGACGGTGGGGTAAAGCTTGCCAACGGCAAGCGCGTGCGCGCTCTGAGGCCCTGAGCCATGGCGGAGATCCTGTCATTCCCCGGGCTGAAAGGCGGCTTCGCCATCGGGCTGTCCTGGCAACACGAAGAGGAGCAGCCGCGCAGGAGCGCCCTGCGAGCGAAAGCGCTGGAGCTGGGCCGCAACGTGCGTTGGGGCGTGGTGCATCAAAGCGCGGAAGGTGCCGTCCAGAGTGGCTTCTGCGAAGCCATCGCCGGCGCGAAGCCGGCCGCATTGAAGCCGCTGGCCGCCATTGTGGCCGGCCAGCACCGTCAGCCATGGATGGGGCTCTTTCACCTGCACGGAAGCCGCTACTGGTACATCGCGGTCCGGCAAGGACACGCCGTCATTGCGGGTGGTGATCGGGTTGGCTCGCTGGAAGAGTTGACTACGCTCCGCGAGCGGCATCGTGCCTTGGGGGACTGGACGGAAGTCGAGGGCACGCTGCGCGATCTCGCGAGCATGGCGCGCGCTTCGAAGGGTGTGTCGGTACTGCGAGATGTCCAGTCCGGCCCATGGAAATCGGCCGCCTATCCGGTAGCTGCAGTCGCTGGCGTGGCGGCCGTTCTCGCCGGTGGGTGGTACTGGTATGACCAGAAACAGGAGGCCGAGCGCGAGGCGCAGCTGATGCGCCAGCGTGCGATCGTCGCCGCGCAGCGCGCCAATGAAGCTGCCCGGCAACAGGCGTTGCCTTGGGTGGCAGAGGCTGCGCCGACGGCCTTCCTGCAGGCGTGCCGGCGGGCGTGGGACCGGCAGGCCCTGGCGGACGCCGGGTGGACGCTCGCCAGCTGGCGGTGCAAGCCTGCTACCACGACGACCCTGACGATCGAGACCGGCTGGAAGCGGGATGGCGGGGTGGCTGCCAATGCCCCAGGCGTGCTTTCGGCGGACGGCAATCAGGCGAACGCCACGGCGCATGCGCCGGCTGTCTTCCTGCCATCCTCGCGCGCGGTCAACGCGCCTTCCGTGGCGCAGCGGTCGATGTGGACGTATGCGCAGGGCAACGGCTTGAGCTTGCAACTGACCATGCCGCCCGCGCTGCTCCCTGCAGACGGAAAGTCCCCGGCTGACCCGTGGCTGGCAATGTCGGCGGACATCGGCTTCGGCGCACCGCCATGGCTGGGCGCCGGTGAGGGCGTGGACGCTGTGGCCGGCTTGCGCCTGACGGAAGTCAGCTATGAAGCGGCCGCCCAGGCATGGAAGGGAACCGGGAAGCTGTACGCAATGCGGGACAGCGCGTCGCTGCCCGCGAGGAATTGATGATGCTCGCGACTATTACGCGCCTGTGGCGCAGTCCACGCAAAGAGTCGGCAACCGGCATGGGATTCCCCATGCGGGCCGAGCCATCGGTGAAGACGGATGTGCTGAAGTTGCCACCGCCGCCGGATGTCCTGGATCCGCATGTCCTGTATCCACGCAGTCTGCCCGCAACCTTCGACCGTGTTGCCTGTAACCTGGGCCACTTGACGGCGGAGCAAGCGGCGGCGCTGCGTCAGCGCGCGTCGGAAAGCGGGCTCTACGTCGAGGATCTTGCCAAAGGGCTTGGCCTGACCGATGACAACGTTCAGGAAGTGCTGGCGGTGCACGCTTGTGAAGTCTATGTGGATGCGCGGCACTTCGGCACCCCGCGGCTTCTGACGTGGGAGGTCAAACTGCGGCGCAGCGGCGCAGCCCCGCAATTGCGCAAGGTGTCCGCGCAGGAGCTGGCCGTGCTGCGACAGCAGCGCGGCTCCGGCCAGCAGCTGGATACTGACCTGCAGACCTTGAGCTTGGCGCGGCGGCTGATCGCGGATTGCGCTGTCCTGATCGCCTCCGACATTCACATTCTGGTCCGCGAGCACCATACCGAGATTCAGGTACGGATCAAGGGCGACCTGCGCACGATCTCGGCCTTGTCGATGCGCCGGGAGGAAGGGGAACGCCTGATTCGCGCCATGTACACCGGCTTGGCCACTGTGAAGGCGGCCACCTACAACCCGCTGGACGTGCAGGACGCCCAGATCGCGGGCGACGCGCTGCCGGGCACTGGCATTTCGAGCGTGCGGATTGTGCGCGGACCCGCTTACCCGGTAGAGAGCGGCGGCGGCTTTCTCGTGGCGCGGCTGCAATATCGTGAGCACCACGAGGGAGCCCGCAAGGCTGACGCCATCGAGGCGGCGAAACGTCTGGACTTGCGCATCCCCGAGGCCTCGGCCAGCGCGTTCAAGCTTGGTCAGATGGGATACACGCCGCTCCAGGTGGAGCTCGTCTCGCAACTGCTGCGTCGTCCCATGGGCGTGATCGTCGTGACGGGTCCGACCGGCAGCGGCAAGACGACGACGCTCTTTGAGTGCACCCGCCATCAAGCGCGGCTATTCCCCCAGAAGCGCCTTATCACCATCGAGAACCCGACCGAGTATCCGATGGACTGGGCGATCCAGCTTGTTACGGAAAGCGAACGATTTCCCGAGATGCTGCGCATGACGCTGCGGATGGACCCGGATGTCATCCTGCTCGGTGAAATCCGGGGTGTAGAGGAGGCCATCGCCACACTGCAGGCCGCTGCCACGGGTCATTTGGTGGCGACCACCCTTCACGTCACCGATCCCTTTGAAACCTTTTCGCGCCTGGCGATGTTGGATCACGTGCGACTGGCGATGGAAGTCATCTGCAATCACAACCAGATTATCGGTCTGATTGCACAGCGGATTGTTCCGCTGCTCTGTCCCGAATGCGCCGTTCCACTCGAAAGTGCGCAGGCAAATCTGCCGGACTACATGCTGCGCGCGGTGCGTTCGTGGGGAGATACGTCTGCCGTGCGAGTCCGTGGGGCTGGCTGCGATCACTGCCATGGCGAGGCGATCATTGGCCAACAGGCGGTGGCTGAGGTTGTGGTGGCCAGTGAGGCGCTGATGCAGGACTGCATTGAGCACGGCGTGTTGGTCGCGAGGCGGAACCACCGGGCGCGGCCCGGCTCCGACAAGCCGATGATTGCCCATGCGATGGATCTCGTCCTGACCGGCCGGCTTGATCCGGTGGACGCCGAGCGTAGTGTTGACGCAATTCCAATGCGGGAGGAATCGTGAGCGGACTGTCATGGGCAATGCGGCGACGCCTGTATCAGCAGGCATCCAACCAGTTGGAGAATGGGCTGACCCTCGCCCAGATTCTGGAGGACTTTCGGGAGCGGCAGGCCAGGCGCGGACGCAAGCGCGCAGCAGACGCTGCACACGAGGTCGGTCGCCAGGTCCGCGACGGCAAGACCCTGATGGCGGCAATGGGTACGAGCCTCAGCGACCTTGAGCGAAGCGTGCTGGACGCGGGCGAGAAGGCAGGGCAATTGTCGGACGCGATGCGGCTTGTCCTGGACGTCCGGGACCTGACGACGCGCCTTCGCCAGAAACTGCAGGCGAGCTTCTTTGCGCCCGCGGTGTACCTCATGACGCTCTATGTGGTCTTGCTGCTGATCGGTGCCTACATCGTGCCGCAGTTCCTCGACGTCCTCCCGCTCGAAAAGTGGACGGACTGGGCCTATGCGATGTACTGGATGGGGCAGCTGGCGGTAGGGTGGCCGGCGCCAGTGATCTTCGGAGGGTTGGGCGCGTATGCCCTATGGAGCTGGTGGGCACTGTCCAGATGGACCGGCCGGGGCAGGCGGTTCTGTGACCAGCACGTGTTCCCCTTCACCGCATACCGGGAGATCACCGGGTTCACCTGGTTGATGTCGTTTGTCGCGCTGCTGCGGGCGAACGTTCCTGATATCGCCGCGCTGGAGGGACAGATCGGCTCGGCATCGCCGTGGCTGGCGTCTCGCCTGCGGCCGATTCGGCTCGGGCTGGCCGATGGCCTGGACCTGGCGGAAGCCATGCGGCAGACCGGGAACGGTTTTCCGTCTTTGGACCTGATCGACGAAATCGGCGCGTATGCGGGCTTCGACGACTTCACGGAGAAGATCACGGTGGCCGTGCGGCAAAACGCTGAGGTCATCGAGCGGCAGCTGCTTGCGAAAGGGATGGTGATGTCAGCAGTCTTCACCGGCCTGATGTTCCTGGCCTTCGTGGTGCTGCAACTCGGCTCCAACTCTCTCTCATCGATCCTCACGTCCTCGATGGGGCAGTTCTAACCTACGACAGTTTCAAACTCAAAAGGGGTATCACATGGATGGAATTCTCGGGCGCATCGTCGCCATCGTCTTGGGCCTGCTCGCACTGGTAGGCATTGCTTATGCCGGCTACAACGGCTTTCAGAGTCACAAGGCCGGCGTCGTTGCGACGAACATTGCGCAGGTGATTACGAACGCCCGTGCCGGGTTCTCGCAGGGCAACAACGGCTACACGAACTTCACGACGGCGAACGCTCCAGCGATGATCACCGGCGGGATGTTTCCGACGGACATGGTCCGCGGTACGACGCTGGTCGATCCGTGGGGCAACGCAGTCACGCTGTCGTCGGCCAACAACGGCTCCCAGGGCGTCATCACCTTCGGCGGGGGCAACGCACAGACGGCGAAGCAATGCGTGAGCGCGGCTCTTGGCCTGAAGGACTACGTGACGCTGACGGTAGGCTCCACGACGTTCAATCAGAACAACATGCCCGACCAGGCCACTGCAGGCGCGGCGTGTAGCGCTACTGCGGCCTTCGCGCTCACCTTCCAGTAAGCAAGCAGGGCGGCCGCCTTAAAGCAATGTGTGAGCGCGGCCCATGGCCTCAAGGACTATGTATTGCCGGTCGTTGGGACCACAACTTTCACGCAGGCTGCCTTGCCAGACCAAGCGACCGCGGGCCCTGCGTGCAGTGCAACCGCTACCTTCACGCTCACCTTCCAGTGAGGTCGAGGTCCCCAGGAGAAATGTCATGGGTTTCCTGATCATGCCGATCGCCACGGTCCTGTTCTGTCTTGGGGTCGTGGCCCAGCTTGCGCAGCTGTCGCAGGCGGCACCAGGAGCCGGTGTTCCCGGGCGCATGGAATCGGTCGCGACTGTTACGGCACAGCAGGCGCAGGCCTACGGCGCAGCCTGCATAGCGACTGCCGGGGCTACGCCCGGCCTGGTCGGGGCGAGTGTGCTGCCGGTGCTGCCGGCGGGCATGACGACCCCTGCCGGCGCGGGCTGCATGGCCGTGGCCAACCCCGCCGGTGGGCGCGACGTGTACGGGTATGTGCGCGTGTCCTCAGGGGCGGGCGGGTCGCTGCTCGGCACCACCCAAGGCAGCCTGGCGTGGTTCCGCGTCCGCAGTCAGGGCATGGCCGTCAATCTTGCTACCGGCATGGCTTACAGCGTGCCGGCGAACATTCCCATTGGGGCGCTGGTCCACTGGGTCCAGCTGAACACCTGAGAAACGCATGGAAGCGATCCTCGGATATCTCATCGCGCTGATGCTCTCGATGCTGAGCCTTGCTGGCTTTGCGACGTGGGCGAAAGCTGGCGTCACGAACGTGCAGACCGCAGCCGCGGCGAGCCAGATGCTGGTTTTTGATAAGGCCGCCCTGCAGTTCGTGCAGGACGAAGCTGCAACGCTGGTCGCCCAGGCCACGGCGAGTGTGCCGGTATCGGTCACGACGACGATGCTGGTCAATGGTGGCTATCTGCCCGCCGGATTCTCAGCGACGAACGTCTTCGGGCAGACCTGGCTACTCCAGGTCCTGCAGCCAACGCCAAACAACCTGCAGGCGCTCGTCACATCGCAGGGCGGCCGTGCCATCACGGACACGCGCCAGCTGGTGCAAATCGCCGCACAAGCCGGTGCGCAGGGCGGCTTCGTGCCTTATGCGGGACAGAACGGCGATCCAACGATGGTGTCCTCCAAGGCCTATGGGGCATACGGCGCATGGCAGGTGCCGCTGGCGAACTACACCAACCCGGGAAGCGGCCGTCTGGCGTCGTTGCTGGCATTCGCTGGCGCGCAAGCAAACAACGGCTATCTGTACCGGGTACAGGTTCCGGGCCATCCCGAGCTGAATCAGATGCAGACGTCGATCGATATGGCGGGCAACGACGTCAACAACGCTAGGCGAGTAACCGCAAACACGTCGCTGACGAGTGGGGGCGAGACCTACCTCACCAATACCGGCAGCCCCGGCGCGGCCTGCAGCGTCGATACCTCAGCCCGTAGAAGCACCACAGGCACTGGTTTCGTGATCTGCTCCGGCGGAATCTGGCAGCCCGTTGGTACTGCGGTGGCAAACGTCTTTGAAGGTATGTGGTGCGGAAACAATGGCCAGATCGCGACAGGTGGAACGAACATCGGCTACGTCTGCAAGGGCAACAGATTTATCGCCTTGAATAACGCGTTGGGGAATTTGTCGATCACGCGGAAGTACGAAAACGTGTCGGACGGCATGACGTTCGGCAAGGACAACTGTCCTGGTGGCACCGCCTGGGCGATGTACACACCCAAGCAGGAAATGGTGAATATCACTGGCTACGTGATGCCGCCCATTCAAGGCACGTATTTCTCGATGAACGACTATGGCACCTACTGGTACGCGCAAGCCAGCGCCATGTCGCCAGCCGCGTGGTACAGCGGCAACGACACTGGCGCGCTTGGCGGTCAACTGCTGGGCACCGTCACGACAGGCTGCATGTACTAGGACCAATGTATGAAGCGCATTCTTTTGGCATGTGTTCTCGCTGCCGGGTTCTCAGCAGCGGACGCACAGTTGTACACATTCCCGGCCGCGCCAATGACCGTCGCCGACTGTCGGTCAGGGCAGGTATGGATGAAGAATCCCGACAATGGCCTCCCGTACTGCGGGGTTCCCGCGCCGCCGCCGCCACCGCCTCCGCCGCCGCCGCCCCCGCCGGCATGCCAGTATGAATACAAACGCTTCGCCATCTATATCGGGGATATGGGCTATTGTTCAGCAGATGGCGGCTGTTCGGGCACGGGATACATGATTTACTACGGAGGCGCCATTGTCGCGAGTGAAATGTGGGTTGACACATGGGATTGGCCCTCTCTTAACGCTCGCGCCGTTGCAGCCATCGCAACCACTGGATACAGCCTCGGCAGAGGCCTTGGGACCGAACTGGGCAATGGCAACAACATGGGAGTCTCCATCAACGAAGTCTGCCGGTAGAAAGACAGAATAGCGACTTCAAAAGAGACCCCGTAGGGGGCCTCTCGCTTTCGTGTGTACTTGCAGCGCGTCTTAGAACGCGGTGAAGCTCCACGACTTGCTGACTGCCACGCCATTGCGAGCGCCGCTGAACGTAGCGGTATAAGTGCCGGCTACCAGAGGTTGCGTCGGCAGCATGAAGACCACGCCAGCATACAGATTCCTGTCTTCGATCGCGGTGGTCATGGAACCGGCCTTCGCCTTCGACGGAACCAACACCCGCACGGGGATCGAGGCACCGCCATTGCCAATCAGCGTGAAGCTTGCCACGGTTAGCACGTCATTGGCATTCGGAGCTGGTACTCTGAACATAACTGGGTGGCCTGCGCTGGGTAGGTCTGGAGCCGGGCTAGGCGACTCACCCGCAGCGTTGAAGAATCCTACAACGTTTTCGCCATCAACTGGCGAGTAGGCAACACTGTTGCTGGCCATCTGCTGGCCGCCCCATTGCGGGAGGCCGTATCCGCCGCCCTGCGCGCCTGTAACTACACCGAAGTTCATTACGCAGTAGCCATCTCGTACAGCGAGGCCGACAGACTCTTGATTTGACGTGATTCCTTGCAGGTGATAAACGGAGTTCTTAAATGTGCCGAGGCACGCTGACATCATGCCGCCATATGCGGCTTGGCCAATCCATTGGTTCTTTGAGGCCCCAGCAGCCAGCGCTTGATCATAGGGATTTGCACCTGTGAAGCCCGGCTTGCCGGCCGTTTCTTCATGCGTGACGACCGAGTTGGCGTTCAGGTACCCGAGGTGGTTGTCTGCGGCCTTATCGAGGGCTGCATCCTGCTTCAATGCGCCAACGCCCATCTTGATCCGATAGTCGTTCAGGGCATTGAATGCTGCCAGGCGCAGGTCGCCACCGGGGTAGGTAGATGCCTTGGCCGTTGTCGCGGGGGGTACCGACGTTGGTTCCTGGGGAGTCGTCGGCGTGGTAGGGGGCGGGCTTGCCTGCTTGGACCCGCCGTCGTCGCCACCGCCGCCACCGCAGGCGGCAAGGGTCAGCAGAGCAGCAGCAGATACGATGGAGAGTGCGAATTTGGTATTTTTCATTTTTCTTCTTCCTTTGATTTGGATTCGAGCGTCCGGTTAAAGCGCTTGGTTCTAGTTTATCGAGCGCTTCGCGAAGTCAAGTCGACCGAGTAAGTTAATTGCCACCTGACTTAAAAAGGCGTTCGTGCATCCATCCTTCGCTCGTTGCGACTAGGACAGTCTTGTCGCTTGCCTTTTCGCTCGCCGCCTTGAGTTGCGGGTAGGCAGCCCGCATCTCGGGTACTTTGGTCCAATCGGCAGCATCCACGATCTCGTAGGTGTAGTTCACCTGGGAAACCTTGGATCCGAACATATCTGCGGGCTGGGTAAAGTTGTCGACTTCGACGACCTTAAACTTGCCACCACAGAAGCCGTCCCAGTTCTCGATATTTCCGCCGGCGCCCTTAATCAGAAATTTTTTTCCCAATTCCGTGAGCCCATACTCAGTTGCGGGAATTGGCGTCTTGTTCCACGGATTTGGGCTAGGCATCTCTGCTTCCGCCTCGGACAGCAAGCCAGCCTTGGCAAGGGCCGCCGCCTTCTCGGGATTCCTCATAAAGCGCAAGCCGTCCTTTTTTTCGATCTTAAAAGGGAACGACTTTGCCGGGGCCATGACGCAGGCGCCCTTGGTCTTGTCGTAGTAGTCCTGAATGGCTGCCTTGAAATTACTTTTGGTGGCGTCTTGTTTGCTTCCGCATCCCGTGAGGGCAAGCAGTGTGACCGCCGAGGCGATTGAAAGGGTGAGCCTGGTGTTCATGATTTTGTCGTGTATCGGCGATCAGTTCGCACGATTGTTGAGTGAAGCCTGAATGTTTCTGTCGATTTTGTATTGGCTGAGCGCGTACGCGGACCAGATAGCTGCCGGAATCCAACCGATCACGGTGATCTGCAGGATTAGGCGGATGATCCCCGCAAAGGGACGGCCAATCATCAACACCTAGACGGCAAATAGGAGTCGAAATTGACCCCCGAAAAGAGGGGTGTCGGACGATTCTTACGGCTTGCGGAGCGGAAGCGGTGCACCTCACCGCGAGCGGTAGAGCGACGTTCCGCAGCTGTTGCAGATGTGTCATTGGTGCACTGCGATGAAGGGCTGTTCGCGCCAGAGGCGGATGCTTCGAGATCCGCACCGATAGCACGACATGCCTCGCTCGGTAACACAAGCTGGATACTTGCGCGCATACTCGCTCACCGTTGGCAGGCCTTTGCGGGTCAGCACGAATGCGAGCAAGCCAAAGTACGAGAAGACCATGCACGCGAGCGCCCATGGCCATGCCCACCGTCCCTCCTGACTCGCCCACTTGAACGCCAGGTATGCGGGCAATGCGAAAGCGATCGCAATTGTTATCCATTCCATTTTAGATCTCCTGTTGTCGCGTCTGAGCAGCCCCTTCATTCTCGGAGGGGCTGGCTATCGGAAGGCTGTGGTGGTGGGCGTTGCAGTCTTGAAAGTCCATGAAATGCTCACAGGCTTGCCGGCCCGAGTGCCCGAGAATGAAGCCGTGTAGGTCTCGCGGTCTGCCAGGGGCGAGAGCGGTAGAAGGAAGGCCGCGTTGTTGCGTAGGTACTCGTCGGCAACACCAACAGAACCATCCGCCTTCGCGGCTGGGGACACCAATACGCGTGCAGGCACCTCGGCGCCGTTGCTGGCCACAAGTTTGAAAGCCGTCACGGATAGCACCTCCGCGAGCGCGCCGTTGGCGTACACCATCAGAGGCCGGCCTGGTGTAAGCAGGTCTGGCGCGGGATTTGGCGACTCGCCGGCGAAATTGAACCCGCCCTGCACACCGATGTCGCCGTCCGCCGGCACAGTGACGAAAGTTTCAGCGTCAAACTGCTGACCGCCCCCATAGGGCACGCCGTTGGGAGTAGGGCTTGGCTGCGTGGCAGTGCTCGTGCCAAAGTCCAGAACGCAATGGTTCAGGCCTAAGGCACCTGTGCTGCTGTACCCAATACCGATGGATTCCTGGTTGGTCACAAGGGACTGCAGGTGATAGACGGTGTGATACCACTGGTCGACGCAGCCGAGGCCAATCTCTCTGTCGTACGGCCTCCTGGCCGCGCCCACGACTTCGGCTACCCACTGGGAATTCCCGACTCCGGCCTTCTGCGCGCGCAGCAGTGGCGTGGCCTCGTAGAAATACTGAGAGTCCGCCGTTTGATCGTGCTGAGCCACGCTGTGTGCGCTGAGATAGACGGCGTGTGCCTGGGCAGCCGTGTCGAGCGTGGCGTCCTGCGCGAGCAGCCCGACACCAAGCTTCTGGCGCAAGGTGTTGACGCCCGTGAAGAGCGCGAGCTGTCCAGAGCCTTCGGAGTAGGTTGGGTCGGCGACGTTCATCCTGAGCGAAGCTGCCGCGGGCGCCTCGGGCAACTGGACGGGCGGTGGCGCGCTGCCATTTGCCCAAACCGGGCCCGCGCAGCACGCTGCGATGACGAAGTAGTCTCGCATTGGCCTAGTTCCGACGCCCGCCACGCGAGGGGGTCAACGACCCGTTGCAGCACGGGCAAAGGAACGACTGCGAAAGCTCGATCCTCGCGGAGGAGTTCGATGCCAGATAGGGTGTGCCGCACTTCCGGCAGGGCCAAACCGCAAGTTCCTCGCTCGTCGACATAGAGCGGGCCAGATGCAGGGAACGCTCGGCCGGGACCTTGCAATCGTCCGCAAAGAAGGCCCGGTGGATGTCTAGCATTGCGACGAAGCTTTCCGGCGTCGAGACGTCACAGGCGATAGCGGACCGAAACAGCCAGATCTGGAATGTCGCCTGAACGCGGCGTTGCGCGGATTCGAGATACCACATCAGCGAAGCAGGAGGTTGGCCGGAGGGCGAGGACTTCCCGTGTATGCGTTGGTAAGTCTTCCTCGTATGCTCAATGCTGGTATTGAACAGCGAACAAACGCTCATGGCCCGACAGCTAAAGGACAGAAACGCTTCGAACAGAGCATCGCGTTCGAACGTCTCCAGGCGGAACTTGCCCCATACGCCAGAGTGGGGCAAGCGGTCCGAGCGAAGCGGCGAGGTCTCCATCAGGTAGTGGGCAATCATCTCCCGCGAGAGTCGGCCTGTGTGGATTTCCAGCCAGAACATCTCGTCCGCAAAGCGCCAATGGAAGAGCGGTATCAGACGCTCGGTCATGGCCACGTCGAACTGGTGCTGCGGAACAGAGCGCAGGTACGACGCCAGTTCGTTGGAGATGCCGATCAGCGGTGCTGCCAACACCGACATGTTCAGGAGGTCGTACACAGCATTGATGTACGAACGGTTGGTGTGCTCGAGCGCCAGTCTGTCCACCACTGATAGGCTGTGAGGCACCATTGCTTTGAGGTGTTCCATCGTGACCGTCGGCATCCTGCCCTCAATGAACGAATGCCAGTCCTCCACGGTCGTGAGCGTCGGTGCGTAAGCAAGGAATGGCGTCCCCAATACCTTCGACGACTGACCGATATTTTCACGAAGCGACCGAAGGTTTTCGCTGGAGACTCTGAAAACGTTCTCCAGCGTCGGATGCACCGAAACCGTGTTCAGGACGTAGTTGCTGATCCGGAGATTCGCGGAAAGCACGCGATCTCGCACCCAGGCCGGGAGAACAAACTGCTCAAAGATGGAACGGGTAAGCGTGGATTGCATCGTCAAGCTCCAGTGATAGCGATCATTTCGTTGTGGAATGCCTCCGCACTGCGGCGCAAGGACAACAGCGCGGCGCCATGTTCCTTTACCTTGATTGCCTTGACGGAGCTTCGAAGCTTGGCGAGCGCATCATCGAGATCGGCCTTCAGGCCGTCGATGCGCAGCGCCAGGCTTCTTGAGTCAGCCTCCTTTGCCTCGTGTTGGTCAAGTTCGGCGTTGACCTCCGCCAGTCGTCGCTCAGCTTCCTTGACTTGCGCTTTTGTGGCGTCGAGCCTGCTGCTTTCACCGATGACGGCGTCGGATAGGTCCTTGTATTCAGCGGGAACGACTTCGACCTTCACCTCCCTCACTACCTCTCGGATCTTTGAATCGGCCAATGCCTTCTGCAAGGCTTGTCGCTCTTCGTTCAATCTGGTGATGGAGAGCTGCAGGCTGTCCATGGCGTGCTGCTGGGACGTGAGTGCGCCAGAAGTGCGATCCAGTTGCTCCTTCTGCGCAGCATTAAGCGCGTCTGCAGAGTTCATTTGCTCGCGCATGTGGCGCATCTGGGCTTCGAGATCGCGCTGGCGCTCCAGACTCTCGTTCAGTTGCTCTTCCGCGGCTTCCAGCGTGGCCATGACGTGATTGAGGTCTTGATGCGTGCGGCGAGACCACTCGATATAGGGGAGGATCTCCTTGCGCGAATAGGATTCATCGTTCTTGCGCGCGTCGATGAACCGCTGTACTTCCTCGTTGGTGATGTCCGAACGCTTGAGGATCGTCAGCTCGCCAAGGTTCAGAAACGTCAAGGCGTCGTGGTTCTCTGAGAAGTGATGAAATGCCTGCAGATACTTGATTACAGAGGCGCGTGAAATGCGCATGCCCCTGACGGCGAGGGCGTACAGACTGTCATCGGCTTCCTGGCGGGCGCGCGGCGTGTCGCCCAATCGCTTTTGCACGCACGTCAAGATGGAGTGGTAGATCTGGAATAGCCGAGACCCGATGGCGGTGTGTTCGGCCAGGATGCGTTTCCGGGAGAGCTCGATCTCCTGCGCTGCCTGCACGATGCGCCCGATGGCGCCGGCGTCGATAAAGTGACCCAGTTGCTGGGTCACCAGTTCGCGCAAAGCGTTTGGTGACTTTGGATCGATCAGATTGAATTCGCGACTTTCTTCTTCTTTCTTCTTCATTGTTTGCCCCTACGGGATGGTGTTGTGGCCCCGGTGATCGCGGCAGCCACTTCAACTTACACGGTAGAAGCACATGTCAAGCAGACAACGGATGCAGCGAACTTGGGTCGGAAGCATATGCCGATGTCGAGTGCTTAACGGAACCGAAAGCTATGGAAAAACAGCCCGCTTTCGAAAGTCAAGTTCGAATCAGTAGTGCTTCGCTTTGCTTTTTATCGACTTGCACCATTCGAATTAAAGGTACCACCCCCTTCAGATGGGGATGGTTGTATAGACAAGTGGACCCCTCTGTCGGAAGTTATGCAAGGAACATGTTCCTTTCGGAATTGCGAAAGCTCGGGATTTTGACTAGCGATTCGAAGGCGAGGCCCGATGCAACAGCGCGCTGCTTGTCATGCATTGACTAGCCGTGTAGAGTGCAGACACCTCTAGCGTCTTCGACGCATCGACTTGGCGGCCAGATTGCACTGACATTCCGCTTGGGCTACACAGGCCCACTTGGCGGTCCGCCCCGACTCCATTTCTTTCCGCACGCGAGCAGCGTTCTTTCGACATGCATGGCATGTCGCAAGCGCGTTGCCGTACAAGCGCGCCTCATTGGATTCCTTGCTCTTCCGAGCATCGAATAATCGCCTGGCATTCGTCCAGGAAATTTCTTTGACTGTTTCTCGTGAGAAACCATGGAATCCTTTGCCAATAACCTGATCAAGCGCCCGCTCAAGCTCTTCGCCTTTTGCATGGCGCTGTATCTGGCGTCTCAGTCTTTCATCGTCGGTGTGTTTGTTGTCGCAATCGCGTTCTTCTACTTGAAGGAGAAGGCGCTGCAGTGGAGCAGGGCTGTACCGGCCGCGCCGAAGGTCTCGATGCCGGAGCACAACTCCACGCCGAAGCCTTCGCATGACCAACCCGCGGAACCTTCCGAGCGGAAGTACGAGCGCTCGGCAGTGGTGACGCCAATACGACGTACGGGAACGCACGATCGTTCCTAGTCTTCTTGCCGCCCAGATCTCCTGGGCGGTTCTATTCCACCTGTCACGGGTACCCGTTACCCGCCGGCAGGTGGGTCTCCGGGTATCTGACCGGAGACCATCATGGAAACAACGACAGCGGGATGGCAGCTGGACTTCTTTGGTGAAGCTGCCGCCATCGTTCGCCCCCCTCCTAAGGTCGACCCATTACCGGACCCTTCGCTTTGGAGCGAGTCGGTACGAGAAGGGATGGTCGATGCCCTGATCAGCCTGGCCTGCGACAGTCGCCGCGGCGACAACATGCCGGAGTCGCTGATCGACTGCACTGAGCTGCTGCGCGCCCGTATCAAGAACAAGCCACTGGAACTGGAGGAGTACTCCATGACTTTGGGCTGGATCTTCGGATACTGGGATGGAGCGCTTCCCTATTCCTATGTCTGTGCAGTCTCCGGCGTCAGCCCGGAAGTCTTGCAAGACGTCATTCTCAACAATTCCCGCCTGCGAGCCGATCTCGATGGAGTGAAGCGCATGTGCTGCGGGTCTCTTCTTTGAAACCATGACACTGTTCCAAGTCATCAAGCAAGCCGCTGCCGCCATCATGGGCCAGCCGGCTGCGCCGTTGCCGCGCGCGGATGAAGTCCCGGTGGGCGCTGGCGCGGACAATGAGTACCAGATCCTGATCAATGGCGTACCGAACCTGTTTCGTGATGAAGGCGACCATGTCGTTCACTTCGTTGCCGTCTTTGATAGTCAGATTCAGCATACGGCCTACGGCGACAAGGTCCTGCCGGAAGTCGTTCCGCGCTGGAACAAGCTCGGGCGGCATGCGGGCGATGGCGTGACGCCGCAGTCCGTCGCCGAATGCGTCATGCGCCAAGCGGAGGAGCGCAAGCCAGTGGCAGCGCCTGCAGCCCCGGAGCACTCGGCCGAGTCGCGGCAATCAGGACACGCTCAACATCCGATGCCGCAGCGTGCACCCGTCAAGTCGGCGGAGGCTCGTCAGGAAGGGCATGCCTCCCGGTCTAACTACACGGTCGGCACGCTGATCGAGTGGGGAGAAATGGAATTCCCGAATCGCAAGCCTGGCGGCAAGGCGACGTACACATCCTTCGCTGTCAAGTTGGACACCAGTGCCGGCGAGAAGACGCTGCAAGGTGAGGGTCTGAAAGACGCCCTGGCTGATGTCGCTTGCAGCATCGGCGACCGCGTAGGCATCAAACGCTTGCACAAGGAGAAGGTGCCCGCCTTCAACCACGGCACCGGGCGCCCCATTCTGGACCCTGCTACCGGCGAACAGAAGCTTTGGGATCGCTGGGTCTGGCAAGTGAACCGTATTCATTGACAAGGAAGCAACATGGCATCCGTAAGCAAGGTGATTCTCGTAGGCAACCTCGGCGCTGACCCGGAAGTTCGGTACATGCCCAGTGGCGACGCTGTGGCCAATCTCCGCATTGCTACCACCGACCGGTACAAGGACAAGCAGAGTGGCGAGATGAAAGAAGCCACTGAGTGGCACCGCGTCTCGGTGTTCGGAAAGCTGGCGGAGATTGCTGGCCAGTACCTGCGCAAGGGCTCGTCGGTCTATATCGAAGGCCGCATTCGTACGCGCAAATGGCTGGATCAGTCCGGCCAGGACAAGTACAGCACCGAGATCGTCGCAGATCAAATGCAGATGCTTGGCAGCCGCGGAGGTGCGAACGACGGCGATAGCGATCCCGCTACGGACCGCGCAGCCTCGCAGCAAAGTCCTGACAGCACGCAGCGTTCGGCCCCAACGGGGCAGCGCCAGCCGCCGGCGCGTCGGCAGCCCGCACAGCCGCCGTCGAGTGGCTTCGGGGATTTCGACGACGATATCCCGTTCCGGCACCCGGCAGCGCTCGACGGGATTCCGTTCCGCTATGACGGTGCGCCGATGTATTGACGTGTAGCTCGTCGCACTACCCGTTTTAACTGTCTGCTACCGGGTACACCGGTAGCAGCAGTCACTTTCTCCAGGCCGCCCGGCCATTCTTCCTTCGCTTCGCGAACGCGATGCTGAAAAGACCTTCTGGCTTCTGCCGGGATGTCTTTTGAGCAAGCGTACCTTCGCCTGTCTCAGGCATCGACAAACCTTCTCCACCTGGAGTCATCCCATGAAGCTGAAAGACCTTAGTGAAATTGTTAAAGGCTGGTCGTCCGACCAATGGGACGCTCTGGTTGCGCAGTACCTTCCAGCGTCCGCTCTTACCGACGCCTTCTGGCGTGGCCGCTCTGGACCGTGTCCAATGTGTGGGGGGCGCGATCGATTCACTTACACCCGCAAGCGGAATCGCGGCGACTGGGTATGCCGCAAGTGCAACGACGGCAGCCCAGCTGGCGGCGACGGACTTGAGCTTGTCCGGCGATACACCAGCATGTCTTACTTAGAGTTGAAGTGCCGGCTGAACGGCCAGTCGATTGACCCCGTTCCGGTCGTCTCCCATAAGCCGCGGCCATCACGACAGAAGGCTATGAGTCCCGCAGATCTGTTGCGCTGCGTGATGAAGCAAGTCAATTCTTCGAAGCCGTTGACGGCGGGCGACCATGGCATGCGTTACCTAGCTGCCCGCGTTCCTGGCTTATGCGCACCGCCGCCGCAGGCATTGCGGCTTGCCACGCAGGAGTACTGGCATGAGAAGGAGATCGTAGGGCGGTATCCCACAATCGTTGCTGAGTATCGGCTACCAGATGGAAGGATTGCGACGGTCCACCGGACCTCGTTGGATCCTCACAAGGCTGAGAAGGCGACGGTCATTTCGAAAGACGGAGAGATTCTGCCCTCGAAGCGAAACTACCTGACAGCGTTGCCGCTCGATGGTGGAGCAGTTCGCCTGATGTCTCCGCGAAACGGGGAGATCGGTGTCGCAGAGGGCCTGGAGAGCGCGTATGCCGCATACATGCTGTTCCGCGTGCCGACCTGGTTCTGTCTGAACCGTGTGGAGTTGAGCAAGTTCGTGGTGCCTGATGGCTTGGGCATCCACACGGTGCACATCTTTGCGGACTTCGACAAGGTCGACGTGAAGACGGGCAAGTCCCCCGGGATGGCCGACGCACTGACGCTGCAAAAGCGGCTACGTGCGGTCGGTTTCAGTGTTGTCCTGCATCGCCCGAAGGTCCGTGGCACGGACTTTTGCGATCAATGGCGAACGGAGTACCAGCTTCGCCAGATGTCTCAACAGGCTGTCGTTGCTGCCTGACTTTAACCGCCACCGTCCAGTGGCTCATATTCAACCTCCGCCCTGTGGGTCCGACCCACAGGGGCGGAGTCCCCCGCGTGGCAGGTCTCACTGGAGAATGCAATGCCGCAAAAGGGTTTCACAATGATTGTCAATAAGCTGCACATTCATGCCATGCGCAGCACGAAGAACCATGACGTGCAGGCCCGTCAGTCGGAAGCGCAGTTCTTTCACATTTATCGCCGTGACGAATCTGGAAGGATGGTGTTCGTAGAGCGCAGCCTGTCTCTCGACTCCGCATTGGATTACTGCTTGCCGACGCTGCACTGACCCGGCCTTCCCTTTAACGACAAAGCCCAGCAATTGCTGGGCTTTTTTCCTTTTCGCACGACGCGCGCTGTGTGGTCAGCCCGCCTTCCGTGCCTTGAGACCTCGATAGCGGGACACCACCCCCTCGATGACGCAATAGCAGATAACTACTGCAAACACAAATCGGTTGATCTCGTGGTTGGTCGAAAGATAGTCGAAGAATTGCATGGATATGATTCCTTTCGCTGCTTCGTTGACCTCTAGATTGCCATGGAATTCGAGCGAATCAAGGGTGGCCCGTCAATGTGTCAATCGAAGAACCTGGACATCGCCGAATTCACTGCGGTCAGATCGAGATTGCCGGGAGGGGGGACCGATTGATTCTCAGGCTCCCGGGGCGCACTGCTGACCGCCGCCTTGGAGGCAGTTTGGGAGCTCATGGCAGTGTCTACTGGCCGGGCTTCACGGCGAGCTGGGGCTGCACTGGATGGAAGCAGCCCCTGAACCGGAGCCGGGACCAGGGCAGGTGCAGGGGTGGGAACCGGATTCCGGTCTGGCCGGTAGGTAAGCGCAGCAAGGATCCCGCCGGCGGGCGGCTGCACAACTACACCGCTACCCGCCGAAAGCATTGCTTCCGCGCCCAACTCCGCCAGGCGACGGAGGACCTCCGCTCGCAGGCGGGGATCACTGATCTCGGCGAGCTGGGCGCAAAGCCGCGGCGTCGTCAGCGGGCTGAGGGCAACTTTGATCGCGAGCTTTTCCATAGCCAGTTACTCAGCCTCGGGCTTGACGCGCGCTGCCGATGTCAAAGAATCCCCGGACATTGGCGTAGCATGGGGACTCCATGGCGACAATGTGCGAGCGGGGGAAGGCAGCACGGATGGCGCCTGAGTACAAAGCGCTACCGCCACCGGTCAGGACGATCGCCGCGATATCTTCCGTGCGGCCCACCCGGGTCTGCATCTCCTTCACAGCCATTTGGCACTGGGCCTTGGCGACTTCGAAGTACGGCCGCAGGTCGACCATCTTGTTGTAGTAGCGCATAAGCTTGCCCTCGCGCAGTGACTTGTCGATGCGCTCGATGTCCCCGGTCGGCTCGCCGCCTTCGTCGGCGGAGAGGAGCATGGCCACCTGCTTGTAGATCCGAGAGGAGCCACCCGGCACGCCGCCACTACGGGTGTCGTCCATCATGTAGCCGCGGGCGACAACCCAGTCGGTCGTGAAGTAGCCGACATCCACAATCAGGCAATTGTCGTCGGGGTCCAGTTCCTTCCCCGACTGGCGCATGAACGTCACCAGTGAGCCGAGGGGTTGGGGGAGAGCGACGACGCGCTTGATCGTGACGTCGCCGGCGCCGAAGTCATGGACGCCGGTAAATCGCTCCTGCAGGGCGCCGGCATACTTCTGCAGCGTGTGGACGGGAAGGCCGAGGATGAGTTGGCCAACGTCCCTGGCCTGGGAATAGTGAAGCGCACCAAACAGCAGGGCCGCATACTCAGGCGTGGTGACGAAATCTTCCGACAGGGTGCGCCCGTTATTACCATAGGCCGAAGTGATTGAGACGTCGGGGCCTACCTCGTATTCTGCGCCATCAACAGTCACATGAACCACATCGCGAGCCTGGAAGTAGCCACCGCCGTGGCTGGCGAGGCTGGATGCCGAGCGCGTGGGGGCCAGCGATGGAAACATGCGGGTCGCCACCTCAGCGCCGAGGGGGAAGGCGAACTTGGTGTTTCCATAGCCGACATCGACCGCAATGGTATTGGTGCTCATTTGAAGCTCTCCTTGGCATGTTGAACGGTGTCGGAGCGCGGTGGTGTTACACGTCTGTTAGACGTCTGACAGCACGGGCTATCTAGTGTCATCAGGTGTAAGCAAGTGAGACCAGGGTGTGAGCCCATCTATCACCTGCGGACACGCCCTAACACCTGCTCTCCGATCCCTTTCGAATCTACTCCGCGCGGCGCGAAGTCAAGTTTTCAAAAGCTCGCGAATTTGCCGGCGATTTCGTTGCGACGGCTCGGAGCTTTGGTTTATGCTTGGCATACCTTCAGCGTCCCCGACGCATCGACCTCGCCGACATCTGCGCGGCAAATCCAACACCCAAAGCCGGGCAACCGGGCCTTGCGGTGCCAGTTGTTCACGCCGGAAATTGAACCGGCATTTTTTTCAATCTAATCAAGTGGACCGTGTCGGATAGTGAGGACACCGGACACCGCGATACCAAGCCGATTGGCGGTCTGTTCGTGAAAATAGACCGTAGTGTGGACAATTCCGAAGCCGGACACCGGACAGGTGCTCTGTCGAATTTCCACGAATGCCCGACGTCCTTTCAGCCGATTGGCTGGGCGCGGATCACGAAGCCCGACACACTGCGGCGGGAATGATCCGGCTTTGGGGCGGGGAGCTGGTGCGTACCGATACGACGGTGGACGCAAGCTTCTGAGCAATATCGACCCGGGGGGCGCTACCGGTACCAGAACGGCGCAACAAGTAATCACCCATCACGGCATAGGCCGGAGGCATTCAGGACTTGATCCTGGCGCCATCCGGACCGGCATCGCGAGGTGCACCGGATAGGGTGGCCGCGCAGCGGCGTGCAAGGCCGAGGCCTGCACCCTCACAGCGGACAGTCACGACGCATTGCTTCCATGCTCAGGGCTGATCGATTTGGCATCGCTAAAGGACAGGAAGGTAGTGGCAGGACCGGCTGGGTGGGCCGGTAAGCCTGGGGTGGTACCCCGGTGCACCGAGGGGGCAATGCCGGATCGGGGTCGGCGCTGTCCAGCAATGAGCGGCGGGCGTCCATGGGCGGGCATTCGCCTGGCGCCGCATGCGCGAAGCGCAACCATCCGAGGACCGTATGATCAAGACTATCCACCTGCGCCCCATCATTAATAAGTACAACCTGCCAGAACGGTTCAAGACTGAGTTTGCATTGCTGGCGGCAGAGCATTTGCATCTGCCGCATAGCGGAACGCGAGTGAGCGGCAGATCGCTGTCACAAATGTCGCAGCGCCAGCGCGTGCAAGCCCAGCTTGCAATGTTTGTGGAGCTGCGCAGCGCCGGCGGCATGGCCGTGAACTCGCCTTACAGCATCCGGCAGAAGCACATCCGCTGGCTGGTCCAGTACTGGGTGGGTGACCGGAAGCTGAACGTGGGAACAGTGGAGCTGCGCCTCACCCACCTGCGTGCACTGATGTCGTGGATGGGCAAGACCAACATAGTTGGGCGGATCGACGACTATGTAGAGCGGCCGGCAGGATATGAACGGTCCTATATCGCGCGCGAGGACAGATCCTGGGACGGTAAGGGCATTGACGCGGCGGCAAAGATCGCTGAGATCGAGGTCACGGACGCGCATGTCGCGCTGCAGCTCAAGCTTGAGGCTGCTTTTGGCCTGCGGGCAAAGGAAAGCTGGCGGCTGCGGCCGGCTTTGGACGTGCTGCCATCGGGGATGCTGCATGTGCACGATGGCACGAAGGGCGGAAGGCCCCGCCGCGTCCCGATCGAATTCGGCTGGCAGTACGAATTGCTTGGCAAGGCTGCGACACTTGCTTATGTCACCAATCCTGAAAAGGGCACGCTGATTCCTGGGACGTACAGCCAGAGCCGTTGGCGCCGGCGCTTCTATACCGTCCTGGAGAAGCACGGTGTGACCAAGAATGGTGAGGGCGTAACGGCGCACGGACTGCGCCACCAGTTCCTTCAGCAGATGTACCAGCGGGAGAGCGGCCAGGCCGCGGCGGTGAAGGGCGGAGGGAAGGTTGTGGATGTCCAGGCTCACCGGGATGCTATGCGCAAGGTGGTGGAGGCGGCCGGGCACAGCCGAGTCACGAAGGCGAACGCCTATCTATCGACGTACGCGACGCAGCTCTCAATCGGACGGGCTGATCCAACGCTGGAGAAGGCCAAAGCTGCGATCGCCGCGGCCGGTGGGAACAAGGCTGTCGCGGCGCGCGAGCTCGGGATCTCGCGAGCAAAGCTGTATCGGATTCTCGCGCGGGAGGGGAATCGATGAGGCACACGGCTAGAGTGATTGCTCTCTGGGCAACTGGACGAATCCGGTGGCGGACACTTTTCTATGCTGTCCGAGAGCGGCCGGCGGCCGTCGTTGGCAAGGGCGAAGGGCTGAACCTGGTCGGTTTCGGGTCCTTCAGCAAGGGCGAGCGAAGCGAGCGACTGGCGCGCAATCCGTGCACCGGCGAAGAGATCAAGGTGGAAGCTGCCAAGACCGTGAAGTTCAAGGCCGGGCAGCGATTCCCGGAGGCCGTCAATCAGGAGTGATCAGCATTCGGAACAGTGTCTGCTTTGCGAAAGGCACGTCTTTTGGCGTGCCTTTCGTCGTATTGGAAGGAACATGTTCCCCCCGCGGTCGCGAAGACCGGCTAACGTGCGTAGGCAAGGGCCAGCGACAGGATTGCGCTTGCGTCCCGGACAAGGTGTTGGAGAGAATCCGGCGCCGGCGAGGCCGCGGCGGCTTCGCCCGATGCAAGCCATGCGAACGCGACGCGGCGCGCCGCCTTCTCACCAGGGTGCGGGGTGGGAAGGGGCAGGTCCATCGCCGTGGCGTTCATGGCCTTGGGGAGTGCCGGAAACGGGTCGATCCCTGCAAAGTGCAGCAATTCTGCGACGCTAATGACACTGTACGCGGGCGTCGCGTCGTTGCGGACAATGTAGACTGCAGCGCCAATGCCTGGCACGTGGATCGCTTTCCAGATGAAGTCGGGGATGCGCACGTGGCCCAGCGTCCTCGGGGTGCCGACGAATGCGGGGCCGGTCACCACCTGGATCGCACCGTGCTGGCGGGCCAGCCTGCGTGTGGACGTCTCGATGTGACTCCAGGTGCGGCGGTTCGACACGCTGTGTTGGGGGATAACGTTCGCGAGGCTGAAGCTCTCGGCTTGGGACGCCTTGTCCGGGAAGTCGCCGCTCGGGGCGAGGTGCCCTCGATCCATGCCCGATCCGCGTCGGTAGTCGGCCAGCCTGGCGCGGTCGGCTTCGGGCAGTCGCTCCTCTTCGTAGAAGTCGCTGTCGCGTGGCAGCTTGCGCGCGGCGTCGACGGCCTCCCGCGTGAGACGCTCGGCAGACCACAGCGCGGTGCGTGTCTGGCTCGAATAGAGAACGGCGTAGGCACGGTAGCACAGCAACTGCGTGCGGCCCGCTGGTTGAGTCGTGGGTTGGCCCGTAGGCAGGACGTGAGCACAGGCCTGTCCCGTGTCCCGTGCGCTTGCCGTGAGGGATGCAAGGGAGAGAACGACTGCTGCGAGAAGCTGGCGGGTCATCTGAGGGGAATTCCGTGGAAGTGGATACGCCTTCAGCTTGCCCGCCGCTGGGCAAAGTCAAGGCTGCCAATGATCCGGCAGGCTGTCGATGGCCTTACCGACGAATTCTTCCATGTCGAGGAGCGGCCAATCCTGATCCGCCAGACCCTCCTCCGCGACTTCCGCGGCCAATGCTGGTACATGCTCAAAGCGCACCATCGGAGCGCCGTCGATATGGATGATCTTCGCGCGCTGCAGCAACTTCTGGTAGCGGGCGGCTTGGGAGAGAACGGTTTCGGGTGGGCCGACGTGCTTGGACTCGTAGCAGGGCTGGGCCAGAGCTGCAGCCATCGCCGCGAACATCGGCCCATTGGTTTCCCAGTCGCTGGTTGTGGAGGCGAGCAGGTTGAGGAAATAGGGGATGTCGGAGGAGGTTAGGGCACGCCGGGCCATCATGGAGATAGCTTCCTTGTCGGCCGGGCGGAGGTCGACGCGGCTATTCCAGATTGCGCTGAGTTGTGGGAAGGTGGCGTCTCTATTCCTGGGATCCCCCTCGACCGGTGGCGTTGAGATCCCGCATTCGTCGCAGGCGATCACGGCTTGGAGCCGGCCGGCGACGTAGGTGGGTGCGCCGTCGCAGTGAGCGCATTGAAGGAGGCCGCTAGGCATGGCGAGATCCAGTGCTGAAAAATGCCGGAATTATGCCTGCCCGCGGCTCGGGCTCGGTCAGTTCAGCTCGTCGACGTGATTTAAAAGTCCGTCCGCTGGCAGCCAGATAATCAGCCGTAGTGTTCATAAGGCCTCTTCGTGGAAGCCCTGAGCATCTCAGCGTGGGCGCGCAGGGCCGCGCCGATCTGCCAAAACTCGTTTAGCCAGTGACCGGGCTCGCCCATCGGCCCGCCCATCCGGCCGGTGGCGATTGCGCCCCGAATGGCAAGGACGGTCTCGGGCTCGGGATATTCTGGGTTGTTGTCGTGGTGCTGCATTTCTAACGGTTTGGGAAGCCCCTTGGAAGGGCAGGTGCATTTGACGTCCTCCTGCCTAAACGCAGGGGATTCCCACACCTGGCGATGCACGTCCGCATCGGAGAATGTTCACCGCAGCATTGGTATCGCGGTCATGCACGACACCACATCTACTACAGGTCCACTCTCTTATTCGCAGTCCTGCGATACCTTTCGGCCGCGTCGTGCTGTCTTTCGAACCGCACGCCGAACAGGACTGGGTAGAACCGCTTTCGTTCACTTCCTCAAACGTGGCTCCGTGCGCAATCGCTTTGTAGCGGAGCTTGTCCCGGAAGGACGACCAGGATGCGTCGTAGACGCTCTTCGCCATCCTGGTTTTGGCGAGTTTCACAGCCGACACGTTGCCGACTGCGATGTAATCGAAGCGTCGGACGAGATCGAGCGCGAGCTTGTGCTGGAAGTCGGCGCGGGCATTAGCCACCTTGGCATGCAGCTTGGCGATATGCCGCTTGTGCTTTCGCGCACGTTGCGCCTTCGCCAGTCTTTCCGCGGAATGCCGGCCGAACCGGTCATTGGGGAGTTTCTCGCCGGTCGAGAGCGTTGCGAAGTCCTTCAATCCAAGGTCGATGCCGACGCCAGCTTCGAGCGGGCGTGCCGGCACATCAGCAACCTCAATCACGATGTTGAGAAACCAGTTCCCGCGCGAATCCTGCGCAAAGTTTGTGCCGTCCTTGATCTTGCCTTCGGGCAACAGGCGGCTATTGAACACGCGGAAGGTATTCCCGGCAAAGCGAAACGCCTCGCCCTCTCGTTTCAGATCGCGGCCCTTCAGGGGCACCCAGCCAAGGCACTTCCTGCCGCGGTATCGCAGGTAGGGACGACGGTGCTGGCAGCGCGATTTCGCGTACTGCTCACACGTCGCGTTGACCGTGCCGGAATGGATAGCGAGTTCCTTGCTGCTACCGGTGGTCAGCACGTTCAGATCGAACCCGCTCGGCCACTTCTTCCCCCATTTGAGCGCGTGCTTCTGCGTGTCATTGCAGAAGTTCCAGACGTAGTTCACCGCTCGGCTCTGCTTGTTGAGCAGGCCGTTGAGCGACTTCACCCGGTAGCGGTAGACAAGAATCATGCCGCTCATTCTAACGTGGGAATGCCGTCTCTCGGCGGCGCTCCTTTCACTCCCCGCCATGAATGGCGAGGTTTCTCTGAGCATATCTGATGAATGGCGTCGGGCTGGAGCGGGCCTGGCTGTCGCATCAGACAGCTCCGCGAGCCAAGGCGCGCTGGCAGGCCTCGGCCACGTCAAGAGAGGTGACAGGGAACGCGTCATGCAGGGTTCCGTCAAGCAGCCGGCCTGATGCCTTCTTGCCCACCCGGTGCATCACGGTGACTGGGAAGCGGCCTTCGTCGCGCGCCCGGATGAAGTCGTCTCCCTTCTGCAGCTGCTGGCCGTGCTTGTCGAGGCAGACGCCGCCGCCGATCCAGGTGCTGGCCTTACTTACCCATTGCTCAAACGTCTCGAACGTTCGGAATACCGGCTCGCCGGAGGTCGTGAGCACGGAAGCGGTATGCCACTCGCCCCACTGCTTTAGGAGGAAGGGCACGCCCGCCGCTGCACACTGATCCCGCAAGCTACGCGACCATGCCGGGTGCATGGGGCGCGCGTCGCCTCCGCTCTCACCGCCTGCGATGATCCAGTCGATCGATCCAGGGTTGAATTCGTTGCCAGACGTGTGCAGCAGCTCGCCCGTGATCGTCGAGAACACGTCCACGTGGCTGAGCAGGGGTTCCATGGACAGGAAGCGGGTTTTGGCGGGGACCCGAAGCAGCTTGGGAACATCGCGTTCCGCTTCAGCCTGATTGACGATGGTGGCCCCCAACCAGATATCCGCGGGTGCGTTGCCTGCAATCCACGTGGCCAGCCAAGGCACCAAGGGATTCTCCGCGCAGTCGTCGCGCAGCATCAGTGCATTGAACGCGTCGCCCAACCGTTTCATGGCGTTGCCGATGCGCTTGGTCAGCACCAGCTTGTCAAGGTTCGGCGTCTGCCGCCATACGTCGAGCATGTCGATGAACCATTCGATCGGCACCTCGTTGTCGAACACATCGGCCAGGCTCGCGCAGAAGACGCGCTGCCGGCGGCCGTGCACCGCGGCGAAGGCGGCGTGCGCCAGGTTCCAGCGGAACGGCTTGCGCCAGTTGGCAGCGGACGTGCGCCGGCGTGGGGCGCCGGGCCCCCAGTTCTGGGCCTGGCCACCGCCAAAGCGGGCATTACGGGTCTCGGCGTAGCAGTGGTCACAGCCCGGGCCGATCTTCTGGCAGCCCTCCCACGGATTCCAACTGTGGTCGGTCCATTCGATCTTCGTGTTTTCGCTCATTGTTGGTCGTCCTCGAACAGGTCCAGGGTGCGGGTGTCGCGCTCAGGCGGGTTGGCCGCGACGTGCACGCGCGAATCATTTGAGCCGCAGAGCTCGCAGACGCCACGCCCGTCGCTGACTGGCGAGTGCGGCAGCGGCGCGCGGTTTTCGAAGTCCGTAGAGCCAGGTGTTTTTGGGGAGATTTGAGGGGCGGCAGGTTTCATGGTGGGCTGGCTGGTTGATTGATCGCGAGTACATGGAATTCAGCGTACTTGTTGAAGGCGAGGTAAAGCCCTCGCGCCCGGCCGCGCGCCTCGGCAGCCAGGCGCAGCGTCGACGTCTTGCCGGCACCCGCATAGGCCTTGACCTTCACCGCGCCGCCAGCGCTGACTGCGTCGACAACGGCGATCTGCTCGTCGGTTGGGACCATCAGGCGATCTCCAATGCGGTTTGCTCGGGCAGCGAGGCCAAGACTCGTCGGCGGATGGCCAGCGTGTCAGCGCGGGCGACTTCAGCGCGCCGTGCATACTCGCCGCTGACCGTATCGACGATGTAGGCGAAGTAAAGGGCGGTGGTTGGCCCGGTCCATGCCTGCCACTTCGCGCGGATCTCCGCACGCTGGTCATCAGAGAGCGAGTGGTAGATGGAGCGCTTCTGGCGCCAGACTCGTGCGTGCAAGGCGCGCAGTGTTCTCTCAAGGCTGTCGGATCGCCGTTGCCGGCGGGCAAGTTCCTCGTCGGAAGAATGCTGCTCGGCCGCCACGTGGTCTGCAAAGAGCGGGTACCTGTCGCGCTCGCGCTGCTGTTTGCGCGCGAAAGCGGCCTGGCGACGGGCGTTGAAGTCGATGGGGGTGTGGCGTTCGAGTCTGGAAAAGCGCATGGCGGCAAGGTTTTAATGGTCTGAGACCACGATACCGGCGTCACGGCAAAGTCAAGGCGGCCGGCAGGCGAAGCTCGCCGCCAACCATTGTCAGGGCGGTTTCTGCTGGGCTTTCCCCCAAAAGCTATAGAATTTCGTGTGCCATTTGACGGAATCCCATGTCTCAAGCCCCCACACCCGCCGCCCGAGAGGTATCCCTGGGCAATCGCCCAAAGAGAGAACCGGAGTTCATCGCTCCCGGTGAACCACAATACGGCGAAATTGCCCGGCTGGATGCCTTCGTCTTCAAGCGGTATCTCGATCGTGTGTTCTGGCATCCGCGCCCGGAAGTGCTTCGCTTCGAGGTGCGGGCAGTGCCGTCGCCCGTGGGCAGTGTGTACGACGTCGTCGCGCTCGTGGGCCAGGGCGAGGGGGAGGTCTGGTTTTCCGAAGCGGCCGTGCCCGAGCGCTGGGACTACGTGGCCATCACCGAAACGACGGATGGGCTGGGCCGTCTCCAGCGCTACAAGCTGAAGGCAGAAGGCAAGCTGCCGGAGGACTACCGGCCATTCGTCGGGGATGGGCCGATGCAGGATTATTCCAATCTGGAGAATCCGGAGGAGCTGGCGCAGCGGCGCTGGGATGTGGTCAACCGTTTCCGGGCGGCGAATCGCCTGGCCCGCCGAGAAAGGGAAGGCGCATAGTCATGTCCGTTGATATCTTGACCCGCTCGGCGGAACTTCACAACGCGGCTGTAACTTGCATGGGCAGTGCCGCTCCTATGGACCATCCGCGGACGATTTCCGCATACCAATGCGCGCTGATGTCAGTGGAACACGCCGCCGGCGCCGTTGCATTGCTCACAATCGGGATGCCAAACGCCGCGATGGCGTTGTTCCGGCCGCAGTTCGAGACCTAGATTCGCGGCGTCTGGTTGCTTGAGGCGGCAGGCGAGAAATGGGTACGGCAGTACCACGAGCCGCTCACCGAGGAATCGGCTCGTGCCGCAGACAAGGCCCCAAGCTTGAAGGTCATGTTCGACGAGTTGCTCAAGCTCGAAGATCCGCGCGTGAAAGGCATCGTGAATCGCCCCGGATTTTGAGGAGGCTCCAAGTCTTGAGAGAATGGAGCCATGAACAAGCAGAACAAGCATTCCCCCGAAGTCCAAGAGCGGGCTGTTCGCCTGGTGCGAGAACAGCTCGGCGAGCATCCGTCGCTATGGGCGGCGGTCCAGGCCATTGCCCCAAAGATTGGGTGCTCGGCCCATACATTGTTGAAATGGGTCAAGCGTGACCAAATTGATAGCGGTGAACGCGACGGCGTAACGACGTCAGAACGAGAACGCGTCAAGGCGCTGGAGCGTGAAGTCAAGGAATTACGTCGAGCCAACGAGATCCTGAAGCTGGCCAGCGCGTTTTTCGCCCAGGCGGAGCTCGACCGCCGGCTCAAGTCCTGAAGGCCTTCGTCGATGAGCATCGAGATGCCTTCGGGGTCGAGCCGATCTGTAAAGTCTTGCAGATTGCCCCGTCGTGTTACCGACGCCATGCCGCACGGCTTCGCGATCCGTCGCGACGCAGCGCCCGTGCAATTCGCGATGAGCGTCTGCGGCCTGCGGTCAAACGGGTCTGGGAGGACAATATGCAGGTCTATGGTGCGGACAAAGTCTGGAAACAGATGAACCGTGAAGGCATGGCGGTGGCGCGCTGCACGGTCGAACGACTGATGAAGCAGCTTGGCCTGGAGGGGGTGCGCCGGGGCAAGAAGAAGCGCACCACGGTAGCGGACGACTCGGTGCCGTGCCCTCTGGATCGCGTCAAGCGCCAGTTCCACGCCACGCGGCCCAACCAACTGTGGGTGAGTGATTTCACCTATGTTTCGACCTGGCAGGGCTGGCTGTACGTGGCCTTCGTGATCGACGTGTTCGCCCGCTGTATTGTTGGCTGGCGCGTCAGCACTTCGATGACCACGGACTTCGTTCTGGACGCCTTGGAACAGGCGCTTTACGCGCGCCAGCCCGACAACGATGGGACGCTCATTCACCATTCTGACAGGGATCGCAATACGTCAGCATTCGCTATACCGAGAGGCTTTCTGAAGCCGGCATTGAACCGTCGGTCGGCAGCCGCGGTGACTCCTACGACAACGCACTGGCTGAGACCATCAATGGCCTGTACAAGGCCGAACTGATCCACAAGCGCGGCCCCTGGAAATCCCGTGAGGCCGTAGAGCTTGCAACCCTGGAATGGGTGGCCTGGTTCAACAACCACCGCCTGATGGAACACCTCGGCTATATCCCGCCGGCTGAAGCTGAGGCAAACTACTACCGGCAACTCAGCTACACCGCTGCCGCGCCGGCATCAACTTAAACCAAACAGCCTCCTCGATACCCGGGGCGATTCATCGTGACCCATCTCGACGAATACCGTGAGCAGTCCTTGCGCGCCATGAACAGCTTCACGCACGGGGGTATGCATCCGATGTCCAGGTCGGGTACCGGATATCCTTTGGGGCTGATCGACAATGTGGTTCGTTGCGCAAACGGCCTGGTTTCCTATGCGGCTCAGATGGCGGCGCTAGTCTCGACAGACGCGCAGGCGAACATGGATCCAGTGCGCGTGCTCCGTAAGGATTTTCGGGATTGTATGCCCGCGATGAAGCCCAATACCTGACCCGCGGACTTGTCCTAGCCGCTAGTGCGGGGTACTATCCGTCCGATTCTCCGCGCTACTGCGCATCGACCCTGCCGGCGTACCGGCCATCTGCTTTTCCACCCATTGGGGCTTTTCCCAATGGGGAAGGCCCCGTTCTCGGAGCCTTCTCATGCGTATTTCTTCCCGTATCAGCACGCTGGCTGTTCTCGCGACCGTCATCAATCTGTTCGCGGCGCTGTACTTCCTTGTGACCACCGGTGACGATCGCCTTGCTGCCATGCAGCTGCACCTCGTTGCCGAAATCGAGTTCCTGGTTCTCATCAGCTGGCTTCTCGCGAAGCTGCTGCATCTGAATCAGAAGCCTGCCACTGCGGGCTGACCGTCCTGGCCAGCCGTCAATCCACTACCCACCGGGGAACGCTCCCCGTTGGGGCGTTTCCCAAGTTACATCCAAGGAAACGCCATGTTCCAGAAATTCCTCGAAATCGAAGTCGGTCCCGCACCGTGGGATGAAGAATGCGCGCAGGTCGGCAGCGATGACTATGCCAAGCGCTCTCCTATGGAGTGCGCGGTGTACATCCGCCAACTGGGCCGGATCTTCGGGGTGCACGCGCCCGAAGCGCTCTCGTTCGTGCGCAGGAGCTTCCCTCACGACTTCGGCCGCTATCACGAAGTCGTAGCCTGCATGAATGTGGCAGGCCATGCGCTGTTTGATGAGTCGCGCTTGCCTGCGCAGTGGGATCACGTCGCCCGGGCCGAGCTGGCCTGGCTGTGCTTGAGTGATCGCTACCGCAGCTTGCTGCGGGATGGCGAGTGCGAGCTGCAGGACGTGCCAGCGCTGTACAGCCTCGTGTCGATTCCGGATTTCCCGGATCATCCCGTCGCGCACTGGCTGGCGCTGGGTATCGTGCCGATGCCTACTGGCCCGGCGCTGGCTTTCCACTGATCCAGCCTTTACGTAGGACGAGATTGGCGACTCGCCGGTCAGCCTGCTACCCCTTTTGACCCCTTCGGGAGACTTCCCGTTGGGAGGTCTCCCATGTTGATTTTGAGAGACCACGATGTACAAAGAAATCATTGAGCAGTTCATCGCCGCACAGAAGGCGGCCCATGCCGCATATGCTGCCGCTGCAGCCTTCGAGCGCGAGATCGTCGCTGCGGTGCCCGACCACTACCGGTCGGTTGAGCTTCGCAGCGAATACAATACGGAGCGAGAACTGGAAAAGTTCTGCCGCTCAGTTGCAGGCGGCGTGGTCAATCGCGCCCGCCGCGAGTTCGCCCCCGTTGGCGCCCGGCTTGATATTGCCCATGAGGATGAGTACAAACGCGCCGGCCTGGATATCGACGCGGCTCTGAGGGCCGGAAAGATTCCCGACATCGACGGGCTTTGGGCATCAATGGCCCGCCGCTACGGCGGCCATGGCGGCGCGGAACTGGCCTACCAGCAGGCCGCCCAGCGGATCATTTCCGGCTTCGGCCTCAACCGCAAGCGGGAAGTCAAGTGCACCGCCTCGGCGGTGGTCCTGCGCAAGCACGTTACCTCCGAAGCCTGCTATCGGCGATCGGGGCGCAAGGTGGGCTACTACAGCTACCAGAGCACGGCAGACTGTCTCTCTGGCCTCGCCACGTTTGCCGCCAAGGCGGGTCATCAGCTGCTGGCAGGCGGGCTCAGCCGGGTCAATGTGCACGACGTCGAGTACAACTACCGCGAGAAGCTCAGCTACCCCGGTCTCGACATCGTGTTCTTCAAGGACGCGTGGGAATTCAAGCTCTCCCACCAGGTCGCCGACGATTTGATGCTTTTCCTCGGCGAGTACGGCGAGGCTTTCATGCAGGAAGCGGCGTAGGCCCCATGTAGACTTTTACCGGTGGCGCCTACGGGCGCCTCGTCTTCTTGGAGTAGAAGTACATGTATAACGCACGCATTGAGGCTTTCCATGCAAGGGAGAAACTTGCCGGAGCCCAAGCCTTTGCACCAGCGCCGGCCGAACTAAAGCGGTTCTGCCGCAAACAGGTTGCTGAGATCATCCAGCGGGCAGCAGTAGAATTTGGCATCGATGGTGCACCCATCGCCATTGACGAAACGCGCATGTCCATCGACGGCTATCCCAACATCTGGGAGGCCATCCGGGCCGGTGTCGTGCCGGATCTGGATCGCTTCTGGAACCTGCTGCGCGAGACGTACGAGGCTGATGGGCCAGCGAAAGCAGAGCGGCAAACGGCGGCCACACTTTTCCATGCCTTCGGCCTGGCCAGCAGTTCGGCCGTGCGCCGCTCCACCGCCTTTGTTCGGCTCAAGCTCATTGCCATATCCGAGACGGTCAGCGATACCTCGCGGCCTTCGCGCCAACTGCATTTCGGCTCGTTGCAGCCTGTTTCGCAGGCATTCGCCGCACTCGTGGTCTTTGCACGTCGCAACGGCCACGTCGTTCTGGCAAGTTGCCTCGCGCAGTTCCATCCCGCCGATGTGTTTGAGTCGCAGCAGCGGCGCACTTTCCCAGGTCTCGACGTCATCCAGTACAACGAGTATTGGGAGTTGCGCTTCGCCACGCAGGTCGCTGACACGCTGCTAGCGTTCGTCCGGCGGCATACCGTCATATCACCGCAGTCCGCATAGCCGACCACGGCTTGCATCCCCTTAACGCCCCGTCAGTGACTTTCACGACGGGGTTTTTTCTTTTCTGGAACCCATCATGTCAAATTGGTACGCGCCCTTGCGGGCGATTGTCAGCCTTGGCTCTCAGGCTGAAAAGATCGTCAACATGGGCGAACTCCATGCCGCCCGCCAGCGGCATCTGTCGCAGTTCTTCACGCCCGACGCCATTGCCCGCCTGATGTGGGGCGCGGTAGCCAACTGGCAGCCCAACCGAAAGGTGTCGATACTCGACAACTCGGTCGGCTCGGCCCGCCTGCTCCAGTTCGCGGACCCGGGCACTCATAGCCTGTATGGGGTGGACGTGCACCAACCAACGATCGAGGCGGTGCAACTTGCCGTCGAGGCAGCTGGTTTTGACGGCAGCTTTCGGCACGCCGGCATGGAGGAAATCCATCCGACGCGCTTCGATGTCACCCTCATTAACCCGCCGTTCTCAATCCACCTCGAATCACCGCATCTGAAGCCCTACGACTGCACCACCTGGGGCCGCTTCGGCGCGGGCACCAGTGCCCTGAGCCACGAGTATGCGCTGTCACAGGCACTCGACGCGGCGCAGATCGTGGTGGCACTGCTGCCCACGACCTTTGTCGACAAGTTCGCCGGCCGGCTCATCGCTCACGGCGAGCCGTTCAGCGATGCCGCCAGGCGCGTGGTGGGCGTCTTCGACTTGCCATCGAGCGCCTTCCGGGAGGAAGGGGCGGAGGTGCGGACCTCCATTGCAGTGTTCGCGCGCTATCGCATGCGAGCCAGCGATTTCGTGCGGCAAAGCGTGTCGGATCTGACCCAACCGCTGCCCGCACTGGAACTGCAAGCCGAGGATCGTCTCTATGGTGAGCCGCGGCTCGGCCACCAGTTGCTGGACGACCAAGGTCCGGCCATCACGCGCCCGGTGACCTCGCAGAATCGGGTACGCATCTCGAATGACGGACGCCGCATCGTGCTGGGGTTCGACTGCGGGTTCGTCGAAGCGATGGTGCTCAACCGAGTGCTGGAGCGCCGCATCGTGTCGCTGGAAGGCCATCGCCTGCCGCGTGGATTTCGCTACGCAGGCACGAGCCGGCTGGATCTGGAGACCTACCTGATGCAGCCGGATCCAATCGCCGCATTGGGCAAGCTCGTCGACTTGGTGAAGGCCGCCGGCGGTGAGCCGGAGTTTGCGCCGGGCTTTCTCGAGCACTTCCGCCAGCGCCTGCGGCGCAGCATGCGCCAGGCCTTGCCACTGCGCCATGCGGTCTGGACGACCGGCGTAGGCGCCGCCGATACCATCGTCGGCACGGCGACGAAAACGCATCTGGTCGATTCGTCGGTTTGGGGTGGCCCGGTCATCAAGGCCGGCCAGGGAATTCGCTTCGATCGGCAGGCCGATGGCCGCTACCGGTATCAGGTACGCGAGAAGGACTACGTCGTCTCGTTGGACGAGATCACCGCCCGCTACAGCGTCGAGAAATCGGCGCAGGCATGGGAGATCGTCCACGAGGGGCTGGCCAGGCGCTACCCGGAGGAGGCTGAGCGGCTGCGCAAGCGGCTGCTGGCGCTCGGTATTGACCGCTGGCTGGACTGGCAATTCCAACAGGAAGACCTGGTCGAGTTGCTGCTCAAGCCCAACGGTGCGGTGGCGGCGTGGGAGCAGGGCTGCGGTAAGTCGCGTCTCGCGGCAGGCCTGATCCTGCTGTCCGGCGTCAAACACGGCCTGATCGTCGTCGAGGCACGCTTGATTGCCGAGATGCGCGCCGAGCTGGAGCAAGTCATGCCAGCATCGGACGTCCATGTGATTCAGTCGCCTGAGGATCTGATGCATCTGGGCCGCCTCAACCTGATCGCCTATGAACGACTGCGCATGCCCGTCGACCGGCAGGCCTCACGCCGTGTCACCTACGCGCACCGGCTGCGTCGTCGCATCGGCCTGCTGGTGGCCGATGAGGGGGAGCGCCTGTCCAACCCGGCCAGCGACCAGAGCCGCGCGCTCTGGCAGCTATCGGCGAAGCGGCGCTATATCCTAACTGGCAGCCCGATTGCCAACTATCCGCGCGATATCTTCGGACTGATCGCCTTTACGGGCGGTGACGGCACGGCGGCCCAGCCATATGGCTACCGGCGTGGCTACCTGGAAGCGAACTGGCTTGCTTCAGTGCAGCATGCCGAGCGCGGCATCGACCGTTTCCGCAGCGACTTTGTGGTGCTGGAATGGGTGACGTGGGAATTCGCCGAAAGCCTGCAGGACGGGGCCAAGCGCGAAGTGCCTAAGATCGGCAACCTGCCGCGGTACCGGCAGATGCTGGCGCCGCACGTGAAGCGCCGGTTGGTGTGCGAGCCAGATGTAGCCCGCTATATCCGCATCGAGCCGCCGGCGGTCGAGGTGGTGGAGACAGAATGGGACCCTGCCCATTTGTCGCTCTATCTCCGGACGGCCGACGAGTTCGCGCAGTGGTACCGGGACGTGCGGAAGGTAGAAGGGAAGTCCAACAACCTGATCGCGATCCTGGCTCGCATCTGTGCCGTTCACTTCGCCGCCAACTACCCGCAGCATGGGGTGGATGGTGTCGGAGCGCTGGGGCAGCTGACCAGCAAGCAGCGCGCGGTGATAGAGCGGTTGGAAGCCATCGCAGGCGAGGGCAAGCAGGCCATCCTGTTTGCCGAGAACCCAGGCGTCATTACCCTCATCGCCAACCAGTTGAAGGCAAAGGGGATAGAGACGGTGCCGTTTCACGGCGGGATTCCGATTGCGAAGCGCGTGGCCGATAAGGACAAGCGATTCGTGGGGGGAAGTGCCACCGGTCTGTTGTGCACCAAGGCGTCGGGCCGGGCGGGCTACAACCTGCCCAATGCCGACTACGTCCTCTTCTATGACCGTTCGTGGACGTGGCGCATTGAGTATCAGGCGATGCGGCGTGCGCTGCGATGGAACCGGAAGGGGCAGTTGAAGGTGGTGTACTTCCACTTACCGGGAAGCCTCGATATCTATCAGGACCAGATGGTGGCCCACAAACGGGACGCCATGGAGGCGGGCCTGGACTGGGCGACGCCGGAACTGGAGGACGAGGCGTTTCTGCATATGGACACGCTGTTGGACGAATTTGTAGACGATCTCGCCAAGCTGCACGGCCGCAAGGCCCGGGATCAACGTGACCTGCTCAAGGAGGCAGCATGAAAGCGAACGAGTGCAGCATCAACATCGGCGAAGGAATGGCAACGATCAAGCGACGCGGCACGCGTGGCACGACCGTCGCCTACATTCTGGGCACTGTCGAGGCGGACGGGTTGGAAGTCGTCTGCCTGGACCGTCTCGTTCATGGCATCACCGAGAGCGAGATGGACGGCTGGCAGGTTAGCGGCGCCGTGACCAGCGTGCTTGCCAGGCCGATCGGACCCATTCCGGCGAAAAGCAGTCGAAATTGACGGCCTTTCGGGGAATGTTGCTGGCTCGAACCAGCTTATGATCAGTTCCGTAGCGTGCCCCGCTACGGAATTGCCTCTCAAGATGCACCCGTTCCACTCAAGCCCTCCTCGTGAGGGCTTCTTTTTTTGTGCGCCTACGAGCTCGATGAGGTCGATCCGCGCGGCCCCAAAGTAGGCAGTCTAGCGAACAGATGTTGGCCGGATGAGCTTGGCATTGTTATGGTCACTGGTATATCCTTACGCCTACATTCCGCGTCCATGACGCATCGACCCCGCACCTTTCGGTGCCAGCTTCTGCAGTATGGTGGCCGCCGGCTTAGCCGGGCAGTCCATCCTTCCACCCCATCGGGAACCACGTTCCCGGTGCGGCAACGGGTTCCCATTCCGTCTCGGAGAACCCAAAAATGCAAAACCCCACCGTTGTCATTGGCAAGATCCGTCCTGGCCGTAACCCGCGCAAGTACTTCGATCCCGCCCAGATGGCTGAACTGACTGAATCCATTCGCGTGGAGGGTCTCCTTCAGCCTATTCTGATCCGTCCCGTTGAGGACGATGAGAATGGGCATGAGTATGAAGTGGTTGCCGGTGAACGCCGCTACCGCGCCGCACTGGCAGCACATGGCGATGGATACCATATCCCCGTCACCCTCAAGGTGCTGACCGACGCCGAGGCTGACCGCATGGCGTTGATCGAGAACGTGCAGCGTGCCGACATGGCGCCTTCCGAGGAGGCCATGGCAGCGTCGCAGATCGTGGGCCAGCTGAAGGGCGACCGCGATGAAGCGGCCCGCCTCCTTGGCTGGTCGCGCTCGACGCTGGACAAGCGCCTGGCGCTCATGAACTGCAGCGAATCGGTCCTGAATGCGCTCAACACGCGTGTCATCCAGCTCGGCCACGCCGAATTGCTGGCGACGCTCGCCAAGGCCACGCAGGACAAGCTCCTACCGGTGATCGTGAGCGAGAAGAAGTCAGTGTCCGAGTTGAAGAAGACCATCGAGGCTGCAGCGTGCAGCCTGGAGAATGCGATCTTCGACAAGACGGATTGCGCAACCTGCCAGCACAACTCCTCGTTGCAGACTGAGATGTTCAGCGAGGCAATTGCTACGGGCAACTGCACCAACCGCGCCTGCTATACGGAGAAGACCGACCGCAAGCTCGACAGCATCAGCTACGGGCTCAAGGACGAGTACCAGGTCATTCGCATCGTACGCCCCGGCGACAACCACACCCGCATCCAGCTTCAGGTCGATGGGCCGACTGGCGTAGGCGAGGAGCAGGCGAAAGCCTGCCACGGTTGCCAGAACTTCGGCGCCGCAGTCAGCGGCTTGCCCGATTCACTGGGCAAGGTCTACAGTGGCCAGTGCTTCGACACAGTCTGCAACCAGCGGAAGGTGGCGGCACGCCTGAAGGCAGAACGCGACGTGAAAGCGGCGGCGCAAAAGCCTGCAGGCGGCGCGGCCGGTTCCGGCAAGCCCGCGACAGTGAAGAACGGGGACAAGGCTTCGGCGCCAGCCGAGAAGCCTGTCACGTCGATCAGCGAGTCGGAGAAGGTCAAGAACTACCGGACCGATCTCTGGCGCAAGGCGCTGCGCAAGGAAGTCGCGCAGAACGCCGAGCAGGCCAATGCCTACCTGATCTCGATCGCCCTCAACGGTCTCGCACGCAACATCGGCGGGGACAAGATGGGCAAGTTCTTCGAGAAGCTGACGGAGCAGAAGGCGTCATCGACCCTGCAAGGCTGCCTGACGGCGGTGCATGCCCTGGACGCTGGCAAGCGCCAGCAACTGACCGTGGCGTTGACTGTTGCCGCGATCGACGGCATGGAGGTGCCGAACCTCAAGGAACTGTGCCGTTACCACAAGCTCGATCTGCGCGTGCACTGGAACCTGCAGAAGTCGCAGGACTTTCTGGAGATGCTCACCAAGTCCGAGATGAAGGTTCTCGCGGACGAACTGGGCATTCGCAAGGCGCTGGGCGAAAGCTTTGCCAAGCTGTTCAACAAGCCGAAACCCGAAGTTATTGCCGGCCTGCTGGCTGTCGATGGCTTTGACTACACAGGCAAGGTGCCCAAGGTCCTGGGCTACTGATCCCTTTCACACTGCCTTAACGCAGGGCGCCATCGGGCGCCCTGCCTCATCCCATTTCCCCAAAAGGATTCACCATGTTCACTGAATTGGCTCCGCTCGTCCGCGCGAGCGACAAGGTCGTTGTTACGCTTTCCATGCAGGGCGATGTCATGTCCGTGATTGTGCTCCCAGTCATCAAGAATGCCGCGGACGCAGCGCTGACATCGCCTCTGGTGCTGTCGGCGACGCCCGCGGAACTGGATGCCGAGTTCGCGGCGGCCGTCACGAGTGTGAGCGAATCGCATCGCTCGCTGGCCGAGCAGGCCGAGGCAACGAAGTCGATTCTCGATGCCGCCAAGTCCACGCAGTCGTCGAAGGCAACAAAGGCGCTGGCTAAGGCCGCATCGCCATCGGCGTCGGAAAGCGAAAGCGCTTCGGATGATGATGCGGAATCCGATGATGCCGTGCAGGCCGAAGCGGAAGCGAAGGTGACCGCGCCGTCCCCGGCCGGTACGGATCTGGCATCCCTGCTCTAAGGAGACCGACATGGCACTCGAAATCAAGAAGTTGCTGCGCCAGTTCTCCTACAACGGCATGACCCTTGTGGACCCTGGTCCGGCGTTCACGCCAGAGCAGGTGCGCGACATCTATTCGGCCCAGTATCCCGAGCTGACCACCGCCTCGGTGGATGGTCCAGAGGTCAAGGGCGAGGTCGCAAGCTTCACCTTCGTCCGCGCCGCCGGCGCCAAGGGCGCGCATGCGCAAATCTGAGCTGATGAAAGCACTGGCCACCGGCCAGTTCGCTACCACTACGGAGCCGCCCGAAAGGGCGGTTTTTTCACATTCTGAGGAGACTCAACAATGCTGTTCGATCCTCGGTCGTTTGTTCCAGAGGTCGATGCAGGACAACCCGCATGGACGCCTGCGCGACAGCATCCCATTGCCCGACGTCGACCTGCCCATGATTTTCTGACGCTGCCGGCCATCCCTGATGGGGTTCCGAATAGCGCGCTGCTCACCTTCGGGGACGAGGTCGATGTGATGGACCTTGTCCGTGCACAGTTCGCCACCGGCGTACTTCGTGCGAGCGATGTGTCCAACCCAACGGGCGCAGGCGATGCTTTCGCGCAGGCCATGTTTGCATGGCTGCGCGCCCGCACACCTGAGTGTAAGCGACTGAGCTTCGGCTTCTCGCTGATCGACATTGGCGCTGCTAAGGACCAGTTGATGCAATTTGGCTGGGAGGACGAGATCGAGGCGCCGCTGTATCTCGCCATCGATATGCCCGGCGACGACGTCTACTTCATCGGTGAAGCGCGCGCTAGCGCTCTGCGAGCGGTGCACCCGCATCTTCTGTACACCGCGATGTCGCTGATCAATGCGGCTAGCGCGAAGTCGCTGTTTCTACGCACCCCTGAAGCCCTTCTTGACCTGTTTGCGCGGTGGCACTGGGAGTACGACAGCACCCTTGCCGACGACAAGAACGCGAGGGAGTTCCTTGCCGAGAGTTGTGGCATGGATGAAGACGACATCGAGCGATACCTGCCGTCTGTCGTTAGGCCGGAACTCGCACCGGATGACGTATTGCCACCGGCCTGCCACGGCTATCCGTCGTCGAGCAAGCTGCGAGCATTCGGTAGCAGGAAGCTCTATGAGCTGTCTCGCGCCAACAATGGCTGGGTCAAGGATCTGTGTATTGCACTGGCCGATCTGCACCTGACCCTGAAGAGGCAAGGCGATAGCTCGGCCGTTGCAGGATCACAGTGGGCCGAGCCGGCATATTCCGCGGCCACGCTCGCCTATACCCGGTCCGACTACGTGACCCAAGTACTCGACGATCTGTATGACGGGCTCAACTGCTGCGGCGACGCAACGCTGTTCCAATGTTTCATTCCGATTGCGGTCGAGCCGAAGGCGATCCGACAGCAGTTCAAGGATCTGGATGGAATGCTGAAGATCATCTCGGCGCTCGATCGTGTTCTCACACTCATTTCTGACTAGGAGGGCCATATGGCCGAAATCCTGACCGCTACGCGGTCGCACGACGTGGCCCTTCAAGGGGCCATTTTGCTTTATGGGCAAGGACCAGGGCAGTTCTCCTACGCCACAGCTCATCGCATCGAGCCGGATGGTTCGGGTCGGCCCGTCATTGGTGCCGGCACGCCTTTGAACCGTATGGCGTTGATCCACGCAGTCCGTGAAGTGGCGGAGGCCTCGCTCCCCAAGGGCGAGTTCCTCACACCCAACGTGCTGTCGATTAGCCCCACCGCGGTGACATGGTGGTGTCCCGCGGCGCAGCGGCGCGTGTTCTTCGACTGCAAGGAGTTCGGCAAACGCAGTGCGGTGGTGCCACACCCCGCGCTTGTGTTCCAGGCATCGCAGTCCGGGTTCCGGGTCTTCGCCCTGAGAGGGGAGGAAAGGCCGGTACCGGGCAGCGACCTTTGCGAGCCACCTTACTTCAACACCTGGGACCACGGGAAGATCTGCATCGGCTCAGCCCATGTGCCCAAGCAGATCGACGTGGCATCCGTTGCAGGCTGGGAAGCCGGGTTCTTCAACTCGGCCTTTACCCATCCCAACCATGGCGGCAAGCGCGTGACATACGAGCGCGGCGCCTATGCCTTCTGGAAGGACATCCTTGACGGGCAGTTTCCCGACTATCCCAAGCAAGTCCTCGTTGCCATGAAACTCAAGCTGGCGGATCTGATCGCCGGCAAACTGGAAAAGTCATCATGAATCCTGCTGACGCTGCCCTGCAGCTATCCTTTCCTTCTGTGATGGTGCCGCGCTTCGGAGCGCTCGCGCCAATGGAACGGCCCGGCGAGCGCCTGCTCATTGCGGTCAACGGCGTGTTCCTTGAGATCGTCCGGCCCTGGCTGCGCGTCGTCCGCCACCTCGGCGCTTTCCAGCATCGCACGGCCATTCCATACGGCGAGGCGGCAGAGACAACCGATCTGCGCTGCGGGCCCATCCCGGCTCAGTTGATCGGGGAGTTCGCCGCGATGGCGCGTGCCGCGCATCCCAAGGAAACTGGTGGGTGGGTGGTCTGGAATTCCGATAGCGCTTCGTTCCGGCTGGTGCCAGTGCAAATCCTGGAGCACAGCGGCGGGCACCTGAAGTACGAGCGCCCTCCGCTGGCTGCTGACGATGTGCTGGTGGTCGACTGCCACTCGCATGGCCGGCATCCGGCGTTCTTCTCGTCTACCGACGATGACGACGACCGGCACGACGTGAAGTTTGCATTCGTGATGGGCAATTGCGACGCGGCGACGCCGTCGATGGCGCTGCGGCTCTGCGCGAAAGGCATTTTCGAGAAGGTGGAGAAGGTCCCTGCCGACTGGTACGTCGCCGCGCGCGAGGAGGTGCTGGCATGACCTTCGAGCATCGCATTCCCGCGGGCATGACGACGCGTGCATGGAAGGTGGTAGTGGTTGGTGCCGGCGGCACCGGCAGCGCCTTGCTACCCAATCTGGCGCGGCTGCATCACGCCATGCTGGAGCTGGGCCACCCGGGCGGCATCGAATGTACGGTCTACGATGACGATATCGTCAGCGAGACCAATATCGGTCGTCAGGGCTTCTATCCTGTCGATGTGGGCCAGTACAAGGCCACGCTGATCGTGAACCGACTGAACAACCTGATGGGGACGCGCTGGGAAGCGCGCACGTGTCGGGTTGGAAGCGGCGATCGGTTCGACTGCGATATGGCAATTGGCTGTGTCGACACGCGGGCTGCCCGCAAGGCAATCCTTGGAGCGATGAAGAGTGGCACAGGTGGCTACTATCTCGACTGCGGCAATGAGTCGGACAGTGGTCAGGTGATTCTCGGCCAAGTGCGCGGCAAGGCGGCACAGCGCTTGCCCCATGTGGGCGACCTGTTCCCCGAGCTACTGAACCCGAAAGGGGACAAGGCCGACACTGCGCCGTCCTGTTCGATGGCAGAGGCGCTGCAGAAGCAGTCGCTGGTGATCAACGAGGCGATTGCGGTGCAGGCTTACAACCTGCTCTGGACGCTGTTTCGCACGGGCACGTTGAAGTTCTGCGGCGCGTTCGTGAATCTGGCGGTGGGGCGTACGAATCCGCTGCCGGTAGACCCGCAGGACTGGGCGCGATTCGGGTATCACCTGCCCGAACCGAAGCAGCGCGCGAGCCGCGCCTCTCGACAGGCCGATTGAGCCCGCCATCCCCGAAGTTTTGGGGATGGCATTTTGGGTCAGAAGACCGTCTGAGCATGTCGCGTCGAGAGACGCATCGAGTTTCTCATACCCGCCGGGGCACACGCGCTCTGGTGAGCTGTGCTTCGGACAACCTGGAGCACACCAATATGCAAGACCCCCCTGCCAATTCCCCTCTCGAATATCAACCGGTTCGGGTAGCCGGCGACTGGCTACCCGACGACTTCGCAATCGATGCCTTCTGGAACGGTGTCAGTTGGAACGGCTTCGTGGAGCCACTGTTTACGCTGGCATTAGCGCAGCAACTATGCAAATCGATGCCAACCCTTGAGTTTGTAGCGAGTGATTCGTCATTCCTGCTTTCCGAAGAGCACGGTGCGGTAACCATCCAGGGACGGCCGTATCGCGTTGGCGGGGCATTGCTGATTCTTTATGCGATCGGCGACAGTTGGTGTTGGCGTCTCGCCGAATGCGGCTGACCGGAAGCCGCATTCGGCGCTTCGGTAAGTAGGCTGCGCCGGATTGAACGACTCCACAGACGCGGTCGACACTGCTAACATAGGCGCACCTACCGCGTCTCCGACGCATCGACACTTCCGGTTGTATAGCCGGACATCTCTTTTTTCCCCCACCTACGGGCCTTCCTGCCCGTGGGCATGTTGGCCCCATTTTCGTTGAGGCCATCATGATCAAGCGATTCTTCCTGCTTTTCCTTTGCTGCGCCGTTTTCACTGGCTGCGCTGCTCAGCCGACTTCGCCCAATACCTACCGGGCGACGGAAGCGCTGCGCACAAGTAGCGCTGAAGCTGTCACCGTCGTCAGGGTTCGCCCCGTCACGATTGTCGACAGGGACGGCATTATGTCGGCCCACACCGGCGTACCGGGTGTGCTCGGCGCCGTTGTCGGCGCGGTGCTTGGTGCGCGCATCATCGGCGACGGCAATGGCCGCTACCTGGCTGGCGCCCTGTCGGGCACCGTCTCGGCGGTCATTGCACAGACAGCGGCGAACCAGTTGAGCCGCCGCGATGGCGTGGAAGTCATTGTCCGCACGGACAGTGGCCGCCAGGTCGTCGTGACCCAGGATGCGGATCAGCAGTTCGTCTCTGGCGAGCTGCTGTTTCTCGTCTCGGGTGCCGGCGGCTATCGCCTCACTCGCTGACGGCCTCCGGTTCGGAGTCCCATTCCTTTCATTCTCCCCGCGCGGACCCTCCCGCGTGGGGGCTCTGTCGCGAACTGAAACCAACCATGTTCGACACCGCAGAAAAATCTCCCTTGACCATCAATCCGATCGAAACGAAGGGCAGGTACATCTTCGAAGTCGCCGATGGCGTCCGACGTCAACTGCGCAGTGCAAGCCTGGAGCCGGAATGGCTCAATGCTGCCAATTTCATGGATGACGACAATGAGGCCATGTACGGCCCGAAGTCGTCACGCCAGTGGCCACAGCTGGGTGCGCGTGAACGGCTCACCGTCTCCGTGCATCGCGGTTGGTCGGAAGGCTGGGCGGTCTTTGTCGACCGGATCGGCTACACCGGCGAGGCCCCCAACCTGGTCACCACTGCCCACAAGTTGCTTGTTGGCAAGGTGCTGTCCGAGCGCCAAGCTTGGGACACCGTCCGAGCCATCAGCAAGATTTTCGATCTCGCCTGACCTCAGGCCCATCCCAATCGCAAGCCCGAGAGGGCTTGCCGAAGCTTTCAGGCTTCGGCAAGCGCTTTCACCCGCGTCATTGACGCATCGAACCCACTGTCCGGCGTAGCCGGACCAACCCATCGCGGGACACTCGTCCCGTTGGGAAGGGGTGTCCCGCGCATTCCTGAGGACATCATGAAACTTCCCAAATCATTCTTCAGTCGGCACCCGTCGACCAACTCTTCTGCCTGCCAAGCGGTTCGCCGTGACGCATGCCGTGTGCTGCGCCGCTTCGCCGGCGACATGGCACTTAGCCCGCGGGATTACACGATTCGCGAGCATCGCCAGCGACGTCGTGACGTCGACGTGTTCGCCTTGCATACGAACTCGTTGCTCGTCGAGATCCAGCACGGTCCCGGCCAGGAAGGCGGGGTGCACATGTCCTACCGGACCTGTCGCGGCCGCCATGACCTGACCGGGGGACGCGACAACACGGTCAACGTGGAGTCGCTGGCCACCGAGCAGGGATATGCCGATCTCGTTTCCACGCTCCGCGTGGTGGCTGGACGGCGTGGCTAAGGAGTAGCCATGACGACGCTGATAAAAGTGACGCTCTCGGCAACATCCGGCGAAGAGGTGTCTGGTAAGGCGCAAATTGATCGAGCCAAGGGCATCGTGACCTTGCCGGCTCGGTTCTCGGTTTCCATTGACCGTGCCAGAAGCGCCGGCGAACGTTTCGAAATCGTTGCGCACGATAACGGTTTCAAGTATCAATTGGTCCATAAGGATGCGGATCAATACGGCCTGGACAGCGATTCCCGCCGCCGCGATGGCTTTTGGTATCTCGCCTGGCGGGCCATCATTGAGCCGCACAAGGATCAGCGCCAGCAGTATGGGCGCTTTGCGCATACCCTCTCGGCAGCTGCCTTGATCGGTCTGGTCGGTTACTTCAAGTCCGTACAGACATGGTCTCTTCTCGCAGCATGGGAGATCTTCTGCTTGCTTGTCGGCAGTGTTGTACTATTCGTGGTAGGCGCAGTCCTTTCCAAAGGAGATTGACATGTTCGGTTTAGCCGTCCTCGTCGTTACTGGCGTGGTCTCAGCGTTCCTGCTTTGGGCAGATCGTAACGGTCGTCGCGTCCATAAGGACTGAGTCCAAGCCATTCTCAGCCGCCCTTGTCGGCTCCCACTTGAACGCACCTCTTCGGGGTGCGTTTTTCGTTGTGCGCCCAGCATGGGCGCGATCTTGGAGGTGCAAGTCCTCCCGTGAGTTGACCACAGCGAACGAAGCGAAGCGCAACTGCGTGAGGGTGACCGAGCGTGGGGAGGAAGCGTGGAGCGAAACCGCGAGCCGAGGGACACAAACCGCATCTGAGGCGAAGCCGGCCAGGGCGAGCAGGCAAAGGACTGCAAAGCTCTCGTGGTCAAAGGCCAGGCGGCGTAAATGCGGCGGTTGTGCGGGGAAGGATCGCGTTCTTACCTGGGGAGATCCCGCCTTGTGCCTGAAAGGGCGACGGCGAAGAGCCGGAGCGGGAAGTCATGTATGGACGCCCCCGGTTTGCCAAGCTTCGCGCGTCGTCGACGGTGGGGAAGGAGATTGCAGCCATGTATCCGGACTTCGCTCGGGCCACATGCCCGCTGGTCCCTGATGGAATCCGCTGGCCGGCTCCTCTATCAGCAGAGCGCACTCGAGGTGCCCTGACTTCCTGCGGGTTGTGCTGGCCACGGTCTGACCTATCCTGCCATCAATCTGCGTGTCTGCCTGAGCAATCTTTGGGGGGAAGTTCTCCGGGGTCGGGTTGGTTGGATGCGTTTTCTTGTCTGCCGTCGCTACGCGGGTGTGCCGGCCGTTGCTGGCGAGAAGCCTGATTCGTACTCCCGGTCGCATGCAAGCAATGCCCAGACGATTCGTGCGTTCTTGTTCGCCAGAGCGACGGCAGCGACGTTGAGGTTCCGTCGTCCCAGGAGCTTCTGCAGCCAGGGGTTGCTGCGCTGATCCGGCTTGCTCTGAAACGCCCTGACTGCTGATCGTGCCCCGTGGATGAGTAAGGTTCTCAGATAGGTGTCGCCACGCTTGCTGATGCCGAGTAAGGTCGTCTTGCCGCCGCTGGACGACTGGGCGGGTACGAGGCCCATCCAGGCCGCGAGTTGCCGGCCGTTCTTAAAGTTCTTGGCGTCCCCGACCGTAGCCACGAGTGCGCTCGCGGTAATCGGGCCGATGCCGGGAATCTTCTCGAGCTTGCGACTTGCTTCGCTGTTGCGATGCGATGCCTTGATCTGGGCCTCGAGCTCCGCGACCTGTGTATCGAGTCTGTTGAGGTGATCGAGCAGGCGCTCGATCAACAGCCGGAAACTGCCAGGCAGATACTGATATGACTTCCCGCGTCAATCGGGATTGGTTTCTGGCTTGTGCATTTGATCTGAATTTCCTGAGGGCGACGTAGCAGTAAGAGTCGACGGTGGATCACACTGATATTCGCGGGTTGGCTACCGCATTACAGAGGTCTACATGGACGTCCCCCCGTTTGCGAAGGTTTTCGTGCGCGCTGACTGACAGGATAGGTTGCAGCTCTACATTCGGCCTTGTTGCAGCCTGACGCGCTGCGGGCCCCTATGAAATCCGCTGACTCGCACCTCATTCCGCCCACGAGCTAAAAGCTCTCTCTGTAATTCAGGTTTGGCGAGTCCCGGTCCGACCTGTGTTGTCATCACATACGATTGCCACCGCAACCTTTCAACGTGTCGTCCTGTAAAGGGTTATTGCTCTGGTACGGCACACCGCGATCATGCCGGTTTAGTACTTACATGCTCTTTTTCATAGGGGCTGTTGTGGGCGAGAACTGCCCAGATTGTGCGGGCCATCTTGTTGGCGAGCGCGACGATCGCGACGTTGGAATGCCGTCGTTTGACGAGCTGGGTAACCCATGCACCCGGATCCTTCGCATGCGAGAGCACACTGCGCGCACCGTGAATCAGCAAGGTCCGCAGATAGGTATCACCTCGCTTACTGATGCCCGAGCTAAAGTCGAAACTGGTGTACGGGCGGGGAATTTGAGGCGCGGAGTAGAGGGCGGTGGAGCTTTCCGCTGAGAATCTGATTGTCGAGATCGGAAACCAGCACAAGAAAGGTCCACCATGAGCAAGGATAAAGGGAAAGAAGCAGTCGGTCTATCGGAAATCGGGCTTGGGCTCGAGGAGCTGATCAGGCGCGGGGCTCGGCGGGTCATCCAGGAGGCGATTGAAGTGGAGCTGGCAGAGCTGCTTGAGCAGTTCAGTAACGTCAAGACGTTGAGCGGGCAGCGCGCCGTGGTTCGCAATGGCTACCTCCCGGAGCGCGAGGTGCTGACGGGGGCCGGCCCGATTGCCGTGAAGGTGCCCAAGGTGCGCGATCGGTCCGGGTCTGGCGTGAAGTTCAACTCGGCGATCGTGCCGCCGTATGTGAGGAAGTCGCCGCGGGTGAGTGCAGCGCTGCCCTGGCTGTATCTGAAGGGAGTATCGACAGGCGACATGAGCGAGGCGTTGTCGGTGCTGCTTGGTGAGGATGCCAAAGGGCTATCGGCCAACGTGGTGAGCCGATTGAAGGCGCAGTGGGCAGACGAGCATGCGAGCTGGAATCAGCGTGATCTGTCGGCGGCGCGCCATGTGTATTGGTGGGTGGACGGCATCCACACGGGTCTGCGTAGCGAGGGATCGGACGGGCAATGCCTGCTGGTCATCATCGGCGTTACGCCAGACGGCAGGAAGGAGCGCGTGGCGATCGGTGACGGCTATCGGGAATCGAAGGCATCGTGGGTGGAAGTACTGTTGGACCTGAAATCCCGCGGCCTGCAGGCTGGCCCGCTGGCGGCGGTCGGCGATGGCGCCATGGGATTCTGGGCTGCCCTGGAGGAGGTGTTCCCGGCCACGCGCGCCCAGCGTTGCTGGTTCCACAAGATGGGCAATGTCCTGAACGCCTTGCCCAAGTCCCAGCACGGCCGCGCCAAGGCAGATCTGCAGGCGATTTGGATGGCGGCCACCAGGGCAGATGCCTATGCTGCCTTCGATCGCTTTGCGACGATCTACGGCGCCAAGTACCCCAAGGCCACCGGCGTGCTCACCAAGGACCGAGACAGCCTGCTGACCTTCTACGACTTCCCGGCCGAGCACTGGCAGCACATCCGCACGACCAACGCGATTGAGTCGACCTTCGCGACCGTGCGTCACCGCACGACGCGCACGCGCAATTGCGTGTCACGAGCGACTTTCCTTGGCCTGGCCTTCAAGCTGATCGAGGAAGCCGAGAAAACATGGCGCCGCATCAAAGGTGCCGAACACATCGAACTGCTCTTGAAGGGCGTCCCCTTCAAGGACGGTGCCCCGGCGCAAGACAATCCGCCGGTTCAGCAGAAACTCGCCGCCTGACGACCGGCCACGATCAACCTTCATACACCAGATTTGACTTTATCTCCTGATGCCCAGCAACACGGTCTTCCCGCCCGTGCCCGTTTGTTTGGGAACCAGGCCGAGCCACGCCGCGAATTCCCGCCCGGACCTGAACGACTTCGGACTACCCATCGTCGCGACGGCCGCGGTGGCGGTCAGGAGCCCGACGCCTGGTATGGCAGCAATCGCCTTGCATGCCTGGTCGTCTTTCAGCCATGTCTGCAAGCGCCGTTCAATGTCGGCGATCTGCCGGTCGAGCTTCTCGAGGTCATTCCACTGCTCGCGCAGTGACTCGATGAGCATGCCGGGCAGTCGCCCGGCGAGTTTCTCCAGAACACCAGGGATTGCCTTGTCGAGCGCCGCGCGGCTCTTGCCCATCACTTCACCATATTCAGTCAGCAAACCACGTAGGCAGTTCATTTGCATCGTGCGAAACTTGACCTTCTGTTCCCGCAACCTGTGCAGCGCCAGCACCGCCTGCTGGGCCTCGGTCTTTATGGCAACAGACTTGCTGGGCATCTGCGTGGCCATCCAGATGGCGCGGGCGTCGGCGGCGTCATTCTTGTTGCCGATGTTGAACGCCTTGGCGAATCTGGCCGGTATCAGCTTCACCTGATGTCCCATTTCCAGCAGTCGACGCGCCCAGTGCTGCGCGCCTCCACAGGCCTCCATGCCAATAAGGCAAGGTTCGCGATTCGCGAAGTGCTCTAGAAACACCGAGCGCTTGATCGACTTGTTGACGATTTCCCCCGTGGCGGGATCGACCCAGTGCATCTGCATGACGTTCTTCGCAATATCTAGGCCGACTATCGTATAGGTCATGATCGTATCCTCCGGTTTGCGTTGGGGAAATCGCCACTGATCTCCTGGGGCACTATGATCCCCCCCGTATCGGGGGCCCGCGAGGATCCGCTTTCCCATTTCCTCACCGGCCACAGGTGGGGGGACGTCCATTCCATTCCGTCCAATGAGCCTGCCGCTACCTATGGTCGCAAATCGGATGACATTCCTTGCGTAGTATCTTCGCGGGTTACTCGAGATGCCGGGCTACGCCGCCTTCAGGAAACTCCTCCAGGGGGTTGTGGTGGTTGCCGAAGCGCTGTGTTATACCGCGTAGGCCTCTCGCGGTATGGCCAACGACATGGCCAGCTGGCTGATGTCCCAGATAAACCCGCTCAGTTCGCGCGCCACCGCGACCACCGCAATGTTGGGGTTCTTGCCGCGCGCCGCCAGCTTGCGATAGCGGCGGCATAGCCGCAACTGCGCGTCCCAGGCGCGATCGATGATGGCCTTCGGGATGCCTTCGTGCCGGCGCTGGATATCGGGGCTCACGCGTGCCGGGTGCCGGTAGCTCCAGGCAGCCTCGACGAGCAGCTTCCTTGCGTAGCTGTTGCCGGTCTTGGTGATACTGCCCTGGCGCCGCTTATCACCCGAGGAGTGTTCGGCGGGCGTCACGCCGAGCCAGGCCATCAGCTGGCGCGGATGCTCAAAGCGCGAGAGATCGCCCAATTCCGCGATCAAGCCCACGGCGGTGGTGAACTGCACCCCGCGCATGGCTTGCAAGCCTAGTACGGCCGGATAAAAGCGCCAGTTGACAACCGCCTCGCGCAAGGCGGCTTCGAGACGGCTGCATTGCGCGAGGCGATCCTCGATGGCACGTCGATATTCGTTAAAGGCAAGTTGCTGGCACGCGCTGTCGAACGCAAATTCACTGATCCAGCGCCGGTGCGCCGCCCCCCAGTCGGCTCGGCCGCTGTAGCGCACACTGTGCGAAAGCAGAAAGGCCTTCAGCCGTTGCCGGGCGCGCTTCAGATCGTCTTTGGCGCTGACCCACGCGCGTGCCAGATCTCGGAATGCTTCATCTTCGACGCTGGGCACGTACACCGCCGACAGGTCCCCTGCACGCAACGAGCGCACCAGCTTGACCGCATCGCGCCGATCGGTCTTGACGCGCTCGCCGGGTTTCTTCGGAATTAGCGACGGCGCGCACACCATGCACTCGAATCCCTTCCCTGCAAGCTGCCGGTAAAGGCCATATCCGCATGGGCCCGCCTCGTAGACGATGCGGATCCGGCGCGCTTTAGACTGCAGGCGCTTGCACAGGCGATCGAGATCGGCCTTTGACGTACCGATCTTGCCAAGCAGTTCGACCTCGCCCGTGCCGAGTGCGTAGGCGACCGTGATCGAGTCCTTGTGAACGTCCAGCCCCACATACAACGTGCTATCGTTTTCCATGCTGGCCTCCGCGCTGGAAATCGCCGGGTGCGGCCCTGTCCGCACCGTGCGGCTCTGGCAGCAATGCTAACCCGCGTTTGATTCCTCGCGGCGGGCCAGCCTCTGTCGCACGGGAAGTCATACTGCCTATGAAGGGCTGCGGAGGCAAGCCCCCTGGAGTAAAACGAGGATTCGGAGTCTCGTTTTCCGAAAAGGAGCACGCAA